>JACFMQ010000003.1 GCA_019455325.1 Rhodocyclaceae bacterium | reverse complement strand
ACTCCTTCTGCTTGCGCAGGCTTTAGTGTGTTGCATCGACCGGTTGAATCCGCACTGATCGGCGGACGCTACGACCGCGCCAACACCGGGCAGAACGCCTCCCCTGTTTCGCTGGATGCCGCCAAGGCCGGACGCATCGGCCTGACCGACAGGCAGTTCAGCCCGCGCGTCGGCGTGCTCTACGAACTGCGCGAGGGGTTGTCGGTCTATGGCAGCTACACCGAATCCTTCGGCGTCAACAACGGCCTGAGCGCGACGGGCGAGGCGTTCGATCCCGAGTGCGCCGAGCAGTGGGAGATCGGCTTCAAGGCGGAGTCGGCGGACAAACGGCTGACCTCGACGGTTTCGCTGTTCGATCTGACGCGCGACAACATGCTGACGGCCGACCCTGCCGATTCCCTGTTCCAGATCGTGGCCGGCGAAGCACGCAGCCGGGGCATCGAGGCCGACGTATCCGGGCAGATCACGGACCGGCTCAAGCTCCTGGCGACCTTTGCGCACATGGACGCCCGCTATGTCCGCAACAACGACGGACTGCAGGGCAATCGCCTGGAGAATGCGCCGCACAGCCAGGGCAGCGTCTGGGGCACCTGGCAGTTCAACGATGCCTACAAGGCGGGCCTGGGTGTGATCGCCGTCGGCGAGCGGATGGGCGATGCGGCGAACAGCTATAGGCTGTCGGGCTACGGGCGGGTCGATGCTCTGGTTGCCTACACGCAGCGTATTGGGCAGAACCGGCTGACGGCGCAGTTGAACGTCTACAACCTGCTCGACAAGAAATACTATGCCTCGGGCGGCGGCCGTGCGTCGATCATGCCAGGGATGCCGCGCAGCTTCCTCGCCTCGGTGAAGTACGAGTTCTAGGCGCCGGCGGCGGCTCTCCGTGCTGCGCGGGGCGCGACCCGCGCGGCGTCGAGCCGCTGACGGCCGATGAAACGACCCGGCTGGTGCGCTGTTTCAACCAATACTACGGGTTGGAACAGTAAGCGCAGGAAGGGTCGGTGGCCGGCCGCAGATCGCCGGAAAAAGGTCGGAACGGCCTGTGCGACGCGGCGTTTGCATTCGCCTTTCCTCGGCGATCCGCCGCTGCCGCGGCAATTTGTCACATTTTGCAAACTTTCCCATGGACGTAGGATGCGCTCCGTTCCCGAGGGCGACGAGAGGTGGGCGGTCACGCATCATCCCGCCGAGGGGCCTGCATGATCAGGAATGCCTCCCACCGTTTCTTCCGTTTGCTCCGTGCCATGCCGCGACAATCGCCGATCCTCGATCTCTATCGCCGCCATGCTTCGGAACTGCACGGTTTCATTTCCGCCCGCCTGCGCTGCAAGGACACCGCCGCTGACCTGACCCAGGAAGTGTTTCTGCGGCTCTCGGGTCGCGACGGAGTCGCCATTCGCGACCCGCTGGCCTTCGCCTACCGGATCGCGCGCAATCTCATCGTAAGCCACCATCGGGAACAGTGCAGACGGCATGAGGAAAGCAATATGCCGGAGTTCGACGACATACCCTCCGCCGAACCCGGCCCCGAGGAAATCGCCGCGGTCCGGCAGAGTTTGAGCAAAGTCGAGGCTGCGCTGGAAAGGTTGCCGCCGCAATCCCGGCGCGCCTTCGTACTCAACCGCTTCGAGGGGCTGTCGCAAGTCGAGGTGGCGCAACGCATGGGCATTTCGCGTCAGATGGCCGAACGCCACATTGCCCAGGCCATCCTGCGTCTGCGCGAACTGCTCGACGAGGCGGCGGGGCGTTGACTTCGCCCGTTTGGCAAGCCGCGCAGCGGACGGGTATGCTCCCCCGGATGAGTGCATCACCCCCTTCTTCGGCGAGTATCCGCGAGCAGGCCGCCCTTTGGCTGGCGCGTCACCAGTCGGGGGGGCTCGATGGCGATGACCGGCGGCGACTGGATGCCTGGCTGGCCGCCGACGCGCGCCATCGCAGGGAATTCGAGGAACTGTGCGCACTCTGGGTGGCGGTTGGTGATCTCGCCGGTAGCCCGGCCGTGCAGGCCGAGCGCCGGCCCGCTCCCCGGCGTCGGCCGTGGACCTGGCCTTGGCGGCCGGCGTTGGCCGCGGTCGGCGTATTGCTGGCGCTCGCCGGCATTCTGCGGTTTGCCGGCTGGGAGGGGCCGGAACGAACCTTGCACGTCGCCACGGCCGGCAACGAGCAGCGGGAGATCGTTCTCGATGATGGTTCTCGCATCCAGTTCGATGCTGGCAGCACGGCGACCATCCACCTTTCGCCGTCGTCCCAGCGCGTCGTGCTCGATCGCGGCGAAGCCTGGTTCATCGTCGAGCATCGGCCCGAACGCCGCTTCGAGGTCGAGACTCGCGCCGGACGCATCGTCGATATCGGCACCCGTTTCGGTGTGCGTCTGGAAGACGGCGAGCGGGCAAGTGTCTCCGTTGCTGAAGGCGAGGTGGACGTCAGCCCGCGCGGCGGCGGAACGACACGCCGCCTAACCGCCGGCATGGGCCTGTCCGTGACGCCCGGCGGCGTCGGCGAGCCGGCGCCTCAAGATGCCGACGCCGCATTTGCCTGGCGCGAGGGGCGCCTGGTGTTCGAGGGCACGCCCCTGCGCGAAGCCGTTGCCCGTATGAACCGCTATTGCAGCGAGCCGCTGCTCGTCGCTGACCGCAGCCTCGAAAGAATGCGGGTTTCAGGCGTCTTCCGGATCAAGGACGGCCCGGGTTTCGTTTGGGCGCTGGAACAGACCCTGCCGCTGCGCGCCGTGCGGCGCGCCGGGCGCATCGAACTGGTCGCCATCCGCCCCGAAGGAAAGGATGAGCCGCCCGCCTTGATTCGTTGACAGGTTGGGTGAATCGTCGCCCAAAGCGTCTACCTCCCTGACCATCATCAGTTCAGGGAGAAAAAAATGCTTGTTCGTTCTCGCAATCTGCACCGTGGGTTGTGTGCCGCCATCGCGGCCGGCCTGTTTTCCGTCACCGCCCATGCCAGCGACCTGGCGCTGGACATTGCCCCGCAGAACCTGGATTCGGCGCTCAGGCTGCTGGCGCGACAGGCAAACGTGCAAATCCTGTTTGCCGCCGATCTCGTCGCGGGCCACCGGGCCCCGGCCCTGAAGGGCAGTTACGCTCCCGAGGCCGCCCTGCGCGCCCTGCTGGCGGGCAGCGGGCTGGAATTCCGTACCAACGGGGATGGCACCTTCGCCTTGCGGGCGCCGCCGGGTGGACGAGACGGCGAGCCACATGGCCATCTGCTCGGCGCAATTACCGTGACCGCGCAGCAACGCAAGCAGCGCGAGATCGACGTGCCCATTGCGATCAATACGCTGAGGGCCGATGAAATCGAAAGTCGCGGGATCACCGATCTTCAAAGCCTTGCGCTCGCCGTCCCCGGGATGACTGCCGTCGTTACGGGAATGGCTCAGAACCGCGTCATGCTGCGGGGCATCGGAGAGGGCGCCGGCGGCGGGAATCTTCCGCTCGTCGGCATCCAACTGGACGATGTGGCCATCGACGGCCCGCTCAGAGGCGGGCTCGATGTTCGTCCGCTCGATGTCGAGCGCGTCGAGGTGTTGAACGGTCCGCAGGGCACGCTCTACGGCCAGGGGTCGATGGGCGGTACGGTTCGATTCCTGACCCGCGATCCCATCGTCGGCAAGACGAGCCTGACCACCACCGCGGATGTCTGGAATACGGACGGCGGTTCGCTTTCGCATCGCCTCACCGGCGTGGCCAACCTGCCTCTTGGCGATCGGAGCGCCCTCCGGGTTGCCGGTACGTTCGAGCGAGTTGGCGGCTGGATCGACGCACCGACTGCCGGTCAAAGAAATATCAACGATGGCGAATTTTCCCAGATCCGCGTCAAAGGACTCTTCCATCTGACGGACCGGCTGTCGCTGATCCCGATGGTCCAGATTCACCGCAATGACGTGGGTTCGTTGAATCACGGCGAGAATGCGGATGGCGATCTCGTGCTGCCGGCTTTCGCTCCCAATGCCGTTCAGTCCGCCAGCAACAGTCATGAACTCTACAGCCTGACCGCGGATTGGGAGCTGGCGGATGGCGTCAGGCTGCTTGCCGTGGGGTCGATGTTCCGCAACGACTCGGATGGAGGTTATTACAGTACGACCCCGAATGGCCTGATCGGCGTCCTGTCGAGATTCGACAATCGCGACAAGGCGCGGAGCGGCGAGTTGCGGCTCATGTCCGACGACGCCGGTCGCTGGCAATGGACCGTCGGCACCCTTTACCGCGATGTCGACTATAGCCAGACGGTTTCCTCTTATCAGATGGGGCTCATCAACAGCCCCACCCCCCTTCCTGTTCCCGGCACCAGGAGTGTCACGCCAGTCAAATCGAAAAGCTGGTCGTTCTACGGCAACACCAGTTTCGACCTGACCGAGCGGCTCCAGCTTGGCGGCGGTCTTCGCTACTTTACCGATGAACAGACCGCACCCACCGCCGGACAGTCCGGCCAGCGTTTCGATTCCGTCGATCCCCGCGTATATGCGTCGTTCAAGCTGATGCGGGATTGGAACGTATATGCGAGCGCTGCCAAGGGTTTCAGAAGCGGTGGCTTCAATGCCGTCAATCCCGCATTCCCGGGGTCGTTCAAGTCCGAAAGTGTCTGGAGCTATGAAATCGGCACGAAATTCGAAGCCATGGGCGGCATGCTTGGCGGTCAAATTGCCGGCTTCATGAGTCGCTACACCGACATGCAGACTGCGACGCTGGGGGTGGCGCCCAACGTCTTCTATACCGACAACATCGGGCGTGCCCACATCAAGGGCATCGATTGGTCGTTCAGAGTGAGGCCTGCCGACTGGATCACGTTCGGAGCGAGCGGCACGGTGCAGGATACCGAAGTCGTTTCCGTCAAAGCCAACAGTGCCTATGCGGTTGGTGACCGGCTGAACTACATCCCGAAAAGCAACTACGCGCTATTCGCGGAAACCCAGGCCAATCTTGCTAACGATGTGAAGGCACGCCTCAGAGTCGACTATAACGTTCGCGGCAGTTCCATCTTGTTCCAGAGAACGTACGACGCCATTGCAGAAAACGACAAGCTGAAGCTGCTGAATATGCGCTTCTCGCTGAGTCGGAAGCAGTACGGCATCGAGCTCTACGGGGAGAACCTGCTGAACGAGCGCGGGCAAATAGCTCCGACCCCGGTGAATTTCGCGACCCGTACCGTGCCGCGGACGATCGGCATCAGAGGCACGGCGTCGTTCTGACGTCATGGCAGAGAAAGGACGGAAGGCCGCATTGGAGAACCCCGGAATGACCATGGAAAAACCGAACCGCAGGAGCTTCATGACCGCTGCCGCCGCATTGGGCGTGGGCAGCCAGATCGGCGGCCTTGCGTCCGAAGCCAGGGCGGAGGCGCCGCCGCCAGCAAGCAAGACCGTCAAGGTCGAAGGCACGGTTGCGAGGGGCTACGAGGGCGTGCGCGAGGCATTCGCCGCCGGCCAGGCCAACGATCCGGGGGGGGGCACAACTATGCGTCTATCGGCATGGGAAGGTGGTCGTCGACCTGTGGTGCGGTCGGGACAGGGCCAACAATCGGCCCTACACCAGCGAAACCGTCACCGTGATATTTTCCGCCGCCAAAGGGCTGGTCTCAACCTGTCTGCATATGCTTGCGGAGCGTGGGCTGGTCGATATCGATGCCCCGGTATCGCGCTACTGGCCCGAGTTCGCGGCCAACGGCAAGGAGCACATACCCGTCTCGTCCCTTCTGGCCCATACGTCGGGATTGTCGTGGTTTCCGCCCGACAGCGGCATCCAGTTGCTGGGCCTGGTCGATTGGGAGCGCTGCACCTCGTCATTGGCGGCCATGAAACCCCTGTGGACGCCGGAAACGGGATATCAGTATCACTCGGCCACGCATGGGTATCTTGTTGGAGAAATCGTTCGACGGGTTTCGGGGAAATCCATCGGCCGCTTCCTGGCCGACGAAGTCGCGAAGCCGCTGGGGTTGAGCACGTGGATCGGCTTGCCGCTGAGCGAGGAAGGCCGGGTGGCACCGATTTTCAATAGCAGTTTCGCAGGGAATCCGTTCATCTGGTTCATGAACCTTCGCGAGGCGCTGGTTGCGGAAATCCCGTCAGGCAACGGCGTCAGTGATGCCCGCTCCCTGGCGAGGATGTACGCGGCCCTGATTGGCGAGGTGGATGGCGTGAGATTGTTGCGCCCTGAAACGATGGAACGGGCGCGCGCGCCGCGGACCGATTCATTGCCGCGAGTTCCCTATCCTCCTTTCTTGCGGGGCCTGTACTCCCCGGCGTTTTCGAAAGACCTGCCGCCGCCATTGAAGCAGCGCTTTTCCTTGGGGTACGAACTGCCCTACGAAGCCTCGCCCATGCTGGGGCCGGGTTCGTTCGGCCAGCCGGGAATGGGTGGGCGCATAGGCTTCGCGCATCCCGAGAGCGGCACCGCGGTGGCCTACGTATGCAACGACACAACCTGGAACGCCTACGCAGGCCCCGACCCCCGATGGATTCCATGGCTCGATGCCCTGAAAGGCGTGGTCGAAGCCTGAAATACAGACAGGCTCATCCTGGTGGGGATTGCCAAACCGCGGCTGCTTCACCACTACAACCAACCCCGAAAGGAACCCGTCATGGATCGCCGCGATTTGCTGAAACTCTCCCTCGCCGCTGGCACCGGCCTGGCCGCTCGCGGCGCGCAGGCACAGCCCGCCTGCGCGACGGACGGAACCCCCGCCCAGTTCGTGCCAAAGAGGGCGGCCGATCCGAAGGCCGCCGAGAATGACATCGAGAAATATCCAAAGTGCCCCTATTGCGGCATGGATCGGAAGCAGTACAGCCATTCGCGCATGCTGGTGCATTACGCCGACGATGTCGCCGACGGCACATGCTCCTTGCACTGCGCGGCCATAAGCCTGTCGATCAACATAGACCGCCAGCCGAAGGCGATCTACGTCGGCGACAACGCCGTGGCCGGCGACGTCAAGCCGCTGGTGGAAGTCGGCAAGGCCATCTTCCTGGTCGGCAGCGGCATCAAAGGCGTGATGACCCGGCGCAGCAAGGTCGCCTACGGCAGCGCCGAAGCGGCCGAAGCCGCACAGGCCGCCAACGGTGGCGAACCGGCGAACTTCGACCAGGCGCTGCTGGCGGCCTACACCGACATGGCTGCCGATGTGGCGATGATTCGCGAGCTGCGCGAAAGGTACCGCAAGCGCGCGATGGAACGGCAGCACAAGAGGTGAGCCGCGCACTCGCCGACTTAGGCCGACGGCGTCGACAAGAGCGATGTTCATCGATGCCATCCAGGAGCATCGTCATCCCCGGCATCGGAGGCTATTCATCCGGAGCGTCTTCGATCGTCGCCGCCACGCGGAATCCGAAGTCGCCGCTCCGGTAATCGGCCGAGAATCCGAAGCGGATGCCGATGCGCCCGTACTGCGGCCCGCTGAGCCAGGAACCGCCGCGCAGGATGCGGCTGGCGCAGTCGCCGCCGGTTTCCCACGCGGAGCCGTCTCCGGGCGCGCCGTGGTAGTTGGGGTGCGCGCAATCCTGCGTCCATTCCCAGACGTTGCCGCTCATGTCGTGCAGCCCCCAGGCATTGGCCTGCTTGCCGCCGACGGGGCGCGGCCCGCCGCGCGCGTCGCCGCCCCAGGCAACGCGGGAGAACTCGTTGCCGCCGCACCAGTCGTCGTCCATGCCGGCCCGGCAGGCGTATTCCCATTCGGCCTCGGACGGCAAACGATACGCGCGGCCGGTTTTTTCACTCAGCCGGCGGACGAATTTCCGCGCATCGTGCCAGCTCACCCGCTCGACCGGGCAATCGTCGCCGCAGGCGGCGGCGCGGGAAGGATTTCCGCCCATCAGGGCTTTCCACTGGCCTTGCGTGACTTCGTGCCTGCCGATGGCGAAGGCGCGGAGCGCGACGCCGTGCGCGGGCTCCTGTCCGGGGCGGCCGGGGGTGCCCATGCGGAAGGCGCCGGCGGGCAGACGGACCATCTCCGGACATTCCGCGCAGTCGCGGAAGGTTTCGGCGCGAACGCCGACGGTACAGCAGAGGAGAAGCACCAGGGAAACCGCATTCGACCGCATCGTCCGGCGTTTCATTTCCCGGCCGCCTTCCCGGCGGCGCGCCGCCGTCGTTCCTCCCGGCCCTTGCGCATCCGTTCGAGGTCGTCGGCGAGATCGGCGAAGGCGACTTTCAGCGTCTGCTGGAAATCCATCGGCTGTCCGCCGTGTACGCCCTGCGCGGCGAGTGCCGCTTCCGCGCTGCCGTAGGCGACCTTGCTGTTCCACGTCATCACGCCGGGCAGGTCGCTGCCGACAAGGAAGGTCGCCCTGCCGACCTCGATCAGCGGCCGCGGATCGGCAGCGACCGCGTTGTCTGCGACGTAGATCGCCTTCGGGTCGAGCGAGAGGTTGAGCGCCAGGCTGATCGCGCCGCAGTGGATCGAGCAGAGCGGGTCCGGCACGTCGTTGCCGTAATGGATCAGCATGCGCGCGCGGTGGTTGTAGCGGCGATCCATGCCGCAATAGGGGCAGCTCGGGTATTTGTCGAGGTCGTCCTCGTGCGGCGCCGCGTCCGGCGGCAGTTTCGGCAGGAACTGGGCCGGCGTGGCATCGGTCTCCCGATGGCAGTCGGCGCGCGCCGCCGGCGCCCCGATGGCGGCGCCGGCGAGCAGGGAGAGTTTGAGCAGATCGCGTCTGTCCATGCCGGGCTCCTCAGAAATCGGCGCCGAGCGACAGCTTCAGGCTGCGGCCTTCCTGATAGGTGTAGGCATACGCGTTGCCCGACTGGTAGGCCGAGTAGCGACGATCGAACAGATTGGCGACGCCGACGTCCAGCCTGGCCTTCCATCCGGGCGGCGCCCAGCTCAGGAAGACGTCGTGGGTCGCGTAGCCGGAGCGGCGGCGCAGAACGGTCGAGTCGTAGTCCTGCGCCGCCACGCCCGTGCTGTTCCAGAGTACCGTCATGTTCTGGGCGGGAAGCTGCCGGCGAATCTGCACGACGATCTTGTCCGGCGGCGAGAACAACCTGTCGCCGTCGTCGCGGTTCTCGACCCGGACCCGGCTGTAGGCCGCGTTGAACTGCCATTGGCCGAGCCGGTAATCGACCGAGATTTCGCCGCCGGTGCGCCGGGCGTCGGGGACGTTCTGGTACTGGAGCTTGCAGTTCAGGCCGGTCGCCGCGCAATTGGCGGCGAAACCGGCCTGCTGCGCGGGAGTGGAGCCGGACGGCGTCATACCGCCCAGGTTCACGCTGTGGATGAGGTCGGTCACGCGCGACCCGAACCAGGAGGCGCGGACCTTCAGGGAATCGCCTTCGGACAGCAGGTGGCGGCCGGCATAGTTGGCGCCGAGTTCCAGCGAACGGTCGATTTCCGGGCGGAGCGAGGCGTTCGGCAGGAAGTTGGTCAGGCCGAAGCCGGCGAAGTTCTGGTAGAGCTCGACCACCGTCGGCGCCCGGAATGCCTCGCCGGCGTTGCCGAAGAGCATCAGGCCGCCTTCCGTCCAGGACAGCGAAACCTTCGGCGAGACGCGGCTTTCGCTGTTGTCCGGCAGGCTGCCGCCGGCGAGCGAGGCGCTGTAGCGGTCGGCGCGCAGGCTGGGGGTCAGGCGCCAGCCGCCGCCGAAGGCGATCTCGTCCTGGACGAACCAGCCGCTCGCCCGGCGGGTGCCGTCCCGCGTGACCGTGCTCGGCGCGGAAGGGTTCGCCGCGGTCGCCGCCACCGCCGACTGCCTGTCCTCGAAGGTGTCGAAGCCGGCGGTGACCCGGTGCCGTCCCCAGCCGCCGCCGTCGAAAATCCGGCTTCCCTGCAGGCTGCCGCCGACGGTTTCCGTTTCGGTGTCGCTGTAGAGAACGTTCGTGATCGTCGGGTCCGGGCTACGGTCGAAGACGTATTTCAATCCGGTCTTGTAGAGGCTGGCGGAAAGTGCCGGCGCACCGTCGACGTCGCCGATCCGGCCCTTGAGCATGGTGGTGAACTGGTCGACGTGCACTTTCTGCACCGCCGGCATGGTGATCGGCAGGTTGGCCGTCCGGTACTGGGTGGCCTGGGCGTTGTTCACCTGCAGGTTGTCGCTGCTGTAGAACTGATGGGAGAGCTCGATGCGGCTGTCCGGCGTCGGCCGGATGCCGATCTTCGCCAGTCCCGTCGAGGCGTCGCCGTCGTTCGGATCGAGATGCCTTCCGCCGCCCTGCCGGATCTTGTTCCAGTCGCTCAGGCCGACGGCGACCAGGCCGTCGATGGTGTCGTTGCCGCCGTACAGGCGTGCGTTCAGTCGCGTCGACCGGTCGGCGTCGCTGTAGGCAAGCCTGGCGCCGCCGCCGACGCTGCGCCCTGCTTCGAGGAGGTCGCGGGCGGAATAGGTGCTGAACGCCATGACGCCGCCGACCCCGCCCGAGCCGTAGAGCGAGGACGACGCGCCGCGCACGACCTCGGCCCGCTGCAGGAAATACGGATCGATGAAAAGCGGCGATTTCAGGCCGGGGGAGGTCGTATCGTTCTGGCGTGCGCCGTCCACCAGCAGCGTGATCGACGGACCCGTGATGCCGCGGATGGCCGGAATTTCGCCGTTGACGCGCGGTCCGCCGCCGAATTCGACGTTCGGCAATTTCTTCATGACCTGCGAGACCGTCGCCGCCTGCGTTTCCTCGAAGTCTTCGCGCTCGACGAGGCTGATCGAGGCCGGCGTGCGGTCGAGCGGATTCGGGGTGCGCGTGCTCGCCGTCACCAGCACCTCGGAGAGCACGGCGTCCGGCCGGGAAGCGGTCGGCTTCGGCAGGGGGTGGATGACGTAGGCGTTCTTCCCCGTGACCTTGAATCCGAAGCGCGAACCGTCGAGCAGGCGACGCAGCGCCTCGTCTCCGGAGAAGGTGCCCCGCAGGCCGTTCGTCCGGGCGCCCTTGAGGTCGTCGGCGTCGAACAGCAACTGGATGCCCGCCTGGCTTGCCAGACTGTGCAGCGCGGACGGCATGTCCTGCGCTTCGATGCGGATGTTCGCGGCCTGCTGGGCCAGCACTGGTGAGGACAGGATCGCCAGCAGGGTGGCGAGGCGGATTCGGCCGTGCATTTTTCTTCCCCTTTCAGATCATGGAGGCGCCGTCCGCAGGGGGCGCTCAATGGGGAAGACGTAAAAACGCGGAAAACCCTGACAGTTTTTTCAGCGCTATCTTTCCGCCCTCGCGAGCCGGGTCGCTTCGCCCCTTTCGTCCCGGCGGATCGGATAGAGGGCCTCAAGCGCCGTCAGCAGGCCGTGTCGGTCGGCAATGCTGAATGCGCCGCTGACGCGCAAGCGTCCGAGAGACGGGTCCGCGAGTTCCGTCGGCCGGGCATGGTGACGATTGATCTGGTGCACGACTTCGTGCAGCGGCGTATCGCGGAACTCGAAGCGCCCGAAGCGCCAGGCGGTCGCCGCCTCGCCGTCGAAGCGCTCCGGCGGCGAGATGGCGGAGCGGGAGAAGGCGAGGCGCTCGCCGCCGCCAACCGTGGCCTTCGCTCCGGTTTCCGGAAGACGGACCTCGACGGCGCCCTCGATGACGCTGACCGAAACCAGCCCGTTTTCGACGGCGACGCCGAAGGTCGTGCCGATGTCGCGCAGGATGCCCGCGCCGGCGAGCACTTCGAACGGCCGCCGCGAGTCGTCGGCGACGACGAACACCGCCTCACCGCGCTCGACCCGGATGCGTCGCGCGTCGTCGGAGACCGACACGGCGATGCGCGAATCGGCGTTCACATCGATGATCGAGCCGTCGGCCAGCGTTACGCGCCGGATCTCGCCGGTGGCGGTGGCGATTGTCTGCTCCGGAGCGGCTGGCCGGGGTCCGGCGAAGACGATGCCGAGAAGCAGTGCGCAGGCTGCCAGAAAGCCGACGATGCCGACGGCGCGGCGCCGCCGGACCGGGCCGTCTTCTCCGAGCCCGTCGAGCCGCTGCCAGAGCCGCCGGAAGGCCCGGTACTCCTCGGCGTGGCGTTCCGAGGCGCCGAGCCATGCATCGAACCGGCGGCGGTCCTCGTCGGTGCATGCCGGGTCGTTCAGGCGCAGGAACCATGCGGCGGCCTGCTTCGACAGGGCGCCCCCGGTGCCCTTCGAATCCTGCCGTGGAGCCGCCTGTTCCATGTCAGTCCAGGCACCGGCGCAGCCGGACCAGGGCGCGGATCAGGTGCTTCTCCACCGCGTTCTGCGATATCCCGAATTCGGTCGCGATCTCGGCCTGTGTCGCACCGTCGAATTTGTGGCGGGCGAAAACCTCGCGACACCTCGACGGCAAACCGTCCACCGCTCTGCGCAGGCGATCGAGCTGCTGTCTTGCCGCGGCGTACCGCTCCGGCCCCGGCGCTTCCGACGCGAGGTGCTCGTGTTCATCGATGTCCAGGAAGCGATCGGGGCCGACCGGATTCGCCCGCCAGTGGTCGACGGCCAGGTTGCCGGCGACGCGGAAGAGGAAGGCGCGCGGATCGGCGATGGCTTCGTTCTTGCAGGTCATCATGCGTACGAAGCTCTCGTGCGCCAGTTCTCCGGCGATTTCGCGGCACCCGACGCGGGCGGCGAGGAAGCCGCGCAGGGCGGCGATGTGGCGGAGATACAGATGCGTAATGGCGTCGTTGCCGAGCATGGCATGGCGGGCTACCGGGATCGGACCGTCGATCTTAATCGGCGTCGACAAGGCGGAACAATGCGGCATAAGGTCGCGGCCTCGGGGGTGGCGGCGCCCGGTCCGGGGCAATAGAATCGAAAGGAAAGAACCTGGGATGGATGCCGGATGAGAACGATGTCGAGAATCCTGCTGGCGGGCGCAGTCCTGTCGCTCGTCGCTGCCTGTGACGGCGGCGCGCCCGCTGCGAACGTCAACCTTGGCGCGCCTGCGCCGGCCTTCCGCGCGGCCGGGCTGGCGGGCGGCGAGGTCGACTTCCCGGATGGCATGGCCGGCCGGCCGGCGGTGATCCGTTTCTGGGCCGACTGGTGCCGATACTGCGAGGCCGAGATGAAGGCGGTCGAGTCGGTCTACCGGCGGCACCGGGAGGCGGGCCTGACCGTCCTGGCGATCAACGCCGGGCAGGACAGGGCGACAGCGGGTGCCTTCGCGGAGAAGATCGGCGTCACCTATCCGGTCCTGCTCGACGAATCCTCGGAGATCGCCAGACGCTACGGCGTCGTCGGCTTGCCGACCACCTTCTTCGTCGACGGCGGCGGCGTGGTGCGCGGCAAGATCGTCGGTGAGGCCGACGAGGCGACCTTCGCGCGGGAGGCGGCGGCCCTGCTGCCGAAGCCGTAGGATGGGCGAGCGGGACATCTGCGATCTGTGCGGCCTGGAGATCGGCGCACGGGTCTGGACGGTGCGGCGGGCGGGCGAGGAGAGGCGCTTCTGCTGTGAGGGCTGCAAGGGTATCTGGCAGATGCTGAACGACGTCGGCGACGACGGATCGAATGGCCCGGCCGGCGACGGCCAGGGCGGAAAAGGAGATCGATGATGACGCAACCGATGATGCACGAGGCGGCGAAAAACGTGCCGCACATAATGAAGCCGATGATGATGGCCTCGACCGGATTCGTTGCCGCGCGGGCGCTCGGCGCCAAGCCGGTCGGCGCCCTGCTGCGCAGCCCGCTGCTGCTGCTCGCGGCCGGCGCCGCGGTCGGCGCCGCAGCCGGTTATCTCGGCTACAGGTACCGCAAGGAGATCGTCCAGGCGGTGGTGAGGCTGACCGACATGAGCAAGGATTTCGCCGCGCAGCAGAAGGAGAGTCTGGACGACCTGATCGCCGAGGCGAAGGAAGGCAACGAGGCGGAAGCCAAGGCCGCCGCCGCAGCCGAGCCGCCCGCCGTTCCCTGATCGTCGCGCGTTTTCAGCAGGAGTTCCGCATGAGCGAACATGCCCGCCGCGTCTTCGTGCTGGCGAAGGCCGATGATCATCTCCGCCTGGCTCTGCCGGCGGCCTTCGGCAATCCCGGCTCGGCGCGCGTGATCGAGGCGGCGCTGCTGTCCCTGCCCGGCGTGCGCGGGGTGCGTCTCGACCTGCGCGGCGCCAAACTGTCGGTGCATTTCGATCCGATCGCGAACGGACACCGGCAGATCGCGCTGGTCTTGAAGGCGACGCTGGATGCGGCGCTGGCCGCTGCGAGCGGCGGCGCGGCCGGATGCGCGTCGACGGCGGGCGATCGGGCGGCGCGTATCGGTATCGGGGCCTGGCGCGAGCGCGCGCTGCAATGGCTGCGCTACGCGAACGAGCGGGCGCTGGCCGCGTCGCACGCGATGCAGGCGCAGTTCCTGACGCCCGGAGGCAGGCCGACGCCGTGGCGGAAGGTGTTCGATCCGGCGCTCGTGAATGAACGCGCGGTCATCAATTTTGCCAACGACGTGCTCGCCTTCTATCTGATCCGCGTGCACTGGAACAGGATCACGCAGCAGTGGCTGCGCTTCCCAGGCCGTCATGCCGATGCGTGGCTGGCGGTGTTCTATCTCACCTTCCTGCTGGTGCGCTACCGCAAGCGCGCGCTGGCTGCGTCCGGGAAGGCCGCTGCGCCGGCGGCCGGGCTGCCGGCCCCGGCAGGGCAGGGCGCCGGCGGGGCGAGGCCGTGAACGCCACGGTGCCGGTCGAGGTGCGTGTCGTCCACGCGCTGACGCGGCGCATTCGCGTCGTCGTGCCGGCGCTGGCCAGGGACGAAGAGCGCCTCTGCCTGCTCGAAATCCTGCTGCGCAAGCGGCCGGCGGTGCGCGAGGTGCGCGGCGAAGCGCGCCTCGGTTCGCTCGCCGTGCATTTTGCGCCGGAGGAGATCGGCCGCGACGAACTGGTCGATGCCGTTGCGCATATCGCGACCGCGCTGGTGCGCGCGCCGCGGTCGGCGAAGCCGGCTCCGACCGGGGTGCCCGACGGGCCGGTGCGACATGTCTCGCTGGCCATCGAGGGCATGACCTGCGCTTCCTGCGCGGCGCTGATCGAACTTTCGCTGAAGCGCGACCCGCGCGTGCGATCGGCCGGCGTGAATTTCGCCGCCGGCACCGCTGCGGTGGATGGCTGGCTAGACCGCGATGCAGTATTCGGTCTGATCGAACGCTTCGGTTATACGCCGCGGCCGATGGACACGCTGGCGCAGCGCCGCTTCCTCGTTGAGCGCGAAAAGGCGCAGCGAGAGTCGGCGAGGAAGCGTTTCCTCGCCGCCGCGGCACTGACCGGGCCTCTGATGGCTCTGGGCATGGCGATGCCGCACCACTACGGCCTGCGTCTGCTGCAGTTCGCGCTGGCGACGCCGGTGGTCTTCGGTGCCGGCCGGCCCTTCTTCGAGAAGGCGATCAGACTCGCGCAGCAGCGCGGCGCCAACATGGACACGCTGATCGCGCTCGGCGCCGGCGCCGCCTATCTCTACAGCCTGCCCGGCCTGCTGCCGCACCGGAAGACGGATTTCCTGTATTTCGAAGCCGCAGCCTCCATCGTCGCCTTCGTGCTGCTCGGCCGCTACCTGGAGGAGCGGGCCAAGGGCAAGGCCGGCGAGGCGATCCGGCAACTGATCGAACTGCAACCGGCGACGGCGGTGGTGCTGCGCGGCGGCATCGAACTCGTCGTCGATGCCGAGGCCGTCGTCGCCGGCGACCTCCTGCGCGTACGCCCCGGCGAGCGGATTCCGACCGATGGCGAGGTGGTCGAGGGCGCTTCGGCGGTGGATGAGGCGATGCTCACCGGCGAGAGCATCCCGGTCGCAAAGGCGGCCGGCGACCGGGTGATCGGCGGCTGTCTGAACCAGAACGGCACGCTGCTCGTGCGCGCTACGGCGATCGGGCGCGATACCGTACTGGCTCACATCGTGCGCATGGTCGACGAGGCGCAGAACGCCAAGCTGCCGGTGCAGAAGCTCGCCGACCGCATCTCCTCGGCGTTCGTGCCGGGCGTCATGGGCATCGCCGGCGCCACCGCCGGCGGCTGGCTGCTCGGCGGCGCGCCGGCGACGCACGCGTTGGCGCACGCCGTCGCTGTGGTGCTGATTGCCTGTCCGTGCGCGCTCGGTCTGGCGACGCCGACGGCGATCATGGCCGGTACCGGCGCCGCGGCGCGGCGCGGCATCTTTATCCGCAACGGCGCGGCACTGGAAACCGGTGCCAAGGTGACGACGGTCGTCTTCGACAAGACCGGCACCATCACCGAAGGTCGGCCGGCCGTTGCCGGTTGGGAGAACCGCTCCGGCCTGCCGGATGGGGAACTGCTGGCGCTGGTGGCGAGCGCCGAGCATGGCTCGGAACATTTCCTCGCCCGTGCCCTGCGCGAATTCTCGCAGCGCGCCGGGGTGGCCGCCGACAGGCCGGTGGTCGATTTCAGCGCCGAACCGGGGCATGGCATCGCGGCCACCGCCGACGGCCGCACGGTGCTGGCCGGCAACGCCGAATGGCTGGCGCGGCACGGCATCGACGCAACGCCGTTTGCCGACGCCGTCGTCCGCGCCGGCGCGGACGGGCAGACGCCGGTGCTGGTGGCGCTGGACGATCGGCTTGCCGCTTTCTTCGCCATCGCCGACCGGCCGCGCACCGATGCGCAGGCGACGATCGCCCGCTTGCACCGGCTCGGCATCAAGACCGTGATGGCGACCGGCGATACGGAGGCCGCGGCACGGCACGTCGCGGCGCTGGTCGGCATCGACCGTGTCGAGGCAAGGGCGACGCCGGCGCGCAAGCTCGAACTGGTGCGTGCGCTGCAGGCGGCGGGCGAGACCGTGGCGATGGTCGGCGACGGCATCAACGACGCGCCGGCGCTGGCCGCCGCGGACGTCGGCATGGCGGTCGGCGGCGGCACCGACGTCGCCGTCGAGACGGCGGACCTGACGCTGGTGCGCGGCGACCTCGGCAAGGCCGCCGACGCGCTTTCGATCTCGCGGCGGACGATGCGCATCATCCGCGAGAACCTGTTCTGGGCGCTCGGCTACAACACCGTCGCCATTCCCGTGGCGGCGGCCGGCCGACTCAATCCGATGATCGCTTCGGCGGCGATGGCGGCAAGTTCGGTATCGGTGGTGGTTAATTCGCTGCGCCTCCTGCGCAAGGGCTAGCCGGCGTGGAGGAGCACGCGCACCACGTCGTCGAGCGCTTCGGCTACGTAGCGGCCTTCATGACCGGGCTGCTCGGCAGCGGCCACTGCCTCGGCATGTGCGGCGCCCTCGTCTGCGGCTACTTCATTCGCGCGAAGCAGGTCGCCGGCGGTGCGGCGGGGCTGTTTCCCTATCTCGCCTATCACGCGGCGCGCGTCTCGGTGTATGGCACGATCGGCCTGCTGGCGGCGGCGCTCGGCGCGGCGCTGGTGGCGACCGGCTGCATCGGCCTCGCGCAGGGCGTGCTGCAGATCGGCGCCGGATTTCTGGTGGTCCTGCTCGGCCTCGAACTGCTCGGGGCGTCGCCGCTGAAGCTGACGGTCGGCTTCGCACCGGCGCGCTGGCTGCGCCGACAGTTCGCCGGCGCCGCGCAAAAGGGGGCGGTGCGCGGTGCGGCGATCGCCGGGCTGGTCAACGGCCTGATGCCATGCTCGATGACCATGGCGATGGCGGTGAAGGCGACGACGGCGCCCTCGGTGCCTGAAGGCGGGCTGCTGCTGCTCGCCTTCGGCGCCGGTACGCTGCCGTCGATGCTGCTGGCGAGCGTGCTCTTCGGCAGGCTCGGGCCCCGGGTGCGTGGCCTGCTGCAGAAAGGAGCGGGCGTTTTCGTGATCGCCCTCGGCCTGTCGACCTTGTGGCAGGGGCTGGCCTATTTTCGCGTGATGCAGAAGCTGGTGTTCTGAGCATGCGGCCAAATGCCGCATCCCGGAATTATCGCCGACCGCTAATATTCCGGCCGGGATCGATTCGGAACACAGGGAGGACCCAATGAAGCGCCGCGATCTGCTCAAGCTTTCCCTCGCCGCCGGCGGGCTTGCCGCCGGGAACGCCCGGGCCCAGCCTGCGTCCGCCTGCAGCGTCGACGGTACACCGGCGCAGTTCGTGCCGAAGAAGGCACCGGACGCCAACCCGTTGCAGGGCGAGCTGGAAAAATATCCGAAGTGCCCGTACTGCGGCATGGACCGCAAGGAGCACCACCGCACCCGCATGCTGGTGCAGTACGGCGACGATCTGGTCGACGGCGTCTGTTCGATCCACTGCCTGTCGCTCAGCCTGGGACTGAACATCGACCGCGAACCCAAGGATATCTGGGGGCCGGATTACGGTTCGGCCGAGGCGCCGTGTCCGCTGTTCCCGGTGGACCGTCTGATCTACCTGATCGGCGCCGACCTGAAGCACGCGATGACCCGGCGCAGCAAGCATTCCTTCGCCTCGTCCGACCGGGCGAAGGAATTCCAGGTGAAGCACGGCGGCAGCCTCGGCCGTTTCGACGACGCGCTGCGCGAGAGCTATCTCGACATGGCGGGCGATGTCGCCGTGATCCGCCGGAACCGTGCCGAACGCCGCAGGCGGGCGGCGGAACAGAAGAAGCCGGGCTGACCGGCATGCGCCGCCGCTTCCTCGCCGCGCTGCTTTTCCTGGGGCTGGCCGCTGCGGCCGGTGCCCAGGAGGCGCTGATCGACATTCCGAATCCGGGCGCCAGGGATCTCTGCCCGGTGTGCGGCATGCTCGTCTCGAAGTACCCGAACTGGACGGCGACGGTGCTCTACAAGGATGGTCACGCCCACCACTTCGACGGCGCCAAGGACTTGTTCAAGTACCTGTTCGACTACGCGAAGTACGCGCCGGACCACCGGATCGAGGATATCCGCGCCATCGCCGTCACCGATTTCTACAACCTTGCCCGGATCGACGCCAGAAAGGCCCTCTACGTGACCGGCTCCGACGTTCTCGGGCCGATGGGCCATGAACTGATCCCGCTGGCGACACAGGCCGACGCCGAAGATTTCATGAAGGATCACAAAGGTAGACGCGTCCTGCGCTTCGAGCAGGTGACGAAGGAAATCGCGGAAAGACTCGATCGCGGCAAATTCGACTGAGTGCCCGGCTCATTCGCCCGGCGTTGCCGGCCGCAGGGCGCCGTTCAGGAACTTTCCCAGTCGTGCCGGTGCGCGTGCGCATGCGCATGGCCGCCGTGGCGGTGGCGATGGCGGTGCGCGAGGTTGGCGCGTTCGAGCAGATCGAGGTCGGCGAGTGCCGCCTCGACCGGGCCGTCGTAGATCAGCCGGCGATTCTCGCCGAGGATCAGGCAGCGCTCGCCCAGTTCCGCCGCGAGCGACAGGTTGTGCGTGCTGACGATGACCGTCGCCGGGCCGTCCTGCAGCAGGTCGACCAGCCAGCCGGCGGTACGCGGATCGAGGCTGGCGGAAGGCTCGTCGAGCAGCAGCAGCCGCGGTTCGACGGCGAGCACGGCGGCCAGCGCCACCTTCTGCTTCTCGCCGCCGGAGAGGGTGAACGGCGCCTTGTCGGCGAGCGCGGCCAGATCGAGCGCGGCCAGCCAGCGGCGGGCGCGTTCCTCGGCGTCGGCGAGGCCGAGGCGGCGCGGCGTGTAGGCCACCTCGTCGAACACCGTCGGATTGAACAGCATGGCCTCCGGATGCTGGAAGAGCAGCGCCACCTCGGCGCGAAAGCGCCGGCCGCGGCCGCGCGCCTTCAGCGCCGCCGGCGTCACCGCTTCGCCGGCGTAGCGGTAGGCGCCGGCGGTCGGCGCGACGAGGCCGTCGAGCAGTTTGAGCAGCGTCGACTTGCCGCAGCCGTTGGCGCCGAGCAGCACCACCTTCTCGCCTTGGCCGATGGTCAGCGTCAGGTCGGCGAAGGCCGGCGGCGCGTCCGGCCAGGCGAAGGCGACGTTCTCCAGCTCAATCATCGAAGCCTCCGCGCGAGCGCATGGCCAGCGCCGTCTCGGCGGCGCCGGCGACCGATTTGTCGAGCAGCGTCGCCGCCTGCGCCGAGGCGTGCCGCGCGCGGTCGGCCAGCCGCGCCGGCGCCGGGTTGCGGCTGACGAAGGCGAGCCGGAAGTCGCGCGCCAGGCGGGCGAAGTGCTGCGCCTGCACCACGGCCAGCGTCGCCAGCAGCGTCAGCGTCGGCGAGAAGGCGAAGGCGGCGAGCACGTTCACGCGCGCGACGAACCAGAAGCCGAGGAAGACGAGCAGCAGCACGCGCAGGTTGACCAGCAGCAGATAGTCGGCGGCGAAGTCGCCGCGCCACAGCGCCACCGCCGCGTAGCCGGCGCTGACCGCGAGGTTGAAGGCGAGCACGGCGACGAGCGCGCGCCGCAGCAGCCGCCAGCGCGGCCGGCCGGCGGCGGCGAGCGCGCAGGCGAAGAGCGCGGCGAGCGCCGCCGGCGAATGCACGAAGCCGACGGCGACGACGGCGCCGAGGTAGGCGGCGAGCCAGCCGGCCGGCGTCACGCCGCCGCCCTCCAGCGCCGGCGCCGGGCGAAGCGCCAGACGGCGACGGTGAGCAGCGCCTCGCCGACGCCGATGGCGAGGTGCGGCAGCAGCACCGCCGGCAGCACGATGGAAAAGCCGAAGGGGAAGAACAGTGGCGTGCCGTCCGCACGCTGCGCGACGAGCGGCTGCGCGCCGAGGACCAGCGCGACGAGCGCCGCGGAGACGACGACCGAGACCCAGGCGGCGAGCGCCACCGCCGCCGTCTCGTTGATGCCGCGCAGCGCCCGGTGCACGGCGACGGCGGCGAAAGCGCCGGCCAGCCCCATGGCCAGCGCATTGACCGGCAGCGCGGTGATGCCGCCGGCGCCGAAGAGCAGCGACTGCAGCACGAGCACCAGGCTGTAGGCGAGGAAGGCCAGCCGCGGGCCGAAGAGCAGCGCCAGCATGGCGACGCCGAGCGCGTGCCCGGAGGTGCCGCCGGGCACCGGCACCATGACCAGCCCGAGGCCGTAGGCGAGCGCGGTCATCGCCGCCAGGCGCGGCACCAGTTCCTCGTCGAGGCGCGCGCGCAGGCCGCGCGCCGCCCAGGCCCAGGCGCCGGCGGCGAGGGCGTAGGCCGGCAGGTAGGTCTGCGGCGAGAGGAAGCCGTCCGGGATGTGCATCGGCGGTCAGGCTTCGTCTGGACGACTGGAACACCTACCGCAGAGGCGCAGAGGCGCAGAGGGAACGCAGAGAAATTCCGATTTGAGGTTTTCCTCTGCGCCACCTCTGCGCCTCTGCGCCTCTGCGGTGGACGTTTTCGTTCTCATCCCTTGCCCCGTTTCTTCTGCCACAGTTGCACGAGGCCGAAAACGGCGAGCAGGAGGCCGAGGCCGAACAGGATTCGCGCCGGCCGGTCGTCGGCCGCGGCGGGCGCCGCGGCGGCGCCTGCTGCCGGCGGCGGCAGGCGCAGGTCGACGCCGTGCCCGTC
Source organism: Rhodocyclaceae bacterium (assembly GCA_019455325.1). Taxonomy (GTDB): domain Bacteria; phylum Pseudomonadota; class Gammaproteobacteria; order Burkholderiales; family Rhodocyclaceae; genus Proximibacter. Next base: position 462,349 of record JACFMQ010000003.1, on the reverse strand, counting down.
GGCCGAGAAGGCGCGCAGGCGCGTTTCGCCCGCGGCCGGCGCGAGGAAGACGGCGCGGCCCTGGGCGTCGGTCCGGCCGACGAGCAGCGGCCGATCGGAGGCGTCGGCGTGCACTTCGAAGGCTTCGAAGGAGAAGGGCTCGCCGTCGGCGTAGGTCAGCGTCACCACCGTCGCCGGCGCCGCGGCGACGGTGGCGTGCACCTCGTGCGCCAGGGCCTGCGCCGCGGCGAGCGGCAGGCAGAGCAGGGGCAGCAGGCGTTTCATCGTCTCTCCGGGCAAGGGGCGTCCGATTATGCAGCAGGCCGGCGCCTCAGCGGGCGCTCTCGAAGACCAGGTTCGCCGCCGCCGAGTAGTGGTCGGCGCGCGCGTCGTTCTGCAGCGCGACCTTGTGGTTGACGACGATCATCTGCCGGCCGGCCGCCACCGGAACTTCGGCGCGGCCGTCGGCGTCGGCCTCGACCGGCGCTTCCTTGCCGTGCCCCGGACGGGCCACCTTGGCGCCGGCGAGCGGCTTCCCCTCCCAGAGGACGCGCACCGGCAGCGTGCCGCCGGCCCGCGGGGCGGTCGCCGCCAGCGGCACGATTTCCAGGCGCGCGCCCTGCGGCCGGGTCGCCGCCGCGCTCCAGGCCAGCAGGGTCTTGCCGAACTTCACCGAATGCGAGGCGCCGAGCGCGCCCGGCACCTCGTTCTTCGGCAGGTTCTTCGAGCCTTCGGTGGTCTTCGTCCAGTAGCCGTTGTCGAAATGCAGGGTGAGCAACGCCGCTTGCCCGCCGACGCGCGCGCGCAGCGGCGAGGCGGCGGCATCGAGGCTGACGGTCAGCGCGGCGCCGTTGGCGTCGGCGGCGGTCAGCGCCCGCACCTTTTCCGGCGCGTACGCCTCTATCTTGTCGCCGTGGCCGTAGAGCACGACCCAGGCGCCGTCGCGCGGCTCCACCCAGGCGTCGTGGGCGAGCGCGGGCAGGCTCAGGAAGAGGCCGGCGCAGAGCGCGGCGGGGAAGGAACGGATCGGGCTTTGCTTCGTCGTCATCATGATTCTCCGGGTCAGAACCTGTAGCTTACCGTCAGGCCGAGGTCGACCTTCGGGCGCGGATCGAGGGTGGCGCCCGCCTGCTCGCTGGCGAAGCGGCGCGGCTGGAAGACGCCGAACACGGTATGCCGCCAGCGGCCCCGCTCGTAGGAGGCGCGCAGGTCGTAGCGGACGTAGTCGCGGCTGTAGCGCGGCGTCGCGCCGGCGCCGACGTAATAGGGCGCGCCGGAGAGCAGGAAGGCGTCGCCGTTCAGCAGCAGGCGGCCGCCGGCGAACGGCGTCGTGTATTCGACGCCGAGGCGCCAGGTGTCCTCGGGCAGGCCGGAAATCAGCTTCTGCCCGGCGTTGGGCGGATTCTCGACGCGCCCGCGGACCTTGCCGAAGCTGCCGTAGAAGCTCAGGGCGTCGCTGGCGAAGAACTGCGCCTCGACTTCCCAGCCGTCCCGTGTGGTGTCGCCGATCGAGGCGAAGACGCCGCTGCCGGGCGTCGTCTCGCGGATCTCGCGCTGATTCTTCGAGCGGTAGCCGGCGGCCGAGAGTTTCAGCCGCTCGCCGAGCATGGCGTTCACGCCGACGTCGGCGGCCTTCACCTTCGGCGGCCGGAGATGCGGGAAGGCCTGGCCGCCGGCCGCGCCGAGCAGGCCGTTGCCGGCGCCGGCCGGCGACAGTTCGCGCTCGGCCGGGGAACGGATGCCCTCGCCGACGTTGGCGAAGACGTCGAGCGCTGGCTGCGGCGTCCACACGAAGCCGGCGCGCGGCGTCGTCGCCGACTTGCGGTAGTCGACCGAGGCCGCCGGCAGCTTGCGGTTCTCGATGTCGTAGTCGAAGACGTCGGTGCGCACGCCGCCGACCAGCTTGAACGTGTCGAACAGGCGGTACTGCCCCTGGGCGAAGACGCTGTAGGCGAGCAGGTCGAGATCCCAGTAGCTGTTGTAGCGGCCGCTCGCGCCGGCGGTGGCCCGGCGTTTGTTGAAGCCCTCGCCGCGGTCGGCGCGCAGTTCGGTGCCGACGGCGAGCGTCGCCCGGTCGGAGAAGAGCAGGTTGTACAGCAGCCGCCCGCCGAACATCGTGCGCTCGTCGTTCTGCACGTTGAGCGCGGCCGGGTCGCCGCCGACGGGGTTGGCGCGCCGCTTCTCGTAGCGTTCGACGAAGGCCGTCGCGTGCAGGCCGGCCTCGCCGCGTGCCGGCGTGCGCGTCAGCACCAGGCCGAAGCGCTCGGCGTCGCCCCACAGCGGCGGTGCGTTCGGATCGCGGTCGCGGGAATCGACGGTGCCGTTCTTCAGGCCGTCGTAGCTCAGGTAGCCCGGTGCGTCCCAGTCCGATCGGTAGTAGCTGCCGCGCAGCGCCCACGCGGCGTCGCCGAAGGTCCGGGAAACCTTGGCGAAGACGGTGCCGCGCAGCGCGTCCGAGTTGTCGCGGTAGCCGTCGGTGCGGTAGACGTCGGCGACGAGGAAACTGGTCGCGCCGTTGTCCGCCGTCGCCGAATGGACCAGGCTGCCGCGCGCCGTGGCGAAGCGGCCGACGGTGCCGGCAACGCTCGATTCGCCGGCGCTGCGGGTGACGATGTTGACTGCGCCGGCCCGGTTCTGGTCGCCGAAGAGCGCCGAGAACGGCCCTTTCACCACCTCGATGCGTTCGATCATGTCCGGCGTCAGCCAGGAGAGGTCGCTCATGCCCGGCCCGCCCTGGTTGGCCGAGGGGATGTTCTGCGGCACGCCGTCGACGTAGATGGCGACGTCGCCGCCGTGCGCGCCGGTGCCGGTGAAGCCGCGCATCTTGATCGGGCTGCCGATGTCGCCCTGGCCGAAGTTGTAGGCGTTCACGCCGGGCACGCGGCGCAGCAGGTCGGAGTAGTCGCGGCCGACGTTGGTCCGCTCGATCTGCTCGCGGCCGATGACCGTGACCGCCGCCGGCAGGCTGTTCGCCTGCAGGCTGAGGCTGCTTTTCGGCTTGTCGCCGCCGGCGCTGACGCTGATCTCCGGCAGTTGCACGTCGGCGGCCGCGCCGCCGCCGAGCGCTAGGCCGAGCAGCAGGGCCAGCCCGGTTTTTCCGTGTGCTTTCATCTCCCTCTTCATCCCGTTATGAAGAAAATAGAAAAACTTCCTAACAAGGATTGTGCCAGAGCTCGTGTCCTTACGGATCAACTATTTGCAGCGGGATCGATGCGCCGGAACGGCTTTCCGGAAAGCAGGTTTCCAGTTTTCGCTTTCCACCTGCGGCGCCGCGCGCCGCGCCTCAGCCCGGCGCCGGCGGCAATACCAGCGTGAACGCGGCGCCGCCTTCCGGCCGGTTCGCCACCGCCAGCCGGCCGCCGTGGCGCTCGACGATGCCGTAGCTGATCGACAGGCCCAGCCCGGTGCCCTGTCCGACCGGCTTGGTCGTGAAGAAGGGGTCGAACAGGTGCGGCAGGTGCGCTTCCGGAATGCCCGGCCCGTTGTCGGCGACCGTCAGCACGATCGCCTCGCCGGCGTCGTGCGCGGCGCGCACCTCCAGCTTCGGCGACGGCGCCTCGGCCATGGCGTCGCAGGCGTTCTGCACGAGGTTCATGATCACCTGCTGCATCTGGCCGGACGAGCCGACCATGGGCAGCGACGGCGGCAGGTCCACGCGCACCTCGAATTTCGCTGGCGCCGAGCGTGTCACCCAGCGCAGCGCGCGCTGCACGACCTCGGTCAGGTTGAAGGCCTCGTCGGCCTGGCGGTCCACCGCCGAGAAGCGCTTCAGGCCGTCGACGATGTCGGTGGTGCGCTCGGCGCCCTCGATCATGCCGTCGAGCAGCGGCTCCATGTCTTCGAGGATGCGGTCGATGCGCAGCTCGCGGCGCAGGTTTTCCAGCGCCGGCGTGCGTGCGCCGGCGCTGGCGCTCACCGCCTCGATGTAGGTGTGCAGGCGGCCGACGTAGCGGCGCAGCGCCATGACGTTGCCGAGGACGAAGCTGATCGGGTTGTTCAGCTCGTGCGCGACGCCGGCGACCAGGCGGCCGAGCGAGGCCATCTTCTCCGACTGCACGAGCTGCTGCTGCGTGCGCTTCAGTTCCTCGTGCGTCTGCCGCAGCGCGTGGTAGGCGCGGCGCAGCTCGCCGACCGGCCGGCCGGTGACGACCATGCCGACCAGCTTGCCGACGCCGGAGAGGCGCGGCGTGCAGTTGATCGACACCGGCACCGCCGTGCCGTCGGCGGCGGCGATGCCGAGTTCGACGTCGTGGCGCGCGTCGCGCTGCTGCGGCGAGAAGAAGTCGCGCACCGCCTGCCGCGAGGCTTCGTCGGCGAACAGGTCGAACACCGGCGTGCCCTTCAGCGCCGCCTCGGCGCGGCCGGTGAAGCGCTGCAGCGAGGCGTTCACCTCCTCGATGCCGCCGTGCCGGTCGCAGACGATGAGGATGTCGGACATCGAGGCGAGCACGCTCTCGATGAACTGGTGCGATTCCTCGAGCGCGGCGTTCTTTTCCTCCAGCGCCACCTCGTACTGCAGGAGGTCGTTGTAGACCTCGTCCATCTTGCGGATGACGTCGATCCAGACGGCCTCGCCGACGCCCTCCATCGGCTCCGGCGGCGCCGGCAGGTCGCCGCCGTCGAGCCGGCTGCGCGGCTTAGCGGGTCGGCTTGAAGTGGACATGCCGGCTGCCGCCGCGGACGCGCGGCTTGTAGCCGTGCGCGTGTTGCCGGCCGACCTCGACGGCGACCAGGTTGAGCTTGCCGTGGCGCACGCCGCGCTCGGCGATCAGCGCCTCGGCGAAGGTCCGCACCGCCGCCGTCGGCCCGCGCAGGAAGGCGGCCTCGAAGCAGTGTTCGTGGTCGAGGTGGGCGTGCATGGTCGCCAGCGTCAGCTCGTGGTGTTCGTGCTGCAGCGCGGTCAGCCGCTCGGCCAGATCGCGCTCGTGGTGGTTGTAGACGTAGGAGAGGCAGGCGACGCAGTACGGCGCCTCGTCGCGCGCCAGCCGCCACGCCGCCAGCCGGTCGCGGATCAGGTCGCGCACCGCCTCGGAGCGGTTGCCGTAGCCGCGCTCGGCGATCAGCGCGTCGAATTCGCGAGCCAGCTCGCCGTCGAGGGAGATGGTGAATCGTTCCATCATGCCATCGTAGTCCGCCGTGCTGCGCCGTGCAAATGGCCCACGCAAGCACTCAGGGCGATCGCATGAAAAGGCGAACGTCCACCGCAGAGGCGCAAAGGCGCAAAGGAAACGCAAAGAAATGCCTTGCCTTCGTTTTCCTTTGCGAACCTTTGCGCCTCTGCGTCTTTGCGGTAGGTGTTTACACCGTCCATACCGCTCCCCCCGCGCACGAGAACGCTCAGGCGCCCTGCGCGGCGACGAGCGCGTGCGCCTCGGTGCGGCAGGCGAAGTCGGCGTCGTCGCCGAAGGCGCCGAGCAGGCGGGCGAGGTGGCCGCCGTCGTGGCCCCGCCAGCGCAGCAGGGCCATCGCCGCGCGCAGCTCGAACAGGCGCGCGCCCTGCGCGCAGGCGACGGCAACCGCCTCGGCGGCGCTGGCCGCGGCCTCGTCGCGCCGGCCGATGGCGTGCAGCAGCTCGCCGCGCAGCAGGAGCAGGTCGGCCTGCAGGTGGCGGCCGTGGTTGCGCTCCATCAGCGACAGCGCGGCGCCGGCGGCGCGCAGCCCTTCGGCGTGCTCGCCGGTGCGCAGCGCCGCCTCGGCGACGGCGGCGAAGAGCGGCGCCGCGGTGCCGGCCATGATGCTGCCCATGACCCGGTCGAGCGCGCGGCGGGCGCGGGCGACGCCGCCGGCGCTGCCGGCGAGCGCCTCGTTCCAGCCGAGGAAGACCTCGGCGAACACCGCCCAGGCAGCGATGCCGCAGCCGTCGGCGACGGCCGCCGCCTCGGCGGCGAAGGCGGCCGCAGCCTGCGGCTCGCGGCGCAGGCGGTGCGTCTCGGCGGCGAAGATCAGCGCGTAGCAGAGGGCCGGCGGATGTTCCAGGCGCCGCGCCAGGGCGATTGCCGCCTGCGCCTCGCGCCGGCCGGCGGCGCCGTTGCCGCGCAGCGTGTGCACCCAGCCGAGGAAGGCGTGGGCGCCGACGCCGGCGCTGTCGCCGTAGGCAGCGGCCGGCATCTCCGGCCGGTAGCCGGCGAGGCTGCGGCGCAGATAGCCGTCGCTGGCGTTGAAGTTGCCGAGCGCGCAGTGCACGTTGCCGAGCGCGTAGCAGGCGAGCGCCGTCTGGTGCGCGTCGCCGGCGTCCTCGGCGATGGCCAGCAGGCGCTCGCCGAGCTGCAGGCTCTTGTCGTAGCCGGACCAGGTGCTCGACCCGCGCCACAGGCCGAGCAGGGTCTTGAACAGCTCGGCGCCGCCCTCGGTGTCGCGGCAGAGCTGGAAGGCGCGGTTGTAGATCTCGCGCGCGCCGGCCGAGCCGAGGCCGTCGATCTCGCCGACCGCCCAGCCGAGCTGGACGAGCAGGCGCACCTCGTCCATCGCCAGCGCCGCCTGCGCCGGCGGCGGCGCCGACTGGCGCTGCCGTTCGAGCAGCGCCAGCGCCTGCCGCAGGTGCCAGACGTATTCGCGGTAGGCCGGGAAGTGCAGCGCCTGCTCGGCGGCCTGACGGTGGCAGGCGATCGCCCGTTCGACGTCGCCGGCCTCGGCGTGGTGGTGGGCGAGCAGGCCGGGCTGGCGGGCGGCGACCGCGCGCCGGCGGCCGAGCAGCTCGGCGGCGCGCCGGTGCAGCAGCCGGCGCCTGGCCGGCGGCAGCGACTGGTAGGCGGCCTCGCGGATCAGCGCGTGCCGGAACTGGCAGTCGGCGAGCTCGCGCGCGACCAGGCCGGCGGCAGCCATGCGCGCGAGCAGGCGCTCGACCGCCTCGACCGGCAGCGCCATCAGCTCGGCGACGTCGCCGCAGGCGAAGCGGCGGCCGAGGACGGCGGCGTGCTGGGCGAACGGCTTTGCCTCGCCGAGCGCGTCGAGCTTGGCGGCGAGCAGGTCGCGCAGCGAGTGCGGGATGGCCGGCAGCGGCGGCGACCGGTCGGCGCCCTTCAGCGCCATGCGCGCCGTCTCCTCGACGAAGAGCGGCACGCCGTCGGCGAACTCGACGATGCGTGCGACCAGGCCGGCCGGCAGCGCGCGCCCGTCGGCGATGGCCTCGACCATCGCCGAGGCGGCGGCGGCGGGCAGCGCCGCCAGCGGCAGCGGCGCCCAGGCGGCCGGCGCTGCGAACTCCGGGCGGGCGGTGGCCAGCAGCATGACGCGCGCCGTCGCCGGGCGCGCCCGGAAGCGAGCGATCAGGTCGAGGGTGGACGGGTCGGCCCAGTGCAGGTCCTCGATCAGGATGAGCAGCGGCCGTCTGGCGGCGCAGCCGTCGACGAGGTCGAGCAGCGCGGCCAGCATGCGCCGGCGGCGGCTCTCGTCGCCCGGCGCCGCCGCGCCGGCGGCGTGGCCGTGGAGCAGCCAGTTGCCGATCTCGACGATACGCTCGCCGTCGTCCGGGAAACAGCCGCGGGCGAGGTGCGCCAGCCGCGCGCCGGCGTCCGCCGCGTCGTCGGCGCCGTCGCCGAGGTAGCGGACGAGGCAGGACAGCAGCGGCCGCAGCGCCGCCTGCGCCGACTCCGCCTGGCAGGAGAGGTCGATGCACAGCGCGCCTTCGGCGGCGACGCGTCCGGCGAAGGACTGGACCAGGCGCGACTTGCCGATGCCCGCCTCGCCGCCGACCAGCAGCAGTTGCCGCTGGCCGTCGAGGGCCTTTTGCCAGCAGGCGCCGAGGCGGCGCAGCTCGGCTTCGCGGCCGACGAACGGCACCAGCCGGTTGCGCATCGCCTGCAGGCGGTGCTCGGCGCCGGTCGGGGCGAGCACGCGCAGCAGGCCGAGCGGGCGCTCGCCGCCGCCGATCCGCCAGTCGCCGAGCGATTCGCAGTGGAAGTAGCCGGCGACCAGGTGGGCGGTCGGCCGCGTCATGGCCACGGTGCCGGCCGGCACCACCGCCGGCACGGCCATGGCGACGCCGGTGGTGCTGCCGGCGACGTCGACCTCGCCGGACTCCTGCGCGGTGAGCACCAGGCCGGTGTGCACGCCGATGCGCAGCGCGGCGCCGGCCAGCGCCGGCGCGCGGGCGATCGCCAGCGCCGCGCCGACGGCGCGCAGCGGCGCCTGCTCGTCGGCGCACGGGTAGCCGAAGTAGGCGAGCACGCCGCCCTGCATCGGCGCCGGATGCCCGCCCTGCTCGCGCAGCATGGCCTCGCAGCGCTGGCGCAGCGCCGGCAGCGACTCGATCAGCGCGTCGTCGTCGCAGTCCGCCGGCGGCAGCAGATGGCAGCAGACGACCGTCACCTGGCGGTGTTCGGGGCCGCCGTGCCCGGCTTCGGCGCCGGCGCGCTGCACGGCCGGGCTGATCTCGTCGACCAGGCGCAGCGTCTCGCGGTCGGGCTGCACGCCGAGTTCGTCGGCCAGCCCGCGGCGGAAGGCGTTGAACTGCGTCAGCGCCGCCGCGGCCTGGCCGCCGGCGACGTAGATGCGCATGACGCGGCGCAGCGCCGCCTCGTCCCACGGGTCGAGGTCGAGGCGGCGCAGCGCGAAGGGCAGGGCGCGCGCCGGCTCGCCGCGCGCCGCGTGGCAGGCGGCCAGCCGGTCGAGGAGGAGGGCGGCGTGGCGGCGCAGGGTCTCGCGCCGCGCCGACAGCCAGGCGTCGAACTCCGGGTTGTCCGGCAGCGAGAAGCCGGGCAGCAGCTCGCCGCGATAGCGGGCGACCGCGGTTTCCATGTGCAGCAGGCAGTCGCGGCAGCGCGCGTCCTGGCCGACGGGAACGGCGTCGCAGACGGCGGGCGGCGCGAGCAGGTCGGCGGCGTCGACGTCGATGGCCATGGCCGGATTGAGGCTGATGCTGGCGCGGCTGATGCGGAAGCAGGAGGACTCGCCCTCGCGGTCGCGCAGCGCGGCGCGCAGGTTGGAGAGCGCCCGGCGCAGGTTCTGGCGCGCCGCGGTCTCGTCGAGCTCGGGCCAGAGCAGCCCGGCGAGCCAGGTGCGCGGCAGCTCGTTGCCGCGCTCGATGGCCAGGCAGGCGAGCAGCGCCCGCAGCTTGGCATAGGAAAGCACCGCCGCCCGACCCTCGGCGTCGGCCACGGAAAACCCGCCCAGAAGCCGCAGGGAGAGTCGGGGAGAGAGGGGCTGCTGCAAGTTGTTCATCGGCCTGCTCGACGTTCCTCCGCGCGACGGTGTGCCGGTCTGTAAAGTCGACCGATCTTTTTTGCGGAAGACGCTACCCGATAGGGGAAACCACGCCTCGGCTATTGTAGTTTCCTCGGCGCGGGTGCAATTGATTCCCATCAAATCCCGCCGCCGCGCGTCTTCCTTTCCGCCGGCGGCCGCTCACGCCGCGTCTTCGCTGCGCAGGAAATCCCACCAGCCGGCGCGTTTGTGCATGGACGGCGGCATCGGCCCGTCGTTCTCCGTCCGCACCTGCTGGCGGAAATGCCGCCGGTGGTCGAGTGCCTCGTAGTTGCGCAGCAGCGTCGCCACCACGTCGCCGTCGAGGGCGCCGGCGGCGACCTCGCGGCGGAGGATGGCGACGACCTCGTCGCGCGCCATGCCGCGGCGGTAGGGGCGATCCTCGCTGAGGGCGGTGAACACGTCGGCGACGGCGACGATGCGCGAGCCGAGCGGCAGGCTCTCCGGACGGAACGGGTAGCCGTTGCCGCCGAGCCGCTCGTGGTGGAAGGAGGCCCACAGGTTCACCGTCTCCAGCCCGGGAACGGTTTCGAGGATGCGGTAGGTGTGATAGACGTGCGAGCGCATGATGCTCGCCTCTTCCCGGTCGAGCGGGCCGGGCTTGTCGAGGATCTCGGGCGGCACCGCGAGCTTGCCGAGGTCGTGCAGGTGGCCGGCGACGTTCATCAGCTTGAGGCCGTCGCCGCTCATGCCGAGCAGTTCGGCGAGGCCGCTGGCGGCGGCGGCGACGCCCGACGAGTGCGTCGCCGTGAACGGGCTGCGGAAGTCGATGATGCGGCCGAAGACGGCAGCGAGATCCTGCAACTGGTGGATGTCGAGGGCGTAGCGCAGGCCGCGCGTGCGGCTGCGCAGCAGGGCCTCCTGGTGCGGATAGACGAGGTCGAACCAGAAGGCGTCGCGGCTGGCGAGCGTCTCGAAGGCCGTCACCAGCTCGGGGTGGAAGACGCTGCCGGAGGCGGCGCGGATGGTGTCGACGATGCGCTCGCGCTGGTCGAGGATGTGCTCGCCGGGGCGCGGCAGGACGGCGATGCGGTCGGCCAGGTGGATGATGTGGCTGGCCGACGGCACGACCTTGCCGGCGAAGGATTCGCCGGCGCCGTGCTGCCAGTTGACGTGGTGGTAGCGGATGATCTCGGCCGCCGGCGCGAACGGGGCGAAGCCCTGCAGCAGCAGCCAGCCCTCGTGGCCGTGGCGGTGGATGTTCTGCGCCGGGTCGTCGCCGCCGCTGCGGTAGGTGTCCAGCGAGAAGTCGCACAGCGCCAGCCGGGCGGCGACGGAGACGAGGCCGACGTCGTGCAGCGCGCCGGCGATCACCGTGTCGAGGCACGCATCCTCGTCGAAGCCGGCCGCCTCGGCGATCTGCGAACCGATGTTGGCGACCAGCAGATGGTGGTCGGAGATCTGATCGTGCAGCAGGTCCAGTGCGCGCGAGAAGCACAGGACCATGTCGAACATCTTGGCGTGAATCCTGCTGTGCGACATGAGGGGTAGCTGCTTCCAGTGAGGACGGTGCATTTTAGGCAGGTAGCGTCCACGGACCGTGAACGGCCCGACGACGCCGGCCGGGTTCAGACGGCGAGGCCGATCTTGCGCAATGCGGAATGGAGCCCATCGGCCATGCGCGCGTAGCCGCGCGCGTTGGGGTGGATGGCGTCGGCGCGCAGCTCGGCCTCGCCGAGCACGTCGGCGAAGACGTCGGCGATCACCGGCACCTTTTCCTCGTTGCCGAGTTCGGCGTAGATCGGCGCATCCGACGGCTTGCGCGTCATCGCGGCGAACAGCGACGGCTCGGGCACGGCGACCAGCACCGCCTGCGCGCCGGCGGCGCGGACGGCGGCGAGGATGGCGCGCAGATCCTCCTTCACCGCCGGCGGCGGCCGGCGCCTGAGGAGGTCGTTGCCGCCGATTTCGACGATGACCAGCGCCGGCCGGTGCGCGTCGAGCAGCGCGCCGATGCGCACCCTGCCGTTGGCCGCAGTGTCGCCGGGAATGCCGGCGTTGACGATGTGCCAGCCGGTGCGCGCGGCCAGTTGCGTCGGCCAGTCCTCGCCGGGCGCGGCGCCGGTGCCGTGGGTGACGCTGTCGCCGAAGGCGAGCACCGTGGCGCCGGCCGGCAGCGCCACGAGCGTCGGCGGGCGGCCGCAGGCGGCGAGCAGCGCGGCGGCGGCGGAGAAGGCGAGGAAGCGGCGGCGCATCATGATGGGCGTCAATGTACCGCATGCGCCATGTACAGCGTACCGCCAGCTCATCCAGCCCCCGTCGAACGTCTCGCCGGGCAGCGTGACGCGGGCGGGCCGAAATGGCTGCACGCCCCTCCGCTCTTCTCAGGCGCCCAGATATTTGCGACAGATGTCCGGCGCCGCCCGCAGCCTGCCGAATCGCCCTGTCAGACGACCCGGCCCTTGTAATCGACCAGATGAACGATTGGTTTGCCCCCGACTTGCGCTTCCCGGCTGATTCGGTGAACCGTCACTGAAACGCCAGGTGCCAGGCCGATACGTTTGCGTATGAAAAACCAGGATGCGCTATACGCAAAAATCTTTGCATGCGTTTCGCGATACGCGAATTGTGTATCGTACAAGCTTGTTTGCGATACGCAATTCGTTTAGTGTAGCGCCCACAGTCCACAAGGTCCGCCAATGACCGCCATCGCCATGACTCCGTACGAACCGCAGCCACTCCCTCTTGAAGACTTGGACTACAAGGCTTTGATTGCCTTGGTCGGGGAAGCCAACGCCGCGCTTGCCCGCTACAGCGGCCTCCTCCAGGCCATGGTGAACCCGGCGGTTCTGCTTTCCCCCATTACCGACCAGGAAGCGGTTCTGTCCTCCAAGATCGAAGGGACTCAGGCCACGCTGGAAGAGGTCCTAGAGCACGAGGCCGGGCAAACGTACGATGAAAACAAGACCCAGGACATCCGCGAGGTGCTCAACTACAGGAGGGCGCTGGTACTGGCTCGGGAGCAGTTGCAGGACCGTCCTCTCAGGTTGAGCCTGCTCCTGCACCTTCATCGGATATTGATGGACAGCGTCCGAGGGCAAAACAAGACGCCGGGCGAGTTTCGAAAAGAGCAGAACTGGATTGGCCGAACCGGGTGCAAGATCGACGAGGCCACCTTCGTGCCGCCGAGCCCCCTGCGTTTACAGGACCACCTCCAGGCGTGGGAAGCTTATCTTGCCGGCCCGGATTTCGACGTTCTGGCCCAGACGGCCATTGCTCACGCCCAATTCGAGTTGATCCACCCCTTCAAGGACGGCAATGGGCGTATCGGGCGCCTGCTCATTCCGCTGCTGCTCTTCGCAAAAGGGCGACTCTCCAGCCCCATGTTCTACCTCAGCCAGTATCTGGAGAGCCACCGGGACGAGTACTACGCCCGCCTCCAGGCCATATCGAAACATGGCGACTGGACAGGATGGATTGCCTTCTTCTTGCAAGCGATCATTGAGCAGGCAACCGACAACACCGCCAGGGTGCAGGACATCATGTCCCTCTACTCGACGATGAAGGATCGGGTAAGGACAGTCACGCGCTCGCAGCACACCGCCCAACTGGTGGACAGCCTGTTTGCCAAACCCATATTTCGTCCCTCCGATATCTCCGAAAGGACGGAGATACCGAAACCGACCACGCACATCCTGATTCGGCAGCTACTGGAAGACAACATCATCCAGGTGATGCGCGAAGCCTCGGGACGGCGCCCGGCGATCTACGTCTTTCCCCGACTGTTGGATATTGCCGAGGGACGGCGCCCCGCCTCCCAGGCAGGAACGCCCCAACCGAAACAGGAAAGCCTCCCCCTCTAGATCGTCACTGCGTCGGCCGGGGGAAGCACAGGGCGTCCGGCTCAATGCACCGTGCACACCATGCACGGATCGAACGAGCGCACCACGTGCTGCACGATCACCGGCGCCTTCTCGTCGTCGCCGACCGGCAGGCCGGCGAGCGCCTGTTCGAGCGCGCCGGGCTGGCCGGCGGCGTCGCGCGGCGAGAAGTTCCAGGTGGTCGGGGCGACGATCTGGTAGCCGGCGATGCGGCCGCGCTCGATGCTCAGCCAGTGGCCGAGCGCGCCGCGCGCCGCCTCGACGAAGCCGACGCCCTGCGCCGACTGCGGCGGCCGCCACTCGGCGCAGAACGGCGCGCCGGGTTCGACGGCGCGCAGCCAGTCCTCCATCGCCGGCAGCACGCGCGCCACCTCGACCATGCGCGCGGCGACGCGCGCCAGCACGCTGCCGCCGCGCGCGGCGACGAAGTCGGCGGCGAGCGGCTGGCCGGCGAGCAACTGCCGCGCCAGCGCGCCGGTCTCGACGACGCGGCCGGCGTAGCGCGGCGCCTTGCACCAGGAGTAGGCCGCGGCCTTTCCGTCCGGATCGGCGAGCGGCCGCGTCTCGCCGTGCGCCGGCGGCAGCGGCGCGTCGCCGGCGAACCAGGCGTGGCTGACGTCTTCGCCGATCGCCGCGGCGTCGAAGGGCGCGGCGGCGCCGTCCTGCCAGACGCCGGCCGGGAAGAGCGCGCCGTCCTCGCCGGCGTAGGCGCCGACGGCGAGGAAGCGGTCGGTGGCGCGGCCGACGCGGTCGAGGCCGAGGTCGGCGGCGACGCGCACGCAGTGCGCGAAGTCGCCGTCGCGCGCCTCGGCCCAGGCGAGCAATGCCGCGCAGGAATCGAGCGCGGCGAAGTTCTCCAGCGTATCGGCGAACAGTGTCGTTTCGAGGAACTCGCGGAACTCGCGCAGCACGGCGGCGAGGCGCAGCTTCTCGGTGGCGGTGACGGCGCGCGTCGTGCCGCCCGGCTGCAGGGCCAGCGTGTGCGGCCACTTGCCGGCGAGGTAGCCCATCACGCGCAGGAAGTCGGTGCGCGCCGGAAGCCAGTCGGCGAGCGCGCTGCCGCGCTGCGCGCGGAAGCGTTCGGCGACGCCCGCGTGCCACGGCCGGCCGGCGTAGGCGTCGCGCGCGAAGTCGGGCATGAAGAAGCAGTAGAAGTGCGTCAGGTGGTCGGCGAGGTTCTCGCAGGCGTGGATCAGGCGCTGCGCCAGGCGGCCGTTGGCCGGCATCGCGATGCCGGCGGCGTCGGCCAGCGCGGCGGCCGCGGCGGCCGACTGCGACACCGAGCAGATGCCGCAGATGCGCGGCACCAGCACCAGCGCGTCGAGCGGGTCGCGGCCGAGCAGCAGGTTCTCGAAGCCGCGGTAGAGCGAGGCGCTCACTTCGGCCGAGCGGACGCGGCCGTCGGCGACGTCGAGGGCGACTTCGAGATCGCCTTCGACTCGGTTGAAGGGACCCATGACGAGGCGCCTCACTTGCGCGTCCCCTTGCGGTTCGTCGGCAGCATCGCCGGGTGGTCGCTGGTCGCCGATTCGCGCACGCGCTTCGGCGTCGCTGACTTGGACAGCGCGGCGAGCGCGACGAACCAGGCCTTCGGCATGTCCAGCGGCAGGCCGATGGGGATGCCGGCGATCTTCGGCGTCTCCATGAACGGGTGTCCCGGCTCCTCGAAGCCGGGCTCGGTGCAGGCGATGCACGAGAAGCCGCCGCGCAGGCACGAACCGACGCCGTACCACGGCCGCACGTTGCAGTCGGCGTGCGCCTGCGTGCCCTTGCAGCCGAGGTTCTCCATCAGGCAGCCGAGGTCCGAGGGCTTCTGCGCGCTGGCCTTGAACTCGTAGAACTCGTTCTTCGGGCAGCCGTGGTGCACCAGTTGCTCGGAATAGAAGCGCGGCCGCTGCAGCTCGTCGAGGTCGGCGGCGGTGAAGGCGTCGGCGGCGAGCGCGAGCAGCGTGTCGACCACCCAGTCGGCGTGGCTCGGGCAGCCGGCGACGTTGATCACCGGCAGGCCGCTGCCGGCGCGGAAGTCGGCGCCGAGCAGGCCGCCCGGCTCGGCACCGTCGAACTGCAGGCCGCAGGCTTCGAGCAGGTTGTCGCCGCCGGCACTGATGCCGCCGAAGGCGGTGCAACTGCCGATGGCCAGCACGTGCCGGGCGCGCGCGGCCAGCCGGCGCACCCAGTCGATCATCGGCCGGCCGCTGCCGGCGAGCACGTGGAAGCGGCCGCTGCCGTTCGGCCCGCGCAGCAGCGCGCCCTCGACGCACAGCGCGTCGAAGGCCAGCCGGCCGTCGGCGGCGTCGGCGAGCAGCGCCAGCGCCTCGTCGCCGCTGGCCTCCGACACCGCCGGATGGAAGACGACGTCGACGCCGCCGCCGGCCAGCCGCGCGAAGACGCCGCGCCGCGACTCGGCGCCGAGCAGCGCCTGCGTGCAGCCGCCGCAGCCGGAGGCCTGCAGCCAGAGGAGTTTCATCGCATCACCTCCGTTCCAGTCCGTAGCGTTCGATCTTGTTGCGCAGGCCGACGCGCGACAGGCCGAGTTCGGCGGCGGCCTTCGACTTGTTCCAGCGGTGGCGGATCAGCGCCTCGCGCACGACCTGCGCTTCGAGCTGCTCCATGCGTTCCTTCAGCCCACCCTCGAGGCCGGCGAGCAGCGACAGGTCGGCGGCCTGCGTCTCGCCGACCGGGCTGCGCAGCACGCGCGGGCTGAGCAGGTCGGCGCCGAGCTTCGCCGTCTCGGCGAGCGCCAGCATGCGCAGGATCTCGTTCTGCAGCTCGCGCACGTTGCCCGGCCAGCGGTAGGCGGCGATGCACGCCGCCGTCTCGCCGGTGAAGCCGGCGCAGTCCTTGCCGAGCGCCTTCTTCGAGGCTTCCAGCAGGCGCTCGGCCAAGAGCGGGATGTCCATGCGCCGCTCGCGCAGCGGCGGCACGTGCAGCGGCACCGTCGCCAGCCGGTAGTAGAGATCCTCGCGGAAGCGGCCCTCGCGCACGTCGGCTTCGAGGTCGCGGTTGGTGGCGGCGATCACGCGCACGTCGACCGACACCGGCCGGGCGCCGCCGAGCGGCCGGAACTCGCCCTCCTGCAGCACGCGCAGCAGCTTGACCTGGAAGGCCGGCGAGGTCTCGCCGATCTCGTCGAGGAAGATGGTGCCGCCGTCGGCCTGCTGGAAGAGGCCGACGCGGTCCTCGTAGGCGCCGGTGAAGGCGCCGCGCCGGTAGCCGAACAGCTCGGCTTCGAGCAACTGGTCGGGCAGCGCGCCGCAGTTCTCGACGACGAAGGCGCGGTCGGCGCGCCGGCTGCAATAGTGGAGGGCGCGCGCCACCATCTCCTTGCCGGTGCCGGATTCGCCGCTGATCAGCACCGAGAGGTCGAAGGGCGCGACCTTGGCGATCGTCTCGCAGACGGCGTTGAGCGGGCTCTCCGGTGCGCGCACCAGGCCGTCGAGGCCGAACTCGCGCTTGACCCGCTCGTACTTCATCTCGACGCGCTTCTTCAGCACCGGCTCGGCGGCGCGCAGTTCGAGCGACAGGCGCTGGTTCTCCTGCTGCAGGCGCGAGATGCGCCAGGCGTTCTTCAGCGTCAGCAGCAGTTGCTCGGGCTGCCAGGGTTTCAGCAGGTACTGGTAGATGCCGGCCTCGTTGATGCCGGCGATGATGTCCTCGGCCTCGGTGTAGCCGGAGAGGATGATGCGCACCGAATCCGGCCAGCGCTCGCGCACGGTCTTGAGGAAGTCGACGCCGGTGGTGCCGGGCATGCGCTGGTCGCAGAGCACGATGTGCACGCCGCCGAGCGGCGCCTCGCGTTCGAGCACGGCCTGCGCCTCGTCGGCGCCGGCGGCGGTGAACACCTCGAAGTCCTCTTCCAGCGTGCGCTGCAGCGCCTCGCGCGAGCGCAGCTCGTCGTCGATGACGAGGACCGTGGGGAGCTTTGATTTGTGCATGGTCAAAGTCCACCGCAGAGGCGCAGAGACGCAGAGGAACGCAGAGAAAATCCTTTCCCTGTTTTTCTCTGCGCCATCTCTGCGTCTCTGCGCCTCTGCGGTGGAAGTTTCGTTCCTCTCATGCCGGCACCTCCCAGCCGAGGTCGCGGTGCTTGGCCAGGTGGCGCGGCGTCCACGAATGCGGCGACTTGTGCACGAAGTGGAAGCGGGCGACGTGGTAGCTCGGGTCGAAGCCGTAGAAGTTGCGGCGCATGTGCTCCAGCTCCTCCGCGCGGTACTGCGCGAGCGGCTTCGCCGCCTCGTCGGCGGCGCGCCGCGCGCGCTTGGCGGCGAGCCGTTCGCCGAGGTCGGGCGCGTTCGCCAGCTCGGCCGCGCGGCGCGCGACGTCGACGCGGAAGGCGGCGGGATCGGCGGCCAGGCAGGCGTCGACGAAGCCGCAGGCGACGCCCGCCGGCGCGGTCAGCGGCAGGCGGTTCTGCATCAGCGCGGCCGCGCCGTCGGCGCCGACGCGCGGCGGCAGCAGGTAGGTCCAGTATTCCGAACCGTACAGGTTGCCCATGTTCCTGTAGTGCGGGTTCATCAGCGCGCCGTCGCGCATCCAGACGAAGTCGGCGGCGCGCGCGAGGAAGCAGCCGCCGGCGCCGGCGTTGCCCTGCACCGCCGCCACCGTCAGGTGCGAGTCGGTGCGGATGATCGCTTCCGCCAGATCGTCGATGGCGTTGATGTTCGCCCACGATTCGTCGGCCGGGCTCTCCGCCGCCTCGATCAGGTTGAGGTGGATGCCGTTCGACCAGAAGTCGCGGCCGCCCATCAGCACGATCGTCTTCGTCGGCCGCGCCGTCGCCCAGCGGTACGCGTCGAGCAGGCGCCGGCACTGGTCCGTGCCCATGGCGCCGTTGGCGAAGTCGAAGTGCAGGAAGCCGACGTGCCCGGCCTCCTCGTAGCGGATGTCCTGCCAGGTTTCGCGCGCCACCGCCCACCAGCCGGCGAGCGGCGCCTCCGGCAGGCCGGCGGCCTCCTCGGCGAAGGCCAGCGTCGCCGGCAGCTTGAACGGGTGCGCGCCGTCGGCGCGCCTGACGTGGCCGATCCACACCGCGCCGTCGACGGTGGCGCGGAGAATCGCCGTCTCGCGGCGGGCGACGATCTCGCCGGGCGTGCCCTTCAGCTCGCTCTCGGCGCAGGCGTCGAAGAGATGGCAGGCGTGGCCGAAGAGTGTATCGGCGACGCCGGGAAAGCCGTCGGCGGCGTCGATCTTCGCCAGCACCGTCGCCGTCGCGTCCTGCGTCCAGTCGATGGCGCGCTCGGCCTGCTGCATCAGGGGCCGCAGCCGGCCGCGCACCGCCGGGTCGGCGTAGTCGAGCGGCGTCGGCACGAAGCCGCCGGCCGCGAAGCGCTCAACCGCCTTCAGCACGCCGCGCACTGCCGCCTCGGTGACCTCGTTGCGATAGAGGCTGGACTTCCTGGCGGCGCGCATCGGGAAGGTCTCCGCCGCCCAGATCGGCCCGGCGTCCATCTCGGCCTCGGCCTGCAGCACGGTGACGCCCCACGCCGGCCAGCGTTCCCGGATCGCCCAGTCGAGCGCCGACGGCCCGCGGTCGCCGACGATGCCGGGGTGCACGATCAGGCAGACGTACTTCTTCCAGATCGACTCGGGGATCGCCCGGCGCAGGTAGGGGGCGACGATCAGGTCCGGCCGGAACAGCGCCACCGCCTCCTCGGCGACCGAATCGGCGATGTCGAACTCGATCGAGACTTCGTGGCCGCGTTCGGCCAGCGCGCAGTACAGCCGCTGCGTCAGACCGTTGAAGGCGTGGGTCAGGAACAGGATGCGCATCCGCTCACCCGATCGCATGCCGGCCGGGTTTTTGCGGTTGCGGCGCAACGACGCACCGCCCGTCGCCACGGGGCTTGCCGCCGGATCGCCACGCAAGGTGCATAGATCTATAACTTTCGTCTGATTTTTCAACGAGTTCCCGTGCGCTAGCATGCCTGTGCCGCCTCACGGAAGGCAGCGCAACCAGGGAGTCCACGATGCCCAGCGCCTCACGAAAACGCCGCCCCGCCGCCGCGCGCCGCGCGCGCAAGCCCCGCTTCATCGCCGCCGTCCGCTTCGCCGACGGCGAGCGCCGCCGCTTCTCGGTCGACAACGCGCACGACCACGCCGAGGCGCGGCGCATGGTCTTCGACGAACTGAACGACGTCGCTTCCGTGCTCATCTCGGATTACCGCTAGCAGATCCGGGGCAGTTGTTCCCCGGTCAGCCAGTCCACGATGCGCCGGCCGCCGAAGGCGGTGGTCATCTGCACGAAATGCTGCGGGTCGGCGTGCACCGAGCCGACCAGCGCCGCCCGCGCGCCCAGCGGATGCGCGCGCAGCGCGGCCAGCGCCCGCTCCGCGTCCGCCGGCGCGACGATCACCGCCAGCTTGCCCTCGTTCGCCACGTAGAGCGGGTCCAGCCCGAGGAACTCGCAGGCCGCGGCGACCTCCGGGTTCACCGGCAGCGCCTTCTCCTCGAGCATCATGCCGACCTTCGACTGGCGCGCGATCTCGTTCAGCGTCGTCGCCAGGCCGCCGCGCGTCGGGTCGCGCAGCGCGCGCACCTCGGCGCCGCTCGCCAGCAGCGCCTCGACCAGCCCGTGCAGCGCCGCCGTGTCCGAACGGATCGGCGCCGAGAAGCCGAGCGACTCGCGCTCGGCCATGATCGCCATGCCGTGGTCGCCGAGCGTGCCGGAGACGAGGATTTTGTCGCCGGGCCGCGCCCGGTCGCCGGCGAGATCGACGCCCGCGGGCACGACGCCGACGCCGGTGGTGGCGATGAACACGCCGTCGCCCTTGCCCTGCTCGACGACCTTGGTGTCGCCGGTGACGATCGGCACGCCGGCGTCCTTCGCCGCGGCCGCCATCGAGTCGACGATGCGCGCGAGGTCGGCGAGCGGGAAGCCTTCTTCAAGGATGAACGAGGCGGACAGCCACAGCGGCTTCGCGCCCATCACCGCGACGTCGTTGATCGTGCCGTGCACCGAGAGGCAGCCGATGTCGCCGCCGGGGAAGAACAGCGGCGAGACGACGTGTGCGTCGGCGGCCATGACCAGGCGCCCGCCGTCCGGCACGGGCAGCAGCGCGCCGTCGTTGCCCTGGCGCAGGAACTCGTTGTCGAAGGCGGCGGCGAACAGCTCCTCGATCAACTGCGCCATGGCCCGGCCGCCGGCGCCGTGCGTGAGGTCGACGCGGCCGTGCCTGACGTCGAGCGGGCGGACATAGCCGCGCTTCACTTCACTCATTGGAAATCCCTGTAACGCCCGTAGGTGTAGTGCGCCGCGCAGGCGCCCTCCGACGACACCATGCACGAGCCGACCGGGTTCTCCGGCGTGCACACCGTGCCGAACAATTTGCAGTCCTGCGGCTTCCTGACGCCCCTGAGGATGGCGCCGCACTCGCAGGCGCGGTTGTCGGCGACCGGCACGTAGTCCACCGGAAAGCGCCGCTCGGCGTCGAATCCGGCGAACTCCCTGCGGATGCGCAGGCCCGAGTAGGGCACGACGTTCAGCCCGCGCCATTCGAACTGCCGGCGCAGCTCGAAGACCTCGGCGACGAGGTTCTGCGCCTTGACGTTGCCGTCGCGCGTGACCGCGCGCGAGAACTCGTTCTCGACCACGGCGCGCCCCGCGTTCACCTGCCGGATCAGCATCAGGATGGCCTGCATCACGTCGAGCGGCTCGAAGCCGGCGATGACCACCGGCTTGCGGTATTCCTCGGCGAAGAACTCGTAGGGCCGGCTGCCGATGATCGTCGACACGTGCGCCGGGCCGATGAAGCCGTCGAGCGGCACCGTGCCCCACTGCCGCACCTCCGGCGATTCGAGGATGTTGCTGATCGCCGACGGCGTCAGCACGTGGCAGCAGAGCACCGAGAAGTTCGCGAGGCCGAGCGCCTGCGCCTGCTTGATCGCCACCGCGGTCGGCGGCGTCGTCGTCTCGAAGCCGATGGCGAAGAAGACGACCTGCTTCGCCGGGTTCGTCTGCGCGATCTTCAGCGCGTCGGCGCTCGAATAGACCATGCGGATGTCGCCGCCGCGCGCCTTGGCCTTCATCAGCGACAGGCCGTCGGAGGCGGGCACGCGCAGCGTGTCGCCGTAGGTGCACAGCGTGACGCCGCAGTCGAGCGCGAGGCGGATCGCCATGTCGACGCGACCGACCGGCAGCACGCAGACCGGGCAGCCCGGGCCGTGGATCATGCGCACGCCGTCGGGCAGCAGGTCGGAAACGCCGTAGCGCGAGATGGCGTGCGTGTGGCCGCCGCAGAATTCCATGAAGTGGTAGCGGCGGCCGGGGTCGGCGGCCTGCCGGATGGCGGCGGAGAGGCCGGCCGCCAGGTCGCCGTCGCGGAACTCGTCAATGTATTTCACGCGCGTCGGTTTCCTGCATGGCCTGTTCGCCCGCTTCTCTGCCTATTTCGGCGAACAGCGCCAGCGTCCTTTCCGCCTCCTCCGGGTCGAGCTTGGTCAGCGCGTAGCCGACGTGCACGATCACCCAGTCGCTGACCGCGACGTCGTCGACCAGCGCCAGCGAGACGTCCTTCTTCATGCCGGAGACGTCGATCGTCGCCGTGTCGCCGTCGATGGCGACGACCTTGCAGGGGAGCGCGAGACACATGCTTCAGTCGCCTTCGATATCGGTGTTCATCGCCACCCACGCCTGGCCGAGCGACAGGCCGCCGTCGTTCGGCGGCAGCCGCTGCGCCTCGACCAGCTTCAGGCCGTGCGTCGCCAGCCGGCTGCGCAGCCCGCGCAGCAGCACCTGGTTGAGGAAGCAGCCGCCGGCGCCGAGCACGCGCGTGCCGCCGTCGGCGAAGCCGCGCACCCAGTCGGCGAGCGCCGCCGCCAGCGTCGCGTGGAACACCGCCGCGCCGCGGCCGGGGTTGCTCTCGTCGGCGAGCGCGGCCAAGAGCGGCGTCAGGTCCAGCCGGCCGTCGGCGATCGTCCAGCCGTGGTCGAGCGGCAGCATCTCGCCGTAGCGTTCGGCCAGCCCTTCCAGCAGCATCGCCGCCTGCCCCTCGAAGGCCATCGTCCGGCGCACGCCGAGGAGGCCGGCGGCGGCGTCGAACCAGCGGCCGAGGCTGGAGGTCGCGGGGCAGTTGACGCCGCGCTCGAGCATCTCGCCGAGCATCGCCGCCGCCGGCTGATCGGCGAAGCGCCGCGCGATCTCGTCGGCGCGCCCCAGGCGGTGCAGCGCCGCTGCCGCCATGCGCCACGGTTCGCGCGCCGCGCGGTCGCCGCCGGGCAGCGGCAGCGGCGCGAGCGAGCCGAGGCGGGCGAAGTCGCGGCGCTCGGCGCGCAAGAGTTCGCCGCCCCAGGCGCCGCCGTCGCTGCCCAGGCCGACGCCGTCCAGCGCCAGCCCGATCGTCGGTTCGCGGATGCCGTGCTCGGCGAGCAGGGCCGCCAGGTGCGCGTGGTGGTGCTGCACGGCGACCGTCGGCAGGCCGCGCGCGCGCGCGTAATCGGCGGCGAAGCGGGTCGAGTGGAAGTCCGGGTGCAGATCGTGCGCGACGCGCTCCGGCTTCACCTGCAGCACGGCGAGCAGGTGGGCGACGGTCTCTTCGAGGAAGGTGCAGGTCGCCACGTTGTCGAGGTCGCCGACGTGCTGCGAGACGAAGGCTTCGTTGCCGCGCGTGACGCAGACCGTGTTCTTGTACCAGCCGCCGACCGCCAGCGTCGCCGGCCCCGGGTAGGGCAGCTTGATCGCGCGCGGCGTGTAGCCGCGCGCCCGGCGCAGGAACTGGAAGCCGCCGGGCGCGGCGCGCACCACCGAGTCGTCGCAGCGGACGACGACGTCGCGGTCGTGGATCAGATAGGCGTCGGCGATCTCGGAAAGGCGCAGCAGCGCCTCGTCGTTGGCCGTGACCAGCGGCTCGCCGCCAGGGTTGGCGCTGGTCGCCACCAGCACCAGCTCCTGCGGCCGCGACAGCCAGGCGGTGCCGGCCGGCCGGCCGGCGGCTTCGTGGAAGAGCAGGTAGTGCAGCGGCGCGTACGGCAGCATCAGCCCGAGCCAGGCCAGGCCGGGGGCGACGCCGGGCAGGCGTTCGTCGGTGGCGTGCCGCTTCTTCATCAGCACGATCGGCCGCTCGGCCGTTTCGAGCAGCGGCGGCTCGCCGATGCCGACCTGCACCAGCGACGAGGCCGAGGCGAGGTTGGCGACCATCACCGCGAACGGCTTTTCCTCGCGCGCCTTGCGCTCGCGCAGCGCGGCCACGGCCTCGGCGTTCCTCGCGTCGCAGACCAGGTGGAAGCCGCCCAGGCCCTTGACGGCGACGATGCCGCCCTGTTGCAGCAGCGTCAGCGTCTGCGCCAGCGGATCGCCGGCGATCTCGGCGCCGCTCTCGTCGAGCAGCGTCAGCTTCGGGCCGCATTTCGGACAGCAGTTGGCCTCGGCGTGGAAGCGGCGGTCGGTCGGCCGGCCGTATTCGTGGCGGCAGTCGCGGCACAGCGGGAACGGCGCCAGCGCGGTGCGCGCGCGGTCGTAGGGAATGCCGCGGCTGATCGTGTAGCGCGGACCGCAGTGCGTGCAGTGGGTGAAGGCGTAGCGCCAGCGCCGCGACTTCGGGTCGAGCATCTCGGCGAGGCAGTCGGTGCAGATCCCGGTGTCGTGGCCGATCGTCGTCGTCGCCCGGCCGCCGTCGCTGTCGAGGATGACGAAGCCGTCGCCGTGCTCGGGTTCGCCCCGGCACTCCGCGGGCTGCGCCCGCACGTCGTCGACGCGCGCCAGCGGCGGCGCCTCGCGGCCGAGGCGCTCGATCAGCGCGTTCACCTGCGGCGGCCGGCCGCGCGCCTCGATCTCGACGCCGCTGCCGGTGTTGCGCACCCAGCCGGCGAGCTGCAGCTCGTGGGCCAGGCGCCAGACGAAGGGCCGGTAGCCGACGCCCTGGACGACGCCGGTGACGCGGATGCGCTGGCAGACGATGCCGGGCATGGCGAGGGCGCGGCGGGAATCAGCGCGGCGCCAGCCGCGCTTCGAGTTCGGCGATGCGCCGCTTCAGCGCGGCCACCGTCTCCTGCCGCTTCGCCGCCTGCGCGGCGAGACCGGCCTCGATCCACGCCAGCCAGTCGGCGAAGCCCTCGCCGGTGGTCGCCGACACCTGCATGACCTGCAACTGCGGGTTGACGCGGCGGGCGTAGGCGATGGCCTCGTCGAGCCTGAAGTTCACATAGGGCAGGAGGTCGATCTTGTTCACCAGCAGGAGGGAGGCGGCGCGGAACATGTCCGGATACTTGAGCGGCTTGTCCTCGCCCTCGGTGACCGAGAGGATGGCCACCTTGTGCGCCTCGCCGAGGTCGAAGGCGGCCGGGCAGACGAGGTTGCCGACGTTCTCGATGAAGAGCAGCGCGCCGTCGGCCGGCGCCAGCTTCTGCACGGCGTGGCCGACCATCTGCGCGTCGAGGTGGCAGCCCTTGCCGGTGTTGATCTGCAGCGCCGGCGCGCCGGCGGCGCGGATGCGCTCGGCGTCGTGGCTGGTCTGCTGGTCGCCCTCGACGACGTAGAGCGCGTGCTGCGCGGCGAGCGCTTCGATCGTCCGGCAGAGCAGCGTCGTCTTGCCCGAGCCGGGGCTGGACACCAGGTTCAGCGCGAAGATGCCCTGCTCGGCGAAGCGGCTGCGGTTCTGCGCGGCGTAGGCGTCGTTCTTGGAGAGGATGTCGCGCTCGATCTGCACCATGCGCGACTGCGACAGGCCCGGCGCGTGCGCGCCGGCCGGACCGCGGCCGTAGTCGACGCTGCCGTCGGCAGCGTGCGCGTGGTCGCCGTGCGCGTGCCGGTGCTCGCCGTCGTGCGCGTGTTCGTGGCTGTGTACGGTGCCGTCGGCGTGGCGGTGCGCGTGCTCGTGCGGCGCCGCCGGACGGTAGGGATGGGCCGGCGGATGCGCGTGTGCCGTGCCGTCGGCGTGCACGTGCCAGTGTTCGTGCTCGTGGACCGATTCGCCGTCGATGCGCGTTTCGCCGGCAGCGCAGCCGCAGTTGGTACACATCTCTCGCTCCTCCAGTGTGCCGCCGTTCCGTTCTAGTCGACCTCGAGTTCTCTGACTCGCATTTCCGTGCCCTCGGTCGGGTGCACCGGATAGCCGCCGCATTCGGGGCAGGGGTCGAAGACCGCGCCGATGTCCACGGTCTTGCCGCAGGACAGGCATTCGCCGCGGCCGGGCACCTCGACGATCTCGAGCGTCGCGCCCTCGGCGATGGTATCGCGCGCCACGGCGTCGAAGCAGAAAGCCATGGCGTCCGGCTCGACCGACGACAGCCAGCCGATCTCCAGGAACACCGTGCGCACCTTGCGGAAACCTTGCTCGCGGGCGGCGTCCTCGATGATCTGGATCACGCCCGCGGCCAGCGACATCTCATGCATCTTCGACCGCCACCTCGTAGCCGACGCAGGGATCGAGCGCCAGCGCCAGCCGGCGCGCCTGCATCGCCGCCTCGTCGCGCGTCGCCGCCGCGCCGCCGATCAGCTCGCCGGCGAACGCGCCCCGCGGGTGGAAATTCCACTCCGTGGGCGCGACGATAACATAGCTGACCACCCGGTCGTCCTTGACCTTGATCAGATGGAGCAGCAGGCCGCGCGCGGTCTCGACGCGGGCCAGCCCGGCGCCGTCGCCGGCCGGCGCGGCATCCAGCCAGCCGGTCAGCCGCTCGGGCGCCGCCAGGCCGTCGGCGAGGGCGTGGATATCGGCGATGCGCGCGGCGACGCGGGCGGCGATGCGCCGGCCGGCGGCGAGCAGGGCGGCCACCGCCGCTTCGTCGGCGCGGCGGGCCAGCGCGCCGGTCTCGGCCGGGCCGCCGGCGAAGGTCGGCGCGCGCGCGAAGGCGGCGTCGACGCCGTCTGCTGCCCAGTCGGCGGCGCGCCGCCAGGGCAGCAGGCGCAGCGGCTCGGCCGGCGCGGTCTCGGGAAAATCGGGGGGCGCGAGGCCGGCGGCGAACGCGCGCAGTTCGCCGCCGAGCGCGGCGTGCTCCGCCGGCGTTGCGGCGGCGGCGAGACGCCGGCGCCAGGCGAGGAAATCGTCCTTCGCCGACGGCCGGCCGGACAGCGTCGGCCAGTCGAGAAGCAGGCGCCACAGGTGCTCGCCGGCCGCCTCGCGGGCGACGGCGAGCCGGTCGGCTGCCTCGACCGCCGGCGCCCGGCCGCCGGCGGCGGCTGCCGCCAGCCGCGCGGCGACGCCCTGCGCGCCGCCGCATAGAGTAAACAGGCGCGGCGCCAGCGCCACCGCCTCGGCCAGCGGCCGGCCGGCGAGCAGGCCGGTCGCCTGCGGGCGGCGGTTGGCGACGTCGACGCCGGCGATCCGCCGCGTCGCCGCGTGCCAGCGCACCGTCAGCCCGAGTTCGCCTTGCCCCATCGCGTCATTGCAAGAGAAAAAGAGGTGAATGCCACGTCAACAGCGACGATCGTGCGCCGATCAGCGTCGATCGTCGCGCCGGCAGGCGCCTCACGAGACGGGCCGGTAGGCCGGGCTGTCGATCGTCCGCACCGCGTCGAGCAGCGCGTCGATGGCCTTCGGCCGGGCGAAGCCGGGGCGCCAGGCGAGGGCGATGCGCCGCGACGGCGCCGGTTCCCGGAACGGGATGATGCTGAT
Organism: Rhodocyclaceae bacterium; assembly: GCA_019455325.1. Taxonomy (GTDB): domain Bacteria; phylum Pseudomonadota; class Gammaproteobacteria; order Burkholderiales; family Rhodocyclaceae; genus Proximibacter. Next base: position 435,801 of record JACFMQ010000003.1, on the reverse strand, counting down.
CATCTCGTTGCTGTACGGCTGGCCGAGGGCGCCTTCCGGCAGCACCGAGACGCCGAGCCCGGAAGCGACCATGCAGCGGATGGTGCCGATGGTGTGGCCGAGGCGGATGTCGCTCTCCGGCGTGCTGACCTGCGGGCAGGCGCCGAGCACCTGGTCGCGGAAGCAGTTGCCGGCCTTCAGCAGCAGCATCTCCTCGCCGCCGAGCTCGTCGGTGCCGATCGCCGGCAGCCCTTCCCAGCGGTGCCCGCGCGGCACGACGACCTGGAAGGACTCGTCGTAGAGCGCGCGCGTCAGCACGCCGGGCACCTCGAAGGGCAGCGCGATGATGATCACGTCGAGCTCGTTCTCGCAGAGCATGTCGGAGAGGTTGGCCGTCATGTTCTCCTCGATCAGCAGCGGCATGTTCGGCGCGATCGCCTTCAGCGAGCGGATCAGTTGCGGCAGCAGGTAGGGGCCGACGGTGTGGATGACGCCCAGGCGCAGCGGCCCGTCGAGCGGATCGCGGCCGGCCAGCGCCACCTGCCGCACCTTGTCCGCCTCCTGCAGCGCGACGCGCGCCTGCTCGACGACCTGCGCGCCGACCGAGGTGACGCCGACGAAGCCCTTGCCGCGCTCGAACAGCGGCACGCCCAGCTCGTCTTCCAGCCGGGCGATGGCCACGCTCAAGGTCGGCTGGCTGACCGAACAGCGTTCGGCGGCGCGGCTGAAGTTGCCCTCCTGCGCCAGGGCGATGATGTAGCGCAGCTCGGTCAGTGTCATTGTCTCCCTCCCTTTTTGTCGGACGCCCGGATAATCCCATGCGAACTATAGGGATAAACTATAGGGTCCATAACCAATATCCATGAAAATCATTGACTTAGGTCAATGTTGCTGCCTCCCTGTGGCCGACAATGGCGCTGTTGATGTCCATCAACGCTCTTCATGAAGGGAGACCGCATAATGAAACGTACCATTCTTTCCGCTGCCATCGCTTTGATCTCGGGCGTCGCCGCCATCGGCGCCGCGATCGCCGCCGACGACGAACCGATCCAGCCGATCCGGCCCGCCGCCAATATCAACCTGGGCATGGTCGAGCTCGGCAAGAAGCTCTATTTCGATCCGCGCCTGTCGAAGTCCGGCTTCATTTCCTGCAACTCCTGCCACAACCTGTCGATGGGCGGCACCGACAACATCCCAACCTCGATCGGCGACAAATGGCAGGAAGGCCCGATCAACTCGCCGACCGTGCTCAACTCCAGCCTCAACCTCGCCCAGTTCTGGGACGGCCGCGCCGCCGACCTCAAGGAGCAGGCCGCCGGCCCGATCGCCAACCCGGGCGAGATGGCCTTCACGCACACGCTGGCGCTCGGCGTGATCGAGTCGATCCCGGCCTACGTCCGCGAGTTCAAGCAGGTCTTCGGCAAGGACAAGATCACCATCGATGAAGTGACGGCGGCCATCGCCGAGTTCGAGAAGACGCTGGTGACGCCGAACTCGCGCTTCGACCAGTGGCTGCTCGGCAACAAGGAGGCGCTGACCAAGAAGGAACTCGACGGCTACAAGCTGTTCAAGGATAGCGGCTGCATCGCCTGCCACAACGGCGAGGCGATCGGCGGCAACTCCTTCCAGAAGATGGGCATCGTCGAGCCGTACAAGGGCAAGATGCCCGACGGCCGCGCCGCGGTGACCGGCGACGACGCCGACCGCTTCAACTTCAAGGTGCCGACGCTGCGCAACGTCGAACTGACCTACCCCTACTTCCACGACGGCGCCGCCAACACGCTGACGGAAGCGGTGGACATCATGGGCCGCCTGCAGCTCGGCAAGAAGTTCACGAAGGACGAGAACGCGAAGGTCGTCGCCTTCCTGAAGACGCTGACCGGCGATCAGCCGAGCTTCACGCTGCCGATCCTGCCGCCGTCGACGGACAAGACGCCGCGCCCGACGCCGTTCGGCAAGTGAACGTCCCCAACCCCGACCGACCGGGGGCTTCGGCCCCCGGTTTTTTTACGCCTGCGTGAGTCGCTCCCGCCCGAAGGCGGGAGCTTCCTCGCCACGTGCATTGGCCCGTGGTCAGGCCGCCTGTGCGCAGGCGCAGCCGCCGTCGCAGGGCGCGGCGGCGCTCTGCGGCGTCAGGCCGACGAGGATGCGGCCGTTGTCGACGCGCACCGGATGCACGGCGACGGCGCCGCTGTCCGGCGCCACGGCGCGGCCGCTGGCGAGGTCGACGACCAGCCCGTGCAGCGGGCACTGCACGCGTTCGCCGAAGACCATGCCCTGGCTGAGCGGGCCGCCCTTGTGCGGGCAGCGGTCGCCGATGGCGTAGACGGCGCCGCTGCCGGTGCGGACGACGGCGATGTCGCCGTGCGCCGTCGGCAGGCGGCGGGCGCCGGGGCTGGGAATGGCGTCGACCGGACCGGCGTCGACCCACTGTGCGGATTCGTGCTGCGTGTTCATGGATGCTCTCCTTGGTTCAGGCGGCCGCTTCGACGACTTCGAGCGACGCGTATTCGTGATCGGGGCGGTCGGCGCTGCTGCCCAGCCCCGCGCGCGCCTGCCACGGATCGACCTGGGCGAAGCGCTGCGCGTACCGGAAGCGTTCGGCGAGCGTCTGCCTGGCCGCGGCGTCGTCGAGGACGCGCTTCTTCACGTAGGGCAGGCCGACGCGCTCGATCCACGCCGACGAGCGTTCCAGGTACCAGCCCTCCTCGCGGTAGAGCTGCAGGAAGGCGGCGGCGTGCTCGATCGCCTCGTCGTCGGTGGCCACCTTGCACAGCAGGTCGGTGGCGCGCACGCGCACGCCGCAGGTGCCGCCGACGTGCAGCTCCCAGCCGGAATCGACGCCGACGATGCCGAAGTCCTTGATCGTCGCCTCGGCGCAGTTGCGCGGGCAGCCGGAGACGCCCAGCTTGAACTTGTGCGGCGTCCACGCGCCCCAGAACTCCTTCTCGATGCGGATGCCGAGCCCGAGCGAATCCTGCGTGCCGAAGCGGCACAGGCCCTTGCCGACGCAGGACTTCACCGAGCGCACGGCCTTGCCGTAGGCGAAGCCGGAAAGCATGTCGTGCTCGTTCAGCGTCGCCCAGACCTTGGGCAGGTCTTCCTTCTTAATGAACGGGATGGCCAGGCGCTGGCCGCCGGTGACCTTCACCGGCACGTTGTACTTCTCGGCGAGATCGGCGACGACGCGCAGCTCCTTGGCGTTGGTCAGGCCGCCCCAGGTGCGCGGCACCACCGAGTAGGTGCCGTCGTTCTGGATGTTGGCGTGCACGCGCTCGTTGTGCGTGCGGCTCTGCGGATCGTCCTCGGCCTCGCCCGGCCAGGTCGAGATCAGGTAGTAGTTGAGCGCCGGCCGGCACTTCGGGCAGCCGTCGGGCGTCTTCCAGTCGAGGAAGCGCATGGTCTCCGGGATCGTCGTCAGGTGCTGCTCGCGGATCGCCGCGCGCACCTCGGCGTGCGTGTGCTCGGTGCAGGTGCACAGCGGCTTTTCCTGCGGCGCCGGGCTGTAGTCGCCGCCGAGCGTGAAGGCGAGGATCTGCTCGACCTTGCCGGTGCACGAGCCGCAGGAGGCCGAAGCCTTGGTGTGCGCGCGCACCTCTTCGAGCGTGAACAGCCCCTTGTCGGTGATCGCCTTGACGATCATCCCCTTGGTGACGCCGTTGCAGCCGCAGACCTCGGTGTCGTCGGGCATGCCGGCGACGGCAACGGCGCCGCTGTGGCCGGCGTCGCCGAGGTGGCCGTGGCCGTGCAGCAGGCTCGGGCGCAGTTCGGAGACGTCGGAGCCGTCGCGCATCAGGTCGTAGTACCAGGTCTCGTTGGTCGTGTCGCCGTAGAGCAGGGCGCCGACCAGCCGGTCGTCGCGGATCACCAGCTTCTTGTAGACGCCGCGGCACGGGTCTTCCATGACCAGCTCCTCGCAGCCCTCGCCGCCGGTGAAATTGCCGGCCGAGTAGAGGTCGATGCCGGTGATCTTCAGCTTGGTGGCCAGCGGCTGGTCCTCGTAGCGGGCGTGGCCGAGGCCGGCGAGGTGGTTGGCGGCGACCTTCGCCTGCCTGAACAGCGGCGCCACCAGGCCGTAGGTGTTGCCGGCGTGCTCGACGCACTCGCCGACCGCGTAGACGCGCGGGTCGTAGGTCTGCATCGCGTGGTTCACGACGATGCCGCGCTGGCAGTGGATGCCGGACTGCTGCGCCAGCTCGACGTTCGGGCGGATGCCGATGGCCACCACTGCGAGGTCGGCCGGCAGCGTCCGCCCGTCGCGCAGGCGCACGGCCTCGACCTGCTGCGTGCCGGTGAAGCCCTGCGTCTCGGCGCCGAGTTCGACGGCGATGCCGCGCGCCTCCAGCGAGCGCCTGAGCAGCGCCGCTGCCGGCGCGTCGAGCTGGCGCTCCATCAGCCGGTCCATCAGATGCACGACGGTCACGTTCATGCCGCGCTGTTTCAGCCCCCAGGCCGCTTCCAGCCCGAGCAGGCCGCCGCCGACGACGACCGCGCGGCGGCCGGGACGGGCGAGGTCGAGCATGGCCTCGACCTCGGCGACGTTGCGAAAGCTCATGACGCCGAAGAGATGGCCGCCGGGCAGCGGCATCATCGTCGGCCGCGCGCCGGTGGCGAGCAGCAGCTTGTCGTAGCCGGCGATCGTGCCGTCGGCGGCGATCACCTGCCGGCGCGCGCGGTTGATGGCCACCACCTTGCACCCCGTCTCCAGCCGGATGCCGCGCGCCGTGTACCAGGCGCGGTCGTTGAGCACCGTGTCGGCGAAGCGCTTCTCGCCCGAGAGCACGTGCGAGAGCAGGATGCGGTTGTAGTTGCCGTGCGGCTCCTCGCCGAAGACGGCGATCTCGTACTTGTCCGGCGCTAGCGCGAGCAGCTCCTCGACGACGCGGACGCCGGCCATGCCGTTGCCGACCAGAATCAGTTTTTCCTTCATGCGGGCCTCTCCTGTTTGCGAAAACGCGAAAACTTGCGAAACAGGCGTCATTTGCAAGCAACGTGCCAGGCCCGTCGGGTATGTGTTTTTCAGTTTAAAATCATGTGCTTGTGCGGCGCTGTCGGCGCATATCGGAAGGCGGGCAGCCCCATTCGGGTGCGATTCCATGCGGATTTACGCAGGTCGATGCACCGAATGAGTGATTATTCCGTATTTTTGATAAATATCAAAAATACGATTCCTTTATATTCATGAAGTTATGATTGCATTCGCATGCCCATAAATGAAATTTGATCCAGGTCAAATTTCCGCCGCAACATGTACTTCATTTGATACGTATCAACCCCCCGCTACAATAGCTCCCCCAAAATACGCGCTCGACTTTTCCCCGGTTCCTCATGCTCGAAGCCTTCGATCTGGAATGCATCCGCGGCGAGCGCCGCCTGTTCGCGGGCGTCGACTTTCGCCTCGAAGGCGGCGAGATGCTGTTCCTGCAGGGAAAGAACGGTTCCGGCAAGACGACGCTGTTGCGCATGATCTGCGGCCTGACGCCGCCGGCGGCCGGCGAGATCCGCTGGCAGGGCGCGGCCATCGGCCGGCTCGGCGAGGACTACCGCGAGGTGCTGTGCTACCTCGGCCACCTGAACGCGATCAAGGAGGAGCTGACGCCGCTGGAAAACCTGACGGCGTCGGCGAAACTGGCCGGCGAAACGTTGACCGAGGACGAGGCGCTCGACGCGCTGGAAGCGGTCGGCCTGCTCGGCCGCGAGGACCTGCCGTGCAAGTACCTGTCGCAGGGCCAGAAGCGGCGCGTCGCGCTCTCCCGGCTGGTGCACGAGAAGCGCGCGCTGTGGGTGCTCGACGAGCCCTTCGTCGCCCTCGACGTGGCGGCGGTGGCCTGGCTGGCCGGGCTGATCGGCGCCCACCTGCAGCGCGGCGGACTGGCCGTGCTGACCACGCACCAGGCGGTGGACATCCCGGCCGGCGCGGTGAAGGAGCTGAAGCTTTCATGATCGGCTCCGTGGGCGCGGTCGCCGCGCGCGACCTGAAGCTGGCGATGCGCCGGCAGGCCGACCTGGTGTCGGTATTGTTCTTTTTCATCATCGTCGCCAGCCTGTTTCCGCTCGGCGTCGGACCGGAACCGCAGCTCCTCAAGAAGCTGGCGCCGGGCGTGCTCTGGGTCGGCGCGCTGCTGGCGACGATGCTGTCGCTGCCGCGCCTCTTCGCCGACGACTACCGCGACGGCACGCTCGAACAACTGGTGCTGGCGCCGCAGCCGCTGGGCCTCACGGTGATCGGCAAGGTCGTCGCGCACTGGCTGGTCTCCGGCCTGCCGCTGGCGCTGCTGGCGCCGGTGCTCGGCCTGCAGTTCGACCTGGAGACCGACGCGCTGCTGATCCTGACCGTGTCGCTGCTGATCGGCACGCCGGCGCTCTCCGGCATCGGCGCCGTCGGCGCGGCGCTGACGCTCGGGCTGCGCGGCGGCGGCGTGCTCGTTTCGCTGCTCGTGCTGCCGCTGTACATTCCGGTGCTGATCTTCGGCGCCGGCGCGGTGGACGCGACGGTGACCGGCATGGGCGCCGAGGCGCATCTGTCGATCCTCGGGGCGCTGGCCATCGGGGGAGTGTTTTTCGCGCCGTGGGCGACCGCGGCGGCCTTGAGGATTTCGCTGGAATAGCGGGACTAACGTGAACAATCGACTGATCAACTGGTTCAAGTACGCCTCGCCGCAGAGCTTCTATCCGCTCGCGGGCAAGATGATTCCGTGGTTCGCCGCCGCCGGCGCCGTCTTCGGCATCGCCGGGCTGTGGATCGGCATGGCCGTGGCGCCGACCGACTTCCAGCAGGGCGAGGGCTACCGCATCATCTTCATCCACGTGCCGGCCTCGTGGATGAGCATGTTCATCTACCTGGTGATGGCCTTCTGGGCGGCGCTCGGCCTCGCTTACAACACGCGGCTCTCGGGCATGATGGCGCAGGCGCTGGCGCCGACCGGCGCGCTGATGGCCTTCCTCTCGCTGTGGACCGGCGCGCTGTGGGGCAAGCCGATGTGGGGCACCTGGTGGGTCTGGGACGCGCGGCTCACCTCCGAGCTGATCCTGCTCTTCCTCTACATCGGCTTCATCGCGCTGCAGGCGGCGATCGACGACCCGCGCCGGGCGGACAAGGCCGGCGCCGTGCTGGCGCTGGTCGGCGTGGTGAACATCCCGATCATCTATTTCTCGGTGAAGTGGTGGAACACGCTGCACCAGGGCGCCTCGGTCAGCCTGAACCGGGCGCCGGCGATGGCCAGCCTGATGCTCTGGGGCATGCTGCTGATGGCGCTGGCCTTCTGGATGTACAGCATCGCCATCGCCCTCTACCGCGCGCGCACGATCATGCTCGAACGCGAACGCGGCACCGAGTGGGTGAAGGAAACGCTGGCCGCGGAGGGCGCGAAATGAGCGCCCCGCACGGCCGCCCGCAGGAGCGCAGAGAGCGCACCGGAGCCGCGCAGCGGCGAACCGCTATCACCCCCTCCCGTGGGGAGGGGGCTGGGGGGAAGGTCGAATGAATATCCACTGGAGCAGTTTTTCCGATTTCCTCGCCATGGGCGGCTACGGCCTCTACGTCTGGGGCAGCTTCGGCGTCACCGCGCTGGTCCTGATCGCGGAACCGATCGTCGCCGTGCGCAATCGAAAGGCGCTGATCGCCCGCCTGAAGCGGCAGGCGCGCGCCGAACGCGGCAACAACGGCAGCAACAAGGAGCAGTGAGTGAAAGCCCGTCAGAAACGCATCGCCCTCATCGCCGGCGGCCTCGCCGTCCTCGGCATCGCCGCCGCGCTGGTGTTGAACGCGCTGAACAGCAACATCGCCTTCTACGTCTCGCCGACCGACGTCGCCGCCGGCAAGGCGCCGCAGGGCAAGGCCTTCCGCATCGGCGGCATGGTCAAGGAAGCCTCGGTGAAGCGCGAGGCCGACGGCGTCACCATGGCCTTCATCGTCACCGACACCGAGACGGATCTCCTGGTGAACTACAAGGGCATCCTGCCCGACCTCTTCCAGGAGGGGAAAGGCGTCGTCGCCCAGGGCAAGCTGACCGAGGACGGCACCCGCTTCGTCGCCAGCGAGGTGCTGGCCAAGCACGACGAGAACTACATGCCGCCGGAGGCGGCGCAGGCCGTCGCCGACGCGCACGAGCGCGCCGCGACGAACAAGGCGGCGCAGGAGGCCGCTGCCGGCGCCCCGGCCGCCCAACAACCCGCCGCCAAGCCGGCTTACTGAGCGCCCTGCGATGATTCCCGAACTCGGTCATTTCGCGCTGATCCTGGCGCTCGTCGTCTCCGTGCTGCAGGGCGTGCTGCCGCTCGTCGGCGCGCACCGCAACCGTCTCGCCTGGATCGGCTTCGCCCGGCCGGCGGCGCAGACGGCGGGGCTGCTCGTCACCTTCGCCTACGGCTGCCTGACCTGGGCCTTCATTGCCAACGACTTCTCGGTGGCCTACGTCGCCAACCACTCGAATTCGCTGCTGCCGATCGAGTACCGCGTCTCCGGCGTCTGGGGCGGGCACGAGGGCTCGCTGCTGCTGTGGGTGCTGATGCTCTCGTGGTGGACGCTGGCGGTGACGATCTTCTCGCGCCAGTTGCCGGAGGCGATGGTGGCGCGCGTCGTCGGCACGCTCGGCCTGGTCACCGCCGGCTTCCTGCTGTTCATCCTGTTCACCTCGAACCCGTTCGACCGTCTGCTGCCGGGCGTCGAGGAAGGGCGCGACCTGAACCCGCTGCTGCAGGACCCCGGCCTGATCATCCACCCGCCGCTGCTCTACATGGGCTACGTCGGCTTCTCGGTGGCCTACGCCTTTGCCGTCGCCGCGCTGCTCTCCGGCCAGCTCGACGCGGCCTGGGCGCGCTGGTCGCGGCCGTGGACCACGGTGGCCTGGATCTTCCTGACGCTCGGCATCGCCATGGGCTCGTGGTGGGCCTACTACGAACTGGGCTGGGGCGGCTGGTGGTTCTGGGATCCGGTCGAGAACGCCTCGTTCATGCCCTGGCTGGTCGGCACGGCGCTGGTGCACAGCCTCGCCGTCACCGAGAAGCGCGGCAGCTTCAAGAACTGGACGGTGCTGCTGGCGATCTCCGCCTTCTCGCTGTCGCTCTTGGGCACCTTCCTCGTCCGCTCCGGCGTGCTCACCTCGGTGCATGCGTTCGCCACCGATCCGAAGCGCGGCATCTTCATCCTCGCCTTCCTCGTCGTCGTCATCGGCAGCTCGCTCGTGCTCTTCGCCTGGCGCGCGCCGAAGGTCGGCCTGGGCGGGCGCTTCGGGCTGGTCTCGCGCGAGTCGCTGCTGCTCACCAACAACGTGCTGCTCGTCGTCGCCTGCGCGTCGGTGCTGCTCGGCACGCTCTATCCGCTGCTCATCGACGCGCTCGGCATGGGCAAGATCTCGGTCGGGCCGCCGTACTTCGACGCGGTCTTCGTGCCGCTGATGGTGCCGGTGCTGTTCCTCGTCGGCGTCGCGCCGTTCGCCCGCTGGAAAGAGGCGAACGCCGCCGAACTCATGCGTACGCTGCGCTGGGCCTTCGCCGCGGCCGCCGTGGTCGCCGTCGCGCTGCCCTTCTTCTACGACACGTGGAAGCCGCTGAGCGCGTTCGGCATCCTGCTCGCCGCGTGGATCGTCTTCGCCGGCACGCTCAACTTCGTCGAGCGCGTGCAGGCGACGCGCGCCGGCGGCTCCTTCATGGCCGGCGTGCTGCGCCAGCCGCGGCACTTCTTCGGCATGCACACGGCGCACGTCGGCGTTGCCGTCTTCGTCGTCGGCGTCACCATGGTCACCAGCTACCAGCAGGAGAAGGACGTGAAGATGGGGCCGGGCGACACCGTCGCGGTCGCCGGCTACGAATTCCGCTTCAACGGCGTGCACGAGGTGAAGGGGCCGAACTACACGGCGCTCGCCGGCGACTTCGACCTGGTCAAGGGCGACCGCGTGCTGAAGAAGATGCTGCCGGAGAAGCGCGCCTACGTCTCGTCGGCGATGCCGATGACCGAGGCGGCGATCGACGCCGGCCTGTTCCGCGACCTCTACGTCTCGCTCGGCGAGCCGATCGACCGCGACAAGCCCGAGGGCGAGTGGGCGGTACGCGTCTACCACAAGCCCTTCGTCGACTGGATCTGGGGCGGCTGCGTGCTGATGTCGATCGGCGGGCTGATCGCCATCTTCGACCGCCGCTACCGCGTCAAGGCGCGGGCGGCTTCCGCAACCCTCACCTCCGGCAACAGGCAAACCGCATGAACAAGTTCCTCTGGCCGCTGGTCGGCTTCATCGCGCTCGTCATCCTGCTCGGCGTCGGCCTCAACCTGAACCCGCGCGACGTGCCGTCGCCGCTGGTCGGCAAGCCGGCGGCGAACTTCTCGCTGCCGGTGCTCGGCGCCGACCGCAAGTTCGGCCCCGAAGACATGAAGGGCAAGGTCTGGCTGCTCAACGTCTGGGCCTCGTGGTGCGTGTCGTGCCGCCAGGAGCATCCGATCCTCGTCGAGCTGAACAGCAAGGGCATCGTGCCGGTGGTCGGCCTCAACTACAAGGAGGTGCGCGGCGACGGCGTCACCGACATGGCGAAGACCGACGCCGCGACCGAGGATTTCCTGGCCCGCAAGCGCGCCGCCAAGTGGCTGACCGACCACGGCGACCCCTACCAGTTGTCGGTGCTCGACCTCGACGGCCGCGTCGGCATCGACTACGGCGTCTACGGCGTGCCCGAGACCTACATCATCGACAAGGCCGGCGTCATCCGCATGAAGCACACCGGTCCGGTGAGCCCGGACGATCTGACGAAGAAGATATTGCCGCTGGTCGCGGAGCTGAACAAATGAAGACTGCCCTCGCTCTCCTCGCCGCCCTCTGGCTGGGCGCGCTGTCGTCGGCGGCGCTGGCCAAGGACGCGCCGCCGCTCGCCGCCGACCCGCTGACCGAAAAGCGCATGCTGGCGATCACCGCCGAACTGCGCTGCCTGGTCTGCCAGAACCAGAGCATCGCCGACTCGAACGCCGACCTCGCCAACGACTTCCGCCGCGAGATCCGCCACCTGATCGAAGAGGGGCGCTCCGACAACGAGATCATGGAGTTCATGGTCGCCCGCTACGGCGACTTCGTGCGCTACCGGCCGCCGGTCAAGGGCACGACCCTCCTGCTCTGGGCCGGCCCCGGCGTGCTGCTGCTGATCGGCCTGACGGTGCTCGTCCGCTACCTGCGCCGGCGCAACGAGGCCATCTCCGACGCCGCGCTCACCCCCGAAGAACTGAAGGCCGCCGAGAAGCTGCTCGGCGCCTCCCGCCGGAACGACAAGCCGCAATGACCACATTCCTCGCCCTGGCGACGCTGCTCGTCGTCGTCACCGCCGTCCTCCTCGCCGTTCCTCTGCTGCGCCGCCCGCGGCCGGCGGAAACCGCCACCGACCGCGACGCCGCCAACCTCGCCATCTTCCGCGACCAGCTCGCCGAGCTGGAGCGCGAGCGCGACGAAGGCTCGCTCGGCACGGCCGCCTTCGCGCAGGCGAAGAGCGAACTGCAGCGCCGCCTGCTCGAAGAGGTCAAGCCCGCGGAGCGGACCGAACGCGAGAGCGCCCCCAGCCGCAAGGCGGCGATCGCGGTCGTCCTCCTGCTGCCGCTGCTCGGACTGGCCGGCTACGCCCAGCTCGGCACGCCGGAGGCGCTCGACCCGGAGAACACGAAGCCGCAGCACCGCGTCACCGCCGGCGACATCGAGTCCATGGTCGACAAGCTGGCGCAGCGGCTGCGCGAGAACCCGGACGACACCAAGGGCTGGATCATGCTCGCCCGCTCGTACAAGATGCTCGGCCGCTACGCCGAATCGGCCGAGGCCTACGGCAAGATCTTCCCGGCGATCGAGAACGAGCCGTCGCTGCTCGCCGACTACGCCGAAATGCTGGCGATCAGCAGCAACGCCTTCCGCGGCCGGCCGACGGAACTGCTCGAGCGGGCGCTGAAGCTGGCGCCGGAAGACCCGCAGGTGCGCCTGCTCGCCGGCGCCGCTGCCGGCGAACGCGGCGACTTCGCGGCGGCCGTCGCGCACTGGGAAAAGGCGCTCGCCGGCGTCGCGCCGGGCAGCGAGGAGGCCGAGGCGCTCGCCGGCGCCATCGCCCAGGCGCGCCAGGCGATGGCCGGCAAGGCCGGCAAGGCCGGCGGCGGGCGCTAGGCGCTCCGCCGCAAAGACCTACGAAAATTGTGCATTAGTTAATCTAGATCAAACCCTTACTCCAAGTGGGTCGATAGACTGCCCCCCACTCACGGCGGCCTTGCGCACCCGATGTGCCCGATGTCGGATCGCCCCGCCGGAATCCTACAAAGCTGAGAGGGGTCTCATCAACATGTCCGATAACAACGGCGGCTTCATCGCCTTCCTGCGCCGGCCGAGCGCCAGGTATTCCCTGCTGACGCTGCTCGCCGTCGGCTTCGTCTCCGGCATCGTCTTCTGGGGCGGTTTCAACACCGTGCTCGAGGCGACCAACACCGAGCAGTTCTGCATCGGCTGTCACGAGATGCGCGACAACGTCTACGTCGAGTACAAGGAAACCATCCACTACACCAACCGCACCGGCGTGCGCGCCGTCTGCTCCGACTGCCACGTGCCGAAGGACTGGACGTACAAGATGATCCGCAAGATCCAGGCGTCGAAGGAGGTCTACGGCAAGATCGTGGGCACCATCGACACCAAGGAGAAGTTCGAGGCCCACCGCCTGCGCTTGGCGCAGAACGAGTGGGCGCGGATGAAGAAGAGCGACTCGCGCGAGTGCCGCAACTGCCACTCCTTCACCTACATGAACGTCGAGAAGCAGAAGACCCGCGCCGCCAAGATGCACAAGATCGGCCAGGAGGACAACCAGACCTGCATCGATTGCCACAAGGGCATCGCGCACCACAAGCCGAAGAACATGCCGGAGGACGACGAGGACGAGTGATCGTCCCGGCCGGGGGGGGGCTGGCGGCCGGTCAAACCGGCGGGCCGCCTCGCCGTTAAGCAGCAACCTTTTATGGAGAGGCAACAATGAAGAAATCGATCGTATCGCTGTCCGTGCTGGGCGCCATGCTCGCCCTTGGTTCTTCCGCTGCCGTCGCGGCGCCCGACTGGTCCAAGGTGCCGAAGCGCGACGTCCAGGTCTTCCACGCCGGCGTCACGCCGATCGAGTGGGTCATGAAGAAGTCCGACCACAGCGGTCGCACCGGCCTCACCAAGGGCGAGAGCTGCGTCGGCTGCCATGAGGAGAAGGGCGGCCTCAACTTCGAGATGAAGCGTCTGGCCGACAAGGAGCTGGAGCCGAAGGGCGCGCCGAAGACCATGAACTTCCCGGTCTCCGTGCAGGCCGCGTATGACGCCGCCAACCTCTACGTCCGCCTGACCTTCAAGGCCCCGGCCGGCGGCGCCGACCACGGCGACAAGGACAACGACGTCAAGGCGACGGTGCTGTTCGCCGACGACAAGGTCGCCGTCGACGCCGGCGGCAAGACCATCGCCGGCGCCCAGATGGGTTGTTGGGCCACTTGCCACGGCGACGCCCGCACCATGCCCGGCGCCGACGACAAGAAGACCAAGTACACGAAGGCCGGCGCCTACGAGCTGATGCAGTGGAAGAGCGGCAAGGGTGCCAAGCCGGTCGACGGCTCGGTCTCCGACTCGCGCAAGATGGAAGGCGGCTCGGCCGGCGTCCAGGCCACCGGCGAGAACAAGGGCGGCGAATACACCGTCACCTTCACGCGCAAGCTGTCGGGCGCCGTCGCCGCCGGCAAGGCCGTGCCGATGGGCGTCGCCATCCACGCCGACAAGGCCACCGGCCGCTTCCACCACGTCTCGCTCGGTTACATGCTGGGCATCGGTGCCGACGGCGATATCAAGGCCGTCAAGCAGTAAGCGGCGCGCACCGGGAATCCACGGATTCCCGGAACGAACGACAGGGCAGGCGGGGGGCAACCTCGCCTGCCCTTGTTTTTTTGAGGAAGCGACGATGAACGACCCGAGCAGCCGGCGCAACTTCCTGCGCGGGCGGGTGGCGACCCACGGCGCGCCGCCGCGGCCGCCCTGGGCGCGCGCCGAGGCCGAGTTCGCCGCCCGCTGCACGCGCTGCGGCGACTGCGCGCGCGCCTGCCCGACGGGCATCGTCCGCCAGGGCGACGGCGGCTACCCGACCGTCGACTTCAGCGCCGGCGAATGCACCTTCTGCGGCGACTGCGCGGCCCGCTGCCAGCCGGCGGCGCTGCTGCGCGCAGGCGGCGCGGCGCCGTGGACGCTGCGCGCCGCCATCGACGATAAATGCCTGGCGCGGCGCTTCGTCGAATGCCGCGTCTGCGGCGAGATGTGCGACGCCGGCGCCATCCGCTTCCGCCCGCAGCCGGGCGGCATCGCCCAGCCGGAGCTGGATGCGGCCGCCTGCACCGGCTGCGGCGCCTGCGTCGCGCCCTGTCCGGCCGCGGCCATCGCCGTCCGCTGAAAAGAAACGGGGAGCACGAGGCTCCCCGTCGACCCATGCGCCGCCCCCCGCGGCGACGGCCCGCCGCGCTTACTTGGCGGCGCCGCCGCCCTTGACGATCTTGTCGCCCTGGAAGGCGTTGTCGACCAGCGGCGGCGCATCGACCTGCGGCACGTGGCACTGCGTGCAGTTGTGCCGCGCCGCCGAGGATTCGCTCAGCTTCTTGCCGTCGCGGGTGACGAAATGGCTGTCGCCGATCTTCGGCGCGTTCTTCTTCTGGTAGTTGGCGGCGCCGTGACAGTCGAGGCACTGGTTTTCCTCCAGCGTCACTTCGTCGAAGTTTTCGATGGCGTGCGGAATCAGCGGCGGCTGCGTGCTGAAGGTGCGGGCGATCGGTTCCTGCGTGCCCGGACGCTTGCCGACGTAGCTTTTTTCCGCCGCCACCGGATCGGGAGCGGCGACGTCGAGACCGCGCATCGACGTCGTGGCGTCGGCGGCGAGGGCGGAGAAGGTGAAGCAGGCGGCCAGCGCGGCCATCGAGAGTCGAAGCTGGGTTTTCATGATCGAAGTTCCCTCCACTTGAAGTTGAATCACTGAAATCAGAATTTGCCAGGCGCCACGGCCGGATCGCCGTCCGCCTCGCCGACCGGGGGCGCGTTGTCGAAACGCGCTCCGAAGCGAAACACGTCCTTCGCACAGACATCGATGCAGCGGCCGCAGTTGGTGCAAGCCGCCGCCAGGATCACCGGGCCGGCGCCGCCGGCCGCGCCCTTCAGCGCCGGACGGATCACCTGCGGTTCCGGACAGACCTCGAAGCAGTCCATGCAGTCGTTGCAGGCGGCGCGCTGCGGCGTCGACACGCGCAGCGGGCTGAAGCGGCCGAGCAGGCTGTAGAAGGCGCCGACCGGGCAGAGCCGCCCGCACCAGCCGCGGCTCATGATGAAGAGGTCGAAGAGGAAGACGGCGAGCACGATCGCCCACGCGAAGCCCATGCCGAAGATCAGCCCGCGGTGCAGCATCGACACCGGGTTGATCAGCTCCCAGAGGACGACGCCGGTGACGGCCGAGCCGATCAGCGTCATCGCCAGCACCCAGTAGCGCGTCTCGCGCGCCAGATGCGCGCTGCCCTTGATGCCCAGGCGGCGGCGCAGCCAGCCGGCGGTGTCGGTGACGACGTTCACCGGGCAGACCCACGAGCAGTAGGCGCGGCCGCCGACGAGGAAATAGAAGACGGCGACGATGACGACGCCGACGATGCCGAGCGTCTCCGGCAGGTGGCCGGTCATTGCCGACTGCAGGGCGACGTAGGGATCGGTCAGCGGCAGGATGTCGAGGGTGTAGCTGTAGGCGAGGTTGCCCTTGACGATCCAGACGCCGGCCAGCGGGCCGAGCAGGAACAGGCCGAGGATGGCGAACTGCGTCGCCCGCCGCAGCAGCAGCCACTTGTGCGCGCGCAGCCAGCCCTTGGCCGCGACGGCGTCGCTGCCGACGCGCGTGTTCGCCGCTGCGCTCATTGGCCGCCTCCCAGTCCGGGCGGGTGGCTCGGCACCGGCCCGGCGACGGTGCCGGGCATGCCCGGCGGCGCCGACGGCACGGCGGGTCCGCCCATGCCCGGCGGCGCGTTCGGGATCGGCGCGGCGGCCGCCCCCGGCAACTGCGACTCCGCCGGCACGGCGCCCGGCGCCGCGGTCGCGCCGCTGCCCGGATCGTAGTGGCCGGGCAGCGTCATGCCCTCGGGCAGGCGGTCGGGCAGCTCGACCATGCTCTCTTCGTCGATCAGCGAGCCGCCGGCCTTCTTCTGCTCTTCCCAGCCGACGCGGTAATGGCGGCCGAGCGCGCCCTTGGCGAGCGCCACCGGGTAGACCTTGATCGCCGCCTCTTCGAGGATGCAGGCCTGCTCGCATTTGCCGCAGCCGGTACAGTGGTCGGAATGGACGGT
Organism: Rhodocyclaceae bacterium; assembly: GCA_019455325.1. Lineage (GTDB taxonomy): Bacteria > Pseudomonadota > Gammaproteobacteria > Burkholderiales > Rhodocyclaceae > Proximibacter. Next base: position 419,498 of record JACFMQ010000003.1, on the reverse strand, counting down.
CGGCAGGAACATCGAATGCCGGCCGGTCCGGGTATTGGGCAGGACTTCCAGCGTGATCGCCTTGTCGATCACCGGACACACGCGATAGCAGACGTCGCAGCGCAGGCCGAGGAAGTTGAGACAGGTCTCGTGGTCGATCAGCGCGGCGAGCCCCATGCGCGCATCGTTGATGTCGGTCAGCCCGTGGTCGAGCGCGCCGGTCGGGCAGGCTTTGACGCAGGGGATGTCGTCGCACATCTCGCAGGGAATCTTGCGCGCCGTGAAGAACGGCGTGCCGGTGGTCACCGGGACTTCCGGCGTGGCCAGGCTCAGGGTGTCGAACGGACAGTCGCGCACGCACAGACCGCAGCGGATGCAGGCGCCGAGGAAGTCGTCCTCGGGCAGGGCGCCGGGCGGGCGCAGGGCCTGCGCCGGCAGCGCCTTGCTCTGCCTGGCGTAGAGCCCGAGGCCGAGGCCGAGCATGCCGACGCCGCAGGCCATGCGCGCCGTGTCGAAGAGGAACTGACGACGGGCGATGGCCTTGCTGCGGGCCGGAGTCGATGCGGAAGGGGCGTTGCGAGCCATGGCGTCGGTCAGCCGGCGGGTGAGGTCGGAGTCACCTCCGCCTCACCCTTTCCCGGCACTCCCTGATTGCCTTATCCCGATAGAAGACCGCTCAGGCCTTCACCACCTTGCACGCGCACTTCTTGAAGTCCGTCTCTTTCGAGAGCGGGCAGGTGGCGTCCAGGGTGAGTTTGTTGACCAGACGATGCTCGTCGAAGAAGGGCACGAATACCAGGCCGACCGGCGGCTTGTTGCGGCCCCGCGTCTCGACGCGCAACTGGATCTCGCCGCGCCGCGTGGAGACCTTGACCACGTCGTTGCGGTTGAGGCCGCGCTTCTTCGCGTCTTCCGGATGCATGAAGATGACGGCGTCCGGCACGGCCTTGTACAGCTCGGGCACGCGGCGGGTCATCGAGCCGGTGTGCCAGTGCTCCAGCACGCGGCCGGTGCACAGCCACAGGTCGTATTCGCTGTCGGGCGCCTCGGCGGCCGGCTGGTACGGCAGGGCGAAGGCGACCGCCTTGCCGTCCGGGAAACCGTAGAAGCGCACGCCCTCGCCCTTCGGCACGTAGGCGTCGTAGCCCTCGCGGAAGCGCCACAGCGTCTCCTTGCCGTCGATCACCGGCCAGCGCAGGCCGCGCGCCTTGTGATAGACGTCGAAGTAGGCGAGGTCGTGCGCATGGCCGCGACCGAACTTGGCGTATTCCTCGAACAGCCCTTTCTGCACGTAGTAGCCGTAGAACTTCGACTCGTCGTTCATGTAGTCCTTGATGGCGTGGGCGTTGACCGCCTTGACGTCGTCGAGGCCGAACTTGTTCACTTCCTTGTTGGCATAGAGGACTTCGTACAGCGTCTTGCCCTTGTACTCGGGGTTCTTGTCGAGCAGTTCGGCCGGCCACACCTCGTCGGTCTTGAAGCGCTTCGAGAATTCCATGTACTGCCACAGGTCGGACTTGGCCTCGCCCGGCCCCTTCACCTGCTGGCGCCACATCTGGCCGCGGCGCTCGGCGTTGCCGTACATGCCTTCCTTCTCCATCCACATCGCCGACGGCAGGATCAGGTCGGCGGACATCGCCGAGACGGTCGGGTAGACGTCGGAGACCACGGTGAAGCACTTCGGATTGCGCCACCCCGGGTAGATTTCGCCGTTGACGTTCGGGCCGGCCTGCATGTTGTTGGTCGTCGTCGTCCACAGGAAGCCGACCTTGCCGTCCTTGGCCATGCGCGACTGCAGCACGGCGTGGTAGCCGACCCAGTCGGGAATGGTGCCCGCCGGCAGTTGCCAGAGCTTCTCGGACAGCTCGCGGTGCTTCGGATTGGTGACGACCATGTCGGCCGGCAGGCGGTGGGCGAAGGTGCCGACCTCGCGCGCCGTGCCGCAGGCCGACGGCTGGCCGGTCAGCGAGAACGGGCTGTTGCCCGGCTCGGAGATCTTGCCGACCAAGAGGTGCACGTTGTAGATCATGTTGTTCACCCAGGTGCCGCGCACGTGCTGGTTGAAGCCCATGGTCCAGAACGACGTGACCTTCACCTTCGGATCGGCGTAGGCCTTGGCCAGCGCCTCCAGCTTGTCCTTGGGCACGCCGGAGATCTCGTGCGTCTTGTCGAGCGTGTACTCGGAGACGAACTGCGCGAACTCATCGAAGCTGATGTCGGTAGCCGCCATCGGGTTGCCCTTCGGCTTGCCGTCCGGGCCGGGGTAGCCGTTGTTGTTGGCGACCTGTTCCAGCGGATGGTTCGGGCGCAGGCCGTAGCCGATGTCGGTGACGCCCTTCTTGAACTTGACGTGCTTGGCGACGAAGTCCTTGTTCACCGCGTTGTTCTGGATGATGTAGTTGGCGATGTAGTTGAGGATCGCCAGGTCGGAGTTCGGCTTGAAGATCAGCTCGGCGTCGGCCAGTTCGCAGGAGCGGTGCGTGAAGGTCGACAGCACGTGGATCCTGACGTGCTTGGCGGTCAGGCGGCGGTCGGTGATGCGCGACCACAGGATCGGGTGCATCTCGGCCATGTTCGAGCCCCACAGCGCGAACACGTCGGCGTGCTCGATGTCGTCGTAGCAGCCCATCGGCTCGTCGATGCCGAAGGTGCGCATGAAGCCGACGACGGCCGAGGCCATGCAGTGGCGGGCGTTCGGGTCGATGCTGTTGGTGCGCAGGCCGGCCTTCCACAGCTTGGAGGCGGCATAGCCTTCCCAGACGGTCCACTGGCCCGAACCGAACATGCAGACGCCGCGCGCGCCCTGTTCCGGGGTCTTCAGCGTGGTCTTGACCTTCTCGGCCATGATGTCGAAGGCCTGGTCCCAGGAGATCGGCGTGAACTCGCCGTTCTTGTCGTACTGGCCGTTCTTCATGCGCAGCAGCGGCTGCGTCAGACGGTCCTTGGCGTACTGGATCTTCGCCAGGAAGTAACCCTTGATGCAGTTGAGGCCGCGGTTGACCGGCGCCTCCGGATCGCCCTGCGTGGCGACGATGCGGCCGCCCTTGGTGCCGACCAGCACGCCGCAGCCGGTGCCGCAGTAGCGGCAGGCGCCCTTGTCCCAGCGCACGCCGTCATCCTTGCCCTGCGCCAGCGCGGCCTGCGGCACGGCGATGCCGGCGGAAGCGGCCGCCGCCGCGATGGCGTTGCTCTTGATGAAATCACGTCGCGTCAGTTTCATTTTTTCAGACCTCCTCATCAGGATTTGATTCGACTTGGTGATAGACCATCGCCACCGAGAGCACGCCCGGCTGCTGGGAGATCACCTCATAGGTTCTTACGGTGTCCTGCTCGCTGGGAGACTCGATCGTGACGATCATCCGGCCGTCGTCGGCCACCGTATGCACTTCGACGCCGTCGAGCGCCTCGAGCAGCAGCTTCACCTGCTGCGCTCCCTCGGGGCGGGCGCCGACGATCACGCTGGAAATATCCATGACTACCAATAGGGTTTTTCTGAACAGGCGCCAAATCTATGCCTCGGCCCCGTTCTTTCTTTTGATTCAAATCAAGCCCAAAAAAAATCCACAATCTTTCTGGGTTATTTTTGATCAAGCGCAATTTTCCGCACCAAAATTAGGCGGAAAGCCGCGTCAATAGGTCATTGCGTGATACTGGAGAGGATGCTCAGGGCATTTCCGGAGGTGATCGCGGCGACTTCCGGCTGCGGCATGGACCACAATTCCGTAAGGGTTTCCGCAATGCGCGGCAGCATCGCCGGCTCGTTGCGAATTGCATCACCGGCGGGCGAACGCGGGGCGAAGGGCGGGGGAATGTCCGGCGCGTCGGTTTCGAGGACGATCGCCTCGTGCGGCAGCGCGGCGGCCAGCGCGCGCAGCCGCGTCGCGCGCGGCCAGCACATGGCGCCGCCGAAGCCGAGCTTGAAGCCCAGCCCGATGAACGCCTCGGCCTGCTGCCGGCTGCCGTTGAAGGCGTGCGCGATGCCGCCGCGTACGCGATGGCGGCGCAGTTCGCGCAGGATCGGATCGACCGCCCGGCGCACGTGCAGCAGCACCGGCAGGTCGAAGTCGCGGGCGAGTCGCAGTTGCGCGACGAAGAAGCGCAACTGGCGCTCCGGGTCGAGGCCGGGCACGAAGAGATCGAGGCCGATCTCGCCGATCGCCGCCGGCCGTTCGCGGGCCAGCCAGTCGCGTAGCGTCGTCAGGTCCTCGTCGCGCGCCTGCGGCGTGTACATCGGGTGGATGCCGTAGGCGGCGACGCAGCCTGGATGGCGCGCGCAGCAGTCGCGCACGGCGGCGAAGTTGGCGGCCTCGACGGCCGGCACGACGATCGTCGTCACGCCGGCCGCGCGGGCGGCGGCGGCAACGGCGTCGCGGTCGGCGTCGAATTCCGCGGCGTCGAGGTGGCAGTGGGTATCGATCCACATCGCGGATTGCCGCCGCGGCGCGGCGGGCCGAGACTCAGAAGCGGGCCGGCCGCTTCTCGAAGAAGGCGGCCAGGCCCTCGGCGAAGTCGGGATTGACGCCGCAGGCGGCGAAGGCGCGCTGCTCGGCGTGCAACTGCTCGGCGAGCGTCGTCTCGAACGCGGCGTTGAGCAGCCGCTTGGTGCCGGCCAGCGCCTCGGCCGGGCCGGCGGCCAGCCGCGCCGCCAGCTTCTCCGCCTGCGGCAGCAGTTCGTCGCCGGCGACGACGCGGTTGACCAGCCCCCAGTCGAGCGCCTGCCGCGCGTCGAAGCGGTCGCCCAGGAGCGCGATCTCGGCCGCCCGCTTCATGCCGACGGTGCGCGGCAGCGACCAGGTGGCGCCGCCGTCCGGCGACAGCGCGATGTTGCAGTAGGCGAGCGTGAAGTAGGCGTCGTCCGCGGCCAGCGCCAGGTCGGCGGCGAGCATCAGCGACAGCCCGAAGCCGGCCACCGCGCCGCGCACCGCGGCGACCACCGGCTTGCCGCAGCGGCGGAGCTGCTGCGTGGTCTGGTGCACGTCGGAGATAGTGCGCTCGAACAGCGGCTGCCGTTCCTGCGGCGGCAGCGCCAGTTGTTCGCGGAACCACTTGAGGTCGCCGCCGGCCATGAAGTGTTCGCCGGCGCCGGCGACGAGGATCGCCCGCACCTCGGGGTCGACCTCGGCGCGCGCCGTGGCCACGCGCAGCGCCTCGATCATGTCGAGGTTCAGCGCGTTCAGCGATTTCGGCCGGTTCAGCGTCAGGCGGGCGACGCGGTCGCGCACCTCGTAGAGGACGGTGTCGTTGTGCATGCGGTCTCCTTGCGGGTTTGTCGTTATTGAACGTGGAACGGGAAGTCGGGTTCCGGCCGCCGCCCGCAGACGAGGTCGGCGAGCGCCGCGCCGGAGCCGCAGGCCATGGTCCAGCCGAGCGTGCCATGGCCGGCGTTGACCCACAGCCGGCCGATGCGCGTGCGGCCGATGCACGGCAGGTTGGACGGCGTCGCCGGGCGCAGGCCGCACCAGTACTCCGGCTCGCCGGCGGCGGCGAACTGCGGAAAGAGTTCGGCGGCGCGCCGCACCAGCGCCGCGCAGCGCACCGGGTTCAGGTTCAGGTCGTAGCCGTTGAATTCGGCGGTGCCGGCGATGCGCAGGCGCTCGCCGAGGCGCGAGAAGACGATCTTGTGGCCGTCGTCGGTGAGGCTCACCGTCGGCGCGACGCTGTCCTCGGAGAGCGTCAGCGTCGCCGAGTAGCCCTTTGCCGGATAGATCGGCAGGCGCACGCCGAGCGGCGCCAGCAAGCGCGGCGTCCAACTGGCGCAGGCGACGACGTAGGCGTCCGCCGTCAGCCGTTCGCCGCCGGCCGCGACCAGCGCGGCGACCTCGCCGCCGGCGACCTCGATGCGCTCGACGGATGTGTCGAAGCGGAAGCTCACGCCGCGCGCCGTGGCGAGCGCCGCCAGTTCGCGCGTGAATTTGTGCGCGTCGCCCGATTCGTCGTCGGCGGTGTAGTCGCCGCCGACCAGCAGCGGCCGCGCGGCGGCGAGCGCCGGCTCGATGGCCACGCATTCGTCGGCGGAAACCGTCTGCCGCGCGCAGCCGAAGGATCGCATCAGCGCCGCCGCCCGCGCCGCCGCGTCGAACTCGCGCGCGTCGGTATAGATGTGCAGGATGCCGCGCGTCAACTGGTCGTATTCGATGCCCGTCTCCTGCCGCAGCAGGCCGAGCTGGCGCCGGCTGTAGAGGGCCAGCGCGACGATGCGGCGGATGTTCTCGCGCGTGCGGCCGGGCGTGCATTCGCGCAGGAAGCGCAGGCCCCAGGCGAGAAGCGCCGGATCGGGGCGCAGCCGGAAGAGCAGCGGCGCATCTTCGCGCCCGAGCCATTTCAGTGCCTTCGGCAGGGCGTGCGGATTGGCCCAGGGTTCGGCGTGCGAAACGGAAATCTGGCCGCCGTTGGCGAAGCTCGTTTCCAGCCCGGCGTCCGGGCGGCGATCGACGACGGTGACTTCGTGGCCGGCGCGGACCAGATACCAGGCGCTGGCGACGCCGACGACGCCGGCGCCGAGGACGACGACCCTCAAGCCCTCACCTCACTCCCCGCGCACCCGCGCGATGCGGACGACTTCCGGGATGTGGCGCAGGCCGCGCATCGCCTGCGCCAGGTGGATGCGGCTGCCGACCTGCAGCGTGAACTGCAGCGTCGTGTAGATGCCCGGCGTCTTCTCTTCCATGCTGACGTTCTCGATGTTCGAGCCGGCCTCGGCGATCGCCGCCGCCATCTTCGCCAGCACGCCGCGCGCGTTCTGCGCGGTGACGCGGATGCGCGCGTCGAACAGCCGGCCCTCGGCCGGCTGCCACTCGACGTCGATCCACTTCTGCGGCTCGCTGCTGCGCGACTTGCGAATCTGCGGACAGTCGTGGGCATGGACCACCAGCCCCTGCCCCTTGCGGATCGAGCCGACCACCGGATCGCCCGGGATCGGCAGGCAGCACGGCGCGAGCTGGATGGCCATGCCCTCGGTGCCGCGGATGACGACCGTGGACAGCCGCGGCGGCTCTTCCGCCGGAATGCCTTCCCTGGCCAGCAGGCGACGGGCGACGACGGCGGCGATGCGCTTGCCGAGCCCGATGTCGGTATGGACCTCCTTCATCGACCGGGTGCCGGATTCCTGCACCAGCTCCTCCCAACTGGCGGTCGGCACGTCGGCGGGATCGACGCCGAGATGCTGCAACTCCTGCCGGAGCAGGTTCTCGCCGAGCAGCGCCGACTCCTCGTGCTGCATGGTCTTCAGGAAATGGCGGATCTTGCTGCGCGCGCGGCCGGTGCGCACGTAGGAGAGCCAGGCCGGGTTCGGATTGGCGTGCGCGGCGGTGATCACCTCGACCTGGTCGCCGTTCTTCAGCTCCGTGCGCAGCGGCATCAACTCGTGGTTGATGCGCGCGGCGACGCAGCGGTTGCCGATGTCGGTATGCACCATGTAGGCGAAGTCGACGGCCGTGGCACCGCGCGGCAGCTCCATGATCTGGCCCTTGGGCGTGAACACGTAGACCTCGTCCGGGAAGAGGTCGGTCTTGACGTGTTCGAGGAACTCGGCCGAATCGCGCGTGCCGCTCTGCAGTTCGAGCAGCGACTGCAGCCACTTGTGCGTCTTCTGCTGCAGGTCGGCGCCGCTCTGCTCGGCGTCCTTGTAGATCCAGTGCGAGGCGACGCCCTCCTGGGCGACGTGGTGCATCTCCTCGGTGCGGATCTGCACCTCGACCGGCGTGCCGTAGGGGCCGATCAGCGTCGTGTGCAGCGACTGGTAGCCGTTGACCTTGGGGATCGCCACGTAGTCCTTGAACTTGCCCGGCACCGGCTTGTACAGCGAATGCAGCGCGCCGAGCGCGAGATAGCAGGTCGGCACGTCCCTGACGACGACGCGGAAGCCGTAGATGTCGAGCACCTGCGAGAAGGACAGGCGCTTCTCTTCCATCTTGCGGTAGATCGAATAGAGGCTCTTCTCGCGGCCGAAGACCTGGGCGGCGATGCCGGCCTCCTTCATCTTGCCGGTGACGTTCTCCAGGATGCGCGACAGCAGCTCGCGCCGGTTGCCGCGCGCCGCCTTCAGCGCGCGCGCGATGACGCGCGCGCGCATCGGATGGATCAGCGCGAAGGACAGATCCTGCAGCTCGCGGAAGAGCTTGTTCAGGCCGAGCCGGTTGGCGATCGGCGCGTAGATTTCCAGCGTCTCGGTGGCGATGCGGCGGCGCTTGTCGAGGCGCACGTGCGACATCGTCTGCAGGTTGTGCAGGCGGTCGGCGAGCTTGATGAGCACGACGCGCAGATCGCGCGCCATGGCCATCAGCATCTTGCGGAAGTTCTCGGCCTGCGCCTCCTGGTGCGACTGGAACTCGATCTTGTCGAGCTTGGAGAGGCCGTCGACCAGCTCGGCGACCTGCCGGCCGAAGCGGCGGGTGATCTCGGACTTGCCGATCGCGGTGTCCTCCATCACGTCGTGCAGGAGCGCGGCGATCAGCGCCTGCGCGTCCATCCGCCACTCGGCGAGCGCGCCGGCGACGGCGAGCGGATGCGTGATGTAGGGTTCGCCCGAATAGCGGGTCTGGCCGCTGTGCGCTGCCTCGGCGAAGGCGTAGGCCTCGCGGATCAGCGAGATTTCGTCGGGCTTGAGGTAGCTGAGGCTGTCGATGAAGACCCGGAAGGCCGGGTCTTCAGCCGTGGCCGGAGGATTTCCGGAAACGACGGCCGTGGCAGAGGTCGGTTCGGTGTCCATCGATGTTCACCTTGCCTTCCGTCCGCGCGGCGTCGGGGTGCGATCAGGCCTGACCGCGGTTGAGGACTTCCAGGCCGACCTTGCCGGTCGCCACTTCGCGCAGCGCGATGACGGTCGGCTTGTCCTTCTCCGGCTCGACCAGCGCGCTCGCGCCGGAAGCGAGCTGGCGGGCGCGGTAGGTCGCGGCCAGGGTCATCTGGAAGCGGTTGGGGATGCGTTTCAGACAGTCGTCTACGGTCACTCGGGCCATGCTCTTACCTATTCAATGAAGCAGATCTGCGAACAGACGGGAATGGCGGGCGCGCTGATTTTCCAGGCGGAGCCGGGAGGCGTGCACCACCGACAGCAGGTCGCCGAGCGCCCGCTGCAACTCGTCGTTGATAATAACATAGTCAAATTCAGGCACATGCCGCATCTCCTCGCGCGCCGCCGCCAGCCGGCGGGCGATCACCTCGGCGCTGTCGGTGCCGCGGCCGGTCAGCCGCCGCTCCAGTTCGGCGAGCGACGGCGGCAGCACGAAGACGCCGATCGCCGCCGGAAACTGCCGCCGCACCTGCTGCGCGCCCTGCCAGTCGATCTCCAGCAGCACGTCGCGGCCGGCCGCCATCTCCGCCTCGATCCACGGCCGCGAGGTGCCGTAGCAGTTGCCGTGCACCTCCGCCCATTCGAGGAACTCGCCGCGCTCGGCCATGCCGCGGAAGGTCGCCAGGTCGGTGAAGTTGTATTCCCGGCCGTGTTCCTCGCCGGGGCGCGGCGCCCGCGTCGTATACGAAACAGACAGGCGGATGCCGGAATCGTTCGTCAGCAGCATGCGCACCAGCGTCGTTTTGCCGGCGCCCGACGGGGCGCTGACGATGTAGAGATGACCGGACATGGCGTCTGTCTTCCTTTGTTTCAGGTTGTGCGTGGATGGCTTCGAGCCGTCGACTCTCGTCGCGAGCTCGCTGCGCGGTCCCGGGCAGGATCAGGCGAGGAATTCTAGCCGGTTCTTCGGGCCGATCGGCAGGCAGTTTGCTGCTGTGCGGCATCGGTGCGCCCGAAGGACGGTCGTCGGCGGGGAGTGCACGCAACGCCCGCTGACAGTGCACTCCGATACATGCACGGATGGCGGCCATTCCCTAGGCTGGCCCGATGCCTCTCCGGTCCGGGTCGTGCGCATGGAGGAATGGAATGTCATGGATGAATGCAACAGGGCAGCAGGTCCTGAGCCATGCGGGCGATGCCGCCGCGGCTGAAATCACCCATCCCGGCCTATGGTCGAGCCAGGTTCGGCAGCGTTTCTTTCCCCTGGATCTGGCGGTCGACCAGGACGCGCCGTTCGCAGCCCGGGTGCGCATGGCCGCCTATCCCCAGTGCCGGATGGCGCAGATCGAGGCCACCCCCCATGTCGCGTCGATGAGCCGGGCGGGCTGCGGCGACCTGCGTCAGCGATACGTCAAGATCATCTGGGAGCTGGACGGCGTCGGCTGGCTGGAGCAGGCCGATCGGGAAGTGCAACTGCTTCCGGGGCACTTCGCGATCTACGAAGCCAGCCGGCCATATTCGATCCGGATGGAGGCGCAGTCGGCTTTCGTCGTGCTGCTGTGCGAGGTGGCGCCGCAGGACCTGCTCCTCTCCCTGGCGCAGCGCGTCGCCGGGCGATCGCTGCCTACCGCCGGCGGGGCCGCAGTGGCGCTTGCCGCGGTGCAGGAGATGGTCGCGCAAGGCGAAGCCATCGACATCAGAAGCCGTTTCACCGTGCTCGAATTCGTCGCGACGCTGCTGGCGCAGCAGATCAATGCCAGCGAAGGGGGCAGCACCCGGCGGAAAAGATCGCAGGACGAATTGCTGCGCGAGGCGCTGCAGTACATCAAGTGCCACATGGACGACAGCGATCTGTCTCCCGGCCGCATCGCCAGCGCGCTCAATGTGTGCCGCCGGACCCTCTATCACGCCTTCTCGTCCATCGACGAGACCCCCCAGGCAACCGTGCAGCGCCTGCGGCTGGAACGGTGCCGGGAGGTGCTTGCCGAGAAGCGCGGAGAGAAGCCGAACATCACGGATCTGGCGCTTCAATACGGCTTCTCCGATCCGGCCTATTTTGCGCGGCTTTTCCGCAGGCGCTTCGGCATCACGCCGTCGCAGTGCCGCGAAGACGAGGATGCCGCCGATGCGAACGCGCACCCCATGCTGCTCGAGGGGCCGCCGCCGGCGGGAAATGGACGCGACAGCCACTGACCGCCAACGGCGCGGTGGCCGGTCGCGGCATCGACCGGACGTCTCTCGCGCAGTCGTCCGGGAACGGGGGCTGCGTGCGTCCGTGGATATGCACCCGTTTCAGCGAGGCGATGCATCCAAGTGCAAGCAGCCGGGTGGCCGGTCTTCTAGAGTCGTTTCGGTCCTGACGGAACGAATCCGGCGGGAAGAGCCAACGCCAATGGAGGTCTGCATGCCCGCGTCTCAAACGCACCAACACCTGATCGCCGGAACGAGCCGGGACGCTTCCGACGGGGCGCTGTTCGACAAGTTCGAACCGAGCAGCGGCGCGCTTCTCGCCAAGGTCGCGGCGGGGACTGCGCGCGATGTCGACGCCGCCGTCTCGGCGGCGAGAGCCCAGTTCGACGGCGGGGAATGGAGCAGGATGCCGGGCGCTGCGCGCGGCCGCCTTCTGCACCGGCTCGCGGACCTGCTCGAACGCGACGCCGAGCGCTTCGTCGAACTGCTGGCGCGCGAACAGGGGCGGCCGGTCATGGAGATGCGCATGCTCGACCTGCCCATGTCGATCGACACGCTGCGCTATTTCGCCGGGTGGGCGGACAAGCTCGAAGGGCGCCAGATCCCGACGGGCGGCTTCATGGGCAGGCCGACCCTGAACTACACCGTGCGCAGCCCGCTCGGCGTGGCTGCGCTGATCATCCCGTGGAACGCGCCGCTGATGATCGCGTGCTGGAAGCTGGCGCCTGCCCTGGCCGCCGGCTGCACCGTCGTTCTCAAGCCGTCCGAGGATGCGCCGCTGGCGGTCGGCGCGCTCGCCCGGCTGACGCTGGAGGCGGGGTTCCCGCCGGGCGTGGTCAACCTGGTGCACGGCATGGGGCCGGCCGTGGGCGCGGCGCTGGTCGACCACCCCGGCGTGGACAAGGTCAGCTTCACCGGCAGCACGTCGGTCGGGCGCCAGATCGCGCAGGCCGCGGGTCCGCAGTTCAAGCGGCTGACGCTGGAGCTGGGCGGCAAGGCGCCGCAGATCCTGCTGGAAGACGCCGTGCTCGAGCAGGCCATCGGCGGCCTGGTGATGGGGCTCTTCGTGGACCAGGGCCAGACCTGCGCGGCCGGCAGCCGCATCCTCGTCCACCGCCGGCACTACGAGGACGTGGTCGGCGCGCTCGCCGACGCCGCGCGTTCGCTCAAGGTGGGCGATCCGTTCGACCCGGGCACGCAGATGGGGGCGCTGATCAGCGCGCGGCATGCCGATCGGGTGCGCTCGCACATCGACACGGCGCTGACCGAGGGCGCGAAGATGGTCGCCGGCAGCGAGGCGCTGCCCGCAGGGGGCTACTTCGTGCGGCCGACGATCTTCGCCGACGTCCGCCCGTCCATGCGCATCGCCCGCGACGAGGTGTTCGGCCCGGTCGGCGCCGTGATCCCGTTCGATACGGACGACGAGGCGGTGGCTCTGGCCAACGACACCGCCTACGGTCTGTCCGCGTCGCTGTGGACCCAGAACGTGGCCAAGGCGCACCAGATCGCCGGGCGCCTGCGCGTCGGCGCCGTGGCGGTCAATGGCTGGAGTCCGCTGGACGCGCGCCTGCCGTGGGGCGGTTTCAAGGACAGCGGCGTCGGCCGCGACCTGTCGCGCAGCGCGCTCGACGGCTACCTCGAAGAGAAGGTGGTCACGGTCGTGATGTGAGCGACACGGTGCCGTGCCGCTCGCCGATTCCAGGGAGAACCGATCTATGTCCGCCATGAACCCCATGAACCACTTCCCACGATTGGATCGCTGGCGCGCGCTGACCCGTATGGCCGCATTCAGCGTCGGTCTGCTTGCGACGCTGGCGGCGTCGGCCGCAGGCGCGGCAGGGGACGCGGCGGCGCTGTTGCAGGAAAAGTGCGGTGCCTGCCATCTAGAGGAAAAGGGATGGCAGCGAATCACCAACATCCGCAAGACGCCCGAAGGCTGGGACATGACGCTGGTGCGCATGGGCATCTGGCACAAGGTCGAGCTGTCGCGCGCGGAGCGCAAGACACTGGTCAAGTATCTGGCCGATCACCAGGGCCTGGCGCCGGAAGAGAGCCAGCCCCACCGCGCGCTGATCGAGCGCCAGCCGAACAGCGTGGACGTGTCGCCCTCGGAGGAATTGACGCAGATGTGCGGCCGATGCCACAGCGTCGGCCGCGTTGCGCTGCAGCGGCGCGATGCCGACGAGTGGCGCAAGCTGATCCACACCCACGTCGGCCAGTTCCCGAGCATCGAATATTCCAGCCTCGGCCGCGACCGGAATTGGTTCGAACTGGCACAGGGCGATCTGTCCCGGCGGCTGGGCGAACTGTATCCGCTGCGCGCCGATGCCTGGCGCAAATGGCAGGCGGCGCGGCACGCGGCGCCTACGGGGACGTGGCGCGTCGCCGGCCACCGGCCGGGCTGGGGTCGATACGCCGGATACATGGAGGTCGCGGCGCTCGGCGGCGATCGCTACGACGTCAGATACGAGCTGAACTTCGACGCCGGCAACACCTTGACCGGCAGGGGTGAGTCGGTGGTGTACGCCGGCTATGAATGGCGGGGCGCGGCCCAGCTCGGAAACCTGGACACCCTTTCCGTCTTCGCCATGAGTCCGGACGGCAAGCGCATGGCGGGTCGCTGGTTCCTCCGCAAGGCGGACGAGATCGGCGCGCGCTTCGAGGCGATCCGCGTCGAGGCTGCACCGGCGGGTACGATCCTCTCCCTCTCCCCGTCGTTGCTGAAAGCGGGCGAAACGACCGAGATACGCGTTGCCGGCGTCAGGCTCGGCGATCGCTTCGACTTCGGCCCCGGCATCGAGGTCGACAAGATGACGCGCATTTCCGAGCACGAAGTCCGGCTCGTCGTCAGCGTCGCCGGCGACGCCTCCGTCGGTTGGCGGACATTGGGCAAGCCCGATGTCGCGGCCAGGGTGGCGGTTTATCGCCAGATCGACCGCGTGCGGGTCGAACCCGAATTCGGCTATGCCCGCCTCGGCGGCGGCACGGTGGCGCCGGTGACGGCCCAGTTCGAGGCCATCGCCTGGCTCGACGGTCCGGACGGCAAGCCGGACACCGACGACGACGTCCGCCTCGGCCCGATGGATGCGCAGTGGAGCGTCGACAACCACGACGAACGCGCCAGGGCGGACGAGGATGCAAGGTTCGCTGGCGTCATGGAGCCGCATGGGCAGTTCATTCCCGCCCCGGCCGGTCCGAATCCGGCGCGCAACGACCTCAGCAATACCGGCGACCTGTCCGTCGTGGCGAAAGTGGTCGATGGCGCGCGAACCGTGACCGGCACCGGGCGCCTGGTGGTCGCCGCGCAGCGCTGGAACACGCCGCCCCTGCGCTAGAAAGGAGGCCGAACGATGAGCGGTGCCCTGCACATCCAGCGCCAGAACTACCACGCCACCGGTGCCGCACGGCGGCGCGTGCTGCTGCACGTGCCCACCACCTCGGTGTTCGAGCTCGACCGCGTGTCGAGCGACGTGCTGGACTTTCTCGAAGAGAGCGAATCCATCGTCAGCGACGCCGTGAGGTCCAGATTCGACGGCCTGTACGCGCCGGGCGAAGTCTGCGACGCCCTGTCGGATTTCGTCGCGCTGGGCATCCTCGCGCCGGCGCGCAAGGAATATTCGATCGCGCCGCGTCCCGTGACGCGCACGCCGCTGAACACCCTGGTGCTGACCCTGACCACGGGCTGCAACCTCGGCTGCTCCTACTGCTATCGCGAAGACCTCGATGCGCCGAAGGCGGCCCGCGTCATGGAGCGCGCGACGGCGCTGCAGGCCATCGATCTGCTGATGCGGCAGGCGGCCGATCAGGAACGCGTTGCCATCGTCTTCTTCGGCGGCGAGCCGCTGACCCGTTTCGCCGACATCCGCGCCCTGACCGAAGCCGCCGAAGCGCGTGCAATGAAGGCGGGCAAGCGCGTCGATTTTTCCCTGACGACCAACGCGACCTTGCTCGACGACGCGATGATCGAATTCTTCCGCGCGCATCGCTTCGGCATCGCGGTGAGCATGGACGGCGACGAGGTCGAGCACGATCGCCGCCGGATCACCCTCGGCGGCAAGGGAACCTACAAGCTCGTCGCGGCGAATGTGCGCCGCCTGCTGCAGGCGGGCCTGGAACGGCCGCCCGGCGCGCGCGTGACCCTGACGCGCGGCAGCGGCGAAGTCGGGCGCATCTACCGCCACCTCCACGAAGAAATCGGCTTTTCGGAGATCGGCTTTGCGCCGGTGACCGCTGATCCCGGATCGCCGCTCGGGCTCGGCGCCGCGGAGATGCGCCGGGTGCTCGACGGCATGATCGCGCTGGGCCGCGATTATGCCGACGCCGCCAAGCGCGGAGAGCGTCACGGCTTCTCCAACATGGACCACCTGATGCTCGATCTGTGGCGCGGCACGCGCAAGACCCTGCCCTGCGGCGCCGGCGTCGGCCTGCTGGCAGCGGGCACGGACGGTTCGCTCTCGCTGTGTCATCGCTTCACCGGCACCGGCGTCGGCAGCTTCGGCGACGTGGCGAACGGCATCGACCAGAACGGACTCGGCCATTTTCTCGACAGGGCGCAGGCCGCGCACCCGGCATGCGACGCGTGTCACGCGCGCAGCATCTGCGCCGGCGGCTGCTACCACGAAGCCTACGTGCACAGCGGCGACCCCCTGGCAGCCACCTTCGGCCATTGCGAGTTCGTCCGCGCCTGGCTCGAATTCGGCCTGGCCTGCTACGGTGAGATCGCCATCGCCAACCCCGGTTTTTTCGCAGCGAAATTCGCGGAACGGAAAGAACGCTCATGAAACGCCTGCTCCCCCTGAACGAGAAAGCGCGCAGTCTGGCTGCGCCCGCTGCGTCGCAACCGAGCGGCGAGGCCGCGCTGATGAGCAACGTCGTCGGCTGCACGACCACCTTCGACCCCGGCTGGGAACTCGACGCCTTCGGCGGCATGGCGAATCTCTGCCAGCCGATCGAGGCGGACCTCTACGGCTGCACCGATACGTGCTGGTGGCCGGCGCAACTGGCCGATCTCGTGAATACGTCGCCGGAGTGGTCGGACGGCAAGAATTCGGCGATCCGCGACTGGCGCGAATTGCAGATCCTGTTCCCGGAGGATTGAGACGATGCGGATATGGCTCGCCCTGCTCCTGGCGCTGACCGCCTTCTCGGCGGCGGCGAAGGATCTGATCGTCGTCACGACGCGTCCGAACATGCTGCACGTGATCGACGCCGAAGCGCGCAAGGTGTTGCACAGCCACGTCATCCCCGGCCCGGGCCTGCCGGCGAACATCGCCGTGCCGCAGGACGGCAGGGTCGCCTATGTGCTGACCAACCGGACCGAGAGCGTTTCCGGCATCGAACTGGATACCGGCAAGGAGGTCTTCCGCGCCGACATGTCGGAGGGCGATGTGCGGGTCAAGTCGATGCTCGCCATGACGGTGAGCCTGGACGGGCAGTATCTCTACGTACACCAGATTCCGACCCGCATGAAAAAGAACGAATACGAGGTGCTCGACACCCGCATCGCGGTCTATCGCACGGCGGACGGCGTCGGCGCCAGGCCGGTGCGCACTTTTGCCGCGCCCCGGCGCATCGCCCTGCTCGCGCCCGGCGCCACCAGCGACCGCCTGATCGCGATGGGCTGGGACATCCATGTCTTCGACGCCACCCGGGGCGCGATCGACAAGACCTTCCCCTTGCGGCACTGGCAGCGAGCGGGATTCGGCGAGCCCGACATCCTCGACTTCTTTCCCCAGTTCGAGCAGACGCGCATCCTGTCATCGCCTTATTACGTGCCCCGCACCGATGTCGCGCCGACGTCGCCCGAGGCCATGCAGATGGGCATGCTGACCTTCGACCTCGACGCGGAGACCATGACGACGAAAGAGATCGGGAATGCCGAACTGGTCTTCTTCTCCTCGGTGATCAACCCGGTGGACAGGAACGAGGCATTCATGGTCATGAACAACCTGTTCCGGGTCGATCTCGCCGCCGGTGCCGTGACCGGGCGCGTGCCGACCCGCACCCACTATTCGATGAACATCTCCTCCGACGGCAAGGAGGTTTACCTGGCGGGCGGCGCCGACGTGATTTCCGTCCATGACGCGGCGACGCTGCGCAAGACCGCGGAAATCCAGATGCCGGGCGGGAGCGACCAGGGCGGAACCTCGATCCGGATCGTCCGCCGCTAGCCGCGAGCCGTCATGGAACGCGCGTTCCTCGACCCCGGCCGGCGCCGCGTCCTGGCGCTTGCGGTGCCGACCCTGCGCCGCCGGCGTGGCACGATCCTGCGCATCGTCGCGTTCTCGTGGGGGGCGAGCCTCCTCGCCATGATCCAGCCCTGGCTGTCCAAGGTGCTGGTCGACGAGGGCGCGCTGGCGGGCGATCTGCGCATCCTCGTCGCCAGTTGCGCCGGGATGTTGATCGCGCCCCTGCTCGGGCTGCTGTTCGAAGCGGCGAACCGTTTCGTCCATCTCGACCTTTCGTCCGACGTGCTGTTCCGGCTGCGCGAGCAGGTCTTCGCGCATCTGCAGTCCCTCTCGCCGAACTATTTCTCGCGCGTCGGCGTCGGCGATCTCGCCGGTCGTTTCGACGGCGATCTGGCCGAGGTCCAGCGCTTCGTCGTCGACGCGCCGCTGGCCCTGATCGGCGGCCTGTTCAATCTGCTGGTGCTGATCGGCCTGATGGTCTGGCTCAGCCCGCTGCTGGCCTGCGTCGTCCTCGTCACCGCGCCGATGCCGCTCGCGGCGACCTGGGCGCGGCGACGCGGCATCGAAGCGGCGACGCGCACCGTGCGCGAACGCGCAGTGAAGCTGTCGGGCTATTTTCTCGATTCCCTGCGCGCGGTGAAGCACATCCAGGCGACGAATCACGAAACCGCGCGCCTCGACGGCCTGCGCGCCCATCACGGCGACTACCACCAGGCCCTGCGCGCCTCGCAGCAGGCGGGTTTCCTCGTCGGCGTCTGGCAGCGGCTCTCGGGCACGCTCGGCATGGCGGTGGTCATCGGCACCGGCGGCTGGCTGCTGATGCACGGGGAGACCAGCGTCGGCGTCCTCATCGCCTTCGTCGGGTTCGCGGCCCGGGCCGGCGGGCCGATCAATACCCTGGCCGGCGTCATCGCCGGCTGGCAGCGGGCGCGGGTGAGCCTCGCCCGCGTCGCCGAACTGCTCGCTGCCGCGCCGGCGCGCGATCCTGCCCGGGCCTCGGCGCACCTGCCGAGCCGACGCGACGGGCATGTCGAATTCCGTCGCGTCGTGTATCGGCATGAGCCCGATATCCGGGTGCTGCGTGAAGCGAGCTTCGTTCTGGCGCCCGGCTCGAAAACCGTGCTGCTCGGGCCTTCCGGCGCCGGCAAATCGACCGTCGCCGACCTGCTGCGCGGCCTGTGCGCGCCCGAGGCGGGAAGCATCCGCGTCGACGGGGTCGATATCGCCACCGTCGACACGGCGGAGCTGCGCCGCCGCGTCGCCGTGGTCGATCAGGAGCCGGTGTTCTTCCCCGGAACGGTCGCCGACAACCTGCGCCAGGTGCGGCCCGGCGCATCGGCTGCGGAGATGAGCGCGGCGCTGCTCGATGCCGGGCTCGACCCGATGCAGGTCGCGCTCGACCGTCCCGTGGGCGCCGCGCAGTACGCGCTGTCGCGCGGCGAACGCATGCGCTTGGCGCTGGCGCGCGCCATCCTCCACGCGCCTTCCATCCTGGTGCTCGACGAAACCACGAGCGCGGTCGACCGCGGCCTGGCGTTGTCGATCGTGGCGACGGTGGACCGGCTTTTCGCCGGCAGGACCCGCCTGATCATCACCCACGACCGCGCGCTCGCCGGCGCTGCCGACGCGGTGCTGCTCCTGCGCGACGGCGTCGTGGTTCCGCAAACGACGGAATGGGCGCATGCCGGTCAAGATCGGAATCGTTGACAGCGGCATCGACGGCGAAACGTTCGCGGTCGCGGCGGCGACGGGCTTTGCGCCGGACGGGGCCGGCGGGGTCCGCGAGGTGCCGGCGACGCCCGACCGCGTCGGACATGGCAGCGCGGTGGCGGCGATCATCCAGTCGCTGGCGCCCGCCGTGCGCTTCGTCGATGCGCAGGTCTTCCCCGTCCGCCGCGGCGCCGATCCCGCCCTGGCGGCCGCCGGCATCCGCTGGTGCCTGAGGCAGGGCGTCAGGATCGTCAACCTGAGCTTCGGCGCGCTCGACGACCGGCATGAACTGCGCACCGCCTGCGCCGAGGCGGCGAGGCAAGGCGTCCTCGTCATCGCCGCGCATCCCGCGCGCGGTCCGGCGGTGTTTCCGGCGGCCTATCCCGAAGTCCTGGCGGTGAGCGGCGATGCGCGCTGCGAGGGCGCGGCATGGTCGGTGCTGGAACGCGGCAGGCTCTACGGCACCTCGCCGCGCGCCGCCGACGGCCGCACGCCGGGTGGCGCCAGCTTTGCCGCCGCCCGTCTCGCCGGCATCGCGGCACGCTGTTTCGCGGCTTCGTCCGAACTCAGCCCCGCAGCGGTCCGCGCCTGGCTCGACGGGCATGCCGCCCACAGCGGACGCGAACGCCGGTCGCCGGCGCCGGCTCTTGCATGAAGGCGCCCGAAATCGCGCTGGCGCTGGTCGATCCGCGCCAACTGGCGGCGCTGGAGAACCGCGAATCCCTGCGGCCCGCGGATATCGCGACGATCCTCGGCGATCCCGAACTGCTCGATTGCCTGCCGGAGGAGGGCTGCGTGACGCACCTCTACTTCGGCAGCGAATTCTGCGAGCATCTCCTGCCCGAGCCCGACGATCTGGCACGGGCCGTCGCGGCGGCGCAGCGGCTCCGGCTGACGCTGGCGCTGGCGACGCCGGCGGCAAACGACGCCTTGGTCGAACGCATCCTCGAATTGGCGCGCAGCCTTCCGCCCGAGGCGGAAATCCTGGTCAACGACTGGGGCGTGGCCCACCGGCTCCATGGCGCAGCGCCGATGCGGCGGCTGATCGCCGGACGCCAGATGGCGAAGATGATCAAGGACCCGCGCCTGCCGTCCCCGGCCTGGATGAAGCCGCATCCGAGCGGCTATGCCCAGCCCGGCTTCGCGCGTCTGCTCGGCGGGCTCGGCATCGCCCACGTCGAACTCGACGTGCCGCCGTTCGCGACGCCCGATCTCTATGCCGTCCCCGGCTTCGCGGTCAGCGTCCGGGTGCCGTACGCCTATGTCGCCAAGGGTCGCCTGTGCAAGATCGGTTCGCTGCGACAGCCGCGGCCGGAAAAGTTCGCGCCGGGGCGCCCCTGCCATCGCGAATGCCTCGGCGTCGTCGAAAAGGAACGGCAGGCGTCGGCCACCGGCATCGTCTCCTACGCGCGCGGCAACAGCCTCTACTACCGCCATGACGCGACGATGACGCGCGCCGTGCGCACGGCGACGGCCGCCGGCAGCATCACGCGCCTGGTTTTCTCCGGGATATGAAATGAAGATCACCGCTCCGATCAGCCGGATCGAGGAAATCGAGGCGCAGGCGGCGGCGGGCGCGCACGAACTCTATTGCGGCATCGTGCCGCAGGAATGGGTGGCGCGCTTCAACACCGGCGCCGTCAATCGACGCTATTTCGGCAATCTCGACAGCATGGCCGCGCTGTACGCCGCCATCGAAGCCGCGCATCGCGCCGACGTCCGGCTGTTCATGGTGCTGAACGCACAGCATTACGGCGAAGCCCAGCAGGCGGCGCTGCTCGAACTGGCGCAGCGTTTCCACGAGGCCGGCGGCGATGCGGTGATCGTCGCCGACATCGCTCTCGTCGCCCTCCTGCATCAGCGCCTGCCGATGCTTGCGATCCATCTGAGTTCCGTGGCGGGGTGCCGCAATGGCGCAGGCATCGACTTCTATCGTGATCTCGGCGTGCGCCGCGTGATCCTGCCGCGCGATGTGACCCTGGACGAGATCGAAGGCATGGCGCGTGCGGCGAACGGTATGGAACTCGAAGTCTTCGTGCTCAACGACGGCTGCGTCTTCGAAGAAGGGGCCTGTCATTCGCTGCATCTGCCGTCGAAGCTCGGCGGCCCGATCTGCATCGACGAACGGCCCTTCGATTACCGCGATGCAAAAGGGCAGCCGATCTCCGAACGCATGGCGCGCAAGCTGCGCGAAAACGACACCGACTACAAGCGCTGGCTGTGGTACCGCTTCGGCTGCGGCTTCTCGACGACGGCGGCGGGCTATCCCTACGGCCCCTGCGGTCTGTGCGCCATGGCCCGGTTGAGCGCGGCAGGCGTGGCCTCGGTCAAGATCGCCGGCCGGGAAGGCCCGGCCGAGCGCAAGACCCGGAGTACCGCAATGGTGCGGGCGGTGCTCGACCGGCTGGCAGCCGGCGCCGCGCCGGAAGCCGCGGCCGCGTTCGCGGTGGGGCTGCGGCAGGCGGCAGATCACTGCCGCTCCGGGTTCATGTGCTACTACCCGGAAACCCGCTGGCAGGCGGAACAACCGGGTGAATGACGTCACGCCCGGTTTCATCACCCCATCCTCCCTGATTCCCGGTCGCTCGATTCCGGGGCAAAGCATGCACCGCATTGCGGCCACTCTTGCACGGCAATGCAAGTGGGCCCCGGTGGTCGCCGATAACCTCTCGCCATCGTGGCACAAGCACGGCGACCGTCCGGCGCACGAGCCACCCATGATGAGAAAGAGGAGCGATATGTTCAATTCACCACACCGCCCGGCCGCCGCCGCCGCGATCGCCGTCTTCCTGCAGGCGGCGGCCGGCGCGGCATTTGCGGATGCCGGCCGCCTCGGCGGCGAACTGACCGGCGTCGGCGCCGAGCGCGCCGCCAGCAAGGACGGCATCATTCCCGCCTATGGCGCTCCCGATGCCCACCTGCCCGGCTGGACGCCAGGCAAGAAGCGCGAGGATTTCTTCAAGTACAAGAGCGACAAGCCGCTGTTCTCGATCGATGCGACCAACGTCGACAAGCATGCGGACAAGCTCTCGCCGGGCCAGGTCGCGCTGATCAAACAGACCAAGGGCTACCGCATGGATGTCTACCCGACCCGGCGGACCTGCGGCAACCCCGACTTCGTCCTCGAGAACACCCGGAAGAACGCCGCCGGCGCGGCGAAGCTCGGCGAGGACGGCTGGAGCCTGAAGGATGCCGTGGTGCCCGGCGTGCCGTTCCCGATGCCGGCGAACGGCGCCCAGGCGATGTGGAACACCAAGCTCAAGTACGCCGGCGTCGGCATCGACATGCCGAAGGTGCTCGTCGCGCTGTCGCCGCGCAAGGGCGCCAGCGAATGGGTCCGGGCCAGCACCACGCAGATCTACTACTACCCCTGGGGCAAGAAGGGATCGACGGCGCTGTCGCAACTGCCGCCGATCGAGTACCACACGTATTTCGCGTACGAAGCGCCCACGGCGCTGGCCGGCCAGGCGCTGGTGTACGCCGCGTACACCGACAAGGCCAGCGAGACCTTCTACTACTTCCCGGGCCAGCGGCGGGTCAGGCGCATGCCGACCTATTCCTACGACGCGCCGCAGGTCGGATTCGAGAACCAGTACACGGTGGACGAGCCGCGGGTGTTCAACGGCACCATGGACCGCTTCGAGTGGAAGCTCGTCGGCAAGAAGGAGATGTTCATCGGCTACAACGCGTTCGGCATGTACGACCCGGACGCCGGCTTCGACGCCGTCGCCAAGAGCGATTTCATCGAACCGGCGCAGCGCCGCTATGAGCTGCATCGTGTCTGGGTGGTGGAGGCGACCGTCAAGCAGGGCGTCCGGCACGTCGCCCCGAAGCGCACCTTCTACATCGACGAGGACAGTTGGTCGCTCGTCGCCGCCGACGACTACGACGCGCAGGGCAAGCTGTGGAAGCTGCGCGAGGCCTTCGTCATCCCGGTGCAGGAGACCGGAAGCTGCGACAACCCGGCGTTCGTGCAATACAACCTGCTCGAAGGGCGCTACCTGTTCGACCAGGGGCCGCTGGCCACCGGCAAGGATCTGCGCTGGGTGGTGGAGGCGAACGAGCCCAAGTTCCGCGACGCGTACTACACCGCGGACAACCTGCGCGCGATCAGCGAGCGCTGAACGCCGCCGCATCCCGACGCGCCGCGCCAGCGACCACGGCTGGCGCGGCGACCGAAAAAAACCGATGGAGACAGGTCTGTCATGAAAAAACAAGTACGCAAGCCGATCGCGCGCGCCGCGCTGATCGCACTGGGTCTGACGTCGGCGCAGGGCGCCGGCGCCTTCACCTTCGAGACGGAGAACGTGCGCGGCAGCTTCGATTCCTCGATCGGCGTCGGCCTCGGCGTCCGCACGCAGTCGCCCTCGTGCAGCCTCGTCACGCAGGGCGCCAGCGGCAGCGGGGCGCCCGGCGGCTGCCTGGCGCCGACCTCGGCGCTGGGGGACCAGGGCAATCTCAACTACGGCCGGGGCGATGCCTTCTCGGCGCACCTGAAGGGCAGCCACGAGCTGCTGCTCAAGGTGCCGAGCGCGGATCTCACGTTCCTCGTGCGCGCCAACTGGGTCCGCGACTTCGCCGCCGCGCACACCACGGACATCCTCAGCGCGACGACCCCGCCCGAACTCGCCGACGGACTGAGCGCCGGCGCGCGCAAGGACCTGAAGTTCAAGGCGCGGCTGCTCGATTTCTGGGTGAGCAAGTCCTTCGCCGTCGGCGACCAGTCCCTGCGCGTGCGCGCCGGCAACCAGGTGATCAGTTGGGGCGAGAGCCTGTTCCTGCCGGGCGGCATCAACAGCACCAACGCCATGGACATCATGCGCCTGTCCCAGCCGGGCACGCAGCTCAAGGAGGTGTTCCTGCCGGCGCCGATGGTCAGCGTCGCCAGCGGCCTCGGCGACCGCATGAACCTCGAAGCCTACGTGCAGGGCAACTGGAACAAGAGCTACTTTCCGCCGAGCGGCAGCTATTGGTCGGTGGTGAACGGCCTCGGCCGGGGCGCCGGCGCCTACGGCCTGGTGGATATCGACGCGAAGAACAGCGGCCAGTGGGGCGTGGCCCTCAAGTACCAGCCGGAGGGAACCCAGCTCAACCTGGGCGTGTATGCGATGAACTTCCACGACAAGACGCCCCAGTTCTCGCTCAACGCGAAGGGGACGGGCGGCGTCGGCTGGGTCTATGCGGAAGACCGCCGGCTCTTCGGCGTCAGCGCGAACTTCCCGCTCGGCGACTGGGCCATCGGCACCGAGCTGTCGTACCGGCCCAAGGACGCCGTGGCGCTGAACGCGAACTCGGGATGCACCGCCCGCGGCGGCGATTGCTGGGTCGACGAGAAGCGTTTCCAGTGGCACCTCACCGGGCTCTTGAGCCTGACGCCCGGCGGCACCGGCGGCGGGCTCCTCGACCTGCTCGGCGCCAGCACCGGGACGCTGCTCGCGGAAGGCGTGGTCGTGCACTACCCGAAGCTGAAGCGCACCTATGGCGGCGATCCGATTTCCGCCGGCGGCTGGGGCTGGGGGCAGGAATACGACCCCGCGGGCGTGCCCGTGCCCGTCGGCACCAAGACGTCCTCGGGCGTCAATTTCGACTTCAGCCTGATCTACGACGGCACCATCGTCCCCGGCTGGCAGGTCATCCCGGGTTTCTACTACTTCCACGCCCTGTCCGGCCGCACGCCCAACACCTCGGCGCTGTTCATGAAGGGCGCGCGCTCCCTGAACCTCTACGTGAACTTCGTGCAGAACCCGGCGGAGTGGCAGTTCGGCGTCAACTACGCCGCCTTCCGGGGCGGATCGTCGCCGTTCGACCAACCGTACCGCGATCGCGACTACGTCGGCGCCTATGCGGTCCGCAACTTCTGAGGACCCGGGCGGCGGACACGCCGCCCGGCCGCTGACGATGCGTGCGCTGCAGCGGCTGGAGTCGCTGTGTTTCTCGCATCGCGCCGGGTTGCTGGCGGCGCTCGCCGTCTTCACCGCGCTCATGGGCTACTTCGCCCTGCAACTGCGGATGGATGCGGGCTTCGACAAGCAGATGCCGATCGGCCATGAGTACATCCAGACCTTCCAGACCTATCGGGACGACGTGCTCGGCGCCAACCGCCTCAACATCGTCGTGCGCGCGCGCCAGGGCGAGATCTGGACCCCGGCGGGCCTGCAGCGGCTCTACGACGTCACCCAGGCAGTGACCTTCCTGCCGGCCGTGGATCGGCTGGGGGTGCAGTCGCTGTGGACGCCGAACACCTTCGTCAACGAGATCACCGAGGAAGGCTTCCGCGCCGATCCGCTGATCCCCGGCACCCTGACGCCGGAGGAGCTTACCCGGAACGCCATCGCGGCCATCCGCGGGGCGGCCGTGCAGGGGGGATTCGTCGGCACGCTGGTGGCGCGCGACCACGGCAGCGCGATGATCGTCGCCGACCTGTCCGACGTGGACAAGGACGGCAACCGGCTGGACTACGTCGCCTACAACCGCATCCTCGAAGAGCAGATCCGCGGCAGGTTCGAGGACGGCGACTTCGAGATCCAGATCATCGGCTTCGCCAAGCAGATCGGCGACATCGCGGACGGCGCGGCGGCGGTCCTGGAGTTCTGCCTGATCGCGCTGGCGCTGACGGCGGTGGCCGTCTACTGGTACTGCCATTCGCTGCGCTTCACGCTGCTGCCCATCGTCTGCTCGCTGGCGTCGCTGATCTGGCAGTTCGGGGCGCTGCGGCTGCTCGGCTTCGGCCTCGATCCGCTGGCCGTGCTCGTGCCCTTCCTGGTGTTCGCCATCGGCGTGTCGCACGGCGTGCAGCAGATCAACTACATCGTGCGCGCGATCTCGCACGGCAGCAGTTGCTTCGACGCGTGCCGGGCCAGCTTCACCGGCCTGCTCATCCCGGGCACGCTGGCGCTGGTGACGGCCTTCGTGTCGTTCGTGACGCTGCTGCTGATCCCGATTCCGATGGTGCGCGAGCTGGCCATCGCCGCCGCGCTGGGCGTGGGATTCAAGATCGTCACCAACCTCGTGATGCTGCCGGTGGCCGCGTCGTACTTCGACGTCGGCAAGGAATACGCCGACCGGGCGATGCGCCGGCGCGAGCAGCGCGCCCGCTGGCTGCGGGTCCTCGCCCGCGTGGCCGTGCCGCGCAATGCGGTCGCCACGCTGGTCGTCGTCGGCGTGGTGTTCGCCGCGGCCTTCTGGCAAAGCCGCGACCGGGTGGTCGGCACCCTGCAGCCCGGCGCGCCCGAACTGCGCCAGGAAGCGCGCTTCAACCGCGACGCCGTGGCCATCGCCAGCCACTACGACACCGGCCTGGACTGGCTGACCGTGGTCTTCGAGACCGCCCCGGAGAGCTGCGAGAACGTCAACCTCGGGCTGTACCAGGACCGCTTCGTCTGGGCCATGCAGCCGGTCGCGGGCGTGCAGTCGGTCTCTTCCTTCGCCGGCCAGATCCGCCTGTACAGCGAGGGCTACAACGAAGGCAACCCGAAGATGAGCGTGGTGCCCATCGATCCGGCGAACCATGCCGCGCTGGCGGCGGAGATCTCGCGCACGCGCGGCATGATGCGCAAGGACTGCAGCATGGCGGCCGTGCACCTGTACCTCACGGACCACAAGGCGGAGACCCTGCACCGCGTGATCCGGGCCGTGAAGGACTTCCGCGAGGTCCATCGGCAGGAGGGCGTGACGATCCGCCTGGCGTCCGGCAACGCGGGCGTGCTCGCGGCCATCGACGAGGAGGTCGAGCGCAGCGAGCTGCCGATGATGCTCTACGTGTACGCGGCGATCGTCATCCTCGTGTTCCTGGTCTACCGGGATTTCCGCGCGGTGCTGGCGTGCTGCCTGCCGCTGACCGTGGGGACGTTCATCGGCTACTGGTTCATGAAGGAGCTGCAGATCGGCCTGACCGTGGCGACGCTGCCGGTGATGGTGCTGGCCGTGGGCATCGGGGTCGACTATGCCTTCTACATCTACAACCGCCTGCAGCTCCACCTCGCCCACGGGCAGCCGATCGTCAAGGCCATCGAGCACGCGCTGCTCGAAGTCGGCATGGCGACGATCTTCACCGCCATCACGCTGGCGGTCGGCGTCGCCACCTGGTCGTTCTCGGAGCTCAAGTTCCAGGCCGACATGGGGAAGCTGCTGGCCTTCATGTTCATGGTGAACATGGTGATGGCGATGACGGCGCTGCCGGCCTTCGCCGTCTGCCTCGAACGCCTGTTTCCGCGGCGCGGGCCGGTGCATGCGCCCGGTCTTCTCCAGCACTGAAGAACGATGAATCCTCCCACTTCCTCGAAGCACCGCCGGGGGCTGCGCGGCGCGGCCGTCCTGGCGATCCTTGCGCTGTTCGTCCCCGGCGCCGGCGCCGGCGATCTGACCGTGCGGCCCGCCGAGCGGGTGGCGCACGCGGCGACGGCGATGATGCTGGCCGGCGCCAGGGCAGGGCAGCGCCTGGTGGCCGTCGGCGACCACGGCGTCGTGCTGCTTTCGGACGACGACGGGCGATCGTGGCGCCAGGCGCGATCGGTCCCCGCCGACGCCATGCTCACCGCCGTCAGCTTCGTCGACGCGCGCCACGGCTGGGCCGTCGGACACTGGGGGCTGGTGCTGCGCACCGAGGACGGCGGTGAGACCTGGCAACTGCAGCGACAGGAGACGCACGAGGACCGGCCGCTGTTCGGCGTGCACTTCCGGGACGAACGGCACGGCGTGGCCGTCGGACTGTGGTCGCTGGTGCTGCACACGGACGACGGCGGCGCGACCTGGCGCACGCAGACGCTGCCGCCGCCCGCCGGGGCGAGCCGCGCCGACCTCAACCTCTATGGCCTGGTGGCCGACGATGCCGGGCATCTGTACGTGCCGTCCGAGCGCGGGCTGGTGCTGCGCTCGTCGGACGGCGGGGTTTCCTGGTCCTATCTCGCGACGGGATTCAAGGGGTCGCTGTGGACCGGGGTCGCCCTGCCCGGAGGAAGCCTCCTGATGGGCGGGCTGCGCGGCGCCATCTACCGCAGCACCGACCAGGGTGTCACCTGGTCACGGGTGGAGAGCGGCACGTCCGCGTCGATCGTCGGGCTGGCGTGGCGTGCCGGCGATGGCGAGGTCGTCGGCGCGACGGCCGAGGGCGGGGTGGTGGTGAGCCGGGACCGCGGGGCGGTTTTCGCGCCCGCTCGCCGCGATCGCCGGCCTGCGCTCACCGGCGTCGTGATCGCCGCCGACGGCAGCGCGGTGCTCCTGTCCCGACAGGGCCCCGTGCCGTAGCGGCCTTCGACGGCAGCGGGCAGCGGGAAGAACGCTGCCCGCCGCTCAGCCGAGCACGGTCTGCAGCTCCTTGACGCGGGGTTCGATGTACTCCGGGAAAAGCCGTTCGAGCGGCGTCCCCCTGAAGCCGGGCAGGTGCATGGCGTTCCAGTTCGCCCACAGCGGCATGCCCGGCGGACATTCCGTGGCGGCGACGCCGATGCCCATGATCGCCTTCATCGGTCCCTCGGCCGTGGCGGCATAGGCCGCCCGCCAGTCCGCGTGCGAAAGGTAGCGGCGCTCGACCTTGCGGCCGAGCAGGCGCTCGCGCACGTCGAGCAGTTCGTTCCACGAGCAGTAGGCGGTGGCGGCGACCGGGCACACCGCGTTGCGCGAGGCCGGATGGGCGAGCACGTGCGGGATGATCCGCCCCACGTCCCGGCCGGTGGACCAGGAGAAGGTGTCGTTGCCGTCGCCCATGACGCCGACCGGTTCCGCCATGAAGTATTCGATCCACAGACCCGCCGGAATGATCGTGAAGTCCAGCCCGGCCAGCTCGATCATCCGCCGGATGAAAGCCTTCTGGCGGGCGGCGGTCCTGTGTGCGTTGTCGGTCGGCCAGAACTGCTCCCAGTCGTAGATGAAGCCGAACTCCGACGGCACGAAGCGTTCGACGCCCGCCTCCTTCGCCGCCCAGATCAGCGGGTACTGGGATTCGGTGGCGAACAGCGGCACGCACGAGACGAGATAGTCGGTGCCTGCCAGCGCCGGGATCAGCGAGGCGTGATCCATGACGTCGGCGCTCCGCACCGTGACGCCGCGACGCCGCCAGTCGTCCCAGCGCGCCTGCTTGGCCGCGTGGGCATTGAGCAGGCCGGACGAGGATTTTTCCTGCTGCCCGCCGGCGCGGACCAGCACCTGGACATCGAAGACGTCCTGCCGCAGCAGCTCCTCGACGCAGGCCGAGCCCGCGACGCCGGTGGCGGCAAAGACGGTGACCGTTTTCCTGTTCATCGGTGACTCCTTGGTCGAGGCCGGGCCGCGGCCGGTTTCGGTGTTGCTATCGCGCCCGCTCATGCGGCCGCTCCCGGCGGCGGGCGCCGTTCCGGATGAAGCCGGAGAAAGCGCCAGAAGAGGAGGGCCCAGAGCAGGTCGCCGGTGACCAGCGCGGCAAAGGGCAGGTTGGTGCTGCCCGCGAGGAAATGCCGGTAGCCCACCAGCACCACCAGCAGCTTGCCGCAGATGCCCATCTCCACCATCACCCGGTTGCGCGCCGGGTCGGCGCCGACCCGCCAGTAGCCGACGCCGAAGGTCATCACCAGCACCGCGAAGAGGTCGGTGTAGAGGATGTCGGTCGGTATCGGCGCCAGCCCGAGCAGCGTCGCAAGCGGCACCGGGGCGATCCACAGCGGGATCGCGACGCTCCAGTTGAACAGGGCCGCCGCGCGGAACAGCAGCCGCCACCCCGAGAGTCCGCCGCCTTCCCTTCCCGTCGTTTCCTGAATCATCATGTCTCCTGCTTTGGCCCGTGGTCAGAAGTAGAACGTGCCGCGCACGAACACCTCGTTGGCCGACTCGATGGCCGAGCCGAAGTCGTCGTTGCCGCCGTCGGTGCGGATCACGTTGCCGTACACGTCGAGCTGGAAGGACTTGTTCGGCTTCCACTTGACGCCCGGCTGGATCAGCCAGCCGCCGCGCAGGTCGGTCAGCACGGTGAGGTCGGTGCGCCACTCCAGGGTCTTCGACGGCTGCTGTATGGCCAGGGCCAGGGCGTTGAAGCTGCTCAGTCCCTTCGGCCGTTCGCCGGGCCGGTTGTCCAGGCCGGACAGGTGGCGTCCGAACAGGTCGCTCTCGGTCTTGTGCAGCCACTGGCCGACGATGTAGGTGGCCGGCATGTCGGCGCTGAACTTGTGGTACTTCTCCAGGATCAGGGCGAACTGGGTTTCGTCCTTTTCCAGGTAGCGGCGCGACAGCGTCGGGTTGGTGAACTTCTTGTTCGGCGTGTACGAGAGTTCGAAGCGCGCCACCAGTTGATCCAGCCACGAGTCCGGCGCGCCCTCGAAGATGTGGTTGACGCTGAAGCCGAACACGGTCTCGCGGGGATACTCGCGCATCAGGTGGCCGCGCAGGTCGCCGAGGCCGACGACCGGATCGAAGAAGGTGTCGAGGACGCAGGCGGTCGCGGCCCGGTTCGGCAGGCCGATGATCCCGCCGCCGCTGACCGTGCCGCCGCAGCCGGCCGCCACCGCCGCCGAGCCGAGCCCGAGCGTGGCCGGGAACTCGTTGAGCGCGGTCTCCAGGCCGCCGGGGCCGTCCAGGCCCACCGAACTGGCATAGCGGAACCACTCGGCGGCGCTGTAGACGCCGCGCCCGGTGCCGGCCTCGAAGGCGGTGCCGGCCAGGGCGCCGGCCTGCGAGTCGGTCCAGCGCACCACGCCGTCCGGGTTGCGCCGGTTGACCGCCATGAACTGCACGCCGAAGCCGCCGATCTGCCCGCGCACCCGGCCGCCGAAGCTCATGTCGTTCTTCACCCGTTCATAACCTGCCTTCTCCTGCACGTTGAACTGCGACGGGATGGTGTTGTAGGGCGAGTTGTCGCCGGCGATGATGGTCGGCTGGAAGCGCTGGCCGAAGCCTTCCACCTCCCAGTTGTCGTTGGCCCGGAAGCTCGCGCGCAGCGCCAGCGACGGCACGCGCTTGTCCGAATATTCCTCGGCGGCGACGTCGAGGATGGAATGCCGGCGCAGGTCCAGGCCGTTGGGCACGTCGAGCACGCGGAAGAAGATCGACTCGCCCCAGGCGATCTGCTGGTTGCCAAAGCGCAGCCACAGCGGGCCGTCGCTGTAGTCGACATAGGCCGCGGGCAGGTCGAGCATCCAGTCCTTGCGGGCGACCTCGAAGGGCGTGCCGCCGCGGCTGCCGCGGAACTCCTGCGCGAAGATGTTCTCGCCCCGGAACGCGCCATCGACCCGCCCGACGCCGTCGTAGAAGCCGCGCAGCTTGACGTGCGCGGCGAGGTTTTCGGTCAGCCTGCCGTCCACCGCGACTTCGAGGCGGGTGGCGAACATGTTGAAGGTGTTCGAATCCTTCCAGTCCGCCGGCCGCGTCAGCGTGGCGGGCGAGGCGCCGGGCGCGAGCACCGGACCGAGGCCGGTGTTGGCCACGCTCTTGCCGTTGAAGACGTTGCCCTGCTGGTTGAACGGGTTATTCTTGCCGCCGGTCCGCACGGCAATCTCCTCGCGCAGGAAGCCGGAAACCTCCCAGTCCGCGCCATGAGCGGCCAGCGGCGCCAGCGCGGCAAGCACCCAGAACGCATTCCGCGAATCGCCAAACAATCCAGTCTTCATGATGTCTCCTCCTTGTTTTTGCACTCGATCTCTTTACGTTTCGGCGGCGGCGGCCTACCTGAGCAGTTCGATCACCGCCGCCGCCGAGCCGACCATCAGCACCCGTTGCCCGCCGTCCGCGGATTGGCCGGCGGCGACCGCCATGTGGGTCGCCTGCGCATGCGCGCCGGCGTCCACCCGGCGCCAGCTGCGGCCGCCGTCGCCGCTCTGCAGGACGGCGTTGAGGCCGGTGACGACCACCCGCCCCTTGCCGTCGCTCCACACGCCGGTGAGGATCGCCGACGAGCCGCTGGCCAGCGGCCGCCAGGTCTCGCCGCCGTCGTCGCTCGCCAGCACCGTGCCGTTCTGTCCGACCGCATGGGCGGTGCCGCCGGCGATCGACAGGCCGAACAGCGACTGCTCGCCGGCATGGGCCACCCGCCAGTCGGCGCCGTCGCGGCTGCGCAGGATCAGTCCGAACTCGCCGGCCAGGGTCACGGTGCCGTCTTCGGCGACGTGGACGGCGTAGAGGTGGGGTTCGGCGCCGCTCGGGCTCTTCGCCGACCAGTCCACGGCGACCGCCTGCCACGTGTGTCCGCCGTCCGCCGAGCGCAGGATCGTGCCGAAGGCGCCGACCGCGTAGGCCAGGCCGTGCGCATTGAGTCCGACCGCCATCAGCCGCTCGCCGCTGCCGGAATCGGCGGCGCGCCATCTGCGGCAGTCGTCGGCGACGAGGATGCTGCCGCCTTGCCCCACGGCCAGGCAGCGCCCGCCGCTGATCGCGGTGCCGAGCAGCGCGCGCCCGGCGCCGGGAACGTCCGCCGGCCGCCAGGCGGCGCCCCCGTCGTCGCTGAGCAGCACGCTGCCGTAGCTGCCGACGGCGATGCCGCGCGGCCCGTCGAAGGCCAGGTCGAACAGCATGTCGTGGGCGACGCCGCTGCGCACGAGCCGCAGTGCGTCCGCCGCCGCGGCGAACGCGGGGGCGGCGCCGGCCGCCAGCGCCGCGCCGGCCATCGACAGCGCGCACAGGGCGCGCCGGAATTTTCCGGGGCCGCGCACGATCACGTCCCCAGGCGCTGGATCGCCTGCTCGGTGAGGAACTTCTCGCGCAGGCCCTCGCGGTTGTAGCCGGAGGTATGGCCGCCGGTGACGCCCTTCGCCTGCACGAAGCGGGTCATGCGGTTGGACTGGATGTCGTGGCACTGCACGGCGGTCCAGGACCAGGCGGTGTGCCTGCCGTCGAGCACCTTCGCGCCGCCCTTCTCGTACAGGCCGTACTGCGGCTCGAAGCTCTTCCAGACGTCGCCGCGGCGGTCGTAGGTGACGTAGGCGACGTACATCATGTTGCGCACGTCGATCCACACCCGCTTCTTCGAGACCGGCGCGCGCGAGTAGCCGACCGGCTCGGCCTCGACGACGATCACCTCCGGGCACAGCTCCATCTGCGTCTCGAAGAAGGTCTGTCCCTTCGGCCCGCCGTGGACCGGCGGCTCCCAGTTCGGATGATCGCCGTGCCAGTTCTGCGACACCGCGCCGAGGAAGGGGCCGCGGCCGACGATCCTGTAGTTGCCCCAGGTCAGCATCGGGTCGCCTGCCGCCCAGGCGTCGGACAGATAGAGCGCCATGCCCGCGACCAGCGGCTCGAAGCGCTGGTTGGTGGGGAACTTGCGCACGCGCTTGAAGGCCGGCAGGTAGCCGACCAGGTCGGGGAACTTGCGCTGGTCGTAGTGCCAGGTGTTGAGATACGAAGTGCCCTTGACGTCGGCCGGCGAGGTGAAGAACACCGACTGCAGGCGCAGCTTGTCTTCCATGCCGGCGAGATAGGGGCCGCCGGCGCCGACGCGGCCGGTGGTGTTCTCCTCGACCCAGACGAAGTCGTACTGATAGGTCTGGCCGCCGTCGGGGCCGATCTCCCAGTCGCGCACGGCGTAGGTGGAGTTGTCGTGCCGTCCCCAGCTCAGCGACAGGTTGGCATACAGTTCCTCGGCCGTCTTCGCCTCGGGGAAGGGGTTGCCGCCGATCCACGGCTTGCCGTCCTGCGTGACGACGTTGCCGTCCGCGTCGAAGCGGGCCTTGCCCTTGTTGCGCAGCGTCGCTTCCAGATACTCCGCCGGATACATGCGGGTGACGTCGCGGGTCGAGGCGACGATGCGGATGCGGCGCCCCATCTCCTTCACCTGCTTCAGCGCCACCGGATCGAGCAGGTCCTTGACCAGTTCCACGTTGTCGGCGGTGATCAGGTCGCCGGTCTTGATCCTGCCCTTGGTGTAGCCCTCGATCGAGAGCAGTTCGTCCGGGTAGGCTTTTGTGATGTCGGCGCCGTGCGCGATCAGCGGCCACAGCGGCGCCAGCACGCCGGCGCCGAGGATGCCGGCGCTCTTCTCCATGAAGGCGCGGCGGCTGAAATCGAAGTCGAATTTGCGAATGTGCATGTCTCACTCCTCTCGTTATTGATGGTTGATGCGCGGATCGGACGGCGATGCCTCACAGGCCGGGCATCGTGATTCGGTGCCCGGCGGCGGGCGCCTCGACGTTCTCGGAAAGCGCGGAGAGATCGCTCTCCAGGAAGCGCGGGCGGAACAGATGGATCAGCAGCGGCACGACCAGTAGGGCGAGCACCATGTTGATGAACATGACCACCACCAGCATCATTCCCATGTCGGAGAGGAACTTCAGTTCCGACAGGAAGTACCAGGGCGCGATGCCGAGCGTCATCAGGCTGGCGGTGAAGAAGATCGCCTTGCCGCAGGTCGTCAGCGCGGTGTTGATCGCCGCTTCCAGATGCCCCTTCGCCGCCTGGTATTCCTCCCAGATGCGGGTCAGCAGGTAGATGCCGTAGTCGATGCCGACGCCGATGCCGATGGCCAGGATGGGCAGCGAATTCACGTCCAGGCCGGCGCCGCCGAGCGCCAGCGCGGCCGTCAGGAAGACGTTGGCGAGGTTGACCGGCACCAGCAGGATCAGGCCGGCGGCGAGCGACCGGTAGGCGAGCGAACAGCCGAGCAGGATCACCAGGTTGAGCGCGCCCAGGATCAGCCAGTGATAGACGCTCACCGTCTCGTTGATCGACTGCTGCAGCGCGATCACGCCGGTGCCGAGCCGGATGCGGAATTTCTCGTGCTCGGCGCCGACCTGCGCGATGCAGCGGCGGGCCTGCACCAGCGCGGCGTCGACCGTCGCCTGCCTGTTGTCCGAGTACCAGACCGAGACCGTGCCGTTCTTCTGCTCGAAATCGGTGATGTGCAGGTAGGCCTTGGCGTTGGTGCCGACCATCAGCGCCCCGGCGGCGGCCGCCGCCGATGCGTCGTCCGGGTCGAGCGGCGCCCACTTCGGGTTGCCGCCGTTGAACACGCGGTTGGCCTCGGGCGCGTAGTCGGCGAACGACAGCGTCGCCGTCGGCGGCGTCGGCCCGCTTTCCAGACAGTGCTGCAGGGACTGCATGGTGCCCAGCGTGTCCGCCTGGCGGACGATGCGCCCGTCCTTGCCCTCGAACACCACCTCCAGCGTCATCAGGCCGGGGAAATGCCGGTTGATCTCGCGCACCGCGGTGTTGAAGTGCGAGTCGTGGCGGAGCAGGTTGCTGCCCTCGACCGGGTTGCCGATCTGGATCTTCATCATCTCGTAGCCGGCGAGCACCGCCACCACGATCAGCGCGGCGGCGGTGAAGCGCGCCCGGCCGCCGGTCGCCAGATGGCCGCAGCCGAGCAGCAGGCGGCGCATGGCGCGGCGCAGCGGGCCGCCCTGCTCGCCGTCGCCGTTGCCGTCGACCAGTTGGTCGATGTTCTTCGGCCGCGGCAGCAGGCTGAGCAGAACCGGCGTCAGAAAGACGCTGGTCGGGATCAGGTTGAGCGCCCACATGCCGGTGAACAGCGCGAAGCGTTCGAGCGCCGGAATCGGCGCGAGCGCCACCAGCAGCAGGCCGGCGACGTCGGTGAAGATGCCGACCGTGCCCGGCCAGACCAGTGACACCAGCGACAGCTCGGCGGCCCGGTGCTTGTCGCCGTGGCTGCGCAGGAGTTCGTAGTAACGCTCGGTGGCCTGCACGCAGTGGCTGAAGCAGCGGGCGATGAGCAGCAGCGGCACGACCATCAGCAGCGGCTCGATCGGATGCCCGATCCAGCCGACCAGACCGAAGCCCCACACCGCCGAGACGGCGCTGACGATGACCGGCGCCGCGATGCCGGCGAGGTTGCGCATGTGCAGCGCGAGCAGCAGGAACATCAGGCCGAGCGTCACCGTGAAGATCATCGCCGTGTCCGCGCCGAAGAAATAGACCCAGCCCGTCAGCATCGGCCAGCCGGCGACGTGGATCTCGTGCGCCGCGTCCTCCTGCGCGGCGACGAGCGCCTGCACGAACGCAAACAGTTCGCCGTAATCGACCAGGTGCTCGATGAAGGTGGCGTTGACCACCGCCGCCGTGCCGTCGGCCGAGACGAGGAACTGGCGCGCGGCCGGCGATTCGCTCACCCGCCGCCGGATTTCCGCCAGCTCCGCCTCGGTCGTCGGCGGCGCGTCGTCCATGATCGGCATCGAGTAGATGCCGTCGGCGGTCACCACCGTGTAGCGCGCCTTCTCGGTGGCGATCGACAGCACCTGGTCGTGATCGACGCCCGGCGCCAGGTCGATCTCGCGCGAGATGTCCCAGATCTTCCGCATGGTCTCGCGCTGGTACAGGTCCTTGCCGTCCTTGCGCTTGACCATGATCGTCAGCGTCAGCGGATTGCCGAAGTTCTGGTGGTCGCGGAAGATCTGCACGAATTCGTGGTTCTTCGGGAACAGATCCGAGAAGATCGTCCGCACCTCGATGCGCATTGCGCCGACGGCGAAAAACGCCGTGAGCAGCGCCATCACGATCAGCACCAGCGCGCGGTTGCCCAGGGCGAACCGGGCCGCCCGGTGGCGAATCGACATTGCCTCCATCCTTGTCTCCATCCTTTTTCCGGGCCTTGTCACCTCTGCCCGTTTCTTGATTCATCCATCGGCGGCCGCGTCGCCGGCCGCTGCTGCTTCAGCGTCCGAGAAGCGTCACGCAGGCGGCAGCCTCCTCGATGCCGTACAGGCCGCCGCCGTTCTCGGCCAGCGCCAGCCGCGCGCCATCGACCTGGCGCGACCCGGCCTCGCCGCGCAGTTGCGTGACCAGCTCGAAGATCTGCCCCAGGCCGGTGGCGCCGATCGGGTGTCCCTTCGATTCCAGCCCGCCCGACGGATTGATCGGAATCCGCCCGCCGATGCGCGTCTCGCCCCGCTCGGCGCAGAAACCGCCGGCGCCGGGGGCGCACAGGCCGAGCACTTCGGACTGGATGATTTCGCCGATGGCGGTGGCGTCGTGCACCTCGGCCACCGAGATGTCCTCCGGCCCGACGCCGGCCTGCTCGTACACCCGCTGCGCGGCGAGGCGCACGAGGTGGCGGTCGAGGTCCGCCGCCGCGCGGTCCGAGCCGCCCTGCAGCGCCCAGCCGAGCACGCGCACCGCGCGCGCGCGGTCGCCGGCCAGCCGCGCCAGCCCCGCCTCGCTGCAGACGATGGCGGCGGCGGCGCCGTCGCTGACCGGCGAGCACATCGGCAGGGTCAGCGGATAGGCGATCGGCGGCGCGGCGAGGATTTCCTCGACGGAATAGGCCTGCCGGTACTGGGCCAGCGGGTTGTGCACCGAGTGCCGGTGGTTCTTCGCCGACACCGCGGCGAACTGGCGCTGCGTGCTGCCGTACTCGCGCATGTGCATGCGGCCGAAGGCGGCGTAGATGTCCATGAACACGCTGTAGGGCCGGGGCGACGTGCTGCCCGGCGGCGGCTCGACGCCTTCGCCCATGCGCAGCAGCCGCTCGCGTCCGGCGACCACGTCGTGCACGTCCCAGGCGCCGTCGAAGACGCCGAGGGTGTGCGCCTTGTCTTCGGAAAACATCTTTTCCGCGCCGACGGCCAGCACGATGTCGGCGCCGCCCCCGCCGACCAGGGCGGCCGCCATCTGGAAGGCGGTGCTGGCGCTGGCGCAGGCGTTCTCGACGTTGACCACCGGCAGCCCGATGAGGCCCATGGCGCGCAGCGCGATCTGGCCGCGGATCATGTCCTGTCCTTCCATGTGGCCCTGCGCCGCATTGGCGAAGAAGGCCATCTGCAGGTCGTCGGGCGCGCAGCCGGCGTCGGCCAGCGCCTGCTCGACCGCGCTGCGGGTGAGCTGCTTGACGCTGCTGCCGAGGTGCTTGCCGAACGGCGTCATGCCGACGCCGGCAACATAGGTTCGTTGGTTCATTCCACGCTCGCTGAAAAGTGATGGATGCGGCACGGCAGCGGCTCAGGCGCCGTGCACCTGCCAGTGGAGATGGCCTTCCTCGGCCAGCGCCGCCAGCAGGCTGCGCGCGCCGAAGGCCTGCGCCGGCGAGACGAAGCCCGTCGCCCGGAGCTGGCCGCGCAGCACGCGCCGCGCCGCCTCGGCGCCGAGCACGCCGGTCTGGATGTAGGGCGAATTGCCGCGCAGCACGACGTTCACCGAGGCCGTGCTGCCGCGCCCGTGGCACGAGAGCACGCAGCGGTTCACCTCGGGGTTCTCGCGCGGCGGCTCGACCGCCGTGACTTCGCCGCCCCAGCGGTTGGTGACGCGCTCCTGCTCGTCCGGCGGCAGGTGGCGGCACTCCGCCTCGAAACGTTCGAGGAGGCCGAGCACCACCCTGAACATCTCCTGGTTGCGGAAGGACACCAGCACGCGGCAGTTGCGCACGCGCGCGTCGCCCTGGTACCACACCGGCTCGCCGCCGCCGCTCCACGGCAGCGCGCTGAACAGCTCGTGCTCACCGGGCAGCGTCACCGTATAGCCGGTGGCGTAGGGCCACATCGCCGGCGCCCGCTCCTTGATGTGGTACTGGGGCTTGGTGCACATGCGCAGGAAGGACTTGGTCGAGGCGACGCTGGTCTGCGAGTCCGCCAGGTACACCAGATCGAGCGAGTCGATGCCCGGCGTTTCGAGCGCGATCTCGGCCGCCAGCAGCCCTTCGGCCCACATGTAGGAATTGGCCGGGCACAGCGCCAGGCCGGCAGCGGCGAAGCGCGGGCCGTACCCGGTCTTGAGCATCGTCATCCAGTCGGCTTCGCCGGTCGTGTCGAAGTAGTGGCAGCCCGCCGCCAGGCTGGCCTGCACGACCGGCTCGCCCAGTTGCATGAAGGGGCCGGTGACGTTGATCACCACCCTGGCGCCGGCGAAGAGCCCGGTCAGCGCCGCTGCCTCGTGTGCCACGGCGACGCAGCGGTAGTCGTGGCCGGCCAGCTCCGGCACCTTCGCCATCTCCGCCTCCAGGCGCGGCTGGCTGCGCCCCGCGGCAACGAAGGGAATGCGCCGCTCGGCGAGCTTCCAGGCGATGAGCTTGCCGGTGTAGCCGCTGGCGCCGTACAGCACCACGGGGTAGTCGTTTGCCATTGCTGTCTCCTTTTTGGTATCGGGTCCGGCGGCTCAGCCGGCCATCGCGCCGGCGCGGCGCTCCGTGTGGATTTGGGCGTCCGGGCCGTTGAAGGCTGCCTTGAGGAAGCGTTCCTGGGGCTTCTCGGAGGCTGTCTTGGGAATCTCGGCAACCACCTGCAGGTAGGCCGGCACGCTGCTGCTTTCCAGGCGTTCGCGGCACAGGCGGAACAGCGTCTGCGCGTCGAAGGCGACCGACGGCTCGGGCACGATCGCGGCGACCACGTCCTTTTCGCCGGGCGCGCCGGAGGCGGCGTCGATGCCGTACACGAACACGTCCGAGACCATCGGGCTTTCGGCGAGCGTCTTCTCGATCGCCGCCGGATCGACGAAGTCGCCGTTGTGGCGGATCGCGCCGCCCATGCGGAAATCGAAGAACAGCCAGCCCGCCTCGTCCACATGGCCGATGTCGCCCATGCGCAGCCAGCCGCCGCGCGTCTTCGCGGTGGAGGCTTCCGGGTTGTGCAGGTAGTCGACGGCCGGCGCCGAACCGTCGGCCGGCCGGAAGATGATTTCGCCGCGCTGGCCGGGTTCGACGTCCTGGCCGTACTCGTCGACGATGCGCATCTGCAGCGCCGGCGGCGGCTTGCCGACGCTGCCGACCGGGCCCTGGCCGATCGGCTTGATGCTCAGTCCGCCTTCGACGGCGGCGTAGAACTCGAGGATGTCGACGCCGAAGCGGCGCTCGAAGTCCTGCCAGATCGCCGCCGGCATGCCGGCGCTGATGACGAAGCGCACCGGGTTGTCGGCATCGTCCGGCCGCGCCGGTTCGCTGTAGATGGCGGTGGTCATGCCGCCGAGCAGGGTGAAGGTGGTGCAGCCGTACTTGCGTGCGACGTCCCACAGCCGCGACTTCGAGAAGCGGCGGCTGATCACCGCCCGCATGCCGAGCTTGAGGGTGCACGACAGCGTCACCAGTTGCGCGTTGCCGTGGGTCAGCGACAGCCCGGTGTAGGGACGGTCCTCGGGCGCGTAGCCGAGCAGGCCGTGCCAGTTGCCGACCGCGGCGAAGCGCGCGTGGCGGATCACCACGCCCTTGGGGTCGCCGGTGGTGCCCGAGGTGTACATGATCTCCATGGGCTTGGCAGGGTCGTCGGAGACGATCTCGACCTCGGGCACCGGGCCGGCGAGGATGTCGCCGAGCCGGCGCACGCCGGCGTAGCCGTCGAGCGGCCTGGCGGTGCGCGCGCCGCTCTCGAGCACCCAGATCCATTCGAGCTCGGGCAGGCGGCCGCGCACGGCCGCCAGCTCGTCGAGCGCGTAATCCGCGCAGATCACGCCCCGGCAGCCCGAATGGCGCAGCATGTAGACCAGCTTGTCGCCGCGCGTGCGCGGGTCGATGGGGACGAAGACCGCGCCGCTGATCGAGGCGCCGACCATGGCATCGACGAACTCGGGGTGGTTCTGCATGAGCAGCGCGAAATGGCCACCCCGCGCCACCCGGCCGGCGTTCAGCGCCGCGGCGATGCGCCGGCCGTTGTCCCACAACTGGCGGTAGGTGCGCACCTCGTCGGCGCAGCCCGGATGCTCGAAGGTCAGCACTTCCAGGTCAGGCTGGCGCTCGGCCCGGTTGGCGACGAGGTTGGCGAGAATCTGTTCGTCTCTTTCGCGCATGAGCGGGCGATCCATCAGAGGCGGTCCGGGTCGATCAGGGCGTAGCCGCCCTTGATCGAAAGAATCTCGTTGCAGCCGTCCTCGATCAGCGAGGCGCGGGCGTCGCGCAGCAGTTTTTCGACCGGATACTCGCGGCTGAGGCCGTTGCCGCCGAAGATCTGCAGCGCCTCGCTCGCCACCTCGAAGGCGGTCTGCGTGCCGGTGACCTTGGCGGTCATCGCCGCGTGCAGCGCAGGTTTCGGCGAGATGAAGTTGAAATGCACGACGCGGTTGGTCAGCGCCCGCGCGCCTTCCACCTTGCGGAACATGTGGAACAGGCGCTGCGCCACCGACTGGTGGCGGATGATCGGCACGCCGCCCTGCCTGCGCTCGTGGGCGTAATCGAGGGCCAGTTCGTAGGCCGCGCGCGCGACGCCGGTGAAGGTCGCGCCCATCAGGCCGTTGGCGGCGGTATGGATGATGCGCACCGCCTCCTGGAATTCGTCCGGCCCCGCCAGCAGGTGGCTGCGCGGCACGCGCACGCCGTCGAAGTAGATCTCGCCCTGGTTCAGCGCGCGCTGCCCGAGCTTGTCCAGCGGCTTGCCGCGCGAGACGCCGGGCGCATCCATCGGCACGATCACCACGCAGCCGCGCTGGGCATCGAAGCCGGCACCGGTGTCGGTCGCGCAATACAGCACGCAGACTTCGGCGATGGTGCCGTTGGACACCCAGGCCGACTTCTGGCCGTCGATCACCACTTCGTCGCCGTCGAGGCGCGCCACGCAGTTGGGGCGGCCGTACTGGCCCTGCGGATGGAAGATCGTCCGGTTCGGGTCGAGCGAGTCGGAGCCGTGGTCGGGCTCGGTGATGCCCCAGCAGCCGAGCGTGGCGTCCGGGTACTGCCGGAACAGGTCGTCGCGGCCGAGCAGCGCGCACATGTACTGCGGCAGCATGCCGGCGCCGAACGAAATGGCCAGCCCCGAATCGCCCCAGCCCAGGGTTTCGAACAGCAGGCACATCATCTTGCCGCGCTCTTCGGGCGGGAAGCCGAGCAGGGCTTCCACCCCGAAGCCCAGCGCCACGAACTTGCGCCGCGCTTCCCAGTAGGGCGAATCGGGCGCGATCACCGCGTCGGGTGTCATCCGGTCGAGCGCCGCGCCGACGGGGCGCATCACCTCCGCCGCGTAGCGCTCGAGGCTCTCCAGGATCATCGCGGCGGTCTCGGAAAGCGGCGGCTCGGCGCCGAGCGGCCCCAGCTTCGCCGCCGAGGGAATCTGACTCCGGTCGTTCATGGGAATGTCTCCGTTTGGCATCCAGGGCCGACACGGCCTCTGCGCGAAGAAATTCTCTATGTCCCGATGGACCGATCAAATCGCGTAAACCCGCGAGCCTGGCCGCGATCCGCCGTACCGGAAATCCGTGACACCTGCTGCGCTGCATGATCGCGCCGTCGGCCCGGCATCGGCGCTGCGGCCCTGTTTCCTTGGCAGATTTTTCTCTTCATACTGAAAAAATCACGGAGCCTTCTGCCTGCCCGACATCGTCCGTTACATGCCCGATCAAACGATCCATCCTTCCGGCGTCCGCATCAACGCACGCAAGCTGCGCCCTTCCTACGACGCGTCGGGAAAGGTGGAGCGGAGCGCGATCGCCGACCTCGTCAACCGGTCGACGGCCAACCTGGTGCTGGTCACGGGGCCGGCCGGCTACGGCAAGACCACCACCCTGAGCCAGCTCCATTGCCAGATGCAGGCCGCCGGCAGCACCACGGGCTGGCTCACGGTCGACGCATCGGACAACGATCTCGGCCGCTTCACCTTCTATCTGTGGGCGGCGCTCGGCAGCGTGTTCGCCGACCTCGGCGTTCCGGCGATGCCCAGCGGCGGCCTGGAAAGCGCGGCGGCCGCCTCCAGCGCGCGCCTGCATCAACTGCTCGAACTGATCAGCCTGACCGAAACGCCGTTCGCGCTGTTCGTGGACGAATTCGAGGAGATCACTTCCGACAAGGTGATGGCGGCCGTCGGCGAACTGGTCGCCTCCCTGTCGCCGGGCCAGCGCCTCGTCCTCGGCTCGCGCCAGAAGCCCGAACTGCCGCTGGGCCGCCTGCGCGTGAGCGGCCGGCTGCTCGAAATCAACGCCGACCATCTCAAGTTCAACCAGGAAGAGGCGCGCTGCTACATCTCCGGGCGGCTCGCCTGCTCGCTCAACGACGGCGAGCTGGAGACCCTGCAGAAGCGCACCGACGGCTGGCCGGCGGCGCTCCAGCTCGCCGCCGCGGCGCTGACCGGAAGAGCCGATGCCGCGGCCTTGCTCGCCGGGCTGGCCAGTTCGTCCCAGAGCATCGCCGACTATCTCGCCGAAGACGTGCTCGCCCGCCTGCCGGCCCGGCAATGCCGCCTCCTGCTCGAGACCAGCCTGTTCGACACCTTCTCGCCCGCCATGTGCGACGCCACGCTGGGCGTCGCGGACAGCCACGCGCTCCTGCTGCAGACGGAGCGCGACAACCTCTTCCTGCAGCGCATCGACAACGACGGCCCCTGGTACCGCTACCATCCGCTCTTCCGCGACTTTCTGCAGGGGCAACTGCGCCTGTCGGACATCACCGCCGAGCGCGTCACGGCGCTGCAACTGAATGCCGCGCGCTGGCTCGCGGAACATGACAGACCTTCCCCCGCCATCCCCTATGCCCTGGCCGCCGGCGACCGCCGGCTGGCCGCGCAGATCATGGCCACCCGGGCGACGGACCTGGTTTGGATCGGCCAGTTCGACACGGTCGCCCGGTGGGTCGCGGCCATCCCGGACGAGACGCTCGCCGACCATCCCTGCCTGCTGATCGCCGGCGCCTACGCAACCACCTTCCTGCACCGCTACGGCGACGCCAACCGGCTCGTCGACCTCCTTCCGGAATCGGCGCTGGCCGACGCGGTGATCTCCGCCGAACTGGTCGCGCTGAGGATCATGCTGTGCGCCTGGGCCGACCGCATCGCGCAGGCCTTCACCATCGCCGAGGCGGCGCGAACCAGCCTGGCGAACGTTCCCCCTTACG
Organism: Rhodocyclaceae bacterium; assembly: GCA_019455325.1. Taxonomy (GTDB): domain Bacteria; phylum Pseudomonadota; class Gammaproteobacteria; order Burkholderiales; family Rhodocyclaceae; genus Proximibacter. The sequence continues at coordinate 376,066 of JACFMQ010000003.1, read as the reverse complement.
TCGCCGGGCTCACGCACAACGCCCTCGCGTACGCGCACATCGCCCGCGGGCGCGACGTTCTCGCCCAGCAGGAGATCGCTGCGGCGAAACACTATCTGGAGCCGATCGGCGCCATTCACGCGCTGAACTACAGCGTCTCTTTCCAGGGCGCGATCAGCCTGCTGCAGGGCCAGGCCAACGCCGCGCGCATCCGCTTCGGGGACAGCCTCGCGGGCATGATCGGCGGCGGCCATCGCTACACCACGTCGACGGCGATCGTCGCCGCGCATCTTGCCGAGACGCTCTACGAGATGGACGACATCGACGCCGCGGAAGCCTTGCTGATCGACTATTTCCCGGTGATCCGCGAAGGCTGCCTGCCCGACCACATCATCGTCGCCTACCGGGTGCTCGCCCGCATCCAGGCGCAGCGCGGGCAGCACGACAAGGCCCTGTGCACGCTGGACAGCCTCCTCGACCTCGGCGACGTGCGTTCCATTCCCCGGCTGGCGGCGGCGTCGCGCCTCGACAAGCATCGGCTGGCGCTGCTCGCCGGCGATATCGCGGCGGCGCACCGGCTGATGCCGCTGCTCACGGACGAAACCATCTGGGCGCCCTTCGCGGGCCTGTCGACCTACGCGGAAGGCCTCGACGACCTGCTCGTCGCGCAGGCCCGCCAGGCGATCGTCGAGGGCGCGCTGGGCTCCATCATTCCCCGCCTGCAGGAGGCCATCGGCGAGGCCAGCGCGCACAACCGCCAGCGTCGGGCCGCCAGGCTGCGGTGCCTGCTGGCGCAGGCGTTCGAGGTGGCGCGCCGGCGGCCGCAGGCGCTCGAAACGCTCGAACGCGCGCTGTCGAACGCCCAGGCGGGCGGCATGATCCGGGTCTTCGCCGACGAGCCCTGGCACCTTCCCGTCCTGCTCGATGCGCTCGCGGCGCGCAAGACCGGTGTCTCACCGGCCTATCTGCAGGCCATCCTCAGGACTGCGGTGAAGAGCACCCCCTTGCCGTCGAAGCCTGCCCAGGCCGAGAGCGATTCCCGCCTGAGCCAGAGAGAGGTCCAGATCCTTCGGCTGCTGGCGGAGGGACATTCGAACAAGGAGCTTGCGCGCAAGCTTTTCGTCACGGAGAACACCGTCGAGACGCATCTGCGCCGGATCTACGGCAAGCTGGGAATCCGCAGCCGGACGCAGGCCGTCGCCCGTGCTCTGGAGAGCGGTTTGATCTGAGGAAGGCCGAATCCGCGCCGGAAGCGCCGGGGAACCTCACTCCAGATTCTGCACCTGCTCCCGCATCTGCTCGATCAGCAGCTTCAGCTCCATCGCCGTCTGCGAGACCTCGCCGACCACCGACTTCGAGCCGAGCGTGTTCGCCTCGCGGTTGAGTTCCTGCATCAGGAAGTCGAGCCGCTTGCCGGCGGCGCCGCCCTGTTTCAGCACGCGCTCGACCTCGTCGAGGTGCGTCGCCAGTCGCGCCAGTTCCTCGGCGACGTCGATGCGCGCGGCGAAGACGACGACCTCCTGGCGGATGCGCTCGTCGTCGGCGCTGCCGATGGCGTCGACCAGGCGCTGCTTGAGCTTTTCCTGGAACGCCGCCTGCGCCGCCGGGATGTGCGGCGCCACCGCGGCCACCCGTTCGCGCATGCGGGCGACGCGTTCGAGGATCACGGCGCGCAGCTTGTCGCCCTCGCGCGCGCGGCTGGCGACGAAGTCGTCGAGCGCCGCGCGCGCGGTGTCGAGGACGGCGGCGACCAGCGCCTCCTGGTCGGGCGCGTCGTCGCCGAGGATGCCCGGCCAGCGCAGCAGCTCGCCGACGCCGAGCGGCCGCGCGTCGGGCAGCGCGTCGCGGACGCGGCGGTCGAGCGCGGCGAGCTGCGCCAGCAGCGCCTCGTTCAGCTCCGGCTGGCGCGCCGCGCGGGTCGCGGCCATGAAATAGACGCGGCACTCGACCTTGCCGCGGCCGACGCGGGCGGCGATCGCCTCGCGCAGCGCCGGTTCGGTCTGGCGCAGCTCCTCGCAGACGCGGAAATGGATGTCGAGAAAGCGCGAATTGACGCTTTTCAGTTCCAGGCTCAGCGAGCCCGCTTCGAGGTCGCGGGTCTTCGCCGCGTAACCGGTCATGCTCTGAATCATGGGAAGTCACCGAAGGGAAGGGGCGGAGCGGCGCCCGGCGCGGCTTTACACGCCCCGGCCAAACCCCGAAAATGCCCGGGAGCCGACATCATAGCCCCCACCCAGATGGCGCAACAAGCCAACCACGCGCTTCCCAAGGGATACCGGATCGACCAGTACAGCATCGAGCGACAGTTGTCGCTCGGCGGTTTTTCGATCGTGTACCTGGCGACCGACGACGCCGGCCAGCGCGTGGCGATCAAGGAGTACCTGCCGAACAGCCTGGCGCTGCGCGGCGAAGGCGAGATCGCGCCGAACATCGCGCCCGAGCACCTCGGCGCCTTCCGCTACGGCATGAAGTGCTTCTTCGAGGAAGGGCGCGCGCTGGCCAGGCTGTCGCACCCGAACGTGGTGCGCGTGCTCAACTTCTTCCGCGCCAACGAGACCGTGTACATGGTCATGGCCTACGAGGAGGGCAGCACCCTGCAGGATTACATCCGGCGCCGGCAGAAGCCGGTCTCCGAGAATTTCCTGCGCAACGTGTTCACGCGCGTGCTGAACGGTCTGCGCGAGGTGCACGCGCACAAGCTGCTGCATCTCGATCTGAAGCCGTCGAACATCTATCTGCGCGGCGACGGCACGCCGATGCTGATCGACTTCGGTGCCGCCCGGCAGACGCTGGCGCGTGACACGCCGATGCTGAAGCCGATGTACACGCCCGGCTTCGCCTCGCCCGAGCACTACCAGCGCGAGCACCTCGGCCCGTGGAGCGACATCTACAGCATCGGCGCCTCGATGTACGCCTGCATCGCGCTCGCCGCGCCGCCGGCCGCCGACCTGCGCCGCGAGAGCGACCAGATGGCGCCGGCCATGGCGCGCTGGGCGGGCAGGTACTCGGACCAGTTGCTGGAGACGATCGACTGGTGCCTGCGCCTCGATCACCTGTATCGTCCGCAGAGCGTCTTCGCGCTGCAGAAGGCGCTGACCGGGACGCCGCCGCCGCTGTCGCGGCCGACGATCGCGGCGCCGCGATCGTGGTTCGGCCAACTGGTCGGCAAGCTGAAAGGAGGCGCTGACCGATGAAATTCACCATCTACCAGGAAAGCCGGCAGGGCCGGCGGCGCAACAACGAGGACCGCATCGCCTACTGCTACTCGCGCGACGCGCTGCTGATGGTCGTCGCCGACGGCATGGGCGGCCATTACTACGGCGAGGTCGCCGCGCAGATCGCCGCGCAGACGCTGACCGAAGCCTTCCAGCGCGCGGCGAAGCCGGCGCTCGCCGAGCCCTTCCTCTTCCTGCAGCGGGAGATGAACAACGCGCACCGCGCCATCCTCGGCTTCGCCGCCGCCCACCGGCTCGACGATTCGCCGCGCACCACCTGCGTCGCCTGCGTGATCCAGGACAACATCGCCTACTGGGCGCATGCCGGCGATTCGCGCCTGTACCTGCTGCGCGGCGGCCGGCTGGCGGCGCAGACGCGCGACCACTCGCGGGTGCGGGCGCTGGCCGACCAGGGCGCGATCACCGAGGCGCAGATGGCCGGCCATCCCGACCGCCACAAGGTGTATAGCTGCCTCGGCGGACCGCAGCCGCCGGAGATCGAGCTTTCCCGGAAGACGCCGCTGGAAACCGGCGACGTCCTGCTGCTGACCACCGACGGTTTCTGGGGGCCGCTGCCGCCGGACCGGATCGCCGCGGCGCTGCATCGGTCCGACCCGATGCAGGCCGTGCCGGCGCTGATGAAGGAGGCCGAGGAGCGCGGCGGCCCCTACGGCGACAATCTGTCGGTGGTCGCCGTGCGCTGGGAGGACAACTACGTCGAACCGGCGCAGAGCACCGTGTCCACGAAAGGCATGGCGCTCGACGAAGTGGCCACCCGGCTCGACGAATTCGGCCGCAATCCGTCGTACAAGCTCGATCTCTCCGACGACGAGATCGAGAAGGCGATCGAAGAGATCCGCTCGACGATCGAGAAATATTCCACGAAAAAATGAAGGAGACTCCCATGCGTCCCAGCCAGAGAAACACCGACCAGCTCCGCCCGCTCTCCATCGAGCGCGGCTTCGCCCGCCACGCCGAAGGTTCGGCGCTGATCCGCATGGGCGACACGCACGTGCTGTGCACCGCCAGCGTCGAGGAATCGGTGCCGCCCTTCCTGCGCGGCAAGGGGCAGGGCTGGGTCACCGCCGAGTACGGCATGCTGCCGCGCGCGACGCACACGCGCACCGCGCGCGAGGCGGCGAAGGGCAAGCAGAGCGGCCGCACGCAGGAGATCCAGCGGCTGATCGGCCGTTCGCTGCGCGCCGTCATCGATCTGAAGGCGCTCGGCGAGCGCCAGATCACGCTCGATTGCGACGTGCTGCAGGCCGACGGCGGCACGCGCTGCGCGTCGATCACCGGCGCCTGGGTGGCGCTTTTCGACGCCTGCGAGAACCTCGTCGCCGCCGGCAAGCTCCCCGGCAACCCGTTGCGCGAGCACGTCGCCGCCGTCTCCGTCGGCATCTACCGCGGCACGCCGGTGCTCGACCTCGACTACGCCGAGGACTCGGACTGCGATACCGACATGAACGTGGTCATGACCAGCGCCGGCGGCATCGTCGAGATCCAGGGCACGGCCGAGGGCGAGCCGTTCACCCGGGAACAGATGGAGCGCCTGGTCGACCTCGCCGCCGCCGGCATCGCCCGCCTCGTCGACGCGCAGCGCACGACCCTGGCATGAAGCGGACCGCGGCCGATCCTTTCACCCCACCGGACAGCAACGCATGACCCGTCTCGTACTCGCCTCGAACAACGCCAAGAAACTGAAGGAACTCGACGCCATCCTGGCGCCGCTCGGCTGGGAGCTGATCCCGCAGGGCGCGCTCGGCGTGCCGGAGGCCGAGGAGCCGCACGTCACCTTCGTCGAGAACGCGCTGGCCAAGGCGCGGCACGCGGCACAGGCCACCGGGCTGCCGGCGCTGGCCGACGACTCCGGCCTCTGCGTTGCCGCGCTCGGCGGCGCGCCGGGGGTGCAGTCGGCGCGATATGCGCAAACTCCGGCCGGCGAGCCGAAATCGGATGCGCGCAACAACGAGAAGCTGCTCGCCGCGCTCGCGCCGCACGCCGACCGCTCGGCGCACTTCGTTTCGGTGATCGTCTTCGTCCGCCACGCCGACGACCCGCAGCCGCTGATCGCCGAAGGCGAGTGGCACGGCAAGATCGTCGGCGAGCTGCGCGGCGAGGGCGGCTTCGGCTACGACCCGCTGTTCTTCGTGCCGGAGTTCGGCAAGACCGCCGCCGAACTCGATGCGGCGACGAAGAACGCCGTTTCGCATCGGGCGCGGGCGCTGGAATCGCTGCTTGCCCGGCTGTCGCCGCCTGCTGGTGGGTGATTTGGGTCGATATTTCATTGGTTTGAAACGGCTAGCTTTGTTCCGTCATCGAACACCACCATTTCAGGGATGAATTTGGTCGTGTATTTGCCTTCTTCAAGATTCCACACCCCCCGGTGAGCGTCTATGGATTGGTTGTAATCCTGCCTGCCCGACCATGCCACGGATTTGCCGGGCTCTATGCTTTCGCTGATCTTGAAATAAACTGATCCAACCTCTTTGTCGAAGAGGTCAATAAATTTGATCTGCCCGGAAACTCCGACAATCGGCTTCTCCGAGTTGTTTTGTACCTTGATGAGAAATTCTTGATATTCTCCGCGTCGCCCCAGGCCGTAATCTTTCGGCACCTTGTGCTTGGCAATCAAGGTAACGGCTGCCGCCTGCTCGAGCTTTCTCCTTAGGCTTTCTTCTTCAGCACGCTTGATCGCCTGCGCATTTTCCCATTCCGTCTGCGCATCAATTGCCTGCCCGATCGTTGTCCCGAGCGGAATGCCGCCAAATACTTCGCCCCGTCTTGCTCGCCCCAAGTAGGCTCCGATCTTCTCCCGATCCGGGTCGGATAGTTTTTTGACTTCAGGCATCAGCTTCTCATCCCAGGACGCCATGTCGGATGGTATGACGGCATCGGTTGGTTTCGAGCAGGCACTGAGTATCAACGCGACAGCCAGAAAAGGTGCGACTAGCTTCATGTGATTCCCTCAGGTAAGCATCGTTTCAAAGGCCGAACAATTCCGTCCGCGCGCCCATAGGCTTTCCCTGTCGCGTTGAATGCCTCCACCCGACCTTCGGTCGCCTGGGAAAGGATGCTTCGCAAGCACCTGTCTGATGCTACGTAATTCGTAACGACAAGCTTGGCGCGTGTTACGAAGCTCGTGTCATGTCGAGCAGGCAAATCCATCGCCAACATGCCCCAATCATCGGTCACCGCATACGCGAGCGCCGCGAGGCCTTGGGTCTTGCTCAGGAAAAGGTCGGGGTGGCCATTGGTCTGGATGAATCCTGCGCCCGCACCCGCATCAGCCGATACGAACATGGCGTACACGAACCCCCGTTGAGCACCGTCAAATTGCTGGCTGCCGCCTTGCAGGTTCCCTTGCCTTACTTTTATTGCGAGGATGAGGACGTGGCCAGACTTCTGCTGGCCCTGTACGCCATCCCGGTCAGGCAGCGCAGGGAAAGGGTCGGCGCATTCCTGGCGCAGCTTTGATGGCCGAAGCCCGCCGTGCTGTATGAATCGTGAGGCATTGCCGGTCATCGATCGAAGCCCTGCTGCCTTGCCTGTGTTTCAATGCTGCGCGCCGCACCGGCGGCACCTGTAAAATCGCACCGGACAAGCAGGCAGAAGCCGACCGGCGCTACGCTGGCGGCCTGAACACCACTTTCCTCCGGTTCGGAAATACCTTCCAGCACATCCCATGGCCCGCATCATCCCCATCGCCGAGGCCGGCCGCCGAGCGCCGGCCGGCGCGCTCGAATTCCGCTCGCAGCCGCCGCTCTCGCTCTACGTGCACGTGCCCTGGTGCGTGCAGAAGTGCCCGTACTGCGACTTCAACTCGCACGAGGCGCGCGCGGCGATTCCCGAAGAGGAATACGTCGCGGCGCTTGTCGCCGACCTCGAATCGGCGCTGCCGCTGGTCTGGGGCCGGCGCGTGGTCTCGATCTTCATCGGCGGCGGCACGCCCAGCCTGCTTTCCGGCGAGGCCGTCGACGCGCTGCTGACGGCGGTGCGCACGCGCCTGCAGCTCGTGCCGGACGCCGAGATCACGCTCGAAGCCAACCCCGGCACCGCCGAGGCGGCGCGCTTCGCCGCCTACCGCGCGGCCGGCGTGAACCGGCTGTCGCTCGGCGTGCAGAGCTTCGACGACCGGCATCTGCGCGTGCTCGGCCGCATCCACGACGGCTTCGAGGCGCGGCGCGCGATCGAGCTCGCCGCCCGGCACTTCGAGCGCTTCAACCTCGACCTGATGTACGGCCTGCCGGCGCAGACGCTCGCCGAGGCGCTCGCCGACCTCGACGCGGCGCTCGCCTTTGCGCCGCCGCATCTCTCGTGCTACCAGTTGACGCTGGAGCCGAACACGCGCTTCGCCGCCGAGCCGCCGGTGCTGCCTGAGATGGATGCCTGCGCCGACATGCAGGAGGCGATCGAGGCGCGGCTGGCGGCGGCCGGCTACCGGCACTACGAGACCTCGGCCTTCGCCCGGCCCGGCTGCGAGTGTCAGCACAACCTCAACTACTGGCTGTTCGGCGACTACCTCGGCATCGGCGCCGGCGCGCACGGCAAGCTGACGCTGCACGACCGCGTGCTGCGCCAGATGCGCTGGAAGCAGCCGGCGCAATATTTGAAGCAGGTCGCCGCCGGACAGCCGGTGCACGAGGAGTCCGCGGTCGCCGCCGACGACCTGCCGTTCGAGTTCATGATGAATGCGCTGCGTCTCGTCGACGGCTTCGATCCGGCGCTCTTCGAGGCGCGCACGACGCTGCCGCTGTTCGCCATCGACGGCGAACTGCGCCGGGCCGAGGCGGACGGCCTGATCGAACGCTCGCCGCAGCGCATCGCGCCGACGGCGCGCGGCCAGCGCTTCCTCAACGAACTGCTGCGCCGCTTCCTGCCTGCCTGAGGTCGGCGCTCAGGCTGCCGTGCCGACCTTGAACTGGCCCATCATGCGGTGCAGCGCCTTGACCGCGGCGCCGATCATCTCCGCGCTCTGACCGGCCTTGGCGACGGCGCCGCCGACCTGCCCGGCGGACGCCGCCATCCGCTCGACGCGCTCGCCGTTGGCGTGCGTGGCGGCGGCGAGCTGGTCGATGGTGGCGAACAGGCGCCGCTGGATGTCCTGGATCTCGCGCTTCTCGCTGCCGGCTTCGGCGGCCAGCCGCAGCCCCTCTTCGAGGCTGCCCATGCCTCCGTCCATCGTCGTCACCGCCGCTTCGGCGTGGCTCTGCACGGTACCGATCATGCTCTCGATTTCGAGCGTCGACTTGGCGGTGCGGTCGGCCAGCTTCCTGACCTCGTCGGCGACGACCGCGAAGCCGCGCCCGGCCTCGCCGGCGCGCGCCGCCTCGATCGCCGCGTTCAGTGCCAGCAGGTTGGTCTGCGCGGCGATCTCGTTGATCACCGTGACGATGCTGCCGATCTCGGCGCTGCGCCGGTGCAGCTCGCGGATCGCCTCGGTGGCGCTGACGACCGAGCCGCGGATGCCGGCGCTGCGCGCTTCGAGCATCGCGAACTGCTCGCGTGCCGCGGCGCTCGCCGCCTGCACCGCCTGGCGCATGGCCTCGACGTCGACCGCCGCCGCGTCGATCTCGCCGACCTGGCTGCGGATCGAGCCGAGCGTCTGTTGCAGCGTGTCGTCCATGTGCGCGGAAGCGGCTCTGCTCTTCCGGCTGGTTTCCTGCAAGGCGCCGTTGGCCCGGTCGATGTCGGCGCTGGTGTCGATGACGCGGCGGATGATCTGTTCGAGGCTGTCGACGGTGCTGTTCAGCCAGCGCGAGATCACGTACACCTCGTCGACGCCGCCGCCGGCCTCGGGCAGGCGCTGCGTCAGGTCGCCGCCGCCTTCGGCAATGGTGCGCAGCACCGCCGCCGTGCGGCGCAGGCGCAGCACCAGCGGCCGCACGCCGAAGCGATGGAAGAGCAGGCCGCCGGCGACGGTCAGCGCCAGTTGCAGTACCGCCGCCAGCCAGGACGGCAGCGCCAGCATGCGGTCGAGGCCGAAGGCGGCGACGCCGGCGCCGAGCACGATGGCCGCGTAGAGGCGGGTCAGGCGATAGCCGATGCTGCGGTAGCGGTACACCTCTTCGAGGTCGGCCTCGCACATCATCCCCCAGCGGTCGGGCGAGCCGGGCAGGCTGAAGGTGACGCCCTTGCCGATCACCGGAATGTGGCGATAGTCGGCGTAGCCGGGGTAGGTGACGAACAGGTTCTCGCCGTTGCGAATCGTCTCGCGCACGCCGGGATGGAGCCGGCGGGTCGCCGGGTCGTTGAAGACGATCTCGAATTCGGTGTGCTGCTGAATCCTGACCACGCCGTAGCCGGTGCGCACGCCCTGCTTGAGGTTGTCGCCGTGCGAGAAGGTGGCGTCCTCGAAGCGCGAGCGCGAGAGCGCGGTGCCCGGCGCGATCGCCGGGTCGAAGTGTGACTCGACCATGAACAGGTAGTTGTCGCCGGATTCGTGGAAGATGTGCCCGGCCTCGCGCTGGATCAGGTCGCCGATGACGTCGTTGGGGATGCGCGCGCACAGCGCGCCGACCACCTCGCCGGCGACGCGAAGCGGCCGGTAGAACATCAGCGTCACCGCATCGTGGAAGCGCGAGCTGCTCGCCGGCAGCGCCACCGTTGCCGGATCGACATAGGGCCCGTGCAGGAAGCGTTCACGCAGCCCGGTGGCGAGCGCCCGCCGGTCGAGGTCGGCGGCGCCGCCGGGGGCGGCAGTCGACGCCTGCACCTTTCCGTCGGTGCCGACGACGAAGATTTCGGAGGCGTCGCGCAGCAGTGCGCGGCGCGCCGCCAGCGATTGATGCGGCAGCGCCGGGTAGCCTGCCTCGACTTCGGCGGCGAGCAGGTCGAGCACGCTCCAGACGTGCTCGGCCCAGGATTGCAGCAGCTTGACGCGGGTCGCGGCGAAGTCTTCGAAGGATTGTTCGATGACTGCATAGCGGCCGCGGTTGAGGTAGGTCGCCCAGCGCATCGCCAGTTTTCCGGCCTTGCCCGGCCACGGCAGCCAGGCTCGTTCGGCGGCTGACAGCGCCATCGTCCGGCTCTTCAACATCGCGTTCTCCCTGAATTGGTTTTTGTCCGACAGGGAACGCAAGACACATACCAATGCTACGGCGTCCGTCCAAAATCGCGAAAGATCAACGCATTAGGGGCAGGGTGGCGAATTCGTGCGGGGCCGTGAGAATTCTCTCGTGGTGCGTTGCAGCATGAAAGGGCCGACGGCGATGCACCATTCCGGTGAGTGCACCGTAGTGAGGTGCCGCCGGCGCGGTCCAGGCGCGCCGGCGGCGACAAGCGGATCAGTAGATGTCGTTCTGCGTGTTGTAGACGTTGAACTTGCCGGTCGGCGTGATCAGGCGCGGGTCCTTGATCACCGCCTTCAGCTTGCGCGTCTTGTCGTCGACGACGACGATCGCCGATTCCTCGCCGGCACCGCTCCACACCGAGAACCAGACCTCGTCGCCGGCCTTGTTGTACTCCGGCTGGACGACGCGTTTGGCGCCCGGCTTGACGCCGGCCCACTCGCCGATCGGCAGCAGCTCGAAGCCCTTGTCGAGATTGTCGATGTCGAAGACGGCGATGGCCTGCGAGATCGTCGGCTCCGGGTTCAGCGGCGCGTCGACCCACAGGTTCTTCGACTTCGGATGCGTCTTCAGGAAGAGCTGGCCGCCGCCCGCCGCCGTCAGCGTCTGCACCACCTTCCAGGCGTGCTGCGGATGCTTCTTCGGATCGGTGCCGATCAGCGACACGGTCTCGTCGCCGAGGTGGCCGGTGGCCCACACCGGACCGAACTTCGGATGCACGAAGTTGGCGCCGCGGCCCGGGTGCGGCGTCTTGCCGACTTCGACGACGGCGGCGAGCTTGGAGAGCTTGGTGTCGATCACCGCGATCTTGTCCGAGGCGTTGGCCGCGTCCATGAAGTAGCGGCCGGTGGACTCCATGCCGCCGTCGTGCAGGAAGCGCGGTGTCTTGATCATCGTCACCTTGAGGTTTTCCAGGTCGGTGTAGTTGACCATGTGCACGACGCCGGTCTCCTTGGCGTTCACCAGGAACTCGGGCTTGTGGTGCGAGGAGACGATGGCGGCGACGCGCGGCTCGGGGTGGTACTCGTTGGTGTCCGAGGTCATGCCGCGCGTGCCGACGACCTTGAGCGGCTTCAGCGTATCGCCCTGCATGATCACGTACTGCGGCGGCCAGTAGGTGCCGGCGATCGCGTACTTGTCTTCGTAGCCCTTGTACTTCGAGGTCTCGACCGAGCGCGCCTCCAGCCCGACCTTGATCTCGGCGACCGGCGCCGGCTTCTCCATCCACAGGTCGATCATCACGATGCGCGCGTCGCGGCCGATGACGAACATGTAGCGGCCGGACTTCGCCATGCGCGAGATGTGCACCGCGTAGCCGGTCTCGATGATGTCCACGATCTTCTTCGAGGCGCCGTCGATCAGCGCGATCTTGCCGGCGTCGCGCAGCGTCACCGAGAAGAGGTTGGCGAGGTCGAGCTTGTTCAACTGCTTCTTCGGCCGCTTCTCCGGCGGCACGAGCACCTTCCAGGACGCTTCCATCTCGGCGATGCCGAACTCCGGCGGCGTCGGCGGCTCGTGCTGGACGTAGCGCGTCATGATGTCGACTTCCTTCTCGGAGAGCGTGCCCGAGGTGCCCCAGTTCGGCATGCCGCCCGGCGAGCCGTAGGCGATGAAGGTGTGCAGGTACTCGGAGCCGCGTTCGAGCGTGATGTCGGTGGTCAGCGGCTTGCCGGTGGCGCCCTTCCTGAGCACGCCGTGGCAGCCGGCGCAGCGCTCGAAGTAGATCTTCTTGCCGATCTCGAACTCGGCCTTGGTCATCGGCGGCGACTTCGGGTTGATCGTCTGCACCAGGTCCGCGTCCTGCACCGGCGACGGACCGCCGGCCTGCATCTTGCCCTTGGCCACGTCCGGATGCGGCCCCGCGCCGGCCTCGGCGGCATGGGCGCCGGCGACGGACAGGCTCATCGCGGCGGCGACGGACAGGGCGAACCTGCCGATGGTGGTTGCTCGTTTCATTGACGCATCTCCCTTTTGGATGACAGAAAAATCGACGCGGCTGGCGCAGCGCGAAGCCGCGAAATCCTATCACTACGTGACATCATGTTGTGATTGATGGACGGGGAATCGCACCGGGTTTTGCTGTAGATCAAATTCCGGCGCGTGGTCCGTTCTGTCGTTCAGGCATGGACAAAATGTCCCACTCAGCATATTGCGTGGGACAAATCGTCCCGTTTTCAAGGCGCGGAATCTCGGCTGGAAAAGCAATCCCATTGAATCGAAATGGTTTTTTCATTTGGCACGAAAGATGCAACCACTCTTCAATGGCAGTCGCCTTCAGAGCCATCTGCCATCGATAACCTAGGAGGGAAACCATGCAAATGAACAGGCGGCAGTTCTTCAAGATCTGCTCCGCCGGGCTGGGGGGGTCGTCCATCGCCGCGATGGGCTTCTCGCCGACCGCAGCCCTCGCGGAAGTGCGGGCGTTCAAGCTCGCGCGCGCCACCGAGACGCGGAACATCTGTCCGTACTGCTCGGTGTCGTGCGGTGTCCTCATCTACTCGACCGGCGACAAGGCGAAGAACTCGCAGGGCACGATCATTCACATCGAAGGCGACCCGGACAATCCGGTGAACCGCGGCACGCTGTGCCCGAAGGGCGCCGGCCTGCGCGACATGGTGCAGAGCGCCAACCGCCTGAAGTGGCCGGAAGTGCGCGAAGCCGGTTCCAGCGAATGGAAGCGCATCTCCTGGGACGACGCGATCGAGCGCATCGCCAAGCACATGAAGGCGGACCGCGACGCGAACTTCATGACGAAGAACGCCGCCGGCGTCACCGTCAACCGCTGGCCGACCTTCGGTTTCCTGGCCTCGTCCGCGGCCTCCAATGAAGCCGGCTATCTGACCGTCAAGACGCTCCGCGCACTTGGTGTAACGCAGCTCGATACCCAGGCCCGCATCTGACACGCTCCCACGGTGGCCAGTCTGGCTCCGAGTTTCGGGCGTGGTTCGATGACCAACCACTGGGTGGACATCAAGAACGCCGACGTCGTCTTCGTCATGGGCGGCAATCCCGCCGAGGCGCATCCCTGCGGTTTCAAGTGGGTGATCGAGGCGAAGAAGACGCGCAAGGCGAAGCTGGTCGTCGTCGACCCGCGCTTCAACCGCACGGCGGCGGTCGCTGATTTCTACGCGCCGGTGCGCGCCGGTTCCGACATCGCCTTCTTCGGCGGCGTCATCAACTATCTGCTGGCCAACGACAAGATCCATCACGACTACGTGAAGGCGTACACCAACGCGTCCTTCCTGGTCGATGAGGGCTTCAGGTTCGAGGACGGCCTCTTCTCCGGCTATGACGAGGCGAAGCGCAGCTACGCCAAGGACACCTGGAAGTACCAGCTCGACGAGAACGGCTTCGCCCGCGTGGACGAGACGCTGCAGAGTCCGAACTGCGTCTTCCAGTTGATGAAGAAGCACTACTCGCGCTACACGCCCGAGACCGTCGAGAAGATCTGCGGCACGCCGAAGGACGCCTTCCTCAAGGTCTGCGAGTACATCGCCAGCACCGCGGCGCCGGACAGGACGATGAGCTACCTGTACGCGCTCGGGCTGACCGAGCACTCGGTCGGTTCGCAGAACATCCGCTGCATGGCGATCGTCCAGCTCCTGCTCGGCAACATGGGCATGGCCGGCGGCGGCATCAACGCGCTGCGCGGGCACGCCAACGTCCAGGGCATCACCGACATGTGCCTGTACGCGCAGGTGCTGCCGGGCTACCTGTCGGCGCCGACCGACGCCGATCCGGACCTCGCCACCTACCTCGGCAAGCGCACGCCGAAGGCGCTGCGGCCGGGCCAGATGAACTTCCCGCAGAACTTCCCGAAGTGGTTCGTCAGCCTGTGCAAGTCCTGGTACGGGAACGCCGCGACGAAGGACAACGACTTCGCCTACGACTGGCTGCCGAAGCTCGGCGGCGCCTCGGACGTGCTGTCGATCTTCCACGCGATGTACGAGGGGAAGATCAACGGCTTCGCCTGCCAGGGCTTCAACCCGCTGGCTTCGGTGCCGAACAAGAAGAAGGTCGGCGACGCGCTGGCCAAGCTGAAGTACCTGGTCGTGATCGACCCGCTGGCCACCGACACCTCGGAGTTCTGGAAGCCGCACGGCGAGTTCAACGAGGTCGACCCGGCGCAGATCGCGACCGAGGTCTTCCGCCTGCCGGCCAATCTCTTCGCCGAACACGCCGGCACCTTCACCAACTCCGGCCGCGTCGTGCAGTGGCGCTGGAAGGCGGTCGAAGGCCCGGGCGAGTCGCGCGACGACACCGACATCCTGGCCGCGCTCTTCCTCCGGCTGAAGGAGATGTACGCCAAGGAAGGCGGCGCGCTGCCCGAGCCGATCATGAACCTGACCTGGGCCTACACGCAGCCCGCCAGGCCCTCGCCCGAGGAGCTGCTGCGCGAGATCAACGGCAAGGCGCTGGCCGACGTCACCGACCCGAAGGACCCGACCCGCGTGCTCGTCAAGGCCGGCGACCAGATGCCCGCCTTCGCCCTGCTGCGCGACGACGGTTCGACCAGTTGCGGCAACTGGATCTACTGCGGCTCCTGGTCGCCGGCCGGCAACAATACGGCCCGGCGCGACAACAGTGACCCGTCCGGCCTCGGCCAGACGCTCAACTGGGGCTTCGCCTGGCCGGCGAACCGGCGCATCCTGTACAACCGCGCCTCCTGCGACCCGTCGGGCAAGCCCTGGGACGCAAAGCGGAGCGTGCTGCGCTGGACGGGCGCTGCCTGGAGCGGCAACGACGTTCCGGACATGCGCCCGGACGCCGCGCCGGAGCAGAACGTGATGCCGTTCATCATGAACCCGGAAGGCGTCGGCCGCCTGTTCAGCCGCGAGCTGATGGCCGAAGGCCCGCTGCCCGAGCACTACGAGCCCTTCGAGTCGCCGCTCGACCGCAACCCGCTGCACCCGGACAACCCGAAGGCGCGGGCCAACCCCGCGGCGCGGGTGTACAAGGGCGACATGGAAGCCTTCGGTACGGCCAAGGATTTCCCGTACGTGGCCACCACCTACCGCCTCGTCGAGCACTTCCACTACTGGACCAAGCAGTCGCAGATCAACGCGATCATGCAGCCGGAACAGTTCGTGGAGATCGGCGAGGAACTGGCGGCGGAGAAGGGGATCAAGGCCGGCGACCGCGTCAAGGTGCGCTCGAACCGCGGCTACATCAAGGCCGTGGCGGTGGTCACCAAGCGCATCAAGGCGCTCGACGTCGACGGGAAGAAGGTGCACACCGTCGGCATCCCGATCCACTACGGCTTCAAGGGCGCGACCAAGCCCGGCTTCATCACCAACACGCTGACGCCGTTCGTCGGCGATGCCAACGTGCAGACGCCGGAGTTCAAGGCGTTCCTGGTCAACGTCGAGAAAATCTAAAGGAGAGCTGACATGGCATTGCAATCGCTAGACATCAGGCAGCGCTCCGCGACGACGACGGCGGCGCCGCAGGCCCGGCACACGATTGAGGTGGCCAAGCTGATCGACGTTTCCGCCTGCATCGGCTGCAAGGCCTGCCAGGTGGCGTGCATGGAGTGGAACGACGTGCGCGACGAGGTCGGCCACTGCGTCGGCGTCTACGACAACCCGGCGGACCTCACCGAGAACTCGTGGACGGTGATGCGCTACGCCGAGGTCGAGCAGGACGGCAAGCTGGAATGGCTGATCCGCAAGGACGGCTGCATGCACTGCACCGACCCCGGCTGTCTCAAGGCTTGTCCGTCGCCCGGCGCCATCATCCAGTACGCCAACGGCATCGTCGATTTCCACCAGGAGAACTGCATCGGCTGCGGCTACTGCATCACCGGCTGTCCGTTCAACGTCCCGCGCATCTCGAAGAAGGACGGCAAGGCCTACAAGTGCACGCTGTGCTCCGACCGGGTGGCGGTCAACCAGGCGCCGGCCTGCGCCAAGGCCTGTCCGACCGGCGCCATCCACTTCGGCAGCAAGGAGGACATGAAGGACTATGCCGAGAAGCGCATCGCCGATCTGAAGGAGCGCGGCTACGACAAGGCCGGCCTGTACGATCCGCCGGGCGTCGGCGGCACGCACGTGATGTACGTGCTGCACCACGCCGACCGGCCGGATCTCTACAGCGGCCTGCCGGTCAACCCGAGCATCAGCCCGCTGGTCGCGCTGTGGAAGGGGGCGGCGAAGCCGCTCGCCACGCTGGCGCTGGCCGGCGTCGCGCTCGGCAGCCTGTTCCACTACGTGATGAAGGGTCCGAACGAGGTCTCGAAGGAGATCGAGGAGGAAGTCGAGAAGGAAGCCGAAACGGAGGATACGAAATGATCCGCGATCCGAAAGACCTGCAGCGCTACAACGCCGGCGAGCGGGCGAACCACTGGGTGGTCGGCATCTCGTTCATCCTTCTCGCCCTCTCCGGCCTGGCCTTCTTCCACCCGGCGTTCTTCCCGCTGACGCAGCTCTTCGGCGGGGCGACCTGGGCGCGCATCCTGCATCCCTACGTCGGCGTCTTCATGGCCTTCTTCTTCGTCCTCCTGTTCCTGCGCTTTTACAAGCTGAACCGGATGACGGACGCCGACCGCGAATGGCTGTCGCGGGTGAAGGAAATGGTGGATGGCGACGACCACAACATGCCGATCCAGGGCAAGTACAACGGCGGCCAGAAGGTGATGTTCTGGGGCATGACGGTGTGCATGGTGCTGATGACCGTCTCCGGGCTCTTCATGTGGCGCGCGCAGTTCGCCGTGCCGATCGAGCTGGCGCGCATCGGCGCCGTGGTGCACGCCGCCGCCGGTGCGGTCATGATCGCGCTGATCATGGTGCACGTGTATGCCGCGATCTGGACCAAGGGCACGATCCGCGCCATGTGGTACGGCACGGTCACCCGCGCCTGGGCCAAGCAGCACCATCGCGCCTGGTACCGGCAGATGACCGGCCGGTAGGTTCGTACCGCATCCCTCCGCAGTTCGACTTGCGTTTGGCCCGACCCGCGGCGACACTCCGTCGCGGGTCCTTTTTCATACCGACAATGGACATCAAACCGATCGATTTCAATCCGCCGACCGAAGAGGCGCCCGCTATCCTGCTGCCGGTGGCCGCCGCCGTCTTCGCCGAACGCGCCGAGCGTTTTACCGCGCTCGCTGCCGGACACCGGCTTGCCGACTGGCTGCTCTTCCTCGGCCACCTGACGCGCGCCCAGCACGAGGCGCTGCAGTCGCTGCCCGAACTGCCGTTGCCGTCGGCCGCCGCGCTCGAACGGGCGCGCGCCCATTGCATGCCGCCGCTCGACGCCACCGCCGCCGAGCGGCCGCCTGTCTGGCGCGAGGTGCTGCGCCAGTTGATCGCCGCGCTGCTGCCGCACGCGCCGGAAAACAGCGTGCCGCTGCTCGCCGCGCTCGCCGACGCCGACGACATCCGCCTGGAAGCGCTGGCCGACGGCCTGCTGCACGGCGAGCCCGACCCGGCCGCGGCCGGCGAGCTGCCGCTCGTCGCCGCCGCGCTGCAGGTCGTGTTCACCGCGCAGGCCGCGCGCCTCGACGCGACGCAGTTGCAGAAGCTCGACGCGCCGGGCGTCTGCCCGTGCTGCGGCAGCCTGCCGGTGGCCAGCCTCGTCCGCCTGTCGCCGGCGGTGAACAACCTGCGCTACCTGCACTGCGGGCTGTGCAACGCCGAATGGAACGTGCCGCGCGCCACCTGCACCGCCTGCGGCGGCGACAAGGGCCTGGCGCTGCACCAGATCGACGGTAGCGACGGCCGCGTGCGCGCCGAGACCTGCGACGGCTGCAAGAGCTATCTGAAGATCGCCTATCAGGAGAAGGATCCGCGCATCGACCCGGTCGCCGACGACCTCGCCACGCTCGCCCTCGACCTGCTCGTCGACGAGGCCGGCTACGGCCGCAGCGGCCCGAACCTGCTGCTGGTGAACGCCGCCGGATAAGCCCATCCCATCCACTTTCTGCCCGGTCCGGGTGAAAGCCATGAAGCCAAGCCAAGAACAGCCAAGCGGGAAAAATCAGTCGACGGCCAACAGGCGCTCCAGGCCGCGCCGTACCCGTTCGCGGTCGGCGGGGGCCAGCGTGCCGAGCTGCCCGCGCACCAGCCGATGGTCGAGCGTGAAAAGCTTGAAGCGCACCTTGGAAGGGGCGGGCAGGCCGGCGGCCGTCAGGTCGGCGATCGGACAGTCGAGCGGCCAGGGCGGATTGCCTGCCGAGGTGATCATCGCCATCACCGAATGTCCGGCCGGGGCATTGAAATCCTCGTTGGCCGAAAGCACCAGCGCCGGACGGTTCTTGGCGGCATCCCGGTCGGTGAACGGGAAAGGGACGCGGACGACGGCGAAGCGTTCAAAGGTCACGATAGGCGGCCTCGTCCTCGGCGCAGTGCCATTCGCTCAGGGTGCCCTGCACCGCCTTCAGGTACTCGATGTCCAGCGGCTGCACCCGGCGCACCGTCGCGCTGCCGTCGCTGCCGATTTCCCAGGCGATCAGGTCGCCCGCTCCCACCTTGAGCGCGGCGCGTACGCTCTGTGGAATGGTGGTCTGCCCCTTGCTGGTGATCTTGGTGATCGTCGTCATGATGCTTCCTCCGGTCGGCTTGCATTACATCCTTACTGTAAGCCCGGGTGGGGCCGAGCACAAGCCGAACGCTTCCGATCGACCTTTTCTGCCCGGTCCGGGTGAAAGCCATGACACAGACGAACCTCGCGCAGCTTCCTTCCGTCGATCGCCTGCTGGCGCTGCCGTCGATCGCCGACGCCATCGTCCGCCACGGCCGCCAGCCGCTCACCGACTGCGCCCGCGCCGAGCTTGCCGCCGCCCGCGAACTGGTGCGCGCCGGACACCTTGCGCCGGACGTCGAGGCGCTCGCCGCGGCCGCCGTGGCGCGCGCCGAGCGGCTGGCGCAGCCGAACCTGCGGCCGGTGTTCAACCTCACCGGCACCGTGCTGCACACCAACCTCGGCCGCGCGCTGCTGGCGCCGGAGGCGATCGCGGCCATGGCCGTCGCCGCCGCCGCGCCGTGCGCGCTCGAATACGATCTCGCCGACGGCGGCCGCGGCGACCGCGATGCGCTGGTCGAGCCGCTGCTCGCCGAGATTCTCGCGGCGGCCATGGGCGAGCGGGCAAACGACTTCGCCGCCACCGTCGTCAACAACAACGCCGCCGCCGTGCTGCTGGCGCTCGACACGCTGGCCAAGGGCAAGGAGGCCGTGGTCTCGCGCGGCGAGCTGGTCGAGATCGGCGGCGCTTTCCGCGTGCCGGACATCATGCGCCGCGCCGGCGCGAAGCTGGTCGAGATCGGCACTACCAACCGCACGCACGCCAAGGACTACGCCGACGCGATCACGGCGAAGACGGCGCTGCTGATGAAGGTGCACGCCTCGAACTACGCCGTCGTCGGCTTCACCAAGACGGTCGACGAGGCCGAGGTGGCGGCCATCGCGCACGCGCACGGCCTGCCCTTCATGGTCGACCTCGGCAGCGGCACGCTCACCGACTTCGCGCGCTGGCGCCTGCCCCAGGAGCCGACGCCGCAGGATTCGCTCGCCGCCGGCGCCGACCTCGTCACCTTCTCCGGCGACAAGCTGCTCGGCGGCCCGCAGGCCGGCATCCTGGTCGGCCGCCGGGAGCTGATCGCCAAGATCAAGAAGAACCCGCTGAAGCGCGCGCTGCGCGTCGGCAAGGTGACGCTCGCCGCGCTGGAAGCGACGCTGCGCCTGTACCGCGACCCGGACCGCCTGGCGCAGCGCCTGCCGACGCTCAGGCTGCTGACGCGCGGCGAGCACGACATCGCGGCGCAGGCCGAGCGCCTGTGCCCGGCGCTCGCCGACTTCGCCGGCGCGGACGCGGAGGTGTCGATCGAACCGGCGATGAGCCAGATCGGCAGCGGCGCGCTGCCGGTCGAGCGGCTGGCCTCGGCGGCGCTGGTCGTGCGCTACCCCGGCAAGCGGCCGGGCAAGCGGCTGGCGGCGCTGGAAGCGCGCCTGCGCGGTCTGCCGCAGCCGGTCGTCGGGCGCATCGCCGAGGACGCGCTGCGCCTCGACCTGCGCTGCCTGGACCCGGCCGACGAAGCGCGCTTCGTCGCGCAACTGCGCGCGGAGGAAGAAAGCTAGAGATTGTCGCGGCGGCGTCCCCGACGCCGCCGCGAAAGCATGCGGGATGCGGCCTCGCGCGGCGGTCTGAGCACCGCCCGCCGCTTCCCCCGGTCCGGCGACGGATCATCGTATTCCCGCACTGACTCCGTGTGCGGGTGTTCAACCAAGGAGGAGACTTGCCATGAAACTGACTCGACGAGAATTCATCGCCTCGGCCGGCGCGCTCGGCGCCGCCACCGTTGCCGGCAGCGCCGCCGCCCAGCCGGCGACGCCGCTGCCGCCGCTGATCGCCAACGCCAGCGGTCCGCTGCTGCCGAAGGCGCAGGGCAAACGCGTGGTCGTCTGCGGCGGCGGCTGGGGCGGCATCAGCGCCGCCAGGCACCTGAAGCAGAACGACCCGTCGCTCGACGTCGTGGTGCTCGAACGCAACCCGATCTTCTTCTCGTGCCCGATGAGCAACAAGTGGCTGATCGACGTCGTCGACAGCAACTTCCTCACCTTCAGCTACCTCGACGTCGCCGCCAGGTACGGCTACCAGTTCGTGCAGACCGAGGTGATCGGCTTCGAGCGCGACAGGAAGCGCGTGGTCACCGCCCAGGGCTGGGTCGACTACGACTACCTGATCGTCGCCGCCGGCATCCGCTACAACTACGAAGCCTGGTTCGGCGGCGACCGCCGCGCCGCCGAATACACGCGCGCGAAATACCCGGCGGCCTACATCGCCAACGCCGAGCACCACATCCTCAAGCAGGGCATCATGAACTTCAAGGGCGGCGACCTGGTGATGACGCTGCCGCCGCCGCCGCACCGCTGTCCGCCGTCGCCCTACGAGCGCGCCTGCCTGATCGCCTGGAAGCTGAAGACGGAGAAGATCAAGGGCCGCATCATCATCCTCGATCCGAAGGACAGCCCGCGGCCGATCACCGACGGCTTCCAGGAAGCCTTCGCCAACCTCTACAAGGACCAGATCACCTACGTGCCGAAGGCCGGCATCAAGGAGGTCGATCCGTTCAACCGGCAGATCAAGACCGCCGCCGGCGACTTCCGCTTCGACCACGCCATCCTGATGGCGCCGCACCAGGCCGGCGACATGGCCTGGAAGGCCGGTACCATCGGCCAGAACGCCGAGGGCAGGCCGACCGGCTGGTCGGCGGTCGACCCGCTCTTCCTCAACCTGAAGGACGATCCGGACGTCTACGTGATCGGCGACGCCGTCGGCCTCGTCTCGCCGCAGTTCCACTTCTACCCGAAGGCCGGCCACGTCGCCAACGCGCACGCGCGCATCGTCGCCCGCTACATCGCCGACCGCGCCGCCGGCAAGACGCCGCAGGCCGCGCTGCCGGACAACCTCTGCTTCATGATGGTCAACGCCTCGCCGCGCGAGGACATCGCCGTGCGCTTCAAGTACCACATCGACGACAAGGGCGTGATCATCCAGGACCAACTCGACGACAACTTCCGCCGGGCCGAGCTGGTGACGGAGGATTTCCAGTGGGCCGGCCGCATGTACGAGGACATGTTCGGCTAAGACGATGCAAACCTTCTCCCCGGACAGGCGGGCGGCGCCATGATCGTCGGCACCGCCGGCCACATCGACCACGGCAAGACGACGCTGGTGAAGGCCCTCACCGGCGTCGACGGCGACCGCCTGCCCGAGGAGAAGGCGCGCGGCATCACCGTCGACCTCGGCTATGCCTACGCGCCGACCGCCGACGGCGGCACGCTCGGCTTCGTCGACGTGCCCGGCCACGAGAAGCTGATCCACAACATGCTCGCCGGTGCCACCGGCATCGACTTCCTGCTGCTCGTCGTCGCCGCCGACGACGGGCCGATGCCGCAGACGCGCGAGCACCTGGCCATCGCCGACCTGCTCGGCATCCGCCGCGGCGCCGTAGCGCTGACCAAGTGCGACGCGGCGACGCCCGAGCGGCAGGCGGCGGCCGCCGCCGAGGTGCAGGCGCTGCTCGCCGGCAGCGCGCTCGCCGGCGCGCCGGTGTTCCCGGTCGCCGCGCGCACCGGCAACGGCATCGCCGAGCTGCGCGCGCACCTCGAAGCAGCGGCGCGGGAGACCGGCGACGCGCGGCTGGCCGGCCGCTTCCGGCTGGCCATCGACCGCTGCTTCACGCTCTCCGGCATCGGCACCGTCGTCACCGGCACCGTCTTCTCCGGCAGCGTGCGCGTCGGCGACGCGCTGACCGTCTCGCCGCCCGGCCTCGCCGCGCGCGTGCGCGGCCTGCACGCGCAGGACCGGCCGGCGGAAAGCGGTCACGCCGGTGAGCGCGTCGCCCTCAACCTCGCCGGCGACTTCCCGCGCGAGGCCATCCGCCGCGGCATGTGGGCGCTCGATGCGCGCCAGCACCTGCCGCTCGACCGCTTCGCGGCGACGCTGCGCCTGGCGCGCGGCGAGGCGCAGGCGCTGCGCCACTGGACTTCGGTGCACGTGCACCTCGGCGCCGAGGACGTCACCGGCCGCGTCGCGCTGCTCGAAGGCGACGCGCTGGCGCCGGGCGCCGAGGCGCTCGCCGAGCTGCTCCTCGACCGGCCGCTGGTCTGCGTCGGCGGCGACCGCTTCATCCTGCGCGACGCCTCGGCCAGCCGCACGCTGGCCGGCGGCCGGGTCCTCGACGTCTTCCCGCCGACGCGGCACAAGCGCGCGCCGGCGCGGCTCGCCGCGCTCGCCACCGCCGCCGCCGGCGACTTGGCGGCGACGCTGGCGCAGCAACTGGCGGCGAGCCCGACCGGCGTGCTCCTCGACCGCTTCGCGCAGGGCTGGAACCTGACCGACGACGAAGCCGCCCGCCTGTGGGCGGCGAGCGAGCTGGTGCGCGTCGATGCGCGCGAGGGCGCGCTCGGTTTCGCGCCGGCGGCGTGGACGGCGCTCGCCGAGAAGCTCGTCGCCGCGCTCGCCGCCGAGCACGAACGCGCGCCGGACATGCTCGGCGCCGAACATGAGCGCCTGCGCCGGCTGAGCTCGCCGACGCTCGCCCGCGCCGCCTTCGACCGCCTCGTCGACGAGGCGCTGGCCGCCGGCCGCATCGCCCAGACGTCGAGCTGGCTGCACCTGCCCGAGCACCGGGCGACGCTGTCGGCGGCCGACGCCGACCTCTGGCGCACGCTGGCGCCGCTGCTCGACGCGGCGCCGTTCCAGCCGCCGCGCGTGCGCGATGTCGCCAGGGCGGCGGGCTTGGCCGAGGACGCCGTGCGCGCGCTGATGAAGCGCACCGCGCGCAGCGGCCGCCTCTATCCGGTGGCGCTCGACCACTACTTCACCGACGACGCGGTCGAACGGCTGGCGGCGATCGTCGCCGAACTGTGCCGGGAGCACGGCGCCGCGCGCGCCGCCGACCTGCGCGACCGCATCGGCGGCGGCCGCAAGGTGGCCATCCACATTCTCGAATTCTTTGATCGCATCGGCTACACTCGGCGCGTCCGCGATGCGCGCGGCGCCAAGGATGAACATGCGCTGCGAGAAAACGCCGCGCCGCGGCAATGGAAAATGCAGTGACCGGAACAACGGAAGAGATCGTTCCCCGGTGGGGCGGCCGGTCTTCAAAACCGGCAGGGGCCGTCAGACGGTCCCTGGTGGGTTCGACTCCCGCTCTCTTCCGCCAGACGGCGCCCCGCCGATCCCGACATCGGCGGGGCATGCCCGGATAACATTTTCCCGGCCGCCTGCAAAAGAAAATAGCCATTCATTATCATCGGCTTGCGCATATGCAAAATGATGCGCAAATACGCGGACGATGGCGATGTCGGATTGGTCCGAAGCGGCTCGCCGATATGGCTTTTCGTATTCGAAGCCGCAGCCGATCCGCGCAAACGGCGCCGATTCGTTTCCGGATCTTCATTATTTCCAATAAAATAAATATTATCGTTGGCGTGATCGAAAACCCGTACGTCGGAAATCGATTCGCCCATCGATGAAATCCCCCTTCCGATTCAAACGTTCAAACAGAGGAAAAAACATGTCCAGCTATCAGGAACTGCTTGCCCAGCGCGCCGAACTCGACCGCCAGATCGCTGCGGCGCGGCGCGCCGAGAAGTCCGAGGCCATCGCCGCCGTGAAGAAGCTCGTCGCCGATCACGGCCTGTCCGCCGAGGACTGCGGCTTCAAGGCCGGCGCGGCCAGGGGCAGGGCGAAGACGACCGTTGCCGCCGTCTTCCGCGGTCCGAACGGCGAAACCTGGTCCGGCCGCGGCCGTACGCCGAAGTGGCTGGCCGCGCTGGAGGCGCAGGGCCAGTCGCGCGACCGCTTCCGCATCGCCGGCTGATCCCGGCCGCCGGGTATGCCCCGCCCGCCCTTTCGCGGCGCCGTTCCCGACGGCCTCCTCTACGACACGCGCTACGACATGTGGGTGCGCGCCGACGGCGAGGAGGTGACGATCGGCATCACCGCCTTCGGCGTCTTCCTCGCCGGCGAGATCATCGCCTTCACGGCGAAGCCGAAGGGCGCCGAGGTCGACGCCGGGCGCGGGCTGGGCACGGTCGAGAGCGCCAAGACCGTGCTCGCCGTGCACGCGCCCTGCGCCTTCACGCTGCGGGAGATCAACGAGGCGCTGGAGGCGCGCCCCGGGCCGATCAACGTCGACCCGTACGCCGCCTGGCTGGTGCGCGGCACGGCGCGCGACTGGGCGACGGACCGCGCGCGCCTGGTCGACGCCGCCGCCTACCGGGCGCACGTGCGCACGGTCGAGCCGGCGGCGAGCTTCGCATGAGAAGCGCGGCCGGCCGGATGCGGAGGGCGGGATGAGCGGCCGGCTGGCCATCCTGCTCTGGTCGACCGAGCCCGAGCGCCCCGACCTAGCGGCAGCGCCCTTCGTCTACGCTGCCGCGGCGGCGGCGCTCGACGCCGAGGTGGAAATCCATTTCGCCGGCCGTTCGGTGCGCCTGCTCGTCGCCGGCGAGGCGGCCGGGCGCAGCAGCTCCGAACGCGGCGGCCGCAGCGTCTACGAATTCATGCAGGACGCGGCGCAGGGCGGCGCCCGCTTCCTCGCCTGCAGCATGGCCTGGCGGGAATACGTCGGCGACGGCGAGGCGACGATCGCCGAATTCGCCGGTCAGGCCGGCGCCACCGCCTTCGTCGCGCGCGCGCTCGATCCGGAGTGGCGGACGCTGGTCTTCTGAGATTTTCCGGGCTTACTTCAGCTTCGCCATCGCCTCGTCGAGCTCGCGGCGCAATGCCTCGGTCGGCAGGCCCTGCGCCTCGGCGACGCGGATGCGGCGGACGATGTCGGCGATGCGGCTGGGCGTGATTGCCGGCTGCGTCGGCGTCACCCTGACCGTTCCCGGCCCGGCCTCGCCCGGCACCACCTCGACGCGCTCGCCGCCCTGCGGCTGCGCGCGCCGGGCGGTGATCATCAGCGCCCTCGGCGGCGGCGTCGGCTTGATCAGCTTCGGCCCGATCAGCGCCTGCGGCGTCGGCGTGCCGCGGAACTCGGCGATGGCCGCGTGCAGCTCCTTGCGCAGCTCGCCGGTCTCGGCGCCGGCGGCGTCGGCCTCGCGGATGCGGCGCAGCGCGTTCTCGATCTTCGACGGCGCGGCGACCGAGCGCACCGGTTCGCCGAAGCTCTCCTTCGGCGCCTTCGCCGCGGCCTCGAATTCCTCTGCCGGCGCGATCATCTTGCCGAGGCGGTAGTGCTCGTAGCGCATGGCGAAGGTGAGCGCGGTGTCGCCCCAGTCGCTCTTCGCGCGCGCGTCGGCGCCGGCGTCGAGCAGCAGGCGGGCGATGTCCTCGCGGCCTTCGCGCGCGGCCAGCATCAGCGGCGTCGAACCGTTCGGCGAGCGGGCGTTCACGTTGGCGCCGCGGCCGATCAGCTCGCGCGCCAGCTCGGCGTGGCCGTTGAACACCGCGTAGTGCAGCGCGGTCCAGCGCCGGTCCTCGCGGTCGAGCGCGGAACCGCGTTCGAGCAGCCAGCGCACGGCCGCGGCGTGGCCGTTCCAGGCGGCGAGCTGGACCGCCTGCTCGCCGTTGCGGTTGGCGCGGCGCGGGTTGGCGCCGCGGCCGATGAACAGCTCCATCATCTCGATGTCGCCGTTCCAGGCGGCGATCATCAGGCCGGTGCCGATGCGGTCGGCGACGTAGTCGGGCGGCATGCCCTCGTCGAGCCATTTTTCGACCTGGCGCCGGTCGCCGCGCTCGACGGCGATGCCGAAGACGGCGGGATCGGGCGCCGCCGCCCAGGCCGGCACCGCCAGCCACAGCGCCAGCAGCGCGCCGGCGATCCTGTTCGTCCATCCGTTCATGACGCCACCTCCGGAGCGACGCGCGCCCCACTTTCTGCCAAAATGCCCCGTCGCCCACCGCCCCGACGACACGTTCCCACCGGCGCCGCGCCGACCCAATCCAGCCATGCCGTACCGCCGCCTCGTTCCTGCCTTTGCCGCCTCGCTGCTGTTGCACGCGGCGCTGCTGGCCGGCGGCCGTCCGCCGCCGCCGGAGAGGCCGTCGGCGCTGCATGCGACGCTGCGGCCGCCGGTCGAAGCGCCGGCGCCGGTCGAGCCCCTCGTGAAGAATACGCTCGACGAGGAGAGCGAGCGCCCGCTCGCCCCGCCGCCCGAGCCCGTGCCGCGAAGCGCGGAAAAGCCCGCGGCGGCGCCGGCGAAGGCCGCGCCGCGGCAAGTGCGGGCGGCGCAGCGAAAACTCGCCGAGCACCTCTACTATCCGCCCGAGGCCATCGCCCGCGGGCTGGAAGGCGAGGTCCGGCTGATCCTCGCGCTCGCCGCCGACGGCGGCATCGACGACGTGCAGCTCGCCGCCTCCAGCGGCCACGCCATCCTCGACGATGCGGCGATCCGGGCCGCCTTCGCCATGGGCCGGCTGCCCGGCGTCGGCGTGCGCGAGCTGATCCTGCCCGTGATCTTCCGCCTGCAGTGAGCGGCTACTTCTTCCGGAACACCAGATCCCAGACGCCGTGCCCGAGGCGCAGGCCGCGCTGCTCGAACTTGGTCAGCGGCCGGTGCTCCGGCCGCGGCGCGTAGCCGTCGGCGGTGTTCGCCAGCGCCGGCTCGGCGGAAAGCACGGCGAGCATCTGCTCGGCGTAATTTTCCCAGTCGGTCGCGCAGTGCAGGTAGCCGCCCGGCTGCAGCTTCGCCGCCAGCGCCGCCACCAGCGGCGGCTGGATCAGGCGACGCTTGTGGTGCCGCGCCTTCGGCCACGGGTCGGGGAAGAAGACGTGCACGCCGGCGAGCGTGCCGTCGCCGATCATGTCGCGCAGCACCTCGACCGCGTCGTGCCGGCAGACGCGCAGATTCGTCAGGCTCCCCTCGGCGATCAGCTTGCACAGGCTGCCGACGCCGGGCGCGTGCACTTCCAGCCCGAGGTAGTCGTTCTCCGGGTGCGCGGCGGCGATCGCCGCCGTGGTCTCGCCCATGCCGCAGCCGATCTCGAGGAACTTCGGCGCGCTGCGGCCGAAGGCGGCGTCGAGGTCGAGCGGCGCCGGCGCGTAGGGGATGCCGATCCTCGGCATCATCTCCTCGTAGTGGCGCTGCTGCGCGTTCGAGACGCGGCCCTGGCGCAGCACGTAGCTGCGGATGTGGCCGGCGCGGCCCTCGGTGTAGACGCCTTCGCTCATGAACCGATCAGGCCGGCGGTCGGCGACGACGGGTCGGCCGAGTAGAGCTTCCGCGGCATGCGGCCGGCGAGGAAGGCCTCGCGCCCGGCCTCGACCGCCTTCTTCATCGCCGAGGCCATCAGCACCGGGTTCTTCGCGTGCGCGATGGCGGTGTTCATGAGCACGCCGTCGCAGCCCAGCTCCATGGCGATGGCCGCGTCCGAGGCGGTGCCGACGCCGGCGTCGACGAGCACCGGCACCTTGGCGTTGTCGATGATCAGGCGCAGGTTCCAGGGGTTCACGATGCCCATGCCGGAGCCGATCAGCGAGGCGAGCGGCATGATCGCGACGCAGCCGATCTCTTCGAGCATCTTCGCCTGGATCGGGTCGTCGGCGCAGTAGACCATCACCTGGAAGCCTTCCTTGACCAGCGTCTCGGCCGCCTTCAGCGTCTCCGGCATGTTCGGGAACAGCGTCGCCGGATCGCCGAGCACTTCCAGCTTCACCAGCGCGTGGCCGTCGAGCAGTTCGCGCGCCAGACGCAGCGTGCGCACCGCGTCGTCGGCCGTGTAGCAGCCGGCGGTGTTCGGCAGGATGGTGTAGCGCGACGGCGGCAGGGCGTCGAGCAGATTCGGCTGGCTCGGGTCCTGGCCGATGTTGGTGCGGCGGATGGCGACGGTGACGATGCCGGCGCCGGAGGCGGCGACGGCCGCCTGCGTTTCCGCGAAATCCTTGTACTTGCCGGTGCCGACGAGCAGACGCGAGCCGTAGGCCCGGCCGGCGATGACGAGCTGATCCATGTGCGTAAGCGCTCCTTGACTTGCTAGCCGCCGCCGACGGCGACGACGATCTCCAGGCGGTCGCCGTCCGCCAGCGCCGTGTCGCCGTGCCGGCTCTTCGGCACGATCTCGCCGTTCATCTCGACGGCGAGGCGCTTGCCGGCCAGACCGAGCCGTTCGAGCAGCGCGGCCACGCTCAGCGGGGCGGGGAATTCACGGCATTCGCCGTTGATCGTCAGGTTCATGGCGGCGGGGGGGAAAGGCTGCAATCTTAGCACGCGGTCACCGCCGCTCCGGCGACGGCACCGGCCGTGTTTCCGCCGGAGTGATCCTGCGCCATCGCACCCGGTCGCTCCGGATGCAGTACGCGGTGACAAGAAGTTCGCAGGCTGCGACGACCGTCCCGCAATGAGACCGCCGCGGCGGCGCACGGCGCCGGCGCAGAGATCGCAGCGCGCCGCGTCGCGCAGCTTTCCGATGACGGATGCGTCGGGCACATTAGTTGCGTATTCCCGCGACACGCCGATGACCGATCGTGCTTCGACCGGTCCGAGGCTTGCTCAAATACGGGAGTGGCCCGATGGACCGTTTTTCAATCAAGAAGAAATTCATTCTCTGGATCCTGTTTTCGCTGGCCATGCTCGGCGTGGTCTGCGTCACGGGGTGGCAGGGCGTGACCTCGCTGGGGCAGGCGCTGGACACCGTGGGCGAGCGGAGCGCCTCGGTCGGCGCCTTGATGACGCTGCATGCCTCGCAACTGGAATCGGTCAGCGAAATCCGGCGCGCACGCTCGTGGGACCACGGCCAGTTCGACTTCCTCGATCCGCAGGACGCCTTGAAGGAGGCCAACGCCTTTTTCGCCGGCATCGTGCGGAACAAGCGGGAGGCCGACCGCAGGGCGCAGGAATCCTACGAACTATTCTCGAAGCTGCCGAAGACGGAAGAGGAGGCCGCCGCCTGGGGCGAGTTCCAGGACGACTGGCACAAGTATGTCCTGCTCAACGACGAAATCGTGCAGCAGTTGGGCGAGTTGAGTACCACCCACGAATGGAGCCGCGTGCCCGCCGGCATATCGGTTCTGCACGGCCTGGACGACGGCTCGATCGCGAGCCTGCAGCAGATCTCCGTCCGGCTGAATGCGCTGCTCGACCTCAACCGGAAATATTCGCAGTCGGCGCGGGAGGATGGCGAAGTCACCAAGGGCGCGGCCAAGCTCGTGATCGTCGTGGTGTTCGTCGGGGCCGTGCTCGGACTGGCGCTCATGGCCTGGCTGGTCGTGCGCAGCGTGGTCGGCTCCCTGGGCCGGCTGCGCCGGACGATGATCCTCGTTTCCGAGAAGAACGACTTCACGACCCGCCTGGCCGTTCGTGGGCAGGACGAGGTGGCGGAGGCCGCGGGCGCATTCAACGTGCTGCTGGAGAAAGTGCAGGACTCGCTGCGCGACGTCCTGAGCAACGCCTCCCGGATCTCGGAAGCGGTCCGGCAGGTGTCGGGCGCCGCCAATCACGTCTCCGCGGCGTCGCGGGCGCAGAGTCAGGAGGCCACCGCGATGGCCGGGGCGATCCAGCAGATGACGGTGACGATCGGCCATATCTCGGAGTCTTCCCGGCGGGCGCTCGAATGCGCGCGCCGGGCCGGCAGCGGGGCCGACGACGGCAGGGCGGTCATCTTCAGCACCGCCGGGGAAATCGACCGGATCGCCGACACCGTCGCCAGCGCGCGGGAAACGATCGCCACGCTCAGCCGGCAGTCGGACGGCATCTCGATCGTGGTCCAGGTGATCAAGGACGTGGCCGCGCAGACCAACCTGCTGGCGCTGAACGCGGCGATCGAAGCGGCGCGCGCCGGCGAGGAGGGCCGCGGCTTCGCCGTGGTGGCGGACGAGGTGCGCGCGCTGGCCGAGCGCACCACCCGCTCGGCCGAGGAGATTTCGATCATCGTCGCCGACATGCAGAAGTCGGCGCGGGAGGCGGCCGGAGAAATGGCCTCGGTCGTCGACCAGGTCGCTCACGGGAAGGCGCTGGCGAGCCAGGCGACTGGGCAGATGAGCGGCATCCGCGACGACGCCGAGCAGGTGAACGCGGCGATCGACGGCATTACCGAATCCCTGGACGAGCAGGGCGCGGCGGCGCACGAGGTCGCCCGGCGCGTCGACAACGTCGCGCAGATGAACGTCGGGAATTCCGATGCGGCGGCCAGGACCGCGGCCATCGCCGACGATCTCAACGGCTTCGCCGATGCCTTGCGCGTCTCCGCGATGCGCTTCAAGGTCTGAGCGTTCAGTTCGGCGCGTCCTGCAGCGCGCGCTCCAGTTGCTCCGCCAGGCGCTTCAGCCGGCCTATCGAATGCTGCATGGACGCCAGATAGTGGTCGCACGACGTCATGCCGGGGCCTACCGAATAACGGTCGGCGTCGAGCTTGCGCTGGAGGTCGTCGAGGCCCGGAAACGTTCCGGACCTGGCCATGCACGTCTTGATCAACGCGTCGCGGGTCTTCGCGAATCTTTCCGGGTCGTTCCGCGCGAGCGAACTCAGCTCGTCGAAATCGAAGGCCGGGGAATTTTTCTCGGTCATGTCGGGCATGCAAAAAAATGCCCGCCGAAGCGGGCAAAACTCTGATTACCGTATGTTCTGGCGGCGGCGGAGCAGCCAAAGACACGGAGGAGGGACGTAATCAGAGGGAGACGCTCGTTCACCGCGCGTGCCGCTCAAGGCTTCCCGGACGGCCCCCGGAGCAGGCGGAGCCGCCGCTGGACCGGGAACAGATGCAGGTCGAAACGCTTGGCGACGAATCCCCACAGGCCCTGCGGGAACCAGATCGTCACGATCACGGCGATCAGGCCGAGCGCGGTCAGATACCACGTGCCGTAGTCCTCGAAGACCTTGGAGAGCAGAAAGAAGAGCACGGCGCCGAGCAGCGGCCCCTCGATCGTGCCGACGCCGCCGATGATGACCATGAAGATGATCAGGGGCGACCACGATACGCCGAAGGCCGCGTCCGGAGAAATGCGCAGGTTGGACAGGAAATAGAGCCCGCCGCTGATGCCGAATCCGAACGCCGAAATCAGATAGACGAGGAATTTCGTCCGCTTCACGTCGATTCCCTGGCTCTGCGAAGCCACCTCGGCGTCGCGGATCGCCGTCAGCGCCAGCCCGAAGCGGGAGCGCAGCAGCAGATAGACGAAGAGCACCGAGGCATAGGACGCCGAGATCGATATCCAGAAGGTCACCGATTCGCGCGTGGACCGCTCGAATTCCTTGAGCGCGACCAGGCTGACGCCGGAGCCGCCGCCCAGCGCCGTCGTATTGGCGACGACCAGGCGCAGGATCTCGGCGACAGCCCAGGTGCCGATGGCGAACGCGGCGCCGGGGAGGCGGAACACCACCTGGGATATCGGCATGGCCAGGAGCGCGGCGACGAACCCGCAGAGCAGCACCGAGAAGAAGGGGTTGATGCCGAGCATGTTGGCGAAGACGATCAGCGCATAGCCGCCGATGCCGATATAGGCCTGCTGCCCGATGGAAACCAGCCCGCCGTAGCCGGCCAGGAGGTTCCACATCTGGGCCATGACGAAGTAGCAGGCCAGCTCGGTGAGCAGGCGCAGGTGGCTCGCATCCGCCCAGAACGGCATGGACACCGAGAACCCGAGCGACACGGCGAAGAAGACCATCGTGGCGGTGCCGAGCCGCGTGGACCGCTCGACGCTGAAGCTGCTTTTGGGCGGGCTGCCGGCGGCAGCGGCTTGTGGCGCTACATGTGCATTCATTCGATTCTCCCGATCGACTATCGCGTTTTCGGAAACAGGCCGTTGGGCTTGAACAGCAGGACCAGCACGAAGGTCACGTGCCCGAGCAGGACGCCCCATCCCGGATCGATGCGCGCGCCGATGGCCTGGGTGATGCCCAGGATCACCCCGCCGGCGAGCGTTCCCCAGAACGACCCCATGCCGCCGATGATCACGGCCTCGAAGGCGTAGATGAGCTGGGCCGGCCCGTCCGTCGGCGAGAAGATCGTCCGCATGCCGTGGAAAATCCCGGCGATGCCGAGGATGCCGATGGCGATGGCCGTGGCGAAGGCATAGACGTGCGCATTGTTGACGCCCATCAGCGCCGCGGCACCGGGATCGTCGGAGGTGGCGCGGAAGGCGCGGCCGATGGTGGTGTTGCCGAAGAGCTGCTGCAGCGCGATGGTCAGCAGCACCGCCGAGCCGAAGATGATCAGCGGCAGCACGCCGGCGGCGAGGTTGCCGGCGAGCGCCACGCTCTGCGATTCGAGGCCGCCCGAGGCGATGGCCCGCGTGTCGGCGGAAAAGAATTCCAGCAGCAGGTTCTGGACGACGATCGAGATGCCGAAGGTGACCACCAGAGAACGCAGCGGGTCCTTGCTGATCGTGTGATTCAGCACGCCGCGCTGCAGGACGTAGCCGATGCCGAAGGCGATCGGCACGACCACGGCCATGGCGGCAAAGGGGCCGAGGCCGAAGGCCTCGGTCATCAGCAGGCCGAGAAAGGCCATCAGGATGACCATGTCGCCGTGCGCGACGTTCACCATCCGCATGATGCCGAACATCAGGGACAGGCCCATGGCGAACAGCGCATAGAGCCCGCCGATCAGGACGCCCTGCATGACTGCGTCAACCCAAATCATCATGATTCATTCCTTTCCATCCCCGCGCTTCTAGACGCCGAAGTACGCCAGTGAAATCTGTTCGTGGGTCAGCTCGCTCGACCGGCCCTGCAGCGAGACCCTTCCCTCCTGCAGGCAGTAGAGCCGCTGCGACACGCGCTTGGCCGTTCCCACGTCCTGCTCGACGATGATCGCCGTCAGGCCGCCGGCGACGATCTTTTCCAGCGCCTCGTAGATTTCCTTGATGACGGCGGGCGCCAGCCCCAGGGAAATCTCGTCGCAGATCAGCAGGTCCGGGTTGCTCATCAGCGCGCGGCCGATCGCGACCATCTGCTGCTGTCCGCCGGACAGCGAGGTGCCGGGGCTGTTTCTCTTCTCCTTCAGGATCGGGAACAGCTCGTACACCCGCGCCAGATCCCAGCGGCCGGCGCGTTTCGTGAACGCTCCCATCAGCAGGTTCTCTTCGACCGACAGACTGGGGAACAGGCGGCGCCCCTCGGGCACCATGGCGATGCCGTCGGCGACGATGCGGTGCGCGGGCAGGCCGCCGATCGGGCGCCCCTTGTACATGACCGTCGCCGGCTCGGCCTTGAGCAGGCCGGTGATGGTCTTCAGGAAGGTCGACTTGCCGGCGCCGTTGGCGCCGATGATGGCGACGATTTCGCGCTCCGCGATCTCGAAGTCGACGCCGAACAGCGCCTGGAAATCGCCGTAGTACGACTTGAGGTCGTGGATCGACAGCAGCGCGCTCATTGAACTACCCTCCTGTCGCTGCGCGACATCCTCCCCGAGGGAGGGAGCGCCGCCTTCGAGCGGTCGGGCGGCGGCGCTCATACCTCGATCCCCATGTAAACGCGCTTCACCTCCGGGTCGTTCATCACCGCGTCGGGTTCGCCCTCCGCCAGCTTCGAGCCGAAGTTGATGACCAGCAGCCGGTCGGCGACCGCCAGCAGCGCATGCACGACGTGCTCGATCCAGATCATGGTGACGCCCTGCATCTTGATGTCCTTGATCAGAGAAACCAGTTCGACGGCCTCGTGCTCGGTCAGCCCGCCGGCGATCTCGTCGAGGAGCAGCACCCTGGGCTGGGTCGCCAGCGCGCGCGCCAGCTCCAGGCGCTTGCGGTCGAGAAGCGTCAGCGAGCCGGCCAGCAGGTTCGCCTTCTTGCCGAGGCCGGTCTTTTCCAGGATGTCGATGCACACCGGGTCCGCCTGCGCTTCCGACATCGCGCCGCCGTAGGTCGCGCCGACCAGCAGGTTCTCGAACACCGTCATGCCGCCGAAGGGCTGCGGAATCTGATACGAGCGGCCGATGCCCATGCGGCAGCGCTGGTGCGGGCGACGGTGGGTGACGTCCTCGCCGCCGAAGAGCACGCGCCCCACGTCCGCGCAGACATCGCCGCTGATCAGGTTGAACAGCGTCGTCTTGCCGGCGCCGTTGGGGCCGAGAATGCCGAGCACCTCCCCTGGCGCCACCGAGAAACTGACGTCATCGGCAACCTTGAGCGCGCCGTAGGATTTGCTGACCTTCTCAAGCTCAAGAATTGCGGCCAACTGCCATCTCCTTTTTG
Organism: Rhodocyclaceae bacterium; assembly: GCA_019455325.1. Classification (GTDB taxonomy): domain Bacteria; phylum Pseudomonadota; class Gammaproteobacteria; order Burkholderiales; family Rhodocyclaceae; genus Proximibacter. The sequence goes on along the minus strand of JACFMQ010000003.1, from coordinate 341,221 downwards.
TTTATCGTTCAACGCCACGGGGGTGGCCGGCGCCACCCCCTCCCCCGGTGCGCTTACGCAATCGGCTTCAGCGTCGCGCCCGCGGGAATGGCGGGAGCCGCCGAGTTCTCGACGATGACGAGGTCGTACTTGAACTTCTTGCCCTTGACCCATTGCCCGCCGACCAGCGGCGTCTTTGCCACGTTCTTGACCGGCCCCTTGCCCCAGGCGACCTGGCCGACGATGGTGTGCACGTCGGTAGCGGCGATGGCGTTGCGGATGCCCGCCTTGTCGTCGATGTTCTTGGTGCGCTTCAGAACGTCTGCGGCCACCTCGAACAGGGCATGCGAGAAGCCGAGCGGCTGGGTCCACTGCTTCCTGGTCGCGGCCTCGTAGGATTCCGCCAGTTGGGCGGCGCTGGCGCCGGTGAGCGAAGACTTGAACGGATGATTCGGCGTCCACCAGACCTCGGCCGAAAGGCCGTCGGCCAGATCGCCCATGGCCTCGACCGAGGCCGGAAAGAGCAGGGCCTTGCCGATCGAAACGACCTTCGGCCGGAATCCCTGCTGCCTGGCCTGGGTCCAGAAGGTCTTCACGTCCGGCGGAATCATGTTGCCGGTGACGATCTCGCAGCCGGTGGCCTTGAAGGCGGCGATCTGCGCGCTGAAGTCCGTGTTGAACACCTGATAGCGGCCCGGATCGTGGAGCTTGAAGCCCGCCTGGGTCAGCGCCGGCGGCAGCCCGAACTTGGCGTCGCCCCAGGCGTTGCCGTCGGTATCGTTGGGGAACAGTCCGCCGACGACGTTGTTGGTCTTGGCGGACTTCCACATGTTCATGAACACGCCGATGGCGTCTTCGAGGCCCCAGAAGAAGTGGTAGGTCCATTCGAAGCCGGTGTCGGGCTTGCCGCCCCGGCCGAAGAACCAGGGCTGCCACGGGGACACCGTCGAGATGCAGGGGACGCCGTTCAGTTCGCACTGATCGGCGACGGGGTTGACCGTCTCCGGCGCCGCGGCCACGAGCATGAGGTCGACCTTGTCCTTGAGGATCAGGCTGGCGGCGGCCTCGCCGGCCTTGTTGCCGTTGGATTCGCTGTTCTTCACCAGGATGTCGACGGGGTGCAGCCTGTCGCCGACGGCGATGCCGTTCTTGAAGAACTGGCGCATGCTCTCGATGACGAATTTGTCGGCCTCGCCGAAGGGCGCGAGCGGGCCGGTGAGCGGCGTCACGAAGCCGATCTTCACCTTGCGCGAGGACTGGGCGAGCGCCACCGGGCTGAAGCCTGCCAGACCGGCGACGCCGGCGGACAGGGCGCTGGCGCCCATCATCTTGATGACCCGGCGGCGCACGGAACTGGAGATCGCCTCGCGATCGTGTTTCTCATTCATGTCTGTCTTCCTCCAAATTGTCTTCATGCGAGCGCTACGACCGGTCTGGTGACGCATCTCGCTGCCGGCCCCGGCGCCTTCGTCACGCCGCAGTTTTGCGTTGCAGGCGTGTGCGAACGCCGGCGACGTGTGGACAGGTCTATCAAGGATCGTGCCAAACCGCGCGGCGCGGATTTTTCCGCTACGGATCAGTCGATTACGCGGAATTCGCGCGCTCGGGACGAACCCGGGGCGGCGCCGTTGCCGTGACGTCTCAAACATCTGTCGCATTTTGAGTGTCGTCCTGAGAAATCCGTGGCATCCGGCCGGGACGCGGCGCGCGACCGACGGGCATCGACGCGCAAAAAAAAGCCGCGAACGAATCGCGGCCCGAACGCAAGACGATCCGTCTTCAGAGCGGCGTGATGAACTTGAACCACACCTTGTCGCCGCCGAAGCGATTCTCGAGACTGGTTTCCCGATGCCACTGGAAAATGAGCTGCGAATTCGACTTCGTCTGGTACTTGATCGACGGGCCGGCGGCGAACACGTGGCCGCGGTTGCCGTCGGAGCCGACCTTGGTGCCGTTCTGCCGGTCGTTGGTGATCTGCTTCAGGTAGTAGCCGCTGACGCCGACCGACCACGGGCCGAAGTGCTTGCCCACCAGGTAGTCCATGTGGAACTCGTCGCCCGAGCGATAGTCGGTGTCCTTGTTCTTCGTCTTCACGTTGTACATGAACTTGCCGGACACCTCCCAGCCGCTGCTGTTCAGGTAGGTGGCGGCGAAGACCGGCTCGAAGCTGTAGTAGTTTTCGCCGAGGTTCTTGCCCGGGTGGTCGTTCTTGTCGTACGCGCCCGTCGGCAGGTTGATGTCCAGGCCCAGCAGGTAGTGCCACTCCGGCGAATGCCAGGAAAGAATCAGCGGCGTCAGTGTCGCATCGCCGATCCCGGTCCGGCTCGCTTTCCCGGCCGGTGTCTCGACCGACAGACGCACGATCGGCACGAGCACGGCCCAACTGTAGTTGGCGCCGAGAATCTGGGTCTCGGTCGCCTTGAGGAAGCGCAGGGCATTGAAGGTCGCGTTGAGCTTGACGTCCTTCCCGGCGGGGCGGACCTTGTTGCCGCTGCCGTCGCGCATGGTGCCCGACCAGTTGCCGAAGTAGTTGATGAAGTAATTGCCCGGAGGCGGTATCGCACCTGCGAACCAGTTCTCCGCGCCATTCGGATATTGATCGCCACCTTCCTTGGCGAAGACCGACGACGAAGCCACGACTCCACCCAGCAGCAAGGCTAGAAGCCTTTTTTTCATTACATTCCTCCTTTGAATTGACCGTTGGCAGCGACCGCTGCCACAAGGCGTTCATGAACATCGAAACTGCCTTACCGGTTACTCAAGTTCCGTGCCATTCGCGGAAGAGGATGTAACTTGCTGATTATTTGTTGATTTTCATGGTGGGAGGTTTCTCGGGAGCGTCGCCAGAAATTTTCTTCTCATACACCTGTCGCATTGAGACGGGCGGCCGGCGCCTGCGCAGCTAGTCCGGCGCGTCCGTCTTCCCCGGAAAGCGCGGATCCCAGAGCCTGCGCGCTGTCGTCCGCTCGTAGCCCTTCCCGTCCGGATAGCTGACCAGCTCCAACTGCATGCCCCAGGGCGCCAGGAAATAGACCCAGGCCTGGCCGGCGCTCGGCCCGCTGTCTCGCACCGTCGGTTCGCCGAGAACGCGCACGCCCCTGGCGCGCAGGTAGGCGACGGCCGCGTCCATGTCGTCGACATAGAAGGCCAGGTGGTGCCCGCCGATGTCGCTGTTCCTCGGCTGCGCCGGATTCTGGTCGGGGGATTCGTATTCGAACACCTCGAAGTTCGAACCGTTGGCGCAGCGGAAGAAGCGGAGCCTGCGCATCACCGCGCGCCGGTTCACGTTGAGGTGCGTCGTCATCCAGTCGTCGTCGGCCTGGAACGGCCCGAGATCGTAGAACGCCTCGCAGCCGATCACATCGACGAAGAAATCGGTGGCCTCCTGCAGATCCGGCACCGTGAAGCCGATGTGGTCGGTGCCCCGCAGGCCGGGCAGGCTGGGCGCGGCGAGCGAAGCGGCGTCCGCCTGCAGTTGCCGGTCATTGGCTGTCATGGACGTCGCTTTCGCTGCCGCGATGAAATGTCGATCGGAGCACGTTCATCCTGCTGCCGGTCAGCCCAGCCGGAGGGTGCCGATGTAGCGGCTGTCCGTCAGACTGACGCCCGAATTCGCCTTGCCGAAGGCCGGATGCGAAACCTCGACGGAATACTCCCCGCTGTTCGCATCGAGACCGTCGAACTTGAAGTCGCCGAAGGCGTCGGAGCGGGCCGTCGCCAGAGCGGCGTCGCCGCGCTTGAGCACCACCTCGGCGTCGAGCACGCAGTCCACCTGCCCGTCGCTCTCCGCGACGACCGTGCCGCCGATGAAGCACTTGTTGAAGCGGAAGAGGTTCCGGTAGTAAACGCGCGGGCGGGTCCCGAGTTCGGGCCGCAGGACCTCGAGCCTGTCCTTCTTCACGATCGCCTGCATTTCTTCATCCTCGACGCAGAGCGCCCGGAACACGCCGGTCGGGCAGGACTGCGCGCAGCGCGGCTGTTTCCAGCCCTGATCGAGCAGATGCGCATCGAAGATCCATTTCTGCGGCAACTGCAGCTCCTCGTTCCAGAAAATCGCGCCGTAGGGGCAGGCGGAGACGATGTCCTTGCGTCCCTTGGCGCGCTGCGGATCGATGATGACGATGCCGTCCTTGCGCTTGTAGACCGAGCCGTCGCCCGCCTTGGCGATGCACGGCGCGTTGTCGCAGTGATTGCAGGTGGTCGGCCGGTAGGCGGCGTCGACCATGGCGCCGTCGCCGCGCACCTGGCGATGGATCTTGATCCAGTTGTGCCCATGCACCGGCTGCGGCGCCGCATAGCCGGGAAAGTCGTTTCCGACGTGTTCGTCGCGCGTGGTCAGCATGCAGTTGTTGCAGTTCTCGCACTTCGCCACGTCGATGATGAGGTTCCACTTTTTCACGATAGCAACCCTTCCTGATTCTGTTGTTCCGGGGCGGCGCCGACTTCAGGCCGCCGCCGCGATGCCGGCCCGCCTTCCCGCGGGGCGCTGGTTGGCCGGGGCCATGTCCTTGATCTGCACCTTCGGCTTGAGATCCGCCGGCGGCGTCCACACCTCCATCTCGACCAGGCAGGAGTTGGCGGCCATGCCTTCCGTACCCCGCTGCTGCGGCCGCGGCGAGGTGAGCACGTTGGCGCAGCCGGAGCGGTCGGAGAAACCTTCGGGCCCCGCCGACGGCACCGGGTCGAAGTCGGCGTTCGACTCGAAGGTCTTCATGATTCCGCGGCCGACGAGCGGTGTGACGTCGGCGACGAAGATCACCGAGCCGCGCTCGTTGAAGACGCGGATCAGGTCGCGGTGCTTGATGCCGCGCCGGCGGGCGTCCTCCGGATTGACCTTCATCACCCAGTAGTAATAGCCGCCGATGAAGATGCGGTGATCGTCGACGTCGTTGAGGGAGCTGTCCTTGCCGTCGCCGTAGGTGTGGAAGCTGTAGCGCGGGTGGGTCGAGATCATCTGCAGCGGATATTTCTCGAACAGCTCCTTGCTGTGCAGCCCTTCCCACGGCGGCATGTAGCGGTTGAGCGCCGGCCGCTCGGGGTTGTCCGCCTGCCCGCGCCTGAGCGACGACGAGACGAATTCGAGCTTGCCGGACTGGGTTTCCAGGCCCTTGCCGTACTCGCCGGAGAACTGCGAAGGCAGCGGGTGCGGCTCGGGAACGTCCTTGTGCCGGCCCTCGGCGTACCAGCGCATGGAGACCGCGGTGCGCGTCGCCTCGGGCTCCGCCGGCACGACGTAGTAGCCCTTCTTCACGAACTCTCCCCAACTGATGTACTTCGGAAGGTCGGTCGAATCGAAGACGCGCTTGCACCAGTCGAGCTCGCTGCAGCCTTCCGAGAACATCGCCCCGAGGCCCAGCCGGTGAAGGATTTCCAGGTAGATCTGATAGTCCGACTTCGACTCCCCCAGGGGCTCGATGCACTTGTGCTGCAGGGTGACGATGCGGTGGTTCAACTGCGAGTTGTTGTGGTGGATGTAGCCGCTGCAGTTCGCCCATTCGCTGATGTCCCAGCGCTCGAACGAGGTGCACGCCGGCAGGATGATGTCGGCGTAGCGCGCGTCGCCCTCGAACCAGATCGACTGGTTGACCACGCATTCGACCGACGGGTGGCGATAGGACTGCTCGAAGCGGCTCGACTTCGCGATCGTGCCGAAGGACGAGCCGCCGTAGCGGTAGATCATGTGGATCTTCGAGTAGCCGGGCATCGGGTAGTCGAACGGCGCGAACTGCGCTTCCATCGACGCGCCGTCCCACATGTAGCCGGTGGACTTGCCGTCGATGATCGCTTCCGGCAGCCGCTGGCGCGGGATCATCTGCTTCACCGGGTTCATGGTGATGAGATGCGGCATGCGCTGGTAGTTGTTGATGGCCGACGCCGTGAAGGCGATCTCGCCGGAGATGCCGCCCTCGGCATAGCCCGGGAAATAGAACTCGTAGTCGAGCGGCGAACCGAACTGCAGGTTGCCGAAGTTGATGCCCGGCTTGCCCCAGCCCTGCATCGCCATCATCAGGATCATGCTGCGCGCCCACTGCGAGCCGGTGGCCGAGCGGCAGGCGCCACCCCAGCCGGCGCCGAGGCCGCCGGCCGACAGGTAGGTCTTCTTCCTGCCCCAGGAGCGCGCCAGCGCGCGGCAGACGTGCGCCGGCACGCTGGTCTCGCTTTCCTGCCACTCCGGCGTCTTGGCGACGCCGTCGGTGTTGCCGAGCAGGTAGTCGCGCCACTCGTCGAAGCCGGTCGTGCGCTGGGCGACGTAGTCCTTGTCGTAAAGGTCTTCCGTGACCCAGACGTACATGATGGCCGCCGCCAGCGCCGCGTCGGTCGCCGGGCGGATCGAGATCCACTTGCCGCCGAGAAGCTGCGCGGTCGGGTTGAGGTGCGGGTCGATGTGCACGAACTCGATGCCCAGCTCCTTCGCCCACAGGCGGCGCTGCGTGCCCTCGAAACCGGCGTAGAGGCCGTTCGTCGACTCGGGGTCGCTCGACCAGAAGACGATCTGCTCGGCCTCCTGGAGGCAGTCCTCGACCGTTCCGTAGAAGCTCGGCACGCCGAGGCGCAGCGCGTTGCCGAAGTGGTGCATGGCGCCCCAGTACCAGCCTTCCCAACTGTCGGGGTTGGGGTGCACGCGGGTGAAGCCGATCAGGTTGCCGAAGCGCAGCAGGGCGCTCAGGTAGTAGCCGATGTTGCCCCACTGGTGATGCGACGGCATCGGGATGGCGATCGCGCCCGGGCCGTGTTCCTTCTTCATGCGCTTGATCTCGCTGGCGACGATGTCCAGCGCCTCGTCCCAACTGATCCGCTCGTAGCCGGAGATGCCGCGGTTCTGGGGATTGCGCTCGCCGTTCGGGTCGAAGTCGACGCGCTTCATCGGGTAGAGGAGGCGCTTGTCCGAATAGACCATCGACTTCAACGCCACCGCGTGCGGGCTGAGCGTGGACTTCCGGCGCGGCGAGAAGCGCCTGCCGCGCGCCTCGACCGTCCAGGAGGCGGCGTCCGCGTCGTCCAGCTCGATCGGCGTCATGCGGACGATCTTCCCGTCCTTCACGTAGACGAACAGCGGGCCGCCGTTGGTGTTGGTGGTGTAGCGGACGGTGCCGTCGGGCATCGGCGTGCCCAGTTGCAGCGATTCGGTCTGGATCCGGTTCATCAACTGCATGAACCAGACGCTCAGCTCGTCGCGGCCGATGACCATGACCCGGAAATTCTTGGCGGCGTTGAGGATTTCCCCCTGGTCGGCCTTGGGCCGCAGGAACGAGAGCGCGGTGCGCAGATCCTTGAAGATCAGGCTCACGTCCGGCTGCGCGTGGATGCCTGCCTGCGAATCGACCGTACCGTTCCGGAAAACGTAATGACGGCCAAGGCTGCCGTCCTTCAACCTGATCTGCACGACACAGTCGTGGCGCTTCATCTCGGCCTTGAAGGCCGGGTACTTCTTCGCCATGCGTCTGAGGATGTGCGTCACGCCGAACAGGATCGTTTTAAGCACCGCTTTTTTCATGCTCCTATGCCTCCTACCTTTGTTGTATCCGTTCAATTCTGCAGCCGCGCGGACCTTGCGTCTCGCCGGCCGCACTGACGCATGCACAGGCGCAATATCCGTACCAGCGGGCAGGCGCTGCGCTAAGCGGATGTTTTTTCGGATTTTGTTTTTCCGGCCTGCGGCGGATGCAAGGGTGCGACGCGCAATCCGCGTCGCACGCTGCGACGTGAATCTCATCCTGCACGACACCTGATTCAGTCCGCGGCCGCGCGACGGGCGCGGCCCGGCGCCGACCTCGCGCGCCGGGCCGCGACCCCGCCGCGTCGACGTCCGCCGAACTGCGCGGCGTCTCGTCCGCGTCTCGCGAACGCAGTCGCACCGTGCGACAGGTGTCGCGCGGCCGGCGCGCCGGCGGTTCTCGCCGGACTTGGAAATCTCCCGTCGGATCAAGGCATTGGGCGGCGAATAGCGGTTTGGCATGCATCTTGCGCATTCGCCGCCATTGCCGATAGCGAAACCGGAAGTACCCAGACCGCTTCCGTTCCTTACACCATCAACGAGAGACGAGGATGCCGAAAATCACGCACCTGAATTACGTCGAGCCCTGGCTCGAAGTCGTATCGACGCCGGCCGACTGGAAGAAGCTCGGACAGGCCGAGCTGTTGCGCATGGTCTACTACATGCACGTCGTCCGCGCCTTCGAGGAGGCCGTGCTGAACCTCGAAAAGGCCGGGCTGGTGCATGGGCCGGCGCATTCCAGCATCGGCCAGGAAGGCGGCGCGGTGGCGCCGATCATGCTGCTCGGATCGAACGACATGATCACCGGCGCCCACCGCGGCCACCACCAGTTCCTGGTCAAGGGCATGCGCCACATCGACTCGGCGGACTACGATCCGCGCCGGGCGCCGCTGCCGCAGACCGTCCACGACTTCCTCTACCGCACGCTGGCGGAAATCCTCGGGCTCGCCGACGGCTTCTGCAAGGGCCGCGGCGGCTCGATGCATCTGCGCTGGGTCGAGGCCGGCGCCATGGGCACCAACGCCATCGTCGGCGGCGGCGTGCCGATCGCCAACGGCCTGGCGTGGGCGCAGAAGCGCCGCAACAAGGGCGAGGTGACCTTCACCTTCTTCGGCGACGGCGGCGTGAACATCGGCGCGGTCCCCGAGTCGATGAACCTGGCGGCGCTGTGGGATCTGCCGATCTGCTTCTTCATCGAGAACAACGGCTACGCGGTGTCGACCACGCTGGAAGAGGAGACCAAGGAAACGCGCCTGTCCTCGCGCGGCGGCGCCTACGCCATTCCCGCCTATCGCGTCGACGGCATGGACCCGGTCGCGGTCCGCCTGGCGTCGGCGATGGCGATCGAGCGGATGCGCGCGGGCCAGGGGCCGACGATCATCGAGGCGATCGTCTACCGCTACTTCCACCATGGCGGCTCGGTGCCGGGGAGCGCCTTCGGCTACCGCCCGAAGGACGAGGAAAGCTCGTGGATGGAGAAGGACCCGCTGGAACGGACGGTCCGCGAAATGATCCGCCTCAAGTGGCTGACGGCGGAAGAGAATCAGGCGATCCGCCGGCACTGCACCGAGGCGATGCAGGAGACCGCGGCGCGCCTGACCGAAGGCGAGGGCGCCAAGCGCCGCATCCGGCCGGCGCTCTGGCCGAAGCCGGAATTCCGCGACCAGGGCCTGCGCGGCGACCTGTCGGAATTCGCCGGCGCCCGCTTCGAGGAACTGGAAACGGCCAGCGGCCCGGTCGGCGAGATGAAGTTCATCGACGCCGTGGCCAGGGTCATGGGGCGCCGCATGGAAACCGACGAACGCATCTTCTGCATGGGCGAGGACATCCACCGCCTCAAGGGCGGAACGAACGGCGCCACCAAGGGGCTGGCCGATCGTTTCCCGGACCGGATCATTCCGACGCCGATCGCCGAGCAGGGCTTCGTCGGCCTCGCCGGCGGCGTCGCCGTCGAGGGCTCGTACCGCCCGGTGGTCGAGCTGATGTACGCCGACTTCGCGCTCGTCGCCGCCGACCAGTTGTTCAACCAGATCGGCAAGGCCCGCCACATGTTCGGCGGCGATTCGGCGGTGCCGCTCGTCCTGCGCACCAAGTGCGCGATGGGCACGGGCTACGGGTCGCAGCACTCCATGGACCCGGCCGGCATGTACGCGATGTGGCCGGGCTGGCGCATCGTCGCGCCGTCGACGCCGTTCGACTACGTCGGCCTGATGAACAGCGCCCTCAAGTGCGACGACCCGGTGCTGGTGATCGAGCACACCGATCTCTACAACGTCGGCGGACCGGGGCCGCAGGAAGACCTCGACTACTGCATTCCGCTCGGCAAGGCCAAGGTGGTGCGGAAGGGCAGCGCCTTCACCGTCCTCACCTACCTGGCGATGACGCGCCTGGCGCTGCAGGCCGCCGAGGACATGGGCGTCGACGCCGAGATCATCGACCTGCGCTCGCTCGACCGCGCCGGCCTCGACTGGGCGACGATCGGCGAGAGCATCCGGAAAACCAACAGCGTCGTGGTCCTGGAACAGAGCCCGCTGACGGTCTCCTACGGCGCGATGGTCACCGACGAGATCCAGCGCCGCTTCTTCGACCATCTGGATCAACCCGTGCAGCGCATCCACGGGGGCGAGGCATCGCCCTCCGTATCCAAGGTCCTCGAACGCGCCGCCTTCGTCGGGCTGGAAGAGATCCGCGCCGGGTTCGCGCGGATGATGGCCGACATGGGACGCCCCGTCGCTGCCGACGCAGCGTCCGCGGCCTGAATCGCAAGGAGGGAATGTGGCCACTGAAATCATCATGCCTTCGGTATCGACGTCGATGACCGAGGGAATTCTTGCGCGCTGGCTGAAGAACGAGGGCGACGCCGTGGGCAAGGGCGAGATCGTCGCCGAGATCGAAACCGACAAGGCGGTCCTCGAACTGGAAGCCGAGGCCGAAGGCGTCCTCGCCAGACGCTATGTAGCGGACGGCGCGTGCGTGGCGGTCGGCGCGCCGATGGGCATCATCCTGCAGGCCGGAGAAACACTGCCGGCCGCTGTCGACACGGCCGTTCCGGCCGCGGCTTCGCCGGCGCAGCCGGCGGCACCGGCAGCGGCGGCGCCGCCCGCCGTGGCGCTGACGGAAGCGAAAGCTCCGGCCGACGCCGCCGCGCGCGGCGGCAGAATCTTCGCCAGCCCGCTGGCCAGGAACCTGGCGCTGCTGAACGGCGTCGACCTGGCGCAGGTGCAGGGCTCCGGCCCCAACGGGCGGATCGTCAAGCGCGACATCGAAGCCGCGCGCCTCGCCCGGCAGGCGGCCGCCGCGCCTGCCGCCGCCAGCCCCGCGAGTACGCCGGCGGCGGCTCCCGCCGCGGCCCGGAGCTACGAGGAGATTCCGCATTCCTCGATGCGCCGGGTGATCGCCCAGCGCCTGTCGGCGTCGAAGCAGCAGATCCCGCACTTCTATCTGAGCGTCGACTGCCAGCTCGACGCGCTGCTGGCGCTGCGCCGGCAGATCAACGGCGTGCTGCCCGAGGTCCGCGTGTCGGTCAACGACTTCGTCGTCAAGGCGGTGGCCGGCGCCATGAAGAAGGTGCCGATGGCCAATGCCGCCTGGACGGAGTCGGCGATCCATCGTCACCGCAGCGTCGACGTTTCGGTCGCCGTCGCCACGCCGAGCGGCCTGATCACGCCGGTGGTGCGCGATGCGGACAGCAAGAGCCTCGGCACCGTCTCGGCCGAGGTCAAGGATCTCGCCGAGCGCGCGCGCCAGGGCAAGCTGCTCCCCGACGAATACCAGGGCGGCGGCTTCACCATCTCCAACCTCGGCATGTTCGGCGTGCGGGAGTTCGCCGCCATCATCAACCCGCCGCAGGCCTGCATCCTCGCGGTCGGCGCCGGCGAGGCGCGCGCCGTGGTCAGGGACGGCGCCGTCGTCGCGGCGACGGTGATGAACTGCACGCTGTCCGTCGACCACCGCGTGGTCGACGGCGCGGTCGGCGCCGAATTCCTGGCGGCGTTCAAGGGCTACATCGAGCAACCGATGAGCCTGCTGGTCTGACGGAGGCGACGATGAATCAGGAAAAATTCGACGTGACCGTCGTCGGCGGCGGGCCGGGCGGCTACGTCGCGGCGATCCGGGCGGCGCAACTGGGCCTGCGCACGGCGCTGGTCGAGCGCGAGCACCTGGGCGGCATCTGCCTCAACTGGGGCTGCATCCCGACCAAGGCGCTGCTGCGTTCGGCCGAAATCTTCGACCACTTCAAGCACGCCGCGGAATTCGGCCTCAGCGTCGAGGGGGCCGCCTTCGACCTGAAAAAGATCGTCGACCGTTCGCGCCGGGTCGCGTCGCAGCTCAACGGCGGGGTCAGGCATCTCCTCAAAAAGAACAAGGTGCAGGTCTTCGACGGACACGCGCGGCTCGCCGGGCCGGGCCGCCTGCGCGTCGACCGACAGGACGGCGCCGTCGAAATCGCTTCGGCGCACATCGTCCTGGCCACCGGCGCGCGCGCGCGGGCAATGGCCCCCGTCGAGCCGGACGGACGGCTGGTCTGGAGCTACAAGGAGGCGATGACGCCGGCGGCAATGCCGAAGTCGCTGCTGGTCGTCGGCTCGGGCGCGATCGGCATCGAGTTCGCCAGCTTCTATCGCTCGCTCGGGGCCGAGGTGACGGTGGTCGAGCTGCGCGAGCGCATCCTGCCCGCCGAGGATGCGGAGATTTCCGATCTCGCCCGCAAAGCCTACGAACGGCAAGGCATCAAGGTGCTGACCTCGGTCTCCGTCGCGGCGCTCGAAAAGAAGGCGGACAGCGTCGTCGCCACGCTACAGGCCGACGGCCGGCAGACGGTCGTCGAGGCCGAGCGCGTCATCGCCGCCGTGGGCATCGTCGGCAACGTCGAAAACCTCGGACTGGAAGGCACCGGCGTCCGCGTCGAGGGCACGCACATCGTCACCGACGAATGGTGCCGCACCGGCGAACCCGGGGTCTACGCGATCGGCGATGTCGCCGGCGCGCCGTGGCTGGCCCACACGGCCAGCCACGAAGGCATCCTCTGCGTCGAGAGGATCGCCGGCGTCGACGGCCTGCATCCGCTCGACCGGACGGCCATTCCCGGCTGCACCTACAGCCGCCCGCAGATCGCCAGCGTCGGCCTCACCGAGGCGAAGGCGATCGAACTCGGCCACCGGGTGAAGGTCGGCCGCTTCCCCTTCGCCGGCAACGGCAAGGCGATCGCGCTCGGTGAAGCGGAAGGGCTGATCAAGACGATCTTCGACGGGCAGACCGGGGAACTGCTCGGCGCGCACATGATCGGCGCCGAGGTCACCGAGCTGATCCAGGGCTTCGCCATCGGCAAGACGCTGGAGACGACCGAGGCCGAGCTGATGCACACCATCTTCCCGCATCCGACGCTCTCCGAGATGCTGCACGAGTCGACGCTCGCCGCCTATCAACGGGCGATCCATATCTGACCCGGCCAGGAAGGATGATGGCGTCCAGTCCCTACCTGGTCGGCGTCTTCGCCGCCTGGCACCAGTTTGTGGACCGAGGCCAGGTGGACGAGACGGTGGTGCGTGCGGAGGTGTCGCAGTCGTGGCGGCGGTGCCGCAAGCTCGGCATCGACCCGTGCGCGCCGAAACTGCCGGTCACCCTCGACGCCCGGCAGCTCTCGGCCGTCCGCGACGAGAACCGGGTCTTCACCGAGACGGCCCTGCCCTTCATGCAGTTCCTCAAGACCGCCGTCAAGGGCACCGGCTTCATCCTCGTCCTCACCGAGCGCAGCGGCGTCGTCCTCGACGTCTTCGGCGACGACGAGATCCTCGCCATGGCCCGCGAGAACAACTACGTCGCCGGCTGCTCCCGGGCCGAGGAGGTCGCCGGCACCAACGCCATCAGCCTGGCCCTGATCGAGAAACGCCCGGTGCAGCTCACCGGCGCCGAGCACTGGAACGTCCGCCACCACCGCTGGACCTGCGCCTCGGCCCCGGTCTTCTCGCCCGAGGGTATGGTCCTCGGTACCGTCACCCTCTCCGGCGAAACGACCAAGGCGCACCGCCACACCCTCGGCATGGTCATCTCCGCCGCCGAGGCCATCCGCAACCGCCTGCACGAGCGCGAGGTCATCCGCGAGAAGCAGGGCGTCGACACCCTGCTCTCCTCGGTGCTCGCCAGCATCTCGGACGCGATCATCGCCATCGACGAGGCCGGCCTGGTCACGACCATCAACCCGGCCGCCTGCAGCGTGCTCGGCGTCAGTCCGGAGCGCGCCCTGGGCAAGACCCTCCTCCGCCTCTTCCCGGCGCACCCGGAGCTTTCCAACATGCTGCCGCTCGGCCGGGACTGCGCCTCGTTCGAGGTCACGGCCGAGCGGCCGAACGGCCGCGCGCACTTCGTCATCACGCCCTACGTCATGCAGGCCGACGACCGGGAGAAGGGGGCGATCCTGGCGCTCCGGGAGCGGCGGGAGTTCGTCAACGAGGTGCGCGAGTTCTCGGGCTTCAACGCCGTCTTCAACTTCGAGGACATCATCGGCGAATCGCCGGCGCTGCTGCGCCAGATCGAGATCGCCCGGGTGGCCGCCCGGCAGACCGCGCGGATCCTGATCCTGGGCGAGACGGGGACGGGCAAGGAGATGTTCGCGCAGTCGATCCACACCTGTTCGCTGCGCCGCTCGGGGCCGTTCGTGGCGCTCAACTGCGCGGCGATTCCGCGCGAGCTGATGGAGTCGGAGATCTTCGGCTATCGGGGCGGGGCGTTCACCGGGTCGCGCAAGACCGGGCAGATCGGCAAGCTCGAACTGGCCGACGGCGGCACGCTGTTTCTCGACGAGATCAACCAGATGCCTTTGGACCTGCAGGCGAAGCTGCTGCGGGCGCTGCAGGAGGGGACGATCACGCGGCTCGGGGACACCAAGCCGATCCGGGTCGATGTGCGGGTGATCGCCGCGGCGAACGAGGACCTGTACGCGAAGAGCCGGTCCGGGGAGTTCCGCCAGGATCTCTATTTCCGGTTGAGCGTGGTCGAGCTGAGCCTGCCGCCGCTGCGCGAGCGGACGGAGGACATTCCGCGCATCGCCGGGCAGTTGCTCGGGCGGCTGGCCACGAAGATGGGGCTGCGCGCCCTGTCGCTGTCGCCGGCGGCGGTCGCCGGCCTGTGCGAGTACCCGTGGCCGGGCAACGTGCGCGAGCTGGAGAACGTCCTCGAGATGGGCGCCATCATGGCCGAGGGCGGCATCATCGAACCGCATCATCTCGCTCATCGCATGCGAAACAGCGAGCTTGCGATCGGCAGCGGCAAACCCGGCAATCACGAGGGACGCGACGCGAATCCCGACGTCCTGCGGGACGCGATCGCCGAATTCAACGGCAACGTCGCCGAGGCCGCCCGCCGGCTCGGCCTGTCGAGAAGCACCGTCTACCGGCGCATGCAGCAGTACGGGATCGTCAAGTCCTTCACCGTCAAATAGCGTACGCCGGGCCTAGCCGTTCAGCCAGTCTTCCAGCGGATCGACCAGATTGTCGTAGGGCTGATAGCCGATCGTCAGCGCCGCTAGTCCCCGCCGGTCCTTGACCACGACGGTCGGGAAGCTGTTCACGCCGATCCGCCGCGCCCAGGCGAAGTCGTCCCGGGTCGCGGCGATCATCCGCTCGTCGCCGTAGGCATCGAGGAATTCCCGCTCGCCGATGCCGAATTCCGCCGCCAGCCTGGCGAACGAGCGCGGATCGTTCGGGTCGTGGTTGTCGCGGTAGAAGCCCTTTTGCGCGGCGGCGAAGTATTCCCACTCGCGGTCCGGCCGCAGGTGGCGAACGACGACGACGGCCCGGCAGGGCTTCTCGGTGTCGTAGATCCAGCCGGTCGCGTCGAGGATGGACAGGTCGAACGGCTGCCCGGTCCGCCGGCCGATCTCCTGCCAGTGTTCTCTCAGGAAGGTCCGGTAGCGATCGTCGACCACGTGCGTCCCGTCCGGCCGCAGCCCGCCCATGACCAGGCGGAACCCGGCCCGGTCGCGGAAGTTCTTCCGGATCTCGCCGATGACGCTGGCGAACCCGTAGCACCATGAGCACATGGGATCGCCGATATAGATGATTTCCTTGCCGTCCATTTCACTGCTCCTTGGTTCCGAATCGACCCCGCTCCGCGGCGCCCTGTCCGACCCGCCACGCGGCGAGGATCGCCAGCGCCTGAAAGACGGCGACGCCGACCATCACCTCCGGGAAGCGGCCGGCGTCCATGAAGTAGCCGAAGAGGATCGGCGACAGCGCCAGGCCGGTATCCAGCCCGGAATAGACGAAGCCGTAGATCCGCCCGAAGGACGCCGCGCCGGCGCCGCTCACCGCCGACCGGCGCACGAGCATGTCGCGCGAGGGGCCGGCGAGGCCCGCGCCCAGGCCCATCAGCGCCATCAGCGGCAGCACGCCGGCGGCAGGCGCCTGGCCGGTGGCCAGCAGGACGGCGATCAGGGCCGCGGCGAACAGGCCGAAGGCGATGGCCCGGTCGGGCGAGGCGCCGTTCACCAGGAAGCCGCCGCCGACGGTGCCGACGGCGTTTCCCAGCATGTAGGCGGTGACCGCCGTCGCCGCCCACGACAGGGACAGGCCGTACATGTTGCTCAGCACGGCCGGCGAAAAATTCTGCAGCGCGCTGAAGGCGAAGGTCCACATCAGGAAGAACACGAAGCACATCCAGACGTTGCGCGAAACGAGGAAGGCGAAGGCGCCGGCCGGCGGGCCGGCGGCGTCGGCGGCCGGATCGCCGGCGCCGTGCGCCGGGCCCGGACCGATCCCCTTGTGCTGCGCCAGGACGACGAGCGCGAGGACGGCGATGCCGGCGGCGACGAAGGCGGCGGCGCGCCAGCCGAAGGGGCCGGCGACGCCGACCATGAGCACCGGCGCCGCCGCCCAGCCGAGCGTTCCGGTCAGGCCGTGGGCGGAGAACGCGTGTCCCAGCCGCTTCGCCGAGACCAGCCGGTTGAGGAGGGTGTAGTCGGCCGGGTGGAAGACGGCGTTGCCGCTGCCGGCGATGGCCGCGGCCAGGAGCAGCGTCGGATAGTCCTGGGCGAGGCCGAGCACGACGGCCGCCGCCGCCAGCATGCCGAGCCCCGCCAGCAGGGCCGGCCGGGCGCCGAAGCGGTCGACGAAGAAGCCGGCGATGGCCTGTCCGACGCCGGAGACGACGAAGAATACGGTCATCAGCATGCCGGCGGCGGTGAAGCTCAGCGAGAAATCCTGCATCAGCCACGGGAACAGCGGCGGCAGCACGAGCTGGAAGAAGTGCGAGGTGGCGTGGGCCAGCCCGACGACGGAAATGACTTCGGCGTCCTTTCTTGCCCCGACGACGCTTGCGCTCGAATCGTTCACTGGCGGTCCTCGTTCATGCGCCGGCCGCCCGCTCGCGGACGGATCGGGTCCGCGTCGACAGGCGCTCGATGTAGTCGATCAGATCCTCGATGTCGCCGGCGCCCGCATCGAGGGTGATGAAGACGATGCGGGTGCGCCGGTCGGCGCTGGGCCAGCCGCGCATCCAGGCGAGGCTGTGTACGAGCTGCTGCGCGCCGTGGATCACGGCCGGCGCGTCGGGCGACTCGGCCACGTTGATGATGCCCTTGACCCGCAGCAGCGACGGTCCGGCGTTGGTCTGCAGCGCGTCGACGAACAGACGCAGGGTTTCCATGGACCACGGCGCGTCGCGCGTCACCGAGAAGCGCCGCACCCGGGAATTGTGGTCGCGGTGAGCGTGCGCCTCGTCCGGCTGCGCGCCTGCCGCGGCCAGCGCCTGGTCCGACCAGGTATCGGGGAGGGCGGTGAACAGCCGGCCGGGGTCGAGGCCGCGCGCGTCGACGATCTCGGCCGATGGATTGAGGCGCCGCAACTGCGCTTCGATGCCGTCGGTTGCGCCGGCGATGTCGCATTTCGTCAGGACGATCCGGTCGGCGAGGGCCACCTGCTTGATCGACTGCTCGTGGCGGTCGAGCGTGTCCGGCCCGTTCACCGCATCGACGGCGGCGACGATGCCGGCGAGGGAAAAGCAGGACCTGACGCCCGGCTCCGAGAGCAGGACCTCGAGGACCGGCGTCGGCTCGGCGAGCCCGGAGGTTTCGACGAGCACGCGGTCGAACGGCGCGATCTCGCTCCGCTGGCGCCGCCGGTGCAGGTCGACCAGCGTATCCACCAGGTCTCCGCGCACCGAGCAGCAGAGGCAGCCGTTCTCGAGCAGGATCACGGCATCGCTGCTCGCCTCGATGAGATCGTGGTCGAGGCCGATGTCGCCGAACTCGTTGACGATGACCGCCGTATTGCGCAGGCCCGGATCGCGAAGCGCGCGGTTGATCAGGGTCGTCTTGCCGCTGCCGAGAAAGCCCGTCACCACGGTGACCGGTAGCCTGGTCATCGCCGGCGCCATCAGCGGCCGATGCCGCCCATGCAGAGGTACTTCATCTCCAGGTATTCGTCGATGCCGTACTTCGATCCTTCCCTGCCCAGCCCGGAGTATTTGACGCCGCCGAACGGCGCCACCTCGGTCGAGATCAGGCCCTCGTTGATCCCGACCATGCCGTATTCGAGCGCCTCGGCCACCCGCCAGACGCGCCCGATGTCGCGCGAGTAGAAGTAGGAGGCCAGCCCGTATTCCGTGTCGTTGGCCATGCGGATCGCCTCGGCTTCGCTGCCGAAGCGGAACAGCGGCGCCAGCGGGCCGAAGGTTTCCTCGCGGGCGACGGCCATTGCCGGCGTCACGTCGGCGAGCACCGTCGGTTCGAAGAAGGTGCCGCCGAGGGCGTGCCGTTTGCCGCCGACGAGCACGCGCGCGCCCTTGTCGAGCGCGTCGCCGATGTGCGCCTCGACCTTGGCCACGGCCGCGGCGTCGATCAGCGGCCCCTGCTGCACGCCGGGCGCGAAGCCGTCGCCGACTTCGAGGCGCGACACCGCCTCGCTCAGCCGGCGGGCGAACTCGTCGTAGACGCCGTCCTGCACCAGCAGGCGGTTGGTGCACACGCAGGTCTGCCCCGTGTTCCGGTACTTGGAGGCGATGGCGCCGGCGACCGCGGCATCGAGGTCGGCGTCGTCGAAGACGATGAACGGCGCGTTGCCGCCGAGTTCGAGCGAAATCTTCTTGATCGTCGCCGCGCTCTGCGCCATCAGTTCCTGCCCGATCTCGGTCGAGCCGGTGAAGGAAAGCTTGCGCACGGCCGGATTGGCGGTCAGTTCGCCGCCGATCGCCCGGGCCGAGCCGGTCACCACGTTGAGGACGCCCTTCGGCACGCCGGCGCGCTCGGCCAGTTCGGCCAGCGCCAGCGCCGAATACGGCGTCTGGCTGGCCGGCTTGACGACGACGG
This sequence comes from Rhodocyclaceae bacterium, assembly GCA_019455325.1. Classification (GTDB taxonomy): domain Bacteria; phylum Pseudomonadota; class Gammaproteobacteria; order Burkholderiales; family Rhodocyclaceae; genus Proximibacter. The sequence goes on along the minus strand of JACFMQ010000003.1, from coordinate 322,445 downwards.
TGCAGCCGGCCGCCAGCGCGGGGCCGACCTTGCGTGTGATCATCGCGTTCGGGAAATTCCACGGCGTGATGGCGGCGACCACGCCGACGGGCTGCTTGATGACGACGATGCGGCGGCCGGCGACCGGCTCCGGAATCGTGTCGCCATAGACCCGCTTGGCCTCTTCGGCGAACCACTCGATGAAGGATGCGCCGTAAAGTATCTCGCCGCGGGATTCGGCCAGCGGCTTGCCCTGCTCGGCCGTGAGGAGCGCCGCCAGGTCGTCCTGGTGCGCGATCATCAGTTCGTACCAGCGGCGCAGGATGGCCGCGCGCTCCTTGGCGGTCTGCGCGCGCCACGCCGGCCAGGCGGCCTCTGCCGCGGCGACGGCGCGGCGGGTCTCGGCGCCGCCCATGCGCGGGGTCGTTCCCAGCGGCATCCCGGTGGACGGGTTGCTCACCGTCTGGGTCGCGCCGTCGTCGGCGTCGACCCAGCGTCCGTCGATGTAGCACTGCTGCCTGAAGAGGGCGGCATCCTTGATCAGTCCGTTCATTTTTTCCTCAATGCCTGGTTTTGTTCGTGCAGCAATCCGGCCAGTTCTTCCAATAGGGTGACGTAGCCGAAGAAGTCCATCTCTCCGCGCCCCGACGCGATCATGGCGCCGAAGAGCTGGCGCGACATGGCGATCAGGGGCATCGGCACGTTGCCGCGCCTGCCCGCTTCCAGCGCCAGGTCGAAGTCCTTGGCCATCTGCGCGGCCGTGAACATCGGCGCGAAGTTCCTGTCCGCCAGCATGTCGGCCTTGTAGTGGATCAGCGGGGAGGCCACCGCGCTGTTGTCGAAGACCTCGACCATCTGCCGCCAGTCGACGCCGCCGCGCTCGCCGAGCGCCAGCGCCTCGCCGAGCAGCGTCGCCGTGCCGCCGATCATCATGTTGATGGCGATCTTCAGATACCTGGCCTGCTCCGCCGGCCCGAGGTAGTAATGCTTCCTGCCGATCGCCCCGAACAGCGGCGTGCATTGCTCGCAGGCGTCGGCCGGGCCGGAGACGAGGATCGTCAGCGCGCGCGCGGCGGCGCTGGCCGTGCTGCCGGAGACGGGCGCACGCAGGTAGCGGATGCCCTTCGCCTCGGCGGCGCTGGCGACGCGCGCGGAGACCTCCGGCGAAACGGTGCTCATGTCGACATGGATCAGCCCGGGGCGGGCCTGCTCGAACAGGCCGCCGGCGCCCGTCGTCACGCTCTCCAGCGCCGCGTCGTCGCTGACCATCGAGACGACCGCCGCGCGGTCGAGCGCCAGGGCGGCGGCCGACGGCGCGGCGACGGCGCCTTTTTCGAGGAGCGGCTGCATCGGCCCCGGCGAACGGTTGAACACCGACAGATCGAAGCCGGCCGCCAGGACGTTCGCGGCCATCGGCGTGCCCATCTTGCCGAGGCCGATCCAGCCGACCTTGCTGATTTTCGCGTCGCTCATGGAGGTTCCCTGTCTTTTCATTGCCAGTGCAGCATGGCGACCGCCAGACACGCCAGCGCCCAGAACACCGGGAATTCCATGCCGCCCAGGTTCCAGAGCCATTTGACCGCGCGGTTGGCGAAGCAGACGGCGATGGCGGCGACGCTGAGACTCGCCGCGGCGAGCAGGGCCACCCACTGCGTGTAGATACCGAGCACCAGACAGACCGCGGCAACGGACTCGACGACCATGGCGACGTTCATGAAGAACGCCGGCGGCCTGAAGCCGGCGAGCTTGAAGAAGCCGAGCGCCGGCGGCGGGCTGCCGACGATCTTGAACCAGATGTGCGGGACGAAGAAGAGGCCGCACATCACGCGCAGGAGCACGGCGCCGTCGGTCGGATCAAAGCTGGACGCTTCCAGTAGCACGAATGTCTCTCCCCATATTGTTGTCCGATCCGCGCGACGGCCGCGGCGGGCGGGCTTGCCTGCCGGCCCGCCCGGGCGCGCGCGCGGATCATTCTTTTGCTGCCGCCACGTTCCGGTGCGGCGCCATGAACACGAGCAGCCGCAGGGAACCGTCGCCCGACGGCCTGACCGAATGCGAGGCGCCGTCCGGGATGAAGAGGCAGTCTTCCGGCTGCAGCGCGAAGCGCTCGCCGCCGACCCGGGCCTCGCCCTCGCCGGCGAGAACGAAAAAGCCGTGTTCGCATCCCGGATGCGCGTCGTCGAAGCCTTCGCCGCCGGGGTGGATCTCGACCGCGTACAGCTCGATGTGCCGGGCGCCGACCGATCGGTTCGTGACCAGCGCCCAGGCGTCGGTCAGCGCGTGCTTCGGCGGGCAGACCGGTGTCTGCCCGCGGCTGCGGATCAGACGCCCGCAGCCTGGCGCGCTAGAAGACATCGCAGCCCGGCAGCCCGCACGAGATCAGGCGGTCGGACGGGAAGTTGGTGATCACCTCGCAGCCGTCCTTGGTGACCACCACCTCTTCCTCGATGCGCGCCGCGCCCGAACCGTCGGCAGCGCCCTTCCAGGTTTCGACGGCGAAGACCATGCCCTCCTTGAGCACGGTGTTCTGGCCCGTGAAGCGGCGGCTGATGATCGGCCGTTCCCAGAGGCTGAGGCCGATGCCGTGGCCGTACTGCAGCAGGAAGGCCTCGTCCTCGTTGCGGTAGCCGAACTCCTGCGCCGCCGGCCAGACGCTGGCGACTTCCTCGACGGTGGCGCCCGGACGGATGGCGTCGATCGAGGCGCTGATCCATTTCGAGGCCAGTTCGTAGGCTTCGATCTGGTGCCTGTTCGGCTCGCCGCAGACGAAGGTCCGGTAGTAGCAGGTGCGATAGCCGTTGAACGAATGCATGATGTCCAGATAGATCATGTCGCCCGGCTGGATGATGCGATCGGAGAAGGTGTGCGAGTGCGGCGTGCCGCGCGGGCCGGCGACCGAATTCACGCATTCGACGCGCTCCGAGCCGAGGCGGAACAGGCGGTCGTTGGCGATGGCCACCAGCTCGTTCTCGCGCACCCCCGGACGGATCGCCTTGCAGATGTCGTAGTAGGTGGCGTCGACCATGGCGGCGGCGACCTTGAGGCATTCGATCTCGTCCTGCGTCTTCACCTCGCGGGCGTCGAGCATCGCCTGCTGGCCGTCGACCACCTCGATGCCTTCCTTTTCCAGCGCGCGCAGCATCGGCAGTTCGAGCAGGTCGATGCCGAGCGGCTCCTTGTCGATGCCGTAGTGGACGAGCATCTTCTTGATCTGCCTGGCGAAGTCAGCCTGGGCGCCGACCTTGGGCGGCAGCGCGCCCTGCATGTTGCTGATCGGCGCGCCGATGTTGTCGCCGAGCCACGGCGAGCTGATCCGCTTGGCCGGCGGCGCCGGGTCCCAGAGGAAGGCGTCGCCGTCGCGCGGGCACAGCGCGTAGCGGTCGAACTTGTCGCGCGCCCATTCGCCGATGTGGGTGCCGGTCACGTAGCGCACGTTGTCGACGTTGAAGCAGAGCACGCCGCCGAGGCCGGCGGCCTTGACGGCGTTCTGCGCGCGCTGGAAGCGCTCGCGCACCATCCGCTGGTAGTCGATGCCGCGTTCCCAGTCCTTTGCCATCGTGCCCCAGGCGGCGGTGGCGTGCGGTCGGTTGTATTTCATTTGTGTCTCCTAGATTTTGTACGAAGCGGGCGGGCCTTACTTCTTGCGATTCGGGAACACCTGCGGGCGCAGGCTCGGATGGCACGGCGTCGAGCGGGGCGGATAGGGCGCGTCGGCGCCGAGGATTTCCGCGGCATGCCACGGGAAGCGCGGATCCCACATGGCGCCGCGCCCCATGCAGACGAAGTCGGACTGTCCGGACTTGACGATTTCCTCCGCCTGCAGCGCATCCGTGATCAGGCCGACGACCATCGTCCGGATGTCGGCCTCCCTGCGCACCTTGTCGGCCAGCGACACGTGGTAGCCCGGGGCGAGGGGGATCTGCTGCGCCGGATCGAGGCCGCCGCTGGAGACATCGACGTAGTCGCAGCCGAGGTTCTTCAGCGCCCTGGCGAAGACCACCGTTTCTTCCGGCGTCCAGCCGCCGACGACCCAGTCGGTCGCGGAGACGCGAACGCCCATCGGCTTGTCCGCCGGCCAGGCCGCGCGCATCGCCACGAACGTCTCGAGGGCGAAGCGCATGCGGTTTTCCAGGCTGCCGCCATATTCGTCGGTGCGACGGTTGGTGAGCGGCGACAGGAACTGATGGGTCAGGTAGCCATGGCCGGCGTGCATCTCGATCAGGTCGTAGCCGACGCGCTGCGCGCGCTTCACGGATTCGACGAAATCCGCCTGGATCTGCCTGATCTCCTCCGTCGTCAGGGCGCGCGGCGTGTGCCAACCCGGGGCATAGGGAACGGCGGAGGGCGCGACCGTTTCCCAGGCGCCTTCCTCCGGCTTCAGCGCCTGCCCGCCGAGCGCCGGCGGATGCGTCGAGCCCTTGCGCCCGGCGTGCGCCAACTGGATGCCCTGCGCGGCGACGCCGAACTTCTTGTTGAAATCGATCACCCGCTTCAGGGCGGCCTCGTTCTCGTCGGTGCACAGCGTGGCGCACTTGTGGGTGATCTTGCCGACCGCATTGACGTTGGTGGCCTCGGTCATCACCAGGCCGAAGCCGCCAATGGAAAACGCCCCCAGATGCTGAACGTGCCAGTCGTTCACGGAGCCGTTCTCGGAGATGTACTGGCACATCGGCGATACGACCAAACGATTCTTGAGAGTCAGGCCACGAAGCTCGATCGGGCTGAACAGCGCACTGGACATTAGGTTTCTCCTATCGGTAATCGGTTGTCGGCGAGTCCGCAACGACGCGGCCGGACTCTCTTCCGTACTGGACAACGCAAGCGATGTGCCAAGCCGCAGCGGTGGCTGCAACAGGCTGATTAATAAAGGATAGGTGGGCGCCTCGAAGGCGCCGGAGGTGATACGCGCGTATCACGGCTCGGACAGGCGTCGCAACGTGCGACGCTGTCAGCGAACCGTCACGGATTTGACGATGCCGTACTGCTGCATCCGCCGATAGACCGTGGCCCGCGACAATCCCAGCTTCTTGCCGACCAGGCCGACGTTGCCGTTGAACTCCTGGATCGCGTTCCGGATCAGCTCTATTTCGACGTCGCGCACCGACTGGTTCGCGCCCAGCACGGCCGCGGGCGCCTGCTGCACGACGGGCGCGGCCTCGCTGTTGCGCATGCGATGAGCGAGGTGATGGGGTTCGATGATCCCACCCTCGGCCATGATGGCGCCCATCTCGAGAACGTTCTCCAGCTCGCGCACGTTGCCCGGCCACGGATACTCGCACAGACCGGCGACCGCCGCCGGCGACAGCGACAGGGCGCGCAGCCCCATCTTCGTGGCCAGCCGCCCGAGCAACTGCCCGGCGATGCGCGGAATGTCCTCCGTCCGCTCGCGCAGCGGCGGCAGGCTCAGCTCGACCACGCTCAACCGGAAATAGAGATCCTGGCGGAACTCCCCGGACCGGCTCTTCGCGTACAGGTCCTCGTTCGCCGCGGCGATCACCCGCACATCGACCCGGATCGGCTTGGTGTCCCCGAGCCGCGTGATCGTCCCCTCCTGCAGCGCCCGCAGCAGCTTCGCCTGCAGGTCCAAAGGCATCTGGTTGATCTCGTCGAGAAACAGCGTGCCGCCGTCGGCCAGTTCGAGCTTGCCGATCTGCCCGGTCTTGCGCGACCCGGTGAACGCCCCGCCCCGATAGCCGAAGATCTCCGACTCCATCAGCTCGCGCGGAATCGCCGCGCAGTTGAGCGCCACGAACGGCCCCGAGCGGCGCAGCGAACAGGTGTGGATCGACTGCGCGAACATCTCCTTGCCCGTCCCCGTCTCGCCCAGGATCAGGATCCGCGCGGTCTGCCGGGCGGCCACCCGGGCGATCTCGATCTGGCGCAGCAGCGCCGGCGATTCGCCGATGATGTCCTCGAAGTTGAAGACGGCGTTGAAGCCCGAGAACTCGCGCACCTCGTTGACGAACTCCCGCCGCTCCCGGAGCGCCAGGATCGCCCCCTTCTCCCGGTCGTCGGCCTGCATGACGTAGGGCGTGATGACGAAGTGCGCGCGGCCGTTCGGCCGCTCGGCCGTGACCTCGAACGAGGCGCAGTCCCGGCCGAGCGGCAGCATGTTGGAAAGCTCCGGGTGCGCCGGGAAGAGGCGGAGGAGGGTCTTGCCCAGGGCGCGCTCCGGACTGACGCCGAGCACGCTGCAGGCGGCCGGGTTGATGGTCGTGACCAGGCCGGCCTCGTCGATGGCGATGATCGCGTCCGAGATGCTGGCGAGCACCGAGGAGAGCAGGGTGTCGACGCCCTGCTTCTCGCGGATGACCTCGCGCTCGTGCAGGCGGTTGCGGATGGCCTCGGCGGCGGAGATGACCATGCCGAGGGTGTGGCGGTGCGCCTTGGTCGTTTCGCCGGAGAGGGTGACGGTACCGAGGACCATACCCTCGGGCGAGAAGACCGGGGCCGAGGCGCAGGTCCAGCGGTGGTGGCGGACGTTCCAGTGCTCGGCGCCGGTGAGCTGCACCGGGCGTTTCTCGATCAGGGCCAGGCTGATGGCGTTGGTGCCGGCGACCTCCTCGGCCCGGGAGCAGCCGGCGACGTAGTTGTTCTCGCGGGCCATGGCGAGGATCTCGTCGTCGCCGAAGACGTCGAGGACGACGCCGCTGCGCTCGGTGAGGACGAGGATGAAGCCGGTGCCCTTGACGGCGGTCTTGAGGAACTGCATGAAGGGCAGGGCCGTCTCGGTGAAGACCCGGTTCTCGTCGCGGACGGCCGAGAGCTGCCGGGCGTCGAGGGTGACCGGCAGCTTCGGCGCGCACGGGTCGATGCCGAGCTTGCGGCACCGCCGCCATGACTGCGACACCTCCGCACGCACCACCGTCTCGTCAACCTGGCCTCGATCCACAAACTGGTGCCAGGCGGCGGTCGTACTTGCCAATGCGGTGCCTAAGGACATTTTGTCTCCTCCGTTTATATATTTATGAATGCTTAATCGATGTCACGATGCAATATTACCTTTTAAGACGAATGGCGCAACCTGCGACAACAGTCGCATGCTGTCGGCAAAATTCGGATCAGATAGAGAAAATGCTGTCATGAACATGACGGCAGGCTGATTGGCATGTGCGCAAACACGCATATAGCGAGTTCATGCGCCGCCGCCTGCAACCTGGCGAAGCGCGGCTACCAGACGCTCACGAGACGCGCGTCGAGAAACGCTTCCAGGACGGTCGGCAGTCCATGTTCACAGCAGGTCCGGCCGGTTCTCCGCCAGCCATTGCCGGAGATGGACGAGCAATTTCCGGGCGCTGGCGATGCAGTCCCGTACGGTGGCGTCGGATACGGGGTCGCCGTCGTAGTCGGCAAGATTGCGCTGCTTGCGCAGTGCGTCCAGAACGATCGTCTGGTCCGTCGCCAGGCCCACCGTCTGCGGCAGGGTCTGGATCGCGGTCTGGTGATGCCCCGGCCGGCTCGTGAGCGTGCGGTACCCGTTGGCGTGCAGCGCGATCATGGCGCACTGCATGATGGCCTTGTAGGCGGCGTCGAAGCGATTCTCCGCGCTCAGGCCCGGCAGCGCCGCGTCGGCGAGGTTGCGCTCGGCCGCCGCGAGAAGGCGGGCGACCGTTTCGCGGCTGGGCGTCACCGTCTCAAGACGGATGCCCAGAAGATTCTGCAAGGTCATGATCGTTGCCGATCAGGAAGATTTTCGGTTTCGCCAGCACGTCGTGGACGAAAGGGTCTCCGGCACGTACCTTGGCCTGCCATTCGGTCACGCTGTAAACCTTCGGATTGATCTCGCGCCCGAGCGACGACTGTGCCGGGTGGAGCAAGCGTACGACATCGGCGAAACCCACGTCGCCCACCAAGAGCACGTCCACATCGCTGCCGGCCTGTTCCGTTCCCTTTGCCACCGAGCCGAAGACGAGAGCAACGCGCAGCTTTTCCGCGACCGGAGCCAGCGCCTGGGCCAGCACGTCGGCCAGCCCCGAGGTCTTGCGCAGAATGCTCGCCAGTTCGTCGAAGATCGGACAGTCGCGGTTGGCGGCGTAATAGACCTGTCTACCCTGTCCTGTCCGCCGCAGGATGCCGGCCTGGGCGAGACGGGACAGCTCCTTGTGCAGCGTGCCGGCAGCGGTTCCGGTCAGACGTGCGATCTCGCGCACATGGCTTTGCCGCTCCGGATGGAGCAGCAGGAGCCCCAGCACCCGGCGACGGTAGTCAGTGAAAAGAAGGCTGGATAGGGATTGAAGCGCCATGGGCTACAAATGTAGCCAACGTGGCTACATGGCGCAAGACTTCCCCTTCATTCGGCGATTTTCGCCGCGGCTACTCTCGTTCGAGATTTCCGCGAACTGGCGACGGCGGGATGCCGATCAGTACGATTGGCCGCCCTTGTTCATGCATGCCAGGCATCGCGCAGCGGGCCGGCGCACACATTCCGGATGCACGGCTGCGATTTCAGCCAGGCTTCGATCGCCTGCCTGTCTTCTTCCGTTGCCGAACCGCGGCCTATTGCGCAGACGAACATCGAGAACCGGCTTTCCGAACCGGCGCCGAAACCGCCGCCCGCGCACAGGCGGCGCGCCTCGACGAACTCGAACAATCCGTCCAGAAATCGATCGGCTGCATCCTCCGGCAGCGGCTCGGGGCACACGCCGGTGATCTCGAAACCGAGTTCCTGGAATTCTCCCAGCCGCAGCTTCTTGCGCTGGCGTCGGTTGAGTCGTTGCAGGTGTAGGCCGGCGCGCAATTTGGCACCGTTTTGCACGAGATTTGGCACCGCCGTCCGGAGCTAGCTAGAACAGCCCACCCATAACTTCCGGCTGGTAATTCGTAATCACCAACTCCCCGCTCTCCTTCGGTGCGGCTTGATTGTTGGCCACGCTGTACTTGATCCCCACCTCGTGAAAAACCAGGCCATCGAAGCAATCGCGGATCGCGGGGTGGTCGTTGATCGAGAGCATCACCTTGCCCCGGCATGTCCGCATCGCATCGCTGAGTCGTTCGTACTGATCCCACGAGAACGGCACGCCGTAGCCCTCGGTCTCCCAGTAGGGTGGATCAGCGTAGAAGAAGGTGTGCGAGCGGTCGTAGCGTGCGAGACAGTCGTACCAAGGTAGGTTCTCGACCGTGGTGCCGGCAGCGAGGCGGAGGTGGGCGGCGGACAGCGACTCCTCGATGCGCAGCAGGTTGACTGAGGGCGCCGTGGTCGCGGTGCCGAAGCTTTGACCAGCGACTTTGCCGCCGAACGCGTGGTGCTGGAGGTAAAAGAACCTTGCGGCGCGCTGGATGTCGGTGAGTGGCTCGACTGGCTGCTGCTGCAGCCACTTGAACACCTGGCGCGATGAGAGCGCCCACTTGAACTGCCGAACGAACTCCTCCGGATGATGCTGCACGATGCGGTACAGGTTGACTAGCTCGCCGTTAATGTCGTTGAGTACCTCGACCGACGCCGGCACCGGCCGAAGGAAGTAGAGCGCGGCGCCACCGCAGAACAGCTCGACGTAGCATTCATGCTGTGGCATCAGCGGGATCAGCCGGTCGGCCAGGCGGCGCTTGCCGCCAAGCCACGGGATGATGGGGTTTACCGGATTGTTAAGGATCGCTGCCATCGGGACTCTCCTTGCGCGCACTAGGTGCGCAGCGGGGAGGCTCGATGGCCTTCAGATTGTTCAGCTGCCCGCAACGCGGGCACTTGATCGCCAAGCGGGAAAAATCCGCCTCGGCCAGTTTTTTATTGCACTTGCTACATCTCACCTCTATCACCGACATGCCTCTTGCGTGTAGGCTTTGGCTCGCCGTGTGCACGGTGGCGGTGCCTTGGCCAAACGCAGGCATCAACTGCGGGAGGTGGCCGCTGCGGGTGTTCCCGCACTCGCAACGGTCGCACCGTCTTTTTACTGCTCATACCGGATAGCTCGCCCTCGCCACCGGCGCGCGCAGCGCGCGGCCATCGGCGAGCGTTACGCGGTCTCCAACGCTCAAGCGCTCGGCGCCGGCCGGCACGGTCACGGCGCCGGTGCGCGTGGCGACGCGCACCGCGCCGTCGAGTACCGCGACCACCACGCCGGATGTGTCGGCTCGGCGGGCGATCAGCCCCTGCAGCTCGCGCAGCGCGAAGCTCATGTCGTCGGCACCTCCACGGTGAGCACATGATCTAAGGTCGGCCCGGCATCGTCCGTGCCGGCGACCACCGTCACGCTGATGCCCGTCACCTTTCCGCACTGCAGCCGGCCGGAGATCGGGTCGACATACTCGATGATCTGGCCGAGTCGCACGCCCGACCGAGGCACGATGGACAGCGTGGCCACGTTGATGCGGTGCGCCTGCGCATCCATCTCCGCCGCGCCGCGCACGAGCAGCATCTCGTCGGAGAGCAGCGGCACCTCAATCGCCTCGCCCGGCCGCTCGCCGGCACCGCGGTAGCACTCGACGATCACGCCGACACCCCACCGATGAAAACCACGATGGAAAAATCCGTCTCGCCGTCGATGGATGCCGGCGACTTGAGCCGGTAGACGTCCGCACGTGCCTGGTAGGTCACGCGCGCGACCGCCACGCCCTTCTCGGCCGCGCGCAGCGTCATCCTATCGGCCTGCAGCACGAGCGCACCGAGCGAGCGGCCGAACCACCTGACGCCGGGCGCCGTCAGCGCAGGCACGCGCAGCGTCGCCTCGCTCTCGTCGCCGAACGTCACGTCCTCCTCGAGGCTCACCGTCGTCTGACCGCCGGCACGGATCGAGCCGGCCGAACAGTCGACCCGGCTCACCGTTACGTTGTCCGAGCGATAGACCAGGATCGCCACCGACGCCCCCGGCTCGAACGATTGGCGGCCCTCGTTGAGGCCGTCCTCGCGCGTGTCGACCTCGGCCGACAGATGCCCCTCTGCGCCGGTGCCGTCAGGATTGCCGAACTGCACCCGGATCGTTGCGCTGCCCATAATCAAGCCTCCTCGTCCATCAACACGAACTGCACTTCCTCGGCCGCCGCGGTAAGCGACACCGACCATTCCCGCGCCGCCGTCGCGTAACGCACGCGTGCCAGGCTGTAGCCGGCGACGCCGGCGGTCAGCCGGGTCCGCTCCGCCCGTACCGCGCCGAGGTCGGCGCGCATCCACTCGGCGCCGAGCCAAGCCGCCACCGGCCAGCGCGCCGTGGCCGATCCGTCGACGAACTCGACTACCTCGACCACCTCCCACGTGACCACGCCGAGATCCACGATTGCCGTCGCCGGGTGGCCGGTATGCACCAGCGACACGCCGCGCATGGGCCACGGCCAGGCGCGCACCGTGCCGCGCGTTGTATCGTCCTCGTCCGCCTCGTACTCCAGGCGGTCCTCCGGGCCGCCGGTGGCGGTCTCGTTGCTCACCGTCACGCGGTCGACCAGGGAGCGCGGCGCCACGGTCTCTGTCACCGAAAACACATCCCCATCCGTCAGGATCACGGCCGGCGCGGTCGTGTCGTAGTCCGGTACATGCACCGGGTGGCGCGGCCGGCAGATCACCGAGCCGTCCGGCGCGCTCTCGATCAGGCCGCCGGCGGCGCCGACCACCGCACGGGCGATCGAGAGCGGCGTCGCGCGGTCGAACGCCGCCCGGCCGGCCGGCACGATCCACGCCGGCAGGCGCCAGTCCACCGGCCCGATCAACTGCTCCACCAGCGCGCGCGCCGGCACGGCCTGTGCGTGCGTCACCGTTACCGGCGCCGCCCAGGGCGCATCGGCGAGTGCCAGTGGCGATACCGCGGTGATCTCCAGCGCCACGTCGACTACCTCCGGCCGCGAAACGCTCTTGCCGTCGACGACCAGAGAAAAGGTCTCCATACCGAGCACCAGCGTCACGGCATCAAGCAGGCGGATGGCGGCGTGGCTTTCCACGTCCGCCAGGCGGATGCGCGCCAGCCACACCGGGCTGTCCTCGTCGCACGAGAGATCGGCCGATTCGACGCGATGCGTGCGGCCGTCGTGCAGCAGCTCCGGGGTGTTTGCCACCGGCACCAGCGCGCGGTCGGCGAGCAGCGCCCAGGGCGTGCGGCACTGCCGCGCATGGCGCTGCACATCGACAAGCGCATAGGGCGCCGCATGCACGGTGGCGGCGCCGCGGCCGAGCAGACGGTATGGCGCCCGATGTACCGTGGCGATCGCGCGCAGATCGCCGTAGGGCAGCACCGCGCACGCTGCCAGCGTCAGCGCGTAGGGGGTGACGCAGCGGGCGGCGACGCGCACTGCCGGCGCTGCCGGAGTGGCGACAGGCTCCCCTGCCAGCCCTAGAACCGGCAGGCCGAAGAGATGAGGCCAGTGGATCGGCGCCATCGACGATCAGAGGTGCGTCGGCACGGCGTAGAAGAAGTCCGAATTCTCCGGCGCCGACTTGAGCAGCCGCCATCCGGGAATCGGCGGCTCCTCAAGGTTGAATCCATCCGTGGCGACCATGAGATCGAGCAGCTCGCCCATATAGGCCGGCGGCGGAGGACTGGATGTGCTGAAGGGGATCGGGAAGACCGGCGCCAGCGTCGGCGGCATCGTATCCGGCAGACGCGCGCCGAACGGCTTGCTGCCCCCCACGCCAATCGATCCGATCGGCGTGAAGAACGTGACATCGTTAACGTTGCGTGATGCGTCCGATCGATGCGTCACCGGATCGTATGGCGCACCGTCGTGGCGCAGGTAGCGCCCGCAGTAGTCATTGAGGGCGCCCGGCGTGCCCCAGTCGTTCGGCCCGACAGGCTTGATCAGCATGTAACGCGAGACGACGCCGTCGGCCATGTCCACCGGGAAGCGGCGCACGCGCGTCCCGAGGGCACGCAGCACGCCGTTTTCGGCCACCCACCACGCGCCCGTGATGCCGTTGAGAAAGACCTCGACCTCGGCATCGGCGGCAAAACTGAAGTTGAACGGCATCCACTGCGACCCGAAGTCGGCAGCCCACCCCACCGAAACGGTCAGCCCGTCGCCGGGCACGTCCATCACTGTCCAGGCCGGCCGATCACCCTCCGGGCCATCCCAGGCGGCGGCCGTCAGCAGCGCGCCCGGCGGCCCCTGCGACGGGTCCGGTGCCGGCGTGCCGCCGAATCCGGCCTCGCCGTGCGCCGCCGCGGCAAACGCCGACGCCAGCCCGCTGCCGCCGGTTTGCGTGAATTGCGCCCAGTGCGGCTTGACGATCGTCGTCATGCGCTCTCTCCCTGGATCGCCACCGAGGCAGCGGTGTAGTCCAGGCTGCCGGCGCCGGCTGGCACCTCGCGGCGATACCAGATCGACAGCGCGGCGGCGGCGGTGACGAACGACAGCGTGTCGCCGGCCACCCATGTGCCGCCCCAAGCATCCATGTCGAACCGGAAGAGAGGCAGGCCGGTCGCCGGGTTGAGCGGCGCGAAGTCGGCGTGGATCGAGCCGCTGCCCACCGCGCCACTTGCCAGGCCGGCGACCGAAAACGCGCTGGCCGAGGTGAAGGTGAGCAGCCAGGCATCGTCCGGCGTGCCGCGCGCCACCGCCACAGCGTGGCCATCATCGGCGCCGTCGAACGTGCCGAGGGCGCTGGTCACGACGAAATTGCCGATGGCGGCGGCGATCTCCGCTCGCTCAATCACCGACGACACCACGGTATCGGCCGTGCCGAAGCCGGTGGACAGCGCCGGCGTGAACGCCAGCGTTACCTCCGCGCCGGACCAGCTCACATCGGTCAGCGTGACGAATGCCTCGTTGCCGGCGCCGCCCGTGGCCGGCCGGTCGGCGATGCGCACCAGGTCACCGACGCGGAACGGCTGCAGCGTGGCGTAGGCCGCGTGCTCGCCGACCACCACGGCAACGTCGTCGTCGGCCGCCAGCGGCTCGGCGAGGCGGCCGACGCCGTAGGCGCGGCCGGCGATCTGATCCTCGGTATCCGACGCCGTGCCCGGCACCAGCACGACGAAATCGTCGCCGGCCGTCGGCGCGTCGATGAAGACGCGCGCGTTCAGAAGTGGCGAATCGTCGGCCGAGGCCACGTGGATGAACGCCTTGCGCCACTTCACCGCGCCGGCCTCGCGCTCGGCGCGCGACACGTCCGGCAGGAGGTTGTTCTTGACGCCGGATGCGATGGCGGCGCCAAAGCGCATCCGGCCGCCGTTCTGTGCCGGCGTGCTGTCGGACACCAGCGCCGACGGGCGCCAGATGATTTCGTGATCCTGCAATGGCATGGGGTCTCCTGTCAGACGGTCATGAGCTTGAGGGTGGCGAGATACCAGTCGTCCGGGCCGGGGTTGGCCAGCGGCCACAGCGGCCGCGCCTCGAACGCCGGCCGCTCGTGGTGGCGGAACATCACGCGGCGCGCGACGCCGCGCAGCGTGAGCGTGTAGATCGCGCCGGGACTGGCGGCCAGCACGGCCAGCGCATCCACGGTCGAGCCGCGCAGCCAGCCGTGATCCTCGCCCGAGGCGAGCGTGATCGGCCGGCCGGCGGCGAGCGCGGCGTAATAGACCACCAGCGATCCGTCGAGCGTGCGCCGCACCGACTGTACGACGGCGTGGGCGGTGTACTCGTCGAACCAGTGGAGGCCGGCGGGGAGGTCGATGTCATCGAGACGAAGAGACATGAGATCACCTCAACACGATGACGTCGCTGTCGGCGGCGGAGACGTTTCTACCGTCGAATAACGATTCGTACCGCAAACCTTGGATGACAAGAATCGGAAGCTGCAGCACCTCATAACTGTGATTCCTGGTAGCTGCGTTGGCCTCATCCCACTCCTGCATTTCTGACATGATTCGCGTAACTGTGGCGGCGCGGCCTTCCGGCAACCAGTCGATGGCACACAACACAATCGGGCCTCCGTAGCTGTAGTCAAAGCGGCGGACATCAGACTCGCGTACTGTGAGAGATTCGTAGGCGTCAAAATCGATGCCTTGGCGCCGGATTTCGATGGTGGGCTCCCATACATACTCAGGGCCAACCTGAACCTGCCTTTCATAGCTCGCCGAGACGATCAGTTCATTGCCAGAAGATTCGCCGATATGCGCTGCATCCTGTTTCTGGAAAAGAATATCGGGCACGAACTCATCCCCGGACAGGATCACCCCGAAACCGAGAGGCCCCCCGAAAACAAATCCGCCATCTGATAGCGCGACAAAACTTGGGGCGATCATGGGCTCACGGATCAGCGCATACACCGTGTCGCTCTCCGTATAGGGCGGCAGATCGCGGGTAACGCCGGCCCGGCTGCGGAGACTTAACGACTGTTGCGTGGGGCTCACGAGCCGGAATGCGACGCGCGTCCCGATGGATGGCTCCGGGCGCCAACTGATCACACGCAACAAAGCCTTCCCCGCTCCTGGCCCGGTTTTAAACAGGTTGTAGCGGCCCTCCCACAGAGCGATCCCGCCTACCGGCAATGGGGCGCCCATCGTGCCGAGTTGAATGGCGAAAAAATCGCTCCACGTTTGCATGGCTCCCCCATACGTTGCCCACGCAACCAGCGCGCCGACAGGCCGCCCCATCAGCATTCGGACGCGCCACCACCCATCAGGGACTGCGGCAGCTGGTAAGCCGACGGGCATGGATGTACTCCCGGCCCGATCGAGACTGATGCCGGCCGGCCAATCGAATTTCTGGCTTGTCGTGAACGGGATGTCTGGAAAAATATGCGACAGCACCGCCCCCGTAGTCTCATGCGTCATCTCGATGTACACAGAGACCGACAGCCTGTTGTCATCGGCGACCTGACCATAGCGAATAAAGTCCACCCGCTCGACATCGAATGACTCGCTTCGGCCAAGCAACTCAGCCGGCGGCGGGGGAGAGTCGACCACTGCGTACTCGGCCGACAGGTCAAGCAGCTTTCCCATCCCTCCCGAAAAATTAATGATTCGCGGGAAGACCCAAATGTCATGGATGATGCCATCGGCGGGAACGACGAACTGCAGGTATTCGCCATCCAAGGGAGGAAGCGTGTACGCACCTGGTAGGACGTCGACAGACCCGACAGAGAGTGCATCCATCCTTAAATTGGCGAACACCTTATCCAGCCGATGCAGCACCTCGAACGGCACCGGCCCGCACGCCTGGTCGGGCGAGAACGACACCGTTACCTGCGCGCTCGGCTTGCTGTCACCGACCGCCGTGCTCGAGCGGCCGCGCCGACCATCCAGCCGGCTGGTGATCGCCACGTGCAGATGCGGCTCGCCGTCGTCCTCGCCGCGCGAGGCGTAGCGGCTGGCCTCGCACTGCGCCAGCGCGCTGTCGCGCGCGGCGTGCGTCTCGGTGACGATGCGCTGCCGCTCCCGAGTCATTGGCGGCGTACGCTGTGCAACCGGCACCGACTCGATCCACTCCAGCAATGGGCGGTCGCAGTCGTCCAGCACCTCGTCGAAATCCGGCCGCCGGCAGACGTAGAACGGCACGGGCACGGCGGCTTCACGCTTTCCCATCACGCCCCTCTCGACAGTTCGCGCAGCGCGCCAGCGAGCGCCATCGCCTGGTCGCGCGCGCCGGAAAGCTCGATCTTCCGCGAGCCGAACTGGACGCGGATATCCACCACGTCGCCGCCGCGCGCGCCGGAGACGTTGCCCACCGGGCCGCCGGTGGAGAAACCCGGCAGGCGTGCGGCGCCGGCCGCGCGCACGGGCAGCGGCACGCGCATGGCGTTGATCGCGCTCATCGCGGCCAGGCCGTAGTGGCGCACCGCCTCCTTGCGCATCACGAACTCGCCAGCCTCGAGCAGCGCGCGGATGCGGTCGCCGCCGCCATAGCCCGGCAGGTGGCCGCCAGTGGCGAAATGGCGGACGCCGGCGGCGGCCGACGAGATCCCGACCAGGCCACCGATGGCGTGCTGCTCGACCGACCGATGCACCGTGGTGATGGTGATCGTCTTGTCGCGCAAGTTGTCGAGGGCGGACTGGATTGCCCTGATGTTCGCCTGCGCGGCGGCGATGTCGGCGTCGATCTTGATGATCCGCTCTCGGCGTTCCAGGTCGTCGAGCTTTTTCGTCAGCCCGTCGATCTCGCGCTGCAGATCGGCGGCGCGTTGACGCATGCCTTCGGCCGCCTTCTGATTGGCATCGCCGGCTGCCCGTGCGGCGGCCTCGGCAATGGCGCCAGCCTTGCCGACGATGTCGATGGCCCGTCCGGTATTCTTGAGGTTGGTGCCGAGGCTCTCCGCCTCTTGCGCCAGCTTCTCGGCCGCTGCCGCGGCTTTCTCGGCGCCGCCCACGTTACCGGCGGCGGCCAGGCGGCGTGCTTCCGCCAGTCTCCGCTCGGCTGCCTCGAGCTTCGCCATTGCCTGCGCGGCGATGTCGGCCTGCTGCTGCTCCTCCGTCATGTCGCGCCGGCGAATCTCCCGAATCTTGTCGGCGGTGCTCATGCGGATGCCGGCCGCGCGCTCGTAGGCGGCGATAGCGGCATCGCGGTAACGGTTCATGTCGGAGATGGCCTCGTCCATCGCCTTCCGCTTCTCGCCCGCCAGCTTCCTCACCTCGGCGATGCGTGCCTTGACCGACTGTTCCTCGCTGCTCGTCTCCTGCCCGGAAGCCACGGCCTGCCGCTGCGCCACCAGGTCGGCCAGGCGCATCTTCTCGCCGGCCAACTGCCGCGCCTTCTGCAACACCGTATCCGTGTAGTTCTGCGCGTTCGCCAGCAGTTGCTGCTGCGTCGTCTCGTCGGCGGTGGCGGCTTGCCGCGCGGCGGCCTCGATCACCTGATAGTTGCCGCCGGCCTTGCGCACGGCATCGGCCAGCTTGCCGAAGGCGTCCGCATTGGCCTGCGTCTTCTTCGCCGCTTCGGCCTGGGCGGCCTCGCGGTCGGGGCCGAACAGCTTGTCCAGCCCCCACAGCACGGCCTGGATGCCAACGACCCAAGGGGCGAACCGGGCGGCCACGGCCAGCACCCCACGCGCAAGCCCCCCTGCGCCGGCGGCGGCGAGCGTCATTCCGCCGGTCAGCTTGCCGACGATGACGCCGACCGCCGCCATGCCTACGCGCGCCGCGCCGATGCCCGCCAGGGTCGTCACCAGCACCGACAGCGCGGCCGCCGAACCTGGCACGGCGTCGATCAGCCTGCCGACATTCACCACCACGTCACGGATCGCCTCCGCGACCTTCACGAGACCCGACAGCAGTTGATTCCCGAAGACAATCGCCGTCGCCGCCGCCGCATTTTTCAGCAACTCGAACCGCTTGCTTGCCGTGCCCATCAGCTCCGCGAACTGCGCATCGACGCCACCCTGCGCGGCCGCATCGGCGGCCAGTTCCAGCGCCCGGCGATAGTCGTCGATGCCGCTCGCCAGCTTGGCGATGTCGTCGGCGTACTCCAGCCCGAGGATATGCGAGAGCGCAATGGGGCGCACCGATTCCGGCAAGGCGTTGACCTTCTCCAGGAAGGCATCGATCGCCTTGGCCGGGTCGGCCAGCATGGCGGCCGTGAACTCCTCGATGCTGCCGATGTAGGACGAGAACGCCTCCTGCACCTTGTCCTCGGCGCCGTTGAGCGTGGAGAGCTTGATCAGAAGCGCGTTGATGGCGTTGGCCGCAATCTCGGGCGGCGTGCCCAGCGTCAAAAAGGCGGCGCCGAGCGCCACGGTCTGCTTCGCGCTCAAGCCCAGTTGCCGCGCCATGCCGCCGGCGCGCACCGCTACATTCACCAGGTCGCGCTCGGCCACGTTGGCCATCTTGTCGCCCACCCAGTTGATCGTGTCGCCCAGATCCTTCGTCTGCGCGATGGAGAGCCCGAACACCGTGCGCAGCTTGCCGAAGGCGGCGCCCGCCTCTTCCGGCAGCATGTCGAATGCCTCGGCAATCTTGGCGACGGTGCGCACGTAGTCGCCGATCTCGTTGGCAGCGACGCCCGCCTGCCCACCGGCGGCGGCGATCTTGGAGAGTTCGACTGCTGTCAGCGGCAGCTCGCGCGTCATCGCCAGCAGCTCGGCACGCAGGCGGGTAAAGCCGTTCTCGTCGGGGAAATCGATGTACTTCTTCGCCTGTGCCATCGCCAGCTCGAAGCGGGCCGCCTGCGCGACCGCCGCGCCGATGGATGCGGCCGTGCCAGCCAGGAGGGCTATCGCCGATCCGCGCACCTTGCCGAGTGCCTCGGCCCAGCCGTTGGTCTGCGCGCGCAGCGCCTGAGTGCGCTCGATGAGCTTCATCTTGGCCTGCGCCAGCTCGGCGGTACTGAGCTTGCCGCTGGCCGCCAGGCGTTTGTAGGCCGCCTCGCCCAGCGCGATCTCGCGGGCGATGTCGCGGAATGGCCTGACGTCCAGCGTCTCGCGCGCCGAATCCAGCCGGGCTGCCTGCCGGCGCCGCGCGGACTCCGCCGCTGCCTGCGCCTCGCTCGCCCGCATCGCCGCCAGGGCTTGTGCGTTCTGCTGTAGCGCCGCGCGCTGCTGATGCAGCGCCTGCGTGCTTCCGACCCAGGCCGCCTTGGATTTCGCCGCCTGATCGGCGGCAGCGGCCAACGCTCCGGCGTGCTGCACATGACCGCCCCCGGATTCGCGCGCCGCCGCCGCGAGTTTCTTCACCTCGCCCTCGGCCGCCTTCCACTTCGCCGCAGCCTTGTCGGCCTCTTCCCTGCCGGCCTTGAAGGCGTTAAGCTGCGCGCGTCGCGTTTCCTCCAGCGCCGCCACGGCGGCTCGGGCGTCCCCGGTGATCTTCAGCGCAACGGACAGATCGGAAGCAGCCATGAGAATGAACCTTGAAAGTCGTTTCGAGCGCCGTTACCAAACGGTCGCCGGCGCCTGCTGTATCGTGGCCCTGACGGGCGGCGCCGATCGGCTGATCCACTGGGGCGGCCTTGCCGTGCTGACCGGCGGCGCGATGTTCCTCGTCCTCTTCACCGCCGGCCGCCTGCTTCGCTGATCGCCAGCAGAAACACCCGCCACGGGTAATCCCACACGCCGACGTGCCCCGCCGCGATGAGCGCCAGGGCGGTCTTTTCGAGCGCCGTCAGGCGGCGCTCGCACTCGGCGGCATCGAGGCCATCGCCGCCACCCCCAGCGTCTGCAGCCGGGCGCGCAGCGCGAAAAAATGGCTGTTCACCTCCCTGCAGCGGGCGAGGATCGCCTCCAGCTCGCTCGGCCTGGCGCTGGCCAGCTCGGCAGTGGTGAGGTCGCTCATCCGGCCGATCTCGGAGATCGCCGCGCCTTCGAACAGCAGTTGATCGACCACGTCGGCCTCTGCTTCGGCCTTCGGCGCCGACAGATCGGCCAGCCACTGGCGAATCTCGCTTACCGTCAGCTCTTTCACCTGAACGTCGCGCCCGCAGGCGGGTACGGTCTGGATCACGCGCGCAGCCATTACAGGCCACCCATGCGCGCGGAAAAGAAGCTGCTGAGGCCGAGGCCGGTGCGGGAGTCATCCTTGAGTACGTCGGCCTCGATCTCCAGCGCCGAGAAATCGTCGCCGATCAGGCTCCAGCCCTTCGCGGCCCCCGGCTTGACGCGGAACGCATCGACCAGCAGCGGCAGGCCGTTGGCCTCGTTCACGCCGTCGAACACCAGGCGCACCTCCTCGCCCACGTTGGTCAGCGCCTCCACGGTGATGGACGAGAGCGCGGTGTAGGAAACCGCGATGTCGCTCTCGTTGGGGATCGTGCCGCCATCGGCGACAGGTACGGTCACGATGCCGGCGCGGCGGCGCACGTAGTCGCGGCCTTCCTGGTAGGTCACCGTGTCGATTTCCTCGCCATCCGTCACCACCAGCGATTTTTCGAGATCCTGCGGCTTGGCGAAAACCACCAGGCCGCCGGCCTGCACGTCTTCGTGAACCTCGTCGGCCACCGCGCCGGCGGCGGTCGACACCAGCCCGCCGCGCAGGGCCATCGCCAGATTCTCCGGCGAGAGCTTGTGCACCGAGAGCGAGAGCCGCACGCTCTTGATGCGCGAGATCGCGTCGGCGATGCCGCCGCCGGTATTCTCGTAGTCGGCCAGCTCCTTCTTGTCCTCCTCAATGGCGAATTCGAGTTTGGAGGTATTGCCGATGGGGATCAGCGGCTTGCCAGGACGGGCGATGCTGATGCTGCCCTTGCCGATGTAGCTCTGGGTGCGGACGGTGCTCATGGTGCGCTCCTCGTGCGTTGTGGTTGAGTCGTGATGCGGGTTGAGCGGCCATGCTATGTGCGCGCGCGATGGCCGGCCGGGGGGAAGGAATTCGGCGGCTACGTCACGGGCGCGCCGATGTAGACCACGAACCCGACGCCGGCCCACGGCGGCACGGTTGGCACCGGTTCGCCGCCGCCGTTGATCGTGACGTTGCCGCCGGTGACGCTCAGGTTGTGGGTGGTGGGAACGGCGATCTTGTTGCTCGCACTAGGGGGGTAGAAGTTGAGCACCGAACCTGTCTTGCCGACGGTATTGGCGGTGCCGGTGGGAATATTGACGCCGCCGGCGGGCGGACTGTCACCGTTGAGCGCATTGACGGTGACCGAGCCGTTGATGGTCTGCCCGGTCACGCTGCCGGTGACCTGCGCCGGCAGGTGCGCGTTGCTCAACGTGACGGACGCCGCACCGCCGATGCCGCCAATATCTGCCGCCTCGGCGCCGAGCGGAAATCTGCCGCGCATGTCCGGCACGCCAAACGTGGTGACGCCGTCGCCGCCCCACCGGGCACCCAGCGCGGCTGCTGCCTCGGGATAGGCGGCGACATCGAGCAGGCGCCCGTCGCACGGCACCCAGCCGTCCGGCACCTGCTCCACGGCCAGCATGCGTACCTCGCCAAGCATCGGCGAGGCGGCGCGCATGTCGGCGCCGATGGCGGCGATGAGGGCCGCCAGCCGCTCGATCATGCTCATGCCTTCGCCGCCACGTAGAGCGCGACCAGGTCGGTCTCCGGGTCGCCGATGGCGGCAGCCGACACCGCCCCGATGTTGTCGCGCGCCTGTGCCTGCTGCCCGGAGGTGAGCCCCTGTTCGGCGTCGTAACGCACGCGGTTGCCCACGGCCGCGAGCAGGTTGCCCATCGCCGCATCGTTGTCGCCCAGGGCCTCGGCGATCTCCAGCAGCGTGTCGTAGGCAGCCGGCGCGCCGTCGACGATCTCCCCCTTGAGGGCGGCGAGCGCGGTAATGATCCGGTCGGCCGACCAGGTGCTGTCCGTGTCGCCGGCGCCGGCGTTGTCGTCGATGCCGGCGCCGGCGGAGAGCGCGGCGTGCAGCTCGTTGAGCGCGGCCACCAGCGAGCCCTTGGCTTCGGTGGTCAGGGCGGCGAGGTTGCCCTGGCCGGCGAGCAGGGCCTTGATGTCGGCGCCGACGGCCTGCGCCAGCGCGACGAGACGGGTATCGAGTGCCATTGCAGTCTCCTTACAGTTTGGCGGTTTGATAAATCAGGGCGAGGTCGGTGTCGTACTCGCCGGCCTCGGATTGGCCGGGCGGCCCCGGCGGACCGGGGATGCCCAGCTCGACCTCCTGCGGCGGCACCGGCACGACGACTTCCACCAGCACCACGGGGGCGCCCGCATCAGTCATCGCGCGTTACCTCGGCGCTCACGCTCACGGCGCCCTGGTAGAGGCGCCAGGTGTCGTCCGGGCCGGCGGGCGGCGTGATCTCCAGGTCGTACAGCCCGCCGTCGATAGGCAGCAGCGCGGTCTGGCCGGCGGTGATGCGGCGATGGATGACGCCGGCCGGGCCGTCGATCACGAGGCCGCTGCCTGGCGGCGTGGAGAGATCGAGCAGCAGGCGGCCGTCGAGGGTGCGGATCTGCATCCGGGCCGTGCAGCCGGTGAGATCGACGGGCGTGCCGTCGGGCTGTTTGAGGCGGATTACGTCGCGGTAGACGGCCCCTTGCTCGAGGGCGAGGCGGCGGCGGATGGCGGGCATCAGGCGTCGTCCTCCACGCCAGCCGTCTTCGGCTGCGTGCGCAGCGCCACCGGGAAATAGGCGTGCGTCTCCGAAAAATGCGGACGCGGGCCGGGCACCACCTTCAGCCGGCAATGCACGCCGCTTTCCGCCGGCAGACGCCAGCCGGAGAACGCGGCCAGCACCTCGGCGACGAGCGGCACCGCCTCCTTCTGCTGCGCCAGCGGCCGGTCGCGGCGGGCGGCGTGCTTGACCACGGCCACCACCAGCCACACCTCGTCCCAGCGCACGGTGCCGTCGCCGTCGTCCTCGGCCGGCTGGTAGCCGTACAGCACCACGTGCAGCGCCGGCGCCACCTGGGTTTTTTCGGCCACGCCGGCGAGGTCGTCCGTGGAGAACACGTTTCCACGCGCGGCCGGACATGCCTCGCGCGCACGTTCGATCAGATACGAGCCGGCGTTGAGCAGCGACACCTCAACCTCCGAAGGGGGAGTGGCGGCGGCCGGTGACGATCTCCACCGTGTCCTGCCCGCCGGTGCCGCCGGTCGGCGCCGCCGCCGCGCCGTCGAGCCGCAGCTGGCCGGTGGCGATCGCGCGCAGCAGGCCGCGCGCCGTTTTTGCGCGCGCCTCGGCCACGTCCGGCAGCGTGTCGCTGTAGAGGGATTCGCGGGCGAGGTCGCAGGCGATGCGCGTCAGCAGCGGCGGCACCGGCACCATCGGCAACTGGTAACGCCCGACGAGGGCCGCGTCGATCTCGGCCGCCGCGTCGTCCAGCGCGCGGCCGACCAGCACCGGGTCGGCGGACCCGGTGCCGTCGGTATCGGCCACCTGGTCGATCTCCTCGCGGCCGAAGCGCGCGTAGAGATCGGCCAGCGTGGCGTAGGCCATGACGCTCACCCGCCCGCCCGTTCGACGATGAACGTCACCGACAGCTCGGACTCGGACGCCAGCGCCTCGATCTCGTCCGCGGAAAACGCATCGATGGGTACGACGGTCTCCGTGTCGCTCCAGGCGCGGCCGGCGCGGCGAAACCCCGGCGTGCGCGCACGCACGCCGAGATGCGTCGGCGACTCGTCGCCGGGCGGCCGGGTGGCGGGAGGCGCCGAGGCGGTCTCCTTCGCCCCGGCCTTGGCCGCCGAGGCGACCGGCTTCTTTTTTTCGGTACTCATCGTCATCACGCCAGCCAGGGCGACACGATCAGCTCGGCGGTGCCGTGCCAGATGTTGTCCTCGCCGTTGGCCAGGCGCTCCTTCTCCAGCAGCGTGCGCGCCTTGGCCTCGTTCGAGGGGCCGACGACCAGGTGCGTGCATTTCACGCCGAGCGGACTGCCGTCCGGCCGGAACTGGCCGGAGATCGCCAGCCGCGCCGCCTCGTAGGCGGCGGCGTCCAGCGTCTGCTTGCTGCCGTAGGCGAGCTGGTGGAAGCCGAAGCCGGCCACGTAGCGCGCGTCCGCGCCGAACAGGTAGGTGTCCTCCATGAACACCGTGTCGTCGTCGTCGCGCGTCTTCCGCACGAACTTCGCCGCCTTGCGGTTCTGGAAGATCAGCGGCTTCATGAAGGCGCGCGAGAGATCCATCGCGAACCACGGCGTACCGGCGCCGCCGCCGGTGTTGCTCCAGCTCTTCTCCTTGCCGTCGCGGTCGAAGCCCGCGTGGTCGGCGTCGAAGAAGTACTGCCCGTCGAAGCCCTTGGTGGCGAAGCCCTGGGGCAGCAGCCCCCACACCAGGTCGTCCGGGTGACGCGCGACGATCTCACCCTGCTGCGCGAAGAGCGTGCTGTAGATGCCGAGCTTGTCGTCGTCGATGGCGTCGCGCTTGACGCCGATGGTGTGCTCGTACTTCTTGTTCCTGAGCTGCGCGGCGGTCGCTTCCAGGTTGTGGATGACGCGCTGCCCGACCCACTCGCGCATGCCCGGCAGGTCTTTCATCCAGCCGTAGTTCTCGGCGTCCGACGTGCTCGGCACCAGCATCGCCACCTGCTGCCAGGACGGCGTCACCGAACCGAAGCCGCGCAGGAAAGCGGCATTGAAGCCCTGGGCCAGCGAGACCAGGATTTGAGGCGTGATCTGCATGAGATGTCTCCCGAAAAGATTAGAGGCCGAGGCCGATCTGGACCCAGACGCCGTCGGCCGCCACGCCCACCACCTTGCCGGCGCGCGAGCGGGTGTTGCCGCCGTGGGTCTTGGCCACGGTCTGGTCATCGACGATCCAGCAGTCGGCGCCGACGTCGGCCTGGGTGATGAGGTCGCCCGCGGCGCTGTTGGCGTACTTGAAGACGCCCCGGCGCACCGGCACCTGCGCGTCGCCGTCCGCGACGGCGGCGACGGTGAGTTCGGCGCGGCCGACGGCGATGAGGCCGGCGGCCGTGCTGCCCCCGGCCGCCAGGCCGGCGGCGAGCACCACGAGGGCGCCCTGGTGGATCGTGGTCGAGCCCTTGACCGGGAAGTCGAAGACCTCACCGGCCTTCTGGGGGGTGTTGCGTGCCTGCGTGAGCGCGCCCATGCGTTACTCCTTTCCCTTGCTGAATTCCTCGGCGGTGAGGCCGAGCGCCTTCATGACCGCCACCTCGGCGTCGGTGGCAGCACCGCCGCCCCCGGCCCCGGCCGGCGGCTTCCCGTCGGTCTGCATGCCCGTGAGCGCGGTAATGGCCGGCGCCGTGGTCACGTAAGCCTTGAGCGCGGCGAGGTCGCTCTTGCCCAGCGCCTCGGCCCACGCCTTTTGCGGCGCGGTGAGCTTGCCCGCGGCCAGTGCCGCCTCGACCGTCTCGGTCACCTCGCGCTCGAGCCGCGCCGCCTTCAGCGCCGCCACCTCGCCCTGCAGCGCCTGCATGGCCTCCACCGGCGCGTACCTGGCCGGGTCGGGCGCCTGCGCCTTCAGCGCGGCCAGTTGCGTCTGCGCGTCGTCGGCCTTGCCGGCCTTTTCCTTCAGCGCGCCAACGGCGGCCAGCGCATCGGCCTCCGGCGCGTCGGCCGGCAGCCCGATGGCTGCCAGCAGCTTCTTCAGGGTCTCGTTCATGCGATCCTCCTCGGGTTGAAAATCATGGGCGGCCAATGCCGCCGAAAGCGCCACGGCGGCCATGCCGTCGATGCCGGGGTCGTTCGTCAGCGCCGCCATGCGCACCGTCAGCACTTCGCCGGTGCGGCGGTCGTAATCGAACACGGGGGAGAGGTAGCGATACTCGCCGGCGGCGATCATTGCCGCCGCGCGCTCGGTCCATTCGACGTCGACGGCGAAGAGGCCCTGTCCGTCGCGCCATTCCAGCGCGCCGAACCAGCCGGCCGCCGGCGCCGGCTGGCCGTTCTTCTCGGCCAGCAGCGTCTGGTGCTCGTAGTCGATGACGCAGCGGTTGGCGCGGGCGGCACAGCGCGCGATCACCCGCTCGGCGATGTCGGCGTCGATGCGCCAGGCCGGCACGTCGCCCGGCCGGCCGGATCCGTCGGCGGAGCGGAAGGCCGGCCCGGCCGGCGCGAGCTGGATTTCACGGGCGGCGGGCGCCAGCGTGAAGGTCAGCGCGGCCAGTGCGGTGGAGGTTTGCTTTGCCATGCCGCTCACGATAGGTGGCGGGCCGTGCCGGGAGAGGGGGGAAACAGTTCGGCGGAGCGACCGGCCGGATGCCGCGATCGGCGCCGTCCGCGCGCGCCGCGCCGGCCCGATGCGAAAAACCGGTGGGACGCACGCACGCAAGTGCGCCGGTAACGCGCCTTTAACGCGCCTCTGGCGAGCGATCGGCACGTCGGCAATACCTACGCCGCCACCGGGTACGAAAAAACGCGCCACGGCGCGATTTTTCGCAGCGGGCGATCACCCTCCGGAGAGATGTGCCTCGATGATCTCCAGCACGGTCGTCCGATCCTCGGCCGAGAGGCCGAGGAAGGGCCGCGCCGGCACGCGGCCGTCGCGGCTGCCGAACTGGTGCACGGCGGCGCCGCCCGCCCATTCGCCGGCGAAACGGTTGGTGCCGACGGCCACGCCGGCGCCGCCGTCGATGACCTGGTGGTGGATGCCGTCCTGGAGCATGCCGGTCTCGATCAGCGGCCTCATGCCCATCACGGCGCCGGCCCCCTTCGCCCCCAGCCGGCCGCTCTTCTTCGCGTAGGCGCCGCTGATCTTCGCCAGCCGGGCCAGCACCGTGCCCGGCTTGAGCGGCGCCCAGCGCGTGCCGTCGGGCGCGGTGCCGGCGGAAAACCGCTGCTGCGTCGACTCGCCGAGTTCCTCGCCGATCTCCGCCATCGCCGGCGCCAGGCCGGCGGGGCCGAGCGCAGCCGAGAGGCGGGCGAGCGCATCGAGCACCGTCCGGTCATCGACGACGAGGGAGAGCGGCGCGCTCATCGACCGAGCACCGCCGCCAGGCTCTGCATCATCAGCGCACCGATGCGGCCGTCGAGGTTCACCAGCTTGCGCTCGACGATCTCCCGCAGCGGCGTCGCCGCCTCGGCGCCGGGGGCGTAGGCCCAGCCCTTGTCGATGCCGGGCAGCAGGCCGTCGTCGCCGCGCGCGTCCCAGCCCTCGGGCGGCGCGGTGCGGTCGCCCGGCCGGGGGGCGCGCACCGCCGTCACGCGGCAGCGGCAGCCCCAGCCGTTGGGCGGGAAGTGCGTCCGCCAGAACGGATGGTCGTGCGGCAGGGTGAGGCGCAGGTCGCCCCAGCGCTTGTGGTGCGGGCGCGGCGAGAGCACGCTGTCGTTGTGCACGTAGCGCCACCAGGGCCGGGTCTTCAGGAGCGCCGGATCGGTGAGCTGGCGCCAGCGGCCGGCGGCGTGGCTGGTGCGCAGGTTGGTCTCGTAGATCACCCGCGTGCGCCAGGCTTCGCCGCCCGGCGTGCCCTCGCCGGTCCAGCCCGTCCAGCCGTGACGGGCGACCAGGTCGCGGAAATCCTTGCGGAAGGTGTCCAGCGTGGTGCCGCTGTCGATGGCCTTGTCCGCGGCCTGGCGCAGATCGTCGAGCAGCTCGGCCTTGGTCGCACCGGCCACGACGAAGCCGCGATCGTGCGCGGCCTGCCAGATGTCGTCCCAGCGTTCGGTCGGCAGGTTGACCTTGTCGCGGAAGAACTGCTGCTGCTCGGCGTAGGGGCGCTCGAAATCGCTCTGGATGTCCGGCCCGGCCATCAGTCGCCCGCCCCGGCCTCATCGGCGACCTCGGCCCGGCCGCGCAGCTCGATGGTGGCGAAGGCGTGCGCCAGCACCGTCGCCAGTTTCTCGGCCGGCAGCGTGGGGTAGCACGCCAGCAGCTGCTCGCGGAATTCCTCCAGGCTGCCCGCGGCGTCGAGCATGGCGTCGATCCGCGCCAGCCAGCCGGCCACTTCGGCATCGGCCTCGGCGGCGAGCCGGGGGAGCGAGCGGCCGACGGCGTCCTGCGCCGGCGGCCGGGCCTTCAGCGCGGCGAAGGCGGCCGCCGCGCCGCCGGGCGCCGTTACCGCGCCATCGGCCGCCGGCGCGCAGAGTACCGCCTCGTCGGCCGCCGGCAGCGGGATGCGCAGCTTCTCGTGTGCCCAGGTGCGCGGGATTGTCAGGCCGACGCCGACCAGCTTGGGCAGCGCCTCCGCGTATTTTTCCAGATCCTCCGACTCGACCACGTCGAAGGCGAAGCGCGGGCAGCGGCGGTAGCTGTCCACGCCCGGCCGGTTGAGCGCGATGAGCGGATACACCAGGTCGCGGGTGAGCGTGCCGGCGAGCTGGCGCGCGTCCGACCGGAGGATGTCCGCGCGCACCTGGCCGTGCAGGTCGGCCACGCCGGAGCCGAGGCCGGTGCCGCGCGCCTCGCTGCTGGTGGTCTGGCCGAGCGTCGCCTTGGAGTGGGCGCGGTCGGCCCAGTCGACCATGTTCAGGTGGTGGCTGCCTTCGCCGCCGCCGGTGATCTTCTGGATTTCGATCGACATGCCGTCGGGCATGATGGCGCGCGCGTCGCGGCCGAGCGCGGCCACGGCGCGCATCAGGCTGGCCTTCTCTGGCTCGGGCGCACCGGCCATGTATTTGCCGAGGATGATCGGCAGGCCGTAGGTTTCCAGGAACTCGGCGAAGTCGCCGATGGCGTAGCTCTTGTACAGGAACGGCCACAGGCAGGCGCGGAACAGGCCGGCGCGGCCGAGATAGCCGGTCTTGATCTTGCTCGGCAGGTGCAGCAGCCAGCCCATCGGCTGCAGGGCGGCGCCGTCGGCCGTGCCGTCCGCGAGGCGCAGCGCGCGCCGGTTCGCGTCGGTGGTGAGCCAGGTCTGCGGGCGCGGGTGGAAGTTCGGGATCCAGTCGCTACCGTAACGCTCCCACTCCAGCTCGACGGCGGCATAGCCGTAGCCGGGCGCGTCCATCATGGCGAGGACGACGTCCTCCAGGTCGTCCACCGTGTCGCGCAGCATCTCCTCGGCCCAGGCCGCGGCCGCCTTTTCGGCGGCGCTGGCGTTGTGCGGCGGCTCGATTCGCCAGTCCAGCGCCACCGGCGCGCCGCGCCGCTTGTCGTACTCCGCGCGAAGGTGGGCGTCGCGGTCCAGCATGTCGTCGAAGAGCTGCGCCTGGGCGGTGAGGTCGCCCCGGTCGGCGTCCTTCAGGATGCGCGCCGCGCGGGCGGGCGTGAGGCCGTCCAGCTGGCTCTCGATCATCTGGTGCTGCAGGAGCGCGATACGGCTGGTCTGCGGCTCGCGCAGGGCGCCGGTGTCGACGGGGTGGCCGTTGGCGTCGAGGATTTTCATGGTCGTTCCTGGTTAAAACATCCGCCGGCCGCCGAAGCCGCCGAGATCGTCGGCGCCACCTTCCTGCCCGGCACCGTGCCGGCCGAGGCTGTGGAAGCCTTCGGTGCCGACGCGCATCGTGGTGGCGGCCATCCACAGCATCTGCAGCGCATCCGGGCCGTCGTCGTGATCCGCCTTCGGGAAGTGGGTGAGCTGCGCGATCAGCGTCGTCTGGCCCGGGTGCAGGCGGATCAGGCCGTTTTTCACGTGCGGCTGGATCGACTCGATGCGCAGCAGCTTGTCGGCGATGGGCTGCACGCCGCGCGCCGGCACCGGGATGCCGCGTTCGGCCGCGCGCCTGACCAGCTCGGAATACAGGAACGCTTGGAACTGCACGGTCTCGATGACCCACAGCAGGCAGCGGTATTCGGTCTGGAGCGCGATCACGTCCTCGATGATGCGGTCGGGCAGGCGCTTCCTGATCGCGGCCTCCACCACGTCGAGAATGCCGGTCTCGCGGTTCAGGCCGCCGACCAGCAGCGCCGAGGGGTCGCGGCTGGCGCCGGCCTTGCCGAGCGAAGGGTCGCACGCGCCAAAGAAGATCCACGCCGCCAGGCGATTGACCCAGAACTGGATGATGCCGGCAAAGGGGGCGTTGTCGCCCGCGACCGGATCGTTCTGGTACTCGCTGTCGAAGGTGTCGTGGCCGTCGCGGGCGCGGATCTTCATCAGCGCGAGCAGCGGGCGGGCCAGCCAGCTCACTTCCGCGCCGGCCTCCATGTCGGCACGCCGCTCGGCGTAGAACTGTTCCGCCGCCGCCTCGCCTTCGTTGCGCAGGGTCTCCTCCCAGCGGTCCCACAGATCCATGCGGTCCGGCCACTGGATCAGCGCCTTGAAGCGCGCGGTGCGCCACATGGGGTTGGCCAGCGTGCGCGAGAGCACCGAGTCGTAGTGCAGGATGGTGCCGATATACACCACGTCGAACTTCGCGCCGGCGCCGCCCAGCGGCAGGATGGTCTTGTGCACCCAGCTCTGCAGCTTGTCGCGCTGCTCGGGGTTCCTCACCTGCTCGTCGTTCTCGATGTCGTCGAGCACGGCGAGGTCGGGCCGGTAAGGGCCGTGGCGCAGGCCGCGCAGCTTCTTGCCGCTGCCGGCCACCTGCACCTTGGCGTCGCCGCGCGTGACGATGGTGCCGGCCTGCCACACGCGGCCCTGACCGCACGCCTCGGAAAAATCCATCGAGAGGCGCGGGTTGAACTCCAACTCGGCCTTGATCGCCTCCAGCATCGGATACGCCTGGTCGATGCTGTCCATCACGATCACCGGGTAGCGCTTGCGGCCGGTGACCAGGCACCAGAGCACGAAGAGCTGCGATACCAGCGTGGACTTGGCCTCGCCGCGCGGCGCGGCGATGGCGTCGGTCTCGCCCTTGTCGCTGGCGACGATGGCCGGCAGGCGGTCGAAGAGGTAACGGTGCAGCGCGCTCTTGTGCGGGCTGCGCACGTAGTGGGGAAAATAGGCGCCGACGAAGAACTCGAAGTCATCCTGCGCGCGCTGGCGGCGCACCTGGATGGCGGCAGGGTCCGGGTCGAAGCCGGTGACCTCGGCCTCGATGCGCGTGCGCAGCGTGGCGGCGAGGTTGGCCAGGTCGGCGAGGAAGGCTTTGCGGGTGCCAGCGCTCATCGGCCATACGCCTTCGCAATCTCGTCCCCGAACGCCTCGATCTGTTCGACGAACTCTGCGGCCAACGCGGGCTTGCGGCGGCCGATGAACTCCCCGAAACGCTTGATCACGTCCATCGCCACCGCCAGCTTGTCCGTCTCCGGCATCAGCCGTTTGGAGGCCGCCATCAACTTGTTGTAGGCATCCGCGAGGCTGGCCAGCGCCTGTACCTTCTCGGCCGGCGGCATGTCGGGGGCGTTCTGGATCAGCTCGACGGTGGCCTGAACCTGCTGCACCACCACGGCCAGCGTTTGCCGCACCACGTCCTCGATGCCGCCGCCGGCGATCATCTGCGCGCTGCGCGCTTTGTCCCAGTCGTCGCCCTCGGCCCTGGCCTCGCGCTTCCAGCGCCGCGCCGTGGCCTCCGGCACGCAGTGCTTCATGGCAGCCACCTCGAGGCCGAGTTGGTCGAAGACGTAGGCGGCACGCACCGCGCGGACTTTTTCCTCACCGTGCGCCATCGTTAACCTCCGGGCGCTTCTTCCGCCACCTCCTAGCGGAGGTGACGGCCAGCCAGTGCAGGACGACGAGCGGCCAGGCAAAACCGATGATGAGCGCGACCACGACCCGAGACGCCCAGGGGAAATCGTCGAAATCATCAATACCGATGACGAAGCCGACCGCCATGCTCGCGCCGAGGGTGTAGAGATCGAGGATGTAGATCGGCATCACACCTCCCCCGGCATCGCCGCCCGATCCTGCACCACCTCGCGGCCGCGTTCGGTCAGCGTGGCGGTGTCGCCGGCGACCTGGAGCAGGCCGACATCGGCCAGCCACAGGAGATCGGCGCGCACGCGGTCGACGGTGGCCACCTGGCCGTGCACGGCCTCCAGATCGTCGCGCAGCTTCCGGGCCGCGAGCACCTGGCCCGGCGCGAAGAAGAGCAGCGCGAGAATGCCGCGCCGGCGGATGAGTTCGGCGTTACGGGCGGCGAGGCTCATTTCATTCCCTTCTGCGCGACCTGGTTGAGGATGAGCCGCAGGTTTTCGCTCTGCACGCGCGTCTCGCCCACAAGCTGATTCAGCGTCGCCGCGAGGTTGTTGATCGATTCGTACACCCGAGCCAGGTCGGCGTGATCCGGCGCGCCGGCGGCGGCGGTCTTGAGCGACGACACATCCTTGTCGAGCGCGTCGACCTTCACCGCCAGGTCGGTGATGCGGTCGTTGGTCTTGTCGCTGCGCTTTTCGAGGTAGAGCCACACGCCGAGGGCGAAGGTGCCGACCATGTTGATGAGCTGAAGCCAGACGCGAATATCCATTAAACTCCCCCCGCCATTCCTGCATCCCACCGCGCCCCGCGCGCGATCAGCTGCGCGCACTCCGCGCAGGTCTCGACATGGCGCCCGGCGGTCGGGTCGCCGCACACCGCGCAGCCGCGCTCGTCGGCGTCACTCACCGTCGCCCCGCTCGCCGGCGTAGAAGGCGTCGATGGCGGCGAGCCGCCCCCGGCAGGTGTCGTAGCTGCGTCGGGCGTGCGCCGCCCAGAGGGCGACGTCGGTATCGGTGGCAACGGCGGCATCGGCGCGTAGAGGCTCGCCGGTGGTCTCGGGCACGGCGCCGGCGGGCGCGAGGGCACCGGCGCCGTTGAGCAGGCGGACAGCAGCAGCATCGAGGCAAGGGCGGCCAGTGGTAACGCGGCGCAGCGCATGTTGGGTCTCCTGTAGGGCGGTATCTCGGGCGGTCTCGGCCTCGGCGAGGCGGAACTGGAGCGCGTCGCCGCGTGTGGTGGCCTCGATCAGGCGGGCGCCGGCATCGAGCACGGCCTGGGCGGTCTGCTCGGCGTGCTCGCGCCGCAGCTCGGCCAGCTCGGCGCCGAGGCGCCAGCCGTTGGCCGTCCAGCCGGCGGCGAAGCTGGCCGCCACAAGTGCGGCGGCCAGCGCAAGGCGAGCCGTGGACGCGGCGATCACGCGGCGTCCCCCATGCACTGCCGGTGCTCGCCCTGCCGCCGCACCCACAGGCCTCCGCATATCCGTGCGTTCTCCGGCGCCGAGCAGTCGCGCCCCTGAAAGCGCCGCCAGCGCAGGATTTCGTCGCAGGCGCCGGCGTAGTCGCCGGCGTTGAGCTTGCGGACAAGCGTCGATCCGCAGAAGGCGCCGCTGCCGATGTTGTAGGCCAGCCCGATGTAGGCGTCGTACTCGTGCTGGTGCAGCGGCACGGTGACGCACTGCCGCAGCGCCCCCTCGAACTGCCGCACGTCGGCGAGCGCGCGAGAGAGCGCCTGCGGCGGCGTCGTGCGGTCGCCGATCTGCACCGGCGAGCCGTCCGGCCGACGGGTGCTGCCGAAGCCGATGGTCGGCACGTCGCCCGGCACCGGGATCACGGCGCCGTCGGTGTAGCCCTCGTGCGCCACGATGCCGACCAGGCCGGCGGCGGAGAGCGCGAGCGAGGCGATGAGCAGGCGCGACTTCACGGTGCCGCCTCGTAACGCGAGGGCGTGAGATAGCAGTCGACGGCGTGCCGGCTGCGGTAGTGGCCGACCGGCAGATGCGCGCAGCGGCCGTAGCCGTGCGGGGTCAGGCGATCATCGGGGTCGAGGCGGTAATGGCGGCAGCGCGAGCACATGCGGAGCATGGTCGCGCGCGCGAGGAGATCGGGCGGGGGGGAAGGAATTCGGCAGAAACAAAAAGCCCCGCCTCGGGCGGGGCTGAAGGCGCTGGCAGCGCGGGTTACGGCGGGGGTTGCTGGGCCGCTTCCGCGATGACCTCGATCTGCCGGGAGAGGTCGGCGATGACATCGATGAGGTCGATCACGACGGTATCGATCTGCCGCCGATCCGCCAGGCCGCTGCCGGACTGGACGACCTCGGCGGCCGTGGCCAGCGAGTGGATGCGGCCGGCGGTGCGGGCGGCGCCGTCGAGCGCGGCGGCGGCGCTCATGCCTGCGCCTCCAGCATGAGGTCGCCCTGGCGCGGCGTGACGTCGATGCCCCGATGCCCGTCGCGGCGGGCGCGGAAGACGATCTGGCGGACGTAGTTGAACGACAGCCCGGTGGTGGCGACGATCTGCGCGCGCGGCGTGCCGGCGGCTTCGAGCAGGATCACCCGGTCGATGCGGCGCTGCGCTTCCTCCTGCTGGCGCAGGCGCAGCAGGCGGATTTCCCGATCCTTCGCCTGCATCAGCTGCCGCACCAGGCCGGCCACCGTCTGTTGCGTTGCCGCCAGCGCATCCTTCAACTGGCCGACCTCGCGCGCCAGCGTCATGTCCTGCGCCAAGGCCGGCGCCTGGACTCTCAGCGCCGCCTCCATGCGGTTGAAGGCGTCGATGTAGCGTTCCTTCCACAGCGCCGCCTGCGGGCCGGTGAAGCCCATGCACAGGAAGACGAAGCCGTCGCGGGTGATTTCGTAGGCCGGGCGTTTTTCGCCCTTGGCGTCCTGATATTCGACCAGCGCAAAATTGCGCCGGTTGAAACTCTCGGAGCAGTCGAGGTCACGAATTGCCCGCAGTACGTCCTTGTGCTGCTTGCCGAAGTGGTTGGAAATGTCGAGCGAGCTGACGAACAGGCGTTCGCCGTTCTGGTGGATGAGTTGCATGGCTTCGGTTCCTTTTGAGGGATGTCGCCCCGAACGGCGGGGCGGCCGGGTGCTCAAAACCTGCCGAAGACAGGCGGAGTTATTCCCCTTGCGGGTCTTTTATTCCTCGCACACCCGGCCATTGAAGGAACCAATGGACGCAAAAAAACCGCGAATCTCGGGCGCGGAAACCGCTTCGGCAAAGGTGTTTTGAGCACCGTCGCGGATTTTGCGCGCGATTTGGCACCGGCGTCAAGGCATCCCGGCGCGCTCCTTGAGGGCGCGGATTCTCTCAGCCGTCCGTATGCGGAACTCAACCCGCTCGCGCTCAAGGCGCTCGACTTCGCGCTGCCAGTACATCTCTTCCGCCCGAAGTTCGAGGTAGCGCGCAGTCATCTCCCGCTCCGTCTGTTCGAGGAAATTGATTCTCGCCTGCACCTCGACGGCTTCGCGGATGGCCGTCAGCCGTTGCTCCTGCTGTGCCTCGGCCACCCTCTCCAAATACTGGTGGCTGTGCCAGCCCATCCAGCCGGCGAGCAGCAGCAGGGCAACGATGATCGCGCGGTTCACGGTCAGCGCGAGAGCGAGAGCGACGACACGCGGCCGGCGCGGATATAGACGTAGTGGTCGCGCAGGAATTTACCTGTCCTGTAGATCCACTGCTCGCGGGGGCCGCCGCCGTAGTTGTAGGCGTTGACCTCCGAGGGTTCTCCGAGCACCTGCCGAACGCACTCGGACGTCATTCCAACCTGGACAGCATCGAACTTGTCTTTTTTCTCGCGCGGCGTCGCCGCCGTGCCGCCGGCCAGTTCGCCGCGCATCGCAGCCTCTGCCTCGCATCGTGCCACGGCCTCCGGGTTGAACCCGCTGCGCGGGTAGTCGGGCGACGGTTGCGCCGTCATGCCCGGTGCGCAGGGCGCCGCCTTGAACACGA
Source organism: Rhodocyclaceae bacterium (assembly GCA_019455325.1). Classification (GTDB taxonomy): domain Bacteria; phylum Pseudomonadota; class Gammaproteobacteria; order Burkholderiales; family Rhodocyclaceae; genus Proximibacter. The sequence goes on along the minus strand of JACFMQ010000003.1, from coordinate 286,917 downwards.
TAGCCTGCGTGCCGGGGCTGTAGCACATGTGATAGTCGGTTGCAGCGGCGCCCTGAAGCGGCAAGAGGCAAAGCAGCGCGGCGATCATCGTCGCTTGTCTTTTCATGTCGGCTCCCCGTGTCTCATGTTGTTCACCTATCGCATTGTCCTAGAACAACGCTCCCTGCGCCACCGCGACCTCCTGCGGCGGCAGCGGCGAATTGACGATCTTCTCCACCTGGCGGTAGCAGATCGGGCCGAACTCGCGCACGATCACCGAGACGGCGCCCCGGCTGCTATGCCCGGCGGCGAGGAGTTCGTCGTAGCGAGCGATCATCCGGCGGTTGCGATCGGCCTTCATGGCGCGGTAGCAGAGCGCGATGTAGATCTTCTCGTGGCCGCTGGGAATAGCGGCCGTCAGCGTGCGTGTGGCCGGCTCGCCGATCAGCTCGACGAGTGCCGCCCAGGCGGCGCCGCGCTCGGTGCGCGGGATGGGCATTTCCTGGCCGCCGAATTCGCGTACCAGCGCCATCGCCTTGCCGAATCCGACCAGGCGCACGATTTCCTGAATGGAGGGCGGCAGCAGCGTCATTTCAGGCCGCGCCTCGCTGCCGGTAACGGATCGTGCGTTCGAGCGCGCTGGAGACATCGCCGAGCTGCTCGGGCGTCAGGAACTCGAAGGCCGACACCGCGGGGTGGATGCGCCGCGCCACGGCGTGCGCGTAGGGCCAGGGCTTGTCGAGGGCCTTGAGCTGACAGGCGATCTTGGCCTCGATGTCCTGCTTGGTCAGCGCCAGCCCCTTGTGCGGGGTGGGCAGCTTCTTCTGCGGATTCGGCCGCACCTTGAAGCCGCAGGCTTTCAGGTGCAGCAGCAGGCGTTCGAGGCCGCCGATCGACAGGTCGGCCGAGCTGTCGACCTTGAAGCGATCACTGCGCAGCAGCGCGCGCCAAGCGTCGTCGGCGATCGCCAGCTCGCGGCGGGCGACGTGCACGAGGCGGGTGAGGCGGAGGCGTTCGGTGGTGAGGGTGCGGGGCATGGTGCGTCTACTCCCCGTTGTGCATCAGAACCACCGTTTTTTCAGCCGGCAGCATTGCCAAAATCTCTTCAAGCGTTGGTGCCTTTGCTTTACCTTCCAGCTCAGCTTGCAGGCCGTCGCGATTCATGCCGAACTCGTGCGTATAAACCGGGCGACCAAGCACTTCTTCGCACGCTTTGTGAAACTCGCTGAACGGCATGCACAGCCGGTCTTGTGCCATCTGGAAGACAGCCCGCTCGCGGATACCCATTTGCTTCCAGGCGCCACTGTCGTGAAACGCAATCGCTTGCTCTTGTGTTAGTTGTTCCATCGTCATCTTCCAGTTCATTTCGAGTTTCCAAGCGCAGGGGCCGGTGCTACGCCGCCGACACCGCGGTCTAGCATCAGGCCCCTCGGATAGGTCTTGGTAAGATCGCCCTTGACGCAGCGCCCCCGGCGGCGCACGACGTTGGCCAGGCGCGCGCGGCTGTGATGGCTGTGCTGTGCCTGGCGCAGCAGGCCGAAGTAGCTGTTGGCCACGGCGAGGAAATCTTCTTCCGGCGTTACGGCAACCCGGCGCCGCGCTTCGCCCTCCGTGCGGCGGCGCGTTGCGCGGTGCCACGGTTTCAGGACGTGGCCAACGAAGTCGATGCCGCGCTCGACGGGCTGCAGGATGGTCTTGGCCGGGTTGATGCGCTGGTGCAGGCGATCGGCGAGGAATGCCTCGATCCTGGCCTTGGCATCGTTGAGCCACTGCGGAGATGGGTGAAGCAACACGAAGTCATCGACATAGCGGACGTAGTGCCTGGCGCCGACGCGATGCTTGATGAACTGGTCGAGTGCATCGAGGTGCACATTGGCGAAAAACTGGCTGCTGAGATTGCCGATGGGCAGGCCGAGATGCGAGGGCTGCCGGGCCAGACGCTTGTGTTCCGGGACAAGCCCCAGCCGGGCCGGCGATCCGCGCAGCTCGACGCCCACGCGTGGGTCGTGAAACAGGATGGTCTCGGCCAGGCGCATCCACCAGGGTTCGGTAACGCGCGCGGCGAGCTGCTCGCGCAGGATGCGCTTGTCGATGCTGACGAAGAAGTTGGCGAGATCCAGTTTCAGGTACCAGACCGGCCGGCTCCAGTTCTGTGTGGCGCTGCGCACCTTGCTTTCCAGGCGGCGCGCGGCGTAGAGGGTTCCCCGGCCGGGGATGCAGGCGCAGCTATCGGCCACGAACGCGGCGTGGAAGCGCGGTGCGATGCGGTTGTACAGCAGGTGGTGCACGATCCGGTCCCGGAAATCGGCCGCCCACACTTCGCGGGGCTTGGGCCGGATGACCACGAAGCAGATCGAGCGGCCCGGCCGGTAGGTGCCGTCGGCCAGTTCGCGGTAGAGCCGGTAGAGGTTGAACTCCAGGCGCTGCTCGAAGGCGAGCGCGGCGTCGCTGTTGCGCTTGTTGCGGCGGCAGTCGAAGTACGCCTCGACCAGGGCGACGAAAGAAAAGTCAGCAGGCTGGTGGCAGCCGTATTGATCTGCGGACGGCGCGGGCGCGGCCCTCGACGCTCTTGTGGTTGTTGTTCTGGTTGCCGTTGTTGAAGTTCTGATTCCAGGCGAACCCGGCGTCGGAGGCGAGCTGCGTCCATTCGTGCTATCCACGTCGCCCCGCCGAAGGCTGTCGCCGATCAGCGGGGAAACTGCGCCAGACCGGCCCCGGCTGCTGCCGGCGGTATCTGCGGTGCGCATGGCGGTGGCCTCGTGAGCCAGCGGCACGACCAGATTAAAGAGTCGCTCAGTCATGGTGGCCTTGACCATCATGAAGCAGGCGAACGTGCGGAGCGGCGCCACCCACCGGCCTGCCGGCTGACGCTACGGGTCAGCTCGACGGCTTTGGCGTACTGGCCCGTCGAAATCAGGCGCTTGTCGCGCGACAGCCGGAGCATCAGCTCGATCACCTGGACGCGCTCGATGAGCTTGTCCAGGTGCGGCGTCTTGTCCTGCGCGACGTTGGCCCGAAAGATCAGCGTGACGATGTCGACGCACTCGTCGCGGAGCTTGCCGCCGATGCTCGCCTTGAAATCGCGCGGCATGTTCTTGGCGAGATCCGTGCTGGCGTCGAACAGGTCGTAGGCGACCTTGTAGATCGGCAGTTCGGTGTGGAGTGCCATGCTGACGAAAATCGAATTACCGAATTACTGAATGACTAATCTGCGGACGGCGCGGGCGCGGCCCTCGACGCTCTTGCGGCCGTCGCGCTGGTCGCCGCGGTAGAAGGTCTGAAGCCAGGCGAACCCGGCGTCGGAGGCGAGCTGCTCGCGTGTCCAGTACCACTCGGGCTCGAACTCATCCTTCATGGTGGCGAACAACAGGGCCGACTCGACGCGGTCGGGAAGCTCGCCGCCGATGGACTGCGCCCAATCCATCGCCTGCTGCCACTTGATGTTCGCCTGCTCGCCAGGCAGCAGGATCAGGTAGTGCCGGCGGCTGCCGTCGGCGCTGATGACCACGCCGACGAACTTCTCGCCCTCGTTGAGGGGCGGGAACGGGACGCTGATCGGATAGGACGGCTGCTGCTCGAACGCCGAGATCATGGCAGCGATCTTCGACTGCTCGGCCTTGATGGCCTCAAGGGTGATGGTCATTGCGTGCGCTCCTGAAATGGATGAATTACTGAATGGGCAATCTGCGGACGGCGCGGGCGCGGCCCTCGACGCTCTCGTGGTGGTCGCCCTGGCCGCCGTTGAGGAAGTACTGATCCCAGGCGAACCCGGCGTCGGAGGCGAGCTGCTCGCACGACCAGTACCAGGCGGCCTTGAAGTGCTCTTTGAGGTTGGCGAACAGGAGGGACTGCTCGCGGCGGGTGGGGAGTTCGCCACCGGCTTTCCCGGCCCATTCGCTGGCCTTCGGCCAGGTGACCTTCTCGGCCTCGCCGGGCAGGAGAATCAGGTGATAGTCCTGTTCACCGTTCTTGCCGAGGATGAGGCCGGCGTACTCCTCGCCGGGGGAGAGGTTTTCCTTGATCCATTGCGCTTTGCTCATGAGGGTCTCCATAGGGTCAGTGCATGGCCTGGTCGACCCAGTGGCGGGTGGCCGAGCCGTCCGGGTAGAGGGTTTCGATGGCGGCACGCTGCTCGCCGGGCGGGTGGTAGATCAGCACCTGCATCCCCATCGGCAGCAGGCGGCCGAGCGTGGTGATCGCTTGCGCGAGTTCGGCGCGGGCGGCGGTGTCGGGCGGGGTCATTGCGTCACCTCCTGTGCCGGGGTTCGTGCCACTCGCAGATCCCGCTCGGGGGCATCGGGCTGTATTCCTCGATCACGCCGCCGGCCGCGTCGATGGCCTTGAAACGGATCGGTCCGCGATGCGCCCCGGCAAGCACGGTGCAGGCCGCCTTGACCTCGTCGTAACGAGCGGCGGGAACGGTGACCAGGTTCGCCCAGGAGCCGGAGCAGTTCACCTTGATGGCCACCACGGAAAAATCTCGCTCCATCACGCAGCCTCCCCGGTCAGTTCGGCCTCGAACGGCACGATCAGGAAATCCTCGCCCTGGCTGATGCTGATGCCGCCGACGTGCGCCACGGCCTCCGGCTCGTTGAGGATCGCTTCCTTGTTCACCTCCTCCTTCTCGCGGATGAAGCGCGTGAGGCCCATCCGGCGCAGCAGGTCGAGCACGGCCTCGGCGCCGGTGATACGCACCGAGGGCGGACGCGTGCGCCACTGGATTTCGCCGGTGGTGAAGGCGGCGGTCTTCACCTTGCCGCCCTGCGTGAGCTGCTCGCGGTTGGCCTCGCACCAGATCTGCGCGCCGGCGGTGAGCGTGTTGATGCGCTGGCGGTGCGGCTCGGCGTCGGCCTCGTAGCGCTCCTTGATGCGGGCGATCTCGTCGTTCATGTCGGCCTCGATCCGCGTCAGCTCGCGCTGGCGCTCGCCGATCTCGCGGATGTAGTCGGCGACGCCTTCGCGTGCCTGCGGTACCGGGACGGCGCTGGCCGAGGTCTTGATGCGGGGTTTCTTGTTGCTCATTGCGGCTCCTTTCAGGCGGCCAGGGGTTGAGAGGGCCGCTCGAAGCAGCCGAGGAAGAAGGCGAGGCGGCGGGTGTCGTCCGGCGGCAGCACGAGGATTTCGTCGCCGTCGATGATGGCGAGCCGGCCGTCGGAGTAGAGGGCGTATTCGACGACAGGAGGTGCCGACGGCGGTTTGGCATGGCTGTCCTGCGGCGCGGCGACCGCAGCGGGCGCCGGCGATACGGTGCGCGACGGAGTGGCGCCGGCGTCGAGTTGAGCCGTGTGCATGCTGCCAGCCGGCGCCAGCGTGCGGATGTCGAAGTAACGCCGTGCGCGCGTCGCGCCGCAGGCCGCCAACACAGTGCCTTCAGAGACCATCGCCTTGATGGCATTCGCAAGGGTTCTGCGCTCGATGTCGGGGCACGCGGCACGCGCGATCAGATCCTCGCGGCTGATCGCGTGCGACTTATCGATACCGGCGATGGCGGCGGAGAGGGCGGGCTTGGCCTTGGACGCCGGCCCCGGAGTGGATTTGCTCATGGATGTCTCCTCAGAGGGATTCGGTGTGGTGATGGGGCGCATCGGCACGCTGGCCGTCGTGCGCGGGGTGCTGTTGGCGGTCAGCCGGCCGCCGGCGGCGCCGGCCGGAGCCGGGGCAACTGCCGCTGCCAGCGGGTTGCGCAGCGGGCAGGCTGTGCGGCCGGCGTCGGTGAGCTGCCACCAGCCCTGTTGCCCGTCTTTCCGGGCCAGGCCGGCGCGGGCGAGCGTGCCGAGGACGTGCGAGATATGGCGACCGGGGAAACGCTCGTCCAGCTCGCCACTGGTCATCGGCCCGGCGCGCAGCGCCTGCAGGACGCGGCCGGCCGGCGAGTCCGACGTGATGCCGGTCTTCGGCCTCGACCGAGGGGCCGAATCGATGCGATCCCTGCCGGCCATCACGCGCGCTCCGCCTTGATCCAGGCCAGGTGCCACGAGTAGCCGAGCTGACGCCAGTAGCGCAGCGCCAGCCAGGCGCGCGCGACCTGCGCGGCGGCGCGGCGGGCGAATCGTCCGATCAGTCGCATATCACCTCCCACCGGATCGCGCAGTCGAAGCGGCGTGCGGCATAGACCAGGCGCGTCTGGCCGCCCAGGCAGATGCGGCCGACGTTGGCGCCGTCGAGGTGGTGCTCGGCGCGGGCGCTGTAGGCGATGCGGATGCACGGGCCGAGGTGGTCGATCTCCAGGCCGATGAGCTGGTAGCCCTGCATCACCAGCCACTCGCCGCAGCGGGCGGCGGCGGCGAGCGCCGACATCCAGGCGAGGTTGGCGGTGACGGGCGGCGCGCTGCTGGCGGTCGCCGGCTCGGCCGGCGCCGGGGGCGAGACGAGAGTCATCATTTGGCGATCTCCTCGGGTTTGTGCACGCAGGTCTGGCACACGCGCCAGATGCGCATCGACAGGGGGTTGTGGGTCGGCGCGGCGCCGTGCGAGATGCGGGCGCACTCGCTGCGCGGCTGCGGCTGGAGCGTGGCCGGGCACTCGGGGATGACGTGATAGCGGTCGATGATCCGCTGCGCCACGGCGTCCGAGAGCGGGCAGCGGCACGTGTCGGTCGGCGACAGCACGCGCGAGACGTAGCAGCGTGAGACGCCGAGCCGGGTGGCGACGTGTGCCTTGCCGCGCTTCCCTGCGGCGTCGACGGCCAGGCGCAGCAGATGCATGGCCAGCCCGAGGTCGACGGTGTCACTGGCGGCCATAGATCGCGTCCTCCTCGCTGACGGGGGGCACGTAGACGACCCGGTTCTCGTTCGGGTCGAAGACGACCTTGGTCCGGCAGATCATCGGCGGCCGCGGGCCGGTGTCACGCGCCGACAGCAGCCGGTAGCGTGCCTGCACGCCGCCAGCGCCGATGCCATGTCCCTTGCGGGTCAGCTTCAGGTAGCCGGCGTGGTACAGCATCCTGATGTACTGCTTGGCAGCGGCCTCGGCGACGGCGATCGTCGGCGTGCTGGCATGTGCGGCCAGTTCGCGGGCGTTGATGTCGCCCTTGGCCATGCGCAGCGTCCGCCACATCTGCTCCTGCGAGAGCCCTTGCGTGACGGGCAATCCGTCGCGGCGCAGGCGCGGCGCCTCGGCACCGGCGTCGACGACGAGCGTGTAGCGTTTGGCTTGGTAGTTGCTGCTCCCCTCGTTCGGCACGTCACGGCGAGCGAGATAGCCGCCGCGCGCCAGCGCGTACAGGTAGTCGCGCACGGTTGCCGTCGCTTCCTGCCCGACGACCATGTCGCGCAGGACGAACTCGGCTCCTTGCGGCAGCGACCGGATGCGGTCCCACACACGCTGACGCAGTCCTTTGCCGCCGATGAGTTCGATGTGGGCGGGTTTACGCGCCATGACGGGCCTCCGGTGGCTCGGGAAATTCCGTCCAATGCGTCACGACGATCTCGAAGCCTTCTGCGCTGAACCAGCGCTCGCCGTCCCAGTAGCCCGGCCAGACAGGCTCATCACTGTCGATGGGCAGGTACGTGAGGACAGTCTGATCGGCATCCGGGAGGCTCTCCTCCACGGGAATCCAACGCAGGAGACGTTGTAGCGGGTCGAGGTGCATCACGCAGCAGCCCTCCGCTCCGGTGCCTCACCCGTGTAGATTGGGCGCTTGCCCCAGGCCGTGCGGTCGATGGCACGCCACCCCTCGATGGCGGCCTCGTCGGCGGCGTTGGAGAGATTCACGCACACGCGCCGCACCGACCCGCCGGCGGCGTCGACGGCCATCTGCAGCCAGTCGTCGGCAACTGGCACCGGGCAGTAGATCGGCGCCAGCGCCTGCGCGTCGGCCAGGCTCACCGGCTGCGCCGGAATCCAGGAGAGGACGCGGCTGTGAAACCGCTCCCACCGCTTGAGCTTGGTCGGCAACAGCTCCTCGCCGGCCAGGATGACCGGCGACTGCGAGGCTTCGTAGATGTCGCGCACCAGCTCGATCATGCCGGCGCTCTTCAGGCAGTAGTCGAACTCGTCGATCATCAGCGGCCGGCCGGAGGCGGCGAGCTGCTGGCACACCTGGTCGAGTAGCTGCGGGATGGTCCCGGCCGGGCGGATGCTCATCTCGGCGAGGATTTTTTCCAGGAACGCCTTGCGGCTCCACGCGCTGCGCAACTGCACGTAGTAGGCTCGGGTGGCGTTGGCGGCGGCGAGCAGCGCGGTGCTCTTGCCGTAGCCGGCCGGCCCGTAGATGGCGCCGAAGCCAGGCAGGCCGTTGTTTCGGCCGACCAGTTTCTCGACGGCCGTGCGCACAAGGCCGACGTTGTGGATGTTGGCGAATTGCGTCATGTAGAATCTTCCTGCTGATTTGCGTCAGTGCTTCAAATCGGGCCGCTGCGTAGCGCGAACTACGCGGCGGCCCACCTCTTGGTGTTTCCCGTTTCCTGCCCCTGCGTCCTCGCCCAGGCGCGCCATATCGGATGGCGCTGGAAGCTGCCGTGCCAGTAGGCATCGTCGTCGCTCACCGCCTCTCCGGCGGCGATCCGGGCGTCGATGGCCTGCCATGCGGCGAGCAGCTCGTCGTTGCTCATTTCGCGGCGGCTGCGTGGCGTGGGTGAGGTGTCGGCCTGGACGACTTCACGCGCCGAGATGTGTGTGTCGCCCGGTGCGGCCGGAGTCGCCTGCGGCAATGCGGCGTCGATGGGCGTAGTGATGGACGAGAGGGCCGCGGCGTCGATGACACGCCCGCCGATGACGATCTGGCTGGCCACCGGTGCGGCGATCTGCAGGCCGGAGCGCGCCCGAATCTTGGCGATGTCGTCTGTCTTGCGTTTGATTTGCGCGCTGGCGCGTTTTTCCTCGGCCAGCTCGTACTGGCTCTTGGCGCGGTAGCCGCTGGCCTCGACCAGATCGGCGACGCCGAGCAATTCGCCTTCGAGCGTCTTGACCCACACCGCGCGCCAGTCCATCGGGTCGATCGCCACCAGAACCTCTTGGCCGTTCCAGGCGCCGAGACCGGGAAACCTGTAACGCTGCTTGTTGCCGATCGGCGCGACGGCCTCGCGCGTGACCTTGCAGCGCACGTGCGGCCGGAAGAGGTCGACGAGGTGATCGTCGGACAGCGCGACGGGCTGCCAGCCTGCATCGATATGCGCCTGCATCGCTTCGCGCGGCGTCTGATGGCGACGCCGGCCGGTCAACGGATCGGCGATCTTGGGGAGCTCGCGATGCGGCTCGTCGTTCCAGTGGTCGCACACGGCATTGATCCACGCCTCCGCCTCGGCGTAGCTCCGGAACACGCGCCCCTTGCCGGCCCGCTCGGCCTCGCGGTGCAGTCGGTCGCGCTCGACCAGGTCGCCGGCGGTAGCCGCCTTGACCATCTTTTCGGTGAGCTTCTTGATCCGCTTGAGGCTTAGGCTGTCCATGCCCTTGCCCTGGTACGTGGCCAGCTCGCGCGCCTGCTTGTCGAGCCAGGTGTTGAAGTTCTCGCAGATGCCGTTCGCCTGGGAGTTTCCGACCTCGACCGGGTGCACCACGGTTATGCCGGCGCGCTCGGAGAGGGCCGCGAAGGGGTCGGCGGTGAAGCGCGGCGAGCGCTTGACGACCTTCGTGCTGTCCGTCTGCAGGATGGCCATCATGCCGCCGGCGCGAACGCATCGTTCCAGGCCAGCGGTGATGACCTCGTAGGTCTCGGTGAGGCCGATGCCCGGCGGCGGGACGAAGCGCGTGGCCACGTCGTGGAAATGCCAGACTTCGTAGGTGACGAACTCGCCGGTCTGTGGGTGCGGCGCCGTGAAGTGTGTGTTCCAGCCGTCGGCGTGCACCTCTTGCCACGGCACCATTCCGTCCGACGTGCGCGGCTTCCAGTGCTTGTGCTGGCGCAGGGCGGAACCGGTCCACCGGCCCTTGAGCTGGTCGATGACCGAGAGCTTCTCCACGCAGACGCGGCGCACGGCGTCGTAGCTCGGGGTGTCGTCGCCCCAGGCGCGATCCCACCGCTTGACGAGTTGCTCGTGAATCCAGGTGTAACAGCTCCCCTGGGGGCGCTGGCGCAGGGCGAGCAGCAGCCCGTACCACGGCTTGATCTCCATGTCGGGCTGGATGCGTTTGGGGGCCGCGCGACCGCGCCGCGCCTTCGCCTGCCGCCAGTTGTGATAGGTCTTGACGGTGAGGCGCAGGTTGGCGCGGGGCTTGTCCCATGCGTTGTCGAAGGCCCAGACCAGCGGCAGCGGCAGGCGGCCGGCGTATCGCTCGGCGTTCAGGTGGTCGATGGCGCGGGCGATCGAGCCGGGGAAGGCCGCGATGAAGTCGAGTAGCCGCTCGCGTGCGCGCTCGACGTCGAGCTGGCGGCTGGTCAGGGCCGGCGCGGTGGCATCGCCTGCGGTGGTACGAAGAGAAAGACCCGTCGCCGATGCGCTGGCAACGGGGAAAAGCGGCGCGACCAGGGAGGGGGAAGTCGCGCCGGGGGAGGGTTCGGAGGTGATGGCCGGTACGGGTAGCGCGGCCATGTGCTGGTGCAGGCGGGCAAGCTGCAGGGCGTCGGCGATGGGCTTGGGTAGCGTCGCCGCGGGGTAGAGTCGCTTCTTGCCACCGCGACAGGGCACCTCGTTAAACGGCCATGCGTCATTTTTTGCGCGAAGCGCAACGAACTGCTTCGAGCAGCCGAGCGCCTCGGCGATCTCTGCCAGCGTGTAATGCTGAACCTCCCTCAGTGCCGGGGTATTCATCACATCTCTCCCATCGCCTGCTTGAGTTGACGGATTTTTCGCGCGGCGTCTTCCTTTTGGCGCTCCAGCTTGCCGATCTCCGCATCGAGCGCTTCCTTGCCCATCAGCACCTTCCCGCCCCGAACGCTTGCCAGCCAGGCCGTCAGCGCCGTCGTCTCGACAGCCACCTCGAAGGCCGGCAGGTATTCGAGCGGGAAGCGCCAGCCTTCGCGGCTCGGCGCTGTCCAGGCGTGCAGTTGGTGCTCGGAGATCGGAGCGCCGACCAGTTCGGCCATACGCGCAGCGACCTGGCTGGCGTTGAGGTCGCTGGTCTTGATGGCCTCGACCAGCAGCCGGCGCACGGCAAGGCTGTAGTCGAGCGCGCCCGGCAGGCTGACGGCCGGGGCCGGTACCTCGAAGAGATCTCTTGTCAGCGAGTCGGCAGGCCGGCGCATGTCTACGCCGCTTTGCGTTCGCTGCCATTGCTCTGGCAGCGGGATTGAGTAGACTGGAGGGCACGGACGCCGCGCAGGCCGCGCGGTTTTTTCGTGCCGCCCGGGTAGTAGCGAGAGGGCCAGATCACCTGTGGCGGCACGCCGATGGCGTCGGCGATGCGCTTCTCGTTGAGCGGGTAGCTCCGCTCGAAGGTGTGCGACAGCGTCGAGGAGGCCCGGATGCCGTGGTGCGCGGCGAGCGCGCGCAGCGTCCAGCCAGCCTTGTCGAGTGCGGCCTTGATGTCGGCCGGGTGCCAGTCTGTTTGACTGGCTTTTTTCGGGGTGTTGTTTGCCATTTCCTGCGCCTCATGGTGGTGGTGCGATGAACGGCATTGCAACACGTTTAAACGTGTTGTGTCAACGGTTTTGACAGGTTGACTCTTCGTTTTTTCGTGCGAGGTTCGACGAAACGTGTATTGCGAAATAAATCAGGGGCTTGCGTGAAGCGTCAACCGGGCAGGAACGTAGACTCTCCGGTTGACGCCTCGCGCGCCGAAACCGTCAACTTGACGGCGACATCTGTCGGGAAGAGGATCAAGGTCGCCCGGACGGCGCTCGGCCTCACACAGGACAAGCTCGCGGCGATGGCTGGTGCCACGTCAAATCGTGGCCTGCAGGATAACGAGGGCGGCAGAAGCATCCCGGGGGGGCAGATGATCGGCGCACTCGTGGCTGCGGGGGTTAACGCCAACTGGCTGCTGACAGGTGAGGGGGAGATGCTGCTACAGCGCGAGGAAGCGCAGGATCAGCTGCGCTTCCTCCGGCGCAGCGGCGAGCCGGCCAGAGTGGAGGAGGCGGGAGGTGCGTATGACGTGGCGCGGCGAATACTTGACCCGACGGACGATGACCGCCGGCAGATGCTGCTCGTGATGCTGCGCACGGCCGAGCACAAGCTGACCGAGCCGATGACGCGCGAGGTCGCGCAGAGGGTGCTTGATCTGGTCGCCGCCTGGCGGCCCTTCGCTGAGTCCGACCCCGCCCTGGTCGCACGCATCGAAGCCCTGCGCGCCGCCGCCGAGTTCTACCTGGCCATCACCGGCTGATCCGGTATCGGCCGGCGCCAAAAACAGCGCAAAACTGCCCACCCTGCGGGCGGTTTTGCGCAAAAACCAACGTTGAACGTTTCAGCGGGCCATCGCCCGGAATCCCGCACGGCTGCGGCCTGTCCGGTCCTTCACGCTCTCAATGGCCCAGTGCCAAAACGATCACCTCCCCACACAGGCGGGGCATCGTTGTTTCGGGCCTTCTCGATTCCGGTGGATTCGCCGGGCAGGCCGCTGATTCCGCGATGGAATCAGCGGCCTGAATCTGGCGCGCCCGAGACGATTCGAACGTCCGACCCCTGCCTTCGGAGGGCAGTACTCTATCCAGCTGAGCTACGGGCGCGCGGAAAGGGCGACAAGCATAGCCGGTTTCAGCCGGCGCGTCCAATTTGACCCTGATGGCGGCAGGGGGAAGGGGCGATATAATCGTCGATCCATATCAACAAAACACAAGGAATCCCCCATGGCCGAGAAACCCCATTCCTCCAGTTCGATCATGTTCGTGGTGATCGCCGTCGCCGTGCTGCTGGTCGTCCTCCTGGTACCGCTGTCGATGCTCGGCAAGGGCGCTGCGCCGACGGCCGTCGACGACGACGTCGACCAGCGCATCCAGCCGGTGGCGCGCTTCGAGCTGCAGAAGGCGGCGGCCGGCGGCGGCGACGGCCAGCCGCGCGACGGCGCCACGGTCTACGCCAAGGTCTGCCAGGCCTGCCACGCCACCGGCGTCGCCGGCGCGCCGAAGGCCGGCGACAAGGGCGCCTGGGCGCCGCGCATCGCCAAGGGCTCGGCCGAGCTGCTGAAGAGCGTGCTCAACGGCAAGGGCGCGATGCCGCCGAAGGGCGGCGGCGCCGACCTCAGCGAGGACGAGGTCGCGGCCGCCGTCGAGCACCTGCTCGGGCTGTCGAAGTAAGCCGGCCGCGGCCGGGCACGACGGGGATGCCTGCGGGCATCCCCTTTTCGTTGGCGCGGCGGGCCGCGCGAAATCAGGACTTGCCGGCGGCGAGCAGCGCCTTCATCGCCGCCAGCCTGGCGCCCGACGACGCCTTGTCCGGTTCCGCCTTCTCCGCCTTGCCGCCGGCGAAGCGCAGGTCGTCCTTGCCCATCTCGTCGATGAAGCGCGACGGTTCGCACGGCGCCCATTCCTTGCCGGCCGGCCGCTTCTCGCAGTGCGTGACGTGCAGGCTGCGCTGCGCGCGCGTGATGCCGACGTACATCAGCCGGCGCTCCTCCTCGATCTTCACCGGGTCCTGCGACTCGCGGTGCGGCAGCAGCCCTTCCTCGATGCCGACCAGGAAGACGTGCTTGTATTCGAGGCCCTTGGCCGCGTGCAGCGTGGATAGCTGGACGCCGTCGAAGTCGGAGTCGCCCTTGTCGAGCAGGTTGATCAGCGCGATGGTCTGGGTGAGGTCGATCAGCGTCTTCTCGTCCTCCTCGCCCTTCCTGGTGAGCCAGGCGACGAACTCCTGCACGTTCTTCCACTTGGTGTCGGCGGTGCGCGTCTCCTCGTGGTCGTACAGCCAGCTCTCGTAGCCGATGGCGGCGAGCAGGTCGGGCAGCACCTGGCCGGGCGGCTCCTTCTTCGCCCGCCATTCCATGCGGTTGATGAATTCGCAGAATTCGAGCAGCGGTTCGAGCTGGCGGTTGGCGACGCGGTGCGCGAAGCCTTCCTCGAAGACCGCGGCGAAGAGCGAGACGTGGCGCTCGCCGGCATAGGTGCCGAGCGCCTCCAGGGTGGCGCCGCCGATGCCGCGCCTAGGCGTGGTCGCGGCGCGGATGAAGGCCGGATCGTCGTCCTGGTTGGCGAACAGCCGCAGGTAGGCGGTGATGTCCTTGATCTCCGCCTTGTCGAAGAACGATTGCCCGCCGGAGAGCAGGTAGGGCACCTTCTGGTTCCTGAGGTACTGCTCGAAGATGCGCGCCTGGTGGTTGCTGCGGTAGAGGATGGCGTAGTCGGAAAAGGTCGTGCGGTGCTCGAACTTGTGCGCCTGCAGCTTCATCACCACCGACTCGGCCTCGCTCTCCGGATCCTTGCAGGCGGTCACCGTGATCATGTCGCCCATGCCGAGGTCGGACCACAGCCTTTTCTCGAACAGCTTCTCGTTGTTGGCGATGAGCGCGTTCGCCGCCTTCAGGATGCGCACCGTCGAACGGTAGTTCTGTTCGAGCTTGATCACCTTCAGGTTCGGATAGTCGCGCGGCAGGCCGCGCAGGTTCTCGATGTCGGCGCCGCGCCAGCCGTAGATCGCCTGGTCGTCGTCGCCGACGGCGGTGAACATGGCGCGCGCGCCGGTCAGCAGTTTGAGCAGCTTGTACTGGCAGGCGTTGGTGTCCTGGTATTCGTCGACGAGGATGTAGCGCAGGCGGTTCTGCCACTTCTCGCGCACCTCGGCGTGGTTCTCGAAGAGTTCCACCGGCAGCATGATCAGGTCGTCGAAGTCGACCGCCTGATAGGCCTTCAGCGTCGCCGCGTAGTCGCGGTAGGCGCGCGCGGCGAGCGCCTCGGTGTCGTCCTGGGCGAGCTTCACCGCCATGTCCGGCGTCACCAGCGCGTTCTTCCAGTTGGAGATGACGTTCTGCAGCTTCCTGATGGTCGCCTTGTCCACGCTGCCGGCGAGGTCGGAGACGATGCCGTAGCAGTCGGTGGAATCGAAGATCGAGAAGTTCGGCTTGTAGCCGAGCGCCTTCGCCTCCTCGCGCAGGATGCGCACGCCGAGCGCGTGGAAGGTGCTGATGGTGAGCCCCTTCGTCGACGTGCCTTCGAGCAGCTTGCCGACGCGCTCCTGCATCTCCTTCGCCGCCTTGTTGGTGAAGGTGATCGCCGCGATGTTCGACGGCCGCATGCCGCATTCCTGGATCAGGTAGGCGATCTTGTGCGTGATCACCCGCGTCTTGCCCGAGCCGGCGCCGGCGAGCACCAGCAGCGGGCCGTCGAGATGGCGGATGGCTTCGCGTTGCGGGGCGTTGAGCAGGGCGGACATGGGCAGCGGACGGGGGGCGAAGCGGGTTCGG
This sequence comes from Rhodocyclaceae bacterium, assembly GCA_019455325.1. Taxonomy (GTDB): domain Bacteria; phylum Pseudomonadota; class Gammaproteobacteria; order Burkholderiales; family Rhodocyclaceae; genus Proximibacter. The sequence goes on along the minus strand of JACFMQ010000003.1, from coordinate 271,725 downwards.
CTGGAAAGCGAAGCGCCCCGGCGGACCGGGGCGCGGCATGGGCGGTACGGCAGCGGATTCTACCGCAAGGCGCTCACGCCTGTTCGTCGACGTGCGTGCCGTCGGCCAGTTGCCGGACTTCGGGGGAGAGCGGCTGCAGCAGGCGCAGCGCGTCGCCGCCGAGCCGTTCGAGTTCGCCGGCCAATTCGTGCGCGGCGGCGAGCTGCGTGGCCGGGTCTGCCGCGGCTTCCGCGAATTCCGCGTCCGTCGGCACGTGCTCGTCGGCGGCGTCGAGCTCCTCGCGCAGCGAGCGGCGGCGGTCGGCCTCCACCTCGCGTTCGAGGCGGACCGGCTGCACGGCGGGGCGCGAACCCGGGCGCGGGCGGTCCCGGGTTTCGAGCGGCAGCGGCGGCGAGGTGGTGGCGCGAATCGGGGTCATGGCGGCTTCCCCGTGGACGACGAGTCCTTAACGACATCCGGCGGGCGCGGCTTTAGGCACGCCGGTCCGGGGCGTCATCGGTGCGCAACATTCCCTGCGCATCCTTGGCCCGGCGAACGCACACCATTGCCCGGGGAGACGCCATGAACGCCAGCAGCGGATTCAAGACGGTCGGCCGCCACTACGCGGTGCAGTCCCTGTTCAACGCCTGCTATGCCGGAACCCTGCAGGTCGCCGCCCGTTTCCTCGCGGGCGGCGGGGCGTCCTGCGCCTGCCGGCCGGCGGCGGCGATGCGCGAGATGCAGAGGAAGGGACTGCTGCCGGCGGCAAGCCTCGACCCGCTGCACAGGACTTGCATGGACTGCCGGCGCGCGCTCGAACGCGCGGCGTTCGCCTGGGAGCGCGGCGATGCGGACGCGCTGCGCGCGCGCCTGGCCGAATACCGGCAGGCGGCCGGCACCGTCCGCCGGGAGCTGCTGCGGCTGGCGCGTTGACGGGGAGCGGACGGCCGTCGTCGCCGCATGCGGCGGCGTGCGGGCGCGTCCGCGCCTTCCCGTCGGTCGCCGGCGCTGCGCGCCCGCCGATGCGCCGCGAGGCGCGCACCTTCTCCGGGAAAGCGGGCATCGCGGCCTTGAGGTGGCGCGCACGACGACGGAATTGACAGGCCTTTGCCGCGCCGATAGATTACTGACCGGTCAGTCATTAGCCTGTCGGAAAGCTTCCCATCGTGTCCGTTTCCTCTCCTTCCCCGCCGGCCTCTGCCGTCCGGCGCCCGCGTGCGCGCCGCAAGGAGGCGCGCCCGTCCGAGCTGACGGCCGCCGCCCTCGACCTCTTCGTCGAGAAAGGCTTTGCCGCCACCCGCCTCGACGACGTCGCCGCCCGCGCCGGCGTCTCGAAGGGCACGCTCTACCTCTATTTCGACAGCAAGGAGGCGCTGTTCAAGGCGGTCATCGAGGAGGGCATCGTGCCGGCGCTCGCCGCCGCCGAGCAGCGTTTCGCCGAATATCAGGGCGCCAGCGTCGGACTGCTGCGCGAGCTGCTGCTCGGCTGGTGGCAGCAGATCGGCAGCACCCGGCTCGGCGGCGTGCCCAAGCTGGTCGTCTCCGAGTCGTGCAACTTCCCGGAGGTCGTCCGCTTCTATCACGACCACGTCATCGCCCGCGGCCGTTCGCTGCTGCGCGCGGCGCTGCGGCGCGGCATCGCCAGCGGCGAATTCCGCCCGCTCGACGTCGAATCGTGCATCGACGTCATCATCGCGCCGCTGCTCATGCTCAGCATCTGGCGCCATTCGCTGTGCGTCTGCGGCGAGGACATCGACCCCGGCCGCTTTCTCGACACGCAGTTCGACATCCTTGTGAACGGCCTCTTGGCTGCCCCGGAGGGTATGCAATGCGCTTGATGAACGCTGTTAACACCTACCGCAGAGGCGCAGAGGCGCAGAGGAAACGCAGAGAAGATCAAAAGCGGAACACTCCATCAGGCGAGCCATCCCTGCCTTGCCTTTCTCTGCGAATCTCTGCGCCTCTGCGCCTCTGCGGTGGACGTTTTTCTCCCCTTCGCCCGACAGCGGCAGCCATGCTCGCCGTCCTGCTGCTCGCCGCCTGCGGGCGCGAGGCGTCGCCGCCGCCGCCGCTGCGCCCGACGCTGACCGCCGTCGTCGGCGCGAGCGACGCCCGCGACGTCCACGCCTACGCCGGCGAGGTGCGCTCGCGCATCGAGCAGCCGCTCGCCTTCCGCATCGGCGGCAAGCTCGCCGAGCGCCTGGTCGACGCCGGCGCCGTCGTCCGCCCGGGCCAGGTGCTCGCCCGCCTCGACCCGGTCGACGCCGGGCTCGCCGCGCAGGCGGCCGAGGCGCAGCGCCGGCTGGCCGACGCCGACCTGCGCCGCTACCGCGAGCTACGCGAGCAGAACTTCGTCAGCCAGGCCGCCGTCGACGCGCGCCAGACGGCCTTCGACGCCGCCGCCGCGCAGGCCGGCCTGGCCCGCAACCAGAGCGCCTACACCGAGCTGCGCGCCGAGCAGCCGGGCGTCGTCGGCCAGGCGCTGGCCGAGGCCGGGCAGGTCGTCGCCGCCGGCCAGGCGGTGTTCCGCATCGCCCGCCTGGACACGCCGGAAGTGGCCATCGCCATTCCCGAGGGGCGTCTGCCGGAAGCGCGCCGGGCCGAGACCGTGGAAGTCTCGCTGTGGGCCGAGCCGGAGCGCCGCTACCGCGGCCGGCTGCGCGAGGTGGCGGCGGTCGCCGATCCGGCCAGCCGCACCTACGCCGCCCGCGTCGCCATCCTCGATGCCGACGAGCGCATCGGCTTCGGCATGAGCGCCAATGTGCGCTTCCTCGCCGACGCCGGCGCCGGCCGCATCGCCGTCCCGCCGGCGGCGCTGTTCCAGCAGGACGGCCGACCGGCGGTCTGGCTGGTCGGCGCCGACGCCACGGTGTCGCTGCGCCCGGTCGAAGTCGCGCGCTATCGCGCCGACGCGGTCGAGCTGGCCGCCGGCCTCGCCGCCGGCGAGCGCATCGTCGTCGCCGGCGTGCACAAGCTGTCGCCCGGCGAGAAGATCCGCGTCGCCGAGGCCGCGCCGACGGGCGGCGAACGATGAGGCACCTCAATCTTTCCGAGTGGGCGCTGCGGCACCGCTCGATGGTGCTCTACCTGATGATCGTGCTGATGGTCGCCGGCACGCTCAGCTACTTCAAGCTCGGCCGCGCCGAGGACCCGGACTTCACCTTCAAGGCGATGATCGTGCGGACGCTGTGGCCGGGCGCCACGGCGCGCGAGGTCGAGCTGCAGGTGACCGAGCGGCTGGAAAAGAAGCTGCAGGAGACGCCGTGGGTCGACGTCATCCGTTCCAGCTCGCGCGCCGGCGAGTCGCTGCTGTTCATCGTGCTCAAGGACTACACGCCGAAGAAGGAGGTGCCGAACGCCTGGTACGAAGTCAGGAAGAAGATCGACGACATCCGCCACACGCTGCCCGCCGGCGTGCAGGGACCGTTCGCCAACGACGAGTTCGGCGACACCTTCGTCAGCATCTTCGCGCTCACCGGCGACGGCTTCGACGACGCGGCGCTGCGCCGCCACGCCGACCGCATCGCGCGCGAGCTGCGCCAGGTGCCGGACGTGAAGAAGGTCGAGCTGATCGGCGTCCAGGACGAGAAGATCTACGTCGAGATCTCGCACGCCCGGCTGGCCGCGCAGAATCTCACGGTCGCCCAGCTCGCCGACGCGCTGGCGCGGCAGAACGCCATGGCGCCGGCCGGCTTCTTCGAGACGGCGAGCGACCGCATCCGCCTGCGCGTCGACGGCGAGCTGATCGGCGTCGACGGCGTCAAGGCGACGCCGATCGTCGCCAACGGCCGCGTCTACCGCCTCGGTGACCTGGCCGAGGTGCGCCGCGGCTTCGTCGAACCGCCGGCGCCGCGCATGCGCGTGCAGGGCCGGGACGCGGTCGGCGTCGCCGTGGCCATGGCGCGCGGCGGCGACGTGATCCACCTCGGCGAGCGGCTCAAGGCCGAGATGCGGCGGCTGGAAGCCGAGCTGCCGGCCGGCATCGACGTGCACGTCGTCGCCGACCAGCCGGAGATCGTGCAGCAGTCGATCCGCCTCTTCGTCTTCTCGCTCGGCGAGGCCATCGCCATCGTGCTCGCCGTCTCCTTCCTCAGCCTCGGCCTGCGCACCGGCACCGTCGTCGCGCTGTCGATCCCGCTGGTGCTGGCCGTGACCTTCCTGCTCATGCTCGTCTTCGGCATCGACCTGCAGCGCATCTCGCTCGGCGCGCTGGTGATCGCGCTCGGGCTGCTGGTCGACGACGCGATCATCGCCGTCGAGATGATGGTGGTGAAGATGGAGCAGGGCTGGGACCGCTTCCGCGCGGCGACCTTCGCCTACACCTCGACCGCCTTCCCGATGCTCACCGGCACGCTGATCACCGCCGCCGGCTTCACGCCGGTCGGCTTCGCGCGCTCGGCGGCGGGCGAGTACACCTTCTCGATCTTCGCCGTCGTCACCATCGCGCTGCTCGTCTCGTGGGTCGTCGCCGTCGTCTTCACGCCCTACCTCGGCTACAAGCTGCTCGACCCGCAGAAGCTCGCTGCCAAGGCGCAGCAGCACGGCGAGAACATCTACGAGACGCCGTTCTACCGCCGCTTCCGCGCGCTCGTTAATTGGTGCGTGCGCCGGCGCTGGCTGGTCATCGGCGCCACGGTCGCGGTCTTCGGGCTGGCCATCGCCGCCTTCAACGGCGGCGTGCAGAAACAGTTCTTCCCGGCGTCCAGCCGGCCGGAGCTGCTGATCGACCTGACGCTGCCGCAGGGCGCCTCGCTGAAAGCGAGCGACGAAACGACGAAGCGCGTCGAGCGCCTGCTGCTGGAAACGCCGGAAATGGCGCGCTCGGTGCAGGCGGTCGCCGCCTATGTCGGCAACGGCAGCCCGCGCTTCTACCTGCCGCTCGACCAGAAGCTGTTCCAGGACAATTTCTCCCAGCTCGTCGTCACCACGCACGGCATTGAGGCGCGCGAGGATCTGAAGGCACGGCTGGAAGCGGCCTTCGCCGGCGAAGATGGCGCGTGGAGCGGGGTGCGCACGCGCGTGCTGCGGCTGGAAAACGGTCCGCCGGTCGGCTACCCGATCCAGTTCCGCGTCTCCGGCGAGGACATCGGCGCGCTGCGCCGCGCGGCCGAGGAAGTGGCGGCGGTGATGCGCGCCAACCCGCACACCGCCGACGTCAGCTTTGACTGGCACGAGATGGCGAAGGCCGTGCGCCTCGAAGTCGACCAGGAACGGGCGCGCGCGCTCGGCGTCAGCACGCAGTCGCTCTCGCAGGCGCTGCAGACCGTGCTGATCGGCGCCGCCGTGACGCAGTTGCGCGAGGGCGACCAGTCGATCGACGTCGTCATCCGGGCGACGCCGGCCGAGCGCGCCGACCTCGCCGGGCTGGCCGACGTCAACGTGCCGACCGCCGGCGGTGGCCACGTGCCGCTGGCGCAGGTGGCGAGAATCCACTACGAGCTGGAAACCGGCCAGATCTGGCGGCGCAACCGGCTGCCGACGGTGACGGTGATGGCCGATATCCGCGACGGCATGCAGGCGCCGGTGGTCTCGGCGCAGATCGACCCGGCGCTCGACGCCGTGCGCGCCGCGCTGCCGCCGGGCTTCCGCATCGAACTGGGCGGTACCACCGAGGAGTCGGCCAAGGGCGAATCCTCGATCAAGGCGGTGATGCCGATCATGCTGGTCGCCGTCGTCACGCTGCTGATGATCCAGTTGCAGAGCATCGGCCGCACGCTGATGGTGCTGCTCACCGCGCCGCTCGGGCTGATCGGCGTGGCCATGGCGCTGCTCGCCTTCAACGTGCCCTTCGGCTTCGTCGCCAACCTCGGCGTCATTGCGCTGTCCGGCATGATCATGCGCAACTCGGTGATCCTCGTCGACCAGATCGAGCAGGACGAGAAGGCCGGCAAGCCGACCTGGGAGGCGATCGTCGGCTCGACCGTGCGCCGCTTCCGGCCGATCATGCTGACCGCGGCGGCGGCGATCCTGGCGATGATCCCGCTCACCCGCAGCGTCTTCTGGGGGCCGATGGCGGTTGCCATCATGGGCGGCCTGATCGTCGCCACCGTGCTCACGCTGCTCTTCCTGCCGGCGCTCTACGCCGCCTGGTACCGGGTGACGCCCGAGACAAGGCGCCCGGCGCACGAGGTATAATTCTGCTTTCTTTGGACACACATATTAGCTTCGACTAATATATACGCGCGACGGGGAGAGCGATGAATACGGCGGTCAACATGGATTTCGAACAGGCACGCTTCAACATGATCGAGCAGCAGATCCGCCCCTGGGAGGTGCTGGATCCGGACGTTCTCGGCCTGCTCTCGCAGGTGAAGCGCGAGGATTTCACGCCGGCAGGCAGCGCGGCGCTGGCCTTCGCCGACGTCGAGCTGCCGCTCGCCAACGGCTCGACCATGCTCGAACCGAAGATCGAGGCCCGCCTGCTGCAGGAAGCCGGCCTCAAGCCGGGCGACAAGGTGCTCGAGATCGGCACCGGCAGCGGCTACATGGCGGCGCTGCTCGCCGCCCGCGCCGCTTCGGTGACCTCGGTCGAGATCGACGGCGCGCAGTTGGAAGTCGCCCGCCAGAACCTCGCCCGCGCCGGCGTCAACAACGTCAACCTGGTCAAGGGCGACGGCGCCCGCGGCTGGCCGAACGGCGCGCCGTTCGACGTCATCGTCGTCTCCGGCTCGCTGCCGGTGCTGCCGCCGGAAATGCTGCAGCAGCTCAAGGTCGGCGGCCGCCTGGTGGCCATCGTCGGCGAGGCGCCGGCGATGGAGGCGCAACTGGTGACGCGCACCGGCGAGACCACCTTCAACACCGTGAACCTGTTCGAAACCGTGACGGCGCCGCTGAAGAACGCCGTCCAGCGCGAGCAGTTCGTCTTCTGACAACCGGAGGGGAATGCGACAGATCTCGGCGAACGAACTCGCGGAATGGCTGGCTGCCGCCGGCCGCAGCGAACGCCCCGGGCCCGTGCTGCTCGACGTCCGCGAACCGTGGGAGACGGCGATCTGTCGCATCGACGGCGCGCTCGCGCTGCCGATGGCGGCCGTGCCGCCGCGCCTGCCGGAACTCGATCCTGACGCCGACACCGTGGTCGTCTGCCACCACGGCGTCCGCTCCTTCCAGGTCGCGCTCTTCCTCGAGCGCAACGGCTTTGCTTCCGTCTACAACCTCAGCGGCGGCGTCGCGGCCTGGGCCGAGAACGTCGATCCGTCGATGCCACGCTACTGACAGCGGATTCCCGCCATGCCCTCGATGAAAAGACTGTCCCTGCTCGTTTCCGCCGCCCTTCTCGCCGGTGGCGTCCACGCCGCCGACCTGCTGCAGGTCTACCGGCTGGCGCTGGAGAACGACCCGCAGTACCTCGCCGCCCGCCACCTCGCCGACGCCGGTCGCGAGAAGGAGGCGCAGGGGCTCTCGGGCCTGCTGCCGACGCTCGGCGCCGGGGCCAACACGCAGTGGAACGACCTCAAGCGCGAGATGAGCGGCATGCCGTCGTCGAAGGCCGACTACAACAGCCACGGCTATACGGTGACGCTGACGCAGCCGCTGTTCCGCTGGCAGAACGTGGTCGCCTGGCAGCAGGGCAAGACGCAGGCGGCGCAGGCCGAGGCGCAGTTCGCGCAGGCGCAGCAGGACGTCATCCTGCGCGTCGCCCAGGCCTATTTCGACGTGCTCTACGCCGAGGAGAACCTGCGCGCATTGCAGGCGCAGAAGAAAGCGATCGCGCAGCAACTGGAGCAGGCGAAGAAGAACTTCGAGGTGGGCACAGCGACCATCGTCGACACGCACGAGGCGCAGTCGCGCTACGACCTGGCGACGGCGCAGGAGATCGCCGCCGAGAGCGAGCTGGAGATCCGGCGGCGCGCGCTGGAGGTGGTGGTCGGCCGCGATCCGGGCGCGCTCGCGCAGTTGCGCGAACAGGCGACGCTGGAACGGCCGCAGCCGGACGCCATGGCGCCTTGGGTCGAGGCCGCCGAGAAGGACGCGATTTCGGTGCAGTTGCAGCAGCTCGCCGTCGAACTCGCGGTGAAGGAAATCGAAAGGAACCGCGCCGGCCACTATCCGACGCTGGACGCCGTCGTCGCCCACGGCAATGCGGCGCAGAACGCCGCGCTGCCGACGGTCGGCACCAGCGCGACGCCGGCCTTCGAGACGCGGTCGACGACCGCCGCGCTGCAGTTGAACATCCCGCTGTACCAGGGCGGGCTCGTCAACTCGCGGACGCGCGAAGCCGAGGCCAACCGCGAGGCCGCCCGCCAGCAACTGGAAGCGGCCCGCCGCAACGCCGCGCAGGCGGCGCGCCAGTCTTGGCTCGGCGTCGCCAACGGCACGGCGCAGGTGACGGCGCTGAAGGCGGCGCTGGTCTCCAGCCAGAGCTCGCTCGAATCGAACCGGCTCGGCTACGAGGTCGGCGTGCGCATCGGCATCGACGTGCTCAACGCCGAGCAGCAGGTCTACGCCACCCGCCGCGACCTGGCGCGCGCGTGGTACGACACGCTGCTCGCGCAACTGCGGCTGAAGGCTGCGGTCGGCACGCTGGAAGAGACCGATCTGGCGAAGGTCAACGCGCTGCTCGCGCAGTAAGCGCTGTCAGCAAGTCCATGGTCCGCGCCGTCGCGCCCTGGTGCGCGCGGCTGAAGGCGAGGGCCCTTTCCTGCATGTTCGCCCGCAGCTCGGGGTGGGCGAGAATGTCCGCGACGGCGCCGGCCAGTTCGCCGACGCCGGCAATGCGCCGCGCGGCGCCGCAGGCCGCCGCGTCGTCGGCCGCCTGCGCGAAGTTGAAGGTGTGCGGGCCGACGACGACCGGGCAGCCGCAGGCCGCCGCCTCGATCAGGTTCTGCCCGCCGAAGGGCAGCAGCGAACCGCCGATCAGCGCCAGATCCGCCGCCGCGTAGTAGCTCGCCATCTCGCCCATGCTGTCGCCGAGCCAGACGCGCGTGCCGGCGTCCGGAAATTCCTCCAGGCTGCGCCGCTTCAGCGCCAGGCCGCGGCCGGCGGCGAGCGCGGCGACTTCGTCGAAGCGCTGCGGGTGGCGCGGCACGAGGATCAGCAGCAGGTTCGGCAGCGCGATGCGGGCGAGCGCGTCGAGGATCAGCGCCTCCTCGCCGTCGCGGGTCGAGGCCGCCAGCCACACCGGCCGGCCGCCGATCTCGGCGCGCCAGTTGGCGCCGTGGGCGAGCTTGGCCGGATCGGGCGTCACGTCGAACTTGAGGTTGCCGGTGACCTGCGGTGCGCGCGCGCCGACGCTTGCCAGCCGCTCGGCGTCGTCGGCGGTCTGCGCGGCGACCAGGTCGAGCGCGGCGAAGGCCGGCGCGACGAGCGCGGCGAACCGCCGGTAGCCGCGCCGCGACTTTTCCGACAGGCGGGCGTTGACCAGCGCCAGCGGCAGGCCGCGCACCTTGGCCGCGGCGACCAGGTTCGGCCACAGCTCGGTTTCCATGAAGACACCGAATTCCGGGCGGAAGCGGTCGAGGAAGCGCGCCACCGCGTCCGGCAGGTCGTAGGGCAGGTAGGCCTGGATGACGCGGCCGGGGTGGCGCTCGGCGTAGATCCTGCCGGTCTCGCGGCCGGTCGGCGTCATGTGCGTGAGCAGCAGCGCGTGCCGTGGATGCGCCGCCAGCAGCGCCTCGATCAGCGGTTCGGCGGCGCGCGTCTCGCCGACCGACACCGCGTGCAGCCAGAGGAGCGGCCGCGCCGGCGGCGCCGGGTAGAAGCCGTAGCGTTCGCCGACGTGCCGCCGGTACTCGGGCTGCCTGCGGCCGCGCATCAGCAGGCGCAGCCAGACGAGCGGCTGCGCCAGGTAGAAGCACAGCGAATAGAGCAGACGCGCCATCAGCCGGAGAGCGCTTCGTCGACGGTAGCGAGCACCTCGCCGACGGACGGCGGGCGGCCGGCGTCGCCGAGGTTGCGGGCGAAGCCGGCGCCGGCGACGCCGGTCAGCGCCGGCTCGGTCGCGGTGTAGATGGCCACGGTCGGCACGCCGAGCGCGGCGGCGAGATGGGCAAGGCCGGTGTCGACGCCGATCGCCAGTTGCGCCCGGCCGAGAACGCCGGCGAGTTCGCGGATCGACAGCGGCGGCGCGGCGACGGCGCCGGGAAGGGCTTCGGCGATGCGCGCGGCGCGCGCCCGTTCGGCCGCGCTGCCGGCCGGCAGCACCGGCGTCAGGCCGCGCTGCGCCAGCTCGCGGCCGAGCGCGATCCAGTCCGCTTCCGGCCACAGCTTGTCGTCGCGGCTGGTCGCCGTGAGCAGCACGGCGAGCGGCGCCTGCGGCAGCCAGGGCGCGGCGAAATTGGGGGCGACGATGCCGTAGTCGAGCGCCGGCGGCAGCGCGTAGCCGAAGGCGGCGGCGGCGAGCTGGCGGTTGCGCTCGACGGCGTGCAGGTCGCGCGGCACGAAGAAGGTCCGGTCGTAGAAGCGGGCGGCCAGCGGCTCGCGCGCCGAATCGCGGTCGTGGCCGAGGCGCTGGCCGTCGGCGAGGGCGGCGATCAGCGCGCTCTTCAACAGGCCCTGCGTGTCGAGCACGACGTCGTAGCCGCCGCCGGCGAGCCGCCGGCGCAGCGCGCCGATCTCGCGCCAGGTCGCGCCCGAGAAGAGGTTCCTGCGCCAGCGGCGGACCGCGACCGGGATCGTCTCGCGGACGGCGGGGGCGAGGCGCGGAACGTCGGCGAAGGATTCCTCGACGCACCAGTCGATCTCGACGCCGGGAAAGCGCCGCGCGAGATCGGCGGCCACCGGCAGGTTGTGGATGACGTCGCCGAGCGAGGAGGTTTTGACCAGCAGGATGCGCATCGCGGGTAGAATAATGTCCTTTTTCTCGGCCAGGCCCGCATTATAAGGGATCGCCCCGCATGCAGCGCTCCGTTCCCCAGTTCCCGCAACGTCCGCGCCGGCCCGTTCCCCGCGTGGCAACGGCGCCGTGCATGGAATCCCGGCGATGAAGGTGCTGGTCACCGGCGGCGCCGGCTACATCGGGTCGCATGCCTGCGTCGAACTGCTGGCGGCGGGCTGTGAGGTCGTCGTCCTCGACAACCTGTCGAATTCGAAGCGGGAGGCGCTTTCCCGTGTCGCCCGCATCGCCGGCCGCGCGCCCGACTTCGTGCGCGGCGACGTGCGCGACGGCGAGGCTCTTTCCCGGTTGTTCGCCGCGCAGCGCATCGACGCGGTGATCCACTTCGCCGGGCTGAAGGCGGTCGGCGAATCGGTCGAGCGGCCGCTCGCCTACTACGACAACAACGTGAACGGCAGCCTGTCGCTGCTCAAGGCGATGGACGCGGCCGACGTGCGCACGCTGGTCTTCAGCTCGTCGGCGACGGTTTACGGCGAGCCGGCCACGGTGCCGATCCGCGAGGATTTCCCGCTGTCCGCGACCAACCCCTACGGCCGCAGCAAGCTGATGGTCGAAGACGTCCTGCGCGACCTGGCGCGCGCCGACGCGCGCTGGCGCTTCGGCATCCTGCGCTACTTCAACCCGGTCGGCGCGCATGAGTCCGGGCTGATCGGCGAAGACCCGGCCGGCATCCCGAACAACCTGATGCCCTTCGTCAGCCAGGTGGCGATCGGCCGGCGGCCGGAGTTGATGGTCTTCGGCGGCGACTACCCGACGCCGGACGGCACCGGCGTACGCGACTACATCCACGTCGTCGATCTGGCGCGCGGCCATCTGAAGGCGCTCGAAGCGCTGCGGCAGCGGCCGGGCGTGGTCACCGTCAATCTCGGCACCGGGCGCGGCCATTCGGTGCTGGAAATGGTGGCGGCCTTCGCCTGCGCCAGCGGCCGGCCGATCCCCTACCGCATCGCGTCGCGCCGCGCCGGCGACATCGCCGCCTGCTATGCCGATCCGACCCTGGCCGCGGAGGCGCTGGGCTGGCGGGCCGAATTCGGCATCGAGCGCATGTGCGCCGACGCCTGGCGCTGGCAGTCGGCGAATCCGGACGGTTACGGCGCGGACGGCTACGGCGCCGCGGACTGAACGAAAACAAGCAGGGAGAAGCGCATGACCATCCTCGTCACCGGCGGCGCCGGCTTCATCGGCGCCAACTTCGTCCTCGACTGGCTGGCGCGGTCGGACGAGACCGTCGTTAACCTCGACCGGCTGACCTACGCCGGCAACCTCGAAAACCTGAAGTCGCTGCAAAACGACCCGCGCCACGTCTTCGTGCGCGGCGACATCGGCGACCGCGAGCTGGTCGCCGCGCTGCTCGCGCAGCACCGGCCGCGCGCCGTCGTCGGCTTCGCCGCCGAGAGCCACGTCGACCGCTCGATCCACGGGCCGGGCGAGTTCATCCAGACCAACATCGTCGGCACCTTCAACCTGCTCGAATGCGCGCGCGCCCACTACGCGGCGCTGTCCGACGCCGAGCGGCAGACCTTCCGCTTCCTGCACGTATCCACCGACGAGGTCTACGGGTCGCTGACGGCCGACGATCCGCCCTTCACCGAAGCCAATCCGTACCAGCCGAACAGCCCGTACTCGGCGTCCAAGGCCGCCTCCGACCACCTCGTGCGTGCCTATTGCCACACCTACGGGCTGCCGGTGCTGACGACCAACTGCTCGAACAACTACGGCCCCTACCAGTTCCCGGAAAAGCTGATCCCGCTGATGATCCACAACGCGCTCACCGGGAAGCCGCTGCCGATCTACGGCGACGGCCAGCAGATCCGCGACTGGCTGTACGTCGGCGACCACTGCGCGGCGATCCGGCGCGTGCTCGAAGCCGGCCGGATCGGCGAGGTGTACAACGTCGGCGGCTGGAACGAGATGCCGAACATCGCCATCGTGCACACGCTGTGCGATCTGCTCGACGCGGCGCGGCCGAAGGCCGCCGGCTCCTACCGCGACCAGATCGCCTACGTCACCGACCGCCCCGGCCACGACCGCCGCTACGCGATCGACGCGCGGAAGATCGAGCGCGAACTCGGCTGGCGGCCGGCCGAGACCTTCGCCACCGGCATCGAGAAGACCGTGCGCTGGTATCTGGACAACGCCGACTGGGTTGCCGACGTGACTTCCGGCGCCTATCGGCAGTGGACCGAACAGAACTACGGGGCGCGCGCATGACGACGCCGATCCTCCTCTTCGGCAGCGACGGCCAGGTCGGCTGGCAGTTGCAGCGTTCGCTGTCGCCGCTGGGCGCGGTCACCGCGCTCGACCGTGCGCATTGCGATCTCGCCGATCCGGCGGCGATCCGCGCGGCGATCGCCGCCGTCAAGCCGCGCATCGTCGTCAATGCCGCTGCCTACACCGCGGTCGACCGCGCCGAGAGCGAGCCGGAACTCGCGCGCGCGATCAACGCCGTGGCGCCGACGGTGATGGCCGAGGCGGCGAAGCCGCTCGGCGCGCTGCTCGTGCATTACTCGACCGACTACGTGTTCGACGGCAACAAGCCTGCGCCCTACGTCGAGACCGACCCGACCTGCCCGCTCTCGGTCTACGGCGCGACCAAGCGCGACGGCGAGGACGGCGTGCTCGCCGCCGGCGGCCGCGCGCTGATCTTCCGCACCAGTTGGGTGTTCGGCGCGCGCGGCCACAACTTCGTCAAGACCGTGCTGCGGCTGGCCGGCGAAGGGCGGCCGCTGCGCGTCGTCGACGACCAGGTCGGCGCGCCGACGCCGGCTGCGCTGCTCTCCGACGTCACCGGCCAGATCCTCGCGGCGACGCGGCGCGGCGGCGAGATCGGCGACGCCCGCCTCTACCACCTGGCGGCGGCCGATCCGGTGAGCTGGTGCGGCTTTGCCCGCGAGATCCTGCGCTTGGCCGCGGCGACGCCCGGCTTCGCCGGCCTGCCGGCGCCGGACTCCGTGGCCGCCATCGGCAGTGTCGACTACCCGACGCCGGCGCGCCGGCCGGCAAACTCGCGCCTCGACTGCGGCAGGCTCGAACGCGATTTCGACCTCGAACTGCCCGACTGGCGCCCCTTCCTTTCCCGCATGCTGCAACTGCTCGCACTGAAGAAATCGAATGGCTACTAAAAAACGTAAAGGCATCATCCTCGCCGGCGGCGCCGGCACCCGCCTGCATCCGGCGACGCTCGCCGTCTCCAAGCAGTTGCTGCCGGTGTTCGACAAGCCGATGATCTACTACCCGCTGACGACGCTGATGCTCGCCGGCATCCGCGAGATCCTGGTGATCTCGACGCCGCAGGACACGCCGCGCTTCGAGCAATTGCTCGGCGACGGTTCGCAGTGGGGCATCGAACTGACCTACGCCGTGCAGCCCTCGCCGGACGGTCTGGCGCAGGCCTTCATCATCGGCGACGAATTCATCGGCGACGACCTGTCGGCGCTGGTGCTCGGCGACAACATCTTCTACGGCCACGACTTCCACCGCCTGCTCGACAGCGCCGCGGCGCGCGACGACGGCGCCACGGTCTTCGCCTACCACGTGCACGACCCGGAACGCTACGGCGTCGCCGAGTTCGACGCCGGCGGCAAGGTGATCAGCCTGGAAGAGAAGCCGAAGCAGCCGAAGTCGAACTACGCGGTGACCGGCCTCTACTTCTACGACCGGCAGGTGGTCGAACTGGCGAAGAACCTCAAGCCGTCCGCCCGCGGCGAGCTGGAGATCACCGATCTCAACCGTCTCTACCTGGAGCAGGGCGCGCTGTCGGTCGAGATCATGGGCCGCGGCTATGCCTGGCTCGATACCGGCACGCACGAGTCCATGCTCGAGGCCAGCCAGTTCATTGCCACGCTGGAAAAGCGGCAGGGGCTGAAGGTCGCCTGCCCCGAGGAGATCGCCTGGCGCCAGGGCTGGATCGACGCCGCCCGGCTGCAGGCGCTGGCCGCGCCGCTGGCGAAGAACGGCTACGGCCAGTACCTGCTGCGCCTGCTGCAGGAGGCGGTGTTCTGATGAAGGCGACGAAACTGGCGATTGCCGACGTTGTCCTGCTCGAACCGCGCGTGTTCGGCGACGAGCGCGGCTTCTTCTTCGAGAGCTACAACCGGCAGACCTTCCGCGAGGCGACCGGCGTCGATCCGGATTTCGTGCAGGACAACCACTCCCGCTCGGCGAAGGGCGTGCTGCGCGGCCTGCACTACCAGTTGCCGCCGAAGGCGCAGGGCAAACTGGTGCGGGTGATCGTCGGCGAGGTGTTCGACGTCGCCGTGGACATCCGCAAGGGATCGCCGACCTTCGGCAAATGGGTGGGCGAGATTCTGTCGGCCGAGAACAGGCGGCAGATGTGGATTCCGCCGGGGTTCGCGCACGGCTTCCTGACCTTGTCGGAGACGGCGGAGTTCCTCTACAAGACGACGGATTACTACGCGTCGGCGCACGAGCGGTGCATTCGCTGGGACGACGCGGACATCGGCATCGCATGGCCGCTGGCGGGGCCGCCGGTGCTGTCGGCCAAGGATGCGCAGGGCGAGCGCCTGACCGATGCCGCTGCGCATGCAGAGGAGAGATGAGGCGCGTCCCGCGCCAGGAAAGCCTATGGAAGAACCGACGGAACCGCAGGTCACCATCCTCGTGCCGAACTACCGGACGCCGGAGATCACCCGCATCTGCCTGCGACTGTTGCGCAAGCATACGGACCCCGGCCGCGCGAAGGTGATCGTCATCGACAACGATTCGGGCGACGCCTCGCTCGACTATCTGCGGACCCTGTCGTGGATCGAGCTGATCGAACGCCGCGCCGAGCCCGACGACACGCCGCCGCTGTCGCACGCGCGCGCGCTGGACTTGGCGCTGGCGCGGGTGACGACCCCCTTCGTGCTGTCGATCCATACCGACACCTTCGTCCGTCGCGCCGACTGGCTCGACGTGCTGCTCGCGCCGTTCGCGGAGGACGAGAAGCTGGCCGGCGTCGGTTCGTGGAAGCTGGAATCGAAGACCTGGCTGCAACGGCTCGGACGTCGCCTCGAAAAATCGATCAAGGTCGCGCAGCATCGGCTGACCGGCCGCCGCAGCTACCGCGCCGAGCGTTTCGACGACAGCCTGCACTACCTGCGCAGCCACTGCGCAATGTATCGCACCGATGTCATCCGCGCGCTCGGCACCGGCTTTGCCGACGGCGATACCGTCGCTGGCAGCGTCATGCACCGCAAGATGGTAGCGGCTGGCCATCGCATGCGCTTCCTCGAATCCGAGCATCTCGGCCGATACGTCGACCACGTGAATCATGCGACGATGGTGCTCAATCCCGACCTTGGCAGCAGCCGGCGCAATGTGCGCAATGGCCGCAAACGCATCGGCAACAAACTGCGCGGCATCGACGCCGACGCGATCCTCGCCGACGATTCGCTCGATCGTTGAGCGGTGTCATGGCCTTGCCGTCGATCGCCATTCCGTCCGCCGACGCGTCGACCCTGCGCGCGGCCGGGCGCAGGCCGGCGGTGCCGTGCCGCATCGCCCTCGCCGACGGCCGGACGCTGACGCTCCTCGGCCTGCTGCGCGTGCTGCCCGGCAAGCGCATCGTCGGCGAGGCGGAGTTCGCCGGCCGGCGCGTGCTCGCCAAACTTTTCGTCGCCGCCGGCAGCGCGCGCCACTGGGCGCAGGAGCGCGCCGGCATCGACGCGCTGCTTGCCGCCGGCATCCCGACGCCGGCGCCGCTGCTGGCGGCGCAACTGGCCGGCGGCGGCCACGTCCTCGCCACTGAATTCCTCGACTCCGCGGAGAGTCTCGCCGAAGCCTGGGCGCGCGTCGCCGATCTGCCCGCCGGCGACGCGCGGGCCGTTGCCATGCTCGAACCGGCGCTGGCCATGCTCGGCCGGATGCATGCCGCCGGCCTCGTTCAGGACGACCTGCACCTCGGCAATTTTCTGCGCGTCGGCGAACGTCTGCTGGTCATCGACGGCGATGGCGTGCGCGCGCCGGAACAGGGACGTCCCCTGCCGCCGGCGGCGGCGATCGCCAATCTCGCCGTCCTGCTGGCGCAACTGCCGGTGGACTGGGACGATCGCCCGGAGCCGCTGCTCGCCGCCTACGCGCGCGGCGGCGGCCGGCCCCCGGCGGCGACCGGCGAATTGCTGCGGGAGACGGCGGCGGTGCGCGCGCGCCGGCTCGACGACCTGCTGGCGAAGAGCGTGCGCGACTGCTCGCTGTTCGCCGTGCGCCGGGAATTCGACCGCTTCGTCGCCGTCGTCCGCGAGCAGGCGGAACCGCTGGCGCCGCTGCTCGCCGATCCGGACGCGGCGATCGCCGCCGGCCGGCTGCTCAAGGACGGCGGCACCTGCACCGTTGCCGCGGTCGGCGACTGCGTCGTCAAACGCTACAACCTGAAGAGCGCCGGCCACGCGGCCTCGCGCCTGTGGCGCCCGAGCCGGGCCTGGCATTCCTGGCGCGAAGCGCACCGGCTGCGCTTCTTCGGCATTGCCACGCCGGCGCCGCTGGCGCTGGTCGAGGAGCGCTTCGGCCCGCTGCGCCGGCGCGCCTGGCTGATCGTCGCCCATTGCCCCGGGCCGAGCCTGCTCGACCGCCTCGATGCCGCGCACGAGCCGCCGGCCGCCGAGGCCGCGGCCATCGTCGACCTGTTCGGAAAACTGCACCGGCTGCGCATCAGCCACGGCGACCTGAAGGCGAGCAACCTGCTCTGGGACGGCGAGCGCGTCGTGCTCATCGACCTCGACGCGATGCGGCAGCACCGCTCGGCCGCCGCCCACGCGCGCGCCTGGCAGCGCGACCGGGCGCGCCTGCTGCGCAACTGGCCGGCAGGTTCGGCGCTGCGCGACTGGTTCGACCGGCATCTGCCGCCCGCCTGAGCGGGCGTTCAGCCGGCGGCAGCTTCCTGGAACTGCACGGCGTGCAGCCGCGCGTAGTGGCCATTGGCGGCGATCAGCCCGGCGTGCGTGCCGCGCTCGACGATGCGCCCCTGGTCCATGACCAGGATCAGGTCGGCCTTCTCGATGGTGGACAGGCGGTGTGCGATGACCAGCGTCGTCCGCCCCTTCATCACCTCGTCGAGCGCCGCCTGGATGTGGCGCTCGGATTCGGTGTCGAGCGCCGAGGTGGCCTCGTCGAGGATCAGGATCGGTGCGTTCTTGAGCAGCGCGCGGGCGATCGCCAGGCGTTGCCGCTGGCCGCCGGAGAGAAGCACGCCATCCTCGCCGACCGGCGTGTCGAAGCCCTGCGGCAGCCGGTCGATGAATTCCCGGGCGTGGGCGGCGGCGGCCGCCTTCTCGATCTCGCTGCGCGGCGCCTGCGCCAGGTCGCCATAGGCGATGTTGGCGGCCACGGTGTCGTTGAACAGCACCACCTGCTGCGTCACCAGCGCGACGTGCCGGCGCAGGTTCCTGAGCGTGTAACCCTCGATGTCGACGCCGTCGATCAGTATCCGCCCCTCGCTGTGGTGATAGAAGCGCGGGATCAGACCGACCAGCGTCGACTTGCCGCTGCCCGAACGACCGACGATGGCAACCATCTGCCCCGGTTCGACGACGATGTCGACGTCCTCCAGCACGCGCCGGTCGCTGCCGGGGTAGGTGAAGCTCAGCCCGCGGATTTCGATGCGGCCGGCGATGCGCTCGCGCTCGACCGTGCCGCGATCGGACTCCGGCGCCTCGTCGAGCTGCGCGAAGATGCTTTCGGCGCCGGCCAGCCCCTTCTGGATCGTGCCGCTGACCTCGGAGAGCTGGCGGATCGGCTTCGGCAGCAGGCCGGCGGCCGTGATGTAGGCGACGAGGTCGCCGGCCGACGCGTCGCCGCGCATGAAGAGCACGAGGAAGAGGATCACCGACATCGCCGAGAAGGTGACGAGCTGCAGCGCCGGCGTGAACACGGCGCCGGTCTTCACCATGCGCAGTTGCTTGACGGTGTTGTCCTCGCTCGCCGCCTGGAAGCGCGCCGACTCGTAGTCCTCGCCGCCGAAGCTGCGGACGACGCGGTAGCCCTGGATGGTCTCCGAGGCGACGTGCGTCAGGTCGCCCATCGACGTCTGGATCTTCTTGCTCTGCTTGCGGAACTTGCGGCTGGCGCTGCCGACCATGAGGCCGATCACCGGCAGCACGGCGACCATGATCGCGGTCAGCTTCCAGTTCATCCACAGCAGGTAGCCGAAGAGGAAGACGACGGTCAGTCCCTCGCGGATCACCACCTTGATGGCGTCGGTGGCGGCGCCGGTGACCATGGTCACGTTGTAGGTGATGCGCGAGATCAGGTGGCCGGAGTTCTGCTGGTCGAAATAGGCGTTCGGCAGGCGCAGCAGGCTGTTGAACAGCGCCAGCCGCAGGTCGTGGACGAGGCCGAGCGAAACCTTGGCGAGATAGTAGTTGCCGAGGAACGAGCCGATGCTGCGCCAGACGATGATCAGCACCATCAGGATCGGGATGCCGTACATCAGCTCGACGCTGCCGAGCAGCGGCAACCGGTGCTGCGTCGTGCCAGGCGCTGCGCCGAGGCCGTCGACGAAGTACTTGAGCACGGCGGCGAACATCGGCTGCGACGAGGCGAAGATCAGATAGCCGGCGATGCTGACGACGAAGGCGCCGATGAAGGGGCGGACGTAGCCGAGCAGGCGCAGGTAGATCTTCAGCGAGGGCGCCGGAGCGGGAGCGGTGGGCGGCATGGACGGGCGGTCGCGGGGGCTGGGAAGGCGGACGCGCGAGTTTAGCACGCGCCGTTCGCGTACCTCGCGACCGTGCGAGGCGGTAAACTACCCGTTTTTTCCGGGCGGGCCGCGCGTTGAAGAAGCTGATGCAGCAGGATTATCTCGCCATGTGCGAGGGCGCCGAGGTGCTCGAAAGGGACCCGCACGGCGACAAGGTGCTGCGGCTGGCCGACGGTTCCATCCTCAAGCTCTTTCGCCGCAAGCGTCTGCTCTCTTCGGCCGCGTTCTATCCCTACGCCCGGCGCTTCGCCGCCAATGCCGCGGCGCTGGCGCGGATCGGCGTGCCGGTGCCGGAGGTGATCGGCGTCTTCCGTATCGCCGAGCTGGCGCGCGACGCCGTCCACTACCGGCCGCTGCCCGGCGCCACGCTGCGCGAACTGGTCTGCCGGGGGCTCGATCCGGCGCAGCGCCGCCGCCTGCGGGACGACCTCACCCGTTTCATCGTCCGCCTGCACGACGCGGGCGTCTATTTCCGCTCGCTGCACCTCGGCAACGTCGTGCGCACGCCGGACGGCCGGCTCGGCCTGATCGACTTCTCCGATCTGCGCATCTATCCCTGGCCGCTCGGCCGCTATCTGCGCGCGCGCAATGTGCGCCGCATGCAGGGCATCGCCGACGAGCGCGACTGGCTCGATCTCGATGCCGTGGTCAGTGGGCGGGCGCCCGCAGCGGACGACGTCTGATGCCGGCGCGGTTCGATCCACGGCTGCGTTTCGGCCTTGCGGTTGCGAGCGCCATCGTGCGCGGGCGCTTCCGTTTCCCCGGCGGGCAGCGCCCTCCGGCCGGCGGGCACGTCGTGGATCCGGCGTTTGCCGGGGTCGGCGTGGCCGCTGCCGCGGACCCGGAGGTCGACGACTTCATCGTCGAGCGGCTGCGCGCGGCGGGCATCCGGCATGTCCGGGTGGATTTCTCGGGCGCGGACGAAGGCGGTGACGGCGAGCGTCTGCTGGCCAGGCTGCTCGCCGAGGAATTCCGTGTCACCCTGCATCTCGTCCAGTTGCGCGAGGATGCGCTGGCCATGCCCGACGAACGGGCTGCCGCGCGCTGGCGGGCATTCGTGTCGAGGACGCTCGACCGATACGGCGCGGCGGTCGAGCGGGTCGAGCTGGGGACGACCGTCAACCGGCAGCGTTGGTGCGGCCACTCGCTGTCCGGCTTCCTGTCGATGTGGGAGATCGGCTGGCACGAGGTGCGCAGGCGCGGATTGACGCTGATGGGGCCGGGCGTCACCGATTTCGAGCCGCCGTGGAACGTCGGCATGCTGGCGCTGCTCGCCGAGCGCGGCCTGCTGCCCGACATTCATACCGACAACCTGTTCTCGGAACGCTGCACGGAACCCGAACGCTTCGACCACAAGATTCTCGGGCGTCGCCTCGTCCGCCTGCACAAGTTCAATCTGATCAAGAAGGCCCGGCTGCTGGCCCGTCTCGGCGCCGACCACGGGGTGCCCCGGCTGGTCTCGCCGTCCGCCTTCTGGACCCTGCCGCGCATCGAGCGGATGCTGCCGGACAGCGAGGAAAAGCAGGCCGATTACCTCACCCGCTACATGCTCCTCTGCGCTGCCTCCGGCGCGCTGGAGCGTGCCTGGTGGGGGCCGCTGATCTGCCACCGCGAGGGACTCGTCGATAACGGCGAGCGGCCGTATCCGGCGCTGGAAAGAATCACCCACTACGCCAGCGTCGAAGGCGGCCGCGGCGACCTGCGCGTACGGCCGGCGCTGCATGCGCTGCACGCCTTTGCGGCGCTCGTGCCCGGCGCCTGCTACGAAGGGCGTCTGAGTGCGACGGAGGGACTGGAGGTGCACGCCTTCCGTTCGACCAGGCACCTCATCCACGCGGTATGGACGATCAACGGTCGTGCTGCGGCGCTTGCCGATCTCTATTCGGCCGACGATTTGGCAGCGGCGGATTTCCGCAGCCGCGACGGAATCCCCGAGGATGCGCGCGAGGCATCCCGGGTACTGGTCGGCGAATCGCCGCGCTACCTGTGCTGGCCGGCCTCGGCATCGGTGGAACTGCGGCCGGGAGCGGCGTTGCTTCCCGGCGTCGCGCTTGCTTGGCACCGGCCCGGTTGCCGCCACTTCCATTTCCGTGAGCGCGGTTGGGAGGGTATCGTCGTTGCCGGATCGCTGGATGAGGCCAGCCGCCTCCTCGGGGTGATCCATCCCGACCGGCTGGTCGCGCCGTCGCGTGAAGCCGCACTGCGTCATGCGCGCAATGCCGTATGGACCGTATCCGACCCGCGCCGGCCGGAGGCGAAGCTGGTGGTCAAGCAGCCGGTGAAGATGTACTTCCACAAAAAATTGCTCGACCGTCTGAAGCCATCGAAAGGCCTGCGCAGTTGGAGCGGGACCTGCGAGCTGTTGCGCAGAGGGATCGGCGTCGCTGTCCCCGTGGCTTGGTTCGAATGGCGCGGCGACACGACGCTGATGCGCAATTTCTACGTTTGTGAACATGTCCGCGCCGATTTTGCCGTGCGCGAGATGTTCGCCGCTTTCGCACGCGGCGAGCCGACCTTTGCCGGCATCGCGCAGGACAGTGCCTATCGCCAGCTCTGCGACTACCTGCACCGGATGCATGGCCGTGGCATCTTTTTCCGCGACCTTTCCGGCGGCAACATTCTGGCGTCGGCGACCGATGACGGGACCTTGACCTTCAGCCTGATCGATACCGGCCGCATCCATGCTTTCGACACCCCGCTATCGTCGGGCCGGCGTCTTGCCGATATGGTCCGCATCTGCAACAAGCTGGACTGGCATGGGCGCGACAGGCTGATGTCGCTCTACATGACACGACTCGGCAGGCGTTTCGACGTCTGGTCACGCCTGAAGTTCGCGCTGTACGATCTGAAGGTGTGGCTGAAGCGCAGCATCGGACGGCGAGGAATGAAGCGGCTGAAAGCCCGCGTACGCGGGCAATGACCGGCGGTGACCGGAGATCGAATCTTGAAACGCATCCTGTTCATTTCCAAGGGCGAGAATTCGTCCTCGACCCGCTACCGCGCGCTGCAGTATTTCCCGCATCTGCGCGAAAACGGATTCGAGCCGGTGCATGCAACTGCTGCCGGCGGTCTGCTGCCATTCTTTGCCGCCTGCCGGCAGGCGGCGGCGGCGGACGTGGTCGTCGTCCTGCGCAAGACCTTTCCGGTGCCTTTCCTGTGGCTGCTGCGCCGCAGCGCACGCCGCTTGATCTTCGATTTCGACGATGCGATCTTCTGTGCGACCGACGGCTCTCCGTCGGCAACCCGCATGCGGCGCTTTGCCGCGATGATCAAGGTTTGCGACCACGTGATGGCCGGTAACGAATTCCTGGAGGATCGGGCGAAAGCCTTCAATCGCGCGGTTACGCTGGTGCCGACGGCGCTCGCCGTGGATCGCTATGCGGTTTCTGCCGACAAGCCTGCCGAGAGCGTCGACTTGGTTTGGATAGGCAGTAGTTCGACGCGCAAATATCTGGTCGATATCCTGCCCTGGCTGCGTGCCGCGGCCGTCCGCATTCCGGGGCTACGGCTCAAGGTGATCGCCGATTTCGATCTGCCCGACGCCGGCCTGCCGGTTCTTCCGGTCCGCTGGCAGGCAGACAGCGAAGCCCGGGAGTTGGCGAGCGCACACATCGGTATCGCTCCGATGCGCGACGATGACTGGAGCCGCGGCAAATGTGCGCTGAAGGTACTGCAATACATGGCGGCGGGTTTGCCGGTCGTCTCTTCGGGGTGCGGCGCCAATGCCCGGATCGTCGAGGAGGGGGTGAACGGCTTCCTGGCCGGCGACGAGGAAACCTGGGCAAACCGGATCGCCGATCTGGCGGCGGACGCCGGATTGCGCGAGGCGATGGGGGCGGCCGGGCGACGGAAGGCGGCGGCCGACTTTGACCTCCGGCCGGTCCATCAGCGACTGCGTTCGGTGCTGGACGGGGCGTTGGGCGGCTGAGGGTGCGCTGGTTCTGCGACGATGACATCGTCGTTGCCGGAGTGGGCGAAGCGTTGCACGATGCGCAGTCCTGCACCTTCGGCCCACTTCTCGAATCCGGTTTCCTCGCGCGACACCTCCAGCACCAGCAGATCGTACTCGCCTCGGGAAAGCGCCTCGGCCAGGGTGTTCCGCGTCTCGGGCGGCCGGTTTCGATGCTTCCAGCCAGCATAGTAGGCTGCACGCCCACTCTCGATGTAGACCCGTGGTGAATCGGTGGCATTGGCGGATAGCCATTTGCCGGCATCGACAAAATGCGTCTTCCCGGGGCTGAGGGAAACCACGTTTGCGAACATGAGGATGATTGCGGTAGCGAGTATCGGCCAGCGCCAGTGCGGAATGCGCCGCACCAGTTGCAGCAGGCCCCAGCCGAGGAATGGTGCGCCCATCAGATAGAGGGGGGCGACGTAGCGTCCGGCGAGGAACTGCAGGTCGGTGACGAAGACGGCGAGAACCAGCAGGTGAACGCCGAAGCCCCACGCGAACGGTGCATGCACTGCCAATGCCTGGCGGACCTGCCTGCCGGTGAGGAACGCGAGCAGCGGCACGAGAAAAATGCCGATCTTGCCGAAGAATTTTACGGGAATGACTGCCAACGAGCCGACGAGGAGGATGGTATGCGCATTCTTCTGTGCAAATTCCGGCAGCACGGCGGCGATTGCCTGCGCTTTGAGGTTGAAGCGTTCGAGGTCGAGACGGCCGAGATCGCCTGCCAGCCGGTTACCCTGCGCCAGGCTGCCGGTGGCGTAGAGGATGAGGAGTACCGCCGCGCCGACGAGCGCCGGAGCACCGATCATCGCCAGTCGTCGGAGGCGTTCGCCCCGCGGTGCGGTAAAGGCCTGCCAGCCGATCAAGGCGGCGAGCAGTGCCAGCGCCTCCGGGCGGAAGAGCGCAGCGATCGCCAGGGATGCCTGCACGGCGAGCGCCGCGGGCCAGCGGGGGCGTTCCGACCAGCGTATCGCCAGCCAGAAGGCGAGCATGGTAAAGAACCAGCAGCCGTATTCACGCAGCAGTTCGTTGCGATACTCGTTGAGACCGGGTAGTGCCAGCGTCGTCAGGCAGACCATCCATGCCGTCTCCGGCTGTTGCCGGCGGCAGCCGGCTACCAGCAGGGCGCAAGCGCCGGCCATAAAGAGGGCGTTGAGCAGGTAGCCGGCGCTCTCCGGGTCGAGGCCGGTGATCCTGGAGAAAATTCCGATCAGCGCCGGAAAGAAGGGCCAACTGAAGACCTCTTGCGCAGCGCCGAAGCCTGCCTCGATGAAAACTTGTGCGACATTTACATAGAGTATGCCGTCGCGGTTGATCAATCCGGGAAGCCGTGCCACTAGCGACAGCAGCAGGCTGCCGGCAAATGCGGCGCCGACGGGTGTCAGCCAGCGGGGCATGTGGAAAACCGGCGACATCGGTCAGTTTGCGATTTTTTCGAGAATGGCGCCGAAGCGCCGGTAATCCTCGGGGCCAGGGGTTCGTTTCCGGGCATGCCATTGGGCGGTGAGCACCATCGGTAGCAACCAGGGCTTGCGCTTGCGGATACGTCGCCAGAAACGCCAGACGTTCTTGCGGAACTGCCGTCGGATGTCTTCCTCGGCAATCGACCGCGGGTATGCCTCGACGAATTTGGCGAAGGTGAAGAACTGTGCTGCCAGCATCCTGACCCGACGTCGCAACGTATTGCCCGGGTGCTTCCGGTAGCTTGCCAGAACCTCCGGTACACGGGCGATGGCATGCCGTGCGGACAGGCGCAGCCAGCAGTCGATATCTTCCAGCGCCAGATCCGGATCGAAGCCGCCGATGGCAAGGAATGACTCGCGATGCAGCGCCACTGTCGGATTGAAGATCGAGTGGCGGCCCATGAAGATCCAGCGGCAGGCGTCGGTCTGCGGTCCGGCGGGCGGCCGCGGCAGTAGCGAGCTGCGTAGCACCGGCTGCCCGTGTTCGTTCACGAAATCGGCATCGGCATGCACCAGCGCCAGCCCCGGCGTCTGCCATTCTTCGATCGCCTGCTGGATCCGGGCGACCTTTTCCGGATGGAGGAGATCGTCGGATCCGAGCAGGTGCACCCATTCGCCGCTGCAAGCGGCGATGCAGGCATTCGAGTTGGCGCTGACTCCCCGGTTTTCGTGGCGCTCGACGACGATGCGGCGAAAACGGTCACGATGTGCGTCGAGGAAACGTTTGGCGACCTCGAAGGTGTCGTCCGGGGAGCCGTCGTCGAGCAGTACCAGTTCGAGCTCCGGGTAGGTCTGCGCACAGACGGAGGCCAGGCAGGCCTCGATGAATCCGGCGTGCCTGTAAGCCGGAATCGCGATGCTGACCAGCGGTGGCTTCATCGCTTTTCTGCGATCATCAGATACTGCACGGTCACGAAAGGTTCGAGGAGGCGCGTCGGCATATACCAGCGGCGATAGCTTTTCTTCATGTGACTGCCGCGGCGAACGATTTTCCAGCCGCATTCGTGCAGCGTGTCGCGGATGCTGCCGGCAGTGAAGAAATGCAGGTGAGTACGGTCCATGATGCCATGGTCGCGGTAGGTGAACTCGTCGCGGAGCAACAGCGGTAGCACGACCTTGTAGTGCCGGACGTTGGGAACGCTCAGCGCCAGCCGGCAGCCGGGTGCGGTTCTCTCGCGCAGGAAACGCAGAGTCGACCAGGGGTCGACCAGATGTTCGAGTACGTCGGCCATCATCACCAGCGCGTAATCCTGCCAGGGCACCGCTTCGGCAACGTTTTCCAGCGCCCCATGCCAGACTTGGCGCAAGGATTTCCCGGCAAGTTCGGCCGCCGCCGGAAAGGGCTCGATCCCGTCGCAGGTCTTGACGATGCCCTGCTGCATCAGGGTGCTGCCGAGCATGCCGCCGGCGCAGCCGATGTCGATGGCCGAGGGAAACGGTCCTTCCGGCTGCAGAAATGAAACGAACTCTGGTCGACTGGCGACGTAGTACTCGGTGACGGCGCTCATGAAGCCTCGCTTTCCTTCGCCGAATCCTTGACCACCAGCACGTCCTCCATGATCAGGTACTGCAGATCCGAGCCGAAGAACATGTTCAGCGCGTCCGTCGGCGAGCAGATCATCGGCTCGCCGCGCCGGTTGAGCGAGGTGTTGAGGACGACGCCGTTGCCGGTGAGCTTTTCCAGTTCGACCATCAGGTCGTAGTAGCGCGGGTTGAATTCGCGCTTCAGCACCTGCGCGCGCGAAGTGCCGTCCTCGTGCACCACCTCGGGCACGCGCGACTTCCATTCCTCGGCGACCTCGAAGGTGAAGGTCATGAACGGCGCCGGGTGGTCGCTGCCGAGCATCTGCGGACCGACGGTGTCGATCATGCTCGGGCAGAACGGGCGCCAGCGCTCGCGGAACTTGATCTGCTCGTTGATGCGGTCGGCGACGCCGGGCGCGCTCGGGCAGCCGAGGATCGAGCGGCCGCCGAGCGCGCGCGGGCCGAATTCCATGCGGCCGCGGAACCAGGCGACCGGGTTGCCGTCGGCGAGAATCCTGGCGATCTGCCTCGGCACCTCGGCGTCGCCGTTCTCGATCTGCCGCCACTGCGGTTGCGACGGGTGGCGCGCGCAGGCGGCGATCACGTCCTCGTTGCTGTACTGGGGGCCGAGATAGACGTGTTCCATCTTCTCGACCGGCACGCCGCGCGCCACCGACACGTAGGCGGCGGCGCCGACCGCGGTGCCGGCGTCGCCCGAGGCCGGCTGCACGAACAGCTCCTTCAGCTCCGGGCGGGCGATGATCTTCTGGTTGAGCTTGACGTTGAGCGCGCCGCCGCCGGCGAAGACCAGCTTGCCGGTTTCCCTGAGGATGTCGCCGAGGTAGTAATCCATCATCTGCAGCGACAGATCCTCGAACAGCTTCTGCATGCTCGCCGCGTAGTGGATGTACGGATCGTCGGCGATGTCGCCGTGGCGCATCGGGCCGAGCCAGTCGATCAGCTTCGGCGAGAAGTAGTAGCCTTTGCCCTTCTCCTTGTAACGGCGGAAGCCGATCACGTTGGCGTAGTCGGTGTTGACGACGAGTTCGCCGTTCTCGAACTTCGCCAGCCGCGAGAAATCGTATTTCGTCGGGTCGCCGTAGGGCGCCATGCCCATCACCTTGTACTCGCCGTCGAGCATCTCGAAGCCGAGGTATTCGGTGAGCGCGCCATAGAGGCCGCCGAGCGAGTCCGGGTCGTAGAACTCCTTGATCTTGTGAATCCTGCCGTTCTCGCCGTAGCCGAAGAAGGTCGTCGCGTACTCGCCCTTGCCGTCGATGCCGAGGATCGCCGTCTTCTCCCTGAAGCCGGCGCAGTGGTAGGCGGAGGAAGCGTGCGCGAGGTGGTGCTCGACCGGCACGATCTCGATCTTCTTCAGGTCGAAACCGAGCTGCACGAGGCACCATTCGATGCGCTTCCTGTAGCGGCGGTAGCGGCGGTTGCCGGCGAAGATCGCGTCGAGCGAGCGGTCCGGCGCGTACCAGTAGCGTTTCGCGTAATGCCAGCGCGCCTTTCCGGCAAGGCCGATCGGCGCGAACGGGATGGCCACGGCGTCCACGTCGGCCGGTTTGATGCCGGCGAAGTCGAGGCAGAACTTCGCCGACTCGTAGGGCATGCGGTTCTTCGCGTGCTTGTCGCGGACGAAGCGCTCCTCCTCGGCGGCGGCGGCGAGCCTGCCGTCGACGTAGAGGGCGGCCGAGGGGTCGTGCGTCAGCGCGCCGGAAAGTCCAAGTACAGTCAGTGCCAAAGTCGGATCTCGTGCAATGGGGGCGCCGGGCATCCCGGCGTCAAGTCGGCAAGTATACCTTCCCGGCGGCGGTCTTCGCAGCGTCAGGCGCCGGCGGCGGGCCGGCCGGCGGCGAGCGATTCCGGGTCGCGCACCCGGTAGGGGCTGGATTCGCCGGCCGGCCGCGTCTTGAAGCGCCGGTGCACCCAGTAGTACTGCTCCGGCATCGTGCGCACCGCCGACTCCAGCCAGGCGTTCATGCGCCGCGTGTCGGCCTCGGCGTCGCCGGTCGGGAAGTCCGTCCACGGCTCGCCGAACTCGACGCGGTAGCCCTCGCTGCCGGGCAGCAGGCGCGTGACGCAGGGCACAACCGCGGCGCCGGCCAGCCGGGAGAGGCGCGAGAGCCCGGTGATGGTCCATGCCGGCATGCCGAAGAAGGGCGCGAAGACCGCGTCTTTCGTGCGGAAGTTCATGTCCGGCAGGTAGTAGAACGGCCGGCCGGACTTCATCGCCTTCACCGTCGCACGCGGGCCGTCGGCGCGCGCCAGCAGCAGTTGGTCGCCGAAGCGGCTGCGGCCGGCGAGCAGCAGGCGGTCGAAGACCGGGTCGCTCTGCTCGGCGTAGATGCTGACGATGTCGAAGCGCATGGTCACCGCCACGCCGCCGGCGTCGAGCCCGACGAAGTGCGGCGCGAGCAGCAGCACCGGACGGCCCTCGGCGAGCAGCGTGCGTACCTTCTCCTCGCCGGCAACCTGGATCAGCCGTTCCAGCCGCGCGCGCGAGGCCCACCAGAACAGGCTGCGTTCGAGCAGGCTGCGGCCGAGCGCGGCGAAGTGCCGGCGGGCGAGGTTCTCGCGCGCGGCGCGGGAAAGCTCCGGGAAGCACAGCGCCAGGTTCACGCGCACGACGTGCCGCCGCTTCCTGGCGAACCGGAAGAGCAGCGCGCCCAGGCCGCGGCCGAGCGGCGCCAGCAGCGCCAGCGGCAGGAAATGCAGCAGCCAGAGGAGGGCGACGGCGGCGCGGGAAAGCATGGCAAAGGCGCGGGATGGGCGTCGGGAAGAGCGGGGGAGGCGGAAGTATCCACGGCCGCGCGGCCGGGGTCAAACGGCGCCGCCGCGATTGCCGCGATGACGCGGGCAACGGATAATCCGGCGGTCGCAACGCACCCCGCAGACCGCCATGAACCTCGCCATCCAGCCCGTCCGCCCCGTCGACGTCGAGGCCATCGCCGCGCTCGCCCGCGAGATCTGGCAGGACGCCTACGCCGGCATCGTCGCCCAGGCGCAGATCGACTACATGCTCGAACAGCGCTACAACGCGCCGCGCCTGCTCGAAGAGCTGGCCAAGCCCGGCTACTGGTGGGACCAGGCCGCCGTCGACGGCGAGCGCATCGGCTTCTCGTCCTGCCATCTGACCGGCGCGCCGGGCGAACTCAAGCTCGACAAGCTCTACGTGCTGCCCGCCCGTCAGCGCGGCGGCGTCGG
The DNA here is from genome assembly GCA_019455325.1 of Rhodocyclaceae bacterium. Classification (GTDB taxonomy): domain Bacteria; phylum Pseudomonadota; class Gammaproteobacteria; order Burkholderiales; family Rhodocyclaceae; genus Proximibacter. Next base: position 242,065 of record JACFMQ010000003.1, on the reverse strand, counting down.
CGGCGCGCTGATCGGCCGCGCGCTCGAACACGGCCGCGCCGCCGGCTGCGACACGCTGGTCCTCGCCGTGAACAAGCAGAACGCGCGCGCCATCGCCGCCTACGAAAAGCACGGCTTCGCCGTGCGCGAGTCGGTGCGGGTCGACATCGGCGGCGGATTCATCATGGACGACTTTATAATGGCGCGATCCATCCCGCAGGCGGCCCGGCCCTCATCGGAAACTGACTCCGGTTGGAAGCCTCCCTTTCCAGGGGGAGAATCTGATACGGGAGAGGCGTAACTTCTTCCGTGTGACTTCGCTTGGCTAGTCCGGGCGTGGATTGAAAAATGAAGCTCAAGTTCACCAAGATGCACGGCCTCGGCAACGACTTCGTCGTCATCGACGGCGTGCGCCAGTCCGTGGCGCTGACGCCGGGGCAGCTGCGCTTCCTCGCCGACCGCCACTTCGGCGTCGGCTGCGACCAGATCCTGCTCGTCGAGCCGGCGCCGCGGCCGGACGTCGACTTCCGCTACCGCATCTTCAACGCCGACGGCGGCGAGGTCGAGCAGTGCGGCAACGGCGCCCGCTGCTTCGTCCGCTTCGTGCACGAGCAGGGGCTCACCGACAGGACCGAGATCCGCGTCGAGACCAAGGGCGGCGTCATCGCGCCGAAGCTGGAGGCGGACGGCCTGGTCACCGTCGACATGGGCGTGCCGGTCTTCGAGCCGGAGCGCGTGCCCTTCGTCAGCCCGGTCGCCGACCTCGTGCAGCCGCTGCAGGTCGGCGACCGCGAGGTCATGATCACCGCCGTCTCGATGGGCAACCCGCACGCCGTGCAGGTGGTCGCCGACGTCGACCGCGCGCCGGTGGCGCAGGAGGGGCCGCAGATCGAAGCGCACCCGCGCTTCCCGCAGCGCGTGAACGCCGGCTTCATGGAAGTGGTGGACCGCCACGCCATCCGCCTGCGCGTCTACGAGCGCGGCGCCGGCGAGACGCTGGCCTGCGGCACCGGCGCCTGCGCCGCCGTCGTCGCCGGCATCGCGCGCGGCCTGCTCGACTCGCCGGTGCGCGTCGAGACGCGCGGCGGCGAACTGAACATCGCCTGGGACGGCCCCGGCGCGCCGGTGCGGATGACCGGCCCGGCGGTCACCGTCTTCTCCGGCGAGATCGAAATCCGACACGAAGAAAGCGCACCATGAGAGCCGACGAAGTCGCCCACTACCTGCAGAACAACCCGCAGTTCTTCGAGCAGTACGCCGACCTGATGGCGCAGATCGCCATCCCGCACCCGCACGGCGGCCGCGCCATCTCGATCACCGAGCGGCAGATGCTGACGCTGCGCGACAAGAACCGCCAGCTCGAAGCCAAGCTCGGCGAGCTGATCGGCTTCGGCGAGGAGAACGACGCGATCAGCGAGAAGATGCACCGGCTGGCCGTCGCGCTGATCTCGGCCTACACCTTCCCGGCGGTGATGCACACGCTCGGCTACCACCTGCGCGAGGACTTCGCCATCCCGCAGGTCGCCGTCCGCCTGTGGAGCCTGCCCGCCGGCGAGCTGGAATCGCTGCCCGAGTTCGCCGCCGTCAGCCAGGAGCTGCAGGTCTACGCCGAGACGCTGAAGCAGCCCTACTGCGGCTCGACCGCCGGCTTCGAGACCTCGACCTGGTTCGGCGAGGCGGCGCCGAGCATCCGCTCGCAGGCGCTGATCGCGCTGAAGAGCGGCGGCGGCACGATCGGCCTGATTGCGCTCGGCGCCTACGACGGCGAACGCTTCTACGCCGGCATGGGCACCGTCTACCTGGAGCGCCTCGGCGACATGGCTTCGGCCGCCATTGCGCGCACGCTGAAGACCGCGTGAGCGCCGCCGCCGGGCCGATCGACGCCTGGCTGGCCGAACTCGCCGGCCAGCGCCGGCAGTCGGCGCACACCGTCGCCGCCTACCGCCGCGACCTCGCGCTGCTCGTCGAACTGGCCGGCGACACGCCGCTCGCCGACCTGCAGACGCACCACGTCCGCCGCTTCCTCGCGCAACTGCACGGCCGCGGCCTCTCCGGCCGCTCGCTGGCGCGCGTGCTTTCGGCCTGGCGCGGCTTCTACCGCTGGCTCGGGCTGCGCGGCGAGGCAGCGGGCAACCCGGTCGCCGGCGTGCGCCCGCCGAAGAGCCCGAAGGCGCTGCCGCGCGCGCTGTCGCCGGACGAGGCCAGCGCGCTGCTGACGAGCACCGGCGACGATGCGCTGGCGCTGCGCGACCAGGCCATCTGCGAGCTGTTCTATTCCTCCGGCCTGCGCCTCGCCGAACTCGCCGCGCTCGACGTCGGCTGCCTCGCCGACGTCGCCGACGGCGAGGTGCGCGTGCTCGGCAAGCGCAACAAGGAGCGCATCGTGCCGGTCGGCCGCGTCGCGCGCGCGGCGCTCGCCGCCTGGGCGGCGCGGCGCGGCGAGTTGCTGCGCGCCGACGCCGCCGACGAGCCGGCGCTGTTCCTCGGCCGAACCGGCAGCCGGCTGTCGCCGCGCGCCATCCAGGCGCGGCTCGGCCGGCGCGCGCTGCTGCTCGGCCTGCCGACGCACGTGCATCCGCACATGCTGCGCCACTCCTTCGCCTCGCATGTGCTGCAGTCCTCCGGCGACCTGCGCGCGGTGCAGGAGATGCTCGGCCACGCCAGCATCGCCTCGACGCAGGTCTATACGCATCTCGATTTCCAGCACCTGGCCAAGGTCTACGACGACGCCCATCCGCGCGCGCGGAAGAAGTGAGCGGACGCCGCCGCCGCGCCGGCGGCGTAGAATGCCGGCCATCATGACGCAACTGATTCTGAACCCCGGCAAGGAGCGTTCGCTCTTCCGCCGCCACCCGTGGATCTTCGCCGGCTCGGTCGCCCGCCTCGACGGCCGCGCCCGCGCCGGCGACACGGTCGAGGTCGTCGACGCCGACGGCCGCCGCCTGGCGAAGGCGGCGTGGAGCCCGCAGTCGCAGATCCGCGCCCGCATCTGGAGCTTCGACGCGGACGAGACCATCGACGATGCCTTCTTCAGGCGCCGCGTCGCCGCTGCCGTCGCCCGCCGCGCGGCGCTGCCGCAGCTCGCCGGCGAGGGCGGCCTGCGCCTGCTCCACGGCGAGTCGGACGGCCTGCCCGGCGTCATCGCCGACCGCTACGGCGACACCCTCTGCCTGCAGCTCACCGCCGCCGGCGCGGACAAATGGCGCAAGGCGATCGTCGGCGCGCTGGTGCGGGCGACCGGCGTCGCGCGTATCTACGAGCGTTCCGATTCCGACGTGCGCGGCCTCGAAGGCCTGGCCCCGGCCACCGGCTGGGTGCACGGCGAGGCGCCGGCGGACGACGCGCCGCCGCTCGCCATCGACGAGCACGGCGTGCGCCTGGGCGTGGACGTCGTCGCCGGCCACAAGACCGGCTTCTACCTCGACCAGCGCGACAACCGGCTGCTGACGCGCGCGCTCGCCGCCGGCCGGTCGGTGCTCAACTGCTTCTGCTACACCGGCGGCTTCTCGCTGCAGGCGCTGGCCGGCGGCGCCGCGAGCGTGCTCTCGATCGACTCGTCGGGGCCGGCGCTGGCCGGCGCGCGCGCCAACCTGGCGATGAACCCGCAGCTCGACGCGGCCCGCGCCGAGTGGCTGGAAGCCGACGTCTTCGACGCGCTGCGCGTCTTCCGCAAGGAAGGCCGCCGCTTCGGCCTGATCGTCCTCGACCCGCCCAAGTTCGCGCCGTCGGCCGCGCACGCCGAGCGCGCGGCGCGCGCCTACAAGGACATCAACCTGCTCGGCTTCCGCCTGCTCGAACCCGGCGGCTACCTGCTGACCTACTCGTGCTCGGGCGGCATCGGCCTCGAACTGTTCCAGAAGATCGTCGCCGGCGCCGCCGTCGACGCCGGCCGCGACGCGCGCATCCTGCAGCGGCTGTCGGCCGGGCCGGACCATCCGGTGGCGCTGCACTTTCCCGAGGGCGAGTATCTGAAGGGCCTGCTCGTGCAGGCCGATTGACGGCGGCGGGGCGAAAGCGCGACGATGATGGCTGCGTACAATCCGTCCTGCATCCGCCACTGATCATGAACGACAAGCAAACGCCGCGCGGCACCACCGCGCACATGCCCGACCTCAACTGGAGCCAGGTCCGCGAGACCGTGCTGCTGCTCGAACTCGCCTCCGGCCAGATCGAGGCGGCGATGACCGACAGCGGCGCCTCGGTCGAGGTGCTCACCGATTCCTTCACCGGCATGGCCGAGACCATGCGCCTGATCAGCGAGACCGTCGCCGCGCTGCCGGAGGGCGGCGAAGCCGGCGAGGCGCGCGCCCGCCTGCTCGGCGCCGCCGGCCAAGTCTCGGGCATGGTGCACCAGGCGGTGATCGCCTTCCAGTTCTACGACAAGCTGGTGCAGCGCCTGGCGCACGTCACGCACAGCCTCGGCGACCTGTCGGATCTCGTCGCCGACCAGCAGCGCATCTTCAGCCCGCGCCAGTGGGTTGAGCTGCAGGAGCGCATCCGCTCCAAGTACACGACCGCCGACGAGCGCACGATGTTCGAGGCGGTGATGCGCGGCGTGCCGGTCGAGGAGGCGCTGGCGCAGTACATCGAGGCGATGAAGAGCAAGCAGCGGAGCGACGACGACATCGAGCTGTTCTGAACGGCGGCGGGCGCGTTCCGCCGCTGTATTCATGCAACTCTGTTGCATCTGTCGGCCGCCTGTGGTCTAATCCGGGCGCCATGCCGGACATCCCCCCCGCTTCCCCGCCGACCGACGGCGACGACCTCGCCGAGCGCATCCGCGCCACCGGCGCGCGCGCGACGCCGGCGCGCATCCGCGTCCTCGAACTGCTCACCGCGGCGCCGGCGCCGCTGTCGCATCAGGACATCGAGGGCGCGCTCGGCGCCGCCAGCCTCGACCGCGTGACGCTCTACCGCGTGCTCGACTGGCTGGTCGAATCCGGCCTCGCCGTCAAGCGCGCCGACGAGCGCCGCGTCTGGCGCTTCTCCGTCGTCGGCGGCGGCGTGCATCACGGGCACGTGCATTTCCGCTGCGAAACCTGCGGCCGCGTCTTCTGCCTCGACGCGCCGGCGCCGCGGCCGCCCCGGCTGCCCGGCGGCTTCACGCTGGCGCGCGCCGAGCTCGACCTCTCCGGCCGCTGCGCCGAGTGCAACGCGGGCGGGGGTGGGACATGAGCGCACCGATCCCCGTCACCATCCTCACCGGCTTCCTCGGCAGCGGCAAGACGACGCTGTTGAACCGCATCCTCGCCGAGAACCACGGCGAGAAGATCGCCGTCATCGAGAACGAGTTCGGCGAGGCCGGCATCGACAACGAGCTGCTGCGCTCCGCCGACGAACGCATCGTCGAGATGAACAACGGCTGCATCTGCTGCACCGTGCGCGGCGACCTCGTGCGCATCCTCGGCGAACTGGCGGAAAAGCGCGACGCCGGCAAGCTCGCCTTCGACCGTGTCGTCATCGAGACCACCGGGCTGGCCGAGCCGGCGCCGGTGGCGCAGACCTTCTTCGTCGATGAGACGGTGGCGCGGCGCTACCTGCTCGACGCGGTGCTGACGCTGGTCGACGCCGTGCACGCCGCTCGCCAGCTCGACGCGCACGAGGCGGCGCAGGCGCAGGTCGGCTTCGCCGACCGCCTGCTGATCAGCAAGGCCGAGCTTGCCGAGCCGGCGGCGCTGGCCGCGCTGCAGCGGCGGCTGACCGCGATCAACCCGCGCGCACCGCAGCGCCTCGTGCATTTCGGCGAGGCGCCGCTCGACGAACTGCTCGACCTGCGCGGCTTCAACCTCAACGCCATCCTCGACGTCGATCCGGACTTCCTCGCCGGCGGCCATCATCACCACCACGACCGCATCGGCGCGCTCGTCTTCCGCGCCGACCGCGACTTCGACGGCGCCCGCCTGCAGGACTTCGTCGGCGGCATCGTCCGCGTCTTCGGCGACGAACTGATGCGCTACAAGGGCGTGCTGGCCGTCGACGATCTGCCCTACCGCGTCGTCCTGCAGGGCGTGCATCAGTTGATGGGCGCCAGCCCCGGCCTGCCGTGGGGCGACGCGACGCGCGCGAGCACGCTGGTCTTCATCGGCCGCGACCTGCCGCGCGGCATCATCGAGGAAGGGCTGGAGAAGTGCCTGCGCCGGACCTGAGCCGCGCCATTCCGGTGACCGTGCTCACCGGCTTCCTCGGCGCCGGCAAGACGACGCTGCTCAACCGCCTGCTCAGGCAGCCGGCGATGGCCGACGCCGCGGTGCTGATCAACGAGTTCGGCGAGATCGGCATCGACCACCACCTGGTCGACAAGGTCGACGACGACCTCGTGCTGCTCGACTCCGGCTGCCTGTGCTGCAGCGTGCGCGGCGACCTCGCGCGGGCGCTGCGCGATCTCTTCATGAAGCGGCTGCGCCGCGAGATTCCCGCGTTCTCGCGCGTGCTCCTCGAGACCACCGGGCTGGCCGATCCGGCGCCGGTGGTCTACACACTGCTCGAGGATTTCTTCATCGCCGAACGCTTCCGCAGCGACGGCATCGTCGTCGCGGTCGACGTCACGCACGCCGACGTGCACCTGTCGCGCCACCTCGAAGCCGTGAAACAGGTGGCGATGGCCGACCGCATCCTGCTCACCAAGTGCGATCTGGCGACGCCGGCAGCGATCGCCGAAACGGCGCGCCGCGTCGCCCGCATCAATCCCGGCGCGCCGCGCATCGAGGCGCGGGGCGGCGAGGTCGACGCGGCGGCGCTCGCCGGCTGCGGCCTCTACGATCCGGCGACGAAGACCGCCGACGTGCGCCGCTGGCTGGCCGAGGAAAAGGTGCGCGCCGACGCCGGGCCGGCGCACGCGCACGATCCGCAGCGCCACGACGCGCGCGTGCACAGTTTCGTACTGCGCTTCGCCGAGCCCTTCGTCTGGGCCGAGTTCGCCGAGGCCATGGACGTGCTGCTGTCGACCTGCGGCGACCGCATCCTGCGCGTCAAGGGCCTGGTCAACGTCGCCGGCGAGGCGCGGCCGCGCGTCGTGCACTGCGTGCAGCACGTGCGCTATCCGGAGGCGTCGCTGCCGGACTGGCCGGACGCGGACCGCGAATCGCGCCTGGTCTTCATCGTCCGCGATTTCCAGCGCGAATACGTCGAGAAGGCTTTCGCCATGTTCTGCGCCGCCGACGCCCGGTGATGCGCCGACCGCCGTGCGCCGGGTGTTGCCCAGGCCGGGGTGGCCGATGTGCCGTTCCCCGAAATTGCGGCTTCCCCGAACGATGTGTTAAAACATCCGTCCGCGCCAAACCGGCCGACTTTCGCCCCGGTCCGACCCATGGTTTTCTCCTTCTTCAAGAAGCCGCCGCCGGAAAGGATGGTGGCCAAGCCGGCAGCCGCGTCGCCGCGCCCGGCGGCGGGGGATGCGTCGCCGTCCGCCGCGGCGGACGGCCTGACGACGCCGAGCGGCTTCAGCGTGCTGAGCGAGGGCGCCGGCGCGATCCACATCCAGGCCGAGGGCGACATCGATCCGGTCGAGTCGGACGTCGAACAGGCCGCCGTGCTCTACGCCAATGCGCAGGACGAGGCGGCGCGCGCGCTGCTCGAACAGGCGGTGCGCGTGCACTGCCAGGGGCCGGGCGAGCGCCTCTGGCTGATGCTCTTCGACCTCTACCGCCTGTCCGGGCAGCGCGCGCCCTTCGACGCCCTCAGCCTGGAATACGCCCGCGCCTTCGAGAAGTCGCCGCCGGCCTGGTCGGGCGGCGGTCAGGCGGCGCCGGCGAAACCGGCAGCGGTGCCGCCGGCCGGCGCCGTGCCGTTCAATGGCGAGCTGACCGGCGACAACGCGGCGGCCTTCGCCGCGCTCGAGCAGGCGGTGGACAAGAGCCCGAAGCTGCGCATCGCGCTGGGCAAGGTGAAGGCCGTCGACGACGCCGGCGCCGAGCGCCTGCTCGGCGTGCTGGCCAGGGCGCGCAAGCAGGGCGGCGAGATCGATGTGGACGGCCGCGACGCGCTGGCGGCGCTGCTCGAGTCGCGCATCGCGGCCGGCCGGCGCGAGGCGCCCGGCTGCTGGCTGCTGCTGCTCGAGCTCTACCAGTCGATGGGCCGGCACGCGGCCTTCGAGGAAACGGCCATCGACTACGCGGTGACCTTCGAGGTCTCGCCGCCGTCTTGGGAGCCGCAGCGCGCCGCCGGGCCGGCGCCGGCGCCCGCCGACGGCGCGGCGGTCGGGGACGATGCGCTTCCCGCCTATGCGCCGAAGGGCGAGCTCAAGGCCGAACGCTTCGCCGACCTGCCGGGCTTCGCCGAGCGGCAGGAAGCGCTCGTCCTCGATTTTTCGGCGGTGACGCGCATCGACTTCGTCAGCGCCGGCACGCTGGTCAACCTGCTGACGACGATCGGGCGGCAGGGCAAGCGCATCGTCGTCCGCCATCCCAACCGTCTCGTCGCCGAGCTGCTCGGCGTCATCGGCCTGCACCCGGTGGCCGAGATCGAATTTGCCAGGAATTGAGGTTTCGCATGGAACAGTATCACGGCACCACCATCCTCTCCGTCCGCCGCGGCCAGCAGGTGGCGATGGGCGGCGACGGCCAGGTGACGCTCGGCAACATCGTCATCAAGGCGAGCGCGCGCAAGGTGCGCCGCCTGTACAAGGAGCGCATCCTCGCCGGCTTCGCCGGCGGCACGGCCGACGCCTTCACGCTCTTCGAGCGCTTCGAGGCGAAGCTGGAGAAGCACCAGGGCCACCTGCTGCGCTCGGCCGTCGAACTCGCCAAGGACTGGCGCACCGACCGCATGCTGCGCCGGCTGGAGGCGATGCTCGCCGTCGCCGACCGCGACAGCTCGCTGGTCATCACCGGCAACGGCGACGTGCTCGAACCCGAGCAGGGCATCGTCGCCATCGGCTCCGGCGGCGCCTACGCGCAGGCCGCGGCGCGCGCGCTCCTGGAGAACACCGCGCTGGCGCCGGTCGAGGTGGTGACGAAGTCGCTGGAGATCGCCGGCGACCTGTGCATCTACACCAACCGCAATTTCACGCTGGAAACGCTGGACTGATCCCGGCCGCGGCTCAGAGGCCGAGCGCCTGGCAGACGCCGTCGTAGCGCGCCTCGATCGCCGGAAAGCGGGCGGCCAGCGTCGACCAGTTGAGGCCGAGCCGCAGCAGCGCGATCTCCGACACCTCGGGCACCCGGTTGTTCAGGACCGCGCCGAGGTCGAGCGCGTGGCTGAGCACTTCGGCGATGTGTATCAGGTCGCCGATCTCGCCGTCCTCGCCGTCGTCCGGCCGGTGGTGCGCGTGGATGCCGCAGGCGATGTCGTCCGGCAGGCGCCACAGGCGCGCCAGCTCGGCGCCGACGAGGGCGTGGTCGTAGCCGAAGACGGCCTGCTCGGCGGCGACGATCGGCACCTCGCCGCTGCGCGTGTACTCGATGGCGAGGGCGACCGCCTGCGGTGCGACGGCGGCCATCAGCAACTGCCCGATGTCGTGCAGCAGGCCGGCCGAGAAGGCGGCCTCCGGGTTGTGGTCGATGCTCTCGGCGATGCTGCGCGCGCAGGTGGCGACGCCGAGGCTGTGGCGCCAGAGCTGGCGGCCGTCGCGGCCGACGTTGCCGAGCCGCTCCATCAGCGCCGTCGCCAGCGTGATCGTGCGCACCGTGGAGAGGCCGAGGACGAGGATCGCCTGGCGCGTCGAGGCGACCTGCGCCGAGAGGCCGAAGGCGCTGGAGTTGGCCGCCGCCAGCAGGCGGGCGACGATCGCCGGGTCGGTGTTCAGGTGCTGGACCAGGGCGTCGGCGTTGGCGTTGTCGTCGTTGAGCGTTTCCAGGATGTAGCGGACGACCTGCGGCAGCGTCGGCAGCGCGTCCTTCGCGGCGAGGAGCTGCTCGAGCGACGGCACCGGCACGTTCGCCGCGCTGCCCTCCGGTCGCTGCGCGACCGCGGGCGTGGACCCTTCGGGCGGCCGGGCGGGGGCGCTGGCGCTCATGCCAGTTGCCCTTCGCGGTAGGCGCGCACGGCGGCGTGCAGCATCTTGCGGGCGGCCGAGCCGGGGCCGCGGAAGATGAAGTCGACGCGCTCGCCGGCGGCGCGCTGCTCGCGCGCGATGGTCTCGGCATCGCGCGTGTCCGGCAGCGTCACGGTGATGAATTCGATGCTGCGCCGGCGCAGGTTGTCGAGCATGGTTTCGTTGAGCGTCGCGCCGGGCGCGAGGAGGACGTTGCCCTGCGCCGAGAGGACCGGCGCGGCGACCGTCATGCCCGGAGCCAGTCGTCCGGGCGGCAGGCAGGCGATGCGTGTCTTCATGGACGAGAGTCTGCCATGGCTCGGGCTCCTGGTGATACATTTCTCCACCCGAACCGGATTCGCGAGCAGCCAGCATGACCCAGATGACCCCGCAGGAAATCGTCCACGAACTCGACAAGCACATCGTCGGCCAGCAGAAGGCGAAGAAGTCGGTCGCCATCGCGCTCAGGAACCGCTGGCGCCGGGCGCAGGTGGCCGAACCGCTCAGGCAGGAGATCACGCCGAAGAACATCCTGATGATCGGCCCGACCGGCGTCGGCAAGACCGAGATCGCGCGCCGCCTGGCGCGGCTGGCGAACGCGCCGTTCATCAAGGTCGAGGCGACGAAGTTCACCGAGGTCGGCTACGTCGGCCGCGACGTCGACACGATCATCCGCGACCTGGCCGAGATCGCCGTCAAGAGCGGCCGCGAGGCGGCGATGAAGCGCATGCGCGCGCGCGCCGAGGACGCCGCCGAGGAGCGCGTGCTCGACGCGCTGCTGCCGCCGCCGCGCGGCGGCAACTTCTTCGGCAACGAGAACGCGCCGGCCGAGGATTCCGGCACGCGCCAGAAATTCCGCAAGAAGCTGCGCGAGGGCGAGCTCGACGACAAGGAGATCGAGATCGAGCTGGCCGGCCCGGCGATGAGCGCCGAGATCTTCGCGCCGCCGGGCATGGAGGAACTGACGCAGCAGATCCAGGGCATGTTCCAGAACCTCGGCAGCGGCCGCAAGACTGCGCGCAAGCTGAAGATCCGCGAGGCGCTGAAGCTGCTCGTGGACGAAGAGGCGGCGAAGCTGGTGAACGACGAGGAGGTGAAGCTCGACGCGGTGCGGAACGTCGAGCAGAACGGCATCGTCTTCCTCGACGAGATCGACAAGATCGCCAGCCGCTCGGACGCGAGCGGCGCCGACGTCTCGCGCCAGGGCGTGCAGCGCGACCTGCTGCCGCTGGTCGAAGGGACGACGGTGTCGACCAAGTACGGCATGATCCGCACCGACCACGTCCTGTTCATCGCCAGCGGCGCCTTCCATCTCGCGAAGCCCTCGGACCTGATTCCCGAGCTGCAGGGCCGCTTCCCGATCCGCGTCGAGCTGGAATCGCTGTCGGTGGCCGACTTCGAGTGCATCCTGACGCAGACCGACGCCTGCCTCACGCGCCAGTACGAGGCGCTGCTCGCCACCGAGGGCGTCGTCCTCGAATTCCGCGACGACGGCATCCGGCGGCTGGCCGAGATCGCCTGGGCGGTGAACGAGCGGACTGAGAACATCGGCGCCCGCCGGCTGTACACGGTGATGGAGAAGCTGTTGGAGGAAATTTCCTTCGACGCGGGCAAGGCCGGCACCGAGACGCTGACGGTCGACGCCGCCTACGTCGACGGCCGCCTCGGCGAACTGGCGCAGAACGAGGACCTGTCGCGCTACGTGCTTTGAGGCGGTGAGGAGGGATGAGTGAGGAGTGAGGAGTAAACCCCCGCGCTCCTCACTCCTCACTCCTTACTCCTTACTCCTTGCTCCTTGCTCCTCTCTGCCCCATGCTGCGCATCGTCGCCATCATCTTCCCGATCTTCGCCATCGTCGGCGCCGGCTACGCCTACGCGCGCGTCAGGAAGCCGGACATGGCCTTCGCCAACCAGTTGAACATGGACGTCTTCGTGCCGGCGCTGGTCTTCGCCGCGCTCGCCGGCAAGGACTTCGACCTGGCGGCGAACTGGCGGCTGGCGCTCGGCGCCACCGCCGTCGTCCTCGGCTCCGGGCTGCTCGCCTGGCCGGTGGCGAGGCTCTTGAAGGTGCCGGCAAACACGCTGCTGCCGCCGATGATGTTCAACAACTCCGGCAACATGGGCCTGCCGCTGCTGGTGCTGGCCTTCGGCGAATCGGCGCTGCCGTTCGCCGTCGTCCTCTTCTTCGTCGAGAACACGCTGCACTACGCGCTCGGCACCTGGATGCTCGACCACCGCGCCCGGCTGTGGAACCTGTGGCGCGTGCCGGTGATCGCCGCGGCCATCGCCGGGCTGGCCGTGAGCCTGCTGAAGATCGAGCTGTGGCCGCCGCTCTACGTCGGCATCAAGCTGCTCGGCGACGTGGCGATTCCGCTGCTGCTGTTCTCTCTCGGCGTGCGCCTGACCGGATCGGTGTCCAGCGACCTCCGCCTCGGCCTCGTCGGCGCCGCGCTCTGCCCGCTGGCCGGCATGGCCGTGGCCTGGGCCGTCGTGCCGCTGCTCGGCCTGGACGCGACGCAGGCCGGCATGCTGCTGATCTTCGGCGCGCTGCCGCCGGCCGTGCTCAACTACCTCTTCGCCGAGAAGTACCGGCAGGAGCCGGAACGCGTGGCGTCGATCGTCATGGTCGGCAACGTCGCCGCGCTCGTCTTCGTGCCGCTGGCGCTGTTCTTCGCGCTGCCGAGGTGAGGGGGCTGTCGGGCAAGAGCAGCCTTTCCAAGCCAAATTTTGGATGACCAGATCTGGTTGGGAGCGGCCGTTAGAATTGCACTGTGTAAATGACGGCTATCTTTGAGCCCGATCGAGGGGCTCTTGAACGGCAATAGCCCTGGAGAGATTTCGAGGTGGCCTCCCCTGAAGGGTATGATGAGCTGGCAATCTCGAGCCTGTAACCTGACCAAGCGCCCCTTCGAGCCTGTTGTGCCGACGACGCTCGCCGAGCAGCTTCGCCTTGGGGTGGGAAAATACGCTTCTCGGCGATAACCGGCCGTTGCCGTATCGATCTTAATGGAGTGGACGCGGTCTTGTCTGGCCGGTTGTGCAACTGATTTTGCCTATTTGAGAGGCTTGACGCCGCCTCTGCGCCCTAGACCGAATGCCACGCGATACACATCCGGCATCTGGATTCGCCGGCCATCAAGCCGATTCATCATTCCGAGATTTTCTAGATCGATCGCAATCCCGGCCATGTCTTGTGCTAGATGCTGAGGAGGCAGCTTCGCGGCCTTTCCTTGACGTTGAAGACTGGACTTAAGCGTCTCCAGAGTCTTTTCGCGCCGCCATATGGCTTCCATTTCCTTGAACAGGCACGGTACGGTGAGGTTGCCGCTCAAAGGCTGCATGATCAACTTTACCCACGGGTAGTCCTCAATGATCTCGGTTACTCGAATGGTCGATGCTTCTTGCACGCCGCGCTGAATGCCGCGATAGCCGATCGGCTGATTGTCATCCTCGGCGGCTTCATTGGCTGCGGTTCGAAGCGCGGCGAGGAAGCTCCGGGGGCTAACTTGATCCTTGCCGTCCTGCAGATGGTTTACCAACCATGTGTACGGCTTCCCGCGCTTCGTGCTTGATCCCATTGCCTTTCCAGCAAGTCGTTCGAACAAAGCTTCTTGCAGATCCTCGTCGACACGTAATGCACTCGGCAGAACCCAGGACTGATGACTTTCACATGCTGCTTTCGATCCCACACAGTCCGTAACTAGCTTGCGAAACTCGCGACCACCACGCTGAGCATTACCAAGGCACTGGTAGAGTAATGCGTATAGATCGGCACGCTGCCAGCGCAGCGATGTCTTGGACGCATTAAGCTTCGAGAAGTCTGGGAAGCTGACGATCTCGTCATCCTCAAGCATGTCTGGGCGGACGTAGATCTTGCACCGAATGTTGCGCGTGCTGCGCATGTCCAGAGCAACCTGGAGTAGGCCCTTCGCCAACGGCCTGATATGTTCCCAGCTGTCAGCCAATCGATCCAGCGCATCGAACAACACAAGCAGTTTAGAAGATGTCTTGCCCAGACGGCGATCCGCTGCGTCCAGCTCCTGCGCGTAGCGCTCCGTATTTGATTGGACCCACTGCACGCGCGATGTCCACGATTTGAGTGCGGCGAATTCCTTCCCAAACTCAGCATGCACCGCGACTACTGCGCGCCAAATAGAACGCGGGCGGAACTGGTTGACAAGATCGATTAGCTGTTCAGCATCCGGATACTCTGTACTGGAAGAGCCAGTCCCAAAACCATGGGCAACAACGATTTGCGAGGGCAATCGTGCATCGGGAAAGCCCTCTTGAATGAAGGCGCGGTGTGCCTGTGACGCTAGGCTGGACCACCAGAACGACTTGCCGGCCCCTCGCATACCCTCAACCAAGGTAGCGTCGAGATCGATGGCACGGGCGTGCGTTGGGGGAACGTAGGTGAAGCCTGCAGGCTGCTGACCCGTGGACTGTGCTTGGTCCAGACTGGTGGCCGCTTCAATAATGCCCTGACGAATTGCCAAGCTTTCTTTGCTCATTCTGCGCCCTCTTGCACGCATTTATAGGCGAACTTGATCAGTGCGCCGAAGGTCGCCTCGATGCGAGCTTGGCTGGCGCCACCATCCTCGGACCGCAGCATAGGATCAAATTCCTGGAACTGCTCGTCCCAGTCGATGAGGATGGGTGCATGCGGCGCAGACTCGTCGGCTTCGCCAGGGTGGAACGGCGAGGCCAAGTCATTGGCCGGCACAACATCGGGGCTGATGGGTATCTCGTCGTATAGCGTTTCGGAAAATAGCTCATAGGCTCGTTGCTGGAATCGCTGGATGCCAATTTCCCGATTCGATTTCGGGGTCAGCGCGCGTACGATCGCCAATCGTTCGCGAACTCGCTGGGCAATCTCTGGCCGTTGCTGCCAGTGCGAGAACAGCTGCCTATATCCCGACCATGACTGGGTTCCGTCCGAGGCAAACAGCAGGGCCGTGTCCGCGATGCTGGTAATGGCTACTGCAGCCAAGTCATGCAGACCTGCCCGGCTATCGATCAGCGTGACGTCTGGACTTTCCTGGGCTTCCAGCGCTTCCACCAAGCGCAGAAGCCGCTGACCGAGTCGCTGAGGACCGCGGTCGCCTGGTACGTCGGCGTAGGCGCGAGCGAGCTTGGCCAAGTAATCAGTTTCGTCTTGTCCGATCGCGGCGGCCACGCGGATCGCACCGATCGTCGATTCGCCCAGCGGACTCGCCGCTACCATGCGCGGGAGTACGCTTTCACTTTGACCAACGGCATCTTCGATCAGCCAGTCGACTACACCGAACTCGGCTACCTTCTCAGGAGGAAGCACCAAACCCGACAAGCCGGGTGACTCGAGATCGAAGTCGAGAAGAAGGACACACTTACCTTGCCGCGCCAGCCCCCAAGCCGTCATGCAAAGCGCCGTAGACCGACCAACACCGCCCTTGAGTCCAAAGAACACTATACGGTGCGGACGGTTTGCAGTCTGTGCTTCATCTCTGGGGCGCAGCCAATCCTGACCTGTGATCTGCCTGTCGAGCAGCATGACTGCGGCCTCACCGAGCGAGATGCCGTCTTCGTCATGGCCCAGTTGGACCAATGTCATGTGCCAGTCTGGATCGGCAAACACCTTGTCCGGGAAGGAAAAGCTGTCATGCGTCAGGACTTCGTCGCTCGATGCGAAAGCGCCCAGCGCCACTTGCGCTTCCTTCAGCGCGGCCAATGCCTCAGCAGGGTAAGCGTCGGCTGGGCAGTCCAAAGCAAAGCGCAGTCGCCCGAAGACATCCCGCACCAGACGTGGTCTTGGGTCGGCGGGCAGATTCAATGTCGCGAGAGCGCTGGCGGCCTTTCGCAAAGCGTCATTAAAGCGAATTATCGTCATGCCAAAACTCCATCCTGTTTGGCCTTATCGACCATCTGGAGGATCTCCTCTGCTGCAGTCTTCCACGCCGTCACTGAGGGCAGTGGAAGGGCAGTTTTTCGCCAGTATCGATGCTCGATCAGCCAATCGCTGAATTTGCCTAGGTGCGCGAGGCTCGTCAGATACTGACCGGCACGAGAGCTATCAGGGATTAGATGTCCCTCCGTCACGATGCGGTCTGGCAATACCGGCATGTGCTGTCGGAAACGATGATCCTTTGGAATCTCTCCATTCGGGTCCGCAGGTACTCCGCATGCGACCAACAGAGCTTTGAGGCCGCACTCGGCGACGAAACCATACAGCTGACCAGCGTTAGCGCTGCGGCTACTTGCAAGCAGCGAATTAGCATCCGCCATGTGCCGCCGAGCCGCTTCGACGTAGTGCACAGATGGAGCTGACGGCGGCCCCGGCGGTATTGCGCCAGTAGGCGCGGGGAGCTGCGGCGCACCGGATGCAGGGTTCATTCCTTCTTCCTTTTTTATTTTGCGGTCTCGATCGTTGGCCGCCAATCTCTCTCAAATTCTTCGATGTAAGCCTTTGCGCCCTTGCCCGTTGAAAGGGTAATTCCCAGAGATGATGTGCAGGATACCAAACACACCGTCCAGATTGGCTTACGGCCCAGGCATGTCTAGTCTGTGGCACATTGAGGCGGTCGCTTGCTTCGAGGCCCATTGTGCCCCGAATGATGGGGGAGCGATCGATACTGACAGATCAAAATCAATCTATGAACGATGGCAATCGCTGCAGAGTGGGCCATGATGTCAACATGTCAAGGGGCTGCAACGTGGCAATAACTGCCGCTGGCAACTATTCCTGCCTGACCGACCCCCACGCTGCCGCGGTGATTCGCACCAACTGCTCCGGCGCGAGCGGAAACACTGAGAACGGCGTCCCAGCCGCCGCCCACACCGTCCCGAAGCGCCGCAAATCCTCGTCGAGAACCAGCTTCACCGGCTGTGTATGGCCGACCGGCGACACGCCGCCGATGACGTAGCCGGTCGTTGTGCGCACGAAGTCGGCGTCGGCGCGGCCGAGCTTCTCACCGACCAGCGCGGCGACCTTCCTTTCGCAGACGCGGTTGTCGCCGCTGGCGACGACGACCACCGCTTGCCTGCTTTCCTTGCCGCAGAAGACGACCGACTTGGCGATCTCGGCGACCGTGCAGCCAATCGCCGCGGCGGCTTCGGTGCTGGTGCGCGTCAGCTGTTCGAACTCGACGACCTGGACGTCGAGCCCATGTTCGTGAAGAAGCGCCTGCACGCGCAGTGCGGTGGGGTGTCGGGCGGGTTTCATCGTGGCTCCGTCGGTTTGGCCGGGCTCAGGCCGGCTGCGGCTTCGCCACCGCCGCCTCGCGGATCGGCAGGTTGGCCACCGCCGCCAGCGCGGCGAGCGCGATGTCGGCGTACCACATCCAGCCGTAGTCGCCGAACTGCACGATGGCGATGCCGCCCAGCCAGGCACCGAGGAAGCCGCCGATCTGGTGCGAGAGCAGCGTCAGGCCGAAGAGCGTGCCGAGGTAGCGCACGCCGAACAGCTTGCCGACGATCGAGGCGGTCGGCGGCACCGTCGCCAGCCAGGTGAAGCCCAGGCCGGCGGCGAACAGGTAGAAGGTCCACTCGGTCTTCGGCGCCACCAGATAGGCGGCGACGAGCAGCGCGCGCGAGGCGTACATCCAGAACAGCACCATCTTGCTGCGATGGTGCGTGATGGCGTGGCCGGCGTAGAGGCTGCCGGCGATGTTGGTCAGGCCGATGATCGCCAGCGTCCAGCTCGCCACCGCCGGCGGCAGGCCGCACAGGTCGACCTCGCCGGGCAGGTGGGTGACGAGGAAGGCGATGTGGAAGCCGCAGGTGAAGAAGCCGGCGTGCAGCAGCAGATAGCTGCGGTCGCCCATGGCGCCGCAGACGGTGTTCCACAGCCCGGCCTCGCCGGGCGCGGCGGCCGGCTTCGTGCCCTTCGGCGCGACCACCTTGATCAGCGGCAGCGCGGCCAGCGCGACGATGGCGAGCGACCACATGGCGCCCATCCAGCCGAAGGCCTGGATCAGCTTCTGCAGGATCGGCGCGAAGATGAACTGGCCGAACGAGCCGCCGGCGTTGATCACGCCCGAGGCGGCGGCGCGCGATTCGACCGGCAGGCGCTGCGCGGTGGCGCCCATCAGCACCGAGAAGCTGCCGATGCCCGAGCCCATTGCCGACAGCAGGCCGAGGCTGACGACGAGGCCGAAGGTACTGTCCATGAAGGGGGTGAGCGCGCTGCCGGCGGCGAGGATCAGCAGGCCGCAGACGAGCACCTTGCCCGGCCCGTAGCGGTCGGCGAAGGCGCCGGCCACCGGCTGGATGGCGCCCCAGGTGAACTGGCCGACGGCGAGCGCGAAGCTGATCGCGGCGACGCCCAGCCCGGTCGTCGTGTTCAGCGGCGAGACGAAGAGGCCGAGCGACTGGCGGGCGCCCATCGTCACCATCATGATGCCGGCGGCGGCGAGCGTGATGAACCAGAGATGCGGGGTGTTGAGGGTGCGGAACATGATTGTCGTTGTCGGCCGGATCGCAGAGGCGGATTGTAGGCCGGCCGGCGCCGTCTGTCCCGCCTTCCGCTAACCGGAAAAGCGCGCGATGCGGCGGCGGTCGCGTTTGGTCGGCCGGCCCTTCAGGTCGGCGCCGGGGGCCGGCGCCAGCGCGCGCGCCTCGGCGGCCCGGACGCGCTTCGCCCGGCTTTCCCCGGTTTCCTCGTAGAGCGCCTGCGCTTCCGGCGCCGGCCGCCGGTAGGCGTTGATGCCGCGCACGAGCACCGTCCACTGCGCCTCGCCGAGCGTCAGGTCGAGCACGTCGCCCGGCTTCACCTCCTTGGCCGGCTTTGCCGCGTGGCCGTTCAGCCGGACCTTGCCGCCGTCGATCGCGTCGGCGGCGAGCGCGCGCGTCTTGAAGAAGCGCGCCGCCCACAGCCACTTGTCGAGGCGGAGCTTTTCGGGAGCTTCGCTCATTCCTTCACCGGCTTCTTGCCGAGCTTCCTCTGCAGCGTGCGCCGGTGCATCTTCAGCGCCCGCGCCGTCGCCGAGACGTTGCCGTCGTGCTCGGCGAGCACGCGCTGGATGTGCTCCCATTCCAGCCGGTCGACCGAGAGCGGCGAATCCGACACCGGCAGCGAGGCGTCGCCTTCCGTCCGGTGCAGCGCCGCCACCACCTGGTCGGCGTCGACCGGCTTCGCCAGATAGTGCGTGGCGCCGAGCTTGATCGCCTCGACCGCGGTGGCGATGCTGGCGTAGCCGGTGAGCATGACGATACGCGTGTTCGGATCGAGTTCGATCAGCTTCTCGATCAGCACCAGCCCGGACTCGTCCGGCATCTTCAGGTCGACGACGGCGTATTCCGGCGGCTGCGCTTGCGCCGCGGCCAGGGCCTCGGCGACGTCGCCGGCGGGCGTCACCGCGTAGCCGCGCCGTTCGAGGGCGCGCGCCAGCACGCGGCGGAAGGCTTCGTCGTCATCGACGAGGAGCAGGGAGGGGCGGTCCGTTTCGTTCTGCGGGGCGGGGGCGGTCATGTCGGTGCCTGCTGCAAGCGGGCGAGCGGCAGCGTGACGCGGGTGCGCGTGCCGCCGCCGTCGCGGGGAGTGAGCTCGACGCGGCCGCCGAAGCGTTCCAGCGTCGCGTTGGTCAGGAAGAAGCCGATGCCGAGGCCGCCGCTCGCGTCGGCGGCGGCGCCCGTCTTGGTGCTGAAGAAGGGCTCGCCGATGCGCGCGGCGACCGCCGCGTCGATGCCCGGACCGCGGTCGAGGACGTCGACGACGACTTCGCCGCCGTCCCAGCGCGCCCGCAGTTCGAGGCCGTCGGGCGAGGCGTCGGCGGCGTTGTCGAGCAGGTTAAGCAGGGCCTGTTCCAGCGTGCGGTCGGTGGCGATCCGCGGCGCCGGCCGCGGTCCGTCGAGAACGGCGGCGATGGCCGCGCGCGGGCGGATCAACTGCCAGCCTTCGAGCAGGCGTTCGAGGTAGGCGTCGAGCGCCATCTGCCGCGACGCGTCGTCGCGCGCCTGGCCGGCCGAGGCCAGCGTCTGCGAGAGGATCTTCTTGCACTCGTCGACCTGCGCGCGCAAGAGGCGCAGATCCTCGGCCAGCTCGGCGTCGCCGGCGTGCGCCAGCTCCGCCTCGCGCAGCACGACGGCCATCGTCGACAGCGGCGTGCCGAGCTGGTGCGCGGCGCCGGCGGCGAGCGTGCCCAGTGCCAGGATCTGCTCGTTCTTCAGCGCCGCCTCGCGCGCCGCGGCCAGCTCCTGCTCGCGCCGGCGCAGCGCCGCCGCCATGCGCGTCAGGAAGAAGGCGACGACGCCGGCGCTGACCACGAAGTTGAGCCACATGCCGAGCACGTGCAGCGCGAAGCCGCTGGCGTGGCCGGCGTGCTCCGGGGCGATGCCGGAGGCGCGGGCGAGGCGCGCGTCGAGTTCGGCCATCAGGCCGTGCGGCGCTGGCAGCGGCAGGTTCCAGAACATCAGGAAGGTGTAGACGAGGGTCGCGGCGCCGGCCATCAGCCAGGCGTGCCGCGCCGGCAGCGCGGTGGCGGCGACGGTGAGCGGCACGAGGAAGAGCGAGACGAAGGGATTGGACGAGCCGCCGGCGTGATAGAGAAGAATGCCGAGCGCGCCGACGTCGACGAGCAGTTGCGCCAGCAACTCGTCGTCGCCGACCGGCCGCGCCTGCTGCAGGCGCCACTGCGTGAACAGGTTGAACAGCGCCAGCGCGACCGTGGTGCCGATCATCGGCGCCAGCGGCAGCGGCATCTGCAGCCAGCCGACGGCGAGCAGCAGCACCGCCGCCTGCGCCAGCACCGCGATGCGGCGCAGGGCGACGAGGCGGGGCAGCAGGCTGGCGGCGGGCTGGATCATGGGCCGGATTCTACGCCGCGGGGCCGCGCGTGCGGCGGGCTGCGACATTCTGCCGCGGGGCGGGCGAATGCGGAATTCGTCGCCGGGCGATTCATGTGGCATTATGTGAATAATTCTAATGTCATTATTCCGCCATGCCCTCCCGCTGCGACGGCCTCTACAAGCCGCTCTTCTCCCACCCGCCGATGGTCGAGGCGCTGCTGCGCGGCTTCGTGCACGAGGACTGGGTCGCGTCCATCGACTTCGCCACGCTGGAGGCGCCCGGCGGGCAATGCATCGGCGAGGAGCTGCTGCAGCGCAGCGACGAGGTCGTCTGGCGCGTGCGCCTGAATCTGCCCGAGGGGCGCCGCGAATGGCTCTACCTGCTGATCGCGTTCCGGAACCGTTCCGACCCCTGGCTGGCGCTGCGCCTGCTCTCCTGCGTCTGCCGCCTGTACCAGGGCCTCGTCAAGAGCGGCGAGGTCGCCGCCGCCGGCGCGCTGCCGCCGGTCTTCCCGCTGCTGCTCTACAGCGGCCGGCCGCGCTGGCGGACGACGCAGGAAGCGGCCGAGCTCATCGCGGCGCCGGGCAGCCTCGCCCGCTGGCGGCCGCGCTTCCGCTACCACCTGCTCGACGAAGGCCGCGTGCCGGCGGCGGAGCTGAGGCGCCTGTCGCACAACCTGCTGGCGCATCTGATCCGGCTGGAAACCAGCAGGCTCGATTCCCCGGCCATCCGCGAAGCCACGGCGGCGCTGGCGCGGCATCTGAAGGGGCCGGCCTACGACGGCCTGCGCCGCGCCTTCGTCGCGTTCTACGACCGGGCCATCTTCACGAAGCTGGATTTGGGCCCGACTGGCGAAGCGGTCCGGGATTTACGGGAGATCGACATCATGCTGAGCGAGAACGTTGACGAGTGGTGCCGGCGCATGCGGCGCGAGGGCATGCTGGAAGGGCGGCGCGAAGGGCGTCTGGAGGGGCGCCGGGAAGGGCATCAGGAGGGTCGCCTCGAAGGCCGCCTGGAGGGACGTCTGGAAGGACGCCGGGATGGCCGCAAGGAAGGCTTGCTCACCGGGCTGCAGAGAGGGCGCAAGGAAGGGCGCCACGCCGGCCGTCAGGAAGGCGAAAGCGCCGCGCTGCGGCGCCTGCTCGTGCGGCGCTTCGGCAAGCTGCCGGACTGGGCCGAGGCGCGGCTGGCCGGGGCGACGCCGAAAGAACGGGAAGCCTGGATCGACGCGGTGCTGACGGCGGAAACCCTGGAAGGCGTCGTCGGCCGGCCGTAGGCGGCCGCTCTCACTCCCGCCGCGGCTGCCGCAGCCACAGTGCCATTAATTGGCCACGTCACCCGCGGCGGCGCCCAGATCAACCTCGGCATCGGCTACGCCGGCGACGGCCGCCCGGCGCTGCGGGCGAGGGTGGAAGTGGCAGCTAGCCACGCGCGTGCCGGCGCGCCAGCCAGCCTTCGAGCGGTGAATGGACGGAAGGCGCGCGACGACCGGCGTCAAGAGCGTCGACGAGGTCAGACCGCTGCCAGCCGTTCCACCGTGTCGGGAAATTTTTCGACCAGACGGATCAGCAGGGCGGCCTGGGCGTTGGGCTTGGCCCGCCCCTGTTCCCAGTTTTCCAGCGTGCGGGGATTGGTACGCAGGTAGCGGGCGAACACCGGGCGCGACAGGTGCAGGCGCTCGCGCAGGGCCAGCAGTTCGTCGGCGGTCACTTCCGGCGCCGGGTTGATTTCCACCGCGTGCGTGCGCAGCGTCTGCTTGCCGGTACGCACATTCGACAGGGCATCGAAGCCCTCGGCAATCTCTGCAAACAGATTCCGCTTTTTCATCGCCTCGCCTCCAGTTCCGCTTTCAACATGCCCTTGAGCGCCTTCTTCTCGTCGGAGTTCAAGTCAGCCATTTCGTCCTTGTCGTACAGGGTGAACAGCCAGAATTGCGAGCCGCCGTCCCACCAGTAATAGATCACCCGCAAGCCGCTGCGCTTGCCCTTGCCTCGGCGCAGGTCGCCATGCCGCAGCTTGCGCAGGCCGCCCGTCCCTTCGATCACGTCGCCGGCTTCGGGGTTTTTCATCATGGCCTCTTGCAGGCCGCGGAAATGCTTGTCATCCAGATAGTCGGCCCGGTAACGGGAAAACGCGGGCAGTTCTACGAAGACGGCTTTCATTGTTAAAATTATACGCAAGTTGCGGATGCATTCAACTGAAGCCGAAGGGTGAAGACCCGCCCACTACCTGAGCGGTGTGCACATGGAGAACGCTCGTCCGTCCCGGTCACCCGCGCGCGTGCCGGCGCGCCAGCCAGCCTTCGAGCAGCGAATAGACCGAGGGCACGACGACCAGCGTCAGGAGCGTCGACGAGATCATGCCGCCGATGACGGCGATGGCCAGCGGCTGATTGGTCTCGGAGCCGGCGCCGAGGCCGAGCGCGGCGGGGAACAGCGCCAGGATGACGGTGGCCGAGGTCATCAGCACCGGCCGCATGCGGATCGGGCAGGCGTTGGCCAGCGCGTCGTCGACGCCCATGCCGTCGCCGCGCCGCTGGTTGGTGAGGTCCACGAGCAGGATCGAATTCTTGGCGACGAGGCCGATGAGCAGCACCAGGCCGATCATCGAGTAGATGTTCAGCGTCTGCCCGAAGGCCCACAGCGCGAAGACGCCGCCGACGATGGCCAGCGGCTGCGCGAGCATGACGATGAACGGCTGGATGAACGAATTGAACTGGCTGGCGAGCACCATGTAGAGCAGCAGCATGGCCAGCGTGAAGGCGAAGACCATGTATTTCACCGTCTTGGCGAACTCCTCGGCCTGGCCGGTGAACTTGACGTCGTAGCCCGGCGGCAGCGTCTCGGCGGCGATCTGTTTCACCCGCTCGACGGCGGCGCCGAGCGGCATG
This sequence comes from Rhodocyclaceae bacterium, assembly GCA_019455325.1. Lineage (GTDB taxonomy): Bacteria > Pseudomonadota > Gammaproteobacteria > Burkholderiales > Rhodocyclaceae > Proximibacter. Next base: position 218,464 of record JACFMQ010000003.1, on the reverse strand, counting down.
GTCGGCGAGGCGAAGAAGCTCGCCGCGTACTGCAGGTCGAAGCGGCCGATCACCGCCGGGCCGAGCGTCTCCTTGAACGCGGCCACCGAATCGAGGCGGACGAGCTTGCCGTCGCTGGCGCGCAGCCAGATCTTGGCGAGGTCGGCGGGCTGCGCGAACTCGCCCTCGCGCGCCTTGACGCGGATGTCGTAGCGCTGGCCGTCGCCCGGTTCGTCGTTGTACTTGGCGATGTCGACGCCGCCGGTGAGCATGTTGATGGCCAGCGCCACGTCCTGCGTGTTCAGGTTGGCGGCGGCGATGCGCAGGCGGTCGGGCTGGAAGACGAGCTGCGGCAGGTCGAGCTGCAGGTCGATGTCGACGCGGCCGAGGCCCGGCTCTTGCGCCAGTTTGTTCTGGATTTCTCCGCTCAGGCGGCCGACTTCCTGCAGGTTCTCGCCGACCAGCACGAACTGCAGCGGCTCGCCGCGCTGGCCGCCGACCATCGGGTAGGGCGCGGCGAAGACCTTGGCGCCGGGAATGTCGGCAAGCTGGTCGCGCAGCCGTTTCAGCACCTCCTGCTGGCTCGCGGTGCGCTCGTCCTTCGGCAGCATGCGCACGACGACCGTGCCCTGGTTCACCTGGCCGGCCGAGCCGAGGCCGATGAGCGCGAACTCGGTGACGATCTCCCGGTGCTGGCGCAGGACGTCCTCGACCATGCGCAGACGCGTGTCCGTGTAGTCGATCGACGAGCCGAGCGGCGTGCGCAGGCGGACGAGGAAGCGCCCCTCGTCCTGCTCCGGAGTGAACGCCTTGCCGATGCTGGCGAAGAAGGGCACGGAGGCGGCCACGGTGAGCACGGTCAGCGCGACGACCGTCCAGCGGCGCCGCAGCGCCCAGGCCAGCGTGCGCCGGTAGGCAGCCTCCAGGGCGTTGAAGAAATCCTCGATGCGCCGGTAGAGCCTGCCGTGGTGCTGGCCCTTCTCGGTGACGCGCAGGTAGCGCGCGCAGAGCATCGGCGTCAGCGTCAGCGAGACGAACAGCGAGACGAGCACGCCGAAGGTGACGACGACGGCGAAGGAGCGGAAGAACTGGCCGATGATGCCGCTCATGAAGATCACCGGCGCGAAGATCGAGACCAGCGACAGCGTCGCCGCGATGACCGCGAAGACCACCTCGTTGGCGCCGTTGATCGCCGCCGACACCGGGTCGGGGTCGAGCTCCTCGCGGTGGCGGAAGATGTTTTCCAGGACGACGATGGCGTCGTCGACGACGACGCCGATCAGGAGCAGCAGCGCCAGCAGGGTCAGCGAGTTGAGCGTGAAGCCGAAGAAGTAGATGACGGCGATGGCGCCGAGCAGCGACACCGGAATGGCCAGCGAGATGATCAGCGTCGACCGCAGCGAGCGCAGGAAGACCCAGACGACGAGGGCGGCGAGGAAGGTGCCCTCGATCAGGTGCTCCTTGAGCGCGTTCACGATCTCGAGGATGAACACCGCGTCGTTGGAAACGATGGACAGGCGCATGCCCGGCGGCAACTGCGGGCGGATCTCGTTCTCGACCTTCTCCAGGATGCGGTCGATGATGGCCACGGTGTTGGTGTTGGCGATCTTGACGATGCCCAGGCCGACCGTGGTCTCGCCGTTGAAGCGGGCGAGCTGGCGGTTGTCGGAGAGGCCGTCCTCGATCTCGGCGATGTCGCCGAGGCGGATCGGCGCGCCGTTCTTCCAGGCGACGATCATCTCGCCGAGCGCGTCGGTCGAGTGGAATTCGAGGTCGAGCTTGACCAGGCTCTCGGTCGTCGCGCCGACGACGAAGCCGCCGGCGAGCTGCACGTGCTCCTTGCCGAAGGCCTCGCTCACGTCCTGCGCGGTGACGCCGAGCGCGACCATGCGCTCGGGGATCAGGTTGGCGCGGATGGTGCGGTCGCGGCGCCCGCCCAGGCGCACCTCGCCGACGCCGTCGATGGTCTCCAGCCGCTTCTTCAGGATGTTCAGCGCGTACTGGTTGAGCTGCTGCTGCGTGCGGTCGCCCTGCAAGGCCAGCCACATGATCGGCTGCGCGTTGGTCTCGACCTTGGCCACGACCGGCGGGTCGGCCTCGTCCGGCAGCCGGCGCAGCACCTGGTTCACCTTCGCCTGCACCTCGTTGAAGGCGACGTCGATCTTCTTTTCCAGGTTGAAGGTGATGTTGATCACCGACACGCCCGGCGACGAGGTGGACTGGATGTGCTCGATGCCCGGCACCGAGTTCACCGAGCTTTCGATGACGTTGGTCACCGAGGTGTCGACGATGTCCGGGTTGCCGCCCTTCAGGGCGGTGGTGATCGAGACCACCGGGAATTCGATGTACGGGAAGCGGTCCATGCCGATCCGCCCGTAGCTGATGAGGCCGAAGAGCACGAGCACGGCGGAGAGCATCCATGCCAGGACGTGCCGCCGGATCGAAAGCTCGGGCAGGGTCATGGCTTGCCGGCGGCGTTCCTCGCGGGGGCGGGCGGCGCGGCGCCGTCGCGCTGGCGCAGCTCGACCTCGGCGCCGTCGCTGAGGAAGCCGGCGCCGTCCAGCGCCACCGTCTCGCCGCCGGCGATGCCGCTGAGAATCTCGACCATGCCGGCGGCCTTGCCGCCGACCTCGACGACGCGCTGCCGCGCCCTGCCGTCGGTGACGGCGTAGACGACGCGGCCGGCCGGGCGCAGGACGACGGATTGCTCCGGCACCATCACCGCCGCCTGGCGCACGCCGAGGACGACCGCCGCGTCGAGCGAGCCGCCGCTGCGCAGCGCGGCGTCGGCGTTGTCGATGCGCACGATGACGTCGAGCGCGCGGCTGGTCTCGGTGAGCGCCGGACGGATTTCGTCGACGACGCCTTCGAAGACCCGCCCCGGCTGCAGCGGGCTGGCGAGCCTGACCTTCTGGCCGGGCTTCAGGCGCGGCGCGGCGCTTTCGGGAAAGGGCAGGCGGGCGCGCAACTGGGCGTTGGAGACGAGGCGGAAGGCCGGGTCGCCGAGCTTGAGGTAGTCGCCGCGGGCGGCGATCTGCTCCTCGACGACGCCGTCGAAGGGGGCGACGATGCGCGTCTTCCGCAGGTTGGCTTCGGCCAGCGCGGCGCGCGCGCGCGCCGCGTCGAGCTGGCCGGCCAGCGCATCGCGCTGCGCCGACGCGTCGTCGAGCGCGTTCTTGGAAATGAAGTTGCGGTCGAGCAGTTCGCGCTGGCGCGCCACCAGGCGCTCCTGCTGCGCCAGCAGCGCCTCCAGCCGGGCGACCTCGGCGCGCTCGGCGCGATGCTGCTGCACGGTGTCGGCCGGGTCGATCTCGGCGAGCAGTTCGCCCTGCCGCACCGCCTGGCCGGGGCGCACGGCGATGCGCACGACGCGGCCGGCGACCTCGGCGGCGATCCGCGGGTCCTGCACCGCCTCAAGCGTGCCGAGCGTCGTCTCGACGACCTCGAAGGGCTGCGCCACGGCCTGCGTGACGGTGATCAGCGTCGGCGGCGTGCTCTTCTGCTCGGGCGCCTTGTCGGCGCAGCCAGCGAAAACCAGCGCGGCGAGCGCCGCCAGCGCGGGGCCGGTGCGCCGGCGCACCGGCCTCATGGCAGCGTGCGCTCCAGCGCGTAGAGCGACTCGACCGTCTCGCGGGCGCGCACGAGGTGCGCTTCGCCGCCGTCCACCAGCACTTCGGCGGCGCGCGGCCGGGTGTTGTAGTTCGAGCTCATGGCCATGCCGTAGGCGCCGGCCGACATCACCGCCAGCAGGTCGCCCGGCGCCAGTGCGAGCGGGCGGCCGTGGCCGAGGAAGTCGCCGGACTCGCAGACCGGGCCGACGATCTCCCACGTCTTCGTCTCGCCGGCGTGCGGCGCCACCGGCAGGATGTCGTGCCAGGCGTCGTAGAGCGCGGGGCGGGCGAGGTCGTTCATCGCCGCGTCGACGACGGCAAAGCTCTTCACCTCGCCGGGCTTCAGGTATTCGACCCGCGTCAGCAGCAGGCCGGCGTTGCCGACCAGCCGCCGGCCGGGTTCGAGCACGACCTTCAGCCCGCGGCCGGCGAGCTTGGCGAGCAGCGGCCGCAGGTAGCTGGCGACCGAAGGCGCGGCCTCGTCGGCGTAGCGGATGCCGAGGCCGCCGCCGAGGTCGATGTGGTGCAAGCGGATGCCTTCCGCGGCGAGCCGGTCGACGAGCAGCAGCACCTTGTCGAGCGCCTCGGCGAAGGGCGCCGGGTCGAGCAACTGCGAGCCGATGTGGCAGTCGATGCCGGCGACCTCGACGTGCGGCAGCGCGGCGGCGCGGCGGTAGAGCGCCAGCGCGTCCTCGTAGGCGACGCCGAACTTGTTTTCCTTGAGCCCGGTCGAAATGTACGGATGCGTCTTGGCGTCGACGTCCGGATTCACGCGCAGGCTGACCGGCGCCTTCCTGCCGGCGCTGCCGGCGACTTCGTTCAGGCGTTCCAGCTCCGGCGCCGATTCGACGTTGAAGCAGAGGATGCCGGCGGCGAGCGCCTGCCGCATTTCGGCGGCCGTCTTGCCGACGCCGGAGAAGACGATCTTCTGCGGATCGGCGCCGGCGGCGAGCGCGCGCTGCAGTTCGCCGCCGGAGACGATGTCGAAGCCGGCGCCGCGGCGCGCGAAGAGGTCGAGGATGCCGAGGTTGGAATTGGCCTTGACGGCGTAGCAGACGAGCGCGTCGATGCCCTTCAGCTCGGCGAGGAATTCGTCGAGGGCAGCTTCCAGCGCGGCGCGCGAGTAGACGTAGCAGGGCGTGCCGAAGCGTTCGGCGACGTCGGCGAGCGCGACGCCTTCGGCGTGCAGGACGCCGTTCCTGAGTGTGAAGTGGGTCATCCGGCGGCTTTCGTGGCCGTGTTAAGATCGCCGCCGCGCCGGGCGGCGGAGTGTACGGATTGCGCCTGCGGCGTGTCCGCAGGCGCTTGATTGCCCAGGATCGGTGCCGGCGCCGGCCCCGGCGGCAGCGTCAGGCTGCCGCGCGTGCCGCAGGCGCCGAGGACGATCAGTGCGGCGAGAAGAAGAGGGTGACGCATCGGTGGGTAACGCGAAAAATCGGATGGTAGCACAATGAACGAGAGCGAATTCGCCGCCCTGGCGGGCGCCGCGATGACTGACATCGAACGGCGGCTGGAGGCTTCCGGCGCCGACATCGACTTCGAACTGGCGGCCGGCGGCGTGCTCGAGATCGAGTTCGCCGACGGCAGCAAGATCATCGTCAACCGCCACGCCGCCGCTCGGGAAATCTGGGTCGCCGCCCGCGCCGGCGGCTTCCATTTCCGCCACGACGGCGGCGTCTGGCGCGACACGCGCGACGGCGAGGAACTGCTGGCCAAGCTGGCGCGGCTGGCGTCGGCGCAGGCCGGCGAGACGGTCGACCTCGGCGCCTAGTCGACGGGGTTGGTCAGCACGTCGCCGGGCTGCGGCAGCGGCGGCGCCTCCGGCACGTTTTCCTTGTAGAAATACTCCCGACCCGGCCCCGCGTTCGGCCGCAGGACTTCCAGCGCGACCAGCCCCGGCGGCGGCTCGGGGATGGATTCCGGCACGTCCTTCAGTGCCTTCTGCATGTAGCCGATCCAGATCGGCAGCGCGGCGGCGCCGCCGGTCTCGTTGTTGCCGAGGTTCTTCGGCTGGCCGAAGCCGATCCAGGCGCAGCCGGTCAGCGTCTGCTGGTAGCCGCAGAACCAGGCGTCGACGTGGTCGTTGGTGGTGCCGGTCTTGCCGGCGAGATCCTTGCGCTTGAGCGTGCGCGATGCGCGCGCGGCGGTGCCGTAGAGGGTGACGTCGCGCAGCAGGCTGTCCATCAGCCAGGCGTTGCGCGGGTCGATCGCGCGCAGCTCCGCGTTGCCGGCCGGCGTCGGCTGCGCCTGCGCCAGGATTTCGTTCTTCTCGTTCCTGATGTCGCGGACGATGTAAGGCTGGATGCGGTAGCCGCCGTTGGCGAAGACGGCGTAGGCGGAGACCATCTGCCAGGGCGTCACCGAGCCGGCGCCGAGGGCCAGCGTCAGGTAGGCCGGGTGCTTGTTCGCTTCGAAGCCGAAGCGTGTCGCGTAGTCCTGGGCGTAGTGGGTGCCGATCGCCTCCAGGATGCGGATCGAGACCATGTTCTTCGACTTTGCCAGCGCCGTGCGCAGCGTCATCGCGCCCTCGTACTTGCCGTCGTAGTTCTTCGGCTCCCAGGCCTGCGAGCCGGTCACCGAGGCCGGATAGGCGAGCGGTTCGTCCTGGAGGATCGAGGCCGGGGTATAGCCCTTCTCCAGCGCGGCCGAGTAGATGAACGGCTTGAAGCTCGATCCGGGCTGCCGCCAAGCCTGCGTCACGTGGTTGAACTTGCTGCGGCCGAAGTCGAAGCCGCCGACCAGCGCGCGGATGCCGCCGGTCTGCGGGTCGATGGCGACGAAGGCGGCCTCGACCTCCGGCATCTGGGCGATCTGCCAGTCACCCTTGTCGTTCTTCTGCACGCGGATCACCGCGCCGCGGCGGATGCGCCGCGCCGGCGGCGCCTTGTCGTCGAGCATGCGCGCGGCGAAGCGGAGGCCGTCGCCGGACAGGGTGATGAGATCGCCGCCCTTGCGGTAAGCCTTCACTTCCTTCGGCTGCGCCTCCAGCACGATGGCCGGCGACAGGTCGTCGCTGCCGCCGATGTCGGCGAGCAGTTCGTCGAGGGTCTCGTCCTGGTCCGAGCTCACCTCCTTCATGTCCACGTAGCTTTCTGCGCCGCGGTGGCCGTGGCGGCGGTCGTAGTCGAAGACGCCGCGCCGCAGGCTGGCGTAGGCAGCCTCCTGGTCGGCCCTGGTGACCGTCGTGTAGACGCGCAGGCCGCGCGCATAGACGTCCTCGGGATAGCGCTCGGCGGCGATCTGGCGGGCCATTTCGGCGACGTACTCGGCGTGCACCGGGTATTCGTTGGTTTCCCGCTTGACGACCAGCGTCTGCTTCAGCGCCGCCTCGTGCTGCGCCGCGTCGATCGCGCCCATTTCGAGCATCCGGCGCAGCACGTACTGCTGGCGGATCTTCGCCCGCTTCGGATTGACCACCGGGTTGAAGGCCGACGGCGCCTTCGGCAGGCCGGCGAGCATTGCCGCCTCGGCGGCGGTGATGTCCTTGAGCGACTTGCCGAAATAGATCTGCGCGGCGGCGGCGAAGCCGTAGGCGCGCTGGCCGAGATAGATCTGGTTGATGTACAGCTCGAGGATCTGGTCCTTGCTCAGATGGTGCTCGATCTTGAACGAGAGCAGGGCCTCGTAGAGCTTGCGCGTATACGTCTGCTCGCGGGACAGGAAGAAGTTGCGGGCGACCTGCTGGGTGATGGTGCTCGCTCCCTGCTTCCGGCTCGAGGTCAGGTTCATGACCGCGGCGCGCAGCACGCCGAGCGTGTCGATGCCGCCGTGCTGGTAGAAGCGCTCGTCCTCGGCGGCGAGGATGGCCTGCTTCATCACCGCCGGCACGTCCTCGATGCGCACGATGTTGCGGCGCTCCTCGCCGAATTCGCCGATCAGGTGGCCGTCGGCGGTGTAGACGCGCAGCGGGATCTTCGGCCGGTAGTCGGTCAGGACTTCCAGCGAGGGGAGGCTGGGGTAGGTCAGGACGAGGACGATGGCGACCACGGCGATGCCGATGGCGGCAAGGCCGACGATCAGTGCCAGCGGATACAGTATCCAGCGCAACGCGGAGGGCAAAGCGGTCTTCCAGAAAATGAAGCGTGGCGCGGATTATACGTGGCACGCTCCGGCGGGGAAAATTGCTTTACATGCCGGATGCTTGTTGCTAGCATTTAACGTAGATTATTGTATAACGACGCTAAGTATCCATTTCAAAATGGTTTTTTGCCAAGGATGGCGGTTTGCAGATTGATCTCTCGATCTTCAGCACGAAAGCCAGGCCCCTGATCGGCCTGGACGTCAGCGCGTCCGCGGTCAAGATGGTCGAGCTTTCGGGCGGCGCCAGGGAAGGCTTCCGCGTCGAGCGCTATGCGATGGAGCCGCTCGCCCGCGACGTCGTTGCCGACGGCAACATCGTCAACCTGGAAGCCTGCGCCGAGGCGGTGAGGAAGGCCTGGCGACGGCTGTCGACGCCGACCCGCAACGTCGCCATGGCCCTGCCGACGGCGGCGGTCATCACCAAGAAGATCATCGTCCAGTCCGGCCTGCGCGAGGACGACCTCGAACTGCAGGTCGAGTCCGAGGCGAACCAGTACATTCCGTTCGCGCTCGACGAGGTGAACCTCGACTTCCAGGTGGCCGGCCCGGCGCCCTCGTCGCCCGACGAGATCGAGGTGCTCATCGCTGCCTCGCGCAAGGAACGCGTCGAGGACCGGGTGGCCGTGGCCGAGGCGGCCGGCCTCAAGCCGGTGGTCATGGACGTCGAGTCCTACGCCGCGCTGGCGGCCTTCGACCTGATCGCGCAGCGCCTGCCGGGCGGCGGCAACCAGATCGTCGCGCTGGTCGACGTCGGCGCGAACTCGATGAACCTGACCGTGCTGCGCAACCTGCAGCAGGTCTACACCCGCGAGCAGGCCTTCGGCGGCAACCAGCTCACCCAGGACGTCGCCCGCCACTACGGCATGAGCTTCGACGAGGCGGAGGCCGCGAAGCGCGCCGGCAGCCTGCCGGACGGCTACGAGGCCGAGCTGCTGCGCCCGTTCGTCGACACCATGGCGCTCGAGGTGTCGCGCGCGCTGCAGTTCTTCTTCACCTCGACGCAGTTCAACCAGGCGCACCACATCGTGCTCGCCGGCGGCTGCGCGGTCCTGCCGGGGGCGGACGAGGCGGTGGCCGCGCGCACCCGGATCGACACCGTCGTCGCCAACCCGTTCGCCGGCATGGCGCTGGCGGACCGGGTCAACGCGCGCAGCCTGCTCGCCGACGCGCCTTCGCTGCTCGTTGCCTGCGGGCTCGCCCTGCGGAGATTCGACGAATGATGCGCATCAACCTCCTGCCGCACCGCGAGGAGAAGCGCAAGGCCAAGCGGCAGCGGTTCTACGTGCTGTCGGGCCTGATCGTCGTGCTCGCCGGGCTGATCGTCTTCCTCGGCTACAGCGTCATCGGCGGCTACATCTCGAACCAGGAGGCGCGCAACGCCTTCCTCAAGGCGGAGATCGCCGTCCTCGACAAGCAGATCGCCGAGATCAAGCGCCTGCGGGAGCAGACCGAGGCCCTGCTGTCGCGCAAGCAGATCATCGAGTCGCTGCAGGGGGATCGCGCCGAGGCGGTGCACCTGCTGAATGAGATGGCGAAACAGGTGCCGGAGGGGATCTATCTGAAATCGCTGAAGCAGAGCGGCCGCGGCATCCAGATGGTCGGCTATGCGCAGTCCAACGCGCGGGTGTCCACGCTGATGCGCAACCTCGAGGCCTCGCCGTGGATCGAGCGGCCGCAACTGGTCGAGATCAAGGCGGTGACGGTGGGGCGGCGCCGCATCAGCGAATTCAGCCTGAACGCGACCATGACGCGGCCGGCGGCGACCGGCGGCAAGGCCGCGGCGGCGAGCGGAGCGAAGAAGAAATGAAGCGGCCGACGCTGCCGAAGATCGATTTCCGCGGGGTCGTCGACGACTTCCGGGGGCTCACCAACGACGTCGGCACCTGGCCGCTGGCGCCCCGCGCGGCCGTCCTCGTCGCGCTCTTCGCGCTCATCGTCGTCGCCGGCTGGTGGTTCGTCTGGCAGGAGCAGCTCGATACGCTGGAGCAGCAGCGGGCGGAGGAGGTCAGGCTGAAGCAGGATTTCCTCAACAAGAAGCGGCAGGCGGTCAACCTCGACCTCCACCTGCAGCAACTGAACGAGATCGACCGCTCCTTCGGCGCCCTGCTCAAGCAGTTGCCGAACAAGGCCGAGGTCGCCTCGCTGCTCGTCGAGATCAACCAGGCCGGCCTCGGGCGCGGCCTGCAGTTCGAGCTGTTCAAGCCGGGCGCGGAGCAGGTGAAGGAGTTCTACGCCGAACTGCCCATCTCGGTGAAGCTGGTCGGCAGCTATCACGATTTCGGCGCCTTCGCCGGGGACATCGGCCGCCTCTCGCGCATCGTCACGCTCAACAACGTCTCCATCAGCGTGCAGAAGGACAACGTCCTGGTGCTCGACGCGGTGACGAAGACCTTCCGCTACCTCGACGAAGAGGAGATCGCGCGCCAGAAGAAGGCCGCGCAGGCGGCGAAGCGAGGTCGGCGATGAGGCGCGGGGCGGTCGCGGCGGCATGGCTCGCGCTTCTGCTCGCCGGCTGCGGGGGCGGCGAGCAGGAGGAGCTTCGCCAGTGGATGGCGGAGGAGACCAAGGGCATGCGCGGCTCGGTGCCGCCGCTGCCGCAGGTCAAGCCGTACGAACCGGTGCCCTACGACGCGGCCGGCCTGGTCGACCCGTTCCGGCCGGCGAAGATGCAGGCCGACCAGAAGCCGAGCGGCGGCGGCCTGCAGCCCGACCTCCACCGGCCGAAGGAGCCGCTGGAGGCGTATCCGCTGGAGTCGATCCGCTATGTCGGGGCGATGACCCGGAACCGGCAGTGGCACGGCATCGTGCAGGTCGATGGCGCGCTGCATCAGGTCCGGCCCGGCAACTACATGGGACAGGATTTCGGCGTGATCGTCAGGATCGCGGAAACGGAAATGGATTTGCGCGAGCTGGTTCAGGATTCGGCCGGGGACTGGGTGGAGCGGACCCGGACCCTGTACCTGCAGGCCAAGGAGGGGAGATGATGAGGCGTTTGTTGAGAGGAGCGCTCGCCGCGGCGGGCGCGATGGTGTTCGCCGGCGCCTCCCTGGCCCAGAGCGGAGCGGTCGGCGGCAACGAACTGCAGTCGATCAACGTCGCCCAGCAGGCCGGCGCGGTCGTCGTCAAGCTCGGCCTGAAGCAGCCGCTCGCCGAGGTGCCGACGAGCTTCAGCGTGGCCAACCCGGCGCGCGTGGCAATCGATCTCCCGGCGACGACGAACGCCGTCGGGCGCAACAGCCAGTCGTTCAACGAAGGCGGCCTGCGCAGCGTGAATTTCGTGCAGACGCCCGAGCGGATGCGGGTCGTCCTGAACCTGAACCAGGTCATGAAGCACGACCTGCGCATCGAGTCCGACGCCCTGCTCATCACCCTCGTGCCGATGCAGGTCGACGCCGCGCCGGCGCAGCAGGTCACGCATTTCGCGCCGGAGCGGGTGGCTGTCGGCCACGCCATCCGCGACATCGGCTTCCGCCGGGGCAAGGACGGCGAGGCGCGCATCACGGTGGACCTGAGCGACGCCGGCACCGGCATCGACATCCGCCAGGCCGGTTCCTCGCTCCTCGTCGACTTCGCCAGGACCGCGCTGCCCGAGCACCTGCGCCGGCGGATGGACGTCACCGACTTCGCGACGCCGGTGACCTCCTATGCGGCGACCCAGCAGGGCGAGACCGCCCGCCTGTCGATCGTGCCGAAGGGCCTCTGGGAGCACAACGCCTACCAGACCGACACGCAGTTCGTGATCGAGGTCAGGCCGGTCGTCGAGAACCCGAACAAGCTGGTGCAGGGCTCGCGGGGCGGCTACCAGGGCGAGAAGCTGTCGCTGAACTTCCAGAACGTCGACGTCCGCCGCCTGCTGCAGGTGATCGGCGAGTTCACCGGCATGAACGTGGTCGTCAGCGACACCGTCGGCGGCAACCTGACGCTGATCCTGAAGGACGTTCCCTGGGATCAGGCACTGGATATCATCCTGCAGCAGCGCGGCCTCGACATGCGCAAGAACGGCAACGTCATCCTGATCGCGCCGCGCGACGAGATCGCCGCCAAGGAAAAGCTCGAATTCGAGTCGCGCCAGCAGATCGGCGACCTCGAACCGCTGCGCTCGGAGAGCTTCCAGTTGAACTACCACAAGGCCACGGCCGTCTTCGACTTCCTCAAGAACAAGGATCAGACGATCCTCTCCAAGCGCGGCTCGGTGATCGTCGACGAGCGCACCAACAAGCTCTTCGTGCACGACACCCCGGGACGCCTCGACGACCTGCGCCGCCTGATCGCCGAGATCGACATCCCGGTGCGGCAGGTGATGATCGAGGCGCGCATCGTCGAGGCCGCCGACAGCTTCTCGAAGGATCTCGGCGTCCGCCTCGGCATCGGCAAGGCGACCAACCACGGCATCAGCGGCGGCACGCTGGACAACTCCGAGGACGGCATCCCGCGGATCACCAACGCCTACAACGTCAATCTGCCGGCCACGCCGCGCTCGGGCAGCGCCGGCACGCTCGCCTTCACGCTCTTCAATTCGGCGCAGACGCAGTTCCTCGGCCTGGAAGTCTCGGCGCTGGAAGCCGACGGGCGGGGCAAGGTCGTTTCCAGCCCGCGCGTGGTCACCGCCGACCAGATCGAGGCGATCATCGAGCAGGGCGTGGAGATTCCCTACCAGCAGGCGACCGCTTCCGGCGCCACCTCGGTGTCGTTCAAGAAGGCCAACCTGTCGCTGAAGGTGAAGCCGCACATCACGCCGGACGGCAAGATCACCCTTTCCGTCGACGTGAACAAGGACACCCCGAACACGCGCGTGCAGAGCGGCGTCATCGCCATCGACACCAAGCACGTGAAGACCGAGGTGCTGGTGGAGAACGGCGGCACGGTGGTGATCGGCGGCATCTACCAGCAGGAGCTGCGCGAGTCGATGTCGCGCATTCCCGTGCTCGGGGAGATTCCGTACCTCGGCTGGCTGTTCAGGAACACCCAGCGCGTCGACGACAAGTCCGAGCTGCTGGTGTTCATCACGCCGCGCATCATCAGCGAGGCGATGGCCATCCGCTGATCCGGCAGCCGCGGGCGATGCGGTAGAATGCGGCGGTGCGCGACAATCCTCGAAACATCTACCTGGTCGGTCTCATGGGCGCCGGCAAGACGACGATCGGCAAGGCGCTGGCTCGGCGCCTCGGCTGGCGCTTCGTCGATTCCGACCACGAGATCGAGGCGCGCACCGGCGTCGGCATCCCGACCATCTTCGAGATCGAGGGCGAGGCCGGTTTCCGCCGGCGGGAAAGCCAGGTGATCCGCGAGCTGACCGAACTGCGCAACGTCGTCATGGCCACCGGCGGCGGCGCCGTCATCGCCGAGGAGAACCGGGCGCGGCTGAAGGAGAACGGCCTGGTCGCCTACCTCGACGTGCCGCCGGACATGCTCTACGAGCGCACCCGCCACGACCGCAACCGCCCGCTGCTGCAGGTCGAAGACCCGCTCGGCCGGCTGCGCGAGCTGCACGAGCAGCGCTCGCCGCTCTACCGCGAGGTGGCGGACGTGGTGGTCGACGGCGTGTGCTGCAACGCGTCGGCGGCCGTCCAGCTTCTGGCGCAGGAATACGAGGCCCTATGCAATCCCTGACCGTTGAACTCGGCGATCGCTCCTATCCGATCCACATCGGCCGCAACCTGCTGGCGCGCGGCGACCTGCTGCGGCCGTTCCTGCGCCAGCCGCGCGCGCTGATCCTGACCAACACGACGGTCGCGCCCCTCTATCTCGACCGCCTAAAGCAAGGGCTCGCGGCGGCCGGCGTGGACACGATCGACCTGGCGCTGCCCGACGGCGAGCAGTACAAGACCTGGGAAAGCCTCAACCTCGTCTTCGACGCGCTGCTCGCCAACCGCTGCGAGCGCAGCACCACGCTGATCGCGCTGGGCGGCGGCGTCGTCGGCGACCTGGGCGGCTTCGCCGCCGCCTGCTACCAGCGCGGCATGCCCTTCATCCAGGTGCCGACGACCCTGCTGGCGCAGGTGGACTCCTCGGTCGGCGGCAAGACGGCGATCAACCACCCGCTCGGCAAGAACATGATCGGCGCCTTCCACCAGCCGCGCCTGGTGCTGGCCGACACCGACACCCTCGACACGCTGCCCGACCGCGAGCTGTCGGCCGGCCTGGCCGAGGTCATCAAGTACGGGCTGATCCGCGACCTGCCCTTCCTCGAATGGCTGGAAGGCAACGTCGAGCGCCTGCTGGCGCGCGAACCGGAGGCGCTGGCCTGGGCCATCCACCGCTCCTGCGCCAACAAGGCCGAGGTGGTCGCCGCCGACGAGCGCGAGAGCGGCGAGCGCGCGCTGCTCAACCTCGGTCACACCTTCGGCCACGCCATCGAGACCGGCATGGGCTACGGCCGCTGGCTGCACGGCGAGGCGGTCGCCGCCGGCACGCTCGTCGCCGCCGAACTGTCGGCCCGGCTCGGCTGGCTGTCGGCGGCCGACGTCGCCCGCGCCGAACGCCTGTTCGTGCGCGCGAAGCTGCCGGTCGCCGCGGCGCGCCTGCCAGTCGACGACTACCTCGAACTGATGCGCCACGACAAGAAGGTCGAGGACGGGCGCCTGCGCCTCGTGCTGCTGCGCGCCCTCGGCCAGGCCGTGGTCAGCGACGCGGCGAGCGAGGCGCAGATCGCCGACGCCATCGCCGCCAGGCTGGCCGATGCCTGAATCCCTCGCCCCCTACGCCGCCTTCGACGCGCGGAGCCGGGGGCGGCGCCACGCCGAGCCGGCGCCGTCGATGCGCACCGACTTCCAGCGCGACCGCGACCGCATCATCCATTCCACGGCCTTCCGCCGCCTGGAATACAAGACCCAGGTGTTCGTGAACCACGAAGGCGATCTCTTTCGCACGCGGCTGACGCACAGCATCGAGGTGGCGCAGATCGCGCGCGGTATCTGCCGGGCGCTCCGTCTGAACGAGGACCTGGCCGAGGCCGTGGCGCTGGCGCACGACCTCGGCCACACGCCGTTCGGCCACGCCGGTCAGGACGCGCTGCACGACTGCATGCGCGAGCACGGCGGCTTCGAGCACAACCTGCAGAGCCTGCGCATCGTCGACCTGCTCGAAGAGCGCTACGCCGCCTTCGACGGCCTCAACCTGTGCTTCGAGACGCGCGAGGGCATCGTCAAGCACTGCGCGCTCGATGACGCCCGCCGCCTCGGCGACGTCGGCGAGCGCTTCCTCGCCGGCCGGCAGCCGTCGCTGGAGGCGCAGATCTGCAATCTCGCCGACGAGATCGCCTACAACAACCACGACGTGGACGACGGCCTGCGCTCCGGCCTGATCACGCTCGAACAACTGCGCGAGGTGGCCCTCTTCCGCCGCCACGTCGCCGCCGCCGAGGCCGAGCATCCGGCGCTGTCCGGCCGGCGGCTGATCCACGAGACCGTCCGCCGCATGATCAACACCCTGGTCTGCGACCTGGTGCGCACCACTGCCGACAACGTCGCCCGGCACGCGCCGGCCGACATCGACGCCCTGCGCGCCTGCCCGCCGCTGGCCGCGTTCTCGCCGGAGGTGACGGCCGAGAACCGCGAGCTGAAGCGCTTCCTGCGCGTCAACCTGTACCGCCATTACCAGGTGCTGCGCATGACCAGCAAGGCCAGGCGCATCGTCGGCGACCTGTTCGCCGCCTTCATCGACGATCCGCGGCTGCTGCCGCCGCAGTACCAGAACGGCGAGGACCAGCCGCGGGCCGTCGCCGACTATATCGCCGGCATGACGGACAGGTATGCGATGAAGGAGCACCGGCGTCTTTTCGCGATCGGCGAGATCTAGCCGGAAGGCGCGCCAATGCACCATTTTGGTGCGTTGCAGCATCTTGAAGCGCACCCCGCTTCGCTGTATATTCTTCAGCCGCCCAAAAATTTCGCAAGCCGGCATCACGCCGGCTTTTTTGACGTCCGGCGCGTCCCGACGAGCAACGCTCGCGCCGCGCCGCGCCTTGCCCTTAGAGGAATCGAGCGCGATGGAGAACGCTGTGCAGCAGGCAATACCCGACCGACAGGGTCTGTACGACCCGGCCAACGAACACGACGCCTGCGGCGTGGGTTTCGTCGCCCACGTCAAGGGTCGGAAAAGCCACTCGATCGTCGAGCAGGGGCTGCAGATCCTGAAGAACCTGGATCACCGCGGCGCCGTCGGCGCCGACCCGCTGATGGGCGACGGCGCCGGGATCCTGATCCAGATTCCCGACCAGTTCTTCCGCGAGGAGATGGCGAAGCAGGGCGTCACCCTGCCGCCGGCCGGCGAGTACGGCATCGGCATGTGCTTCCTGCCGCAGGAGAACGCCAGCCGCGTCGCCTGCGAGGAGGAGATCGAACGCTCGGTGAAGGCCGAGGGCCAGGTGGTGCTCGGCTGGCGCGACGTGCCGGTGTCGAGCGCGATGCCGATGTCGCCGACGGTGAAGAAGGTCGAGCCGGTGATCCGCCAGATCTTCGTCGGCCGCGGCCCGGACGTCTTCGTCACCGACGCGCTCGAACGCAAGCTCTACGTCATCCGCCGCCACTCCGGCAACGCCATCAAGTCGCTGAAGCTGGAGCACAGCAAGGAGTTCTACGTCACCTCGTTCTCGGCGCGCACCATCGTCTACAAGGGCCTGCTGCTCGCCGATCAGGTCGGCGAGTACTTCCTCGACCTGCAGGACGCGCGCTGCGTCTCGGCGCTGGCGCTGGTGCACCAGCGCTTCTCGACCAACACCTTCCCGAGCTGGCACCTGGCGCATCCGTTCCGCATGATCGCGCACAACGGCGAGATCAACACGCTGCGCGGCAACGTGAACTGGTTCAAGGCGCGCGAGCAGGCGATCTCCTCGCCGATCCTCGGCGACGACCTGGTCAAGATCTGGCCGCTGCACTACCCCGGCCAGTCCGACTCGGCCTCGTTCGACAATTCGCTCGAACTCCTGGTGATGGGCGGCTACACGCTCGCCCAGGCGATGATGCTGATGATCCCGGAAGCCTGGGAAAAGCACGCGACCATGGACGACAAGCGCCGCGCCTTCTACGAATACCACGCGGCGATGATGGAGCCGTGGGACGGCCCGGCCGCCGTGGCCTTCACCGACGGCCGCCAGATCGGCGCCACGCTCGACCGCAACGGCCTGCGCCCGGCGCGCTATCTCGTCACCGACGACGACCTCGTGGTCATGGCCTCGGAATCCGGCGTGCTGCCGATCCCCGAGAAGCGGATCGTCAAGAAGTGGCGCCTGCAGCCGGGCAAGATGTTCCTGATCGACATGGAGCAGGGCCGCATCATCGACGACCGCGAGCTGAAGGATTCGCTCGCCAACGCCAAGCCGTACCGCGAGTGGATCGAGAAGATCCGCATCCGGCTCGACGAGCTGCCGGTCGTCTCCGAGTCGCCGGAAGCCGCGCGCGCCTCGCTGCTCGACCGCCAGCAGGCCTTCGGCTACACGCAGGAGGACATCAAGTTCATCCTCGAACCGATGGCCGCGGCCGGCGAGGAAGCCACCGGCTCGATGGGCAACGACGCCGCGCTGCCGGTGCTCTCGGCCAAGGACAAGGTCTTTTACAACTACTTCAAGCAGCTCTTCGCGCAGGTGACGAACCCGCCGATCGACCCGATCCGCGAGGAGCTGGTGATGTCGGTGGTGTCCTTCGTCGGGCCGAAGCCGAACCTCTTGAACGTCTCCGACATCAACCCGCCGATCCGCCTGGAAGTGTCGCAGCCGGTGCTGTCCTTCGACGCCGTCCAGAAGGTGCGCCACATCGAGAAGTACACCGGCGGCAAGTTCCGCTCGTTCGAGCTGGACATCTGCTATCCGGTGGCCTGGGGCAAGGACGGCGTCGAGGCGCGGCTGGCTTCGCTGGTCGCGCACGCGGAAGACGCCGTGCGTTCGGGCGCCAATATCCTGATCATTTCCGACCGCCGGCTCGATGCCGACAACGTCGCCATCCCGGCGCTGCTCGCCACCTCGGCGGTGCACCAGCATCTGGTCCGGCAGGGCCTGCGCACCAGCACCGGCCTGGTCGTCGAGACCGGCTCGGCGCGCGAGGTGCACCACTTCGCGCTGCTCGGCGGCTACGGCGCCGAGGCCGTGCATCCCTATCTCGCGCTGGAAACCCTGCGCAGCCTCGCGCACGGCGATGCCGAGAAGGCCGCCAAGTACGAGAAGAACTTCATCAAGGCGATCGGCAAGGGGCTGATGAAGGTCATGTCCAAGATGGGCATCTCGACCTACATGTCCTACACCGGCTCGCAGATCTTCGAGGCCATCGGCCTGAAGAAGGACTTCGTCGAGAAGTACTTCACCGGCACGCCGTCGAACATCGAGGGCATCGGCGTCTTCGAGGTCGCCGAGGAGGCGATCCGCACGCATCGCAGGGCCTTCGGCGGCGACCCGGTGCTCACCGAGATGCTGGAAGCCGGCGGCGAGTACGCCTACCGCGTGCGCGGCGAGGACCACCTGTGGACGCCGGACGCCATCGCCAAGCTGCAGCACGCCACGCGCTCGGGCGAGGCGAAGACCTACAAGGAATACGCGGCGCTGATCAACGACCAGAGCAAGCGGCACCTGACGCTGCGCGGCCTGTTCGATTTCCGCAAGGCGGCGACGCCGATCCCGCTCGACGAGGTCGAGCCGGCCAAGGAGATCGTCAAGCGCTTCGCCACCGGCGCCATGTCGCTCGGCTCGATCTCGACCGAGGCGCACACCGCGCTGGCCATCGCCATGAACCGCATCGGCGGCAAGTCGAACACCGGCGAAGGCGGCGAGGACGCCCGGCGCTTCACGCCGCTGAAGGCCGGCCAGAAGCTCTCCGAGGTGGTCGGCGCCTCGCGCATCGAGCGCGACTACGTGTTCAAGGAAGGCGACTCGCTGCGCTCGGCGATCAAGCAGGTCGCCTCCGGCCGCTTCGGCGTCACCGCCGAGTACCTGGCCAACGCCGACCAGATCCAGATCAAGATGGCGCAGGGCGCGAAGCCCGGCGAGGGCGGCCAGTTGCCCGGCCACAAGGTCTCCGAGTACATCGGCTTCCTGCGCCACTCGGTGCCCGGCGTCGGCCTGATCTCGCCGCCGCCGCACCACGACATCTACTCGATCGAGGATCTGGCGCAGTTGATCCACGACCTGAAGAACGCCAACCCGCGGGCCAGCATCTCGGTCAAGCTGGTCTCCGAGGTCGGCGTCGGCACCGTCGCCGCCGGCGTCGCCAAGGCCAAGGCCGACCACGTGGTCATTGCCGGCTACGACGGCGGTACCGGCGCGTCGCCGCTGTCGTCGATCAAGCACGCCGGCACGCCGTGGGAGCTGGGCCTCGCCGAGACGCAGCAGACGCTGGTGCTGAATCAACTGCGCGGCCGCATCCGCGTGCAGGTCGACGGCCAGATGAAGACCGGCCGCGACGTCGTCGTCGGCGCGCTGCTCGGCGCCGACGAATTCGGCTTCGCCACCGCGCCGCTGGTCGTCGAGGGCTGCATCATGATGCGCAAGTGCCACCTCAACACCTGTCCGGTCGGCGTCGCCACGCAGGACCCGGTGCTGCGCCAGCGTTTCTCCGGCCAGCCCGAGCACGTCGTGAACTACTTCTTCTTCGTCGCCGAGGAAGTGCGCGAGATCATGGCCGAACTCGGCGTCCGCCGGTTCGACGAGCTGATCGGCCGCGCCGACCTGCTCGACACGCGCGCCGGCATCGAGCACTGGAAGGCGAAGGGCCTCGACTTCTCGAAGATATTCCACCTGCCCGCCGTGCCGGCCGAGGTGCCGCGCCTGCACGCCGAGACGCAGGACCACGGGCTGGCCCGGGCGCTCGACCTGCGGCTCATCGAGCTGGCCGGGCCGGCGCTGGAAAGGGGCGAGAAGGTCACCATCGAACTGCCGATCAAGAACGTGAACCGCACCGCCGGCACCATGCTCTCCGGCGAGGTGGCCCGGCGCTACGGCCACGCCGGCCTGCCGGACGACACCATCCGCGTCCGGCTCGCCGGCACCGCCGGCCAGAGCTTCGGCGCCTTCCTCGCCAAGGGCGTCACGCTCGAACTCACCGGCGAAGGCAACGACTACGTCGGCAAGGGGCTTTCGGGCGGGCGCATCGTCATCAAGCCGGCCGGCGACTTCCGCGGCGACACGACGCAGAACATCATCGTCGGCAACACCGTCATGTACGGCGCGACCGAGGGTGAGTCGTTCTTCGCCGGCGTCGGCGGCGAACGCTTCTGCGTGCGCAACTCCGGCGCCACGGCGGTGGTCGAGGGCGTCGGCGACCACGGCTGCGAATACATGACCGGCGGCACGGTGGTCGTGCTCGGCGACACCGGCCGCAACTTCGCCGCCGGCATGTCGGGCGGCATCGCCTACGTGCTCGACGAGGACGGAACGTTCAAGGACCGCTGCAACCTGGCCCAGGTCGCGCTCGAGAAGGTGCTGCCGGCGGGCAAGGTGCCGCCGGGCGAGCCGCTGCACCGCGGCCTTTCCGACGAGGAGCAGTTGAAGGACCTGGTCGCCCGCCACGCCGAACTGACCGGCAGCGCCACGGCGAAGGCGATCTTCGCCGGCTGGGAACGCTACCGCGAGAAGTTCGTCAAGGTCTATCCGCATGAATACCGTCGCGCGCTCACCGAAATGACCGCGCAGCAGCAGAAGGAGGCGGCATGAACACTCCCTTCCCCCCGACCCCCTTCCCGAGGAAGGGGGAGGCTGCGAGCTTGCTTCGCTCGCGTTTCGTTGACGTGCTGCCTCTTTGGGGCGGCCCTGCAGAGGCAGCATGATGGGCAAGCCAACCGGATTTCTGGAATTCGAGCGCCTCTCCGAGGCTTACGAACCGGCCGCCAAGCGCGTCAGGCACTACCGGGAGTTCGTCGCCCGCCTGGCGGACGACGGCGCGAAGATGCAGGGCGCGCGCTGCATGGACTGCGGCGTTCCGTTCTGCAATACCGGCTGCCCGGTGAACAACGTCATTCCGGACTGGAACGACCTCGTCTACCGGGGCAATTTCCGGCAGGCGCTCGACGTCCTGCACTCGACCAACAACTTTCCGGAATTCACCGGCCGCATCTGTCCGGCGCCGTGCGAGGCCGCGTGCACGCTCGGCATCAACGCCGAGCCGGTGGGCATCAAGTCGATCGAGCACTTCATCATCGACAAGGGCTGGGAAAACGGCTGGGTCGTGCCGCAGCCGCCGGCCCGGAAGACCGGCAAGCAGATCGCCGTCGTCGGCTCCGGCCCGGCCGGGCTGGCTGCCGCGCAGCAACTGGCGCGCGCCGGCCACGACGTGACCGTGTTCGAGAAGAACAGCCGCATCGGCGGCCTGCTGCGCTACGGCATCCCCGACTTCAAGCTGGACAAGGCGATCATCGACCGCCGCATGAAGCAGATGGAAGCCGAGGGCGTGAAATTCCGCACCAAGGTGATCGTCGGCGCCAAGGAGATGCCGAAGGGCATCGTCAACGACGCGACCGAAACGATTTCGGCCGAGCAACTGCAGAAGGAGTTCGACGCCGTCGTGCTCGCCGGCGGCGCGGAAGTGCCGCGCGAGCTGCCGATCCCCGGCCGTGAGCTGAAGGGCATCCACCCGGCGCTCGAATTCCTCATCCCGCAGAACAAGGAAGTCGCCGGCGACGGCGCCAACCCGATCAAGGTCAAGGGCAAGCACGTCATCGTCATCGGCGGCGGCGATACCGGCTCCGACTGCGTCGGCACCTCGAACCGCCACGGCGCCGCCTCGGTGACCCAGTTCGAGCTGATGCCGATGCCGCCGGAGCAGGAGGACAAGGCGCTGACCTGGCCGTACTGGCCGTACAAGCTGCGCACCTCGTCCTCGCACGAGGAGGGCGTGACACGCGACTTCGCCGTGGCCACCAAGGAGCTGATCGGCGACGGCAAGGGCAAGGTCAAGGCGCTGAAGGCCGTGCGCGTCGAATGGCAGGACGGCCGGATGAGCGAGGTCGCCGGCTCGGAGTTCGAGCTGCCGGCCGACGCCGTTTTCCTCGCCATGGGCTTCACCAACCCAGTCGGCTCGGTGCTGGACGCCTTCGGCGTCGACAAGGACGCCCGCGGCAACGCCAGGGCGACGACCGACGGCGCCGGCTGCTATGCGACCAACGTGGCCAAGGTCTTCGCCGCCGGCGACGTGCGCCGCGGCCAGTCGCTGGTCGTCTGGGCGATCCGTGAGGGTCGTCAGTGTGCGCGCGAAGTCGACGCCTTCCTGATGGGAACGTCCGAGCTGCCGCGCTGAGCGCTGCGGGGACGACCCTCCCGGCCCGCCCTGCGGGGAGTGGTGGAACGCGCCCTGACCGGGCGCGTTGCGCGAAGGCCGCTGATGTCTGTGGCCGACGACTCGCCGGTGAACACGCCACCGCCGCCGGTGTCGGCGGCGACCCCGAAATCCCCGTGCCGGCCTTGCCGTTGCGGGGTTTTTCTTTTTCGGCAGACGCCCTTGTGGCATAGTTACGCCTGCTCAGGCTGGGGAAGGCGCGCATGAATTCGGAACTGCAGAAATCCTTGGAGGTGACCGGCATGGTCGACAGCCTCGACGGCTACATGTTGATGGTGTTCTCCATCATGATCCTGACCGGCCTGCTCGGCGGCGTCGCCAACTACTTCCTCTCCGACCGCCAGGGCGAGCTGTCGCCGCGCGACGGCATCCGCTACGCGCTGCTCGGCGTGGTCTCGGCGCTGACCGTGCCGCTCTTCCTCAACATGATCTCCAGCAACCTGCTCGAAGCGGCGCGCACGCGGCCGGTGGACATCTTCGTCTTCGCCGGCTTCTGCCTGATCTACGTCGTCGCCTCGCGCCGCGTCTTCGAGAACGCGGCCAACCGCCTGCTGGCGCAGATCGACCAGGTCCGCCGCGACGTCGGCCGGATCAAGGCGCGGCAGGCGGAGGCGCCGGCCGCGCCGCGCGAGGAGCCGGCGGCGGTCGAGGCCGTGGCCAGGATCGAGCCGGCGAAGGAGACGCTGTCGTACAACGACGTCGAAATCCTGCGCGCCATCGCCGAGGAAAACTACGTCTACGGCAACCTCGCCGGTCTCACCGACAAGACCGGCATCGGCCGCGACCTGGTCAGCAACCGTCTGACCGTGCTCAAGAACCTCGGCATCATCGAGACCCGCATCAGTGACAAGAACGTGCTGCACTGGTTCGTGTCGCCGAAGGGCAAGCAGATGCTCGGCGAAATCCTTTCGCAGGGAGAGCGCAAGAGCGCCTGATCTCCCGTCCGGACAACCGGCGCCGCACGCCGGCGGCGCCGCCAGGCGCGTCGCATCCATGCCATGAACCTCAACGTCGTCATCCTCGCCGCCGGCCAGGGCAAGCGCATGCACTCGAACCTGCCGAAGGTTCTGCATCCGATCGCCGGCAAGGCGCTCGTCCGCCACGTCATCGACACCGCACGCAGCCTGTCGCCGGTCCGGCTGTGCGTGGTCTACGGCCACGGCGGCGACGCCGTCCGCGCCGCGCTGCCCGACGCCGACCTGCGCTGGGCCCTGCAGGCGCCGCAGCTCGGCACCGGCCACGCGGTGCAGCAGGCGCTGCCGCAGCTCGCCGGCGACGGCACGACGCTGGTGCTCTACGGCGACGTGCCGCTGACCCGGCCGGAAACCCTGCGGCGCCTGCTCAAGGCGGCGCAAGACGGGCTGGCCGTGCTCACCGTCGAACTCGCCGACCCGACCGGCTACGGCCGCATCGTGCGCGACGGCGCCGGCCGCGTCGTGCGCATCGTCGAGCAGAAGGACGCGACGGCCGAGGAGAAGGCCATCCGCGAGGTGAACACCGGCATCATGGCCATCCCGACGGCGCGGCTGGCCGGCTGGCTGGCCGCGCTCTCGAACGACAACGCGCAGGGCGAGTACTACCTGACCGACGTCGTCGCCGCCGCCGTCGCCGAGGGCGTGCCGGTGAACGCCGCGCAGCCGGACGGCGAATGGGAGGTGCTCGGCGTGAACAGCAAGGTGCAGCTCGCCGAGCTCGAACGCGTGCAGCAGCGGCGCATCGCGCAGGATCTGCTGGAAGCCGGCGTGCGGCTGGCCGACCCGGCGCGCCTCGACGTGCGCGGCGAACTCGCCTGCGGGCGCGACGTGGCGATCGACGTCAACTGCGTGTTCGAAGGCCGCGTCGAGCTGGCCGAGGCCGTCGACGTCGGCCCCAACTGCGTGCTGAAGAACGTCCGGGTCGGCGCCGGTGCGCGCATCGCCGCCTTCAGCCATCTGGAAGACGCCGTCGTCGGCCCGGACTGCGTGGTCGGCCCGTACGCCCGGCTGCGTCCCGGTGCCGAGCTCGGGCCCGAGGTGCACATCGGCAACTTCGTCGAAGTGAAGAACAGCACCATCGCCGCGCAGTCCAAGGCCAACCACCTCGCCTACGTCGGCGACGCGAAGGTCGGCGAGCGCGTGAACATCGGCGCCGGCACCATCACCTGCAACTACGACGGCGCCAACAAGCACCTGACGGTGATCGAAGACGACGCCTTCATCGGGTCCGACACGCAGTTGGTGGCGCCGGTCACGGTCGGCCGCGGCGCCACGCTCGGCGCCGGCACGACATTGACCCGCGACGCGCCGCCGGAGACGCTGACCGTCTCGCGCGCGAAGCAGCTCAGCCTTCCCGGCTGGCAGCGTCCCGTCAAGAAACCGAAGAAGTGAGCTGATCCCATGTGTGGCATCGTCGCCGCGGTCGCCGACCGCAACGTCGTCCCCGTCCTCCTCGAAGGGCTGCGGAAGCTCGAATACCGCGGCTACGACTCGGCCGGCCTGGCCGTGCTCAACGGCGGCCTGCAGCGGCTGCGCGCCGTCGGCCGCGTCGCCGAGCTGGCGGCGCAGGCGGACGCGGTCCGGGCGGCCGGCACCACCGGCATCGCGCACACGCGCTGGGCGACGCACGGCGTGCCCAGCGAGCGCAACGCGCACCCGCACGTCTCCGGCGGGCTGGCCGTGGTGCACAACGGCATCATCGAAAACCACGAGGCGCTGCGCGAGCGGCTGAAGGCCGACGGCTACGCCTTCACCTCGGACACCGACACCGAAGTGGTCGCCCACCTCGTCGAGAAGAAGCTGAAAAGCGTGCCCGACCTGTTCGATGCGGTGCGCGCCGCGCTCGCCGAGCTGGAAGGCGCCTACGCGCTGGCGGTGATGCGCGAGGACGATCCGAGCCGCGTCGTCGTCGCCCGCGAGGGTTCGCCGCTGCTGCTCGGGCTCGCCGACGACGGCTGCTATGCCGCCTCCGACGCCTCGGCGCTGCTGCAGGTGACGCGGCGCATGGTCTACCTGGAAAACGGCGACTGCGCCGAGATCCGCCGCGACGGCCAGCGCATCGCGCGCATCGACGGCACGCCGGTCGAGCGGCCGGTGATCGAGTCGCAGCTCTCGGCCGACGCCGTCGAGCTGGGCACCTACGACCACTACATGCAGAAGGAAATCTTCGAGCAGCCGGACGCGCTGGCCAACACGCTGGAGATGGTCGGCGCCGCCCGGTCGCTGCAACCGGGCCTCTTCGGCGCCGCGGCCGCGGATGCGCTGCAGGGCGCGCGCCAGGTGCTGATCCTCGCCTGCGGTACCAGTTGGCACGCCGGCCTGGTCGCCCGCTACTGGCTGGAAGCCATCGCCGGCATCCCCTGCGCGGTCGAGATTGCCAGCGAGTACCGCTACCGCGACAGCGTGCCCGACCCGGAGACGCTGGTCGTCACCATCTCGCAGTCCGGCGAGACGGCCGACACGCTGGCCGCGCTGCAGCACGCCAGGTCGCTCGGCATGACGCGCACGCTGGCCATTTGCAATGTGCCCGAGTCGTCGCTGGTGCGCGAGACGGCGCTGCGCTTCATCACCCGCGCCGGCCCGGAGATCGGCGTCGCCTCGACCAAGGCGTTCACCACGCAGCTCGCCGCGCTCTACCTGCTGACGCTGGTGCTCGCCCGGCTGCGCGGCCGCCTCGACGCCGCGGCCGAGGCGCGCGAGCTGAAGGCGCTGCGCCACGTGCCGGCGGCCGTGCAGAAGGTGCTCGACCTCGAACCGGCGATCAAGGACTGGGCGCGCCTGTTCGGCGGCAAGCAGCACGCGCTCTTCCTCGGCCGCGGCCGGCACTACCCGATCGCCCTCGAAGGCGCGCTGAAGCTCAAGGAAATCTCCTACATCCACGCCGAGGCGTACCCGGCCGGCGAACTCAAGCACGGGCCGCTGGCGCTGGTCGACAAGGACATGCCGGTGATCGCCGTGGCGCCGAACGACGCGCTGCTGGAAAAGCTGAAGTCGAACCTGCAGGAAGTGCGTGCGCGCGGCGGCGAACTGTTCGTCTTCGCCGACGCCGACTCCGAGATCGCCGATTCCGAGGGCGTGCACGTGCTGCGTCTGCCCGAGCACTACGGCGCGCTGTCGGCGCTGCTGCACGTCGTGCCGCTGCAACTGCTGTCGTACCACGTGGCCCTGGTCAAGGGCACGGACGTGGACAAGCCGCGCAACCTGGCGAAATCCGTCACCGTCGAGTGAGCCGGCGCCGGCCCGGCGCCGCCGCCCTTTCAAGTTTCCCGCCGGCCGGCCGTTGAAGACCGAACGAGGTTTTCGACGGCAGGGCCATGCAAGTCACGTCATCCGCTTCCGCGCTGCTGCGCGTCACCCAGTCTCCCCGCGCCACCGATGCCGCCGTGCGCCGGCAGGAGGCGGCGACGGTCCGCGTCGCCGACGACGGAATCGCGCAAAAGAGCGAGCGCGAGAAGGAGGACGGAAAATTGTTGCGCGGCCTGCAGGAAGTCCTGTCCTGGCTGCGCGAATCGTCGTCCAGCGCTTCGGAAGTCCGCAAGCAGGCAGCGACCCGGAAGGCGGACGAGCTTCGCCGGCAACTGCAACTGCTCAAGAAACTGATGATCGGCGCCACGCCCGAGCAGGCCAAAGCCTTCGCTCGCCAGTTGCGCGCCATCGCCCGGCAGTTGACCGCGCTGGCGAAGGAATTGGGCAACGACAGCGGCGGTGGCGCAGGCGATTCGGCTGCGCGCGCAGGTCTTGCCGCCGGCGGTACGAGCGCCGACGCCAGCAGTGCCGCCCAGGGCACCGCATCCGAAGGCGCGGCGGCGACGGCTGCCGTATCCGCCGCGAGCCAGGCAAGCTCGGGGGAGAACGAGGACGAGGCGGCCGCCGACGGAAGCGAGAGCGAAGCCGGGGCGCCGGCAGAGGCGCAGCAGCTCGCCGGGATGGAGCGCGCAGCGGCGCAGGCGGAGAAAGCGGAGCAACAGGCGCGCGAAGAGCGACAGACCGGGCGAGTCAACCTGCGTGGCGCGAGGGCGCAGAAAGGATCGGAGAGCGATAGCCAACTGCGCCGGGTGCTGGACGAAGCGCGCAAGGAACTGAAGGGCGCACTGGCCATGCTGAAGGCAAGACTTCCCAAGGATGACCGCGACGTTCGCGCCATCGAGAAATCCCTGAGCGAACTGGAGAAGCAGCTCGGCGACGACGCCCCCGCCGTGCCGACTATTGCCGCCGGCACCTACGATGCCGCCGGTGCAACGGCGCCTGCCGTCTCCGCCACGGCGGGCGCGGCGGTCGGCGGAACGGTCAGCGTCCAGGCGTAGGCGGCATCCGGGGCCGCGTCTGCCCACCCCCCGCAACTGCATTCCCTCGCGTTTGCCCGCCGGAAAGAAAAAGGGCCGGGAGTGTCCCGGCCCTTCGTGTCGCGTCAGCGCGTGGCTGCTTATTCGGCCGCGCGGATGTTGGCGGCCTGCTTGCCCTTCGGGCCGGTGACGACGTCGAAGCTCACCTTCTGGTTTTCCTTGAGCGACTTGAAGCCGTTGCCCTGAATCGCGGAGAAGTGAGCGAAGAGATCCTCGCCGCCGTCATCCGGAGTGATGAAACCGAAACCCTTCGCGTCGTTGAACCACTTGACGGTACCGTTTGCCATGTTGATAGCTTCCTTGAAAAACAAAATAAAAAGCGGACGAATGCCCGAAACTACGGAATCAAGAGGAGAGCTGCCGAACTGGAGTACCGCTGAAAGAGGCACGGCGTTGAGCCGCTGTCGCACTGCTTGATAAAACCCGTGGCGCGCAGTATGCGGGCTTGTTGGCGGAAGTACAAGCCCCCCCGTCGCGCGGGCTGCCGCTCAGCCGCCGCGCAGCCGCCGGCGGTAGGCGCTCGGCGAGACGCCGGTCCAGCCGACGAAGGCGCGGTAGAAGGCGGACGGATCGGCGTAGCCGAGGTCGGCGGCGAGGTCGGCGAGCGGCTGCCGCGCCTTGGCGATGCGCGACAGCGCCAGGTCGCGGCGCAGCGCGTCCCGGATCGCGCGGAAGCTCGATCCTTCCTCCTCCAGCCGGCGGTTCAGCGTGCGCGGCGTCATGCGCAGCGCCGCCGCCGTCGTCGCCATCTCCGGCATCTCGGGCAGCGCCGCGCGCAGGTGGTCGCGCACGCGCATGACCAGTTCGCGGTCGTTGCGGTAGAGCATGCTCAGCCGGCCCGGCGCGCCGTCGAGGAAGCGCCGCAGCGCCGCCTCGTCGCGGCGCACCGGCAGTTCGAGCAGGTTGGCGGCCAGCCGCGCGGCCAGCCGCGGCGCGTTGAAGCGGCTGTTGGCGGTGTAGATCAGCGCGTAATCGTCGGCGTGCGCCGGGCGCGGGTAGGGAAAATCGACGGCGTCGAGCGCGACGCCGCGCCCGACCAGCCAGCAGGCGAGGCCGTGCAGCAGGCGCAGCAGCCATTCGTGGGCGAACACGCGGCCGACCGCCAGCGGCCGCGTCTCGGTAATGGTCAGCAGCGCGCTGCCGCCGTCGCGGACGACGGCGATCTCCATTTCCGGCAACTGCGTGCGCAGGAAGCGGGCGGCGCGCGCCAGCGCCTCGCCGAGCTGCGGCGCGGTGATCGTCGCCCGGCACAGGAACTCGAAGCAGCCGACGCGCATCGGCGTCGGGAAGAGGCCGAAGGCTTCGTCGTCGAGCACGGCGTTCACGTGGTTGTAGAGCGCCGCGTAGCCGGCGAGCGGCACGCGCGCCCGCTCGTCGGTCAGGCAGTCGGGCGCGATGCCGACGGCGGCGAGCAGCGCGGCGGGATCGTGCCCATGGTGCACGGCGCCGGCCAGCATGCCGCGGACGAAGGCCGGCGCCACGGTTCCGCGCAGCATCGAAGGTGTGGCGGGTTTTGCAATCTTTACCGATTCATCCGCCATGGCTTGGCTTTCTGGTGCAATTGTCGTCCTGTTTACATTTGGCGTATTTTGCACGATTTTGGGTTTCTCCCGCACTGGCAGGGGGTTTTCGCCGGGCGTAGGATGCAGCGATGTGAAAAAGCGCGAGGCGAACCCGCATGAAAGCCTTTCAGGACTGTTACCCGGAAAACCTGTCGTACTGCTACGGCTGCGGCAGCAGGAACGAGCACGGCCACCGCATCCGCACCTTCTGGGACGGCGACGAGACCGTCACCCGCTTCACGCCCGAGCCGTACCACACCGCCGTGCCCGGCTTCGTCTACGGCGGCCTTCTGGCCTCGCTGATCGACTGCCACGGTACCGGCACCGCGGCCGCCGCGACCTACCGCGCCGAAGGGCGGGAAATGGGCAGCGAGCCGCAGTTGCGCTTCGTCACCGGCGCGCTGAACGTGTCCTATCTCAAGCCGACGCCGCTCGGCCCCGAGCTGGAGATCCGCGGCCGCGTGAAGGAGATCAAGGGGCGCAAGGTGGTCGTCGAGGCGACCGTCTATGCCGAGGGCGTCGCCACCGCGCGCGGCGAGGTCGTCGCGCTGCAGATGCCCGAGAACTTCGGCGCCTGAGCGCGCACGAAGCCGAAAGACCCCGCGGATTGGAGTAACGCCATGACCGACCTGTCCATCGCCAAGAAGATCAGCCCGTACAAGCCGAAGAACAAGGTGCGCTTCGTCACCGCCGCCTCGCTGTTCGACGGCCACGACGCCTCGATCAACATCATGCGCCGCATCCTGCAGGCGACCGGCGCCGAGGTCATCCACCTCGGCCACAACCGCTCGGTGCAGGAGATCGTGAACGCCGCGCTGCAGGAGGACGTGCAGGGCATCGCCATCACCTCGTACCAGGGCGGCCACGTCGAGTTCTTCAAGTACATGATCGACCTCTTGAAGGCTGGCGGCGGCGCCAACATCAAGGTCTTCGGCGGCGGCGGCGGCGTCATCGTGCCGGCCGAGATTTCCGAGCTGCACGCCTACGGCGTGAACCGCATCTACTCGCCCGAGGACGGGCAGAGCATGGGGCTGCAGGGCATGATCAACGACGTCGTGGCGCAGTGCGACGTCGACTTCGGGCCGACCGTGCCGGCCGCCGAGGCGGCGCTCGACGCGCTGCGCTCGGGCGAGCGCCGGGCGCTGGCGTGGGTCATCACCGGGCTGGAGAACGGCGTCTACGGCGACGGCGTCAGGAAAGAGCTGATCGAGGCCGCCGCCGCGGTGCAGACGCCGGTGCTCGGCATCACCGGCACCGGCGGCGCCGGCAAGTCCTCGCTCACCGACGAGCTGGTGCGCCGCTTCCGCCTCGACCAGGGCGACCGGCTTTCGATCGCCATCGTTTCCATCGACCCGTCGAGGAAGCGCACCGGCGGCGCGCTCCTGGGCGACCGCATCCGCATGAACGCGATCGAGCACCCGAACATCTATATGCGTTCGCTGGCGACGCGCGACACCGGCAGCGAAATCTCCGCCGCGCTGCCGGAGGTGATCGCCGCCTGCAAGCTCTCCGGCTTCGACCTGGTGATCGTCGAGACCTCGGGCATCGGCCAGGGCGACGCGGCGATCGTGCCCTTCGTCGACGCCTCGCTCTACGTGATGACGCCGGAGTTCGGCGCCGCGTCGCAGTTGGAGAAGATCGACATGCTCGACTTCGCCGACTTCGTCGCCATCAACAAGTTCGACCGCAAGGGCGCCGAGGACGCGCTGCGCGACGTCCGAAAGCAGTACCAGCGCAACCGCGAGCTGTTCAGCACGCCGACCGACGAGATGCCGGTGTTCGGCACGCAGGCCGCGCGCTTCAACGACGACGGCGTCACCGCGCTCTACCAGGCGCTGACGCCGAAGCTCGCCGAATTCGGCCTGCAGCTCCAGCCGGGCAGGCTGCCGGCGGTGGCGGTGAAGCACTCGTCCGGTTCGCGCGCCATCGTGCCGGTGAAGCGCGTGCGCTACCTCGCCGAGATCGCCGAGGCCGTGCGCGCCTACCACCAGCACGTCGAGCAGCAGTCGACGCTCGCCCGCGAGCGCCAGTCGCTGCGCACGGCGAAAGCCATCTTCGAGGGCTGCGACAAACCGGCAAAGGACTTCGACGAGCTGATTACCTGGAAGGACGGCCAGCTCGACGCCAAGGCGAAGAAGCTGCTGGAGATGTGGCCGGACACGGTCAGAGCCTACTCCGGCGACGAATACGTGGTGAAGATCCGCGACAAGGAAATCCGCACCAAGCTCGTCACCGAGTCGCTGTCCGGCACCAAGATCCGCAAGGTGGTGCTGCCCGCCTTCAAGGACGACGGCGAGGTCCTGCGCTTCCTGATGAAGGAGAACGTGCCCGGCTCCTTCCCGTTCACCGCCGGCGTCTTCGCCTTCAAGCGCGAGAATGAGGACCCGACGCGCATGTTCGCCGGCGAGGGCGACGCCTTCCGCACCAACCGCCGCTTCAAGAAGGTGTCCGAGGGCATGCCGGCGCATCGTCTCTCTACCGCCTTCGACTCGGTGACGCTGTACGGCTGCGACCCGGACGAGCGCCCGGACATCTACGGCAAGATCGGCAACTCCGGCGTGTCGATCGCCACGCTCGACGACATGAAGGTGCTCTACGACGGCTTCGACCTGTGCTGCCCGACCACCTCGGTGTCGATGACCATCAACGGCCCGGCGCCGATCATCCTCGCCTGCTTCTTCAACACCGCGATCGACCAGCAGCTCGACAAGTTCCGCGCCGACAACGGCCGCGAGCCGACCGAGGACGAGGCGCAGAAGATCCGCGAGTGGGTGCTGTCTTCCGTGCGCGGCACGGTGCAGGCCGACATCCTCAAGGAGGACCAGGGCCAGAACACCTGCATCTTCTCGACCGAGTTCGCGCTGAAGATGATGGGCGACATCCAGGAGTTCTTCGTGCACAACGACGTGCGGAACTTCTACTCGGTGTCGATCTCCGGCTACCACATCGCCGAGGCCGGCGCGAACCCGATCTCGCAGCTCGCCTTCACGCTGGCCAACGGCTTCACCTACGTCGAGGCGTATCTGGCGCGCGGCATGCACATCGACGACTTCGCGCCGAACCTGTCGTTCTTCTTCTCCAACGGCATGGACCCCGAGTACTCGGTGATCGGCCGCGTCGCCCGCCGCATCTGGGCGGTGGCGATGAAGAACAAGTACGGCGCCAACGAGCGCAGCCAGAAGCTCAAGTACCACGTCCAGACCTCCGGCCGCTCGCTGCACGCGCAGGAGATGGACTTCAACGACATCCGCACGACGCTGCAGGCGCTGATCGCCATCTACGACAACTGCAACAGCCTGCACACCAACGCCTACGACGAGGCGATCACGACGCCGACCGACGAGTCGGTGCGCCGCGCTATGGCCATCCAGCTCATCATCAACCGCGAATGGGGCGTCGCCAAGAACGAGAACCCGAACCAGGGCGCCTTCGTCTTCGACGAGCTGACCGATCTGGTCGAGGAGGCGGTGCTCAAGGAGTTCGAGGCCATCGCCGGCCGCGGCGGCGTGCTCGGCGCCATGGAGACCGGCTACCAGCGCGGCAAGATCCAGGAGGAGTCGCTCTACTACGAGCACCGCAAGCACGACGGCTCGTACCCGATCATCGGCGTGAACACCTTCCGCAACCCGAAGGGCGACGCGCAGGTCGAGATCGAGCTGGCGCGCTCGACCGACGAGGAAAAACAGTCGCAGATCGCGCGCCTGCGCGACTTCCACCAGCGCCACGCCGCCGAATCCGGCCCGATGGTGGAAAAACTGCGGCAGACCGTGATCGAGGACGGCAACGTCTTCGCCGTGCTGGTGGACGCCGTGCGCGTCTGCTCGCTCGGCCAGATCACCTCGGCGCTCTACGAGGTCGGCGGACAGTACCGCCGCAGCATGTAACCGGGGAGGGGAGGAGACGCCAAGGGGGGAAGGCATACCCTCGTAGTGAGTCTTGGCCGGCGACATGCCGGCCGTTTTTTTTTCTTCTCCGCGCGTATCAAATTTGGTGCGGTCCAGCCCATGAAGCCGATGCTGGGTGCCCGATTCTTCCACACCGGAGCCGGTGCCGATCCGGTCAGCCCGGGCTGCAAGGCCGCTGACCTTGAGCACGGCGGCGGGCTCAACGCATGTGGATGCCACTTCAACAGGAAGACCGGGGAATGCCACTGCCACCAGCCGCGAGGGTGCGGATGTTCGTGTCAGCCGGCGAGTTGCCGGTGACGGCACCAACTCAATACGCCTGTTCTGGCCGAGCGGGGGCTAGCGTCTGCCTCCTTGAGGACTTGACGGCGGACATTCTTCATGCCGGGCCGGCCGTCAAGTTTGCGCCGGCGGTGTCGATAAACAGGATGAAGGCTCCCTTCCTCTCCTCCTTTCCGGCGAGTCGCTGCGGATCGTGCTCGTTCGTCCGCTGCCGCCACTCGCCGAAGGAGCGTGGATGCCGACAAATGCCCTGAAAGGAGAAACGCATGTCCACCATTCCGCCTGCCACCAATGCCAGTGCGCCTGTTGCCGGCGCCACCGCCAATGCCAGCGCCGGCGCGCAACAGAGCAAGGAGGCTGCCGCAGCGCAGCAGCCGTCTGCCGCGACCGCCAAGCAGCAGTTGAACGCCCGCATCCTGGAAGCCTCCGCCAGGGTGTCGCTGTCTTCGGGCAACGAGTCCCTGAGCCTGCTGTTCCGTTCCGCCATCGACCGCATCAACGACATCCTGGCGCCCGAGCTGGGGCCGAACGCCATCCAGAACGCCGCCGGCCAGGACAATTCGGCAGAGGCCACGGCCGACCGCATCGTCAGCCTCTCCACCGCCTTCTACGACGCCTACGCGGCAAAACGGAGCGGCGACGATCCGGCGCAGGTGGCCAAGGATTTCGTCGCGCTCATTCGCGGCGGCTTCGAGAAGGGCTTTGGCGAAGCGCGGGACATCCTCCAGGGCCTCGGCGTGTTCGGCGGCGACGTCGAGAAAGGCGTGATGAAGACCCACGAACTGGTGAACAAGGGCTACGACGATTTCCTCGCCGGCAAGCTGGCTGCGCTCGCGGGCTGAGCCGAACCCGCCGATCGGCGCGGGAAGGCGAGTCGGAAAGGCCCTGCCCCTCCGCACGAAAAAATGCCGCACCGGCAACGTCGGTGCGGCATTTTTCATGCGCCTGCCGGTGCGCGCGCTCAGCCTCAGTCGCCGTAGGTGCGCAGGCCGTCGAGGTCGAGGATGATCAGCTTGCCGTATTCGAGGCGCAGCAGCTCGGCTTCCTGCAAGGCTTTCAGCGCCTGGTTCACGCGCTGCCGGGAGAGGCCGGCG
Source organism: Rhodocyclaceae bacterium (assembly GCA_019455325.1). Classification (GTDB taxonomy): domain Bacteria; phylum Pseudomonadota; class Gammaproteobacteria; order Burkholderiales; family Rhodocyclaceae; genus Proximibacter. Next base: position 184,382 of record JACFMQ010000003.1, on the reverse strand, counting down.
AGAAAACCGATTTCTTCCTGCGAGATCTGCAGCTCCGGCCCGGTGCCGGGATAGAGCACCGGATTGAACATCGCCGCCAGGTTGCGCGCCAGCCGCGCGTCGGTGTCGAGCAGGCGCTCGTTCTCCATCATGCCGATGAACTGGCCGAGGCGCTCGTTGAGATGCGTGACCAGAAAGCGGTTGAAGGGAATGCTGTGATCCATCAGCCAGAGGAAGGTGGCGCGGTTCATGTAGGCGATGCGCGAGCCGCGCAGCGTCATCACGTCGTACTTGCGGGATTCCCCCTTGAGCAGCGAGCCTTCGCCGAACCAGGCGCCGGTGGCCAGCCCGGTGAAGGTCGTGGTCTTGCCGCTGCTCCAGCAGCCGGTCATCTTGATCAGGCCGTCGATGACGCCCATCCAGTGGTCGACCGGCTCGCCCTTCATGCAGACGAAGGCACCCGTGCCGACGGTGCGTTCGAAGGTGCCCGACAGCGCGCGCGCGAACTCCTCCTCCGTCAGCGCCTGGCCCCAGATCGAACTGCGTAGCGCGGCTTCGAGCGTCTGCATGGAAAATTCTTTCGAATTGTCGGGACGGCGACAATTATAGACCGGGAGTGTGGCTAGACTGCCCCACATCAAGGGAGCTTTTCCGGGCTCCCGGGACCGACCCCGGTCCTTCCCGTCACCGTTCGCCGGCGCCCGCCGGCCCGGGGCTGGCGGAGACGAGGGGGGCGGCATAACATGAACGGCTTCGCCGGCGGCACTGCGCCGAACGGCAGCCGAAGAACGGAGGAGACAAGATGCCGGATACGGCTGACCGGGCGCTGGATACCTTTCCGCGCCTGCTGTTCCACCACGCCCGGGTACGCGGCGACAAGGCGGCCATGCGCGAGAAGGATCTCGGCATCTGGCAATCGTGGACCTGGGCCGACGTCGCCGAGCACGTGCGCGCGCTCGCCTGCGGCCTCGCCGCGCTGGGCTTCCGGCGCGGCGACAACCTCGCCATCATCGGCGACAACCGCCCCCGCCTGTACATGATGATGACCGCCGTGCAGTGCCTCGGCGGCGTGCCGGTGCCGCTCTATCAGGACGCGGTCGGTGCCGAGATGCTGTTCGTGCTGCAGGACGCGGGCGTGCGCTTCGCGCTGGCCGAGGATCAGGAGCAGGTCGACAAGCTGCTCGAAATCCAGGAGCAGTTGCCGTCCCTCGAACACATCGTCTACGACGATCCGCGCGGCATGCGCCACTACACGCAGCCCTTCATCCACGACATCGACGAACTGATGGCGATGGGCCGCATCCACGACCAGAACCACCCGGACTTCCTCGACGGCGAGGTTGCGCTCGGCAAGACGGACGACGTCAGCGTGATGCTCTACACCTCGGGCACCACCGGCAAGCCGAAGGGCGTCTGCCAGACGCACGACGCCTTCATCTCGTCGGGGCGCGGCGGCTGCGAGTTCGACAAGCTGACCGACGCCGAGGACATCCTCTCCTACCTGCCGATGGCCTGGGTCGGCGATCACCTGTTCTCGTTCGCGCAGGCGCAGGTCGCCGGCTTCACGATCAACTGCCCGGAGTCCGGCGACACGGTGATGACCGACCTGCGCGAGATCGGGCCGACCTACTACTTCGCGCCGCCGCGCGTGTTCGAGAATCTGCTGACGCAGGTGATGATCCGCATGGAAGACGCGGGCGCCATCAAACAGAAGATGTTCCACTACTTCATGGGCGTCGCCCGCCGTTGCGGCGCCGAGATTCTCGACGGCAAGAGCGTCGGCCTCGGCGACCGCCTGCTCTACGCGCTCGGCCACCTGTTCGTCTACGGGCCGCTGAAGAACGTGCTCGGCATGAGCCGCATCCGCGTCGCCTACACCGCCGGCGCGGCGATCGGTCCGGACCTCTTCCGCTTCTACCGCTCGATCGGCATCAACCTGAAGCAGCTCTACGGCCAGACCGAGACCTGCGCCTACGTCTGCCTGCAGCCGGACGGCCAGATCAAGCTCGACTCGGTCGGCATGGCGGCGCCGGGCGTCGAGGTGAAGATCGCCAACAGCGGCGAGATCCTGGTCAAGGGGCCGATGCTGCTCAAGGGCTACTACCAGCGGCCGGACGCCACCGCCGAGTCGATCAACGCCGACGGCTACTTCATGACCGGCGACGCCGGCTTCTTCGACGACGACGGCCACCTGAAGATCATCGACCGCGCCAAGGACGTCGGCAAGCTCGCCAACGGCGCGATGTTCGCGCCGAACTACATCGAGAACAAGCTGAAGTTCTTCCCGCACATCAAGGAGGCGGTCTGCTTCGGCCACGACCGCGACATGGTCTGCGCCTTCATCAACATCGACGTCGGCGCCGTCGGCAACTGGGCCGAGCGGCGCGGCATCGCTTACTCCGGCTACACCGACCTCGCCGGCAAGACGGAGGTGCTCGGCCTGATCCAGGAGTGCGTCGAGAAGATCAACGCCGAGCTGGTGCAGGAGGGCATGCTCGCCGACTCGCAGGTGCATCGCTTCCTCGTGCTGCACAAGGAGCTGGACCCGGACGACGACGAACTGACGCGCACGCGCAAGGTCCGTCGCGGCTTCATCTCGGAGAAGTACGCGGCGCTCATCGAGGCGCTCTACGGCGGCAAGACCTCGCAGTACATCGAGACCGAGGTCAAGTTCGAGGACGGGCGGCGCGGCAAGGTCGCGGCGGATCTGCAGATCCGCGACGCGAAGACGCTGCCCGTCGTGAAGAAAGCAGCGTAAGGGGACACCATGAACGGACGACAGATCGGCGACGTCATCCTCGACCTGCAGAACATTTCGCTGCGCTTCGGGGGCGTCAAGGCGCTGACCGACATTTCCTTCGACGTCAGGGAACACGAGATCCGGGCCATCATCGGCCCCAACGGCGCGGGCAAGAGTTCGATGCTCAACGTCATCAACGGCGTCTATCACCCGCAGGAGGGACGCATCGTCTTCCACGGCGAGGAGCGCCGGAAGATGGAGCCGCACATGGCGGCGATGCAGGGCATCGCCCGCACCTTCCAGAACATCGCGCTGTTCAAGGGCATGAGCGTGCTCGACAACATCATGACCGGGCGCATCACCAAGATGAAGGCCAACTTCCTCGAACAGGCGATCCACGTCGGCCGCGCGCGGCGCGAGGAGCTGGCGCACCGCCGCAAGGTCGAGGAGGTGATCGACTTCCTGGAGATCCAGCACATCCGCAAGACGCCGGTCGGGCGCCTGCCCTACGGCCTGCAGAAGCGCGTGGAGCTGGCCCGCGCGCTCGCCGCCGAGCCGTCGATGCTGCTGCTCGACGAGCCGATGGCCGGCATGAACGTCGAGGAAAAGCAGGACATGTGCCGCTTCATCCTCGACGTGAACGACCAGATGGGCACGACCATCGTGCTCATCGAGCACGACATGGGCGTGGTCATGGACATCTCCGACCGCGTCGTCGTCCTCGACTACGGCAAGAAGATCGGCGACGGCACGCCGGACGACGTGCGCAGCAACGAAGAAGTGATCAGCGCCTATCTCGGCGTTGCCCACTGAGGGGGATCGACATGCAGTTCTTTCTGGAAGTCCTGATCGGCGGCCTGCTCTCGGGGGTGATGTATTCCTTCGTGGCGCTCGGCTTCGTGCTGATCTACAAGGCCTCGGGGGTGTTCAACTTCGCGCAGGGGGCGATGGTCTTCTTCGCCGCGCTCACCTTCGTCGGCATCCTCGAAATGGGCGTGCCGTTCTGGGGCGCGCTGATCCTGGCCTTCGGCGCCATGGTCCTGCTCGGCATCGGCACCGAGCGCATCGTGCTGCGGCCGATGGTGAACCAGCCGCCGATCGCGCTGTTCATGGCGACCATCGGCCTGACCTTCTTCGTCGAGGGCCTGGCGCAGGCGATGTGGGGCGCCAGCGTGCGCGGGCTCGACCTCGGCATCCAGGACGAGCCGATCGAATGGATGATGGAGACGACCGGCATCGGCGTCTCCAAGTTCGACCTCTTCGCCGCCGGCGTCGCCGCGGTGCTGGTCACGGCCCTGGCGCTGTTCTTCCAATACACCCGCGTCGGCCGCGCGCTGCGCGCGGTCGCCGACGACCACCAGGCGGCGCTGTCCATCGGCATTCCGCTGCAGACCATCTGGCGCATCGTCTGGGCGGTGGCCGGCTTCGTCGCGCTGGTCGCCGGCCTGATCTGGGGCGCGCGCAACGGCGTCCAGTTCGCCCTCGTGTTCACCGCGCTGAAGGCGCTGCCGGTGCTCATCCTCGGCGGCTTCACGTCGGTGCCGGGCGCCATCGTCGGCGGCCTGATCATCGGTTCCACCGAGAAGCTCGCCGAGGTCTACCTCGGCGCCTACGTCGGCGGCGGCATCGACTCGTGGTTCCCGTACGTGATGGCGCTGGCCTTCCTGCTGGTTCGGCCGGAAGGGCTGTTCGGCGAAAAGCACATCGACCGTGTTTGAAAATCAGTGAGGAGTGAGGAGCAAGGAGTGAGGAGCGAAGTTTCCGGGCGCACGGCGCCCGCATGAAAAAACTCCTGACTCCTTACCCCTTCCTCCTCACCGTGCGACAAAGGAGCACCCATGCTTTACCGTGAAGCAGGCCAGTTCAAGACCACCTACGCGGCCGACCAGCAGATCTTCCCGATCCGCCAGGACCGCATCGGCCTCGCGCTGCTCCTGGCGATCGCCTTCGTCGCCGTGCCGCTGTTCGCCAGCGAGTACTGGCTGAAGGCCATCCTGATGCCCTTCCTGGTGTTCTCGCTGGCGGCGCTCGGCCTCAACATCCTGACCGGCTACGCCGGCCAGCTCTCGCTCGGCTCGGCCGCCTTCATGGCCGTCGGCGCTTTCGCCGCCTACAACTTCATGCTGCGCGTAGACGGCATGCCGCTCCTCGTCGCCTTCGCCCTCGGCGGCCTGGCGGCGGCGCTGGTCGGCGTCGCCTTCGGCCTGCCCAGCCTGCGCATCAAGGGCTTCTACCTGGCGGTGGCGACGCTCGCCGCGCAGTTCTTCATCGTCTGGATCCTGACCAAGGTCTCGTGGTTCTCGAACTACTCGTCGTCCGGCGTCATCACCGCGCAGGACATGGAGATTTTCGGCTACCGCTTCGACTCGCCGGAATCCCGCTACCTGCTGGTGCTCGCCATCGTCGCCGTGATGGCGCTGATGGCCAAGAACATGGTGCGCGGCTCGGTCGGCCGGGCGTGGATGGCGGTGCGCGACATGGACGTGGCGGCCGAGGTGATCGGCATCCGCATCATGTACACGAAGCTGCTCGCCTTCGCCGTCAGCTCGTTCTACTGCGGCGTGGCCGGCGCGCTCTACGCCTACGCCTACCTCGGCACGGTCGAGCCGGAGGGCTTCAACCTCGATCTGTCGTTCAAGATCCTGTTCATGATCATCATCGGCGGCGTCGGCTCGATCAGCGGCGCCTTCCTTGGCTCGGCCTTCATCGTGCTGCTGCCGATCTTCCTCGACGTGCTCGTGCAGGACGTGTTCGCCGGAGTGTTCTCGCCCTCGATCGCGTCGAACCTGCAGTTGATGGTGTTCGGCGGGCTCATCATCTTTTTCCTGATCGTCGAGCCGCACGGCCTTGCCCGGCTGTGGCAGATCGCCAAGGAGAAATTGCGGCTGTGGCCGTTCCCCCACTAAGATGGACCGGCCCGGGGCTTCCCGGATCGGAACGATGCACAGATTCACCACGGAGGAGACAAACCATGAAACTGAAAACCAAGTTCCTGCTGTCCGCTGCCGCCGTATCGAGCGCATTTGTCTCGTCGGCGGTTCTCGCCCAGGCCAGCGAGCAGTTCATCGGCCTGCCCAGCTACCGCGTCGGCGCCTATGCCGCCGGCGGCTCCGGCATCTACGGCGGCTGGATCGACTACATGCAGTTGATCAACGAGAAGGAAGGCGGCGTAAACGGCGTCAAGCTGACCTGGGAAGAGTGCGAAACCGAGTACAACAACGCCCGCGGCGTCGAGTGCTACGAGCGTCTGAAATCCAAGGGCGCCTCCGGCAATTCCGTGTTCCAGCCGCTGTCGACCGGCATCACCTACTCGGTGCTCGACAAGGTCGCGCAGGACAAGATTCCGATGGTCACCATCGGCTACGGCCGCACCGACGCCGCCGACGGCCGCGTCTTCCCGTGGGTCTTCCCGATGGTCACCACCTACTGGTCGCAGAACACCGCCAAGATCAAGTTCATCGGCCAGAAGGAAGGCGGCATGGACAAGCTCAAGGGCAAGAAGATCGTGAACATCTATCACGACTCGGCCTACGGCAAGGAGACCATCCCGCTGCTCGACGCGCAGGCGGCGAAGTACGGCTTCACCGTCATCCACATCCCGGTCTCGCATCCGGGCAACGAGCAGCAGTCGCAGTGGCTGCGCGTGCGTCAGGAGAAGCCTGACTGGGTGATCCTGCGCGGCTGGGGCGTGATGAACCCGACGGCGATCAAGGCCGCGGCCAAGGTCGGCTTCCCGCGCGAGAAGATGGTCGGCGTCTGGTGGTCCGGCGCCGAGGAGGACACCGTTCCGGCCGGCGCCGCGGCCAAGGGCTTCATCGCCGCCGGCTTCAACGTCGCCGGCGCCAACTACCCGGTGATCAAGGACATCCAGGAGAACGTCTACAAGAAGAACAAGGGCAACATGGAAGACAAGAACCGCATCGGTTCGGTCTATTACAACCGCGGCGTGGTGCACGGCATCATCACCGTCGAGGCCATCCGCACCGCGCAGGCCAAGTTCGGCAAGGGCAAGGTCATGAACGGCGAGCAGATGCGCTGGGGCTTCGAAAACCTGGCCATCGATTCCAAGCGCCTCAAGGAGCTCGGCGCCGAAGGCTTCATGCCCGACCTGAAGGTGAGCTGCGCCGACCACGAGGGCTCCGGCAAGGTGAAGTTCCAGCAGTGGGACGGCAAGGAGTGGAAGGTGCTGACCGACTGGGTCGACGCCGACAAGGAGCTGGTGCGGCCGATGATCGAGGAGTCCGCGGCGAAGTACGCCAAGGAAAAGAACATCACCCCGCGCGACTGCTCCAAGGAAGGCTAGGGCGCAGCCCCGGCCCGCCGGCCGTCGCCGCCTCCGGGCGGCGGCGCGCCGGCGGCATCACCGGACGGATGGAGACGATGACGACAACGACACAACACGGCGAAGCGGCGGACCGCTACCTGACGATCAACAACATCGAGGTCATCTACGACCACGTGATCCTCGTGCTCAAGGGCGTCTCGCTCGAGGTGCCGAAGGGCCGCATCGTCGCGCTGCTCGGCGCCAACGGCGCCGGCAAGTCGACGACGCTGAAGGCGATCTCCAACCTGCTCGGCGCCGAACGCGGCGACGTGACCAAGGGCGACATCGTCTTCAAGGGCACGCGCGTCGACCGGATGACGCCGAACGAGCTGGTCAAGCGCGGCGTCATCCAGGTCATGGAAGGCCGCCACTGCTTCGCGCACCTGACGCTGGAAGAGAACCTGCTCTGCGGCGCCTACACGCGCGGCATCTCGCGCACCGAGCTGCGGCAGAGCCTGGAGATGGTCTATCACTACTTCCCGCGCCTGAAACAGCGCCGGATGACGCAGGCCGGCTACACCTCGGGCGGCGAGCAGCAGATGTGCGCCATCGGCCGCGCGCTGATGGCCAAGCCGGAGATGATCCTGCTCGACGAGCCGTCGATGGGCCTGGCGCCGCAGATCGTCGAGGAAATCTTCGAGATCGTGAGGAATCTCAACCAGAGCGAGCGCGTCAGCTTCCTGCTGGCCGAGCAGAACACCATGGTCGCGCTGCGCTACGCCGACTTCGGCTACATCCTCGAGAACGGCCGCGTCGTCATGGAGGGCGACGCCAAGGAGCTGGCGGCGAACGAGGACGTCAAGGAGTTCTACCTCGGGCTGTCCAGCGCCGGGCGCAAGAGCTTCCGCGAAGTGAAGCACTACCGCCGCCGCAAGCGCTGGCTCTCTTGAGGCTGCCGTGCGCCCGCCCATGCTTCGTTGCTCAACCGCTTGTGTGCCTGGTGCACACGGCGCGGTTTCGCGCCTCGCCTGGCCGGGCTACTTGGCAGCCTCAATGCTCGTGGTTGCGCGTAATTTCGAACGACCCGACCCCCGAAGTTAAAAGAATTCTTCCCCTAGGCTGGCCGCTGCTTTGCCCGGAGATATGCACATGGAATTTTTCGACGCACTCGAAACCCGCCCGCCGGAGGTGCGCGAGCGGCAGCAGATGGCGGCGCTGCCGTCGCTGATCTCGTTCGCCAAGGCCTATGCGCCGGTGTTCGGCGAACTGCTGGCGGACGTCGACGCCGAGGCGACGGCGTCGCGCGAGGCGCTGGCGAAGCTGCCGGTGATCCGCAAGAGCGAGCTGCTCGAACGGCAGCAGGCGCGCCGGCCGTTCGGCGGCTTCGTCGGCGACTGGCGCGGCCGCGTCGCCCGCGTCTATGCGTCGCCCGGGCCGATCTACGAACCGGAGGGGCGCGGCGCCGACTACTGGCGCACGGCGCGCGCCATGTTCGCCGCCGGCTTCCGCGCCGGCGACCTGGTGCACAACAGCTTCTCCTACCACATGACGCCCGGCGCCTGGATCATGGAAGCCGGCGTGCAGGCGCTCGGCGGCACGGTCTTTCCCGGCGGCGTCGGCCAGACCGAGCAGCAGGTGCAGGCCATGGTCGATCTGCGGCCGGACGCCTACGCCGGCACGCCGTCCTTTCTGCGCATCCTGCTCGACAAGGCCGACGAGCTGCAGGCCGATGTGAGCAGCCTGAAGAAGGCGCTGGTCTCCGGCGAAGCCTTCCCGCCCTCGGTGCGCGACGCGCTGGCGGCGCGCGGCGTGCACGGCTACCAGGCCTACGCCACCGCCGACCTCGGCGTCGTCGCCTACGAGACGCCGGCGCGCGAGGGGCTGGTCGTCGACGAAGGCGTCATCGTCGAGATCGTCCGGCCGGGCACCGGCGACCCGGTGCCGGCCGGCGAGGTCGGCGAGGTCGTCGTCACCGTCTTCAACCGCGACTATCCGCTGATCCGCTTCGGCACCGGCGACCTCTCGGCGATCCTGCCCGGCGCCTCGCCCTGCGGCCGCACCAACCAGCGCATCAAGGGCTGGCTCGGCCGCGCCGACCAGACGACCAAGGTCAAGGGCATGTTCGTGCACCCGTCGCAGGTCGCCGACGTGCTCAAGCGCCATCCGGAAGTGGCGCGCGCGCGCCTGGTCGTGGACAACGCCGACGGCCAGGACCGCATGACGCTGCACTGCGAGGTCGCGGCCGACGCCGCGCTCGCCGGCGCGCTCGTCGCCTCGCTGCGCGAGATCACCAAGCTGCGCGGCGAGGTCGCCTTCGCCGCGCCCGGCGCGCTGCCCAACGACGGCAAGGTCATCGAGGACGTGCGAAAATACGAGTGATGCGCCGGCTCGTATCCGCTCTTCTTGCCCTGCTTCCCTCCCTCTCTCCCGCCTTCGCCGAGGAGGCGCGCATGCCTGTCGCGGGCGACTGCGCGCTGTTCCGCGAGGGCGGCGAGGGCGCCATCCTGAAAACGCCGACCTACTGGCTGAAGGCGACCATCGTCGACATCTACCGCCGCCCGCACCGCATGGAACTCTGTCCGAATCCCGGCAAGCCGCGCGCGCGCTACGACCGCGCCGACTGGCGGCGGCTGGCCGACGCCTGGCCCTGCGTGCGCGATCCGGCGCAGGTGCGCGAGGTCGAGGCGATCCGCATGCGCCTGCGCGTCGACAGTTGGGACACGCCGTGGAGCCGTCAGCACGGCCACGGCGGCTGGCTGTTCCGCGGCCACTTCCTCGACACCGAGCTGAAGGCGGGCGTGATCATCGACGTCGACGGCAGCCTGCTCGAACGCTGCGAGGCGCTGCCGTGAGCCGCCCCGGCAAATCCCCGCTCGCCGGCGTGCGCGTCCTCGACCTTTCCCGGCTGCTGCCGGGGCCGGTGGCGACGCTGCACCTCGCCGACCTCGGCGCCGACGTGATCAAGATCGAGGACACCGGCGCCGGCGACTACGCGCGCACCATGGGCGACGGTCCGGACGGCGCGAGCTGGTTCTTCCGCGCCGTGAACCGCAACAAGCGCGGCCTCCGGCTCGACCTCAAGCAGGCCGCCGGCCGCCAGGTGCTGCAGCGCCTCGCGGCCGGCGCCGACGTGCTCGTCGAGAGCTTCCGCCCCGGCGTCATGGACCGCCTCGGCGTCGGCCACGCGGCGCTGGCCGGGATCAATCCGCGCCTCGTCTACTGCGCGATCACCGGCTACGGCCAGGACGGCCCGTGGGCGCAGCGCGCCGGCCACGACCTCAACTACGTGGCGCAGGCCGGCGTCCTCGACCAGACCGGCGTCGCCGGCGGCCCGCCGGCGATCCCGGCGCTGCAGATCGGCGACCTGCTCGGCGGCGCCATGAGCGCGGTCGCCGCCATCCTCGCCGCGCTCCTGCGCGCGCGCACCTGCGGCGAAGGGGGCTTCGTCGACGTGGCGATGAGCGAGGCCGTGCTCGCGCACAACCTGTTCCCGCTCTTCGCGCTGCAAGGGGGCGGCGAGTTGCCGCCGCGCGGCGCCGACCTGCTCACCGGCGGCCACGCCAACTACGGCGTCTACCGCACGGCCGACGACCGCTACATGGCGGTCGGCGCGCTCGAAGAAAAGTTCTGGCAACTGTTCTGCGACGCCGCCGGCCGGCCGGACCTGAAGGCGCGCTACGCGGAGAGCGCGTCGCCGGCGCTGCGCCGCGAGCTGGAGACGCTCTTCGCCGGCCGCACGCAGGCCGAGTGGACGGCGCTGTTCGACGGCGTCGACTGCTGCGTGACGCCGGTGCTGACGCCGGCCGAGGCGATCGATCATCCGCAGGCGCGGGCGCGCGGCATGAGCGTCGCCGCCGACGGCATGACGCAGTACGCGCCGCCGTTCCGCATCGCCGGCTGGGATTTCGCGGTGGCGCGCACGGCGCCGGCGGCCGGCGAGCACACCGACGAGATCCTTGCCGAGGCCGGCTACGCGCCGGCGGAGATCGCCGACCTGCGGCTGTCACGTATCGTCTGAGCCCGGCCGCCGCGGCTAGAATGCGCCGATGTCCACGGCGCTCCTGCTGCTCCCCGATTTCGTCCTGATCCTGCTCGGCTTCGCGCTGCGCCGCTGGATGTCGCTCGGCGACCATTTCTGGGCCGGCGTCGAGAAGCTGGTCTACTTCATCCTCTTTCCGGCGCTGCTGATCAACGCCATCCTCAAGACCCGCCTCGACCTCGCGGCGGCGGCGCCGCTGCTCGCCACGGCGCTCGGCGCGATGGCCGCGGGCATGGCGCTGGCGTGGCTGGCGCGGCCGCTGTTCGGACTGCGGCCGATGGTCTTCGCGTCGATCTTCCAGTGCGGCTATCGCTTCAACTCGTACATCGGGCTCGCTGCCGCCGGCCTGCTCTTCGGCACGCCGGGCATCGCCGCGCTCGGCCTGGTCATCGGCCTGGCCGTGCCCGTCGCCAACCTCTCGTCGGTGTGGATGCTCGCCCGTCACGGCGAGACCGGCGTCTGGCGCGAGCTGCTGCGCAACCCGCTGATCTGGGCGACGCTCGTCGGCCTCGCCCTCAACCTCGCCGGCTTCGAGGCGCCGAGGCCGCTCGCCACCTTCCTCGGCCGGCTGGCCGACGCCTCGATCGCCCTCGGCCTGCTCGCCGTCGGCGCCGCGCTGCGCCTGCAGGGGCAGGCCGACCGGCCGGGCATCCTCGGTGCCTCGCTCTACCTGTCGGCGGTCAAGCTGGCGGCCGTGCCGCTGGCGGCGCTGCTCATCGGCCGGGGACTCGGGCTGGACGGCCTCTACCTCGGCGTCGCCGTGCTCTTCGCCGCGCTGCCGACGGCGTCCTCGGCCTACATCCTGGCCATGCGCATGGGCGGCGACGGCCGCGCCGTCGCCTGGATCATCTCGGCGACGACGCTCGCCTCGATGCTGACCCTGCCGCTGTGGACCGGCGTCGTCGCCGGCTGAGCGGCGGGCCTACTGCTTCTTCGTCTTCCGCGGCGCCGCCGTCTTCGCCGGCTGCGGCGCCTCGTCCGCCGGCGCTTCCGGCGCCGCCGGCTGCTGCATGTGCGACTGCATCTGCTGCATCATGTGCCACGGCCACATCGCCGCCTGCGCGAAGCTCTCGCCGCCCGTCGCCTGGCCTTCGCCGGCCTGGCCTTCCGTCGCCATCCGGCTCATCGCCTGCACCGCGGAGAGCGTCGAATGCTGCATCTCCAGCCCCTGGATGGTCATCTGCAGCATCGACAGGTTCATGCGCAGCCAGCCCTCGACCGCCTTCAGGTCGCCGATGCGCTTCTCCAGTTCGTCGGTGTCGAAGGTCGGCGCGACCATGCCGGGCAGCGAAAAGCCCATGCTTCCCCACATGCCCTTCATGAATTCGAGCGGATCGGTGTTCGGCGTCTCGTTGCTCATCGCTGCTCTCCCTCGGCGTCGCTGGTGGAATTTCATGGTAGCAGACGCGGCGCCGCGCATCGGCACGAAAGCAGTGCTTGGTGATACAGTTACGCCAGAAAAAAACAGCGGAGGAAAGCCGCGGCGGCCAAGGCCGCAGGCGGTTGCGCATATGCTCAAGCTACTGGTGATCGAGGATCACGCGCTGGTGCGCGAGGGACTCGTGCAGGCATTGCTGCAGCTCGGCGACGAAGTGGTCGTGGAGGAGGCCGCCGACTGCGAAGCCGGCTGCGCGTTGCTCGGCAACGGCGAGGATTTCGACCTCGTGCTGCTCGACCTGGCGCTGCCCGGCGTGGACGGCCTGACCTGTCTCGGACTCTACCGGCAGCGCTACCCGGCGCTGCCGGTGGTGATCGTTTCCGCCTACGACGACGCGCACACCGTCAATCGCGCGCTGCAGGCCGGCGCCGCCGGCTTCGTGCCCAAGGCCTATTCCGGCGACCGCCTGCTCGACGCGCTGCGCAAGGTGCTCGACGGCACGATCTACGTCCCCGAGCAGACGCTGCCGACGACCGGCGTCGTCGGTCCGGCGGCGCAGCAGTCGGGGCAGGGGATCTCGGCCGCTGCCGCCGGCCTCACCGGCCGCCAGACCGATGTCCTCGGCCTGATGGTCAAGGGCTGCTCGAACCGCGAGATCGCCGAGCTGCTCGGCCTTTCCGAGGGCACCGTGAAGATTCACATCACGGCGATCTTCAAGGCGCTCGGCGTCAACAGCCGGACGCAGGCGCTGGTCGCCGTCGCCGACAAGGGCATCCATCTCTAGCGGGGTTCAGCGGCGGTAGCAGTAGAGCCGCGTGGCGCGGCCGTCGTCGACCTCGACGATTTCGTTCGGCTCGACCTCCGGCACCGGGAAGCTGTTGCTGACGAACAGGCTGCCCGGCGGCATCTCCGTCTTCACTTTTTCCCACAGCGCGGCCATCGGCACCGGCGACAGGAAGGCATAGACCACGTCGCAGCCGGCGAGCGGCGTCTGCCACAGGCTGCCCCAGCGCAGCTCGCAGTTCTGCCGGCCGAGGCACAGCAGGCGGCCGCCGAGCCAGGTCAGCGGCGCGTTCTCGACGCCGACGAAGACGGCGTCCGGGCGCGCCGCGGCGAGCGGGCGCAGCACGCTGCCGAGGCCGGCGCCGAGGTCGACGAAGCGGCAGCCGGGGTGCGCCGGCAGCAGCCCGGCGAGCGCCGCCGCCGTCTCGCGGTTGCTCAGGTAGAGCGGCACCTGCCCGGAGAGCGCGCCGCGATAGACGAGCAGCAGCAGGATCGCCGCCGCCAGGAACCAGCCGGGGTCGATCTGCAGTTGCGCCACGGCCCAGGCGAGCGGCGCGAAGGCGGCGTGTATCGCCCGCCACCACCACGGCTGGCGGGTGAGGACGGCGAGCAGCAGCGCCACGCCGCCGACGGCCATCGCCACGCCGGCCCAGGGCAGGGGCTCGCCGCGCACGCCGTAGTACGGCCAGGCGAGGGAGAGCACCGCAATGACGGCGGCGAACTGCAGGGCGAGTTGACGGAGGGGCGGGCTCATGCGGCGCTCGGGAGGGTCGAGCGCCGCATTCTACCCGCAGCGGACGCCTACGCCGCGGCGGCCAGCCGCTGCCCGTCGGCGAGCGCGGCGCGCAGGCGCGCGCGTTCGCCGGCGACGGCAACGACGCTCGCCGCCTTGACGTGGCCGAAGCCGCGGATGCGCGCCGGCAGCCCGGCCAGCGCCAGCGCGTCGGCGTGCGTGGCCGGGGCGAGGCGGTCGAGGATGAGCCGGACGTCGGCCTCGTAGTCGGCGACCAGTTGTCGTTCCATGCGCCGTTCGGCGGTCTTGCCGAAGAGGTCGAGCGCCGTGCCGCGCAGGAAGCGCAGCTTCGCCAGCAGCCGGAAGGCGCGCAGCATCCACGGGCCGTAGCTTCGCTTCTGCGGATGGCCGGTGTGCGGATCGGTTTTCGCCAGCAGCGGCGGCGCCAGGTGGAAGACCAGGCGGTAGTCGCCCGCGAAGGTCTCGTCGATGCGGCGCATGAATTCCGGATCGGCGTAGAGGCGCGCCACCTCGTACTCGTCCTTGATCGCCAGCAGCTTGAAGTAATTGCGGGCGACCGCCTCCGCCAGCGCCGTGCCGCCGAGCGGCGCCTCCGCCGCGCGCACGCGCTCGACCAGCGCGCGGTAGCGCTCGGCGTAGGCGCTGTCCTGGTAGTCGGCGAGGATCGCGGCGCGCTCGCGGACGATCTCGTCGATGCCGCGGCGTGTCTCGGCAAGCGGCAGCACCGGCGCCGGGTTGGCGAAGCGGTGCACGGCTTGCGCGTCGTGCGCCGCGCGGCGCCCCCAGAGGAAGGCGCGCAGGTTCTGCTCGACGGCCGTGCCGTTGAGCGCGAAGGCCTTCTCGACGGCCGCCAGCGACACCGGCACCAGCCCCTGCTGCCAGGCCATGCCGAGCAGGAAGGTGTTGGCGAAGATGGCGTCGCCCATCAGCTTCACCGCCATCCGCTGCGCGTCGACGAAGTGCACGTTGCCGTCGCCGCAGGCGTCGACGATGCGCGCCGCCATGCGATCGAGCGGGAACTGCCAGTCCGGGTTGCCGGTGAACTCGGCGGTCGGCGTCTCGGCCAGGTTCACCACCGCCCGCGTCCGGCCCGGCAGCGTCTTGGCGATGGCCTCGTTGCCGGCGCTGACCACCAGGTCGCCGCCGATGATCGCGTCGGCCTCGCCGGTGGCGATGCGCGCGGCGTGGATGTCCTCCGGCCGGTCGGCGATGCGCAGGTGCGAATAGACGGCGCCGAACTTCTGCGCCAGCCCGGTCATGTCGAGCACCGACACGCCCTTGCCGTCGATGTGCGCGGCCATGCCGACGAGCGCGCCGAGCGTGACGACGCCGGTGCCGCCGACGCCGGTGACGAGGACGTTGAACGGCTTCGCGGTGTCGGCGAGCGCTGGCAGCGGCAGATCGGCGAAGTGCGATTCGTCGGCGCTGACCGCCGTCGGCTTCCGCAGCCGGCCGCCCTCGACGGTGACGAAGGACGGGCAGAAGCCCTTCAGACACGAGAAATCCTTGTTGCACGAGGACTGGTCGATCTGCCGCTTGCGGCCGAAGTCGGTCTCGACCGGCACGATGGAGAGGCAGTTCGACTGCACGCCGCAGTCGCCGCAGCCCTCGCACACCGCCTCGTTGATGAAGACGCGCCTGGCCGGGTCGGCCAGCTTGCCGCGCTTGCGGCGGCGCCGCTTCTCGGTGGCGCAGGTCTGGTCGTAGATCAGGATGGAGACGCCCGGATACTCGCGCAGCTCGCGCTGCACGGCGTCCAGTTCGTCGCGGTGGCGGATCGGGATCGGCCGGCCGTCGGGCTGTGCGAGGCCCTTCACCTGCGCGTACTTTTCCGGCTCGTCGGTGACGATGACGATCTTCGCGATGCCCTCGCCTTCCAACTGCCGCGTCATCTGCGGCACGGTCAGCGTGCCGTCGACCGGCTGGCCGCCGGTCATGGCCACGGCGTCGTTGTAGAGGATCTTGTAGGTGATCGGATGGCCGGCGGACACCGCCTGCCGGATCGCCAGCAGGCCGGAGTGGAAGTAGGTGCCGTCGCCGAGGTTGGCGAAGATGTGCTTCTCTTCGGTGAACGGCGCCTGCCCGACCCAGGGCACGCCCTCGCCGCCCATGTGCGTGAAGGTGGCGGTGCTGCGGTCCATCCACGTCACCATGTAGTGGCAGCCGATGCCGGCCACCGCGCGCGAGCCCTCGGGCACGCGCGTCGAGGTGTTGTGCGGGCAGCCCGAGCAGAAGGTCGGTGTGCGCTGCGCGAGGACGATCGGCGCGGCCGCCGCGCGCTGCTTGGCCTCGATCAGCGCCAGCCGCGCCTGGATCGAGGGCGAGGTGAAGAAGCGGTCGATGCGGCCGGCGACGACGCGCGCGATGTGTGCCACCGACAGCTCGCCGGCCGCCGGCAGCAGCCATTCGCCGTGCGTGACGTGGCCGCGGCCGTCGGCGATCGATGCCCACTCGCCCTTCTCGTCGAACTTGCCGATGACGCGCGGGCGCACGTCCTCGCGCCAGTTGTACAGCTCTTCCTTCAACTGGTACTCGATGAGCTGGCGCTTCTCCTCGATGACCAGGATCTCCTCCAGCCCCTCGGCGAACTCGCGCACGCCGTCGGCCTCCAGCGGCCAGACCATGCCGACCTTGTACAGGCGGATGCCGATCTCGGCGGCGAGCGCGTCGTCGATGCCCAGTTCGTCGAAGGCCTGGCGCACGTCCAGATACGACTTGCCGGAAGTGATGATGCCCAGCCGCGGCGACGGCGAGTCGATGACCACGCGGTTCAGCCGGTTGGCGCGGGCGTAGGCGAGCGCGGCGTAGAGTTTGAAGTGCAGCAGCCGACGTTCCTGCTCGTGGCGGTCGTCCGGCCAGCGGATGTTGAGGCCGCCTTCCGGCAGCTCGAAGTCGGTCGGCGTGACGATGGCGAGCGACAGCGGGTCGATGCTCACCGAGGCCGAGGTCTCCACCGTGTCGGCCAGCGCCTTCAGCGCCACCCAGCAGCCGGAGTAGCGGCTCATGGCCCAGCCGTGCAGGCCGTAGTCGAGGTATTCCTGCACGTTCGCCGGGTAGAGCACCGGCATCATCACCGCCTTGAAGAAATGGTCGGTCTGGTGCGGCAGCGTCGACGACTTGGCGTTGTGGTCGTCGCCGGCGACGACCAGCACGCCGCCGTGGCGCGAGCTGCCGGCGGCGTTGGCGTGGCGGAAGACGTCACCGCAGCGGTCCACGCCCGGCCCCTTGCCGTACCACATGGCGAAGACGCCGTCGTGCTTCGCGCCGGGGAACAGGTTCACCTGTTGCGAGCCCCAGACGGCGGTGGCGGCGAGGTCTTCGTTGACGCCGGGCTGGAAGACGATGTGTTGCGCTTCGAGAATCTTCTTCGCCGCCCAGAACGCCTGGTCGACGCCGCCGAGCGGGCTGCCGCGGTAGCCGGAGACGAAGCCGGCGGTGTCGAGTCCGGCCGCGGCGTCGCGCTGGCGCTGCAAGAGCGGCAGGCGGACGAGGGCTTGCGAACCGGTGAGAAAGACGCGTCCCGAGGCGCGGGTGTACTTGTCCTCGAGCGTGATCGAGAGATCGCTCATTCTGAGTCTCCTCCGTTGGCTGCGATCCGGTCGCGCTCTTGTGGAATGCGCCGGCCTGATGTCGTTCGTCGCCGGTGGGCGACGCGGTCATTCTATTGGACCGTCGGAGCGGCGTAACGTTGCGGCGCAGCAGCCGGCGCGGCGGCGGATGCCCGCTGGGTATAATCCGCCCAGCCCCTCCCCGAACCCTTCCCGGAAACGGAGTCCCCCATGGCCGGCGCCAGCCTGCTCGCCCTGCTCGACGACATCGCCTCGGTCCTTGACGACGTCGCCACGATGACCAAGGTCGCCGCCAAGAAGACCGCCGGCGTGCTCGGCGACGACCTGGCGCTGAACGCCGAGCAGGTCTCCGGCGTGCGCGCCGAGCGCGAGCTGCCGGTGGTCTGGGCGGTGGCCAAGGGCTCGCTGCTGAACAAGGCGATCCTGGTGCCGGCGGCGCTGGCGATCAGCGCCGCGGCGCCGTGGCTGGTGATGCCGCTGTTGATGGTCGGCGGGCTCTATCTCTGCTACGAAGGCGTCGAGAAGCTGGCGCACAAGTGGCTGCACGGCGGCGACGCGGCGGCCGCGCACCGGGCGGAGCTGGCGGCGCTGGCCGACGAGCGCGTCGATCTCGTCGCCTACGAGAAGGCGAAGATCAAGGGCGCGATCCGCACCGACTTCGTGCTTTCCGCCGAGATTCTCGTCATCGCGCTCGGCACGGTCGCCGACAAGCCTTTCGCGACGCAGGCGGCGGTGATGGTCGGCATCGCGCTGCTGATGACCGCCGGCGTCTACGGGCTGGTGGCGGCGATCGTCAAGCTCGACGACGTCGGCGCGCATCTGGTCGGGAAGGAGAGCGCCGTAGCGCGGTCGCTCGGCCGCGGCTGCCTGCTCGCCGCGCCGAAAATCATGAAGGCGCTGACCGTGATCGGCACGCTGGCGATGTTCCTCGTCGGCGGCGGCATCCTCGTGCACGGCGTGCCGCCGCTGCATCACCTGCTCGCCAGCGCGGCGGCCGTCGCCGGTTTCGCCGCGCCGCTGCTCGGCGCGGCGTTCGATGCGCTGGTCGGCGTGGCGGCCGGCGCGCTGGCGCTGGCGGCGGCGACGCTCGTCGGCCGCCTGCGCGGCCGGGGGAGCGAGGCGCCGCCCGCCGCCTGAGGCGTCCGCCTCAGGGCAGGATCTTGCCGGGGTTGAGCAGGTCGTCGGGGTCGAGTGCGCGTTTGAGCGCGCGCATCACGTCGACCGCGCCCTCGCCGTGCTCGCGCAGCATGAACTTCCGCTTGCCCAGCCCGATGCCGTGCTCGCCGGTGCAGGTGCCTTCCATGGCCAGCGCGCGCTCGACGACGCGCTCGTTGATCCACTCGGCCTCGGCCATCTCCTTTTCGCTGGCCGGGTCGACGAGCACGACGAGGTGGAAGTTGCCGTCGCCGACGTGGCCGAAGAGCATGATCGGGATCGACACCCGGCGCAGGTCTTCGTTGGTCTCGGCGATACATTCGGCAAGCCGCGAGATCGGCACGCAGACGTCGGTCGGAAAAGCCTTGCCGCCGGGCTTCATCCGCAGGCAGGCGAGGTAGGCGTCGTGCCGCGCCTGCCACAGGCGCGTGCGCTCTTCCGGCCGGATCGCCCACTGGAAGTTTTCGCCGCCGCGCTCGCCGGCGATCTGCTGCACGAGCCCGGCCTGCTCGGCGACCGCGGATTCGCTGCCGTGGAACTCGAAGAACAGCGTCGGCCGTTCGGGCAGCGTCGTCTTGCTGAAGCGGTTGATGGCGGTCAGCGTCAGCGCGTCGAGCAGTTCGATGCGCGCCACCGGCACGCCCATCTGGATGGTCTGGATGACGGTGCGCACCGCCTCGTCGATGCCCGGAAACGCGCAGACGGCGGCGGACATCGCCTCCGGCACCGGATGCAGCTTGACGGTCAGCTCGGTGACGATGCCGAGCGTGCCCTCCGAGCCGACGAACAGCCGCGTCAGGTCGTAGCCGGCCGAGGACTTCCGCGCCCGGCCGCCGGTGCGGATGACGCGGCCGTCGGCGAGCACCACGGTCAGCGCCATGACGTTCTCGCGCATCGTGCCGTAGCGCACGGCGTTGGTGCCGGAGGCGCGCGTCGCCGCCATGCCGCCGAGCGAGGCGTCCGCGCCGGGGTCGATCGGGAAGAAGAGGCCGCTGCCCTTCAGCGCCTCGTTCAACTGCTTGCGCGTGACGCCGGCCTGCACCGTGGCGTCGAGATCCTCGGCGTGCACCGCGAGCACCTGGTTCATGCCCGAGAGGTCGACGCTGACGCCGCCGCGCACGGCGAGCAGGTGGCCCTCGACCGAGCTGCCGGCGCCGTAGGGGATCACCGGCACCTTGTGGTCGCGGCAGAGGCGGACGATTTCTGCGACCTCCCCGGTCGACTCGGCGAAGACGACGGCGTCCGGCGGCTGCGGCGCGTGCACCGATTCGTCGCGGCCGTGCTGCAGGCGGACCGACTCGCCGCGCGAGAAGCGCGCGCCGAAGCGTTCGCCGAGCGCGGCGGCGAGGGATTCCGGGAAAGGAGGGGCGGAGGAAGGGCTCATCGTCGGGGCGGAACACGGGAGGGCAGGCGCCGGTCGGCCATTGTAGCCCCGCCGCCGCATCGCCGCGGCCGGCGCGTCGTGATAGGCTTGCGCCTTTCAACGCACCGCCCGTCGCACCGCAATGAACGTCGCCTCGCCCAGCCCGTCGCCGATCGCCTCGGCCCGCGCCCTGCTCAAGGAACTGCAGGAGCAGTACGTCGTCTTCCGCGAATTCCGGCCGCTCGCCATCGGCGTGGACAAGCAGTTGCTCGCCGCCCGTCCCGATCTCGACCGCAAGCTGCTGCGGCTGGCGCTGCGCACGCACACCGCGTCGGTGCGCTACCTGAAGACGGTGGAGAAGGGCGGCCAGCGCTTCGACCTCGACGGCAATGCCGTCGCCGAGCTCACCGAGGAGCATCGCACGCACGCCGCCGAAACCCTGCGCGAGCGCTTCCGCAAGGAGGCCGAACAGCGCCGGGCCAAGGAAGCCGCCGAGCGGGCGGTGAAAGAGGCCGAGCAGGCGGCGCAGCGCCGCACCGAAAAGCTGAATCGGCTGGCCGCCAAGTTCGCCAAGCGCTGAGCCGGCGCGCGCGGCGCGCAGAAATCGCCGCATGCCCTTCGCCTGACTCCCCGGTGCTGGCATAATCGCCGGACACAACAAGGATAAATCGTCAGGAGGAGACACGGCATGCGAGAGGTCGGATCGCGCCGGTGCTGAAAACCCTGCTATTGCTGCCGCTTGCCGGCGCCCTCCTGATCGCCGTGCTGCCGGCGCGCCGGCCGGCGCTGATCCGGGGGACCGCACTGGCGGTCTCCGCCGCCGCGCTGGCGGTCGCCGTGCTCCTCGCCGCCGGCTTCGACAGCGGCCTCGCCACCCAGCAGTATTTCGAGACGCGACCGTGGAACCCGCGCGTCGGCTCCAGCTTCGCCCTCGGCGTCGACGGCGTCTCGCTGCCCATGCTGCTGCTGGCCACGCTGCTCTGCGTCGTCGCCGTCCTTGCCTCGGGCGGCATCCGCAAGGGCGCGCGCCTCTACTTCTCGCTGCTGCTCGTGCTCGAATCGGCGATGCTCGGCGTCTTCCTCGCGCGCGACTGGTCGCTGTTCTACGTCTTCTGGGAACTGACGCTGATCCCGCTGTTCTTCCTGATCGACCGCATGGGCGGCGCGCAGCGCCACCGCGCGGCGCTCAACTTCGTGCTCTACACGCTCGGCGGCTCGGTGTTCATGCTCGTCGCGCTGCTGCTGCTCTACGACGCAGCGCCCGGCCACAGCTTCGCCATGGCCGACATGGCCGAGGGCGGGCGCGGCCTGCCGACGGCGACGCAGCTCCTGATCTTCGCCGGCCTGTTCATCGGCTTCGGCGTCAAGATGCCGGTTTTCCCGCTGCACGGCTGGCTGCCGCTGGCGCACGTCGAGGCGCCGAGCCCGATCTCCATCCTGCTCTCCGGCGTGCTGCTGAAGATGGGCGGCTACGGCCTGATCCGCGCCGCCGAGACGCTGCCGGCGGCGGTGCTCGCGCTGCAGGACGCGCTCGCCGCGCTGGCGCTCGTCTCGCTGGTCTACGGCAGCGTGCTCGCCTGGCGGCAGAGCGATTTGAAGCAGCTCGTCGCCTACTCGTCGGTGGCGCACATGGGCGTCGTCCTGCTCGGCATCGCCGCGCTCAACGTCACCGGGCTGGCCGGCGCCGTCTACCAGATGACCGCGCACGGGCTCGCCGCGGCGCTGCTCTTCCTGCTCGTCGGCGCGCTCTACCAGCGCACGCACACGCGTCGGCTCGACGAGATCGGGGCGCTGCCGGCGCAGGCGCCGCGGCTCGCCGCGCTGCTCGCCTTCGCCTTTCTCGCCGCCGCCGGGCTGCCGGCCGGCGCCGGCTTCGTCGCCGAGCTGCACGTGCTGATCGGCGCCTTCGGCCGCTGGCAGGGCTGGGTGGCGCTGCTCTCGCTGGCCGTGCTGATCAGCGCCGCCTATGCGCTGCGCGTCGTCGGCCGCCTGTGCCTCGGCGGCCGGCCGCACGCCGCGGCGGTGGCCGACCTCGGCGCCGCCGAATGGCTGGCCGCCGGCACGCTCGTCGCCGGCATCCTCGTCGCCGGCCTCTGGCCGGCGCCGCTGCTCGCCGTCTCGGCGGCCTCGCTGCGCGAGATCGCTCGCCTGTTCGGGGGCTGAGATGGCGCGCATTCCGCACACGCCCTTGCCGGGAGACGCGCCATGAGCGGCAGCGGACACGCGCTGCGCGAGCGCCTCGCCGGGTGGATCGCGCACCTCGAACACGTGCTGCCGGCGCAGGCGCCGATCCGCGACTTCGTGCACCACAACACGCTGCACGGTTTGCAGCACCTGCCGTTCCCCGAGGCGTTGGCGAAGGCGGCGCGCCTCACCGGCGCCCGGCCGTGGGCGGAGGAGGTGCAGTGCCGCGAATGGCTGGCCGCCGGCCGCATCCTGCCGGTCGACCTCGACGCCGCCTTCGTCGCCGCCGGCCTGCCCGGCCTCGACGAGCCCGTGCCGGGCTGGCCGGCGCTGACGCGGCGGGCGGCGCTGCGCGAAGCCTTCCTCGACGATCTGGCGCCGCCGTCGGCGGCGCGCATCGCCTGGCTGAGCGAGGAGGGCACACTGCTTTGCCGGCGCCCGAACCTGTCGCTGGCGGCGGACGCACGGCTGCGCGCGGCCGGCGACGAGACGGCGGCGCTGCGCGCACTGTGGGCGGCGGCCGATGCGCTGCTCGGCGCTGCCGCGCCGTCGCCGGCCGGTGACGCCCGCTTCGCCGACGTCTTCCCGCCGACGCCGGCGCCGGCCGAGTGGCGGCAGGCGGCGCGCGGCCTGTGGAGCGAACTCGTCGGCCGCGTCGGCGGCGAGTGGACGCTGGCCGCGCTGCTCGCCCGGCTGACCGGCGAGGACGTGCAGGAAGCGGTGCGGCCGCTGCTCATCCGCCACCTCGGCGCGCATCTCGACCTCGGCGTCGCCGGCTGGCGCAACCCGGCGCGCGCCGCCGGCTTCTACGCCGCCTGGCGTGCCAGCGCCGGCGTCGACTGGGGCTGGGAGCTGGACGAACTGGTTGCTGCGCGCGATGAGATCGCGGTACTGCCCGACGACCCGGTGGACGCCATCGCCCGCGAGCTGATCCACCTCGGCCCGAACGAGGCGAACTGGGGTGGCTACCTCGAACGGCTGGCGCTCGACCTGCCCGGCTGGTCCGGCATGTTCCTGTGGCGCGACCGGCACGGCGGCGCGGACGAGCCGGCGCCGGTGGCGATGGTCGATTATCTGGCCGTGCGCCTGGTGCTCGAACGCCTGTGCTGTGAGGACCTGGTGCGCCGCACCTGGGGCCTGCCGCTGTTCCTCTCCGAGCTGGGCGACCATTTCCTGACGCATCCGGCCGAGCTGTGGGTGCGCCACGCGCGCTTCGCCGGCCGGCTGAACGAGGCCGACGCGCAGGCCGCGCAGCGCCTGATCGACGGCGAGGGCGCGGCGCCGCAGGACTGGGAGCGGCTGGCCGAGCACGCCAGCGCGGCGCCGCCGGCCGGCGATGCGCCCGACCGGCGCTGGCCGCTGTTCGTGCTGGCGCAGCGCCTCGGGCTCGATGCCGCGGCGCTCGCCGCCGCCGGCCGCTCCGGCGCCGAGGCGCTGCTCGCCGCGGCGACGCTCGACGCCGACCGGCGCGGCCACGTCTGGCTGCTCGCCTACGAGGAACGCCACCGGCAGCGGATCTTCGCCGCGCTCGCCGCCAATCACGGCCGCGCGGCCGCCGGCGCCGGCCGCGCCGAGGCGCAACTGGTGTTCTGCATGGACGACCGCGAGGAGGGCACGCGCCGGCACCTGGAGGAGGTCAATCCGGCGCTGCACACCTTCGGCGCCGCCGGCTTCTTCGGCGTGCCGATGTACTGGCGCGGGCTCGACGATACGGCGCCGACGGCGCTCTGTCCGGTGGTGGTGACGCCGGCGAACGAAGTGCGCGAGCTGCCGGCCGAGGGCGCCGGCGACACCGCCGACCGGCACGCGCGCCGCCGCGCGCAGCGCCTGGCGTGGCGCCAGCGGCTGCACGGCGCGACGCGCGACGGCCTCGTCGCGGCGCCGCTCTTGACCGCTCTGGCCGCGCCGCTGGCGCTCGGCGCGCTGGCCGTGCAGGCGCTGGCGCCGGCGACGCTCGGCGAATGGCTGCGCCGCTGGCGCGAGGGCTTCGACGGCGCGGTGCCGACGCGGCTGGCGCTGACGGCGGAGGCCGCCGACGCAGGCGCGCCGCGCGCCGGCTTCACCGACGCCGAGCAGGTCGCGCGCGTCGCCGGCTTCCTGGTCAGCATCGGCTTGACCAAGGACTTCGCTCCGCTCGTCGTCATCGTCGGCCACGGTTCGAACAGCGCCAACAACCCGCACCTCGCAGCCTACGACTGTGGCGCCTGTTCCGGCCGCCACGGCGGGCCGAGCGCGCGCGCCTTCGCGGCCATGGCCAACCGGCCGGAGGTGCGCGCCGGGCTGGCCGCACGCGGCATCCCCATTCCCGACGACTGCCGCTTCCTCGGCGCCGAGCACAACACCGGCGACGAGTCGATGACCTGGTTCGACCTCGACGCGCTGCCCGAGAGCCATGGCGAGCGCTTCGCCGCGCTCGGCCGTGACCTCGCCGAGGCGCTCGCCCGGCACGCGGTCGAACGCTGCCGCCGCTTCGCCTCGGCGCCGCGCTCGCCCGGCGCGGCGCGCGCCCTCGCGCATCTCGCCGGCCGCCGCCACGACTGGTCGCAGGCGCGGCCGGAGCTCGGCCACGCGACGGTCGCCGCCGCCTTCATCGGCCGCCGCGCGATGAGCCGCGGCGCTTTCTTCGACCGCCGCGTCTTCCTCATCTCCTACGATCCGACGGACGACGCCGACGGCGCCGTGCTCGAAGCCATCCTGCTCGCCGCCGGCCCGGTCGGCGCCGGCATCGCGCTCGAATACTACTTCTCGACCGTGGACAACCGGCGCTTCGGCTGCGGCAGCAAGATCACGCACAACCTCGCCGGCCTCGTCGGCGTCATGGAGGGCACGGCCTCCGATCTGCGCACCGGGCTGCCGCGGCAGATGATCGAGATCCACGAGCCGATGCGTCTCCTGGTCGTCGTCGAGCAGACGCGCGCGGTCGTCGCCGCCATCTACGAGCGGCAGCCGCCGCTGCGCGAACTGATCGGCAACGGCTGGATCAACGTCGCGGTGCAGGAGCCGGCGAGCGGCGAGATCTTCTCGTTCGACCCGGCGCGCGGCTGGCTGCCGTGGCGCGACGACGGTACGCCGGTGCCGCGCGCCGCCTCGTCGGCGGCCTGGCTCGCCGACCACCGCGAGCCGCTGCCGCCGGCGCTGCTGGAGCCGACGGCATGAACGCCGCCGGCCGGGCGCCGCGCGGCGCCGCCAACGATCGGAGCGAACGATGAGCGCGCTGCCGGAAATGCTCGCCGCCTGGGTGCCGCTCGTCTGGCTGGCGCCGGCGCTGCCGCTGGCGGCGGCGCTGTTCGTCGCCGTGCGGGCGTTGCGCGGCGCGGCCGGCGACGCCGCCGAGCCGGCCACCGCCGCCGTCTCGCGCGGCGCGGCGCTCGGCGCGCTGCTCCTGCTGTTCGTGCTCGGCGTCGGCGCCGCAGCCGCCGGCGCGCCCGGCCAGGTCGCGCTCGGCGAATGGTTCGCCGCGCCCGACGTCGCCGTGCCGTTCTCCTTCATGCTCGATACGCCGGCGCTCGGCGTCGGCCTGCTGGTCGCCTTCGTCGGCTGGGCGACGATCGGCTTCTCGGTCAATTATCTGCACCGCGAGCCCGGCTTCCACCGCTTCTTCGTCGGCATGAACCTGTTCCTCGGCGGCATGCTGCTCATCGTGCTCGCCGGCAACGCGGTGCTCGCCTTCGTCGGCTGGGAGCTGTGCGGCTTCGCCTCCTGGCTGCTCATCGGCTTCGCCGACGAGCGGCCGCAGGCGACCGGCAACGCGCTCTTCGCCTTCCTCGCCAACCGCATCGGCGACGCCGGCTTCCTGCTCGCCATCGGGCTGGCCTACTGGTGGCTCGGTTCGGTCGAGTGGCCGGAGCTGGCCGGCGGCAGCGTGTCGGAGACGGTGAAGGCGCGCATGCTGGCGCTCGGCCTCGTCGTCGCCGCGCTGGCGAAATCGGCGCAACTGCCGTTCACGCCGTGGATCGGCCGCGCGCTGGAGGGGCCGACGCCGTCGTCGGCGGTGTTCTACGGTTCGCTGATGGTGCACGCCGGCGTCTTCCTGCTGATCCGCATCGACCCGCTCGTGCAGCAGGTGCCGGACATGGCCGCGGCCGTGGCGCTGGCCGGCGCGGCGAGCGCGCTCTACGGCTGGCTGTGCGGGCGCACGGCGAGCGACGTGAAGACGGCGCTGGCCTTCGCCACGGTCACCCAGGCCGGGCTGATGGTGCTCGCCTGCGGCCTCGGCTGGACCACGCTCGCCGCCTGGCATCTGGCGCTGCATGCGCTGTGGCGCGGCTACCAGTTCCTGCTCTCGCCCTCGTACCTGCAACTGGCGCCGCGGCCGGCGCCGCCGCCGGCCTGGCTCGCCGGCCGCGCGCTGCTCTACACCGCGGCGCTGCAACGCTTCTGGCTGGAATCGCTGGCGCGCGTGCTGCTGCTGCGGCCGACGCTGTCGCTCGGGCGCGACGTGCGCGCGCTCGACGAGCGCGTCATCGAGCGCCTCGTCGGCGCGCCCGGCGACGGCGACGGCCCGGTCGACGCCGGTCTCGCCGGCCGCGCGCTGGCCCGCCTGGCCGAAGCCATGCAGCGTTTCGAGACGCGCCTGGTGCTGCAAGGAGGCGGCGGCGGTGCGCTGCATCTGCTGCGGCGCGCCGGCGAGGCGCTGAAGGCGCTGGAGGCGCTGCTCGAACAGCCGCGCTACCTGATGCTGATGGTCATGGCGACCTTCGTGGTGATCCTGTGATGTCTATCCTGCTCGAAGAACTGCACTGGAGCCGGCACGCCGCCCTGCCGCTGCTGGCGCTTTTGCAGGCGCTGCCGCTGTGCGGCGCCTTGCTGCTGCAGGCGCTGCGCCGGCGGCCGTGGGCGGTGGCGCTGGCGCGCTGCTTCTTCCTCGCCGAACTGGCGCTCGCCATCGCCCTCTACCGCGGCCTCGACGCCGCGTCGCCGGCCTTGCAGTTCGCCGAGCGCGCCGACTGGCTGCTCTACCACACCGGCGCCGACGGCGTGACCGTGTTCTTCGTGCTGGTGACGGCGCTGATCGGCCTCCTGCTGTCGCTCTACGAGCTGGTGCGCGAGAAGATGCGCCACGCCTCGCTGCTCGTCGTCGTGCTGCTGGCGCAGGCGGCGCTGATGAGCATGCTGGTCACCGTGAACCTGCTCTGGTTCGCCGTCGCCTCGGCCTTCGAGCTGGCGCTCGTCGCCTACCTGCTGCGCGTCTGGGCGGCCGGCGACGCCGGCGACCTCGCCTTCTCGCGCTTCCTGCAGTATCAGGGCTTCGGCTGGCTGCTCTTCGCCGGCGGCGTGCTCGTGCTCGCCTGGGGGCACGCCGACGCCACCGGCGGCCTGTGGAGCTTCGACCTCTTCGACCTGGCGCTGACGCCGCCGCTCGGCAAGTTCCAGGCGGCCGCCTTCTTCCTGCTCTTCTACGGGCTGGCCGTGCGCACGCCGCTCTTCCCGCTGCACGGCTGGCTGCCGGACATGGCGCAGCACGGCAGCATCGCCGTTGCGCCGACGCTGCTCCTCGGCATCAAGGTCGGCATCTACGGCATGGTGCGCTACGTGCTGCCGCTGACGCCGGACGCGGTGCTCGACTGGCAGCCCTACGTCGTCGCCTTCGCCGGCACCGGCGTCTTCTTCACGGCGGCGCTGGCGCTCTTGCAGACCAATCTGCGCCGGCTGCTCGCCTTCGCCGTGGTCAGCCACACCAGCCTGATCGTCATCGGCCTGTTCACGCTGCATCCGCTCGGCGTGCAGGGGGCGCTGCTGCTGGCGGTGAACTTCGGCTTCGCGGCGACCGTGCTGCTGCTGATGGTCGCCTTCGTCTTCCGGCGCACGCGCACCGCCGAGCTCGCCGAGCTGGGCGGGCTGTTCGAGCGCATCCCGTTCATCGCCATCGCCTTCCTGATCGGCGGCTTCTCCATCGTCGGCATGCCCGGCACGCCCGGCTTCGACGCCGCGCACCTGGTGCTGGAGGCGGCCATCGGCACCTTCGGCGCCTTGCCGACGGTGGCCGCCGCGCTCGGCAACGTGGCCGCCGCCGGCTTCCTGCTCTGGGCCTTCCAGCGCGCCTTCCTGGCGCCGGCGCCGGAGGGCGGCGAACGCACGGCGGTGGAACGCGTGCGGCCGATGGAGTATCTGCTCGGCGGCCTGACGCTGTTCGTGCTGCTGGCCGCCGGCTTCCTGCCCGAGCCCTGGCTGCACCTGACCGAGGCGGCGACGCGGGCGGCCGCCGCGCGCTTCGGGGGCGGCTAGGATGGCCGACTTCCCGATCCTCGGCCTGCTGCTGGCGCTGCCCTTCGCCGGCGCCGCCGGCTGCCTGCTGCTCGCCCGCAAGGACGGCGCGCGCGGCCTGGCGCTTGCCGTCGCCGCCGCGACGCTGCTCGCCGCGCTTGCCGCCGTGGCGCTGTTCGATCCGGCGCGCGGCGATTTTCAACTGGTCGAGAAACGCCTGTGGGTTCCCGGCATCGGCGTGCATTACCACGTCGGCGTGGACGGGCTGTCGCTCTTCTTCCTGCCGGCGACGGCGCTGCTCTTCGCCGCTGCCATGCTCGCCGGCGCGCGCGCGCCGCGGCCGGCGCCGGGGCTGTACTACGGGCTGCTGCTGGCGCTGGAAGGGGCGACGCTGGGCGTCTTCTGCGCGCTCGACACGCTGCTCTTCTTCGTCTTCTGGGAGCTGACGCTGCTCCCGCTTTACTTCCTGATCGGACTGTGGGGGCTGGATGCGGCCGGCCGCGCGGCGGCGGTGCGCTATTTCCTGATCATGCTCGCCGGCGGCGTGCCGTTGCTTTTCGCGCTGCTCCTGGTCGGCGCCCACGGCGGCGGCTTCGACCTGCCGGCGCTGCTCGCCGCCGACCCGGCGGCGCTGCCCTACGGCGTGCAACTGGCGGCACTGCTGCTCTTTCTCGTCGGCTTCGGCGTCAAGGTGCCGTTCGTGCCGCTGCACACCTGGCTGCCGTCGCTGGCCCTCGGCGCGCCGGCGACGGTGACGGCGCTGCTCGTCGGCCTCAAGCTCGGCGCCTACGGCCTGCTGCGGCTGGCGCTGCCGCTCTCGCCGCTGGCCGTGCGCGATCTGCACTGGCTGCTCGCCGGGCTGGGCACGGTGGCCATCCTCTACGGCGCGGTGGCGGCGCTGGCACAGAGCAACCTGCGCGGCGTGCTGGCCTACGGCGGCGTCTCGCACGCCGGGCTGGCGGTGCTCGGGCTGGCCTCGTTCTCGGTCGCCGGCGCGCAGGGCGCGGTGCTTCTGATGCTGACGCTGACGCTGGCGACGGGCGGCGGCTTCCTTTTGCTCGGGGGGCTGCAGCGGCGGCTCGGCACCTGCGACCTGGCGGCGCTTTCCGGGCTGCGCCAGCGGCTGCCGCGGCTGGCCGGCTGCTTCCTGCTGTTCGGGCTGGCCGGCATCGGTCTGCCGGGGACCATCGGCTTTCCCGCCGAGTTCCTGATCATCGTCGCGGCGCTGCCGGAGCACGCGGGCGCGGCGCTGGCCGCGCTGTTCGGCATGGTGGTCGGCGCCGCGGCGTTTCTCGCGCCCTATCGCGCCGCCTTTTTCGGGCCGCTGCGCGCCGGGCCGGCGGCCGAGGCGGACGACCTGACGCAACGGGAGCTGGCGGCGGCGCTGGTCTTCGCCGCGCTGATCGTCGGTTTCGGACTGTGGCCGGCCGGTCTGCTGGAAACCATCCGGCCGGCGGCGGAGGCCTGGGCGGCGCGCCTGTCCTGAGCCGGATTCAGGCGTCGCCGTCGCCGCGCGCGCCGCGCGCGGTCAGCCAGTCCGGCAGCTCGCGGCCTTCGGCGTTGTCGACGATGTATTGGCGGATCAGCTTGCGTACGACCTGCGACGGGGTCAGGTCGTGGGCGGCGCAGATTTCCTCGAAGATCTTCTTCTTGCGCGGGTCGATCAGGATGGTGAGTCTTGCGGTCCGGCTTTCCATGCGGCCCTCCTTTTCTTCCGGTGTTTCTCCCTCGGCGGCGCGTCCGCGAGGGTTCAAGGCGCTCATTGTAATTTCATTTGAACTAAATTCAAATTGCAGTCGAACGCGTTTTAAATAGAATAGACGACGGTTTAGTGTTGTTGCGTACGCTCGATCTGTCGGCCGGCAGGCGCCATGCCTTGCGACGCCGTCCTGGCACCAGGTCATTGCGCCCCGCCCCGCGGGGCGTTTTTTTCTTGGCCGCAAGGCCGCGGTTTGACGGCGGAGGTTTGCCCTGGGTCTGGATCTGATGCTGCTCGCGACGATCGTGCCGGTGGTGATCGTCATCGTCGCCATGTTCTCCCGCCGCAAGGGCGGCGACGACGCCGGCGACGACGACCGGCACTACTGAGCCGCGCTATCGGCGCCGATCTGCTCCAGGCGCCGCGAGCGCCAGTCGAGCACCGCCGTGCGCACGTGCATCTTCCGCGCCAGCGCCGGCTGGCCGGCGGCGATGACGCCGGCCGAGAAGTCGGCGAGAAAGCGCGATTTCAGCTCGGCGCGGGCGCGGTCCATGCCGATTTCCTCGTAGGGCACCGAAGCGAGCAGCAGGAAGCCGTCGTCCGGGATGCGCCCGGCGCGCATGTTGGCCTCGATGATGCCGGCCGCGCGCGCCACCGGCTCGGCCAGCTCCGGGCTGTAGGGGCCGACGATCAGCGCCAGGTTGGGCATGTGCAGGAAGTCGAAGCCGCGGCCGATGCAGATCATCCATTCGCGGTGCTCGATCTCCGCTTCGCGCTGCGTGCGCCGCACTTCGTCGATGTGCCGCAGGTTGCCGGCGAGCAGCGGCAGCAGGTCGTCGCGGATGCGCTCGGGCATGTCCGGCAGCAAGGCGCCGAGCCGGCGCGGCAGCGAATCCGCGTCTGCCGGGGCGAGCGCGGCGAGGTCGAGCGTGTCGCCGCCGTCGCCGTGCACCAGCAGTGCGTCCTCGTCGGTCTCGAAGCCGCAGACGAGCGGATAGACGGTGCTGTGCGCGCGGCCGAAGACCGATTCGATCTGCGCCTTGATGCGCAGGGTGTGCGCCTTCGCCGCCTCGGTGTCGTGGCCGAAGCCGGCGCAGCCGCGGCGCGCGTCGCCGCGCGAGAAATGGTAGGTGACGACGAACAGCACGCGCCGGCCCTCGCGCACGCAGCGCTGCACGTAGCCGGCGAGCACCTCGCCGAGGTGCGGCCAGCCGAGGTCGAAGATGCCGCCGAGGTTGCGGAAGGGCTGGATGATGCCGAGCGGCGTCTGCGTCGCCACCGGGATGTTGATGCGGCCGTCCATGCACTTGAGGACGGCGATGGCGGTCGGGTGGCGGGCGAGATAGCGCTCGCGCGCCAGCCAGTTCTCCGGGCTGGCGAACTGCGCCGAGTAGTCGCGGGCGCGGCCGAACAGCCAGTCGATGCGTTCGGCGATCGGTTTGCTGTGGATGGTGTGCGCCATGACTGCCTCCCCCCGGTCGATGGGGGGATTCTAGCGCGCGTCGTCGTTGCCGTAGTCGCCGAGGTGCGGCTGCTTCATCATCTCGCGCAGGATGTTGCCGGCGGCCCAGAGCATGATGCCGCCGCCGACCGCGAGCACGACGACGGCTTCCGCCGTCGATCCCGGAAAGCGCGCGAAGATGCGGCCCGGTCCGTACACGAAATGGACGGCGCCGAGCGACACGAGCAGCATGCCGACGACGTCGACCAGACCCCAGAGGAAGATGCGCAGCGTGAGCTGCGGTTTGACGCGGGGCTTCTTCCGGTCGAACACGCTCATTTGACGCGCATCCCCGGCTGCGCGCCGGCATCCGGCGACAGGATGTAGAGGCCGCCGTTCCTGTCGTCGGCGCCGGAGGCGGCGAGCACCATGCCTTCGCTCATGCCGAACTTCATCTTGCGCGGCGCCAGGTTGGCGACCATCACCGTCAGCCGCCCGACCAGCGCCGCCGGGTCGTAGGCCGACTTGATGCCGGCGAAGACCTGGCGCGGCTTCTCTTCGCCGATGTCGAGCGACAGGCGGATCAGCTTCTCGGCGCCTTCCACGTGGCCGGCGTCGACGATCCGGGCGATGCGCAGGTCGACCTTCATGAAGTCGTCGATGGTGATGTGCGGGCCGCTGCATTTGCCAACTTCCGCGGCAGCGGCGGCTGCGGCCACGGCTTGCTCCTGTTTCTCGGCGTGCTTCTGCGGCGCGGGGGCGGGCGCCGGGGCCAGCGATTCCCTGTTGGCTTCGACCAGCGCGGCGACCTGCTTCGGGTCGATGCGCGTCATCAGGTGGCTGTAGGCGCCGATCGCGTGGCCGGCGGGCAGCGGGGTGGCGGCGGCGTCCCAGGTCAGCGGCGCGACGCCGAGGAAAGCCTCGACCGCCTCGGCCACCTTCGGCAGCACCGGCTTCAGGTACAGCGTGAGCAGGCGGAAGGCTTCGATCGCCTCCGAGCAGACGGCGTGCAGCTCGGCTTCCCTGCCTTCCTGCTTGGCCAGTTCCCACGGCTTGCGGTCGTTCACGACGACGTTGGCGGCGTCGGCCAGCGCCATGATCTCGCGCAGCGCGCGGCCGAAGTCGCGTGCCTCGTAGGCGTCGGCGATGGCGGCCGCCGCCTCGCGCAGCGGCTGCAGCCAGGCGGCGTCGGTGCCGCCGAGCCTGCCGTCGAACTTCTTGGCGATGAAGCCGGCGCAGCGGCTGGCGATGTTCACGTACTTGCCGACCAGGTCGGAATTCACGCGCGCGACGAAGTCTTCCAGGTTGAGGTCGATGTCCTCCATCGTGCCGTTCAGCTTGGCCGCGTAGTAGTAGCGCAGCCATTCCGGGTCGAGGCCCTGCTGCAGGTAGCTCTCGGCGGTGATGAAGGTGCCGCGCGACTTCGACATCTTGGCGCCGTCCACGGTCAGGAAGCCGTGCGCGAAGATCGCCGTCGGCGTGCGGTAGCCGGCGTGCTCCAGCTCGGCCGGCCAGAACAGCGCGTGGAAGTAGAGGATGTCCTTGCCGATGAAGTGGTACAGCTCGGTCGGCGAATCCGGCCTGAACCATTCGTCGAAGTCGAGGCCCTGCCTGCCGCAGAAGTTCTTGAACGAACCCATGTAGCCGATCGGCGCGTCCATCCAGACGTAGAAGTACTTGCCCGGCGCCCCCGGAATCTCGAAACCGAAGTACGGTGCATCGCGCGAGATGTCCCAGTCGGTGAGTTTCTGTTCGCCTTCGGCGCCCAGCCACTCCTGCATCTTGTTCGAGGCTTCCGCCTGCAGACGGCCGGCCTCGCGCGTCCAGCGGCGCAGGAAGGACTGGCACCTGGCGTCGGAGAGCCTGAAGAAATAGTGGTCCGAGTTCCTGAGTTCAGGCTTGGCGCCGGACACGGCCGAGTACGGGTTCTTCAGCTCGTTCGGCGTGTAGGCGGCGCCGCAGGCCTCGCAATTGTCGCCGTACTGGTCCGCCGCGCCACATTTCGGGCACTCGCCCTTGATGAAGCGGTCCGGCAGGAACATCTGCTTCACCGGGTCGTAGTACTGCTCGATGGTGCGCACCTCGATCAGGCCGGCGGTTTGCAGCCGGCCGTAGATGTCCTCGGCACAAGCGCGCGTCTCCGGCGAGTGCGTGGTGTAGTAGTTGTCGAAGCCGACGTGGAAGCCGGCGAAGTCGCGCGCATGCTCGCCGTGCACGCGCTCGATCAGCGCCTCCGGCGTGATGCCCTCCTTCTCGGCGCGCAGCATGATCGGCGTGCCGTGCGTGTCGTCGGCGCAGACGTACCAGCACTCGTGGCCGCGCATCTTCTGGAAGCGCACCCAGATGTCGGTCTGGATGTACTCGACGAGGTGGCCGAGGTGGATGGCGCCGTTGGCGTAGGGCAGGGCGGAGGTGACGAGGATCTTGCGGGGCATGGGGGGAGGGCGTGCCGGAATGGGGAGGCGTAATTCTATCAAAGCATCGGAGGAGAGCCGGAATACCGCGGTGATCGACGCCAGCCTCTTTGTTCCGGAAGCGGCGCGTGCCGCAAACGGTTCGTCGTCTCAGCGTCCATGAAGAATGGATAGCTCTCGGTGCGTGTGCGACATACAATTTGGGGCGCTGTTAGACGATTTACTGCTTTCCCGGCTCGAAAATATGGCGATCCTTCTCCCATCACCGCACCTGAAACACGTCAAGATGACGGTAGGCGAGCGTCTGTTCGCTTCCCGGCTGCTCACCAAGCTCGAGAACGATTATCACTGCTGGTTCAACGTTCCGATCGGCCCCAAGCAGCTCCGGCCCGACTTCGTCGTTCTCCATCCCGGTCGGGGCATCTTGGTCCTTGAGGTCAAGGATTGGAAGCTTGATACCCTGCGCAACATTGACCGCCAGACCGTCGAATTGTTGACGGAGCGGGGCATCAGGCATGATGCCAATCCGCTCGAACAGGCTCGAAGTTATGCATTGGCAATCACTAGCCTGCTCGAAAGAGACCCTTTCCTGGTCGAGCAGGAGGAAGGTCGCTACAAGGGACATCTGCTGTTTCCGTGGGGCTATGGCGTGGTTCTCACGAACATCTCGCGCCGGCAGTTCGTCGAGCATCGGATCGATCAGGCGATTCCTCCGGACAAGGTAATTTGCAGCGACGAGATGAAGGAGAGCGTCGACGCGGAGGCGTTCCAGCAGCGTCTGTGGGGGATGTTCAACTATCATTTTGGCAAAGCGCTGTCGCTGTCCCGGATCGATCGCATTCGCTGGCATCTGTTTCCGGAGATTCGAGTCGAGCAGGGAGCGTTGTTCAGTTCTTCGACGCCGGTAGAGGCCGGACCGCAGGCGGAGGTTGCCGAAACCATCCCCGACCTGGTCAGGGTGATGGATGCCGAGCAGGAGAAGTTCGCCCGCGATCTGGGCGATGGGCATCGGCTGATTCATGGCGTCGCCGGTTCCGGCAAGACCATGATCCTCGCCTACCGTTGCCTCCACCTGGCCCGCTCGGGCCTCGACAAACCGATCCTTGTCCTGTGCTTCAACAAAACGCTCGCAGGCAGGCTACGCTCGCTGCTGCAACAGCGGGGCGTCGGTGACAACGTGCACATCCGCCATTTTCACGGTTGGTGCAAGGACATGTGCGATCTCTACCAGCTCGATCTTTCGGCCGTAGGTGGGGGGGGTGAGAAAACCTTCGACCTTCAGGTCAAGGCCGTCATTACTGGCGTCGATTCGGGCCGCGTTCCCAAGGCCCAGTATTCCGCGATTCTCATCGACGAAGGCCACGATTTCGAGCCTGATTGGTTCAAGCTCGTCGTCCAGATGCTCGACCCCGCCACCGACTCTCTGCTGCTGGCCTACGACGACGTTCAGGGCATTTACAAGCGCAACAAACCGAAATCTTGGGCAAGCGTCGGGATCAAGGTTCCCGGTCGGCGCAGCACCATTTTCAAGGTGAACTACCGCAATACGGCGGAGGCTCTCGATCTCGCATTCCGGTTCGTCGGCGAATATCTCGACGAATCGTCTGCGACCGAGGATATTCCGGTCGTTCGTCCCGCCAGCGGCTTGCGGCACGGTCCGCGGCCAGCATTGAAGCGCTTCCGGAATTTTGAAGAAGAAACGAGCGCAGTGGCGGCCTGGCTGAAGAAACGTGCCAAAGAAGGTGCCCCGCTTTCATGCATGGCGGTCCTCTGTCGCTACAACAACCAGGTGACGTCCATCCGAGCGGCGCTTGAAAAGGGCGGCGTGGCCGTCGCCGATGCCGACGCCACGAATGCCAAGGATGGCGTCCAGATCAT
Organism: Rhodocyclaceae bacterium; assembly: GCA_019455325.1. Classification (GTDB taxonomy): domain Bacteria; phylum Pseudomonadota; class Gammaproteobacteria; order Burkholderiales; family Rhodocyclaceae; genus Proximibacter. The sequence continues at coordinate 148,538 of JACFMQ010000003.1, read as the reverse complement.
GACCATGCATTCCAGCAAGGGGCTTGAGTTTCAATGCGTGGTCATTCCGGACCTGGGGGCCATGCCCTGTGCAAGGGTGCCGGAAGCGGAGGAGGCGAGGGTTCTGTATGTGGCTATGACCCGGGCCACGCAGGAGCTTCTGCTGACCGCTCATTCCGAGAGTCGTTTTACGAAGAAGCTGGCCGGTGAGGTAGAAAGTATCGCGGAGGTGGCCTGATTCGGCCTATGGGTCTAGGGGCCGAGAGTATTCAGGGACAAACTACGAATAACCGATGCTCGGCTACCGTTTTGCAGCTGCATACGGCATTCCGTTCGCGCTTGCCGACCGCGACGACCACCACGATCAGTTGCCGGTCGCGTACCTCATAGACGAGACGGAATCCGGCGCTGCGCAGCTTGATCTTGTACCGACCCTTCTGCCCGCTCAGCAGCGCGGCCGGTACGCGGGGATTCTCCAGTCGCTCCGCCAGCTTTTCCTTGAACTGTTCGCGAATGCTGCCGTCGAGTCTGCGCCATTCCTTCAGCGCTTCCTCGAGGAAGCCAAGCTCATAGCTCATCGAGCGTGACCCTGACGACGGGCTGGTCCGCGCGGGCGTTGGCGATGGCGTTGAGTTCGAGGTCTTCCAGCCGTTCCATCAGCGCTTCGTAGGCTTTCGCCGGCACGCAGTAGAAGGCCGGGGCATTGCGGTTGAGGATGGCCACCGGCAGGCCCTCGCCGGCGGCGACGGTGCCCATCGGGTTCTTTTTCAGTTCCGATACGCTGGCGGTGGTTTCGGTCAGGATTTGATGCGCCATGATGGTCTCCGAGACCTGTTGATGGTGCCAATAATAGCGCTGATAAAGGTGTCGACCAAGGATGATGCGATTTCCGAAATCATGGCCAAGCCGGGTAAATCGGAGGGAAGGCGCCGACCGTCACTGAAAATAGTGGCGCAGCACCGCCTGCCAGCCCGGCGACCCGCCGAACGCGCCGAAGCGGCTCGTCGGCGAGCCGTCGCCGCGCTGCCACTGGATGGCGTATTCGATGTCGCCGGCGTGGTAGCGCGCTTCGAGCCAGATCCGGCGGCTGTCGTCGGTGAGGTCGCGGTGGTGCATCAGCGCGAGGTTGAGGCGCGGCACGAATGCGTCCTGCCAGTTGGCGTGGAGGAAGAGCGTGTGTCGCGTCGGCGCTTCCTGCGTCGCCAGCGCCTCGGCGCGAAGGTGCGCCAGGCGCTGGGGCGGCGTGCGGCGCAGCGCGTTCCACGCCGTTGTGTCGAGGCCGGCGCCGTTGTAGTGGTACTCGGCCGTCAACGACAGGCGCTGCGGCGAGGTCCAGGTGAAGCCGGCCGCCAGGCGGTTGCGCCATGCGTCGGCGCTGCCGGAGCCGGCGGCCGCCGCCATCAGCGGCGACGGTCGCTCGCGCCCGCCCGACCACTCGATGTGCGCGACGGTCGCGTCGTTCGCCAGCGCGGTCAGGTTGAGGCCGTATTGCGTTGACCGCTCGGCCTCCCGGTAGACCAGGAACTGCAGCGCGAGGCCGCCGAAGGTCTCGCCGACGGCGACGAGGCCGCGCTCGCGCCCGTTGGTCGCGCCGAAGTCGAGGCTGAGGCCGTCGTCGTCCGGCGATCGCGCCAGCCGGGGGGCGTACAGCGCGGTCAGCGAGCCGCCCGGCCACAGCCGCTGGCCGCGCAGCATGACGCTGCCCTGGCGGTTCTCGCGCAGGCTGGCCGGGTCGATCGAGACCACCGAGCGCACGGCGCCGGCGCGGAACCAGTCGGTCGGGTTGTAGCCGGCGGCGACGCCGTTCTTCAGGTTGATACGGCCGAGGTCGAGCAGCGCGTCGGCCGACATCTGCCAGCCGAGATACGCTTCCTTGAGGGTGTTGATCGCCGCGTCGGCGCCGTCCGGCGTCGGCGAGCGGACGTCCAGCCGGTTGGCGACGAAGGCGCGCAGCCCGGGCGCCAGCGCGTGCTCGTAGCGCAGGTCGAGCGACAGGCGGCGAAAGCCGTCGCCGCCGCCGCGCCCGGCGGCGCCCTCGACGAAGAGGCGCCCGCCGGCCGCCGCGTGCGTCACCTCCGGCGCCGCGTCGGCCAGGCGCAGGGCGGCCTCGTCGGCGTCGTCGGCGCGGGCGGCGCCGGCGGCAAGCAGCGCGGCGGCGACGGCGACGCGGATCGTCCCGAAGGCCGCGGCTGCCCGCTTCATTCCGGCCGGAAGCGCGGCAGGTAGTCGCGCTGCAGCCAGACTTCCGGCACCTCGCGCTTCACCCAGTCGGTGTAGCGCATCACCGTCACCCAGTCGGCTTCGAGTCCGTCGATGATCACCGTCTCGGTCGGCCGCTCGACGCCGAACACCGGCTGGTAGCGGCGGTAATAGGCGGTCTTCAGCAGCTTGCCGCTCTCGGTGTAGAAGCGCGCCTTGACCGGGCGGTGGCCGACGGTGTCGATCCACATCTCGATGCGCGGGTAGTTGGCCTCCGGCGTGCTGGCGGTGAGTTCGAGGCGGTGGCAGCGGCGCGGCTGCCGGTCGCCATCGGTGATCTCTTCCTCGCCGGCCGCCGTCGCCCGGTAGTCGCGCGCGAAATTGGCGGTGACGACGTCGCCGTTCGACGCCTGCCCGAGCAGCCGCTGCTGCGGCGAGAGGCGCACGCTGGCCTTGCTCGCCGGGTCGAAGAACCACAGGTCGCGGCCGTTGTAGAGGAGCAGCTTGTCGGCGTCGCGCGCCGGCGCCAGGTAGCGGATCAGGCTGCGGAACTGGCCGCCGTCCGGCGCGGCCTTGGCGTAGACGGCGAGCACGCTGCGCTCGTTCTCGCGGCCCCGGCGGTATTCGATCAGCGTGTTGGTGACGCCGAAGGGGAAGTCCGGATTGCGCACGGCGTCGCTGGCAGCGAGGATCGCCTGCGCGTCGACGGCCTCGGCGGCAACCGGCGCCGAAGGCAGGAGGAAGGCGAGCGTCGTTGCCAGGAGCAGGCGGAGGGTCGATGCACGCATGGCGGTCAGGCGTGGCGCAGGGCGTCGACGATCACCAGACGCGCCGCCCGGCGCGCCGGCCACCAGGCCGAGAGCAGGGTCACCGCGAACATGCCGGCGACGCTGCCGACGAGCAGCGGCAGGTCCTGGCCGATGCGGACGAGGATCAGGTAGGCGTAGGCGTAGCCCGGCGGCGTCCACGTCCAGCCGCTGTGGTTGATCAGCCAGGCGAGCGCCAGCGCGGCGGCGATGCCGGCGACGGCGCCGGCGGCGCCGAGCAGCAGCGCCTCGCAGAGAAACAGCCGGCGGATGCCGGCGCGGCGCAGCCCCATCGCGCGCAGCGTGCCGATCTCGACGGTGCGTTCGATCACCGCCGTGCTCATCGTGTTGCCGAGCGTGAACAGGATGATGACGCCGATCAAGAGCGCGATGAAGCCGAACATCGAGTCCATGAATTCGTTGGTCTGCCCGTACATCGGATTGAGCGTCGCGAAGTCGATCACCGCCAGCGCCTCGCCGGGGAATTCCCGCGCCAGCAGCTCGCGCAGGCGCGCCGCGGCCGCCGGCATCTGCGCGGTGTGGCGGAGCTGCACGAGGATCGCCGTCGCCTGCCCCTCGCCGCCGCCGTAGATCAGGCGCTGCGCCGTCGCCAGATGCATCGCCATGTAGGTGTCGTCGAACGCCTTGATGCCCATGTTCTTGGCCTCGACGACGTCGAGGCTGGCGACGTTGGGGGCGCCGCGCGCGGAGGCGGCGAGCACTTCGATGCGCGTGCCCGCGTCCGCCGCCGCGTCGCCGCGCTCGCCCGCCGACAGCGCCGCGATGTCGTCCGGCGTCGGCTGGCCGTCGTCCGTGCGCGGCGGCGGCGTGCAGTTGGCGGCGTCGAGCAGGTGGCAGAGGCCGAGCTTGCGCGCGACGCCGGTGCCGACGACGACGGCGTCGGGCAGGCTGCCGGCGAGCGGCAGCGGGCGCGCGTAGCTGACGACGCCGTGCTCGTTCCACGCCAGCATGCGGTTGTGCTCCTCGGGGATCAGGCCGATGGCCAGCACCGAGCGCGACAGGCCGGCCGAGAAGTTGCCGGCGATGCCGCCCAGTCGCAGGGTCGGCGTGATGACGGCGAGCATCGGCGCCAGCGTCTCGTCGCGCTGGATCGCGTCGATGATCCGGCGGTAGCCGGCGATGCCGTAGGCCGCCGGATTGTCGCCGCCGTCGAGGTAGTAGCCGGGGCGCTGGATCTGCAGGTGGCCGGTCTGCTGCACGAAGCCGGTCTGCGTGCCGTAGGCGATGTTCGAGCGGTAGCCGCCGAAGAGCAGCACGGCGACGAGGCCGACGACCATGGCCAGCAGCGTGGCGAACGAGCGGCGGCGGTTGCGCAGCAGGTTGCGCAGGGCGAGCGACCAGAGATTCACGGCGCGCTCCCTTCGCCGGCCGGAGGGACGATGCGGCCGTCGTGCAGGAGGACGAGCGCGTCGGCGGCGGCATGCACCAGCGGGTCGTGCGACGAGAGGATGAAGGCGATGCCGTGCTCGCGCTGCATGCGGCGCATCAACGCGACGATCTCGGCGCCGGTGTGGCTGTCGAGGTTGGCCGTCGGCTCGTCGGCGAGCACCAGCCGGGGCCGCGTCGCCAGCGCGCGGGCAATGGCGACGCGCTGCCGCTGGCCGCCGGAGAGCTGCCCCGGCCGGTAGTGCCGGCGGTCCGCCAGACCGACCGCCTCGACCAGCTCGCGCACGCGCGCCCGGCGCTCGGCCGCCGGCACGCCGGCCAGCCGCAGCGGGTACTCGACGTTCTCGTCGGCGGTCAGTACCGGCAGCAGGTTGAAGTGCTGGAAGACGAAGCCGATGTGCCGGGCGCGGAAGTCGGAGAGCGCATCGTCGGACATCGCCTGCACCGCCTGCCCGGCGACGACGATCTCGCCGCGGTCGGGCCGGTCGATGCAGCCGATGAGGTTGAGCAGGGTGGTCTTGCCGCTGCCGGACGGACCGGCGATGACGGTGAAGCTGCCGGCCGGGATGTCGAGGTCGAGCTCGTGCAGGGCCGGCACCTCGACCGTGCCCAGGCGGTAGTTCTTCGTCACGCTGCGCATGCTGACGGGATGCATTGCTCCTCCGGTGGCCGGCGCGGCCGGCTATGCGGGCGCTGGCCGGCACCCCGGTCCGGTTCGCGCCGCGATGGCGGTGTTCCTGCCCGGCGCGCTGGCCGCGACGACCGGGATCGAGACCGCATCCTACGCCAATCGCGTCGTGCCGGCGCCCCGATGCGCCGGACTCCGGCGAATCGGTTAGAATCCGCCTTTATACCGTACAAAATTACTCGGGTATTTTTTCAGGAGCGAGAAATGGCAGTCACCGTCGAGGCCGTGAAGGCCGCCCTGCAAGGTCTCATCGATCCCAACACGCAGAAGGACTACGTTGCCGGCAAGTCGGCGAAGAACATCAAGGTCGACGGCGACGACATCGCCGTCGACATCGAGCTGGGCTATCCGGCCAATTCGCAGATCGACGGCATCCGCAGGCAGGTGATCGGGGCGCTGAAGGCGATTCCCGGCGCCGGCAACGTCAGCGCCAACGTCTACGTGAAGATCGTCTCGCACGCCGTGCAGCGCGGTCTGAAGCCGATGCCGGGCGTGAAGAACATCATCGCCGTGGCTTCCGGCAAGGGCGGCGTGGGCAAGAGCACGACGGCGGTGAACCTGGCGCTGGCGCTGGCCCAGGAAGGCGCCCGCGTCGGCATCCTCGATGCCGACATCTACGGCCCTTCGCAGCCGCAGATGCTGGGCCTCGCGGGGCAGCAGCCGGAGTCGCGCGACGGCAAGTCGATGGAGCCGCTGTTGGCCCACGGCGTGCAGGCGATGTCGATCGGTTTTCTGATCGACGTCGAGACGCCGATGGTCTGGCGCGGCCCGATGGTGGTGCAGGCGCTTGAGCAGATGCTCAACGACACCAACTGGCAGGAGCTCGACTACCTCGTCGTCGACATGCCGCCGGGCACCGGCGACACGCAGCTCACGCTGGCGCAGAAGGTGCCGGTGACCGGCGCGGTGATCGTCACCACGCCGCAGGACATCGCGCTGATCGACGCCCGGAAGGGCCTGAAGATGTTCGAGAAGGTGAGCGTGCCGATCCTCGGCATCGTCGAGAACATGAGCATCCACATCTGCTCGAACTGCGGCCACGCCGAGCACATCTTCGGCGAAGGCGGCGGCGAGGCGATGTGCAAGGACTACGGCACCGAGTTCCTCGGTTCGCTGCCGCTCGAACTCTCGATCCGCGAGATGGCCGATTCGGGCAGGCCGACCGTGGTCGGCGCGCCGGATTCCAAGGCCGCCGATATCTACCGCACGATCGCCCGCCGCGTCGCGGTGAAGGTCGGCGAGACGGCCAAGGACATGTCGGCCAAGTTCCCGACCATCGTGGTGCAGAACACTTGATTTCCTCCGGAGCCGGTCTATCATACGCCGTATGACAACCCGGCTCCGGAGCGCATCATGCGCGTAAACGCCCGACTCGACGATTCCTACGAAGACAAGTTCGCCTACCTGCAGGAGGCGACGCATCTGTGCGTCTCCGATATCGTGCGTGAATCGGTGGACCGCTACTACGAGGCGGTCAAGGCCGAGCAGGCAAGCAAGCGCCATTCGCTTGACGCCCTTGTGGGCGCCTTCGAGGGGCGGCCGGATACGCCGGACGACCTGTCGACGAACTACAAGAAGTACGTGGCCGAGGCCATCGACGCGAAATATCCACGGCATGGTGATCGCTGACACGGGTTTCTGGGTTTCGCTGCTGTGGCGGCGCGATCCTTGGCACCTCCGTGTTCGTGAGGCCTATACCCGCTACGCAGACGAGGGGTTCATATCGACCTGGCCGGTGCTGACCGAGACTTGCTACCTGCTGGGTCGGTCGGTCGGCGAAGATGCCAAGCTCGGCCTTCTTGAGCGTGTCGTCGATCATTCGATTCAGGTGTGCGCACTCGTCGAATCCGACGCGTTGCGGATGACCGCGCTGATGCGTCGCTACGCCGATCTGCCGATGGATCTGGCCGATGCGTCTCTGGTGGTGCTGGCCGAGCGGCTTGGCCATGGCCGCATTTTGTCGACGGATACGCGTGACTTTGGTGCCTATCGATGGAAAAATCACCAACCTTTTATCAATTTGCTGTCGCCCGGCGAGACCTGAGGCCAGACTGATGAGCATCAAATCCGACAAGTGGATCCGCCGCATGGTGGAGCAGCACGGCATGATCGAGCCGTTCGCGCCCGAACTCGTGCGCGAGGCGAACGGCCACAAGATCGTGTCCTACGGCACGTCGAGCTACGGCTACGACATCCGCTGCGCCGACGAATTCCGCGTGTTCACCAACATCAACTCGACCATCGTCGACCCGAAGAACTTCGACCCGCAGTCCTTCGTCGAGGTCTCCGGCAAGGGCTACTGCGTGATTCCGCCGAACTCCTTCGCGCTCGCCCGCACCGTCGAGTACTTCCGCATCCCGCGCTCTGTGCTCACCGTGTGCCTGGGCAAGAGCACCTACGCGCGCTGCGGCATCATCGTGAACGTCACGCCCTTCGAGCCGGAATGGGAGGGCTACGTGACGCTCGAGTTCTCGAACACGACGCCGCTGCCGGCCAAGATCTACGCCGGCGAGGGCTGCGCCCAGGTGCTCTTCTTCGAGTCCGACGAGATCTGCGAGACCTCGTACAAGGACCGCGGCGGCAAGTACCAGGGCCAGGTCGGCGTCACGCTTCCTAAAATCTAGAAATTCAGTAAGGAGTTAGGAGAGAGGAGTGAGGAGTAAAAACCTCGCGGCCCACTCCTCACTCCTCTCTCCTAACTCCTCACGGGGCCCGACATGCGCTTCCACTTCCCGGTCATCATCATCGACGAGGACTTCCGCTCGGAAAACGCCTCCGGCCTCGGCATCCGCGCGCTGGCGGAGGCGATCGGGAAGGAGGGCATGGAAGTGCTCGGCGTCACCAGCTACGGTGACCTTTCGTCGTTCGCGCAGCAGCAGTCGCGCGCCTCGTGCTTCATCCTGTCGATCGACGACGAGGAGCTGGCCCACGAGCCCGAGGAGACCATCGCCGAACTGCGCGCCTTCGTCGAGGAGATCCGCTGCAAGAACGCCGAGATCCCGATCTTCCTGCACGGCGAGACGCGCACCTCGCGGCACATCCCGAACGACATCCTGCGCGAGCTGCACGGCTTCATCCACATGTTCGAGGACACGCCGGAGTTCATCGCCCGCTACGTCGTGCGCGAGGCCAAGGCCTACCTCGACTCGCTGCCGCCGCCGTTCTTCCGCGCGCTGGTGCACTACGCGGCCGACGGCTCGTATTCGTGGCACTGCCCCGGCCACTCCGGCGGCGTCGCCTTCCTGAAGAGCCCGGTCGGCCAGATGTTCCACCAGTTCTTCGGCGAGAACATGCTGCGCGCCGACGTCTGCAACGCGGTCGAGGAACTGGGCCAGTTGCTCGACCACACCGGCCCGGTCGCCGCCTCCGAGCGCAACGCCGCGCGCATCTTCAACTGCGACCACCTGTACTTCGTCACCAACGGCACGTCGACGTCGAACAAGATCGTCTGGCATTCGACCGTGGCGCCGGGCGACGTCGTCGTCGTCGACCGCAACTGCCACAAGTCGGTGCTGCACGCGATCATCATGACCGGCGCCATCCCCGTGTTCCTGATGCCGACGCGCAACAACTACGGCATCATCGGCCCGATCCCGAAGAGCGAGTTCGCCTGGGAGAACATCCAGAAGAAGATCGCCGCCAACCCCTTCGCCGGCGGCGCGGACACGAAGCCGCGCGTACTGACGATCACCCAGTCGACCTACGACGGCATCCTCTACAACGTCGAGGAGATCAAGGCCGAACTCGACGGCCGCATCGACACGCTGCACTTCGACGAGGCCTGGCTGCCGCACGCCGCCTTCCACGACTTCTACGGCGACTACCACGCGATCGGCGCCGACCGGCCGCGCTGCAAGGAGTCGATGGTTTTCTCGACGCAGTCCACGCACAAGCTCCTGGCCGGCCTCTCGCAGGCCTCGCAGATCCTCGTGCAGGACTCGGAAGGCCGCAAGCTCGACCGCGACGTATTCAACGAGGCGTATCTCATGCACACCTCGACCTCGCCGCAGTATTCGATCATCGCCTCCTGCGACGTCGCCGCGGCGATGATGGAGCAGCCGGGCGGCACGGCGCTGGTCGAGGAATCGATCAAGGAGGCGCTCGACTTCCGCCGCGCCATGCGCAAGGTCGCCGAGGAATGGGGGGCCGACTGGTGGTTCAAGGTCTGGGGACCGGACGACCTCTCCGAGGAAGGCATCGAGGAGCGCGACGCCTGGATGCTCAAGCCCGGCGAGCGCTGGCATGGCTTCGGCCAGCTCGCCGACGGCTTCAACATGCTCGACCCGATCAAGGCGACGATCATCACCCCGGGGCTGGACGTCGACGGCGACTTCGCCGACACCGGCATCCCGGCGGCGATCGTCACCAAGTACCTGGCCGAGCACGGCGTCATCGTCGAGAAGTGCGGCCTCTACTCGTTCTTCATCATGTTCACCATCGGCATCACCAAGGGCCGCTGGAACACCATGGTCACCGAGCTGCAGCAGTTCAAGGACGACTACGACAAGAACCAGCCGCTGTGGAAGGTGCTGCCCGAGTTCGTCGCCAAGTTTCCGCGCTACGAGCGCGTCGGCCTGCGCGACCTGTGCCAGCAGATCCACGACGTGTACAAGGCCAACGACGTGGCGCGGCTGACCACCGAGATGTACCTCTCGGACATGGTGCCGGCGATGCGTCCGGCCGACGCCTTCGCCCGCATGGCGCACCGCGAGATCGAGCGCGTGCCCATCGACGGGCTGGAGGGGCGCGTCACCAGCGTGCTGCTGACGCCGTACCCGCCGGGCATCCCGCTGCTCATCCCGGGCGAGCGCTTCAACCCGAGCATCGTCAACTACCTGCGCTTCGCGCGCGACTTCAACGCCCGCTTCCCCGGCTTCGAGACCGACATCCACGGCCTCGTCAAGGGCGAGGACGGGCGCTACTACGTCGACTGCGTGAAGTAGTCCGCGGCGGCTACCAGCCGCGCGCGCCCCAGATCATCCGGCCGGCGACGAAGCGCCGCGCCGGCGGGCAGAGGTCGAGCGCGAGGAGGCCGAGGCCGCGGGCGATGCGCAAGGGCGGAAAGTCGTTGGAGAAGGCGCGCACGATGCCGTCGGTGAAGGCGGCGCCGCCGCCGCGGTCGAGCCGCCGGCCGCGCGCGTAGCGTTCCAGGCGCACGGCGTCGCCGGGGTCGCCGGTGGGGTCGGCGAGCAGGACCTCGGCCAGTTCCCAGGCGTCGCGCAGGCCGAGGTTGAAACCCTGGCCGGAGACCGGATGCAGTGTCTGCGCGGCGTTGCCGATCCACGCCTCGCGCGGCGCCGCGAGCTGCCGGCGCAGGCGCAGCGCCAGCGGGTAGCGGGCGCGCGGCGAGGTCGCGGCGAAGGCGACGCGCGGGCCGAACTGCGCCTGCAAGGCGGTGAGGAAGGCGGCGTCATCCATGGCCATCAGCGCGTCGGCCTTTTCCGGCGGCACCGTGAACACCACCGAATAATCGTCGCCGAGCGGCAGCAGCGCCAGCGGGCCGTCCGGCGTGAAGCGTTCCCAGGCGCGGTGGCCGTGCGCGGCCCCCGGCCGCACCTCGGCGAGCACGGCGTGCTGGCGGTAGTCGCGGAGCGTCACGTCGGCGCCGTCGGCCGGCGTGCCTTCGGCGTGCACGACGAGGCGGGCGCGGATCGTCCGCTCCGCGTCGTCGCGGCGGATCGTCGCGGTTGCCGCATCGGCGTCGATGCGCAGCGCGGCGAGTTCGGCGCGATCGAGCAGCGAGTCGGCCGGCAGCCGGGCGTCGAGCGCGGCGGCGAGGTCGCGGTAGCGCATCACGTAGCCGAGCGCGGCGACCGCCATCTCCTCGCGCGCGATCAGCGTGCGGCCGAAGCCGCCGCGCTGCGACACGTGGATGTCGTGGATCGGCGTGCCGGCGTCGGTGTTCCAGGCGCCGAGCGTCGTCAGCAGTTGTCGCGCGCCGTGCGCCAGCGCCAGCGCGCGCGGATCGTCGCGGTGCGCGCCGCGCGACCGGCGGTCGAGCAGCAGCGTGCGCCGGCCGGCGGCGGCGAGGATCAGCGCCAGCGTCATGCCGACCGGGCCGGCGCCGACGACGAGAACGTCGGTGTCGAGCGCCGCGTCAGTCATGGCGCAGGGTTTCCTCGCGCATCACCTCTTCGATCTCGGCGACGGTCTTCGGCGCGTCGGTGTAGACCTCGCCGCCGTCGGCGGTGACGACGACGTCGTCCTCGATGCGGATGCCGATGCCGTGCAGCGCCGCAGGCACGTCGGCGGCCGGCCGCACGTAGAGGCCGGGCTCGACGGTCAGCGTCATGCCCGGCGCCAGCCGGATCCATTCGCCGCCCTCGCGCTGCTCCTTGTAGTCGCCGGCGTCGTGCACGTCGAGGCCGAGCCAGTGGCCGGTGCGGTGCATGTAGAAACGTTTGTAGGCCTCGCTCTCGACGACGCCGTCGACGCTGCCGGCGAGCAGCCCAAGGTCGATCATGCCCTGCGCCAGCACGCGCACCGCGGCGTCGTGGTAGGCCATGAACGGCGCGCCGGGGCGGATCGCGGCGATGGCCGCGGCCTGCGCGGCGAGCACGATCTCGTAGGCGTCCTTCTGTGCCGGCGAGAAGCGGCCGTTTATCGGGAACGTGCGCGTGATGTCGGCGGCGTAGCCGTCCAGTTCGCAGCCGGCGTCGATCAGCACCAGCCCGCCGTCGGGCAGCAGGCGGTCGTTTTCGACGTAATGCAGCACGCAGGCGTTGGCGCCGCCGGCGACGATCGGCGTGTAGGCGTGGCCGGCGGCGCCGCGCCGGCGGAATTCGTGCGTTAGTTCGGCTTCCAGCTCGTATTCGGCCATGCCCGGCCGGCAGTGGCGCATCGCGCGCGCGTGGCCGGCGGCGCTGATGGCGGCGGCGCGGCGCATGGTGTCGAGTTCGCCGTCGTCCTTGACGAGGCGCATCGCGTCGAGCGCCGCGCGCAGGTCGCGGATCTCGCGCGGCGTGCGTTTTCCGGCGCGCGCCTGCGCGCGTACGGCGTTCAACGCGGCGGCGATGCGCGCGTCCCACTCGGCGTCGTGGCCGAGCGAGTGCCACAGTGCGGCGCGGTCGGCGATCAGTTCGGGCAGGCGCTGGTCGAGTTCGCCAATCGGGTAGGCGGCGTCGAAGCCGAAGGCTTCGCGTGCGCCTTCCGGGCCGTGGCGGTAGCCGTCCCAGATTTCGCGCTCCTCGTTTTTCTCGCGGCAGAAGAGGATGCTCTGCGGGCTGTCGCCGCCGAGGATCACGACCACCGCCTCCGGCTCCGGGAAGCCGGTGAGATACCAGAAGTAGCTGTCGAAGCGGTAGGGGTGGTGCGAGTCGCGGTTGCGCACGCGCTCGGGCGCGGTCGGCACGACGGCGACGCCGTCGCCGATGGCTTTCAGCAGGCGCTTGCGGCGGGCGAGGAAGCAGGTCGAATTCGGGGCGAGGCTCATTCAGTCATCCTTCTTGGGCAATCTGCCTTGGGCGGACTCGATCTGCCGGATGCTTTGCTCCGGTGTCGGCAGGTTTTCGGGCATGGTGCCGCCGAGGTCGTGGATGGTTTCGCGCACTTTGCGGCCGACGGCAAAATGGGTCTGATTTGCCTCCTGTTTGCCTTTGACAGCATCGCGCCGCAGTTTTTCCTCGGTTTGCGTGGCGCGAAACAGGTTGGCCGCCAGTTCGGTGCTGCCCATGTGGTCGAGGATTTTCTGGTTTTTCTTTAGGCCCTTTTGCGCGTGAATCGCTTTGGCGCTCAAGCCCCCGTACAGACCACGATAACCGTGGTCCTGGAAAATGGCGAAGTCCAGGCCGCTTTCCACCCCGGCATCGGCGGCTGCGGCGGCGAGATGCTTGTTGTGCCGCGCCAGTTCGTTACGGATGGCCAGCCGCTTTTCGTCCTCGCTGAGTTGTCCGAAAGCCGCGTCGTCGGCCAGTTCCTGCCGCCGGGTCTGGATGGCAAAGTAGGTTTGTCCGTTGGCGATGACCGGCTTCGACGGGTCGCCATTCTGGACGATCAAATAACAGGCATAGCGCGACAGATGGATATCGGGAACCTTGCGCTGCGCATTGGAGCCGATCGAAACCATTTTGGTGGCTTCACCGAAATGGTCGGCGACGGCTTGGCCAGACTGCTCGCAAGCCTGGCGCGCCTTGTCCGCCACCTGCATGAAATTGCGCCAATCCTGATATTCCAGCAGCGGCGCCAGATCGCGCGCCGACCAAAATTCATTGCCGGCGGCATCACATTGGCGAAGCGCCTCGAATGTCGCGTGGTGCTGGCGGGAAACGGATGACTTACGCATGGCGGGATTCCTTCGGCAAAACATCGAAGTGTATGCCATTGGAGTTTATTCGGTCACGAAGCACGCAGATACCTATCCAGTTCAGCCAGCCGTTCCGGGGTGCCAACGTCGATCCAGCGGCCCGCGTGCCGCTCGCCGCCGACGAGGCCGCACGGGATCGCCGCGTCGAGCAGCGGCCGCAGCTTCATCGCCGCGCCGCGCGCAACACCGGCGAAGAAGTCCGGATGGAAGACGCCGATGCCGCAGTACGTGAGCGTTGGACCGCCGTCGGCGAGCGTCAGTTGCGCCGGCGTGCGCGTCTCGTCGAGGGCGAAGTCGCCGCCGGCGTGGTGCGCGGGGTTGGCGATCATCACCAGGTGCGCGAGTCGCGGCGGCGGCAGCGTGACGTCGCGCGCGCGGCGGAAGTCCCAGTCGCACCAGATGTCGCCGTTGACCACGAGGAAGGGCGCGTCGCCCAGCAGCGGCAGCGCCTGCGCGATGCCGCCGGCGGTCTCCAGCGCACCCGGCGGCTCCGGCGACCAGTCGATATGCACGCCCCAGCGGCCGCCGTCGCCGAGCGCCGCCTCGAGCTGCTCGCCGAGGTGCGCGCGGTTGACCACCAGTTCGCGGAAGCCGGCGGCGGCCAGCCGCTCGATGTGCCAGACGATCAGCGGCCGGCCGCCGGCGACGAGCAGCGGCTTCGGCGTCGCGTCGGTCAGCGGCCGCATGCGTTCGCCGCGGCCGGCGGCGAGGATCATCGCCTTCATCGTCAGAAGGTGTAGCCGGCCTGCACCTGCCGGTTCTCCAGTTCGTCGAGCAGCAGCAGGAGCGGCTTCAGTTCGCCGTAGCGGGCGCAGGCGCGGCGCAGGTAGGCCATCACGCGCGGCATGTCGGCGAGGTACTGCGCCTTGCCGTCGCGGTGATTGAGCCGGGCGAAGATGCCGAGCACCTTCAACTGGCGCTGCACGCCCATCCATTCGTAGTCGCGCCAGAAGTCGTAGAAGTCGGCGTGCACCGGCAGCCGCGCCTGGCGCGCCGCCTCCCAGTAGCGGATCGTCCAGTCGAGCTCCTGCTCTTCCTCCCAGGCGACGTAGGCGTCGCGGTAGAGTGAGACGAGGTCGTAGGCGATCGGGCCGTAGACCGCGTCCTGGAAGTCGAGCACGCCGGGATTGGGCGCGCTGACCATCAGGTTGCGCGAGTGGTAGTCGCGGTGCACGAAAACGCGCGGCTGCGCCAGGTTGTTCGCCAGCACCTTGTCGAAGACGCCGGCGAGGACGGCCCGCTGCTTCTCGTCGAGGGCGACGCCGAGGTGCTTCGCCACGTACCAGTCGGGAAACAGTTGCAGCTCGCGCAGGAGCAGCGCGCGGTCGTAGTCCGGCAGCGCGCCGGGGCGGCTGGCGAGCTGGATCTTCACCAGCGCGGCGTTGGCCTCGCGGTAGAGCGCGGACGCGCCTTCCGGGTGCGCGTCCAGCGCCGTCAGGTAAGTGGTGTTGCCGAGGTCGGAGAGGAGCAGGAAGCCCTGTTCCAGATCCTCGGCATGGACCGCCGGCACGTGCACGCCGGCGCCGGCGAACAGCTTCGCCACGTGCAGGTAGGGGCGGCAGTCCTCGTGCTCGGGCGGCGCGTCCATGACGATGCGCGTCGTCCCGTCGCCGAGCGTGGCGCGGAAATAGCGGCGGAAACTGGCGTCGGCCGAGGCCGGCGCGAGCGTGAACGGCTGGCCGGGGAGCTGTCTTTCGAACCACTCCCGCAGCGCCTGAGTGCGGGGCATCCCGGGCTCCTTGGTGCTAGAATGGCGCGATTTTAACATCCGGTCGGACCGCTTCCTGGCGGCGGCCGACGACAAAGGTCTCCGCTTCCCCTCTTATGCCTCCGTCCCGCGCGTGCAATGGCAAGCAATCGCTGGCGCTGATCGTCTGCTGCGGCGTCGCCGCGCTCGCCGCCGACGAGGCGGCGGCGCAGGCGGCCACGCCGCTGCGCGTCGATCCGGCGCTGCTCGGCCAGCCGCCGGCCGAGAAGAAGCCGGCGCCGGCGCAGCCCGCCGAACCGGCCGCCGCCGAACCGACCGCGGAGAAGGCCCGCGCCGACGTGCAGCCGGTCGACGCGCAGGCCGTCGAGCGCCGCGCGCTGGAACCGGCCGCCGTGCCTGAGCCGCGTCCGGCCGTACCGACCGCTCCGGCGGCGGCTCCCGCGTCGCCGGCGATCCCGGCCGCCGCGCCGGCATTGCCTGCCCGCGCGCCGGCGAAGGCGCCGGCCGCCCGCGATGCCGCCGCCGAAAGCAGCGTCAAGACGACCACCCTGACGCCGCTGCGCGTCCATCCGGACCTGCTCCGCACCACGCCGGCGCTGGCCGGCACCGCGCCGGCACCGGGCGTTCCGAGGGCGCCTTCGGCGCCGGCGACGCTCGCCGGCATCGACCAGGGACGCGAAACCGCATGGCGCGCCGGGCAGCCGCCGGTGCTCCGCTTTTCGGACGAAGCGCCCGAACTGCCGGACACCGGTGCCGCGCCCGCCGCCCTGCGCGGCGCCCCCGCCCTGCAGCCGCTGCGGCCGGGCGACGGCGTGCAGCGGCCGATATTCCTCATCGCCGACGAGATGACCGGCATCACCGACCGGGAGATGGTCGCCAGCGGCAGCGCCGAGGCGCGGCAGGCGGGCGCGGTGGTCAGCGCCGACCGCCTGACCTACTGGCCGATCGAGGACGAGCTGGAGGCGGCCGGCAACGTCCGCCTCGAACAGGGCGAGGATCTCGTCACCGGGCCGCGCATGCGCATGAAGATCGCGTCGCAGACCGGCGTCTTCGAGGAACCCAGCTACTCGCTGAAGCGCGAGGCGAAGTGGGCGGCGAAGGAGCGCGAGCGGCAGGAGCGCGGCGTCGGCGGCACCGTCATCGACGCCTACGGCCAGACCGCCTGGCAGCAGGCCACCGCCGGCACCTACCGGACCGGCCGGCCCGAGCCCGGTTCGCTGATGAACGTGCTCGGCGTCTCGGCCGACGAACCGGCGCCGCTGCCGCAGACCGAGGCGCACGGCAGCGCCGAGCGGATCGACTTCGAGGGCGAGAACCGGCTGCGCATCATCAACGGCAGCTACACCACCTGCAAGCCGGACGATCCGGGCTGGCACCTGCGCGCCAAGGAACTGGCGCTCGACTACGACCGCGAGGTCGGCGAGGGCCACAGCAGCACGGTCTATTTCCAGGACGTGCCGATCTTCTGGGCGCCGTGGCTGCCTTTCCCGCTGAACAACCAGCGCCGGTCCGGCTTCCTCGCGCCGACCGGCGGCTCGTCGACGTCCAGCGGCCTGACGCTGTCGACGCCGTACTACTGGAACATCGCGCCGGACATGGACGCGACGATCTCGCCGCGCGTCTATTCCAAGCGCGGCATCCAGCTGGCGACCGAATACCGCTATCTCGGCTACCACCACACCGGCAACGTGCGCGCCGAGTACCTGCCGAGCGACCAGCAGTCGAACAACGACAGCCGCTACGCCTACGCCGTCCTCCATCAGCAGAACCTCGGCCGCGGCTTCAGCGGTTCGCTGAACCTCTCGGGCGTTTCCGACGACAGGTATTTCACCGACCTGTCCTCGCGCTCGGTGGTGTCCTCGCAGCGCCAGTTGCTGCGCCAGGGCGTGCTCACCTACGGCGGCGGCTGGTGGAGCGCGAGCGTCATCGGCCAGTCCTACCAGACGCTCAACCCGGATCCGGACCCGAGCCAGCGGATCGCCAAGCCGTATTCGTTCGCGCCGCGCATCGAAGTGAGCGCGCGCCGCCCCGATTTCTACGGCACCGACTTCGCCTTCTTCGGCCAGTACACGAGCTTCACGCACGACACGCTGACGCAGGGCAAGCGCACCGTCGCCTACCCGCAACTGTCGCTGCCCTTCGTCCAGCCCGGCTGGTACGTGACGCCGAAATTCGGCGTGCACGCGACGAACTACTCGCTCGACCGGCGTACCAACGCGCAGTGGTCCGAATCGATCTCGCGCACGCTGCCGATCCTCAGCGTGGACGCCGGCATGACCTTCGAGCGCGAGACCTCCTGGTTCGGCGCGGACGCCGTGCAGACGCTGGAGCCGCGCCTGTACTACCTGAACGTTCCGTACCGCGAGCAGGCGCAGATCCCGAACTTCGACAGCGCCATCGCCGACTTCAACTTCGCGCAGATCTTCAGCGAGAACCAGTTCCTCGGCTACGACCGCGTCAGCGACGCCAACCAGCTCACCGCCGCCGTCACCTCGCGCCTGATCGACCCGACCAGCGGCGCCGAGGCCATGCGCGCGATGTTCGGCCAGCGCTACTACTTCCGCCGCCAGCGCGTCGACCTCGACGGCCAGACGATCCCCGGCCAGACGCAGGACAAGTGGAACCGCTCCGACTTCCTCGCCGCCTTCAGCGGCCGCATACTGCCGAAGACCTGGCTGGACGCGGCGCTGCAGTACAACCCGTCGGACCGGCGCACCGAGCGCTCGTCGATCGGCGTGCGCTACCAGCCGGAGCTGGGCAAGGTGCTCAACGCCAGCTACCGCTTCGCCAGCGACCAGGTCTCCGGCGGCGACCTGAAGAACGTCGACATCTCCGGCCAGTGGCCGATCTGGGGCGGCTGGTCGGCGGTCGGCCGCTACAACTACTCGATCCTCGACCACAAGCCGGTCGAGACCGTCGCCGGCCTCGAATACGGCGCCGGCTGCTGGGCCATCCGCCTGGTCAGCCACCAGGTGGCGACCCTCTCCGGGCGCAGCAACACCTCGTTCTTCATCCAGTTGGAGCTGAACGATTTCGCGCGCATCGGCTCCAATCCGGTCGATCTCCTGCGCCGCAACATCCAGGGCTACGGCCTGTCCAACCAGCCGATCGCCGATCCGGTCTTCGGCGAATAAGGAGCTCCATGCACATGAGGTCCGTCTTCCGCACCGCGTTCCTGTTCATCGTCTGCGCCGGCGCCGCCTTCGCGCAGTCCGGCCGTGCGCCGGTCGAGGTGGATCGCATCGTCGCCGTCGTGAACGACGAGGTGATCACCTTCAACGAACTGCGCGCCCGCCTCGATTCGGCGCTGGTGCACCTGAAGCGGCAGGGCACGCCGCTGCCGCCGCACGAGGTGATGGAGCGGCAGATGCTCGAACGCCTGGTGGTCGACCGCATCCAGTTGCAGACCGCGCGCGACACCGGCCTGCGCGTGGACGACGCGCAGCTCGACCAGGCGATCAACCGCATCGCCGCCGGCAACAAGATGACGCTGGCGCAGTTCCGCGAGGCGCTGGAGCGGGACGGCATCCGCTACGCCACCTTCCGCGAGGAGATCCGCGACGAGATGACGGTTTCCCACCTGCGCGAGCGCGAGGTCGATAACCGCCTGGTCATCGGCGACGCCGAGGTCGACAACTTCATCGCTTCCGAAACGGCCAAGGACGGCAGCGGCGACGAGGTCGAGATCGCCCACATCCTGCTGCGCGCGCCGGAATCGGCCTCGCCCGAGCAGTTGCAGGGGCTCAAGACGAAGGCCGACGGGATCGTCGCCCGGCTCGCCGCCGGCGAGGATTTCTCGCAGCTCGCCGCCGCCTTCTCGGACGCGCCGGACGCGCTGCAGGGCGGCGTCATGAGCCCGCGCCCGCTCGACCGGCTGCCCGGCCTCTTCGCCGACGCGCTGGCGAAGCTGAAGCCGGGCGAGGTGGCGCCGATCCTCAGGAGCCCGAACGGCTTCCACATCGTCAAGCTGCTCACCCGCAAGGGCGGCATCGCGCTGCCGCCGGTGCAGCAGACGCACGCCCGCCACATCCTCGTCCGCGTGAACGAACTGGTCGCCGAGTCGGAGGCGCTGCGCAAGCTCTCCGGCCTGCGCGAGCGCCTCGCCCACGGCGGCGACTTCGCCGAGCTGGCGCGCCTCTATTCGCAGGACGGCTCCGCCGCCAAGGGCGGCGACCTCGGCTGGCTCTACCCCGGCGACACGGTGCCGGAGTTCGAGCGGGCGATGGACGCGCTGCAGCCGAACGAGATCAGCGAGCCGGTGCAGTCGCCGTTCGGCTTCCACCTGATCCAGGTGCTCGAACGGCGCGTGCAGGACGTCTCCAGCGAGCGCCAGCGCATGGCCGCGCGCCAGGTGCTGCGCGAGCGCAAGCTCGACGAGGCCTACCAGGACTGGCTGCGCCAGTTGCGCGACCGCGCCTACGTCGAATACCGGCTTGAGGAACGCTGACGTGGACCGGCGGCCGGTTCTCGCCGTCACCTCCGGCGAGCCGGCCGGCATCGGCCCCGAACTGTGCCTGCGCTTGATCGAGGAAGACTTTCCGGCGCGCGTCGTCGTGCTGGCCGACCGCGACCTGCTGGCGGCGCGCGCCGCCGCAATCGGCTGGCGCGGCGCGCTGCGCGACTATGCGCCGGCTGCGCCGGATGAAGCGTCGACGCTCGAAGTCCTGCACTGCCCGCTCGCCGTCCCCGCCGTCCCCGGCCGCCTCGACCCGGCCAACGCCGCGGCCGTGCTCGCCCTGCTCGACCGCGCGCTCGCCGGCTGCCGCGCCGGCGAATTCGCGGCGATGGTCACGGCGCCGGTGCACAAGGGCGTGATCAACGCCGCCGGCACGCCGTTCTCCGGCCACACCGAATACCTCGCCGAGCGCACCGGCTCGCCGCGCGTGGTCATGATGCTCGCCGGCGACACGGCGCACGGCCCGCTGCGCGTCGCGCTGGCGACCACGCACCTGCCGCTGCGCCAGGTGCCCGACGCGATCACGCCGGCGCTGCTCGAAGAGACGCTGCGCATCGTGCACGCGGACATGCGCGCGAAGTACGGCGTCGCCGCGCCGCGCATCCTCGTCGCCGGCCTGAATCCGCACGCCGGCGAGGACGGCTACCTCGGCCGCGAGGAGATCGACGTGATGGCGCCGCTGCTCGACCGGCTGCGCGGCGAGGGCATGCGCCTCGTCGGCCCGCTGCCGGCGGACACCATGTTCACGCCGCCGGTGCTGGCGGAGGGCGACTGCGTGCTGGCGATGTACCACGACCAGGGGCTGACCGCGCTGAAGTACGCCACCTTCGGCCGCGGCATCAACGTCACGCTCGGCCTGCCGGTGATCCGCACCTCGGTCGACCATGGCACCGCGCTCGCCCTCGCCGGCCGCGGCACGGCCGACCCGGGGAGCCTGTTCGAGGCGGTGCGCGAGGCGGCGCGGATGGCGGCTTGCAGGGCCGTCGCATGAAACACGTCCCGCGCAAGCGCTTCGGTCAGAACTTCCTCGTCGACGCGCAGATCGTCGCCGACATCGTCGGCGCCGTCGCGCCGGCCCGCGGCGACCGGCTGGTCGAGATCGGCCCCGGCCTCGGCGCGCTGACCGAGCCGCTGCTCGAACGCGTCGACCATCTGCACGTCGTCGAGATCGACCGCGACATCGTCGCCCGCCTGAAGAAGCGCCATCCGCCGGAGCGGCTGACGATCCACGAAGGCGACGCGCTCGCCTTCGACTTCGCATCGCTCGGCGACGACCTGCGCATCGTCGGCAACCTGCCGTACAACATCTCGACGCCGCTGCTCTTCCACCTCGCCGGCTACGCCGAGCGCGTGCGCGACATGCATTTCATGCTGCAGAAGGAAGTGGTCGAACGCATGGTCGCCGAGCCCGGCGACGGCGAGCGCGGCCGGCTCTCCGTGATGCTGCAGTACCGCTTCTGGCTGGAGTGGCTGATCGACGTGCCGCCGACCGCCTTCGACCCGCCGCCGAAGGTCGATTCGGCGGTGGTGCGGATGATCCCGCGCGATCCGGCGGACCTCGCCGCGGTCGACGAGGCGCTGCTCGGCAAGGTCGTCGCCGCCGCCTTCGCGCAGCGCCGCAAGATGCTGCGCAACAACCTCAAGGGCCTGCTCGACGACGCGGCCTGGACCGCGCTCGCCATCGACCCGACGCGCCGCGCCGAGGATCTGTCGGTCGACGACTACGTGCGCATCGCCGGCTTTCTGGCGAAAGGATAGGTTCGCCACGCTTTTATTTTCCTGCGCTCAGCAGGCTGTCGAACAGAGGCGGGCGGCTGGCAGCAGCCAGGTGAGCCATTCTGAAAGCCCTCGCTGAACAGCAAGCGGCAGCGGTTTTCTGCGGCGACGGAGAGGATCGAGGCGTCCCAGTCTGTATGCGCGTCAAGCCGCCGAGGGCCGACATGCGACTAGGTTTTATCGTCGGGAGCAGAATTCCTTTCAGCGAACTGCGCTTCGACATCCATCGCGCCGTGCAGGATGCGCACGATCTGCACCAACCCGGCATTCTCCGCGAAAATAATGAGGTAGTTGCCGTAGGCACATGAGCGCATGGCTTTACCGAGTTCAGGTCGTGGCCGGTAGGCTTTGGGCGACTTGACCAGTTTGCGGCACTGTACTTGCAACTCGCGTACAAAACTGGCGGCTCGGCATGGGTTGTTCCGAGCGATGTAGTCACCGATGACCTCGAGATCAAGCTCCGCCTGCGGCAGAAACACCAACTGCATCAGGCTTTTTTCGCCGCTTCAGCCATCGCGAGATACTTCGCCTCCAGACGGTCAAAAACTTTGTCCGCAGGAATATCCGGCCCGCTGGCCAGGCCCGCCGCAATCGCCTCGCGCAGGGCCTGCAGCTTGGCGGCCTGTTCGGCTTCGCGCTCTTCGAGCAGACGCAAACCCGCACGGACCACCTCGCTGACGTTGTTGAAGCGGCCAGAGTCGACCTGCTGGCGGATGAAGGTTTCAAAATGGGGGCTGAGCGCAACACTGGTTGGCATGGTCGCTCCTTCTGCTGATTAATAACTGTTATTAAGCCCAGCCCCGCTTTTCTTGTCAAGATCGCTTCTGTCCGAGAGGGTCGCCGGCCCTCCGTGGCATCGAACGGCCCGGATCAGGATTTCTCGAGTTCGGCCTTGAGCGCCTGGCCGTAGGCGTTGCGCGCCGTCTGGGCGAGCGCGATCTGCACCTGCAGGCGCGCGATCTCCTGATCGGCCACGCGCAGGTTGGCCAGTTGCTGCCGGGCCTCCGGGTTCAGCTTGGCTAGTTCGTATTCCTGGTTGTCGATGGTGATGCTTTTCTTGCTCATTGTCTTTCCTTTGCGAGACGGGTTTTGAAATCGTTTCCCCGAACCGGGGCAACCGGCGAAGGGGAGCGGCGCACCAGCCTTTCCGAAGCATCCGCTTGCGATAGAACCTTCAGAAAAAACCCCGCCCCTCGTGAGGGGCGGGGTTGGTCGGTTCGACGTTTACCCCCAAATGCACCTGGGGGTGGCGCGTCGGATTAGAGGGTCATCAGCTCGAAGACACCATCGGAGCCCAGCGTGACGGCCGTGACACCGGTCAGGGTGATGGCGACGGCGCTGCTATCCCAGTAGGTCAGCACGCCAATATCAAAGTGCCACTCGCCTGCCTCAGTGACATCGGTATCGGCCGACTGTGCGGCCCCCGTCAGCGCCACAACACCCGTATCGTAGAAGTCGATATTGGTTGCGGAAGCGGATTCACTGTCAGCCAGGCCGCTCAGTGTGATGACGTCGCCCGGAACCAGCTTGGCGTTGGTGATGCTCGCCAGTTGATCCGCGGTCAGGGCAATCGCATCGTCCGTCGCATCGAGGGTGTCGATGGCCGAATCCAGGGCGGCGTCACCCAAGGCAGCCAGCGCCGATCCCGTATCGGCCACGGTGACCGTGGCGGCATCGGCGACCTTGGCGGCCAGCGCGGTGAAGTCGGCCACCGACAGCAGGGCAGCGGCAGTGATGGTGCCGGTGATGCCGTCGGCCGCGATACCTGCCGCGCCTGCGACCAGCGCGTCGACCTTCGCGGCGCTCATGGAGTCTGCATTTACCTCAGCGTTGCTGGCCTTGCTGAGCAGGTTGCCGATTTCGGCCGCCGACTGGGCATCGGTCAGGCTCAGGTTGGCGATGCCGTCGACCTTGGCGATGCCGGTGCTGATGGCCGTCAGTTCGCCGGCATCCATGCTCGCCGCATCGATATTGACCGTTGCCGCGGCAGCAGTCTTGGCACCGAGCAGCAGAGCCAGATCCGCTGCGTCGGTGTTTCCGTTGCTGAGGGCCAGCGTTCCGGTGATACCGTTGTCGGCAACCTTGGCGATGTTGTCGGCGATGACGGCGAACTGGTCGGTCATGCCCGTCGCGACAACCGTAGCGGTCGTACCGGCGTACTTGCCAAACAGCGCGGTGATGCCGGCCGCGTCCAGACCGTTGGTGAGAGCCAGTGCGCCGGTGATCTCGGCAACGTCGGCGATCGCCGTCACGACCTTTTCCAGTTGAGCGGCGGTCATGCCGGTGGCAACGACCTTGGCCGCCGTGCCAAGGGCCAGTGCGGCCTCGATCTCATCGGCGGTCATAGCCGAGGTGATCGTCAGCCCCTCCGTCGTCGCGGCCGGAACCTCGGCCACGAAGTCTTCCACGCTCGCCGCGGCCCCGGTGCTGCCGAGCTGGATCGTGGTGTTGTCGCCGGCGTTGCTGACGACGATTATCGGCGCGGCGATAGCACCCAGATCAGGGTCGACGTAGGTACCGTTGAGCACGCTGGCGACATCGGCGTCGGACAACTGGGTGCCATCCGCATCGACGACCTTGATCGTGTGCGCCGCGTCACCGTCGATGGTCAGCGTGGTCAGCGCATTCAACTGGGCGACCGACAGCGTGATGTCCGAATGCACCACGACGATACCGACGTTCAGCGCGACGCCGGCGTTGATCAGTGCCAGGTTGGCCGTGCCGAAGACGTGCAGGGTGTCGGCGGCATCCGCCCCCGACATATTCAGCTCGTCGCCGGTATTGACCTCGGACTGGGCGCGAACGGTGGTCAGTTCGCTGATGTGCAGGACATCGTTCAGCGCGGCGGGGATGACGCTGCCCGGAACCGCGGTTTCCGCGGCCAGGTAGGCGTTGGCCTGGGCCGAGGTGACCGAGCCGACGAGAACGAACACGTCGGCGCCAGCGCCACCGTCGATCTTGTCGGCGCCCTGGCCGCCGCGGATCAGGTCGGCGCCGCCCGTGCCGGTAACGACGTAATTGATGTCGCCGGCGTTGACCGTGTTGCCGATGTTGATGCGCAGGTCGGTAGTGTTGTTGATGTTGCCGTCGCCGTCCAGATCGATGAAATACATACCGTCGGTGGAGTAGCCGGCGTCGATGATCGACGTGCCGGGGAGCGGCGCGCCGTCCAGTTCCGCCAGACCGGAGCCGATGGTGGCGGCGGTGTTGTTGAAGCGGCCGAAGTTGGCGGTGGTTACGGCACCCATATTCACGGCGATTTCCAGCTTGTCGGTGCCGGTCGTGAAGTCGGTGATGGTGTCCACGCCGCTGACGCCGCGGGAATCGTTCACGCTGGTATAGCGGAAGGTGTCGGCACCCGCGCCGCCGGTGAGCACGTCGGCGCCGCCGCCACCGGTGATGGTGTCGTTGCCCGCCTGGCCGTCGATGGTGTCGGCCTGGTTGGTGCCGGTGATGGTGTCGTCCACTTGCGAGCCGGTGACATTCACCGCATAGGCGATGCCGCCGCCGCCGGCGTTGATGACCACCGTCTGGTTGTCGGAGTCCACCTTGACGCCTGCTGCGGTGCGGTCGTCGTCGTCGATGTCCGAGGCGTCGATGGTCAGCGTGTCGCCGGCCTGCGCCCAGGTGCTGTGCGTGGTCAGGGTGATCACGCCCGTCTGGTCGCCGCCGACTGCGGGAGCGCCGGCTGCCACGGTATCGGAATCGAGCAGCGTGATGCTGTCGATTTCGGCGGTGGCGTCCGCGTTGGTGATGACGACGTCGGTAGCCGCCTGGCCGATGGTTTGCGCCACGTCATCCACGGTGATGTTCAGCGCCACCTTGCCGGTGCCGGCGTCGGTGAGGTTGATGACCGCAGTGCCCGCGGCGCCGCCAGCAGCGACCGGGGTCGTGCGGGCGTCGACGTTGATGGTCAGGTCCACGTCGCCGGCGTTGTCGATGTCGATGGTCGAGCCTTCGGCCAGCTCGATGGTGAGCGCGCGGTCGAAGTCCTTGCCGATGTCGAGGTCGACGGTCGCATTCGTGCCAAGAGCATCCTTGGACAGGATGACGGTATCGACGCCCGTGGTGTACGCGTCGTCGTCGAGGGTGACTTCCATCGTGCCCGCGACGCCACCCGGCAGGGTGTACTCGTTGGCGGCGCCGCCACCGACCAGTTCGAGTTCCTGGATGTTCTTCAGGAAGTCGAAGTTCTCGTCGGCGTCGAGACCGGAATTGCCGCGCAGGTCGTCGTCGACGACGATGCGGTTGCGGCCGCCGCCCAGGTCGATGTTGTCGCCGCGGTTGACCGTGTCGGCGAGCAGGTTGACCCTGTCGTTGCCGGCGCCGGTGACGATGGTGTGGTCCTGGGGCTTGGTGAAGGTGGCGTCGATATCGGCCGCGACCGTGCTGGTGAAGGCCTTGGAGCCGACGTTGTTCACCGTCAGCTTGGAGCCGGCGGCGATGTCGCCGTCCAGGGTCGCCGCCGTGTCGAAGTCGTTGGACAGATCCAGCGTGCGGCTGCCGGCGCCATTGACGGTGACGTTGATGGTGTTGATGTTGTTCAGTTGCGCACCGACACCGGTATCGTCGAGCTTCACGTCGCCCACCGTGCCATCGACGCCTTCGTTCAGCGTGATGGAAACGGCGCCGACCGTGGCGCGGGTCATGTTGACCGTGGCGTCGATGGCGACGTCGGCGGCGATCTCGTCATCGGTGGCGGTGCCGGTGGTACGGGCCACCTGGCTGGGAATCCCCGTTCCGGCCTCGACGGTCGCCAGCGTCAGCGTTTCGGCGCCGGTCAGGTTGCTCAGGGTATAGGTGGCGGCGTCGCCGACGAAGCGGTTCGGAGTGAGGGCCTCTTCCGGCGTCGGGTCGATGATGCCGGCCCGGTTTTCCAGGTTGATGGCGGTCAGGCCGGTGAATTCGGCAACGTTGACCACGTAGTCCGCCGTCTGGAGATCGTCGTCGTTCTCCGCGGTGGTGCCGGCAACGATGGCATTGACGGCAGCCGCCAGGGCGACGGTGACGGACTGCTCGGACACCAGGTTCAGGGTCTGGAAGCCGGTGACGCGGTCGGCGTCGGCGGCGTTGGTGGCCACGACGGTCGCGTTGGCGTTGCCGGTGACGGTCAGCACGTTGGTGCCGGCGCCGGCGGTCAGCAGGCCGCTGATCAGCGTGCCTTGGTTGCCTTGGCCCAGCAGGTTGAAGGTGACGGTGTTGTCGCCCTCGCCAACGTTGAGCTCACCGCCCAGATCGTCGCCGTCCAGGCCGCCGGCCGTATCGCCGGCGATGGCGCCCGACAGGACCACGGTGTCGTTGCCGGCCCCGGTGTTGACGACGGCTTCCTCGCCGATGGAGACGTTGGCCACATCGCCCAGGGTCAGGGTATCGTCACCCTCGCCCAGGTCGACGGTGGCGCCGCCGGCCACGGAGCCAGCGATCCAGCCGTTCAGCACGTCGACGCCGTTCTGGACGGCAGTCGCGCCGACGGTGAGGGCGTCGTTGCCCGCGCCGAGGTCGATGGCAGAGGTGGCCAGAACGTTGTTCGAGACGGTGACGGTATCGGCGCCTTCGCCCGTGGCCAGATCGGCGGCGAGGGCGTTGGCGGAGACGACGGTGTCGTCGCCCGAACCGGTGGTGAAGGAAGAGGCTGCAAAACCAGCAGCATTGGTCACATTGACGGAGATGTTGCCCGTCGCCGTGCCGCCACTCAGGGTCATGCCCTGCTGGGTTGCACTGATGTTGCGGCCAGACACTTCACCGATGGTGACGTTGCCGGCGCCGGTGACCTCGATCTCCGCCAGACGGCTGAGCGCACCGGAACCACCAACGCCCGCCCACAGCGCGCTGTTGTTGTCCAGGTAGTCGCCGTCGGCATTGGCGTCGTCGCCGAGGATGAAATCGGCGGCAGCGTTGATGACCAGCTTCTGGTCGGCGACCTCGGTCGAACCGCCCTTGAGGTTCAGGTTCTGGATGTGGCTTTCGCTCTCGACGTTCAGGACCAGGGTGTTGATGTGGTTGGTCTGGATCGCCTGGGCGCCGACGACCAGATCCTGGATGGCGGCGCTGGACAGGTCGATGGAGACGGTTTCGTCGCCGTTCAGCTCGCCGTTGCGATAGCTGATGTTGACGTCCGCGTAGGCGACGCTGTTGCGCAGATCGATCGACAGCGCGGTGGCCGGCAGGTTGATCAGCTCGACGCGCGCGCCGGCGGCGATGGCGCCGACGGCGCCATCGGACAGCGCGCTGGAGATGCGGGTGACGTTCAGGGTCTGCAGGCCGCTGGCGTCCTGCAGGTCCAGGCCCGTGCCGTCGGTGTTGGAGAACACGGCGTTGATGGTCTGGATGCCGTTCAGCGTCGGGGTGACGATCAGAGAACCGTTGTCGTTGGTGTTACCCAGCGTCAGGTTCAGGGTCGGATTGTCGCCCGTGCCGGTCAGGACGTCCTCGTCCTGCAGGCTGTTGATGCGGTCGTTGCCGCCGGGGCTGTAGACCTGGCCGGCGTTGAAGACGTTGGCGGTGGTGATGTCGGTACCATTAGTGAGCATACGAGTCGCGCAGCAATCAAATCCACCGTGTTATCAGCAACATAGAGTCACCATCTACATCGCTACTGCGTCACGTCCTACCACTGTCCTACTTCGATCCCCCGGTTTTTTCACGAAATGCGCTCGCCTGCCCTGTTTTTGAATCGATAAGGCACTGTTTCCAATTGGGAAATTCTGGTCGGGGCGAATCGGGGGCGACCTACCGTCATCCGCCCAAGGCGCTTCCGATTTCGCCCTTCCGAAGGTGACGTCCCCGAGGCGGCCCCAAGCGCACGCCATCATAGGTTCGTGAAATGGTTATGACCGGGCAGGTCGCATTGGAGCGAGCGGCGAGAGCCGCTTGGCTGGCCTTCCAGGTGGCGTTGGACTTGACGTGATGGCTAAACGCCGACGGAACGCCCGGTTTTCCGAAACAGCCTTCCGGTCAGAACGCGACCAAGCAAAAAAATAGCGGCGTCCGTGCCCGGGACGCCGCCGAATCCCGAAGGGGGCGGTGAGAGGAGGGGAAGCCCGCCCCCGGTGCCTGCGTTCTTATTTCTTCAGCGGACAGGTGTTCAGGCCGAACAGCGTGTACGCCGGGCACCAGCCCATCAGGCCGGTGATCAAGGGAACGACGCCGATCCAGCCCCAGGCGCCGACCGTGCCGGTGGCGGCCAAGCCGATGAGGATGGCGCCGACGATGATGCGGGCGATCTTGTCGATGCCGCCGACGTTTGCTTTCATGCTTGCCTCCGTTGCGTTTGGAATGACGGATCGGAGAATAAGCGTTCGCTGATGCTGCGTCTGTAACCTGGGTCACAGAGCGGGCGCGGTGCGTTCAGTCGTCGTCGCCGGCGAGCCGGCGCAGGCCGGCGCGGTCGCGCAGCACGATGCGCTCGCGGCCGAGTTCGACCAGCCCTTCGGCGGCGAAGCCCTTGAGCAGCCGGCTGACGATCTCGCGCACGCTGCCGAGCTCGTCGGCGAGCGCCTGGTGGGTGGCGTGCACGGCGTCGCCGCGCGCCAGCAGCAGGCGCGCCAGCCGCCGGTCGAGGCGGTGGAAGGCGATTTCCTCGACGAGCTGCATGAGGTCGGCGATGCGCTCGGCGAGCAGGTGGAAAACGAAGTCGCGGAAAGCGCGGTCGTCGGCGAGCAGCCGCGCGAACAGCGCCTCCGGCAGCACGGCGAGCGTCACCGGCGTCTCGCTCTCGCCGCGCGCGGTGTACGGCGTGTGGCCGAGCAGGCAGCTCGAACTGATGATGCACGAGTCGCCCGGCCCGACGCGGTAGAGCAGCATCTCGCGCCCGGACGGCGCCGTCTTGACGACCTTGATCGAACCCTCGACGACCAGCGGAAAGCCGCGGCAAGGCTCGCTTTCGGCGAAGACGCGCAGGCCGGTGGGGATGCGCAGCGTCGCTTCCGGGCGCAGCAGGCCGTCGAGCTCGGCCGGCGCCAGCGCGGCGAGCGCCGGGTAGAGGGCGAGCAGCCGCGCCCGGTCGGGCGGCGCGCCGGCGGTCTCAGGCATCGCCGTTACCAATCTCGGCGACCACCGGCGCGTGGTCGGACGGGCGTTCCAGCCTGCGCGGCGCCTTGTCGACATGGCAGGCGGTGCAGGCCGCGGCGAGCGGCGGCGAGAGCAGGATGTGGTCGATGCGCAGGCCGAAGTTGCGGCGGAAGGCCAGCATCCGGTAGTCCCACCACGAGAAGCTTTTCTCCGGCTGCTCGAACAGGCGGAAGGCGTCGGCGAGGCCGAGCCCGGTCAGCGCGCGGAAGGCCTCGCGCTCCGGCGCGGAGACGTGGATTTCCTCCTTCCACTCCGGATGCGCGTCGCGGTCCTCGGGCGCGATGTTGTAGTCGCCGAGCAGCGCCAGCTTCGGATGCCGCGCCAGCTCGTCGCCGAGCCAGGCGGTCAGCGCGCGCAGCCAGTCGAGCTTGTAGGCGAACTTCTCCGAACCGACCGCCTGGCCGTTCGGGAAGTAGGCGCAGACGAGGCGCACGTCGCCGACGGTGGCGGCGATCACGCGCTTCTGCTCGTCGGCGAAGCCGGGGATGCCGCAGCTCACGTCGGCGAGCGGCGCGCGCGAAAGGATGGCGACGCCGTTGTAGGTCTTCTGCCCGCTGAACGCCGCGCGATAGCCGGCGGCCTCGATCTCGGCCAGCGGAAAGGCCTTGTCCTCCAGCTTCAGCTCCTGCAGGCAGAGCGCGTCCGGCCGCTCGGCGGCGAGCCAGTCGAGCACCTGCGGCAGGCGCACCTTCAGCGAGTTGACGTTCCAGGTGGCTAGCTTCATCGCGCGGCAGCCTCCCCGTCGGGCGGCGTCTCCTGCGCCGCTGTCTCCGGCGCGGCGGCGGGCGCCGGCCGGCTGTTGGGCGGGACGTCCCGCGGATAGCCGGCGAGGTCGAGCAGGCCGTTCCAGCCGCCCGCCTCGAAGCCCTTGAAGTGTTCGCGGCCGACGACGACGACCGGCACGAAGACCTCGCCGCCGGTCAGCCGCTTCAGTTCGTCGAGCGCCGGCGCGTCGTTCTCCACGACCCGTTCGCGGAAGGGCACGCCGCGACCGGCGAGCAGCGCGCGGCCGTTGCGGCAGTGCTCGGCGCAGTCTTCCGTCGTGTACAGGATCACCGGGAATTTCTCGGCGGCGACGCGCACCGCGTAGGACCGTTGCCGCGCGCCGCCGGCCGCCGGCGCCTCCCGCCGCGTCGCTTGTGGCACGCCCGGCGGCGGGGGCCGGTCGGAGAAGACGGTGCGGCCGGTGGCCGGGTCGACCCAGCGGTAGGTGGTCTGCGCGTTCGCCGCGGCCGCGACGAGGGCGGCGGCAAGGACGAGGACCGGCTTCGGCGTCATGGCGGCTCCCGACGGGCGTCAGGCGCCGATCATACCACTGTGCCGGAGCAGGGCGTCCGGGCTCGGGTCGCGGCCGCGGAAGGCGCGGAACGAGTCGAGCGCCGAGCGCACGCCGCCGACGGCGAGGATCTCGTCGAGGAAGCGGCGGCCGGTCTCCGGATCGAAGGGATTGCCCGCCTCCTCGAAGGCGGCGTAGCAGTCGGCGGAAAGCACTTCGGCCCACTTGTAGCTGTAGTAGCCGGCCGCGTAGCCGCCGGCGAAGATGTGCGAGAAGCTGTTCGGGAAGCGGTGCCAGTCCGGCGGGAAGACCACCGCCACCTCGTTGCGCACCTCTTCGAGCAGCCGCAGCACGTCGCCTTCCGGGTCGAAGTCGTGGTGCAGCAGCAGGTCGAACAGCGAGAACTCGATCTGGCGCACGGTCTGCATGCCAGAGAGGAAGTTTTTCGCCGCCAGCATCTTGTCGAAGAGTTCGCGCGGCAGCGGCGCGCCGCTGTCGACGTGCGTCGTCATGTCCTTGAGCACGGCCCATTCCCAGCAGTAGTTCTCCATGAACTGCGAGGGCAGCTCGACCGCGTCCCACTCGACGCCGTCGATGCCGGAGACGCCCGGCTCGCCCACGCGCGTCAGCATGTGGTGCAGGCCGTGGCCGGTCTCGTGGAAGAGCGTCGTCACTTCGTCGTGGGTGAAGGTCGCCGGCTTGCCGCCGACCGGGCGCGAGAAGTTGCAGATCAGGTAGGCGACCGGCGTCTGCACGCCGCCCGCCGTCTGGCGGCGGCTGCGCGCGTCGTTCATCCAGGCGCCGCCCTTCTTCTCCTCGCGCGCGTAGAGGTCGAGGTAGAACTGGCCGACCAGTTCGCCCCGCCGGTTCTCGATGCGGAAGAAGCGCACGTCCTCGTGCCAGACCGGCGCCGCGTCCGGCTTCACCGTCACCGAGAACAGCGTCTCGATCACGCGGAACAGGCCGGCGAGCACCTTCGGCTCGGTGAAGTACTGCTTCACCTCCTGCTCGGAGAAGGCGTAGCGCTCCTGCAGCAGCTTCTCCGACACCCAGGCCATGTCCCAGGGTTCGAGCGGATCGAGCTTCAGTTCGTCGCGGGCGAAGGCGCGCAGCCCGGCGACGTCCTTCTCGGCGAAGGGCCTGGCCTTCCTCGCCAGTTCGCGCAGGAAGTCGAGCACCTGCTGCGGCGACTCGGCCATCTTCGGCACCAGCGAGACCTCGGCGAAGTCGCGGTAGCCGAGCATCTGCGCTTCCTCGGCGCGCAGCTTGAGCAGCCGGCGGATCAGCGGCGCGTTGTCGAGTTCGGCCTTGCCGAACTCCGAGGCGCGCGTGGCGTAGGCGCGGTAGATGCGCGCGCGCAGGCCGCGGTGGTCGGCGTACTGCATCACCGGACCGTAGGAGGGCGCGTGCAGCGTGAAGCGCCAGCCGTCGACGCCGGCCTTCTCGGCGCTGGCGCGGGCGGTCTCGATGACGTCGTCGGGCAGCCCGGCGAGGTCCTTGGCGTCGTGGATCACCTCGGCGTGCGCGTTGGTCGCGTCGAGCAGGTTCTCCGAAAACTTCGCCGCGAGCGCCGCCGCCTCTTCCTGCAGTTCCTGGAAGCGCGGCTTCTGTTCGTCCGGCAGCTCGGCGCCGGACAGGCGGAAGTCGCGGATCTCGTTGTCCACGATGCGCTTCCTCGCCGGCGACAGCGCCGCGTACTCGGAGCTCGCGGCGAGCGCCTTGTACTTCGAGAACAGCGCCAGATTCTGGCCGAGCTCGGAGTAGAAGCGCGTCACCTCCGGCAGCAGGTCGTTGTACGCCTCGCGCCAGGGCGGCACGTCGTTCACCGAGTGCAGGTGGCCGACCACGCCCCAGGCGCGCGACAGGCGTTCGATGCCGTCGGCGAGCGGTTCGGCGAAGTCGCGCCAGGTCGCCGGCACGTCGGCGCCGGTCAGGCGTTCGACCAGCGCGCGGCCGTCGTCGAGCAGGCGGGCGAGGGCCGGGCGCACGTGCTCGGGGCGGATCAGGTCGAAGCGGGGCAGGCCGGAAAGGTCGAGCAGGGGATTGTCGTTCATGTCAGTCGCCGAAAAGGAAGCGGGCGGCCGGGCCGCCCGCGGGTCGATCGATGGTCTCTATTCTACAAGGTCGCGGTAAGCGTGCCACGACGCGTGGCCGAGCAGCGGCATGAGCACGATCAGCCCGAAGAGCAGCGTGGCGAAGCCGAGCAGCGTTAGCGCGACGATGGTCGCCGCCCACAGCAGCAGCGGGCCGGGGTTGGCGGCGAAGGCGCGCAGGCTGGCCGCGGCCGCGGCGGCGAAGCCTTCGTCGCGGTCGATGAGCAGCGGCACCGAGACGACGCCGAGCATGAACGCGAGCAGCGCGACGATGCCGCCGACGAGCAGCCAGGCCAGCGCCGGCCCGGCGTAGCCGCCGGCGTCGATGACGAAGGCGGCGAACTCGACGACGTTGGCGTCCGGCATGCCCGCCGCCAGGTCGGCGAAGAGCGCCGCCGACAGCCGCGCCCAGAGCGCCCACAGCAGCACCAGCAGCAGGCCGAAGCGCATCAGCCCGGCCTGGCCGCGCGCGAAGCCGGCGAGCGAATCGGTAAAACGCGAGGCCAGCCCGCGTTCGCTGCGCCGGCTCAGTTCGTAGAGGCCGGCGCAGAGCAGCGGCGCGACGATGAAGAAGCCGGAGACGGCCAGCGCGAAATGCTGCGGGCTGCGCCACAGCGAGACGAGCAGCAGATCGCCGGCGATGGCGAAGAGCAGGCCGTAGGCGAGGCTGGCGATCGGCGTCTCCCTGAGGTCGGCCCAGCCCGCCGCCAGCCAGCCGGCGATGCGCGAAGCCGGCACCTGCCGCACGCGCGGCAGCGGGAAACGCCGGTCGAGGGAATCGAAGGGGTGCGCCATGCTGTCCTCTCGGAGGCGGCGAAGCGCCGTCCCGGGATGGACAGCGCGCCGCCGGCGAAAGTTCTGGCGGCGCGGTCGGCGGGGATGCGGAGAGGAGACGGCGCGCCGTCTCCGGGCGGGTCAGGCCAGCGGCCGGCCGGTCAGGCGCTCGTAGGCCTCGCGGTACTTGGCGGCGGTGCGCTCGACGATCTCCGGCGGCAGGTTCGGGCCGGGCGCGGTCTTGTTCCAGTCGAGCGTTTCCAGGTAGTCGCGCACGAACTGCTTGTCGAAGGACGGCGGGTTGCTGCCTTCCGCGTATTGGTCGGCCGGCCAGAAGCGCGAGGAATCGGGGGTCAGCGCCTCGTCGATCAGGTGCAGCGTGCCGGCCGCGTCGATGCCGAACTCGAACTTGGTGTCGGCGATGAGGATGCCGCGCGTCGCCGCGTAGTCGGCGGCTTCGCGGTAGAGGCGCAGCGCCGCGTCCTTCGCCTGCGCGGCGAGCGCCGCGCCGTCGACGCCGGCGCCGAGCACCCTGGCGCAGTGCGCCTGCGCCTCGGCGAAGCTGATGTTCTCGTCGTGCTCGCCGATGTCGGCCTTGGTCGCCGGCGTGAAGATCGGCTGCGGCAGCTTCGCCGCCATCTTCAGCCCCGGCGGCAGCGCGATGCCGCAGACGGCGCCGGTGGCCTGGTAGTCCTTCCAGCCGGAGCCGATCAGGTAGCCGCGCACCACGGCTTCGATCGGCAGCGGCCTGAGACGCTTCACAACCACCGCGCGGCCGCGCACCTGCGCGCGCTCGTCCGGCGCGACGACGCTCTCCGGATCGACGCCGGTGAGCTGGCCGGGCACGATGTGCGCCAGCCGGTCGAACCAGAAGTTGGCGATCTGCGTCAGCACCTTGCCCTTGTCCGGGATCGGGTTCGGCAGGATGACGTCGAAGGCGGACAGGCGGTCGGAGGTGACGATCAGCAACTGTTCGTCGTTCACCGCGTAGATGTCGCGCACCTTGCCGCGCGAGAGGAGCGGCAGGCTCTGGATGGTCGATTCGAAAAGGGGAGCGGTCACGGCGGCGTTCCGGAAGGGCAAAGCCCGGATTATACGGCGTTCTCCTCGGCGGTCAGCGCCCGGCGCATGCGCCGGATGCCGAGGGCGACGAGGCCGGCGATCAGCGGGATGGCGACGGCGGCGGCGATCTCCGGCGAGAGGGTCGGCGCAAAGGATTTCTGCGCGCCC
This sequence comes from Rhodocyclaceae bacterium, assembly GCA_019455325.1. GTDB lineage: Bacteria > Pseudomonadota > Gammaproteobacteria > Burkholderiales > Rhodocyclaceae > Proximibacter. The sequence continues at coordinate 113,774 of JACFMQ010000003.1, read as the reverse complement.
TTGGCGAGGTACTGGACGAGCTGCGAGCCGTAGTAGGTGATGGCCACCACCGACAGGCCCTCGACCGTCTCCTGCAGGCGCAGTTGCAGCCGGGCGCGGCGGTTCATCTGCGCCAGTAGCTCCTGGTTCTGCCGCTCCAGCTCGATGTCGACGCGCGTGCGCAGCAGCGCGCTCTTCCTGGCGATGCGCGTCGACAGGTCGTTCTGGCGCGCGTCGATCGACTGGCAGGTGGCCATGGCCGGCGCCAGGCGGCGCTCCATGAATTCGCGGATCGGCGGAAAGCCGGCCAGCCGCCGCTCGCGCAGGTCCTCGACGCGCTGCTGCACCAGCCGGTAGTAGGCGGCGGCCGCGCCGAAGCGGTAGGCGGTGCGCGTCACCGACTGCTCGACCTCGGCGGCCAGCCGGGTCAGGCGGGCGAGCAGGCGGCGTTCGTCCTCGGGCGTGCCGGCGACGCGCATCTCTTCCATCAGCTCGGCCAGCTCGCGCTCGCGCTCGCCGATGAAGCGCGCCGTGTCCTTGGCCACCGGGAAGGCGAGCAGCGCCATCATGCAGTAGGTCTCGATTTCCAGGATGCGCTGCACGGTGCGGCCGGCCTGGCGGTGGCGCAGGTGCTCGTCGATGATCGTGAAGTGCGAGAAGCCGTCGTGCAGCTCGAAGTCGGAGACGACCCAGGCCGCGCCCTCGGCGACGCGCGTGGCGATGGCCGGTGCGCCGCTGCGGGCGATGCCTTCCAGCACCTCCTCCGGCGGGTTCTGCGCGGCGGCGCAGAATTCGATGTGGCTGGCGGCGATGACCTCGCCGGGAATGCCGCGCACCCATTCCGCCGGAAAGGCGGCGAGCGCGGTGGTGTCCGCGGCGTCGCCGGCGATGCGGCGGCGGAAGAAGGCGTAGCCGGAGAACTCGGTGTGCCGCTCCCACTTCAGGCGCAGCGGGCCGGCTTCCAGCATCCAGTGCTCGCTGTCGGCGACCGGGCAGAACTCGGTGCCGAGCGCGCCGCACAGGCGGGCGAGGTGCGCCTGCTCGTCGGCGGCGCTGGCGCCGGCGTGCGTCACCGCCAGGTAGCTGATCCACGTCGGGCCGGGGATGGCGATCGGCGGCCGCGAGTGCAGCTCGGCGTTGAGGCGGCGGCGCAGCGGGTGTTCGGCGAGCGGCAGCATGTGCACGGCGCGAAAAAGAAAACGGCACCGAGTGTAGCACCCGGTGCCGTTCGCAGGATGTTGATTAGTTTACGATTTGATTGAGCTCGCCGCGCGCGTAGCGCTCCGCCATCCTGTCCAGCGGGATCGGCTTGATCCTGCTCGCCTGGCCGGCGCAGCCAAAGGCTTCGTAGCGGGCGAGGCAGATCTTCTTCGCCGCCTCGCGCGCCGGCTTCAGGTAGTCGCGCGGGTCGAACTTCGACGGGTTTTCAGAGAGATAGCGGCGGATGGCGCCGGTCATCGCCAGGCGGATGTCGGTGTCGATGTTCACCTTGCGCACGCCGTGCTTGATGCCGTTCACGATCTCCTCGACCGGCACGCCGTAGGTCTCCTTCATGTCGCCGCCGAACTCGCGGATTTCGGCCAAAAGCTCCTGCGGCACGGAGGACGAGCCGTGCATGACCAGGTGCGTGTTCGGGATGCGCGCGTGGATTTCCTTGATGCGGTCGATGGCCAGGATGTCGCCGGTCGGCTTCTTGGTGAACTTGTAGGCGCCGTGGCTGGTGCCGATGGCGATGGCCAGCGCGTCGCAGTTGGTCTCTCTGACGAAGTCGGCGGCCTGGTCCGGGTCGGTGAGCAGCTGCTCGCGCGTCATGTGGCCGTCGGCGCCGTGGCCGTCTTCCTTGTCGCCGCGCATCGTTTCCAGCGAGCCGAGCACGCCCAGTTCGGCCTCGACCGAGACGCCGATGGCGTGCGCGAACTTGACCACTTCCTTGGACACGGCGACGTTGTACTCGTAGGAGGCGGTGGTCTTGCCGTCCGCTTCCAGCGAACCGTCCATCATCACCGACGAGAAGCCGGAGCGGATCGCTGCCATGCACACCGCCGGCGACTGGCCGTGGTCCTGGTGCATGACGATGGGGATGGAGGGATAGGCTTCGAGCGCGGCGAGGATCTGGTGGCGCAGGAAGGGCTCGCCGGCGTATTTGCGGGCGCCGGCCGAGGCCTGCATGATGACCGGCGCGTCGAGCTGGGCGGCGGCCTCCATGATGGCCCACACCTGCTCCATGTTGTTCACGTTGAAGGCGGGCAGGCCGTAGCCGTTTTCGGCGGCGTGGTCGAGAAGCTGGCGCATGGATACGAGCGGCATGGGGAGTCTCCGTAAGGTTGCGGCGGGCGGCGGCGCCCGCCCCGAATTCGTCAGACCCTGATTTTACCGCTTTCGCGGTGGGGCGGCTGCTTGAACGTCCACCGCAGAGACGCAGAGGCGCAGAGATTCGCAGAGAAAAACGAATTCGAATTTCTCTGCGCTCCCTCTGCGTCTCTGCGGTAGGTGTCGTCGTCTCTCAGCGTGCGCCGACGACGGCGTCGAGCGCGGCCTTCAGGGTGGCGTGGCGGACCTCGCCCGGCGACAGCGCGTGCGCCGCGGCCAGGCTGCCGCGCGCCTCCTCGACGAGCCGCGGGTCGGCGCCGCCTGCCTGCTGCAGCTTGCCGATGATCACGTGGGTCAGGTTGAAGAGCACGCGCACGTTGCGCGGCATCGCCTCGCGCGCCGCGCGCATGGCGACGATGGCCTCGTCGTGGCGGCCTTCGCGGGCGAGCAGGACGCCGCGGTTCATCTGCTCCATCGCCGCCTTGCGCGAGGCCTCGACCAGCGCCGCGCCCTCGTCGGCCATCGCCGCGGCGCTGAAGATATCCTTGACCTCGCCGAGCAGCGCGGCGTTTTCCGGCGCGTTGCGGACTTCGCTCTGAAGCAGCTCGACCGCCGCGTCGCGGGCGCCGGTGGCGAACAGCAGGCGGGCGGTGTCGAGGGCCAGCGCAGCGTCGACCTGGCCGGCGGCGGCCGTCTTCTGCGTCAGCCGGTCGGCGATCTCCTTGGCCTTGATGGCGTTGCCGGTCTGCTGGTGCACCATGCCTTCGACGGCCAGCGAATGCGTGCGCACGCTCTCGTCGTCGAAGGTCTTGTCCACCTGGTCGAGGACGCGCAGCGCCTCGTCCGGCCGGTCGTTGGCGGCGCAGGCCTTGGCCAGGCCGAGGTAGGCGTCGGCCGTCTTCAGGATCGAGTGCTCGCCGAGCGTCACGCTGCGGCGGAAGGCGCGTTCCGCGGCATCGCTCTTGCCGAGGCGCATCGCCACTTCGCCGAGGTTCTTCTGGCGGGCGACCGAGTTCGGCGAGATGCGCACCGCGCGCTCGATGGCGGCGCTCGCCGCTTCCAGGTCGCCCATGGCCTGCAGCGTCTTCGCCATCAGGTCGTGCGCCTCCAGGTAGGCGGCGTTGACGGCCAGCGTTTCCTCCAGCATGGCGCGCGCAGCGGCGTAGTCGCCGTTCTGCATGTGGATGCGGGCCAGCCCGACCTTGGCCCAGGGCACGTCGCGCTGGGCCAGGATGCTCTCGAAGGTCTGCTTCGCCCGCGCCAGATCGCCGCTCGAAAGCAGCAGGTCGCACTTGGTGCGCAGCAGCTCGGCGGCGTTCGCCTTGTCGATGCGCAGGCGCTCGTCGCAGCGGGCGACGGCGGCGGCGACGTCGCCCTGGCGGACGGCGCGGTCGATGTCGGCGAAGGCTTCCTTCTTCGTCCAGATGCGGGCGAGGCGCTGGCGCAGCATGGCCTCGGTGATCGGCTTCAGCAGGTAGGCGTCGGGCTGGTATTCGGCGGCGCCGCTGACCGCGTCCGAGGTCTTCTCGGCGGTGACCATGATCCAGGCGCAGGCCGGGCCGACCAGTTGCCGCACCTTCGCCTCTTCGAGCACCTGCTGGCCGTTCTTGCCCTTGCCCAGGTTGAAGTCGCAGAGGACGACGTCGAAGGGCGTCGCCGCCAGTTGGGCGACGGCCTCGCTGCCGTTGCCCGCGGTGGCGATGTTCTTGGCGTTGGCGCCGCAGTTGCGCAGGATGTCGCGGAGGATGGTGCGCATGCCCTGGAAGTCGTCGACGATGAGGAAGCTGCGCGTCGAGAAATCGGCTTCGGGCGTGTTGTCGGCTGGCTGGAAAGACATGTCGTGCTCGTCGGAATGGGGTTCAGGGGAGGCGCAGGATGAAGCAGCCGCCGCCGAGCGCGCCGCCGTTCTCCAGCCGGATCTCGCCGCAGCGCTCGCGCTGGCGGTGCATGCGGGCGACGACGGCGGAGAAGTAGAGGCCGAGGCCGGTGCTGCCGGCGGCGAAGTCGACGCCGCGCATGCCGCCGGCGCATTCTTCGAGCATGTGCTGCGGGTAGCCGGTGCCGTTGTCCTCGATGCGCAGTTCCAGGCTGCCGTCGACGCACGCGGCGGAGAGGCGGACGCGGTCGCGCGTGTAGTGGATGGCGTTGTTGAAGGCATTGCCGATGATGCCGGCGACCAGGTCCTCGTCGAAGTCCCAGTAGAGATCGGGTTCGCTCGCGTGTTCGAGGGCGACGCCCTGCGACTTCAGCAGCTCGGCGCTGTGCGCCGCGATCAGTTCGACGAAGTCGCCGAGGGCCACCGGCTGCGGGTCGAAGGGGTAGATGTCCTGGCCGATCTTGTAGAGGGTGAGGAGCTGTATCAGGTTGCCGTTGACCCGCTTCGCCTCGTAGGTCATCTGCGCCAGGTCGTCGTAGGCGGCGAAGGTCTTCGCGTCGACCGAGCCGAGGATGCCGTCGAGGCCGCGGATCAGCAGGCTGATCGAGTTCTTCATGTCGTGCGCCGACGAGGCCAGGAAGGTGGCCATGTCGACCGACGGAAAGGCGGGAGGCTGCGTCTTGTTGTCCATCGCGGAGTCCTTGTCGTCTGCGGATCGGGGGCGGTTCATGGGGATGTCGGGTCGAGGCGGCGGTGCGCCGCGGCCGTCGCCTGCGCCGCGCGCAGCGCCGCCTTCAGGCCGGCGGCGCCGTCGCCGGCGGTCTCGCCCCAGCGTTCGAAATGGATCAGCTCGTCGAGGGCGAGGCGCGGCCGCCAGCCGGCCGCCTCCAGCTCCGGCCGCTCGTGGAAGTGGCTGACCTGGCCGAGGCACAGGTAGGCGATCGGCACGATGCGCTCCGGCAGGCCGAGGATCTCCTTCAGCGCCGACTGGTGGAAGATGCTCACCCAGCCGACGCCGAGCCCTTCGGCGCGCGCCGCCAGCCACAGGTTCTGCACGGCGCAGACGGCGCTGTAGATGTCCATCGCCTTGATGTGCGTGCGGCCGATGACCACCGGGCCGGCGCGGTCGCGGTCGCAGGTGACGAGCAGGTTCACCGGTGCTTCGCGGATGCCTTCGAGCTTCAGCTCGCGGTAGATCTCGCGCTGTTCGCCCGCGAACATCTGCAGCGCCTCGGCGTTGGCCTCGGCGAAGGCGGCATGGATGCGGGCCTTGACCGCCGCGTCGCGGATCAGCACGAAGCTCCACGGCTGCATGTAGCCGACCGAGGGCGCGAAGTGCGCGGCGGTGAGCAGGCGGGCGAGCGTCGCGTCGGGGATCGGGTCGGGCAGGAACTGCCCGCGCACGTCGCGGCGGGAGAAGATGGCCCGATACACCGCGTCGCGCGCGGCGTCGGCGAAATGGTGGTCGGCCTGTGCCGGGTTCGCCGGTTCGGCGGCTGCGTTGTCCATCGAGAATCCCCCCTCCCGGCCGGGCACGCCGGGGTCCGGCCGGCTTCCTCCGGCCGGCATCGGGCGAATTCTAGCAGGCGGCGACGAAGAATGCCGCCGCGGCGTCAGGCGCCGGCGCGGTCGTCGGCCGCCGCGCCGGCGAAGCGCCAGCAGTTGCGGCCGCCGTTCTTGGCCGCGTAGAGCGCCAGGTCGGCGGCGCCGTGCAGCGCCGCCGCGTCGTCGCCGTCGTCCGGGAAGCGGGCGATGCCGATGCTGATGCCGACGTTCGCCGTGCCCTCGGCCAGCTCGAAGGGCGCGTTCACCAGGTCGATGATCTTGGCGGCGACGCGCGCGGCGTCGTCGTCGCTGCGCGTGTGCGGCAGCAGCAGCGCGAACTCGTCGCCGCCGATGCGCGCCAGCGTGTCCTCCTCGCGCAGCGTCGAGCGCATGCGCTGCGCCACCTGGCGCAGCAGCGCGTCGCCGGCGGCGTGGCCGAGCGTGTCGTTCACCGGCTTGAAGTGGTCGAGGTCGAGGTAGCAGACGGCGAAGCCGCGGCCGTCGCGCTGCGCGTTGACCAGCGCCTGCGTCAGCCGGTCGGCGAAGCGCGCGCGGTTGGCCAGCCCGGTCAGCGGATCGAAGTTGGCGCGCAGCCAGAGTTCGCCCTCGCGCGCCTCCTGCTCGGTGATGTCGCGGCTGGCGGTGATGAAGCGGGCGATCCGGCCGTGCACGTCGCGCACCGAGGTGACGTTGTGCCAGACGCAGTACTCCTCGCCCGACGGGCGCCGGTTCCAGACGCGGCCGGACCACTGGCCGGTGTCGAGGAGGGCGCGCCACATCGCGGCGAAGAAGGCGTCGTCGTGGCGCTCCGACTTGAGGATGGCCGGCGTGCGGCCGACCGCGGCGTCGGCGCTGAAGCCGGTGAGCTCGGTGAAGGCCGGATTCACCCGCAGGATGCGGCCGCGCGCATCGGTGATCATCACCGAATCCTGCATGCCCTCGATGATCCCTGCGGTCAGCGCCGATTCGGTCAGCCGCTCGTGCTCCTCGCTGCGGTCGGCGAGCGTCAGCGTGGCGCCGCGGACGGCGCCGTCGGCGTCGCGGAAGGCGCGCGCCTTGAGCGCCAGCCAGACGTCGCCGCCGTCGTCCCGGCGCCGCAGCCAGACGTCGTCGACGTCCTGTCCGGCGGCCAGGCAGAACCGGGCGAGCGGGTCGTCGTCGGCGAAGGCGCGCCCGTCCTCGGTGACCAGCGTGAAGCCGGCGGCGTGCACGGCGTCGGCGAAATGCAGGCCGCGCGCCTCCGGCAGCCAGGCGCCGACGCGGACGTTGGCGAACTCGATGCGGCCGCCGGCGTCGAGCAGCAGGATGCCCTCGCCCATGGTCTCGAAGACCGTGCGCGAGCGCTCCGTCTCCGCCTGCAGCGCCTCGTGCGCCGCCTGCTGGCCGAGGCCGGCGCGGCGGATGAGCAGGCTCGCCGGCAGCAGCAGCAGCGTCAGCAGGATCGCCGGCAGGAAGGCGACGCGGGTGTGCCCGGCGATGTCATGGTCGAGCGCCAGCATGTCCACGGCGGCGGCGACGCGCATGCCGGTGTCCGGCACCGCGCGCACGACGACGAGGCGGCGGACGCCGTCGAGCGGGCTGTTGTGGATGGACGGCGCCTCGCCGCTTCCGGGCGGCAGGTCGGCCGGGCGGCCGGTGAATTCCGGTCCGCTGGAGCGGGCGACGATGCGGTTGCCCGGCGAGAGCAGCGTCACTGTCTCGCGGTCGCCGTCCACGGCGCCGAGCGGGTCGCCGAGGCGGGCGGCGGAGAGGCCGACCTGGACGATGCCGGCGAAGCTGCCGTCGCGCAGCAGCGGCCGCGAGAAGAGGACGATCCATTCGCCGGTGAAGCGGCCGCGGAAGGGTTCGGTGACGTGCAGGCGATCCTCGCCCCGGCGCCGGATGTCGTGGAAGTACTCGCGGTCGGACATGTCGGCGAGCGCGCCGGGCTGTCCGTCGAGGTAGTTGGCGAGCATCCGGCCGCCGGCGTCGACGAGGGCGACGCGGTCGATCGGCCCGCCGGCGCCGCGGGCGGAGATGCGCGCGGCCTCCCGCTGGAAGGCGGCGGTGCCCTCGTTCGCCAGCGTCGTCCGCAGGTGGTGCAGGGCCTCCTCGGCGACCGCCAGCGTCAGCGTCGTCTGCCGGACGTGCGCGGCGGCCATCGCCTGCGCGTGCCGGGCGGCGGCGGCGTGGGTTTCGCGGCGCATGTCGGCGACGTGCTCGGCGGCGACGCCCCAGGCCAGCGCAAGCACGGCAACGGCGATCAGCAGAAAGAACTGCCAGGCGTTGCGCGGCGAGGGGTGGAGGGGCATGGCGGCGCCGTCGTCAGGTGCCCGCCGGCGGCGAGTGTTCGCCGACGCGGACGATCTTCAGCGTGTTGGTGCCGCCCGGCGTGCCGATCGGCTCGCCGATGGTGAGCACGATCAGGTCGCCCTTGTCGACGACGCCGGCCTCGATCAGCAGTTGCTCGGCGTCGTAGAGCAGCGCCTCGCGATCGGTGTGCATCTGCTTCATGAGCAGCGGATAGACCTCGCGGTAGAGGCACATCTTGGTCTGCGCCGCGGCCGACGGCGTCAGCGCGTAGACCGGCACGCCGCAGTTCAGCCGGCTCATCCACAGCGCCGTCGAGCCGGACTCGGTGAGCGCGGCGATGGCCTTCACCTTGAGGTGGTGCGCGGTCCAGATCGCGGCCATGGCGATCGACTGGTCGATGCGCGTGAACACGCGGTCGAGGAACTCGCGGTCGAGCGTCACCTCGTGCGACTTCTCTGCCTCCAGGCAGACGCGGGCCATGGCCTCGACCGTCTGCACCGGGTACTTGCCGCTCGCCGTCTCGGCCGAGAGCATCACCGCGTCGGTGCCGTCGAGCACGGCGTTGGCCACGTCGGAGACCTCGGCGCGCGTCGGCACCGGCGACAGGATCATCGACTCCATCATCTGCGTCGCCGTGATCGCCAGCTTGTTGCGCTCGCGCGCCATGCGGATCATCTTCTTCTGCAGGGCCGGCACGGCTGCGTCGCCGACCTCCACCGCCAGGTCGCCGCGCGCCACCATGACGCCGTCGGAGGCGTCCAGGATCTCGTCGAGCGCGCCGACCGCCTCGACGCGCTCGATCTTGGCGATGGCCAGCGCCCGGCCGCCGGCGGCGCGCATCAACTGGCGCGCCATGTACATGTCGGCGGCGCTCTTCGGGAAGGAGATGGCGACGTAGTCGACGCCGATGTCCGCCGCCGTCTTGATGTCCTCCATGTCCTTGGCCGTCAGCGCCGGCGCCGAGAGGCCGCCGCCCTGGCGGTTGATGCCCTTGTTGTTGGAAAGTTCGCCGCCGTGGCGGACGACGGTGTGGATTTCGCTGCCGCGCACGTAGGCGACGTCGAGCACGATGCGGCCGTCGTCGAGCAGCAGTACGTCGCCGGCGCGCACGTCCTTCGGCAGGTCCTTGTAGTCGAGGCCGACGCGCTCGCCGTCGCCGAGCGCGCAGGCGGCATCGAGCACGAAGCGCTTGCCGTTGTCGAGTTCGACCTTGCCCTCGGCGAACTTGCCGACGCGGATCTTCGGCCCCTGCAGGTCGGCGAGGATGCCGACCGGCCGGCCGACGCGCGCCGCCGCCTCGCGCACCGTGCGGGCGCGCGCGACGTGGTCGTCGGCGCTGCCGTGCGAGAAGTTCAGGCGGACGACGTCGACGCCGGCGCGGATCAGTTTTTCGAGGGTGGCGGCGTCGTTCGAGGCCGGGCCGAGGGTGGCGACGATCTTGGTATGGCGGGTCATGGGCGGGTTCCTTTGTCTTCCCGCCCATTCTAGCCGGCGGCGTCGGCGCGGAAAACCGCGGCCGCCCGCGCGGCCCCGCGTTGAGGGCGTTGCGCCGGCGCGCTGCGCATGCCGGCGGCGCCCCGCAGGCGTCAGTAGAGCGGCGCCGGCACGGGCAGCGCCGGCAGCTCGGCCGGCGGCGCCGCCAGTTCGCCGGCGACGAAGGCGGCGACCAGCCGCTGCACCTCCGGCCGGCGCAGGATGCGGAAATGGCCGAGGCCGTGCGTGCGCACCAGGCGGGCGCCGGGCAGCGCGGCGGCGATGCGCTCGCCGTGGGCGAACGGTGCATGGCGGTCGCCGGCGTCGTGCACGAGCAGCGCCGGCAGCGTCAGGCGGCCGAGGTCGTCGAGGCGGTCGATGTCGGCGAAGGCGCTGCCGTAGCGCTGCTCGATGCGCCGGCGCAGGCCCTCGCGCACGGCGGCGCTGAGGCCGAGGCGGCGCGCGAAGCCGTGCATGTATTCGACGAGCGAGGCCGGCGCGCCGACGAGGACGACGCGCGCCAGCGGCAGGCCGTCGCGCAGCGCCAGCGTCAGCGCGGCGGCGCCGAGCGAGTGGCCGACGGCGGCGTGGAACGGACCGCAGGCGGCGTCCACGGCGCGGATCGCGGCGACCAGTTCGGGCAGCGCGCTGCGCCGGCCGTCGCTGTCGCCGTGGCCGGGGTGGTCGAGCCAGACGACGCGGAAGCCGCGCGCCAGCAGGGGGGCGACGAAGCCGCCGAGCTGCGCGCCGGCGCCGCCCCAGCCGTGCGACAGCAGCACCGCCGGCGCCTCGGCCGGGCCGGCCTGCCAGACGGCGACGTGGCCGGCCGGCGTCGGCACGCTGTCGCGGCGGGCCGCGGCCGGGGTCGGCCAGCGGCGCGCCGGGCGCGGCGGCGTGGTGAACAGGCGCTCGGCGTGGCGGCGCGCGAGGCCGGGGCGCAGGCGCGAGGCGAGGGCGAAATAGGCGCGCGTGGCGAGCGACAGAAGACGAACGGTCGTGCTATCGATCGGCAGAAACGACAGGGCGCGGTGGTTCATCCGGAGTCTCCTTGGGGGTCAGGCCGCCGGCGCGGGCGCGCCGGCGAGCAGTCGGTCGAAGGCGGCGCGCGCGCGGTCGGCGGCGTCGGGCCGCCGCAGCAGGCGGGCGGCGTGGTAATAGGCGAAGACGATGCCGAGCGCGGCGAAGGCGTACTGGCCGGGGTCGCTGTCGGCCGGCAGATCGCCGGCGTCGACGGCGAGCGCGAAGGCCCGCTCCAGGTTGCGCTGCAGAATCTCGTAGCGGGCGACGAGGTGCTCGCGCACCGGGCCCGGCCGGTCGTCGAACTCGATCGCCGCCGCGTGCAGCGGACAACCGTGGGCCAGGCCGCTGTCCTCGGTCCAGCGCAGCCAGTGCTCGAAGATCGCGCGCACGCGCGGCAGGCCGCGCCCGGCCTTGAGCGCCGGCACGAAGACGGTGTCGGCGAAGCGTTCGGCGGCGGCGTCGATGGCGGCGATCTGCAGTTCCTCGCGCGAGCCGAAATGCGCGAACAGGCCGCTCTTCGAGAGGCCGGTGTGCGCCGCCAGCGTGCCGATGGTCAGCGATTCGAAGCCGCCCTCGCTGGCCTGCGCCAGCGCGGCGTCGAGAATCTTCGACCGGGTGTCTTCGCCTTTGCCCATCGCGGCAATTTACGAACGATCGTTCTATTTGTCAAGCGCGCGTCGGCGCCGGGTTCAGCGGGCGCCGGGCTGCAGCGCGATGACGGCCATGCCGGCCAGCGCGATGGTGGCGCCGGCGGCGTCCCAGCGCGTCAGCGGCACGCCGTCGACGAAGCGCAGCCAGAGCAGCGCGACGCCGATGTACATACCGCCGTAGGCCGCGTAGGTGCGGCCGGCGGCGGTCGGGTGCAGGGTCAGCAGCCAGGCGAAGAGGGCGAGCGCGAGCGCCGCCGGCAGCAGCAGCAGCGCGCTCTTGCCCTGCCGCAGCACGAGCCACGGCAGGTAGCAGCCGACGATCTCGGCGAGCGCGGTGACGGCGAACAGCAGGCTCAGGCGCAGCAGTTCCACGGGGTTCCTCGATGCGCGGCCGGCCCGCCGGTTCAGCCGGCGACGCGGCTTTCCAGCACCTCGATGGCCGGCAGCTTCTTGCCTTCGAGGAATTCGAGGAAGGCGCCGCCGCCGGTCGAGATGTAGTCGACGTCCTGGGCGATGTGGAACTTGGCGATGGCCGCCAGCGTGTCGCCGCCGCCGGCCAGCGAGAAGCCGTCGGAGTGGGCGATGGCCGAGGCCAGCATCTTGGTGCCGCCGGCGAACTGGTCGTGCTCGAAGACGCCGATCGGGCCGTTCCAGACGATGGTGCCGGCGTGCGCGATGATGTCAGAGAGCCGCGCGGCGCTCTTCGGGCCGACGTCGAGGATGCGGTCGTGCGGGCCGACCTCGTCGACCGGCACCTTGGCGCCGCGCGCCAGCGCCGAGACTTCGTCGGCGACGACGACGTCGACCGGCAGCGGCACGTCGGCGCCGCGCGCCTTCATCAGGTCCATGATCGCGTGCGCCTCGTTCACCAGGTTCGGCTCGGCCAGCGAATCGCCGATGCGCTTGCCGGTGGCGAGCAGGAAGGTGTTGGCGATGCCGCCGCCGACGATCAACTGGTCGACCTTGGCGGCCAGCGACTTGAGGATGGTCAGCTTGGTCGACACCTTGGCGCCGGCGACGATGGCCACCAGCGGCCGGGCCGGGTTCTCCAGCGCGCGCGACAGCGCGTCGATCTCGGCGCCCATCAGGAAGCCGGCGCAGGCCACCGGCGCGTATCTGGCGATGCCGTAGGTCGTCGCCTCGGCGCGGTGCGCGGTGCCGAAGGCGTCGTTCACGTAGATGTCGCAGAGCTTCGCCATCTTCTGCGCCAGCTCGTCGCTGTTCTTCTTCTCGCCCTTGTTGCAGCGGCAGTTCTCGAGCAGCACGATGTCGCCCGGCGCCACTTCGAAGCCGCCGTCGACCCAGTCGGCGACGAGGCGCACCGGCTTGTTGAGCAACTGGCCGAGGCGCACGGCGACCGGCATCAGCGTGTCCTCGGGCTTCATCTCGCCTTCCGTCGGCCGGCCGAGGTGCGAGGTGACCATCACCGCCGCGCCGTTCTCCAGGCAGTACCTGAGCGTCGGCAGCGCGGCGCGGATGCGCGTGTCTTCGGTGATGTTGCCGGCGTCGTCCTGCGGCACGTTGAAGTCGGCGCGGATGAAGACGCGCTTGCCCTTGACGTCGAGGTCGGCGAGCTTGAGAACGTTCATGGGTGGCTCCTGAGAGGGATGGTTTTCAAAGTCAAAGTCCACCGCAGAGACGCAGAGGCGCAGAGATTCGCAGAGAACTGCAAAAATCTTTCCGTTTTTCTCTGCGTTCCTCTGCGCCTCTGCGGTAGGTGTTCGTCGTTCATCTCATCACCCCACGCCAGTGGCAGGCGACGTCGAGCATGCGGTTGGCGAAGCCCCATTCGTTGTCGAACCAGAGCAGCAGGTTGAGCATGTGCTGGCCGGCGAGCCGCGTCTGGCTGCCGTCGATGATCGCCGAATGCGGGTCGTGGTTGAAGTCGATCGAGGCGTGCGGGTCGGCGGTGTAGGCGAGCAGCTTCTGCCAGGGGCCGGCGGCGGCGCCGGCGAGCAGCCGGTTCACCTCGTCGGCGGCGACCGGGCGGCCGGCGTCGACGACCATGTCGATGGCCGACACGTTCGCCGTCGGCACGCGGATGGCCTTCGCCTGCACGCGGCCGGCGAGCCGCGGCAGCAGCCGCTCGACGCCGCGCGCCAGCCCGGTCGACACCGGGATGATCGACTGCATCGCCGAGCGCGTGCGCCGCAGGTCGGCGTGGTGGTAGCCGTCGGTCAGCGGCTGGTCGTTCATCACCGAGTGCAGCGTCGTCAGCAGCACGTGCTCGACGCCGATCTCGCGGGCGAGCAGGTCGAGCACCGGAACCACGGCGTTGGTCGTGCACGAGGCGTTGGAGACGATGCGCTCGCCGCCGGTCAGCGTTTCGTGGTTGATGCCGTAGACGATGGTCGCATCGACGTCGGCGGCGCCGTTCGCCGGGTGCGAGAGCAAGAGGCGCGGGCAGCCGGCGGCGAGGAAGCGTTCGAGGCCGGCGCGGTCGCCGTAGCGGCCCGAGCACTCGACGACGAGATCGACGCCCAGCCCGCGCCAGTCGACGGCCTCGGGCGTGGTTTCGTGGCTGACGGCGATGGCCTCGCCGTCGACGACGAGGCTCTGCCCCTGCAGCTCGACCGGCCAGGGGAAGCGTCCGTGCGTCGAATCGAAGCGCGTCAGGTAGGCGATGCTTTCCAGCGCCGCCGGCTCGTTGATCGCCACGACCCGCAGGCGGTCGCGGCACGGCGACTCGTGCAGCGCGCGCAGGAAGCAGCGGCCGATGCGGCCGTAGCCATTGATGGCGAGGCGAAAGGGGCGGGTGCCGGACACGGAGGCGCTGGGGAAAAGGTCGAAGTCCGCGATTTTACAGGGTTGCCGGCGCAAAACCGAGTGCCGGGGGCGGCAATATCTGCAGGGGCGGCGTGCGCGCTTGCCGGCTGGCGGGGCGGCATCCTGCCGGAAGGCCGCCGGCGGCCGGCGAAAACGGGGTGCCCGCGTTCTGGCATGCGCCTTGCATCCGGCGTCGACGTCTTTCTTCGGAGCCTGCATCGTGAAAATCGAATCCCTCTACGCCCCGCCTGCCGGCGGCACCCCGTCCGTCGGCGCGCAAGGCGGCGCCGACGATTTCCGGGAAACCCTCGCCCGCACCGAGGCGGCCGCTACGACCGGCGCCGATCGGGCGCCGGCGCCGACGGCGGAGGACAAGGCCGCGGCCCGCGCCGCCCTGCTCAAGAAAATCGAGGACTACCTGAACAAGTCGCCGGCCGAGCGCATGCGCGAGAAAATCCTGGCGCAGATGGGGCTGACCGAGGAAAGCCTGGCGCAACTGCCGCCGGAGAAGCGTGCCGAGATCGAGGAGGAGATCGGCCGCCGGATCAAGGAGTGGCTGCTGAGCGGCAAGGAGCCGGCGCCGGGCGAGGCGATGGCGGCGGCCGAGCCCGGCATGCGGGGCGCCGGCGCGGTCGGCGATTCGCCGGCGGGCATGGCCGCGTTCGCCGGACTGCAGGCGTCGCTGGCCGGCGCCGCGCGCGGCGTCTGAGCGGTACGACCGCCGATTTCCTTGCGCGACTGCGCCGCCGGGGCAGATCGCGGTCCGGGGAATTTCGCCGCGAGGATCGGCGTGCCGGCGTTTTCGGCTAGACTGACCGCGCCATTTTTCCATGCGGCGCAAGCCCATCCACCTTGCATGAACGAGGAGTTTTCATGAACGACGGCTATGTGACCGGCATCGATTACGTCTATGGCTATTACCCCGAACTGAATCCCTTGCGCATCCGGCTCGCCTTCCTGGCGGCCGGGCTGGTTCCGCCGCGGGTCGGCGCCGCCTGCGAACTCGGCTTCGGCCAGGGACTGTCGGTGAACATCCACGCCGCCGCCTCGTCCGTGCAATGGGCGGGCGCCGACTTCAACGCCAGCCAGGCGGGATTCGCCCAGGAACTGGCCGCCGCCTCCGGCGCCGATGCCAGTCTCCATGACGATGCCTTCGCCGATTTCGCCCGGCGCACCGATCTGCCGGATTTCGATTACATCGGGATGCACGGCGTCTGGAGCTGGATCAGCGACGAGAACCGCGCCGTCATCGTCGATTTCGTCCGACGCCGGCTCAAGGTCGGCGGCGTGCTCTACATCGGCTACAACACCCTGCCCGGATGGGCGCCCTTCGCGCCGATGCGCCACCTGCTGGTCGAGCACGCCGAAGTGCTCGGCGCCGAGGGGAGCGGCATCGTCGGCCGCGTCGACGGCGCGCTGGATTTCGCCGCGCGCCTGCTGGCGACCAACCCCGCCTACGCCCTGGCCAACCCGCAGGTCGCCGGGCGCGTCGAGCGGATCAGGGAGATGAGCCGCCAGTACCTCGCCCACGAGTATTTCAACCGCGACTGGCATCCGATGCACTTTTCCACCCTGGCCCGCTGGCTGGCGCCGGCCAAGGTGGAGTTCGGCCGCTCGGCGCACTATCTCGACCACATCGACACGATCAACCTCGGCGCCGAGCAGCAGCGTTTCCTGGACGAGATCGCCGACCCGGTATTCCGCCAGTCCGTGCGCGATTTCATGACCAACCAGCAGTTCCGCAAGGATTACTGGGTCAAGGGCGCGCGCCGGCTCGATGCCGTCGAGCAGAGCGATGCGCTGCGCGCGCTGCGCTTCATGCTCGTCGTTCCGCGCGCCGAGGTCGGCCTCAAGGTCTGCGGCACGCTGGGCGAGATGAGCATGCAGGAGGGCTTCTACGGGCCGATCCTCGACGCGCTTGCCGATCACGAAATCAAGAGCCTGGCCCGGATCGAGCAGGACGTGAAGGGCGCCGGCCTCGGCCTGACCCAGATCATTCAGGCGATGCTGCTGCTGTGCGGATCGGGGCACGTCGTGCCGGTGCAGGACGACGAATCGATCGACGCGGCGAAGCCACGGACGGACAGGCTCAACCGCCATCTGATCGACAAGGCGCGGGGGCGCGGCGACATCGGCCACCTGGCCAGCCCGGTGAGCGGCGGGGGCGTCGGCGTCAATCGCTTCCAGCAACTCTTTCTGCAAGCCATGGAGCAGGGCGGGAAAACGCCGGCGGATCTCGCCGGCTTCGCCTGGCCGTTCCTGGCCGCGCAGGGGCAGGGCCTGCTGAAGGACGGCCGGAGGCTGGACACGGCCGAGGAAAACATTGCGGAACTGCGCGTCCAGGCCGGTGATTTCGTCGACAAGCGATTGCCGATCCTGAAGGCGCTGCGGGTCGTGTGAGTGGGCGATCCGGCGCGCATTGCACGTTGATCGCGCGTCGACGAAAAAGGCCGCCGGGGTCGCCGGCGGCCTTTTCGCGCGGGATGCGGCGGCTTACTTCGCGTTCATCCAGGCGCGCGCCGCGTCGAGCATGCGGCAGGAGTAGCCCCACTCGTTGTCGTACCAGGCCAGCACCTTGACCAGCACCGAGCCGTCCTCGGCCTTGATGACGCGCGTCTGCGTCGCGTCGAAGGTCGAGGAAACGGTGGTGTGGTTGAAGTCGGACGACACCAGCGGCTCCTCGTTCACCGCCAGGATGCCCTTCAGCGGGCCGTTGGCGGCGGCGGTCATCAGCGCGTTGATTTCTTCCTTGGTGGTGGCGCGCTCGGCGGTGAAGCTGAGGTCGACCAGCGAGACGTTGATCGTCGGCACGCGCAGCGCGAAGCCGTCGAACTTGCCGACGAGCTGCGGCAGCACCAGGCCGACGGCCTTGGCCGCGCCGGTCTTGGTCGGGATGATGTTGGCGGCGGCCGCGCGCGCCCGGCGCAGGTCCTTGTGGCGGACGTCGACCGTCACCTGGTCGTTGGTGTAGGCGTGCACCGTGGTCATCAGGCCCTGCTTGATGCCGACGCTCTCGGCCAGCACCTTGGCCACCGGCGCCAGGCAGTTGGTCGTGCAGGAAGCGTTCGAGACGACGCTCATGCCGGCCTTGAGGGCGCCTTCGTTCACGCCGACGACGATGGTCGCGTCCACGTCGTCGCCGCCCGGCGCCGAGATCAGCACGCGCTTCGCGCCCTGGTCGAGCAGCGCCTGCGCCTTGGCCTTGCTGGCGTAGGCGCCGGTGCATTCGAGCAGCACGTCGACGCCGTGCTTCGCCCAGTCGACGCCCTTCGGGTCCTTGGTCGAGTAGAACGGGATCTTCTTGCCGTCGATGACGATGACGTCGTCGCCCTCGGTCGTCACCGGCGTGGCGAAGCGGCCGTGCGTGGTGTCGTACTTCAACAGGTGGGCGTTGGTCGCCAGGTCGCCGGAGGCGTTGATCGCCACGACCTCGAACTCGTTCTGCAGACCCTGTTCGTAGATCGCGCGCAGCGTGCAGCGACCGATCCGACCGAAACCGTTGATGGCGACTTTGATGCCCATGCTTGACTCCTGAAAAGTACCGATTAGAGGATGCCTTTGGCCGTGGCGACGACGTTGGCCACGGTGAAACCGAAGAATTCGAACAGCTTGCCGGCGGGCGCCGATTCGCCGAAGCGGTCGATGCCGATGACCGCGCCCTTGAGGCCGACGTACTTGCGCCACAGGTCCGGGTGGCCGGCCTCGATGGCGACGCGCGGCCGGCACTTGCCGAGCACGCTTGCGCGGTAGTCCGCGTCCTGGCGGTCGAAGACGTCGGCGCAGGGCATCGAGACGACGCGGGCGGCGATGCCTTCCGCCTGCAAGGCGGTCTGCGCGTCGAGCGCCAGCTTCACTTCCGAGCCGGTGGCGATGAGCACGACCTGCGCTTCGCCTTCGCTGTCGGCCAGCACGTAGCCGCCGCGGCGGAGGGTTTCGGCGGAAACGCCGGCGGTGACGGTCGGCAGGTTCTGGCGCGAGAGCGCGAGCACGCTCGGGCCGTCCTTGCGTTCGAGCGCGGCGGCCCAGGCCACGGCGGTCTCGGTGGCGTCGGCCGGGCGCCAGACGTCGAGGTTCGGGATCAGGCGCAGGCTGGCGACGTGCTCGACCGGCTGGTGCGTCGGGCCGTCCTCGCCGAGGCCGATGGAATCGTGCGTGTAGACCATCACCTGGCGCTGCTTCATCAGCGCCGCCATGCGGATGGCGTTGCGGGCGTAGTCCGAGAAGACGAGGAAGGTGGCGGTGTAGGGGATCAGGCCGCCGTGCAGCGCGAGGCCGTTGGCGATGGCCGTCATGCCGAACTCGCGTACGCCGTAGAACAGGTAGTTGCCGCCGTCCGTGCGGGTGATGCCCTTGGAGCCCTTCCACAGCGTCAGGTTGGAACCGGCGAGGTCGGCCGAGCCGCCGATCAGTTCCGGCAGCAGCGGCGCGAAGGCGCCGATGGCGTTTTGGGAGGCCTTGCGCGTGGCGATGTTCTCGGCCTTGGCGGCGATTTCGGCGATGGCGGCGGCGGATTTCGCCGCCCAGTCGGCCGGCAGCTCGCCGGCCATGCGCCGCGCGAACTCGGCGGCTTCCGCCGGGAAGTCTTTCCGGTAGGCTTCGAAGCGACGGTTCCAGTTGCCCTCGAAGGCTTCGCCGCGCGGCCTGCCGTTCCACGCGGCGTAGACCTCGCCGGGGATCTCGAACGGCGCGTGCGGCCAGCCGATGTGTGCGCGCACGGCGGCGACCTCGGCGGCGCCGAGCGGCGCGCCGTGCACGTCGTGGCCGCCGGCCTTGTTCGGCGAGCCCATGCCGATCACCGTCTTGCAGCAGATCAGCGTCGGCCGCGCCTTGTCGGCCTTGGCCTCCAGAATCGCGCGCTCGATGGCCTCGATGTCGTGGCCGTCCACGTCCGGGATCACCTGCCAGCCGTAGGCTGCGAAGCGTTTCGGCGTGTCGTCGGTGAACCAGCCCTCGACGTGGCCGTCGATGGAGATGCCGTTGTCGTCGTAGAAGGCGATCAGCTTGCCCAGGCCGAGCGTGCCGGCGAGCGAGCAGGCTTCGTGGCTGATGCCTTCCATCAGGCAGCCGTCGCCGAGGAAGGCCCAGGTGTGGTGGTCGACGAGCTCGTGGCCGGGCCGGTTGAACTCGGCGGCCAGCACCTTCTCGGCGATGGCCATGCCGACGGCGTTGGTGATGCCCTGGCCGAGCGGGCCGGTGGTCGTCTCGACGCCCGGCGTGTGGCCGACTTCCGGGTGGCCGGCGGTGCGCGAGCCGAACTGGCGGAAGTTCTTCAGGTCGTCGATCGAGAGGTCGTAGCCGGTCAGGTGCAGCAGCGCGTAGAGCAGCATCGAGCCGTGGCCGTTGGAGAGCACGAAGCGGTCGCGGTCGGCCCATTGCGGGTTGGCCGGGTTGTGCCGCAGGTGGCGGCGCCAGAGGACCTCGGCGATCTCGGCCATGCCCATCGGCGCGCCGGGGTGGCCGGAGTTGGCCTGCTGCACGGCGTCCATGGCGAGCGCGCGGATGGCGCCGGTGATGGGGGTGAATTCGATGCTGTCGGGAGTGCAGGAGGGCGCGGACACGATGGTTTGCCGGGAAACTGAAAGGGCGAAATTATCCGCCAAAACAGGGACTTTTTCCAGTCGCGGCCCGGTATGCACGGCGTGAACACCTACCGCAGAGACGCAGAGGTGACGCAGAGAAATGCCTGGCCTCGGTTTTCCTCTGCGAACCTCTGCGCCTCTGCGTCTCTGCGGTGGACGTTCGAATTCCCCGCGCTGGCTTCTCCGGCGCCGAACGGTGAAAATGCGTCCCTGCCCGATTTCTGCCGTCCGCCCGAACCCATGCTGCGACTCACCGAACTCCGCCTGCCGCTCGACCATCCGCCCGAGGCCCTGCCCGCGGCCATCGCCCGCCGGCTCGGCGTGGCGCCGGCGGAGATCGTCGACTTCGCCGTGTTCAAACGCGGCCACGACGCGCGCAAGCCGGAGCGGCTGGCCTTCATCTACACCGTCGACGTGGCGCTGAAGAACGAGGCGGCGGCGCTGAAGAAGCACGCGCGGGACCGCAGCGTCGGCAAGGCGCCGGACACGTCCTACCGTTTCGTCGCGCAGGCGCCGGCGAGCCTGCGCTCGCGGCCGGTCGTCGTCGGCTTCGGCCCCTGCGGCATCTTCGCCGCGCTGCTGCTGGCGCAGATGGGCTTTCGGCCGATCGTGCTCGAACGCGGCAAGGCCGTGCGCGAGCGCACGCAGGACACCTGGGGACTGTGGCGCCGGCACGCGCTCGACCCGGAGTCGAACGTGCAGTTCGGCGAGGGCGGCGCCGGTACGTTTTCGGACGGCAAGCTCTACAGCCAGATCAAGGACCCGCGCTTCCTCGGCCGCAAGGTCATGGCCGAGTTCGTCAAGGCCGGCGCGCCGGAGGAAATCCTCTACGTGTCGAAACCGCACATCGGCACCTTCCGGCTGGTGAGCATGGTCGAGCGGATGCGCGCCGAGATCGTCGCGCTCGGCGGCGAGATCCGCTTCCAGCAGCGGGTGGTCGGGCTGGACATCGAAGCCGGGTGCGTGCGCGGCGTGCGCCTGGCGAGCGGCGAGACGCTCGCCGCCGACCGCGTCGTGCTGGCGCTCGGCCACAGCGCGCGCGACACCTTCGAGGCCCTGCACGCGCAAGGCGTCTACATGGAGCCGAAGCCGTTCTCGATCGGCTTCCGCATCGAGCATCCGCAGTCGTTGATCGACGCGGCGCGCTTCGGGCCGCACGCCGGCAACCCGCTGCTCGGCGCCGCCGACTACAAGCTGGTGCACCACGCCGCCAACGGCCGCGCCGTCTACAGCTTCTGCATGTGTCCCGGCGGCACGGTGGTGGCGGCGACCTCGGAGCCGGGGCGCGTCGTCACCAACGGCATGAGCCAGTATTCGCGCAACGAGCGCAACGCCAACGCCGGCCTCGTGGTGAACGTGAATCCCGAGGACTACGGCGGCTCGGCCGAGAATCCGCTGGCCGGCATCGCCTTCCAGCGCGCGCTGGAGTCGCGCGCCTTCGAACTCGGCGGCGGCAACTACGAGGCGCCGGCGCAACTGGTCGGCGACTTCCTCGCCGGCCGTCCGTCGACGGCGCTCGGCTCGGTCGAGCCCTCGTACCAGCCGGGCGTGAAGCTGACCGACCTGTCGACGGCGCTGCCGGCTTATGCCATCGAGGCCATGCGCGAGGCGCTGCCGGCCTTCGGGCGGCAGATCAAGGGTTTCGACATGAGCGACGCGGTGCTCACCGGCGTCGAAACGCGCACCTCCTCGCCCGTGCGCATCGTGCGCGGTGAGGATTTCCAGGGTGTCAACGTGAAAGGGCTGTATCCGGCCGGCGAGGGCGCCGGCTACGCCGGCGGCATCCTGTCGGCCGGCGTGGACGGGATCAAGGTGGCGGAGGCCGTGGCGCGCGACATCGTCGCCGCGGCCTAGAGGCCGCTCGCCTTGGCGTCCTCCGGCTTGACGCAGACGTACTGCGTCGTGCATTTCTCCAGCGAGCAGGCGCGCTCGCCGCGGATCGCCACCCGCTGCTCCTTGCCGCACAGCGCCGCGGCGCGCGCCTCGGCGCGGGCCGCGCCGTCGTCGGTGAACGGGTGCTCGATGGCGTGGAACGGCGCGTTCAGCCAGCCCTCGCTCGACTGGTAGCTGGTGACCTGGATGTCGCTGCCCGGCAGCAGGCCGGCGCAGCCGGACAGGACGAGGGCGAGCGGCAGCGCAAAGCGGGTCGTCGGTCGGTTCTTCATGGCGTGATTTCCTCTGCGGATGCGTGTCTGCGGCTTCAGCCGCGCGTGCCGGTCCTGATCTTGCGCCCCTGCTCGACCAGCTTCCAAATCAGCGGCGTCAGGATCAACTGCATGGCCAGCGGCATCTTGCCGCCGGGAACGACGATGGTGTTGGCGCGCGACATGAACGCACCGTCGATCATCGACAGCAGGTACGGGAAGTCGATGCCGCGCGGGTTGGCGAAGCGGATGACGACGAAGGATTCGTCCAGCGTCGGGATGTCGCGGGCGATGAACGGGTTCGAGGTGTCGACCACCGGCACGCGCTGGAAGTTGATGTGCGTGCGCGAGAACTGCGGCGTCATGTAGTGCACGTAGTCGTGCATGCGGCGCAGGATGGTCGTGGTCACCGCCTCGCGCGAATAGCCGCGCAGGTTCATGTCGCGGTGCAGCTTCTGGATCCATTCGAGGTTGACGATCGGCACGACGCCGATGAGCAGGTCCGGATGCTGCGCGACGTCGACGTCGCCGGTCTGCACGGCGCCGTGCAGGCCCTCGTAGAGCAGCAGGTCGGTGTCCTCGGGGATATCCTCGAAGGCCGAGAAGCCGCCGATCTCGCCGCCGAAGCGGGCGGCCTCGACCTCGTCGTGGATGTAGCGGCAGAAGCGGCCGCGCCCGCTCTCGGCGTAGCCCTTGAACAGCGCCTCCAACCCCTCGAAGTCGTTGCCCTCGGGGCCGAAGTGCGTCGGCGCCGGCCGGCCGTCGCGGTCGGCGGCCGCCGTCTGGCGGATCATCTCGGCGCGCGTGTAGCGGTGGAAGCTGTCGCCCTCGACGAAGGCGGCGTGCACGCTCTCGCGCCAGAAGATCTGCTCGAAGGTCTGCGAGACCGTGGTCGTGCCGGCGCCGGAGGAGCCGGTGACGGCGATGATCGGGTGGCGGGCGGACATCAGTCGCGGTGATACGCGGCGACGCGCTCGACCTCGTTCTTGGCGCCGAGGATCACCGGTACGCGCATGTGCAGGCCGCTCGGCCGCAGGTCGAGGATGCGCTCGCGGCCGGTGCTGGCGGCGCCGCCGGCCTGCTCGACGATGAAGCTCATCGGATTGGCCTCGTAGAGCAGGCGCAGCTTGCCGCCCTGGTCGCGGATGCGGGCGTCCGTCGGGTACATGAAGATGCCGCCGCGCGTGAGTATCCGGTGCACGTCGGCGACCATCGAGGCCACCCAGCGCATGTTGAAGTCCTTGCCGCGCGGGCCTTCCTTGCCGGCGAGCAGTTCCTCGACGTAGCGCCGCACCGGCGCCTCCCAGTGGCGCAGGTTCGACATGTTGATGGCGAACTCCCGGGTGTCCTCGGGAATGCGCATGTTTTCCTGCGTCAGCACGAAGGAGCCCTGCTCGCGGTCGAGCGTGAAGCAGGCGACGCCGTCGCCGACGGTGAGTACCAGCAGCGTCGTCGGCCCATACACCGCGTAGCCGGCGGCGACCTGGCGCGTGCCGGGCTGCAGGAAGGCGGCCTCCTGCGTCGGGTCGGCGCCTTCCGGGCACCTCAGCACCGAAAAGATGGTGCCGACCGAGACGTTGATGTCGATGTTCGACGAGCCGTCGAGCGGATCGAACAGCAGCAGGTACTCGCCCTGCGGGTAGCGGTTCGGGATGGCGTGCGGCAGCTCCATCTCCTCGGAGGCCATGCCGGCGAGGTGGCCGCCCCATTCGTTGGCTTCGAGGAAGATCTCGTTGGAGAGCACGTCGAGCTTCTTCTGCGCCTCGCCCTGCACGTTGTCGCTGCCGGCCTCGCCGAGCACGCCGCCGATCGCGCCCTTGCCGACGGCGACGGAGATGCTCTTGCAGGCGCGCGCGACGACCTCGATCAGCAGGCGCAGATCGGCGTTGATCTTGCCCTTTTCGCGTTGTTCCTCGATCAGGTAGCGGCTGAGGGTGATGCGGCGCATGGTGTCTTTCCGGGAGGCGTTGGCAGCGTGCGGCTGCGAAGCCCGCATTCTAATCCAGGCGCCGCGCCCGGTCTGCCGGCGCCGCGCGCAGCACCGCCTCGGCCGCGTCGGCGGCGACCGGCGGGCCGAGGTGGTAGCCCTGCGCTTCGTCGCAGCCGTGCCGCTGCAGCACCTCCATCTGAACCTCGCTCTCGACGCCCTCGGCGACGACGTGCAGGCCGAGGCTGTGGGCGAGCGCGATGGTCGAGACGGCGATGGCCGCACCGTCCGGGTGGCGCCCGATGTCGCGGACGAAGGAGCGGTCGATCTTCAGCCGGTCGATCGGGAACAGCTTGAGGTAGGCGAGCGAGGAATAGCCGGTGCCGAAGTCGTCGATGGCCAGCGTCACGCCGATCCGCTTCAGCGCGTGCAGCACCTCGATGGCTTCGTCCGGCTTGTCCATCACCGCGCTCTCGGTGATTTCCAGTTCGAGCAGCCGCGGCGGGATGCCGGCCTCGGCGAGCGCGTCGCGCACGGCGTCCGCCAGTCCGGCGTTGCGCAACTGCCGCGCCGACAGATTGACCGCCACGCGCAGCGGCGGGATGCCGGCGTCGAGCCAGCGGCGCAGTTGCCGGCAGGCCTCGCCGAGCACCCAGGCACCGATGGGGACGATCAGCCCGCTCTCCTCGGCGATGGCGATGAAGCGCTCCGGCAGTTCCAGGCTGCTGCCGGAGCGCCAGCGCAGCAGCGCCTCGACGCCGGTCGGCCGCCGGCCGTCGGCGGCGAACTGCGGCTGGTAGTGCAGCAGCAGCTCGCCGCGCGCCAGCGCCTGGCGCAGCCCGGCCTCGATCGACAGGCGTTCGCCGGCGGCGCGGTTCATCTCCTCGGCGAAGAACTGGTAGTTGTTCCGGCCGAGCGCCTTGGCGTGGTACATCGCGGTGTCGGCGTTCTTCATCACCGCGTCCACGGAAAGGCCGTCGTCCGGGTACAGGCTGATGCCGATCGACGGGCTGGTGTGCAGGTCGTGGCCGTCGATGCGGATCGGCGCCAGCAGCGCCGCGACGATCTTGCGCGCCACGTGCGCGGCGGCGTCGCCGTTCTCCAGGTCGGGCAGGACGATGACGAACTCGTCGCCGCCGAGGCGCGCCACCGTGTCCGACTCGCGCACGGCGGCGCGGAAGCGGCGGGCGACCTCGATCAGCAACTGGTCGCCGACGTGGTGGCCGAGGGTGTCGTTGATCACCTTGAAGCGGTCGAGGTCGATGAACATGACGGCGACGTGCCAGTCGTGGCGGCGCGCATCGACCAGCGCCTGCTCCAGGCGCAGTTCCAGCGAGAAGCGGTTGGGCAGCTCGGTCAGCGCGTCGTGATGGGCGAGGAAGTGGATGCGCTCCTCGGCCCGCTTGCGCTCGGTGATGTCGGCGAACATCGCCACGTAGTGCGTCACCTCGCCGCTCGCCTGGTCGGCGACGGCGTTGATCGTCATCCACTTCGGATAGACCTCGCCGCTCTTCCGGCGGTCCCAGATCTCGCCGGACCAGTGGCCGCCCTGCTGCAGCGCGGCCCACATCTGCCGGTAGAAGTCGCGGTCGTGGCGGCCGGAGGCGAGGATGCGCGGATCGGCGCCGATCACCTCGTCGGCGGCGAAGCCGGTGATCTGCGTGAACGCCTCGTTGATCGACACGATCCGGTTGCCCTGGTCGGTGATCATGATCGCCTCGGGGCTGTTGTCGAACACCTTCTCGGCGAGCAGCAGCCGTTCCTCGGCGCGCTTGCGCGCGGTGATGTCGGTGTGGATGGTGACGAAGCCGCCGTCGGGCAGCGGCGCGCCGCGCACTTCGAGGACGACGCCGTTCGGCCGCGTGCGCTCGAAGACGTGCGCTTCTCCCCTGCGCGCCCGGTCGACGTGCGCCGCGGCGATCTGCTCCGGGTCGCCGGGGCCGTATTCGCTGCGGCGGGCGTTGTACAGGGTGAGGTCGTAGAGGGGCAGCGGCAGCTTCGCCAGCATCTCCTCGGGGACGTCGAGCAGGCGGCCGAACTCGCGGTTGAAGGCGACGAAGTTGAACTCGCCGTCCATCAGCGAGACGCCGCCGGGGATGTTCTCGATGATCGTGCGCATCAGCTCGTTGCGCTGGCGCAGCTCGGCCTCGTTCTTCCGGCTCTCGGTGACGTCGCGCGTGGTGCCGGCGGCGCGCACCGGCTCGCCGCGCTCGTCGCGCGCGACCTGGCCGACGTTCTGGTAGATGCGCGTCCCGCCGTCCGGCAGGCAGACGCGGTAGTCGATGGCGAACGGCTGGCCCGAGGCCACCGCGCCCTGGGTGACCAGGTGCATGCCGTCGCGGTCTTCCGGATGGATGCGGGCGATGAAGTCGGCGAAGGTCGGCGTCGGCAGTTCCGCCGGCGCGTAGCCGAACAGGCGGTAGGACTCCGCCGACCACCACAGCACGTTGGTGCGCAGGTCGCGCTCCCAACTGCCGATGCGGCCGATGCGCTGCGCGTCGACCAGGCGCTCCTGCGTCTTCGCCAGCTCCAGGTGCGTTTCCCGGTCGCGCCGGCGCTGCCGCTCGACGAGCTTGCGCTGGTTCTGCCAGAGACGGAGGGTGATGCCGCCGGCAACGACGATCAGCAGGACGCTGACGAAGATGCTCAGGCCGATGCGCGCGTACTGCGGCGCCATCACCTCCTGGCGGTCGACCTTCGCCACCAGGCCCCACGGCGTGCCGGGCACCGGCAGCGTGGCGGCGATGACGGCGATGCCGCGGTAGTCGATGCCTTCCATCACCCGCGCCGCGCCGCGCGCGGCATGCACCGCCGGCAGGGTCTCCTCGTCGAACGGGCGCGTCAGGTGCAGGCCGGCGCCCTGCCGGTGGCGCAGCTCGTTCAGGAACAGGATCTCGTCGCCGCGCCGCTCGACCAGCAGCAGCTCGCCCGAGGCGCTGCTCACCGGCCAGGTCTGGATGGTCGGGAACAGCGTGCGCTGCGGGTCGATGCGCAGCAGCACGAAGCCGGCGACGGTGCGCTGCGGGCCGGCGAACACCGGCACGAACAGGTCGAGCGCGGCGCGGCCGTCGGCCAGCTCGCGCAGCGGGCCGAACTGCGGGATGCCGCCGTGCGCCGCGCGCGCCAGCAGCGCCGCGTCCGGCGCCTCGCCGACGTCGCCGCCGGCGGCGACGAGCACCCGGCCGGCGGCGTCGAGGAGCGCCGCCTCGCCGTAGTCGACGCGTTCCAGGAAGCGGTCCAGCCAGGCGCGCGCCGCTTCCCGCCGGCGCGCGTCGAGGCGGCCGCCGAGCCAGCCCTGCAGCGCGGCGCCGAGGACCGGGTCGTCGCCGAGGGTGGCGGCGTCGTCGAGGCGCTCGCGCCGCCAGTTGTTGATCTGCTGCACCTTGAGGTCGGCGATGGCCTCGATCTGCGCCCGCGCCTGCGCCAGCGTCGCCTCCGTCTCCGTCCGGAAATAGAAGGCGTTGGCCAGCGCGGTGCCGATCAGCAGGACCGAGAGCACCGCGAACAGTTGCGCCCGCAGGTTGGGTTCGCGTTCGGGAGGCATGGTGCGTGTATCGGTCTCGGGCGGGGGTTCCGGCGGTGCGCCCGCCTTCACCCGTGCCGCGGCGCGCTCCGCGTCAGGTGCCGCCGGGCCGGGCCGCGCCGGCGCGCAGCCAGTTCTTCCAGACCTCGAAGACGCCGGGGTCGAGCGCCGCCACCACCGGCCGCCGCCAGACGCGGGCGGCGTCGAAATCGTCGTCGTCGAGCGTGCACACGCGGCCGCCGGCCTCGCGCAGGATCAGGCTGCCGGCGGCGTAGTCCCAGAGCATCTGGCCGCCGTGCAGGTAGAGGTCGAGGCGGCCGGCGGCGAGGTTGCACCATTCCAGCGTCGAGCAGCCGAAGTTGCGCTGCGAGAAATAGGGCGGGTCCACCGCGATGCGGTCGGCGAGGTCCTTGGGGATGCGCTTGAAGTCCACGTCGGCGACGGCGCGCGCGATGTCGTTCGTCACCCGGCGCAGCGGCAGGCGGCGGCCGTTGAGGTAGGCGCCGTGCCCCTCGCGGGCGTAGAACATCTCGTCGGTGATCGGGTTGTAGGTCACCGCCAGCCGCGTCCGGCCTTCCTTCAGCCAGGCCAGCGAGACGGCGAACCAGGGAATGCCGTTGATGAAGTTGGTCGTGCCGTCGATCGGGTCGATGCACCACAGGCCGTCGGCGCCGTCGTGCCAGCCGGCCTGCTGCTCCGCCTTGGTCATCTCCTCGCCGATGATCGGGCAGTCGTGGACCTGCGGCAGCCGCTCGACGAGGAAGTGCTGGGCGGCGAGGTCGGCCTCGGAGAAGAGCGAGCCGTCGTCCTTGAGCGCGTGCCGGGCGCGCAGGAAGCGCGGGATCACCTCCTGCTGCGCGACGTCGCGTACGAGGACGATGGCCGCGTCCTGCATGCGCTTGAGTTCGCTGCCCACCGCCATCGCGTCAGCCCTCGTCCTTCCACTTCAGCGAGCAGCCGATGCTCGCTGCCTGCTCGCGCGGGCCGCCTTCGCCGGCGGCGACGCGGCGCATGGCCTCGACCAGCTCGCGGCGGGCGTCCGGCCGGGCCGGGCCGCGGCCGGTGTCGTCGAGGCGGCCGCGGTACTGCAGGCCGAGGCCGGCGTCGAAGCCGAAGAAGTCGGGCGTGCACACGGCGCCGTAGGCGCGGGCCGCGGCCTGCGTCTCGTCGTACAGGTAGGGGAAGGGGAAGGCGCGCTCGGCGGCGAGCCGGACCATCTCGGGAAAGGCGTCCTCCGGGTAGGCCGCGGCGTCGTTGCTGGAGATGGCGACGACGCCGACGCCCAGCGCCTGCAGCTCGGCGGCGTCGCGCACCAGGCGGTCGAGGACGGCCTTGACGTAGGGGCAGTGGTTGCAGATGAACATCACCAGCAGCCCGTTCGGGCCGCGGCAGCCGTCGCGCGAATGCAGCCGGCCGTCGGTGCCGGGCAGCGCGAAGTCGGGCGCCGGTCGACCGAAGTCGCACTGCGGCGGGTTCACTGAGGCCATGGGAAAATCCTGAAAATCCTGAATTGACGCCGCTTTCCGGGCGATGTGCCTATAATACCACGATGACTTTTCCCCGCTTTTTCTGCCCCGGGCCGCTCGCGCCGGGCGCCGTGCTGGCGCTGCCCGAGGGCGCCGCGGCGCACGCCGCGCGCGTGCTGCGGCTGACGGCGGGGGACGCGCTCACGCTCTTCGACGGGCGCGGCGGCGAATACGGCGCGCGCATCGCCGCCGTGCGCAAGGACGCCGTCGACGCCGAGGTGCTCGCCTGGCGCGAGCGCGAATGCGAGGCGCCGCTCTCGATCCGCCTGGTGCAGGCGCTGCAGACCGGCGACAAGATGGATCTGACGGTGCAGAAGGCGGTCGAGCTGGGCGTCGCCGCGATTCAGCCGGTGGCCAGCCGGCGCAGCGTCGTGCGCCTGGACGGCGAGCGCGCCGCGCGCCGCGTCGCCCACTGGCGCGGCGTCGCCGTCGCTGCCTGCGAGCAGTGCGGCCGCAACCGCGTGCCGGAAGTGGCGGCGATCGAGCCGCTCGAACGCTGGCTGGCGCGGCCGGCCGAGGCACCGCTGCGGCTGATGCTGTCGCCGACCGCCGAGATCGGCCTGCGGCAACTGCCGCCGGCGCGTTCGCTGGATTTGCTGATCGGCGCCGAGGGCGGGCTCGACCCGGCCGAGGCGGCGATGGCGGCGGCCGCCGGCTTCGTCGGCGTGCGCCTGGGGCCGCGCGTGCTGCGCACCGAGACGGCGGGACTGGCGGCGCTGGCCGCCATCCAGACGCTGTGGGGGGATTTCGGGGAGGAGGGGTGAAATGTTCGAATCGGCGGAACTGGGCCACAGGATAGACCACAAGACGTTCCAGAAAGAGGTGCCGAAGCTGCGCGCCGATCTGCTCGACGTGCAGTACGAGCTGCTCGAAAAGCGCGATTTTCCGGTGATCATCCTGATCAGCGGCGTGGACGGCAGCGGCAAGAGCGAGACCATCAACCTCCTCTATTCGTGGATGGACCCGCGTCACATCTCGACGCTGGCCTTCTCCGAACCGAGCGACGAGGAGCGCGCGCGGCCGTTCATGTGGCGCTACTGGCGGGCGCTGCCGGCCAAGGGCAAGATCGGCGTCTTCGCCGGCTCCTGGTACTCGCAGCCGATCGCCGACCGCATCCAGAAGCGGATGAAGCGCGCCGAGCTGGAAGAGACGCTCGACGAAATCAACCGCTTCGAGGCCATGCTGGTGAACGAGGGCGCGCTGGTGCTGAAGTTCTGGTTCCACCTCTCCGAGGCCGGGCAGAAGATCCGCCTGAAGGCGCTGGAGAAGGATCCGCGCACCGCCTGGCGGGTGACCAGGGAGAGCTGGGCGCGGCTGAAGACCTACGACGACCTGCAGGCCGTCGCCGGCCACGTACTGCGCGTGACCAACACCGCGCACGCGCCGTGGATCCTCGTCGAGGGCACCGACGACAACTACCGCTCGCTGACCGTCGGCCACATCGTCCGCGACGCGATCCGCAAGCACCTGGCGCACGCCGATCGCTGCTCGGTGCCGGTGGCGCCGCCGGTGCTGCCGTCGATCGACCGGCGCACCGTGCTCTCCGAGCTCGATCTCACGCAGAAGCTCGACAAGAAGACCTACGAGCGCGAGCTGGCGAAGTGGCAGGGCCGGCTGGCGCAGTTGATGCGCGACCCGCGTTTCCTGAAGCGGCATTCGCTGGTCGTCGTCTTCGAGGGCGCGGACGCGGCCGGCAAGGGCGGCGCCATCCGCCGCGCGGCGGCGGCCATGGACGCCCGCCAGTACCAGGTCGTGCCGATCGCCGCGCCGACCGACGAGGAGCGCGCGCAGCCCTACCTGTGGCGCTTCTGGCGGCACGCGCCGCGCCTCGGCCGGGCGACGATCTTCGACCGTTCGTGGTACGGCCGCGTGCTCGTCGAGCGCGTCGAGGGCTTCTGCGACGAGGACGACTGGCTGCGCGCCTACGCCGAGATCAACGACTTCGAGCACGCGCTGGCGCAGGCCGGCGCCATCGTCGTCAAGTTCTGGCTGCAGGTGAGCAAGGACGAGCAGTTGCGCCGCTTCAAGGAGCGCGAGGACACCGAGTTCAAGCGTTTCAAGATCACCGCCGAGGACTGGCGCAACCGCGACAAGTGGGACGCCTACGCGCAGGCCGTCTGCGACATGGTGGACCGCAGCTCGACCGGCCGCTCGCCGTGGACGCTGGTCGAGGCCGACGACAAGAACTTCGCCCGCGTAAAGGTGCTGCGCACGCTGTGCGAGCGCGTCGAACGGGTGCTGGAGGGGAAATGAGCGAACACGCGCGCAGCGGCCACGCCGACGAGGGCGAAAAGTTCGTCGCCTGGTTCCGTTCGGTCGCGCCCTACGTCAACCTGTTCCGCGGCAAGACCTTCGTCGTCGCCTTCGGCGGCAAGGCCATCCAGGGCGGCCTCGCGTCGACGCTGGCCTACGACGTGAACCTGCTCGCCGCGCTCGGCATCCGCCTCGTGCTGGTGCACGGCGCGCGCCCGCAGATCGAGGAGGAACTGCGCGAGAAGGGCCTGCCCTCGCGCTACCACGGCGGCTACCGCATCACCGACGCGGCCGCGCTCGACTGCGTGATCGACGCCGTCGGCAGCGTCTACCTCGAACTGGAGGCGCTGCTCTCGCAGGGCCTGCCGGACACGCCGATGGCCAACAGCCGCATCCGCGTCATCGGCGGCAACTTCATCACCGCCCGCCCGGTCGGCGTCATCGACGGCGTCGACATGCAGTACGCCGGCGCCGTGCGCAAGATCGATGCCGACGGCGTCCGCGCCCAGCTCGGGCTGGGCAACATCGTGCTGCTGTCGTGCATGGGCACCAGCCCGACCGGCGAGAGCTTCAACCTGGCCATGGAGGAAGTGGCCGAGGCCACGGCCGTGGCGCTCGCCGCCGACAAGCTGATCTTCCTCTCCGACAGCCGCGGCGCCACGGACATCGACGGCACCCTGCTCGACGAGCTGACGGCGGACGCCGCCGACCGCCTGCTGCGCATCGGCGACTGGCTGTCCGCCGACCTCCGGCGCTACCTGCCCTGCGCCGTGCGCGCCAGCCGCGCCGGCGTCGGCCGCGTGCACGTGATCGGCTACGACGAGGACGGCACGCTGCTCAAGGAGCTGTTCTCGCGTGACGGCGTCGGCACCGTCATCACCCGCGAATCGCTCGACAAGCTGCGCGACGCGCGGCCGGACGACATCGGCGGCCTGATCGCGCTGCTCGAACCGCTGGAGGCCGACGGCACGCTGGTGCGCCGCGAGCGCGATCTGCTCGAACGCGAGATCGGCCGCTTCTCGGTGGTCGAGCACGACGGCCTGATCGTCGGCTGCGCCGCGCTCTACCCTTACGGCGAGGGCCAGGCCGAGCTGGCCTGCCTGGCCGTGCACCCGCAGTACCGGCGCTGGGGCTACGGCGAGCAGTTGATGAAGCGCATCGAGGCGCGCGCCCGCGAGGCCGGCGTCAGGCGCCTGTTCGTGCTGACCACGCGCACCGCGCACTGGTTCATCGAGCGCGGCTTCGCCGAGAAGACGGTGGACCAGTTGCCCGACGAGAAGCGGCTGATGTACAACCTGCAGCGGCGCTCGAAGGTGCTGATGAAGCCGCTGTGAGGGCCGGGCTATAATCCGTCTCTCCCCGCCCGCGGTCCGCGCGCGGGCCGCAGACATACAAGACATTCTCCGGAGCGAATCCATGGCACGTACCATCAATTGCATCAAGCTTGGCCGCGAGGCCGAAGGTCTCGATTTTCCGCCGATGCCCGGCGATCTCGGCAAGCGCCTGTTCGAGAGCGTCTCGAAGGAAGCCTGGCAGCAGTGGATCCGCATGCAGACGATGATCATCAACGAGAACCGCCTCAACCTCGCCGACGCCGCGCACCGCAAGTACCTCGCCGAGCAGGTCGAGAAGCACTTCTTCGGCGACGGCGCCGACCGCGTGCAGGGCTACGTGCCGCCGGCGCGCTGACGCGGCCGGGAACGGCAGAACGGACGGCCCGCCGGCGCACGCCGCGGGCCGTTTTCCTTTGGATGG
Organism: Rhodocyclaceae bacterium; assembly: GCA_019455325.1. Classification (GTDB taxonomy): domain Bacteria; phylum Pseudomonadota; class Gammaproteobacteria; order Burkholderiales; family Rhodocyclaceae; genus Proximibacter. Next base: position 81,156 of record JACFMQ010000003.1, on the reverse strand, counting down.
GGATTCAGGTGCGGAATCGCATCCTTTTGACGGCAGAGATGTATCGACTTGGCCGGATCAATTGACCTAATACGGGCAGTGGAGATGGCAGCGAACAGGCATTCGTTAGCTTGTCGGCAGGCCCAATTTGTCGAAAAATGCCCGGTTGCGTTCTCGCGCTCCGTTGAGAAGGCGGTCGAACGAAACTACCTCGATATAGGCCTTATAGTTTGGGTTGTAGCCGAAGTAGCCCTGCCTGTCGCTCGTCACCGTCAATTGAGCCAGCTTGCAGCGCTTTTCGACGGACGGCGTGATGTCACAAATGACGTAGCAGAAGCCGGGGATTTCATCGGAGCGCGGGATCGGTCGGCCACTGGCCGTTTGCGTTTGCCCATTGCGGATTCGGTCAAGGTAGCCTAGCGCCTGCTCAATAGGGTCTTTATCTTCTCCGCTGGCAGCGTCGTTCCGCATCGGCCTTTTGATCTCGACCACGACAATCGACGCGAGCGGAAGGCGCTGACCCTCAGCGACGAGCAGCGGTTTATCGAACACGTTGAGCGCGACGATGTCGGGCTCCTTCGTTTCATCGGTCTGTACAATGGGCATGGACGAGAGCGCTTTGTCCGACGCAAGGAAGTCGTGGAAGGCCAGCCGCTCATCGATCAGCCAGAGATTCGACTTGTCAAGCAAATCGTTTGAAGTATTCCGCATTGGCATGATGACTTCGTGAATCAGCTCTTCCCGCGCGTACTTGCCGTCATCACCGCGCTCGATCGCCTTCTGCAGTATGTCGAGGATGATCTTCCGATGGAATACGTAGCCAGCAAGGTCGGACATCTTGATGTCCTCAACTTTTGACAGATATTCATCCAGCCTGGCGCGGTAGCCCTCGGCGGTTTCTCCTGATTCAACGGTCATGATGGCGTGCCCCTCGATGAGGAGACTGCTTTCAATCTCTGAGAGCTGCTTGTGCAGCAACAGGTCAAGGTCCCTGTCGGAGATGGACGGATCCACACTCAGCTTCTCTTCGCTGATCCGTGCAAGGATAGGCCGGTATCTTGGTGCTCGCTGTGAGACGAATTTCTCAATGCGTTCACGTCCTGCTACACGGCTCTCCTGTAGGTATTTTGCAAGAAATTCCTTCGAAGACTCTAGGATCGCCGTACGGATATCGGTCAGGCTTAGCTCCGTTGCTGCGAAGAGGTCGTCGCTGATTTCCTCGATGTCAAAGCCGATGCGCTCGGGGCGAACGTGTTGATCGAGGAATGGTGAGGTCATGTAGCAGGCATATAGAAAATCGCCTTCGTCATCGGCGATTCGGCCATGTAGCCCTGACACCTTGCCGATGATGCCTTCCTCCTTGACGACACGGCCGGCCGCACACCATGCTATAAATGGATCTTTCGGCGCAGAGGCCTTGAGCTTGAGATGCGTTAGCTCAAATGGCTGGCCCTTGATGGTGAGCGACTGTCGCTGGGCAGACGAGTACATACATTCCTCGTACACGTCATCAAGCAGAATGGTCTCATCGTGGTCCACGACCTTGATCTTCGGGGCACCACCGTCGCGCACGAAGTACCAAAGGCAGTGTTCGAACAAGCCGCTCGCGATCGTCTTGCCGGTCTTCGGTGCTCGCTCGCGGTACTCCTTCTTGAAGCCACTGAGGTGTACCTCGGTTTGTCTCGTTGTCGAGGACAACGGCGACACGGTCAGGCCGTCAACGCCCTTTGTCGCAGTGAAGGTGAAGCTACGTCGAAGAAATTTACCATCAGGGCCAGCGAAGTCGCTGCTGATCTCGACAGAGTCGAATGCCTTGAGCCACAGAAGGCGACCGACACCACGGCAGCCTTCCGATGCCTTGAAGTCGGAATCGAGCGTCTCGAATGACTGTAGGTTTGCATCGTCAAAGCCGCAACCGTTGTCGCGCACGCGGAAGCCAATGATAGGCTCCTGCGGCGGGGCTCCGCGTCGGCCCGAGCCTTCAATCTGGAGCATTTGTTGCGGGGCGCGTTCGATCTCTATAACGATTTCGCCGGAGCTAACTGGCAGTTTGGCCGCCACAATAGCTTGAATCGAGTTAACCACGGCCTCGAATAGAGGCATCAGGCCATGGGTTCGCGGCAGGGGGGTATTTCTCAACCTGCCAGCAAGGTACGTGTTCATGCTCATAGGTGGCGACCCTCTTGGCGATTGGCGCTTGCTCGTCTCAAAAAATCGATAGTGTATTTTTATACAGCTTTCCGCAATGGCGTCTCGCGTTAATGGTGCAGACTGGTGCAGTCTAGCTAGCAAATTCGCCGCTCAATCCGACAAAATATTCCGCACTCAAAGTCGGGCAACACTCTTGACGCCGTTCTCCGTCCCAAGCAACAGCACGTCCGCCCCGCGCAACGCAAAAAGCCCGTTGGTGACGACCCCGGCGATCTGGTTGATCTGCGCCTCCAGCAGCTCCGGCTCGACGATCGACAGGCCGTGCACGTCGAGAATGAGGTTGCCGTTGTCGGTGACGAAACCCTCGCGCAGCTTCGGCGTGCCGCCGAGCTTCGCCAACTGGCGGGCGACGTGCGCGCGTGCCATCGGGATCACCTCCACCGGCAGCGGGAAGCGGCCGAGCACCTCGACCTGCTTCGAGGCGTCGGCGATGCAGACGAACTTGTCGGCCACGGCGGCGACGATCTTCTCGCGGGTGAGCGCGCCGCCGCCGCCCTTGATCATGTGCAGGCGGCCGTTCACCTCGTCGGCGCCGTCCACGTAGACCGGCATCCCGCTCACCTCGTTGAGGTCGAGCACGCGGATGCCGTGGCCCTCCAGGCGCTTCCTCGTCGCCTCCGAGCTGGCGACGGCGGCCGGGATGCGGTCCTTGATCTCGGCCAGCGCGTCGATGAAGAAATTGGCGGTCGAGCCGGTGCCGACGCCGACGACGGCGTCCGGCACGACGTGGGCGAGGGCGGCGCGGGCGACGGCCCGTTTCAGTTCATCCTGGGTCATGGCGGGGTCCGGGAAAGAGGTGGCGAAGGCCGCCATTTTACCGCCGGGCGGATTGTTACAGCGTGTCATCGCTCTGTAACAATCCGCCGCCACACTGCGCTTCGCTGTCCTTCGCCAACGATTCACAGGAGTGAAAACCATGCTGAAGCAAACCCGACTCACCGTCGCCCTCGGCCTGGCCGGCCTGTCCATGCTCGCCGCCGGCACCGCGCAGGCGCAGGTCATCAAGATCGACGGCTCCTCGACCGTGTACCCGATCACCGAGGCCGTCGCCGAAGAATTCCAGAAAGCCAAGAAGAACGCGATCAAGGTCACCGTCGGCATCTCCGGCACCGGCGGCGGCTTCAAGAAGTTCTGCCGCGGCGAGACCGACTTCTCCAACGCCTCGCGCCCGATCACGGCCAAGGAGATGGAGGAGTGCAAGGCCGCCGGCGTCGAGTACATCGAGATGCCGGTCGCCTTCGACGCGCTGACCGTGGTCATCAACCCGAAGAACGCCTTCTTGAAGCAGGCCACCGTCGAAGAGCTGAAGAAGATGTGGGAGCCGGCCGCGCAGGGCACGGTCACCAAGTGGAACCAGGTCAATCCGGCCTGGCCGGACGCGCCGATCAAGCTCTTCGGCGCCGGCGCCGACTCGGGCACCTTCGAGTACTTCACCGAGGCCGTGGTCGGCAAGGCCAAATCCTCGCGCGGCGACTACACCGCCTCCGAAGACGACAACGTGCTGGTGCAGGGCGTCTCGCGCGATGTGAATGCCATCGGCTACTTCGGCTACGCCTACTACGCCGAGAACACGGCGAAGCTGAAGGCGCTGCCGATCGTCAATCCGAAGACCGGCAAGGTCGTCGAGCCCTCCGCCGTCAACGTCGAGAACGGCACCTACCAGCCGCTGTCGCGCCCGATCTTCGTCTACGTCAAGGCCGCCTCGCTGCAGAAGCCGGAAGTGAAGGAATTCGTCGACTTCTACATGAAGAACGCCACGGCGCTGATCAAGGAGGTGAAGTACGTGCCGCTGCCGGCCGCCGCCTACACCGGCAACCTCGACCACGTGACCAAGAAGAAGCTCGGCACCGTCTTCGGCGGCAAGAACGAAGTCGGCGTCACCATCGAGGACCTGATGAAGCGCGAAGCGCAGATGTGATCCCGCCGCCGGCCGGTTCGCCGGCCCGGCACCGAGCACCGGCCCCGGCAGGGGCCGGTGTAGCATTGAACGGATGAGCCAATGAACGCCTACGCCATGTCCGCCTCTCCCCCCGGCGGCGCGCCCGTCGTCAGCGACCGCCTGGCCCGGAACGCCATGCGCCACGCCAGCGAGCGCGTCATCGAGACCCTGCTCTTCGCGGCGGCGGCCGTGTCGGTGCTGACCACGGTCGGCATCGTCTACGTCCTCGTCTCCGAGTCGATCCACTTCTTCCAGAACGTCAGCATCGTCGATTTCCTGACCGATACGCAGTGGACGCCGCTCTTCGACGACGCCCACTTCGGCATCATGGTCCTCATCTCCGGCACGCTGGTCTCGTCGGCGGTGGCGCTGGCGGTGGCCATCCCGATGGGCACGGTCATCGCCATCTACCTGTCGGAGTTCGCCAACCCGAAGGTGCGCGAGGTGGCCAAGCCGATCCTCGAACTCCTCGGCGGCATCCCGACCATCGTCTTCGGCTACTTCGCGCTGCTCATCGTGACGCCGCTGCTGCAGAAGATCTTCCCCGAACTGCCGGGCTTCTCGCTGCTCTCCGCCGGCCTGGTGATGGGCATCATGATCGTGCCCTACGTCGCCTCGCTCTCCGAGGACGCCATGCGCGCGGTGCCGATGAGCCTGCGCGAGGGCGCCTACGCCATGGGCTCGACGCGCCTCTACACGGCGCTGCACGTCGTCGTGCCGGCCGCCTTCTCCGGGCTCGCCGCCTCGTACATCCTCGGCATCTCGCGCGCCGTCGGCGAGACCATGATCCTGGCCGTGGCCGCCGGCATGCAGCCGAACCTGACGTGGAATCCGATGGAACCGGCGGCGACGATCACCTCGTACATCGTGCAGGTGGCGCTCGGCGACCTGCCGCACGGCTCGATCGGCTACCAGACCATCTTCGCCGCCGGCCTGACGCTGCTGCTCATCACGCTGCTGTTCAACATCCTCGGCCAGTGGCTGCGCCGCAGGTTCCGGGAGAACTACTGATGTCATCCGAAAACGCCGGTTTCGACCCGGCGCGCATCCGCGCGCTGATCGCCCGCGGCAAGCTCAAGGACGCGCTCTTCTCCGCCCTCGGCATCCTCTGCCTGGGCATCGGCCTGCTCGTCATCTTCGCGCTCGTCGCCGACATGGCGGTCAAGGGCGCCGAGCGCTTCAACCTCGGCTTCTTCCTCAACTTCGCCTCGCGCCGGGCGACGCAGGCCGGCATCCTGTCGGCCTGGGTCGGCTCGCTGCTGGTCATGCTGGTGACGGCGATGACCGCGGTGCCGCTCGGCGTCGCCGCCGGCCTCTACCTGGAGGAATACGCCAGGCGCAACTGGATCACCGAGGTCATCGAGATCAACATCACCAACCTCGCCGCCGTGCCCTCCATCGTCTATGGCCTGCTGGCGCTCGGCATCTTCGTCTACGCCTTCGGCTTCGGGCAGAGCATCCTCTCCGCCGGCCTGACGCTGGCGCTCCTGATCCTGCCGATCGTCATCGTCGCCACGCGCGAGGCCATCCGGGCGATTCCGGCGATGATCCGCGAGGGTTCGATGGCGGTCGGCGCCACGCGCTGGCAGACCTGCCGCTACCACATCGTGCCCTACGCCATGCCCGGCATCCTCACCGGCGTCATCATCGGGCTGGCGCGCGCCATCGGCGAGACGGCGCCGATCATCACCATCGGCGCGCTGACCTTCATCGCCTTCCTGCCGCCGGTGCCGTTCAGCGAGCTCGCCGACGGCACGCGCGCCGGCCTGTTCGACTGGGTGATGTCGCCCTTCACCGTGATGCCGATCCAGATCTTCAACTGGACCTCGCGCCCGGACCCGGCCTTCGAGGTCAACGCCGCGGCCGCCGGCTTCGTGCTGATGGTCATGGTGCTGACGATGAACGCGATCGCCATCTGGCTGCGCTATCGGCTGAGAAAGAACATCAAATGGTAAGCACCGCACACGAAATGGAGCACGTCATGCAGACCGCATCCGCACCCGCCCTCAAGGCCGAGGCCCGCAACTTCAACTTCTTCTACGGCGACGTGCAGGCGCTGAAGAACATCAACATGCCGATCCACGACAAGAAGGTGACGGCGCTGATCGGGCCGTCCGGCTGCGGCAAGTCGACCTACCTGCGGAGCTTCAACCGCATGCACGACCTCTACCCGGGCAACCGCTACGAGGGCGAGATCCGCTTCTACCCGGACAACACCAACCTGCTGGCGCCGGGCGTCGATCCGATCGAGGTGCGCATGCGCGTCGGCATGGTCTTCCAGAAGCCGAACCCGTTCCCCAAGTCGGTCTTCGAGAACGTCGCCTACGGCCTGCGCGTGCGCGGCGAGAAGAACCGCCGCGCGCTCGACGACAAGGTCGAGGCGGCGCTGAAGGGCGCCGCCATCTGGGACGAGGTCAAGGACCGCCTGCAGGATCTGGCGACCAATCTCTCCGGCGGCCAGCAGCAGCGCCTGTGCATCGCCCGCGCGCTGGCCACCGACCCCGAGCTGCTGCTCTTCGACGAGCCGACCTCGGCGCTCGACCCGATCGCCACCGGCGCCATCGAGGAGCTGGTGCACGAACTGAAGCAGCGCGTCACCATCCTCATCGTCACGCACAACATGCAGCAGGCGGCGCGCGTCTCCGACTACACCGCCTACATGTACCTCGGCGAGATGATCGAGTTCGGCAAGACCGACGACATCTTCATCAAACCGCAGGACAAGCGCACCGAAGACTACATCACCGGCCGCATGGGCTGAGCCCCGGCCGCCAGCAGAGGAACAGACAATGAGCGAAAGCGTCCACGTTTCCCGCCAGTTCGACGAGGATCTCGGCGTGCTGCGCACCCACGTCCTGGAGATGGGCGGGCTGGTCGAGGCGCAGGTCAGCGCCGCGATCGAGGCCTACGCCAGCGGCGAGATCATCACGGTCAAGGACATCGTCGAAGGCGACCACCGCGTCAACAAGTTCGAGAAGGTGATCGACGACGAGACCATCCACGTCGTCGCCCGCCGCCAGCCGACGGCCTCCGACCTGCGTCTGGTGATGGGCGTGAACAAGATCGTCACCGACCTCGAGCGCATCGGCGACGAGGCGAAGAAGATCGCCAAGGGCGCCCGCCGCGTGCACGAGCAGGGCATGCTCAACGTGCCGCGCGCCACCGACGTGCGCCACGTCGCCGAGGAGGCGGTGGCCATGCTGCGCCAGGCGCTCGACAGCTTCGCCCGCCTCGACGTGGCGCTGGCCGACGCGGTGATCCACGCCGATGCCAAGGTCGACGCCGAGTTCAAGGCCATCGTCCGCCAGTTGATCACCTACATGATGGAAGATCCGCGTACCATTTCGACGGCGATCGACATCGTCTGGATCGGCCGCTCGATCGAGCGCATCGGCGACCACGCGAAGAACATCGCCGAGCACGTGATCTACATCGCCGAAGGGCGAGACATCCGCCACACCGGCAAGGAGGCCTGATTTGACGCCGACGATTCTGGTGGTCGAGGACGAGCCTGCGATCCAGGAACTGCTCGCCGTCAACCTCCGCCACAACGGTTTCCTCGTCGTCCGCGCCGGCAGCGCGGAGGAGGGCGAATCGGCGATCCGCGCCGCGCTGCCCGACCTGCTCATCCTCGACTGGATGCTGCCCGGCCAGTCCGGCGTCGCGCTCGCCAAGCGCCTGCGCACCGACGAGCGCACGCGCGACCTGCCGATCATCATGCTCACCGCGCGCGTGCACGAGGAAGACAAGGTGCAGGGGCTGGAAGCCGGCGCCGACGACTACGTGACCAAGCCCTTCTCGCCGAAGGAGCTGGTCGCCCGCGTGCGCGCCGTGCTGCGCCGGCGGCAGCCGCATCTGGCCGGCGACGTCGTCGAGATCGGCACGCTCTCGCTCAACCCGGCGACGCACCGCGTGCTCGCCGCCGGCAGCCCGGTCGAACTGGGGCCGACCGAATTCCGCCTGCTGCTCTTCTTCATGAGCCACACCGAGCGCGTGTACTCGCGCGCGCAACTGCTCGACGAAGTCTGGGGCGACCACGTCTTCATCGAGGAGCGCACCGTCGACGTGCACATCCGCCGCCTGCGCGCCGCGCTCGAAGGCACCGGCGAGGACGGCCGCATCGAGACCGTGCGCGGCGCCGGCTACCGCTTCCGCGGCAACTGAGCGGCGGCAATGGACGAAGCGGCGGACGGCGGCAGGGCAGCGGCGGCGGTGCCGGCATGAAGAGCGCCCGGTTGCGCAGCCTCGCCGTCACCGTCGTCGGCGCCGTGCCGGCGACGGTGCTCGGCGTCCTCGTCGCGCCGGCCTGGGGCTGGGCGCTGTTCGCCGTCGTCCTGCTGCTGCAACTGCTCTCCGGGCTGCGCCACCTCGCCCGCCTCGACGAATGGTCGCGCCACCCGTCGCCGGCGCAGACCCTCGAAGGGGCCGGCGTCTGGGACGACATCTTCGCCCGCCTGCACCGCCACGAACGCGAGCTGCGCGCGCTGATCGCCCGCCGCGACCTCGACCTGCGCCAGGTCGCCGCCGCCGGCCAGGCCATCGTCGACGGCATCGTCACGCTCGACGCCGACGACCGCATCGGCTGGTGCAACCGCACCGCCGAGCGGCAGCTCGGCCTCGACCTGCGCTCCGACCGCAGCCAGCCGATCGCCAACCTGGTGCGCCAGCCGGCCTTCGTCGCCTACCTCGCGGCCGGCGACTTCTCGCGGCCGCTGCGGCTCAACGCCGTGCGCAACGAAGAGCAGGTGCTGTCCATCCACATCCTGCCCTACGCCGGCGGCGAGCGTCTGATGCAGGTGCGCGACGTGACGCAGAGCGAGCGCCTCGACCGCATGCGCCGCGACTTCGTCGCCAACGTCTCGCACGAGCTGCGCACGCCGCTCACCGTGCTCTCCGGCTTCCTCGAAACCGTGCGCGAGCTGCCGCTCGAACCGGACGAGCGCGACCGCTACCTGGCGCTGATGGCCGAGCAGTCCGACCGCATGCAGCGCATCGTGCAGGACCTGCTGACGCTGTCCACGCTCGAATCCTCGCCGCCGCCGCCGGAAAACGCGCGCGTCGGCATGGCCGATCTGCTCGACAAGCTCAGGCGCGACGCCGAGGCGCTCTCTGCCGGCAGGCACGAGATCACGCTCGCCGCCGACGCCGGCGACCTCTTCGGCGCCGAGCCGGAGCTGGCCAGCGCCTTCGGCAACCTGCTCTCCAACGCCGTCCGCTACACGCCGGCCGGCGGCCACATCGCCATCGCCTGGAAACGGATCGGCAGCAGCGCCGAGTTCTCCGTCGCCGACGACGGCCCCGGCATCGCGCCGGAGCACATCCCGCGCCTCACCGAGCGCTTCTACCGCGCCGACCTCGGCCGCTCGCGCGAGACCGGCGGCACCGGCCTCGGCCTGGCCATCGTCAAGCACGCGCTGTCGCGCCACCAGGCGCGGCTCGACGTCGCCAGCGCACCGGGGCGGGGCAGCCGCTTCAGCGCGCTTTTCCCGCCGGCCCGCCTCACCGCGTGAGACTTTCCTCGCCATGAACGCATGGCGATTTGGGAGTAGGATTTATAGTTTGGGCGCACCGTGATCGCGGGCAGCCCGATCTTTCCACAACCAGGGGGGCGGCGATGGCCAGGGAACGAGCGACGACGACGAGGAGCAGGAACGCGAACGGGGATGCCGGTGCGGCGGTGAAGGCGGCGGGCGCGGCAAAGGCAGCGAAGGCAAGCGGCGCGGCGAAGACGGCGAAGACGCTCAAGGTGGCCGGGGTGCCGGCGCAGCCAGCCGCGCGCCTCGCCAAGGCAGCGCCGCCGCGCCGGGCGCGGCCGCCGCGCGCCGTCGTCGCCGGCGACACCGGGCCGGTCGACCGCGGCGCCGCCGGCGTCGAGAACTTCGCCGTCGGCGAGGCCGTCGACGCGGCGCAGGAGGGGCGGCTGGCGGCGATGCACGACATCGTCTCCGGCCTGCCGTCGGTCGAGGCCGACGCGCTGCTCAAGCGCCTGCAGCGCCAGTTGCGCGTCGTCGTCGACGACGCCGCCGGGCACCCCGACGACGAACTGACGCCGGACTGGCGCGACGGCGGCTACCCCTACCGCAACCTGATGCAGCGCCGCAGCTACGAGCGGCAGAAGTACCGCCTGCAGGTCGAGCTCCTGAAGCTGCAGGCCTGGGTCAAGGAGACCGGGCAGAAGGTGGTGATCCTCTTCGAGGGCCGCGACGCGGCCGGCAAGGGCGGCACCATCAAGCGCTTCATGGAGCACCTCAACCCGCGCGGCGCGCGCGTCGTCGCGCTGGAGAAGCCGACCGAGGTCGAGCGCGGCCAGTGGTACTTCCAGCGTTACGTGAGCCACCTGCCGACGGCCGGAGAGATCGTCCTCCTCGACCGTTCCTGGTACAACCGCGCCGGCGTCGAGCGCGTCATGGGCTTCTGCTCTGATGCCGAGTACGCCGAGTTCATGCGCCAGGTGCCGGAGTTCGAGCGCATGCTGGCGCGCCAGGGCGTCCACCTGATCAAGTTCTGGTTCTCGGTGAGCCGCGAGGAGCAGCGCCGCCGCTTCAAGGAGCGCAAGGTGCACCCGCTCAAGCAGTGGAAGCTCTCGCCGATCGACATGGCCTCGCTCGACAAGTGGGAGGAGTACACCCGCGCCAAGGAGGCGATGTTCTTCCACACCGACACCGCCGACGCACCGTGGACGGTGATCAAGTCCGACTGCAAGAAGCGCGCGCGCCTGAACGCCATGCGCTACGTGCTGCACAAGCTGCCCTACGCGAAGAAGGACACGCTGCGCATCGGCAACCTCGACCCGCTCATCGTCGGCCGTGCGCACGTGGTCTACGAGCGCGGCGAGCGCCAGGACGCGCCGCTTCTGTAACCTCGTCCTGTAGCCGAAACGTAACCGGAGCGTCATCGGCCCGTTACGCGCATGGCGGAGCATCTCCGCCATGCCACGGGTCCGCTCCATCTTTCTCTCGGACATCCACCTCGGCACCCGCGCGTGCCAGGCCGAACGCCTTCTCGATTTCCTCCGCGAACACCCCGCCGACAGCGTCTTCCTGATCGGCGACGTCGTCGATTTCTGGGCCATGCGCCGCGGCATCCACTGGTCGCCGGCGCAGAACACCTTCGTCCAGAAGATCCTGCGCCGCGCGCGCCGCGGCGAGCGCGTGGTGGTCATCCCCGGCAACCACGACGAGGCGCTGCGCGACTACGTCGACGCCGCCTTCGGCGACATCGAACTCGCCGCCGAGCACGTGCACGCCACCGCCGACGGCCGCCGCTTCCTGCTCGTGCACGGCGACGAGTTCGACCAGGTGACGCGCCACCACCGCTGGGTGGCGCTCTTGGGCGATCTCGCCTACGACTGGCTGGTGTCCTGCAACCTGGTCGTCTCCTGGGTGCGGCGCAAGCTCGGCATCGCCGGCTACTGGTCGCTCGCCGGCTACGCCAAGCGCAAGGTGAAGAAGGCGCTGCAGTTCGTCCTCGACTTCGAGGATTCGGTGATCCACGCCGCCCGCCAGCGCGGACTCGACGGCGTCATCTGCGGCCACATCCACTGCGCCGCGCTGCGCGAGGTCGGCGGCCTGGTCTACGGCAACTGCGGCGACTGGGTCGATTCCTGCACCGCGCTCGTCGAGCATGCGGACGGCCGTCTCGAAATCGTGCACTGGACGCAGACGGCGCCGGATCTTTCTGCCAACGAACCCACGGAGGAATCGCAATGCGCGTCCTGATGGTTTCCGACGTTTATTTTCCCCGCGTGAACGGCGTGTCCACGTCGATCGAGACCTTCCGCCGCCGGCTCGCCGACGAGGGCGTCGAGGTCCGCCTGGTGGTGCCGCGCTACGGCGACGAGCCGGACGAGCCCGGCGTCGTCCGCGTCGGCGGCCGGCCGGTGCCGGGCGACGCCGAGGATCGCTTGGTCGGCTGGCGGGCCATGCACCGCGCCGTTGCAGCGGCCGCCGCCGACTGCGACCTGGTGCACATCCAGACCCCCTTCGTCGCGCACTACGCCGGCCTCGCCGCGGCGCGGCGCCTCGACCTGCCGGCGCTCGCCACCTACCACACGCTGTTCGAGGAATACCTGCAGCACTACGCGCCGCTGCTGCCCGCCGGCTGGCTGCGCGGCGCCGCCCGCGTCTGCTCGCGCCGCCAGTGCGACGCGCTCGACGGCGTCGTCGTGCCCTCGTCGGCGATGCGCGAGCGGCTGCTCGCCTACGGCGTGCGCGCGCCGCTGCACGTGCTGCCGACCGGCATCCCGGTCGAGCGCTTCGCCGCCGGCGACGGCGCCGCCTTCCGCGCCGCGCACGGCATTCCGCCGGAGCGGCCGCTGGCGCTCTACGTCGGCCGCGTCGCGCACGAGAAGAACATCGGCTTCCTGATCGAGGCGCTGCGGCGCGCGCTGCCGGCGGTGCCCGACCTGCTGCTGCTGATCGCCGGCGAGGGGCCGGCGCGCGCCGAGCTGCAGCGCCGCGTCGATGCGCTCGATCTGAACCGAGCGGTGCGCTTCCTCGGCTACCTCGACCGCGAGCGCGGCCTGCCCGACTGCTACGCCGCCGCCGATCTCTTCGTCTTCGCCTCGCGCACCGAGACGCAGGGGCTGGTGCTGATCGAGGCGATGGCCGCCGGCACGCCGGCGCTGGCGCTCTCCGCCATGGGCACGGCCGACATCCTGACGCCGGGCAAGGGCTGCATCGTGCCGCCCGACGACGTCGCCGCCTTCGCCACCGCGCTCGCCCATTTCTTTGGCCACCGCGCGGCCTGGGCGCACCTCGGCGCCGAGGCCGCGGCCTACGCCCACACCTGGTCGGAGCGGACCATGGCCGAGCTGCTCGCCGCGCACTACCGCCTGCTGCGCCGGCGGCGGCGCGGCGCCGCCGGCGCGCCGGTGGTCGTCGCCGGCCTGTGAGCGGCCGGGCCTATACTGTCCCGGTCGCAACATTGCCGTAACCGGAGGCCGCTAGCATGCCCGCTTTCGTTGAAGGAACGACCATGGATCTGCTGTTGTGGCGCCACGCCGAAGCCGAGGACGGCGACGACGACGCGGCGCGCGCGCTGACCGCGCGCGGCGAGAAACAGGCGAAGGCGATGGCGCGCTGGATTCGCCAGCACCAGCCGCGCCATCTGCGCATCGTCGTCAGCCCGACCGTGCGCACGCGCCAGACCGCCGAGGCGCTCGAACTGCCGTTCGACCTCGAACGGCGCATCGGCCCGGAGGCGGGCGCGCCGGAACTGCTCGCCGCCGTCGGCTGGCCGACGGCGCGCGGCGCCGCGCTGCTCGTCGGCCACCAGCCCGGCCTCGGCCAGCTCGCCTCGCTGCTGCTCGCCGGCCAGGAATCCGAGTGGACGATCAAGAAGGGCGCGCTGTGGTGGCTGTCGCGGCGCGTCCGCGAGGGCGAGCCGCAGACCGTGCTGCGCGCCGTGGTCTCGCCCGACTTCCTGCCCTGGATGAAGTAGCCCGGCCCGCCTGCCGGCCATCATCGTTTCGTCCGCCGCCTGCCACACGCCTGCAACATCGGCCGCCTAGACTGGCCGCCTAGACTGGCCGCCTTTCCTGTCGCAGGAGAAGAACGACGATGAACGCCTGCATAGAAAACGAGTTCGAGGAAATCTTCCGGATCGTCGGCGAGGGCCTGCTGCAGCCCGTGTTCCAGCCGATCGTCGACTTCCGCACGCGCAACCTGTTCGGCTACGAGGCGCTCATCCGCGGACCGCAGGATTCGCCGCTGCAGCGCCCGGACGCGCTCTTCGCCACGGCCCGCGCCGCCGGCCTCGGCCTCGACCTGGAGCACGCCTGCCGCGAGGCGACGCTGCACGCCTTCGCCCGCATGCAGTTGCCCGGCCGCCTGTTCCTCAACGTCTCGCCGGGCGCGCTGCTCGACGCGCGCATGATGAACGGCCACTGCCGCGCGCTGCTCGGCGAGCTCGGCCTGCCGGCCAACCGCATCGTCATCGAACTGACCGAGAACGAGCAGATCACCGACCTGCCGGGCATCCACGAGGTGCTGCTGCACTACCGCGGGCGCGGCTTCCAGATCGCCATCGACGACCTCGGCGAGGGCTTCGCCAACCTGCGCATGTGGTCCGAGATCCGTCCCGAGTTCGTCAAGGTGGACAAGCACTTCGTGAACGGCATCGCCGACGACCGCGTCAAGTACCACTTCGTGCGCGCCATGCAGGATCTCGGCGAGATCTGCAACGCCACGCTGATCGCCGAGGGCATCGAGCGCGTCGAGGATTTCGAGTGCATCCGCGACATGGGCATCGCCTGCGGCCAGGGCTGGTTCGTCGCCCATCCGGAGAAGGCGCCGGCGCGGCAGCTCCCGGACGAGGTGACGGCGGTGCTCGACCGGCACCGCGTGGCGCTGGCGCCGACCACGCTGCACGCCGGCCGGGCGCGCACGGCGCGCTTGCTGCTGCAGCCGATCGAACCGGTGCCGGGCACAGCCAACAACGAATGCGTGTTCGCCCGCTTCGAGGCCGACGCCGCGCTCGAAGTGCTGCCGGTGGTCGAGGGTATGCGGCCGATCGGCCTGATCAACCGGCACAACATGATCGACCGCTTCGCCCGGCCGTTCCGCAAGGAGCTGTTCGGGCGCAAGTCCTGCCACCAGTTCATGGACCCGGCGCCGCTCGTCGTCGACCAGCACGCGACCATTCCCGAGCTGGCGATGATGCTCTCGGTGGCGCCGCGCCACTACCTGTTCGACGGCTTCATCATCACCGGCGAGGGCGGCCGCTACCTCGGCGTCGGCAGCAGCCACGACCTGATGGCGACGATCACCGAGATGCAGATCAGCGCCGCGCGCTACGCCAACCCGCTGACGCAGTTGCCGGGCAACGTGCCGATCAACGAGCACATCGACCGCATGCTGGCGAGCGGCCGGCCCTTCGTCGTCGCCTACGTCGACATCGACAACTTCAAGCCCTACAACGACACCTTCGGCTATCGCCGCGGCGACGACGTCATCCAGCGCCTCGGCCAGACCCTCTGCGAGGCGGTGGACGCGCACCAGGACTTCGTCGGCCACATCGGCGGCGACGATTTCTTCGTCGTCTTCCAGAGCGAGGACTGGGAGCCGCGGTGCGGCGAGATCGTCGCCCGCTTCGCCGACGCCGTGGCCAGCATGGCCGACGTCGGCGAGCACGCGGCCGGCGGCTACATGGCCGAGAACCGGCGCGGCGAGCTGGCCTTCCAGGCGCTGCCGACGCTGTCGATCGGCGCCGTGCGCGTGAGCGTCGGCCAGTTCGAGTCGCACCGCGAGGTGGCGGCGGCCGCGTCCACGGCCAAGAAGCAGGCGAAGAAGCTCGGCAAGCAGGCCGGCATGCGCGGCGCGGTCTTCGTCGAGCGCCGCGGCGCCGGCGAGGGCGCCGGCCAGCGGCTCAACTGAGGCGCCGCCGCGGCGCCGTTTTCCACGGAGGTCCGACCATGCAAAACATGCAGACGAGCGGCGCCGCGGGCGCCTGCCCGCGACCGCCGGTTAGCCCGGCGGTTGCCGGCCGCAAGCGCGAGCTGTGGCGCGACGACGTGCTGCAGGCCATGCTGCGGCGCCATGCCGGCAAGCGTATCCTGATCGCCGACGACAGCCCGACCGACCGCGTGCGCCTCGGCGAACTGCTCGCCGCCGCCCGCTTCCAGCTCGACTTCGCCGTCGACGGCGCGGACGCGGTGACGCGGGCCAGCGACCGCCCCGCCGACCTCGTCCTGATGCACGTGCGCATGCCGGTGATGGACGGCCTGACGGCGACCCGCGTGCTGCGCGTGCTGTCCTTCGGCCGGCACGTGCCGATCGTCGCCATGTCCTTCGGCAGCCTCGACGACGACGGCGTCGCCTGCTTCGCCGCCGGCATGGACGACATCGTCGCCAAGCCCTTCGTCGCCGACGCCGTGCACCGCTGCCTGCTGCGCTGGCTGGATCGCCGCGCGGCGGGCGTCTGCCCGTGAGCCTGCAGGCGGGCGCTTCCTCGCGTTTTAGCTCGCGGTCATGAGCCTGCAACAACGGCCGACTACACTCGCCGGCAATCCCTCGTCACCCCGGAGTCCGCCATGCCCACCCTCGATCATTCGCCGCTGGCCGCGCTGCACGGCGCCCGCCTCGATCATTCCAGCGCCATCGCGCACGGCCTGCTCAACGCCGCCGAGCATTTCGCCGCCGGCTCGCTCCGCCTGCACAGCCGCGTCCTCGAACGGGCCGCGCAGCGCACGCGGGCGCCGGAGGTGGCCTTGCCGGCGGTGCTCGCCGCCGAGGTCGCCGGCGATCCCGAACTGCAGCGCCTGGGCGCCGACCTCTTCCAGGAGCAGGTGCACCTCGCCGCCGACCTCGGCGCGCGCTGGATCGCCTACGGCGAATGGCACCGGCAGGGGATCGACGCGCTGCTCGGCCTCTGGCTGACGCGCGCTGAAGCCGCGCTGACGACCCTGCCGATGTTCGCCGGCGCCGGCCTGCCGCCGGCCCCCGCCGCCGAGGCCGCGCCGTCCGGACCGGCGGCGCCGGACGGCGACGCGGCCGCCGCGCCGCGCGGCCGCAGGCAATAGCCCGGCGCGGCAATCTTTTCTCCCTGTGTATTTTCGGCGGCGCCTTGCGCCGCCTTTTTTTCGTCCGCCGGTTAACACGTCTGTAACCTGGCCCCGCTAGCATCCGCTGCCTGCAACATGAGGGAGCCAACAGATGCGAATTCTCGAACCGATCGTCCGCGCCGTCGGCCGGCTGTCCTTTCGCAACAAGCTGCGGGTGACCGCGGTGATCTTCGGCATTCCGCTGCTGATCGCCGTCGGCACGCTGCTGTTCTCGATCAACGAGCGGGTCGCGGCGCTGCAGCGGGAGCGCGCCGCGCTCGCCGTGCAGGCGCCGGCGCTGGCCGCCCTGGCCAGCCTGCATCAGTATCTGGCGACGCAGCTCGGCCGGCAGGAAGGCGACGACAGCCTGGCCGACCCGGCCGAAGCGCGCCGGCAGGCCGCGCTGCGCGCGGCCGACGATCTCGCCGCGGCGCTGGCGGCACAGCCCGGCCTGAGCGCGGCGGGCGACGGCAAGCGTCTGCTCGGCGACGGCGCCGAGCTGCGGCGGCGCATCGCCGAGGGCGACGCCGAGGCGCTGGCGCAGACCGTCGACGCGCTGCGCGGCGCGCTGGAAAAGCTGAACGAGGACACCGGCCTGCTGATCGACGGCGACGCCGCCAGCAGCCGCCTGCTCGACATCATGACCAGCCACCTGCCCGGCCTGGTCGACACCAACGGCCGCGCCGCCCAGCTCGGCAGCGTCGTCCTCGTCAAGAAGAGCGTGCGCGGCAGCCGCCGCACCGACCTGACGCTGCAGCGCGGCAACTTCGACGCGCTCGTGCAGTGGAGCATGGACAACCTGCAGAAGGTGACGCGCGACCATCCGCAACTGGCGCCCGCGCTCGACGAGGCCGGCAGCCGCCTGAACGCCGCCTACCTGGCGGTGCAGGAGGCGATCACGGTGAAGATGCTCGACACCACCGACTTCGACATGACGCCCGCCGCCTTCATCGACCTGACCGGGCGGGCCTTCGACGAGTCGCTGGCCATCGCCGGCGTGCTCGTCGAGAACGCCGACGTGCTTCTCGCCGCCCGCCTGGGCGCGCTCGAATGGCAGCGCGCCCTCGTCGCCGCCGCCATCGCGCTCGGCCTGGCGGTCGTCCTCGCCTGCTTCGTCGCCGCCTACATCTCGATCATGCGCGGCCTGAACGGCCTCTCCGAGGCGGTGACGACGATGGCCGCCGGCGACCTCAGCGCGCGCGTCGTCGTCTCCTCGCGCGACGAGCTGGGCGCCGTCGGCACGCAGTTCAACCAGATGGCGGAAAGCCTGGCGCAGCGCACCGCGGAGCTGCGCGAGAAGACCAACGACATCCACGGCATGCTGCAGAACCTGACGCAGGGCATCCTCACCGTGGTCGACGACGGGCGCGTCCATCCGGAGTATTCGGCCTACCTGGAATCGATCTACGAGACCCGCGAGATCGCCGGCCGCGGCGCGCTCGACCTCCTCTTCGCCGGCAGCGACCTCGGCGCCGACGCGCGGGCGCAGATCGACGCGACCATCGCCGCCTGCCTCGGCGAGGACCGCATGAACTTCGACTTCAATGCGCACCTGCTGGCCGGCGAGACGGCGGTGACCATGCCCGGCGGCCGGCAGAAGACGCTGGAGCTTGCCTGGTCGCCGATCTGCGACGAGAAAGACACGGTCGAGAAGATCATGGTCTGCGTGCGCGACGTTACCGCGCTGCGCCGGCTGCAGGCCGAGGCCGAGCACCAGAAGCGCGAGCTGGCGATGATCGGGCAGATCCTGCAGGTCGGCCAGGAGAAGTTCCACGCCTTCATCGACGCGGCGCACGGCTTCATCGCCGCCAACGAATCGCTGCTCGACGCCGCCGGGGCCATGTCGCCGGCGCTGGTGGACCAGCTCTTCCGCAACATGCACACGATCAAGGGCAACGCGCGCACCTACGGCCTGCTGCACCTGACCAACCTGGTGCACGAGGCCGAGCAGGCGTACGATGAATTCCGCCGCCGCCCGGAGACGCCGTTCGACAAGGCGGCGCTGCTCGCGCAGTTGCGCGCGGTGCTCGCCTGCGTCGATGAGTACGAATCGCTCAACGACCACAAGCTCGGCCGCAAGGGGCCCGGCCGCCGCGGCAGCGCCGAGAAATACCTGATGGTCGAGCGCCCGGAGATCGACCGCATCGCCGCTGCGCTGGAAGCGATCGACGCGCACGCGGCGCGCCCGGAGACGCTGGCGGCGCTGCTCGAACAGACCCGCTGCGACCTGCGCCTGATCGGCACCGAGAGCGTCCGCGGCATCCTCGACGGCGTCTTCGCGTCGCTGCCCTCGCTCGCCGAGGAGCTGGGCAAGGCGCCGCCGCAACTGGTGGTCGAGGACGCCGGCATCCGCCTGCGTAACCAGGCCGGCGACCTGATGCGCAACGTCTTCATGCACCTCTATCGCAACGCGCTCGACCACGGCATCGAGCCGACGGCCGAGCGCGTCGCCGTCGGCAAGGCGCCGGCCGGCACCATCCGCCTGACGCTGGCGCGGATCGGTGAGCGCCTGTGCATGCGCCTCGGCGACGACGGCCGCGGCCTGGCGCTGGCGCACATCCGCCGCAAGGCGCGGGAGAAGGGGCTGCTCGAAGCCGGGCAGGACGTCCCGGACGAGGCGGCGGCGCGCCTGGTCTTCGCCGCCGGCTTCTCGACGGCGAGCGCAGTGACCGAGGTCTCCGGCCGCGGCGTCGGCATGGACGCGGTGCTCGACTTCATCCGCCGCGAGGGCGGCAGCCTCGACCTGGCGTTCACCGACGCGCGCGAGGGCG
The DNA here is from genome assembly GCA_019455325.1 of Rhodocyclaceae bacterium. Lineage (GTDB taxonomy): Bacteria > Pseudomonadota > Gammaproteobacteria > Burkholderiales > Rhodocyclaceae > Proximibacter. The sequence goes on along the minus strand of JACFMQ010000003.1, from coordinate 61,715 downwards.
CCGACTTCCGCGCTTTCGAGACGGTGATCACGCTGCCCGGCAAGTTCGCCGTCGACGCTGCGCCGGCCGTCGCGCACGCCCGGCACGCGGCGCCGCCGGCGGCGGACGACGACGGGCCGGCTGCCGGCCTGTTCGAGCGCGTGCTGGCGCTGCCCGGCAAGCTGGCGGCGGCGACCTGAGATGGCGGTTTCGATCTATCTCTTTCTCTCCGGCGCCGTCGCCGCGCTCGGCGGCTGGGTCGTCGCCAGCCTGCGCGCGCGGGCCTTGCGCCGCGGCGAGCTGGCGCGGCACGAGGCGCGGCACGGCGCCGCGCTGGCCGAGGCCGAGCAGCGCGCGGCCGCGCTCGCCGCGTCGCTGGCCGAGGTCGAGGTCGAGCGCGCGGCGGCCGTTGCCGAGCTGGCGGCGCGGCGGGACGAACGGGACGCGCTGCAACCGCAACTGGCGGCGCTCGCCGACGAGAACGCGCGGCAGACGGCCGAGAACGCCGCGCTCGCCGCCGCCTGCCGCGCCGCCGAAAGCGGCCGCGGCGAGCTGCTGGCGCAGGTCGAGCGGCTGGCGACGGACGTGGCTTCGCTGCGCCAGGTTTCCGTCACCTTCGAGCACTGGCACGAGGAGATGGCCTCGCTGCTCGTGCAGAACCAGGAGATGCACCGGCAGAACGACGAGTTCGCCGCCATCGTCAAGCACGTGGTCATCGTCGCGCTGAACGCGGCGATCGAGGCGGCGCGCGCCGGCGAGGCCGGTCGCGGCTTCGCCGTGGTCGCCGACGAGGTCAGGAAGCTGGCCGAGCGCTCCGAGACCCTGTCGATCGAGTACGGCCGCAGCCTGCACCGCAACGACCTGACGACGACCGCGACCTTCCAGGAGATCCAGGCCGACGGCAAAATGATCGTCGCCGCGGTGAGCGGCGTCGAGGCAGCGGTCGCGCAACTGCGCGACCGTCTGGCGGACTAGGGGGCGACGTGGTTTCCGAGAACGCGAAACAGGCCCTCGACCTCATCTTCGCCCGCGCCGCGCGCGCGACGCTGGCCGCGGACCCGGCCGACGCGGTCGCCGTCGAGCGCCTGCCGGGCGCGGTCGCCGCGCCGCCCGAGCGCCACCTGCTGGTGCTGACCATCGCCTCCTTCCGCTTCCGCCTGCTCACCGTCTTCCATGTCGACGCCGACGGCGAGCTTGCCCGCTACTTCGCCGACGACGAACGCGCCTTCGCCGAAGCCTTCGGCGAGGTCGGCAACCTCTGCTGCGGCGCGATGAACCGCGAGCTGGGCCGGCATTTCGTGCATACCGGGATGTCCACGCCCTACCTCCTCGAACGGGCCTGCGCCGACTACCTGCACGAACTGTCGCCGGCGCACCTGGCGCAGCACCGCATCCGCATCGGCGAGCGGCTGACGCTGCACGCGACGCTGTGCCTGAGCGCCTACGGCGACATCGATTTCTGCGCCGAGGACGCAGCCGCCGAGGAAACCGGCGCGCTGGAATTTTTCTGAAACGGCGGGAGAAAACGATGAATTCACCGGGAGAGCGGGCGCTGCGCGACCGCCTGGTCAGCAAGGTGCTGGTGCTCGACGACGGCGGCGAACACCAGGAAACGATCAAGCGCTTCTGCGACGAGAACGGCCTGGTCGCGCTGAAGGTGCGCAAGAACCGGCTGATGTCGGTGCTGCGCTCGAACATCGACCTCGGCGCCATCCTCTACGCCGAGCGCTACGGCGCCGACGCCGAGGAGAACGCCGAGATCGCGCTGCGCATCCACACCGTGCGCCCGGAGCTGCCGATCATCCTGCGCCGCGAGACGGCGGCCGACCTCGACGGCGTGAACGAGCGCCTGCGGCGCGTGGTCTGCGCCGCCTACACGGCGCACGATACGGCGGCGCTGCGGCGGGCCATCGACGAGTACATCTTCAGCGAGGTCTATCCGAACGCGCTGGTGCGCGGCATCTCGGAGATATCCGAGAACGTGCTCGCCGGTCAGTTCCCGAACCTGACGGTGCGCTGGGAGACGCCCTACCTGGTCCGCGACCGGGTCATCTTCGGCGAGGTGTTCAGCCTGATCCCGCTCGAAAGCGGCTGGTGCCGCGGCTACATGATGCTGCAGACCGAGGAGCGGCCGCTGCTCGACCTGCTCGGCGCGCCGGCGGACGGGAGCGCGCCGGGCTTTCGCGCGGTGAACAGCCTGCTCGGCGAGATCACCAACCTGATCTGGGGCGCCTTCAAGAACCGCTACGTCGGCGACGGCGCGCCGGACGCGCGCATCCAGGTGCCGCTGGTGGTCAACCACCGGCAGCGCTACATCTCCTTCGGCTGCGAGAACCCGCAACTGTGCTTCCTCTACCGGCTCGGCGACGACGCGGACGGGAGCGGCTTCCGCCTCTACCAGCGCTTCGTCTTCAACCTCGGCTGGTCGCCGGAGGCATTCCGCGAGATCGCACACGACGCGGACGAGATGGTCGCGTCGGGCGAGCTCGAACTGTTCTGATCCGATTTTTTTCGAGGAGCGACGCAATGGCGAAGATTCTGGTGGTTGACGATTCCAGCACGGTGCGCGACGAGGTCGCCGGCTTTCTGAAGAACAGCGGCCTCGACGTGGCCACCGCCGTCGACGGCAAGGACGGCCTGGCCAGGCTGAAGGCCGACCCCGGCATCCGGCTGGTGATCAGCGACGTGAACATGCCGAACATGGACGGCCTGACCATGGTCGAGAAGATCCGCGGCGAGCTCGGCAACGCCGGCGTCAACGTGATCATGCTCACCACCGAGAGCAGCCCGAGCATGAAGGAGCGCGGCAAGGCGGCCGGCATCCGCGGCTGGATCGTCAAGCCGTTCAAGGGCGACGCGGTGCTCGAATCGCTGCGCAAGCTGGCCGCCTGACGGCGCCTACTCGGTGCGGAAGCGGCCGGCGGCCGCGTCGAGCTGCGCGGCAACCTTGCGCAGCTCGTCCACCTCGCCGAGCACCTGGCGCACGCCGGCGCTGTTCTCCTCGGTCATCTGCGCGATGCTTTCGACGCGGCGGGCGATGTCGGCGCTCGCCGTGCTCTGCTCGTTCATCGCCGCGCTGATGTCGTTGATGGCGCCGAGCACCTGCTGCGATCCGTCGCAGATGCGGCTGATCGTCCCGATCGCCTCGTCGGCGAGGCGCACCCCGTCCTGCACCTGAACGGCCTGCTGGTTCATGCGCTCGGTGACGCCGCGCGTGCCGTCGACGATGGCGGCGATCATCGGGCCGATCTCCTGCGTCGACTGCGTGGTGCGTTCGGCGAGCTTCCGCACTTCGTCGGCGACGACGGCGAAGCCGCGGCCCTGCTCGCCGGCGCGCGCCGCCTCGATGGCGGCGTTGAGCGCCAGCAGGTTGGTCTGGTCGGCGATCTCCTTGATCACGCCGACGATGGAGGCGATGCGCTCGGTGTGCCCGCCGAGCGCCTGCACCGCCTGCGCCGACGCCTCGGCCGTGGCGGCGATGTCCTGGATGTCGCGCGCCACGCGCCGGATCGCCTCGACGCCCTCGTCCGCCTCGCCGCCGGCGCGCGCGGCGACGTCGCGGGCGCCCTCGCTGCTGCCGGCGACGGTCGAGATGCTGACGGTCATCTCCTCGACCGAGGCGGCCATCGACGAGGCCGATTCCGACTGGTGGTCGCTGGCCGTCGACATCTGCGCCGTCGAGGTCGCCAGGTTCTCGCTGGAGCGGGCGAGGTGCCCGGCGTTGCCGCGGATCGTGCCGATCACCTCGCGCAGCTGGTCGCGCATGCGCAGCAGCTCGCGGAGCATGGCGCCGATCTCGTCGTCGCGGCGGATCTCGATGTCGGCGCGCAGATTGCCGGCGGCGATCTCGCCGACGAAGCGCCGGGCGGCGGCGAGCGGCGCGCGGATCACCCAGCCGACCAGGTAGTGGCTGACGCCGGCGCCGAGCAGTACGCCGACGGCGACGAGCGCGGCGAGCAGCGCGAAGAGCCGGTCGTACTCGGCGTGCGCCGCCTCGTACTCGCGCTTGGCGACGGTCAGCTGCGTCTCGATCAGCTGCGAGAAAGCCTCGGAAACCGGGTCGACCGCCGGGTAGAGCCCGCCCGCCGCGAAGACCGCGAGCGCCTCCGGGTCGCCCTCGCGCAGCAGCGTCTTCAGGCGGGCCTTGGCCGCGTCGGCGGCCTGCATGCGCTTCTCGATCTCCGGCACCAGCCGCCGCTCCTCCTCGACGAGGGTGGTGCCGAGGTAGTCCTTCCAGTTCTTGCCGATCAGCGCCTCGGCGCGCTCGACGGCGGCCAGGCCATCGGCCGCCGGCAGGCTGCCGTTGCGCACCTTGTGCGTGACGTCGACGATGTCCACGGCGTAGGCGTCGGCGATTTCCTTGAGGTCGCGCAGCGGCACGACGCGATCCTGGTACACGGTGTCCAGGCCGCCGACGGCGTGGCGCATGCCGTTCAGGCCGAGCGCGCCGACGACCACGGCAAGGAGCAGGAGGCCGGCGGCGAGCGCCGCCAGGCGGACGGAAATGTTCTTCATGTCGGACTCCCCATGGGTTTCTGCGGGCGGATTTTCGTCCCGATTCTAGCGGGAATGATCCGGCGCCGCGGGATTTCCGCGGGCCGGCGGCGCGGCCGCGGCCGAGTCGGCTTAGAATTTGCGCCATCACCGTATCCGGCGGAGGTTTCGCCATGATTTCCTTCGAACAACTCGCCCGCAGCCTCGAACGCAACCGCCTGACGCGCCGCCAGGCGCTGTGGCTGCTCGGCGCCGGCTGCGTCGCCGGCGGCCTTTCCGGCTGCACCACCTCGCCGGTGACCGGCGAATCGATCCTCGTCGGCATGAGCGAGGCCGACGAAAAGGCCGTCGACGCGCGCGTCTCGCCGCACCAGTTCTCGCGCGACCTCGGCGCCGTGCAGGACGAGGCGGTCAACCACTACGTCGCCGAGGTCGGCGGCCGTCTCGACGACGCCGTGCACCGGCCGGCCATGCCGTACTCCTACCGCGCGCTCAACGCCAACTACGTGAACGCCTACACCTTCCCCGGCGGCGCCATGGGCGTCACCCGCGGCATCCTCGTCGAGCTGGACGACGAGGCCGAACTGGCGGCGCTGCTCGGCCACGAACTGGGCCACGTCAACGCGCGCCACGTGGCGCAGCAGCAGGGCCGCTCGCTGCTCGCGCAGGTGGCGGTGGCCGGCGTGAACATCGCCGCACGCGATTCCTCGTGGGGCAGCGTCGTCGCGCTGGGCAGCCAGATCGGCGCCAGCGCGCTGCTCTCCGGCTACTCGCGCGACGACGAGCGCGAGGCCGACGCGCTCGGCCAGGAATACATGGTGCGCGCCGGCTATCCGGCGGGCGGCATGGTGCGCCTGCAGCAGTTGCTGGTTGACCAGGAGAAGGAGGCGCCGAGCCTCGTGCAGACCATGTTCTCGACGCACCCGATGAGCCGCGAGCGGCGCGACACCGCGCAGCGCATGGCCGAGACGCGCTACGCCGCGAGCCGGGGGCGCGAGGCGCAGCGCCAGCGCTTCATGGACAGCACCGCCGGCCTGCGCAAACTGAAGCCGACCATCGACGACCTCAAGCACGGCGAGACGGCGATGGCGAAGAAGGACTACCGCGCGGCGGAGGAAAAATTCACGGCGGCGGTGAAGCGCACGCCGCAGGACTACGCCGCCAACGTGCGCATGGCGCAGTGCCTGCAGGCCACCGGCCGCGGCCGGCAGGCGCTCGACTACGCCGACAGCGCGCGCCGCATCTATCCGCAGGAGGCGCAGGCGCACAAGGTCGCCGGCGTGCTCGCGCTGGAACTGCGCGACCCGGCGAACGCCTATCGGCGCCTCGACGAATGCGACCGCCTGCTGCCCGGCGATTCCGGCGTCACCTTCCTCAAGGGCGTGTCGCTCGAAGGCCTGGGCGACCGCCGCGCCGCCGCCCGGCACTACGACGCCTTCCTGCGCCAGAGCGCGCAGGGCGACGCGGCGCAGTACGCCTATTCGCGGCTGAAGGGCTGGGGCTACGTGCGCTAGCGTGGTGCCTCGGCCGCCGCCGGCAGGCGCCGCGCGCGGCCGTGCGCGACGAGCCCGGCGAGCGCGACGAGGCCGGCGAGCATCACCAGCAGCGAGACGTGCACCGCCTCGCGGCTGGCGGCGTAGGCGATGCTCGACCAGGCCAGCCAGGCGCAGGCCAGGCAGAAGACGATCGGCGTCAGCGGGTAGAGCGGCACGCGGAAGGGCCGCGCGATCTCCGGGTTGCGCCGGCGCAGCAGGAACACCGACAGCCCGACCAGGAACAGGAAGGACCAGAACACCGGCGCCGTGAACTCGACCATGGCCTCGAAGCCGTCGGCCTGGAAGGCGCCGAAGACGACCAGCGCCAGGCTGATCGCCGTCTGCACGAGATAGCCGTTGACCGGCGTGCCGGCGCCCGCCTGCCGGCGGCCGAGGCGGCGCAGCAGCGCCCAGTCGCGGCCGAGCGCGTAGTTGGTGCGGGCGCCGACGATCATCGTCGAATTGATGCTGGTCAGCGCGGCGACGGCCACCAGCAGGCCGAGCAGCCGCTCGGCCCACGGGCCGAAATGACGGCCGAGCACGTCGGCGCCGGCGGCCTTGCTGGCGGCCAGCCCTTCCAGCCCGAGGCCGCGCAGCAGCGCCAGGTTCACCAGCAGGTAGAGGGCGGTGATGATCGCCAGGCTGACGACCAGTGCGCGGACGATGGCGCGCGGCCCGCCGCGCAGCTCGGACGAGAGGTAGGCGGCCTCGTTCCAGCCGCCGAAGGTGAGCAGCACGAAGACCATGGCCAGCCCGAGCAGGCCCGGCGCCGGCGTCGTGGCGAAGAACGGCGCCGGCGCGGCGTCGGCCGGCGGCGCGGCGAGGCCGGCGAAGACGACCACCGCCAGCCCGGCGACGAGCAGCACGACCAGCGCCGTCTGCAGGCGGGCGGCGAGGTGCAGGCCGAGGATGTTGGTGAGCGTCAGCGCGACGACGACGGCGATTGCCCAGATCGCCGCGGAATGCGGGCCGAGGTCGAGCGCGCGCGTCATGTAGTCGCCGAAGACGAAGGCGAGCAGCGCGATCGAGCCGGTGTGGATGACCATCGCCTTGGACCAGGCGTAGAGGAAGGCGAGGTGCCTGCCGTAGGCGCGCGTGAGCACGTGGTAGTCGCCGCCGGCGTGCGGGTGCGCGGCGCACAGCTCGGCGTAGCACAGCGCGCCGGCCAGCGAGACGAGGGCGCCGGCGACCCACACGGCGAACAGCCAGCCGGCGTCCTGCGTGATGCCGGCGATCATCGCCGGGGTCTTGAAGATGCCGGCGCCGACGACGATGCCGACGACGATGGCGACGGCGCCGGTCGTGCTCAATCGCCCGCGCGGGCTGGCGGAAGCGTCAGTCGCGGCCATCGCCGGCGCCTCGGCGGCGTTCGCCGGCGACCGGGCCGGCGGCCTGCGGGTGCGTCTGCCGGCCGGCGAGGCGGTCGCCGTCGACCGTGGCGACGATGGTCGCTGTCGCGCCGTCCGGCCGGAGGTAGTCGAGATGCAGGGTCGCGCCTTCCAGGCGTCCTTCGACGGGCAGCGTCCGCTCGCCCAGCGCGAGCGTGCCGGAAACCTGCTGGTAAGCCTGTTTCAGGCGCAGTCGGGCCGCTTCCGGCGCGCCCGGCAGGCGCAGCGACCACTCACCCTCGACCGGCGCGGGGACGATCCAGAAGAAGCCTTCCGCGGTCTTCGTAGAGAACTGCGCGTCGGGCTTCCAGTCGCCCATGTGGAAACTGTGCGAGACGACGCGCGTGCCGGGCTTCATCTTCAGCAGCAGCGGCCGCAGCTTGCGGTTGACGATCGGCGTCAGGAACATCGTCACCACCGTCGCCTCGGAAAAATCCTCGACGAAGATGTCGCCGGTGACGATCCGCACGCGGCCGTCGAGGCCGGCGCGCTGGACGTTGCGCCGCGCCAGCTCGGCCACCTCGGGCGTGTATTCGATGCCGACGGCGCGCGCGCCGAACTCGCGGGCGGCGGCGATGGGAATGCGGCCCTCGCCGGCGCCGAGGTCGTAGACGACGTCGGCCGGCGTCACTTTGGCCGTTTGCAGCATCAGCGTCACCATTGCGTCCGGCGTCGGCGCCCAGAACACGTCCTTGCCGTCGTGGCCGTGTTCGAGCCGGAACTGTTCGTCGCCGTAGTCGGTGGCGGAGAAGGCCGGCGCAGCGAGGCCGAGGGTGAGCACGAGGATGGTCGCGGGCAGGGCGAGGCAGGTTGGCATGGCGGAACTCTGGCGAAAGGCGAGGCGGGTGGCAGGACGGGGCGAGTATACCCTGCGGGTCTGGAAGCTCCCGGGAGAGCGGTCGGACCCTTCGCGCATCACCGGCAGACAGTCGAAGCCGGCAGGCTGTATCACGTTTGTGCTACATTGGGCCGACGACCAACGCTCGATTCCCGGGAGTGACCATGAGCACGACGACCATCCGCCTGCCCGATGAACTCAAGTTCCGTGTTGCCGAAGCGGCGAAGCGCGCGGGCACCACTTCGCACAATTTCATCCTGGCGGCGATTGCCGAAAAAACCGAACGGGCCGAATTGCGCGCCGAGTTCGATGCGGTGGCGGACCAGCGTTACGCGTGCATCATCGAATCCGGGCAGGCCGTTGCCTGGGAAGAAATGCGCGACTGGCTGAAGGATCGTGCCGCCGGCAAGGCCGCGCCCCGGCCTGTCGCCCGCAAGCTGGTGCCATGACGGCGACGCGCATCGAACTGGCTCCTGACGTCGGCGAGGATTTCGAGCGGATACTGGATCATCTCGACCAATACCGGGCGGCACATCCCGAGGACCGGATACGGGAGATCGTCGAGGCCATCGACGTGTTGGCCAGCAACCCGCTGATCGGCCGCCCCGCCGGGAATGGCAAGCGGGAACTGGTGATCGGGCGCCGCACACACGGTTACGTGGCGCTGTACCGTTACGTGGCCGAAATCGACACGGTATTTGTACTCACGGTGCGCGGGCAGCGTGAAGCCGGGTTTGCACGCGAGGCTTGTTGACCGGCTACAGCCCGGAGCTGAATCCCGAAGAGCGACTCAATGGCGATCTCAACGTCTGAATTCACCGGCCTGCGCGGCTTTTCGCGCAGGTCCGGTGGAATGATGGGTTGGGCGTCGCATCTTGGCTCAGTTGATGTTCAGTGCCTTCCACAATCCCTTATGCAATACGACTGTTCTCTTGGGGCTAAATGACGCATTAGGATTCCGGAACTTGAATTCGAATCTGTCTTGCTTGGTGTGAGAATCACGCCAAGTCATACCAACAGCGCTCGCGGCAAACAACGCGTGCATGAGCACATCGAGTTTGTCCCGCTGCAATCCCAACGTGGCGGCGACCTTTCCAAGAGTATTCATATTAAATCTCCGTTCGTGGATCTCGCTAACGCTATTCAGAAATATTTGAAGTTCTCGAGGTGAGACATACCCAACCAATTCATCTTTGACTTCTGGAAGAAAGTATTTCTCCGAATACAGCTTAGCCCCGTCCAGAACCTCTGCTCTGGTAACGGGGTTGTTCTTTGCAGCGCGCTGAATTTGTGTGAGGAGAGCTATGAAATCTCTGGGCGTGTGACGCGTTAGGTCCGTTAGGTACTTCTTTGTTGCGACACCATGGTCCATGTGTTTCGGGAAAAATTCAGAAAACACATCTACAGGTCGCTTCAAGCTCAGCTGAGCGCGCAAGTTGGCGAGATCGTGAAGTTTTGATTGCTCGACTATGCCAGATTGGGGATACCAATCAATTTCAACGGAGAAGTCCTGGCGAACCTTGTTCTTGTTCGGACCAGGTAGAACCTCATAGATATCGGTCCTGCACAGTACGATGATCCAAATGGGAAGATGCTTGCTCGCAAAATAGGAGTTCAACCGACCAGCCTCAAAGATTAGGGCTGAAAGCGTCTCATACTGAATAGCTTCCTTCGTCAAGATGTCGTCGAGACCATCAATAATCAGATACTGCTGGCCGTGGAACGAGTACTTGGCGATGAGCTCCTTCAGGCTCGCTACAAGGTTTAGGAATGCCAAATCAGTAGGCGTATTGGTCTTGTCTCCTTCGCTGAAATACTCGAGAAGCTTTGGAATCTTTGCCTTGAAACCGGATTTCGACGAATGAACAACAAGTCTTTGAAGGTCAGCCGTTGGAAGGAGGCCAATAGCCTGCAATTGCCCAATTGCCTTGTTGGCATCAATGTTTAGTGGTGTGTTTACTGCCGGATGGTTACGTAGAGCATCAATGATTTGGAGACATAGAAGCCAAGACCAAGATGCTGGGTATCTAGAAGCGTTTTCGACGGTGCCAGGCATTAAGTGCGAGAACGCTTTGTATGGAAAGTCAGCGAGGTGAGTTAGGGTTGCCGCAGAGGTTCCTTTGGATAGAGAGGCGATCTGTTTGATCTTCTCTCCAAGCATGGATTTCCCTGCACCCTTTCTGGCTAAGAGAAGCCACTTTTTTCGCTGCATGAATGGTTCTAGAAGTCCGTCATCAAAATAGCCCTGCGCAACCAAGTGCGGCATTTCAGCCGCTTCAGCTTCGCCGGAAGTTTTTCCGAATTCGATATCTTGAAACCTCATCGCCGATTCTTCCTTTTTTTGATGTAACACGACAGGTGGCCCTAGATCGCCTATCTAGACGCCCAACGTTTAAGGTAAGGGGCGCGCCGCTTGCGGCGCGTCCCGCTTGACCGAAATGTTATGCGTTGGTCGTATCAGGCGCCCCAATTCTGCAAAAAAATCGTTGCGATAAGACACGCCATTAGCGTTCAAACGATGATCTGCACCGGGATAGATATGGGCGATGAGGTTGTCCTTGTCTGCTTCTTTGAACTTTGTTTCGAGGAAATGCACGGACTCAACAGGAACACTTTGGTCTCGCTCACCAATGCCGACTAGAACGGGGATATTCAACTTCAGAAGGTTATTGATGGGATCGATATCCATAATGTCTGTCCACCAGCGATAGGGGTTGCCGTACCAATCCTTTTCGATGCTGCGAGGATCAGCGGTAATTTTCTCCCAGCCCGAGTTGACGTCGAACTGTATAGCGCCTCTTTGCCTGAGTGTGGCAAGTGATTTACGCATTGAGTAGCCACCACTGCCGATGATCGCGAGATGGGTGATCGCTGGAGACAGCCCGGCAACCTCGGTTGCGGGTAACGCGCCTTCCGAGACTCCAACCAAGACGACGTTCTTCGGCTTGGATGCAACGGAACTTATTTGCGCGGCGATGAACTCCGAATAGTCGGCGACCCATTGATTTGGATTGTTTGCCAGATGAAATTCGTGGCCGCAGTCGAACAGCCCAGTAGAACGATCAGGTACAAATCGCTTGTTGAGAACGAAAATACGAGCATTGACCGTGAGGCCACTGACGTAGCCAGGCATTACGGACCTCCAACTGGGACAGCCTGTCGCGCCATAGAAGAAAACCATGGTATCGGACTGTGAAGCGTCGCCGACCACAAAGGAGTAGTACGTGCTTGAACCACCATCTTTGTACTGAAACGAGAGAGGCTGAGGCGCTTCGTTGCTGTACATGTGTGCGGTGCGTTGAATAGCCGTGCAGCCGGACAAAGCAAAAGCAAGTGACAGAGCAAAGAGGCTGAGAAAGCTCATGGGTTTAGTGGTTGCGAGACGCATAACGTTTGAATTCACCGGCCTGCGCGGCTTTTCGCGCAGGTCCGGTGGAATGATGGGTTGGGGGACGCGGATTCATGCCGCTGTTGCTCTCTTTAGCTGGTTACACTCGGAGCACAGGACTTGAATATTCCAGTAGTGATTTGAACCACCGACCGAGTGGGGCAAGATGTGGTCGAACTCAATACGCATAGATTCACTCACTTTATGTCGCTTGGTGATGCCGGCCACTCCAGGGCACCAATGGCCAGACGCAAGAAACTCCGTGAGAACGGCCTGCCTGACCTCGCCAGGAATGTGTCTTGAGTGAGCGACAGGAGCCTTTGATGCGCCAGCACCAGAAGGTCGCCAGTTTGAATGAAGGTACTCCATGAGCCATTTGACGCCGCCCACGCTGAACACCCACGAGATGTGCTCGCCTTCGACGGCAAACAACTGTGGTCGTTTTTGAATCTCTCGGCAGAGTTCTCTGCTGTAGGCGCCCGGTATCCAGATAATTGTTCTGAACTTTCTCGGTTGAATGTGAAACTGCAATTGCCCACGGAAATACACACGAAGGGAGTCGGTTGCAAAGGACAGCGTGACCAGCGGGTTCTTGTCTTGGAGCGCGTCGAGTTCCTTCAGAAGATGCGATGCAATATGGAAGGCAGCAACGCCATCGCTCGATGAACGAGCAGACTTCGACACCACTCGGTCGAGGAAGTGGGCGCAGTAGTGAATACTCCCGAAGCCTTTCTTCACTCAGCCACCCTCGGCATAAAGTTCAAAGTGAAGTCCCCCAACTAGAAGTGGATATCATATGCGTCTCATATCCAGGAAGCGCGCCATCTATCCTGTAGAGCGTTGCGTTGCCAAGGTACTGATGGAATTTGATTTTTTTGGCCATCGGTGAATCCATCTCCGGAATATACGGCGGTCAAATGCGGCACTCTGGTTGGCTGGTTGGTCTTGGCGCCGCCTATCCCGCGTCAATCGGCTGGAATGCCATAAGGATGCATGGTGGCAGGATACAAACACGGCGGCCCTCTGTCGATAGGTGGCGTCGCTTGCTCGGACGTCCGGCGAACGCAAACAAAAAGGGCGACGGAATCCGTCGCCCTTTGCCGTGAAGCAGCCCTGCCCCTACTTCTTCCGCGCCGGCGGCACGTCCGTACAACTCCCGTGCGCCACTTCCGCCGCCATGCCCACCGTCTCGCCCAGCGTCGGGTGCGGGTGGATGGTCTTGCCGATGTCGACCGCGTCGCAGCCCATCTCGATGGCCAGACACACCTCGCCGATCATGTCGCCGGCCGAGGGGCCGACGATGGCGCCGCCGATGACGCGGTGCGTCTCGGCGTCGAAGATCAGCTTGGTGAAGCCATAGTCGGCGCCGTTGGCGATGGCGCGGCCGGAGGCGGCCCACGGGAACTTGGCGGTCTCGACCTTGCGGCCTTCCTTCTTCGCCTGCTCCTCGGTGTAGCCGACCCACGCGACCTCGGGGTGGGTGTAGGCGACGCCGGGAATCACGCCGGCGTCGAAGGCGGCCTTGTGGCCGGCCGCGACTTCCGCCGCCACGTGCGCCTCGTGCACCGCCTTGTGCGCCAGCATCGGCTGGCCGACGATGTCGCCGATGGCGAAGATGTGCGGCACGTTGGTGCGCATCTGCGCATCCACCGGGATGAAGCCGCGCTCGTTCACGACCACGCCCGCCTTGTCGGCGCCGATCGCCTTGCCGTTCGGCGCGCGGCCGGCGGACTGCAGGATCATGTCGTACTTCACGGCTTCGGCCGGCGCACCCTCGCCCTCGAACCTGACCCAGAGGCCGTCGTCCTTGGCCTCGACGGCGACGGTCTTCGTCTTCAGCATCACCTTGTCGAAGCGGTGCAGGTTCTGCTTCTCCCAGACCTTGACCGCGTCGCGGTCCGGGCCCTGCATCAGGCCGTCCATCATCTCGACGACGTCGACCCGGGCACCGAGCGTCGAATAGACGGTGGCCATCTCCAGGCCGATGATGCCGCCGCCGATGACCAGCATCTTCTTCGGCACGAAGCGCAGTTCGAGCGCACCGGTGGAATCGACGATGCGCGGGTCGCGCGGGATGAACGGCAGGTGCACCGCGGCCGAGCCGGCGGCGATGATGCAGTTCCTGAACCGGATCGTCTTCTTGCCGCCGGTCCTGTCCTGCGCCGGGCCGTCGGTCAGTTCGACCGCGACGTGGTTCGGGTCGAGGAAAGTGCCGTAACCGCGCACGATCTCGACCTTGCGGCCCTTGGCCATGCCGGCGAGGCCGCCGGTGAGCTTGCCGACGACCTTCTCCTTGTGCGCGCGCAGGTTGTCGATGTCGACTCGCGGTTTGGCGAAAGCGATGCCAGCGGCCGCCAGGTGCTCGGCCTCGTCCATCACCGCGGCCACGTGCAGCAGCGCCTTCGACGGGATGCAGCCGACGTTCAGGCAGACGCCGCCGAGCGTGGCGTAGCGCTCGACGATGACGGTCTTCAGGCCGAGGTCGGCGGCGCGGAACGCCGCCGAATAGCCGCCGGGGCCGGCGCCGAGGACGAGCATGTCGCACTCGATGTCGGCGCCGCCGGCGTGACTCGCCGCCGTCGGCGCGGCGGCCGGTACGGCCGGTGCGGCCGCAGGCGCGGGGAATGCCGCCGCCGGGGCGGGGGCGGATGCGCCGGCCGACGCTTCGACCTTAATCAGCAGCGCCCCTTCCTTGACCCGGTCGCCGAGCTTGACCAGCACTTCCTTGACCGTGCCGGCGACGGTGGACGGCACGTCCATCGTCGCCTTGTCCGATTCCAGAGTGACGATCGCGTCGTCCACCTTGATCGCGTCGCCGGCCTTGACGAACAGGTCGATCACCGGCACGTCGGCGAAGTCGCCGATGTCCGGAACCTTCACTTCAACGAGTTGAGAACTATCGCTCATCGTCGGCTCCTCAAACGATCATGCGGCGCATGTCGGCGAGCAGCTGCGCGACATAGACGTTGAAGCGGGTGGCCAGCGCGCCGTCGATGACGCGGTGGTCGGCGGTCAGCGACAGCGGCAGGATCAGGCGCGGCACGAAAGCCTTGCCGTCCCACACCGGCTTCATCGCCGACTTGTTGACGCCGAGGATGGCGACCTCCGGCGCGTTCACGATCGGCGCGAAGTAGGTGCCGCCGATGCCGCCGAGCGAGCTGATGGTGAAGCACGCGCCCTGCATGTCGGCCGGTTTCAGCTTGCCGTCGCGCGCCTGCTTGGCGAGTTCGCCCGATTCCCTGGCGATTTCCAGCGCCGACTTCTGGTCGGCGTTCTTGACCACCGGCACGACCAGGCCGTTCGGCGTGTCGGCGGCGAAGCCGATGTTGTAGTACTGCTTCAGCACCAGATTGTCGCCGTCGAGCGAGCTGTTGAACTCGGGGAACTTCTGCAGCGCCTTGACGCAGGCCTTGATCAGGAAGGCGAGCATGGTCAGCTTGACGCCGGACTTCTCGTTCTCCTTGTTCAACTGCACGCGGAAGGCTTCCAGATCGGTGATGTCCGCGTCCTCGTGGTAGGTCACGGCCGGGATCATCGCCCAGTTGCGCGACAGGTTCTGGCCGGAGATCTTCTTGATGCGGGAAAGCGGCTGCGTCTCGATCGGGCCGAACTTCGAGAAGTCGACCTTCGGCCAGGGCAGCAGGTCGAGCCCGCCGCCGAGGCTGCCGACCGCCGCCGGCGCGGCGACGGCGCCGCTCATCACGCCCTTGACGAAGCCGGTGACGTCTTCCTTGAGGATGCGTCCCTTCGGCCCGGTGGCCGGCACCTTGGCGAGATCGACGCCGAGTTCGCGGGCGTAGGCGCGCACCGACGGGCTGGCGTGCGTCTTGCCGCCTGGAGGCAGAGAGGAGGGAGGAGGGAGGAGGGAGGAGGGCCGCGCCGGAGCCGGCGGGGTGCTCGCCGGTGCAGTCGCCGCCGGAGCGGGCGTTTGCTCCGCGCTCCTCGCTCCTTTCTCCTCGCCGGTCGAAGCGGCGCTGGCCGCTTCGACCACCACGATCACCGAGCCCTCGGAAACCTTGTCGCCGAGCTTGACCTTCACTTCCTTGACGACGCCGGCGACGGAGGACGGCACGTCCATCGTCGCCTTGTCCGATTCGAGCGTGACCAGCGCGTCGTCGACCTTCACCGCGTCGCCGACCTTGACGAAGACGTCGATCACCGGCACCTCGGAAAAGTCGCCGATGTCCGGAACCCTGACTTCAGTGAGGAGGGAGGAGGAAGGAGAGAGGAGCGGGGCCGGAGCGGGTTTTTGCTCCTCACTCTTCACTCCTTTCTCCTCACTGGCGGCGCCGGCCTCAACGATGACGACCACGCTGCCCTCGGAGATACGGTCTCCAAGCTTCACCTTCACTTCCTTCACCACGCCGGCGACGCTGCTCGGCACGTCCATCGTCGCCTTGTCCGATTCGAGCGTCACCAGCGCATCGTCCACCTTGACCACGTCGCCCGGCTTCACGAACACGTCGATCACCGGCACGTCGCTGAAATCGCCGATGTCCGGAACCTTCACTTCCACGATCTGACTCATGTCGGTTCCTCCTCAGACGCTCATCGGGTTCGGCTTGTTGACGTCGATCCCGTACTTCAGGATCGCCTTGGCGACCTTGCCGCGCTCGATCTCGCCGTCGTCGGCCAGCGCCTTCAGCGCGGCCAGCGCGATCCAGTGGCGGTCCACCTCGAAGAAGTGGCGCAGCTTCTCGCGCGTGTCGGAGCGGCCGAAGCCGTCGGTGCCGAGCGTCACGTAGCGGCGATTGACGAACGGGCGAATCTGCTCGGCGAACAGGCGCACGTAGTCGGTGGCGGCGACGACCGGGCCGCGCGTGTCGTTCAGGCTGCTCTCGACGTGCGACAGCCGCGGCTTCTCGGCCGGGTTGAGCAGGTTCCAGCGGGCCACGTCGTTGCCGTCGCGCGCCAGTTCGTTGAACGACGGACAGCCCCACAGGTCGGCGTCGACGCCCCAGTCCTGCTTGAGCAGTTCGGCTGCGGCGATCACCTCGCGGAAGATCGTGCCTGAACCGAGCAGTTGCACGCGCGGCGCCGCCTTCTTGCCTTCGGCGACGGCGCCCTTCCTGAACAGGTACATGCCCTTGAGGATGTCCTGCCCGGCGCCGGCCGGCATTTCCGGATGCTCGTAGTTCTCGTTCATCACCGTCAGGTAGTAGAAGACGTCTTCCTGCTCCTGGTACATGCGACGCAGGCCGTCCTGGACGATGACGGCGACCTCGTACTGGAAGGTCGGATCGTAGGAGACGCAGTTCGGCACCAGGCCGGCGAGGACCAGGCTGTGGCCGTCCTCGTGCTGCAGGCCCTCGCCGTTCAGCGTCGTGCGGCCGGCCGTGCCGCCGACCAGGAAGCCGCGGCAGCGCTGGTCACCGGCGGCCCAGACGAGGTCCATGGTGCGCTGCAGGCCGAACATCGAATAGCAGATGTAGAACGGGATCATCTGCACGTTGTGCACCGAGTAGGCGGTGGCGGCGGCGATCCAGTCGCTCATCGCGCCGGCTTCGTTGATGCCTTCCTGCAGCACCTGGCCGGTCGTCGACTCCTTGTAGAACATCAACTGGTCGTGGTCTTCCGGCACGTACTTCTGGCCTTCCTGACTCCAGATGCCAACCGCGCGGAACATGCCCTCCATGCCGAAGGTGCGCGACTCGTCCGGAACGATCGGCACCACGTGCTGGCCAAGCTGCTTGTCCTTCAACAGCATGTTCATGATGCGCACGACGGCCATCGTCGTCGACAGCTCGCGGCCCTCGCCAGACGCCTTCAACAGCGCCGAGAAGGTATCGAGCGCCGGGATCGTCAGCGGCGCCGCCTTGCGCCTGCGCTGCGGCAGGAAGCCGCCGAGCGCCATGCGGTGCTCGCGCAGGTATTGATATTCCGGCGAGTCTTCGGCGAACTTGAGGTAGGGCAGCTTGTCGAGCTGATCGTCCGGCACCGGCAGGCCGAAGCGGTCGCGGAAGCGCTTGACCTGTTCGCGGTCGAGCTTCTTCTGCTGGTGGCTGATGTTCATCGCCTCGCCGGCGCCGCCCATGCCGTAGCCCTTGATCGTCTTCGCCAGGATCAGCGTCGGCTGGCCCTTGTGCTTGATCGCGCGGTCGTAGGCGGCGAAGATCTTGAACAGGTCGTGGCCGCCGCGGTTCAGTTGCCAGATCTCGTCGTCGGTCCAGTCGGCGACCAGTTCCTGCAGTTCCGGCGTGTTGAAGAAGTGCTCGCGCACGTAGGCGCCGTCCTTGGCCTTGAAGGTCTGGTAGTCGCCGTCCACGCACTCCATCATGCGCTTCTTCAGGATGCCCTTTTTGTCGCGGGCGAAGAGCGCGTCCCAGTGCGTGCCCCAGATCAGCTTGATGACGTTCCAGCCGGCACCGCGGAACTCGGCCTCCAGCTCCTGGATGATCTTGCCGTTGCCGCGCACCGGGCCGTCCAGGCGCTGCAGGTTGCAGTTGATGACGAAGACCAGGTTGTCGAGCTTCTCGCGGCCGGCCATGCCGATGGCGCCGAGCGATTCGACCTCGTCGGTCTCGCCGTCGCCGAGGAAGGCCCAGACCTTGCGCCCGCCGGCGTCGGCGGCGTCGATCAGTCCGCGGCTGGCCAGATATTTCATGAAGCGGGCCTGGTAGATGGCCTGGATCGGGCCGAGGCCCATCGACACGGTGGGGAACTGCCAGAAGTCCGGCATCAGCCACGGATGCGGATAGGACGAGATGCCCTTGCCGTCGACCTCCTGGCGGAAGTTGTCCATCTGCTCGTCGCTCAGCCGGCCGAGCATGAAGGCGCGGGCGTAGATGCCGGGCACCGAGTGGCCCTGGAAGAAGATCAGGTCGCCGCCGTGCTTGTCGGAGGGCGCGTGCCAGAAGTGCGAGAAGCCGACGTCGTAGAGCGCGGCGGCCGAGGCGAAGGAGGCGATGTGGCCGCCGACGTTGGTGTGCTTGTTGGCGCGCACGACCATGGCCATGGCGTTCCAGCGGATGTAGCTGTGGATCTTCAGCTCGAGATCGGGATTGCCCGGGTACTTCGGCTGCTGCTCGGCCGGGATGGTGTTGATGTATTCGGTGTTGGCGCTGTAGGGGATGTCGATGCCCTGTTCACGCGCCTGCCCGATCAGGTCGTCGATCAGGAAGTGCGCGCGCTCGGCGCCCTCCTTATCGACGACGCCGGCGAGCGCGTCGCGCCATTCCTGGGTTTCCTGCGGGTCGAGGTCGACCGCGCCGGAGTTCTCGGTTTGAGCTGCCATGGGTGTCTCCAGTGTGTGAAGTGTTCTTGTGCCGACGGCCGGGTAGGCGGCGGCGCCCAGGTGCCTGGCGCGAGGATCGGGTCGCGACCGGCCAAGCTTAATACGACGCTCCTTTGATTGGTGTTGCGCCGCATCATTATTTTTCGTATCGCGGAATCATCTTTCGCGATGCAAAACCATAGCGTCGACGTCACGACCGTGTCAAGGGCGGCCACCTATTGATCTGCATCAACGAGGACGTGTTACAGAAACGCTATGTTGGCCCCCTGTTTTTGAACCATATTCAAACCATATTACGAGCGAGGAGATTCCATGGCGGCGGTGATGCCCGCGCCGGCGCAGAGCCGGCTTCTGATGTCCGGCAACGAGGCGGTGGCGCGCGCCGTGTGGGAGTCCGGCGTGAAGGTGGCGGCGGCCTATCCGGGCACGCCGGCGACCGAGATGCTGGAGGTGATCTCGACCTACCCGGATCTCTATTCCGAGTGGTCGGTGAACGAGAAGACCTCGCTCGAAGTCGCCTTCGGCGCGGCCATGGCCGGCTCGCGTTCGTTCTGCGCGATGAAGCACGTCGGCCTGAACGTCGCCTCCGACGCGCTGATGACGCTGACGCTGACCGGCGTCGCCGGCGGCCTGGTCATCGCCGTGGCCGACGACGTGGGCCTCTCCTCGTCGCAGAACGAGCAGGATTCGCGCTTCTGGGGCCGCTTCGCGCACGTGCCCATCCTCGAACCGGCCGATTCGCAGGAAGCCTACGAATACACCAGGCTCGCCTACGAGCTCTCCGAGCGCTTCCAGACGCCGGTGATCCTGCGCATGACCACGCGCATCTGCCACGTCAAGGCGCTGGTCACGGTCGGCGAGCGCGCGCCGCACGTCGCGCCGGGCTTCAAGAAGGAAGCGGCGCGCTGGGTGATGGTGCCGGGCGCCGCCGCCCGCCGCATCCCGCTGATGTTCCAGCGCGAGATCGACCTGCGCGCCGAGGCCGAAACCTCCGCGCTGAACTTCGTCGACGCCGGCAGCGACCGCCGCGTCGGCTTCGTCGCCTCGGGCCCGGCCTACATGCACGTGAAGGAAGCCTTCCCGGATGCGCCGGTGCTGAAGCTCGGCTTCTCCTTCCCGGCGCCGTTCGAGAAGATCCGCGCCTTCGCGGCTACGGTCGAGCACTGTGTCGTCGTCGAGGAAGTCGAGCCGCTGCTCGAAACCGAGCTGAAGGCGCAGGGCATCAAGGTCGTCGGCAAGGACATCCTGCCGCGCTCGGGCGAGCTGTCGCCGCCGGTGCTGAAGCCGGCCGTGCTGCGGCTCTTGGGCGAGGAAGTGCCGGAGCCGGAGAAGAAGGCGCGCCCGGTCGCGCCGCTGCCGGTGTTCCCGCGGCCGCCGACGATGTGCGTGGCCTGTCCGCACCTCGGCGTCTATTACACGCTCTCGCAGTTGCGCAACATCACCATCTCCGGCGACATCGGTTGCTACACGCTCGGCTTCGGCCACCCGTGGAACGCGCTCGACGCCTGCATCTCGATGGGCGCCTCGATGGGCATGGCGCTCGGCCTCGACAAGGGCCGCGGCGAGAGCGACAAGGACAAGAAGATCGTCGCCGTCATCGGCGACTCGACCTTCCTGCACATGGGCATGCAGGGCCTGCTCGACATCGTCTACAACCGCGGCAACGTCACCGTGCTGCTGCTCGACAACCGCGCCGTCGGCATGACCGGCGGCCAGGACAATCCGGGCAACGGCCGCGACATCCACGGCGAAGAGGCGCCGCGCGTCGACTTCGAGAAGCTGGTCAAGGCGCTCGGCGTCAAGGACGAGCGCGTGCACGTGGTGAACCCCTACGAACTGCCGACGCTGTTCAAGACGCTGCGCGACGAAACCAAGGTGCCGGAGCCGTCGGTGATCATCACCAACCAGCCCTGCGTGCTGATCCAGGACTACCACAAGCTCAAGCCCTTCACCGTTATCGACGACAAGTGCACCGGCTGCGGCAACTGCCTGGACACCGGCTGCCCGGCGATCCACGTGACCAAGCGCGACTCGGTCGTCAAGCCTTCCGGCAAGACCGTCGATCTCGCCTTCGTGCGCATCGAGAGCTCGGTGTGCACCGGCTGCGGCCTGTGCGTGCAGCCGTGCGCGCCGGACGCCATCGTGCACGCGGACAAGGTCATCCAGATCAAGCCATTGCAGAGGCACTGAGTATGAGAACCTTCCCCCCAACCCCCTTCCCGAGGAAGGGGGCGACAACGGTGCAGCCGCATGCGCGGCTTTCATTCAATACGATGCTGCCTCCTTGGGGCGGCCCGGCGGAGGCAGCATGAGCGACAACATCACCAACATCCTCGTCGTCGGCGTCGGCGGCCAGGGCGTCATGACCGCCACCGAAATCCTCGCCGAAGCGGCCATCGCGCTCGGCCACGACGTGAAGAAGACCGAGGTCGCCGGCATGGCGCAGCGCGGCGGCGTCGTCTCCTCGCACCTGCGCTTCGGGCCGAAGGTGCTCTCGCCGCAGATCGCGCCGGGCAGCGCGCACATCCTGCTCGCCTTCGAGGCGGCCGAGGGCATGCGCTGGCGGCACATGATGCGGCCGGACGCGCTGGCGCTGATCAACACCGGCAATCTGGCGCCGCCGGTGGTCGAGCTGGGCCTGTTCGAATACCCGGCCGACCCGGTCGGCGAGATGCGCGGTTCGGGCGCCCGCGTCTACTCCTTCGACGCCTCGGCCATCGCCAACGGCCTGGGCGACATCCGCCTCGGCAACACGGTGATGCTCGGCGCCATCGCCGACCACCTGCCGTTCTCCGCCGACGTGCTCGAACAGTGCGTGCTCAAGCGCTTTGCCCGCAAGGGCGAGAAGGTCATCGAGATGAACCGCCAGGCCTTCGCCGCCGGCCGCGCCGCCGCCGCCGAGGCGCAGAAGACGCAGGACGCGCGGGCGGAAGCGCTCGCCTGATTTGCGTTAAAATACGCTTTTCCGTCAAAGGGAAAGGTCGAGGCCGGCGCCTCCACCTTTCCCCTTTTCTTTTTTGACAGTGGCTGACATGACCGCAACGATCCTCGATGGCAACGCCCTGGCGCAGAAGCTGCGCGCCGACTTCAAGACCCGCGCCGAGGCGCTCGCCGCGAAAGGCGCGCGCCCCGGGCTGGCCGTGATCCTCGTCGGCGAGGACCCGGCCTCCGCCGTCTACGTGCGCAACAAGGTGGCGGCCTGCGAGAAGGCGAGCTTCCATTCCGAGAAGATCGTCTACCCGGCCGACGTGGCGCAGGACGCGGTGCTCGCCAAGATCGCCGAACTCAACGCCGACCCGAGGATTCACGGCATCCTCGTGCAACTGCCGCTGCCCAGGGGCTTCGACAGCGACCGCGTGCTCGAGGCCATCGCGCCGGAGAAGGACGTCGACGGCTTCCACGCCGAGAACGTCGGCGCGCTGATGCAGGGGCAGCCGCGCTTCATCCCGTGCACGCCCTACGGCGTCACCAAGTTCTTCGAGGATGCCGGCATCGACCTGAAGGGCAAGGAAGCGGTGGTCATCGGCCGCTCGAACATCGTCGGCAAGCCCATGGCCATGCTGCTGCTGCACGCCGGCGCCACGGTCACGGTCTGCCACTCGCAGACGAAGGACCTCGCCTTCCATACCAAGCGCGCCGACGTGCTCGTCGCCGCCGTCGGCCGGCCGCGCTTCGTCACCGCCGACATGGTCAAGCCGGGCGCCGTGGTCGTCGACGTCGGCATCAACCGCCTGCCCGACGGCAAGCTCTGCGGCGACGTCGATTTCGACGGCGTCAGGGAAGTCGCCGGCGCGATCACGCCGGTGCCCGGCGGCGTCGGCCCGATGACCATCACCATGCTGCTCGCCAACACGCTGGAGGCGGCGGAAAGGAGCGTCAAGTGACGCAGAACGCGCAACCCCTCGTCGGCGTCGTCATGGGCTCCGACTCCGACTGGCCGACGATGCAGGCGGCCGCGGTCATCCTCAAGGAATTCGGCGTGCCCTTCGAGGCGCGCGTCGTCTCCGCGCACCGCACGCCGGACCTGCTCTTCTCCTACGCCGCCGAAGCCGCCGACCGCGGCCTGCAGGCGATCATCGCCGGCGCCGGCGGCGCCGCGCACCTGCCGGGCATGCTGGCGGCGAAGACGACGGTGCCGGTGCTCGGCGTGCCGGTGCAGTCGAAGGCGCTCTCGGGCCAGGATTCGCTGCTCTCCATCGTGCAGATGCCGAAGGGCGTGCCGGTCGCCACCTTCGCCATCGGCGAGGCCGGCGCCGCCAACGCCGCGCTCTTCGCCGTGGCCATGCTGGCCAACGGCGACGCCGCGCTGGCGCAGAAACTCGCCGCCTTCCGCCAGGCCCAGACCGACAAGGTGCTGGCGATGAAACTGCCTGAGGTCTGAGAGGAGTCAGGAGTGAGGAGTGAGGAGTTGAAAAGCAGCGCGTGTGCGACGGATGCCGGAGAGATTTCTCCTCACTCCTCGCTCCTCGCTCCTAACAGCCCAGTGTTGCCTCCGGCAACGCTGGGCATGCTCGGCGGCGGCCAGCTCGGCCGCTTCTTCGTCGCCGCCGCGCACGAGATGGGCTACAAGGTCTGGGTGCTCGACCCGGATCCGCATAGCCCGGCCGGCCGCATCGCCGATCGCCACCTGCCGGCCGCCTACGACGACTACGCCGCGCTCGACGAACTGGCGCAGGGCTGCGCCGCAATTACCACCGAGTTCGAGAACGTGCCGGCGGACACGCTCGACTACCTCGCCAAGTTCATCCCGGTGCGGCCGTCGGCGGCGGCCGTGGCGGTGTGCCAGAACCGCATCGCCGAGAAGACCTTCCTGCGCGACAACGGCCTGCCGCACGGCGCCTTCGCGCCGGTGCACGCGGAAGACGACATCCGCAACGCCGACGCCGGCCTCTTCCCCGGCATCCTCAAGGTCGCCCGCTTCGGCTACGACGGCAAGGGGCAGGCGGCGGCGAACGACCGCGACGAGGCGCTCGCCGCCTTCCGCGCCTTTGGCGGCGAGGTGTGCATCCTCGAACGCAGGCTCAGCCTCGACTACGAGGTTTCGGTGGTGCTCGCGCGCGACGAGAACGGCGTCGTCAAATGTTTTCCGACCGCCGAGAACAGCCACCGCAAGGGCATCCTCGACGTCTCCATCGCGCCGGCGCGCGCCTCGGCCTGCCTGCGCGACAGCGCCGCCGAATACGCCGAGCGCATCGCCGAGAAGCTCGGCTACGTCGGCACGCTCGGCGTCGAATTTTTCGTCAGCCGCGGCGAGCTCTACGTGAACGAGATGGCGCCGCGGCCGCACAACAGCGGCCACTACACCGTCGACGCCTGCGTCGCCAGCCAGTACGAGCAGCAGGTGCGCGCGCTGTGCGGCCTGCCGCTGGGCGAGCCGCGCGCGCATTCGGCGGCGGTGATGGTGAACATCCTCGGCGACCTGTGGTTCGAAAAAACCGACACCGGCGAGCGCTACCGCGAGCCGGACTGGACGAAGCTCGCCGCGTTCCCGAACCTCAAGCTGCACTTCTACGGCAAGCACCACGCGCGCCACGGCCGCAAGATGGCGCACTTCACGGTGATCGACGGCGACTTCGACCGGGCGGTGCAGATCGCCATGGAAGCCCGCGCCGCCATCGGCATCGTCGACGAGCCTTCCCCCCAACCCCCTTCCCCGGGAAGGGGGTGATCGGTGTTCGTGGATCGCTTGCAGCGACCACTTCGGTTCCCGGCGGCGCCTCCTTGGGGCGGCCCGGCGGAGGCGCGGGATGAGTGACAAGGCGGAAATCGCCCGCGCCGTCGAACTGCTGAAGGCCGGCGAACTGGTCGGCATCCCGACCGAAACGGTCTACGGCCTCGGCGCCGACGCCGCCAACCCGGCGGCCGTGGCCAAGATCTTCGCCGCCAAGGGGCGTCCGGCCGACCATCCGCTGATCGTGCACATCCCCGGCGCCGCGCATCTGGAGCGCTGGGCGCGCGAGGTTCCCGACCTCGCCTTCGAACTCGCCGAGGCGTTCTGGCCCGGCCCGCTGACGCTGATCCTCAAGCGCGCCGCCGGCGTGCCCGACGCCGTCACCGGCGGCCAGGACACCGTCGGCCTGCGCGTGCCGGGGCATCCGGTCGCGCTCGACCTTCTGCGCGCCTTCGCCGCCGCCGGCGGCAGCGGCGGCATCGCCGCACCGTCGGCCAACCGCTTCGGCCGCATCAGCCCGACCACCGCCGAACACGTGCGCGAGGAGCTCGGCGACGCCGTCGCGCTGGTGCTCGACGGCGGGCCGTGCGCGGTCGGCATCGAATCGACGATCATCGACCTCTCCTCCGGCCTGCCGGTGCTGCTGCGCCCCGGCCACGTCACGCCGTCGGCCATCGAGGCCGTCTGCGGCGCGCTGCCGGCGGCGCCGACCGCCGCCGCGCCGCGCGCCTCGGGCACGCTGGAAGCGCACTACGCGCCGGCGGCGCCGATGCGCCGCGTCGACGGCGCGCGCCTGCCGGAATTCCTCGACGCCATGCGCCGCGACGGCCGCCGCTGCGGCGTGCTGGCGCATTCGTCGCCGGGGTCGGACTCGCCGCACGTCTGGAAGATGCTGCCGGCCCAACCGGCCGGCTACGCCCACGACCTCTACGCGGCGCTGCGCGAACTCGACCACGCCGGCGTCGACCTGATCGTCGTCGAGGCGATCCCGGAAACGCCGGCATGGCAGGCCGTCGCCGACCGCCTGCGGCGCGCGCTCGCTGGCGCCGGCGCCTGAGCTACGGCGCGAGCAGGCGATCCACTTTCGCCGCGCAGATGAAATCGTTCTCGGAGAGCCCGCCGATCGCGTGCGTCCAGTAGCGCACGCGGCAGTCGGCGTAGCCGACGGTCAGCTCGGGGTGGTGGTTCTCGCGGTGCGAGATCCAGGCCACCGCGTTCACGAAGGCGATGGCCTCATGGTGATTCCTGAAGCGGAAGGTCCTGGCGATGGCATCGCCGTCGGCGGCCCAGCCGTCGAGCCCGGCCAGCAGCCGGCGCACGGCGTCGCCGTCGAGCGCCGGCACGCCGCCTTCGCAGGGCGTGCAGCGGCGGGTGGAAAGGTCGCAGGTGTCGGTCATGTCGCTCTCCTCGTCGATACCGTCAGGACAGCGCGCCGCCCGCCGCGGTTCCCGCCGTGCGGCGAACGATTGAAAGTTGGCGCAGGGCAGGTATAATCCCGCGCTCTACGGGCCGATAGCTCAGCTGGGAGAGCGCCGCGTTCGCAATGCGGAGGTCGAGGGTTCGATCCCCTTTCGGTCCACCACCCGATACCGTTGAAAGGCCCGACTCGTTCGGGCCTTTCTGCTTTCTGCCCGTCGCCGGGCTAGCCCGGATTGGCGGTGGGCAGGCTCACCCAGAAGCGGGCGCCGTGCCCCGGCGCCGACTCGACGCCGACGCGGCCGCCGTGTTTTTCCGCGACGGTGCGCACCAGATACAGGCCGAGGCCCGTGCTCTCGTGGCGGGCCGCTGCCGCCGAGTTGCCGAAGCGCTGGAAGAGGCGGGCGATTTCCGCTTCTCCGAGCCCCGGGCCCTGATCCTTCACCCAGAACTCGACGCTCTCCGCTCCCGCCTCCAGGCCGACCTCGATTTCGCTGGCGCCGGGCGAGAGCGAGATGGCGTTGTGCAGCAGGTTGAGCACCACCCGTTCGAGCAGGCCGAAATCGCCGACGATCCAGACGGGTTCGTCGGGCAGGCGCCGGCGGAGCGTGATGCCGCGGCTTTGCGCCGGGGCGAACATCTGATCGACCGCCTGGTAGAGGACCGCGACCAGATCCATCTCCTGCATGCGCCCGCTTTCCAGGGCTTCGGCGCGCGAGAGCGACAGGAAGCTCTGCGCCATGTCGTGCGCCCGCTGCAACTGGCGGACCTGGGGTTCGTTCCCCGGCGCTTCCCTGAGCTGCTGCAGGACGTTGGCGATCGGCAGACGCAGGTCGTGCGAGATGAAGGCCAGGGCCTCGTTGCGCTGCGCTTCGAGCGCCTGCAGGCGCGCCTGCGCCGTCTGCACCCAGCCGATCTTCTGCAGGATGCCGCGCACCCTTCCCCTCGCCTTGCGATCGGTCGAGGCTTGCGGCAGATGGCGGGACAGGCGCTCGATCTCGTCGCTCAGGTGGCGATGGGCGAATTCCAGTTGCAGCCAGCTCCACAGCGGGTAGGCGAGCAGCGCGGCGAGTATCGCCCCGCCCGGCTCGATCCATTGGCGCGCCAGCAGCGGCCACAGCGCGGCGCCGAGCCCGAGCAGCGACATCCAGGCCAGGCTGGCGAGCAGCCCGGTCAGCGGCGCCAGGCGCGGCAGCCAGAGCAGGGGGAGCAGCGACAGCAGCGCATTGACCGCGATCACCGTGCCGGCGGGCGCATGCTCGATCAGCCGGCCCTGGCGCAGCGCGTTGAGAATGTTGGCCTGGATTTCGACGCCCGGCATGGGCTCGGCGGTGGACACCGGGGTCGCCAGCACGTCGCCGATGCCGACGGCGGTCGCGCCGACCAGGACGATCTTGCCGGCGAGGGCCGCGGCCGGCGCGCGCCCCTGCAGGACGTCGGCGTACGATAGCTGGGGAAAGGTCCGGGCCGGGCCGGCATACGGAAAGCGGGAGCGGGGCGCGTACGCCGGCGGCGGTGCCGGGGCGATTGCCGCGACGCGCAGCAGCTCTTCGGCGAACAGGGGGTGCGCGAAAGGCGCGCCGACCGTGAAGCTGCGCGCGATGCCGTCGATGTCGAGATCGAGATTGACCCGGCCGATGCCGGCGGCCGCGCCGGCGAGCGCCGGCACCGGCCCGGCGGCGGCGTGATCGCCGGGCCGGCTGACGCGGTCGTAGATCACCGGCAGCACGACCTTGCCGCACTTGCCGATGGCGTCGGCGAGCGCCGCGTCGGCGGCCTTGCCGCGGTCGGGTTCGACGAATGCGATGTCCAGGCCGACGGCGGCCGGGGCGTGGCTGCACAGGGCGGCCAGGAACTGGGCGTGCACCTCGCGCGGCCAGGGCCAGCGGCCGATCGCGGTCAGGCTGTCATGGTCGATGCCGACGACGACGATCTCCGGCGCGATGCCCGGAGCGGAGATGCGCTGGCCCAAGTCGTAGATGAGGTTGCCGAGGCGCGCGAGCGCGCCGCTGGCCGAGACGGCGACCGAAAGCGCCAGCAGGATGGCGGCGACGTACAGAAGACTCGTGCAATGGAACGGTCGTGTCGTCTGTTTCATGGCCGGGCCCGCGTCCGGAGGCCGCGATCACAGCAGCGGCAGCAGCAGGATCAACAGGGCGGGCCAGGGGAAGGGGTGCGGCACGTCGATCTTGCTGACCGATTTGGGTCCCGGCGTTCCGTCCGCGATGTCCTCGAAGCCGATGCCGAGGTAGTAGGTGCCGCCCTCCGGGCGCGGCAGCCGGATGCTGCCGTCGTCGGCGCGGACCTCGGCGAGCGGTTCGCCCAGGTCGGGGCGTCCGGACAGCACGACCGCGTAGCGCAGCTCGGCCGGCGGCGGCCCGAGTTCGAGCTGCAGCGCGTCGTCGCGCAGCTGCGTGGATATCCGGCCGGCGTCGACGGGGCCGGGGCCGGGCTTGTAGGTGAAGGCGGCGGCCGTGCTCCAGGGGCCTTGCCGTCCGCTGCCGTCGATGCTGGCGATGCGCCAGTACAGGCGGCCCGCGGGCAGGTCGGCGGCCGGCGTCCATTCGGTGCCGCCGGCGCCGGCGTCGTGCAGCGGCGCGGCGAAATCCTCCCGCTCGGCGACCTGCAGGCGGTAGCCGGAGACGTCCACGGCATGCGTCCATTCGAAGCGCGGGCGCGCCGTGCGGACCGTGCCGCCGTCGCCCGGCGCGTTGATGCCCGGCGCGAACGGGCGGGCGAACACCGTGAAGCGATGCAGCGCATCGTGGCCCTGCAGGCCGAAGCGGTCGGCGCCGCGGAGGCGCAGCACGTAGTCGCCGTTGGGCAGGTCGGCGAAGACCAGCGGACCCTTGGCGGTGCTCCGTTCGAGAAGAATCCGGCGGAAATCCTCGTCCGGCGAGATCTGTCCCAGCCACGCCTCGGCGTCCTGCAGTTGCGGCACCGGGAAGCGCATGGGCAGCCGTTCGAAGCGCGTCGGCAGGCCGGCGGTGTCCGCCGCCGGCAGCAGGGCGGTCGGCGGCATCGGCGGTTCGCCCGTCCGCGCCACCGTGCCCTTGCCCTGTTCGACGCTGACGCCGCGTCCGCCGGCCGTCACCGTGACCGCGCCCTGCAGCGTCTCCTCGCGCGTCGCGGCGCCGTCGGTGCCGACGCGGAAGCGCGTGCCGCGCACCACGGTCTGGGCGCCCGGCGTGTCGATGCGCAGGTTGACGTTGGGCCGCTGGCCGGGATTGGCGTCGATCTCGGCCTGACCCTGGTCGAGCCGGAGACGGCTGTAGACCATCATGCCGGTGCCGTACTGGCGGAGGCCGTCGAGCACGACGGCGCTTTCCGGCGAGATCAGGATGCGCGTGTCGTCGGCGAGGCGCAGCAGCGCGCTGGCGTCGGCGCCGGTCTTGACGGTGGCGCCGGCGTCCAGCCGGTCGCCGCCCTTGGCCGGCGCCCATTCGCCTTCCCCGGCGCGCCACAGGACCGGCCCATGGACGGCCTCGACGGTCAGCGCCGCCGGCGCCTGGCGCAGCAGGCGGACGGGAACGCGCAGCCGGCTGCCCGGCCGCAGGCGGCGCGGATCGGCGATGGCGTTGTCCCGCTGCAGCCGGACCCAGTCGCCTTCCCGCAGCAGGTGGCGCTGAGCGAGGTGGATCAGCGTGTCGCCGCGCTGGATCGTGTAGTGGACGACGGCGTCGGCCGCGGAGGCCGGCAGGGGGGCGAACAGACACGCGAGCGACGTCGCCAGGGCGACGGGGAGGCGCGGGAGGGTGGCGTTCATGGGCTGCTTTCCTGGCGTTCCAGACGATAGCCGTGGCGGTAGACGGAAGCCAGTCTCCAGCCCGTTTCGGCGGTGAGCTGGAGCTTACGACGCAAGGCGCTGATATGCACGTCCACCGTGCGCGTGTCGATGTTCGGGTTGCGGCCCCAGACGACCTGGATCAGGTGTTCCCGGCTCAGCAGGGAGCCGATGTTCTGGAAGAAATACAGGGCCAGCCGGTTCTCGCGCTCGGTGAGATCGACGCGGCGGCCGTCGAGCAGGATCTCGCCGCGCGCGAAGTCCACGGCCAGCGGGCCGAAGCTCTGCGTCATGGCGTGGTGCGGCACGGCGCCGGCGCGGCGCATGACGGCCCGGATGCGCGCCAGCAGGACCTGCTCGGCGACCGGCTTGACCACGTAATCGTCGGCGCCCGAGGAAAGGGCGCCGACGACGTCCTCGTCGCCGTCCCGCGACGAGATGAAGATCACCGGCGGCATCTTGTCCTTGAGGCCGATGCGCAGGCGCGACAGGACGTCCAGGCCGTTCAGGTCCGGCACCATCCAGTCGATCAGGCAAAGATCGTAGGGTTCCTGCTCGACCATGCGAGCGTAAGTCATGCCGTTGGTGAAGTGTGCGACCGAATGCCCGGCGTTTTCGAGCCAGCCGATCGTGGTTTCTGCAGCGGCCGGATCGTCTTCCAGCAGAGCGATTTTCATGATTGTTGTGCCTTGCCGTGCTTGCACTGCCGCCGTGGCATTGCCTCTCGGGCTGCCCGGTAAGTGCCGGGGGCGCCCCCCTTTTTTAAACCAAAAACGTTTCGGCAGGTTGTTCCGCGCCAAACGAAACCGAAATTCATCGATTTCTGTTTCCGTCCGATGACAGATGCGGCGACGCATGGCCAACCGCGATCCCGCGCTGACGCCATGGCCCGCAAAGGATACCGGCTTGGCCCCTGGCGATCTGTAAAAATTGCTTCACGATTCTTGCCCGTGCGCGCGACTCGGGGATGCGCCGTTCAACTGCGCCGTCCGTCGCCCGCGTCCGCGTCGGGGTTTTTCCGCCGGCGGACGGGTGCTAGAATCCGCCGCCATGCGCAGGTTCGTCGCCATCCTCATGCTCGTGCTGCTGCCGCTCCAGGTGTCCTGGGCCGCGGCCGCCGTCTATTGCCAGCACGAGACGGCGGCGGAGGCGTCGCATTTCGGGCACCACGAGCACCGCCACGACGGACACGTTGCCGACGGGGCGGCGGACGCCAAGCTGCCCGGCGCCGTCGACGGCGACTGCAGCGTCTGTCACGCCGTGTGCGCCGTGGCCGTCTTCGTCGCCGCCGCGCCGGCCGTCGTCGCGGCCGACGCCGCGGTCGTCGACCCTTTCCCCGATCCTCCCGCCTCGGCGCCGACGGCGCGCCCCGAACGTCCCAACTGGCGCGTCCTCGCCTGATCGGCGAGGCGACGCGCACACGCTTTTTCGCACTCGCGCCCGCCCGGGTGAGCGATCCCCCGGCACGCCGCGGCCCCTGAGGGGCATGCCTCGCCGATTCTCCCGCACGCCGGATGCGTGCCTTCGACCCATTGGAGAATCGGATGCAACGAAACGAACGCCTTCACCCACGCCCCGCGCGGCCGCTGCCCGCCCTGCTGCTCGCCGCGGGCGTCGTGCTCGCCGCCGGCGCGCACGCGCAGCCGGCGCCCGGCGACGCGCCGGCCACGCTCCGGCAAGCCTTCGCCGCCGCCTGGGCGCGGCAGCCCGAGGCCCGCTCGCTGGCGGCCCGGCGCGACGCCGCCGAGGCTCGCCGCCAGGCCGCCGACGCCTGGCTGGCCGAGCCGCCGGCGCTGGAACTCTCCGGCAAGACCGACCGCGTCACCGGCAACGACGGCGGCCGCGAATACGAGATCGGCGTCGCCCTGCCGCTGTGGCTGCCCGGCGAACGGGCGCGCGCCGGCGCGCTCGCCGACGCCGAGGCGCGCGCCGCGGCGAGCCGCGCCGAGGCGGCGCGGCTGCGCACCGCCGCCGCCGTGCGCGAGGCGTGGTGGGACTGGCAGCGGGCGCGCGGCGAGAAGGCGCTGGCCGAGGATCGGCTGGCCAGCGCCCGCGCGCTGGCCGAGGACGTCGCCCGCCGCGTGCGCGCCGGCGACCTGGCGCGCGCCGACCGGCACCAGGCCGACGGCGCCGTGGCCGGCGCCGAAGCGGCGCTGGCCGAGGCTGCCGCCGGCCTCGGCGCGACGGCGCAGCGGCTGCGCGCGTTGACCGGCCGGCCGCCGCTCGCCGACGGCGCGGCCGTCGCCGAAACGCTGCCGGGCCTGCCCGCCGGCCCTGACGTCCTCGACGCCGCGCACCCGGTGCTCGACGAACTGCGCGACCGCGCCGAGGTCGCCCGCCGCGGCGCCGACCTGGCCGGCGCGCAGACGCGCGCCAACCCCGAGCTGACGCTGCTGGCGACGCGCGAGCGCGGCGCCTTCGGCGAATCCTGGGGGCAGGCGCTGACCGTCGGCGTGCGCATCCCGTTCGGCGCCGAGCCGCGCCATCGCGCCAAGGCCGGCCTGGCGCACGCCGAGGCGATCGAGGCCGAGGAGCTGCTGCGCCTCGAAGGCGAGCGCCTCGCCGCCGAGCGCGACGCCGCGCGCCAGCGCGTCGACGCGGCGGCGGCGCAACTGGCCGCCGCCGAGACGCGCGCCCGCCTCGCCGCCGAGACGCGCGGCTTCTTCGACAAATCCTTCCGCCTCGGCGAGTCCGACCTGCCGACGCGCCTGCGCGTCGAGCTGGAGGCGGCCGAAGCCGGCCGCCAGGCCGGCCGTGCGCGCATCGACCACGCCGCCG
This sequence comes from Rhodocyclaceae bacterium, assembly GCA_019455325.1. Classification (GTDB taxonomy): domain Bacteria; phylum Pseudomonadota; class Gammaproteobacteria; order Burkholderiales; family Rhodocyclaceae; genus Proximibacter. The sequence continues at coordinate 29,210 of JACFMQ010000003.1, read as the reverse complement.
CCGTCTCCGCCCTGCGCCAGGCGCTGGGCCTGCTGCCCGAATGAACGACAGGAATCCCGCACATGAAAAGACCGAATCTCTCCTCCTGGGCGACCGCCGGCTGGCTGGCCGTCCTTTCCCTGCTGTCCGCCGCGGCCTGGGCTGGGCCGGGGCATGACCACGGCGAAGCGCCGGCTGCCGCCGACGGCATCGTCGTGCCGTCGGTGACCGCCGTCTCCGAGACCTTCGAACTGGTCGGCCGCCTCGACGGCGGCGAACTGGCGATCCTCGTCGACCGCGCCGACAGCAACGAACCGGTGCTCGGCGCCGCGCTGTCGGTCGCGCTGTTGGGTGGATTCGAAGGCCGGGCGGCGGACGCCGTCTTCCGGCCGGAGCGCGGCGACTACGCGCTGACCGACGCGGCGCTGCTCGTCGAGCTGGCGAAGCCGGGCGTCAGGTCGCTGATGTTCACGCTGCTCGCCGGCGCGGAGAGCGACCTGCTCGCCGGCGAACTGGACGTGCACGACGACGCGGCTGCCGTCGCCGAGCCTCACCGCGACTGGCCGACGTACGCTGCCTGGGCCGCCGCCGCGCTCGCCGGACTGGCGCTTCTCTACGCGGCCGCGCGCCGCCGCACCACGCACGCCGGAGGTGCCGCATGAAGCCCGCACGCCTGTTCTCGACGCTCGCGCTCGCCGTCGCGCTGGCGAACGCTCCGGCGCTGGCCCACGACGGCCACGACCACGACCACGGCGACGCCGCCGCGGCGCACGGCAGCGGCCCGAAGCGCCAGCCGGACGGCAGCGTCTTCCTGCCCAAGCCGGCGCAGCGCCAGCTCGGCGTGCGCACGCAGCCGGCCGTGGCCGGCGAACTGCCGCGCAGCTTCGAACTGGCCGGCAAGGTGGTGATGGACCCGAACGCCGGCGGCAAGGTGCAGGCCATGGTCGCCGGCCGCGTCACGGCCGCCGCCGGCGGCTTTCCGCTGCCCGGCCAGCCGGTGAAGAAGGGCCAGGTGCTGGCCTGGGTCACGCCCGAGGCCGGCGGCGGCGAACGCTCGCTCGCCGAGGCGCGCCTGCGGCGCCTGCGCGAGCTGGCCGACACGGTGCCGCGGAAGACCATCGAGGAAGCCGAGGCGGCCGTCGCCAACGAGCAGTTGCGGGCGCCGGTGAGCGGCGTCGTGGCGGCGGCGAACGTCGTTGCCGGGCAGGTCGTCGAAGCGCGCGAGACGCTGTTCGAGATCGTCGATCCGCGCCGCCTGCTGGTCGAGGCCGTGGCCTTCGCGCCGGTCGACGCCGCCGACGTTGCCGGCGCCGCCATCGTCGTCGGCGAGCGCCGCGTGCCGCTCGCGCTGCTCGGTGTCGCGCGCGTGCTGCGCGAGCAGGCGCTGCCGCTCGTCTTCCGCGCCGAGGGCGAGGCGCTCGCCGCGCTCGCCGTCGGCCAGCCGGTGCGCGTCGTCGTGTCGACGCGGCGCACGGTCGCCGGCATCGCCGTGCCGGCGCAGGCGCTGATGAAGAGCCCGGCGAACCAGACCGTCGTCTGGGTGAAGACCGCGCCCGAGCGCTTCGCGCCGCGTCCCGTGACCTTCGAACCGCTGGACGGCGTAAACGTCGCCGTCACCAGCGGCCTGAAGGCCGGCGAGCGCGTCGTCGTGCGCGGCGCGACCTTGATCAACCAGATCCGCTGAGGGACGAGAATGTTCAAGTGGCTACTCGACAACAGCCTCGGCAACCGGCTGCTGGTGATCATCGCCAGCCTGGCGCTGGTCGCCTACGGCGCGTTCACGCTGTCGCGCACGCCGGTCGACGTCTTCCCCGACCTCAACCGGCCGACCGTCACCGTCATGACCGAGGCCGGCGGCATGGCCGCCGAGGAGGTGGAGCAACTGATCACCTTCCCGCTGGAGACGACGATGAACGGCCTGCCCGGCGTCGAGGGCGTGCGCTCGACTTCCAGCGCCGGCCTGTCCTTCGTCTATGTCGTCTTCGACTGGTCCACCGACGTCTTCCGCGCCCGGCAGATGGTCGCCGAGCGCCTGTCGGCGATGGAGGAGGGGCTGCCGCCGGGCGTCGTGCCGCGCATGGGGCCGGTCAGCTCGGTGATGGGCGAGATCATGCAGATCGCGATTCCGATCGACACCGCCCGAATCTTGCCGATGCAGGTGCGCGAGTACGCCGACTGGGTGCTGCGCCCGCGCCTGATGGCCGTGCCCGGCGTTGCGCAGGTGATCCCGATCGGCGGCGAAGTGCGCCAGTTCCAGGTGCAGCCGGACACCGTGCGCATGGCCGGGCTGGGCATCTCGCAGGAGCAGCTTGCCGGCGCGCTCCGGGGCTTCTCGGCGAACACCTCGGGCGGCTTCCTCGAACTGAACGGCCGCGAATACCTGATCCGCCACCTCGGCCGCAGCTCGCGCCTCGACGACCTGAAGAACCTGGCGCTGACCGCGCGGAACGGCCAGCCGGTGCTGCTGCGGCAGATCGCCGAGGTGACCTTCGCGCCGGCGATCAAGCGCGGCGACGCCGGCTTCGAGGGCCGGCCGGCGGTGATCCTCGGCATCCAGAAGCAGCCGACGGCCGACACCATCCATCTGACGCGCAGCATCGAGGCGGCGCTCGCCGACCTGCAGAAATCGCTGCCGGCCGGCATGGAGGCGCCGCAGGTCACCTTCCGCCAGGCCAGCTTCATCGAAGCCTCGATCTCGACGCTGCAGGGCAAGCTGATCGGCGCCTCGGTCTTCGTCGCGGTGATCCTCTTCTTCTTCCTCGGCACGCTGCGGCCGACGGTGATCGCGCTGACCGCGATTCCGGTGTCGATCTTCATGACCGCGCTGGTGTTCAAGCATTACGGCCTGTCGATCAACACCATGACGCTCGGCGGCCTGGCCATCGCCATCGGCGGCCTGGTCGACGACGCGGTGGTCGGCGTCGAGAACGTGCTGCGCCGGCTCAAGGAAGACCGCGCCAAACACGGCGAGCACCGGCTGCACCCGATCGAACTGGTGGCGCGGGCGACGATGGAGGTGCGTTCGGCGATCCTCTACGCGACGGTGATCATCGTCCTCGTCTTCCTGCCGCTCTTTGCGCTGCCGGGCATGGAGGGACGGCTGTTCGTGCCGCTCGGCGTCGCCTTCATCGTGTCCACGCTGGCCTCGCTGGTGGTCTCGGTGACGGTCACGCCGGTGCTCTCCTTCTACCTGCTGCCGCGCATGAAGTCGCTCGACCACGGCGACACGCGGCTGCTCGCCTGGCTCAAGGCCGGCTACCGCCGGAGCCTGGCGGCGGTGCTCGAGCGGCCGCGCGCGGCGCTCGCCGCCGGCGTCGTCGCCGTGCTGCTGGCGGCGGCGGCCGTGCCCTTCTTCCCGAAGACCTTCCTGCCGCCGTTCAACGAAGGCACGCTGCTCGTCGGCCTGCGCCTCGACCCCGGCGTGACGCTGGCCGAGTCGTCGGCGCTGGCGAGCGAGGCCGAAGTGCTGGTGCGGCAGGTGCCGGAGGTGGTGCACGTCGGCCGGCGCAGCGGCCGCGCCGAGCTCGACGAGCACGCCGAGGGCGTGCACGTCAGCGAACTGGACGTCGGCCTCAAGCCCGCGTCCGAACTCACCCGGCCGATGGACGAGATCGCCGCCGACATCCGCGGCCGGCTCGTCAACCTGCCGGCCGCGGCCGGCATCGGCCAGCCGATCTCGCACCGCATCGACCACATGCTCTCCGGCGTGCGCTCGCAGATCGCCGTCAAGATCTTCGGCGAGGACCTCGACACGCTGCGCGGCCAGGCCGACGCGCTGCGCGGCCGGCTCGCCGCCATCCCCGGCCTCGCCGACCTGGAGATCGAGAAGCAGGTGCTGGCGCCGCAGATCAAGGTGCGCATCGACTACGCGGCGGCCGCGCAGTACGGCGTGCCGGCGCCGCAGGTGCTGGCGACGCTGCAAAGCCTGGTCGAGGGCGAGAAGGTGGCGCAGATCGTCGAGGGCGGGCGGCGCTTCGCGCTGGTCGTGCGCCTGCCGGAGTCGGCGCGCTCGCTCGACGGGCTCGGCCGCATCCTGATCGAGACGCCGGGCGGGCGCGTGCCGCTCTCGCGCATCGCCAGCATCGAGGACGACGACGGGCCGAACCAGATCAGCCGCGACGACGGCCGCCGGCGCATCGTCATTTCGGCGAACGCACAGGGGCGGGCGCTCTCCGACATCGTCGCCGATATCCGCAAGACCATCGCCGAGACGCGGCTGCCGGAGGGCTACTTCGTCACCGTCGGCGGGCAGTTCCAGGCGCAGGAGGAGGCTTCGCGCCTGGTCGGCCTGCTCTCGGTCGTCTCGCTGGCGCTGATGTTCACGGTGCTGTTCTCGCGCTACAAGTCGGTGCGGCTCTCGGTGCTGATCATGGCCAACATTCCGCTGGCGCTGGTCGGCGCGGTGATCGGGCTGTGGCTCTCCGGGCAGCCGCTGTCGGTGGCGGCGCTGGTCGGCTTCATCACGCTCGCCGGCATCTCGGTGCGGAACGGCATCCTCAAGGTCAGCCACTACATCAACCTGATGCGCATGGAGGGCGAAGCCTTCGACCGCGCGATGATCCTGCGCGGCTCGCTGGAACGCCTCTCCCCGGTGCTGATGACGGCGCTGGTCACCGCCTTCGCGCTGGCGCCGCTGCTCTTCGAGGCCGAGCGGCCGGGCACCGAGATCCTGCATCCGGTGGCCGTGGTCATCTTCTCCGGCCTGATCAGCTCGACGCTGCTCGACACCTTCCTGACGCCGGCGATGTTCTGGCTGTTCGGCCGGCGCGACGCCGAGCGCCTGACCGCCGACCGCGACGCCGGCGCCCTTTGACGCTTCATTCACCCACGAAAGGAAAGACGATGAAGACCCTCTCCCTGATCGCCGCCGCCGTCCTCGGCCTTGCCGGTCTGGCGCACGCCGCCGGCAAGCACGACCACGATCACGACCACGCGCCGCTGCACGGCGGCGTCGTCGCCGAGGTCAAGGACGTCGACTACGAACTGGTCGCCGCGCCCGAGCTGATCCGGCTGCACGTGCGCGACCACGGCAAAGCGGTCGACGTAGCCGGCGCCAGCGCGAAGCTGACGCTGCTCGCCGGCGGCGAGAAGCAGGAGGTCGAGCTCAGGCCGGCCGGTGACTTCCTGGAGGCGAAGGGTTCGTTTCCCGTGGCCGGCGCCAAGGTCGTGGCGGCGGTGAAGCTGCCCGGCAAGCCGACCGCGACCGTCCGCTTCGCGCTGAAGTAGGGCGGCCGCCCAGGGCCGTGCGCCGCGGCGCGCGGCCTACCTGCCGGCCGTCTGCGACAGCTTCTCCTCGATCCGCGCCAGCGGCACGGCGCCCGGAATGCGCTCGCCGTCGGCGAAGAACAGCGTCGGCGTGCCGTTGATGTTCAGCTTGCGGCCGAACTCCTGGTTGCGGGCGATCGCCGTCGTGTCGCAGTCGCCCCGGCCGGTCGGCGCCCGGCCGTCCACCATCCAGTCGTTCCACGCCTTGGCGCGATCGTCGGCGCACCAGATCTGCTTGGATTTGTCGACCGAGTCCGGCGACAGGATCGGGTAGAGGAAGGTGTAGATGGTGACGTTGTCGAGCTTCAGCAGGTCCCGCGCCAGCCGCTTGCAGTAGCCGCAGTTCGGGTCCTCGAAGGAGGCCAGCAGGCGCCGGCCGTCGCCGCGCACCTGCTTGACCGCGCGTTCGAGCGGCAGGTCGCTCCACTTGATCGCGCTCAGCTTGTTCATGCGTTCCTGCGTGACGTTCTTCATCGTCTTGCCGTCGATCAGCGGGCCGACGACGAAGGCCGTGCCCTTCTCGTCGCCGTAGATGATCTGCCCGTCGGCGTAGATCTCGTAGAGACCGAGGTAGCCGGCCTTGGCCACGCTGTCGGCCTTGACGCCGAACTTCGCCTCGAAGTTCTTCTTCACCGTGGCTTCGTCGGCGACGGCGCCGGCGGCCAGCGTCAGGCCGATCAGCGACGGCAGCAGTTTCTTCAGCATGCGCTTCTCCATGGGGGGTGGTCGGGGCTCACAGCGTGCCCAGCGCGTAGCGGGCGAGCGTGTTCTTTAAGAGCGGCAGGGCGTTGGTGAGGTTCATTCCGAGATTGCGCAGCGGTCGCAGCCCCGGCAGGTCGGTCTTGAACAGGCGGCGCAGCGCGTCGGTGGCGGTCTGCAGCAGCAGCACCTCTTCCCGGCGCGCGCGCTGGTAGCGTTCGAGCACGCGCAGGCTGCCGACGTCGTGCCAGGGCTGGCAGTCGGCGAGCACCCCGGCGAGCGTGCGCGCGTCCTGATAGCCGAGGTTGATGCCGTGCCCGGAGAGCGGGTGGATGCCGTGCGCGGCGTCACCGATCAGCGCCAGCCGCGGCGCCACCACCTTCGGCACGCGCATCAGGCGCAGCGGGAAGGCGGCGGCCGGCGTCAGCGGCGACAGGTCGCCGAGCGCATGCTCGCCGGCGGCGGCGACGCGGGCGCAGAGCGCGTCCGGCGGCAGCGCGACGAGTTCGTCGGCGAGCGCGTCCGGCGCCGACCAGACGATGGAGATGCGCTGCTCCGGCAGCGGCAGCCAGGCGAGCACGCCGTCGTCGCGGAACCACTGGCGGGCGATGCCGCGGTGCGGCCGCTCGCAGGCGAAGTTGGCGACGACGCCCTGCTCGTTGTAGTGCGTGTCGAAGGCGTCGAGCCCGCAGGCGCGGCGCAGCCAGGAGTCGCGGCCGTCGGCGGCGACCAGCAGGCGGGCGGAGAGGGTGCGGCCGTCGGCCAGCCCGAGCAAGGCCGCGTCCTCGCGCATCTCGACGCGCTGCGGCGAGGCCGGGGAGAAGAGGTCGACGTTGCCCTGGCGCTTGACGTTCTCCCACAGCTCGCAGGCCATCAGCGAGGATTCGAGGATGAAGCCGAGTTCGCCGACGCCGGTCTCGTAGGCCGAGAAGTCGAGGCGCGCGCCGGCGTCGCCGCGGACCGCCATGGCGGCGATCGGCGCGATGCGCGTCGCGTCGAGGTGCTTCCAGACGCCGATGCGTTCGAGGAAGTCGCGGTTCGCCGGGCTGATCGCATAGACGCGCGCGTCCCAGCCTTCCGGGCGCCGCGGCGGGCGCTGTTCGAGAAGGGCGATGCGCAGGGGAGCGTCGCGCAGCGCGCAGGCCAGCGACAGGCCGGCCAGTCCGCCGCCGACGATGATCAGGTCGAAATGCATGGTGCGGGCAAAAACGGGAACGGGGATTTTGCCTTGTGCCGGCGCCGTTTTACAAGTAAAAACCGGGGCGTGGAAGCCGCCCGCCGCTATTTCCCCGCCGTCGTCCGCTCCGAGCACGAATCCGCGCTCGACGCGCTGGTCGCGCTCGACCTGCCGCGCGACGAGGCGATGGATCTCGTCGTCGCCGCCTGGGAACGGCCCGGCGGCGCCATCGTCGCCGCCGTCGACGGCGGCCGCCCGGTCGCCGCCGTGCCGCTCGCCGACGGCCGCTGGGCCGCCTGCAACGCCTATCCCGAGCACGCCTGCGCGTCGGCGGCCGAGGCCGAGCGCCGGCTCGGCCGGCTGCTCAGGCGCGGCCGCCGCGGGCTGGTGGCGACGGGCTGAGGGCGAGGGAGGGCGAGCGTCAGAGGTCGTACTGGTGGACGGCCTTGCGCATCCGCTGGACGACGTTTTCCAGGTAGTCGACCATCTCCGTCGTCTGGGCGACGGCGGTGGCGTTCTGCTCGGTCATCATCGCCACCTGCTCCAGATCCTGGCCGAGCATGGTCATCGCCGTCTGCTGCTCGCGCGAGGCGTGCGAGATGTCGGACACCATGCGCACCGTCGCCGCCATTTCCTCGTTGATCCGGCGCAGCGAGTTCTCGGTCTCGCCGACCAGCTGCACGCCGCTGGCGACGTGGCGGGCGCCGGCGCGCATGCCATCGACCGCGGTGCCGGTCTCCTGCTGGATGGTCTGGATCATCGCGCTGATTTCCTGCGTCGCCTTGCCGGTGCGTTCGGCGAGTTTGCGCACCTCGTCGGCGACGACGGCGAAGCCGCGCCCCTGCTCGCCGGCGCGCGCCGCCTCGATGGCGGCGTTCAGGGCGAGCAGGTTGGTCTGGTCGGCGATCTCCTTGATGACGCCGGCGATGCGGCTGATCTCCTCGGAGCGCGTGCCGAGCGACTCGACGTGCTCGGCCGAGCGCTGCACGGTGTCGGCCAGCGTCTGGATCGTCGCCGTCGCGTCGTTGGTGACGCGGGCGCCTTCCTGCGCGGTCTGCCCGGCCTGCTCGGCGGTGCCGCGCGTTTCCTGGGCGTTGGCCGCCACCTCGCTGATCGACACCGTCACCTCCTCGGCGGCCGCGGCCGCCGCCGACGTGGCGCGGGTCTGCTCCTCGGCCGCCCGGTGCACGTCCTTGATCCCGGTGTTCACTTCCTGCGCCGCGTAGTCGACCTGGCCGGCGACGTCGGCGACGCCCTGCAGCACGGCCTGGATGCTGGAGATGAAGCTGTCCGTCTTGCGCGCGATGCCGCCGATGACGTCGCGGCGGTCGAGGTCGATGCGCCCGCGCAGGTCGCCGGTGCGCAGCACGCGCTCGAGCCAGTCGGAGGCCGCGTTCAGGTCGCGGTTGACCGCCGGCGTGTAGATGAACAGGAAATACAGCGAGCCGAGCAGGGTCGCCGCGGCGACCGCCGTCAGCGCCTCGGCCGGCAGCGCGACGCGGCCGCTGGCGGCGAGCAGCAGCAGCAGGGAAGCGCCGACGCCGGCCAGCCCGGCGAGCGACATCTGGCTGCGCAGCGTGAGCAGCGCGGTCAGCCAGGCCGGGCGCTTCTTGACGACCCGGCCGTGCTCGACGTAGATCGACGTGTCGCCCTCCCGCACCCGCCTGTAGGCGGCGTCGGCGGCGGCGATCTCCTCGGGCTTCGGGCGGCTGCGCACCGACTGGTAGCCGACGATCTTGCCGTGCTCGCGCACCGGCGACACGTTGGCGACGACCCAGTAGAAGCCGCCGTCCTTGCGCCGGTTCTTGACGATGCCGCGCCACGGGCGGCCGTTCTTCAGGTCGCGCCAGAGATCCTCGAACGCGGCCGGCGGCATGTCGGGGTGGCGGACCATGTTGTGGTTCTTGCCGACCAGCTCCTCGCGGGTGAAGCCGCTGACCTTGCAGAAGGCTTCGTTGGCTTCCTCGACGATGCCCTTGAGGTTGGTGCGTGAATAGATGAACTCATCTTCGGGGAGAAGGGATTCCGCGTCGGTGACGGGCAGATTGATCTTCACGTAGGTCTTTCCAGTGTTCTTGTTCGTTATATTACGAACCGCATAGTCGGGGCATCACGCGATTATAGGCAGGCGCCTACGGCCAGAATGTTAAATCTTGGCCGGTACGTAACCGAAACCAGCGACAAATGTATCTGAAACGTGTCGTCGCTCCGGCCGGCAGTGCCGACGGTAGACTGCCGGCCGGCGGCGCCGTTCCCGGCCGGGACGGCGGCAGGCCGCGGGCGCGCATTCAGCCGGCCTCGAAGAAATGGCCGCCGACGCGGGTCGAGCGGCCGCGGAAGACGGCGATCAGTTCATCCTTGCCGTTCTTCACCTCGATGTCGTAGATCCCGCTGCGTCCGCCCTGGTGCCGGGCCCGTCCGTGCGCGCCGAGCACTTCGCCGGTGTGCGCCGGGGCGATGAAGTTGATGTCGACGCCGGCGGCGACGGTGCGCACGTTGAAGGTGTTGCAGGCGTAGGCGAAGGCGACGTCGGCGAGCGCGAAGATGAAGCCGCCGTGGCAGGTGTCGTGGCCGTTCACCATGTCCGCGCGCACCGTCATCCGCGCCACCGCCTCGCCGGGCGCGACGCGCACGAGCTCGATGCCGAGCCCCTGCGCCGCCCGGTCGTCGGGCCACATGAGCTCGGCGCAGCGTTCGGCGATCTGTTGGGGCGTGAGGTTTTGCGTCATTTTTGTGTCCGTCGTGTGCGTCGGCGCGCGGGCCGATGGTATGTCCGATTATGACCCATTGGCCGTCGGCGGAAAAAGAATGTCGAGAACGGTGCCGCCGGTGTCGCTGCGCCGGATGCGCAACTGCCAGCCGAGGCGTTCGCAGATCAGGCGGACGATGAACAGGCCGAGGCCGTCCTCCGGCACCTCGCCCGCCACGTCGCCGGCGAGGCGCGCCCGGACGTGTTCCGGCAGCCCCTGGCCCTCGTCGGCGATGCGCAGGCCGCTGCCCCCGACGTCGATGCGCACGGCCTGGCGCGTGTGGCGCAGGGCGTTCTGCACCAGATTGCGCAGCAGCATCCGCACCAGCGCCGGGTCGGCGACGATGCACGGCGCCGACGCGTCGCAGCGGCAGTCGATGCGGCCGGACTGTTCCGGCGCGCTGCTTTCCAGTTCGGCGACCACCGCGCGCACGGCTGCGCCGAGGTCGACCGGCGCGCTTCGCTCGGCGTCGTCGGTGCGGCGGGCGAGCTTCAGCAGCGCCTCGACGTCGGCGCGCATTTCGTCGGTGGCGCGGCGGATGCGGGCGACCGTGTCCCGGTCGGCCTCGCCGAGCGTGCCGCGCTGTTCGAGCACGTCGACGGCGCCGGCGATCACCGCCACCGGCGTGCGCAGTTCGTGGCTGGCCAGCGCGACCAGCGTCTTTTCGCGCCGCACGTAGGCGTCCAGCGCGTCGAGCAGTTCGTCGAGGGTGCGCGCGATGGCGGCCAGCTCCTCGTCCTCGTAACGCTTGCCGATGCGCGCGAACGGCGTGCCCGGACAGATGCCGGCGATGTGCCCGGCCAGTTCGTCGAGCGGGCCGACGATGCGCCGCGTGCCGAGGCGGGCGAGGACGAAGCCGAGCAGCAGCATGCCCGCGGCGAGAACCCCGGTGACCGTCTGCGTCACCCCCTCGCGTTCCTCCATCAGCGAAATGTCCTGCGACAGGTAGAGCGCGCCCGGCGGCTCGGCGGTGCGCTCGATGGAAACGAGATAGGTGCGCTCGCCGATCTCGAGCTCGGCGGAGAACGGCGGCGCGCGGCCGGCGAACATTTCCGGCATGTCCTCCGGCTCGTCGGCGCCGTCCGGCACGTAGAGCGCGACGAGCCAGGCCGTGCGCCAAGACTGCACCTTCGCCGGATCGGCGATCTGCCGCTCGAAGTTCGCGCGCTCGGCTGTCAGTTCGAGGTCGAGGATCGTCTCTTCCATGTCCTCGTAGATGTATTCGACGGCGATCAGCGTGATCGCCACGTTGATCAGGCCGATGGCGAAGATGGTGCGGAACAGGCGGCGGGCGAGCGAGGTTCTCACGGCAGGGCGCCCCTCCCGACGGGCGGGCAGGCGAACGGCGGCGGCCGGCGGACGCGGGTCGGCGGGCGTTTCGGGGCGGTTCGGTCGGTCGCGGGCATCCCGCGAATCATAGCGCGGCGCCGCCGGCGCGGGCGGCGGCCGAAGCGGCCCGGCCGGCGACGCGCCGCGCAGGGCGCGGGCGTGGCTGTCGATCAGCGTCGCCCATTCGGCGTCATCGAAGAATCGCTGATGGCGGCGCAACTGGTCGAGATCGCGGTCGGCCGCCTTGCGGCCCGTGAGGCGGGCGCGCATCTTCTCCAGGTCGAGCAGCGCCACCTGCGGCGAACCGTCGTCCGCCAGCCGGACCATGACGTGCTTGGCGTACAGGCAGCCGTGTTGCAGGCGGGCGCGGTGCAGACGGCCCAGGCAGTCGCCCAGCGCGCGGGCGATGGCCTCCCGGCCGGCGGCCGGCATGGCGCCGAGTTCGGCCAGCGGGGAAAAGCCGTCCAGCGCCTCGGTGACGAGCACCGCCTCGGTGCCGTCCTCGCCCCGGCGAACGGCGTGGAACACCGGCCGCGGCGCGGCGATGCCGAGCGCCCGGAGGCGGCGCAGGTTGCGCCATTCGCGGCTGGCGGTCGGCCAGCCGAACGGATGGCGCAGGTCGCGGCACAGGTGCCGGTACTGGCGCTTGACGTAGAAGGAACGCCCGGCCGCCTCGACGCGCACCACGCCGCTCCAGCCGCTGCGGCGCTGGTTCGGCGCCTCGACCCAGGCACCGGGAAACGACCACCAGTCCTCGAAATCAGGCGCGGCGCAGGACATAGACGCGCCACATCGACTGCCGGGGCAGGAAATCCAGGTGATCGACGATGTCGAAGCCGGCGAAGGCGAACTCCGCTTCCGCCCGCTCGCGCGGCAGCACGAAGCGATTGGCGGGGCGTTCCCGGTCGCGTCCGAGACGGCGCGCTTCCTGGCGACGGCGGCGCCAGGCCATCCAGTTGCCGTCCACCCACAGCGAGACGATCAGCGTATCGCGGGTGACGCGATGAAACTCGCGCAGCATGGCCATGCGGTGCGCCGCCTCGCCGACGTGGTGCAGCAGGCGCATGCAGAAGACGCAGTCCACCGAGCGGTCGGGCAGGCCGATGGCGAAGGCCGAGGCATGCAGCGGGGAGATGCGTTCGAGCAGGCGCGCGTCGGCGTTCCGGAAGGCGACGTCGAGCATGTCCCGCGAGTTGTCGGCGGCGACGATGCGCCGCGCCGGATGCTCGGCGAGGGTTTGCCAGAAGCGCCCGGCGCCGCACGGCAGATCGAGCACCTGCTCGGGCTGGCCGGCGAGCGCCAGCGCGCGGCGGGCGAGCTGCTGCTCGCGCAGGTTGGACAGGCGGCGGCGCAGATCGCCCCGGTGCTTGTCGTGATACGCCTGCGCGTGGGCGGCGGTGTATTTGTCGCTGAACGGCAGTTCGATGCCGGCAGAAGCGGTGCGGCGGGACATGGCTCGGCTCCGGTGGATGCGGGAGCCGCAAGCGTGGCGCGGAGACGGTCAGGGAAAGGTCGCGGCGGCGTGAAGAAGGTGTCGAATGCGCCGCTCAGTGTTCGGCCAGGCGGTAGCCGATGCCGTGCACGGTGTGCAGCAGCGGCGTCGGGAAGGGCTTGTCGATCAACTGGCGCAGCGCGTGGACGTGGCTGCGCAGGCTGTCGCTGTCGGGCGGCGAATCGCCCCACAGCGCCTCTTCCAGCACCTCGCGGCGCACCACCGCCGGGCTTTTCTGCATCAGCACGGCGAGCAGCTTGAGGCCGATCGGCCCCGGATGCAGGTCCTGCCCGGCGCGGCTCACGGCCAGCGTGTCGAGGTCGTAGCGCAGGTCGCCGACGCGCAGCTCGCGGCCGCCGCCGCGCGCGCGCTTGAGCACCGCCTCGATGCGCGCCGCCAGCTCGGGCAGCGCGAAGGGCTTGGTCAGGTAGTCGTCGGCGCCGGTCTCGAAGCCGCGCAGGCGGTCATCCAGCGCGTCGCGGGCGGTGAGCATGATGATCGGCACGTCGCTGCGCTCGCTCTCGCGCAGCCGCCGGCACAGGCCGAAGCCGTCGAGGCCGGGCAGCATCACGTCGAGCACGATCAGGTCGTAGTGCTGCGTCGCGGCGAGGTGCAGGCCGGTCAGGCCGTCGGCGGCGCAGTCGACGGTGTAGCCCTTGAGGCCCAGGTAGTCGGCCAGGTTGGCCAGGATGTCGCGGTTGTCCTCGATGACCAGCAGGCGCATGGCGGTTTCCGTCGGAAGCAGGCAGGCGCGATCATACTCCGGCGGCGGCGCCGGCGGCGGGCGGCGGAGTTTGACGCCGGTTTCACATTTTTTTGACGCGGGCCCGGCTACCGTCCGCCTACACACGATCTTCCGCGCACCCAACCCCGACCGCCTGCGTCAGACACTCCGCCCGCTCCCATGCCTCCTGTCCTTTCTCCCGTCGACCGCCTGTGGCGCCGCCTCGACGTCTGCGGCCCGTATGCGCCGCTGGCCCTGCTCTTCCTCGTCGGCCTGCCGCTGCTCTCGCTGTCGCGCGCCGCGCTGATGCTCTGGCAGTCCGAGCGCGTCGCCGCCACCGGCATCTGGCCGGAGATGCTGCTGCAGGGCCTGCGCGTCGACGTCATCCAGCTCAGCCTGCTGGCGCTGCCCCTGCTGCTGCTCGCGCCGCTCCTCGCGCTGCGCCCGCTCTGGCCCTTCTGGCGCCGCCTCGCCGCCTTCTGGACGATCCTCGCCGTCGCCGCCCTGGTGCTGCTGGAAGCGGCGTCGCCGGCCTTCATCGGCGAATACGACGCGCGCCCGAACCGCCTCTTCGTCGAATACCTGAAATACCCCGGCGAGGTCTTCTCGATGCTGTGGACCGGCTTCCGCCTGCACCTCGTCGGCGGCACGCTGCTCACCGCGCTCGCCGCCGCTGGCACGGCCCGCCTGCTGCGGCCCTGGCTCGCCCGCCCGCCGACGTGGTCGGCCGCCCGGCTCTGGCTCACCTGGCCGCTGATCCTCTTCGTCTGCCTCTTCGCCATCCGCTCCAGCGTCGACCACCGGCCGGCCAACCCGGCGCTGTTCGCGCTGACCGGCGACCCGATGGTCAACACGCTGATCCTCAACTCCGCCTGGTCGGTCACGCACGCCGTCTACGGCATGAGCCACGAGGCGCGGTCGAGCGAGATCTACGGCAAGCTCGATGCGGCGGAGATCCTCGACGAAGTGCGCGCGGCCCGCGCGCAGTTGGGCGACGGCCGCCCGCTGCTCGACGACCCGGAGATGCCGACGCTGACCAGGCAGCAGGCGACGGTGCGCCGGGCGAAGCCGCTCAACCTGGTGATCGTCCTCGAAGAAAGCCTCGGCGCCACCTTCGTCGAATCGCTCGGCGGCGTGCCGGTGACGCCCGAGCTGGAAAAGCTCAAGCGCGAGGGCTGGTGGTTCGAGCAGCTTTACGCCACCGGCACGCGCTCGATCCGCGGCATCGAGGCGGTGGTCGCCGGCTTCCCGCCGACGCCGGCGCAGGCCGTGGTCAAGCTGGCGCTGGCGCAGCGCGACTTCGCGTCGCTCGCATCGATCCTCGGCGACCACGGCTACGAATCGGAGTTCATCTACGGCGGCGAGTCGCACTTCGACAACATGCGCGGCTTCTTCATGGGCAACGGCTTCTCGCGCGTCACCGACCAGAACGACTATGCGGCGCCGGCGTTCAAGGGCAGTTGGGGGGTCTCCGACGAGGACCTGCTGAACAAGACGCACGAGCGCCTGCTGGCCAAGCACGCCGAGGGCCGGCCGAGCTTCACGCTGGTGTTCACCTCGTCGAACCACGCGCCGTTCGAGTTCCCGGACGGACGCATCGAACTGCACGAGGAGCCGAAGGGCACCGAGAACAACGCCGTCAAATACACCGACTGGGCGCTCGGCCGCTTCATGGCGCAGGCCAAGGCCAGCCCGTACTGGCAGGACACGCTCTTCCTCGTCGTCGCCGACCACGACATCCGCGTGCGCGGCGACAGCCTGGTGCCGATCGAACGCTTCCACATCCCCGGCCTGATCCTCGGCGCCGACCTCCAGCCGAAGACGGTGAAGACCGTCGCCAGCCAGATCGACCTGGCGCCGACGCTGCTCTCGCTGCTCGGGGTGGACGCCGTGCATCCGATGATCGGCCGCGACCTGACGCGCGAGCCGGACGACCTGCCCGGCCGGGCGATGATGCAGTACGAGCAGCATTACGCCTGGATGGAGGGGGACGAGGTGGTCGTGCTGCGCCCGGAGCGGGCGCCGGCGCACGGCCGCTACGACGCGCGGAAGAAGCACCTGGAAGCGGCGCCGCCGCCGGCCGACGCGGCCGCCCGCGAGCGACGCGCGCTGGCGCACGCGCTGCTGCCGGCTTGGCTCTACCGCGAGCAGCGCTACCGGCTGCCCGAGAAGCGCTGAGCGCTACGCCCGTTCCGCGTCGTAGCTCGACAGCGTCACGCCGGCGGCGGCCAGGCCCTCGCGCAGGTACTTCACCTCCTGCTTGGAGAGTTCGTTGCTGTGGTGCGGGTGGTGCAGGAAGAACTCGCGGCGGTTGAGCAGGACGCGGAAGCGGGCGCCGTGCGCCGGTTCGACGGTGGCGCCGAGGTGCTTGAGCAGGGATTCGACCTCGCGCCACTGGATGTTGCTGCTCACGGGGTCGTGAAAGACGGCCTGCAGGACGTTTCTGTGCTTGTGGCTCATGGCGTGCCTCGCGGTGTCGGCGGCGATGCGGCAACGATACTCCTTCGCGCCGCCGCGATGAAGCGGCCTAGACCGGCACCCGCAGCCAGGCCCGGTAGACGCGCAGCGCGACGTGCGCGTCGTTCGCCGCGTAGAGCATCTGCCGCTCGCTGAGACGCGCCGCCGCCCAGTTGCTGGTGCCGATCCGCTTCGATTTCTGCAGGCGCTGGCCGAAGAAGCGGGCGACCGCCGTCTTCGCGCCGACGGTGCCGCGATGGCCGGGGCCGCGCAGCCGCTCGCCGAGGTCGAGGACGTTGGCGAGCGCGATGCCGAAGCGCGACTGCAGCGCGCTCCGGTCGTTGCCGAGGCCGAAGCCGATCTTCTGCACGTGCGTCGATTCGAGCACCGCCTTCAGCACCGGCAGGCCGGCGGCGACGGCGGTCGGGAACAGCCAGGCATGGTCGTCGGTGGCGAGCTGGACGAGGTGCGGCCCGGTCGACGCCTCGCCCTTGGCGAAGGTCGGCTTCGATTCGCTGTCGAAGCCGATCGCGTCGGCGGCGAGCAGCAGCGCGGCCGCCGCCGACGCGGCTGCCGCGTCGGCGACCAGGGTGACGTCGGCGAGCGCGAGGCCGGGATAGGGCGGCAGCGCCTCCGGCGCGAGGCCGTCGATGGCGGGGGGCAGCGGGGCGGGCAAGCGGATTTCCTCGGTGCGGGGCGGGGGCGGTCAGTCGGGCGCCGCGCCCCGCGGGGCACGGCGCAGCGGGTCGAGCAGCGGGCGCAGCCCGTTGTGGTCGATCTCCTGCATCAGGCGCAGCAGGCGGCCGATCTCGCCGGCCGGGAAACCCTTGCGGGCGAACCAGTTCAGGTAGTTCCCGGGCAGGTCGGCGAGCAGCCGGCCTTCGTACTTGCCGAAGGGCATCGCGGTCGTCACCAGGCGTTCCAGGTCCTCGGGGTTCATCGTCGTCGGCCTCCGGTCGGTGCGCTCGCGCGCGCAAGCGATCCGCCGCCATTGTGCGCCGGCCGGCGCGCTGCGGGAAGTCCGGGGATGCGTGCATGCCGCCGGCCGCGGCGGCGGCACGAAGACGGGGCGGGCGCGCCTGCGGCCGGCGCCTCCGCCCCGCCGGCCGTGCGTCAGGCGGCGATCGAGAGCGTCGCGGAGCGCGTGCCGCCGTCGTCGCCGAGGCCGTAGGCTTCGATCAGCCGCGCCAACTGCATCAGCAGCTTCGCCTCGCCGTTCGTGTCGGCCGCCGAGGCGGCGGTCGACGTGGAGCCGGCGTTCTGGGCGCGGTTCTCCTCGTCGTAGGCGTGCGCCTCCTGGAAGCTGACCTTGCCGTCGCCGTCGGCATCTGCCGCCTCGAAGTTGGCGACGATGTTCGAGATCAGCCCGGCGCGCTGGCTGTCGCCGTCGCCGATCTCGCTCAACTGGCTTTCCAGTTCTTCCTGCGTGAAGCCGGCGTCGCCGGCGGACGGCGGCGGCGGGGGCATGCCGCCCGCTGCGCGCATGGCGCCGAACTGCTCGCCGGGTTCGGCGGTCGCCGACGCGGCGCCGCTGCTCTGGGCGCGATTCTCCTCGTCGTAGGCGAGCGCCTCCTGGAAGCTGACCTTGCCGTCGCCGTCGGCGTCCGCCGCCTCGAAGTTGGCGAGGATGTTCGAGATCAGGTCGGCGCGCTGGCTGTCGCTGTCGCCGATCTCGCTCAACTGGCTTGCCAGCTCCTCCTGCGTGAAGCCGGCGTCGTCGGCGGGCGGCGGCGGGGGCGGCATGCCGCCCTGCATGCGCATGGCGCCGAACTGCGCGTCGAGTTCGTCGGCCGCCGCCTGCATGGCGCTGCTGAACTCGTCCTGCGTCACCTTGCCGTCGCCGTCGCCGTCGAGCTGCGCGAACAGCTCGGCGGCGCCGTTCGCGTCGGTGCCGATCTTGCCGAAGGCCGTTTCCAGATCGGCCTGCTCGATGTAGCCCTGGCTGTCGGTGTCGAGCGCGCTGAACAGCTTCTCGGCCATCGCCGACGGGTCGGGCCGCTGGCGCATCTGTGCGCCGTACATCATCGCGTTGTTGCTGCCTACTGCACCAATACTGCTCATGGTCATCTCCTTGTGCCGGGTTCGTTGCGGTCGCTGCGCGCCATTGCGCGCACTGTCGCGACAATGCAAGAGATCGGCCAGAACGCCCGTGGATTCAGGGTTTGCGGTGTAAAAACGGGTAAAGCGTCGTTAAGGAAACGACGGAATCTGATGCAATATGCACCGTCGCCGAACCGGTCTCGGGCCGGGCGGCAGATGGGGCGGCGAGAATTGCCGGGTAAATCGGCGTTAAACCGGTGTTCGTTCAGCGGCTTGCCGACGCCGCCGCGCCGCGGGGCGGCAAGCATTGCCGCGCAAAGAGGAGAAAGAGGAAGCGATGGCCAAGGTGCTGCTGGTCGACGACGACGTCGAACTGGTCGAACTGCTGCGCGACTACCTGCGCGGCGAGGGTTTCGTCGTCGAGGCGGCGCACGCCGGCGACGCCGGCGCGCGCGCCGCGCTGGCCGGCGGCTTCGACATCGTCGTGCTCGACGTGATGATGCCGGGCTGCTCCGGCATCGAGGCGCTGCGCCGGATCCGCGCGGCGAGCGCGGTGCCGGTGCTGATGCTGACGGCGAAGGGCGACGACGACGAGCGCATCGCCGGCCTCGAACTCGGCGCCGACGACTACGTGCCGAAGCCGTGCACGCCGCGCGAGCTGACCGCCCGCCTGCGCGCCATCCTGAAGCGCACCGGCGCCGTGCCGGCGGCGCCGCCGGCGCCGATCCGCGCCGGCGTGCTGACGCTGTGGCCGGCCGAGCGCCGCGCCGAGCAGGACGGCCGGCCGCTCGACCTGACCAGCACCGAGTTCAGCCTGGTCGAGCTGCTCGCCCGCCAGGCCGGCCGCGTCGTCAGCAAGGAGGCGCTTTCGGAGCAGGCGCTCGGCCGGCCGCTCGTCCGCTTCGACCGCAGCATCGACGTGCACATGAGCAGCATCCGCCACAAGCTCGGCCGCCTGCCGGACGGCCGTTCGCGCATCCAGACGGTGATCCGCAGGGGCTACCTGCTGGTGGTATGAGGGAGCGAGCGATGGGCCGTCTGTTCTGGAAATTCTTCGTCGCGCTGTGGCTGGCGCAGTTCCTCGCCTCGTTCGGCGTCGGCGTCGCCATCTGGAGCCTGCGTTCCGAGTCCGAGCGGCCGCCGCCGCCGGGCGTCGAGGCGATGCTGTCGCCGCCGTTCGCCGACGAGGCGATGCCGCCGCCGGAGCTGTTCGCCGATGAGCTCATGCCGCCGCCGGGGCACCGCCATCCGCTGCTGCCGCCGGCCATGCCGCTGCTCGCCGGCAGTCTCGTCAGCCTCTTCGTCGCGGCGCTGCTCGCCTGGTATTTCGCGCGGCCGATCCGCAGCCTGCGCGCGGCCTTCGACGCGGTCGCGCAGGGCCGGCTGGAGACCCGCGCCGGGCCGGCGATGGGCCGGCGCAAGGACGAGCTGGCCGATCTCGGCGGCGACTTCGACCGCATGGTCGAGCGCCTGCAGTCGCTGGTCGGCGCGCAGCGCCGGCTGCTGCACGACGTGTCGCACGAACTGCGCTCGCCGCTGGCGCGGCTGCAGGCGGCGGCCGGCCTGCTGCGGCAGCGGCCGGCGCGCGCGGCGGAGCTGGTCGGCCGCATCGAACGCGACACCGGCCGCATCGACGCGCTCGTCGGCGAACTGCTGACGCTGGCGCGGCTGGAATCGGGCATGGCCGGCACGCCGGCGGCGGACGTCGACCTGGCGGCGCTGCTGGAGGCGCTCGTCGCCGACGCGCGCTTCGAGGCGGAGGCCAAGGGCTGCACGGTGACGCTGGCGGCGCCGGCGCCGCTCTTCCTGCGCGGCGACGCGGAGCTGCTGCG
The DNA here is from genome assembly GCA_019455325.1 of Rhodocyclaceae bacterium. Taxonomy (GTDB): domain Bacteria; phylum Pseudomonadota; class Gammaproteobacteria; order Burkholderiales; family Rhodocyclaceae; genus Proximibacter. Next base: position 9,466 of record JACFMQ010000003.1, on the reverse strand, counting down.
GCGGGCGGTGGAGAACGTGCTGCGCAACGCGCTGCGCCATTCACCGGCCGGCGGCGTCGTCGAGGTCGTTGCGCGGTGCGGGGCGGCGACGGTCGTCGTCGAGGTCGCCGACCGCGGGCCGGGCGTGGCCGCGGACGCGCTGACGCGCATCTTCGAGCCGTTCGCGCGCAGCGGCGGCGCCGGCATGGCGGGCGAGGGCTACGGGCTCGGGCTGGCCATCGCCCGGGCCGTCGCCGGGCTGCACGGCGGCGGCATCCGCGCCGTCAACCGCGACGGCGGCGGGCTGACGGTCGCCATCGACCTGCCCGCCGCCGGCTGAAGGCTTACTTCTGGATGGCCTCGACCGGGATGTGGATGGTCACCTCGTCGCTGACGTAGGGAGCGTTCTTGCCGGCGTTGAATTCCGAACGCTTGATCCTGGTCACCGCGTTGGCGCCGATCGCCGGCTTCTTCAGCATCGGGTGCGGCATCGCCTGGAAGGAGGTGACGGTCAGCGTCACCGGGCGGGTGACGCCCTTGATCGTCAGGTTGCCGTCGATGCTCGCCGGCCGGTCGCCGTCGAACTGCACGGCCGTCGACTTGAAGGTGGCGGTCGGGTGGTTCGCCGTGTCGAGGTAGTCGGGGCCCTGGATGTGCTCGTTGAACACCGCGTAGCCGGTGTCGACCGACTTCGCGTCGATGACGATGTCGATGCTGGCGGTCTTCGCCGCGCGGTCCCAGACGACGGTGCCGCTGGTCTTCGTGAAGCGCTGCACCTGCGTCGAGTAGCCGAGGTGGTTGTACTCGAAGCGCGGGAAGGTGTGCGTGCCGTCGATGACGTAGGTCTCCGGCGCGGCGAAGGCCGGGGCGGCGACGAGCGAGGCGATGGCGAGGCTGGCGAGGGTTTTCTTCATGGGGCTTCTCCTTGAGGGGGTGGGGTTACCTGGCGGCGGCGACGATGCGGAACTTCACCTGGACTTCGTTGGCGACCGTGCCGACGTCGGCCCAGGCGCCTTCGCCGACGGCGAAGTCGAGGCGCTTGACGACGAGGCTGCCGTCGAAGGTGGCGAGCCTGCCGTCGTGCTTGACGGTGAAGGGCAGCACCGCGTCCTGCGTGCGGCCCTTGATGCTGATCTTGCCGACGGCCTCGTAGCGGTCGCCGCCGAGCGCCTTGACGCCGGTGGCGACGAAGCTCGCCGTCGGGAAGGCCTTGAGGTCGAACCACTGCTTGCCGGCCACCTCGTCGTCGGCGTCCTTCGAGCCGGCGTCGATGCTGGCCAGCGCGATGTCGATGCGGGCGCTGGCCGCGGTCGGCTTTGCCGGGTCGAAGGCGAGCTGGACGTCGAACTTGCGGAAGCGGCCGTCGACGGCGACGCCCATCTGCTTCGACGTGAATTCGACCCGGCTCTGCTCCGGCTGGAAGCGCGCGTACTCGACGGCGCCGGCCTGCGTGGCCAGGCCGAGGCCGAGCAGCGCGGCGGCGAGGATGTGTCTTTTCATGGGTTCTCCTTGGGGTGGGGTCAGTGCGAACGGAGGAAGGGGAGCATGCGCGCCAGCACGCCGTCGCGGTCGATGAAGTGGTGCTTGAGCGCGGCGCCGACGTGCCCCAGCACGAGCGCGGCGAGGCCGAGGTTGAGCGCCTTGTGCGCCCCCGCCAGCAGCTCGCCGAGCGCCTCGTCCTTGGCCAGCAGGTCGGGCAGCGGCAGCACGCCGAACCAGACGGTCTGGAAGCCCTTGGCCGAACTCATCAGCCAGCCGGTGAGCGGGATCGCCAGCATCAGCACGTAGAGCAGGTGGTGCGTGCCCTCGGCAGCGACGTGCTGCCAGCGCGGCATGGTCGCCGGCGGCGCCGGCGGCCGGTGGCCGAGGCGCCAGGCGAGGCGGGCGAGCGCCAGCAGGAAGAGGGTGACGCCGGCCCACTTGTGCCACGAATAGATCTGCAGCTTCTGCGGCGACAGCTTGAGGCCGGTCATGTACAGGCCGACGGCGAAGAGGCCGACGAGCAGCACGGCCATCAGCCAGTGCAGCGCCACGGCGGTGTGGGTGTAGCGGTCGTTGTCCGGGGTCATGCGGGTTCTCCGTGTTTGTCGTTGTCGTCGTGGCGCGCGCGGAAGGCGAAGGCGTCCATGGCCAGTGCCCGGTCGTCGATGCCTCTGTAGAGTCGTTCGACGCACCAGTCGTTCCCGGCGGCGCCGAGGGCGACGAAGAGCGGCAGCAGGTGCTCCTCGCCCGGATGCGCGCGCGCCGCGTCCGGCGCCAGCGCGCGGTAGCGCAGCAGCGGCTCGGCCTCGCCGCCTTCGAGCCGCGCCCAGATCCAGTCGGCGAAGCGGCGGACGTAGGCCGGCGCCTCGTCGCCGGGCCAGCCGAGGCGGACGTCGGCGAGGTTGTGCGTGAGGTTGCCGGAGGCGACGACGAGCACGCCGTCGGCGGCGAGTCCGGCGAGCGCCCGGCCCAGCCGCAGGTGGTGCTCGGTGCCGCGGTGCGCCTGCAAGGAGAGCGTCGCCACCGGCACGTCGGCCTCGGGGTAGAGCAGGCGCAGCGGAATCCAGGCGCCGTGGTCGAGGCCGCGCCGGTCGTCGAGGCGCGCGGCGAAGCCCGCCGCGGCGAGCGTTTCCACGACCTCGCCGGCGAGTTCCGGGGCGCCCGGCGCCGGGTAGCGGATGGCGTCGAGGGCGGCCGGGAAACCGGAGAAGTCGTGCATCGTCGTCGGCCATTCGGCGGCGCCGAGCGTCGGCGCGTCGGTGTTCCAGTGCGGGCTGACGACGAGGATCGCGCGCGGCCGCGGCAGGCCGCCGGCGAAGCGCGTCAGCGCCGCGCCGGCGGCGCCGGGGTGCAGCGCGAAGCTCGGCGCGCCGTGCGGGACGAAGAGGGCCGGCAGCGGGCGGCGGGTCGGGCGGATTTCGGTGAGCGTTGCCATGGACATAATGTAGGCGAGCATTTGTGCCTTAGATAGGTGACAATGCGGAATTGTTCGTTGCGCGGAATGCAACAATGGACCGTCTGGAAACCATGGAGATGTTCCGCCGCGTCGCCGAGATGGGCAGTTTCTCGGCCGTGGCCCGGCAGGCCAACGTGGCGCGTTCGGTGGTGACGCGGCAGGTGGCGGCGTTGGAGGCGCACCTCGGCGTCAAGCTGATCGCGCGCAGCACGCGCCGGCTCAACCTGACCTCGGCCGGCGTCGCCTACCTGGAGAAATGCCGCGAGATCCTCGACCTGGTCGAGGCCGCCGAATCGGACCTCGCCGCCGAGGGCCAGGTGCCGCGCGGCCACGTCCGCGTCAGCGTGCCGTTCAGCTTCGGCCTGCGCCACCTGACGCCGCTGCTGCTCGACTTCGGCGCGCGCTACCCGGAGATCACGCTGGAAGTGGACTACACCGACCGCCAGGTGAACCTGATCGAGGAGGGCGTGGACTTCGCCATCCGCATCACCGGCCGGCTGGCGCCGCTGGAGGTGGCGCGCCGCCTGAGCGTCTGCCGCATGCTGGTCGTGGCTTCCGACGACTACCTGCGCCGGCGCGGCGAACCGAAGCGGCCGGAAGAGCTGATCGAGCACGAGTGCTTCGGCTACGTGCCGACGGCGCAGTCGAGCTGGGGCTTCGTCGTCGACGGCGAGCTGCGCTGGTTCCCGATCCGCGGCCGGCTGCTGGCGAACAACGGCGACGCGCTGCTCGACGCGGCGATCCGCGGCATCGGCATCACCTGCGCGCCGTCCTTCATCGCCGCGGCGGCGATCGCCGCCGGCAGCGTGCGCCCGATCCTCACCGGCCACGCGCTGCCGGAGCTGGGCATCTACGCGGTTTTCCCCGGCAACCGCTACGTGCCGCGCCGCGTGCGCGTGCTGGTCGACTACCTGGCCGAGCGGCTCGGGCCGGAGCCGTACTGGGACGCGCTGCCGCTCTTTGGCGTCGACGCCGGCGGCTGAGCCCGCGGCCGGCGCCCGGCCGGGGCCGGAAAGCCGGAATCCCTGTGCCGGCGGGCGTCCGGCGCCCGCCGCCGCGCCGGCCGCGGGCGCGGCGGCGGGCCGCCGGTGGTGCGCATCGGCGCGGAATGTCGTACCCTCCCGGGTTTTGCCGCCGCGGCGCCGGCCCCGGCGCGGCCCGGACCCGAAAAATCAAAGGATCAGAACCGCTCATCCCGGAGGAGACCACGATGAAACAAAAAAGGCTGATCGCCGCCCTGCTGTTCGCCCTGCCCGCCGCCGCGCTGGCCGACATCACCGTCGGCGTCACCGTCTCGGCGACCGGCCCCGCCGCCTCGCTCGGCATTCCCGAGAAGAACACCTTCGCGCTGGTGCCGCAGACCATCGCCGGCCAGAAGCTGCGGGTGGTGCTGCTCGACGACGCTTCCGACACGACGACCGCGGTGAAGAACGCGAAGAAGTTCGTCGCCGAGGAAAAGGTCGACGTAATCATCGGCTCGACCGTCACGCCGGCCTCGCTGGCGATGATCGACGTCGCCGCCGAGGCGGAGACGCCGATGATCTCGATGGCCGCCGGCCGCGCCATCGTCGATCCGGTCGACGCGCGCCGCCGCTGGGTCTACAAGACGCCGCAGAACGACGCGCAGATGTCGACGGCGATCACCGAGCACATGAGCGACAACGGCGTGAAGCGCGTCGCCTACATCGGCTTCTCCGACGCCTACGGCGAGGGCTGGGCGAACGAATTCGCCGGCGTCGCCAAGGCGCGCAAGATCGAGGTCGTCGCCAGCGAGCGCTTCAACCGCGCCGACACCTCGGTCACCGGCCAGGTGCTGAAGATCATCGCCGCCAAGCCGGACGCGGTGCTCATCGGCGGCTCCGGCACGCCGGCCGCGCTGCCGCAGAAGGCGCTGAAGGAGCGCAGCTACAAGGGCCTGATCTACCAGACGCACGGCGTCGCCAACGCCGACTTCCTGCGCGTCTGCGGCAAGGACTGCGAGGGCACCTTCCTGCCCGCCGGCCCGGTGCTCGTCGCCGACCAGTTGCCGGCCGACAACCCGGTGAAGAAATCGGCACAGGACTACGTGCAGAAGTACGAGGCGGCGCACGGCAAGGGCAGCGTGTCGACCTTCGGCGCGCACGCCTGGGACGCCTACCGGCTGCTCGAAGCGGCGGTGCCGGCGGCGCTGAAGAAGGCGCAGCCGGGCACCAGGGAATTCCGCGCGGCGCTGCGCGACGCGCTGGAAGGCATCAAGGAACTGCCGGTGGCGCACGGCGTGTTCAACATGAGTGCGACCGACCACCTCGGCTTCGACCAGCGCGCCCGCGTCATGGTCAAGATCGAGGGCGGCGCCTGGAAGCTGGTGAAGTAACGGGAGAAGCGGCGCCAGGCGCCGAGCCGACGGCGGCGGGCGCTCCGCCGCCGTCATACGAACAGCCCGGCGCGACGGTACGCCGGGCGCAGGGATTTGCATGGATTTTCAGATCGCCCTCCTTCTCGGCCAGGACGGCCTGACCAACGGCGCCATCTACGCGCTGCTCGCGCTGGCGCTGGTGCTGGTCTTCGCGGTGACGCGCGTCATCTTCATTCCGCAGGGCGAGTTCGTCGCCTACGGCGCGCTGACGCTGGCGACGCTGCAGGCCGGCAAGCTGCCGGCGACGCTGTGGCTGGTCGTCGTCCTCGGCGCCGCGGTCGCTGCCATCGACGGCGCGCGCGCGCTGCGCCATGGCAGCGCGCGCCGGCTGCCGCGCATCCTCGCCCTCAACCTGGCGGCGCCGCTGGCGCTGTGGCTGCTGCTCGCCGGCGTCGACCCCGCCGGCCTGCCGCTGGCGGCGCAGGTGCTGCTCGCGCTGGCCATCGTCGTGCCGCTCGGGCCGATGATCTACCGGCTGGCCTACCAGCCGATCGCCGAAGCGCCGGTGCTCATCCTGCTCATCGTCTCGATCGCCGTGCACCTCGTGCTGACCGGGCTCGGCCTGCTCTTCTTCGGCGCCGAGGGCACGCGCACGCCGGCCTTCACCGAGGGTGCGCTCGATCTCGGCTTCACCTCGCTGCAGTACCAGACGCTGTGGATCCTGCTCATCTCGGCGGCGCTGATCGTCGGCCTCTACGCCTTCTTCGGCCGCAGCATCTACGGCAAGGCGCTGCGCGCGACCGCGCTGAACCGCACCGGCGCGCGCCTGATGGGCATCTCGACGACGCTGGCCGGCAAGCTCTCCTTCACGCTGGCGGCGCTGATCGGCGCCTTCTCCGGCGTGCTCATCTCGCCGATCACCACGCTCTACTACGACTCCGGCTTCCTGATCGGCCTCAAGGGCTTCGTCGGCGCCATCATCGGCGGCCTGGTGAGCTATCCGGTGGCGGCGGCCGGCGCGCTGCTGGTCGGTTTCCTGGAAGCGTATTCCTCGTTCTGGGCCAGCGCCTACAAGGAGGTGATCGTGTTCACGCTGATCATCCCGGTGCTGCTCTGGCGCTCGCTCGGCGCCCGCCACACGGAGGAGGAAGAATGATGCGCCGCCTGCCGCTGGCGGCCTTCGTCGCCCTCGTCGCGCTGCTGCCGGTGGCGCTCCCGGCGTCGGCCGAGTTCTACGTGACGCTGGCCAACTACATCGGCCTCTACGCGCTGGTCGCGCTCGGCCTGGTGCTGCTCACCGGCGTCGGCGGCCTGACCAGCTTCGGCCAGGCGGCCTTCGTCGGCATCGGCGCCTACACCACCGCCTGGCTGTCCACGGCCTTCGGCTGGAGCCCGTGGCTGACGCTCGTCGTCGCGCTTGCCGCGACCACCGCCGTCGCCCTCTTCCTCGGCTTCGTCACGCTGCGCATGGGCGGCCACTACCTGCCGCTCGGCACCATCGCCTGGGGCCTGAGCCTCTATTTCCTGTTCGGCAACATCGAGGCCTTCGGCGGCCATACCGGCCTCGGCGGCATCCCGCCGGTGTCGCTCGGCGGCGTCGAGCTGCGCAGCGGCCGTGAGTTCTTCTACCTGATCTGGGCGGCGCTGCTCTTGGCCGTCGTCACCACCCGCAACCTGCTCGACTCGCGCGACGGCCGCGCCATCCGCGCGTTGAAGGGCGGCGTCGTCATGGCCGAGGCCATGGGCGTGAACACCGCCTGGTACAAGATCGTCATCTTCACCGTCGCCGCCCAGTTCGCCTGCGTCTCCGGCTGGCTCTACGCGCACCTGCAGCGCTTCGTGAATCCGACGCCGTTCTCGCTGACGCAGGGCATCGAATACCTGTTCATGGCGGTCATCGGCGGCGTCGGCCACGTCTGGGGCGCGCTCCTCGGCGCCGGGCTGGTGACCATCCTCAAGCAGTGGCTGCAGGATCTGCTGCCGAAGCTCCTCGGCCAGTCCGGCAACTTCGAGGTGATCGTCTTCGGCCTGGTCATGATCTTCGTGCTGCACCGCGCCCGCGACGGGCTGTGGCCGGCGCTGTCGGCGCGCGTCGAGCACCTCTGGCCGGCGCCGGCCGAGGCCGGCTGCGTCGCCGACGCCGAGCCCCTGCCGCGGCGCGAGGTGCCGGCGAGCGGCGAGACCATCCTCGAAGTGCGCGAGGTGAGCAAGCATTTCGGCGGCCTCGCCGCCAACAGCGAAATCTCCTTCGGCGTTCGCGCCGGCGAGGTGATGGCGCTGATCGGCCCGAACGGCGCGGGCAAGAGCACGCTGTTCAACTGCATCTCCGGCGTCAACCCGCCGAGCGACGGCGAGGTGCGCTTCCTCGGCCGGCGCGTCGACCGCCTGCCGGCGCGCGAGATCGCCCGCCGCGGCATGAGCCGCACCTTCCAGCACGTGCGCCTGCTGCCGGCGATGAGCGTGCTCGACAACGTCGCCATCGGCGCCCACCTGCGCGGCCGCCGCCACTTCGTGCACGCTGCCTGCCGCCTCGACCGCGACGAGGAGCGCCGGCTGCGCTGCGAGGCGGCGCGGCAGATCGCGCGCGTCGGCCTCGGCGAGCACCTGTTCGACGCCGCCGGCAGCCTGCCGCTGGGCAAGCAGCGCATCGTCGAGATCGCCCGCGCGCTCGCCGCCGACCCCTGCCTGCTGCTGCTCGACGAACCGGCGGCCGGCCTGCGCTACCTGGAGAAGCAGGCGCTCGCCGACCTGCTGCGCCGGCTGCGCGCCGAGGGCATGGGCATCCTGCTCGTCGAGCACGACATGGATTTCGTCATGGGGCTGGCCGACCGCGTGGTCGTCATGGAGTTCGGCGAGAAGCTCGCCGAGGGCCTGCCGCAGCAGATCCAGGAAGACCCGAAGGTGCTCGAAGCCTATCTGGGAGGTGTCGAATGACCGTGCGCCCCGTGCTGCTCGAAGCGAAGGATCTGTCCGTCTCCTACGGCAAGGTCGAGGCGCTGCACAAGGTCGGCCTGACCATCCGCGAGGGCGAGATCGTCACCGTCATCGGCCCGAACGGCGCCGGCAAGACGACGCTGCTCTCGTGCCTGATGGGCCTCCTGCCCGGCCGCGGCGAGGTCGTCTACGCCGGGCGAGCGCTCGGCGGCGACGTCGAGGTCGAGGAGCGCGTCGGCCTCGGCCTGACGCTGGTGCCGGAGAAGCGCGAGCTGTTCGCCGACATGAGCGTCGGCGACAACCTGCTGCTCGGCGCCTTCGACCGCCACCGGCGCGGCGACGGCGGCATCCGGGAGACGCTGGCGGAGGTCTACGACATCTTTCCGCGGCTGCGCGAGCGCGCCGAGCAGACGGCCGGCACGCTCTCCGGCGGCGAGCGGCAGATGCTGGCCATGGGCCGGGCGCTGATGGCCAAGCCGAAGCTGCTGATGCTCGACGAGCCCAGTCTGGGCCTGGCGCCGCTGATCATCCGCGAGATTTTCCGCACCGTTTCCAGGCTGCGCGGGATGGGCGTTTCCGTCCTCCTGGTCGAGCAGAACGCCCGCGCCGCCTTGCAGGTGGCGGATTACGGCTATGTTCTGGAAACCGGCGAAATCTCGCTGGCCGGACCGGGCGCCGAGCTTGCCAGCGACCCCCGGGTCGTCGAAGCCTACCTCGGACTCGGCGGGAAGCGTTGAGGCGCAAGGGTTGCGAAGGAAAAAACCGACAAAAAAGTTGTGGCATTTGAAAAAAGCCTATGACACAATCACCCGCGGCTACCGCCTTCCGTCAACACACTCACCCGTAGGAGACTCTGAATGAACAAGAGTGAACTCATCGATGCCATCGCTGCCGGTGCCGATATCAGCAAGGCCGCTGCCGGCCGTGCGCTCGACGCCGCCGTCGCCGCCATCACCACGGCCGTCGCCAAGGGCGACAACGTGACGCTGGTCGGCTTCGGTTCCTTCAAGGCCGCCAAGCGCGCTGCCCGTACCGGCAAGAACCCGAAGACCGGCGCCGCCATCAAGATTCCGGCGACGACCGTTCCGAAGTTCTCGGCTGGCGCGTCCTTCAAGGCCGCCGTCGCCAAGAAGAAGAAGTAAGCAATCCCGCTGCAGAAAAGAAGAAAGCGGAAGGCCGCCTGCGGGCGGCCTTCCGCTTTTCGGGAGGCGGAAACGGGGAAAAGAAAAGGTTCATCGCGCTTTACCGGGGAAGGCAGCCTTGATCTTCAGGAAGAAATA
>JACFMQ010000024.1 GCA_019455325.1 Rhodocyclaceae bacterium | reverse complement strand
GAAACGCCCGCACAGCAGTTTTATCAAGCTGTTGCATCGACCGGTTGAATCCGCAGCCGATCGCTGTCAGTCAGAATTGCCTGACGGCGGGATCAGGATAACCCGGCGGAAAATCCGGTTTGCCTGACTGACAGCGCGTCGCTGTCGGCGCATCGTATGGGCTATGATGCCGGCGGTGCCGGCGCCCGGACGAGCGGGCGCCGACGGTACGCGGCGGACACGGAGGCAGGCGGGAGGTTCGGCATGGGCATCCATATCTTCCGGGACGAAACCCAGACACTGCGGGCGACGGTGAGCGGCGACTTCGACCTCGCCGCGGCGCGCGAGTTGCTGCTCGGCATCCGCCGCGAATGGCGGGCCGGTCTCGGCGGCGTCGACGTCACGCTGCAGGGCGTCACCCACGCCACCTCGTGCTCGATCGGTACGCTGGCGCTGATCGCCGAGATGGTCGACCGCAAATTCCGCGTCTCCCTCGACCGCTGCCGCGACGAGGTGCACGGCCTGTTCGGCGCCGGCCTGCTCGATCACATCTTCCCGCCCGAACTGCTCGCCGGCTGTCGCGGCTGCCTCGACCGGGAAGGCCGATCCTGCGCGTCCGCCTAGCGCGGCGACGCCCGGACCACGGGTGCGGGGCATCCGTGGCGACTGCTTTTTCTTGCTTGCGGAACCGAAATGTTCGTAAAAATGACGATCGCAAAACGCCTCGCCCTCGGCTTCGGCACCTTCCTCGCCCTGCTCGCGCTGGCCATCGCCACCGGCCTCGCCCGCCTCGACACGCTGCACGGGATGACCGAGCGCATCGTCGCCCAGGACTGGCAGAAGACGGTCATCGCCAACGACGCCATCGACCTGATGAACGCCAACGCGCGCGAAACCTTCCTGCTCTTCCACACCGCCGATCGGGCGCCGGTCCTGCAGCGCATCGAGCAGCACAAGAACACCATCACGCAGAAGCTCGACGCCCTCGACGCGCAGCTCTACCGGTCGGACGGCAAGGCGCTGCTGGCCAAGGTGCGCGAGCGGCGCAAGGTCTACGTCGAAGCCTTCTCGCGCATTCCCGGCCTGCTCGACGCCGGCCACCACGAGGAAGCCTCGCGCGCCATGGCCGCCGAGGTGGTGCCGGCGCTGGAGGCGCTGCTGACGGCGGTGGGTGAACTCGTCGCCCTGCAGGGGCGCATCCTCGGCGAAAGCGCCGCCGAGGCGAAGGCGATCTACGACGCGGCGCGCCTGCAGATGCTCGCCGGCTTCCTCGCCGCGGTGCTCGTCGGCGTCGGCCTGGCGCTGTGGGTGACCCGCTCGGTGACGCGGCCGCTCGGCGGCGAGCCGGACGAGGTCAAGGAGATCGTCGCCGCCATCGCCGAGGGCGACCTCAGCGCCGAGCTGACGGTAAAGCCCGGCGACGAGCACAGCCTGGTGGCGGCGATGCGCAACATGCAGCAGAGCCTGCGGCGGATGGTCGCCGACCTGCAGCAGAACGCCGAGGGCGTCGCCTCGGCGGCGCAGCAACTGGCCACCTCGTCGTCGCAGGTGGCCGTCGCCACCACGGCGCAGTCCGAAGCGTCGGCGTCGATGGCGGCGGCGGTCGAGCAGATGACGGTGAGCGTCAACCACGTCTCCGAGCAGGCGCGCGAGACGCACGGCATCGCCTCGGAAACCGGCACGCTGTCACACGACGGCAACCGCGTGATCGAGGAAACCGTGACCGAAATGCGCGCCGTGGCGCGCATCGTCGAGGCCGCGGCGGCGACGATCCGGCGCATGGGCGAGAAATCGCAGGAGATTTCGAGCATCGTGCAGGTGATCAAGGACGTCGCCGACCAGACCAACCTGCTGGCGCTGAACGCCGCCATCGAGGCGGCGCGCGCCGGCGAGCAGGGGCGCGGCTTCGCCGTCGTCGCCGACGAGGTGAGAAAGCTCGCCGAGCGCACGGCGAAGGCGACGACCGAGATCGGCGCGGTGATCGGCGCCGTCCAGTCGAGCGCCGGCGAAGCGGTGGACACCATGCAGCAGGCCGTCGTCCAGGTCGCCAGCGGCGTCGACAAGGCGCAGGCGGCGAGCACCTCGATGACCGAGATCAGCTCCGGCGCCGAGAACGCCGTACAGATGGTGAACGAAATCTCGAACGCGCTGCGCGAGCAGAGCGTCGCCGCCAACGACATCGCCGCCAACGTCGAGCGCATCGCGCAGATGTCCGAGGAGAACGGCGCGGCGACGCGCGAGGTCGCCGACACCGCCTCCGTGCTCGAACGCCTCGCCGGCGCCACGCGCGAGGCGGTTTCCCGCTTCCGCTTCGCCTGAGGCCGGGCAGACCCCTTCAGGCGGCGGCGAGCCGCGCCAGCAGTTTCTTCACCGGCGTCGGCAGCGCCGCCGTGGCGTGCGCGGCGAGATCCACCCACTCGTGGCCGTCGGCGTCGGCCGCCGTCGGCGCCGCCGGTTCGACGCGGCAGCGCCACGGCCGCAGTGTCAGCCGGAAATGCGTGAAGGCGTGGCGCAGCGCCGGCAGTTCCTCGGCCGCGCCGCAGGGGCGCAGCCCGAGGCGCGCCGCCAGATCCTCCGGCTTCCCCTCGGGCGGCGCCAGCAGGCCGCCCCAGATGCCCTGCGGCGGCCGCCGTTCGAGCAGCACGCGGCGGCCGTCGGTGAACAGCGTCACCGTGCTCTCGCGCTGCGGCACCGCCTTCGCCGGCCGCGGCGTCGGCAGCGACGCCTGCCGTTCCTCACGCTCGGCGACGCACAGGCCGCGCAGCGGACAGTCGCCGCAGCGCGGCCGGCCGCGCGTGCACAGCGTCGCGCCGAGGTCCATCAGACCCTGCGTGTAGGCCTCGATCCGCGCCGCCGGCAGCAGCGACTCGGCGAGCGCCCACAGGCGGTGCTCGACCGCGACCTGCCCGGGAAAGCCCTCGACGGCGAAACAGCGCGCCAGCACGCGCTTGACGTTGCCGTCGAGAATGGCGCCGCGCGCCCCGAAGGCGAAGGCGGCGACGGCGGCCGCGGTCGACCGGCCGATGCCGGGAAGTTCGGCGATCTTTTCCGCCTCCCGCGGGAAGATGCCGCCGTGTTCGGCGACGATCTTCTGCGCGCAGCGGTGCAGGTTGCGCGCCCGCGCGTAGTAGCCGAGCCCGGCCCACAGTTCGAGCACCGCCGCCTGCGGCGCCGCCGCCAGCGCGGCGATGTCGGGGAAGCGTTCGAGGAAGCGCGCGTAGTAGGGGATCACCGTGCCGACCTGCGTCTGCTGCAGCATGATCTCCGACAGCCAGATGCGATAGGGGTCGCGCGTCCGCTGCCAGGGCAGGTCGTGGCGGCCGTGCTGCGCCTGCCAGGCGATCAGGCGGGCGGCGAAGTCGGAGGTGGCGGGAGGGAGCGGCATGGAACGGAGTCTCGGCGGCAGGGTCGACAGCGTGGCGGGCGGCGGGGATAATCTGCGGCCCGCTCGGCGGCGCCCGTCCGCAGCCGTTCCGCCCGATGCTACCACGCCCCCGATCGATGACCGCCTCCCCCGATTCCACGAAGACGCACGACCCCGCCGCCGACCGCCCAGCCGATCAGGCCGGCAACGCGGCGCCGGACGGCCATGACCACCGCGCCTTCCGCGACGCCCTCGGCAGCTTCGCCACCGGCATCGCCGTCGTCACCGCCTGCGCGCCGGACGGCGAGTTCGTCGGCCTCACCGTCAACTCCTTCAACTCGGTGTCGCTCGACCCGCCGCTGGTGCTGTGGAGCCTGGATCTCGCCTCGCCGAACCTGGCGGCCTTCCGCGCCGCCAGCCACTACGTCGTGAACATCCTCGCCGCCGACCAGATCGAGGTCTCGCAGCACTTCGCCAGCCGCCGGCCGGACAAGTTCGGCGACCTGCAGCTCTGCCTCGGCGCCGGCGGCGCACCGCTGCTGCAGGGCTGCTGCGCCTGGTTCGAATGCGCCAACGAGATGCGCCACGCGGGCGGGGACCATCTCATCTTCCTCGGCCGGGTCGAACGCTTCGCGCACGACCCGGCGCGGCCGCCGCTGCTCTACCATGCCGGCCGCTACCGCCAGTTGGCGCGGGATTGAACGGGCGCGGCGAAGGGCTTAGAATGCCCCCTCGCGCGCCTTCCGGGCGTGCCGGTGCGGGCGTCGTATAACGGCATTACCTCAGCTTCCCAAGCTGATGACGAGGGTTCGACTCCCTTCGCCCGCTCCACTTCGACTTTCCATGGTGTTCCAAGGACGTCCATGGAGTGTTGCAAGTCATTGTCACGGTTCGGCTTTTCCAGAAAATCCGTTCCAGTGACGTCCAGCGAAATCCACTGACGGCCGGCCCAAACTGGTACAAAAAGTGGCCCAAACAATGCGCGAACTTCCCCTGCCGCATTGTTGCTGGAGGAGCCGGGGTCCGATGGGAAACATGGCACTCAACTCGCTTTCATGGAGTTGGGATCATGCTTTCAGACCTCATGGCCCGGCAGGCCAAGTCCACCGGCAAGCCATACGCACTGGCCGACTTCGACGGCCTCTATCTCTACGTTTCCGCCATCGGCACCAAAGCTTGGCACTTCCGCTATTCGTGGTTTGGCAAGCGTGAGCGCATCACCCTAGGCAACTATCCGGCGCTTTCCCTGAAGGACGCCCGTGCGCTTCGCGATGAAGCCCGCTCGCTGCTCGCCAAGGGCGTCAATCCCCACAGCGAACGCAAGCGCAAGCGGCACGCGATCGTCCTGGCCGGCGAACACACCTTCATGGCCGTCTACGAGCAGTGGCTGGCCCATCGCCGTCTCTCGCTGGAGGAAGGACGGCAGACCAGCCTGGAACAGATCGGGCGCGTCTTCAAGAAAGACGTGTTCCCGTCGCTGCGGCACCTGACCATCTACGAGATCACCCGCGCGCACCTGCTGGACATCATCGGCAAGGTGGAAAAGCGCGGTTCGCTGTCGGTGGCCGAGAAGCTGCGGACCTGGTTCACCCAGTTGTTCACCTACGCCACGGTGGCGATTCCCAACATGGGCGAGAACCCGTCCAGGGACCTGGAAGTGGTCGCACTGCCCTTGCCGCCGGTCGAACACAACCCGTTCCTGCGCATGCACGAGTTGCCGGCCATGTTGCAGGCGCTGCGCAAGTACCGCGGACGCCTGAACACGCAGTTGGGTTTGCGGCTGCTGATGCTCACGGGTGTGCGCACCGGCGAACTGCGCTTCGCCACTCCGGATCAGTTCGACCTCGACCGGGGCCTGTGGATCATCCCTGTGGCCAGGCTCAAGCAGCGCAAGCTGCTCACCAGGAAGAAGCGCAAGCGTCTCATCGACATCCCGCCCTACATCGTGCCGCTGTCGGTGCAGGCGCAGGAGATCGTTCGCCACCTGTTGGACCAGTGCAAGCCGGCCCAGGTCCATCTCATCCCCGGCGACTGGTGCCTGAAGAACCCGATCAGCGAAAACACGTTCAACGCCGCGCTCAAGCGCATGGGCTACGAGGACCAACTCACGGGGCACGGCATCCGGGCGACGATCTCGACGGCGCTGAACGAACTCGGGTACCCGAAGAAATGGGTGGACGCCCAGCTCTCGCATGCCGACCCGGACAGGATCAGCGCGACGTACAACCATGCCGAATACGTCGAGCAGCGCCGCGTCATGATGCAGGACTGGGCCGATCGCCTGGACCTGTTCGAGCAAAACCAGGTCGAGGTTGCCAGCCGGCATCTGACCATCACGCTCCAGGGCCTGCCGACCATTGCCGGCCAGGCGGCTGTGCAGCCGCCTATGGTCGACCTCACCGCGCCGCAGCTGATCGTGACCGCGCCGGCGCCCGGCCAACCCGAAGCGCCGGCATCGGTGCAGCGGTTGTCGGCCGTACGCATGGCCGAGTACGCACGGCCGCGCCTGTCGGAGGTGCAGCGCGAACGCCAGCAAGTGCTGGAGACCTTCGAGGCGCCGCACAACCTCTCGGTGGCGGACTACGCCAGGCTCGCGGGCAAGTCGCGCCGCTGGATCACGTACGAGATCCAGGCTGGCAACCTGCTGTCGATCCACATGGGGCACCGTGGGCAGCGAGTGCCGGACTGGCAGCTTGATCCGCTCAAGCGCAGGCTGGTCCAGTCCGTCCTGAAGCAACTGCCACGGGGCATCGACACCTGGGACATCTACCACGCCCTTCTGCGCTCATATGAGGCGCTCGGGACACGGCCGGCCATCGAAGCCGTCAACCCAACAAACCTGCACCTTGCCGCGCGGCTGGTGGCCGCACAGTGCATGCAGGCGAGCGAGCCAGTCGTGACGACCGAGTTCCCTGAGCAGGTCCGGCAAAGCGTGCAGCGGCTGGTGCGCGAAGCCGACGCTGCCGACGCCGCCGAATCGACGCCCGGAGACTGATCAAGCCAGGGTCGCGCCGAAGTTCGGTCAGGCGCTTGCCTGGAGCGCTTGGAAGAACGGCTCCAGGCGGGTGCTGTCCGTATTTCGACGGCTCAGGAAGTACGTGGTGAGTGTCAGCGCGCCCTCTTGCAAGGGACGCTGGACAACGCCAAGGGAACGATGCCCCTCGATGCGGGCGGCGGGTGCCAGGCAGACGCCGTAGCCGGCGGCCACCAAGGTCATCATCAACCCGAACGATGTGGCCGTCGTGACGTCCGAGGGGAAGACGCCGGCCGCCGTCAGCAGCGTGTCGATCTGCCCGCAGTAGCCCACACAGTCGCGGGCATCCAGGGCGATCCAAGGGTGGTCGGCGGCCTGCTCCAGGGACACTGACGCAAAGGCCAGCAAGGGGTGATGGGCCGACACGGCCAATGCCAGCGCATCGCGCCAGACGGGTCGGACATCGATGCCTTCAGGGGCTGCGGGCGATTGGCAGAGGCCTGCCTCGAAGGCCCCCGCGAGCAGTCCTTGATGCAGATCCTCCAGGCGTTCTTCATGAAGGCGAATGGGGAGGTCCGGATGGCGCCGGCGATGTTCCGCCATCGGCACCGACAACCGGGGATAGGCCAGGCAGTCCGACAGGGCAATGTTCAAGGGTTCGGAAACGATCATTGTGTCACCTGCACAACGCCGACACTGGAAAAAAACCGGGCGCGACCGGTCGATGAGATAAGTTTAACGTGGTTTAAATCCGCTTGGCGCGTGACGCTTCTGTTGATGCAGAAGCGATCGGTACAACGCGGGAGACCCGCCGGGACAAGAACCTATGAAAGCGAGCCAGCGCGCGCTTTCGGCGTTGCCGTGCGCGAGGCACGAACCGCGCAGGGGCTTGCCCAGGAGGTGCTCGCGGAACAGGCGGGCATCGCTCGGTCGCACATGGGCAAGATCGAGCGCGGCGAGCACATGCCCACGCTGGTGTTGATCCTGCGGATTGCGAAGGGGCTTGGGTGCTCGGCCGCGGCACTGATGGCTGCGACCGAGGCGCAACTGTCCGAGGAACAGGACACCATGGAATAGCCCGGCAACGCGGGCTTGGCCGGTCAGTCATCTGGTCGCAGGCATCTGGCATGCGTTGTGCCCGGGGGCGCTGAATTCCGCGCCAGGGACAGGTAGGGGTTGTCCGGCGGGACTTCCGCGAACAATGCCGAAGGCTCCGCCAACAGATAGCCGTGCAACCGCCGCGACTTGCGCGGCCCGGTGACATCGCAGGTCCAGATGTTCAGGCCGCCGTCCTGTTTGCGGTGCAGCCCCAGCTTCTCGAAGCGCTTCTGCACCCATTGCCAGTCGTGCAGATTGACCTGCCGGGCCAGCGCCTGGATCTCCGGATGTTCCTGCACGTAGCGTTGGAAGACGCCGGGGCTGACCAGGTATGCCGTGCCATCGACGGTATGCACCAGTGCCTTCGCATCGTTGATGATGAGCTTGCGCGACTCGATGCCTTGCCTGAGCCAGGCGATGAAGTCTTCCCCGGACGGCATGGCCTTCGCGGGAGCCGGCATGGTGGCAGGACCGGTCGACACCAAATGAGTAATTGCTGCGGTTGCTGCGGCGGATGGTGACGGCGGTTCCGCGCCGGCGGACGATGCACCGGCGGTGGCTACGTCGGACGCATCGAGCATCGACAGCAGATCGGAGACTGGGTCCGCGAGCCCGGCCGGGGAATCCGCCACCCCAGGGGGCGGTGAGGTGGCCGGGATGCCGGCGGAGGCCGGCGCTGCCTCATCGCCAGGGACGGGCTCTTCCGTCGTGACCGTGCCGGCGAACGGTGCGGGACGCTCGCCCGACTCCCAGATCAAGGCCGGCGACAGGCGCAGGAAGGTAAAGCTGTGCGACCAGCCGGTGCCGCTCGTGACGGTCGCCCGCCAGATCGCCTTCCCATCCGGGGCGGGCTGCGCGATGCCATGGTCCTGGAGCACCGTGAAGACGGCGGTGTTGTTTGATGGAATGCCTTCGGTGCCCTGCGACAGGAGGTGCGCGCGCAGCTTGTCGCTGACCGTCTTGCTGACGAGCCAGAGTGCGTCCTGGGTCAGCCATCCATCCGACGGGCCGCCGGGCTGGTTCAGCTTGAACTCCTCGCGCAGCAGGTAGCGCAGGCCATCGAGCAGCTTGCGCTGCAAAGCATGCTTCGGCGCAGCCATGGCCCTGGCCGGATCACCGCCGAGCGCCAGGGCCACCGATGCCTGGTCGGCCTTGACGACCAACTCGCCCAGCGTGCCGGCATGCTCGTACTGGCCCGCCAGCACGTACAGCAGCGCCGACCACAGGTCCTGGTAGTCGCTCAGCCAGTCGAGGATGCCGGCATCGAGCACACGGGTGTAGAGCAGCCCAGTGGCGGCGCCATGCAGCCGGTACTCGCGATCCGTCCGATAACGAAAGCGGTACGGCTGCCGCAGCGGCCCGTGCCAGGGGTGCCAGACCAGGCCATCGGCCTGCTCGACGTGCAGGTCGACCGCGATCTTTCCAATGTCGTGCAGCAGCGCGGCGTAGGCGGTTCCGGCGGTCCAGGCCTCGGCTTGCGCGGCTTGGGCCTCAGGCGAGGCGCCGGCCGGAAGCAAGTGGGACTGCCTCAGCTTGAGCGCGTAGGCCACGATCTCCAGGCCGTGGTCCAGCATGCCGCCCGGCCAGGCATGGTGATGCGCCTCCGAGGCCGGGAACGCCTGGACCAGTTCGGCGTAGCGCTCCAGCGGCGCCAGGTACAGCGAGCGGAACTGCCGACGCGACAGCGAGGTGCGCTGCCAGATGTGTTCCAGCAGTCGCTGCCGGCGTGGCTCTGCCAGCAGCGATGCGGCCGACTGCGGCCGGGTCAGCCCTTTGGCAGGCTCGGCGGGAGGCGGCGCGGCGGCAGTGGCCAGCGGCATCCGTTTGCGCTGGAACAGCGAAAGCATGGCGACATCCTGGTGATGGGCTGGCCGGAGGAGCCTTTTGGCCTTTTGGCCTTTTCGGGTAGGGCCTTTCCCCTTGAGGCCATTCCCTTGCCTCTTCCCCAGTCCTTTGGCCTTCGACAAGCCCTTTGGTATAGGGGCAGTCGGCTTCGTGTGCCGCAATCAATGCGAAGCCCGTGCGCTCCAGGATCGGGCCCGGAACAGGCACTGTGTTTTCACCGGATCAGGCCGCTTCAACCGGCGCTGAAAGCGCACAGGCCCTGAAACCCCTGCGCCCGAACGCATGCTTGTCGGGAATGAAGTAAGGAAGTAAGATTTCCTTTGTAACTGATGGAGGCCTCCCCATGCTTGCCAAGCTCACTTCGAAAAATCAGATCACGCTGCCCAAGGCGGCCGTGTCCGGCGTGGATGCGGCGGAGTACTTCGACGTGACCGTCGAGGGCGGTCGGATCGTCCTGACCCCCGTGCGGGTCCAGAAGGCCCAGACCGTGCGCGAGAAGCTGGAGCAACTCGGGATCACCGAGCAGGACGTCGAGGATGCCGTGGCCTGGGCACGGCAGTGATGCGAAGGGTCGTCCTTGACACCAACATCGTGCTGTCGGCGCTGATCTTCAGTGCCGGACGCCTGGCCTGGATACGCCACGCCTGGCAGCACCAGCAGTTGCAGCCGCTGGTCTGCCGGGAGACGGTCAGTGAACTCCTGCGCGTCCTGGCCTATCCCAAGTTCAAGCTGTCGACCTCGGAACAGCAGGAGTTGCTGGCGGACTTTCTGCCCTACGCCGATGTGGTGGAACTGCCGGCGCCATGGCCAGATCTGCCGGTCTGCCGCGACGAGAAGGACCAGGTGTTCCTGGTGCTCGCGCATGTCGGCAAGGCGGATGCGTTGATCACGGGGGATGCGGACATTCTCGCCATGCGAGAGGACTTTCCTGGCCTGATCATGACCGCCGAAGCATTCGCGGCGCGGCAGGCATGAAGGAAACCGGCATCACCTTGCCCAACGACCGTGGAACGACCATGAGGTAGCCAACCATGAAGCACACCGCACGCATGACCACCGCAGCGCGACTCGGCCGCTGGCTGGGCGGTGTATGGGGCGGTTGCCTGCGCGCGGAGCGTCGGACACATCGGTGGCTGATGGCGCAGGGACTGCCGACAGGCGGTGCAAGGGTGCTGATCTGGGTGATCAAGCTGGCGATCCTCGGGGTGTTGCTGTACGTCGCGGTCTGGGCGGCGCTGTTGCTGGTCGCTCTCGTTGTGGCAGCCAGGATGGCGGAGCAAGCGCCGCAAGGCGAAGATGATTTCCTCGGAAGCAAGGCCGAAGAGCTGGATCATCGCGAAAGCCTGTTCTACCACCCAGCGTCGTACAACGACGATCCTGACCCGCGGTTTGGAGACGACTGACTCGTGATGACCCCTACTTTTTCTTGGCTGCACTGATCAGCATGCCCGAGCCTTTACTGCCTGCCTGTCCCGCATCGCGAGTGCCCGTACCCAGTCCTTGCAGAACATTGCCGGCCCTGACCCCTGCCCAGACCAATGCCGTCATCCAGAACGCCGGCAAGATCAAAAACATCGTCGCCATCACGAAGTTCAGCAGCATGTCTCCGAAGGTGTTGTTGAGGCCCACCAGCGGATCGAAGTTCGTGTGCGGCCGGTTCCAGCCCCATCCCCAGCCGTAGAGCGCATCGAGGATCGTCGAGTCGATCCAGCGGGCGAGTTGGAACCAGAAGTCGGTGAAGAACAGCGCGAACTGCACCACGCTCACCGTGACCACGGTCTTGAGGTCATAGGTGCCGATCAGCAGCACCAGCGGGATGCAGATGACCAGCGCCATCTTGAGCAGGGACAGCACCATCGGCAGCGCCTGCCGCACCACGTCCATCGCCGGGAAATAGCCCAGTGACCCGACGGTCAGCCCGACGTCACTGGCGGCGCGCGTGACGATGTTGGGCAGCGTCATGTCGATCTGGCCACCGTAGTCCGTGTAGACCGCCCCCTGGTTGAGCTTCTGCTGGCGAGGGCTGGCGACGGCGCGGATCACCGAGTCGTTGACCTCGGCCTGGCTCAGGAAGCCCGCCCAGCCGGCCAGTCGCGTCAGCAGGCTGGGATCGACCTGGGCCAGCAGTCGTGCCCGCAGGCCCTGGTTGCCGTCGGCCCACCATTGCCGGCAGGTCGGGTAGCCGCCCCCGCCGGGCATCTGGGCCAGGCCGGCGTCGCGCGTGGCGTCGAACGGCCAGGCATCGCGCGGTGTCCTGGAGCGGTAGCTGTCGTAGAAGCCGGCGGTGCCGACGAAGTAGCTGGAGCCGATCCAGGTGACGTCGTGCATCTGCTCCTCGCTCAGGCTGGGCCGGGTCATGAACAGCTTGGCGCGGGCGGGGCCGTAGCAGTCGCGGGTGAAGTCGCTGACCTCCTGGGCCAGCACCGGGTCGTCGATGCGGGTCGCGTCGATATCCATGCGGATCTGCCGCAGGTCGGTGCCGCAGGGAATGGCCGCGACCGAGGCGCCGGTGATCGCGCGCGAGATCGCGTGCATGGCGAACCACCACACCGGCACCTTGGCCGACTGGTTGTTGATCGTGCTGAACGATTGCGACCAGCCCGTATCGGTCGGCTCCGGGACATTCACTTGGCATTGGGTCGAACGCGAACGGTCGTACTTGATGGTGTTGAAATCGACGTCGATGAAGGGGATGCCCGCGAACATGATCACCAAGATGGCGACGAAGACGCGGTTCTCGATGCGGGCCGAGGACAGCACCCCCTTGTTGCCCTCGTCCGCGCCTTCCGCGCGGGCCTTCAGCCATTCCTGGATGACGATCGCCAGGAATGGGACGGCGAACATGCCGCTGGCGACCAGCACCGACCAGATGCCGTTGTGGACCACCCAGGACACCAGCGTCAGGTAGTACTCCAGGTAGTCGGTGGTGAACAGCGTCATGGCGACCCCGCGCTACCGTGCCTGCACCAGCAGGCTGGCTTCGAGAGCAATCACGGCGACGATGGCCGCAACCTCCGCGCGCAGCAGCCGCAGCCCGGCAGCGCGCTCCGGTTCCCGAGCGCGCAGGCGACGGCGCATCCAGAGCCAACCCCAGGCGGTGACGGCGTAGAGCAACAAGCGCCAGGCCAGGAAGGCCCCGGATTGCGCCGCCATCCAGCGCTGCCAGCCCTCGATGCCACCCGCGATGCGGATGCCGACCACATTGACGGCGGTCGCGGCGATCAGCAGCGACACCGTCCATGCCAGCACCAGGATGGCACGCCGGCTGGACAGCCAGCGCAGGCACCGCACCACGGTATTCATGGATGGCTTCCGCCGGACGGCGGCCGCTGCAGTTCATCGACCCGATTGCGTACCGGGTCGCCTTCGTAGATGCCACGCGCACCGGCGGCGCGGGTGCTGTGGCGCTGGATGATCGCCATCGGCGAGTTGCCGGCCAGTTCCCGGCGCAGTTCCAGTTCGGTCTTCAGGTTGTGAATCTCGCGATCGAGGATGTCGCTTTCGTGGGTGACGGCCTTCTGGGCCAGTTCGTTGGCGGCCACGTTGGGCTCCTTGCGCCCGGTCAGCAGCGTGCGTTGCAGCAGCAGCGCCTTCTCCAGCACGCTGGCCAGCGCGACCTCCGAGGCCAGGCGCCGAGCCAGGATGTCCTGGTCCGTCTCGTCGCGAAGGGCCTCGATCACCCCACGGGTGATGGGCAGCGACGCGCTGCTCGCAGCCTGCAGGTTCTGCGCCGTGGTTGGACGGCTGCCGGCGACCAGTTCCTGCAGGGCCTGCAGCTTGTCCTCGTATTCCTCCTGGATCAGCGGGGTCAGGCCAACGCCCGGCGTGGTGACGGTCTTGGTGCATGCATCGCAGGTGCGCTGTTCCTGCTCGCCCAGCACGCGAACGGCCCAGGCCGCGGCGGCATCGGGCGAACTCCAGGTCTGGCATGCCAGGTTGCCGCCGCAACTGGCTTGCGGAATCGAACTGGCATCGCCGACGCCACGGCCGTTGAGCAGGTTGTAGCCGGCGCGGGTCACGTCGCCGACCACGCGCACCGGACGTTGGCCCGCGCCGCCGGCGTTGTCTCCGCCGACCCAAGGAACGCCATTGTTGCCACGGTTCGCCTCGGCGTCGTCGATCGCCGAGACCGCATCTGTGCTCGCGACGGCCTGCTTCAGCGCCATGCCTTCGGCGAGCTGGTCCCAGCCGAGCTGCCCACCCGCCATGTCGGCCATGCGGTTGGCGATGGCACGGCAGGTCAGCTTGCTGCGATCGAAATCCAACCTGGCTTGCAGCACCCCATTGGTCAACAGGTTGTACAGCCCTGGATCGGCGCGCTGGATGATCAACGCGGGCAGCGACGCCACGGCAGCGGTGGCGTTCTGGATCACCGAGGACATGATGGCCTGGAAGCCGTTGGTGATGCCGTTCAACTGGTTCTGCAGCGTGGTGGTGATGCTCATGTCGCCACAGATCAGGTTGCTGTTCCAGCCGACGCCAACGCCGATGGAGTGCATGTTGGCCGCACCGCTCATGGACACCGCGCGGCCGCCCCCAATGCTGTAGAGCACGTCGTCGCCGATCACGCTGCCTTGATGCTGGACGCCGTACTCGTTGACGCTGGTCTGCGCCCCGGCGCTGGAGTAGCTCAGCGCTGCGACAACGGCCAATGCGACGCAAAGAAATCGACGGGCATTCGGCGATGGAGTCGTCATGGCATCGGGCCTCACAGGAAATCGACGCTGCCGAGGAACACCTGGCCGCGGCGCTGGCAGCAGCTATAAGGGCGCCACAATGCCCAGGCGTAGTCGCCTTGCCGGGCCTGCACCTTGGCATTGCCGTGGGGGAATACCGCGCAACTGCTGGACAGCGTTGGGGTCAGCTCCTGCCACTTGCCCGTGGCGGCATCGGTTTCCATCAGGGCGCCGGCCGGCCAGTAGCCATCGCGCGAACTGGCGAGCAGCGGTTGGTAGACGTGGATCTGGTTGCGGCGCGTCACGATGTCACCCGCGCGCTGGGCGACCACGGCTGCGGCCTTGTGGTCATCCACCTGGTGCAGGAAGCCGCCACGCGGATAGACGTTGCCCCAGAGATTCAGGCCCGTGCGCGTGCCGATCTCGCGCCGGCCGGGAATCAGTGCTTCCGGATACAGCGCCTCGGGGATGTTGTAGCGCCATGCCAGCGTGTCGAGCGTGCTCAGCAGATAGGGCATGAAGGCGGTGCCGGCGCCCTCGCAGGTGTAGCCGGACGCGCTGGCGAACTGGCTGAACACATGGCCACCGGGATGGCCGATGACGTCGGCGTTCTTGAACTTCGCCAGGTTGTTCTCGTGATCCTCGTTGGTGGTGCCGTCGCCACCGGCCTTCGCGGTCGGGTTCGGCAGGCTCATCGCCCGCACCTCGACCCAAGGGTTCTCGCCGGTGTTCGAGTAGCTCGACACCACGGCATCCGGGATGTAGTGGCGGACCTTGACCGAGGTGCGTACGGTGCATCCCGTCCAGGTGCAATAGAGCCAATAGCAGATGCCGGTGACGCGGTATTCCAGGCAATCCGGTGACAGGGTGGAGGCCACGATGGTGGCGGTGTTCAGTGCAAAGGACGATGCGGAACACCCCAGCAGCAGCGCTGCGACGGCCAACCGCTGGCGCCGGGACGGCGCGAACGGACGCCTCGTCATGGCTGCGTCTTCCGGTATTGGTCGATGCGGGCAACCGCACGGGCCACGTCCGTTTCGCCATAGACCACGTATCGGCGATCCACCACGATGGCCGGAACCTTGGTGACGCCAAGGCTCCAGGCATCGGCAATGCCTTGGTAGGCGGCGCCGATCCTTCGCTGCAGTTCTGTACCGCCCTGCTTCAGGCGTTGCCGGACGATGGCGCTGGCGCGTTCTTGATCGGCGGGCAGGCTGGCGGCCAGTTCCGCTTCGAGCACCGCGCCCGCGTCCAAGATGAGGTGTCGGTCAGCCTGGCCAAGGACCGGATGATGCGAGTCGGTAACGACCCATACTTCCGCAGCGGCGGCGCGGGTGGCCAACACCAGGATGGCAACCCCCGCAGCAAACCATGCTGGGCGAGCGCGAGCGGCATGAGGAACAGCGCGAGAGTCCATGGGACAACACCGGAGGGAAGCCAATCCGGTGACAGTCGAACCGAAATCCGGCTTCGACACGACAAACAAACCGGAAACCGCCTCGCCCCGTTTTCGCCATCCCTGCCATCGCGCGAGCGCTCCAGAACAGTGCCGCGAGTGCGCCTGAGGCAAGGTCGCGTTCGGATCGGCAGCCAAGGCAGCCGCCACAAGTTGGTCTCGCTTTCAGCCGCGACGAATCGCTTCGAGAACGAAGTCGGCCCGCTCGGCCACGCTGGCACGCGGAAGCACCCTGACTTCGTAGCCGAGTGCCTGGTAGGTGGCATCCAGGTGGGCGTATTCCGCCTCAGCCTCGCGAAAGCCGTGCCGCCGCGCCTCGTCGGCGCAATAGATGTCTGGCCAGGGCGGAGCGAGGAACACGAGCCGCCCATAAGGGCGGGATTCGCCCAGGCTTTGCACCAACGGTACCCCGCAGAGTCGTTGAAGCGCTGCAGCGGCGTCGATCAGCCCTCGGTCGAAGAAAACCGGACCAGCGTCCCGTGCCGTGCCTTCGAGATCCATGGCGGCGACGCGCAGCGCCTCGCGCAGAAAGGCTGCCATGTCGGTCCATGGCAGGGCGTTGCCGCCCTGTCGAGTCTGCTCGGCGATGATCCTCCGCCCGGGTTCGGCGACGGTCGCATGACCACGCCGCCGCAGTTCCCCGAGCAAGGTCGACTTGCCACCGCCGGAGCACCCCGAAATGACCACCTGAGATGACATCGACGTCACCAGTACGGCGCGTCGGTGCCCGGCGGCACCGACGGTCGCGAATAGCCGGCCGGTGTTCGCGCCAGTTGCGCGCTGGGGCGCACGGCGCGCAACTGGCCGAAGCCGGAGATTTCGTCGGCGAGCCAGGGGCTGAGGTCTGGCCTGCCGGCCCGCAGGCCGTCCTCGATGCGCCCCAGCCCGCGCAGCCAGTGCCCGGTCTGCGCCAGCGACACCTGAACGTGCCAGCTTCCCCCTTCGCGTTGTTGTCGCCACAGCGCCGCGGCGGCGCCGAAAGCCATCAGGAAACCGCTGGCCTGGTCGAGGATCTGCATCGGCAGCGCGCGCGGTTTGCCATCGCCCGCCGCTTCGCCTTCGGCGTGGTTGAAACCCATCGCCGTCTGCACCAGCGAATCGAAACCGCGCCGGTCGGCCCAGGGCCCTTGCGGGCCGTAGGCGGTCAGCGACACGGCGACGATGCCGGGCCGGCGTGCAGCCAAGGCCTCGGGCGAGAAGCCGAGCGCGGCCAGGCCGCCGGGCCGGTAGCCCTGCGAGAACACGTGGGCGTCTTCCACGAGCCGCCACAGCGCCTCGCGACCGATCTCGGTGCGCAGGTCGATGTGCGCCGAGCGCTTGCCGCGACTGGTCTCGGCGATGGCGGCGATGTTAGGCAGGCTCGGTGAATTGGCCAGCATCAGGTCCGCGCCGAACGAGGCCATCGCCCGCCCACCGACGGGGCCGGCCAGGATGCGCGTGAGGTCGAGCACGCGCAGGCCGGCGAGCGGCAGGCCGTCCGCCGCCAGGGCAGGCAGCGAGCGCGGCGGCGCGTCACCGATCCGGGTGATTGTCATCAGTGGTTGCGCGGCCAGGGCTTGGCCCTGGGGCGTGGCATCCCACTCGGCGAAGCTGCGCAGCGCCGTGGCCACCAGCGCGTGGTCGGCCGCGGCCTGCTCGAAGTCCAGCGCGTTCCAGCCCAGCAGGGCCTGCTCGGCGTTGGCGCGTGTGGCGGTTGCCGGATCCAGGTCCAGCAGGCGCAATGCGCCGTCGCGGTGGTGCCGGAAATTGGTATGGACGCGCACATAGCCATCGGCGCAGCGGTACAGGCCGGCGAGCGGGTCCCATAGATCGGGCTCATGGCCGTCGAGCGTGAACCAGCCGGTGCATTCGGCGGCGGCGTGGGCCATGTCCACGGCGACCCGCTGGCGCGGAGCACCCCGCTCATGGCCCAGTTCGCAGGCGGCGAGCGCGGCCGCGGCAATGCTGGCCTGCGCGGCGGTGCCGACGGCGAAGGACGAGGGGGACACCGGGTCTTGTCCGGTCAAGTCGATCCAATCCAGGGCTTGCGATGGCAGTCCGGACAGCGGCCATAGCGCGCTCAGCGCGTCACGCGAGTACATCGAAGGGTCTCCTTTCAGGTGGTTCGCCTGCCCAAGCGACATTCCACCATGCCAACAGTGATTCGCAGCCAGCCTGTTCTGCGATCGAATAGGCAGGCTCACGATCCCGGGGCGGGGGATCGCCTCGCACGACGCGAGCGCATCATCCAGGCGGTCGCAAGCATGGTCAGCACCGCCAGCCCGAGGCCCAGCAGGAACCCTTCTTTGTAGCCCACCCTCGCGGCCAAAGCGATCAGGAACGAGGACGCCATCGTTTCGCCGAGGTCGCGTGCGCTTTGCACCATCGTCATGTCGGTGCCGGCCTGGGTGCGTCGCCGGCAGAAATTCATCGCGGCGGTCATGATCGCCACCGAGGCGCAACCCGATCCGATGCTGGCCAGCACCGTGGCCATGACGACAGCGGTCATGGGCATGGCCGGCGTCTGCGTTGCGAGCCAGGCCCAGGTCACGGCCGACAGGCCAGCGCTGGCAATCCCGAACTGGAACGCGGGCCAGGCCCCGAACCGACGTACGAGCCATGCACCGCCACCGCACCCCACCAGGATGGTGAACGCGCCTCCCAGCATGCCGACCTGGCCAACGCGGGCCAGCGGCCATTGCGCATCGACCAGCAATAGCTTGCCCAGACCGTGACATGCCACCACGGTGATGGCGGACAGACATGCCGCGACGACCAGCGCCCAGGCATTGCGGCCCGATCGCAGGAAGTGCCATTGGCTGGCCTTGCTGGTTCTTGCCGCCACTTCAAGCGCCTGTGGTTCGCGCCATGACAGCGTGAGCACAAGGCTCGCGGCGATGGGCAGGACCAGTCCAACGATGGCCCAAGTCAGTCCGAGCGTCCCGTAGAGCATGAGAAAGACCGGACCGCCGTAGAAGAAACCCACCATGGTGCTGGCCACTTGAATCGCATTGGCCATGGGCAGGGATTCGGTCGCAAACTGCTCCGCGACGAGGGCATCCGTGGCCACGTCCTGGGTGGCACTGGCCAGCGAGGCGGTCACCGCCAAGCCCAGGATCCAGGGCAGCGTCTGGGCCGACAGGCCCAGCAGGGCGACCGCAAGCAGCGTCGCCAGTACCAGACCTTGCATGGGCAGGATCCAACTGCGGCGGCGACCGGTGCGTGGGCTCCAATGATTGTCCACCCACGGCGCCCAGAGCCACTTCAGCACCCAGGGCAGTCCGACGAGTGGCAGCCAAGCCAAGGCCTGCAGGTCCGTGCCGGCATGCCGCAGGGAGGCGGGCATGGCTTCCATCGCCAGGCCAAAAGGAATGCCCTGGGATACGTACAGGCAGGCGATCAGCGGCCAGAGTCTGACGGGCGTGCGCGAGAACGATGATGATCCGCTCATTTCAGCGTTCCGAATCTCGTTGCCGATGCTCGCTGTCGGTCGCCGGTGTCACGAACAGCAATTGCCCTGGCTGCACCACTTCCAGCCGGTGCCAGCATCCTTGAGGGACGACGAGGGAATGCCCGGCATCGACGTGCAGGCGCGTTTCCTCAAGGGGCGTATCCAGCACGACGTCGATACAGCCTTGAAGCACCGTGAGCATCTCGTCGCCGCGGGGGTGACGTTCCCAGTGACTGCCGTGGACCGAGGTGGAATCGCTGAAGGCGCGGATGCCGATGATCCAGTCGGATTTCACGCGGCCACGTTCGCTGAAGGGAACCAGCTGCAAGGCGGAACCGGGTTGGAGCACTGCCAGTGTGCGAGTCAGGGAAAAAGGTTTCAGCATCTGGGTGGGATCGGTTTTCATGGTGGTGTTTCCAGTTTGCGGGCGGTGCCCCAGAACGCGATGGCGCTCGACAGGAGCAGGACATTGATCGACAGGGCTGGCCACGGCGCTTGCCAGGCGCCACGCCATTGGGTTGCAAGGCTGGCCGCGGCCGCCACAGCGAGAAGCGCCGCAGCAAGCCGCAGCAATGTGTTGGGCAGTCGTGCGCGCCATTTCCCCGGCAGCAGGCAGCAAATCAGCGCACCCGCCCAGGTCAGCCCGAAGCCCATGGCCTGCCAGCGCTCTCGCGACGGCCATGAGTCAGGCGTCAACGCCGTGATGGCAAACATGGCGCTGCAGGCCAGCACCAGGCCGAGGGTCATGCCGTTCAGCCATGGCCGCAGGTACTGGGTGGAGCCGCCGTTGGCGTGTCGCTTGAGCCACAGCCAGGTACCGCTGGCGGCCAGCAGCGCGCCGGCCAGGCCCGCCAGCGCGTGCAGCCACCGGCTGGCGGCGTCGGCGTAGCGGGCGAAGTGCAGGGGTTGGATAGCGATGAAGCCTTGCGTGAATGTGCCCTGGTTGGCCGCGCTGTTGTGCCGCAGCAGGCTCAGGTCCGTGAGGGCATAGTGATAGCGCTCGAAGATGGCCGTGCTCAATTGCCAGCGCTGCGTGCCGCGCAGCGTCGCGTAGGCATGCGCGTCGCCCCAGTGGTGGACGCTGATGCCCTGGACCCGAAAGTCGGGATTCATCCGACGATGGCGCAGCAGCAGTTCGTCCATGCTTGCCATGGCCGCACGATGCCCGCCGGCCGGGCGCGCATAGGGCTGCATCAATGCCTGCATGACCTGCCCCGGTTGTTCGGGAAAGGCAAACGGGGCGAGTTGGACGGTAGCCAGTGCGCCCAGCCCCGAGAAAATCCCCGTGACGGCAATCAGCAACAGTAGCGGCGCCAGCCACAGGCCGAACAACCGGTGGGCATCGTAGGCTGCGGTACGCAACCCGGCACCCAGGCGCAAGCGCCACAGCGTGCCTTCCTGCCGGGGATGCAACACCACGCCGCCGACGACCAGGGCGCCCAGCGCAAACCCGAACAGGCTCACGAAGACGCGGCCGGGGAAGCCCGCGAAAAAGGTGTTGTGCAGGCGGGTGACGATGCCGGTCAGGTCGCCATGCACGGCGGGCACGGGGGGCACAGACAGGGTTGGCGCAGGGCCTGCCCATCGTTGTTGCGACCGCATGGGTTGAACGTGCCATGGCCCAGGGCCGGCCTCGGGCCTGTCGAACTGAAGTGAATCTGCCTCGGGAAAGGCTGCCAACGCCTTCGCGAGCAGGTCATCCAGCCCGATGGAGGCCTGGGCAAGCTGCCGTTCGGTGGGCATCTCCCATCTGCGCAATTCCGGCTTCAGAACCGACAGCGCACCGCTCAGGCAGATGACGAAAAGGATGCCGCCGAGCATCGCGCCCATCCAGTGGTGGCTGATGGACACCGCCCTGCGCAGTGGCAAGCCGGCCGGACGGCCAGCCACCAGGCCGACCGCGAGCAGCGCGCACTGCGTGAGCACGGCGCAGAGCAGCCCTGCATAGAGGCGATTCAGTGGATCGGAGCCGGGCCCAAGGCATGTCATCCCGACGGCTACGCCGATACTCACCAGCGGTGCCACGACCAGTACGAACAGTCCTCGCGCCCGGCCGTTGAAACCGGAGGGCCGCATGTCAGTACTGCGCTCGCAGTGTCAGCATGACGCTTCTCGGTTCCCCGTAACGGTTGTTCCACTGTGGGCCGGAGAGGCTTTGGTAGTAGCGGCGGTCGAACAGGTTGTTGAGATGCAGGGCCGCACTCAGGTTGCGGTTGATGCGGTAGCCCAAGCGCGCGCTGACCAGCGCATAGCCGCCCTGGCGCAGCGTCAGGCCACCCGACTGCACGGTATAGGCGCTTTGCGCCTGCACGCCCATGCCGGCGCTGAGGCGGCCGCCGTCCCAGGGAAACGCATAGTTGGCCCACAGGCGTGCGATGTGCCTGGGCGTGAAGCTGGCGAAGGCCTGCCCTTGCGATTGGGCATCCTTCAGGTACTTCGTGGTGTTGTAGGTATAGCCGAACGAGAGGTCGAGACCAGGCAGCGGCCGGCCGCTGATCTCGGCTTCCACGCCCTGGCTTTCCACCTCACCGCCACTGATGTAGAAGCAGGTCATCCCGGCGCACGGGTACGCCGGGTCCACCTGGGCGCGATTGCGCTGGCGGATGTTGAAGAACGCCAGGCTGGTGTTGAGCCGGCCATCCAGCAACTCGCCCTTGATGCCCGCTTCCAGGTTGGTGCCCTTGACGGGGTCCAGCGTCTTCCCGTCCCAGGTCGTCTGGGTCTGCGGCTGGAAGATCTGCGCGTAGCTCGCGTACAGGGACCACTGGGGGGCGATGTCGAGGACCACGCCGCCGTAGGGTGTGAGTTCGTTGCCCAGTTTGGTGGACGTGCCTGCGCCCTCCTGTTTCCAGCGGCTCAGCCTGACCCCGGTGATCACCGTGAGAGGATCGGCCAGCGAGAACCGTCCCACCGCATAGAGGCCGGATTGCGTCGTGCGGGTCGGGCCACGGGACGCGTAGGGTCCGATGCCGGGTTCGGGCACGCTGCCGGGGTCCCAGTCCCAGACGTTCACGGGCTGGTTCACCGGCGTCAGGAAGTTCGCGGAGAACTGCTCAAGGCTCGTGCGCTGGTAGTTCCAGCCAACGGTGGCCTCGTGGCGGCGCCCCAGGAACTCGAAGGGGCCGTTCAGGTAGCCGTCGACGCTCTTCTGGTCGTTCTCGAACTTGTAGGCTGCTCCGGTCAGGCGCGGCCCGGTGCCCGTGGCGGGATCGACCGCGCCATTGGCGCCGGCGTATTTCAACTTGGAGTCGCCGTTCTGGTAGTTGACGGACAGCTTGGCCGTCCACGCATTGCCGAAGGCATGCTCGATGCCGCCGAACACGCGCGTGGTGTCCCAATCGAATCGATCCCAATCCACATCCAGATAGGTGGAGCGAGGCAGGCCGATGTCGGAGCCGTCCTTGTAGAACGGCACGCCGGCCATGTTGGTGGTGGAGCGGATGCGTTGTCGCTGCAGGCCGACGGTCAGCACCGTGTCCGGCCCCAGGTCGAGATCGGCCGTGCCATAGACCGAACTGGTCTTCTGGCCGGCGACGTCGTAGAAGAAATCGCGATCCTCGTGGTTGGCCACGATGCGGGCCCTCAGGCTGCCGCTCTCGTTGAGCGGGCCGCCCACGTCGAGCAGGCCGCGATAGCGATTCCAACTGCCGGCCGACAGCTCGCCATTCGCCAGGAACTCGCGTGGAGCACGCTTGGGAACGAGGTTGACCGTCGCGGCCGGGTTGCCCGATCCCTGCATCAGGCCGTTGGCGCCACGCAGGATCTCGACGCGTTCGTAGATACCGGCATCCTGGGGCGGGCTGGCCATCTGCCCCATCTGGATGGGGACCCCGTCCTGCTGGAACGAGTCGATCTTGAAGCCGCGAGCGTAGTAGCCGGTGGTCAGCAACTGGTACGGCTGCACCGTGATGCCGGGGGCGTGCTGCAGGACCTCGTCCAGGCTTTGCAGGTTCTGCTGGTCCATTCGTTCGCGCGTGATGATGGTCACGGACTGGGGCGTTTCCCTCAGCGTCTGCGAACCCTTCAGCAGCGAGGGCGTGGTTTCCCGGTCGGCTGTCACCGTGACGGTGTCCAACTGACTGATGCCGGGGGTCGATTGTGCGAAGGCGCCCGATGGGAGCAACAGCAAGGCCGACAGGCTGGAACAACTGCTCGCGCGCAGCCATCCACGCGTTCTGGAAATAGACATCGCAAGGACTCAAAAGCAACTGGGAATCAATTGCGTTGAGTCTAGGCATCGCGCTGCGCTGCCAATGGCGCTGGCCGGTATTCTTCTGGTGCTCGCCGGTACAGTTCAGCGGCAGAGCTTGTGCGGCGCGATGCCGAAGCGCCTTTGGAAGATCTTGGAGAAATGCGAGTCGGTATAGCCGCACACGCCGGCAGTGGCGGAGACGCTGCATTCCCCGGTCGCCAGCATTCGATAGGCTTGCTGCAGACGCTGCTCCCGCACGAACTCGTAGATGCTCATGCCGAACAGTTGGCGAAAGCCACGCGTCAGGAGCGTCACGCTCAGCCCGACCTGGCTTGCCAGCCAGTCGAGTCCCGGCGGATGACTGATATCGCGCATCAGTATTTCGTGGGCGCGATGGAGGCGATCGCGATGGCGTGCCAGCAACGCGATTGCTGTCGACGAAGGCGGTTGGACGTCCAGCGTTGCCAGCACGTTGGCCGTCAATTCCAACGCCTTTCCAGACAGGTACAAGTCGCGCAACGCGCCCTGCAAGGGACATAACAGCAATTGCCTTGCCAGCGCCTGCAGTGCCGGGCCCGCCTTCGCATCGTGGATGAACGGCGTCGAGCCGGCCATCTCCAGGAGGCGATCCGCGGGCCTGCCTTGCGTGTCGAACCACTGCATCAGGCTCGACTGGGGCATGCGCACGGCCACATAGCGCAGGGGCGTATCGGCGTGGAAGCTATGGGTGACCGTGAACGGCTGGTCGCTCAGGCTCAGGTGGAGGGCCGGCCCGCTCACCTGGGTGGGCCGAGACGGTGGCATGCGGTAGCGGACAGCACCGTCCCCGAGCATGAGCACGAGTTTCAACCCCGGCTCGTTGTCTTCGGTGATGACCTCGTCCGGCTTCACGCGCATTGCGCCGCCGCCGATGGTCATCGGCGCCGTCGAAGCCTGTAACTGCCATTGCCCGGACATCGTCACCCTGCCGCACATGTTAATGACAATCATTATTGCCCATTCGCATCGACAGGCCGGTCAGGCTACCCCGCTGGCAATGCATCAGGTCCTTGCCGGGCCCCGCGAAGGCGCTTCGCATCGGCCCGCCGGGAAAAGCTGGGGTCGTCACGGCCGTTCGAGGATGCGGGGACCGGGCCCTTCCGCCCCCAGTGCGTCCTGGGGATTGCGCAACGGGCATTCGTCCAGCGACAGGCAGCCACAGCCAATGCAACTGTCCAGTTCGTCGCGCAGCCGCGTCAGCTTGGTGATGCGTTCGTCCAGATTGGCGCGCCAGCGTGTGGACAGTTCCCGCCACTGGGCCGCGGTGAGCTTGCTTCCCGGCGGATAGCGGCCGAGTGCCTCCTTGATTTCCTCAAGGGGAATGCCCGTGCGCTGGGCTACCTTGATCACGGCGATGTAGCGCAACACGACCGAGGCGAACCGGCGCTGGTTGCCGGCGTTGCGCGTGCTGGCGATCAGTCCCTTCGACTCGTAGAAGTGGATGGTGGAAACCGGCACGCCCGCGCGATGCGCCACCTCCCCCACGGTGAGCAGGCGCGAAAAATCGATCGGTTTCTTCGGTTGCATGGCTTGACCTCAACTTTACTTGAGGTTTTATAGTCCGCCGCATCGATCCTGGCAAGTCCCTTCGAGGCGGCCAGTCTTTCTCCAACCCACCGGTCGCGCGGCTGAGCCGTGCGGCCGTTTCTTCGAGAGCGGACACGCATGCGAAACATCGTTGACAAGACATTGGACAGCCGCTGGCTGTGGATTGGCGCCCGCGTCCTGCTGGCGGTGGTGTTCCTGTCTTCCGGGCTGGCCAAGCTGCTCGACTTCCAGGGCGGGCTGGCCGAAATGCGCGCCGCCGGGCTGGAGCCGGACTGGCTGTTCAACATCGCCACCATCGCGGTGCTGCTGGGCGGCTCGGTGCTGTTGGTACTCGATCGTGCGCTTTGGCTGGGGGCAGGCGCGCTGGCGGTGTTCCTGCTGCTGACCATCCTCGTGGTGCACCACTTCTGGGCACTGCCGGAGGCGCAGGCCAAGACGGCCATGTTCTGGGCCCTGGAGCACATCAGCCTCGTCGGTGGCCTGGTCGCAGCGGCGATCGCCAGCCGCCTGCGCCGCCAGTTGGAGGGCAAGGCATGACCGCCCGCTTTGCTTTTCTTGGCCTGGCACTGGCGAGCGTGATCGGCCTGTCCGCATGTTCATCGGGCGCGGACGGCGCAGGTGGCTGGCCGGCCACCAAGGTGGCGTTGGCACCGGTAGAGCGCGCCCGGGCGCCGCGTACATTCCACGGCGTGGGCGAACTGGAGGCAGCGCGGCAGGTGGAACTGGCTGCGGAAACCGCGGGGCGTGTGACGCGCATTGCGTTCACCTCCGGGCAGCGGGTGAAGCAAGGGGAACTGCTGGTGCAGCTCAACGATGCGCCCGAGCAGGCCGAGCGTATTCGGCTGCGCGCACAGTTGCGCAATGCCGAGACCGTGCTGGCGCGCACTCGTCGGTTGATGGCCGACAAGGTGGCCACGCAGGAGCAACTCGACCATGCGCAGGCTGCACGCGACATGGCGCAGGGCGAACTGCGCGGGATCGAGGCGGTCATCGCGCAGAAGGCGATCCGTGCGCCGTTCGCGGGCACGATCGGCATTCGCCGCGTGCACGAGGGACAGTACCTCGCTGCGGGAGATGGCATCGCCAGCCTGGTCGATGCCGGGACCCTCAAGGTCAACTTTGCGCTGGACGAACAGGCGGTTCCGCACGTGCGGCCTGGCCAACCGGTCGAGATCCGGGTCGATGCCTGGCCGGGGCGCCGTTTCGAGGCGCAGGTGTCGGCCATCGACCCGCTGATCGGCGCGTCGCGTACGCTGCGTGCGCAGGCCAGCCTGCCCAACGTCGACGGCGCGCTGCAGGCCGGCATGTTCGCCAATGTGCGCGTGCTGCGCGAGCAGCCCACGCCGGTGCTGGCGGTGCCCGAAACTGCGGTGACCTACACCGCCTACGGCCAGACGGTGTTCGTCGCCGAAGCCGCAGAACCGCAGGGAATGACGGTGCGCCGCGTCGCGGTGAAGACGGGCGAGCGCTGGGATGGCCGCGTCGAGATCGTCTCCGGCCTGAAGGAAGGCGACCGGGTGGTGGTGTCCGGCCAGCTCAAGCTCAGCGACGGCATGCCGGTCGAGCCGGTTGCACGCGACGCGCTGCACGGGGACGCGGCCTCGCCCCAGGCGAAGACGGCCCGGGAGCAGGCGACATGAGGTTCACCGACGTCTTTGTGCGCCGTCCGGTGCTGGCGCTGGTGGTCAGCAGCCTGCTTGTCTTGCTGGGGCTGTTCGCCCTGGGCAAGCTGCCGATCCGGCAATACCCCACCCTGGAAACCTCCACCATCACGGTCAGCACCGAGTACCCGGGCGCCTCGGCCGAGCTGATGCAGGGCTTCGTGACCCAGCCGATCGCGCAGGCGGTGTCCTCGGTCGAGGGCATCGACTACCTGTCGTCCTCGTCGACGCAGGGGCGCAGCCTGGTCACGCTGCGCATGGAACTGAACCGCGACTCGACGCAAGCGTTGACTGAGGCAATGGCCAAGGTCAACCAGGTGCGTTACCGCCTGCCAGAGCGCGCCTATGATCCGGTGATCGAGCTGTCTGCGGGGGATTCGACGGCGGTGGCCTATGTGGGCTTCTCCACCGGCAGCCTGTCCACGCCAGAGCTGACGGACTACCTGTCGCGGGTGGTCGAGCCGCTGTTTTCCGGCATCGACGGCGTGGCCAAGGTGCAGGTCGATGGCGGCCAGAAGCTGGCGATGCGGCTGTGGCTGGATGCCGAACGCCTCGCCGGGCGCGGCCTGACCGCCACCGATGTGGCCGCCGCGATCCGCCGCAACAACTACCAGGCCGCGCCGGGACAGGTGCGTGGGCAGTATGTGATCGCCAATGTGCGGGTCAATTCCGACCTGACGAGCGTGGAGGAATTCCGGGATCTGGTCATCCGCCAGGACGGCAACGACCTCGTGCGCCTGCGCGATGTCGGCACGGTGGAACTGGGTGCAGCCTCGACGCAGACCAGCGGCCAGATGGACGGCGAGCCGGCGGTCTACCTGTCGCTGTTCCCCACGCCCAAGGGCAACCCGCTGGTCATCGTGGATGGCATCCGCGAGTTGCTGCCGGACATCGAGAAGACCTTGCCGCCGGGCGTGAAGGTCGCCATGGTCTACGAGCGCGCGCGCTTCATCGATGCCTCGATCCAGGAAGTGGTCAAGACGCTGCTGGAAGCGGTGCTGATCGTGGTGCTGGTGATCTGGCTGTGCCTGGGCTCGCTGCGCAGCGTGGTCATCCCGGTGGTCGCCATCCCGCTGTCGATGCTGGGCGCGGCGGCACTGATGCTGGCGTTCGGCTTCAGCATCAACCTGCTGACCCTGCTGGCGATGGTGCTGGCCATCGGGTTGGTGGTGGATGACGCCATCGTGGTGGTCGAGAACGTGCATCGCCACATCGAGGAAGGCAAGTCGCCGGTGGCGGCGGCGCTGGTCGGCGCGCGCGAGATCGCGGGGCCGGTGATCGCCATGACGCTGACGCTGGCGGCCGTCTATGCCCCTATCGGCCTGATGGGCGGGCTGACCGGCGCGCTGTTTCGCGAGTTCGCCCTGACCCTGGCCGGGGCGGTGATCGTCTCCGGCGTGGTGGCGTTGACGCTGTCGCCGGTGATGAGTTCGCTGCTGCTGAATTCCAGCCACCAGGACGGTGGGCAGGGTCGCATGGCGCAATGGGCCGAACGGGTCTTCGGCGGCCTGGCGGATCGCTATGGACGGCTGCTGGGTGGGTCGCTTCGGCATCGCTGGCTCAGCGGCGGCTTCGCCCTGCTGGTCTGCCTCAGCCTGCCGTTCCTGTACCAGTTGCCGCAGCGCGAGCTGGCGCCGCCAGAAGACCAGGCGGCCGTCCTGGCCGCGGTCAAGTCCCCGCAGCACGCCAGCCTGGACTATGCGGAACGCTTCGCCGACGAACTGCACCGCGTCATGTCCGAGGTACCCGAGACGATCGGCACGTGGATCATCAACGGCACGGACGGCCCGGCCAACAGCTTCGGCGGCCTGATGCTGTCCGACTGGGCCGAGCGCACGCGCAAGGAGCCGGAGATCGTGGCCGAGCTACAGGGCGCCGTCGGCGAGATCGTAGGCAGCGACATCTTCGTGTTCCAGGTCGCACCCTTGCCGGGCGGCAGCGGTGGCCTGCCGGTGCAACTGGTGCTGCGCAGCGCGCAGGACTATCCGGTGCTGTACGAGGCCATGGAGGGGGTCAAGCAACGCGCCCGCGACAGCGGCCTGTTCGTGGTGGTGGACAGCGACCTGGAGTACGACAGCCCGGTGGTGCAGGTCACGATCGACCGCGCCAAGGCCGCGAGCCTGGGGCTGGCCCTGCAGGACATCGGCGATTCGCTGGGTGTGCTGGTGGGCGAGAACTACGTCAATCGCTTCGCGCTGTTCGGTCGTTCCTACGACGTGATCCCGCAGAGCGTGGGCGAGCAGCGCCTCACCCCGCAGGCGCTGGCGCGGCAGTACGTTCGCACTGCGGGCGGCGAACTGGTGCCGCTGTCCACGGTGGTGCGCCTGGACGTGGGCGTGGAGCCCAACCGGCTGAACCAGTTCGACCAGCAGAATGCGGCGACCCTGCAGGCCATCCCCGCGCCGGGTGTCTCGCTGGGCCAGGCGGTGGGTTTCCTCGAACAGGTCGTGGCCGAACTGCCGCCCGGCTTCAGCCACGACTGGCAGTCCGAGTCGCGCCAGTACGTGCAGGAGGGCAACGCGCTGGTGTTCGCCTTCCTGGCCGCATTGGTCGTGATCTACCTGGTGCTGGCGGCGCAGTACGAGAGCCTGGTCGATCCCCTGATCATCCTGATCACCGTGCCCTTGTCCATCTGCGGCGCACTGCTGCCGCTGGCAATGGGCTGGGCCACGCTCAATATCTATACCCAGATCGGTCTGGTGACGTTGATCGGGCTGATCAGCAAGCACGGCATCCTGATGGTCGAGTTCGCCAACGAACTGCAGGTTCATGAACGGCTGGACCGTCGCGCCGCGATCATCCGTGCCGCCCAGATCCGCCTGCGTCCGGTGTTGATGACCACCGGGGCCATGGCCTTCGGCGTGGTGCCGCTGCTGTTCGCGAGCGGGGCGGGTGCCAACAGCCGCTTCGGCCTTGGGGCGGTGATCGTCTGCGGCATGCTGGTGGGCACGCTGTTCACCCTGTTCGTGCTGCCCACGATCTACACCCTGCTGGCGCGCGACCACCGTGTGCAGAGCGCGCGCAGCCGGCAACTGGCCGAGATCGCACGGGCCGAAGGAGCGGCGACATGAACACAAGCACCCAATGCGTCCGTACCTGGGCGGCTGTGGCATTCGCCACGGCGCTGGCGGGCTGCGCCGTCGGTCCGCAGTACGTCCGGCCGCAAGCGCCTGCCATCGTGCTGGCCAGTCCGCAGGCCGCGGAGTTCGCTGCAGCCGACGCCGACGCCGACGCCGATGCCGAAGCCGCACCAGTCGCGTGGTGGCAGGTCTTCGACGACGAGGGCCTCAGCCGCTGGATCGAGGCGGCGCTGGCGCGCAACCATGACATCCGCCAGGCCCAGGCCAACCTGCTGGCGGCACGCGCCATCTTCGACGAGCGTCGGCTCGATCGCCTGCCGGGCGTGACCAGCGGTGCTGGCTACACCCGCGGCATCCAGCAACAGGCGAGCAACGGCGGCCAGCGCACATTGTCCGAGTCCTGGCAGGCTGGCTTCGACGTGCAATGGGAGATCGACCTGTTCGGTCGCCTGGACCGGCTGCAGCAGGCGGCGATGGCGCGGGCCGAGGCCAGCCAGGCGGAACTGGAGATGACACGCCTGAGCATTGCCGCCGAGGTGGCCCGCACCTGGTTCGAGGCGCAAGGCTATCGACGGCGACTGGAGGTCACACGACAGGAAGCAGACAACTGGCGTGAAACCGTACGGCTTGCCCAGGCCAGCCTGCACGCCGGCGCCGGCCTGCCCGAGGAGGTGGAGAATGCGCAGGCCAACCTGTTGCGCAGCGAGGCAGAGCTTCCAGCGCTGGCGGCGGCGTTGCAGCAGACCCGCCATCGGCTCGATGTCCTCGCAGGGCAGCGGCCCGGCCAGGGCGGCCTGCCCGAACCGGACGCCGTGCGAGCCGCGCCGCTGGTGGCGCGTGTGCCGCTGGGCGATGTGAACAGGATGATCCTGGCGCGCCCGGACGTCATGCAGGCCGAGCGCTTGCTCGCCGCCGGCGTCGAGGATGTCGGCGCAGCGACGACCGACCTCTATCCGCGCATCGACCTGGGTGGATTCCTCGGCTTCTTCGCGTTGCGCGACGGAGATTTCGGCAGCGCCGCCTCGCGTGCCTTCCAGGTCGCGCCCACGGTGTCCTGGCCCGCCCTGCGCCTGGGGAATGTCCGCGCCCGCCTGCGCGGTGCCGAGGCCCTGTCGGACGGCGCGCTGGCGCGCTACGAACAGGCGTTGCTGACCGCTCAGGAGGAAGTCGAGAACGCGGTGACCCGACTGGCCGAACAGCAACGCCAACTGGCCGCGCTGCTGCAGGCGGGGCGGCATGCCCAGGCCGCGTTCGACATCGCCGACAGGCGCTACCGCGCCGGGGCCGGAAGCTACCAGGCCGTGCTGGAGAACCAGCGTACCCTGTTCCAGTTGCGTCGGCAGATAGCACAGCAGGAAGTCGACTCCCAGATACGCATCGTGGCCCTGTACAAGGCCTTGGGCTGGAACGTCCCGAGTCCCGAGGACGCGGAAAGCCTGTCTTCCAGCGCCGGCCGCCAGGCTGCGAGGCATCGATCGGGAGTGTAGCGATGCTGATGCGCCATATCCGATACTTCATCGCCGTGGCGGAAGAGCTCAGCTTTACTCGTGCGGCGGAACGGCTTCACATCGAGCAGTCGCCGCTGTCGCGATCCATTCGTCAACTGGAGGATGACCTGGGCGTCAGGCTGTTCGAACGCAACAGCCATGGCACCCGGCTCACATGGGCTGGACAGGTCTTCCTTGACGAAGCACGGCGCGTGCTGGCGGCCGCCGAGCAGGCCCGGGCCGGCGCACGCGCTGCGGCAACCGGATACCGGGGCATCCTGCGAATCGCGCTGTCCGATGGAATTTCGCCGTCGCACCTGAGCGACCTGCTGGCTCGCTGCCGCGAGGAGTCGCCCGAGGTCGAGATCAGCCTGTTCGAGGTGACGCTCGCCCAGCAGTTGAAAGGCCTGAGAGAGGGTGACTATGACGCGGGGTTCGCCAAGGCGGAACATCCAGGTGAAGGATTGCTGGCGACGCCAGCGTGGAGCGAGCCCCTGGTCGTGGCGGTGCCTGCGAGGCATCCCGCCCTGATTCATCCCGAACTCTCCCTGATGGAACTGCTGTCCCATCCACTGGTGCTTTGCGATCCGGAAGCGTGCGCAGGATGCAGCAGGCAAATCGACCGGCTCCTGCGTGCCGCGGAATGCGAGGTCAGGATTGCCGAACGGGTGGTGTCCCATGACTTGCTGATGGCGCTGGTGGCAGCAGGCTACGGCCTCGGGATCACAACCCGCCCGCAACTGTCCCTATGGCGGCACCCGGACGTCGCTTCGCGTCCGCTGGCCGGTGAGGTGCCACCACTGACGACCTACCTGCTGCGCAGGGATGCCGAGGATTCGGAGCAACTGCGCAGCTTCGTCGAAAGGTTGCAACGACCCAGCAGGCAGGTACCCGACAAGGAGTAGACCGCCTGTTTACATGTCCAGCAGCAGATCGGCCAAGGCCTGCGGATGGCTGATCATCGCATCATGCGGGGCGTCCAGTTGCAGATAGTTCCAGCCGTCGTTCCTGGCCCGTGAGACGGAGCGTGCGAGAAGCTCACCGGGCGCCTGGCTGCAACGGACATAGGTCCTGCGGCAGGCGGACAACGGGCTTTTCAGGCGGATGCATTCGAAGTAACTCTGTGCGGGCTGGCCCCTCAGGCGCATGTCCACCCATGCCTGGTCGGCCGGGGAGATGCCGAACTGCGCGGCGGGCAAGGGAGGGATCCGCCAGTCCGGATCGGCGGCCATGGCATTGGCGTAGCGGTCGATGAGATGCGGTGCGTGATCGAGCAACTTCTCTCCGTCGACGGGAAGGAACGCGTCGAGGAGCACCAGATGGTCGATCCTTTCTCCCAGGCGTGATGCGGCGGCGCAAGCCGGGAATCCGGCATAGCTGTGGCCGACCAACGTGATCGTTCCCAGGTTCTCGGCATGGGCGAGGATGTCGTCGACGTGGTGGCTCAGTCCGAAGCGCCCAGGAGTGCCATCCAGGCCGCTCAGCGTCGGTGTCACCACGCGCCGTCCCGCAGCAGTCAACAGTGGAGCCACGCGCTCCCAGCACCAGCCGCCGTGCCAGGCGCCATGCACGAGGAGAAGGTCGCTCGCACGGGGGGATCGTGTCATTGCGAGGCCTGGCCGGACAGCAGGGGATACAGCGACAGCACGAGCAGGATGGCCATCGCGATGTTGAAGATGCGCAAATGGCGCCTGTCCGTCAGCCAACGACGCAGCGTCGTGCCGAAGGCTGCCCAGACGGCAACGCTTGGCGCATTGACGACGGCATAGAGCGCTGCGATGACGATCACCGCCAGCACGCCGCCCTCGGCGGGTGCGTAGGTGGCAATGGCCCCGATGGCCATGATCCATGCCTTGGGATTGACCCATTGGAAGGCGGCGGCCTTCCAGAAACC
Organism: Rhodocyclaceae bacterium; assembly: GCA_019455325.1. GTDB lineage: Bacteria > Pseudomonadota > Gammaproteobacteria > Burkholderiales > Rhodocyclaceae > Proximibacter. Next base: position 3,172 of record JACFMQ010000024.1, on the reverse strand, counting down.
GAATGGCCGGCCGGGCGCCGAGGTTTCCTGCAGCGGCTGGGCCGTGGCGATCTGCCAGGCGAGCCAGAGCAGGTAGACCGCACCGACCACGCGCAAGGTGGTGTACAGGAAGGGATAGGCGAGGAACAGGCGCCCGAGTCCCGCCCCCACGCCGAACACCATCGCCGCGAAGCCGAGGCTGATGCCAAGGATGTGCGGCACGCTACGAACGAACCCATGGTTGAGTCCCGAGGCGAGCAGCATGGTGTTGTTGGGGCCGGGGGTGATGGAAGTCACGAACGCATAGGTCATGAAGGCAAGGAGCAAGTCGGGTCGCATGGACGTATGGGCATCACGGTAATGGGAAAGGAAGGGAAAGCGAGGTCGATCGCGGTGTGCCGGATCACGGCACGCCGATGCAATGCGTGATGAACGCATTGCGCTGTTTGATGCGCCGGTAGTAGCCGTCCACTGCCTCCAGGCGAGCGTGTTCGAATGGCGTCTGGTACCAGCGATGCACGGACAGTCCAATGGCGATGTCCGCCAGGCTGAACGCGTCGCCCGCGGCGTAGGCACCCGTCTCCACCAGCCGGCCATCCAGCACGCGCATGAACCGATGCCAGGCTTGCAGCGACCGCTGTACCTCGGCGGCATCGGCGTGCTCCGGCGAGTGCCTTGCCAATGCCATGAAAGCGTAGCTCCACGCACGGTTGAGATCGGACGCCTGCCAGTCCATCCACTGGTCGACGCGGGCGCGTGCCATGGCGTCCTGGGGGTACAGCGCCGCACCGCCATGGCGATTGGCGAGGTAGCGCAGGATGGTGTTCGACTCCCACAGCACGAAATCACCGTCGATCAGCACGGGCACCATTGCGTTCGGATTGAGCGCCCTGAAGGCGTCCTCGGTCACGTCACGAAAGCCGTTGCCCCAGTCTTCCTGCTGGAACGGCAAGCCAAGCTCGGCGCATGCCCACAGGACCTTGCGGACATTGATGGAGGATCGCTTTCCGAGGATCTTGAGCATGTGTCGTTCCGGTGGAACTTGTGGGTGTGATGGCTTCGAAGGTGTCGAGGAGTCAGGCCCGGTGTACTTCACGCGACCATGAGTTCCTCGCGGCGCTGGATGATGCGCGACACGAGCCCGTAGGAAACCGCTTCCTCGGCCGGCATCCACAGATCGCGCTCGATGTCCTGCATCACGCGTTCGAGGGGCTGGCCGGTCTCGCGCGCGATGACCTGGGCAATGCGTTCCCGGGCCTTGATGATCTCCTTGGCCTGGATCGCGATATCGCTTGCCGGTCCGCCGGCTCCGCCGCTCGGCTGGTGGATCAGGAAACGCGTCTGGGGCAGGCAGAAGCGCCGCTCGCGTGACGCCCCCAGGTAGAGATGGGTGGCCGCGCTGCCGACCCACCCCGTGCCCACCATGTTGACGGGCGAGGAAACGAAGCGCACGACATCATGGATCGCATCGCCCGATTCGAGGTGGCCTCCCGGGGAGGAAACGATCATGGTGATCGGCGCGCTGGACTCAGCGTCCAGTGCCAGGAGCTTGCGCACGGTCTCCGAGGCCAGCGCATCCGTCACGGTCCCGAACACGAGTACCGTGCGTGCGCGAAAGGCTTTTTCTTCGAGAAAGGTGCTGGCGCCTCCTGGCTGGGCGACGGGGGGCGATTCTGTATTGCTGGCGAGCATGGATGGGAACTCCGGGAATGTCTTGATGGCCTGTCGAGGTCGCTCGCGTTGCTTGGAAACACGGGCCCCGACAGGATAAAACCTCAGGTTAACTTGAGGTCAAACAATGGGACCGGATCGTCCGAATTCGCTGTTGGCGCTGAGCCACATCCGTCCGAGGCCACCCGGCGGATGGCTGCCACGGCAGGGCCCTGGAAGGAGGAGATGGTGCGACTGGACGCACACACGCACCGGGGTTCCCGTTACCGTGGCGCGTCGGCCGCTTCGCCGGTCGCATCAACGGCACGAGGGCGCTCCGCAGAACGCGATGGCACGCTGGAGACAAGATCGAGCGCCGACAGCAGCGCATCGCCCTCGACCGGACCGTGCAGCAGCAGCGATTTCCCGGTCAGGCCGTCGTCAAGCCGCACGGTGGGCGTGGCGTTGATGCCGCTGCGCAGGGCCTCGTCGGCCTGCGCGCGGACGATGGCTGCGGGGCGGTCGCTGTCCAGGCAGGTCCGCATGGCGGTCGTCAGACCTGGCCAGGCCTGATCGGTGGGCAGCCCCTGGCCATCGCCGCGGGTGTTTTGGTAGAGCCAGGCGATGGCACCGAAGAAGGCCTCGTGGCCTTGCGCTTCGCCTGCGCACTCGGCCACGCGGGCCAGCCGACTCGCCTCGGGATCGTGCATCGCCAGCGGCAGGTGATGCCACCGCAGGCTGGCCTCGGGATGGGCATCGGTCCAGGCCATCAGGGTCGGGTAGTAGGCCTTGCAGAACGGACACTCCAGGTCGGCGTACAGCGTCAGCGTGAAGCGCGCATCGGCTGGGCCGTGACGCCAGGGTGGGCCGGCCGGATGCGCCTGCGCGACCTCGGGCCCCGTGCGTGGTGCCGGCGCACCGGGCGTGCGGTACAGGAGCCAGCCCAGCAGGCCGGCCACAAGGATGCCGGCAACCACCCAGGGCAGCCGTGGCAGGCGCCCGGCGCGCTTGCGAATGGCCTGGGACCGGCTCGGCAAGGTGGTTCGCTTCGAGGACATGACGCGCCCCGGTCATTTCGGCAGGAACAGCGGCGGCGATGCGATGCCACGCGCCTGGTCGATCTTTTCGGCCACCTTGAAGGCGGCATCCAGTTCGCCGATGCCGTACTGGCGCATGAGCTGGTAGCGTTCGGCCTTCTCTTCCGGTTCGGTCTGCGCAAGGGCCAGATAGAGGCTGGGCGGCACGGCGCGGAACAGCACTTCCATCGACTTGGACAGGATGACGCCCTCGCTGAACTTTCCCGCCTCCTTGCGCGCGGACAGCATCAGCGCCTTCTGCGCGGGCGACAGTTCGCGGAACCGGGCGATCTTCTCCACCTCGTCGGGCGGCATCGACAGGCAGATCCACCACTCGATCATGTTGAGCATGGGCTCGGCGGCCTTGGGCAGGTCGTCGATGTTCTGCGTCGCCAGCCAGTACCAGGCCCCCAGCTTGCGCCACATCTTGGTGATCTTGACCACGTAGGGCGCGAGCAGCGGGTTCT
>JACFMQ010000023.1 GCA_019455325.1 Rhodocyclaceae bacterium | reverse complement strand
TCCCTATTTCTTCCTGAAGATCAAGGCTGCCTTCCCCGGTAAAGCGCGATGAACCCCAAAAAAGCTATGCCGTGGCCAGCCTGCTGGCGCAGTACCGTTTCGACGACCACTGGCATCTTTCGGTCAATTTGAACAACGTGTTCGACAAGACCTGCCGCACTGTGCCCACCGCCCACGTCTATGGCGCGCAGCGCAATCTGCAAGCCACGCTGCGCTACCAGTTCTGAGCGCAGCGGTGCCATGGATCGTCCGACTTCATATGGTGCGCCACGGAAGTTGATGGCCACGCTGAAGTACCCGCTCTGAATCCACGTTTCCGCCTCGCGGATGCAGCGGAACTTCGACTGCATCCGCGATGGCGGGGCGCCCACCTCGCTACTCAATGGTAATCAGACTCTCTTTGATGGCGCACCGCCAGCACGGTGACGATGTCGCCCGGTTCGATCTCGAACAGGGCGACGTAGCCGATGCGCCGAAGGGGATGACGAGTTCCCGCAGGTAAGGGGTGTCCGGCACGGCCTTGCGGCAGCTATAGGGGAAGCGCCGGAGCATTTCGGTGCCTTGGGCAATGCCTTCCAGCGCGCGCCCGGCTAGGTGAGGGTCGCCTCCCGGATCGCGTTCGATCAGATAGTCGTAGAGCCGCAGCAGATCCGCTTCGGCTTCCTCGGTGAAGCGGACGGTGAACTGGCCGGTGGATGGGCTCATGCCTTGGCGGCTTGACGGTGATTGCGCAGTTTGTCCAGCACCTCGCCGGCATCGATGTAACGGCCGCTCTGGCGGGCCTTGTCGCGGGAAGCGAGCGCGCGCGCCAGAAATTCGGCATTGGCCTTGCGCAGCGCCACCTGGTCGCGCACGGCATTTTCGATGAACTGCGACAGGCTTTCACCGTCGTTCAGCACGCTTTCCGTGTCCTGGCGCAATTGCGGATCGACCCGCAGGGAAGGAAAGGATGCGGTTTTCATTTCAGGGTCCTTGCGTTGCATTTGCAGCGCATTGTGGCGCGGTACGCGCAATGCGCGTATTCAGGCAATCGAACATGAGCGATGTCGCGTCATGAAGGATCGACGTGTGGGGAGGCGCTCTTTGCTGCTTTCCGGATTTTCCATCGTTTTCCCTGCGCATCGTGGCCTCACGTCTCCCAGTTTTCCACCGAAATCTGGTTGATCCGCTGGAATTCGCGCACGTTCCGGCTGATCAGGGTCAGCCCGCGTGCCCAGGCCTGGCCGGCGATCAGAATGTCATAGGGGCCGATGGGCGCGCCCTGGGCCGCAAGCACGGCACGCAGTTGTCCGGCGCAACGGGCATCCTTTCGCTCGAAGTCGAGCAGTTCGAAGCGCAAGGCCTCGACGCGGCGCAGATTCTCTTTCGCGCGCTGGCTGCGGTAGGCGCCGAAATAAAGCTCATGCGCCACCACCGAGGGCATGCCGAAGTCGCCCGGCTGATGCTGGTGCAAGCGTTCGAGCATGCCGGCGTTCCCTTTCATGATGGCAATGAGGGCGTTGGTGTCGAGCAGGTATTTCATCGGAAAAAATCCAGTTCCGGACGCTCCTGCTCGGGTGGCTCCTGCTCGGCGGCTTGCGCAAAATCTTCGTCCACCGGCCCCTGGACGGCATCCAGCCAGGCCCAGTCGGTGACGATGGGTTCGAGGATGACGGCATCGCCATATTTCCGGATGCGCACTTCGTCGGTGGAAAAACGGAAATCCTTCGGCAGACGCACCGCTTGCGAGCGGCCTGACCAGAAAATCTTCGCGGTATGCATGGCGTGCCTCACAGGTGATATATCTTTTTGCAGGATACCATGTTGACGGCAGGCACGACGCACTACGGAAAGTGGGGCGACATGTCGCCGCTGATGCACCTGCTCGGCTGCCTCGACCGGCCGACCTCGGGCCGTTACCGCTTCGCCGGCCGCGGCGTCGCCGTTGCCCGCCTGTTGTATCCTGCGCGGATCATGAGCAAGTCGAAAACCGTCTACACCTGCAGCGAATGCGGCGCCGCGCAGCCCAAGTGGCAGGGCCAGTGCCCGGCCTGCAACGCGTGGAACGCGCTGGTCGAAACCGTCGAGGAGAAGGCTTCGCCGGCCGCCCGCTTCCAGTCGCTGGCGCCGCCGGCGAAGCTGCAGAACCTGGCCGACATCGAGGCGCGCGAGGCCGAGCGCATCGCCACCGGCATCGGCGAGTTCGACCGCGCGCTCGGCGGCGGCCTGGTCGCCGGCGGCGTCGTGCTCATCGGCGGCGATCCCGGCATCGGCAAGAGCACGCTGCTGCTGCAGGCGCTGTCGTCGCTCTCCGCGGCGCAGCCGGTGCTCTACGTCAGCGGCGAGGAGTCGGGCGAGCAGGTGGCGCTGCGCGCGCGGCGCTTGGCGCTCGACGCGCGCCGGCTGCAGTTGCTGGCCGAGATCAACCTGGAGAAGATCCTCGCCGTGCTGCAGGCCGAGAGGCCGCGCGTGGCGGTGATCGATTCGATCCAGACGCTGTGGTCGGACCAGCTCGCGTCGGCGCCGGGCTCGGTGGCGCAGGTGCGCGAGTGCGCGGCGCAGCTCACGCGGCTGGCGAAAACGGCGGGCATCGCCATCGTCCTCGTCGGCCACGTCACCAAGGAGGGCGCGCTGGCCGGGCCGCGCGTGCTCGAACACATCGTCGACACCGTGCTCTACTTCGAGGGCGACACGCATTCCAGCTTCCGCCTGATCCGCGCCTGCAAGAACCGCTTCGGCGCGGTGAACGAGCTTGGCGTCTTCGCCATGACCGACCGCGGGCTGAAGGGCGTCAGCAATCCGTCGGCGCTGTTCCTGTCGCAGCACGGGCAGGCGGTGCCCGGCTCCTGCGTGCTGGTTGCGCAGGAAGGCACGCGGCCGCTGCTGGTCGAGGTGCAGGCGCTGGTCGACCAGGCGCACGGCAACCCGCGCCGGCTGACCGTCGGTCTGGAGGCGCAGCGGCTGGCCATGCTGCTGGCCGTGCTGCACCGCCATGCCGGCATCGTCTGCTTCGACCAGGACGTGTTCGTGAACGCCGTCGGCGGCGTGCGCATCAGCGAGCCGGCGGCCGATCTGGCGGTGCTGATGGCGATCATCTCGTCCTTGAAGAACCGGCCGCTGCCGGAGAAGCTGATCGTCTTCGGCGAGGTCGGCCTGGCCGGCGAGATCCGGCCGGCGCCGCGCGGCCAGGAACGGCTGAAGGAAGCGGCCAAGCTCGGCTTCACGCGCGCGCTGATCCCCGAGGCCAACCGGCCGCGGCAACCGATCGCCGGGCTGGAAACGGTCGCCGTGTCGCGCGTCGAGGAAGCGGTGGAGAGGATTCGTGGGCTGGAATGAAATCAACGTCCACCGCAGAGGCGCAGAGGGACGCAAAGAAAGGCGAAGCGATGCGAGGGAATCCCTGTTTTCTCTGCGAATTCTCTGCGTCTCTGCGCCTCTGCGGTAGGTGTTCATCGTGAACCTCTCCTTCCCCCTCCGCCTGCTGCGCCGCGACCTGCGCGCCGGCGAGCTGCGCCTGCTGGTGGCGGCGATGGTCGTCGCCGTCGCCGCGCTCTCGGCCGTCGGCTTCTTCGCCGACCGCGTGCGCCAGGCCCTCGAACGCGAGGCGCATCAACTGCTCGGCGCCGATCTGCTACTCACCGCCGACCAGCCGTGGCCGGCGGCGATGCGCGACGAGGCGGCGCGGCGCGGGCTGGCGCTGTCCGAGACGCGCGCCTTCCCGAGCATGGTGCTGCACGACGGACGGGCGCAGCTCTCCGAGGTGAAGGCGGTGGCCCCCGGCTATCCGCTGCGCGGCGGCCTGCGGCTGGCGCCGGCGGTGAATTCGCCGGACGCGCCGGCGCCGGGGATTCCGCCGGCCGGCGCGGTGTGGGTGGACGAACGGCTGGCCTCCGCGCTGGCCTTGAAGGTCGGCGACGCGCTCGCCGTCGGCCGCACGCGGTTGACCGTCGGCGGCGTGCTGACGCTGGAGCCGGACCGCGGCGTCAATTTCTTCAGCGTCGCGCCGCGCCTGATGATGAACCTCGACGACCTGGAGGCCACCGGCCTGGTCCAGGTCGGCAGCCGCGTCGCCTACCGCCTGCTCGTCGCCGGCGAGGCGAAGGCGGTGCGCGACTTCCAGAACTGGGCGGAAGACCGCCTCGGCCGCGGCCAGCATATCGAGGACGCGCGCACCGGCCGGCCGGAGATCCGCACCGCGCTCGAACGGGCGCAGCGCTTCCTCGGCCTCTCGGCGCTGCTCACCGTGGTGCTCGCCGCCGTCGCCGTGGCGCTCGCCGCGCGCCGCTACAGCCAGCGCCACCTCGACCCCTGCGCGGTGATGCGTTGCCTCGGCGCGACGCAGGGCTTCCTGCTTGCCGCCTACCTCGCGCAGTTCGCGCTGCTCGGCCTCGTCGCCTCGGCGGTCGGCTGCCTGCTCGGCTACCTCGGCCATTTCGCGCTGCACGCCTGGCTCGCCGAACTGCTGGCGACGCCGCTGCCGCCGCCGTCCTGGCTGCCGGCCGGGCAGGGGATGGCGGTCGGCCTGCTGCTGCTCTTCGGCTTTGCCGTGCCGCCCCTGCTGCAACTGCGCCAGGTGCCGACGGTGCGCGTGCTGCGCCGCGAGTTCGGGCCGCCGGCCGGCGCCCTGGTCGGCGGCTACCTGCTTGGCCTCTCGGCGCTCGCCGGCGCCATGTTCTGGGTGGCCGGCGAGGCGGTGCTCGGCGCCTGGGTGGTCGGCGGCTTCCTCGGCGCGCTCCTCGTCTTCGCGCTGGTCGCGCGGCTGGCGATCCGGCTGGCCGCCGGCCTGCGCGGCGGCGCGCACGCGGCGGCCGGCTTCGGCTGGCGCTACGGGCTGGCCAACCTGGAGCGGCGCGCGCTCGGCAGCGTCGTCCAGATCGTCGCGCTGGCCGTCGGCCTGATGGCGCTGCTGCTGCTCACCGCCACGCGCGGCGACCTGCTCGACGCCTGGCGCAAGGCCATGCCGGCGGACGCGCCGAACCGCTTCCTGATCAACATCCAGCCCGAGCAGAAGGCGGCGGTCGAGCGCCACCTGCGCGCCGCCGGCATCGACGCCGAACTCGCGCCGATGGTGCGCGGCCGGCTGACCGCGCACAACGAGCAGCCGACGCACGCCGCCGATTACGCGGACGACCGCGCCCAGCGGCTGGTCGAGCGCGAGTTCAACCTCTCGTGGCGCGCCGACCTGCCGCCGGGCAACACGGTAACGGCCGGGCACTGGTTCGCGGCCGACGATCCGCGGGGCGCGTCGGTCGAGGAGGGGCTGGCGAAGACGCTCGGCATCGCCGTCGGCGACCGCCTGCAGTTCACCATCGCCGGCGAGCCGGTGACGGTCGAGGTGGTCGGGCTGCGCAAGCTCGACTGGGATTCGATGCGCGTCAATTTCTTCGTGCTGACGCCGCCGGGCGTGCTCGAACCCTACCCGGCGAGCTACATCACCAGCTTCCACCTGCCGCCGGAGCGCGCCGGACTGATCGACGGGCTGATCGGCGAATTCCCGAACGTGACGGTGATCGACGTCGCCGCCATCGTCCGCCAGTTGCAGTCGGTGCTCGACCAGGTGGCGAAGGCGGTGCAGTTCATCTTCCTGTTCACGCTCGCCGCCGGGCTGGTCGTGCTCTATGCGGCGCTCGGCTCGGCCTTCGCCGAGCGGCGCTACGAGCTGGCGGTGATGCGCTCGCTCGGCGCCCGCCGCGAGCAGTTGCGCCGGGCGCTGCTCGCCGAGTTCGCGGCGGTCGGCGCGCTGGCCGGGACGATCGCCGCCGTCGGCGCCGCCGTCGTCGGCCGCGTGCTGGCGGCGAAGGCCTTCGACTTCGAGGTGGCGACCAGCCTCTGGCCCTTCCCGGCGGCGGCGCTCGGCGGCGCGCTGCTGGTGGCGACGGCCGGCTGGCTGGCCGTCCGGCGCCTGCTCGACGCCTCGCCGCTGCAGGCGCTGCGGGCGGGCGACTGAGCCCCGGTTTGTGCATGGCAGCGTTCGCCGGCGCTACCTTTGGAGCATAATGCGACCTCTATGCTTTCGGCCCGGTGATCGTGTCGCAGACTACCTTGCATCGTCTTGACGAGCGCCTCGGCGCGTTCGACGCCCGCTGGCGGGATTACGTCTCCCAGGGGAGCTTCGAGCAGTTCGTGGAATTCTCGGTGGCCCTGAACAGCCTCGCCGAGCAGCTCGGCCACCTGCGCCTGCCCGGTCTGCTGCGCATTTCGGAGGGGCTGGAGAACGCCGCGCTGGCCCGCTTCGGCGACCCCGAGAGCCACCCGCTGGCGGCGCAGGAGATCGCCGCGCTGCAGCGCCAGGTGGATGCGCTCTCCGGCGCCATCGCCCTCGCCCGGCAGCCGGTCGGCGAGCGGCGCAGCGAGGATCTGCCGTCATCGGTGATCGACCCGGAATGGGTGCGGCCGCGCCGGGTCTGGGTGGTCGCCGCCGACGGCTGCGAGATGACCGGCGGCCTCGTCGAGCAACTTCGGCATTTCGGCTTCCAGCCGCAGCGCTACGGCTGGGACGAGGTCCTGCCCGAGGCCGAGCAGCCGCTGGCCGTGCTCTTCGTCGGCGACGCGGCGCCGGCGCAGCCGGTGCAGTTCGAACGCATCGCCGCGGTGCGCGCCGCGGTGCCGGCCAGCCAGTTGTTCTACCTCGGCGCCGAGCGGGCGATGGAGTCGGTCGTCCTGCTCATGCGCGCCGGCATCGACATCACCGTGCCGCGCGAGGAGGGCAGTTCGTCGGTGCTGACGCGCATCCTCGACCTGGTGCAGACGCGCGAGCAGGAGAAATACCGCGTGCTGATCGTCGAGGATTCGCGCGTCGCCGCCGTCGTCATCCAGCGCACGCTGGCCGAGCACGGCATCGACAGCATCGTCGTCGCCGATCCGGGCACGCTGCTCGACGCCGTCGGCAACTACCGGCCGGATCTGGTGCTGATGGACATGTACATGCCGCGCTTCAACGGCGTCGAGGCGACGCGCGTGCTGCGCCAGGTGTCCGGCTATCAGGCGCTGCCCATCGTCTATCTGTCCTCCGAGTCGGACATCGGCATGCAGGTCGAGGCGCTGCGCCTGGGCGGCGACCAGTTCCTGACCAAGCCCTTCAACCCGGTGGTGCTGGCGGCGGTGGTGCGCACCAAGATCGAGCGCTACCGCGAGGCGCTGCGCTCGACGCGCACCGACGGCCTGACCGGGCTGCTCAACCACACCGCGTCGAAGGCGCGGCTGAAGGCGATGGTGGACTCGCTGCCGGCGCACGGCAGCCTGTGCGTGGCGATGATCGACATCGACCATTTCAAGTCGGTCAACGACACCTACGGCCATCCGGTCGGCGACCAGGTGATCCGCAACCTCGCCTGGCTGCTCAAGGGGCGGCTGCGCGCCACCGACATGATCGGCCGCTACGGCGGCGAGGAATTCATCCTGGCGCTGCCGGACGCGCCGCCGGACCGCGTGCGGGCGGTGATCGAGCGCATCCGCCGCGATTTCTCGACGCTGCCGCACGCGCACAACGAGGGCACGCTGTTCGCCGCCTTCAGCGCCGGCGTGGCGTGTACGCTGCACTGCCCGACCGCCGGCGAACTCACCGAGGCCGCCGACCGGGCGCTGCTCGAAGCCAAGCGCCGGGGGCGCAACCGGGTGGTCTGCGCCTGCGAGAAGCAGTGCGCCGCGGCGGAGACGGCCTGACCCGATATCCCGCCCGCTGCCCGCCGCCGGTGAAATCGTGAAATAATCCGCCCCATGCGATTTGCGATACTTGAGGATTCCCGCAGCCAGGCCATGCTGCTCCAGACGATGATCGAGGAGCTTGGCCACGACGGCGTCGTCTTTCCCAACGCCCAGTCCTTCCGTGAAGGGCTGGAGGCGCAGTCCTTCGACCTGCTGCTGATGGACTGGATCCTGCCCGACGGCTCCGGCGACGAACTGCTCGGCTGGGTGCGCAAGCGCTTCGGCTGGTCGCTGCCGGTGATCTTCGTCACCGCCCGCGTCGCCGAGAGCGACGTCGCCGCCATGCTCCGCCTCGGCGCCGACGACTACGTCTGCAAGCCGATCCGCTACGTCGAGCTGGCGGCGCGCATCGAGGCGCTGATCCGCCGCAAGTCGGTGCTCGGCGCCTCGGCGCCGGACCCGGCGCCGGTGACGATCGGCAACATCTCGCTCGATCCGGCGGCGCGCGCCGCCTTCGTCGACCGCCGGCCGGTGGCGCTCACCGGCAAGGAGTTCGACCTCGCGCTGCTGCTCCTGCGCAACCTGGGCACGCTGTTCAACCGGCAGACCCTGCTCGAACGGGTCTGGGAGGTCGGCGTGGACATCGATACGCGCACCGTGGACACGCACGTCAGCCGCCTGCGCCGCAAGCTCGGGCTGGAACCGACGAGCGGCTGGCAACTGACCACCGTCTACGGGCACGGCTACCGGCTGGAACGCGTTTCCGGCTGAGCCGGCGCGGGAATCGCCGCCGGCCGGCGCGGTCGGATACAATGTCGCGCCTTTGCGTGCGCCTTTCGGCGCCCGCCGCGCATTTTTCCGGATCACCCCCTGCGATGTCAGCCGCGATTCACCCTGCCAAGGCCGCTCCCGGCCTCTTCTCGTACCGCAAATACTGGGCGAAGCGCTTCGGCACGGCCCCCTTCCTGCCGATGTCGCGCGCCGAGATGGAGGCGCTCGGCTGGGATTCCTGCGACGTCATCCTGGTCACCGGCGACGCCTACGTCGACCACCCGAGCTTCGGCATGGCGGTGATCGGCCGTCTGCTGGAGGCGCAGGGCTTCCGCGTCGGCATCATCAGCCAGCCGGACTGGCATTCCGCCGCCGACTTCAGGAAGCTCGGCCGGCCGAACCTGTTCTACGGCGTCACCGCCGGCAACATGGATTCGATGGTCAACCGCTACACCTCGGACCGCAAGATCCGCTCCGAGGACGCCTACACGCCGAACGCCGAGGCCGGCCGGCGGCCCGACCGGGCGGTCGTCGTCTACTCGCAGCGCTGCCGCGAGGCTTATCCGGACGCCGCCGTGGTGATCGGCTCGATCGAGGCCAGCCTCAGGCGCATCGCCCACTACGACTACTGGTCGGACAAGGTGCGCCGCTCGGTGCTGCCGGACGCCAAGGCCGACCTGCTGATCTTCGGCAACGCCGAGCGGGCCATCGTCGCGCTCGCGCACCGGCTGGCCGCCGGCGAGAAGATCAGGGACATCCGCGACCTGCGCGGCACCGCCTTCATGGTGCCGCCGGGCTGGCTGCCGGACGAGGACTGGCAGGCGGTGGATTCGACCGAGCTGGACACGCCGGGGCCGCTGGTCAAGCATCCCGATCCCTACGCCATGCAGGAAGAGAAACCGGCCTCGGCCTGCGCCAGCCAGGGCGGCGGCCCGGAGGTGAAGGGCATCCGCATCGTCGGCCGCCAGGAGATGACGCAGAATCGCCTCGCCGCGCGCCGCGCCGAGCGCGCCAAGACGGTGGTCCGCCTGCCGTCCTACGAGCAGGTCAAGGACGACCCGGTGCTCTACGCGCACGCCTCGCGCGCCTTCCACCTCGAATCCAACCCCGGCAACGCGCGCGCGCTGGTGCAGGCGCACGGCGTCGACGCCTCGGCGCGCGACGTCTGGATCAACCCGCCGCCGATCCCGCTCTCCACGCCGGAGATGGACGCGGTGTTCGCCGCGCCGTTCCAGCGCCGGCCGCATCCCGCCTACGGCGACGCGAAGATTCCGGCCTACGAGATGATCCGCTTCTCGATCAACATCATGCGCGGCTGCTTCGGCGGCTGCACCTTCTGCTCGATCACCGAGCACGAGGGGCGCATCATCCAGAGCCGCTCGGAGGAATCGATCCTGCACGAGATCGAGGAGATCCGCGACCGGACGCCGGGCTTCACCGGCACCATCTCCGACCTCGGCGGGCCGACCGCGAACATGTACCGCATGGCCTGCAAGGACCCGAAGATCGAGGCGTCCTGTCGCCGGCTGTCGTGCGTCTTCCCGGACATCTGCCCGCAGATGGACACCGACCACGCGCCGCTGATCTCGCTCTACCGCAAGGCGCGGGCGATTCCCGGCGTCAAGCGCATCCTGATCGGCTCTGGCCTGCGCTACGACCTCGCCGTGCGTTCGCCGGAGTACGTCAAGGAACTGGTCTCGCACCACGTCGGCGGCTACCTGAAGATCGCGCCCGAGCATACCGAGGAGAACGTGCTCCGGCACATGATGAAGCCGGGCATCGGCGCCTACGACAGGTTCAAGGCGATGTTCGAAAAAGCCTCGAAGGAGGCCGGCAAGGAGCAGTACCTGATCCCGTACTTCATCGCCGCGCACCCGGGCACGACCGACGAGGACATGCTCAACCTGGCGCTGTGGCTGAAGAAGAACGACTTCCGCCTGGACCAGGTGCAGACCTTCCTGCCGACGCCGATGGCGCTGGCCACGGCCATGTACCACTCGCACAAGAATCCGCTGAAGCGCGTCGAGCGCGGCGGCGAGACGGTCGAGACCGTCAGGAACGGCCGCATGCGCAAGCTGCACAAGGCCTTCCTGCGCTACCACGACCCGGAGAACTGGCCGCTGCTGCGCGACGCGCTGCGCGCCATGGGCCGCGCCGACCTGATCGGCAACGGCAAGCGGCAACTGGTGCCGGCCTGGCAGCCGGCGGGCACCGGCGGCGGCTGCCACGCGCGGCGGGCGGCGGAAAAGCGGACGGCCGAGCAGCGGGCGGCGGAGAAGCGCGGCGACGGCTGGCCGGCGGTGCCGAAGCCGGCGAAGCTCGTCCGGCGGCCGGACGGGCCGGCGGCGAAACCCGGTCCGCGCGCCCCGGCGAAGGCGGGCGGAAAACCGGGCCGGAAGCCGGCGCGCCGGCCGAAATAGGCGTCTTCGCCGGCCGGCCGGGCGCGTGCGTCCGACGGCGGCGCACGGCCTGCGCCCGAGCGCCGAAAATAGTTTTTGCAGTGCAAAAACAGAGCCCCCGCCTGTGCTAGAATTACCGCCTTTTTCAAAGGCTTAGGTTTCCCTCCATGTCCGTCCGCCCGATCCGCAACATCGCCATCATTGCCCACGTCGACCACGGCAAGACCACGCTGGTCGACCAGCTCCTGCGCCAGTCCGGCACCTTCGCGGCGCACCAGCAGGTGGACGAACGGGTCATGGACTCGAACGACCTGGAGCGGGAGCGCGGCATCACCATCCTCGCCAAGAACACCGCGGTCGATTACGAAGGCATCCACATCAACATCGTCGACACGCCGGGGCACGCCGACTTCGGCGGCGAGGTCGAGCGCGTGCTCGGCATGGTCGACGGCGTGCTGCTGCTGGTCGACGCGGTCGAGGGGCCGATGCCGCAGACCCGCTTCGTCACCAAGAAGGCGCTGGCGCTCGGCCTGCGGCCGATCGTCGTGGTGAACAAGGTCGACCGCGACGGCGCCGACCCGGACAACGCCATCAACCTGACCTTCGACCTGTTCGACAAGCTCGGCGCCACCGACGAACAGCTCGACTTCCCGATCATCTACGCCTCCGGCCTCAACGGCTGGGCGTCGCTGTCGCTCGACGGTCCGCGCACGGACATGAAGCAACTGTTCGAGACCGTGCTTTCGCACGTGCCGGCGCCGGACGCGGACGTCGACGCGCCGCTGCAGTTGCAGATCTCGGCGCTCGACTACTCCTCCTACGTCGGCCGCATCGGCGTCGGCCGCATCAAGCGCGGCCGCGTCAAGACCGGCCAGCAGGTGCTGGTGATGTTCGGCACCGAGGAAGAGATGGCCGAGCACGAGCGCAGCCCGCTCAAGGCCAAGGTCGGCCAGGTCTTCGGCTACAAGGGGCTCTCGAAGGTCGAGCTGGACGAGGGCGCGGCCGGCGACATCGTGCAGATCACCGGCATCGAGGATCTCGTGCTCGGCGCCACCGTGACCGACCCGGATCAGCCGGAAACCCTGCCGCTCCTGAAGATCGACGAGCCGACGCTGTCCATGCAGTTCATCGTGAACAGCAGCCCGCTGGCCGGCACCGAAGGCAAGTTCGTCACCAGCCGCCAGATCCGCGACCGCCTGCACAAGGAGCTGCTGACCAACATGGCGCTGCGCGTGCACGACACGCCGAACAGCGACATCTTCGACGTGTCCGGCCGCGGCGAGCTGCATCTCTCCATCCTGCTGGAGAACATGCGCCGCGAGGGCTACGAGCTGGCGGTCGGCCGGCCGCGCGTGGTCTACAAGGAGATCGACGGCGTCCAGTGCGAGCCGTACGAGATGCTCACCGTCGACGTCGAGGAGAACCACCAGGGCGGCGTCATGGAGTCGCTCGGTCTCAGGAAGGGCGAGATGCTCGACATGGTGCCGGACGGCCGCGGCCGCGTGCGCATCGAGTACCGCATCCCGGCGCGCGGCCTGATCGGCTTCCAGGGCGAGTTCATGAACCTCACCCGCGGCACCGGCCTGATGAGCCACGTCTTCGACGAGTACGCGCCGATCAAGGAAGGCGGCGTCGCCGAGCGCCGCAACGGCGTCCTCGTCTCGCAGGACGACGGTGAGGCCGTGGCCTACGCGCTGTGGAAGCTGCAGGATCGCGGCCGCATGTTCGTGAACCCCGGCGACAAGCTCTACGAGGGCATGGTCATCGGCATCCATACGCGCGAGAATGATCTCGTCGTGAACCCGGTGAAGACCAAGCAACTGACCAACGTCCGCGCCTCCGGCACCGATGAGGCCGTGCGCCTGACGCCGCCGATCGCGCTGACGCTGGAATCGGCGATCGAATTCATCGCCGACGACGAGCTGGTCGAGATCACGCCGAAGAACATCCGCATCCGCAAGCGCTTCCTCAAGGAGCACGAGCGCAAGCGCGCGGCGCGCGAAGCGGCCTGAGTTCCGGCGGCAGCGGGCGGCGGGAGGCAATTCCGGTCGGCCCCGTCCGCGCGGGCGGGGCCGGGTTGGCAAGGACGATTTGGGGAGGGGGGGCCTCGATGGAAAACAACCTTGGCGAAGCCGGCCAGACCACGCGGCTGCCCAGCCTGCTCAGCAAGCTCGGCAAACTGACCGCGATCCGCGACACCGAGCTGCTCGAACAGAGCCTGCTGAAGACGCTCGGTCCGCAGCTCGGCGTCCTCAACACCTCGCTCTACCGCACCGACGAGGATTTCGCGCTGGCGCGCGTGATCCACTACCACCGTTCCAAGGAGTCCGACGCGCAGGGCGCCTCGCGCATCGTCGAGCGCATCGAGGAAGTCCTCAACGTGCACGACCTGCCGCCGGAGATTTCCGCGCTCACCGAGAACGTCCGCCTGCTGGCGCGGCCGTGCACGCGCCGGCTGGGCAACGAGATGGTGATCGCCTATCCGCTCTTCGGCGACGGCGAGATCTGCGGCTACTTCGTCTTCCAGCGCGATCACGAGGTGACGCCGGCCGAGGACACGATCATCCGCGGCGTGCTCGAAGTCTTCTCCAACTACTACGCGCTGCTCGACGTCAGCCTGCGCGACCGGCTGACCGGCCTGTTCAACCGGCAGGCGCTGGAAAACAGCTTCGACCGCCTGTGGACCGCGCTCGGCCGCCCCGCCGACTAC
Source organism: Rhodocyclaceae bacterium (assembly GCA_019455325.1). Classification (GTDB taxonomy): domain Bacteria; phylum Pseudomonadota; class Gammaproteobacteria; order Burkholderiales; family Rhodocyclaceae; genus Proximibacter. The sequence continues at coordinate 22,424 of JACFMQ010000023.1, read as the reverse complement.
GACGAGCAGGGCAGCGGCCGGCGCGCGGCGCCGACCAACCGCTACTGGCTGGCGGTGATCGACATCGACCACTTCAAGCAGATCAACGACGCGCACGGGCACATGGTCGGCGACGAGATCCTGCTGCTCGCCGCGCGCCTGATGTGCAACACCTTCCGCAGCTCGGACCTGCTCTACCGCTACGGCGGCGAGGAGTTCGTCGCCATCGTCTCGGCCGAGGGCGACGCCGACGCGCGCAGCATCTTCGAGCGCGTGCGGCAGACGGTCGAGGCGCACGCCTTCCCGCGCGTCGACAGGCTGACGATCAGCATCGGCTACTGCCGGGCCAACCCCGATTTCCTGCCGCAGGAAGTCCTTTCGCGCGCCGACCGCAGCCTTTACGAGGCGAAGCGGCAGGGGCGCAACCGCGTCTGCGAGTATGAGGGTCTGGTGCGCGCCGGCGTCTTTCGGGAGATCGCCTACGGCGATTCGGAGCTGTTCTAGCAGCCGTCCGCGCGGCGGCGCTCAGCCGCCGGTCATCGACATGAAGCGGACCACCCGCGGCGCGTCCAGTTGTTCCGTGAAGTTGTGCTCCTTCGGCTTGATGCCCATCGCGCGCACGATCGCCGCGCGCAGCGGCGCGTCGTCGTCGCCTTCCCGCAGCAGCGGCATCAGGCTCATCGCGTCGTTCTGTCCGAGGCAGGGATAGAGTTCGCCCTGGGCGGTGACGCGCACCCGGTTGCAGCTGTCGCAGAAGTTGTGGCTGTGCGGCGAGATGAAGCCGACGCGCGTCTCGCTGCCGGGGATGCGCCAGTAGCGCGCCGGCCCGCCGGTGTTCTCGACCGTCGGCACCAGGCCGAAATGCGGCGAGAGCAGGGCGAGGCCCTCGTCGGTGGAGTAATAGGTGTTGCTGCGGCCGTGGCCGACGTCGCCGAGCGGCATCTCCTCGATGAACGACACGTTCAGGTCGTGCGCCATGGCGTAGCGGACGAGATCGACGAACTCGTCGTCGTTCACGCCGCGCATCATCACCGTGTTCAGCTTGGTGCGCGTGAAGCCGGCGGCGCCGGCGGCGTCGATGCCGCGCAGCACCTTGTCGAGGTCGCCGATGCGGGTGATCGCCTTGAAGCGCTCGGGCCTGAGGGTGTCCAGGCTGACGTTGATGCGCTTGACGCCGGCCTGCTTCAGATCGGCGGCGTAGCGATCGAGCTGCGAGCCGTTGGTCGTCAGCACCAGATCCTTCAGTCCGTCGAGCGCGGCGATGCGTTCCAGCAGCCAGAGCACGTTCTTGCGCACCAGCGGCTCGCCGCCGGTGATGCGCACCTTGGTCACGCCGAGGCCGACGAAGGTGCGCACGACGCGCAGGCATTCCTCCAGCGACAGCACCTGGTCGCGCGGCAGGAAGGTCATCTCCTCGGCCATGCAGTAGGTGCAGCGGAAATCGCAGCGGTCGGTGATCGACAGGCGGATGTAGGTGATGTGCCGCCCGTACTTGTCGATCAGCGTGCCGGCGGCGTGGCGCGAACTCGCCCGCGTCGTGGTCGGCCCCGCGGCGGCGGGCGGGAGCACTTCCGGATTCAGGGATTCGTTGCGCATGGATGCGAGGCTCGGGGTGGCGGTTTCGGTACTGGCCGGTGCGGCGATTATAGCCAAGGGGGCCGCGTAAGCTGTGAGGCGGATCAAAAGGCGGAAAAGTTCCGGGGCGGTTTTCCGGGGGCGGGATTTTCGCCTGTTTCTCGTCAAAAAAGTTGACGGATGCTCGGCATGTGTCTAATATGCGCGCTTCCTGTTCCCCGATAGCTCAGTCGGTAGAGCGCCGGACTGTTAATCCGTAGGTCCCTGGTTCGAGCCCAGGTCGGGGAGCCACCTTACCACGCATTGCGAATCGCTCATCCGAGCATTCACAATGCGCTCCGGTAGATACTCCAGCATTGCTTTCCCATCTCCAATAACGATTCGGCTGACCACATGGCCGAGGAATTCACGCACTTTTGACGTGTTTTCTGCGGAAACCAAGATATCGCGGAATATTCTTGCAGCCGTCGTCGTTTCATCTGGTCGAAGAACGATCTGCGGACCGGGGTCAGCATCGAGTCTCTCGATTTCTATTTTCAGGGCTTCCGACCTTGCCCGAAGCTCCCGCAGCCGCGGCGCCACGTCGGCCAGGTTGAGCCCGACGCCGGCCTCGACTGACTCGTACATTTTGCGCAGGCGGCGATCGACGTCCGATAGTTCCTTCGCCATGCCGTCGATCCGTAATTGCTTATCGCACGCCCATTCTCCGGATTGCCGCTTGATGTCGAGCAGAATGCCTGCGATGTTGTCGGCGGTAAAAATTTTCTCGGCGATCTCTTCGAGGAGGTGAGCGTCCAACTTCTCGACCGGGAGACGTCGGCTCTCGCACCCCATTCCCTTCAGGAAGGACCGGCAGTTGTAGTAGTGGTAGCGCACGCCTCCGCGCCCCGTCGCGGTTTCCGTATACATCGCCTCGCCACATTTGCCACAGACCAGCAGCCCGGAGAATGCCGCCTCGCTGCGCGGACGGCCGCCGACGTTGCGCGGCACGCGCTGTTCCTTCTTGTCCTGTGCCATCGCCCACACCTCCTCGCTGATGATCGCCTCGTGTGCCTGGGTGACGATATTCCGGCCACGGTCGTTGAACACGATCTGCCCGAGCACCGCGCGCGAGCGTAGCACCGAGGCCACGGCCGCCTTGTTCCAACGCTTGCCGCGTCGGCTGACGCCGGTGTCGTTCAACCGCATCGCGATTTCCTTCTGACCAGCGCCTTCGATCGTCCAGCGGAAGATCGTGCGCACCACCAGCGCCTCGTCCTCCACCGGCGCGAGCCGGCGGCGCTTGCCCATCGATACCGCCTGGTAGCCGAACGGCAGATTGCCGCCGTTCCAGAAGCCGTCGGCGGCGTTTTTCGCCATCGAGCGGCGCGTGTCCTTGGCGATCGCGCGGGAATACTGCTCGTCCATGATCGCGACGATGCTCTCGATCATCCAGGCCTCGTCCGACTCACCGAAATCCTGCGAGACGAAGACCAGCTTGCTTCCCGATTTTTCGAGGATGCGCTTGTTCAGCGCCGCATCGATGTGATTGCGCGCGAAGCGGCTGGATGACCAGCACACGAAGTAATCCACGGGGTGGTCGTCACAGAAATCCAGGGCGGCCTGGAATCCGGGGCGGTTGCTGGTTCGCCCGGAAATCCCGTCATCCCGGAACACCTCCACGACGCGCGCCTGCAGCGCCACCGCCTTCGCCCGGCATTGATCGATCTGGCTATCCACCGGCAGCCCGTCGTCCGCCTGCCGTGCCGTGCTCACACGAGCATAAATGACCGCCGTCTTCTCTCTCGCCTTCATTTTCGTACTGTAGCCCTTTTCGCAATTTTTCCGACGTGAGTGAAGTCCAGCCGTTCACGAAAGCCATTCCACACGAACTCCTGGATCATCCGAATGGGAATGCCGTGCTGCGCCAGCGAGACGATGTACCGATTGCGCTGATACCGGACATAGGCCGAGTAGCAGCGCAGCTTCGGCATGCGCGCGCCGCCGTCGTGGCGAATCCGCTCGTCCTCGGACAACATCCGCCAGACCTCCAGCCACGCATCGAATCCGATCCGCTCGGCGACTCGCAACCACGCGGCCGGCAGGCCAATGCGCTCCAGCTCGTCGAAACGGGGGTCGCGCCGTTTTTTTTCGGCCGGCGCAGTTTTTGAAAAGTTCGGCGGGGTGGAATTCTCCAGGTACTCCCCCCCCATGGGAGGGGGGGGCGACCCTTCCTGCCGAGCCCCCACCCCCTCGCCGAACAGCTCGCCCTGTGCGATTCCCGCCGCGCCACTTCGTCTTTCGCTCATCTGACACCCCCCGAACACCGCTCAACCACGTTCAATGACTTCGCTTTCTGGCAGAAGGCGAAACGACACTGGCAGCGTCTTATAGACGAGTTGAGGCCGCGCAACATCGCCGCAATTCTTCCTATTTCCAATGACTCTCCAGGCGCCGCAGGGAGACGCACGCTGTTTTGCGTGCGGCAATTCGGCGAGAAAACGCGCCTGGGCAGGGCATCGAGGGAGGCGAGCGTCACGGCGCTGGTCTCTTGATCTGGTTCAGCAGAGCGGTCACCGGCGTCTTGATCTTCGCCAGCGGGTTGGATTTGTCGGCCACGCGCATCAACTTTCGGCGGGCCAGGTGCTGATAGACCTCGGTCGACTTCGGGTCGGCGTGGCCGAGCAGGTTCTGCGCGGTGACGGTCGGCACGTCGTCTTCGGCCAGCTCGGTGCCGAACAGGTGTCGCATCGCATGCGGGTGGAGCAGCGACGGATCGACACCGGCGCGCGTGCCGTGGCGGCGCACGAGCGCATGCACCTGCTCGCGCCGGAAGCGCCGCTTCTCGCCCCGGTAGTCGCACAACGGGATGTCGCGGCGCATCAGCGAGACGAAGAGCACCTTGTCGCCATCCGGCAGCAGCCGGTCGACGGCTGCCAGGTCGGGGTGGTCGAGGTAGAGGCGGATCAGCAGCTCGGCCTGCTGGGGCACCGGCACCACTCGTTCGCGGCCGCCTTTCTCCAGAACCTTCACGAACAGGCGCGGCTGGGCGTCGATCACGTCGCGCACCAGGTTCGACTCGTTCAGTCCTGCGAGCCCAGAGGCGCGCAGGCCGCAGCCGCCAAGCACAGCGATCATCGCTGCGTCGCGCACGCCGGCGAGCGTGCCGAAATCCGGCTGCCACATGATCTTTTCGAGGTCGGCCAGCGTCATCATGCGGGGAATTTTCCGGCCCACCTTCGGCTGCGGCACGCCGGCGGCGGCGTTGTCGCGCACGTGGCCGCGCCAGGTCGCCCACTTGAAGAAGCCGCGCACCGCGGAGACGTGCGTTCTACGGGAAACCGGGTCGACCAATCCCTTGCGGAACAGCCACGGGCCGGTGAAGGCCACCAGATCCTCATGCGTCGCCGTCATCGGGTCGCGCCCGAGATCCGCCATGAACTCGCCCAGGCGGGACAGCGCCAGCCGATACACCACCGCCAGCCGTTCCGACCGGCCGCGGTTGTGGTGCATGAACGAGAGGAAGTCCTCGACGAGAACGGGGAAGCTCACTGGATGGTCCTCTCAAGGGGGGAGCAGGGAGAACGGTGATGGATTGGTGGATATTGATGGATCACGCCGGAAATCCTTGTGCCACAAGGGTTTTCATTCCACCACAATCCATCGGTTGCGCGAAATGCGAAGTCGAATTGATGGATGAAAAAATAGGCAGCGGGCCGAAATGATGGATCACCCCTTCCTCTCGATGTGGGGCTCTCTTCTCTCTCTTCTTCTTGTTTACAAAGAGAAAGAGAGAAAGAAGGGGGCTGGTGCGGCGAAAGCGGCGCGATGGAAGAAAGTGGCGAAATGGTGGATTTTGGAGACAAATCGATGGAAAACAAGCGCCGATTGATGGGGTGATACTGCTCAACGATCAATGACTTAGGCTGAGAAGCCCCGCCAATCCACCGGTTCCGTGGACACCGCCCGCAAACCTTTGGCCGCGCGCCGCCGGCGCAAAAAAAATTGACGACCCTGGCCGCCCCCCTCTCGATGCCGAGGCGTCGGCCAATTTTTACTCGTGAGGGGTACGGGGAGAGGCGGCAGAAGCGGCCGAAGCCCTTGGTCGAAGGGTTGGACATCGGGCGGGAGGCGATCGTCGCGTGTGGCGTGTTGCTGCATGTCATGGCGTCTATTCCGCCGCCTCGTCGTACCGCACGGCACGCCGGATCGCACAGCCTCTGACGAGCCGTCCGTCGGCGTCATGCCCGCAGGTCAGAACGAGTTCTGCATCGCCAGGGATCGCAGCCGTCACTTGTGAACACCCGTTTCGGCAGGGCTTCCAGCAGTCTCGCTTCGCATCCCATGCAAGGGGTTCTTCGCACTTTCGGCAGTGCCGTGCCAGGGGAGGGGGTGCCATCTTCCTACCCGCCATCCGGCCGATGCACATCGACCCCGAACGCTTCCAGCCTGGCCAGGCTCACGACGGCCATGCGCGAGTAGCGCCGGGCGCCGACCGTCTTCTCGGCTTCGCCGATGATCACGCCGGCCTCTTCCATCTGTTGCTTGAACACGCGATCGCTCTTCACCGGCAGCCCGTTCCAGAACTCGCGCAGCGCCGTCGTGCGGCTCAGGTGGTGCATGACGTCGCTGGTGCGGATGAACAGGCATTCCTCCTCGCCGTCAGCGCCGCGGCCGTAGGTGTCGATCTTCCACGGCCCCTCGTAGTGGCCGTGCGCCAGCTCGCCGGCGATCTTCTCCATGATCCACACCCACGGCTGACGGTCGGCGCTGGTCTCGCCGATGTGGCTGTTCATTTCGGCGATCAGGTCATTGAGGAAGGTGCCGGCCTTCGCGTCCAGTCCGGCGAACTCGCACAGCAGACGCCAGGCCGTCATCAGGGCCGCGTAGTTCGTCGCCATGCGGTTCGCGCCGTCGTCCTCGCCGGCGGCGCGGGACAGCTTCATGCAGACCTGCTTGCACTCCTCGAACACCCCGCGCACCTGGGCAGGCGACAGGTCGGCCAGGAATTCCAGCCATTGCCGCACCGGGAAGCGCGGCACGTCTTCCGGGACCAGCGGCCCCTTCACCCGGAGCGATGCGCGCACGATCTTGCCGATCAGGCTGTTGACCGGCACATCCTCGCCGGCGAGCAGCACCGGCGCCGACAGCAGGAACTCCAGCATCTCGCTTCCCCGTCGGTTCAGCGTGAACTGGTAGTTCTCCTGCAGGATCGATACCGCCTTGTCGATCACGTCCTGCCGGCGGGCGGAAAGCTCCTCCCAGCCGACCGGGTGCGAGGTGTGCGACACGCTGGTCAGCAGCCGGAACTCGGTCTGCAGGCTCTGCCCGGAAAACATCGTGAAGGCGATCGCCCGTTCCAGGCGCTTGACCAGCGTCGACTTGCCCATGCCCTTGCGGGCCTGCAGCATCAGGTGCGGCCAGAAGCCGAGGATGACCTTGAGGTGTCCGCCTAGGCTCCACGTCAGCAGGATCGCCGCCGCGCTCTTGCCGAAGGTGGTCGAAAAGGCCTCGATCACCCGGCGGGCGTCGCCGCGGCTGCCCGACGGGAAGGTCATCGCGTGGTACGGGCACTGCTGCTCCGGGTTCTGGAAATAGCAGTCCGGCCCCTCGTTCACCGCCAGGCGGCCCTCGCGCCAGCACAGCCCGACGAAGTTCGCCGCCTGCCGCGCGCCGATGTGGGCGGCGTTCTCCCAGATATTGACCAGACGGAGGAATTTCGACTGATCCCACACCGGCCCGAATCGCTTCCAGACGTCGATGTTGTGCAGCCGCTCGTCGTCGACCACCTTGCGAATCAGCTTTGCGCCGTGGCGCGTCGTCTGCACCGAGACGGAGAACAGCGTCTTCGGCATCGTGTCCGGGTCGCCCGTTGTCGTCGAGATCGCTCCCTGGATCGAGACACGCGAGATCGCCGCGACACGGAAGCCGGCCAGCTCGCGCAGCGAAATCTTCGGCGCCTGGTTTTCCGAATCGTCGGAAGATTCCACCTTGTCGACGTAGCTCGTGAAGTCCGGCCGCACGCGGTAGCGCCAGTAAAGTGCGTCATGGTGAAAGGGCAGGTAGATCCGACGCTTGCCCTCATGGCTTTCCAGCAGGTCGTTGTCGCGACCTTTGCCCCAATGGCCTTGAATGGCCCACTGCTCCAGCTTCCACAGCGCGCGGCGCAGTTCTTCCGGGCCGTGCGTCTTCAGGAAATGGTTCACGTCCTCGATGTCGCCCCACTCGGCGATATCGACCAGCATCGCCGAAATGTCCATGCGCGTCAGCCGCTCGTGCAGCGCCCAGCCGGCCTTCAGTCCGGCGCAGTAGCCGTCGGCACCGGGCTTGTCGTTGTCGACCACGATCACCGCCAGCCGGCCGCGCATCCAGTCCAGGGCGACGTTCGACACGTTCCCGGTGCCGCGGATCGCGAACGCCGCCGTGCGGCCCGGCATGTGCGCCGACTCCACCGACAGCGCGTCGACTGCCCCCTCGCAGAAATAGACCGTCTCCGCCGAAAGCAGCCGCTTGACGTCGCTCGTCCAGCCGTAGCCGTACTTCTCGCCCTGCGTCGAGGTCTTCACCCCGCCGTTCAGTTCTGGGTCCAGGTAGCGCAGGTCGACGGCCATCACATGCCCGGGGTTCAGCGAGCGCACGATGAAGGCCGCCGCCGGCCCGCCGTGCATTTTCTCGCCGGCGGCGATTTTTGAACTCGTCCAGTCGTTGAAACCCAGCGCCTTCTTCAGCGCCGCTTTCTGCGCTACCTCCGGATCGATACCGCGCTCCTCCACCAGCCAATCCACCGCCCGCTTCGTATCCGCCAAGCAACGTTCGGCGATGTACTCCGCGTGACTTTTCTCGCGCCGGGGTTCGGGGGTGCCGGCGGGAGGGGGGCGCTCCGGCAAGCGCACACCGGCGAAGTCAGCGATGTCGCGTAGCGCCTCCGCGCGGCCCATGCCCAGCACCTTCTCTGCGAAGTGAAAGACGTCACCCGCCTTCAACCCCTGCGGCTCGCCGCAGCTATAGCACTTCCACGTCTCGTCGTTCTTGCCGATGGAAAAGCAGTCGTTGTGCGTGCAGCAGGGCGCCGGGTTGATGAAGGTCGTTGCGCCCGACTTCACCGACTCCCCGCCGGTGCGTGCCTTGATGTAATCGACGAGGGAGCAGTCCCTTTTCACCTCGCCGAAGATGCGGTTATCGAAGCTCATGAGATATCAACGAAGGTCGGCGTACCGAATGCCCGACTGGTGAACGAAGCGCCGCGTCGATCGCTGCCGACGCGACATCCTGAAAACCTGCGCCTGCCACCCATCGGCTGCCAGCGCGCGCAGCGCCGCCGGCACTTCTTGGGCGAGCACCTCGACGCCGTGCGGCGGCGCGTCGAGCACGTCGAACACCTCCTCCCACGGGACTGGGCAGCCATCGACCACCTGGCGCAGATCGCCCGAGACGGACCACGCCGGCGCCAGCAACAGCGAGCCGGCGCCCGCGAAGATCAGATGGTCGAAGGAACGGAACGCTCGGCCATCATGGGAAAAACCGAGCAGCGTTTCGAGGGGGAGGCGGAGAAGGGGTGGGGTCATGTCGGTTCCGTGATCGAAAACAGCCCGCCGCCCTGCAGCGCGGCGCAGCAGGCCGGGTTGAGCCAGAGAACCTCGTCGCGCAGCGTGGTCCCTTTGGCGCCACTAATCCTCGCCTTGGTGGTGCGGCGCGCCCATCCGCGCAGCGCGTCGTCGTAGAGCGGGTGCGGGTAGCCGGAAAGGACGACCATGCCCTGCACGGCCTGCAGCGCCGCCAGCAGCGCGGCGTGGTCGTCGAGGTCCATCTCGTGCCGATAGCCGCGCGGCGAGTCCTTGCTGGTGATGCGGACGCGCGTCTCGTGCACGTAGGGCGGGTCGACGTAGAAGAGGGTGTCCGGCGTGTCGTGGTTGCGCAGGATCTTGATCGCCGGGCAGTTCTCGATCAGCACGCCGGCGAGGCGCCGGCCGACGGCGGCCAGGTTGTCCGGATATTTCGCCCAGGAGTGCTGCGCGGTCTCGTATTCCCGCTTGGCGTCAATCCGGAATCCGGTGGTGCCCTTGGTGGCGCCGGCCGAACCAAAGCCCATCTGGGCGCGGATGACCAGGCGGCGGGCGCGCTCGACCGGCTCTTCGGCCGGCTCCCATGCCCGCTCGAACTCGGCGCGGGCGTAGGGGGTGAAGACAAGCAGCTCGACGAGACGGCCGCGCTGGTCGGGGTCCTGCATGACGCGAAAGAGGTTCGTCATCTCGTCGTCGAGGTCGTTGTAGACCTCGGAGAAGGCGCGCGGCTTCTGGATCAGCACGCCGGCGGCGCCGCCGAACGGCTCGACGTAGATGCGGTGCGGCGGGAAGTGGCGCATGACCCACGGCGCCAGGCGGAACTTGCCGCCGTGGTAGCGGATGACGGGGGTGGTGGGGGTCATGGTTGCTCCCGCTTGAATTCGACGACCCAGACCCACGGATTCGCGTCCCATGAGCCGGGGCCGTAGGTGGATTTCCACAGGTCTTCGTATGCGTACCTGTATTCGCTGCATGCCGGGCAGCCTTTAAGATATGGAGCTGTTTCCATCACGCCTTCAGCTATCGCGTCAACCGTCGTGATGTCCAGTAGCTGCTCAACGCGAACGGCGGTGATCTCCAGCAGGATGCGGCTGGCCGCCCTCGGCATGTGGATGCTGGGGCGCCAGGTACGGTACTTCCCTTCAGGCGATAGCTCGCCGTCCGGGCCGTGCGGATCGTCCAGGTAGTCGGCGCGGTAGAAGATGTCGCAGCGGTCATCGTAAGGGCCGAGAGGAAAGTTCGAGTGCTGCCACGTTTCCCGCACCCACAGCCGGCCACCGGGCTGTCCATAGGGGCATTGCAGCGTCTCAAAGCACGCGCGTCCGTCGTTGTCGATGCCGATGTATTCCATCGCCATCCCAGGCCCGGCTACACCTGTGATGCGCCCCCCGCGCTTCGGCTTCACTACCCGCCGCGTCTGCGTCTTCTGACTGTTGAGGATCGCGCGCACCATCGGCGCACTGAACAAGATCGGAAACTCTTTCATTTTGCCCCTCCCACCGACAGCGCCACCGCCACCGGCCGTACCCAGATCGGCGTGGACGACAGCAGGAAGGTCTCGCCGGACCAAGCGAGCAGGAGCGTGGTGCCCATCACGCCGGCGATGGCTTCGGCGGCCGCCGGCGGGACGGCGTTGCCGATGCGCTCGCGCCAGGCACTGTCCGAAAGGCCGTCCAGTTCGAGCTGCTCTTCCGGCTCGACGAGCGACTGCAGGGCGGCGAGTTCGAGGGTCGTGAACGGGCGGTGCCAGGTGCCGTCGAGGGCGCGGATGACGGCGACGAGCTTGTCGGTCGCCTCCGGCATGCGCGGGTCGGCGACGGACCAGCGGCCGTTGTCGTGGCAGGCGGCCGAGGAGACGGCGCCGCTGGTGTCCTCCCAGCCGACGACGCCGTAGTGGCCGCCGGTCAGGTAGTGGTCGCCCTGCTGCGGGACGCCGTTGGGGCGGGGGTCCGCCACAGCGTAGGCGCCGGAGTCGTCGCCGCCGATGACGGTGCCGGTACGGGCAGCCCATGGCGTGACAGCGTACTTGCTGAACAGCGGACCATGCGGAGGCCGCGGATCTGCGATGCCTTGGCCGCCGGCGCTCGGCCCGGTGCCGCCAGTGACCGTACCGGCCGTCTGGTCGAAGCGCACCACGCGGAAGCAGTTGTTGTGCTTCACGCCGGTGCGCGGGTCCGCTACGCTGTACGTCCCTTGCCCCGGCGACTTGACGTTGATCACGGCGCCCGCCGTGTCGGTCATGCGCATCACCCCGTACTGCGAGTATTCCAGCGCGCCGGATGGTGGGCGCGGGTCGGCGATCGAGAAGGCGCCGTTCATCGGCAGCGTTTCGCCGGCGACCGCGCCTGTCGATTCGTCCCATCGGCGCACGCCGAGCGCGCCGCGGAACATTTCCGGCACGATCAGGAAGTCCCGCAGGAACCCATCCTTGACCGCCAGCCGGTTCAGGCTACGCCAGTCGCTCCCGGCCTCGACGAAGGCGAGCCGCACCCACGTTTTCCACTGCAACTGCGGGATGCGGTGCATCGGGCCGCCGGCCGGATCGCCGGGCAGCGGCATCCGATCGAGCACGGTGCCGACCGCCTGCAGCCGCTTCTTCCCCGGTTCGTAGAGGAAGGGCGGCACCTTGGCGATGTGCCGCGCGACCAGCAGGAACCGCTTGCGCGACTGTGCCAGCGCGCCGAGCTCGCCGCAGTCGTGCGTCGTCTCGGCGACGGCGTAGCCGTAGGCGCGCAGCAGGCCGACGATCTGGTCGAGCAGGTGCCGGCCGCGCGTGGCGATGCGCGGCACGTTCTCGAAGACGACCAGCTCGGGCGGCTCGTCCTTGAAGGCTTCGAGCATCAGCCAGACGCCGCGCAGCGTGAGGCGGTTCAGCGCCTGGTACTTGGCGGTCTTGCTCTTGCCCTCGGGCAGCAGGCCGGAGAACCCCTTGCACGGCGCCGAGAGGAATACGATGTGCGGGAATTCGCCGCCGGCGGCGCGGCGGATGTCGGCCGGGGTCGCCGGGCGCCAGCCGTCCGGCGGCTCACGGCCGTTGAAGGCGATGTACTGCTCGCGGTCGAAGAGGTCGAGCGTCGTCGCCGGCACGCCGACCAGACGGAGGAAGTCGCGGTTCGCCGCGGCGTCGACATCGACGCTGCCGATGCAGCGGAACTTGCCGACCATGTTGCCGACGCGCGCCTTGCCGCGGTTGAAGCCGCTCGCGCCGCCGCCGATGGCGCCGAAGAGGTGGAAGTGGCGGATCTCGCGGACGTCGACGGGGGCGGCGGTGAAGCGGTCGCGGGTGGTCACGGACGGAACTCCCCGAGGAACATCGGCTCGCCCGTCTTTCCGAGCAGCACCGCGCGGGCCTCGTGCATCGCTTCGTTCCATTCCTTCAGGGTAGGCAGCGGGTGGCCTGCAGAGACGCTCTTATCCAGGTCGCTCCGCTCCATGATGTCGACGAGGCGGCGCACGACGGCTTCGAGATGCTGCCGCGCCTGCTCGCAACGCTCGAACTTCGGATGCACTTCCAGCGTCCGCGCGTCCGGGTCGACAATCTCGTTGTCCGAATCGAGCAGCACCAGCATTCCGAACGTGACGCGGAAGAGCGACCCTTTTCTCAACGTGCGCAGGATCAGGCCCATGGCCTCGCGCACGTGCTCGGGGTTGTCGATGTCGAACTCATCGTCACCGAACTGTTCGCTCAGCACCTCGGGAAGGCAGCGCTTCTCCAGCGCCTCCAGAAGCCAGGCGAGTTCGTTGGCCATGTCCAGGTCGGCCTGGCTTGCTTTCGCCATCTTCATGCTTCGCTCCCTCGGAAAGTCGAAACCGGCGCCGCCGGCAAGAACTGATCGCACGCGCTCGCGCCCGCCTCGCGGCGCATGTCCATCGCCGCCCATGGCGCCGTCGCGCCGGCGGTGTCGCGGCGGGTGTAGCGCAGGCACCGGCTGCGGCTCGGGCAGTTGCCGCCCGGGCAACGTGCGAAATCGTGTGGCAGGTCCATTTCCTGGAATCTCCTGGTCATCGGGTGGGGCCGGTGTGGGCCAGCGCCGCGCGGTAGGAGTGCAGCGCCTCGGTTCGATCGCGGCCGTCGCGCTCGTGCTCGCGCAGCCGGTAGTGGTAGCGCCGGCGCAGGTATCGCCCGGCCGAGACGTGGCCGGGCCAGACGACGTAGCCGAGGAACGGCACGCCGGCGCGCGTCGGTGCGATCCGCACCTTGCGCGGGTGGATGGTCAGGCCGTCGGCGGCCAGGCGCTCGACGATCTGCGCGGCCAGCGCGCGTAGCTCTTCGGCGCTGCCGCCGAGCACGACCAGGTCATCGACATAGCGGATGTAGCAGCGCACGCGCAGAACTTCCTTCATCCAGTGGTCGAACTCGTCGAGGCAGAGGTTCGCGAAGAGCTGGCTGGGCTGGTTGCCGATCGGCATGCCCTTCGCCGCGGTGCGGCGGTAGGCGCTGTCGGCGGGGAACAGGTCGTCGTAGCGGGCGTCGGTGCGGTAGGAGTCGATCAGCCTGACGATCAGCCGGCGGAGGTCTTCGTCGCCGACGTGGCGCAGCGCGCAGTCCTTGATCTTGTCGTGCGGCGCGGCGTGGAAGTATTTCGAGATGTCGAGCTGCAGCACCCAGGTGTTCGCCGGCCGGCGAACGAACTCGGCGAGCCGGCGGACGGCGGCGTGCGATCCGCGCCCCGGCAGGTTGCCGTAGGTGTCGTGGATGAATCGAGGCATCCAGATCGGCAGCAGGTGCCGGTAGATCATCCAGTGCACGACGCGATCCTTCATCGGCGCGTCGACCACGTGGCGGAATTTCTTCTCGCGCAGGGTGAAGCTGCGGTAGGGGCCGAAGGCGTAGATGCGGTCGCGCAGGCGCTGCTGGATGGTGACGAGGTAGCTCAGGGCGTCGGCGTCGAAACGCTGCACGCGCGGTTGGTGGCCCTTGGCCTGGCTGGCGTAGTGCCAGCAGGTGTGGAGGTTGGTCAGGGTGGTGATCCTGTGGAAGTCAGGCATCGAACAATCCTCGCGCCGGGCAGCTTGGCGACAGCCAAAGGCACTCGATGCGGCTGCGGGCACCGTCTGCATGAGCGTGCCGCTCGATGCGCCGCCAGTTGCTGTAGAGGTCGTCGTAGAGCGCGCTCCGGTAGCCACTGAGAACAACCGCGCCGCGCAGGGCGTGGAGCGCCAACGCGAGCTGCTCGTGGTCAGCATCCGTCATTTCGTGCCGGTAGTCGCCGCCCTTGCCGCGCGTTGCCGAAACGTAGGGTGGATCGACGTAATGGACGGTTTCATCGCCGTCGTGCGCCTGCACCACGTCGATGGCATCGCGATTCTCGATGACGACACCCTGCAGGCGGTCGATGATTGCGCCGAGGGCATCGGGGTAGTTGCGCCAGTCACGCGCCGGCGTTGTGCCACTGCGGTTGCTGTTCGCCCGGAAGCCGGTCGCTTTGTTATGCGCGTTCGAGCCGAACCCCATGAAGGCGCGCGCGACGGTGCGCCGTGCCTGCTCAAGCGGATCCTTCGCTTTGCGGTAGCTCTCGGCAAATTCGTCGCGCGCGAACGGCGTCAACTCCAAGGCTCGACGCAGCTCCTCGCCGTGGTCTCGGACCACTCGGAAGAGGTTGACGACCTCGCCATCGAGGTCGTTGTATACCTCGGCGTAGCTGCGTGGCTTTTTGAGTAGCACGCTGGCGGCGCCGCCGAATGGCTCAACATAGACGCGGTGCGGCGGCAGATTGGCGATGATCCAGTCGGCGAGCTTCCACTTTCCGCCATGCCACCGCAGTATCGGTCTCGTGACGGACTTTCGGCCGCGTCCCGCCGCGGCAGCCGTAGCCACCGCGGCGGTTCCCGGTTGGGCGAGCTGCCGTACTTTCGGGGAGTCCTCCCCGCGAAATCCTCGACCAAGAAGTGTCCCTTCGCCGGCGGTGCCGGCGCCTGGGTGCTGTGTCCTTGGGTCAGCGGACGGCGACGTTGTCGTAGCGGTTGTCGGGCCAGTCGTTGTCGAGGTTGAACGCGCCGGCATTCCGCTCCGAGTACCAGTAGCCGGCCCGGATGAGCGCATTGCCGGACCTTTCAGAGGATTCCGCCCGTCGATCATGGCGCCTCCCGATGGGCGCGCAGCAGGCCGCCCGCGAGTCGGCCAAGCTCGACGGCTGAGCCGGCGCGATGCTCGAAGGCGAGCTTGAGCCGGCTCAGCCGCGGGGCCTGGGCGAGGTAGTGCTTGAGGCAGTCGATGTCGGCGGAGAGGTCGCACAGCAGCGCCGGCTTGTTCTCTGCCAGGCCGTAGGCCATGACGCTGCGGACGATGCGTGCCATGCACGCGCGCAGGGTCTCGCCGTAGGTCGTGCGCAGCTCGCGCGGCATCTTGACGATGTCCTGCAGCAACTGCAGGTCGAGTTCCTGCGCCTGGCTCTTGAGCTTGAAGCCGGCGGTGTCCGGATGGGTGAGCAGCTCGCGCGCGGCGGCCTTGTTCACCTCGCCGCGCTGGCGCAGATCCTCGATCACCTGCGCGACGATCTCCTCGCTGACCGCGGCGAGCACCTGGCCGTTGCCGGTCGGCTGGCTGGAGACGTAGACGGTGTGGCCGGCGGCCTGCGTGCCGAGGGCGACGGCATAGGGGATGCCGAAGTCGGCGACCATCGACCAGAGCCGGCGCTTGAAGTTGCCGGCCGGGAACCCGATGCGCAGGTGCGGCGCCTCGGCGGGGCCGAGCAGCTTGAGCTTGTAGCCCTTGAGCGTGGCGAGGGCGTAGGCCGTCCGGTCGTACCCGTGCAGGAACTTGCCGGCCTGCACGAGGATCAGGTGTCCGGGGTGCGCGGCTTCGAGCTTGGCGGCGATGGCGGCGACCGGGTCGGCCTGGCCGAGGCCGAGTTCGATCCCGCGATAGCTTTTGATCGCGAGGTCGGTCTGCTCTTCGGTGGTGGGGGTCTGGTGGTGGCTCATGTCGTTCTCGGTGGGCGGGTCACGGCTGGCGCCGCGACCCGGGACCAGGGATCAGAGACTCTTGGTGCAGCGGACGGCGACGATGTCGCAGCGGCGGCCGGGCCAGTCGAAGTCGAGGTTGAACGCGCCGGCAAGCCGCTCCGAGTGCCAGCAGCCGCCCCGGACGAGCGCACGGCCGGACCAGTTGCGTGCACCGTCCGGCCGCCAGCCCATGCCCTTCTCGCAGATGCCGTAGGGCGCGGTCGTCAGCGAGATCGAGTTGGCGGCGATGCCCTTGGCGACCAAGCCGTTCTCGTCACCCTGCACGTCGTCGTGGATCCACGAGAAGGCGTTGCCGGCCACATCGCAGATGCGCTCGCCGTTCGAGAGGACGAACCAGCGGTTTTCCTCGGGGTCCGGCGACTCGTAGCTGCCCGGCTGCGCTGCGTGCACGGTGCCCTTGTGCAGCCCCATGCGCAGCACGCCCTCGCCGACGGCGCCGCCGCTCCAGTTCTCGGGCTGCTGGCTGACGTCCCAGGCGATCGCCAGTGCCTGCGTCTCGCGCTGCATGTCGAGGCCGGCGCGCGCCGCGGCCTCGCACGCTTCGTGGTAGCTGATGTTGACCCACGGTGCCGCGTCGGCGACGGACAGCGGGATGTCGCCCGGGCCGCGCGAGGCCAGGTACTTTCCGGCGAGGAACGCCGGGACGACGGTGCCATCCGGCAGCGTGGTTTCCGGGATCGTCACGAACTCGCTGGCGGCGGTGACCATGCCGGCGACGCGCGCGCGCAGGTCGGCGGCGAGCAGCGGATAGTCGCGCCCGCACGAGCCGGCGTAGCCGAGCAGCGCCGGAATGGCGTGCGGGTCGTCGGTCATGTCCAGGACGAAGTATTCGGCGCCGTGGTGCTTTTCGCCGGGGGCGTCGCGGCCGTCGGCGCGGCGGACGTGGAATTTCTCGATGAGGCCCTGTTCTCGCATGTTCATGGTTTCGCTCCTGTGGCGGTCACGGCTGCGCCGCGACCAGGGACCGGGGATCAGAGACCCCGATGGGTTGGGTGCAGCGGACGGCGACGAGGTCGTAGCGGAGGTCGGGCCAGCCGCCGACGAGGTAGAACGCGCCGGCACACCGCCCCGAGAGCCAGCAGCCGCCCCGGAAGAGCGCATAGCCGGACCAGTCACACCGCTCCTCCGGCCGCCAGCCCATCCCCTTCTTCATGCTCGGGTAGGGGGTCGCGGTCAGGCTCGGCGAATCGGCCTCGATGATGGTCGTCAGGCCGTTCTCGTCGCCCTGCAGGTCGTCGAAGACCCACTGCCAGACGTTGCCGTTGAGGTCGCAGATGCGCTCGCCGTTCGAGAGCGTCAGCCAGCGGCGTTCTTTCTCGTCCGCGGGGGTGTAGTCGCCCGGCTGCGGGCCGCTCACGCTGCCCTTGCGCAGGCCGCGGAACAGCTTGCCGGCGCCGACCCGGCCGCCCGTCCAGTTGCAGTCCTGCCGCGCGGCGTCGATGGCGACGGCCAGCCACTGGCGCTCAGTGACCTGCGCATAGCCGGCCGCCGCGCAGGCGGCGCGCGCCTCGTGGTAGTTGATGTTGACCCACGGCACGCCGGTGGCGGTCACGGCCAGGCGGCCGTCATCCCCCTTGCTGCAGGCGAACTGCCCAACGCGGAAGCTCGGCACGACGATGCCGCCGGGCAGGGTGACGTCGGGAACGGTGATGAAACAGTCGGCCGCCGCCGTGGCAGCGTCGCCGCTCGGCGCCGGCTGGCCGGCGACAGGGTTCGGGGCTTGGTCCATGAGGACTCCTTTCCGCGAGTGAAAAAGTGCCGATGGAAGGCCATCGACGAGATGATTCCGATCCACGTTGTGATCCCTCTACAAGAGGAGGCGCATCTGCCCGGCGGCCTCCAGCTCGGCCGCCGTCGGCCGGTACGGCAGCGGTTCGCCGTCGGAGTCGACCGCGCAGCATTCGTCGGCTCTGGCTTCGTCGTCGTACTCCGCGCCGCAGGTGGAGCATTCCCAGACAACCCCGATCCGGCAGCACTCCCGCGCCTCGTATTCGTCGTCATGCCGGGCGTAGCAATCCGGGCAGATGAACCTCTTGATCGCCGCGCTCACGCCGCCTCCTTCAGCCTCAAGGCGTCCAGCTCGATGCTGATCTGCTCGATCAGCACCGCCCCCTTCAGCCGCGCGCGGTCGATGCCCGTCAGCGCATCCTCGGCCGCCGCGAGGCAGGCGAAGCCGGCATCGACCTCCGCCACCGTCAGCGGCGCACCGGCGGCCAGCCGGCGCTCCAGGCGTTCGAGCGACGCGCAGTCGAAGCCCGGCAGCAGCCGGTCGATCAGCGCGCGGAAGCCGGCGATGCAGAAATCGATGCGCGCGTAGTCGTCCTTGTGGTGCAGGCGTGTCACCGCGTAGCCGCGGATCGCATCCACCTCGCCGGAGCGCATCTGCGCGAAGCACGCCCGCATCGGCGCCAGCCAGGCGCGGATCTGGCGCCGGGTCACCGGGCGCCTACACATGACCGGACCTCTTCGCATCGAAGGAAAACGGCTCGATCTCCGAGAGGCCCAGGCGCAGGCTTTCGAGCAGCGCCGCGCCGCGCGCCGCATTGATCCACAGACGGCTCTCCTCGGCTTTCAGCGCGTCGCCCAGCGCGACCAGGTCGGCAACGACCTGGCGCACCTGAATTTGGCGGACGGTGTACGCGGCGCTCATTTCCGGCCGCCTTTCTTCTCGAATCCCCACGCCTTGATCATCCGCTCGAAGAGTTCGCCGCCGTTCTGGAACCAGGTGTGCGGCTCGCTGCGCGTCTCGAAGCTGAGGCGCATGCAGTTGATGGCGTGCTCGAAGTTGGCCGCATCGAGGAGGAGCAGGTCGGAGACGTCGAACTTCACGCGGTAGCCGTTGTAGAGACTGGCCAGCACGTTGGCGAGCACCTTGGCGCCGGAGCCGCTTTCGCGCAGCGCCTGGTTCAACGCGACCTCGGCCGACGACAGGCATTCATCGAGACGAGCCTCCCGCGCGGCCTTCGCCTGCTCGTAGAGATCGGAGTCCCAGAAGGCGTTGAGCTTGTCGAAATCCTCGGCATTGATCTCGACGATCAGGCGGCCGGCGCGCGCCGCCGGGCGGGAGGGGAGGCGGGCTTGAATGGCTTCGGACATCACGCCGCCCTCCGCTCGAACGCCCGACGCACGCGCGCCGGCGTCATCCGCACCCCGCGCGCCGGAAAGGCGGCGGCAACCAGCTCGGCGGCGCCGCCGGTGGCGCTCCTGCGGCTCATCGTCAGGTAGCGCATGCAACTGCGCGCGTCGCGGTGCCCCAGCAGGCGGGACATGCGAGCCAGCATGAAGATCGGGTTCTCCGAGGTCGAGGACTCGACCACTGTCACCGCGAAGGCGTGGCGGAACCAGTGCGGGCTCACCTCCTCATCGACGCCGGCCGCGCGCGCCCACTTCTTCAGCGCCAACTGGAACGCGCGCACCGTCAGCGCCTTGTCGAACCGGCCCGCCACCAGCGGCGCCTCGTCGCCGGCCAAGGGATTGCCCACCCGGCGCAGCGCAATCAGGTCATGGAAGGCCTGCGCCGCCTCGCCGACCAGGTGCACCGTCAGGTCGCAGAACTCCCCCTTGCGGCGGCTCGCCGGCACGAACAGATAGCCCTCCCGGAACGCCGTCGCCGCCTCGCCCAGGGTCAGCGAAAGGAACTCCTGGATGCGCATGCCCGTTGTCAAGAGCGCCCGCATCACCGCCCAATCGCGCTTCGCCTCCCAATCCCCGCGCGTCTTGAAGAAGCGCCGGAATTGCGCCTCCTCCTCGTATGTCAAAGCCCGGTTTCCCATCTCTCTCTCCTGTCAAACCGTCGCGCGCATCGAGGGCTGCGCACACGCCCAAGAAACCCACGACCGCCAGCAGCGCCAGCGGCCAATCAGTCCAGCGGCGTCGATCCATCGCGCAACTCCAGCGGGACGGCGCGGCCGAAGCCATAGGCCGCCAGCTCGTCGCGGAACATCGAAGCGAAGGAGCCGGCAAACGGCAGACCGGCGAGCGAAACGACGGCGCCCGCGGGCAGGTTGTCCCGCAGCGTCAGCGCGGCCGGATCGAACGGCGCCGCCTTAACCATGGCGCCCGCCCTTCGAGGCCCCGGCCATCCAGCGCAGGCGGGCCACCAGTTCCAGGATCGCGGCGGCGGCTTCGTAGCCCTCGCGCTCGATCCAGGCGAACTCCGCGGCCGTCACGCCGCCTTTTTCCAGCGACTTGGCCACCGCCTCGGCGAAATCGCCCATCTCGGCATCGCGCTTCAGCAACAGGTCGAGCAGCGCCTGGTCGGAAACGTGCGGGTGTGCCGGCTGCGGAATGGCGAAGTGCCGGCAGGTGTTGGCGAAGGCGTGGAGGATGCGGAAGTCGCCGGCGGCGAGCGTCATCGCCACCGCGCGGCCGAGCGACACGCCCGTGTTCTCGATGTTGGGATTGAGCTGGTTGAGGAAGGTGCCGGGCGTGACGCCCATTTCCCGGGCGAGGCCCACTGCGCCGTCCGGCTCGAAATCGTGCGCCACCCGATAGGCGGCATCATGAACGTCCACGTGTGAACGCCTCCCCCAAATCAACTATTCATCCGGGAGGCCGAACGCCATACTGCGCTTGCGATGAGCAGTAGGTCGGCCTCCGACCAGTGCCCTTCTCCGCTTCGCACCCGGGGAAGGGCCGAACCTTTCGGTCATGAAGCCATGCGTTCGGGAAACATCAGATCGGCCGGCTCGACGCTCAGAACCGCGGCCAGCCGCCGCGCCGTATCGACACTCATGCCGACCTGGCCACGCTCCAGGCGTGACAGATACCCAGGCGAGATCTGCGCTTGCGCCGCCACTGCGCGGGCCTTCAATCCACGCTGAATCCGGAGTTGCTTCAGTTGCGACATGAAAATTTCCTAGCATTCAACTTTTCTACGGGTGAATGTTGAATGTGAGGAAATTTTTTGTCAACGACCATCACCGAAATTTCTCGGTGGGTAACATCGCTGATATGGATATTGGAAGAGCACTGGCGAGCATGTTGCGCGAGCGAAAGCTCAGTGCAGCGGCAGTCGCCAAGCGCTCAGGACTGTCGACAGCGTCACTGAGTAAATACAAGGGAGGAAAGGCATCTCCCAGCCTTGCCGCATTGGGGTTGATCGCCTCCGCTATCGGTGTTCGTCCCAGCGAAATCATCGCCAGGGCTGAAGCCCCGGAGGGAGTGATGCTGCCGGAAGTCGATCACCTGCCGTACCCGGACGAACAGCAGATGCAGGACGCGCTGGCCGCGCTGTCCGGCCGCAAGCGGCGCGCCTTGCTCGACTTTATTCAAGCGATGGAGGGGGAACCATGACGCATGCCGTGCGTGAAGACCGACCCGCATACCGTCTGGAACAGGACGATTGGCCACAGTTCTGGCCCGATCAGTCGCCTCTGTCGGGCTGGCACTACTACACTTTCGAGCACATTGATCGCTTCGAATTCATGCGGCCGGCGCGGCCAGAGCTCCCGCACGAAGGGGCTGAAGGCATCCTGCAGCAGATCGCAGAAAAATTCCGCGCCCAGGGATGGGAGGGCGATGGCGATATCGAAGTGTTCTGGATGCCCCCCTTCATCGCCAGCCGGAACGATACCGCCGGCTTCATCGTCTTCCACGTCAGGCAGCAGAACAACGGCGTTTCATTCCTGGCCAGCCCTTACCCGCTGCCGGGGCTGAAAGAGTGAGGCGGACGGCGCTAACCCCGCCGCGCGTCGCCATATCGCCGAAAAATTGAGCAGCCGCGCAATCCGGCGCCCAGCCGGGAAAGCTGCCGTTTGTCCACAGGTTTTTCCCCGGTTTCTGTGGATTTCCGACCGCGTCACTCCACCGTCGGCAACCTCGGCGCCGGCGACGCCGGCCCGACGCACGCGCCGACGAGGGCGCGCAGGCGGATCACGTAGGCGGCAGTCGTCTCGCGGTCGAGCAGCAGCGCGCGCACCTGCGCGTCGAGCGGATCGGCCGGCGAGGCAGCGGCGAATTCGTCGGCCGGCGGCGCCGGCAGTTCGGCGGCGGTGATCGGCCGCACCGGAATCGGGATCTCCACGCGCTGCGTAACGACGGCCGGCGTGCCGCAGGCTGCGAGCGCCAGCGTGGCGGCGACAAGGGCGAGCCAGCGGATCATCGCGGCACCTCGGCGAGCAGCCGGCGCGCGGCCGCGCAATCGTCCTCGCCGGCGCGGCGCTGCCATTGGCGCAGCTCGTCGGCCCGCCGCTCGTGGAGCGCGGCCTGGCGCTCGGCTTCACGGCGCGCGGCCTCCACGTCGCGGTGCGCGGCCCTGGCCTCGGCGGCCAGCAGGCGGATGGCGTCATTCTGGACGTTGATCGACTCCTGCAGGCGGCCGGTGTTGCCGCGGCAGGTTTCGAGCTGCGCCTCGGCGACATC
>JACFMQ010000022.1 GCA_019455325.1 Rhodocyclaceae bacterium | reverse complement strand
TACTCCTTCTGCTTGCGCAGGCTTTAGTGTGTTGCATCGACCGGTTGAATCCGCATAGCAATTCCTGCGCGTTCATGGTGCGGGCACTCCATAACCCAGCGCCGCCAGCTTTTCTCGAATGACGGCATCCAGTTCCGCGCCGCGCACCATCTGTTCGGCCAGTTGCGCGGTCAGGCGCCGCATCTTCTCGTCGAACACCTCGTCATCCTCGTCCTGCGCCTCCGCGCCGACGTAGCGCCCCGGCGTAAGGACGTGGCCGTGCTTGCGGATTTCGTCGAGGGTGGCGGATTTGCAGAAGCCGGGGATGTCCGAATATTCGCCCGCGTCGGGTTCGCCACGCCATGCGTGGTAGGTGGCGGCGATTTTTGCGATTTCGGCGTCGGTCAGCTCGCGCCGCGTGCGATCCACCAGCACGCCCATCTTGCGTGCGTCGATGAACAGCACCTCTTTGCGCCGATCGCGCAACCGGGTTTTCTTCACCAGGCCGTTGCTGCGATCCTTCGCCAGAATCCACAGGCAGGCCGGGATCTGTGTCGAATAGAACAACTGGCCGGGCAACGCGACCATGCAGTCCACCGCACCGGCTTCAATCATCGCCTTGCGGATGTTGCCTTCACCGCTTTGCTGCGAACTCATGGAACCGTTGGCGAGCACCACGCCCGCGAAACCGTGCGGCGCAAGGTGATGGAAGATGTGCTGCAGCCAGGCGTAGTTGGCATTGCCCACCGGCGGCACGCCGAACTGCCAGCGCACGTCCTCGCGCAGGCGCTCGCCGCCCCAGTCGGAAACGTTGAACGGCGGGTTGGCAAGGATGAAGTCGGCCCTGAGGTCGCGCAGTTCGTCCTTGTGGAAGCTGCCATCGTTGTTCCAGCGGATGTCCGAGTCGATGCCGCGCACGGCGAGGTTCATCTTCGCCAGACGCCAGGTGGTGTAGTTGCTTTCCTGCCCGTAAATGGCGATGTCGCCGATGCGCCCCCCATGTTCGGCGACGAATTTCTCGCTCTGCACGAACATGCCGCCGCTGCCGCAGCAGGGATCGTAGACGCGCCCGTTGTAGGGTTCCAGCATTTCCACCAGCGTGCGCACCACGGAGCGCGGCGTGTAGAACTCGCCGCCGCGCTTGCCTTCGGCGCCCGCGAACTGGCCGAGGAAGTATTCATAGACGCGGCCGAGCACGTCCTTCGATTTGTCGTTGCCTTCGTTCAAGGCAATGCCGGAGATCAGGTCGATCAGTTCGCCCAGCATCACCTTGTTGAGCGCGGGGCGGGCGTAGTCCTTGGGCAGCACGCCCTTCAAGGATTCGTTGTCCTTTTCGATGGCACGCATGGCGTCGTCGATCAGCGTACCGATGCTGCTCTGCCTGGCCTTGGCCTGCAGGTGCGACCAGCGCGCCTCCTTCGGCACCCAGAAGATGTTGTCGGCGAGGTATTCGTCCTTGTCCTCGGCGGCGGCGGAGTCTTCGGCCAGCAGTTGCGCATGGCGGGCTTCGAAGGCGTCGGAGATGTACTTGAGGAAGATCAGGCCCAGCGCGACGTGCTTGTAGTCGCTGGGTTCCATGTTGCCACGCAGCTTGTCGGCGGCCTTGAACAGTTCGGCTTCGAAGCCGAGGTTGCCGCCGTTGTTGTCGTTCTGTGCCATTGTTCTCTGTCCTGTGTGCGAACCGGATCGTTCAGCACGGCCAAAAACTCCGACGGCGGAGCTGCCGAGATTCCGTCCACTCCTGAATTTCGAGCCGCCGGCGCTATGCCGTATCGTCGAGCGGCCGAAGAAGGGTCTTGAACTCCGCGAATTCCGCGGCGACCGCGGCGCTCGCGTGGTACTCCATGCGCCGGTAGCGATCGAGCACGATGCGGCCGAAGTCGGTCAGATGTGCGCCGCCGCCGCCGCTGCCGCCGGTGGCGGTGCTGACCAGCGGCTCGACGAAGGCGGCGTTGGCCGCCTCGACCAGCAGCCAGGCGCGGCGGTAGGACATGCCCATCTCGCGCGCCGCCGCCGAGATCGAGCCGGTGCGGCCGATGGCGTCGAGCAGTTCGGCCTTGCCCGGGCCGATGGCGATGCTGGCGCCGAGCAGCACGCGCAGGCGCGGGCCGTGATCGGGTTGGCGACGGGGTTTCTTCGGCATGATCTCCTCCCGGGGCGTATCGTCAGGCCACGCGATTCTTCGGCTCGCCGCGCGCGAAGGCCTCGATGTTGTCGATCAACTGGTCGGCCAGCGCCTGCATCGCCGGCCGGCTGGCCCAGGCGACGTGCGGCGTGAGCAGGAAGTTGGGCAGCGCCAGCAGCTCCGGCGCGAGCAGCGGGTGATCGTCCGCCGGCGGCTCCTGCGAAAGCACGTCGAAGCCGGCGCCGGCGATCCAGCCTTCCTTGAGCGCACGCGCCAGCGCCGCCTCGTCGACGAGGCCGCCGCGCGCGGTGTTGATCAGGAGCGCCGAAGGCTTCATCGCGCGCAGCTCGGCCTCGCCGATCAGGCCCCGCGTCTCCGGCGTCAGCGGGCAGTGCAGCGAAACCACGTCAGCAACGGCGAGCGCCTCGGCGAACGGCGTATGGCCGGCGCGGCAGGCGGCCGCATCCTTGCGCTCGACCTGCAGCACGCGCATGCCGAAGGCCGCCGCCAGCCTGGCCACGCCGCTGCCGAGCGAGCCGCCGCCGACGACGGCGAGCGTGGCGCCGTGGAGGTCGCGGATCGGATGGTCGAAGAAGCAGAACTGCTCGCTCCGCTGCCAGCGCCCGGCCTGCACCGACTCACGGTAGGCGGCGAGGTTGCGGGAGAGCGCCAGCATCAGCGCGATGGCGTGCTCGGGCACCGTATGCACGGCGTAGCCGCGGATGTTGGAGACGACGATGCCGCGCGCGCGGCAGGCCTCCAGGTCGACGTTGTTGGTGCCGGTGGCGGCCACCGCGATCATGCGCAGCGCCGGCAGGCGCGCGATCGCGCCGGCGTCGATGCAGAGCTTGTTGACGACGGCGATGGTCGCCCCGGCCAGCCGCGCCTCGACCTCGGCCTGCGTCGTCTTCGCGTACTCGATCCACTCGTGCGCGCAGGCCGGGCGGCGCACGTCGGCGACGATCGACTCGCCTTCGAGGTAGACGATGCGTTCCATGTCTCAGCCGGCGAGCGCGGATTCGAGCGCGGCGCGCGCCCGCGGGTCGCCGTGCAGCAGGCAGAGGGCGCCGGCCGGGAAGCCGGCGCGCGCCGACAGCTCGGCCAGCGCGAAGACCGCGGACGGCGCGCGCGCGTCGCTCAGGACCACGGCCGCGGCGCCGGCGGCATAGGCCCCGGCCAGCCCGGCGGCGGCCGAGGCGAGCGGATCGGCGCCGTCGCTCGCCACCGCCTGCACGCCGCCGCCCGCCGCTGCGCCGGCAGCCTGGCGCAGCGCGTCGACGGCGCGGGCGACCTCGGCGCGCGCGCCGTCGACGTCCTTGCCGGTCTCGCGGCCGACGAGCTTGGCGAAGTCGCCGCCGAACTGGTCGAGCAGCCCGGCCAGCTCGCCGAGCAGGCGCTGCCGCCCGGCGGCGTCGGCGGCCCACGCCGGCTGCGCGCGGCGCGCCGAGGCGACCGCCGTCGCCGCTTCGTCCGGCCCGCACTGCGGCACGCGGTAGCGCACCTCGCCGTCCGCCTCGCGCACGTCGATGAATTCCTCGAACACGCCGGACCAGGCGTGGCCGTCGATCCACAGCGGAATGGCGGGAATGCCGTCGTCGAATCTCATGCTTGTCGTTCCTGTCGGGTGGCGCGGCGCTCCTGGCCGGTCAGCGAGCGGCGCCCATCAGTTTTGCATTGTGAAATGGTAAGATACCGCGGTGCAACAAAAAAACACCGGAAAGCGGCATGCTGGCGCGATTATAGTCGCTCGCCGCCCGCCCGACCGGAATCGACGGCGCGGCCGGACGGCCGGGCCCGAAAAACGTCAGGAACCCCATGGCAGAACAGCAGAATCCCAAGGAAGGCAGGGAGTCGAAGAACTCCATCCAGGTCATCGAGCGCATGACCTCGCTGCTCGACGTGCTCGCCGAGTCGCCCGAGCCGGTGGCGCTCAAGCATCTGGCGCAGGCCACCGGCCTGCACCCCTCGACCGCGCACCGCATCCTGGCGGCGATGACCACCGCGCGCGTCGTCGAGCGGCACGACGCCGGCACCTACCGCCTCGGCATCCGCCTGCTCGAACTCGGCAACCTGGTGAAGTCGCGGCTGAACATCCGCGACGTCGCCGGCCCGCACATGCAGGCACTGCACGAGCGGATCGGTGAGGCGATCAACCTCGGCATCCGGCACGAGGACGAGATCGTCTACATCGAGCGCACGTCGAGCGGCCGCTCGCTGGTGCGCGTGGTCTACCTCGTCGGCGGCCGCGCGCCGCTGCATCTCACCTCGGTCGGCAAGCTCTTCCTCGCCGAGGACGGCCCGGAGAATGTACGCGCCTACGCCAAACGCACCGGCCTGCCGGGCAAGACGCCGGCGTCGCTGACCGCGCTGCCGGCGCTGGAGAAGGAGTTGGACAAGATCCGCCGGCACGCCGTGGCCTTCGACAACGAGGAGGCGGAGCTCGGACTGAAGTGCGTGGCCGCGCCGATCCGCGACGACGAGGGCAGGATGGTCGCCGGCCTCTCGGTGTCGGCGCCGGTGGACCGGCACCGGCCGGACTGGGTGACGCTGGTCAAGGCGGCGGCCGACGACATCTCGCACGCGCTCGGCCACGTCGGCGCCAGGCGTTAGCCGGCCGCAGGCCGCGGCCGGGCGAAGCGCGGGTCAGGCTACGACGGCCCGGGCGGCCGGCAGCCGACGAAGGAGCCGGCGGTCGGCACCGAGAACTTGCCGTCCAGCCGGATGAGCTGCGCGCGGTGGACGCTGCTCAGGCGTTCGAGGAACGCCACGCCCTTGTCCAGCAGCCGCACCTCGATGCGGCGCCGGTCTTCCAGCGAGCGCCGGCGCTCGACCAACCCCAGCTTCTCGCAGCGCGAGACCAGCGCCACCACCCCGTGGTGCTGCGCCTGCAGGCGCTCGGCGATTTCGCCGATGGTCGCCCAGTCGCGGCCGGGAAAACCCTTGATGTTGAGCAGCATCAGATACTGCAGCGGCGTGATGCCGGCCTTGCGCGTGACCTGCTCGGAAAAGCGCAGGAACTTGCGGATCTCGTAGCGGAAGTCGGCGAGCGTTTCGAAATCGCGCTTGTCCATCGGGGGAAGGGTCATGTCGTTCACCTCGGAGCCTCCAGTCTGTTCAGTCGTCAGCGCCCGCCGGCGCCACGACCATGACGCCGACCGGCGAACCGGCGGCCGCCCCGGACGACGCCGGCACGGGATGGAAATCCTTGCCGAGCGCGCCCTTCGCCAGCCGGATCGGCAGCACCCGGATCGCCGGTTCGCCGAGCACGCAGGCGCTCTCGCAGTTGCCGCAGCCGGTGCAGTGCTCGGCATGCACCGTCGGCAGGTACACAGCGTGCCGGCCGGTGCGCCGGTACTGCTGGTACTCCAGCGTGATGGCCTCGCCGCCGGCCGGGCAGCTCCGGTAGCAGACGTCGCAGATCAGGCCGAGGTGGTTCACGCAGGTCTCGCGGTCGGTGACCACGGCCAGGCCCATCCGCGCCTCGCGGACGTCGGTCAGCCCGTGGTCGAGGGCGTCGGTGGGGCAGGCCCTGACGCACGGGAGGTCTTCGCACATCGCGCACGGCGCGGTGCGCGCCGTGAAATAGGGCGTGCCGGCGGCGACCGGCGCCTCCGGCTTCGCCAGTTCGAGGGCGCCGGGCAGGCAGGCGCGCACGCACAGGCCGCAGCGCAGGCAGGCGCCGAGGAAGTCGGCCTCGGCGCCGGCGCCCGGCGGGCGCAGGGCCTCCGGCGGCAGCGCCATGGCCTGGCGGACATGGCTGCCGAGCGCGAGCCCGAAGATGCCGACGCCGCAGGCCATCTTCGCGCCGTCGAGCAGGAAGCGCCGGCGCTCCGACCATGGCGCCGCCGCGCGCGGGGCCGCCGCCGCCGGAGCGGGGGCTTCGCCGGCAGCGGCGCGGCTCGCGCTCATCCGGTGAAGACCCGCTTGGTCTGCGCCCATATTTCCCTGGGCGTCGTATTCCTCACCGTTTCCAGCAGCTCGCCGATCTTGAAGTGGTGGTGGTGTTCGTAGGCGACGCCGACCTGCGGCATGTCGGCAAGGCCAATGTCGCGGGCATGCTCGACGAAGCCGGGGTTGCGCCAGAAGAACGAGCCCGGCATCGTCGTCGGGATCACCGCCGCGAAGAACAGGGCGCGGCCGAGGATCGACTGCATGACGGCCAGCGCGAACAGCGGCAGCAGCAGCCAGAGGCCGGCGCCGGGCACCACGACGAGGCCGAGCGCGAGCAGCAGCGCGGCGGCGAGCAGGCCGTTGCGCAACAGGTACGGGTAGCCGAACTTGGTCGTCTGGATGTAGAACGACGCGGCGCCTTCGCTCTTCGCGTCGCGCAGGTCGCGCGCATGGGCGATCAGCGCGGCGCCTTCGAGCGCCAGCCCGAGCGCCGAGGCGCCGGCCAGCACCTGGACGAGCGGCTCGGTGACGAGCCCGAAGGGCAGCGCGACGGCGAGCGGCAGCAGCGCGCCCAGCGACAGCGCGGACCCGACGAAGCTCGCGTCGGTGTGCCAATGGTTCCAGTACGGACGCGCCTTGATGCGGTAGAGCCTGATCATGTAGAAGCCGCCGTAGGCAATGCCGAGCAGGCCGACCAAGGCCCACAGGTACTCCGCCACGGTCATCAGCGGATGGGCGAACCATGCCGTCAGGATGTATCCGCCGAGCCCGAGCCAGCTCACGACATCCGCGCCGAACGCGCGGACCACGGCCAGTGCGAGATAGCCGCTCAATCCGACGGTAAATACCGTCACGCCAAAGATTTCCTTCGCCACCGGCGAGTATCTGAGGCCGTAGTAGCCGCGGTAGAAGCGATGCGGCCGCCCGAGGTGGAGGTTGAGCTTGGTCATGCCGAACATCAGCAGCACGAACATGGCGAACAGGCTCGGCAGCCACATGGCGCTGCCGTGCAGCGCGCGCAGCGGGTCGAGCACGGTGCCGAGGGCGGCGAGCAGCGCGAAGGCGCCGGCCGCCAGTTGCGCGGTCAGCGTGAAGGCGATGTGCGAGTTCTCGTGCGAGCCGAGCAGCTTCTTCAGGCTCCAATGGCGCTCGAAGCCGTACTTGGGATCGAGCATCGGCACGTAGGCGCCGCTGTCGTCGTCGCGGTGGTACTTGATCGGCATGCTGTCCACCCGCCGCATGTCGCGCGGCAGGCTGCGCAGTTGCTGGAAGCGCGTGTTCGGGTGGGTGATGTCCGGCAGGGGGAAACCGGGGACGGCGACCTGGGCCAGGATGCGCCCTTCCGGAACGTTCTCGACGACGCCGAAATCCAGCGCCCGGCCGACGCAAGCCGCGACGCAAGCCGGCTTCAGCCCGACTTCGAGGCGATCCACGCACATGTTGCATTTGCTGACGACGCCCTTCACCGGATCGAGCTGCGGCGCGTTGTACGGGCAAACCCAAGTGCAATAGCCGCAACCGAAGCAGATGTCCGGGTCCTGCAGCACGGCGCCGTACTCGGCGAACTTGGTGTAGGCGCGGGTCGGGCATCCCTTCAGGCAGGCCGGATCGTCGCAATGGTTGCAGGCGAGCGAGACGTTCATCCGCACCACGTTCGGGAAGCTGCCGCCCTCGACGAAGCCGACCGAGCGGAAGGCGTGGTGCGGCGGGTTGAGGTTCTTCTCCGAGCAGGCCGCCTCGCAGGCGTGGCAGGCGATGCAGTTGTCGGCGTTGAAGAAGAAGCCGTGCTGCTTGTAGCGGTTCGGGTTGTCGCTGACCCAGCCGTCGCCGTTGATGTTGAGGCTCTGCCCGCGCCGCGGGTCGTCCGGCGGCACGGTTTCGATGCTCTGCCCCCAGCGGTTGTGGCTCTTGCTCGGCTGGTCGGTCAGGCAGGCGTAATCGGGTTCGTATTCTCGGCGCTTGAACATCGTCTCGTGCTTTCCGCGGGTTCTCAGAACTTGCGCATTTCCTTGGACAGGATGGCCGCCTCGCGCTGGTTGGCGATCCGCTCGATGCGCACCGCCGACTGCTTGTAGGCCGGCTGGCGCGAATAGGGATCGAGGTTGGCGATGGTCAGCCGGTTGGCGCAGTCGTGGAAATGGAAGGGCAGGAACACCATGTTCTTGCGCACCCGCTGCGTCAGCTTGGCCATGGCCACGGCATCCGACCGGCGCGACACCAGGCGCACGTATTCGCCGTCGCGGATGCCCATCTCCTCGGCCGCGTCGGGGTTCATCTCGATGAACGGGATCGGGCTGAACTTGTTGTTGTTGCCGATCTTGCCGGTCTTGGTGCGGCCGTGCCAATGCTCGACGAGGCGGCCGGTGTTCAGCCAGAACGGATACTCGTCGTCGGGCACCTCGTAGTTCACGATGAAGGGCAGCGGGATCAGCTTGGCGCGGCCGTCGGGGTAGCGGAAGGTGGCGTCCTTCGTATAGAGGCGCACGCCGCCCTTCGGCGGCCGCTCGCCGCTCGCCGCCTGCGCCTCGGTGTAGGGCCACTGGATGCCGCGGTACTTTTCCAGCAGCTCGTGCGACATGCCGGTGATGTCCGAGAGCCGGCCGCGCGAGATCTCGCGCATTTCGAGGAAGATGTCGGCGGCCTTCTCCGGGAACGGGACCTTCCCCTCGGTGTTGAAGCGCTCCGCCGCCCGGTTGAAGATCCACAGGTCGGGATGCGCCTCGCCGGGGCACTTGACCACCGGGTTGACGACGTTGATGCGCCGCTCGGTGTTGGTCATCACGCCGTTCTTCTCGGCCCAGGTGCCGCCGGGGAAATAGAGGGTGGCGTACTGGGCGCTCTCGGTGTCGGTGTAGCAGTCCTGGACGCAGCAGAATTCCAGTTGCTCCATGGCCTTCCTGACGCGCGCCGTGTTCGGCAGCGAGGACATGGGGTTGGTGGCGATCAGCCACATGCCCTTGACCTTGCCGGCCTCCATGACCTGGTAGATGTCGGTCTGCTTCGGCCCGACCTTCTTCGGGAAGAACTCCGGATCGACGTTCCAGAATTTGCCGATGTCGATGCGATCCTTCTCGTATTCGAGCAGGCGATAGTTGGGCAGGCCCGAGGCCGACGACCACTCGCGCGTGCCCATGGCGTTGCACTGGCCGGTGATCGACAGCGGCGAGCCGCCCGGCTTGCCGACGTTGCCGGTGATCAGGCAGAGGTTGTTGATGCCGACGACGCCGTCCGAACCGTGCGTGGACTGGTTGATGCCCATGGTCCAGATGCACATGCCCGGATTGGCCTTGGCGAACAGGCGGGCGACGACGCGGATGGTCTCCTCGTTGATGCCGCAGATCTTCGAGGCCGTCGTCGGATCGTACTTGGCGACCTCGGCGCGCAGCTCGTCGATGCCGTTGGTGTTGGCCTCGATGTAGCGCTTGTCCTCCAGCTCTTCCTTGAAGATCACGTGCATCATCGCGTTCTGCAGCACGACGTCGGTGCCCGGCGTGATCGGCAGGTAGATGTCGGCGTTCTGCGCCAGCGCGGTGTAGCGCGGGTCGACGACGATCAGCGGGAAGTAGCGCTTTTCCTGCGCGTCCTTCAGCCGGTAGTAGATGATCGGGTGCTGCTCGGGCAGGTTCGAGCCCCAGGCGATCAGGCAGTTGGTGTGCGAGAAGTCGTCGTAGCAGCCGGGCGGGCCGTCGGAGCCGAAGGAACGCTTGTAGCCGGAGACGGCGGAAGCCATGCACAGCGTGGTGTTGCCGTCGTAGGTGTTGGTGCCGATCAGGCCGCGCGTCAGCTTGCCGAGCGTGTAGAACTCCTCGGTCAGCATCTGGCCGGTGGAGATGACGGCGATGGCGTCGCGGCCGTACTTGGCCTGGGTGCGGCGGATGCCGTCGTGCAGTTCGGTGAACGCGTCGTCCCACGTCGTCCGCTCCCAAGGATCGGACCAATGCTTGCGCTTCATCGGGTAGAGGCCGCGGCCGGCGGACTCGAACAGCCGGTGCTCGACCAGGCCCTTGACGCACAGCTTGCCGCGGTTCACGTCGGCGTCGGCGACGCCGCGCGAGGCCACCGCCCGCCCTTCCGCATCGAGGCCGACCTCGATGACGCAGCCGGTGGAACAGTAGCCGCAGGTCGCGTACTTCCACTCGACGGCGCCGTGCTCGGCGAGCTTGATGGGGTTCTTCTGGGTTCTGCCGAATAACATATGCCTTCCTTGGGCGCGGGAACGTGCGCCGCACACGACGCCGGTGATCCCGCGTCGAATTCGTGCTTCGAATGGTAGGCAAACGATCCGACGAAAAAAATACGCCTGAAGCAGGGTTGCGGGATGCTCAAGGGATGACAGTTTCTAGGCCGGACGGACGGGGTCGCGCGCGGCCGCGCACCTGCGCATGGACTAGTTCTTCAGGACTACGCGCGCCGGCCACAGGCCGTCCGGCGTACCGCTACAGCAGCTCCACCACCCAGCGGGTGACGGCGGCCGTCGCCTCGGCGCACTTGTCGCCGCGGGCCTCGTTGAACGCCTGGTACTCCTCGGCGCGCCACATGTCGTAGGTCTTGCCGGTGAACTGCTGCTGCAGCTCCTCGCAAGTGATGCCGCCGAACTCGGCGCGGAAGCGCTCGACGAGATCCCGGCCCTTCTGGTAGTTGCCCATGAAGCGCCCCTTGTCGAGCTTGTCGCGGTCGCGGCCCTGCTTCACCGAGAGGGCGATGAGGCCGCCGGTCAGGGCGCCGCAGGCGCCCTTGCCCATCAGCGCGCCGCCGCCGGCCAGCCCGTGCACGGCCTTGATGGTGGCGTCGTCCACGATGCCCAGGGTCTCCTGGATCGCCGCCAGCACGCACTGCGGACAGGACCCGTAGTCCAGCTCGTATTGCTTTGCGCGGCGGGCCGCTTCTTCGGCCAGCGCCTGCTTTTCCGTCGGTGTGTTCATGGCATGCTCCTCGAACGATCATGTTTTTTCGGTGCCCCCCGGCAGGCCGGCCGGAGCGTCGTCCGGATGCGCCGGGAAGCAGTTCGTGAAATCCTCGCAGCGCACGCAGTTCGGCGGGTGGAGCGGTGCACTGCCGCGGCGCGCGGAGATCTCCGCGAAGAGGAAGCGCTTCCATATCTGGTTGCGCGCGTTCGCGCGGTAGAGCGCGGGGAAATAGGTGGCGAACAGCAGGGCGACGTCCTCGCGGCCGCGCAGCCCGAGATCCCGCCAGAGATAGCGGCGGCCGAAGCAGGCGGCGGCGATGACGCGGGCGCTCCGCTCGGCCGCCGCCAGCGGCACCGTCGGGGCGCGCGCGGCGAGCATCAGGTCGAGCAGGTCGTGGAACTCCCGCGGCACCTGCTGCCGCAGGCTGGCATAGCGTTGCCCGGACAGCGGGATGACCGTCAGCGCCTCCGGCAGGTGTTCGGTGATCAAGGCCAGCAACTGTCTCTGCGGCAGGTCGAGCGTCCAGGCGAAGGCGGGCAGTTCGCCGACGGCGGCGCCGTGCAGCACGGCGAAAAGGGCGCGGACGGCGAGTTCGCCGGGCGACGGGCCGGCGTCCGCGTGCGCGGCATCGACGCTCATCGCCCTTGCTCCGATGGCGGCGAGGTCAGCGTTGCGCGGCGAGGTTCCATACCAGGACCAGTCCAAGAAAAGCGATGAATTCCAGCAGGCTGATCCACACCAGCAGGCGCACGATCCGTCGCTGGCGCGGCGCCAGGCCGGCCAGGAAGCGTTCGTGCCACCACCGCCAGCCGGGCAGCCACCCCCAGCGCCGCCGGGCGCGCAGGTGCCGGTGCAGCGCGGCGACCCAGGGCACGAGACTCCGGTCGACCTCGGCCAGGCGCGGATCGGCCGGGTCCGCGACGGCGGCGTAATGCTCGGTGACGACCAGGCGCGCGCCGCCGCCGGACGCCGTCACCGCCAGTTGCGTCGCCCGCTTCAGGCCCGTCGCGTAGCGCAGCAGCAGCGTCGAACCGTCGGCCGCGCGCTCGACGGCGACGGCAGCGTCGATGCGCCGCCCGTTGCTCTCGTTGTCGGCGACGAAATGGAAACCGCCGGCGCACGCGCGCCAGGATTCGATCGTCAGCAGCGGATTGAGCCGGAACAGCCGCTCGACGTCGGCGAGGAAGTCGGCCAGCGCGGCCGGCGCCAGCGGCACCGCGATCTCGGCGCGCGCCGTGTCGCCGGGCCCGGCTAGCGCGAGCGGCGGCTGGCGACCAGCAGCGGACATGGCAGATCCCGCAGCAGCCGCTCCAGGCGCATGCGCGAACGCAGGCCGGCCTCGCCCCGGCGGCGCGGCGGACCGATCACGCAGAGATCGGCGCCGACCTCGGCGGCGACGGCCAGCGCCACCGCGGCCGGCTCGCCGAAGCGCAGCGCCGCCCGGTAGTCGACGCCGCGCGCGTGGCACTGCGCCTCGATCGCGCGCGATACGGCCCGCGCCTCTTCCGCCAGCATCTTCTCGACGTAGGCGCCGAAGGCGTCGCGCGTCGTCGCGTCGTTGAGCCAGTCGTCGCCCTGCATGCCGCCCCAGAGATCGGGCACGACCAGGCAATGGACGACGGTGGTCAGCCCGGGCAGCGCGATCGCCACCGCCAGATCGGCGGCCGCGGCGGCGCCGCGCGTGCCGTGGTGGCAGAGCAGCAGCGTCGCCGGCGCCAGGCCGCGCGGGCTAGCGGCCGACAAACAGCACGACTCCGATGGCGATCAGCAGCGCGAGCACCAGCGCGCCGATGTCTTCCCCGCGATCGCTGGCGAAGATCGACAGGTGATTCCCGCGCTTGAACTCTTCTCCGGACATGGCTTCTCTCCTCAAACGAATTCCCTGACGAACAGCAGCACGACGAGCAGCGAACCGATCGCCTTCAGCGTGCCGACCACGCCGCCGATGAAGAGCGGCACGCCGCCGGCCTGGCGCATGGCCTTGCCGGTGATCTGCATGCCCAGCCCGATCAGGCCGAAGGCGAACAGCCAGGCCAGCCAGTCGCGGAACGCGCCGATGGTCTTCGAG
The DNA here is from genome assembly GCA_019455325.1 of Rhodocyclaceae bacterium. Classification (GTDB taxonomy): domain Bacteria; phylum Pseudomonadota; class Gammaproteobacteria; order Burkholderiales; family Rhodocyclaceae; genus Proximibacter. Next base: position 24,215 of record JACFMQ010000022.1, on the reverse strand, counting down.
GCGTGCCAGGCCGCCTTGCCCGCCTTCTCGATCGCTGCCCTGGCCTCGGCGTCGAGACCGGGCAGCCTGGCGACGGCGGCAAGAAGGCCGTCCTGCGCGCGCGTGCGCATCTGCCGCTCGGCGATCAGCCCGGAGAGGGCCGTCGACACGTCCTCCGGCTCGGCGTGGTGCTGGCCGACGTGGATCGACCGGGCGGCGAGGAAGGCCTGCAGCGCCGCCCGGCCGGCCGGCGATTCGAGCTGCGACAGGGCGCCGGCGAGGGCGGCGGCGTCCCGGTCGTCGAGCCGCTTCTCGCGCTTCACCTCGTCGGCGCTGAAGTATTTCCCCTGGTAGTGGCCCGACGGCGTGAACGCGCCGAGCGAGGAAAGCAGGAACATGAACAGGAAGCCGAGCACGAACACCGGGAACTTGGCGAACAGCACGTGGCCGAGGTCGACCCTGGCCGCGCCGGCCTCGTGCCGCACGTACCAGGCGGCGAGCCAGAGCGCGATCAGCGGCAGGAAGAGCACGCGGGTGATGTTGAAGATCTCCGCCACCTTGAGCGTCTCGATGCCGTTCGGATCGAAGGCGAGCGCCGCGCCGGCGACCTGCGCGGAGTTGAGGATGCCGGTGCCGGCCCAGGCGCCGAACTGCACCGGCCCCATGCCGAGGAGGTGGCCGACGGTCGGAAAGAGGAACATGCCGCCGACGCCCCACATCAGGATGGTGCCGATGGTGTAGGCGATCTCGCTCGGCTTGGCGTTCACCACCGGTGCCACGGCGACGGTGGCCGAGACGCCGCACACGCCCATGCCCGCCGAGAGCACCGCGGTCATCGAATTGTCGGTGCGCAGGCGGCGCCCGAGCGCGAGCACGATCCACACCGAGCCGAGCACGAAGGCGCCGATCATCGCCACCGACAGGCCGCCCAGCTGCAGCAGCTCGGTGGCGCTGTACAGCGTGCCGAGCAGGATGACGCCGGTCTTCAGGAAGAGGCGGGCGGTGCGCACGCCGTTGGCCGCCCAGGCGGGGATGCCGAAGACGTTCACGATGACGATGCCGGCGAGGATGCCGAGCACCACGTAGTTGAAGTTGAAGATCGTCGCGAAGTTGAAGCCGAGCGTCGCCTGCGCGTCGCGGCCCCAGTTGGCGAAGACCGGGTCGAGCAGCCAGCGCACGACGAAGGCGATCAGCAGCATCCAGGCCATGCCCGGCACGACCGACAGGTAGTAGTCGACGTGGCCCCGGCCGGGAGTCCGCAGCAGGATCAGCAGGCCGCAGGCGACGGCGAGGCCGCCGAAGATCCAGGAGAGCCGGGCCTGCCCGGCCTTGGCCTCGTCGAAGCGCGAGGGCGGCATCTTCATCGCCGGCGCCGGCACGCCCTCGGCCGCGGCCCGCGCCGCGGCCGCGCGCAGCTCGGCGTCGAACTTCGCCTGCGCCTTCACGTGCTCCGCATGGGCGCTCCGCTGCAGCCACGCCTGCATGCCGTCGAGGCTGCCGCTGGCGTTCAGCCAGCCCCACGTCAGCATGACGAGACCGATGATGAGCAGCGCCGGTGATTTTCTGGTGTAGATCATGGCTGACCTTCTTCCCTTCCACGGCAGAGACAAGGGACCGCTCCGGTCCGGGAGGGGTGGTCGGACGCGCGGCGGTCCCGGACGCTGGCGGAGCGGTCCGCCAACGACGTCTCGCGTCATGATAGGCAGGGGGCGGGGCGAAAAAAATACGTCCGAAGCAGAGCTTCGGGCGGCCGGACGGACTAGTTCCTCGGGGCGACCCGACGCGGCCGCGGGCCTAGAGGTCGATGATCAGCGGCGTCAGCGGCTGCGCGACGCAGAGGAAGCATTCGTCGGCGGCAGGCTGCTCCTGGCCGGGGCAGTCCACCTCGCCGGCGAGCAGCTTCGCCGCGCAGGCGTCGCACTGGCCGACGCGGCAGTTGCTCATGACGTTCACCCCGGCGTCCTCGGCGAGTTCCAGCAGCGAAGGGCCGCCCGGCCGCCACAAGAACGTCCTGCCCGAGCGCACCAACTGGACCGGCTGCGGCGCCAGCGCCGCGCCGGAAAGCCGCCGGCACGGCGGGCCGAAGCTTTCCGCGAAGCGCCGCTCCGCGCCGACGCCGAGCCGGGCCAGCGCCTCCATGACGAAGGCGATCATCGCCGCCGGGCCGCAGACGTAGAAGCGCGCCGCCGGCGCGGCGACGCCGGCGAGATGCGCGGCCGAGAGCCGCCCGGCAACGTCGCAGGCGGCCGACGACAGGTCCGCCGGCTCGGGCCGGCTGTAGAAAGTGGAGACGCTGAGCCGCGGCATCGCCTTTTGCAGGTCGAGAATCTCTTCGGCGAACGCATGCGCGCTTGCCGAGCGCACGCTGTAGAGCAGGTCGACCGGCGCCGGCCAGCCGTCGCGCCGCAGTTGATGCAGCATCGAGAGCAGCGGCGTGATGCCGATGCCGCCGGCGATCAGCACCACCGGAAAGGCTTCGCCCGCCGCGCCCGGCGCGATGCAAAAGTCGCCGCGGGGGGCCATCAGTTCCACGGCGGCGGCGAACGGCGGCGACAGCGCGTGCAGGAACCCGGACATCTCCCCGCCGCCGACGCGCTTGACGGTCAGCCGGTAGCCGCCCGCATCGGGAAGCGACGACAGCGAGTAGCAGCGCACCCGCCTCGCCCCTGCCGGGCCGGCGCGCAGCGCCACGTGCTGCCCGCCCCGGAACGGCGGCAGGGCGGCGCCGTCCTGCGGCACCAGCCGGAACGAAACGACGTCCCTCGCCTCGGGCGCGGCGGCGACGATCCGGAACGGGCGCCAGCCCGCCCAGGCCCCGTCCGGCTCCGCCTGCGGCCGGGAGGCCATCAGGGATTCCTGATCTCCGCGCCGCGCCGCAGGTAGAACCACCAGTTGAGCAGCAGGCACAGCGCGTAGAAGCCGGCGAAGCCGTACATCGCGACCTCCGGCGTGCCGGCCTTGATCTGGCGGCCGATGACCACCGGCGCGATGAACGCGCCGTAGGCCGCCATCGCCGAGGCCCAGCCGAGGGCCGGGCCGGCCTGGGCGCGGTCGAAGACGACGCCGATGGTGCGGAAGGTCGAACCGTTGCCGATGCCGGTGGCCGCGAAGAGGACGATGAACACCGCCAGGAACGGGATGAAATGCTGCTCGGGCGTCGCCGACTGGTAGGCCTGCATCATCAGGTAGCCGGCGCCGACGGAGGCGACGAGCATCGTCGCCGAGACGGCCTGCGTGACCACCGAGCCGCCGATCCGGTCGGCCAGCCAGCCGCCGATCGGCCGCCCGAGGGCGCCGACGAACGGGCCGAGCCAGGCGTAGGTCAGCGCCGACGGCGCGTTCGGGTTCTTCAGGGTGTGCGAGAGCAGCCCGGTCGCCGGGTCGACGACGTGGCTGACGCCGAAGATCACCGCGATCGACAGCGGCAGCGCCATCGAGAAGCCGATGAAGGAGCCGAAGGTGAGCACGTACAGCATGCTCATCGACCAGGTGTGCCGATTGCCGAAGATGGCGAACTGGCCGGCGATGTTGGCCCGCATCTCGCCGGCGACGGCAACGCGGATGACGAGCAGCGTGGCGATCATGATCAGCGGCAGCGTCACCCACATGTCGAGCAGGCCGAGGCCGGTCGGCGCGGGCAGATGCAGGTAGAGCCCGAGGACGGTGATGGCCAGCGTCAGCGCGAGGAGGTAGACGATCCTGGCGAAGGCCCCGCCGGTCGAGGCGAGGCCGGGCGTGGCGCCGAGCAGGTTGTTCATGCCGAACCAGGCGGCGGCGGTCAGCGGCACGAGCACGACCACCCAGACGAAGCCGGCGTTCTGGATGAAGGTCGGCGTGCCGGCCTCGATCCGGCCGAAGATCCAGCCGCTGTCCTTGGCCAGCAGCATCGGCTCGCCGCCGAGCGCGCCGAGCACGCCGACGGTCATCGCCAGCGGCACCAGCACCTGCGTCGCCGTGACGCCGAAGTTGCCGATGCCGGCGTTGATGCCGAGCGCCGTCCCCTGCAGGCGCTTGGGGAAGAAGGAGCTGATGTTCGACATCGAGGAGGCGAAGTTGCCGGCGCCGATGCCGGAGAGCAGCGCCAGGAGCTGGAACACCCACAGCGGCGTGCTCCGGTCCTGCAGCGCGAGGCCGGTGCCGAGCGCCGGCACGATCAGCAGCGCGGTCGTCAGGAAGATGGTGTTGCGGCCGCCGGCCAGCCGGATGAGGAACGACGACGAGATGCGCAGCGTCGCCCCCGAGAGGCCGGAGATGGCGGCCAGCGTGAACAGCTCCTCGGCCTTGAACGGAAAGCCGAGGTTGAACATCTGCACGGTGATGATGCCCCACATCGCCCAGACGGCGAAGCCGCAGAGCAGGCTCAGCGTCGAGATGCAGAGGTTGCGGCGGGCGATCCGCCAGCCGCGCGACGCCCAGAAGGCTTCGTCCTCCGGATTCCAGACGGCGATGTCGACGCCGCCGCGGACGGCGCCCGCCGTTCCCGCCGTGTTCCGTTGCGCGTCGTCGACGATCATCGCTGGCAGGCCCCGGCGGATCAGCCGGCCAGGAGCGACCAAGCGCCGTAGCACGCCACGGCGATGCCGACCACCAGATTGATCGGCCGGGTTTTTTCGGAATAGCCCTTGATGAACAGGGCGTCGATGCGCATCGACTCGGTGGCCCTGTTGCTGACGAAGGCCGCTGCGATGAGGAACGCACCGTAGAGGATGCCGAGTACGTTGACCAGGGTGTCCGGGGTTTTCACGATGAGGATTCCACCGATATCGTCGAGGCCCAAAATGCCGATGGCGGGATTCTCCCGCCACCGCCGGGCGGCGCTGCCGGAGTTCCGGCCCGCCGCCCCAAACCGGGAAGGACGCTTCCGACATCCCGCCCTTCCCCTTTCCGGATCAGCCGGAGACGCCGTACGCCGGCCGCCCCGAATCCTTGCCGCCATGCTCGGGGCCGAGGTGCAGGTCGATCCGCTTCATCTCTTCCTTCTCGGCGTCGCTCAGCTTGTCCCACCACGTGCCGCCGGCATTGCCGTAGTCGAAACGCTCGGCGCCCTTGCGGGTGTAATAGTACCAGTTGATCCAGCACGAATAGGCATAGAAGACCGAGATGCCGACGAAGAACGGGATCGCGCTGCCGAAGCTGGTGATCGAGCCGCCGATCAGCGAGGTCCAGATGAACGGACCGAAGGCCGCCCAGGCGCCCGTCCAGCCGAGCATCTGCGCGCCCTTGGCGGGCGAGTAGGCGAACACGATCGGATACTGGCGGAAGGTCGCCGCGTTGTTCGTGCCCGACATCAGGAAGATCCAGAGCATGCCCCAGAGGAAGCCCGAGAACTGCTCGACGCTGGTCGGCGTCAGGTAGCCGCCGACGACGAGGAACAGGCAGCCGGCGATCTGGCCCAGCGTCATCCAGTGCATGCCCTTGCTGCCGCCGATCCTGTCGAAGATGCCGCCGGTGAGGAAGCGGATCAGGCCGCCGATCAGCGGGCCGAGGAAGGCGTAGGCGAGCGGGTCCGGCGCGCCGTCGAAGCCCCCGTAGATGGCCTTGATCATCATCGGGAACGCCGCCGCATAGCCCGAGAACGAGCCGAACGAGCAGATGTAGGTGACCGTGCAGTTCCAGGTATGCACCCGCGCCCGGTTCAGTTTGCTGAGGATCTCGAACTGCCCCTTGAAGCCTCGCACCGGCACCTTGACGCTGCGCAGGAAGACCGCGCAGAGGACGAAGGCCACGATCAGGAACGGGACATACCAGAACGCGGCGTTCTGCAGCCAGATGTCCTTCTTCACCACTTTCTTGACCACCACGTCGGTGATCAGGCCGGCGTCGTTCTTCTTCAGATCCACCTTCATGTTCTTGGTGGTTTCCGTCTCCGTGATCGTCACGTCCCTGATCACGTCGCCTTCGCGCGTGATCACCGTGGCCGCCGCCAGATCGGGCCGCTTGGCCACCACGTCGGTGACGATGCCGCTGGCGTCCTTCGTCACCGCGATGTCCTTGAGCACGTCGACCTTCGTGAAGGGCTGCGGCCCGCCGACGATGGCGCCGAGCGCCGCGAAGCCGATGATCCACGGCGTCACGAACTGGACCAGGCTGACGCCCATGTTGCCGATGCCCGCCTGAATGCCCATCGAGACGCCCTGCAGCCGCTTCGGAAAGAAGATGCTGGTAGACGGCATGTAGGAGGAGAAGTCACCCCCGCCCATGCCGCAGAGGAAGCCGATGACCATGAAGGTGCTCCACGGCGTCGAGGTATCCTGGATGGCGAAGCCCAGCCAGACCATCGGGATCAGCTTGATGATCGTCGCGATGCTGACCACCGGCCGCGTTCCGAGCACCGGAATGAAGTAGGAATGGATCAGCCGCAGGATGCCCGAGGCGAGTCCGGGAATCGCCGCCAGCCAGAACAGCTCCATGGTCGTGAACTTGAAGCCGATGTTGGGCATCCGCACCACCACCGCGCTCATGACGAACCATGTCGCGAACGAAAAGATCAATGAAAAAGTCGTGATGCCGCACGTGCGCCACGCCAGCGCACTGCCCGTTTCCTTCCAGAATGTCGGATCTTCGGGCTCCCACCTTGCCAGTTTTGACATAGCCTGTTTTCCTTTGGCTGTTTCCAACTCAGATTTACGCGAAGTTCAAGATCGACCGCGCCGGCACCTTTCCCGGTCGGCTCGACGGATGACATTCCGGACGACGCGGCATGCCGCGAACGCGAAAAATGCCCGCCGTACGGACATTGACTTCCCCATTTCGAGGTTTCCCCCTCCGCGCCATGGTAGAAGGCGCGCACCCCCCGGAAAATCCTCCGGAAGCACGGCCGGCAGCGGCAAACGGAGGGGGCTGGCGCAGGCAAAGTGATAGTCGGCAGGCGCTTCGCCGATCCGGAAGGACTAGTCCTTCCGGATCGGCGGCAAGGACGGGTTATTCGAGCGTATCCACGCCTGCGGCCCGGTGCCGGGACATCACATCCATGCCGCGCACCTCGGTCCAGTACATCCAGATCAGCGCCACCCACACCACGCCGTACAGCAGCATGAAGCAGGACGAGCGGATGCCCGTCAGATCGACCAGCGCGCCGAAGAGGATCGGCAGCAGGAAGCCGCCCAGGGCGCCGGCCAGGCCGACGATGCCGGAAACGACGCCGATGCTCTGCGGGTAGTCGTCGGAGATGTACTTGAAGACCGACGCCTTGCCGATGGCGCAGGCGATGCCGATGACGAACATCAGGGAGGCGAAGACGTAAACGTTCAGCCCGATCTGATAGGTCGCCGGGCCGCTCACGGTCTTGATGGTGACTTCGGTCTGCGGATAGGAAAGGATGAACAGACAGATCCAACTGACCCAGAGCACCCACCAGGTGACCCGGTGCGCGCCCCATCTGTCCGACATCCACCCACCCATGGCGCGCAGCACGCCGCCGGGCAGGGAGAAGCAGGCGGCGAGGAAGGCCGCGCTCTTCAGGTCGAAGCCGTATTCCTGGACGTAGTAATTCGTCATCCACAGCGACAGGCCGACGTAGCCGCCGAAGACGATCGAATAGTACTGGCAGATTTTCCAGACCGTCGGGTCCTTCAGCAGCCGCAACTGCGCGCGCACCGTGACATGCGTCTCGGCCTTGTGCGCCGGGTCGCTGTAGGTCAGGGCATAGAAAGCCAGGGCGGTGACCAGCATCATCACTGCGTAGACCGTCGGCACCATCGTCCAGCCGTAGGCGACGACGATGCTCGGCGCGATCATCTTGGTCACGGCGGCGCCGGCGTTGCCGGCGCCGAAGATGCCCATGGCGAAGCCCTGGTTCCTGCGCTCGAACCAGCGGGCGCAGTAGGCGATGCCGACCGAGAACGAGCCGCCGGCGACGCCGACGAAGAGGCCGGCGACGAGAAACTGCCAGTAGGCGGTGGCATGGCCGATCAGGTAGAGCGGGACGACGGTGGTCATCATGATGGCGAAGAACACCGGGCGGCCGCCGAAGCGGTCGGTCATCATGCCGAGCGGCAGGCGGACCAGCGAGCCGGTGAGCACCGGCATGGCGGCGAGCAGGCCGAACTGGGTTTCGTTGAGACCCAGCGCCTCCTTGATCGGGATGCCGATCACCGCAAAGATCATCCAGACCATGAAGCACACGGTGAAAGCCGTCGTGCTCATGACCAGAACCGAAATCTGCTTCTGAAGCTGCGTTACCGCCATATACGCGACGTCAATTCCCGAGCGCCGTGCCGGTATCCGGAGAGCGGACCGGGAGAATCCGGGAGGCCCCGGTTCGGTACGCCGGAAATCCGGCGCGGCAGACGCTCACGCCGGATGACCGCCGGAAGAGAGAAAGCTCAGCAGTTCCTCGCGCAGCGGATAGTAGTCGGGGTGTTCGAGCAGCATCTTGCGCGAACGGGGCCGCGGCAGGTCGATCTTCAGAATCCGGCCGACCCTGGCGCGCGGGCCGTTGGTCATCATCACCACGCGGTCGGCGAGCAGGATGGCTTCGTCCACATCGTGCGTGACCATCATGGCCGTGAGCTGGTCGCGGGTCCACACTTCCATGAGGACTTCCTGCAGATCCCAGCGGGTCAGCGAATCGAGCATGCCGAAGGGTTCGTCGAGCAACAGCAGCTTCGGGGAAAGCGCGAAAGCGCGCGCGATGCCGACGCGCTGCTTCATCCCGTTCGACAGCTCCGCGGCTTTCTTGTCGGCCGCCTCCGCCAGGCCGACGCGCTCCAGGTAATGGGTGCAGATGTCCTCGCGCTCCTGGCGGGTGGCATGGGGATACACCTGGTCGACGCCGAGGGTGACGTTCTCGTACGCCGTCAGCCACGGCACGAGGCTCGGCGCCTGGAAGACGATGCCGCGATCCGGCCCGGCGGTGACGACCTTGCGCTCGTCGAGCTTGATGTAGCCCTCGCTGATCTCGGTCAGCCCGGCGACCATCGACAGCACCGTCGACTTGCCGCAGCCGGAGTGGCCGATGAGCGTGACGAATTCGCCCTTGCGGATGTTCAGATCGAATTCTTCGACGACGGTCACCGGGCCTTTCTTGCTCGGATAGATCTTCGAAACCCTGGATAGCTCGACGTAGGCATCGACGTTTTCCGCCGACGCTTCCTGTGCCGCGGCGCCCTTGAGCTGCGCCTGGTGCTCGCGGCTGGTATTGGGCAGCACGACCGGCAGCGTGGTGCCGGCGCCGCCATCGTCGACCGTCTGCTCCAGGCCGACCTTCATCAGGTAGGCGGTGACTTCCTTGCGGATGCGCCTGAACTCGGGCGAGTGGTTCATTCCGGAACGGTCGCGGGGCCGCGGCAGCGTCACCTCGAATTCCGGCCCGAAGGTCGCGCCGGGACCCGGGTTCAGCGGAATGATGCGGTCGGCCATGATGATGCCTTCGTCCACATCGTTGGTGATGAGGATGACGGTCTTCTTCTCCTGGCTCCAGATGCGGACGATTTCGTCCTGAAGGTTGGCGCGGGTGAGCGCATCGAGCGCCGAGAGCGGTTCGTCGAGGAGCAGTATCTCGGGGCTGGCGGCCAGGGCGCGCGCCACCGCGACGCGCTGGCGCATGCCGCCGGAAAGTTCGGAGGGGAACTGGTCGATGGCCGGGGTGAGGTTCACCATGGCCACATACTTTTCCACGCGCGCGTCGCGTTCCGCCTTGGGCGCCTCCTTGAACACCTGATCCACGGCCAGGGCGACGTTCTGGCGAACCGTCATCCAGGGCATCAGCGAATAGCTCTGGAAGACGACGCCCCGCTCCGCGCCCGGTTCCTTGACCGGCTTGCCATCGAGGAGCACCGTGCCGCTGTCGGCGCCGATCAGCCCGGCGATCAGCGAAATGAGCGTCGTCTTGCCGCTGCCGGAGAAACCGACGATGGCGACGAACTCGCCCTCCCTGATCCGAAGATTGATGTTCTTCAGCACGGAGGTGGCACTCGGACCCGTGCCGTAGGACTTGCACAGATGCTTCAGTTCGAGGATCGGCGCGGCGGTCGACGTCGATGGTTCAACAGCTTTCAGCACGGCAGACATGTGGGCTCCCCTCGCTCAGTGAGACTGTTTGCCGAAGCTGACCAGTTGTTGCAGCATGTACATGATCCGGTCGAGCAGGAAGCCGACGAAGCCGATGGTGTAGACCGCGACCATGATGCGGCCGAGCGAATGGCTGCTGCCGTTCTGGAATTCGTCCCAGACGAACTTGCCGAGTCCGGGGTTCTGCGCCAGCATTTCCGCCGCGATCAGCACCATCCAGCCCACCCCGAGCGACAGCCGGAGGCCGGTGAAGATCAGCTCCAGCGACGACGGCAGAACGATCTTCATCACCTTGGTGTACCACGGCAGGCGCAGCACCTTGGAGACGTTGATCAGATCCTTGTCGATCGTCGACACGCCGAGGGCCGTATTGATCAGGGTCGGCCACAGCGAGCAGAGCGTGACGGTGATCGCCGAGGTGAGGAAGGATTTCTCGAACCACGCGCCGTCGGAGGTGGTGTAAACCGCGCTGACGATCAGCGTCACGATCGGCAGCCAGGCCAGCGGGGAGACCGGGCGGTAAACCTGGATCAGCGGATTCAGCGCAAGCTGGATCGTCGGCGAAAGACCGCACAGGATGCCCACCGGAACGGCGATGAAGGTCGCCAGCCAGAAGCCCGTGAATACCGTGTAGAGGCTGGTGACGATCTGGTCGAAGAAGGTCGGCTTGCCCGTCCACTTGCGGATCGTGACGTCGGCCTGCGGGTTTTCGGCCAGGGCCTGGGCGACGCGTTCCTGCTGGCGCTCGTAGAAGCGGGCCGCCTTTTCCCGTTCGTTGTGGTGCTCTTCGACCAGCCCCTTCGCTTCGACGTATACGTCGATCGGCCCGGGAAGGGTGCCGAGGCTGGTCTGCACGCCCTGCGCGAGAACGTGCCACATGACGAGGAACAGGCAGAAGGCCACGACCGGAATGCCGATCTGCCGCAGGATGTCCTTGATCTGCTGCAGCGGGTCCTCGCCTGCCGACAGCCGCACGAAGGGAACGAACCAGGTCAGCCCGGTCTTGTTCAGGATGTTTACCGCATGGTTCAGCATGTCAATGGTTCTCTCTGTTCAGCGATACGATCCGCATTGCCGGCGGCGGCACGGTCGCGCAGTCCCGCCGGCAGCCAGGGTTCGATCGGGTTTACTTGACGGTTTCCTTGCCCTTGAGACCGATCTTCATGCTGTCGATGTAGGCATTGGGCTTCGTGCCGTCGTACACCACGCCGTCGATGAACTCCTTCTTGGGCGGCTTGAAGCCGGTCTCCTTGTCGAAGTCGGGGAAGTCGGAAGCCTTCATCTTTCCCTCGGCGATCAATTCCTTGGCGGCCTTGGCGTAGATGTCGGGGCGGTAGACCTGTTTCGCCATCTCCATGTACCAGGCATCCGGCTTGTACTCGGGAATCTGGCCCCAGCGGCGCATCTGCGTGAGATACCAGACGGCATCCGAGTAGTAGGGATAGGTTGCGTGATAGCGGAAGAAGACGTTGAAATCCGGCACCTGGCGCACGTCGCCCTTCTCGTACTCGAAGGTGCCGGTCATGCTGTTGGCGATGACCTTGTAGTCGGCGCCGACATAGTGGGATTTGGAAATGATCCTCGCCGCCTCCTGGCGGTTCTTGTTGTTCTCGGCGTCCAGCCAGTAGCCGGCGCGGATCAGCGCCTTGACCACCGCCTTGTGCGTGACCGGGTTCTTGTCCGCCCAGTCCTTGCTGACCCCGAACACCTTCTCGGGGTTGTTCTTCTCGATCTCGTAGTCGGTGATGATCGGGGCGCCGATGCCCTTGAACACCGCCTGCTGGTTCCACGGCTCGCCGACGCTGTAGCCGTCGATGGTGCCCGACTCCATGGTGCTCGGCATCTGCGGCGGCGGCGTCACCGAGATCAGCACGTCGGCGTTGATCTGGCCGCCCGTGTCGCCTTTCAGCGGCGCGTAGTAGCCGGGGTGGATGCCGCCCGAGGCAAGCCAGTAGCGCAGCTCGTAATTGTGTGTGGACACCGGGAAGACCATGCCCATCTTGAAGGTCTTGCCGGCCTTCTTGTAATCGTCGATCACCGCCTTGAGATATTCGGCCTTGATCGGGTGCACCGGCTTGCCGTCGGCCTGCTTCGGCAGCTTCTTGTTCAGCGCCGCCATGACCGCGTTGGAAACGGTGGTGGCGTTGCCGTTCAGATCCATGCTGAAGGCGGTGATGACGTGCGCCTTCGTGCCGTAGCCGATGGTCGAGGCGATCGGCTGGCCGGCCAGCATGTGCGCGCCGTCGAGTTCGCCGGAAATGACGCGGTCGAGCAGCACCTTCCAGTTGGCCTGCGCCTCCAGGGTGACGAACAGCCCCTCGTCCTCGAAGTAGCCTTTTTCGTAGGCGATGGCCAGCGGCACCATGTCGGTGAGCTTGATGAAGCCGAACTTGAGGTCGGGTTTCTCGACTTTCTCCTTGGCGGCCAGCGCCGGCGCGCCGATGGCGAAGGCGGCAATCAGGGCGGAACTCACCGCTCCGCGCGCGAGCCGCAGGGCGTGCGATGACCATTTTTTCTGCATAGCATTCCGTTTCATGAAATCTGCCCCTCCTTGTGGGAAAGCCTGTGAACCCTGGCGCAAGATGCGTTGCAAGCGCCATGGTAAGGGGCCGGAAACACGACGAAAATCCGCCGGAAGCACGGACGGCGGCAGCAGATGGAGGAGGCGGGCGCCCTCGAAAGGGCTAGACAGGGGGAACGGGTGTCACCCCCGAAGAACTAGTTCTTCAGGGTGAGTCCGTGCTCGGTGGCGTAGACGGCGGCCTGGACGCGGCTGGTCAGCCCGAGTTTCTTGAGGATGCTCTGGATGTGGATCTTCACCGTGCTCTCGGCGAGGTCGAGGGCGCGGGCGATCTCCTTGTTGCTGGCGCCCTTGGCGAGAAAGCCGAGGATTTCCCGCTCGCGCGGCGACAGCCTGGCGTGCTCGGCCTCGGCCGGCGCCGCCGCCTTGCTCGTGCTGCGCAGGTTGTTCATCAGCTTGGTGGTCATCTGCGCCGACATCACCGCTTCGCCGTCGGCGGCCCGGCGCACGGCCTCGATCAGGAAATCGGTGTCGATGTTCTTCAGGAGGTAGCCCTGCGCGCCGGCGCGCAGGGTGTCCATCAGGTCGTCGGCGTCCTCGGAGACGGTGAGCATGATGACGCGCGTCTCCGGCAGTTCCTCGGTCATCAACTGCACCGCCTCGCGGCCGGAGATGCCCGGCATGTGCAGGTCGAGCAGCACGACGTCCGGCTTCAGGGACTTGGCGCGCTTGACGCCCTCGAGGCCGTCGGCGGCCTCGCCGACCACCTCGAATTCCTTGTGGCGCTGCAACAATGCCCGGATGCCGCTGCGAAAGAGCGTGTGATCATCGACCAGCAGTACGCGTATCGTCCGTTCCACGAGCGACTCTCGAAACCCCGTCATTTGGAGAGCGAGAGGGTAACACAGGTGCCTGCGCCGGGCCGCGACTCGACCGACAGCGTGGCGCCGATACGGTGCGCCCGCTCGCGCATGATGCCGATGCCGACGTGCGAGCCGCCCGCCTCCGCGACGCGTCCGGGATCGAAGCCGCGGCCGTCGTCGCGCACCGACAGGCGGACCTTGTTCTCGCAGCCCTGCAGCTCGACGCTGACGCGGCTCGCCTCGGCGTGCTTGCGTATGTTCGAGAGCGCCTCCTGGACGATGTGCAGCACCTGGATCGTGCTCGTCGCCGGGGGCAGCGTGCCGTCGCCGGTCTTGCGGAACTCGGTGGCGATGCCGGTCTGGCCCTCGAAGCGTTCGAGGGCGCTGTGGATGGCGTCCTCGAATTCGGCGTCGTCCACCTTGATGCGGAAGTGCACGAGCAGCTCGCGCACGTTGTCGTAGCTTTCCTGGATGCCCTCGCGCATGCGCTCCAGCTCGACGCTCGCCGCGTCGAGCTGGCCGCCGCGCAGCGAGTCCTGCAGCATCTGCGCCTGGATGTTGAGGAAGGCCAGGGACTGGGCGACGCTGTCGTGCAGCTCCTGCGCGAGCAGGTTGCGCTCCTCGGAAACGACCATCTCCTTTTCCCGGACCACCAGGCGCTGGTTCTCGATGGCCACGCCGAGATGCTGGCCGACCGCTTCCAGCAGCCGCAGCTCGTCGGTGGACAGGGTGCGCGCGTCCCGGAAGAACAGGCTGAGGATGCCGAAGACGTTGTTCTTCGAGCGGATCGGGATGACCGCCACCGCCGCGTAGCCGTCGTGCTTGCTGCTCATCAGCAGCGCCACGCCGGCCGGCAGGCGCATCGGGTCATGCATCACCGGCGCGGACTGGACCGCCGCGTCGCCGTACAGATAGGCGCCCGCCGGCAGCAGGGTTTCCGCCCTGACGAAGTCGCCGGCCAGGTTGTGATTGACGATCAGCTCCGGCTCGCGCGTCACGGCGTTCACCAGGCGCACGCCGCCGCCCGGCGCGTCGAGCAGGTCGCAGAGCCTGAGCAGGACGCCCTTGCACACGGCCTCGAGCGTCGCCGGTTCGGCCAGATAGGCGGTGATTTCGTAGAGCAGCGTGAGTTCGCGGTTCTTTTCCTCGACGCTGCGCGTCTTCTCGACCACCCGCTCTTCGAGGGTGGCGTAGAAATTCTGGAGGTGGTCGGCCATGCGGTTGAAGCCGGCGGCCAGCTCGCCGAACTCGTCCCGCGACGCGACCGGCAGGCGCACGTCGAAGTCGGACGCCGCCATGCGCTCGATCCCCGCCCGCAGCACCTCCACGGGGCGGATCACCAGGCTGTGGAACAGATAGACCAGCAGCAGCGTGCCGAGCAGCGAGAAGCCGACCAGCGCGTTCTGGAAGAGGAACATCAGGTTGGTGTGGCGCGCGTTGCTCTGCTCGACCATCAGCACCAGCTCGTTGACCTCGGGCACGTAGCGCTGCACCGCGGCATCGAAACCCGCGATCAGCGCGCGCCCCTCGCCGTCGTCGTCCGAGGTCAGCAGCTTCTCGGCCTGCGGCCGGATGTTCCGGTTCCACTCGTCGCGGAGCTTGCGCATCTGCTCCTGGACGCGCGCCTCGCGCGGCAGGAACAGCGGGCGCTCCGGGTCGCCCTTCTCCAGGCGCCCCAGCGTCGTCTCAAACTCGTCGATGAAGTTGCGCGCCTCGGCGGCGGCGACCTCGCGCGACTGCGTGCCGTCGAGCACCTGATGCAGGCGCAGGGCCAGGCCGTAGGTGCGCATGCGCTCCGAGCCGGCGTCGTTGATGGCGGCGGCGCCGCCCTCCAGCTGGCGCGCGACGTACAGCGTGAGGAGGATCACCGACAGCGCGAACAGGAAGAACAGGAGCAGAACGGCGTTGATCTTGGCGCCGAGCTTCTGCGGGATGTAGGTGCTCATCGACGCCGCCTCCCCGCGGCCGGGGCCGGGCGGGTTTCTGCGTCGGGGCGGGTTCCGGGAGGCATCGCTTGCACTGTCGGGCTCGGCGCCACGATCCCCCTGCCGGCGGGGGCGTCGATCAGGCGCTGCGATCCTTGCGGCCGACCAGGGCCTGCGTCGATTCCATCCAGCGCTTGATCCGGTTGGCGTCGCCGATGCGCGTGAGCCGGCCGGCGGAGTCGAGCAGCACGATGACCACCGGCTTGTCGGCGACCCAGGCCTGCATCACCAGGCACTTGCCGGCCTCGTGGATGAAGCCGGTCTTCGAGAGGCCGATGTCCCAGGAGGTGCTCTTCACCAACTGGTTGGTGTTGTTGTAGGCGAGCGGCCGGCCGCTGACGGTGATCGTCGCCTCCGGCGTCGTCGAGAACTCGCGGATCAGCGGATAGCGGTGCGCGGCGGCGACCATGCGCGCCAGGTCCTGCGCCGTCGACACGTTGTTCGACGACAGCCCGGTCGGCTCCTCGAAACGGGTGTGGTACATGCCGAGTTCGGTCGCCTTGCGGTTCATCGCCGCGACGAAGGCCGGCAGGCCGCCCGGATAGTGGCGGCCGAGGGCGTGCGAGGCGCGGTTCTCGGACGACATCAGCGCCACCAGCAGCGCATCCTCGCGCGTCAGCTCGGCGCCGACGCGCAGCCGCGAACGGCTGCCGCGCAGGGTGTCCACGTCCTCGTTGGTGATGGCGATCGTTTCGTGCAGCGCGGGCATGGCGTCGAGGACGACCATCGCCGTCATCAACTTGGTGATCGAGGCGATCGGCACGACGACGTCGGCGTTCTTCTGGAAAAGCGGCTCGCCGCCGCCCTGCTCGACGACGAGCGCGGCGCCGGAGGCGAGGGCCAGGTTCCGGGTCGCCTGCCACTGCTCGCTGCCGGCGACCGAAACCTTCGTCGCCTTGGCGCCGGCGGCGGCCTTGCGCGGTGTCGCCGCCGGCGCCGCCTTGCGCGGCTGCGCCGTGCCGGCGACCTTTGCCGGCGCCTTCGCTTTCTTCTTGCTCGCCGCGGTGGCGCCCTCGCCGGCGAAGGCGCCGGTGGCGATGAACAGCCCTAGGGCGAGCGTCGAGAAAAGCTTGGCCGACATCCGGCGGTCCTCCATTGCGTGGGTAGCGAATTCTACGTCAGTTTAGCAACCAAACTTAATAGCTCAATGAAAATATGCACATAAGACGGATATCGAAGAATTCGCTTTAAAGAAAATGCTTTAAATTCCGAGGAATGCCCGAACCTCGTCGCGGCGGGCCTGGGCGTCGCGGTAGCCGAGGTCGATCAACGCCCGCGTGTAGGGCTGCTCGAACAGGAGATAGCTGGTCAGCGCGCCGCCGCCGCGGTTCATCGCCCCGATGCCGCGCAGCAGCACGCGGACGGCGCGCGGCAGCGCCCGCGCGTGCCGCGCGGCGAGGTAGTCGAGCCGTTCCGACGGTGCGATGACGAGAGTCTCGATCGGCCGCAGCGCGACGCCGGTGCGCGTCTTCAGTTCGTCCGGGATGACCGACAGCGTGCGGTTGATGCGCTGCATGCGCTCGATGTCCACGGCCAGCCCGTCGAGGAAGATCGACGACAGCGCGTGGCCGGCGATCTGCGCCAGCGACGGGTAGATCTCGCCGCGCCGGCGCTCGACCTTCTCGCTCATGCGGCCGGCGCCGATCACGAGAATCTTCTCGGCGCCGAGGTGGATGGCCGGCGACACCGGCGCCAGTTGGCGCATCGAGCCGTCGCCGAACCATTCGCGGTGCAGCTTGACCGCCGGGAAGACGAAGGGGATCGCCGCCGAGGCCATCAGGTGCTCGACGCCGAGGCGGTCGCGGCTGCCGAAGCGGTGCGTGCGCAGCCACGGCTCGATCTCGCTGCGCGCCTGGAAGAAGCTGACGCTGTGCCCGCTGGTGTAGCCGGAGGCGGTGACGCAGACGGCGCGCAGGCAGCCGGCGGCGATGCAGCGGTCGATGTTGGCGAAATCGAGGCGCTGCGCGAGGAGCTGGCGCAGCGGGTCGTTGTCGAGCAGCGAACGCGGGCTCTTGCGGACGAGCCAGCCGAGCGCCAGCGACGACAGCCAGTGCGCGCCCGAGGCGGCGACGCCGAGCGGGTCGGCGCGATAGACGTGGTGCGCGCGCATGCTGCGCCAGACGTCGTTCAGCGCCTCGACGCCGGCGCGGAAGTTGTCGGCGCGGCAGGCCAGCGTCGCCGCGTTGATGGCGCCGGCGGAGGTGCCGCAGAGGATGGGGAAGGGATTAACCGTGGGGTCCGGCAGCAGCTCGCCGATCGCCGTCAGGACGCCCGCCTGATAGGCGGCGCGCGCGCCGCCTCCGGGGAGGACGAGGGCGGTTCGGGCGTTGTCGGCGGTCATTCGGCGCGGCGGGCGGGTTCGGTCTGCCGCGCATCATAGCCGGCCGCGGCGCCGCCGCCACGCTGCGCCGCCGCAAAGCCGGAGCCGGTCAACGCTTGCCGGCGTCGACGACGGTCAGCGCCGTCATGTTGACGATGCGGCGCACCGTCGCCGTCGGCGTCAGGATGTGCACCGGCCGCGCCGTGCCGAGCAGGATCGGGCCGACGGTGAGGTTGTCGCCGGCCGCCACCTTGAGCAGGTTGAACGAGATGTTGGCGGCGTCCAGCGTCGGCATGACCAGCAGGTTGGCCTGCCCCTTCAGGCGGGAGTTGGGGAAGGACTGCTGGCGGATCGACTCGTCGAGCGCCGCGTCGCCGTGCATTTCGCCTTCGACTTCGAGCTGCGGCGCGCGCTCGTTGAGGAGGCGCAGCACCTCGCGCATCTTCTGCGCGGTCGGCGTGTTCTCGGTGCCGAACGAGGAGTGCGAGAGCAGCGCGACCTTGGGCACGATGCCGAAGCGGCGGATTTCCTCGGCCGCGGCCAGCGTCGTGTCGGCGAGCTGTTCGGCCGAAGGGTCGTAGTTCACGTAGGTGTCGGTGACGAAGACCGTGCGGCCGGGCAGCATCAAGAGGTTCATCGATGAGTAGGCGCGCACGTCGGGCGCGGTGCCGATGACGTTCTCGACGTACTCGCGGTGCAGGTCGTGGCGGCCGAAGGTGCCGCAGATCAGGCCGTCGGCGTGGCCGAGGCGGACCATCAGCGCGCCGTAGAGCGTCGCCCGGCGGCGTATCTCGCGGCGCGCGTAGTCCGGCGAGACGCCCTTGCGCTCCATCAGCCGGTGGTATTCCTGCCAGAACGCGTCGAAGTGTTCGGCGAAGAAGGCGCAGTGGTCGTGGTGGATGACGTCGAAGTCGGCGCCGGAACGGATGCGCAGGCCGGCGGCCTCGATCCGGCGCGCGATCTCCTCCTCGCGGCCGATCAGGATCGGACGGCAGATGCCCTCGTCGATGGCCACCTGGATGGCGCGCAGCACGCGCTCGTCCTCGCCCTCGGCGAAGACGATGCGCTTCGGGTCGCGCTTGGCCTGCGCGAACACCGGCTTCATGATCAGGCCGGAGTGGTAGACGAATTCGTTGAGGCTCTGCAGGTAGGCGTCCCAGTCCGGGATCGGCCGCGTGGCGACGCCGGAATCCATGCCCGCCTTCGCCACCGCCGGCGCGATCTTGACGATCAGGCGCGGGTCGAAGGGCTTCGGGATCAGGTATTCCGGGCCGAAGCCGGTGACCTTCTCGCCGTAGGCCGAGGCGACGATGTCCGACTGCTCGGCGCGGGCGAGTTCAGCGATGGCCTTCACCGCGGCCAGCTTCATCTCCTCGGTGATGGTGGTGGCGCCGACGTCGAGCGCGCCGCGGAAGATGAACGGGAAGCAGAGCACGTTGTTCACCTGGTTCGGATAGTCCGAACGGCCGGTGCAGATGATCGCATCGTCGCGCACCGCCTTCACGTCCTCCGGCAGGATTTCCGGGTTGGGGTTGGCGAGCGCCAGGATCAGCGGCTTCTTCGCCATCTTCGCGACCATCTCCTGCTTCAGCACACCGCCGGCCGAGAGGCCGAGGAAGACGTCGGCGCCGTCGATGATCTCACCGAGCGTGCGCGCCTCGGTCTGCTTCGCGTAGCGCGCCTTGATCTCGTCCATCTCCTCGACGCGGCCCTCGTAGACCACGCCCTTGATGTCGGACACCCAGATGTTCTCGACCGGCACGCCGAGCATGACCAGCAGGTCGAGGCAGGCGAGCGCGGCGGCGCCGGCGCCGGAGGTGACGACCTTCACCTTTTTCAGATCCTTGCCGAGCCAGGTCAGACCGTTGAGGACGGCGGCGCCGACGACGATCGCCGTGCCGTGCTGGTCGTCGTGGAAAACCGGAATCTTCATGCGCTCGCGCAGCTTCTTCTCGATGTGGAAGCACTCCGGCGCCTTGATGTCCTCCAGGTTGATGCCGCCGAAGGTCGGTTCGAGCGCGGCGATCATGTCGATCAGCTTGTCCGGGTCGCGCTCGTCGATCTCCAGGTCGAAGACGTCGATGTTGGCGAACTTCTTGAACAGCACGCCCTTGCCTTCCATCACCGGCTTGGCGGCGAGCGGGCCGATGTTGCCCAGGCCGAGCACGGCGGTGCCGTTGGTGATGACGCCGACGAGGTTGGCGCGCGAAGTGAGCGTGCTCACCTCCGCCGGCTCGGCGACGATCTCCTCGCAGGCGGCGGCGACGCCGGGCGAATAGGCCATCGACAGGTCATACTGGTTGGTCAGTTGCTTGGTCGGCGCGACCGCGATCTTCCCGGGCTTCGGCTGGCGGTGGTAGTAGAGCGCGGCGGTGCGGAGCTGGTCCTTGGTCTGGTCGTTGTGCATGGCCGGAAAATCCTTTGGCTTCTTGGGGGAGATGCTCAGTAATTCATAATTATAGAGCACAAAACCAGCGCCTTTCCAATTGGGGTTTTCCACAGCGAACGGCAACTTGTCCGATCACCGAACAATACTAAATCGCCCGGAAACCCCGATGGATCAAGGCTTCCCGCCGCCCCCCGCCATTGCCGCGAGGCGCCCGGAGTGGCATAATTATGGATTCCTGTCGCTCCACCATGAACTCGCCGCGATCGACAAACGCCGAGCATGACCGTTTCACTCGACAAGCGCCGGGCAACCCCCTTGCCTGCCGCGACCGACGCCCTCCGCGCCGGCATCCGTCCGGATGCCGGCCAACCTAGCGCGCGCCGCGCCACGGTAGTTCCCGTCTTCCAGTTCTTCCTCTGAGAGCACCGCCATGAGCCAAAACGTACCGCTGAACGCCCCCGACTACGTCAAACACGAAGGCATCAAGAAATGGGTCGCCGAGATCGCCGCGCTGACCCAGCCGGACCGCATCTACTGGGCCGACGGCTCGCAGGCCGAGTACGACCGCCTGTGCGGCGAGATGGTCGAGGCCGGCATGCTGATCAAGCTCAACCCGGAAAAGCGCCCGAACTCCTACCTGGCCTGGTCCGACCCCTCCGACGTCGCCCGCGTCGAGGACCGCACCTTCATCTGCTCGGAGAACAAGGAAGACGCCGGCCCGACCAACAACTGGGAAGAGCCGGCCAAGATGCGCGAGACGCTGAACGGCCTGTTCAAGGGCTGCATGCGCGGCCGCACGATGTACGTCGTGCCGTTCTCGATGGGCCCGCTCGGCTCGCCGATCGCGCACATCGGCATCGAGATCTCGGACAGCCCCTACGTCGTCGTCAACATGCGCACGATGACGCGCATGGGCCAGGACGTGTTCGGCGTGCTCGGCACGGACGGCGAGTTCGTGCCCTGCGTGCACTCGATCGGCGCGCCGCTCGGCCCCAACGAGAAGGACTCGCGCTGGCCGTGCAACCCGGACACCAAGTACATCGTGCACTACCCGGAAACGCGCGAGATCTGGTCCTACGGCTCGGGCTACGGCGGCAACGCGCTGCTCGGCAAGAAGTGCTTCGCGCTCCGGATCGCCTCGAACATGGCGCGCGACGAGGGCTGGCTGGCCGAGCACATGCTGATCCTCGGCGTCGAATCGCCGGAGGGTGAAAAGAGCTACGTCGCCGCCGCCTTCCCGTCGGCCTGCGGCAAGACCAACTTCGCCATGCTCATCCCGCCGAAGACCTTCGACGGCTGGAAGATCACCACGGTCGGCGACGACATCGCCTGGATCAAGCCGGGCAAGGACGGCAAGTTCTACGCCATCAACCCGGAAGCCGGTTTCTTCGGCGTCGCCCCCGGCACCTCGGAAAAGACCAACTTCAACGCGATGGCCACGTTGAAGGAAAACATCATCTTCACCAACGTCGCGCTGACCGACGACGGCGACGTGTGGTGGGAAGGCATGAGCAAGGAAGCGCCGGCGCACCTGATCGACTGGCAGGGCAAGGACTGGACGCCGGAGATCGCCAGGGAGACCGGCCGCAAGGCGGCGCACCCGAACTCGCGCTTCACCGCGCCGGCCGGCCAGTGCCCGTCGATCGACACGAAATGGGAAGATCCGGCCGGCGTGCCGATCTCGGCCTTCATCTTCGGCGGCCGCCGCGCCACCACCGTGCCGCTGGTCTATCAGGCCTTCAACTGGAACTTCGGCGTCTACATGGCGGCCACGCTCGGTTCGGAAACCACCGCCGCCGCCTTCGGCGCGCAGGGCGTCGTCCGCCGCGACCCGTTCGCCATGCTGCCCTTCTGCGGCTACCACATGGGCGACTACTTCAATCATTGGCTGAAGATGGGCCACACGGTCGAGCACACGCCGAAGATCTTCTGCGTGAACTGGTTCCGCATGAACGAGAAGGGCGAGTTCATGTGGCCGGGCTTCGGCGAGAACATGCGCGTGCTGAAGTGGATCGTCGACCGCTGCCAGGGCCGCGTCTCGGCCAAGGAGACCGCGCTCGGCTGGATGCCGCGCTTCGAGGACATCGACTGGGCCGGCCTGGAAATCGACAAGGCCGAGTTCGAGTCGCTGACGCAGATCGACGCCGACGCGTGGAAGGCCGAACTGGCCGGCCACAAGGAGTGGTTCGACAAGCTCGGCGAGAAGCTGCCGAAGCAGTTGACCCTGAAGCGCGAGCTGTTCGAGATGAACATCTTCCGCGACGCCGCCTGAGCGCCACGGCTGTAAACTGCGAAGGCCGCCCGCGGGCGGCCTTCGTCCTTTCCGAAAGCCCCGACATGCCCTCCGCCTCGCGCCTCGCCGACATCGCCCCCTTCCACGTCATGGAGCTGCTCGGCCGCGCGAAACAACTGGAGGCCGAGGGGCGCGACATCATCCACATGGAGGTCGGCGAGCCCGACTTCCCGACGCCGGCGCCCATCGTCGACGCCGCGCAGCGCGCCATCGCCGGCGGCCGCGTGTTCTACACGCCGGCGCTCGGCCTGCCCGAGCTGCGCGCGGCGATCGCGCGCTTCTACGCCGAGCGCTACGGCGTTGCCGTGCCGGCCGAGCGCATCGCCGTCACCGCCGGCGCCTCCGGCGCGCTGACGCTGGCGCTCGCCTGCCTGGTCGAGCCGGGCAGCGAATGGCTGCTCGCCGATCCGGGCTATCCGTGCAACCGGCACTTCGTCCGCGCCTTCGAGGGGCGGCCGGTCGGCATGCCGGTGGATGCGGCCAGCAACTTCCAGCCGACCGTCGCCCACCTGGAACGCCACTGGAACGAGCGCACCGCCGGCGCCCTCCTCGCCTCGCCGGCGAACCCGACCGGGACCATGCTGTCGGCCGCCGAGATCGACGCGCTGGCGCGCTGCGTCCGCGCGCGCGGCGGCCAGTTGATCGTCGACGAGATCTACCACGGCCTCACCTACGACGGCGACGCGCCGACCGCGCTCGCCGCCGGCGACGACGTCTTCGTCGTGCAGAGCTTCTCCAAGTATTTCCAGATGACCGGCTGGCGGCTCGGCTGGCTGGTCGTTCCCGAGCGCCACGTGCGCGACGTCGAGAAGCTGGCGCAGAACCTCTTCATCTCGCCGTCGACGCCGGCGCAGCACGCCGCGCTCGCCGCCTTCGCGCCGGAGACGATCACCATCCTCGAAGCGCGCCGCGACGAATTCAGGCGCCGCCGCGACTTCCTGGCGCCGGCGCTGGAACGCATCGGCTTCCGGCTGGCGGCGCGGCCGCAGGGCGCCTTCTACCTCTACGCCGACTGCGGCGCGTTGAGCGACGACAGCGAAGCGCTGGCGCATCGCCTGCTCGAAGAGGCCGGCGTCGCCGCCACGCCCGGACTGGATTTCGGCGACAACGCGCCGAAGCGACACCTGCGCTTCGCCTACACCACCGACGTCGACCGGCTGGCGGAAGCGGTGCGGCGCATCGAACGGCTGCTCGCCGGCTGAGCCGCGCACACGGAAAACGGAAGGACGCGCAGAAGGGCGCGCACAGAGGAAGGCGGCGCGACGATGCGTCGCGCCACGGAAAAGAGCGGGCGGGGCAAGCGAACTCGCCCCGCACCACATCTGCCGCCGATTACTTCGGACGCGAACCGGTCGGGAAAGGCCAGGCCGCGGTCGGGTTGAGCGCGGTCTTCAGACCCGGCGTGGCAGCGGTCGACGGAGTCGGCGCGGGGGCCGGCGCAGCGGCGGCCGGTGCCGATGCCGGAGCAGGAGCCGGCGCAGCCGCAGGCTTGGCGGCAGCAGGCTTCTTGGCCGCCGGCTTGGCAGCCGGTTTTGCGGCAGGTTTTGCGGCCGGCTTCGCTGCCGGCTTGGCGGCGACCTTCTTCGCCACCGGCTTCGCAGCCGCCACCTTCTTCGGCGCAGCGACCTTCTTCACCGCCGGCTTCGCGGCCGCGGCCTTCTTCGGCGCAGCGGCCTTCTTCACCGCCGGCTTCGCAGCCGCCACCTTCTTCGGCGCAGCAGCCTTCTTCGCCACCGGCTTCGCGGCCGCAGCCTTCTTCGGCGCAGCGACCTTCTTCGCCGCCGGCTTCGCAGCCGCAGCCTTCTTCGGCGCAGCGACCTTCTTCGCCGCCGGCTTCGCGGCCGCAGCCTTCTT
>JACFMQ010000021.1 GCA_019455325.1 Rhodocyclaceae bacterium | reverse complement strand
ACTCCTTCTGCTTGCGCAGGCTTTAGTGTGTTGCATCGACCGGTTGAATCCGCAGTCGATAGTAGCCCTCCAAACCACCTATCCCGTATCAGCCCAACCCATGCCCGCACCATCGCATCTGTAGGGAAATCCATAGGTTTGATACGGATATATCCAACAAAAAGCCAACCCCAGGGTTGGCTTTTTATTTTCTGGCAGCGGCTTACAGCAGAGGCGGCGTACGCGAAGCCACCATCAGGCGGTTCCAGCTGTTGATCTCGACGACGCACAGGGTCAGGTTGGCGATTTCCTCGGGGCTGAAATGGGCCTTGATTTGTTCGTAGGCGGCGTCCGGCACCTCCTGGCCGCTCAGGGCGGTGACGGCCTCGGCCCAGGTCAGGGCGGCGCGCTGGCGGGCATCGAACACCGGCGCTTCCTTCCAGGTGGCGGTCAGGTTGATCTGGTTTTCGCTGAGGCCGTACTTGCGCGCCAGGGGCACGTGCATGGCGACGCAGAAGGCGCAGCCGTTGATCTGGGAGACGCGCAGGCGCACCAGTTCGAGCAGGCCCAGGTCCAGGCCGGCGCCCTGGACGTAGGTGTGCACGCCGAACATGGCCTTGTAGCCGTCAGGAATCAGTTTGCCGATATCGAAGCGTTGTTCCATGGTTTCCATCCGTTGGGGAGTTGAAGGGAATCCCGCGCTGCAGGGTGGGGCCATCCTAACCGGCCAGTGGTACGATTCATACGTCCATTTATCGGCCATTCGACTGGTCCACTTGCCATGAAGCGTGCCGAAGAGCTGGAACTGGCCCTGGAACCCCGGCCCCGGAACCTCACCTTGCAGCGCTGGCTGTGCGGGGAACTGCGGGCCGCCATCCTCGCCGGACGCCTCCCGCCCGGCCGCCGCCTGCCCTCCACCCGGGACTTCGCCCGCCAGCAGGCCATTTCCCGTGGCACCGTGGTCGCCGTCTATGACCAGTTGATCGCCGAAGGCTACCTCAGCAGCACCACCGGCAGCGGTACCACGGTTGCCGCCGCCCTGCCCATCGCCGTGACAGCCAGGAGGACTCAGGCGGCCCAGCCCGCCGCTACCGGCGAAGCCGTGAATCACGCCCGGCTGTCGCGTCAGGGCCGCCTGCTGGCCGGGAGCCCCTTCCTCTCCCGGGAAGGTATGGCCCTGGGCCGGCCCTTCAGTCCCAACCAGCCGGACCTGAGCGCCTTTCCCCATGCCCTCTGGCAGCGCCTGTCGAACCAGCACAGCCGCGGGCTGCGGCCCGACGACATGGGCTACGGCGAGCCGGCCGGCCACCTGCCCCTGCGCCAGGCCATCGCCGAACATCTGCGCTACTCCCAGCGGATTTCCTGCCATGCCGGCCAGGTGATGATCCTGGCCAGCGCCCAGCAGGCCCTCGACCTGTGCGGCCGCCTGCTGCTCGATCCGGGCGATACGGCCCTGGTGGAAGACCCCGGCTATCCGGGGGCTGCCCGCCTCTTCGCCCTCACCGGCGCGCGGGTGCAGGGCGTGCCGGTGGACCGGCTGGGCCTATGCACCGAGGCCCTGCCGGCCACGCCGGACGTGAAGCTGGCCTACGTCACCGCCGCCCACCAGTCGCCCCTGGGCGGCATGCTGCCCCTGGAACGCCGGCTGGCCCTGCTGGCCTGGGCCGAGGCCAGCAACGGGGTGATCGTCGAGGACGACTACGACGGCGAGTACCGTTTCGACGGGGCGCCCCTGCCGGCCATGAAAAGCCTGGACCGCCATGATCGGGTCATCTACCTGGGCACCTTCAGCAAGCTGCTCTTCCCCTCCCTGCGCCTGGCCTACGCGGTGGTGCCCGAATGGCTGGCCGACGCCTTCGCCTCGGCCATTTCCCTGACGACGCGCCACGCCCCGATTTTCCCTCAGGCGGTGCTGGCCTCCTTCATCGCCGAAGGGCATTTCGCCCGCCATCTGCGCCAGATGCGCCGGCTCTACGGCGAGCGCGCCGCCTGCTTCCAGCATGAGTGCAGGACGCAGCTCGACGGCCTGCTGACGGTCCTGCCGATCGCCATCGGCCTCGACGCCACGGCCCTCCTGCCGCAACAGGCCGACGACCGGGCCGTGGCCGCGGCCCTGGGGCAATGGGGCATCGAAGCGCGCCCCATCTCCTTCTACGGCATGGGCCAGCCGGCACCGCCGGGGCTGGTGATGGGCTTTTCGGCCTGCGGCGAGGCATTGATCCGGCGAGGCGTGGCGACCATGGTGCCGGTGCTGGAGTCCTTCGGCGGCAGCGCCTCTGCCCCCGGCAACGCCGGCTAGCGCCCCGCCGCCGCCTCCGGTTCCGTCCGCCCCGATCAAACCCCCTTCTCCCGCCACCCAGCCACAAACCCCCGCGCATCCCCCAGCCACTCCCTGAAATCCGCCGCGAACCCCGCCGCCTCCGCGACGAATTCCGCCTCGCCGCCGGCCAGCGGATTCGGCTGCCGCGCGCGGCGGGACATGCGGCGCAGCACGTCGGCGATGCCGTCGATCCCGGCGTAGCTGCGCAGCCAGTCCTCGTCCGCCATCCGCCGCAGCGCCTCGTGTGCGGGTTCGGGCAGGTCGTCTAGACGGCCGGCGATGTCGCGGTAGACCCGCGCGCAGTAGGCGGCGAGGGCGTCGTCGCGGTGCTCGGCCCAGTCGCGGGCGAGCAGGTGGTCGTAGAAGATGTCGACGAGCACGCCGGCGTAGCGGCGGCGCGCCGGCGAGACGCGCGCGCGGCTGGCGCGGAAGGCCGGGTGCGTTTCGGCGAAGCCGTCGATGGCGCGGTGCAGCGCGACGCCGCGCGCCAGGTCGGCGGGCAGCGCGCCGGGCAGCGGGCCCTTGATCCAGTCGCCGACGACGCCGCCGACGATCAGCGCGGGGTCGTCGCCGGCAAGCACGGCGTGGGCGAGGAAGTTCATGGTCGGCGGTTCGTGCGGTCTCTCGCGGGGCCGGCGTCGTCGGCCCATGAACGACGGACAGCGCCGCCCGGCCGCGGTTCAGCCCCGCCCGATCGCGTCGCTCGCCGCCGCCGGCGGAACTGTCGGCGGCCGCCCGTATCGAATCCTGTGCGAGCATACACAGTCTCGCGCGCAAGAAAGCGGTCGACCCGCGCCGCCGCCTTCGACAAGGAGCCGTCATGGATGCCAGCCAGCACACCCTGAATCACCTGTTCGCCCAGCTCGGGCTGCCGGCGGACGACGCCGACATCGAACGCTTCATCGCCGCGCATCGTCCGCTCGGCAACGGCGTTCCGCTCTATCGCGCGCCGTTCTGGAACGAGGCGCAGCGCAGCTTCCTCAAGGAGGAGATCATCGAGGACGCCGACTGGGCGCCGGTCATCGACCAACTGAACGTGCGTCTCTCCTGGCCGGGCGGGTAACATTCCGCCTGCGCCGGCGGTCGCCGGCACGGCGCCGCCGCGCCGCCCCGCAATCGCCTTTCGGGAGAACGCAGGCATGAACCGTCCGCTCCGCTCGCTGTCGTCGTCGGCCTTCGCCGTGCTGTCCCTGTGTCTCGCCTTCGCCGCCGAGGCGGCGCCCGCCTGGCTGATCGCCGCGCCGAGCGAGAGCGTGCGCGGCGGCGAGGCATTCGCGCTCGACGTGGTCCGGCCGGACGCGGCGACGCCGTGGCCGGAGACGCTGCGCGTGCGCGTGCAGCGGCCGGACGGCGGCGAGGTGGTGCTCGAACTGCGCGGCGAGGCCGCCGCGGCGGACGCGGCGCGGCGCCGCTACGCGGGGCGCCTGCCGGCGGCGGCCGGCGTCCTGCGCCTGGGGCTGGCCGAACTGCCGTCCAACCGCCTGGCGCTGATCGCCGAGAGCGGCGGGCGGCCCGACGCGGTCGCGCGCATGATGGCGCCGTCGGCGCCCGAATCCAAATCCGAATCCCCGCCGCCGCGCTTCGATCCGCTGCCCGACGACGAGCCGGCGCTGTCGGCGAACGAGCCGACGTACATCGTCCTCGGTGCGCGCGACGGGCTCGACGCCCGCTTCCAGTTGAGCTTCAAGTACCGCCTGTTCGACGAGCGCAGCCTGCCGGCCCGCGTCCTGCCGGCGCTCGGGCGGCTGCATCTCGGCTACACGCAGACCTCGCTGTGGGATCTGCACAGCAATTCCAAGCCCTTCCGCGACACCAGCTACCGCCCCAGCCTGTTCTGGCAGGGCCGCGTCGGCGACGGCAACGGCCTCTCGCCGGCCTTCCTGCGCGGCGGCTACGAGCACGAATCGAACGGCCGCGACGGCGATCGTTCGCGCAGCATCGACACGCTCTTCGTGCAGCCGGCCTGGCGCAAGGATTTCGCCGACGGCCGCACGCTGTTCTTCGCGCCGAAGTTCTACGCCTACCTGGAGCGCGACGACAACCCGGACATCGGCCGCTACCGCGGCTACGTCGACTGGCAAGCGCGCTACGGCGACGAGAACGGCTGGCTGCTGTCGGCGCGCCTGCGCCGCGGCAGCGGCGGCTACGGCAGCGCGCAGCTCGACCTCTCGCACCCGCTGCGCCAGCCGCTCTTCTCGCGCGTCGGCGGCTTCTTCTACGTGCAGTTGTTCTCCGGCTACGGCGAGACGCTGCTCGACTACGACGTGAAGCGGCCGCCGCAGTTGCGCGTCGGCTTTTCGATCGTGCGCTGAACCCCGCGCCGGCAGAGCGTCTCCGAGGGCAGTTCGCCGAACATCCGGCGGTAGAGGCGGGCGAAGGTGCTGCCGTTGTAGAAGCCCCACTGCGCCGCCGCGTCGCCGACCGACAGGCTGCCCGGCGGCGCCTCGCGCAGCGCGTCGCGGATGCAGCGCATGCGCGACTCCTTGAGGTAGGTCATCGGCCCGACGCCGAACTGCTCCATGAAGCCGTATTGCAGCGTGCGCGCCGACACGCCCGCGGCCCGGACCAGGTCGGCCAGGGTGACGTCGTCGGCGCGATGCGCGTCGATGTAGTCGAGGGCGCGCCCGACGTAGGCCTGGCGGCTGACGCAGGCGCCCCTGGCGGCGGCCGCGGGCGCGTTCTGCTGCTGCGCCAGCAGCAGGGAGAGCAGCAGGGTCTCTTCCAGCGAGCCGGCGGTGAGGCCGCGGTTGAACGCCGAGTCGGCGTCCACGCTTTCCTGGCAGATGACGCCGAGCGCGTTGGCGAAGCTGCGCCCGCTGCCGCCGGAGAGCGGCATCAGCGAGCGCGCCGGCATGCCGTCGAGCGCGAAGCCGGGGAGCGTCGCGCGGGCGAGCGCGTCGAGCCTGTCGGCGGAAACGGAGAGCACGAGCGCGACGCAGCCCTCGCTCCAGTAGGTGTTCAGGTGATCCTGCGGCGCATACACCAGCGCGCTGCCCGGCGCGGCGACGATCTCGGCGCCGTCGGCATGGCCGAGCAGGCGTCCGCGCAGCGGCACCATGATCTGCCAGGAGGCGATCGGCGCCGAGGTGGCGTGCACCGCGGCGCCGTGCTGCACGCCGAAGAGGTGGCCGAAGCTCATGGCCACGTGGCTGACGCGGATGTCCAGGGCCGAGCGGCCGGCGCACGGGCGGATGCGGCGCGGCTCGATGAGGCCGCTCACCATGCTTTCGACGATGCACAGATCCGTGCCGCGCAGCTTGGTGGCGACTTCCATCGGAAAGCCGGCGATGCCGGGAACGATCAGCGACATGGGATGAGCCCCGTCGGTTTGCCTGCGGGAAATCGGTCCTGCTTCCTGCCGCCCGGCAGGAATTGCTTCCAAAGATAGCGCCGGGCGGCGGGCGCGCATGCTCCAGCATGCACTGTGCGATGACTGACGATGCAGAAACGGCGCGTTCCGCCGGGCGCCGGAGCCGCCAGGGGCGTTCGGCGGCCGGCGGCGCGCCGCGGCCGGATCAGGCGTGCCCCAGGTAGCTGTGGAACACGCCCGCCGGGTCGTACTTGCGGCGCAGTTCCTGCAGGCGCCGCCAGTTGGCTTCGCTGAAGCACTGGACGTAGCGCCCCGGATTCGTGCGCGCCTCGACTTCGTTCACATAGTGACCGACGGCGAAGGGGTCCATCAGCGGCAGGGTCTCCTTGAGCCAGGCGAAATTGCGCGCGTCGTCCTTCTCTTCGTCCCAGATCGCGTAGCTGCCGACGAAGCAGTCGGCCTTCCAGGAGAAGCACGAATCCGGCAGCGCCCGCGTGCCCATGTTGTAGGAGGCGAGCACGTGGCAGTCCCGGCTCGGCGCCTTGGCGAAGTGCCCGGCCAGCGCGTGCAGCGCCTCGCTGCCCCGGTCGGTGAGCACGTTGTCCACGGCGTAGCGGGCGCAGCGGCCGGCCGGGTCGTCGAGGCTGAAGAAGCGGTCGTAAAGGCCCTCGAAGTCGAAGCTCCGGTATTCCTGCTTGATCAGGCACTTGTCGCCGCCCAGCGCCGACCGCGCGAACGGTGCCAGCGCCGCGCGCGCCTTCTCCTCGCTGTCCTCGAAGACGAAGGCGGTGAAGAAGCAGATCTTGGATTTTTCCGGCGGGGCGTCGGCCGGCACCTCCGGATGGTGCATCAGCACCGTGATCAGCTCGATGCGCTCGGTGCCGCCGGCCTGCCGGATGGCGTCGAGCGCCGAGGTGACGGTCTTCAGTTCGGCCAGCGGGAGGATGTACGAACTGGCCATGATCGCCTTCGGCGCCTCGTAGAGCCTGAGGTCGAGGCGGGTGACGGCGCCGAAGAAGCCCGGCCCGGCGCCGCGCACCGCCCAGTACAGGTCCGGGTTCTCGTCGGGCGCGGCGCGCAGCACGCGGCCGTCGGCGGTGACGACCTCGGCGCCGACGATCGAATGCACCGACATGCCGCCGCACTGCGGATAGTTCCAGCCGATGCCGCCGCCCATCGTGAAGCCGCCGAGCCCGACCGAGGGGCAGTGCGGCACCGGGAAGGTCAGGCCCTGCTCGCGCGCCGCCTTGACCAGTTCCAGGCTGCGCACGCCGGTCTGGATGGAGGCGATGCGCTTCTCGCGGTCGATGCGGATGTCCTGCATCGCCGAGACGTCGATCAGCAGACCGCCGTCGCGCAGCGAGGCGCCGTTGGAGTTGTGCCCGCCGCTGCGCAGCGCGACCTTCAGCTTGTTCCGCGCCGCGTGGTTGACCGCGCCGATCACGTCCTGCGTCGATTTCGCCTGGACGATGACGTCGGGGCGGCGGTTCGGCTTCGACATGTGCCAGACCATGGACTGGCGCCACATTTCGTAGTCCGCGTCCTGGCGCCGGATGACCTTGCCGGCGACGCCGGGAATCGACAGGCGCGCGGGCGCGGCCGCGGCCAGCGCCTGCGGCACGCGCAGGGCGTTCGCCGCGCCGAGCGCGGTCAGGCCGACCAGTCGTTCGAGCGCCCGGCGGCGGGACGATGCTTGTTCGTTCATGCCTTCCTCCTTCTCTCGACGCTTATCTGAGCTGCTCGAAATAGGCCGACAGGTTGACGATGTCGGCGTCCGACAGCGGCCTGGCCAGCGCATTCATGTTCGAATCCTTGCGCTCGCCGGAGCGGAAGGCGCGCAACTGCTTTTCCAGGTAGGCGGCCTTCTGCCCCTGCAGGTTCGGGTACTGCGGCGCCTTGCCGATGCCGTCGGCGCCGTGGCAGGCGACGCAGGTGCCGACCTTGGCCATGGCCGCGGCAGCGTCGCCGGCGGCCGCGGCGGTCGTCGCCGTCGCGGCGAGCGCGCAGGCCAGCAGCGAGCGGCCGGCCGTCGTCAAATAGTGCTTGTGCATCGAAATCTCCTCCTTTTTTTTGATGATGACGCGGCCCGCGTTCAGGGCCGCAGGATCGCCTTGACCACCTGGCCGCTCTCGGCGTCGCGCACGGCCTGGTCGATCTCGTCGAGCGCGTAGAAGCGCACCAGCTTTTCGAGCGGCAGGCGCCCCTGGCGGAAGAGGGCGACCAGCCGCGGAATGAATTCGTCGGGCACGCTCTGTCCTTCGATGATGCCGACCACGCTGCGGCCGAACATGATGTTGTTCATGTCCAGCGTCACCTCGGTGCCGAGCGGCGCCGCGCCGACCAGCCCGCAGACGCCGGGCACGGCGAGGCAGTCGACGGCCTGGCGGAAGACCGCCGGAATGCCGGTGCATTCGAGCGAGAAGTCGGCGCCGCCGAGCTTCTGGATTTCCGCGACGACGTCGCCCTGCGTCGGGTCGAAGGCGTGGCTGGCGCCCAGTTCCAGCGCCAGCGAGCGCCTGCTCTCCTGCGGATCGACGGCGACGACGGTGGTGCAGCCGACGACGTGCGCGGCCATGATCGCCGCCAGCCCGACCGAGCCGCAGCCGAAGACGGCGATGCTCGAACCGGCCGCCGGCCTGAGGACGTTCATCACCGCGCCGGCGCCGGTCTGGATGCCGCAGCCGAGCGGCCCCAGGTATTCGAGCGGCGCTTCGCTGTCCACCTTCACCGTGTTCGCCTCGTTGGCGAGCGCGTAGGCGGCGAAGGAGGACTGGTTGAAGAAGTTGCCGAAGATCGGCAGGCCGTGCCGGTGCACGGTGGCCGAGCCGTCGGCGCGCCGGCCGCCGAAGTTGCAGCCGAAGATCTCGGCGCAGTGCGTCGGGTCGCCGCGCCGGCAGGCCGGACAGCGGCCGCAGGCGCGGTAGGTCATGACCACGTGGTCGCCCGGCCGGACCTTGCCGACCTTGGCGCCGACCTTCTCGACGACGCCCGAGCCTTCGTGGCCGAACACCGCCGGGAAGCTCACCGGATAGAGCTGGTCGCGGCAGATCAGGTCGGTGTGGCAGACGCCGACGCCGACGACGCGCACCAGCACCTCGTCGTCGCGCAGCTCGGCCAGCTCGACCTCGTCGATCTCGAATTTGCCGGATTTCCCGCCGACGACGGCGGCCTTGGTTTTCATCGATGTTCCTCCTTCCGTGTCTGCGGCCTCGGCGGCCGCGGGATCAGTTTGGGCGTGCGCCGCTGATAGTCGCGGTAGGCGTCGCCGTGGGCGGCGACGAGATCGCGTTCTTCGAAGTAGAGGCCGACCAGGGTGTAGGCCAGCATGGCGGCGGCGAACAGCAGATGGCCGGCGCTCATCGTCGGCGTCGCCCAGAAGGCGACGATCTGGCCGAGCATGATGGGATGGCGCACCCAGCGGTAGACGGCCGCCTCGCGGAACTCGCCCGGCACGTACGGGCGGCCGCGGAAATAGGCGAGCGCCTGCTTCACGCCGAGCAGTTCGAAATGGTCGGTGAAGAAGGTCGCCGCCAGCGCCAGCGTCCATCCCGCGGCGAACAGGAGCCACAGCGCGGTCTGCGCCCAGGCGGCGTCGACCTGCCAGACGATGGCCGGCAGCGGGCGCCATTGCCACATCACGAAGGCGAGTGCCGCGCTCGACAGGACGACGTAGGTGGCGCGCTCGAGGCTGGCGTGTACGCGGCGCGTCATCCACGCCTTGAAGCCCGGCCGCGCCATCAGGCTGTGCTGGACGCCGAACAGCGCGAGCAGGGCGAGGTCGATCGGCAGCGCGCCCGGCGCGTCCGGGGCGCGTCCGGCGTCGATCGAAAGCGGGACGAGAAAGTTGCCGAGAAAGCCGACGCAATAGAGGACGACGCCGTTGAAGGCGGCGTAGGCGGCGACGCCGTAGAGCAGGCCCGCCAGGCGTAGCGGCGCGCCTGCGGTCGAGGCGTGGGGATGCGGCATGGTCGATCCTCCTGGGGCGTCCGTCACCGGGCCGGAGGCGGCCGATGGCGCGTCCGCCCGGCGGCCCGCGCTTGCATCGGCGTTCCTCCTCCCGCGTCTGCGGCCTTCAGCGGCCGGGCTTCTTCCAGACGTCGCGCGTCTGCAGCAGCGCGATCTGGCGGTCGATGATCTCTTTCTTGTATTCCTCGTGCTTCATCGGCTCGCGGTCGAGGTACAGGTTCTTCGGGTAGACCGGCTGCTCGTAGATGATCTGCGCCAGTTCGGTGCGCACGTCCTTCAGCCAGTTCGACACCTGCGCGTTGGCGCGGTGGTGGCGCAACTGCTCGATGTTGATGACGCCGGCGACGTAGGTCGAGCCGGCGCCGTACTCCTGCTTGCCGACGATGGCGCCGCGGTGGTCGATGATGTACGAGCGCCCGCCGAAGGTGTCGATCGGCGTCGTCGAATCCGGGAACAGGTAGTAGGTGCCCATGTTCGGCGACAGCACGTACATGTTGTTTTCCAGGGCGCGGGCGCGCGAGGAGATCTCGAAGAAGTCGTTGCCGGTGCCCGGATGCGGGAAGGAGGCGCGGTAGGCCACCTCGCAGCCGTTCATCGCCAGGCCGCGGCCGTTCTCCGGGTAGGACGCCTCGTTGGCCATCATCACGCCGAGCCGCCCGATGGCGGTGTCGACCACCGGCCAGAAAGCCTGCAGCGTGCGGCCGTACTTCTCGATCCACCAGTCGAAGACGTCGTGCGGCGTCATGCTGTGCTCGACCGGGTACAGGGTGGCCAGCTTGTAGTGCTGCATGATCACCGCGCCGTCCGGGTCGATGACGAAGCCGACGTTGAAGAAGCGGTCCTTCCATTCCGGGTGCCGGGCCTTGGCCTGGGCCATGATGAAGACGCCGTACTCGCGCGCGATCTGGCCGAGCGCGTCGGTCTCCGGGCCGGGAATGTCGATGCAGCAGGTGTTGGCGAAGTCGGCGTGGTCCACGTCGAGCACTTCGTCGTTGAAGCCCTGCAGGCCGCCCTCGGGGATGACCAGCAGGCGCACCGGGATGTCCAGGCGCGACAGCCAAGCCGCGGCCTTGGTCAGGTGGGCGAGATGCTCGATGTTCTTCATGATGTCTTCGCGGCGGCGGATGCCCCAGACGGTGGGGATCAGGCCGACGCAGTTGTACGGTTCGATCATGGTGCGGCTCCTTTGGTTGGCGGCGGAGAAAGGTCGGGGAGGGTCAGGCGGGCGGGAGCTGGATCGTCACCCACTTCCATTCGGTCAGGGTGTCGACGTCGATGTCGGTGCCTTCGCGGCCGAAGCCGCTGTCGCCGACGCCGCCGAAGGGCACGTGCGGCTCGTCGTGGATCGTCGGCGCGTTGATGTGCACCATGCCGGAGCGCACGCGCCGCGAGAACAGCAGCGCCTTGGTGATGTCGCGCGTGAAGATCGCCGCGCTCAGGCCGTAGTCGGTGTCGTTGGCGCGCGCGATGGCTTCGTCGAGGTCGGCCACCGGGTAGATCGAGGTCACCGGCCCGAAGGTCTCCTCGCGGCACACGGTCATGCTGTCGTCGACGCCGGTGAGGATGGTCGGGCGGCAGCGGTTGCCGATCCACTCGCCGCCGGCGAGCACCGTCGCGCCCTTGAGCCGGGCGTCCTCGATGTGGGTGCGCACGCGCTGGCGCTGGCGCTCCGAGATGATCGGCCCGACCCAGGTGTCGGGGTCGCGCAGGTCGCCCATGCCGAGCGCCTCGGCTTTCGCCTTGAAGCGGCGGCTGAACTCCTCGGCGACGCTTTGTTCCACGTAGATCCGGCTCGACGCCATGCACGCCTGGCCCTGGAAGAAGAACTGGCCGAAGGCGGCGGCGTCGACCGCGGCGTCGAGGTCGGCGTCGGCGAGCACGACGAGCGGGCTCTTGCCGCCCAGTTCGAGCAGCGCGCGCCGCAGCAGCGGGCCGCACAGGCCGCCGATGTGCCTGCCGACGCGGCTCGACCCGGTGAACATCACCGCTTTCACCAGCGGATGGGTGGTCAGCGCGTCGCCGATCTGGTGGCCGAAGCCGGTCACCAGGTTGAAGGCGCCGGCCGGCACGCCGGCCTCGCGGTAGACCTCGGCGAGCCGGCTGGCGACCATCGGCGCCTCTTCCGAGGCGAGCATCACCACCGTGTTGCCGGTGGCCAGCGGCGACGAGCTGAGCTTGACGTTCTTCAGGAGCGGCACGTTGAACGGCGTGATGCCGGCGACGACGCCGAGCGGTTCGCGCACGGTCATGCTGAAGCGCCCCGGCATGTCGGAAGGCATGGTCTGCCCGGCGATGCGGCGGGCGACGCCGGCGGCGGCGCGCAGGCAACTGACCGCGTAGTTCACCTCGAACTGCGCCTTGCCGAAGGGCGAGCCGACCTCGTCGATGAGGATGTCCACGAACTCGTCGCGGTATTGCTCGACCAGCGCCGCCGCCCGGCACAGCCAGGCTTCGCGCTCGGCGGCGAGCGTCTTGCCGTAGGCGGCGAAGGCCGCGTGCGCGCTCTGCACGGCGCGGTCGATGTCGTCGGCGCTGCCTTCGGCGACGCGGGCGTAGGGGGAATCGTCTTCCGGGTTGCGGTCGACGAAGTAGCGGCCGGACGACGGCGCGACGCGCTCGCCGCCGATCCACAGATCGATGGTCCGGTCGGTTCTTCTGCTTTCGTTCATGTCTCGTCTCCTGTTGTGCGGCGGCGGGGTGCCTTTGCCGCCGATTATGTCGACGGCGTGCCGCGGCCGTTAGCGATTGCGCGCAACGGATGCCGCGTTTGCGCAAAACGATGAAATTTTCGTGCGGGCGCGCAGCAAGGCCGGGCGCGGCGGCGCGGCGCGCCGGATGCGGCGTGCGAAAGGGGGATCACGGTGGGGCGCCCGTCGTCTCCGGGCGGTCGCCTAGGGCTTGCGCAGGGTGTCCGACGGCAGTTCGCCGAACTTCTTCCGGTAGTGCGTGGCGAAGTGGCTGAGGTGCTGGAAGCCCCAGCGGCTGGCGACGTCGGCGACGGTGTCCGTGCCCGGGGAGGTGCGCTGCAGCTCGTCGCGCACGCGCTGCAGCCGCTCGCTGCGCAGGTAGGCCATCGGGCTGGTGTTGCGGAAGTCGCGGAAGCCCGCGTAGAGGGCGCTGGCGCTGACGCCGGCGTAGGCGGCGAGGTCGGCGACGGTCAGCGGTTCGCCGGCGTGCGCCCGGATGTAGTCCTCGACGCGCTTGACGTGGCTCGGCGCGATCGGCGGCGGCGGCTGCAGCAGCTCCTCGCTGTAGTTGTTCGGCTGGGAGTGCAGCAGCGTGACCACGATCAGGTGCTCGATCGAGGCGCGCAGCGCCGGCGTCACGGGCTGCGGCGCCGGGCCGCCGAACATCGCCAGCAGGTAGGAGACGAGCGCCGGCCAGGCGCCGCCGCCGGACGGGTCCATGCACAGGTCGAGCCGGAACTGCAGGGAGCGGCGCAGGTCGTGGCCGAGGTGCTGCGCGCAGATGCGTTCGAGCAGCTCGCTGTCGATCTGGACCATGATCTGGTCGCAGTTGGCGTGGATCGTCTGGTAGAGGGGCTGCGTCGGCGAGATGACGGCGGCGGTGCGCGGGGTGGTGCGCGCCTGCTCGCCGCCGCAGGTCACCTGCGCCGTGCCGGCGATCGGCATCATCACCAGTGCAAAGCTGGACAGGCGGCCGGCGTCGATGCGCACGGTCGGCCCGTAGCGCAGGCGGTTGAGCGTGACGCCGCCGAGCGACACGCGGCTCATGGCGGTGTCGACCAGCGGCTCTTCGCGGCCGACGATCTCCAGTTCGTGCGGGCAGTAGACGCGCGCCACGCGCTCCCTGGCCTCGGTCGGGTCGGAGGTCTTGAACAGCAGATGGCGGGAGAGCAGGCTGCGGGCCGCCTCAGAGGATCCTTGCGCGAGCAGCATGTCGGTTTCCTCCTTCCTCTATCGGATCGGAACGGGCGTGGCTCAGAGATAGCGGCGGAAGACCGCCAGCAGCTTCGCCAGCGCCGCCTTCAGCCGGCCGACGACGCCGGTTTCCGCCGGGGCGCTCGCCGGCACGCTGCTTTCGAGTTCGGCGACCCGCCGGGTGAGCGCGGCGATGAACTGGTCGTTCACGCCGTCGGCGAACTTCTGCATGACGCCGCCGGCGAATTTGCCGAGCTTGCCGACGATCTGGACGTTCGAGGTGTAGGTGATCTCGGTGCGCCGGCTCTCGACCGCCTTCAGCGCCAGCGTGCAGTGGGCGCTGACCTTGCTGCCGCCGTCCTTGTCGGCGCCGCGCATGGTGTAGGTGGCGTACTCGGGCGGGCGCTCCTCGCCGGTCTCCACCTGGACGTCGAAGCCGACCTTGATCGGGCCGGCCTTGAGCCCGACCGAGGCGCGGTACTTGCCCGGTTCGAGCACTTCGACCGCGTGGCAGCCCGGCAGGCAGTTGCCCATTTCCTGCGGCTCGTTGAGGAAGGCCCAGGCCCGCTGCAGCGGGGCGTCGAGAATGAATGTGCGTTCGATGTACACCCTGAACTCCTCCATTGATCCGCTTCGGATTCTTTCTTGTCGGACGGCGCGAAAAATTTCGGCACGTCAGCACTCTCGGCCATCTCCTGCAGCCCGTCTTGATTGGTCGTGCACAAATGGATGATCGAGAACGTAGGGCGCCGCGCGTGCGCGCGCAGTCAAGCGCCGGGCCCGGCCGGGCAAGAAACGCGCGCGCCAAGGCGCTAGAGTGGCCTGGCCGGTACGCGGCGAATGCGAGGAGGCGAGGATTGGCAAGCGTGAAGAATGTATCCCCGGCGGCGATCGCCGACGTGCAGGGCCTGGCCGACACCCGCCGGCTGGCGATCGACAGGGTCGGCATCAAGTCGATCCGCCACCCGGTGAAGGTCGCGGACCGCAGCGGCGGCATCCAGCACACCATCGCCGTCTTCAACATGTACGTCAGCCTGCCGCACAACTTCAAGGGCACGCACATGTCGCGCTTCGTCGAGATCCTGAACGGCCGCGAGCGCGAGATCTCGGTCGAGAACTTCCCGGCCATGCTCGCCTCGATGGTCGAGCGGCTGGAAGCCGAGAGCGGCCACATCGAGATGAACTTCCCGTACTTCGTGAACAAGACGGCGCCGGTCTCGGGCGTGCAGAGCCTGATGGACTACGACGTGACCTTCGTCGGCGACATCGAGAACGGGCAGGTGCAATCGACGGTCAAGGTCGTCGTGCCGGTGACCAGCCTGTGCCCGTGCTCGAAGAAGATCGCCGACTACGGTGCGCACAACCAGCGTTCGCACGTCACCGTCACCGCACGGCTGAACGCGCACATGTGGCTGGAAGAGATCGTCGAACTGGTCGAGGCCGAAGCCTCGTGCGAGCTGTTCGGCCTCTTGAAGCGGCCGGACGAGAAGTACGTCACCGAGCGCGCCTACGACAACCCGAAGTTCGTCGAGGACATGGTGCGCGACGTTGCCGCCCGGCTCAACGCCGAGCCGCGCATCGCCGCCTACGTCGTCGAGTCGGAGAACTTCGAGTCGATCCACAACCACTCGGCCTACGCGCGGATCGAGGGCGGCCGGCGCTGAGCCGGCGCCTACGGCGAAGGCCGGCGGACCCGGTCGAGCGGGTGGCGGACGAAGGGCTTGCCCGCGTCGGCCGGATAGCCGAGCGTGATCAGCCCCTGCGGCTGCCAGTCATCGGGCAGGTCGAGCACCTGGCAGGCGACGCCCGGACAGAACAGCGGCGCGCACAGCCAGCAGGCGCCGAGCCCGGCGGCGTGGCTGGCGAGCAGCAGGTTCTGGCCGGCCATGGCGACGCTCTGCACCGCCATCAGGTATTCGGCGCGGTTGCGCCGCAGGTCGGGGTAGCGGTCCATGTCCGCCATCGACAGGCAGACGACGACGATCGCCGGCGCCTCGGCGATGCGCTGGCGGGAGCGGGCGGCGTCGGCCGCGACGAGGTCTTCGGCGTCGCCGTCGGCCAGGCGGTCGCGGGTGAGGCGCGCGCCCATGGCCTCGGCCAGCGCCGCCTTCTCGGCGTCGTCGATCAGCACGCGGAAACGCCAGGGCTGGCGGTTGTGGGCCGACGGCGCGCTCGTCGCCACCTGCAGCAGCGCGTCGATCAGGGCGCGCGTCGGCCGCTCCGGGCGATAGCGCCGGATCGAGCGCCGTCCGGCGATCGCTTCGACGAGCGCCGCGTAGCCGGCGACGGCCGGTCGGGATGCTGCGGGCGGCATGCGGCTTCCTCCGTTCGGGTGTCTGCCGGCAAGGGCGCCGGCCGCTCGCAAAGATACGTCCTGTACCGGCTCCGGTCTTGCTCCGCGCGCGGCGCGGCTTGACTCGGCGTGCACGCCGCGCGCGGGCGGCGCAGCGCCCGCTTTCCGGCGCGCGTATTTGCACTGCTGATCAATCGCCTAGCTCGGGCGGGCAAGACTCGACCCGGAGGCGGCCCCTAGGATGTGCCTGAGTTCGACGCCGCTCCGGGGATGCATCCCGGTCGATTTCGTACGTGGCAATCCTTTTTCGGAGATATCCAGAGATGACCAAGACCGTGCAGCCCAAGATGGGCGTGATTTTCAAGTCCTACGAACCCCTGTCGGCGATCCGCGCCTACGCCGAGCAGACCGAGGCGTCCGGCATGAGCGGCGGCTTCTGGATCGCCGAAGCCTACCACTGGTTCCGCCAGTACGGGCTGGAGGCCCGCGGCTGCTTCACGACGCTCGCCGTCGTCGCGCAGGCGACGAAGAAGATTCCGGTGGGCCTCGGCATCACCTCGCCCTACATGCGCCACCCGACCATCCAGGCGTCCGAGGCCGCGGCCATCGACGAGCTGTCCGGCGGCCGCTTCAACATGGGCATCGGCGTCGGCAAGGTCGGCATCGAGTACCTGGAGTACGACATCGAGAAGATGCGCCCGGTGGCGGTGCACCACGAATCGATGGACATCATGCGCAAGGTCTTCAGCGGCGAGAAGTTCGCCTACGAAGGCAAGCACTACAAGTCGTCGATGCCGGCCTTCGACCGCGCCGGCAAGGGCCTGCGCACCAGCATCCCGCTGTACGTCGGCGCCACCGGCCCGTTCATGCAGAAGCTCTCGGGCAAGGAAAGCGACGGCATGCTGCTCGCCGGCCTGACCTCGCCGGCCTTCGTCAAGTACGCGATCGGCAACATGAAGGACGGCGCCGCCGCCGTCGGCCGCACGCTGCCGGACGACTTCCCGGTCGGCGGCGTCATCCTCTGCGCCTGCTCCGAGGACGGCGACAAGGCGCGCAACGCGACGCGCAGCTACACCGGCACCTACGTCGTGAACAAGATCCGCAACATCAAGAACGACGTCATCCTGGCCGGATCCGGCCTGCCCGACAGCGCCTGGGAGCCGTTCCGCAAGGCCATCGCCGAGGGCACCCAGGACAACGTCACGCACCTCGTCACCGACGAGATGATGCGCCGCTTCACGGTCATTTCCGGCACGCCCGACGAGTGCCTGGAGATCACCCAGGAGCTGATCGACGCCGGCCTCAACCTGCCGCTGCTCGAAGTCGTCGGCAAGACCGTCGAGGACAACCTGGAAACGATCCGGCTGATGGGCGAGAAGGTCCTGCCCCGCCTCAAGCCCGGCCCCGCGGTCACGGCCTGAGGGTGACGGCGCGCGCCGCGCATGTTGCGCGGCGCGGCCAACGAAACGGAGAGAAAGATGAAATTGGCTAGCTTCAAGATCAGGTCGAGCGGCAAGGCGACGATCGGCGTCGTCCTCGCCGACGGCAGTTGCCTCGACCTCCACGGCGCGACCGACGGTGCGCTGCCGAACGCGATGATTCCCTTCCTCGAAGCGGGCGAGGGCGCACTGGCGCAGGCGCGCGCGCTGGCGGCGAAGGCCGCCGCCGGGCAGCCGCACGTGCTCGCCGCCGCCGACGTCGAGCTGCAGGCGCCGGTGCCGCGCCCCGGCAAGATCATGCACACCTCGTGCAACTTCCCCGGCCACCTCTCCGAGCTGACGACGTGGAAGGCGCCGGAGTGGCAGGCGCACAACTGGGGCGATTTCCACTTCGAGCACCCCACCGGCTTCCTCGAAGCGCCGTCGAGCGTGGTGCCGACCAACGCCTCGGTGGCCATCCCGCACTTCACCAAGCAGCTCGACTACGAGATCGAGATCGGCATCATCATCGGCAAGAAGGCGTTCCGCGTGTCGCCCGACGAGGCGCTCGACTACGTCGCCGGCCTGACCATCTTCAACGACCTGTCGGCGCGCGACATCCAGGCGCGCGAGCACGCCAACAAGGTCATCCTGCTCGGCAAGAGCTTCGACGGCTCCTGCCCGCTCGGCCCGTACCTGGTGACGCTCGACGAGGTCGGCGACGTGAATAACCTGAGCATGCAGCTCACGCTCAACGGCGAAGCGCGCCAGACCTCGAACTCCGGCCACGTCCACTACAAGATCGCCGACATGGTGTCCTGGTGGTCGAACACCACGCTGGAGCCGGGCGACGTGATCACCTCCGGCAGCCCGCCGGGCGTCATCGCCGGCAGCAAGAACCCGGTGTACCTCAAGAACGGCGACCGCATCGACTGCAATGTCGAGAAGCTCGGCACGCTCACCACCTTCATCGTCGACTGACCAGGCGAGGCGAACATGGCAAACAACGCAAACAAGGAACTCGTCAAGAAAGCGATCGAGCAGATCGACCGCAGCCGGCTGGTCGACCTGACCATCGCGCTGACCGACATCCCGAGCCCGACCGGCTTCGAGGGCGACGTCGCGCGCGCCTACCACGAGGTGCTGCGCACCTCCGGCTTCGAGGCGACGCTGCAGCCGATCGGCGACGAGCGCTACAACGCCATCGGCCGCCTGCAGGGCGAGGGCGGCGGCAAGTCGCTGATGTTCAACGGCCACCTCGACACCTCGTTCGGGCCGGAGCAGGCGCACCGCGGCATCGGCTACCAGTGCAAGGGCACGCTCGTCGACGACGAGTGGATCTACGGCATGGG
This sequence comes from Rhodocyclaceae bacterium, assembly GCA_019455325.1. GTDB lineage: Bacteria > Pseudomonadota > Gammaproteobacteria > Burkholderiales > Rhodocyclaceae > Proximibacter. Next base: position 20,363 of record JACFMQ010000021.1, on the reverse strand, counting down.
CTCGTTCAACATGAAGTTCGCGCTGGCCAACTACGTCACCGCCGTCGAGGCCATCCGCAAGGCCGGCATCAAGCTCGGCGGCGACGTGGTCATCGCCGCCGTCGCCGGCGAGATCGAGAAGGCGCCGGTGAACGAATACGAAGGCCGCCAGTACCAGGGCTACGGCGTCGGCACCAAGTACGCCATCACCCACGGCGCGGTCGCCGACTACTGCATCCTCGGCGAGCCGACCAACATGATGCTGATCCCGCGCCACTGCGGCACGACCTGGATCAAGATCACCGTCCCCGGCCACCTGATCCACACCGCCTGGTCGGAAGTCGACCGCAACGCCATCAACAAGGCGCGCGTGATCCTCGACGCCATCCACGAGTGGATTCCGGACTACGTGCAGCGCAACGCGCTGGGCGACTTCCGGCCGCGCGTGAACGTCTCGGCGATCGAGGGCGGCTGGCCCTGGCGCGGCGCGCGCACGCCGGACAACTGCGTCATCTACCTCGACGTGCGCACGCTGCCGGACGTTCTGCCGGTGCAGGCGTTCAACGAGGTGCGCGACCTGGTCCGCTCGGTGGTCGGCAAGAACCCGCAGCTCGCCGGCACCAAGACGGAAATCTTCCTGTCGGCGCCGGGCACGTCGATCCCGGACGACCACGCGCTGGTCGAGAGCATCGTCTCGGCGCACACCAACCAGCTCGGCAAGGCGCCGCAGATGGGCGTCGAGACCTGGTACAGCGACGCCGCGCACATGAACCGCTACGGCATCCCGACCGTGAACTACGGCTCGGCCGGCCGCATCCGCACCGGCGGCGGCGGCTTCTCGACGGCGCAGGGCGAGCACGTGCACATCGGCGACATGGTGGACATCGTCAAGGTTTACATCGAAGTGATGATGAACCTCTGCGGCGTCGCCGAGTGAGACAGGCCGGCGCCGGGCGGTTTCCGGGATGCGACATGGAGGTCATCGAACGATGAGCACACTGACCGACAGCCTTTCGGCGCTGGCGCGCCCCGACGCCGAGACCGCGCTGGCGCTGGCCGACTGCGCGGACGCGCGCGAAATCCGGGTGATCGCGGCGGCGATCAGGGACCGCGGCCACGGCGCCGCGGTCACCTATTCGCCGAAGGTGTTCATCCCGCTCACGCAGTTGTGCCGCGACGTCTGCCACTACTGCACCTTCGCCAGGACGCCGGCGGCGGACCGGGCGCCGTACCTGACGCCCGACGAGGTGCTCGAAATCGCCCGCGCCGGCGCGCGCGCCGGCTGCCACGAGGCCCTGTTCACCCTCGGCGACAAGCCGGAACTGCGCTACGGCGCGGCCCGCGAGGCGCTCGCCGCCCTCGGCCACGAGAGCACCCTCTCCTACCTCGCCGCCATGGCGCGGCTGGTTCATGACGAGACCGGGCTGCTGCCGCACCTGAACGCCGGCGTCATGGACGCGCGGGACCTGCAGGCCCTGCGCGCGGTCTCCGTGTCGCAGGGGCTGATGCTCGAAAGCACCGCCGAGAACCTGTGCGAACCCGGCGGGCCGCACCACGGCTCGCCCGACAAGCGGCCGGCCGCGCGCCTGGAAATGATCGCCGCCGCCGGCCGGCTGAAGATTCCCTTCACCTCCGGCATCCTCATCGGCATCGGCGAGACGCGGCGGCAGCGCATCGAGGCGCTGCTGGCCCTGCGCGAGCTCGACGACGCGCACGGCCATCTGCAGGAAATCATCATCCAGAACTTCCGCCGAAAGCCGGGCACCCGGATGGCGGAAGCGCCGGAGCCGTCGACCGAGGAGCTGTGCTGGACGATCGCCGCCGCGCGCATCATCTTCGGCGCCGAGGCCAACATCCAGGCGCCGCCGAACCTGTCGCCGCAGTCCGTGCGCGCGCTGATCGACTCCGGGATCAACGATCTCGGCGGCGTCTCGCCGGTGACGCCCGACCACGTCAACCCCGAGGCGCCGTGGCCGCACCTGCGCCTGCTGGCGCGGGAGACGGAGCTGGCCGGCAAGATCCTGGTGCCGCGCCTGCCCATCTACCCGCGGCTGGCGCAGCGGCTGGAAGAATGGGTCGATGCCGGGCTGCAGCAGTCCGTGCGCTCGTGCATCGACGCCGGCGGCCTGCCGCGCACCGACGCCTGGGCGCCCGGCGCCGGCACGCCGCCGCCGAAGATGCCGGACTTCCCGCCGGCCGAGCAGCTTTTCCATTTCATCGGCAACGAGACCTACCGCTGCGCCGAAAGGGCGGCGCGCGGCGTGCGCCTGTCCGCAAGCGAAGTGGCGCGCCTCTTCGCCGTGCGCGGCGGCGAGTTCCACATCCTCTGCGCGGCGGCCGACGAGCTGCGCGTCGAGGTCAGCGGGCGCACGGTCAGCTACGTGCCCAACTGCAACATCAACTACACCAACATCTGCACCTACCAGTGCCGCTTCTGCGCCTTCTCCAAGGGCAAGGCCGGCGAGCCGCTGCGCGGCCGGGCCTACGACCTGCCGCTCGCCGAGATCCAGGAGATGGCGGCCGAGGCGTGGGACCGCGGGGCGAGCGAGGTCTGCCTGCAGGGCGGCATCCATCCTTCCTACACCGGCCGCACCTACCTCGACATCTGCCGGGCGATCAAGGCCGTGCGTCCGGAGATGCACATCCACGCCTTCTCGCCGCTGGAGATCCGGCAGGGCGCGGCGACGCTCGGCCTGTCGCTCGGCGACTACCTCGCCGAGCTGAAGGCGGCCGGGCTCGGCTCGCTGCCGGGCACCGCCGCCGAGATCCTCGACGACGGCGTGCGCCGGACGCTGTGTCCGGACAAGCTTTCCGTCGCCGAATGGGGCGAGGTGATGCGCACGGCCCACGGCCTTGGCCTGAAGAGCACGGCGACCATCATGTTCGGCCACATCGAGCGGCCCGAGCACTGGGCGCGGCACCTGCTCTTCCTGCGCGACCTGCAGGAAGTCAGCGGCGGCTTCACGGAATTCGTGCCGCTGCCGTTCGTGCACATGGAGGCGCCGATCTACCGGCGCGGCGGCGCGCGGCCGGGACCGACCTTCCGCGAGGCGGTGCTGATGCACGCCGTGGCGCGCCTGGTGCTGCACCCGCTGATCGGCAACATCCAGACCTCGTGGACCAAGATGGGCCGCGACGGCGCCGGCGTCTGCCTGCAGGCCGGCGCCAACGACCTCGGCGGCACGCTGATGAACGAAAGCATCAGCCGCGCCGCCGGCGCCAGGAACGGCCAGGAGATGACGCCGACCGAGATGGAGGCGCTGATCCGTTCGCTCGGCCGCGCGCCGCAGCGGCGCACCACCCTCTACGAAGCCGCGGCTGCCCGCGACTATTTTTCCGCGTCGGCATGGAAGCCGCGCCTCGCCGTCGGCTGCGCGTGACGCGCGCGGCCGGCAGAACCCACGACGATACGAGAAAGGAAACTGCGCGTGAGCGGACATTCCCTGATTGACAGCCTGTCGGCGGCCCGCGTCTACGACCTGGGGCAGGCCTATTGGCCGAGCATGCCGGTGCACCCGTTCGATCCGCCGTTCCAGTTCTTCCTCTACCGGTACCACGAGTACGTGCGCAAGTCCTTCGACGAGATGGGCATCCAGCCGGGCTTTTCCGACGCCATCAGCCTGATCGTCACCTCCATGCACTCCGGCACGCACTTCGACCTGCCGATCCACATGTCCGAGGATCTGAAGGTGATGGGCATCGACGTCACGCCGTACCAGCGCGACACCGGCTTCGTCAATCTGCCCGAGCCGCTGCACAGCATGGAGAAGGTGCCGCCGCTGCTGCTGCGCGCGGTGCTGCTCGACGTTCCCGCCTACAAGGGCGTGGACGTGCTGCCCGAACGCTACGCCATCACCCCCGACGACCTCGAAGGCGCGGCGGCGACGCAGGGCGTGAGCATCGGCGAGGGCGACTGCATCCTGATCCGCACCGGCTACGGGCGCTACTTCGAGACCGACCGCGACACCTACCTGAACAAGTGGGCCGGGCTCGACGACGAGGCCGCGCGCTGGGTCGCCGCCCGCCGGCCGAAGCTCGTCGGCATCGACAACCTGTCGCTCGGCGTGCCGGCGCCGTTCACCAGCCACCGCGTCATCCTCGTCGAGGCCGGCATCTACCTGATGAAGAGCCTGACCCTGGAGACGCTGGCCGCGGACCGGACCTACGTCAGCACGGTGGTCGTGCTGCCCCTGAAGATCAAGGGCGGCGAGGCCTCGCTGATCCGCCCCATCGCAATCGCTTGAACCGAGGTGACGACATGACGCAGATTTCCCCCGACCTGATCTGGACCGGCGGCATCAACCGCCGGCCGGAGGTCCAGGACGGCTTCGACCGCACGAAGACCGTCCGCTTCTACGACACGACGCTGCGCGACGGCGAGCAGGCGGTCGGCGTGGTCTTCTCCGCCGACGCCAAGTTCGCCATCGCCCGCGGCCTCGCCGATCTCGGCGTGGGCCGCATCGAATCCGGCTTCCCGCGCGTCTCCGACGAAGACACCGAGGCCGTCCGGCGCATCCTGGCGGCCGGCCTGAAGTCGGAGATCTGGGGCTTCGCGCGGGCGGTCAAGGCCGACATCGACGCCCACATCGAGCTGGGGACGACGGCGGTGCTGATCGAGATCGCCACCAGCGAACAGAAGATGCAGGCCTACGGCTTCACGCGCGAAACCGTGATCGCGCGCCTGACCGACGCCATCCGGCACGCGCGCGCGCACGGCATGCGGGTGAACTTCTTCCCGGTCGACAGCACGCGCTCGGAGATGGATTTCCTCGCGCAGGTCTACAAGGCGGCGATCGCCGCCGGCGCCGAAGAAGTGTCGGTGGTCGACACCATCGGCGCCTGCGCGCCCGAGGCCGTCGAGTTCCTGATCCGCCAGGTGGCCGCCTGGGTCGGGCCGGACGTGCCGATCCACTGGCACGGCCACAACGACTTCGGCCTGGCCACCGCCGCCGCCATCGCCGCCGTCCGCGGCGGCGCCACCTGGATCCAGGGCACGGTGAACGGCATGGGCGAACGCGCCGGCAACGCCGACATCTGCGAGATCGCGCTGGCCCTGCAATGCCTCTACGGCGTGCCGGTGGAGATGGACCTGACGCAGGCGCGCCGCGTCTCCGAGCTGGTCTGCCGGGAAGGCGGCTACCAGGTCGACCGCTGGAAGCCGGTGGTCGGCGAGGCGCTGTTCGTCCGCGAGAGCGGCGCCGTGGCGGCGCAGTTCCACATGCCCGACGCCATCGAGCCCTATTCGTCGGCGATCGTCGCCGCGCGGCGCGGCATCGTGCTGGGCAAGAAGAGCGGTCTCGCCAACATCGAGATCAAGGTCAAGGAGCTGGGCCTGGCGGTGCCCGCCGAGCAGTTTCCGGCGCTGCTCGCCGCGGTCAAGACGCGGGCCACGCGCACGCGCCGCCTGGTCGACGACGCGGCGTTTACCGAGCTGGCGAACGCCCTTCGCTGAAGTGCGATGATCCTGTTGACCTGGGCAGGGAGAGTGCAATAATCACGCGGTGACAAAACAGAAAAACAAAAAAACGACGATGTCAAGACCGGATTAATCCGGCATATCGCACGAGACAGTTTCACCGGGGTCCGGCGTCGTTCTCAGCCGGACCCGCTTAGGAGGAGAGATGGTCATGGGTATGGCGCTTGTCGAAAGTCCGTTGCTGGACAACGTCCGCAACGCGGTGGTGCGCGTCACCGCGCAGCAGCACGGCGAACCGTTCGAGCATTACGCGGTGAATCGCATCAAGATCTCGAACCTGACCGTGCACAGCATCGAGAGCGATCCGATCACCGTCTCCCGGCTGGCCGAGGACATCCTCGCCGACCGCATCTTCGACGTGCTGCTGCACATCCAGCTCGAAGGCACGGCCGAGATCACCCAGGACGGCAGGACCTTCACCCTGCGCGAGAACGCGCTGGCGATCGTTCACAGCGGCGTTCCCTACAGCGTCAATTACCCGGACAAGGGGCGCAAGATCATCCTGCGCATTCCCTACCGCGTGTTCCACGAACGCCTGCTCGGGCGGGAAGTGCGCGATTTCGGCGCGGCCGCGTTCGGCAGCGACGGACTGGTGCCGATCGTCGTCTCCCTGCTCAAGTCGCTGACCCTCGAAGGTGAATCCGAACTCACCGACATCGAACAGTTCACGCTGGCCGAGAGCTTCCTGTCGCTGATCGGCTCGGTGATCCGCTCGCGCAGCAAGTCCGGCGCCCGCGAGAACGAGAAGAACCAGGGCGCGCGCCTGTGCCGCATCCTGTCCTACCTGGAGGAGAACTTCTCCGACCACCAGTTGACGCCGACGCGCATCGCCCAGGCCAACTTCGTTTCCGTGCGCCACCTGCACGGGCTGTTCCAGCAGTGCGGCACGACCGTCAGCAAATGGATCTGGGACCGCCGGCTGCGGGCCGGGCGCGAGGATCTGCTCGACCCGTCGAAGGCGTCGCTGACCATCTGCGAGATCGCCTACAGCCGCGGCTTCAACGATTCCGCCCACTTCAGCCGGGCCTTCAAGGACCGCTTCGGCATCTCGCCGGGGCAGCTCCGCACCAAGGCGCGCAGCGGCGCGCTGATCGAGGGCTGAGGCCCGTTTTCTTCCGGCGGCCGCGTCGCCGCCGTTTTTCCGTTCGCCCGTACGGGCCTACGCAGCGAGGAGCATTGCCGCCGTGTCGCAGAATCTTTCCGGAAAGGTCGCCGTCGTCACCGGCGCGTCCAAGGGCATCGGCGCCGGCATCGCCGGCCGCCTGGCCGCGGCCGGCGCCGCCGTCGTCGTCAATTACGGCTCGGACCGCGAGGGCGCCGAGCGCGTCGTCGCCGACATCGTCGCCGGCGGCGGCCGGGCCGTCGCCGTCGGCGCCAACGTCTCCGATCCCGGCGGCGTCGAGCGCCTGTTCGCCGAGAGCGTCCGCGCCTTCGGGCCGATCGACATTCTCGTGAACAACGCCGGCGTGGTCGATGCCGCGCCGCTCGGCGCGATCACGCCGGCGCATTTCCGTCGCCTGTTCGAGGTCAACGTGCTCGGCGTGATTCTCGTCACCCAGGAGGCCATCAAGCATTTCCGGCCCGAGGGGGGCAGCATCGTCAACACCAGTTCCGACGTGAGCACCATCGCGCCGCCCGGCATGGCGGTCTACAGCGCCAGCAAGTCGGCCGTCGACAGCCTGACCCGGACCTTCTCGAAGGAGCTGGGGCCGCGCAACATCCGCGTGAACGCCGTCAACCCCGGCCCGACCGAGACCGAAGGCGCGCACGCCCGCGGCTCGATCGAGCTGCTTCGGGAAGTGGGCAGGCAGCGATCCCTGCAGCGGATCGGCCGCCCCGACGACATCGCCCCGCTCGTCGTCTTTCTCGCCTCCGACGACGCTTCCTGGATCACCGGGGAGTCGTACTACGTCACCGGCGGTCTCGGGTGAAGGAGGTGCAAAACCATGCTGGTCAATATTCTTGCCTATCCCGGCATGACGATGCTGGACGCGATCGGCCCCTATGAGGTGCTAAGCAGGCTGCCCGATGCACGCATTCAATTCGTCGCCCCCGATGCCGAGGCGATCCGCTCCGACACGGGGTTCGTGACGCTTTTGCCGACCTGCGGGCTGGCTTCTTCCGGTCAGTGCGAGGTTCTGCTGGTTCCCGGCGGGCCGCCCGGGAACGTGATGCGGGTGGCCCGGAATCCCGAGGTGCAGGAATGGCTTCGACGCCAGCATGAATCCTCTCGCTATACGGCTTCCGTTTGTACGGGGTCCCTGATCCTGATCGCCGCCGGCATCCTCACCGAAGGCGGCGTGTCGTCCCATTGGGAGGCCGCCGAGGCGATCGAAGGCATGGGGCTCTGCTATACCGGAGAGCGCATTACCAAGACCGGAAAGATAATCACGTCCGCCGGCGTGTCTGCCGGCATCGACATGGCGCTGGCGCTATGCGCGGATCTGGCGGACGCCGCGACTGCCCAGGCGATTCAGGTCGGCATCGAATATGATCCCGCGCCGCCTTTTCCCTATCGCGGCGATGATCCTGCGATTAAAGCGCGGGCACGTGTTTTGTTAGGGGCTTGACCGGCGGCGGACGGTCAATCGGTGCGATCGCTGCTTCCGATGGCCTCGCGCAGCGCGCGGAACGGCAGCAGCACGCAGCCGTGGCGGCTCTTGTAGGCGCGGACCGGAGCGAAGATCGACAGCGCCGGCCAGGGCAGCGGCTCCGCCGGATCGCCTTGCAGCAGCGCCGTCAGCGCGGCGTGCGCGCGCGCCAGTTCGTCGGCGCTTTTGCCGGGCGCCTCGCGCGCGAGCAGCGAGGCCGCGGCGCGGCAGAGCAGGCAGCCGCGCGTTTCGTGCGCCAGCTCGGCGATGGTGTCGCCTTCGCTGCGCAGGTCGAGCGTGACGCGGTCCCCGCACAGCGCGTTGTCGAGGCGGACGCTCGCCGTCGGCTGCGCCAGGCGGCCGGCGCCGTGCGCGGCCTGCGCCAGTTCCTTGATCGCCTGCTGGTAGATCTCTTCGCTCATCCTGAAAACCTCAATTAAAGACGAGAACACCTACCGCAGAGGCGCAGAGATTCGCAGAGAAAACCAAAGCAAGGATGGTCTGATCTTCTCTGCGTTCCCTCTGCGCCTCTGCGTCTCTGCGGTGGGGGTTGACTGCGGTTTCAGGCTCATGTGAGTACGCGGATGGCGTCGGCGAGGCCGGCGAGCAGGGCGTCGACGTCCTCGGCCGTGGTGTAGGGGGCGATGCTGGCGCGGTTCGCGCCTGCCACGTCGAAGTGGCGCATCAGCGGCTGCGCGCAGAGGTTGCCGCCGCGCAGCGCGACGCCGTGCCGGTCGAGCACCTGGCAGACGTCGTGCGGATGCAGGCCGGCGAGATCGAAGCTGACGATGGGGTGCCGCGCCGCCGCGTCGGCCGGGCCGAGCAGGCGGAGGCCGGGCAGCCCGGCCAGCCCGCGCAGCAGGCGGTCGAGCAGCGCCCGCTCGTGGGCGTGGATCGCCGGCCACGGCAGGCCCGCCATCCAGTCGAGCGCGGCGCCGAGGCCGACGGCGGCGGCGATCGGCGGCGTGCCGGCCTCGAAGCGCTGCGGCGGCGGCGCGAAGTCCGTCCGTTCGGGCGTCACCTCGCCGACCATGCCGCCGCCGGCGACCACCGGCGGCAGCGCGGCGAGCGCCTCGCCGCGCCCCCAGAGCACGCCGACGCCGCCCGGCCCGTAGCACTTGTGGCCGGAAAAGGCGTAGAAGTCGACGCCGAGGGCCTGCACGTCGACCGGCCCGTGCTGCACGCGCTGCGCACCGTCGAGCAGGACGCGCGCGCCGACCGCGCGGGCGGCGGCGACCACCGCCGGCACGTCGGTGAGCGCGCCGGTCACGTTCGAGCAGTGCGTCAGCGCGATCAGGCGGCTGCGCGGCGTCAGCATCGCCGGCAGCGCCTCGGTGGCGATGCGGCCGTCGGCGGCGAGCGGCAGGAAGCGGAGGACGACGCCGGTGCGGTCGCGCAGCAGTTGCCAGGGAACGAGGTTGCTGTGGTGCTCGGCGAGCGAGACGATGACCTCGTCGCCGGCTTGCAGCGTGGCGCCGAAGGCGCCGGCGACGAGGTTCAGCGCGGCGGTGGCGCCGGAGGTGAATACGATCTCGCCGGCGTCGGCCGCGTTCAGGAAGCGCGCCGCGGCCGCGCGCGCTTCCTCGTAGGCGGCGGTGGCGGCCTCGGCCAGGCGGTAGGTGCCGCGCGCGACGTTGGCGCGCCGCGTGCTTTCGTGGCGCACCAGCGCGTCGAGCGCGGCGCCGTGGATCTGGCTCGTCGCCGCGCTGTCGAGGTAGTGGAACGGCGCCGGGACGGCGGCGAACAGCGGGAATTCCCGGCGCAGGGCGAGGGCGTCGAAGCTCATTTCCGCTCCAGCGCGCGCAGCGCCTCGGGCGTGTCGACGTCGGCGAAGATCGCCGGCGAGTCGAAGGGCACGCGCCGCACTTCCCTGGCGTACTGTTCGAGCAGGCCGCGCGCGCCGGTGTCGCCGGAGAGCGCCGCCATCTCGGCGAAGAAGCGGCGCGGCCAGAGGATCGGGTTGCCGCGCCGGCCGGCGTGTTCCGGCACCAGGATGGCCGGCTGCGCCGGGTCGAAGGCGTCGATCATGCGGTCGACGACGGCGGCGTCGATGCCGGGCATGTCGGCGAGCAGCACGATGACCGCGTCGACGTCGCAGCGCAGCGCGCGCAGCCCGCGCCGCAGCGAACCGGCCATGCCCTGCGCGTAGTCCGGGTTGTGCGTGAAGGATACCGGGCGGCCGTCGAGCGCGGCCTCGACGCGCTCGGCCTCGTGGCCGGTGACGACCATCACCTGGCAGGCGCGCGAGGCGCAGGCGGCGTTGGCCGCGCGCAGCACCAGCGGCACGCCGTCGACGGCGCAGAGCAGCTTGTTGCGCTCGCCCATGCGTGTCGAGCGCCCGGCCGCCAGCACCAGCGCCGCGACCCGCGGCGGCTCGGGCGCGGGCGCTTCGGCGGGCGCCGCCGCCGGTACGGATTCCTGCCCGGGATCGACGATCGCCTCGTCGTCCTCGCGGCTGTGCAGGAGGCCGCCGACGCCGAGCCTCATGATGTCGTAGGGCGCCAGCAGCAGGCCGGCGAGCAGCCGCTGCAGCAGCAGGTCGATGCCGTTGTGGTTGCGAGAGCGCGCGCAGCCGGGCAGGTTGAACACCGGCACCTGGCCGATGCGCGCGGTGAGCAGCATGTTGCCGGGCTCCACCGGCATGCCGAAGTGCTCGATGACGCCGCCGGCGGCGACGATGGCCGCGGGCACCACGTCGGCGCGGTCCTTGCTCACCGTCGCGCCCATCACCAGCACCAGGTCGCAGCCCGCGGCCAGCGCCTGCTGCAGCGCCTGCGTCACGGCCGGGCCGTCGTGGGCGCAGCGCAGCGTCAGCGCGAGCGTGCTGCCGAGGGCTTCGAGCCGGCCGCGCGTGGCGGCCACGGTGAGGTCGAGCAGGCGCTCGCCGGTGCTCGGCGAGACGCCCATGATCAGCGCCGCGCGGCAGGTGCGCAGCGGCGCCAGGTGCAGCGGCGAGCGCGTGCCGACCAGCTCGCGCCAGGCGTCGACGCAGCCCGGGCCGACGGCGAAGGGGATGATCTTGACCGTGGCCACGCGCTGGTCCCGGCCGACGCAGGCGTGCTGCGGCAGGGTGGCGAGGGTGATGGCCTCGCTGATGCGGTTCAGGCGGTCGATGCGCTCGCGGTCGACGACGAGCACGCCGGCGCCCTGCGCGTAGAGGTTGCAGCGCCCGGTGTAGGGCGGGCGCGGGACGATGCCGGTGTTGGCGAGGAGGCCGGCGACGGTGCGCGCGGCGGCGTCCTCGTCGAGTTCGCCGGCATCGAGCCGGGCGCCGGCGACGCGCTCGACGCCGGCCGCGGTCAGCGCGGCGACGTCGCCGGCGGAGAGCACGCGGCCCTTCTTCAGCAGCAGGTTGGGCAGCCTGAGCGTGTGCGCCAGGCGCACGCCCTCGGCCTCGGCGGCGGGGAAGTCGCCGAAGATCATCGCGGGGCCGTTCCCTTGCGGCGCACGCGGATGATCTCGGCGAGGATGGCGACGGCGATCTCCGCCGGCAGGCGGCCGCCGAGGTCGAGGCCGACCGGCGCGTGGATGCGGCCGAACTGTTCTTCCAGGCCAAGCTCGCGCAGGCGGTCGAGGCGTTTCTCGTGCGTGCGCGCGCTGCCCAGCGCGCCGACGTAGAAGGCCGGGCCGGCGAGCGCGGCGGCGAGCGCCGGGTCGTCGAGCTTGGGGTCGTGCGTCAGCGTGACGACGGCGGTCTGCGCGTCGGGCGCGAGGCGAGCCATGGCCTCGTCCGGCCAGTCGTCGACGAGCGTGACGCCGGGGAAGCGCTGCGCGCTGGCGAAGGCGCTGCGCGGGTCGACGATGGTCACCGCGTAGCCGACGATCGCCGCCATCGGCGCCAGGGCCTGGGCGACGTGCACCGCGCCGACGATGATCAGGCGCGGCGCCGGCGCGTAGACGCGGGCGAAGAGCTCGCCGGCGGCGTCGAGCGGCCCGCTCTCGCCGCTGACGAAGCGCCGGCGCAGCGCGTCGCGCGCGGCCGCGTCGAGTTCGAGATCGCCGCTCGCCTCCTCGGCGTCGAGCAGGCACTGGGCGCCGTCGGCGAGGCGCGTGACCAGTGCCGCCGGCCGCCCGGCGGCGCGCGCCGCCAGCAGGCGGGCGAGGCTGCCGGGCCGCTCGACGTAGACCTGCACGCGGCCGCCGCAGGCCAGGCCGACCTCCCAGGCCTGCTCGTCGCTGACGCCGAATTCGAGCAGGCGCGGCCGGCCGTCGGCGATGGTCGCCAGCGCCTCCTGGACGACCGCGCCCTCGATGCAGCCGCCGGACACCGAGCCGGCGAAGTCGCCGTCGCCGCCGACCGCCAGGTGGCTGCCGACCGGGCGCGGCGACGAGCCCCAGGTGCGCACCACCGTCGCCAGCGCCGCGCCGCGTCCGCTTTCCTGCCAGGCGAGCGCCCGCTGCAGGATGTCGTCGAGTTCGGATGCCATGCGTCCTCTCCTTTCCGTTCGCGGCGCGCGTGCGTCAGCCGCCGGTCGATGACATGATGCGCACGACCTTCCCCGGCCGTTCGCGGAATTCGTGGCGCAGCGGCTTGCGTTCGAGGCCGGCGACCAGCGCCGCTTCGATGTCGGCGTCGCTGCCGCCGGCGCGCAGCAGGCTGCGGAAATCGACGGTGTCCTCCTGGCCGAGGCACAGGTAGAGGATGCCGTCGACCGACAGGCGGACGCGGTTGCAGGTCTCGCAGAAGTGCTGCGACAGCGGCGTGATGAAGCCGACCTGGAAGCGCCCGTCCGGCGACACCAGGTAGCGCGCCGGACCGCCGCCGGCGACGAGGCCGTCGATCAGGCCGAAGCGGGCGCGCAGGCGCGCCTGGATCGGCCGCAGGTCGACGTGGCCGGCGCCGCGCCCGCTGTCGCCCATGGGCATGGTCTCGATCAGGCGCAGGATGAAGCCCTTGCCCATGCAGTAGTCGACCATGGCGTCGACCTCGTCCTCGCCGACGCCCGGCATCGCCACCATGTTGATCTTGATCTGCGTGAAGCCCTCGGCGCGCGCCGCGTCCAGCCCGGCGAGCACCTGCGCCAGCACGTCGCGCCGGCTGATCGCCTCGACGCGCGCCGCGTCCAGCGAATCGAGGCTGACGTTGAGCCGCGCGACGCCGTTCCGCCGGAGCGCGGCGGCGTAGCGGGCGAGCCGCGTACCGTTGGTGGACAGGGACAGATCCTCGACGCCGGGCAGCGCCGCCAGGCGGCCGGCCAGCTCCGGCAGGCCGCGCCGCAGCAGCGGCTCGCCGCCGGTGAGGCGCACCCGCCGCACGCCGAGGCGGGCGAAGACGGCGACGAGGCGCTCGATCTCGTCGAAATCGAGCCAGTGCGCCGGCGTCTCGTAGCCCTTGAAATCCTCGGGCAGGCAGTAGGTGCAGCGCAGGTCGCAGCGGTCGGTGACCGACAGCCTGAGGTATTCGATGCGGCGTCCGGCGCTGTCGAGGAGCATGGCCTAGGCGCCGATCGCGCGCAGGGTGCCGGCGAGCCGCGCCAGGCTGTGCAGGTCGTGCGCCGGCAGGAAGTGGTCGAGGTAGGGCAGCGCGCACTGCATGCCCTGCGTCAGCGGCTTGTAGCCCGGCGTGCCGAGCAGCGGGTTGAGCCAGAGCACGGTCTGCGCGCGCTGGCGCAGCCGGGCCATTTCGTTCCGCATCTCGGCGGCGCTGCCGCGGTCCCAGCCGTCGCTGAGGAGGATGACGGCGGTGCGCCCGTCGAGCATGTGCGGCGCGTGGCGCTCGTTGAATTCGCGCAGGCTGCCGCCGATGTCGGTGCCGCCGGCCCAGTCGTGGATGCGGTCGGCCACCTGCCGCAGCGAGTCGGCGACGCCCTTCCGGCGCAGCAGGTCGGTGATCACCGTCAGCCGGGTCGAGAAGACCGCGACTTCGAGGTCGGACAGCTCGCGGCGCAGGGCGTACATGAATTCGATGAGGAAGCGGCTGTAGCGCTGCATCGAGCCGCTGACGTCGCAGATCAGCACCAGGCGCGTGCGGGTGACGCGGCGGCGGCGCCAGGTCAGCGGGCAGATGCCGTCGGCGAGATAGAAGGAACGGCTGCGCAGCAGCCGGCGCAGGTCGGGGATGCGGCCGTGGCGGTGCGACGCGCGGCGGCGGCCGCGCCGGTTGGCGAGCGCGGCGACGATGTCGCGGATCAGGCGCTGCGCGCGCTCGACGTCGTCGTCGGTGAGCGTGCCGAGGTCGCGCTGGGCAAGCGCCTCGTCGGGGCTCCAGGCGAGCCTGAGCGGCTTGCCCTCGCCGCCGTCGCCGCCGCCTTCGTCGTCCGGCAGCGCGACGCGGGCGCCGCGCTCACCGGCGGCCGCGTCGTCTTCGTCGTCGGCGTTCTGCCGCCGGCGGCGGATCGGCGTCCGCGCCGGCGCTTCCCAGTACTGCGCGAAGGCGGCGTCGAAGCGCGCGATGTCCTCGCGCCGCGAGACCAGCGTCGCCCGCGCCGCGGCGTGGAAGTCGTCGCGCTGCGCGATGTCGATGAAGTCGAAGCACTGGCAGAGGTCGATCAGCCGGCCCGGATTGACCGTCAGGCCGGCGTCGTGCAGGACCCGGGAGAATCCGACGACATGTTCGAGCACGGTCGGCGCGGCCATGTCCGGGCGTCCGCTCAGGCGCAGACCGCCGCCGCGGCCGACGGGTCGTGGCCGGGCATCAGGGCCATCTCGACCAGGCCGCCGAGCCCGAGCTGGCGCAGCTTGTCGCCGTCGCCGCGGTACTTGAGGATGCAGCCGAGCGTTTCCTCGACGGCCGCTTCGCTCAGTTCGGCGACGCCGAGCGCGAGCAGCGCGCGCGCCCAGTCGATGGTCTCGGCGATCCCCGGCCGCTTGTAGAAATCGTGCTGGCGCAGCAGCTCCATGAAGCGGCAGACCTGGCCGGCGAGGCGCAGCTCGACCTCGGGCAGGCGCGCGCGCAGGATCGCCGTCTCGCGGGCGAAGCTCGGATAGTCGATCCAGTGGTAGAGGCAGCGGCGCTTGAGCGCGTCGTGCACCTCGCGCGTGCGGTTCGAGGTGAGGACGACGAAGGGGATGTGCCGCGCGCGCAGCGTGCCGATCTCCGGGATGGTGATCTGGAAGTCGGAGAGCACTTCGAGCAGGAAAGCCTCGAACTCCTCGTCCGAGCGGTCCACCTCGTCGATCAGCAGCACCGGCGGCCGTGCGCCCTCGCTGCGCAGCGCCTTGAGCAGCGGGCGTTGCAGCAGGAACTCCTCGGCGAAGAGGTTGCGCCCGATCTCGGCGCGGTCGACGCCGCGCGCTTCCTGCAGGCGCAGTTCCAGCAACTGGCGGGTGTAGTTCCACTCGTAGAGCGCGGCGCTGCTGTCCAGGCCTTCGTAGCACTGCAGGCGGATCAGCTCGGTGTCGAGCAGGCGGGCCATGACCTTGGCGATCTCGGTCTTGCCGACGCCCGGCTCGCCCTCGACGAACATCGGCTTGCCGAGCGACACCGAGAGGAAGACGGCGGTCGCCAGCATGCGGTCGGCGATGTAGCCTTCGGCGGCGAGGCGTTCCCGGATCTCGTCGATCGAACCGAAGCCCGGGGGCGTTTCCTTGCCGCTGCCTGCCATGACCTGGTGCCTCCCCGACTCAGCCGATGCGCGATTCTACCTTGACCGCCGAAGCGCGGTCGGCGCGCTTGAGCGCTTCGTAGAGGTCGTTCGGTGAGTTGATCGACTTGCGGATGACCACGTCCTCGCCGGCGAGCGCGTCCTGGATCGCCGCCGAGATCGTGTGCAGCGGCGCGCCGCCGCCTTCGCCCATGCCCTTGGCGCCGTTGTAGCTGAACGGCGAGGGCGTCTCGATGTCGTCGTAGAGCAGGTCCGGCATGCTCATCGCGGTGATCGGCGCGTAGTCGGTGAAGGTGCTGGTCAGGAGGTTGCCGTCCCGGTCGTAGATGTGCGCCTCCATCAGCGCCGCGCCGATGCCGTGCGCCACCGCGCCGTGCACCTGGCCGGCGACGATCTTCGGGTTGATCACCTTGCCGCAGTCGTCGATCGCGGCGTAGGCGAGGATCTTCGGCACGCAGGTCAGGCGGTCCACCTCGACGACGGCGATGTGCAGTTGCGAGGCGTAGGTCAGCGTCAGGTTGCCCATCTTCTTGTCGACGTCCGGAATCTTGAACGGCGGCCGGTAGACGTGGCGGATGTTCAGCGTGATGTCGGTGAAGTGCGCCGGCTGGCCGGCGGTGTTGATGTTCACCATCGCCGACAGCGCCCAGTAGTTGATGCCGCGCTCCGTGCCCTTGACGCGCAGCTCCGGGCCCTGCTGGCCGATGGTGAACTCGAGGTCGTCCTCGTTGGCTTCGAGGGCGAAGGCGGCGAGCGTCTTCATCTCGCGCTTGAGCTTCTGGCAGGCGCCGTGCACCGCCGAGAGGCCGGTCACGGCGAACTGGCTGGCGTAGGAGCCGGAGTGGCCGCCGTGGCTGTTGGCGGCGGTGTCGAAGCCGGTGCGCACTTCGACCATGTCCGGGCGGATGCCGAGCTCGTCGGCCACCACCTGCGCGGTCGTCGTCTCGTGGCCCTGGCCGGAAGGCGTGCTGCCGAGCGTGACGACGACGGTGCCGTCGAGGTCGAGCTTGATCGTCGCCACCTCCGAGTTGCCGGAGAACGGCAGGTAGGGATTGACGATGCGCGACTGGCCGAAGTTGTTGGTGCCCGAGTCGAGCGTGGTGCCGATGCCGATGCCGAACCAGCGGCCCTCGGCGCGCGCCTCGGCCTGCTTCTTCTTCCACTCGTCCCAGCCGATCAGCGCCTTCGCCTTTTCCAGCATCAGCGGGTAGTCGCCGGAGTCGTAGACGCAGCCGTTGGGCGTCGTGTAGGGGAACTCGCGGACGTAGTTGGCCAGACGCATCGCGTCGCCCGGAATGTTCAGCGCGTGCGCGCAGATGTCGATGACGCGCTCCATGAACCACAGGTGCTGCAGGCGCGAGTAGCCGCGGTTGGGCGAGGCCGGCCCCTTGTTGGTGACCACCTGGTTGAAGTCGATGCGGATGTTGCGCAGCTTGTAGCAGGCCGGCAGCACCTGCGACCAGATCACGCAGCCGAGCGGCTCGTAGCGCGGATAGGCGCCGCAGTCGTCGATGTGGCGGGCGCGGATGGCGGTGATCGTGCCGTCCTTGTCGAGCGCCACCTCGGTGTCGAGGAAGGTGCGCTCGCCGCCGTGGCCGCCGGCCAGCATGTGCTCGTTGCGCGTCTCCACCCACTTCACCGGCCGGCCGCCGCACTTCTTCGAGGCCAGCGCGGCGAGCGCCATGTACGGATAGTTGCCGATCTTGATGCCGAAGCTGCCGCCGATGTCCTGCGTCTTGCAGCGGATCTGGTCGATGCCCAGGCCGAGCGCCGGCGCGATCATCTGGATGGCGATGGCCGGGAAGGAGTTGTTGCAGAAGAAGTCCACGCCGCCGGTGGGCTGCCAGGTGGCGACCACGGCGTGCGTTTCCAGCGGCGTGCTGGCGGTGCGGTGGAAATCCATCTGGTCGATCTTCACCACGTGCGCGGCCTCGGCGAAGGCCTTGTCCACGTCGCCGAAATCGTAGACGCCGTGCCAGTGGTGGTTGGTGCCCATGCCGGGGTGGAGGACGGCCTTGTCCTCCAGTGCCGATTTCCAGTCGGTGGCGACCGGCAGCGCCTCGTACTCGACCTCGACGAGCTGCGCGGCGTCGGCGGCGATGCGCGCATTCTCGGCGATCACGGCGACCACCGGCTCGCCCTGGTAGATGGCCTTTTCCACGGCCAGCGGAAAGTCGCGGATGTTCTGCGCGGTGCCCGGGCCGATCTGCATGAACGGGCTGCACACGGCGGCGATCTCCGGCCCGGTGAGCGTGCACACGACGCCGGGCAGGGCCTCGGCGCGGGCGGTGTCGATCCTGACGATGCGGGCGTGCGCGTAGGGCGAGCGCACCAGGTTCATGTAGAGCATGCCGTCGACCCTGTAGTCGTCGACGAACAGCCCCTGGCCGCGGATCAGGCGGCCGTCCTCCTTGCGCGACAGGGCGGCGTGCACCCATTTGTCGCTCGCCTGGCGGTCGACGATCGCGGAGAAATCCTTGCTGCGGCCGGCGGACTTGAGCGGCGACAGCGCCCTCGCGCCGCGCTCGGCTCTGGCGGTGCCGGTCCAGCCCGCGGTGAGCTTCGCCGTCGCCGCCGCGGCGTCCGCCGGCGGCGTGCCGCCCGGCTGATCGGCTGCCGGCGCCAGTCCGAGCAGGCGCAGCAGGCGCTGCAGCCAGCCCGCCTCGTCCGCCGGCGCCGGCGCGCCGCGCCGGCCCTCGGGCGACATGGCCTGCTGCAGGCTGGTGATGACAGCGTTGATCTGCTGCTCGGCGTAGCCCTGCATGCCGCCGCCGGCCAGCGAGAGGATCTTGCCGACGAGCTGCACCTCGCCCCGCCACTTGACCAGCGTGCCGCTGCCCTTGGGTTCGAGGTCGTAGGAGGAGATCATGGTGTAGGCGCCGCCCATCACCTTGCCGGTGCCGAGGTAGGTGGCGTGCGTCGGCTCCGTCTTCTTCTGCAGCGTGAGCTGCGTCGAGGCCGTGCCGCGGATCTTGCCGATGCCGACGGAGACCTTCACCAGCGCGGTGTTCGCGTCCTTCATTTCGAGGCTGGAGAAGGTCGGCAGCAGCGGCGCGAACTTCTGCGGGTCGGAGAGCAGCGCGAAGACTTCCGCGGGCGGCGGCGAGACCTCGAACTGGCCGGAGAACTTCATTTCCATTATTTGCCCTCCCCGGCGTCGTTCGCCACCGCCTCGATCGCCTTCAGGATGTTCTGGTAGCCGGTGCAGCGGCAGACGTTGCCGGCGATCGCCTTCTTGATCGCCTTGCGGTCGGCGCCGGGGTTGCCGGCGAGCAGCGCGTGCGCGGACATCAGCATGCCCGGCGTGCAGTAGCCGCACTGCAGGCCGTGGTGTTCGGAGAAGGATTTCTGCAGGGGATGCAGCTCGCCGTCCTGTTCCAGCCCTTCGACGGTGAGCACCTCGCCGCCGTCCGCCTGCACCGCGAACAGCGTGCAGGACTTGATCGGCGCGCCGTTCAACTGCACGGTGCAGGCGCCGCAGTAGCTGGTGTCGCAGCCGATGTGCGTGCCCGTGAGCCCCAGCTCCTCGCGCAGGAATTCGACGAGGAGCAGGCGCGGTTCGACCTCGCGGCAGTATTTGCGGCCGTTGACGGTCAGTTCGATGGTGACCGGCGGAATGGCGTCAGGCGTAGACATGGCTTCCCTCGATGCTTGCGTTCGCGCAGCGGCGCACGGCGACGCCGGCGGCCTGGCGCAGGAGCCCGCGCAGCAGGCTGCGTTTGTATTCGGCGGTGCCGCGCACGTCGCCGGTGGGTTCGGCGATCGCCACCGCGGCCTCGGCCGCGCGGGCCCACAGCGCGTCCGACAGGGTCTTGCCGCGCAGCTCCGCCTCGGCCGCCTCGGCGCGGCGCGCGGTCGGGCCGGCGCCGCCGAGGACGATGCGCACGTCGCGGCAGACCTCGCCGCCGTCGAGCGTGAGCTGGACGCCGACCGAGCACACCGGAAAGGCCGCCGCCGATTTCTTGTAGGCGATGTAGGCGCCGCCGCTGCCTTTCTCGGGCGCCCGGAAGCGGACGCCGACCACCAGTTCGCCGACGGCGAGCGCGGTGGTGTAGGCGGCGGTGATGAACTCGCGGATCGGCAGCGTGCGCTCGCCGGCCGGGCCGGCGCAGACGATCTCGGCGTCGAGCGCGTGCAGCAGGGTCGGCCAGTCGCAGTTCGGGTCGGCGGCGCTGACCGAGCCGCCGATCGTGCCGCGGCTGCGCACCTGCGCGTCGGCGATGCCGCCGGCGCAGTCGCGGACGATGGGCACGGCGGCGGCGACGGCGGACTTCGCCACCCAGGCGTGCGGCGACAGCGCGCCGATGCGGACCCAGCCGGCCTGCTCTTCGGCGAAGCGCAGGTCGGGCAGGCGGCCGATGTCGACGAGGTCGCTCGGTTCGTCCATGCGCAGCTTGAGGATGGGGATCAGCGTCTGCCCGCCGGCGAGCGGCTTGGCGCGCTCGCCGAGGGCGGACAGCATCTCTATGGCCTCCTTCAGGGAGGCGGGGCGGTGGTACCGGAAAGGCGCTGGATACATGCGGCGAGTCCTCGAAACGGGTTCATCCTGCGGAGCGGTGGCCGGAATCGACAATAGAGCGAAGCGCCGGTCGGTTCTTGTCGTGCAGAGCTATTCTATTGACTATCCGTGCGCGCGCCGCAAGCGCAGGCGAACGTCCACCGCAGAGGCGCAAAGGCGCAAAGGTTTCGCAAAGGAAAACAAAAACAGGGAATTTCTTGGTTCATCGCGCTTTACCGGGGAAGGCAGCCTTGATCTTCAGGAAGAAATAGGGG
>JACFMQ010000020.1 GCA_019455325.1 Rhodocyclaceae bacterium | reverse complement strand
GCGCCGATGATAGTGCACTTCCCGTGTGCGAAAGTAGGTCACCGCCAGGCTTCCCCATAAAACACCCAGCAGAGCAATCTCTGCTGGGTGTTTGCATTTCAAACCCACTGACAAGAAATCAGACCAACGCCACGCGCGGTGAGTGCGCTAACTGTGGTAGGATGCGTCGTGGCGGGTCTCCCCGCATTGCAGGGTGGTGAACCTGGTCAGGTCCGGAAGGAAGCAGCCACAGCCATTGACTGCAAGTGCCGGGGGTCAGGCTCGCCACCTTCCCATTTTTCAGCCTCTCCTGCGCGCGTTTTGCCGCGTAGGGCCGACATTTCGCTGGGATACAATTCGCCCGATGAGCTATCAAGTCCTCGCGCGCAAATGGCGCCCCAAGTCGTTCGCCACCCTCGTCGGTCAGGAGCACGTCGTTCGTGCGCTGACGCACGCGTTGACCGAGCAGCGTCTGCACCACGCCTATCTGTTCACCGGGACGCGCGGCGTCGGCAAGACGACGATCGCGCGTATTCTGGCCAAGTCGCTCAACTGCGAGGCGGGCGTCGGTGCGACCCCGTGCGGGCAGTGCTCGGCCTGCACCGAAATCGATGGCGGACGCTTCGTCGATCTGCTCGAGGTCGATGCGGCGACGAACACGCGCGTCGATGAAATGCGCCAGCTGCTGGAGAACGCGGTGTATGCGCCGACGCGGGGGCGCTACAAGGTCTACGTCATCGACGAAGTGCACATGCTCTCGAACTCGGCCTTCAACGCGATGCTGAAGACCCTCGAAGAGCCGCCGGAACACGTCAAGTTCATCCTGGCGACGACTGACCCGCAGAAGATTCCCGTGACCGTGCTGTCGCGCTGTCTGCAGTTCAACCTCAAGCAGATGCAGCCGGCGGCGATCGGGGCGCATCTTTCGCGCATCCTCGAATCGGAAGGCATTCCTCATGAACAGGGCGCCCTCAACCTGCTTTCCCGCTCGGCCGCCGGTTCGATGCGCGACGCGCTGTCGTTGCTCGATCAGGCGATCGCGCACGGGTCCGGCAAGGTCGAGGAAGCACAGGTGCGCGAGATGCTTGGGACGGTCGACCTCGATTATCTGTTCGCGCTGTGCGATGCCGTCGTCGACGGCGATGCGCGCGCTGCGCTGGCCGTCGCCGACGACATGGCCGGCCGCAGCCTGTCGTTCGATGCCGCGCTGCAGGAACTGGCGACGCTGCTGACGCAGGTCCAGGTCGCCCAACTGGCGCCGCAGGCGATCGCCGACGATCTGCCCGAGCGCGAGCGCCTGCTCGGGCTGGCCGAGCGGATGGAGCCGGAGTTCGTCCAGCTCGCCTACCAGATCGCCATCCACGGCCGGCAGGAACTGGCGCTGGCGCCCGACGAGCACTCCGGCTTCGTGATGACCGCCCTGCGCCTGCTCGCCTTCCGCCCCGAGACGGGCGACGGACAGGTCGTCCCCGCACGCCGCCCGAAGGAAAGGGCCGCGCCCCTGGCAAGGGCGCCGGAAGCCGCGTACCGCGTTTCGGCCGTGCCGGCGGAGCCGCTGCCGACCGTTGCTGCGGCGGCTCCCGCAGCGGCGCCGGTCGAGCCGCCGGTGGCACAGGTGGCGACCGCCGAGGGCGCGCCGTCCGGTTTGCTGGCGGCCGTCGACTGGCACAGCCTCCTGCCGGAACTGAAACTCTCCGGCATGGCCCGTGAACTGGCCCAGCACTGCGAATTGCGCCGCGTCGACGGCGGCCAGGTCGTGCTGCGTCTGGCGCCGGTGCACCGCCATCTGCAGATGAAACCGGCCCAGGACAAGCTGCAGCAGGCGCTGACCGAGCGCTTCGCGCGGCCGCTCGTCCTGCGCATCGAGCTTGCGGACACCGAGGCGGCGACGCCCGCCGCGAGCGCCCAGCGCGCGCGCGCGGAGCGCCAGGAAAAGGCGGTTGCGGCGATCGAGCGGGACGGTTTCGTGCGCGAGATCATCGAAATGTTCGACGCGCAGCTCATCGAATCATCCATCAAACCGATCTGAGGACCCAGCACCATGATGAAAGGCGGCATCGCCGGCCTGATGAAGCAGGCACAGCAAATGCAGGAAAACATGAAGAAGGCGCAGGAGCAGCTCGCCCAGATCGAGGTCGAGGGCCAGTCCGGCGCCGGCATGGTCAAGGTGACGATGACCTGCGCGCACGCCGTCCGCCGCGTCAGCATCGACCCGACGGTGATGGACGACCGCGAGATGCTCGAAGACCTGATCGCCGCCGCCTTCAACGACGCCGTGCGCCGCGGCGAACAGATCGCGCAGGAGCGGATGGCCGGATTCACTTCCGGCCTCAACCTGCCGCCCGGCTTCAAGATGCCCTTCTGAACTCGCGCCGCCGCGGCGCTGCGCCTTCGGCGCAGGCGCCGCGACGCCGTCCGTTCTCTTTCCGTCCGTGACTCCGTCCAGCCTCGAATCGCTGATCGAAGCCTTGCGCTGCCTGCCCGGCGTCGGGCCGAAATCGGCGCAGCGCATGGCCTACTACTTGCTGCAGCGCGATCGCCAGGGTGCGAAACGGCTGGCCGAGAGCCTGGAGAACGCCCTGCAGGCGCTCCGCCTCTGCCTGCGCTGCAACACCTTCACCGAGGCCGAGATCTGTGCGCGCTGCGCGTCGCCGAAGCGCGACCCGGCGCTCCTGTGCGTCGTCGAAACGCCCGTCGACATGAACATGATGGAGCAGTCGCACGCCTACAGCGGCCTCTACTACGTCCTCATGGGACGTCTGTCGCCGCTCGATGGCATCGGCCCGCGCGAACTCAAGCTCGACCGCCTGCTGGCGCGCGTCGACGACGGCGTCGTGCGCGAGGTCATCCTCGCCACCAACTACACCAACGAGGGCGAGGCGACCGCGCACTATCTGTCCGAACTGCTCAGGAGCCGCGGCATCGCGGTCAGCCGCATCGCCCGCGGCGTGCCCGTCGGCGGCGAGCTCGAATACGTCGACAGCGGCACGCTGGCGCAGGCGGTCAGGGAACGGCGGCCGCTGGCCGATTGAACTTCGTGGCGACCAGCGGACTTAGATCATTCAAAACGCCGTGCGTTCCGGTATAATTATAGGTTTCGGTTATTCCCATTCATCTTAGTCCTAGGGATCAGCGCTATGAGCAATGAGTGCAAAGTGGACTGCGGCCGCCGACGTCTCGTCGTCGCGACTGCGGCCGTGGGGGGCGTTGGGGCGGTTGCGGCGCTCGTGCCGTTCGTTTCCAGCATGCTGCCTTCGGAGCGGGCCAAGGCGGCCGGCGCTCCGGTCGAGGTCGACATCAGCAAGCTCGAACCGGGGCAGATGATGACCGTCGAATGGCGCGGCAAGCCGGTGTGGATCCTGCATCGCAACCAGGACATGCTGGAGACGCTGCCCAAGCTCGACGGCGAAATGGCCGATCCGAATTCGGACAAGAAGATGCAGCCCGAGTACGCGAAGAATCCCACGCGCTCGATCAAGCCCGAAATCCTCGTGACCGTCGGCATCTGTACGCACCTCGGCTGCTCGCCGTCGTCGAAGTTCAAGAAGGGCGCCGATGAAGGCATGAGCGCCGACTGGCTGGGCGGCTTCCTCTGCCCGTGCCATGGCTCCACCTTCGACTTCGCCGGCCGCGTCTACAAGGCCAAGCCGGCGCCGGACAACCTCGAAGTTCCGCCGCACTACTATATCGCCGACACTCGCATCCTGATCGGCGAAGACAAGAAGGGGGCCTAAGCCATGGCGAACACCAATTTCGAAAAATACAAGTCGGACGGTTCGCTCGGCGGCAACGTGCTGGAATGGGTCGATGCCCGCTTCCCGCTGACCGCCATGTGGCGGGGCCACCTGTCGGAATACTACGCGCCGAAGAACTTCAACTTCTGGTACTTCTTCGGCTCGCTGGCGCTGCTGGTCCTGGTCATCCAGATCGTCACCGGCATCTTCCTCGTCATGCACTACAAGCCGGACGCGTCGCTGAACGCCAACGGCGTGCCGGTGGCCTTCGCCTCGGTCGAGTACATCATGCGCGACGTGCCCTGGGGCTGGATGATCCGCTACATGCACTCGACCGGCGCCTCGGCCTTCTTCATCGTCGTCTACCTGCACATGTTCCGCGGCATGATGTACGGTTCGTACCGCAAGCCGCGCGAGCTGACCTGGCTGTTCGGCGTCGGCATCTTCCTCTGCCTGATGGGCGAGGCCTTCTTCGGCTATCTGCTGCCGTGGGGTCAGATGTCGTTCTGGGGCGCGCAGGTCATCGTCAACCTGTTCTCCGCCATCCCGCTGATCGGCGATCCGCTGTCGATCTGGCTGCGCGGCGACTTCGTCATCGGCGACGCGACGCTCAACCGCTTCTTCTCGTTCCACGTCATCGCCTTCCCGCTGGTGCTGATCGGCCTCATCGCCGCGCACATCCTGGCGCTGCACGAAACCGGTTCGAACAACCCGGACGGCGTCGAGATCAAGGCGAAGAAGGACGAGAAGGGCATCCCGCTCGACGGCATCCCGTTCCATCCGTACTACACGGTCAAGGACATCGTCGGCGTCGTCGTCTTCCTGATGGTCTTCTCGGCGATCATGTTCTTCGCGCCGGAAGGCGGCGGCTACTTCCTCGAGCGGCCGAACTTCTTCCCGGCCGATCCGCTGAAGACGCCCGACCACATCGCGCCGGTCTGGTACTTCACGCCGTTCTATTCGATCCTGCGCGCCGTCGTCTGGCCGATCTTCGGCATCGACGCCAAGTTCTGGGGCGTGGTGGCGATGGGCGCCTCGGTGGTCATCTTCGCCTTCCTGCCGTGGCTCGATCGCAGCCCGGTGAAGTCGATCCGCTACCGCGGCCCGATCTACAAGACCTTCCTGACGCTGTTCGTGATCTCCTTCTTCATCCTCGGCTACCTCGGCACGCAGTCGCCGTCGTACTGGGGCGAGAAGATCTCGCAGCTTTGCAGCCTGATCTACTTCGGCTTCTTCCTGCTGATGCCGTGGTACTCCAAGGTCGACAAGTACCGTCCGGCACCGGAACGGGTCACGGGGTAAGGGAGTCTGGACAAAATGAAAAAATTCCTCATCGCAATGCTTTGCACGCCGTTGATGGCCTTCGCCGCGGGCGGTTCGGTGCACCTCGACAAGTGGCCCGGCTCGGTCGCCGACAAGGCGGCGCTGCAGAACGGCGCCAAGCTGTTCGTGAACTACTGCCTGAACTGCCACGGCGCGTCGTACATGCGCTACAACAAGCTGATGGAGCTCGGCCTGACCGAACAGCAGGTCAAGGACAACCTGATGTTCACCGCCGACAAGATCGGCGAGCCGATGCGCATCGCCGGGCGCGCCGAGGAGCAGAAGGCGTGGTTCGGCGCGACGCCGCCGGACCTCACCGTGATCGCCCGCGCGCGCAGCTCGCAGGACGGCTCCGGCGCCGACTGGCTGTATACCTACCTGCGTCAGTTCTACCGCGACGAGAACCGTCCGACCGGCTGGAACAACGTCGTCTTCGAGAACGTCGGCATGCCGCACATCTTCTGGGAACTTCAGGGCGAGCAGATCCTGAACAAGGATCACAAGCTGGAGCTGGCCGTTCCCGGCAAGCTGCCGCCGAAGGAGTACGACCAAGCCGTCTCCGATCTCGTCGGCTTCATGGTCTGGATGGGCGAGCCGATGCAGGAGGAGCGCAAGCGGATCGGCTGGATTGTTCTCGCCTTCCTCTCCGTGCTCTTCGTCTTCGCCTACAAGCTGAAGAAGGAATACTGGAAGGACGTGAAGTAAGCCTCCGCTTCGGGAGTTGCGGCATCGCCCGCGCGGAGACCCCGCGCTCCGGCGATGCCGATTCGTTTTTTGAGGGTAACAAACATGATGAACCTCTATTCCGGGACCACCTGCCCGTTCAGCCATCGCTGCCGCATCGTCCTCTACGAGAAGGGCATGGACTTCCAGGTGATCGACGTCGACCTGTTCAACAAGCCGGAAGACATCGCCGTCATCAACCCTTACAACCGCGTGCCGGTGCTGGTCGAGCGCGACCTCATCCTGTACGAGCCGAACATCATCAACGAGTACATCGACGAGCGCTTCCCGCACCCGCAGTTGATGCCGGCCGATCCGATCATGCGCGCCAAGGCCCGCCAACTGCTTTCCGGCATGGAGCGCGAGATCTTCGTGCACATCGAGGCGCTGGAGAAGAGCGCCAAGACCGCCGACAAGGCGCGGCAGATCATCCGCGACCGCCTGATCGAACTGGCGCCGATCTTCACCAAGCAGAAGCACATGCTCGGCGAGGATTTCTCGATGCTCGACGTCGCCATCGCGCCGCTGCTGTGGCGCCTCGACCACTATGGCATCGACCTCGGCAAGCAGGCGGCGCCGCTGATGAAATACGCCGAGCGCATCTTCTCGCGCCAGGGCTTCATCGACGCGCTGACGCCGCCGGAAAAGGTGATGCGCCGCTGAGGCATCGCGCAGGCGGCCGGACCCTGTTCGGCCGCCTGCATGTCTGCCGGCCGCCGCCGCTCGCCGAGCCACTCATCTCTCCGCCATCATGTCCGCCCAACCGGCCACGCCCAGCACCAAGCCCTATCTCGTTCGCGCCATCCACGAATGGTGCTGCGACAACGGCTTCACACCCTATCTCGCGGTCGTCGTAGACGGCGGCACGCGGGTGCCGATCGAATTCGTGCGCGACGGGCAGATCGTCCTCAACATCGGCAGCGAGGCGACCAACCGGCTGCGCCTCGGCAACGACGCCATCGAGTTCCAGGCCCGCTTCGGCGGCGTCGTGCGCGACATCTCGGTGCCGATCGGCAACGTCGCCGCCATCTATGCGCGCGAAAACGGCGCCGGCATGGCCTTCGACGTCGAGACCGACGACGTCGCGGCCGATGCCGCGGACGCGGCGCCGCCGGCCGCCGACGCGCCGGACCCCGCGCCCGAGCCGCCGACGCCGGCGCCCGGCCGCCCCCGTCTGCAGCGCGTCAAGTAAACCTGCCGCCGCCGCTTGCGGCGGCCGCGTGCCGCACCATCGTGGCGCGCCCCCCTCCGATGGGCCGCACCAGGACAAGGCGCCGGCCCCGGCCGAATCCGCCCGGGCTTGGCCAAGTCCCTGATTATCAAGCGTGGCATGTCTGTTGCTGTTCCTCCGCCAGGAGCGAAACGGACATGAAAGCGGAAACCCGATCCACCTGCTGCTACTGCGGTACCGGCTGCGGCGTCGTCATCGAGAGCGAGGGCGGCCGCATCACCGGCGTGCGCGGCGACGAGACGCATCCCGCCAACTTCGGCCGGCTCTGCGCCAAGGGCGCCGCGCTCGCCGACTCGGCGCGGCTCGACTGCCGCCTGCTGCATCCGCAGTCGCGCAATGCGCGCGGCGAGGCCCGCCGCCGCGTCGGTTGGGACGAGGCGCTCGACCACGCCGCCCGCCGCTTCGCCGACACCATCCGCGCGCACGGCCCGGATTCGGTCGCCTTCTACCTCTCCGGCCAACTGCTGACCGAGGACTACTACGTCTTCAACAAACTCGCCAAGGGGCTGATCGGCACCAACAACCTCGACACCAATTCGCGCCTGTGCATGTCGTCGGCGGTCGCCGGCTACAAGCAGACGCTCGGCGCCGACGCGCCGCCGTGCGCCTACGAGGACATCGACCACGCCGAGTGCATCCTGATCGCCGGCGCCAACCCGGCGGTCGCGCATCCCATCGTCTACCGCCGCATCGAGGACGCCAGGGCGGCCAACCCGAACCTGCGCGTGATCGTCGTCGACCCGCGGCGCAGCGAGAGCTGCGCCATCGCCGACCTGCACCTGGCGCTCAAGCCGGGCAGCGACATCGCGCTGTACAACGCGATGCTGCACGTGCTGCTCAAGGAGAAGCTGATCGACCGCGACTACATCGCCGCGCACACCGAAGGCTTCGATGCGCTGGAGAAGCTCGTCGAACGCTATGCGCCGGCCATGGCCGCCGAGCTGACCGGGCTCGATGCGGAAGCGATCGCGCTCGCCGCGCGCTGGTTCGGCGGCGCCAAGACGGCGCTGTCGCTCTACTGCCAGGGGCTCAATCAGAGCTGGCACGGCACGCACAACAACGCCGCGCTGATCCACCTGCACCTTGCCACCGGCAGCATCGGCAAGCCCGGCTGCGGTCCGTTCTCGCTCACCGGCCAGCCGAACGCGATGGGCGGCCGCGAGGTCGGCGGCCTCGCCAATCTGCTGCCGGCGCACCGCGACCTCGGCGACCCGGCGCACCGCGCCGAGACGGCGCGCTTCTGGGGCGTGCCCTACGTGCCGCCGAAGCCGGGCAAACCGGCGGTGGCGCTGTTCCGCGCGCTGAAGAGCGGCGAGATCAAGGCGCTGTGGATCGCCTGCACCAACCCGGCGCAGTCCATGCCCGACGTTGCCGGCGTGCGCGCGGCGCTGGAAGCCGCCGAGTTCGTCGTGCTCCAGGAAGCCTACGCCGACACCGACACCGCGCAGTACGCCGACCTGCTGCTGCCGGCCACGTCCTGGGGCGAGAAGGAGGGCACCGTCACCAACTCCGAGCGGCGCATCTCGCGCGTGCGCGCGGCCGTGCCGCCGCCCGGCGAGGCGCGCCACGACTGGCGGATCGCGCTCGATTTCGCGCGCCGCCTGGGCGCCGAGCTGGGCAACCCGCTGACCGAAAGGCTTTTCCCCTATGCCACGCCGGAGGCCATCCACGCCGAGCACCGCGCCTCGACGCGCGGCCGCGACCTCGACATCAGCGGCCTCAGCTACGCGCTGCTCGAAACCGCCGGCGCGCAGCAGTGGCCGTATCCCGAGGGCGCGCGCGCCGGCCAGGTCCGCCTCTACGCCGACGGCGTCTTTCCGACGCCCTCCGGCCGCGCCCGCTTCGTACCCGTCGAGCACCGGCCGACCGCCGAACCGACCGACCCGGCGCGGCCGATCAGCCTGCTTTCCGGCCGTCTGCTCGAACAGTGGCACGGCATGAGCCGTACCGGCACCGTGCCGCGGCTGTTCAACGGCGAGGACGAGCCGTTGCTGAAGATGAATCCCGACGACCTGCGCCAGCGCGGTCTGGATGCCGGCGCGCTGGCGCAGGTAAGCAACGGCCGCGGCAGCATCGTCGTCCGCGTCGAGGCCGACGAGGGCCTGGCGCACGGCCGCGCCTGGCTGCCGATGCACTGGGGCGAGCGCTTCATGAACGGCTACGGCGCCAACGCGCTGACGCCGGCGGCGACCGATCCCTACTCCTTCCAGCCCGAGCTGAAGCACGCCGCGGTGGCGGTCGAGAAGGCCGAGCTGCCGTGGTCGCTGGTCGTCCTGCGCCGCGGCGACGAAGCGTCCGCCGACGACAGCGCGCTGGCGCTGCTCGCCCGCGTGCGGCCGCTGCTCAAGCGCTTTCCCTACGCGACGGCCGGCCTTTACGGCCGCGGCGCGCCGCTGGTCGTGCTGCGCGCCGCCGCTGCCGCCGCGCCGCCGGCCGGGCTGCTCGCCGAGATCGACGCGCTGTTCGGCCTCGACGCGGCAACGGGCGCCGTCTACGTCGACCCGCGGCGGGGCATCGACAAGAAGGTCCTGGCGCGCGACGGCAAGCTGCTCGGCGTGCGTCTCGCCGGCGAGACGCTGGCGGCGGGCTGGCTCAAGGACGCGATGGCCGCGGGCACGCTCGACGCGTCGCTGATCCGCTTCGCACTGGCGCCGAGCGCGCTGCCGCCGCAGCAGGCGCCGGCGCGCTCGCCCATCGTCTGCCGGTGCGCCGGCGTCGGCGAGGCGCAGATCCGTGCGGCGCTGGCCGGCGGCGCCTCGCTCGCGGCCGTGCAGGACACGCTAAAATGCGGAACCTACTGCGGCGGCTGCCTGCCGGAGTTGAGGAAAATGGCCGCCGCCACGGCAGCGACGGTCGCCTGACACCCCAAGGAGACGAAAATGAGCTACGCCCACGTGATCAAGGAGATCGGCCGCGGCGCCGAGGGTTCGCGCGACCTGTCGCGCGAGGAGGCGCAGCGGCTCTACGGCGCGATGCTCGACGGCGGCGTGCCCGACCTCGAACTCGGCGCCATCCTCATCGCGCTGCGCATGAAGGGCGAGTCCGGCGACGAGATGAGCGGCTTCCTCGCCGCCGCCAGCGAGCGCGTGCACACGCTGCGCGGCCAGCCCGGCGCGCCGCGGCCGGTGGTCATCCCGAGCTACAACGGCGCGCGCAAGGGCGCCAACCTGACGCCGCTGCTGGCCCTGCTGCTGCAGCGCTTCGGCGTGCCGGTGGTGGTGCACGGGCTGCTCGAAGGCTACGGCCGCGTCACCAGCGGCCACGTCTTCCGCGAGCTCGGCGTCATGCCCGCCGGCACCCGCCAGCAGGCGCAGCAGGCGCTCGACGAGGGCGGGCTGGCCTTCGTGCCGCTGCCGGCGATCGCGCCGGGGCTGGCCAACCTGCTCTCGCTGCGCGCGCGCATGGGCGTGCGCAACAGCGCGCACAGCCTGGTCAAGATGCTCGATCCCTTCCGCGGCGAAGGCATCATCCTCGCCGCGGCGACGCACCCCGCCTACATGGACACCATGCGCGACGCGCTCGGCGAGCTGCAGGCGAGCGCGCTGCTGCTGCGCGCCACCGAGGGCGAACCCTTCGCCAACCCGAAGCGCCGGCCGCGCATCGAATACCTGCACAGCGGCCTCTGCGAGGTGCTCTTCGAAGCCGAGCACGACAGCCTGAAGGTTCTGCCGCATCTGCCCGAGGAGGCCGATGCGGCGGCCACCGCCGCGTGGACGCGCAAGGTGCTCGACGGCCACATCCCGCTGCCGCAGCCGATCGCCAACCAGCTCGCCGCCTGCCTGTACGCCTGCGGCTACGCCGCGGACTTCAACGAGGCCAAGGCCATCGTCGCCGTCGAGGGCAACGGCCACGCCGTGGCCACCGCCTGAGTCCGGCTAGCGGGGCGGTGGCGCGGCCGGCGGCGGAATGCGGATGACGCGGTTCTTGCCGAGGCGCTTCGCCTCGTAGGTGCCGCTGTCGGCGCGGGCGACGAAGTCGCGCGGCGTCTCGCCGGGGACGAAGGTGGTGACGCCGATGCTCGCCGTGCAGCGCACGCTGCTGCCGGCGACCGGGCTGATCTCGCTGTTGGCGAACATGTTGCAGAGCCGTTCGGCGGCGGCCGCCGCCTCCTCCATGTCGGTCTCCGGCAGCAGCACGACGAACTCCTCGCCGCCGTAGCGGAATCCCTGGTCGCTGCGCCGCAGGCAGGCGACGATGCACTCGGCGAGGCGGATCAGCACCTGGTCGCCCTGCACGTGCCCCCAGGTGTCGTTGAACTGCTTGAAGTTGTCCACGTCCATGACCATCAGCGCCAGCGAGTGCCGGTAGCGCCGGCAGCGGTCCATTTCCTCGCCGAGGCGTAGCGCGAAATGGCGGGCGTTGTAGAGGCCGGTCATGCTGTCGGTGATCGACAGCAGGCGGTAGCGTTCCTCGCTCCGCAGCAGGTTTTCTTCGGCCTGCTTCCGCTCGGTGACGTCGTGCAGCGTCTGCACCGCCCCGATCGTCTCGCCGCGCCCGTCGCGGAGCGGGGCAGCGGTGATGTGCAGCCAGCGGCCGCCGCTGCCGAGGGCGGGGAAGAATTCCTGCGTTTCGTAGCCGCCTTCCGCGCTCCGCGGGCGATGGCTGCGCCTGTCGTCGCCGTGGCGCGCCGCCTGGACGCCGTCGACGATGAAGTCGGCGGTGCACGGCTGCGCCTTCGGGTAGAAGGGCCGCCAATGGTCGGAGGTACCGACGATGTCGGCGGCGGCGATGCCGGTGAGGGCGGCGCAGGCGCGGTTCCAGTGGGTGACGCGGTGCGCGCGGTCGATGGCGAACATGGCGGCCGAGCAGCCGTCGATGATCTGCGCCAGGCGCACGTGCTCGCCGCTCTTGCTGCGGCTGCGGTCGAGCAGCGCCGCGGCTTCCGCGGCCAGCCGTCCGCGCCAGCGGCCGGCATCGTCGCGGACGAGGTAGGCGCCGACGCCGGCGCCGAGCAGCCCGACCGCCGCCTCGACCGCCGCCTCGACCGAATCGCCGCCGCAGACGGCCAGGGTCGGCGGCAGCGGTCCGGCGGCGAGTTCGCCGTAGGCATCGAGCAGGCGGCGGCCGTCGTCGCCGGCGAGGACGAGGAGGTCGGTGCCGCCCGCGGCGAGCCGCGTCCGTGCGGCGGCCGCGCTGCGCAGGATGCGCGGCGCCTTGCCGGCGTATGCCTGCAGCGCGGTCGAGACGGCATCGGAGGCGGGCGGAGGAAGCAGGTCGAGCAGCAGCAGGTTCATGACGGGGAGTCTCGCACGATAGCCGGATATCATGCCGGAGCCGGCGCGGCGCCGGCAAGCGCCGGCCGGCTGCAAACGCTCCGGCGGCCGCTGCGATGCCGGGCAGCCCGCATCGCGCTGCAGCCGGTGCCGGCGTTCAGCCGGCGTTGAAGAAGTCGCGGACGCGGTCCATCCAGGACTTGGCGCGCGGGTTGTGCTTGCCGCCGTTGCGGTTGCTGATCTCTTCCAGTTCGCGTAGCAGTTCGCGCTGCCGCTCGGTCAGATTGACCGGCGTTTCCACGGCGACGTGGCAGAGCAGGTCGCCGTGCGCGCTGCTGCGCACGCCCTTGATGCCCTTGCCGCGCAGGCGGAAGACCTTGCCGCTCTGCGTCTCCGGCGGAATCTTGATCTTCGCCACGCCGTCGAGCGTGGTGATCTCGATCTCGCCGCCGAGCGCGGCGGAGGTGAAGCTGATCGGCATCTCGCAATGCAGGTCGTTGTGCTCGCGCTGGAAGACCGGATGCGGCTTGAGATGGATCTGCACGTAGAGATCGCCCGGCGGGCCGCCGTTCACGCCATGCTCGCCCTCGCCGGAGAGGCGGATGCGATCGCCTTCGTCCACGCCGGCCGGAATCTTCACCGCCAGCGTCTTGTGCTGCTTGACGCGGCCGGCGCCGTGGCATTCACTGCACGGCTCGGGGATGACGCGGCCGGTGCCGTGGCACTTCGGGCAGGTCTGCTGGATCGAGAAGAAGCCCTGCTGCAGCCGCACCTGGCCGGAGCCGGCGCAGGTCGGGCAGGTCTTCGGCTGCGTGCCCGGCTTGGCGCCCGAGCCGTCGCAGCGCGCGCAGACCTCCATCGTCGGGATGCGGATCTTCGTTTCCGTGCCGAAGGCGGCCTGCTCCAGCGTGATCTCCAGGTTGTAGCGGAGATCGGCGCCGCGGTAGATGTTCGAGCGCCCGTGCGGGCCGCCGCGGCCGCCGAAGATCTCGTCGAAGATGCCGCCGAAGGCGTCGGCGAAGCCGCCCATGCCGGCACCGCCGAAGCCGCCGCCGACGCCGGCCTGCGGATCGACGCCGGCGTGGCCGTACTGGTCGTAGGCGGCGCGCTTCTGCGGGTCGGAGAGGATCTCGTAGGCTTCCTTCGCTTCCTTGAACTGCTCCTCGGCCTTCGGGTTGTCCGGGTTGCGGTCCGGATGGAACTTCATGGCCAGCTTGCGGTAGGCCTTCTTGATCTCGTCGTCGGCGGCGTCGCGGTTGACGCCGAGGACTTCGTAAAAGTCGCGTTTGGACATTTGAATCCGTGAGGAGTGAGGAGTCAGGAGTCAGGAGTATACGGGCAAGGGAGTGAGGAGGTTTCCCTCCTCACTCCTCTCTCCTTGCTCCTCACTGCTTCTTGTCCTTGACCTCGGTGAACTCGGCGTCGACCACGTTCTCGTCGTCCTTCTTGCCGCCGCCCGCCTGCGCGCCCGCGTCGGCGCCGGCTTCGCCGCCGGCCTGCGCCTGCTGCTGGGCGTACATCTTCTCGCCGAGCTTCTGCGCGGCCTGCGACAGCGCCTCGCCCTTCGCCTTGATGGCCTCGATGTCGTTGCCGCGGATGGCGTCCTCGGCTTCCTTCACCGCCTCCTCGATCTTCGCCTTCTCGTCGTCGGCGAGCTCCTTGCCGTACTCGTTCAGCGACTTCTTGACCATGTGGATCATCGAGTCGGCGCCGTTGCGGGCATCGGCCAGCTCGTGCGCCTTCTTGTCCTCCTCGGCGTGCAGCTCGGCGTCCTTGACCATGCGCTGGATCTCTTCTTCCGAGAGGCCCGAGTTGGCCTTGATGGTGATCTTGTTCTCCTTGCCGGTGGCCTTGTCCTTGGCCGTCACGTGCATGATGCCGTTGGCGTCGATGTCGAAGATGACCTCGATCTGCGGCATGCCGCGCGGCGACGGCGGGATGCCTTCGAGGTTGAACTGGCCGAGGCTCTTGTTGCCGGCCGACATCTCGCGCTCGCCCTGCAGCACGTGGATGGTCACCGCCGACTGGTTGTCGTCGGCGGTCGAGAACACCTGGCTGGCCTTGGTCGGGATCGTCGTGTTCTTCTGGATCAGCTTGGTCATGACGCCGCCCAGCGTCTCGATGCCGAGCGACAGCGGCGTGACGTCGAGGAGCAGCACGTCCTTCACCTCGCCCTGCAGCACGCCGCCCTGGATGGCGGCGCCGACGGCGACGGCCTCGTCCGGGTTCACGTCCTTGCGCGGGTCCTGGCCGAAGAATTCCTTGACCTTCTCCTGCACCTTCGGCATGCGCGTCTGGCCGCCGACGAGGATCACGTCGTCGATGTCGGAAACTTTGCAGCCGGCGTCCTTGAGCGCCACCTTGCACGGCTCGATGGTGCGCTCGACGAGATCTTCCACCAGCGACTCGAACTTGGCGCGGGTGATCTTCTGCGTCAGGTGCTTCGGACCGGAGGCGTCGGCCGTGATGTACGGCAGGTTGATCTCGGTCTGCTGGCTGGACGACAGCTCGATCTTCGCCTTCTCGGCCGCTTCCTTGAGGCGCTGCAGCGCGAGCACGTCCTTCGAGAGGTCGGCGCCCTGTTCCTTCTTGAACTCGGTGACGATGTAGTCGATCAGGCGCTGGTCGAAGTCCTCGCCGCCGAGGAAGGTGTCGCCGTTGGTGGCGAGCACTTCGAACTGGTGCTCGCCGTCGATCTCGGCGATCTCGATGATCGAGATGTCGAAGGTACCGCCGCCGAGGTCGTAGACCGCGATCTTCTTGTCGCCCTGCTTCTTGTCCATGCCGAAGGCGAGCGCGGCCGCGGTCGGCTCGTTGATGATGCGCTTCACTTCCAGCCCGGCGATGCGGCCGGCGTCCTTGGTCGCCTGGCGCTGGCTGTCGTTGAAGTAGGCCGGCACGGTGATGACCGCCTCGGTCACTTCCTCGCCGAGGTAGTCCTCGGCGGTCTTCTTCATCTTGCGCAGTACTTCGGCGGAGACCTGCGGCGGCGCGATCTTCTTGTCGCGCACCTCGACCCAGGCGTCGCCGTTGTCGGCCTTGACGATGCGGTAGGGCATCAGGCCGACGTCCTTCTGCACTTCCTTTTCCTCGAAGCGGCGGCCGATCAGGCGCTTCACCGCGTACAGGGTGTTCTTCGGGTTGGTGACGGCCTGGCGCTTGGCCGGGGCGCCGCAGAGAATCTCGCCTTCCTCGGTGTAGCCGACGATCGACGGGGTGGTGCGCGTGCCTTCCGAGTTTTCGATGACCTTCGGCTGGCCGCCTTCCATGATGGCGACGCAGGAGTTGGTGGTGCCGAGGTCGATGCCGATGATCTTGCCCATGATGCGATTTCCTTTCGTGAGAATGCCGTGTCGATGTCCCTGAAATCAGGGCGTCATCGGAAAAATCAAGATTCCTTCGCCTTCGCCACGGCGACCATGGCCGGGCGCAGGACGCGGTCCGCGATCAGGTAGCCCTTCTGGAAGACCTGGACCACGGTGTTCGCCGGCTGCTCGGCGTCGACCATGGCCATCGCCTGATGCTTGTGCGGATCGAACTTCTCGCCGGCCGGATTGACTTCGACGATGGCCGCCTTCTCGAAGGCGGCGACGAGGTTCTTCAGCGTCAGCTCGACGCCGGCGCGCAGCGAATCCGGGTTCGGGTCGGCCAGCGCCATCTCCAGCGTGTCCTTGACCGCCAGCAGGTCGCCGGCGAACTTCTCGGCGGCGAACTTGTGCGCCTTGGCGATGTCCTCCTGCGCGCGGCGGCGGACGTTTTCCGTTTCCGCCTTGGCGCGCAGCCAGGCGTCGTGGTGCTCCTCGGCGCGCAGTTCGGCCTGGCGCAGCAGTTCCTCCAGGCTCGGCGTGCTGTCGGTCGGGTGGGCGTCGGCCGGCGTCGGCGCCGTTTCCGGGGCGTCGTCCGTCACGGCGAGCAGGGGCTCCTGCGGTGTGTTCTGTTCTTGCATGGTCCGGTTTCGGGCTGGTTTGGGATGGAAGTCGGCTAGCTGGGGGCGGGTTCCCGCATTTCAAGGGGGAAGGGCGAAATTCTTCCTTGGCCGGAAGCCCGGCCCGTCCGGCGGGGAAGAAAACCGGCGGGCGGGCGCCCGCCGGGCTTCGATCCCGGATGGCCGGGCCGGCGGCTCAGACCTTGAAGCGGCCGACCGTCGCCTGCAGGCCGCTGGCCAGCGACTCCAGCGCTTCCGCCGCCGCCGCCGTCTGCTCCACCGCCTGGTCGTTCTCGCGCGCGCCCGAGGCGATCGCCTCGATGCTGTCGGCGACGCTGCGGCTGCTCTGGCGCTGCGCGTCGGTGGCGCCGGCGATGGCGTCGAGGCCGTTGCCGACTTCCGCCACCGAGCCGTTGGTCGCCTGCAGGATGCCGGTGACCGAGGCGATGGTGTCCTGACTGCTGGCGATGTGGCGCAGGCCGTCGTTGATCGCGCGGTGGACGCTGGCCGACTGGTCCGAGAGCGTTGCCGTGATGCGGTCGATCTCCTGCGCGGCGAGCGCGGATTTCTCGGCCAGCTTGCGCACCTCGTCGGCGACCACGGCGAAGCCGCGGCCGGCTTCGCCGGCGCGCGCCGCCTCGATGGCGGCGTTCAGGGCGAGCAGGTTGGTCTGCTCGGCGATGCCCTTGACCTCCTGCGTCATCCGGCTGATCACCTCGGTGCTGCGCACGAACTCGTTGACCGAGTCGGCCGTCGTCCGCACCGTCGTGCCCACCTCGTCCATCTCGCGCAGCAGGCGCGACAGGCTGGCGCTGCCTTCCTCGGCCCGGCGCAGGCTCTCCTGCGACTGGTGGTTGACGTGGTCGGCGCTCTCGGCGATCGAGGCGATGCTCTGCAGCATGCTCTCCATCGCCGACGCCGCCTGCGCCGACTGCGCGTTCTGCAGGTGCGAGCCGGCGGTGACGCGGCGCGACGCCTCGGAGAGCTCGCGCGCCTGCGCCGACACCTGGCTGGCGGAGCCGCCGACCTGGCGCACCAGGCGGCAGAAATTCTCCATCATCTCGTTGAAGATCGCCGAGGCCTGGCCGATCTCGTCGTTGCCCTTGACCGGCAGGCGATGCGTCAGGTCGCCCTCGCCGCGGGCGATGTCGCGCAGGCCGTCGGTCAGACGCTCGAGCGGCGCCGTCACGAAGTGCCGGGTGAGCAGCCAGATGACCGCCAGCAGCAGCAGGCTGACGCCGGCGGCGGCCGCGGCGATCTTCAGGCGGAAGCTGGCGACTTCGCTCTCGACCGCGTCGAGCGAGACTTTCATGCTGACGACGCCGAGGACCGTGCCTTCCGGCACCTGATGGCACATCAGGCAGTCCTTGCCGAGGTAGCTCCTTGCCGCCGCGGTCGGCGTCACCACGTGCAGGAACGAACTGCCGCCGGCACGCTCCACCCGCACATAGGGCTGCCCCGACGCCATCACCTGCTTCTCGACGGCGTCGAGCTGGCGGTTCGATTTGGTGTCCGGACCGTAGGTCTGCGTCACCGCGTCGGAGCGGGCGACGTGCAGATCCTTGATGATCGAGAGCTGCTTGATCTGGTCGAGGAAGACCTCGCGCTGGTCGACGGTGCCGGTGATCATCATGCCGGTGAGGCCGGCCATGGTCATTTCGTGGATGCTGCCGGCGAAGTCCTGTGCCTGGCGGATGGCGGTGTCGCGGTTGACTTCGCTTTCCCAGACGATCATGCCCGTCCATACGACGACGAGCACGAGCCAGATGGCCACGGTCAGGCGCAGCCAGATTTTCCAGTTGGACATGTAAACGACGTTCTCCCTCAACCGATCCGGCGCCGTTCATGCCCGGCCATTCGGCCGGGGTGCCGCTTCTCCGGCCGGAGGCGGCGTCAGACGCTCAGATCCACCTGCTGGATTGTGCCAGCCCCGCCGCTTTCCCGCAAAAAGATGCCGCTGCTGCGGACCTGGCCGAGGCTTTCGTTGCCGGCGCCGCGGATGGCGAACGGCGTGTCGACGCGCGCCAGCCCGATCGCACCGACGTCGGCCTCCTGCAGCGTGCGCAGCGCGCCGCCGCCGTCGGCGTCGGGCGTCCACACGCGCAGTTGCGCGTAGATGGCGTCGGCTTCGTCGATCCAGCCGTTGCCGTCGTCGTCGTGGGCGGCGAGATCGGCGAAGCCGTCGCCGCTCTTCGTGCCGAACAGCTCGCTGCCGTCGTTGATCCGGCCGTCGCCGTTGCGGTCGAGCGCGAGGAAGCCGGTGCCCGGCGCCAGCCGGTTGATGCTGTCCGCCTTGCCGTCGGCATCGATGTCGAAGCTGAAGCGTTGATCGCTCAACTGGCCGGCGCTGCCGGCGAAATCGAGGATCAGCGGATCCTTCTGGCGGCGCGCGGCGTCGCCGAGGCGCAGGCTGACGTTGCTTTCCTCGTAGTAGCTGCGCGACATCGACAGTTCGAGCGTGAACGCGATCTCCTTGCCGTCGGCGGTGCGCACTGTGCCGCTGGCGGAGAAGGCGGTCTGCTCCACTTCGCTGTAGACCTCGCGGTAGTCGTACTCGACGCCGTAGCCGGCCGGCCGGTCGGCGGCGCCTTCGGCCGTCGCCGTCGCCGGCGGCGCTTCGACGTTTCCGCGCGGCGCGATTTCCGACGCGTCGAAGACGCGCGCCTGGCGGCCGGTGAGCATCTCGATCATCCGGCGCAGCAGCGTCAGGCGCGGATCGTTCTCGGCGGCCTCGCTCGCCTGCTTGATCGCTTCGGCCTCGCCGGTCTGCGCGGCGCGGCCGGCGTCGGAAATCGTCACGCGCTCGGCCGCTTGCTGCAGGGCGGGGCGTCCCTGCCCGTCGTCGGCGAAGTCGGGCCGGCGGTCGCCGACCCACATGCGCAAGGATTCCTGGATTTCGTGGTGCTGCTGCGAGGCGTGGGACGAGGCCATCTGCACCTCGGCGCTGGCGATTCTCATGGCGGCTTCCAATGGTGTGGATAAGCCCTTATCGGCAGCGTGCGGCGATAGGTTTAGCGATCGGAAAAGATGCGCAGGCAGGGAGTTTCCGGGCGGAATGCCTCGTCCACGCCCGGTTTTCCTCGCTGCGATTTTTTTCGCCGCGCGCCCGCGGACGTCGGCGGCTAGGCGGCTGCGCCGAGTTCGCCGGCGCGAGCCGTCGACAGGGCGAGCGCCGCGTCGTCGGGCGCTTCCCGCGTCGGCCAGCCGCCGAGCTGCGCCTCGACCAGCGCGGCGAGCGCGGCGATCCATTCGTCGCGCTCGTTGAGCGCCGGGATGTAGTGGTATTCCTTGCCGCCGGCGGCGAGGAAATCCTCCTTCCCCTCCATGGCGATCTCCTCCAGCGTCTCCAGGCAGTCGCCGACGAAGCCGGGGCAGATCACGTCGACGCGGCCGACGCCCTCGCGCGCCAGCGCCTGCAGCGTCGGCGCGGTGTAGGGCTGCAGCCACTCGGCGCGGCCGAAGCGCGACTGGAAGCAGACGACGTGCTCGTCCGGCGAGAGCGCCAGCGCCTCGGCGAGCAGGCGGCCGGTCTTCAGGCATTCGCAGTGGTACGGATCGCCTCTGTCGAGCGTGAAGCGCGGCACGCCGTGAAAGCTCATCAGCAGCCGGTAGCCGCGCTCCGGCCGGCCGTGCTCGGCCCAGTGCGCGCGCACGCCGGCGGCGAGCGCGGCGATGTAGCCGGGGTCGTCGCAGAAGCTCCTGAGCACGCGCAGTTCGGGCTGGTTGCGCGTCGCCGCCAGCCAGCGATAGGCCTCGTCGAGCGCGGTGGCGCTGGTGCTGCCGGCGTACTGCGGGTAGAGCGGCACGAGCAGGAAGCGCGCGCAGCCCTCGGCCTTCAGCCGGGCGAGCGTCGCCGGAATCGACGGCCGGCCGTAGCGCATCGCGTAGTCGACGACCAGCCCGCGGTGTCCGGCCTCGTCGAGACGATCCTTGAGCAGCCGGGTCTGGCGTTCGGTGTGCACTTTCAGCGGCGAGCCTTCCGGTGTCCACACCGTCGCGTACTTCTCGGCCGACTTGGCCGGCCGCGTGTTGAGGATGACGCCGTTCAGGATCGGCCACCAGATCGGCCGCGGAATCTCGACGACGCGCGGGTCGGAGAGGAACTCGCGCAGGTAGGTCCGGAGCGCGGCGGCCGTCGGCGCTTCCGGCGTGCCGAGGTTGATCAGGACGACGGCGGTGCGGGCCGGGGTGCCGTGGCGCCAGGCCGGCTCGGGAAGGTATCGGCTCATCAGGAATCGGCCTGGTAAGTGAGGGCGGAGGAGAGCAGCCGGGCGGTGATGTCGACGATCGGGATGACGCGCTCGTAGGCCATGCGCGTCGGCCCGATGACGCCGACCGAGCCGACCACCTGGCCGTTGACGGTATAGGGGGCGGTGACGACGCTGCACTCGTCGAGCGGCGCCAGGCCGGATTCACCGCCGATGAAGATCTGCACGCCGTCGGCCCGGCTCGACGCGTCGAGCAACTGCGCCAGGCCGGCGCGCTGCTCGAAGAGATCGAACAGCTCGCGCAGGCGCTGCATGTTGCTGGAGAACTCCTCGACTTCGAGCAGGTTCTTCTCGCCGGAGATGACGCAGGGCGCCGCGTTCGCCGTCAGCGCCTCGTCGCTGGCGGTGAGCGCGGCGGCCATCAGCGAATGCAGGTCGCTGCGCAACTGGCGCAGCTCCTCCTGCAGGCGGCTGCGGATCTGCGCGAAATCGAGGCCGGCGAAGTGTTCGTTCAAGGTGTTCGCCGCCGCCGTCAGTTCGGCCGGGGAATAGGCGCGCTCGGCGAACAGGATGCGGTTCTGCACGTCGCCGTCGGCGGTGACGATGATCAGCAGGATGCGCTTTTCCGAGAGGGCGACGAATTCCAGTTGGCGGATGCGCGGGCTCTGCCGGCGCGGCGCGGCGACGATGCCGGCGAAGTGGGTGAGGCCGGAGAGCAGGCTGGAGGCGCTGGCGAGCAGTTGCTGCGGCTGCGTCGGATGCAGCATGCCTTCCATCTGCTCGATGCTCGCCTGCCCGAGCGGCGTCACCGTCAGCAGGCTGTCGACGAACAGGCGGTAGCCGCGCGGCGTCGGCACGCGGCCGGCGGAGGTGTGCGGGCTGGCGATGAAGCCGGCGTCTTCGAGGTCGGCCATCACGTTCCTGACCGTCGCCGGCGACAGGTCGAGGCCGGAATACTTCGACAGGGCGCGCGAGCCGACCGGTTCGCCTTCGGCGATGTACCGTTCGACCAGGGTCTTCATCAGGATGCGGGCGCGTTCGTCGAGCATGGGGTGGGATTCTACAAAACAAAACCAAGGCGGGCGAGGCCATGCGGCGCGGGCGTCGGCGAGTGACTGGCGCAGGGCCGTATGGAATAATCCGGACCATGAATCAACCCTACGGTTCCCGCAACCTGCCGCGCACGATCGCGCTGATCGGCCGCTACCAGAGTCCCGAGATCGCCTCGTCGCTGCGCCTGCTCGCGCGCTACCTGTACGAGCGCGGCGTGACCGTGGTCGTCGAGGAGGAGACCGCGGCCAACGTCGGGCAACTGGTCGGCGAGCACTGGGTGCCCGGCAGCTTCGAGTCGATCGGCGCCAGCGTCGACCTGGCCATCGTCCTCGGCGGCGACGGCACCATGCTCAACGCCGCGCGCCGGCTGGCGCGCTACCGCGTGCCGCTGGTCGGCGTGAACCAGGGGCGGCTCGGCTTCATGACCGACATCGCGCGCAGCGACATGCTGAGCTGCATGGAGGATCTGCTCGACGGCCGCTTCGTGCCGGAGACGCGGATGATGCTCGACGCCGAGGTGCTGCGCGACGGCCGCGAGCTGGCCGAGAACATCGCCTTGAACGACGTGGTCATGGACAAGGGCGCGATCGGCCGCATGATCGAGTTCGAGCTGTTCATCGACGGCGAATTCATCTACAACCTGCGCGCCGACGGCCTGATCGTGTCCACGCCGACCGGCTCCACCGCCTACTCGCTGTCGGCCAACGGGCCGATCCTGCACCCGCAGGTGGCCGGCATCGCGCTCGTGCCGCTCTGTCCGCACGCGCTGACCAACCGGCCGATCCTGGTCGGCGACCAGGCCGACATCGAGCTGCGCATCACGCACGCCACCGACTGCCGCGTGCACTTCGACGGCCAGTTGACCGTCGACCTGGTGCGCGGCGACGCGGTGCGCCTGCGCCGCTCGCAATACTCGATCTGCTTCCTGCACCCGCCCGGCTACAGCTACTTCGCGATGCTGCGCCAGAAGCTGCAGTGGAGCGAGCGTCCGAAAGGCACCTGAGGTGAAACGACCCCCACGCTCACTTCGTTCGCTGCCCCCCGCGGGGGCGCAGGTCTCCCTTGGGGCGGCCCGGCGGGAGACCTGATCATGCTGCAACACCTGGCGATCCGCGACTTCATCATCGTCGACCGGCTCGAACTCGACTTCGCCGCCGGCTTCGGCGCGCTCACCGGCGAGACCGGCGCCGGCAAGTCGATCCTCGTCGACGCGCTGGCCTTCGTCCTCGGCGAGCGCGCCGACGCCGGCCTGATCCGCGGCGGCTGCGAGCGCGCCGAGGTGGCCGCGGCGTTCGACGTGGCGGCGGTGGCCGGCGCCGTCGCCTGGCTGCGCGAGCAGGAACTGGACGCCGACGACGGCCTCATCCTGCGCCGCACGGTGGACGCCGGCGGCCGCTCGCGCGCCTGGATCAACGGCGCGCCGGCGACGGTGCAGCAACTGCGCGAGATTTCCGAACGGCTGGTCGACATCCACGGCCAGCACGCGCACCAGTCGCTGCTGCGCGGCGACGCGCAGCGCGGGCTGCTCGACGCGCACGCCGGCCTCGACGGCCAGGCGGCCGAGGTCGGCCGCGCCTGGCGGCGGTGGCGCGAGACGCAAGCCCTGCTGGACGCCGCGGCGGACGGCGCCGAGGCGCTGCAGCGCGAGCGCGAGGAGTTGCTCTGGCAGGTCCAGGAAATCGAAGGGCTGGGCGACGGCGAACCGTTCTCGGCGACAGGCTGGGAGGCGCTCAACGCCGAACACCGGCGCCTCGGCCACGCGGCCGGGCTGATCGAGGGCGTGCAGTTCGCGCTGGCCCTGCTCGCCGACGGCGACGCCGCGGCCGAGTCGCAGGTGGACGGCGTTGCCGCCAGGCTGGACGGGCTGGCCGAATATGACCCGGCGCTGGCGGAGGTGGCGCTGCTGGTGCAGTCGGCGCAGGCCGAACTGGCCGAGGCGGTGTCGGCGCTGCGGCGCTACGCCGACCGTGCCGAGCTGGATCCGGGCCGGCTGATCGAGGTCGAGCGGCGCCTTGAGGCGGTGCTCGCCTGCGCGCGCAAACTGCGGCTGGCGCCGGAGGCGCTGCCGGAACGGCTGGTCGAGGCGCGCGCACGTCTCGCCGCACTCGGCGAGGCAAGCGATACGGCTGCGCTGGCGGAGCGCGTCGCTGCCGCGCGGCAGGCGTACGAGCGTCTCGCCGGAAAACTGTCGACGGCGCGCGGCAAGGCGGCGAAGAAACTGTCGGAAGAGGTCAGCCGCCTGATGCAGCAACTGGCGCTGGCCGGCGGCCGCTTCGAGGCGGCCTTGCTGCCGGTGGCCGGCGGCGGCGTCCACGGACTGGAGCAGGTCGAGTTCCGCGTCGCCGGGTTGGCCGGCGGCGAGACGCGGCCGCTGGCGAAGGTCGCCTCCGGCGGCGAACTGTCGCGCATCAGCCTGGCGATCCAGGTGGTGACCAGCCGCGCGGCGGCGGTGCCGACGCTGATCTTCGACGAGGTCGACGTCGGCATCGGCGGCGGCGTCGCCGAGGTCGTCGGCCGCCTGCTCGCCGAACTGGGCCGCGAC
Source organism: Rhodocyclaceae bacterium (assembly GCA_019455325.1). GTDB lineage: Bacteria > Pseudomonadota > Gammaproteobacteria > Burkholderiales > Rhodocyclaceae > Proximibacter. The sequence continues at coordinate 15,174 of JACFMQ010000020.1, read as the reverse complement.
CGGCAGGTGCTGTGCGTCACCCATCTGCCGCAGGTGGCGGCGCGCGCGGCCTGGCAGTGGCAGGTGGCGAAGGAAGGGGCCGGCGGCCGCTTCACCAGCCGCGTCACGCCGCTGGACGCCGGCGGTCGCATCGAGGAGATCGCGCGCATGCTCGGCGGCGTCGAGATCACGGCGATCACCCGCCAGCACGCCCGCGAGATGCTCGACGCCGGCTGAGGCGCCGGCGGCCGGTTCAGCTCGTCGACTTGTTGCCCTTGCCGCGGTGCGGGCAGTCGGGCTTGAGGCACTCGGCGTAGAGATAGAGGGCGTGCTCCTGGATCGTGAAGCCGCGATCCTTGGCGATTTTGGCCTGCCGCCGCTCGATTTCCGGATCGTAGAACTCCTCGACCCGGCCGCAGTTGACGCACACGAGGTGGTCGTGATGGTGGCCGGCGTTGAGCTCGAACACGGCCTTGCCCGATTCGAAGTGGTGGCGTTCGAGCAGCCCGGCCTGCTCGAACTGCGTGAGCACGCGATAGACCGTGGCGAGACCGATGTCCATGCCCTCGTTGATCAGCATGCGGTAGACGTCTTCCGCAGTGAGATGGCGGACGTCGGTCTTCTCGAAGAGTTCGAGAATCTTCAGCCGGGGAAAGGTGGCCTTGAGGCCGATGCTCTTGAGACTTTCTGAATTGCTCATCGCGTGTTCGGCTCGGCGGAGCGTTGGTGGTTTTCGGTTATGATATACCGTTTGCCGGGCATTTGCGACATGCTTCCGCAGCGGGTCGCGGGAGCGGGGGGCGGTTTCCCTGTCCATATTTCCATCCGGTCTGTTCACACGGTCGTTACGCATGATTTCTTCGAGACTCTCCATTGCCGCACTGGCCATCTTCCTGCTCGGCGCCTGCTCGTCGGTGCCGCGCATCGTCACCGAGTACCGCATCGACGTGCAGCAGGGCAACGTGCTGACGCAGGACATGGTGTCGCAACTGCGACCCGGCCTGACGCGCGACCAGGTGCGCTTCGTACTTGGGACACCGCTGCTGGTCGATATGTTCCACGCCAACCGCTGGGACTACCTCTATCGCCTGCAGAGCGGGCGGACGGGCGAGGTCGAGCTGCGCCGCTTCACCGTCCTCTTCGACGGCGAAGGCAAGCTCGATCGGGTGGAGGGCGACGTCGTCGCCGAGCTGAGCGGCGAGGCGGCGGCGCCCGACGTGAAGTCGCGGGTGCTCGATCTCGGCGCGATCGACGGCGATGCGCCGATGCCGCCGCCGGAAGAAAAGGGCTTTTTCGGCCGGGTGTTGGAAAAAGTGGGTCTTTGAGGCGATGGTCTGAAATGAGCGGAATGCGTATTGCGGTGGTGGGCGCCCACGGGCGCATGGGGCGGATGCTGATCGAGGCGACGCTGAAGGACGGGCGGGCGACGCTGGCCGCCGCCTTCGACCGGCCCGGCAGCCCGGCGATCGGCCGGACGGCCGGTGAACTGGTCGGACTGCCCTGCGACGTCGTTGTCGGCGACGATTTCGCCGGCGGCATCGGCGCGGCCGATTGCCTGATCGACTTCACCCGGCCGGAGGGCACGCTCGAACATCTGCGCATCTGCCGCGAGCAGGGCGTGGCCATGGTCATCGGCACGACCGGCTTCGAGGCCGAGGGCAAGGCGGCGATCGCCGCGGCGGCGAAGGACATCCCGATCGTCTTCGCGCCGAACATGGCGGTCGGCGTGAACCTGGTCTTCAAGCTGCTCGACACGGCGGCGCGGATTCTTTCCCAGGGCTACGACGTCGAGATCGTCGAGGCGCACCACCGGCACAAGATCGACGCGCCGTCCGGCACCGCGCTGCGCATGGGCGAGGTCGTCGCCGCCGCGCTCGGCCGCGATCTCAAGGAATGCGCGGTCTACGGCCGCGAGGGCGTCACCGGCGAGCGCGATGCGTCGACCATCGGCTTTGCCACGGTGCGCGGCGGCGACATCGTCGGCGACCACAACGTCATGTTCTGCGGCCTCGGCGAGCGCGTCGAGATCGCCCACCGCGCCGGCAGCCGCATGCCCTATGCGCTCGGCAGCCTGCGCGCGGCGCATTTCCTCGCCGGCAGGAAGAACGGTCTCTACGACATGCAGGACGTTCTCGGCCTGCGCTAGGGGCTGCGATCGGGCGCGGCGAGGCGCCCCGCCGATTTGCCCTGAAATGGGGCGTCTTGTATAATGCGGCGGTTAAATACCAAACGAGCGGAAGGGTCACGAGCCCTTCCGCTTTTGCGCATCTAAAGCGTTGAATTTCCTGGAGATTCGGCGCCACCACATCACAGGAGTCTTTCGTGTCGCTATCCGCGCTGCTGCCGCCGTTCCCGCCCGCCCTGCTCGCGCTGGCCGACGGTACCGTCTTCCGCGGCTTTGCCATCGGCGCCGAGGGCAGCGCCAGCGGCGAGGTGGTGTTCAACACCGCCATGACCGGCTATCAGGAAATCCTGACCGACCCCTCGTACTGCCGCCAGATCGTCACGCTGACCTATCCGCACATCGGCAACACCGGCTGCAACGCCGAGGACTGGGAATCGCGCGCGCACTTCGCCGCCGGCCTCGTCGTCCGCGACCTGCCGGTCCGCGCCTCGAGCTGGCGCATGCAGGAAACCCTGTCCGACTACCTGAAGAGGAACGGCGTCGTCGCCATCGCCGGCATCGACACGCGCGCGCTGACGCGCGTGCTGCGCGAGAAGGGCGCGCAGGCCGGCTGCATCGTCGTCGGTGCCGCCGACGAGGCGCAGGCCGTCGCCGAGGCGCGCGCCTTCCCCGGGCTCGCCGGCATGGACCTGGCCAAGGTCGTCTCGGTCGACTCGCCGTACGAATGGCGCGAGGGCGAGTGGTCGCTGACCGGCTTCCAGCCGGTGCCGGAGCCGAAGTTCCACGTCGTCGCCTACGATTTCGGCATCAAGCGCAACATCCTGCGCATGCTCGCCCGGCGCGGCTGCCGCGTCACCGTCGTGCCGGCGCAGACGCCGGCCGCCGACGTGCTGGAAATGAAGCCGGACGGCATCTTCCTGTCGAATGGCCCGGGCGATCCGGAGCCGTGCGACTACGCCATCGCCGCCATCGGCGAATTCCTCGAGCGCGGCATCCCGATCTACGGCATTTGCCTCGGCCACCAGTTGCTGGCGCTCGCCTCCGGCGCGAAGACGATGAAGATGAAGTTCGGCCACCACGGCGCCAACCATCCGGTCAAGGATCTGGACACGCAGCAGGTGTTGATCACCAGCCAGAACCACGGCTTTGCCGTCGATCCGGACACGCTGCCGGCCAACCTGCGGCCGACGCACGTGTCGCTGTTCGACGGCTCGCTGCAGGGCGTCGCCCGCACCGACGTGCCGGCCTTCTCGTTCCAGGGGCACCCGGAGGCGAGTCCCGGCCCGCACGACGTGGACTACCTGTTCGACCGTTTCCTCGATTCGATGGTGCGCGGCGCGGCCGCGCTGCAACCGGCCGTGTAAGGCGCGCCGCGAGGACGAAAGCAATCGAGAGAAAGTAGAGAAATGCCCAAGCGTACCGACATCCAGAGCATCCTCATCATCGGCGCCGGCCCGATCATCATCGGCCAGGCCTGCGAGTTCGACTATTCCGGCGCGCAGGCGTGCAAGGCGCTCAAGGAAGAGGGCTACCGGGTCATCCTGGTGAACTCGAACCCGGCGACGATCATGACCGACCCGGAAATGGCCGACGTCACCTACATCGAGCCGATCACCTGGAAGGTGGTCGAGAAGATCATCGAGAAGGAGCGCCCGGACGCGCTGCTGCCGACCATGGGCGGCCAGACTGCGCTCAACTGCGCGCTCGACCTGGCCAAGCACGGCGTGCTCGAAAAATTCGGCGTCGAGATGATCGGCGCCTCGCGCGAAGCCATCGACAAGGCCGAGGACCGCGAGAAGTTCAAGGCGGCGATGACCAAGATCGGCCTCGGCTCGGCGCGCTCGGCGGTCGCCCACTCGATGGAGGAGGCGCAGCAGGTGCAGGCGATGATCGGCTTTCCGGCGATCATCCGGCCGTCGTTCACGATGGGCGGTTCGGGCGGCGGCATCGCCTACAACCAGGAAGAGTTCGTCGAGATCTGCAAGCGCGGCCTGGAAGCCTCGCCGACCAGCGAGCTGCTGATCGAGGAGAGCCTGCTCGGCTGGAAGGAATACGAGATGGAGGTGGTCCGCGACCGCGCGGACAACTGCATCATCGTCTGCTCGATCGAGAACCTCGACCCGATGGGCGTGCACACCGGCGACTCGATCACCGTCGCGCCGGCGCAGACGCTCACCGACCGCGAATACCAGATCATGCGCAACGCCTCGATCGCCGTGCTGCGCGAGATCGGCGTCGACACCGGCGGTTCGAACGTGCAGTTCTCGATCAACCCGCAGGACGGTCGCATGATCGTCATCGAGATGAATCCGCGCGTCTCGCGTTCCTCCGCGCTGGCCTCGAAGGCCACCGGCTTCCCGATCGCCAAGGTGGCGGCGAAGCTGGCCGTCGGCTACACGCTCGACGAACTGGCCAACGAGATCACCGGCGGCAAGACGCCGGCCTCGTTCGAGCCGTCGATCGACTACGTCGTGACCAAGGTGCCGCGCTTCGCCTTCGAGAAATTCCCGACCGCGGACGCGCGCCTGACCACGCAGATGAAATCGGTCGGCGAGGTCATGGCCATCGGCCGGACGCTGCAGGAATCGCTGCACAAGGCGTTGCGCGGGCTGGAGGTCGGCGTCGACGGCTTCGACGAGAAGACCGCCGACCGCGAGGAGATCGAGACCCAGCTCGCCGAGGCCGGTCCCGAGCGCCTGTGGTACGTCGCCGACGCCTTCCGCGCCGGCCTGACGCTCGACGACATCCACCGCCTGACGGCGATCGACCCGTGGTTCCTGGCGCAGATCGAGGATCTGTACCTGAAGGCCGAGGCGATCCGCGGCAAGGAACTGAAGTCGCTGGACAAGGGCGACCTGTGGGCGCTGAAGCGTGCCGGCTTCTCCGACAAGCGCCTCGCCAAGCTCCTGAACACGACGCAGACCGCGGTGCGCGAGCATCGCCACGCGCTCGGCGTGCGCCCGGCCTACAAGCGCGTCGACACCTGCGCCGCCGAGTTCGCGACGAACACCGCTTACATGTACTCGACCTACGAGGAAGCGTGCGAGGCGGACCCGAGCGACAAGAAGAAGATCATGGTCCTCGGCGGCGGCCCGAACCGCATCGGCCAGGGCATCGAGTTCGACTACTGCTGCGTCCATGCCGCGCTCGCCATGCGCGAGGACGGCTACGAGACGATCATGGTCAACTGCAACCCGGAGACCGTGTCCACCGACTACGACACCTCCGACCGCCTGTACTTCGAGCCGCTGACGCTCGAAGACGTGCTCGAGATCGTGCACGTCGAGAAGCCGGTCGGCGTCATCGTCCAGTACGGCGGCCAGACGCCGCTGAAGCTCGCGCGCGACCTGGAGGCCAACGGCGTGCCGATCATCGGCACCAGCCCGGACATGATCGACGCGGCCGAGGATCGCGAGCGCTTCCAGAAGCTCTTGCACGACCTCGGCCTCAAGCAGCCGCCGAACCGCACCGCGCGCGCCGAGGACGAGGCGCTGCGCCTCGCGGAGGAAATCGGCTATCCGCTGGTCGTTCGCCCGTCCTACGTGCTCGGCGGCCGCGCCATGGAAATCGTCCATGAGCCGCGCGACCTCGAACGCTACATGCGCGAGGCGGTGAAGGTCTCGAACGATTCGCCGGTGCTGCTCGACCGCTTCCTCAACGACGCCGTGGAAGTCGACGTCGATGCGCTCTCCGACGGCGACGAGGTGATCATCGGCGGCGTCATGGAACACATCGAACAGGCCGGCGTGCACTCCGGCGACTCGGCCTGCTCGCTGCCGCCGTACTCGCTGGCCAGGGGCGTGCAGGACGAGCTGCGCCGCCAGACCAAGCTGATGGCCAAGGCCCTGAACGTCTGCGGTCTGATGAACGTGCAGTTCGCGATCAAGGACGACGAGGTCTACGTGCTCGAAGTGAACCCGCGCGCCTCGCGCACCGTGCCCTTCGTCTCCAAGGCCACCGGCCTGCCGCTGGCCAAGATCGCGGCGCGCTGCATGGCCGGCCAGAGCCTCGCCAGCCAGGGCGTGACCAAGGAAGTGATCCCGCCGTACTACTCGGTCAAGGAAGCGGTCTTCCCGTTCAACAAATTCCCGGGCGTCGACACCATCCTCGGCCCGGAAATGAAGTCGACCGGCGAGGTCATGGGCGTCGGCGTCACCTTCGAGGAAGCCTTCGTCAAGAGCCAGATGGCGGCCAGCGTCAAGCTGCCGGCGTCGGGCAAGGCCTTCCTCAGCGTCAAGGAATCGGACAAGGCGAAGGCCGTCGACATCGCCCGCAACCTGGCGGCGAGCGGCTTTTCCATCGTCGCCACGCGCGGCACGGCGGCGGCGATCGAGGCCGCCGGCGTGCCGGTGACGGCGGTGCACAAGGTCACCGAAGGCCGCCCGCACATCGTCGACATGATCAAGAACAACGAGATCGCGCTGATCGTTAACACGGTCGAGGAAAAGCGGCAGGCCATCGCCGACTCGCGCTCGATCCGCACCTCCGGCCTGCAGGCGCGGGTGACGTCGTTCACGACGATCTGGGGCGCCGAGGCGGCGGCCGAGGGCATCAAGAACCGCGGCGAACTCGTCGTCTACCCGATCCAGGCGCTGCACGCGCAGTTGAACTGATCCATCGTTTCCATACCGCCGGGACGCCCGCTGCCGGGCGCCGGCGGTTTTGCTTTCACCGAGGGCGAAATGAGCAAGACACCGCTGACCCTGAAGGGCGCCGAGAAACTGCGCGAGGAACTGCACCGGCTGAAGACCGTCGAGCGGCCGAGCGTCGTCGCCGCCATCGCCGAGGCGCGCTCGCACGGCGATCTGTCGGAAAACGCCGAATACGACGCGGCCAAGGAGCGCCAGGGCTTCATCGAGGGCCGCATCCAGGAGGTCGAGGCCAAGCTGTCGAACGCCCAGATCATCGATCCGGCGTCGCTCGACGCCGACGGCCGCGTCGTCTTCGGCGCGACCGTCGACCTCGAGGACCAGGATTCCGGCGATCCGGTGACTTACCAGATCGTCGGCGAGGACGAGGCCGACATCAAGGTCGGCAAGCTCTCCTACGCGTCGCCGATGGCGCGCGCGCTGATCGGCAAGTTCGCCGGCGACATCGCGCAGGTGCAGGCGCCGGGCGGGCTGCGCGAGTTCGAAATCCTCGACGTGCGCTACGAGTGAGATGCGGCGGCTCGCCGACGCTTCCTATACCCTCGCCCTGACGCTGTGGGCCGGCGCGCTCTGGGCGATCGGCTACGTCGCCGCGCCGGTGCTGTTCGCCGGCATCGAGGATCGCGCGCTCGCCGGCAGCCTGGCCGGCCGGATGTTTTCCATCGTCGGCTGGCTCGGCCTCGGCTGCGGCGCCTACCTGCTGCTCTTCATGCTGCTGCGGCTGGGCGGGGCGGCGCTGAAGCGCCTCGTCTTCTGGCTGGTGCTGCTGATGCTGCTGCTCGCCGCGGCGCAACTGTTCGGACTGCAGCCGCTGATCGCGCAACTGCGCGGCCAGAGTCTGCCGCGCGAACTGGCCGAGGCGGCGGTCAGGGACCGTTTCGCCACCTGGCACGGCGTGGCGAGCGCGCTCTATCTGGTGCAGAGCCTGCTGGCGCTGTTCGCCGTGCTCGGCGCCGGGCGCGGCCAGAAGTAGGCCGGGGCGGCTCAGTTTTTCCGGGTGCTGCCCTGGAAGCTGCGCTTGGTGCGGCGGGGCGCGGCCTTGGCCCGCGGCTTCGCGGCCGCGGCCCTTTTCGCGGCGAGTATGGCCGAGGGGCGGTAGACGACGAGCAGCTTGCCGATGTGCTGCACCGCCGCCGCGCCGAGCTTCTCGCAGATTTCGGCGAGATAGGCTTCGCGCGCGTCGCGGTCGTCGCCGTAGACGCGGACCTTGATCAGCTCGTGGCTGTTCAGCGAGGCGTCGATCTCCTTCAGCACGGCTTCGGAGAGCCCGTTCTGGCTGATCGAGACGACGGGATCGAGGCCATGGGCGCGGGCGCGCAGCGCGCGGCGCTCGTCGGCGGTGAGTTGCAGCATCCGGGGTCCTTTTCGAAAGCGTGAATTCTACCATTCCGTAAGCACCATGGCCCGTACCAAGTCCAGCAAGGCGTGGCTGCGCGAGCACGTCACCGATCCCTACGTGCAGCGCGCGAAGGCCGAAGGCTGGCGCTCGCGCGCCGCCTTCAAGCTGATGGAGATCGACGACCGCGACAAGCTGATCCGCCCCGGCGAGGCGGTCGTCGACCTCGGCGCGGCGCCGGGCGGCTGGTCGCAGGTGGCCGCCGAGCGGCTGCAGGGCAGGGGGCGGGTGATTGCCCTCGACCTGCTCGACATGGCGCCGATCGCCGGCGTCGACTTCTTCCAGGGCGATTTCCGCGAGGAGCCGATTCTCCGGCAGCTCGAGGAACGGCTCGCCGGCGAGCGCGTCGGGCTTGTGCTTTCCGACATGGCCCCCAATATCTCCGGCATCTCCATCTCGGATCAGGCGCGCATGATGCATCTCGCTGAACTCGGCCTCGAATTCGCGCGCGACTGGCTGAAACCCGAGGGCGCCTTTCTGGTCAAAGTTTTCCAGGGGCACGGCTATGACGAATTCGTGACGCGGATGCGGGAGGTGTTCCGGACCGTCGCCACGCGCAAGCCGGGAGCCTCCCGCGATCGCAGCGCCGAGTTGTACCTGCTCGGGCGCGCGCTGCGGCAAATCGGTTAGAATCCCGGGTTCGAGCCCCTGTCGGGGCAGTGAGGTAAGCGCAGTGAATAACATGTTCAAGAATCTGGCGGTCTGGATGGTGATCGGCCTCGTGCTGATGACCGTCTTCAACCAGTTCAACGCCCGCCAGATGCCGCAGAGTGCGATGGAGTACTCCCAGTTCATCCAGGAAGTGGAGCAGGGGCGCATCGCCAAGGTGACGATGGAGGGCCGCACGCTGAAGGCGGTGACCATCGACGGCAAGAAGATCACGTCCTACGCGCCGCCCGACCTGTGGCTGGTGTCCGACCTGCTCAAGTACGGCGTCAAGATCGAGGCGCGGCCGGAAGAGGAACCGTCGATGCTGATGAACATCTTCGTCAGCTGGTTCCCGATGCTGCTGCTGATCGGCGTCTGGGTCTTCTTCATGCGCCAGATGCAGGGCGGCGGCCGCGGCGGCGCCTTCTCGTTCGGCAAGAGCAAGGCGCGCATGCTCGACGAGTCGAGCAACACCGTCACCTTCGCCGACGTCGCCGGCTGCGACGAGGCCAAGGAAGAAGTGGTCGAACTGGTCGACTTCCTGCGCGACCCCTCCAAGTTCCAGAAGCTCGGCGGCCGCATCCCGAAGGGCGTGCTGCTCGTCGGCTCCCCGGGCACCGGCAAGACGCTGCTCGCCAAGGCCATCGCCGGCGAGGCCAAGGTGCCGTTCTTCTCGATCTCCGGCTCGGACTTCGTCGAGATGTTCGTCGGCGTCGGCGCCGCGCGCGTCCGCGACATGTTCGAGAACGCCAAGAAGCATGCGCCGTGCATCATCTTCATCGACGAACTGGATGCCGTCGGCCGCCAGCGCGGCGCCGGCCTGGGCGGCGGCAACGACGAGCGCGAGCAGACGCTGAACCAGATGCTCGTCGAGATGGACGGCTTCGAAGGCCAGACCGGCATCATCGTCATCGCCGCCACCAACCGTCCGGACGTGCTCGACCCGGCGCTGATGCGGCCGGGCCGCTTCGACCGCCAGGTCGTCGTGCCGCTGCCGGACATCCGTGGCCGCGAGCAGATTCTCACCGTGCACATGCGCAAGGTGCCGATCGCCGGCGACGTCAAGGCCGACATCATCGCCCGCGGCACCCCCGGCTTCTCCGGCGCCGACCTCGCCAACCTGGTGAACGAGGCGGCGCTGTTCGCCGCGCGCGCCAGCAAGCGCCTGGTCGACATGGAGGACTTCGAGAAGGCCAAGGACAAGATCATGATGGGCGCCGAGCGCCGCAGCATGGTCATGAGCGAGGAAGAGAAGAAGAACACCGCCTATCACGAGTCCGGCCACGCCGTCGTCGCCAAGCTGCTGCCGAAGTCCGACCCGGTGCACAAGGTCACCATCATCCCGCGCGGCCGCGCGCTGGGCGTGACCATGCAGCTGCCCGAACAGGACCGCTACGCCTACGACCGCGACTACCTGATGAGCCGCATCGCCGTGCTCTTCGGCGGCCGCATCGCCGAAGAACTGTTCATGAACCAGATGACCACCGGCGCCTCGAACGACTTCGAGCGCGCGACGCAGATGGCGCGCGACATGGTCACCCGCTACGGCATGTCCGACGCGCTCGGCCCGATGGTCTACGGCGAGAACGAGGGCGAGGTCTTCCTCGGCCGCTCGATCACGACGCACAAGAACGTGTCGGAAGCGACGATGCAGAAGGTCGACGCCGAGATCCGCCGCATCATCGACGAGCAGTACGGGCTGGCCCGTCGCCTGCTCGACGAGAACCGCGACAAGGTCGAAGCGATGACCAAGGCGCTGCTCGAGTGGGAAACCATCGACGCCGAGCAGATCAACGACATCATGGCCGGCAAGGAGCCGCGGCCGCCGAAGCAGCCGCCGACGCAGAAACCGTCGGCCGATGCCGACGGCACGCCGGGCGCCGCGCCCTCGGCGCCGGCACCGGCCTGAACCCGCCATTTCCAGAGGAACGGGAGAGCGACGCTCTCCCGTTTTCGTTTGATGAAGCTGCACTGCGGAAAATTCACGCTCGACCTCGCCCGTCCGCTGGTGATGGGCATCGTCAATCTCACGCCCGACTCGTTCTCCGGCGACGGCCTGGCCGACGGCACGGCGCGGGCGGTGGCGCATGCGCGCGCGCAGATCGCCGCCGGCGCCGACATGATCGACCTCGGCGCCGAGTCGTCGCGGCCGGGCGCGACGCCGACGCCGCTCGACGAGGAGCTGCGTCGCCTGCTGCCGGTGCTGGAAGAGCTCGCCGGCTGCGGCGTGCCGATCTCGGTCGACACCTACAAGCCGGCGGTGATGCGCGCGGCGCTGGTCGCCGGCGCGTCGATGATCAACGACATCTACGCGTTGCGCATGCCCGGCGCCGTCGAGGCCGTCGCCGGCTCGGACTGCGGCGTCTGCCTGATGCACATGCAGGGCGAGCCGCTGACCATGCAGCAGGCGCCGGCCTACGACGACCTGCTCGGCGAGGTGCGGCAGTTCCTCGCCGACCGCGTCGCCGCGCTGGCGGCGGCCGGCGTCGCGCCTTCGCGCATCGTCCTCGACCCCGGCTTCGGTTTCGGCAAGTCGCTCGTGCACAACCTCGACCTGCTGCGCCGTCTGCCGGCGGCAACGCCGCCCGGTCTGCCGGTGCTCGCCGGCCTGTCGCGCAAGTCGATGCTCGGCCAGATCACCGGCCGGCCGGTCGGCGAGCGGCTGCCGGCCAGCGTCGCCGCCGCGCTGCTGGCGGTCGAGGGCGGCGCGCGCATCCTGCGCGTGCACGACGTTGCGGCGACGCGCGACGCGCTCGCCGTCTGGTCGGCGGTGCGCGCGTCGGACTGATCACCGCCGGCCGGGCAAGTAGAATTCGCATTTCGCGCGATGCCTCGCGCTGATTCGGCTTTGCGCGCGGCGCCCCGCGCAAGTCCGGTTTTTCGCGCGGAGTCCCGCGCGCTGGGAGAGGACACGATGAGCAGAAAGCATTTCGGCACCGACGGCGTGCGCGGCAAGGTCGGCGAGGTGCCGATCACGCCGGACTGGGTGATGCGCCTCGGCCATGCGGCCGGCCGCGTGCTCGTGGCGCGCGAGCACCTGCCGGGCGGCGAGCGGCCGGCGGTGCTGATCGGCAAGGACACGCGCATCTCCGGCTACATGCTGGAAGCGGCGCTCGAGGCCGGCTTCTCGGCGGCCGGCGTCGACGTCTGCCTGACCGGGCCACTGCCGACGCCGGCGATCGCCTACCTGACGCGCGCGCTGCGCCTGCAGGCGGGCATCGTCATCTCCGCCTCGCACAATCCGTATCACGACAACGGCATCAAGTTCTTCTCGGCGCACGGCGCCAAGCTGCCGGACGCCGTCGAGGCCGAGATCGAGGCCGGCATCGACGCGCCGATCCGCTGCGTGCCGTCGGCCGAGCTCGGGCGCGCGCGCCGCATCGCCGATGCGGCCGGCCGCTACGTCGAGTTCTGCAAGAGCACCTTCCCCAACGACAGCGACCTGCGCGGCCTGCGCATCGTCGTCGACTGCGCGCACGGCGCCGCCTACCACATCGCGCCGCCCGTCCTGCACGAGCTCGGCGCCGAGGTGGTGGCGATCGGCGCGGCGCCGGACGGACTGAACATCAACGCCGAGGTCGGCGCCACCGCGCCCGGCGCGCTGGCGCGCGCGGTCGTCACGCACGCCGCCGACCTCGGCATCGCGCTCGACGGCGACGGCGACCGGCTGATCATGGTCGACGCCGAGGGCACGGTTTACGACGGCGACCAGTTGCTCTACGCCATCGTCCGCAGCCGGCTGCGCCAGGGGCCGGTGGCCGGCGTCGTCGGCACGCTGATGAGCAACCTCGCGCTCGAACACGCGCTGGCCGAGCTGGGCGTGCCTTTCGAGCGCGCCGCGGTCGGCGACCGCTACGTCATGGAACGGCTGCGCGAGAAGGGCTGGCTGTTCGGCGGCGAGAACTCCGGGCACATCCTCTGCCTCGACCGCCACAGCACCGGCGACGGCATCGTCTCGGCGCTGCAGGTGCTGTCCGCGCTGCGCGAATCCGGGGGCGACCTGAAAAGCCTGCTGTCGGGCCTCTGCCTCTATCCGCAGCGACTGATCAACGTGCCGATGAAGAAGGGCTTCGCCTGGCGGGGGCATGCCGCCATCGCCGCCGCCGAGGCGGAAGTGGTGGGCATGCTCGCCGGCCAGGGGCGCGTGCTGCTGCGCGCTTCCGGCACCGAGCCGCTGCTGCGGGTGATGGTCGAGGGGCGCGACGCCGAGCGCGTCGCCGCCGGCGCCGAACTGCTCGCCGGAGCGGTGCGCGACGCCTGCGCCGGCTGAGCGCGATTTGACCGGCCAATCGCCGGCCGGATATAATCCTTCGGTTTTATGCGGGCGATTCCGATGCGCCAGAAACTCGTTGTCGGCAACTGGAAGATGCATGGCTGCGGCGCCGATAACCGGCGCCTGCTGCAAGCCCTGGTCGCCGGATTGCCGACGGTCGGCGACGCTTCCGTCGCCGTCTGCGTACCTTTCCCGTACCTCGCGCAGGCGCAGTCCCTGCTGGCGGCGACGCCGCTGGCCTGGGGGGCGCAGAATCTGAGCGAACACGCGCAGGGCGCCTACACCGGCGAGGTGTCGGCGGCGATGCTGGCCGATTTCGGCTGCCGCTACGCGATCGTCGGGCATTCCGAGCGGCGCGCGCTGTACGGCGAGGCGGATGCGCAGGTGGCGGCGAAGTTCGCGGCGGCGAAGGCGGCCGGGATCACGCCCATCCTCTGCGTCGGCGAGACGCTGGCGCAGCGGGAGTCGGATGAAACCGTCGCCGTCGTTTCGGCGCAGTTGGATGCGGTGCTCGACGCGGTCGGCGTCGCTGCGTTCGCCGACGCCGTCGTCGCCTACGAACCGGTCTGGGCCATCGGCACCGGCCGGACGGCGACGCCGGCGCAGGCGCAGGCGGTGCATGCGGCGATCCGCGCCCGCGTCGCCGGGCGCGATGCGGACGTCGCGCGCGGCCTGCAGATTCTGTACGGCGGCAGCGTCAAGGCGCAGAGCGCCGGCGAGATCTTCGCGCAGGCCGACATCGACGGCGGTCTGGTCGGCGGCGCTTCGCTGGTGGCGGAAGAATTTCTGGCGATTTGCCAGGCGGCAAATCGTTGAGGTTGAAAAAATGGATGCAATGTTCTCGGTCATTCTGGTGGTTCATATCCTCGTCGGCGTCACCGTCTGCGGCCTCGTGCTGATGCAGCACGGCAAGGGCGCGGACATGGGCGCGGCCTTCGGCGGCGGCGCCTCCGGCAGCCTTTTCGGCGCCTCCGGCTCGGCCAACTTCCTCAGCCGCACGACGGCCGTGCTCGCCACCGTCTTCTTCGTGACCAGTCTGACGCTCGCCTACATCGCGTCGAACAAACCAAAAACGACTGGCAGCGTGATGGAGAATGCGGTACAATCACGCCCGCTTCAGACACCGGCGACGAAGGAAGAAAAAGCGGTCGAAGAAAAGGCCGCAACGCCCGAACAAAACGATTCGAAGGCGAAAGACATTCCTAAATAAACGGGGTCGAAACAGGTGCGGGATCGGTGGTTTCCTCGATGGTTCCGGACTATGTGCTGCAGCAGTGCCGACGTGGTGAAATTGGTAGACACGCTATCTTGAGGGGGTAGTGGCGCAAGCCGTATGAGTTCGAGTCTCATCGTCGGCACCATGAAGTAGCGGGGGGGTCATGCGGAGGGGTATGAGGTGTGACTCCGGGTTGAAGTGCAGCGATAGCGCGGCGGATCATGCTGGAAAATTACTTCCCGATCTTGGTGTTCATCCTCGTGGGTGTCGCCATTGGCGTTCTTCCCATTCTTCTCGGTTGGCTGGTTGCTCCCAACCGTCCTGACAGCGAAAAGCTCTCTCCCTACGAATGCGGCTTCGAGGCCTTCGAAGACGCCCGCATGAAATACGACATTCGCTACTACCTGATAGCGATCATCTTCATTCTTTTCGATCTCGAGATCGCGTTCCTGGTGCCGCTGGCCACCATCTACAAGGAAATCGTCTCGACCGACGCGATCATGTGGTTCGGCTTCGCGCAGTTGATGGTGTTCATCGCCATCCTGGTGATCGCTGACGCTTACGCCTGGGCCAAGGGCGCCCTCGAGTGGGAATAGGAGTCCGGCAATGAGTATCGAGGGTGTTCTTCAGGAAGGCTTCGTCACCACCACGGCTGACAAGCTGATCAATTACGTGCGCACCGGGTCGATGTGGCCGATGACCTTCGGCCTGGCCTGCTGCGCGGTCGAGATGATCCATGCGGGCTGTGCGCGCTATGACCTGGACCGCTTCGGCATTGTCTTCCGCCCGAGTCCGCGCCAGTCCGACGTGATGATCGTCGCCGGCACGCTGACCAACAAGATGGCGCCGGCGCTGCGCAAGGTCTACGACCAGATGGCCGAGCCGCGC
>JACFMQ010000008.1 GCA_019455325.1 Rhodocyclaceae bacterium | reverse complement strand
CCGACTGCGGCTTCCGCCGCAACCTCGGGACGGGGAAGTCCCTTTCATTCGTTAGATGGCAAGCGCCTTTCTCGATCACATCACGGTGACCGCCTTCTCGCTCGAAACAGGCGCCGCCTTCGTCCGCGAGACCCTCGGCGTTTCTCCGCAGATCGGCGGCGAGCACCCGCGCATGGCGACCCACAATCTCCTGCTGCGCCTCGGCGACGCCATGTTTCTCGAAGTCATCGCGCCGAATCCGGCGGTCCCGGCGCCTGCGCGGCCTCGCTGGTTTGCCCTCGACGGTCTCGGGCCGCAGTCGCCGCCCTCCCTGTCCACATGGGTCGTTCGCACTGCCGATATCCGCGCCGCCGTTGCCGCATCCTCCGAACCCCTCGGGAATATCGAGCCCATGAGCCGCGGCGCGCTCGACTGGCTCATCACCATTCCCGCCGACGGTTCGGTGCCTCTGGACGGGATCGCCCCGGCCCTCATCCAGTGGCACGCCGATGTGCACCCCGCCGCCAGGCTTGAAGACAGAGGGCTCTCTCTTGCCAGGCTCGAGATCGTTCACCCGGACCCGGACCGCATCTCTCGGTTGCTTTCGTCGCTGACGCTCGATGCGCCGGTTTCCGTGCTATCCGCACCATCTGGCGCGCTGGCGCATCTGGTCGCGCACATCCATACGCCACACGGGCTTCGGATACTATCCACTGGATGCCGGCAGCGAGGCGTGCCTCCCGTCGCCGGACGCACACGCCTCGCGGTAGGTCAGAAACGGTAGGTCAGCCCCAGCCTGAAGCTGCGCGGCTCACCATAGTAGGCTGACCACGGAGTGCTCAGGTAGGACTTGTCGAACAGGTTGTAGGCGTTGAAGCTCGCACTGATATGCCTTGTGATGTCGTAGCGAGCCATCAGGTCCACCAGTGCATAGGCTTCCTGCTTCACCTTCGGCGAACCGGGCGCCCACGAAAAGTCAGCCTCGGTCCGGTTCTGCCAGCGCAGGCCGCCGCCTACGGTCAGGCCGTTGCCGACCCATGGCATGCGATAGGTGGAGAACAGCTTGAGCGTATTTTGCGGGATGTCGGTATTCAGCAGATTTCTATCGGCATCCCGCGACAGGTTGCGGGCGAAACCGACGGATGCCTGCCAGTTGGGAGCGATTTGCCCGCCCAGTTCAACCTCGAAACCATTTGTCTTGGTGCCCTGTGCAGCGCGGTAGGCGCCCGTGCCGTCGGGGGCGAAGACACCGGGAATACGAACGGCGAGATTGTCCTGCTTGATGTCGTAGACCGCGGCTGCCAGGTTCAGCCTGCCGTCGAACAGTTCGGCCTTGGTGCCGATTTCGTAAACCTGGCCGAGCAGCGGGTCGATGTAGTTACCGCTGACATCCTTTCTGTTGCTCTGGGGCTTGAAGATGTCGGTGTAACTGGCGTAGACCGACCATTGCGACGACAGGTCGAAGACGATGCCGACATACGGCGTGACCTGGTCGCTCCATTTGCGCTTGACGGTCGAAGCGATACCGGAGGCATATGGGCGGGTGTATTTTCTATCCTCCCACGTCGTCGTGCGTGCACCGACGATTACCGACAGCGGGTCAAACGGCTTGAAACGCGCCGTGACGTAGGCGCTTCGGGTCTTTTCCTTGTAATTGGAGTCGCCAGTGGCGGAACTGTCCGGCCGGCCCGGGATGCTGCCATCCCAACGGTAGATGTTCGGTATGGGAAAGACATGCCAAGTGTAATACGATTCGCTGTCTTCTTTTGTGCTCGATGCCATCACACCAAGCACCAGGTCATGCTTGCGGCCGAGCAGCGTGAACGGGCCACCGGCATAGACGTCCATACTGTGCTGTACCGGCGGGCTGGCCCAACGGCCGGCGGTCATCATCACCCCCTCCCCGGTCGCCTTGTCCGGAAAACCGCCGTCGGCATACCCCATCTGTTCGTCGTATTTGGTGCTGTCGTAAGAATAGGTGCCCTTGACCCGCCATTCGTTGGCGAAGCGATGTTCGAGTGCCGCGAAGGCTGCCAGATTCTCGCGCCTGGAGTAGGCCCACGAGGCGGCGGCCGAGTCGGACCGCTGCCAGTTTGCATAAGCGCCGTCGCTGTTGAACAGCGGCAGGCCATAGCGTGAATTGCCGGTTGCACGATGCCGCTGGTACGTAATGCCGGCACTCAGCAGCGTGTCCGGCGTGAGGTCGGCTTCGACGATGCCGTAGGCAAGATTCTTTTCTTCCTTGAAGCGATCGACGGACGACCCGTTCTCCTGCCAGGCGACGACGCCGCGCCCGCGCAGCGTGCCTGCAGCATTGAGCGGCGACGACGCGTCGGCCTCCAGTCGATAGCGATCCCACGAACCGCCTTCTGCTTTGATGTAACCCTGGAATTCGGCCGTCGGCTTCTTGCGGATCAGGTTGATCGTCGCGCTCGGCGTGCCGATGCCGTTCATCAGGCCGGTGGCGCCGCGCACCACCTCGGCACGGTCGAAGATAGCCATGTCGCTGCTTTGGAAAATATAGGTATAGCTGCTATGCAGGTGGCTGATGCCGTCGACCTGATAGTTCTCGACGATGAAGCCGCGTGCATAAATCGGCGACGAGTCGGAACCATGATCGCCCGACTTGGCCATGATCAGTCCGGTGGTCTGCTGGATGACATCAGGCAGTTGCATCAGGCCCTGGTCCTCCATGCGTTGACGGGTCATGACGCTGACCGATTGCGGCGTTTCGCGGATCGACAGCGGCAGGCGGGTGGCGGTCTGCATGCTGCGCGTGGTGTAGGAGTCGCTGCCTTCGGTGGTCGCCCGGTCGGCCTGGGCGGTGACGGTCAGCGGCGCCAGCATCGTGCCGCCGCCCGGACTGCCGGCCGTGCGAACGGTGTAGGCCGAACCGGTCGATTCGGCCACCAGGCCGCTGCCGGCCAGTACGCGTTGCAGCGCCTCGCGCAGCGTCATCGTGCCTTGCAGCGCCGGCGCCGTTTTGCCGGCGACCAGCGCCGAATCGGCCGAGACGGCGACGCCGGACTGGCGGGCCAGCGCATTCAGCGCCTGGCCGAGCGGCTGGGCGGGCAGCGAAAATTGCTGCACGGCCGCCGGCGTCGTGCCCTGGCCGTAAGCCGGCAGCGCGGCGAGGCCGCCGAGCGCGGCGGCGACGGCCAGCGGCAGCAGGCGCCGGCGAAGGAGGGGGCGAAGCGAAGGTGAAACAGCGTGCATGATGAACGTCCTCGTTTGGGTTGCTTTCCCGGTGAAGACGTTGGTCCGGCCGACAACCGGACAATTATTTTTTCGGCTGGGGGAATTTGTCGTGCATCGAGGCATCAATCCCTTGATCTCTTTGATGTATTCCCGATAATGAGCGCATGGACAGTCGCTCCCGGATTTTTCAGGCAAGGCAGCAGGCAAGAGCCGTCAAGGCGCATGCGGATATTGCCTTGTTCGAGCTCCACCGCAGGGCGGTCGACGCGCTGATGGGGCCTGATGCCGAGTCGGTCGTGCAAAAGGCATCGGACCAGATCCGGAAATGGGAAGCCGGCCGTTTGTGCTCGCAGCACTACATCGACGCCTGGCGGAATATCCTGTCGATGCCGCCGGATGCCGCGTCGAAGGCGATTCTGCAACCCGACGGCGACGGCCCGGCCCTGCGCCAGAACACCCCTTTCGGCTTCCTGTCCCTGCGTTGACCTTTGATGGACAGGAAGGCGATCCAGACGGAACTCGAGGCCGCGCAAAAGCTCATTCATCACAAGGACTACGTGATCATCGGCAGCCTGTCGGTCCTGGGCTGCAACAGCCCTCCGCCGGAGAGGATGCTGATGTCCATCGATGTCGATCTGTACCCGAAGAACGATCCGGACAGGGCGTCGGACCTCGCGGCTCCCCTTGGCCTGGGCAGCGAGTTCGAGCAGCGGTTCGGCTATTACGTCGATCCCGTTTCTCCTTTTTTGCCGACACTTCCCGCTGGCTGGGAGTCCCGGCTGATTCCGATCGTATTTGAAAGCGGCGTGGCCGCGTGGTTTCTCGAGCCGAACGATGCTGCCGTTTCCAAGTACGCCCGGCTGGAAGATCGCGACAAGGAGTGGATCAGGGCTGGTCTGCTCGCCGGCATCCTTTCCGTCCCGACCTTGAGGTATCGATTCCGGGAAACCGTTTTCTTCGACACGGACGAAAGCGCAAGGGCGAAAAGGCGTCTTGAGGAAGATGCCGCCTGGCTGGATTCGCAGAAACGCGGGCAAGACGGCAGTCCGTTTGCGTAACGCGCCTTGGGGTGCTTATTTTTCGTTGTGTTCGGCGGCCGGTCGCGGCCGCACCGTGAAGCGCCCGCCGCCCTGCGCGACGACCTCGACCGGATGGGTGCGCGGCAGCGTTTCCAGGAAGGCGAGCGGGTTGCCGATCGGGAAGCTGCCGGTCAGCCGCAGGCGGGCCAGCGCCGGGCGGTGCGCGATGGTCAGCGGCGTCGCCAGATAGTCGTTCCAGCGGTCGACCGCCAGGTCGAGCGGCATGCCGTCGAAGACCAGCCAGCCCTGGCGCCAGGCGCCGACCTCGTCGGGCGCAATGCGGCTGCGCCGCGCTTCGCCGTCCACCGGCACGAAAACGGCGTCGCCGGCGGCAAGCTCGCTATCCGGCGCCGCGTCCGGCGGCTGCCCGGCGCGCCATACGGCGACGCGCCCGCGGGCGACGGCGACGCGCAGGCCGTCGTCCTGCACGCGCACAGAGAACGCGGTGCCGAGCACATGCACCCGGCCGTGCCGCGTGTCGATCTCGAACGGGCGCCGGGCGTCCGGCGCCACGTCGAAACGTACCTCGCCGGCGGCGAGATGCGCCAGCCGGCGCTGGCGGTGATAGGCGACGGCGATTTCGGAACGCGCTGCCAGGTCGATGCGACTGCCGTCCGGCAGTTCGCGGCTGTCGATCTGCCCCTGCCCGGTGCGGGCGACCAGCGTGAACGACGGCTGCTGCCAGTACCAGCGGCCGACGCCGCCGGCAAGCAGCGCCAGCCCGCCGAAGCCGAGCAGTGCGGTCAGCCGGCGGCGGGTCCGCCGCTGGCGCGCGTCGGCCGATGGCGGCAGCGCGAAGGCGTCGCGCAGCGCGGCGGCGTCGGTGCGTTGCCAGGCGTCCAGCGCCGCCCGGCAGGCGTCGGCGTGGGCGGCGTCGCGGCTTTCCCAGTCGGCCAGTTCGCGGGCGGCGGCCGCCGCCTCGGCCGGCGAGCCGCCGTGCCGGCGGACGACCAACAGCAGGGCCTGCTCGAACAGGCGCTGCTGTGCGGCGTCGGTGGCTTTGCCCATGTCAGGCCGCCGCTGCCATCAGGTCGCAGACCGCGCGCACGATGTGTTTTTCGATGGACACCGGCGTGGTGTCGAGGTGCGCCGCCGCTTCCGCGTGCGTGAAGCCGTAGATGCGGACCAGGATGAAGGCCTCGCGCCGCTTGCGCGGCAGCGCGCCGAGGCGGGCGGCCAGTCGGCGCAGGCTTTGCCGGGCGCCGACGGTGCGTTCCAGGCAGGGGGATTCGTCCGGGCTGATCAGGCTCAGCGTCTCGATCATCCGCAGCTCCGCCTGCCGCGAGCGCGCCGCGTCGATCACGATGTTCTTGCCGGTCCGGTAAAGCAGGGCGCGCACGTCGAGGATCGTCGCCTGGCTCTCCATGGCCAGCACGCGGGCGTAGCTTTCCTGCACCACGTCGGTGGCGGCGTCGCGATCGCGCAGCGTCCGGGAGAAGAAATTGAGCAGTTCGGTATAGAAATGCGCGGCCATGGGCGGTGGCGTCGATAGTCCGGACAAGATGGGAACAATTCCCATTATCTTGGATAAACGAGGGCGCTGTCGAATGCTCCCTCCCCGGCCGGCGGCTCACGTCGCCGCGCGCAGCCCGGCCAGGCACGCCGCGCCCCGCTCGGCGTAGAGCCGGTGCACCTGCACGCCGGCGGCGCCGGCTTCGCGCGCCGCGGCCACGTCGGCGGCGCTGCGGATGCCGCCGACGGCGACCGGCGCCGCCCGTCCGTCGATTTGCCGCACCAGCTCGGCGAAGCGCGCGAAGCCGGCGTCGCCGTCGCTGCGCACCAACGTCAGCCGCTCGAAGCCGGCGGCGACGGCGAGCAGGCCGACGGTCGGCAAGGGCTCGCCGGGGCCGTCGAGCGGCAGCTTGACGGCGAGGTCGACGCGATGGCCGCCGGCGGCGAGCGCATCGCGGCGCGCGGCGACGGCGGCGAAGGCGCGCGCCAGCAGCGGCCGATATTCCGGCGCCAGCAGCGGCCGGTTGGCCGCCGCCGTCAGGTTGAGGCTGACGTAGTCGGCGACGCCGGCGACCGCTTCCAGCCCGGCGGTCCAGCAATCGACGAGCGCCGCCGGCGGCGCACCGGGCGGCCGGCCGAGGCCGACGCCGATGCGCGGCCCGTCGCCATGCGCCTGCGCGGCGAGGCGCGCGGCGAGCGTCGCCGCGCCATCGTCCGGAAAGCCGTCGATGCCGGCGGCGACGCTGCCGAACTCGACGCTGTCGAAACCGGCGGCGAGCAGTTCGCGCGCCCGGCGGCCGTCGCGGTCGATGCCGCCGGCGAGCCCGATGCCGAGAGCGAACGCCGGCGCGGCAACGCTCACCCGTTCCGGCTCATGAACTCGGCCATGAAGCCGAGCAGCGCGTCGACGCCGGCCGTCGGCATGGCGTTGTAGAGGCTGGCGCGCAGGCCGCCGACGCGCGGATGGCCGCGCAGGTGGAAGAGTCCGTGGCGCTCGGCCTCGGCGAGGAAGCGCGCCTCGTCGAAGCCGTCGGCGAGATGGAAGCGGACGTTCACGTTCGAACGGCAGTCGCGCCGCACCGGCGCCGCGTAGAAGCCGCCGCTGGCGTCGATGAAGTCGTACAGCCGCGCCGCCTTCGCCGCGTTGGCGGCGGCCATCGCGGCCAGCCCGCCGGACTCGGCGATCCAGTCGAGGACCAGCGCGGCGACGTGGATCGCCGGCGTCGGCGGCGTGTTCACGCAACTATCCTGCGCCGCCTGCGCGGCGTAGGAAAACGGCGCCGGCAGGTCGAGCGGCGCGCGTTCGAGCAGATCCTCGCGGACGATGACGATGGACACGCCGGCGACGCCGACGTTCTTCTGCGCGCCGGCGTAGACCAGCCCGAAGCGCGCCACGTCGAGCGGCGCAGCAAGGAAGCACGAAGTGCAGTCGGCGACCAGCGGCACCGCGCCGGTGTCCGGCAGCGCGGGCCAGGCGACGCCGTCGGCGGTCTCGTTCGGCGTCACGTGACAGTACGCGGCGTCGGCCGGGATATCCCAGCCGCGCGCGTCGGGCGCCGCCGGCGCGCCGGCCGGCGGCCGCGCGACGACGCGGACCGTCGCCCGCTTGTGCCCCTCGTCGATGGCGCGCCGCGACCAGTAGCCGGAGTCGGCGTAGGCGGCACCGCGCGACGGGCCGAGCAGGTTCATCGGCAGCAGCGAGAAATGCTGCATGGCGCCGCCGGCCAGGAACAAGATGCGGTAGTCCGCCGGCAGCGCCAGCAGCCCGGCGAGCCGCGCCCGGGCGCGCGCCAGCGTCGCGCGGAAGGCGTCGTCGGCGAACGGCCGCTCGACGGCCGAAGCGCCGTCACGGCCGCGCCGGAAGAGTTCGTCGCGGGCGCGTTCGAGCACCGCGTCGGGCAGGCGCGCCGGGCCGGCGGCAAAGCTGTAGGCGTCGGCGAACGGCGCCACCATGCCCCGCTACCCGAACAGAAAGCCGCCGTGCGCCCCGGCAGCCATGAAGAACAGCAGCGGAATCGACAGCATGGTGTTGGTGCGCGACGAGAGGTGCGTGATGCGCGCGCAGCGCAGCCGTTCCTCGACGCTCGCCGGCGCCAGGCCGAGCACCTTCTTCTGGTGCGGCCAGAGCACCAGCCAGACGTTGATCATCATCAGCGTGCCGATCCAGACGCCGACGCCCAGCGGCGCCAGGCCGCCGCGCAGCGTCAGCGCGTCGGCCAGCCAGCCGCGCTGCCAGAGCATGAACATGCCGGCGCCCCAGGCGACCACCGAGGCCCAGCGGAAGAAGCCGTGCTCGCGGTTGAGCAAAGCCTGGAAGCGCGGGCCGGCGTCGTCGATCAGGTCGGCGGCGGCGAGCGGCCGCCAGCTCGGCCGCTGCACGACGCTGGCGTAGTTGTGGCCGACCCAGACGATGCCGGCGATGAAGTGCGCCCAGCGGGCGAGCAGGTCGAGCGCGGAAAGATCCATCGCCGCCTCAGCCGATGAAGCGCAGCAGCGCGACGAGCAGCGCGGTCAGCGCGACGCCGAGCGCGACGGTGCCGGTGGCGGTGTCGTAGGGGTGTCTCATTGCTCAATCTCCCATGAACGCGGTTTCCACCGCGCGCGCCGAGCGCCGGACCAGCGGCTTGCGGAAACGCAGCGGCTGCGCGGCGGCGGCGACCGCCTCGCGCACGCGGTGATGGTGCGGCGAGCGGCTGCACGCCGGGTCGACGTTGCCGGCGTCGCCGGTGAGCAGAAAGGCCTGGCAGCGGCAGCCGCCGAAGTCCTTCTCCTTTTCCGGGCACGAGCCGCAGGGCTCGGGCAGCCAGTCCACGCCGCGGTATTTCCTGAACAGCGGCGACTCGTGCCACAGCCAGGCCAGCGGCTTCTCGCGCACCGACAGGAATTCCAGGCCGGGGATGGCGCGCGCCTCCTGGCACGGCATGGCCACGCCGTCCGGGGCCACGGTCAGGTGGATGGCGCCCCAGCCGTTCATGCATGCCTTCGGCCGGCCCTCGTGGTAGTCGGGGATGACGAAGTAGATCGTCATCGCCTTGCCGAGCCGGGCGCGCCATTCGTTCACCGTGCGTTCGGCGGCGCGGACCTGTTCGAGCGTCGGCAGCAGCTCGTCGCGGTTCATCAGCGCCCAGTTGTAATACTGGATGTTGGCGAACTCGACGTACTCGATGCCGAGGCCGGCCGCCCATTCGATGGCCTCGCCGATCCGCTCGACGTTCTGCCGGACCACCGGCACGTTGAGCACCATCGGCAGGCCGTGCGCCTTGATCAGCCGCGCCGCCTCGATCTTGGCGGCATGCGCGCGGGCGCCGACCAGCGCGTCGGTGAGATCGGCCCGGGTCGACTGCAGGGAAAGCTGCACCTGCTTCAACCCGGCCGCCTTCAGCGCTGCGAGGCGCGCATCGTCGAGGCCGACGCCGGAGGTGATCAGGTTGGTGTAGTAGCCGATGGCGTCCGCATAGGCGACCAGTTCCTCCAGGTCGTCGCGCAAGAGCGGCTCGCCGCCGGTGAAGCCGAGCTGCAGCGCGCCCAGTTCGCGGCCGTCGCGCAGCACCGCCTTCCATTCGTCGGTGGAAAGCTCGCGCGCCGCGTAGTCGGCGAAGTCGAGCGGATTGTTGCACCACGAGCATTTCAGCGGGCAGCGGTAGGTCAGTTCCAGCGACAGCCAGAGCGGCCGGCCCTGGCCGTCGAGGCTGAGACCTTTCTGTTCGGTGGGCATGGCCCGTTCCTTTCGTCGGAAGATGCCGATGGCCCAGTGTGCGCGGCGGCGGCCGCCGCGGCATCCGGCGGATCGGGATTGCGGCCTCCCGATTTTCGCTAGGCGCGCTTTCAGCCCCGCTCGCTGTTCCGGTCGCGGCCGCGCCGTTCGGCGCGGTCGGCGACGCGCGCCAGCGCCGCGATGATCGCCGACGCCAGCGCCGGCGTCAGGCCGCCGTGGCCGGCGCCGGCGATGCCGGTCCACTCCGCCTCCGGCCAGGCGGCGCGCAGGCGCGCGGCGGCGAGCGGCGGGCAGACCGGATCGGCCAGCCCCTGCACGATCGCCGCCGGCAGGTGGCGGATCGCCGGTACGCCGGCGAGCAGGCGGCCCGGCGCCAGGAAGCAGTCGTGCATCAGGTAGTGCATCTGGATGCGCGCCTTCGCCGTCTGCATCGCGTCGGCCGGCGCGGCGAGCGGCGCTTCGCCCATCAGCGCGCGTTCGTGGTCGAGCCAGGCGCGGACCGCCGGCCGCGACCGTTCCGGATCGGCGCTGAGGATGCGGCTGACCCACGGCGCCAGCGGATCGGCGACGAAGTCGGCGTTGCCCGGCGGCAGCAGCCGGGCGGCGCGCGCCGCGCCGCGCGCGTAGCCGTGCGCCTCCTCGCGCGAGCCGAGGAAGACGCCGCGCAGCACCAGGCCGGCGACCGCGTGCGGATGCGCCTGGGCGTAGGCGAGCGCGAGCAGGCTGCCCCAGGAGCCGCCGCAGAGCAGCCAGCGGTCGACGCCGAGCGCCGCGCGCACGCGCTCGCAGTCGGCGACCAGCGCGGCGGTGTCGTTGCCGGCCAGCCCGCCGAGCGGCGCGCTGCGGCCGCAGCCGCGCTGGTCGACGAGCACCGCGCGGAAGCGCCGCGGGTCGAACAGCCGGCGCTGGCGCGGCGAGCAGCCGCTGCCCGGCCCGCCGTGCAGAAAGAGCAGCGGCAGCCCGTCCGGGTTGCCGCATTCCTCGACGTGCAGCGCGTGGCCGTCGCCGACCGGCAGGCGGCGTTCGGCGAACGGCGGCGCCGCGGGAAAGAGGCCGTCGCCGTCCGCCGCCACCATCACGCCTCGACCAGCCCGCTGCGCACGGCGAGCAGCGCCATGTCGGCGGCGTTCCGCAGGTTCAGCTTCTGCTTGATGTGATAGAGGTGCGTGCCGACCGTGCTCGGGCTGAGGAAGAAGGTCTCGGCGACCTCGTTCACCGAATGCCCGGCGGCGAGCTTCATGAAGACGGCGAACTCCTTCTCGGTCAGCGCGGCGACCGGGTCGGCGGCGCCGGCGATCTGCGCCAGCGCCAGCGCCGGCGCCAGTTCCGGGTCGAGGTAGCGGCGGCCGGCGGCGATCTCGCGCACGGCGCGCAGGAATTCCTCCGGCGCCGCGCGCTTGCACAGGTAGCCGCAGGCGCCGAGGCGCAGCGCGCGCGCCGGGATCGCCGCGTCGTGGTGCGCCGAGAGCATCAGCGCGCGCGCCGCCGGCTGCGCCGCGCGCAGCCGTTCCAGCGCCGCCAGCCCGCCCATGCCGGGCATCGACACGTCCATCACCAGCACGTCGGGGAAGAGTTCCCCGTAAAGGCGCAGCGCCGCCTCGCCGCTGTCGGCCTCGCCGACCACTTCGCCGCCGGCGCCTTCGAGCAGCAGGCGAAAACCGAGGCGGACGACGGCGTGGTCGTCGGCGAGCAGCACGCGGCAGCCGCGCAGGGGAAGGTTCGTGGTCGGATTCATCGTGGTGCCTCCGGTCGGCATGGGGAAAGTGGAAACCGTTCAGCGCGGGCAGGCGGCGCCGGCCGGCGCGCTGCCTTCATCCTGGCGCGCCGGCGCCGCGTCGGGCAACCGGGCGAGGACGCGGACGCCGCCGCCGGGGCGGTCGGTCACGCGCAGTTCGCCGCCGAGCGCGGCCGCGCGCTCGGCCATGCCGGCCAGCCCGAGGCCGCAGCCGGGCCGCGGCGAGGCGCCGGCGGCGAGGCCGCGGCCGTCGTCGGCGACGCACAGCGCGAGCCAGCCGCCGGCGGCGTCGACCGCGACCTCGACGCGCGCGGCGCCGGCGTGGCGGGCGACGTTGGTCAGCGCCTCCTGGACGATGCGCAGCGCGGCCTCGGCCGCGGCCTCGCCGACCGGCGCGTCGCCGAGCGCGCAGCGCAGTTCCAGCGCGATGCGCGGATGCCGCTCGCGCCAGGCCGCGCAGTGCCGGTGCAGCGCCGCCGCCAGGCCGTCGGCGGCAATCGGCGAACGCAGGCGCTGCAGGATCGCGCGCACGCCGTCCTGCATCTCGCCGGCGACGGCGACGATGTGCCGCGCCGGCTCGGCCAGCGCCGGCCGGTCGTCGCTGCGCTGGACGATGGCGCCGGCCAGCGCGCGCACGGCGGTGATGCCCTGCGCCAGTTCGTCGTGCAGCTCGCGCGCGATGGCGCGGCGCTCGTCCTCCAGCCCGGCGCGCAGGCGGCGCGCGATCTCGCGGTCGGCCTCCAGGCGCACGTTCTCGTCGACCGCCTGCGCCAGCCGGTCGGCCATGCCGTTGAAGGCGCGCGCCAGGCGGTCGAGTTCGGGCGCGTCGCCCACCGGCAGGCGCGCGGCGAAGCGGCGGCCGGCGTCGCCGCGCGCGGTGCGGTCGAGCGCCGCCACCACCGCGTCGAGCGGCCGCAGCGCGCGGGCGAGCGCGCCGCGCACGGCGACGAAGAGCAGCCCGAGCAGCGCCGCCGCCCAGCCGGCCATGGCGACGAGATCGTCCCAGGCATCGAGCACGGCGCGCGACGGATCGGGGTAGAGCACCAGCACGAAGCTGCCGGCGTCGAAGCGGCGCTCGGCGAACGACGGCGTGGCCAGCGCCGCGAACCAGGCGGGCGCGTCGCGGCCGGCCTTGTAGACGGCCGGCGGCGAGCGGTAGAGGCGCTCGCCGGACGGCGCGAGGATTTCGAGTTCGCTGGCGCGGATGCGGCCGAGCGCGCGCAGTTGCCCGCCCAGGCGATCGGCGGCGGCCGCGTCGCCCTGCGCCTCGCGCGCCAGCGACGCCAGCCACTGCGCCGAGACGCGCGTCGCCGCCTCGATTTCCTCGTGGATGCCGGCGCGCGCGCCGTGCAGCCAGAGGCCGCCGAGGGCGAGCGGCAGCGCCGCCGCCAGCGCCGTCAGCAGCAGGCTGATGCGCGTGCGCAGGCTGGGGCGACGCGGCAGCTTCATTTGCCGAAGGCGTAGCGCAGGCCGACCCAGTAGCTGCGCGGTGCGCCCGGAGCGTAGAAGGTGGCGCCCAACTGCTGCTCGTTGTTGGCCGCCGGCGGCGCGAACGGCCGCGCGACGAAGCCGCCGTCGTTGCCGAAGCCGGTGGCGCCGAGCTGCGCGGCGGTGTGGTACTCGCGGTCGAAGAGGTTGTTCACCTGGGCGAAGAAGCTCAACTGCGGCGTCGCACGGTACTTGCCGCCGAGGTCGAAGACGGCGTAGCCGCTGCTCTTGCCCGGGTCGAGGTAGTAGACGCCGTCGGCCCGGTGCTGGTTGTTTTCGTTGCCGCGCGCATAGCTGCCGGCGACGGCGACCATGCCGAGGCCGACCGACCAGGCGTCGTCGATCTTCCAGTCCACGTGAGCCTTGAGCATGTGGCGCGGGATCAGCGGGATGCGGTCGCCGGAACGGACGTCGATGTTGCCTTCCAGGCCCGGCCGGGAGGCGTCGTTGCTGCTGTTGCCGGCGCCGTTGACCGTCTCGGCGCTGCGGTAGGTGGCGTCGAGGAAGGTGTAGTTGACGCCGAAGTCGACGCGGCCGAGCGTGCCGTCCAGCCCGAGTTCGACGCCCTGGCGGCGGGTCTTGCCGAAGTTCCGGAAGTAGCCGAAGCCGGACGTGTCGTCGGCGACGAACATGATGTCGTCGTAGTTGTCGGCGCGGAAGACGCCGGCGTTCCAGCGTGTCTTCGCCCCGAGCATGCCGCGCAGGCCGGCCTCCCAGGTCTTGGTGACGACCTGCTTGAGCGGCGGATCACCGGCCATGGCGTTCGGCAGCTTGCACGGGTTGGCCGGATCGGCGCAGCCCAGCTCGACCGCGGTCGGCGTGCGGCTGCCCTCGTTGTAGCCGGCGTAGGCGCTGAAGGCCGGCGTCGGCGTGAAGGCCAGGCCGAGCGCCGGGTTGAAGCGGTCGAAGGTGTGGTCGCCGTCGAGCGAGCCGCTGCCGCCGCCCGGCGTCAGGTGGTCGCGGTTCTTCACCGTCGTCCGGTTGTAGCGGCCGGCCAGCGTCAGGTGCCAGACCTCGTTCAGCGTCAGCGTGTCGCTGGCGTAGATGCTCCAGGTGCGGGTGCGGCCGCTGAGGTCGACGCGGCTGTCGATCAGGCCGCCGTCGTCGTCGATCGCGCTGCCGTCGGCGAAGGCGTCCACCGGGGTGATGCTCCGGTCCGGATTGAGGTAGCCGAACTGGGCCGACTGGTGGAAGCGGATGCGGCTGGCGTCGAAGCCGGCGCCGGCGGTGAACTGGTTCTTGCGGCCGAACAGCGGGGCGAACGAGGTGAGCTGGCCGGAGACGCCGTAGTTGTCCTGTTCGGTGCGGGTGCGGTTGATCATCCCGTTGCACTTTTCCGCCGGCTCGTCGTCGAGCAGCACGTTGGCGAGGCAGCGCCAGAACGGGAACGGCGTGTTCGCGGCCGTGGCGCCGGAGGTCGGGAAGCCGCTGTAGCCGGCCGCCGCCAGCGCCGCCTGCTCGGCGGCGCTGGGCTGGTACACCGCCTGGTCGAAGGCGTCCTCGTTGATGTCGCCGTTGTAGGTGCGGGTGCGCAGCTTGCGGTAGTAGACGTTGCCGGCAAGCTGCAGGTCGTCGCTCAGGCTGCGCTGGCCGGACAGGTTGAGGTGCAGCGATTTGTTCTCGGTCTCGTCGGGCTTGGTGTAGACGCTGCTGTAGTCGCGTTCGAGGAAACGCTGCTCCTGCAGGCCGTTGCCGGTGAGCTTGCTGTCGGCGAGCGCCAGGCTCAACGACAGGTCGGTCCTGGCGTCGGCCCAGCCGAGCTTGCCGAAGAGCTGCTTGACGCGGCTCGGCGAGTCGTCGCGCCAGCCGTCGTCGCGGAAGCCGCTGCCGGTGGCGAACCAGTTCAGGCCCTGCGCATTGCTGCCGCCGTGCTCGAATTCGAGCGAACGCCGCCCGTCGCTGCCGGCCAGCGCCTGCACCGCGGTGCCCGGGCTGGAAAGGCCGTCCTTGGTGCGCAGGGAGAGCGCGCCGCCGAGCGTGTTGAGGCCGAAGACCGGGTTGGAACCGGGCATCATCGCCAGCGAGGCGATCGCCGAACGCGGGATCAGATCCCAGTTGACCACGTCGCCGAACGGCTGGTTGAGGCGGACGCCGTCGACATAGACCGACAGGCCCTGCGGCGTGCCGAGCAGCGGCGAGACGGTGTAGCCGCGGTAATTGACGTCGGGCTGGAACGGGTTGTTCTGGATGTCGTTGACATGCACGCTGCCGAGCCGGCGCTTCATGAAATCGGCGACGCTGGTATCGGCCGGGTCCGCCAGTTGCGCCCCCTCGGCGGTCTGCACGTTGGCCGGGATCTGGTCGCGCGGCAGGCCGACGCCGGGCAGCGGCATGGTGCCGATGACGTGCACGGGGGCCGTCTCGACGACCCCGGAAGTCGGTTCCGCGGCGCCGGCGGCACCGGCGAGGGCAACACAGAGGAGACCGGCGAGGGGTTTGCGACGTTGCGTTTTCATACGGGTTTTCTCAGTTTGTAGTGAACGGGAACGACGACCTGGACGTCGCCGGTGGGTGAGGATTCGATGAAACCGGCGGGCGGCGGCGGCAGTTGGCCGATGGCCTCGACCATGGCCAGCGCGTGCCGGTCGAGCACCTCGTAGCCGCTCGAACGCTCCAGCCGCACCGCGGTCAGGTTGCCCCGCCGCGCCACCGAGAGGCGCACGCGCACCTCGCCCTCCCAGCCGCGCAGGGCGGCCAGGCGCGGGTATTCCTGCTGGCGCGAGAAGAGATCGGCGAGGCGCTGGCCGTAGTCGTCGAGCAGCCGCGCCGCGTCGGCGGCAGGCGGCGCCGGCGGCGGCGGCGCGGCGACCGGGGTTGGCACCGCCGGCGTCGTCGTTTCGGCGACGGCGGCTACAGCCGCCACAGATGGCGCAGCGGATGGCGCAGCCGTCGGCCCGGCAACCTCCGGCGCCGCCGGCAGCGCGCGCGGCGCGCGGCGCGCCGAGGGCTGCCGCGCCGCCGTCTGGACGACCGGCGGCGGCGCCGGATGCGACGGCGCGGCGTCGCGCTCGGGCGCAACGCCGCCGACGCGCAGGCTTGCGTTGAGGACCGCGAGCATGGCCGGCGCCCCCGGGCGCGGTGCCTCCGGCATCCGCACCCAGGCCAGCGCCAGCGCGTGCAGCGCGGCGGAGACGGCGAGCAGCGCCAGGAAGCGCCGCTCGCCGCCGGGGCAGATACGTTCAGCCGGCCACATGGCGCGACATCGGCGCAGCGCGCCGGAAACGCCCTGCCCGTCCGGCGCCGAACGCCGCCGGCGCCGGATACGCGGCGCCGCCCGCCTTGATCCCGATTCGCATCCCTCGTCTCCTCCCGGCCTGACGGCCTGTTTTGCCGAAGGAGGATCGCAAGCAGCGTGCCACGCCCCGCACCCGCGCCCGCGAGGCCCGCCGCCGCGGGATTCACGGGCGCGCGGCGGCTGCCGGCGGGCGGCGTGGCTGCGCAACTTTGGAGCAGGTGGTGACATTTGAAACACGGCCCGGCCCGCCGGCGGCGCCCCGCGACCGCGCCGCGCCCCGAGCGCCGGGCGTCAGGCGGCGCGCCGGGGGCGACTGGCACACGCCTTGCAGACCGCTGCGCTGCGCCGCGGCCGGCTCAGGGAATGGAGGGCCGCGGTCCGTGTGAAATGGACAACCAAGGAGACAATCCATGCATCGACAGCACAATCCCCGGCGGATCGGGCTCGCCCTTCTCGTCGCGTCGGCCTTTGCCGGCGGTTCGGCAGCAGCGAAGGACGTCACCGACGCCGACATCGTGAACGACGCGAAGACGCCCGGCGACGTCGTCAGCTTCGGCCTCGGCACGCAGGGCCAGCGCTTTTCGCCGCTCGCCGCGATCAACACCGGCACCGTCAAGAACCTGGTGCCGGCCTGGTCGATGTCCTTCGGCGGCGAGAAGCAGCGCGGCCAGGAGTCGCAGCCGCTGGTCCACGACGGCAAGATGTTCGTCACCGCCTCGTACTCGCGCATCTTCGCCATCGACGCCAGGACCGGCAAGAAGCTGTGGAAGTACGAGCACCGCCTGCCCGACGGCATCATGCCCTGCTGCGACGTGGTCAACCGCGGCGCCGCGCTCTACGGCAACCTGGTCATCTTCGGCACGCTCGACGCGCAGCTCGTCGCGCTGAACAAGGACACCGGCAAGGTGGTGTGGAAGGAGAAGGTCGACGACTACGCCGCCGGCTACTCGATCACCGCCGCGCCGACCATCGCCAGGGGCAAGCTGATCACCGGCGTCTCCGGCGGCGAATTCGGCATCGTCGGCCGCATCGACGCGCGCGATCCGCTGACCGGCAAGCTGCTGTGGACGCGGCCGACGGTCGAAGGGCACATGGGCTACGTCTTCGACAAGGACGGCAACAAGAAGGAGAACGGCATCTCCGGCACGACCAATGCCACCTGGTCCGGCGACCTGTGGAAGACCGGCGGCGCCGCCACCTGGAACGGCGCCACCTACGATCCGGACACCAACCTGATCTTCGCCGGCACCGGCAACCCCGCGCCGTGGAACAGCCACCTGCGCCCCGGCGACAACCTGTTCTCGTCGTCCACCGTGGCCATCGACGCCGACACCGGCAAGATCGCCTGGCACTACCAGAGCACGCCGCACGACGGCTGGGACTTCGACGGCGTGAACGAATTCGTTTCGTTCGACTACAAGGACGCGAAGACCGGCAAGACGATCAAGGCCGGCGGCAAGGCCGACCGCAACGGCTTCTTCTTCGTGAACGACCGGACCAACGGCAAGCTCTTGAACGCCTTCCCGTTCGTGAACAAGATCACCTGGGCGAAGGGCATCGACATCGCCAGCGGCCGGCCGATCTACGACGACGCCAACCGTCCGGGCGACCCGACGGCGGGCGACGGCAAGAAGGGCAAGACGGTGTTCTCGGCGCCCTCCTTCCTCGGCGGCAAGAACCAGCAGCAGATCGCCTACAGCCCGCAGACTGGCCTCTTCTACGTGCCGGCCAACGAGTGGGGCATGGACATCTGGAACGAACCGGTGGCCTACAAGAAGGGCGCCGCCTACCTCGGCGCCGGCTTCACGATCAAGCCGCTGCACGAGGATCACATCGGCGTCATGCGCGCGGTCGATCCCATCAGCGGCAAGATCGTCTGGGAAAACAAGAACTACGCGCCGCTGTGGGGCGGCGTGCTGACCACCGCCGGCGGGCTGGCCTTCTACGGCACGCCGGAAGGCTTCCTGAAGGCGGTCGATGCGAAGACCGGCAAGGAACTGTGGTCCTTCCAGACCGGCACCGGCATCGTCGCACCGCCCGTCACCTGGGAGCAGGACGGCGAGCAGATGATCGCCGTCGCCACCGGCTGGGGCGGCGCCGTGCCGCTGTGGGGCGGCGACGTCGCCAAGCGCGTGAACTACCTCGAACAGGGCGGTTCGGTCTGGGTGTTCAAGCTGCACAAGGGCTGATGCCGACGACGGACGCCGCCGCGCGCGGCGTCCCGACGACGCGGCGCGCCGGCTTCGCCCGGCGCGCCGTTTTTCATTCCGCGCCGCCGGCCGGTTCACCGCCCCTCCCGCGCGCGCGCTTCAAAGAAAACCTGGATGGCCCAGGCCACTTCCTGCGGCAGCACGCCGTCCCACGGCGGCATGTGCACGACGCCGACGATGGTCTTGCCGCGCCGCACCGTCTTCGCGAAATAGGCGTCGTTGTCGGCCATGCAGCGCGCCTTCAGTTCGCTGCCGACGATGCGCCGGCAGCCGCGGTCGAGGTTGCGCAGGTCGGGCGCCGGCGCCGCGCGCGTCGCCGCGTCGGCGCCGTGGCAGCGGGCGCAGGCCTGGTTGTAGGCCGACTGGCCGACGGCGAGCGCCTCCGGCAGCCCGCGGTAGGGATTGGTCTCGCGCCAGACTTCGCCGAGCGGCGGCAGCGCCGAGGCGTCGACGACCGGCGCGACGGCGACCTCGTTCGCCCAGGCAGCCGCCGACAGGACGGCGGCGAGGATCAGGATGGACAGTCTGCGCATGCGCTCACCAGTCGGTCGGGCAGCCGGTGCAGCCCTCGAAGTCGGCGTCCTGGAACACCGTGAAGCGCTGGAAGCTGCCGGAGAGGTCGGCGCCGCGCAGGTCGGCGGTGAACAGCTTGGTTTCCTGCAGGTTGGCATCGACCAGGCGCGCCCGCTCGAACCAGGCGAAATTGGCCTTGGCCGCCTCCAGGTTGGCGGCGGTCAGATCGGCGTCGGTGAAATCGGCGCGGAAGATCCGCGCGAATTCGAGATCCGCGCCGACCAGCCGCGCGCCGCGGAAGGTCGCGGTCGGCGCCGTGGCCTTGCCGAGCTTGGCGCCGGTGAGGTCGGCGCCGTCGAAGTTGGCGCCGGCCAGGAGGGCGCCGCGCAGGTCGACGCGGGCCATCTTCGCGCCGCTGAAATCGGCGCCGGCGAGGTTTTTGCCGGCCAGGTTGGCGTGGCGCAGGTCGGCGCCGGCGCAGCGCGTGTGCGGCCATATGCCGCAGCCGCCGATCACCGGCGGATCGTCGGCGTCCGCATCGGCGGCCGACGCCGCCAGCGGCATCGCCAGCAGGACAAGCATCAGGATACGCAGCATCGTTTTCCGCTCCGATGGATTGAGGGGGCTCCCCCCCGGCGGGGAGGGAGCTTTCGCGGCGCGCGCCTTACTTCGCCTGCGCCACCACCTTCGGCAGCTTGAACACCCACATCGAGCCGCCCTGCGTCACCTGCTTGGTCAGGTCGGCCATGTCGCCGCCCCACAGCGGCACGGCGCCGCCGTAGCCGGACTGGATGCCGACGTACTGCTCGCCGTCCATCTCCCAGGTGATCGGCACGGAGACGACGCCGGAGCCGGTCTGGAACTTCCACAGCTCCTTGCCGTTCCGCTTGTCGAAGGCCTTCACGTAGCCGTCCGAGGTGCCGGTGAACAAGAGGCCGCCGGCGGTGGTCAGCGTGCCGGCCCAGAGCGGGAACTTCTCCTTGTGCTCCCAGGCGATCTTGCCGGTCTTCGGATCGATGGCGCGCAGGGTGCCGACGTGGTCGTCGAACAGGCGCTTGATGCGGAAGCCCTGGCCGAGGTAGGCGGAGCCGGCCTTGTAGGTCAGCTTCTCGGTCCAGTAGTCCATCGCCCAGTGGTTGGCCGGGATGTAGAACAGCTCGGTCTGCGGGCTGTAGCTCATCGGCATCCAGTTGGTGCCGCCGAGGAAGGGCGGCGAGACGAAGATCGACTCGCCCTTGTCGGCGCCGTCCTTCGGCTTCGGCGGGTGCTGGCCGTCGACGATCTGCGGCTTGCCGGTCTTCAGGTCGAAGCCCTTGGCCCAGGTGATGCCCTCGACGAACGGCCAGGCGCCGATCAGCGAGGTCGGCTTGTTCGGGTAGCCGGCGCCGCTGGTCAGCTTCTCGCGGTCGGTGACGAAGAAGAAGCCGTTGCGGTCGGCGTGCGCCGAAGCCTTCACCTGCTTGCCGGTCTTCGGGTCCTTGTACTCGAAGAGCACCACCGAGTTGTTGCCGGAGAAGTCCCAGGCGTCGTTCGGCGTGTGCTGGTAGAAGCCCTTCAGCTCGCCGCTATTGGCGTCGACGTAGGCCTGGCCGGAGGTGAACAGGCTGTCCCAGTTGCGCGGGTCGTCGCCTTCCTTGGTGCGGTGCCAGGTGTTCCACGGCGCCGGGTTGCCGGAGCCGATGACCACCATGTTCTTCTCGACGTCGTAGCTCGCCGTCTGCCACGGCGCGCCGCCGCCGTGATGCCAGGCCTCGACCAGCTTGCCGTCCTTGTCGCGCGGCCACGACGGCGCCTTGGCGTCGCCCGTGGTCGTCGAATCCTTGCCGTTCAGGCGGCCCATGTGGCCCTCGACCATCGGCCGCGCCCAGACTTCCTCGCCGGTGTCCGGATCGCGCGCGAACAGCCAGCCGACGACGCCGAACTCGTCGCCCGACGAGCCGTGCACCAGCAGCACCTTGCCGCTCTTCTGGTCCTTCACGACGAAGGGCGCGCCGGTCATCGTGTAGCCGACCTTGTGGTCGCCGAACTTCTTGCGCCAGACGACCTTGCCGGTGTCCTTGTTGAGCGCGACCACGGCCGCGTCCAGCGTGCCGAAGAAGATCTTGTCGCCGTAGATGGCGGCGCCGCGGTTGACCACGTCGCAGCACGGACGGATGTCGTCCGGCAGCCGCGCCTCGTATTCCCACAGGCGCTTGCCGCTGCGCGCGTCGATGGCGAAGATGCGCGAGTACGAGGCGGTGACGTAGATCACGCCGTCGTGCACCAGCGCCTGCGCCTCCTGGCCGCGCTGCTTCTCGCCGCCGAAGGAGAAGCTCCACGCCGGCACCAGGTGCTCGACGTTCCTGGTGTCGATCTTGGCCAGCGGGCTGAAGCGCTGCGCCTTGAGGCCGAGGCCGTAGGACAGCACGTCGCCGGTGCTCTTGTCGTCGTTGAGGATGTCTTCCCAGCTCACCGTCTTGCCCGCCATCGCCGGCGTGCTGAAGGTGGCCGCGAGCAGCGCGGCGAGGAAGATCTGGCGGGGGGTCTGGCGGTGGTCGAACCGGATCGCGTCCATGTTTTTCATCGTCTCCTGAGTGTGTGTCGTTTCCGCTGCCCGACGCATCGGGCCGGCCTGTCCGTTCCGACAGGTGGGCCGAGTATCGGACCGGCGCCGCGGCCGAGTCTCGGGAGGCGGTCACCGCAGAACCGGGAAAACTTCCCGAGCGGCGGGTACGAAACCTGCTGAGTAGCGCGCATCACCCCGCGGACGCTTCCATGGACCTGCGCAAACGACTGTTGCACGCTCTCGGCGCCCTGCTCGCCGGCCTGCTGGTGGTGGCCACGGCCATCCACCTGCATTCGCTGCGCGAGGACGTCGCCGCCGAGATCGGCGCCTCGACGCGCCTGGCGCACGCGCTGCTCGCCGCCGCCCGCATCGACCCGGCGCTGCCGGCCGACGAGGCCGCCGCGCAACTGCGCGCCATCGCCAGCGACGGCGCGCTGCGCCATCTGACGATCTCGCTCGACGGCGCCGAAGCGACGCCGCCGCACGCCGCCGGCCCCCTCGCCCGCCTGTTCGGCGCCGATGCGCCGGAGCACGCCGGCGAGAGCCTGCGCATCGGCGACCACGAACTGCGCATCACCCCCAACCCGGCCTCCGAAATCGACGAGCGCTTCGGCGACATTGTTCGACTATTGATCACCCTGCTGCTCTTTTCTGGAGCAACGCTGCTCGTCGCCTGGTGGTCGGCGCATCGCGCGCTGAGCCCGGTGCGCGAGCTGGAGGCCGGACTGGCGCGGCTGGCGCGCGGCGAGCCGGCGGCCGGGCTGCCGGCGTTCCGGCTGCGCGAGTTCGATCGCATCGCCGGCGCCATCGAAGCGCTGGCCGCCGCGCTCCGGGAATCGCGCGCCGCGCAGCGCTCGCTCGCCCGCCGGCTGATCCGCGTGCAGGAGGACGAGCGCCGCACGCTGGCAAGGGAATTGCACGACGAGATGGGGCAGACGCTGACCGCCATCAACGCCACCGCGGCGCACCTCGAACGCCGCGCCGGCGCCGGCGAGGCCGCCGGGATCGTCGAATGCGCCGGCGAGCTGCGCCGGGACATCCGCGCCTGCGGTCGACAGTTGCGCGGCATCCTTAAATCGCTGCGCCCGCACGGGCTCGATGCCGGCGGCCTCGGCGGCGCGCTGCGCGAACTGGTCGACGGCTGGCGGGCGCGCGCCACCGGCATCGCCTTCCGGCTCGAACTGCCGATGCCGCTGCCGCCGCTCGGCGACGAGGCGGCGCTGACCCTCTACCGGGTCGTCCAGGAAGGGTTGACCAACGTCGTCCGGCACAGCGGCGCGCGCCGCTGCGACGTGCGGCTGGCGACGGACGGCGGCGCGATCCGCGCGGAGATCGAGGACGACGGCCGCGGCCTGCCGCCGGGCGCCGCCGGCGGCGGCCTGAGCGGCATGGCCGAGCGGCTGGACATGGTCGGCGGGCGCCTCGAACTGGCGCCCGGCGCGGCCGGCGGCCTGCGCCTGACGGCGACGCTGCCGACACGAAACGAAGAGGAGCACGAGGGATGATCCGCATCGCACTGATCGACGACCACGCCGTGGTCCGCACCGGCTACCGCCGCCTGCTCGACGCCGAGGACGACTTCCAGGTGGTCGGCGAAGCGGCCTGCGCCGGCGAGGCCAACGCGCTGGTGCTGCGCACGCAGCCCGACGTCGCGCTGCTCGACCTGAGCCTCAAGGGCAGCAGCGGCATCGAGGCGATGCGCGGCATGCTGGCGCGCCGGCCGGGGCTCGCCGTCCTCGTCCTGTCGATGCACGACGGCGCCGGCCACGTCACGCAGGCGCTGAAATCCGGCGCGCGCGGCTACCTGACGAAATACTGCGAGCCGGAGGACGTGATCGACGGCATCCGCCGCGTCGCCGCCGGCAAGCGCGTCTTCTCGCCGGAGATCGCCGACGTGCTGGCGCACGAGGCAGTCGGCAGCGACGGCCCGCTGACGCAACTGACGCCGCGCGAATTCGAGGTGCTGCGCATGCTGGCGCACGGCGAATCGGCGAGCGGCATCGCCAGCTCGATGCACCTCAGCCCGAAGACCGTCCTCAACTACGTCTCGCTGATCCGGCAGAAGCTCGACACCGACAGCGACTTCAAGCTGCTCCACCTCGCCGCCCGGCACGGGCTGGTGGACCTGCGCCGCGACGTCGGACTCTGAGCCCGCCGCCGCCAACGATTTCAACCCCCACGGAGACCCTGCGATGCACCGAAAACTGAAATCCGCCCTCGCCGTTCTGGCCCTGCTCGCCGCCGGCACGCTCGCCGCCGCCGAACGCGCCACGCCGCGCGAGGCGCGCG
Organism: Rhodocyclaceae bacterium; assembly: GCA_019455325.1. Classification (GTDB taxonomy): domain Bacteria; phylum Pseudomonadota; class Gammaproteobacteria; order Burkholderiales; family Rhodocyclaceae; genus Proximibacter. The sequence continues at coordinate 163,309 of JACFMQ010000008.1, read as the reverse complement.
CCTTCTTCGACCAGGCCGTCAAATACCTGCAGGAGCACGGCCCGGAGAAAGCCTGGGCCGCCTTCAACGACCGCCACGGCCCGTTCGTGAAGAAGGACCTCTATGTCTACGTGATCGACCGCCAGGGCGTCTACGTCGCCAACGGCGCGGCGCCGGACAGTCTGATCGGCCTGAAGGTGCTCGACAGCGTCGACGCCGCCGGCAACCCGCTGTTCCGGCAGATGATCGCGGTCACCGAAAAGCAGGACGAGGCGCGCATCCGCTACGTCTGGCTGAACCGCAAGACCAACCACGTCGAGCCGAAGTTCGCCTGGCTGCGGAAGAGCGGCGAGCACATCCTCGGCGTCGGCTACTACGCGCCGCGCGCCACGGCCGGCGACGCGCGCAAACTGCTCGACGACGCGGCCGCGCTGGTCGGCCACGACGGCCTGGCCAAAGCGCTCACGGCCTTCAACGACCCGCGCGGCGGCTTCGTCCGCGACGACCTCTACGTCTTCGCCATCAACCTCGACACCGGCAAGTTCGAAGCGCACGGCATGAACCCGAAATGGACCGGCACCGACGCCGGCGAACTGCGCGACGTCGAGGGCCGCGCGCTGGTGCAGGAGATGCTGGCGCAGGTGAAGGCCAGCGGTGAGGGGCGCGTCGACTACGTGTGGCGCAACCCGGTGACGAACGCCGTGGAGAAGAAGCGCAGCTTCGTGCGGCGGGCGAACGGGAGTCTGATCGGGGTGGGGTTCTATAGCGAGTGAGCGGGTAGGCCCCCGAGCGACTGTACCGAGAGGTACGGCCGCTCCATGCGTCCATGCCAGCACCCGGAAACACTCTGCGCGCGCCGAAATCAAGGCCGCCATCGCCAGAACCGCCGGGCAACTTTGAACTTCGCCGGCTTGCCGGTATCCTTTGACGCACAGGAGGCTCAATCATGAGTAGCGTCGAAAATCTGCTGCTGGAACACCTGAAGGCGATTCGTGCCGACATCGGCACGATCAAGGCCGATCTGAAGGAGAACACGACGCGGCTTGGTCGCATCGAAGTCGCCGTCGCCGGCCTGCGCCGCGACATCGCGCACAATGAGGAAGCCACCGCCGAGCAGAGCCTGCGCATCGATCGGATCACGGAACGCCTCGAACGCATCGAGCGGCGTCTGGAAATCAGCGGCTGATCAGCAGCCACCACAACGAAAGGGCCGGGAAAGTTTCCGGCCTTTTGCTTTTCTCCAGGCCAAACGGAAAACCACACAGGCCGTCAATCGAGGAACAGAAATGCTCAACCCGAACCAGGCCGATGCCGCCGCCGAGGCGCTGATGCTGGAACGGCGCGCCGCCCAGGCCACCGCCGCCGAGAAGAGGCAAGCGGCAACAGGGCAGCTTGCGGCCCGGCACCGCAGGGCCGGCTGGATTCTGGCCGGCATGGGCATCGGTGCGCTGATCGGGCATTTCGCCTTCGGCAACTGGCTCCCGGCGGCCTTCGTCGGATTCGGCCTGGGCGCGCTCGTCGGGCGGCTGCCAGCCAGCCGCCGGTCCTGACGAAGCACGTACAGCCTGGCCGATGCCCAGGACCATCCCCGACATCCTCAAGGACCACATCCTCCCGTTCGACTGGGACGTCCGCAAGGTATGGGCGCTCGACGCGCCGGCGGTGCCGGTGTCGTGCGCCGAATTCGCCTACCTGCTGGAACTGCCCCTGTGGTCCTCCGTCGCCAAGCGGGGAATGCTGTTCGACATCCGCCCGCTCGACGTCATCCGCGATCCCGGCGTTTCCGACTACCAGGCCCGGCGCCTGCGGGAGGCGGACCTGCATCATCCGATCGACGTGCTGCTCCTGGCGGAAAGGCGCTGGATTCTCGACGGCGTACACCGCATCGCCAGGCACGTCGCCCTCGGCAGCCCGACGCTGTTCGCCCGCTTCCACGACGCCTCGGTCATTCCCGCCATCCGGCGGCACGCCGACGCCTGAGCGCCGGCGCCGCTACCCCTCCCGCCCCTCCGCCAGCTTGCGGTAGAGCGTCGTCCGCGTGATGCCCAGCTCGCGCGCGGCGGCGGAGATGTTGCCGCCGTGGCGTTCGACGGTCTCGCGGACGAGGCGGATCTGCACGGCGCGCAGCCCGGATTCGCCGCGGCCCTTGCCGCCGACGTCGAGAATCTCCGGCGGCAGGCAATCCGGCGTCAGTTGGCGCTCGTCGCCGAGCAGCGCGACGGCCAGCCGCAGCACGTTGCGCAACTGGCGCAGGTTGCCCGGCCATGGGTGGCGGCGCAGCAGGTCGAGCGCCGCCGGCGCGATGCGCAGCTCGCGGTTCGGCGCCTCCTCGGCGAGCATGCGGCGGACGACGCGGTCGAAGTCCTGCCGCTCCCGCAGCGGCGGCAGCGAGACGGTCATGCCGGAAAGGCGGAAGAAGAGGTCGGCGCGGAACTGGCCGCGGTCGACCAGCGCGCGCAGCAGTTGATGGCTGGCGCAGACCAGCGCGAAGTCGACCGCTTCCTCGCCGTCGCCGCCGAGCGGCGCCACGCGCCGCGTCTCCAGCACGCGCAGCAGCACCGCCTGCAGCGGCAGCGGCATATCGCCGATCTCGTCGAGAAAGAGCGTGCCGCGGTCGGCCTCGCGGATCTTGCCGCGCGTGCCGCTGCGCCGCGCGCCGGTGAAGGCGCCTTCGACGTGGCCGAACAGCTCGGCCTCGATCAGCGTCGCCGGGATCGCCGCGCAGTTCACGGCGACGAAGGGGCCGTCGCGGCGCGCGCCGCTCCGGTGGAAGGCCTGCGCGAACCACTCCTTGCCGCTGCCGGTCTCGCCCTGGATGAGCAGCGGGATGTCGCATTCGGCGATGCGCGCGGCGCGGCGCACGGCCTCGGCCATGCGCGGATCGCCGCCGTCCAGCTCGTGCAGGCCGCCGGCCGCGGGCGGCCGGCGGCGTTCGGCGACGGCCTCGGCCTCGCGCTCGGCGTCCGCCGCCGGCATGACGGCGACCGCGACGCCGCGGCCGCCGCCGCGCAGGCCGACGCGCGCGAACAGCTCGCCGCCGCGCTGCGTGCGCACGGCCAGCGGCTCCTCGCCGCAGCGCCAGGCGTGTTCGAGCAGCGCCGGCCACGGCGTGGCGAACAGCTCGGCGAAGCCGGCGCCGGCCGGCGACCAGCCGGCGGGCCGGCCGAAGAGGCGCGGCAGGCGGCGGTTGCCGGCGAGACAGCGGCCGTCCTCGGTGAGCGCGAGCAGGCCGTCGAGGTGCGAGCCGAGCCCTTCGGCGCTGGCGTGCAGGCGCAGCACGACGGCGGCGTCGGGCAGCGTCTCGATCAGCCGGTTCTCGATGATGCCGGCGTTCATCTCGACCAGCGCCGCGCCGTGCACCTGCGCCACGCGCGCGTCGCCGGAAATGTCGAGCACGCCGAGCACGCCGCCGCCGGGCGCCAGGATCGGTGCCGAGATGCAGGTCAGGAAGCGGTTGCGGTCGAGGAAGTGCTCGCCGCCGACGACGGCGACGGTGCGCCGCTCGACCAGCGCCGTGCCGATGGCGTTCGTGCCCATCTCCGGCTCCGACCAGACGGCGCCCGGCTGCAGGTGGCAGCGGGCGGCGCGCGCCATGAAGTCGGCGTCGCCGACCGAGCGCAGGATCATGCCGGCGTCGTCGGCAAGCAGCACCATCGACGACGAGCGCGCCAGGTGCTGGTACAGCCCTTCGAGCATCGGCTGCGCGTAGGCCACCAGCCGGGCGTTGGCCTCCAGGCGTTCGGCGAGCGTCGCCGGCGCGCACGACGGCTCCGGCAGCGCCTGCCCGACGTCGAGGCCGGCGTCGTTGCAGCGCTGCCAGGAGCGCGTGACGATGCCACCAGCGTCGCCGGGCGGGGGTCCGTTCATGTCGTCGTCTTTCACGGCGCTCGTCCACGCATATTCCATGCCCGTCGATTCCCCGTGCCGGCGGGCTTCTGCGGCCGTGCGAACGCTCCATCGCGGAGCAGTTGTTGCGCAATTGATCAACAGGGCATCGGCATATACGCTCGCCGCGGCGCCGCCGCGTGCGGCCGAAAACCTTGCGCCGCAAGCCTTCGTCTGCATCCGTACGCGGCCTGGCACAGGCCATGCCTGCACGGGGTCGAGAGTCGGTCGCGGCGTCGCCGCGCCCCGGCCCTGCGGCACCGCTATCGCTCAACATCACAGAGTCACGAGGAGACAACATGCTCTACGCATCCCCCGGCGCCGCTGGCGCCAAGATCGCCTACAAGGCGAGATACGACAACTTCATCGGCGGCAAGTGGGTGGCGCCGGTCAAGGGCGAATACTTCAGCGTGGTCACGCCGATCACCGGCAAGCCCTACACCACGGCCGCCCGCTCCACCGCCGAGGACGTCGAACTGGCGCTCGACGCCGCCCACGCCGCCGCCGACAAATGGGGCAAGACCGCCCCGGCCGAGCGCGCCAACGTCCTCCTGAAGATCGCCGACCGCATCGAGCAGAACCTGGAGACCCTGGCCTACGCCGAGACCGTCGACAACGGCAAGCCCATGCGCGAGACGCTGGCCGCCGACGTGCCGCTCGCCGCCGACCACTTCCGCTACTTCGCCGGCTGCCTGCGCGCTCAGGAAGGCGCCCTCTCCGAGATCGACGAGACCACCGTCGCCTATCACTTCCACGAACCGCTCGGCGTCGTCGGCCAGATCATCCCGTGGAACTTCCCGCTGCTCATGGCCGCCTGGAAGCTCGCCCCGGCGCTCGGCGCCGGCAACTGCGTGGTGCTGAAACCCGCCGAATCGACGCCGATCTCGATCCTCATCCTCGCCGAGCTGATCGCCGACCTGCTGCCGCCGGGCGTGCTCAACATCGTCAACGGCTTCGGCCGCGAGGCCGGCATGCCGCTGGCGACCTCGAAGCGCATCGCCAAGATCGCCTTCACCGGCTCGACCTCCACCGGCCGCGTCATCGCCCAGGCCGCCGCCAACAACCTGATCCCGGCCACCCTCGAACTCGGCGGCAAGTCGCCGAACGTCTTCTTCGCCGACGTCATGGACCGGGACGACGATTTCCTCGACAAGGCCGTCGAGGGCCTGGTGCTCTTCGCCTTCAACCAGGGCGAGGTGTGCACCTGCCCGAGCCGCGCGCTGATCCAGGAGTCGATCTACGAGAAGTTCATGGAGCGCTGCGTCAAGCGCATCGCCGCCATCAAGCAGGGCAGCCCGCTCGACACCGAGACCATGATCGGCGCGCAGGCGTCGATGGAGCAGATCACCAAGATCACCTCCTACCTCGAACTGGGCAAGCAGGAAGGCGCCCAGGTGCTGATCGGCGGCGAACGCGCCCAGCTTTCCGGCGAACTGGCCGAGGGCTATTACGTGCAGCCGACGGTGTTCAAGGGCCACAACCGGATGCGCATCTTCCAGGAGGAGATCTTCGGCCCGGTGCTGGCCGTGACCACCTTCAAGGACGAGGCCGAGGCGCTGGCCATCGCCAACGACACGCTCTACGGGCTGGGCGCCGGCGTCTGGAGCCGCAACGGCAACGTCGCCTACCGCATGGGCCGGGCGATCAAGGCCGGGCGCGTGTGGACCAACTGCTATCACGCCTATCCGGCGCACGCGGCCTTCGGCGGCTACAAGGAGTCGGGCATCGGCCGCGAGACGCACAAGATGATGCTCGACCACTACCAGCAGACGAAGAACCTGCTGGTCAGCTACAGCGAGAAGAAGCTCGGCTTTTTCTGATCACTGCCCCGGGCGGCCGCCCGCGCGGGTGGCCGCCGATCTCCTCCTCTTGCCTGCTGCGGGCAGCTTCGGGGCGGAAAGTCCGCTTTCCGCCCCCGTTTTTTCGGGAGAGCGCCATGGTCGATCGCGTCATCGCCACCCCTGCCGCGCTGGCGCTGATCGCGCGCCTGCAGGCCGAGCACGGGCCGCGGCTGATGTTCCATCAGTCCGGCGGCTGCTGCGACAACAGCGCGGCCAACTGCTATCTCGCCGGCGATCTGACGATCGGGGCGCAGGACGTGCATCTCGGCGAGGTCGGCGGCGTGCCGTTCTACATCGGCGCCGCCCAGTACGAGTACTGGAAGCACACGCAGCTCATCCTCGACGTGATCGACGGCCACGGCGGCACCTTCTCCCTCGAAGGCAACACCGGCAAGGCTTTTCACACCCGGTCACGTCTCTTTAACGACGCCGAGCTGGTCGAACTCGGACTGTTCGACCCCGGCCCGGCGTCCCCCTGAACCCACGAATCGAAAGAAAGGCTTTGCCATGCATTACCGCACCGCCCTCCCCCTCCTTCTCGCCGCCTTCGCCGCGCTGCCGGCACAGGCGTCCGAAGCGATCGCCAAGAAGGCGCGCTGCATCGCCTGCCACGCCGTCGACAAGAAGATGGTCGGCCCCTCGTACCGCGACGTCGCCGCCAAATACCGCGGCGACGCCGGCGCGCCGGCCCGCCTCGCCGAAAAGGTGCGTCAGGGCGGCAGCGGCGTCTGGGGGCAGGTGCCGATGATGCCGCACCCGGCCGACCGCATCGGCGACGCCGACCTGAAGGCGGTGATCGACTGGGTGCTGGCGCTGGAGTGATCCGGCCCGGCGCGAAACGGGCGGCGACGCCGCCCGCCCGCCGGACGCCGTCGCTCACTCGCCCGTCGTCACCGGCGGATCGTACAGTTCGCCGAACTGGTGGTCGGGCAGACGCTCGACGGGCTTCGTCGGTCCGCCGTCCATGTCGGCGGGGCTGCTCCGGATCGGCCCTTCGGCGCCGCGCGCCGTGCCGGCATCCTCGCCGGTGTAGCCCATGTACAGCTCGAGCGGCTGGTCGCTGCGGAAGGACTCCGGCTTCATGCCGGCGTCGTCGCGGATCGGCCCCTCGGCGCCGCGCGCATCGGCGGTGTCGATGGAACTGACGCCGGGGGGAAACACGCTCGCCCGGCCGACGGGCATTTCGCTCTCGCTGGTGTAGGGGTCGTGGAGGTAGCCGTTGAGATAGCGATCGGCCAGTTCATCGGCGGCCTGCACCGAACCGAATGGCGCCAGCGCGCCGGCGACCCCGACGACGAGGGCGCATGCCTGCTTGGAAAAGCGCTGTGTCTTCATGACATGTCTCCTTCAGAGAATTGCCTCCCTGCAAGATCGATGGTCATCCGCTTGGTCGATTTTCGACAGGACCGTCCCGCGTTGGTTCGTATCAAAATTTCTTTTGCGCCGCCGCCCGGGAACGATGCGGCCGCCGCCCCGGTCCATGGTCACAGGAACGCGCCGGCAGGCACATGCGGCGCGGCCACGGGGAAGGACGGACATGGCAGGAAAGCGGGAAGAGCGGCGGCGCGGCACGCCGCGGGCGTGGATCGTGCGCCGCATGCGGCTGCCGCTGATCATTGCCTCGATCGCCTGCTCGCTGGCGCACGCCGACGCCGGCCGGGAAGCGCCGGCGCTCAAGGCGGGCGGCGGCCGCAAGCCGGGGCTCGTCATCCGCGTCGAGCCGGGCGGCTGGGGCGGCGCCGACACGCGCCACATCGAGACGGTGCTGCACGCAGTCGCCGACACGCTGCTGTCGCGGCTGCCGGAAAAGCTCGCCGCGCCGATCGTCGTCAGCCACACCGAGCGCGCGCCGGTGGCGCTGTACGAACGCGGCCCCGGCGGCGAATACCGCGTGCGGCTGCACGCCAGGGGCGACAAGTGGCACCTCTACGTCTACGAATTCGCCCACGAGCTGTGCCACATCCTTTCCAACTACGAGCACAACGTCGGCCCGGAGACGGTCAAGCACAACCAGTGGTTCGAGGAGACGCTGTGCGAGACGGCCTCGCTGTTCACGCTGGCCCGCCTGGCCGAACGCTGGGAAACATCGCCGCCGGCGCCGCACTGGGCCGCCGAGGCGCGCCGGCTGCGGCGCTTCTTCGAGCACCTGATCGCCGAGGGGCACCGCCAGTTGCCGGCGCACGCGCCGCTGTCGGCCTGGCTGCGGGAGCACGAGACGGCGCTGCGGCAGAACCCCTACCTGCGCGAGAAGAACGAGGTCGTCGCCAACCTGCTGCTGCCGCTGTTCGCCAGCGATCCGCAGAACTGGGACGCGCTCGCCTACCTCAACCTGGACCCCGACGACGCCCGCGGCACGCTCGAGGACTACCTGCGCAACTGGTACGACAACGCGCCGCTGGAGCACAAGCGCTTCGTCGCCGGCGTGCTGGCGCTGCTGTGGCAGGGCGAACCGCCGGCGGTCGGCGGCGTGGTGGCGACGGCGCCGACCGCCGCCGCGCGGTGAACCGCTGCTCGCCGAAAGCACTGCTCCATTTTGGAGCAGTTGCTCAATTTCTCGACAGCCCGCCGGGCAGCATGCGCGCCAGCGTGCCGTCGCGGCGCAGCGCGTGGCGCACGGCGGCGGCGACGTGCAGCGCGACGAGCGCGGCAAGCGCCCAGGCAGCGACGAAGTGCACGCGCTTGAAAAGCGCGTTCATCGCCTCGTCGGGCGCGGCGATGCGCGGCAGCTCGACGCCGAAGAACTTCATCGCGTACGGCGTGAACGCCGAGGCCAGGTAGCCGGCCACCGGCAGCACCAGCAGCAGCGCGTAAAGCAGGCCGTGCGCAACGGCGGCCAACCGCGCCTCGCGGCCGGCGGCGAGCGGCGCCGGCGGCGGCGACAGGCGGCGGACGACCAGGCGCAGCGCCACCAGGCCGAACGCCAGCAGCCCGAGCGACTTGTGCAGCGCGTAGGCGGCGCTGCGCTCGGCGCCCTTGGGCAGATCGACCATGTTCCAGCCGAGCCACAGCAGCCACAGCACCAGCGCCGCCTGCAGCCAGTGCAGCAGCATCGCCGGCCAGGCGTAGCGTTCGCCGGCGCTCATCGGATGCTGACGCCCCAGGGCGACTCGCCGACCTCGACCTCGGCGAGCGTCTTCAGGCTGCCGGTGTCGATCACCGAAACGCTGTTCGAGCGGCCGTTGGCCACGTAGAGCTTGCCGCCGTCCGGGGTCAGCGCCATGTTCCACGGCCGCTTGCCGACGGCGGCGCTGCCGACGACGGCGTTGCTCGCCGTGTCGATGACCATCACCGTGCCGTCGCGGCCGTTCGAGACGAAGACGCGGCGGCCGTCCGGGTGCGCGACCACGCCGTTCGGGAACTGCCCGGCGGGAATCGCGGCGAGCACCTTGCGCTCGGCGACGTCGATGGCGTAGACCTTGCCGGCGATCTCGCAGGCGACGTAGGCGCGCCGGCCGTCGGGCGTGAAGACGATGCCGCGCGGCCGCTTGCCGACGGCGATGCTGGCCACCTGCCGGCGCAGCGCCACGTCGACCACGTCCACCTGCTCGGCATCCTCGGCGCTGACGTAGAGCCAGCGGCCGTCGGGCGAGAACACCGCGTGCTCCGGGTTCTTCCCCTCGACGCGGATGCGCGCCAGTTCGCGCACGCTCGCCGCCTCGAAGAGGACGACGCTGTTGTCGGCCTCCACCGCCGCGGCCAGCAGGCGGCCGTCGGCGGAAACGCCGATCCCTTCCGGCGATTTGCCGAGCGGCACGCTCCTGACGACGCGGCGCGCCTCCGGATCGACGACGAGCAGAAGCCCGCCCTCGGCCTCGGTCAGGTAGAGCAGGCGACCGTCGGTGGCGTTGCCGCGCGGCCGCTTGCCGACGGCGATCTCGCCGACGCGGCGGTCGGTGGCCACGTCGATGATGCTGACGCTGCCCGATTTCTCGTTCGGCACGTAGGCGTGCGGCCCGGCCGCCTCGGCGGACAGCGCAAAGGCGGCGAGCAGCAGCGCGCCGAGACGTTTCGCTTGCGGGTGGCGCATGGGGAAGCCTCCTCAGGCGGGTTGGTGGGTGATGCCGTGGCGCCTGAAGATGGCGGCGACGGTGCCGTCCCGCTTCAGTTCGGCGACGGCGGCGGCGAGCGCCTCGGCGAGCACCGGCCGGTCGGCCTTGACGGCCAGCCCGAGCGGCCAGCCGTCGACCTTCAGCTCGGCGAAGCGGGCGGCGTCCACGGGAAACCGCGTCTCGCCGGCGAGCGCCGCCTCCAGCTCGCCCTGCGGCGCCAGCACCGCCGCCAGGGCGCCGGCCTTGAGACCGGCGACGGCCTCGGCGACTGAGCGGAAGTGCACGATGTTCTCGTGCAGGCGCCCGTGCAGCGCGCCGAGCAGGAAGGCGTCGGCCAGCGTCGCCGTCTCGACGCCGACCTTCTCGCGCGTGAACACCTCCAGCGCCACCGCCGCCGACCCGGCGAGCGGCGTCGGAACGCGCGCCGGATCGCGCACCAGCGCCAGCGATTCGCGGTGATACGGCGCCAGGATGCGCACCTTGTCGTTGGCGCGCGCGAGGGTCTCGTCGACCGGCACGTGCATCATCACGTCGGCCGGCTGCGTGCCCAGATAGTGCCCCTTCCAGACCATGTTGCGCAGATCGTCGTTCATGTCCTCGTCGGCGTTGAAGCCGACGATCTCGGGCGAGAGGCCGAGCTTTTCGGCGATAGCGCGGCCGAGGTCGACGTCGATGCCCTTGCCGCCATCGGCGTAGGGCGGGAAATCGTTGTAGACGGCGATGCGCAGCCGGCCGCGCCGGCGGATCGCCTCCAGGTCGTCGTCGTCGGCCGCCGCCGGCAGCGCCAGGCACAGCGGCAAGGCGGCCAGCGCGCGCAGGCAGGCGCGGCGCTCAATTTTCATGGACCGTCTCCAGCCAAGCGCGGATCGCCCACATCGCCTCCTGGCTCAGCGTGCCCTCGAATGGCGGCATGTACACCTTGCCGTCGCGCACCGCGCCCTTGCGGATGCGCTGCATGAAGATCTCGTCGCCCTCGTCGTCCTCGGGCAGGAAGCGCAGGTCCGGCGCGATGCCGCCGGAGACGCCGCCGAGGCCGTGGCAGCGCGCGCAGTTCTGGTTGTACGCCGAGTCGCCGATCTCGATGGCGCGCGGGTTCTTGCGGTACGGATTGGCGGCGCGCCAGTCGGCGCCGAGGTCGGCGAGGCCGCTGGTGTCGACCGCCTGCGGCACGACGTCGCCGTGCGCCAGCGCCTGGCCGGCAAAGAGTCCGATAATCAGCGCGGCGGCGAGGCCGCGGAGGGTTCGGTTCGGGTGTTTCACGTTGGCTCCTTTGGTGATGGCGGGATCTTCCGTCCGACGGAGCGCGGTTCAGCAAGGCGTGTGCCAATCGCCGGAAAAGCCCGTGAAGGCACGCATTTCGGCGCAACGGGCAGGCTCCATCACCTATTACTTATGGCACAGCCGTTGCTTCACGCCTGCGGCACTGCTCAATTCGTTGCTTACAAAATGGGCAAGTGCTACGTTATGAGACAAAACGACAAAACCCGAAACGAGGGGAGAGGAGGAGTTGAAATGGGAGAGACCTCTCTTGCGGTCGAACACGGCCGTCAAGTGGCGCAGGCGCGCCGACTGTTCTTCGATCGCGGCGACCGCCCGGCGGACTTGGTCGACCCGATGGTGCTGCGCTCCTGGGAGCGCTGCCAGCGCTTCGGCTTGAACGAAGCCGACGGCCGCGAGGGCTGCGATTCGCTCGACCGCGCCACGCTGCACACCGAGCAGGAGCGCAATCATCTGCTGCTGCGCCAGAGCCAGCCGATCCTGGAACAGCTCTACGAGCAGATCCGCGACTCGGGCAGCATGGTGCTGCTCGCCGACCAGAACGGGCTGATCCTCGAATCGGTCGGCGACGCCGACTTCGTCAGCCGCGCCGACCGCGTCATGCTCATGCCCGGCGCCTCGTGGGACGAAAACCTGCGCGGCACCAACGCCATCGGCACGACGCTCGCCGAGGAGACGCCGACGACGATCCTCGGCAGCGAGCACTTCCTCGAGGGCAACGCCTTCCTCACCTGCTGCGCCAGCCCGATCTTCGGCGCCGACGGCCGGCTGATCGGCGTTCTCGACATTTCCAGCGACTACCGCAGCCACCAGCGGCACACGCTCGGCCTCGTGCGCCTCTCGTCGCAACTCGTCGAGAAGCGGCTGTTCGAGGCGCAGCACGGCCGCCACATCCTGGTCTGCTTCCACTCGCGCATCGACTACCTCGGCAGCCCCGGCGAGGGCCTGGCCGCCGTCTCGCCGGACGGCCAGGTGCTGGCGGTCAACCGCGTCGGCCTGCAACTGCTCGGCCTGCGCCGCGCCGACGTGGTCAACCGCGACTTCTCGATGGTCTTCGAGACGACGCTGGCCAGCGTCATCGACCGCTCGCGCCGCGATCCGCAGTCGATCTGCGAGATTCCCGCCGGCCGCGACCGCGTCTTCTACGTCCGCCTGCGCGGCCAGGCGCCGCTGCCGCGCCCGCTCGGGCGCACCGGCGACGACCTGCCGACGGCGGCGCCGGCGCGCCGCGAACCGGCGCGCCCGCCGGCGCTGACGCTGGACACGCTGAACACCGGCGACGCGCGGCTGCAGGCGGCGATCGAGCGTTCGCGGCGCGTGCTCGGCCGCGACATCCCGATCCTCGTCCAGGGCGAGTCGGGCGTCGGCAAGGAGGTCTTCGCCAAGGCCTTCCACAACAGCGGCCCGCGCCGCAACGGCCCCTTCGTCGCGCTCAACTGCGCGGCGATCCCGGAGAACCTGATCGAATCCGAGCTGTTCGGCTACCAGGGCGGCGCCTTCACCGGCGCGCGCAAGGAAGGCGCGCCGGGCAAGATCCAGCAGGCGCACGGCGGCACGCTGTTCCTCGACGAGATCGGCGACATGCCGCTGCACCTGCAGGCACGGCTGCTGCGCGTGCTGCAGGAGCGCAGCGTGACGCCGCTCGGCAGTTGCAAGGCGATCCAGGTCGACATCTCGCTGCTCTGCGCGACGCACCGCCGGCTGCGCGAGGAAGTGGCGCGCGGCGCCTTCCGCGAGGATCTCTACTACCGGCTGAACGGCCTCTCGGTGACGCTGCCGGCGCTGCGCGAGCGCGACGACATCCGCGCGCTGGCGCAGCGGCTGGCCGACCAGGAGGCGGCGCAGCGGCCGCCGGTCGCCTTCTGCGAGCGGGCGATGGCGGCGATCGAGGGCTACGCGTGGCCGGGCAACATCCGCCAGTTGAACAACGTGATCCGCGTCGCCATCGCGCTGCTCGACGAGGGCGAGTCGCTGATCACCGAGCATCATCTGCCGGAAGAGCTGTTCGACGCGCCGCCGCCGCCCGTCTGCGCGGCGACCGCCGACGCGGCGCCGGCCGCCGGCCACGCGCTGCCGCCGCTGGCCGGCGCCAGCCTCGACGAGATCGGCCGGCAGGCGGCGCTGTGCGCGCTCGACGCGGCCGGCGGCAACGTCTCGGCAGCGGCCCGCCAGCTCGGCATCAGCCGCAACACGCTGTACCGCAAGCTGGGGCGGCTGTAGGCGCGGCGGGGGCTACCCCGCCGCTTCCGGCGCCATTCCCGGCAGGACGTCAGTCACTCCCGCCTGCAGGCGGGAGCTTCCTCGCCACGCTTTGTCAAACCGGGTGAAATGGCTAATATGGCCATATTGGACATTTCATGGAGTCTCGCAATGATCACCGTCACCTCTGTCGAGGCCCAAAGCCGTTTCGGCGAACTGATCGACCGCTCGCAGCGCGAACCGGTGGAGGTCACGCGGCGCGGGCGCGCGGTAGCTTATGTCGTCTCCGAACACGACATGCGCGAAGTGGTCGATTTGCGCCGGCGGCGCGAGGATGCTGCGCGCTGGTATGCCGAATACCGCCGGCAGGTGGCAGCCCGGCCGGCCGGCGAGGCGCCGGCTCTGACCGAAGCGGAGATCGACGGACTGGTGCATGAGCTTCGCTAGGCGGGTCGTGTTCGACACGGGCGTGCTGGTCAGCGCCGCAATCCTGCCCGAATCGATCCCCGCACTGGCCTTCGAAAAGGCATTGCTCCACTTCGAACTGTGCATTTCCACCGCAACGCTGGCCGAACTGGAAACGGTCCTCGGCCGCGCCAAGTTCGATCGCTACGCCACGACGGCGCTGCGACGGGAATTCATCGATGGCTATCGGCGCCATGCCCGGCTCGTCGCGGTGGATCAGACGGTGGCCGACTGCGTCGACGCTGCCGACAACAAATTTCTCGCGCTGGCCGAAGCAGCCAGCGCGGAATTGATCGTCGCCAGCGATCCGCATCTCACCGCGCTGCATCCCTGGCGCGACATTCCCATCGTTCCCCCTGCCGCGTTTCTGGCGGTGATTCGATGAAAATCGGCGCTCGACGCGGCCCGCCAGCTCGGCATCAGCCGCAATACGTGTATCGCAAGCAGGGGCGGCTGTAGGCGCGGCGAAAATCCCGGCCTAGCGGGTCCGCTCGAAAAGCCGCCGGTCCCACACCACCCGCTCCGGTTCGGACGGGCGGAGCAGCGCGGCATCCGGGTGCCGCGGGTTGACCAAGGCGATCCGGTCGAGGCGGGCGACGACGGACGGCACGACGAGCACGGCGCTGCGCCGTTCGTCGAGCCATCGGTCGCCGAAGGCCCTCGCCGAGGCGCTGCCCTCGGCATCCCAGCCGTCGGGCAGCGCGTCGGCGTCGCGGTGCTCGACCGATACGCCGTCCGCCACGTCCACCGTCACGTGACGGTGCGTGCGGGGAATGCGGCCGATGCCGGCGTGGGCGAGGGTTTCCAGCAGCGCGCACGAATAGCTCAGGGCGCCGTAGATGACCGGCCTGCCGGCGCTGTTCCAGCGGCCGCCGAGCAGCGCGGCGCCGGTGCCGTCCCAGATCGGATGCCGTTCGTCGCCGATCCGGAAGAGCCGCATCAGGCGGCGATTCCGTAGTACAGCCGCCAGAGCAGTTCCTCGACGCGCCGGGCGCCCAGCTCGGTGAACGAGACGTCGAGGGGCGTTTCCCCGCGCAGCATGGCGTGCGGCGTGTTCAGGAAGGCCCGCGCATCGTCCTCGGAGTCCCACACGTACTGGGCCGTCGCATAGACCCGCGCCAGGCGTTCGGCGCGCTCCGACTCTTCCGCCGTCAGCCGCTCCCGCCGGCGCTTGTAGGTCGCTTCGGGAACGATCCGGTGCAGCAGGAGCCGGCGCTCCTCGCTGCTCCTGCAGATGCGCTCCACGCTCGCCTTCAGGGCGCTCTTGGGCAGGCCGTGCGCCACCAGTTCGTCGAGTTCGGCGAAGGAATGCGGCACCGCGGTGAGGGACATGACCGCGGCGATCTTGTCGGGGGAGACGAGAATCATGGCTTGATCCGGTATCGTTTGATGCCATCAATATGGATCAACCGATACCGATCGTCAAGCGCGCGATCGGCCCTCAGTCGGCGAAGCGCGGCGCGCGCCGCTCCTTCGCCGCCGCCATCGCCTCGTCGAGGTCGGCCGACATGAGCATGGCCGCGTTCCACGTGGCGACGTAGTTGAGGCCGTCGGCGACCGAGTGATCGCGGCCGTAGTTGAGCATCTCCTTGGTGCCGCGCACGGCCAGCGGCGACTTGGCGGCAATCGTCCGCGCCACCTCCAGCGCGCCCGCCGCCAGCGCCTCCGGCGAGGCGAAGACGCGGTTCACCAGGCCGATCCGCGCCGCCTCGTCGGCGCCGAAGTCGCGGCCGGTGTAGGCCAGCTCGCGCGCCACGCCGTCGGCGACCAGGCGCGGCAGCCGCTGCAGCGTACCGACGTCGGCCACCATGCCGACGTCGACCTCGCGCACCGAGAAGGTCGCGTCGGCGGCCGCATAGCGCACGTCGCAGCAGCAGACGAGGTCGAGCGCGCCGCCGACGCAGGCGCCGTGGATCGCCGCCAGCACCGGCTTGCGACAGGACTCGATGCTGCTCAGGCAGTCCTGCAGGTCGAGGATCAGCCGGCGCAGCTTCTCGCGGCTGCGCGCCGGGTCGGCGTGCGCCACGGCCTGGGCGACGCCGCCGAGCATGGCGAGGTCGATGCCGGCGCAGAAGTTCCGCCCGGCGCCGGCGAGCACGACCGCGCGCACCTCGGGCGTCATGTCGGCCCAGCGCATGGCCGCGCGCAACTCCTGCCACATCGCTTCGTTGAGCGCGTTCGACCGGTCGGGACGGTTGAGGGTGATTTCGGCGACGGCGCCGTCGACGCGCAGGGCGATCGTCGACAGTTGCGGCACGGGTACGGTCATGGCTGGTCTCCTGGAATGGGTATCGTTGGTATGGGTGCTGCAGCCGCAGAGCATACCCCATGAAAAACGCCCCGGCGGGCCGGGGCGTTGCGAGCGGGCGGGCGGCGCCGGCTATTTTCCGGCGGAGAGCGCCAGCATCAGATCGTTGATGCGCTTGACGAAGCCGGCCGGGTCGTCCAGCGTGCCGCCCTCGGCCAGCGTCGCCTGTTCGAGCAGCAGGTTGGCCCAGTCGGCGAAGCGCGTTTCCTCGTACTTCAGCCGCTGCACCGCGAGGTGGTTCGGGTTGATTTCGAGGATCGGCTTCGAACCCGGCGCCTTCTGGCCGGCGGCCTTGAGGATGCGCGCCAGGTTGCCGCCGAGGTCGTGCTCGTCGGCGACGATGCACGACGGCGAATCGGTCAGGCGGTGCGTGACGCGCACGTCCTTGACCTTGTCGCCGAGTTCGGCCTTGATCTTCTCGATCAGTTCCTTGTACTCGTCGGCGGCCTTTTCGGCCTCCTGCTTCTCGGCCTCGTCTTCCAGCTTGCCGAGGTCCAGCCCGCCCTTGGCCACCGACTGCAGCGGCTTGCCGTCGAACTCGGTGAGGCTGCCGACCACCCACTCGTCGACGCGCTCGGAGAGCAGCAGCACCTCGATGCCCTTCTTGCGGAAGATTTCCAGGTGCGGGCTGTTCTTCGCCGCGGTGAAGGTCTCGGCGGTGACGTAGTAGATCTTGTCCTGGCCTTCCTTCATGCGGCTGACGTAGTCGGCGAGCGACACGGTCTCGTCCGGCGTGTCGCTCTGCGTCGAGGCGAAGCGCAGCAGCCTGGCGATGCGCTCCTTGTTGGCGTGGTCCTCGCCGACGCCTTCCTTCAACACGCGGCCGAACTCCTTCCAGAACCCGGCGAACTTCTCGGCGTCGTTCCCGGCCAGGTCCTCGATCATGCCGAGCACCTTCTTCACGCAGCCGCCCTTGATCGCCTCGATGTCCCGGCTCTGCTGCAGGATCTCGCGCGAGACGTTGAGCGGCAGGTCGCTGGAATCGACGATGCCGCGCACGAAGCGCAGATACAGCGGCATCAACTGCTCGGCGTCGTCCATGATGAAGACGCGCTTCACGTACAGCTTGACGCCGTGGCGGGCGCCGCGCTCGAAGAGGTCGAACGGCGCGCGCGACGGGATGTAGAGCAACTGCGTGTATTCCTGCTTGCCCTCGACACGCGCGTGCGTCCAGCACAGCGGGTCCTCGAAGTCGTGCGCGACGTGCTTGTAGAACTCCTTGTACTGCTCGTCGTCGATCTCCGACTTCGGCCGCGCCCACAGCGCGCTCGCCTGGTTGACCGTCTCGTCCTCGTCGGTCGGTACCTGCTCGCCGTCCTTCCACTCTTCCTTCTTCATCAGGATCGGCAGCGTGATGTGGTCGGAGTACTTCTTGAGGATGCTTTTGAGCTTCCAGCCGCCGAGGAACTCGTCCTCGCCGTCGCGCAGGTGCAGGATGACGTCGGTGCCGCGGCCTTCCTTCTCGACCATCTCGATCGAGAAGTCGCCCTCGCCCGCCGACTCCCAGCGGATCGCCTGGTCCTTGTTCACCCCGGCGCGGCGCGAGACCACCGTCACCTTGTCGGCGACGATGAACGAGGAGTAGAAGCCGACGCCGAACTGGCCGATCAGGTGCGCATCCCGGGCCTGGTCGCCGGTCAGCGCAGCGAAGAACTCGCGCGTGCCGGACTTGGCGATGGTGCCGAGATGGGCGACGGCCTCGTCGCGGGTGAGGCCGATGCCGTTGTCGGAGACGGTGATCGTGCGCGCCGCCTTGTCGTAGGCGACGCGGATCTTCAGCTCGGCGTCGCTCTCGAACAGGCCGGGATTGTCGAGCGCCTCGAAGCGCAGCTTGTCGCAGGCATCCGACGCGTTGGAAATCAGTTCGCGCAGGAAGATTTCCTTGTTCGAATACAGCGAGTGGATCATCAGGTGAAGCAGTTGCTTCACTTCGGCCTGAAAGCCCAGGGTTTCCTTGGTCGCGCCCATGCAAAAACTCCGTTTGTGGTTCAAGACCCGCGGCAGATGGGGGCGCGCCGGCGGATTTCAAGCCCCGCCGGCAGACTTCAGTCGATGGCCTTGTATTCGACGGCGACGACGTCGATCTCGCGCAGCCCGGCCGGGCTCTGGAAGCGCACGGTGTCGCCCTCCTTTGCCTTGATCAGCGCGCGCGCCAGCGGCGACACCCAACTGATGCGGCCGCGGCCGAGGTCGGTCTCGTCGACGCCGACGATGGTGTAGACGTTCTCGGCGCCGTCCGCGTCGCAGACGGTGACCGTGGCGCCGAAGAAGACCTGGTCGCGGTTCGGCTGGCGCAGCGGGTCGACCACCTCGGCGATGTCCAGGCGCTTGGTCAGGAAGCGGATGCGCCGGTCGATCTCGCGCAGCCGGCGCTTGCCGTAGATATAGTCGCCGTTCTCCGAGCGGTCGCCGTTCGACGCCGCCCAGGCCACGACCTCGACGACCTGCGGCCGCTCGACGCGCAGCAGGTGGTCTAGCTCGGCTTTCAGCCGCGCGTGGCCGCCGGGCGAGATGTAGTTCTTCGCGCCCTGCGGCAGTTGCAGGCCGGGCGACGGCGCCTCATCGTCGTCGTCATCGGTTTCGCGGGTGAACGCCTTGCTCATCGTCTTCGTCGTCGCCGGAAAAGGACGGATGATAGCCGAAGGCCGGCCGCGCTCAGGGCGCGTCGATCAGGTTGCGCACCGACAGGCCCTGGCGCGCGAAGTGTTCGAGCAGCTCGCGCTGGTGCGCGAAGTCGCGCGTCTCGATCTGCAGGATGATCTCGGTCATGCCCACCGGCACGTGCAGCTCGCCGCGGCGGTGCTCGACGTGGCGCACGTTCATGCCGTGCCCGGCGACCAGGCCGAGCAGCGCGGCGAGCCGCCCCGGGCTGTCCGGCGAAAGCACGGCGACGCTCATCAGCCGGCCGCTGGCGGCCAGCCCGTAATCGATCGAGCGGCCGACCAGCGTCATGTCGGCGTTGCCGCCGCTGATCACGATCACCGTCGGCGCCGCCGGCGGCAGCGGGATCAGCCCGCGCATCAGCGCCGCCAGGCCGACGACGCCGGCGCCCTCGCCGATCGTGCGCGTGCGTTCGAGCAGCGTCACCATGGCCTCGGCGATGGCGTTGTCGTCGACGGCGACGATGGCGTCGACGTGGCGCGCGATCGCCTGCCGCGTCAGCAGGCCCGGCGTCTTCACCTTGATGCCGTCGGCGATGGTGTGCGCGTCGGCGGCGACCGCCTCGAAGGCGCCGTCGGCGAGGAAGTGGCGCCACGGCGCGACGGCCTCGGCCTGCACGCCGACGACGCGCACGTCCGGCCGCTGCAGCTTCACCGCCAGCGCCACGCCGGCGAGCAGCCCGCCGCCGCCGAGCGGCACGACCACCTGCGCCGCCTCCGGCAGCGCCTCGACGATCTCCAGCCCGACGCCGGCCTGGCCGGCGATCACGTCCCAGTCGTCGTAGGGATGGACGAAGGCCAGCCCGCGCTCGCGCGCCAGCCGCTCGGCCTCGGCCTTCGCCTCTTCCAGCGCGCCCTCGTGCAGCACGACCTCGGCGCCGAGGCGCTTGCACGCCTCGATCTTGGTCAACGGCGCGTCCGCCGGCATGACCACGGTCGCCGGCAGGCCGGCGGCCATCGCCGCGCGCGCCACGCCCTGCGCGTGGTTGCCGGCGGAGGCGGCGATGACGCCGTTGGCCGCGGCGCCGGCGCGCAGCAGGCGGTCGATCTTGTGGCAGGCGCCGCGCAGCTTGAACGAGCCGGTGCGCTGCAGGTTCTCCAGCTTGATGTGGATCGGCGCGCCCAGCTCGTGCGACAGCGGATCGTTGGCCCACAGGGGCGTCGCCAGCACCGCGCCGGCGATGCGGGCGCGCGCGGCGTGCAGGGCGGCGAGGTCGAGCGGCAGGGGGGCGTTCATGCGAATCTCCCGGGCGGACGTTCTGTCCGCATTCTCCGCCGAAACGCCGCCGGGCGCGCGCTCAGATCGGCCCCTGCCGCTGCGCCGCGGAGAGCCGGCCGACGTCGGCAGCGCATTCCACGAGCACCTCGGCGAAGAGGTCGCCGACCCCCCGCGAATAGGCGACGCCGTCGGGCGAGAGGGCGAACTGGAGGTAGGCGTTCAGATCCTCCTCCGAGAGATCCTTGTAGGCGTAGGCCGAGTTGCTGAGGACGGCCTGCGACATGGCCGCCGCGATCGCCAGCCGCTGCCCGTCCAGGTTCTTCCTGATCTGCTCCAGCGTCGGCCGCTCCGGCGAATCCGGCATCTTGGCGAGGACGGCGGCGGCACTGGCGAGCGCCGATCCGATGTAGGCGGCGACGCCGCGCTGCGTCGACTCCATCGCCCGGTCGAGCGCCGCGTACAGCGCCAGCCGGGAAGAATTGGCGCCGATGTCGGCGACGATCTTCGCCGCGTTCTCCTGGATCTCGCTCTGTATCTTCGGCTGCGCCAGTTGCGCCTCCTTCTCCACGATCCGCTGGCCGAGCGGCGAATCGAGGAAGGCGATGATGCGCGCCCCGGTCTCCGCGTCGATCCTCGCCGGGATGCGCTCGACCATCATCGCCCGCAGCTTCTGCGGCGCGTAGGCGCGGTCGAAGACGACGTGGATGTCGCGGATCTGCTCCGCGCTCAGGCGCAGGGTGCCCTGCTTCAAGGCGTGGCCGAAGCCGATCTTGATGCTCCTCGGCATGACGTCGAGCTGGGCGCCGAGGCCGGACTTCTCGATCAGCGCCTCCACGCTGAAGCCGTCGGCCTGCGCGCTGCCGCAGAACAGGGCAGCCAGGAGCAATGCCCTGCCGGCCAGAGCCGACAGGAACGAGGTGAGGGTGATTCGTCGCATGGTGTTCGGTCCTTTGCAGATGGAGGTGTCGCGCTTTCCCGGCGACAACGCGCAAAACGAAACGGATCGCGCTCCATCCCGGCCGATGCCTTGCGACGGAACGCGCAACGGGCTGGCTCGAAGGTTTTTTCTGGCTGGCTCGGGGCCGGAGTCTAACCCGATGCCATGGGAATTTCAAAGCGGCGGCAGGGGTTCGACGACACCGAATGCCCTCGGACCGTTACGAGCAGGCACGCTGTCTCGAAACGGTCCGGGGCATCGCGGCGGATCGGGATTACGGCATCACGCGGAGCGGTCGCCGGCCGGCAGCAGCGCGGCCGTGTCGGGCACGACGATGGCGAACAGGTCGCCGAGAGCGGCCAGGCTGGCGGCCTGCATGGCGGCGGCCGGCACCACGCTGCCGTCGGCGCCCGGCAGGTCGCGCGTCGCCGTCGCCGCGGCGACCACGGTCGGCGCGAAGCCGAGATTGAAGGCGCCGCGCGCCGTCGAATTGACGCACACGTGCGTCATGAAGCCGGCGAGGACCACCTGCTGCCGGCCGCTCGCCTTCAGCCGCGCTTCCAGATCGGTGTCGACGAAGGAGTTCGGGAAGCGCTTGACGATCACCGGCTCGTCCGCGGCCGGCGCCACCGGGTCGGCGATGGCGCCGATCCGCTGGCGGACGTCGTAGGGAGAGCCGGGGCCGGCGTCGTGCTGGATGTGAAAAATTGGAACACCCAGGCGGCGCGCCGCGGCGAGCAGCCGGGCCGCCTCGTCCAGCGCCGCCTCGACGCCGCTCAGCGCCATGACGCCTTCGCGATAGGTGTTCTGGCAGTCGATCAGGACCAGCGCCGCATCGGCCAGGGCGGGCGGCGTGGCGGGCAGGCCGGCGATGTTGCGCAGGGTGGTGGGGGTCGTCATGGTGCGGGCTCCTTGTCGGTTGAGACGCGGCGCGGGAGCTGTCTCCCGGCGTGGTCGGAAAAAATGGACGGAGCCGTCGCAGGACTTTCCGCCACGGCTCAGGGAGCGAACAGCAACGAACGTGCCATCCGCCCCGCGCTCAGTCCGCCAGCGCCGCGCGCAGCCGGGCGGCGTAGTCCTGCAGCACCGCGGGCGGCGGATCCTTGCGCGGCCACGCGAGCGCGACGCCGTCGCCGGCGTGGCGCGGCAGCACGTGCAGGTGGAAGTGAAACACCGTCTGGTCGCCCTCGCGGCCGTTGGCCTGCAGCAGCGTCAGGCCCGGCGGGTCGAAGGCGGCGCGCACCGCCTGCGCCATGCGCTGCGCCGTCTGCGCCACGGCCGCCACCTCCTGCGGCGTGAGGTCGAGCAGCGTCGCCGCGTGGCGCCGCGTCGCCACCAGCACGTGGCCGGGGTTAACCTGGCCGATGTCCATGAAGGCGATGGTCGATTCGTCCTCGTAGACGCGGGCCGCGGGGATTTCGCCCGCCACCAGGCGGCAGAAGATGCACTGGCCGGGCGGCGAGGTGTCGACGAACATGGGCATGGTCTGTTTCTCCTGGGTGGAAGGCGGGACGGCAACAGGGCGCATGATGGCACGATCCCGCGGCGGCGGGAAAAGGAGCGCAGCCCCTCAGCGGCCGGGCCGCGCCGGCGCGGCGGACGCCATCCGCTGCATGTACTCGACGCCCGGCCCGTAGCCCGACAGTTTCTCGCGCAGCGCGGAATCCTGCGGCACGACCCGGAATCCGTGCCGCGCCCAGTAGCGGGTGGAGTCCTGCACGGCGATCAGGCTCGCGCGCGCCAGCCCGAGCGCCCGCGATCCGGCCAGGAAGGATTCGACCAGCGCCCGGCCGGCCCCCGTCTTCCGGGCGACGTGCGCCACGGCGAGGTCGTGCAGGTAGAGACAGTCAGGCCGATCCGGCAGGCGACACACTTCGAGGTTGTGCGCCGGCGGCGCCGCGAACGCCCAGGGCAGCGAAATCAGATAGCCGGCCACCGCCCCGTCGACGAGCGCGACGAAGCAGGTCGACGGCGAGGCGCGCAGCTTGGACAGGAGCGATCCGCCCGACTCGGCGATCGACGCCGCATAGCACGCCGCCTGCACGGCCAGCACGGCCGGCAGGTCGCGCTCCGCCATCGGCCGGATCGTCGGATTGCCGCTCATGCCCCGGTCCGCCCGGAACGGCGGGCGACGCGCACGGCCGCTATTCCTCGCGCTCCCCGTACTGCCGCCGCAGCCGCGTCAGCCCCTGGCGGAAAGCCTCCGCATCCCCGTAGTCGAAGAATTTCGGATAGCGGTCGTGCGCGCCCCGGATGCGGCGCGCGTGCTTGATCGGGCACCAGTACTGCTCGGTGCGCGCCGCCACCTCGCGCGTGTAGGCGGCAACGCCGTTGCCGTAGGAACAGTAGAAGCAGTTGAACTTCTCGATGACGTTCAGGTAGGGCAGATCCTCGCGGTCGAAGACGATGTAGTCGGCGCGCCGCACCTTCGGGATGCCGTACACCGGGAAGCAGATCGCCTGGTAGACGCTGACGAAGAGATCCATCAGCAGGAACGGAATCCAGCCGGCGTAGATCACCGGCGCGGTGAGCGCGACCAGGAAGCGCGTGCGGCGCAGGAAGCGGAACAGGCCGACCTTGTAGCGCCGCTGCTGGCGCAGGAATTCGCCGGCCAGCTCGGCGCGCTTGCGCTCGAATTCCTGGTGCTTCCGCCGGTATTCCTCCTCCAGTTCCTCCTGGAGTTCCTGGATGCGGAGCAGCAATTCCTCGATTTGCTGTTTCATGGCGGTTCGTCGCTGACGAAAATCGGTTGACGGAGACGAATCTTAACCCGGCGCGCGGCTAGCGCCGGCCGATGCGGCTCGCCGCGTAGCCGAACGCCAGCCCCCAGAACGCGCTGCCGACGCCGAACAGGGTCAGCCCCGACGCGGTGACGAGAAAGGCGACCAGCGCCGCGTCGCGCCCCGGTTCGTCGGCGAGCGCCGTCGCCAGGCTGCCGCCGATGGTCGCCAGCAGCGCCAGGCCGGCGATGGCGACGACCAGCGCCTGCGGGAAGGCGGCGAGCAGGCTCGCCACCGTCGCCCCGCCGATGCCGGTGAGCAGGTAGAAGCCGCCGGCCCAGACCGACGCCAGGTAGCGCCGCGCCGGGTCGGGGTCGGCGTCGCGGCTCATGCAGATGGCGGCGGTGATCGCCGCCAGGTTGAACGAGAAGCCGCCGAAGGGCGCCAGCGCGAGGCCGGTGACGCCGGTCCAGCCGAGCAGCGGCGAGGCCGGCGTCGCATAGCCGTTGGCGCGCAGCACGGCCAGCCCGGGCACGTTCTGCGAGGCGAGCGTGACGACGAACAGCGGCAGGCCGACGCCGATCAGCGTCGACGCGGAAAAGCGCGGCGTCACGAACGCCGGCGCCGCCAGCCGCCATTCGATGCCGTCGGCCGCGATGCCGCCGCCGGCCCCGGCGACGGCCAGCCCGGCGACGAAGGCGAGCGGCACCGCGTAGCGCGGCCACCAGCGGCGGCCGGCGAAGAAGACGGCGATCGTCGCGCCGACGAGGACGAAGTCGTCGCCGAGCGCGGCGAAGGCGCCGAGGCCGAAGCGCAGCAGAACGCCGGCGAGCATCGCCGCCGCCAGCGACGGCGGCACGTGGCGCATGACGCGCTCGAAGCCGCCGGAAAAGCCGAGCGCGGCCATCAGCGCCGAGGCGAACAGGAAGGCGCCGACGGCTTCCTCCATCGGCACGCCGACGAGGCCGGTGGCGAGCAGCGCGGCGCCCGGCGTCGACCAGGCGGTGAGGATCGGCGTGCGGTAGCGCAGCGACAGCCCGATGCAGGTGACGCCCATGCCCAGCCCGAGCGCCCACAGCCACGAGGCGAGCTGCGCCGGCGTCGCGCCGGCGGCGTGCGCGGCTTGGAAGACGATCGCCGCCGAGCTGGTGTAGCCGACGAGCACGGCGATGAAGCCGGCCGCGAGCGGCGGCAGATGGCGGGCGAGGCCCGATGCGGCGCCGTGGTTGCCCATGCTTCGCCCTTTCTGGTCTAATCCGATGGTCGTGCGTCATAGCGCACGAAACCGAGCATAGCAGCGTGCGCTATAGCGCACAAGCCGACGCACCGGCCGAGAAAGGAACCGCCCCCGCGCCATGCCGAAGAAACCCGACGCCACGGCAACCCCGCCCGCCCCCGCCGGCACGCCGGCGCTCGCCGCCCATCTCGCGCGGACGCTGCAGCGCCTGCGCGCCGGACGCGGCTGGAGCCTCGACCGCGCCGCCGCCGAGACCGGCGTCAGCAAGGCCATGCTCGGCCAGATCGAGCGCGCCGAATCGAGCCCGACGGTGGCCACGCTGTGGCGCATCGCCTCCGGCTTCCGCACGCCGCTGTCGGCCTTCATCGAGCCGCCGGCGCACGACGGCAAGCCGCTCTTCCGCGCCGCCGCCGCGCTGCGCGACCGGCCGGCGAGCGATCCGATGTGGGTGGCGCCGCTCTTTCCCTACGACGCGCGCTTCGGCTTCGAGTTGCTCGAACTGACGCTGGCGCCCGGCTACGAGCGGCGCTCCGAGCCGCACCTGGCCGGCGTCTTCGAGCACGTCACCGTCGTCCGCGGCACGCTGCAGGTGCTGGTCGACGGCCGCTGGCGCACGCTCAACGAAGGCGAGGCGGTGCGCTTTCCGGCCGACAGGCCGCACGGCTACCGCAACCGCGGCGACGCGCCGGCGGTCTGCCACGACCTCATCTGCTACACCGGCGGCGCGGCGCCGGCCGCCGGCGACTGATCCGCCGAAGATCGCTGCGCCGGCAGCGCGAAGCTGCTGCGCTCGCTGCGCCGCACGGCCGGATCGCGCAGCGAGCGCACGTCGATGCGGATCGGCTGCATGCCGGCGCCCGGCGTGCCTTCGGGCACGGCCAGCGTCAGCGGCACGGAGCGCACGCTGCCGGCCTCGGCGCGGACGACGTCGTCGCCGACGACGCGCAGGCCCGGCGGCCCGGAGGCGGAAATCGCGAACGCATCGTCCGCCGCGCCCCGGTTGCTCAGGCGCAGCGTGTAGGCGTTCTCGATGCCGTCGCCGGTCTCGCGCAGCAGCGCACCGCGGTCGCGCAGCACGTCGACCAGCAGCGGGCTGCGCTCGGCGAGCAGCCAGCCGCCGTAGGCGGCGACGGCGACGAGCGCGGCGCCGTAGACCGCGACGCGCGGACGCCCCGGCGGCGGCGCCTCGCCGGCGAGCTCGCGCTCGGCGGCGAAGCGGATCAGCCCGGTCGGCGCGCCGATGCGCGTCATCACCTGGTCGCAGGCGTCGGCGCACAGGCCGCAGTTGATGCACTGGTATTGCAGGCCGTCGCGGATGTCGATGCCGGTCGGGCAGACCTCCACGCACAGCCCGCAATCGACGCAGTCGCCGCGCACGCCGGTCTCGCGGCGGGCGCCGCGCGGTTCGCCGCGCCGCGCGTCGTAGGCGACGCTCTTCGTCGCCGCGTCGAACATCACGCCCTGGAAGCGCGAGTACGGGCACATGTGCTGGCACACCGCCTCGCGCGCGAAGCCGGCCTGGACGTAGGTGAACAGCGCGTAGAAGAACGTCCAGAAGCCCTCCCACGGGCCGGGCGCGCCGGCGGCGAGGCGCGCCAGCAGTTCGTCGACCGGCGAGAAGTAGCCGACGAAGGTGATGCCGGTCCACAGCGCGACGAGCAGCCAGAGCGCGTGCTTGGCGGCGCGCAGCAGCAGCTTCTTCGGGCCGTGGGGCGCGGCGTCGAGGCGCAGGCGGGCGACGTGGTCGCCTTCGACGCGCGCCTCGATCCAGACGAAGATCGACGTATAGACCGTCTGCGGGCAGGCGAAGCCGCAGAACAGCCGGCCGGCGAGCGCGGTGACGAAGAACAGCAGGGTGGCGGCGAAGATCAGCGCCAGCGCCAGCAGCAGCGCGTCCTGCGGCCAGAAGGTCCAGGCCAGGACGTGGAAGCGCTCGTTCGGGATATCGAAGAGGATCGCCTGGCGGCCGTTCCAGTCGAGCCAGCAGGCACCGTAGAAGACCACCTGCGTGAACCAGACCGCGACCCAGCGCAGCGTGTCGAAGCGCCCGCCGACGGCGCGCGGATGAATCTTGCCCTTGCGGCGGTACAGCTCGATCTTGGCCTGGCGAATCCGGCTCATCTTCCGCTCCTTCCGGCCGGCGGCGGGATGCTCCGGCATGGCGGCGAGTAGACCACCGGCGACTGTACGGTTACAGATCCAGAGACACAGGATTATGATGGGAACAGATGTTCCCGCGCGCCGGCGGCGCGGTCGCAGGCGCCGGCTTCGTCCGCCCCTGGCCCGACCCCGGCGCGGGCCGCTGTTACCATCGGCTGACGGCATTTCTGTATCTGTGCCTGCGCCGCGACGGCGCGACAATGGCGACGATGCGGACGCCGCTCCGCAGACGAGGCCCGACGATGAAGACCGTTTCCGCAAGCCGCGACGACGCGCCGCCGCCCATCCTCTACCAGCGACTGGCGGAGCGGGTCGCGGACACCATCACCGCCGGCACGCTGCGCCCCGGCGAGCGCCTGCTCTCCGTGCGCCAGGCCTGCGACGCCTACCAGTTGAGCCCGATCACCGTGCTCCAGGCCTACTACCTGCTGGAGGCGCGCGGGCTGATCGAGGCGCGGCCGCGCTCCGGCTACTACGTGCGCGCGCGCATCGGCAGCCGCCTGCCGGAGCCGGAGATGAGCCGGCCGCCGGTCAGTTCGACCGAACTCGACGTCAGCGACTTCATCTTCGACATCCTCGAATCCGTGCGCGATCCGGACGTGGCGCCGCTCGGCTCCAGCTTCCCCAGCCCCTACCTGTTCCCGCTCGACCGGCTGGCGCGCAGCCTCGCCGCCGCCGCCCGGCGGCTCGACCCGCGCAGCACGGTCACCGACCTGCCGCCGGGCAACGAGGAGCTGCGCCGGCAGATCGCGCTGCGCTACCTGGCCGATGGCGCCGACGTGCCGCCGGCCGAGATCGTCGTCACCTCGGGCGCCATGGAGGGAATCAACCTCTGCCTGCAGGCGGCGTGCAAGCCGGGCGACATCGTCGCCATCGAGTCGCCGTGCTTCTACGGCGGCCTGCAGGCGATCGAGCGGCTCGGCCTCAAGGTGGTCGAGATTCCGACGCACCCGCGCGACGGCATCAGCCTGCCGGCGCTGGAAGCGGCCATCGCGCAGCACCCGGTGAAAGCCTGCCTGTGCATGCTCAACTTCCAGAACCCGCTCGGCAGCACGGTGCCGGACGAAGCGCGGCGCGCGCTGATCGCGCTGCTCGCCCGGCACGGTATCCCGCTGATCGAGGACGACGTCTACGCCGAGCTGTACTTCGACGCCAAGCGACCGCTGCCGAGCAAGTCGCTCGACGCCGAGGGGCTGGTCATGCACGTCTCCTCGTTCGCCAAGTGCCTGGCGCCGGGCTACCGCGTCGGCTGGGTGGCCGCCGGCCGCTTCGCCGAGAAGATCCGCCGCCTGAAGCTCTCGTCGAGCATCGCCACCAACGTGCCGGCGCAGGCCGCGCTCGCCGACTTCATGAAGCGCGGCGGCTACGAACGGCACCTGCGCCACCTGCGCGCGACGCTGGCCGCGCAGGAGGCGGCGGTGGTCGCCGAGATCGAGCGCGCCTTCCCCACCGGCACCCGGCTGGCGCGGCCGCGCGGCGGCTACTTCGTCTGGCTGGAACTGCCGCCCGGCGCCGACGCGCTGGCCATCCACCGGCAGGCGCTGGCGCAGGGCGTCAGCGTCGCGCCCGGGCCGATCTTCTCGGCGCAGCGCGAGTTCCGCAACTGCCTGCGCATCAACACCGGCCACCCGTGGTCGCCGCAGATCGCCGGCGCCCTCGGCACGCTCGCCTGGCTGGCCGGGCGATGAGCGGGCCGGCAACGGACGGCGCCGCGGACGGGCTGGCCGTGGTTGACCTGCGGCCGGCCGGCGACCCCGGCCTGATCCTGATCGACAAGCTGCAACTGATCGAACGCCTGCTGGCGCTCGACCCCGGCGCCCGCGTCGTCGTCCTCGGCACGCGGCCGGAGATCGCCGACGCGGCGCCCGGCCGCGCCCGCCGCTACCTCGCCGACGCCGCGCACGCCGGCCGCCTCGGCCTGGCCGCGCCGGCGGCGCCGGAAACGCCGGCGGCGGCTGCCGTCGCCGACGTCGAGGCGGCGCACATCCGCCGCGTGCTGGCGCTGCACCGGGGCAACAAGACGGCGGCAGCGCGCGCCCTCGGCATCCACGTGACGACGCTGCGCCGCAAGCTCGCCCGCGCCGGCAACTGAGCCGGCCTCACGCCGCGCCGAGCCGCCGGCGCAGCGTGTTGTCGGCGATGCACAGCGCCTTCGCCGCCTCGCCGAAGCGGCCGTCGTGCTCGGCCAGCGTGCTGCGCATGTGCGCGCGCAGCACGTGCGCCAGCGACGGCTGGCAGCGCGGCGGGCGGCCGCCGGACGGCAGCGCCAGTTCGACCAGCGCAGCCCGCTCGTCGGCCGCCGGCGCCCGCGCCGCGACCCGCCGGCGCAGCTCGCCGCCGGCTTTCGCCAGCGCCTCGCGGCGGACGAGGACGAGCACGCGCGTGCCGGCGTCGCCGGCGAGCAGCCGGTCGAGGTCGATCAGGCGCTCGATCAGCGGCCGCGCCGCCTCGCCCGGCCGCCGCAGGTCGGCGACGGTCAGCTCGATCATCGCCGGCGTCGCGGCCGCGGCGGTGGTGCGGTTCTTCCGTGCATTCATCGTTCGCTCCCGGGCCGGCGGAAGCCGGCGTTCACGCGTTCGATCATGCGGAGCGGGAAGCGTCATGAAAAGTTACACAAACGACGACTTTTTCAATGAACAGATTGATTCAACCGATAATTCCGCCCGTCGGGCCGGCCACATGGCCGCAGCGGGGCAAGCCGGCCTTGCTTCGATGCGTTCCGTCTGTTCCCTTGGAAAATCGTCAAAACTGTACCGGAGCCCTTGCCTCCCGGGCTTTTTTGCTTGATGTCGGTCAAAAAAATCACCGCACCGGACGCATACAGTGATCGCCAGACAAGGCCTGCGAAGCACATGGATTGTCGGAGCCGGCGAGGCAGCACCCGCCGGGCTGTCACTTTATCTAATGGAGAGGAAACAATGAAAAAACGACTGAGAACCGCGCTTACGCTCGCTGCGCTGCCGTTTTCCGTAAGCATGGCCTTCGCCGCCGATGCCCCGACGCTGTCGGCGGAAGCCAAGGCGGCCAGCGGCAAGATCTACTTCGAACGCTGCGCCGGCTGCCACGGCATGCTCAGGAAGGGCGCCACCGGCAAGAACCTGGAGCCGGCCAACTCCGCCAAGCTCGGCCAGTCGCGCCTGGAAAAGGTGATCGGCTACGGCACCGAGGGCGGCATGCCCAACTTCGACGACATCCTGACCAAGGACGAGCTGAAGAACATCGCCACCTACATCCAGATGCCGCCGGAAGCGCCGCCGGAGTGGAGCCTGGACGACATGAAGAAGACGTGGAAGCTGCACGTGCCGGTCGACCAGCGCCCGACCAGGAAGATGAACAGCGTGAACCTGAACAACGTCTTCTCGGTGACGCTGCGCGACGCCGGCGAGGTGGCGCTGATCGACGGCGACACCAAGCAGATCTGGGGCATCGTCAAGACCGGCTACGCGGTGCACATCTCGCGCATCTCGCTCTCCGGCCGCTACATCCACGTCGTCGGCCGCGACGGCCGGCTGGACATGATCGACCTGTGGTACGAGAAGCCCACCGTCGTCGCCACCATCAAGGCCGGCTTCGAGACGCGCTCGGTCGACACCTCGAAGGCCAAGGGCTACGAGGACAAGTACGCCGTCGTCGGCTCCTACTGGCCGCCGCAGTACACGATCCTCGACGGCCTGACGCTCGAACCGCTGAAGAACGTGTCGACGCGCGGCACGACGGTCGACGGCGCCTACCATCCGGAACCGCGCGTGGCCTCCATCGTCTCGTCGACGACCAAGCCGGAGTTCCTCATCAGCGTCAAGGAAACCGGCATGGTGAAGATGGTCGACTACTCCGACCTGACCAACCTGCGCGAAACCACGATCAACACCGCCAAGTTCCTGCACGACGGCGGCTACGATTCCTCGAAGCGCTACTTCCTCGTCGCCGCCAACGCGTCGAACAAGATCGCCGTCGTCGACATCAAGGAAGGCAAGTTCGAGGCGCTGGTCGACACCGCCAAGATTCCGCACCCGGGCCGCGGCGCCAACATCAACCACCCGAAGTACGGCCCGGTGTGGGCGACCTCGCACCTCGGCGCCGACGTCATCACGCTGATCGGCACCGATCCGAAGAACCGTCCGGAACACGCCTGGAAGGTCGTGCAGGAGCTGAAGAACCACGGCGCCAACTCGCTGTTCGTGAAGACGCATCCGAAGTCCGACAACCTGTGGGCGGATTCGCCGCTGAACCCGGACCCGAAGCTGGCCGGCTCGGTGACGGTCTACAAGGTCTCCGAACTCGGCGGCGCGGACGCCAAGCCGGAAGTGATCGACGTCGCCGCCGCCGCCAGGCTCGGCCAGACCAAGGGCCTGCAGCGCGTGGTCCAGGGCGAGTACAACGAGAAGGGCGACGAGATCTGGTTCTCCGTGTGGACCGGCAACAAGACCGAACCGTCGGCCATCGTCGTCATCGACGACAAGACGCGCAAGGTCAAGCACGTGATCAAGGACAAGCGCCTGGTGACGCCGACCGGCAAGTTCAACGTGCATAACACGCAGCACGACGTCTACTAAAACGGCTTCGATCCTCCCCTCCGATTGCGCCGCTGCGGGTTTCCGTGGCGGCGTTTTTTTTTGCCAAGCCCCCTTCAGGGACACGTCTTCCCGGTTGTGCGCGGGCGGGCGCCATTCTGGAAATAAGCGCCCGCTTGTTCCATACTTTCCGGCGACGCAGCGCATCGGCCGCAACCTCACCTGCACCGCGCAATGAGCATTTCGGGAATATCCACGGCAGCAAGCATCTACGATCCGCTCGGCGAAAGTGCCCGCAGCGGCGGTGTGGCGCGCGCCGGCGGCGGCCGAGCGGGGAAGACGCTGACGCCGGAGGAAGAGGCCCAGGTGAAGGAACTCAAGGCGCGCGACCGGGAAGTCCGCGCCCACGAGGCCGCGCACATGGCCGCCGGGGCCGGGCTGGCCAGCGGCGCGACCTTCTCCTACCAGCGCGGGCCGGACGGCGTGAATTACGCGATCGGCGGCGAGGTGCGCATCAGCACCGCACCGGGGAAGACGCCGGAGGAAACCATCGACAGGGCGCGCCAAATCCGCTCTGCCGCGCTCGCGCCGGCCGAACCGTCCGGGCAGGATTATGCTGTTGCCGCCGAGGCCGCGTCGATGGAGCAGCAGGCGCGCGCGGAGATGGCGCGGGAAGAAAACGAGGAAAAAAGCGGCGAAAACGGCCGCGCATCACCCCCCACCGGCGCGGAAACACCCGCAATCGCGGCCTACAACGCCAGCGGCAGCGCCCGCACGACGGAAATCGGCGAGATCGGAA
Organism: Rhodocyclaceae bacterium; assembly: GCA_019455325.1. GTDB lineage: Bacteria > Pseudomonadota > Gammaproteobacteria > Burkholderiales > Rhodocyclaceae > Proximibacter. The sequence continues at coordinate 131,062 of JACFMQ010000008.1, read as the reverse complement.
CGCGGCTGAACGTCTTTGCCTGAAGCCTCGAACGCAGCGACATGCCCCGTTTCGACCGCAACACCACGAATCAACGAAGCTACCGCTGCATGATCTGCTGGCGAATCTGATGGCGCGCTATCAGTTCGCGCCGCAACTGTCGCTGCAGTTCAACGTCGATAACCTGTTCGACAAGTGGTACTACACATCGGTGAACTTCAACGAACAGGTGATGTGGGGCACGCCGCGCAGCTACCGGGCTACGCTGGAATACAAATTCTGAAGCCAGCCCGGCTCACCGCCAATGCATGGCTCCGGCAAGAAACTGCCGGAGCCTGTCATCCTGCGCAGGGCGACGCCCGATTCGTTTTGTCGATACCGGGTTTGTCGCCGACCGAGCGCGCGCTATCGCCAGATATGCAGCGAAAACAGGGGCGTCGAACAGGAGCGAGGAATCTTCTTTCGGGGCGTACCGCTATCGGAAGCAGCCTCCCGCACGATCAGAGCCCGCCATGCCGTGCCCAGAAGTCGGCGGGAGAGACGATGGGGTAACGATCACCGAGGACGAGCAGATCCTTGTCGCCCGTAATCAGGTAATCGACGCTGCCCGACTGAATGGCCGCCAGCAGGGTGCCAAGTACAGGCAGATCGTTCATGTCCCTGAGCAGTTGTTCGTCGGGGGCGTGCGGCGCCAGGATCTCGGCCTGGATCGACAGGATGTCCAGCAGATCGTCGATTTCCGCCGATGTCAGACCATGCCGATGGACAAGCCGGGGCAATACCCGGCGCAACTCTTCGATGATGAACTCCGAAAGGACGACATCGAGCGAGCCCAGCCGCCAGGCAGACAGAATCTTGCCGGGGACGCTGCCCGGAAACGCGATGCCGGAAAGCAGGACATTGGTGTCCAGGACGACCCGCAAGGTCTGACCCATGTTCAGCGGGGAGCGGATTTGCCTTGCGCTTGCCGGTCCTCGGCGATTGCAGCCTCGATCTCCGCCATCCCGTCTGCTTCGGAAACGCCGGAAAACCCTGCCTCGATCCGCTGACACAGAGCATCAAACCGCCCCTGCATGCGCCGGATGCGTTCGAAAAGGCGAGCGTCGACCAAGGCAGCGACGGGTTTCCCGTCCTTGTTGATGACCACGCTGTCGTGACGATACTGGACGAGGTTGAGCATCTCGCCGAGGTTCTGACGAAAGGTGACGGCACTTGTCTCGGTAATCATACCGGGCTCCTGCAAATCAGTTTGACCGTTATGATCATACTGGTTGTGCAGCTACAAATCCATGCCTCTTCACCGCCGCGCCGAAACGATCACATTGCGCGGCGCCGGGCATACGCGCTCATTGCGGGAAAACGCTCAATGCCGCGCCCACACCTTCACGCGGCCGTCCTTGTACACCACCATCGTGTTGAACATCTCGCGCCGCACCTCGCGCTCGGCGGTCTGCGAGTCGAGCATGGTGCAGCCGGTCTCGCAGGTCGGCATCGAGAACTCGCGGCCGGGCGCGCCGCGCGGCAGGCCGGGGACGGCGATGCCGTACGCCTTCGGCTTTTCCCTGAGCAGTTCGACGATGTCCTCGGCCGGCACGTGGCCTTCGACGAAGTAGCCGGCGACGACCGCGGTGTGCACCGATTCGAGGTCTTCCGGCACCTTCAGCTTCTTCTTCAGCGCCGCCAGGTCATCGACCTCCTTCACCGTCACCCTGGAAAAGCCGTTCTGGCGCAGGTGCTCGGCCCAGTCGAGGCAGGCCAGGCACAGGTGCGGCACGTAGACCTCGACCGGCGGCAGCTTCTTCTCGGCGGCACCGGCCCCGGCGAGCGCGGTCGCGGCCAGGAGGGCAATCAGCAGTTTCTTGAGCATGGTCGTTCCCGTGTTTCCGATGTTGCGAATCAGAGGCGCGCGGCAGCCGCTCAGTTCCGCGCCGCCATCGCCTCCAGCGCCTCCCAGCGTTCGAGCAGCAGCAGCAACTCGTCGTCGATCTCGGCGAGGCGGTTGGCAAAGCCCTGCGCGGCCAGCGGGTCGCCAGCGTAGAGCGCCGGGTCTTCGAGCCGTTCGGTGAGCGACTTCTGTTCCTCTTCGAGCGCCGCGATCTTCTCCGGCAGCGCGTCGAGCTCGCGCTGGTCCTTGTACGAGAGCTTGTTGCCGCCGCGCGGCGCCCGTTCGGCCGGCTTCGGCGCCTCTTTCGCCTTCGCCGCCGGCGTCGCGGCTGCCGCTGCGCGGCGCTGCGCCTGGTAGTCCGCCCAGTCGCCGTAGCCGCCGGCGTACTCGTGCCAGACGCCGTTGCCCTCGGCGGCGATGGTCTGCGTCACCACCGCGTCGAGGAAGGCGCGATCGTGGCTGACCAGAAACAGCGTACCGGGGTAATCCAGCAGCAGCTCTTCGAGCAGTTCCAGCGTCTCGATGTCGAGGTCGTTGGTCGGCTCGTCGAGCACCAGCACGTTCGCCGGCCGCGCGAACAGGCGCGCCAGCAGCAGGCGGTTGCGCTCGCCTCCGGACAGCGACTTTACCGGCGAACGTGCGCGCTGCGGTGCGAACAGAAAGTCGCCGAGATAGCTGATCACGTGTTTCTTGACGCCGGCCACTTCGACGTAGTCCGAGCCCGGCGAGATCACGTCGACCAGCGCCGCCTCCGGGTCGAGCTGCGCGCGGAACTGGTCGAAGTAGGCGACCTGGGTCTTCGTGCCCTGGCGCACCGTGCCTTCGTCCGGCGCGAGTTCGCCGAGGATCAGGCGCAGCAGCGTCGTCTTGCCGGCGCCGTTCGGGCCGATCAGGCCGATCCGGTCGCCGCGCATCAGGCGGCACGAGAAGTCGCGCACGACCGTCTTGTCGCCGAAACGCTTGCTCACGTGCTGCAGCTCGGCGACGAGCTGACCGCTCTTCTCGCCGGCGTCGAGCGCCAGTTCCACCCTGCCCTGCCGTTCGCGCCGCGCCGTGCGCTCCCTGCGCAAACGTTCGAGACGCAGCACGCGGCCTTCGTTGCGCGTGCGCCGCGCCTCCACCCCTTTCCTGATCCACACCTCCTCCTGCGCCAGGAACTTGTCGAACTTGGCATTGGCGATCTCCTCGTCGTGCAGCATCTGCTCCTTGCGCCGCTGGTAGTCGGCGAAGCTGCCGGGAAAACTGGCCAGCCGGCCGCGGTCCAGTTCGACGATGCGCGTCGCCAGCCGGTCGAGGAAACGCCGGTCGTGCGTGATGAAGAGCAGCGTCACGTTCGACTCGATCAGCAGATCCTCCAGCCACTCGATGGCGCCGATGTCGAGGTGGTTGGTCGGCTCGTCCAAAAGCAGCACGTCCGGCGACACGTCCGGCGACACGGCCAGCGCCTGCGCCAGCGCCAGGCGCTTCTTCTGGCCGCCGGAAAGGCTGCCGACCGGCGCCTCCGGGTCGAGCGAGAAGCGGGCAATGACGCGCTCGGCCTGCGACTCGAACTGCCAGGCGCCGAGCGCCTCCAGCTCGGTCTGCAGCGCGTGCAGGCGGGCGAGCAGCGCCTCCTGGTCGGCGCCCGCCTCGGCCAGCCGGTGCGAGACCTCATGGTATTCGGCCAACAACGCCGAGGTCGCGCCCATGCCGGCGACCACCGCCTTGAACACCGTGAGTTCCGGGTCGAACGGCGGCTCCTGCGGCACGTAGCCGATGCGCGCGCCGGGCTGGCGCCAGACCTCGCCGTCGTCGAGCGCGCCGCGGCCGGCGAGCGCCGCCAGCAGCGAGGACTTGCCGGTTCCATTGCGGCCGATCAGCGCGACGCGCTCGCCCGGGTCGAGCTGGAAGTCGGCGTGGTCGAGCAGCGGCACGTGGCCGAAGGCGAGCGAGGCATCGGAGAGGGTCAGGTAGGGCACGGTTCGGACTGGGGCGGCGATACGGGATGGACAACGCAGGATCGGACTCTCCGCCGGGACGGCACGCAGCGGCGCAGCCTGCGGCGGAGGAGGCCATTCTACCGTGTCCGGCGCCATGCTGCCGGGCGATCTGGCGACACCCCGGAGCCAGCGCCGGGGCCGCACCTTAAAGATGTATTTTACTTCTTGCTTTAAGGGTTTTCCGGTGCTACGATAAAGCTGCATTTAATTTACTTCTTTTGTCGCCATGACCGAAACCCTCGCCCCCACCGACGCCGTCCGTGCCGCGCTGCGCCATGTGATCGACCCGGAAGTCGGCATGAACGTCGTCGATCTCGGTCTGGTCTACCGCATCGAGACCGAACCGGCCGTCGTCGTCGAGATGACGATGACCTCGCCGACCTGCCCGATGGGCGACCTGATCCTTGAAGAGGCCCGTCACGAGCTGGCCGAAGCCTTTCCCGACGCGCCGCCGGCCGACATCCGGCTGGTCTGGGAGCCGCCGTGGCACCCATCGATGATGAGCGACCGCGCCAAGCAAAGCTTCGGCTGGCAGGCAGACGGCGCCGACTGATCCTTCCCCCGCAACCCACCCCAATCAAGGAGAACGCCATGAGCAACGCACCGACCTGCAAGACCACCGTCGACGTCCGCACGATCCCGCCGCGCGAGCGCCACCCGCTGATCTTCGGCACCTTCGACGAACTCGCGCCCGGCGAGGCCCTGCTGCTGATCAACGACCACGACCCGAAGCCGCTCTTCTACCAGTTCCAGGCCGAGTCGCGCGGCGAATTCACCTGGGACTACCTGGAAGCCGGCCCCGAGGTCTGGCAGGTGCGCATCGGCCGCGCCGACGCCGACGCGCCGGTGGCGAAAGCCTGCGGCCACTAGCGTAAGGCGAACCGGCGCGCGGCGATCATGCTATCGGACTGGGAACTCCGGCCGTCCTTTTGTATCATTCATTGATATTAAAGAGCGGCCGCTCCCGACGCCGCGCCACCGGATTCGCCGAAGCCAACGACACAAAGGACAGCGCCATGTTTTTCACCCGCCACAAGGAAGCCCTGGGCGTCGCCCAGGACCAGGCCGAAGCCCTGCGCAACGAGAACGCCGGCCTCAAGGCCCGCCTCGCCGTGCTCGACGCGGAACGCTCGGCGCTCGCCGCCGAGGTCGCGCAACTGCAGCGCCGGCAGGGCATGATCGACGGCATCGCCACCAACCTCGACCGCTTCGGCGAATCGCTCGACGGCGTCGCCGTCTCCTTCCGCGGGCTGGCAACCAGCCTGCAGCAGGAAAAGTCCTCGGCCGCCGAGGCCGCCGCCGAGTCGGACGCGAACCGCGCCGCCTTCGAGAAGATCGCCGACAACCTGCGCGCCATGTTCGAGCGCATGAGCGAGGCCTCGCAAAGCGTCGACGGCCTCGCGCAGCGCGCCGGGCAGATCGGCGGCATCGTGCAGTTGATCAAGGAGATCGCCGACCAGACCAACCTGCTCGCCTTGAACGCGGCCATCGAGGCGGCGCGCGCGGGCGAAGCCGGCCGCGGCTTCGCGGTGGTCGCCGACGAAGTCCGCAAGCTCGCCGAGCGCACGGCCAAGGCCACCGGCGAGATCGCCGGGCTGGTCAGCGGCATCCAGGACGAAACCGGCAAGGCGCGCGCGGTGATGGAAGTCGGCGCCGGCGACGCCGCCCGCTACTCGGCCGAGAGCGACGCGGCCAAGGCCAGCATGGGCCGCCTGCTCGATCTGGCGCAGCGCATGGAGCGGACCATCGCCTCCTCTGCGCTGCTCTCCGGCATCGAGCTCGCCGACATCGAGGAGCTGACGTTGAAGCTGGAGGTGTACAAGGTCTTCCTCGGCGTCTCCCAGGCGCGGCCGGAAGACATCCCGGACGACACGCAGTGCCGCCTCGGCCAGTGGTACTACGACGGCGAGGGCAAGGAATACTTCTCGCGCATGCCCGGCTACGCCGAGCTGGAAACGCCGCACCGCGCCGTGCACGAACACGCCAAACGCGCCGTCGCGCTCTACTACACCGGCGACTGGGAGCGCGCGCTGGCCGCGCTGGAGGCGATGGAACAGGCCAACCTGACCGTGATGCACGGCATCGAGCGCATGGTCGAGGTCGGCGGCGCGGCGATCTTCGGCAGGAAGCCATGACCGCACCGGCCTGCCCGCACCGCGCGACGGTCGCCGCCCACCCGCTCGCCGACGTCGCCGCCAGCCTCGGCCTGGGCGACGCGGACATCGCCCGGCGGCTGGCCTTCCTCGACGTCGGCGAAGGCGACACCGCGCACCTCGCCGCGCTGCACGCAGCACTGTACGCAAACCCGGGCGACGACCGACGCGGCTTCGGCGACGCCTTCTACGCGACGCTGCGGCGCATCCCCGAACTGGCGCCGCTGCTGCCGGACGACGCCACCGTCGAGCGTCTGCAGGCCGCGCACGAAACCTACTTCGCCGAGCTGATCGCCGGCCCGCACGACGAAGCCTACGTCGCCCGCCGCCTGCAGGTCGGGCTGACGCACGCGCGCATCGGCCTCAAGCCCGAGTGGTACGCCGGCGCCTTCCGCCGCTATCTCTCGGCCATGCTGCGCACCATCCGCGACTGGGCCGGCGACGACGAGGCGCGCTTCCTCGCCACCTACGACGCGCTGCTCAAGGTCGTCTTCTTCGACCTGTGCCTGACGCTCGACACCTACTTCGACGCCGACAAGCGCACCATCGCGCTGCGCGAGCGGGCCATCGAGTCGAGCGTGAACGGCATCTTCATCGCCGACGCCGAGCGCGAAGGCCACCCGCTGACCTACGTGAACCCGGCCTTCGCGCGCATGCTCGGCGTCGAGCGCGAAGCGGCGCTGGGCAAGGCCTGCCCGTGCGAGCGGCAAGAATGCGGCGAGCACGGCCCAAGCCCCGGCGTCGGCGCGCTGCGCCAGGCCATCGCCGAGGGCCGCCAGGGCTACACCGTGCTCTCGCTCGCCGGCGACGACGGAACGCCGCGCCACCTCGAACTCTTCCTCGCGCCGGTGCGCAGCCACGACGGCGCGCTGACGCACTTCGTCGGCGTGCTCAACGACGTCACCGACCGCCGCGCCGCCGAGGAGCGGCTGATGTACCTGGCCACGCACGATTCGCTGACCGGCCTGCCCAACCGCGCGCTGCTGCTCGACCGCATCGAGCGCGCCATCGCCCGCGGCAAGCGCGGTGCGCCCGGCGCGCTGCTCTTCGTCGACCTCGACCGCTTCAAGCTGATCAACGACAGCGACGGCCACGACTTCGGAGACCGCGTGCTGGTCGAGGTCGCCGCGCGGCTGCGCGCCGCCGCGCGCGGCGGCGACACCGTCGCCCGGCTCGGCGGCGACGAGTTCGTGCTGCTCGTCGAGAACCTGCCCGGCGACGACGCCGCGGCCGGCGTCGCCGACATCGCCGCGCGCGTGCTCGCCGCGCTCGACGCGCCGATGCGCGCGGCCGAGCGCGAGATCCCGCTCGGCGCCAGCCTCGGCATCGCCCTCTACCCGAAGGACGGCGACGACGCGGCGACGCTGCTGCGCCACGCCGACGCCGCGCTCTACCGCGCCAAGGAAGCCGGACGCGGCGGCTACCGCTTCTTCTCCGCCGGCATGAACGACGAGGCGCGCGCGCGCCTGCACCTGCAGAGCGAACTGAAGCGGGCGCTCGAACTCGGCCGGATCGAAGTGCACTACCAGCCGCAGGTCGATCTCGCCGACGGCCGCATCACCGGCTTCGAGGCGCTCGCCCGCTGGTTCCACCCCGAACTCGGCGCCATCCCGCCCGACCGCTTCATCCCGCTGGCCGAGGAAACCGGGCTGATCCTGCCGCTCGGCGAAGCGGTGCTGCGCGCCGCCTGCCGCCAGGCCGCAGCCTGGGCCGCGCGCGGTCGGCCTTTGCCGGTGGCGGTGAACCTCTCGCCGCGCCAGTTGCGCAGCCCGACGCTGCCGGAGACGATCGCCGCCATCCTCGCCGAGACCCGCTGCGAGCCGGCCTGGATCGAACTGGAGATCACCGAGAGCGCGGCCATGGCCGACCCGGCGGCGGCGCAGGCCGCGCTCGGCCGGCTGCGCGGTATGGGGCTTTCCATCGCCATCGACGACTTCGGCACCGGCCACTCGTCGCTGGCGCGGCTCACCCGGCTGCCGGTGGACAAGCTGAAGATCGACCGCAGCTTCATCCCGGCGGCGCCGGACGCGCCGCAGAGCCGCGAGGACGCGGCGGTGGTCGTCGCCATCGTCGCGCTCGGCCGCCAGCTCGGCCTGCGCGTCATCGCCGAGGGCGTCGAGAGCGGCCGGCAGCGCGACTGGCTGGCGGCGATCGGCTGCCACCAGGGCCAGGGCTGGCTGTTCGGCCGGCCGCAGCCGGCCGACGCCGCCCTGGCCGCAAGCGCGGCGCCCGACGCGCGGCGTGCTGCCTGAATAGGGCCGCCGCCGATCGCACATGAGGAGATCGCAATGAAACGCCACCCCGCGCTGCAGGAGCTTTCCCGCGAACACTACGGCGCGCTCAAGCTCGCGCGCGACGGCAAGGCCGCCGCGCTTTCCGGCGACGCCGCCGCGGTGGCGGCGCTCGCCGCGCGCATCGGCGGCGAGTTCGAGAGCGAGCTGGAACCGCACTTCCGCGAGGAGGAAACCGAGTTGCTGCCCTTCCTCGAAGCGGCCGGCGAAACGTCGCTGGTCGCACGCACGCTCGCCGAGCACGCCGAGCTGCGCGCGCTGTCAGCGGCGCTGTGGCAGCCGGACGCGGCGACGCTGCAGCGTTTTTCCGAACTCCTCGCCGCGCACGTCCGCTTCGAGGAGCGCACGCTGTTCGAGGCGGCGCAGGCGAAGGGATTCGCCGCGGCGGCGCTCAGCGCCTGAGGACCGTCAGCCGCAGCAGCAGCGCGGCGAACAGCGCCAGCGCACCGCCGGCGACGAAGGCGGCGGCAGCGCCGAAGGACTGCCAGAGGCCGCCGAAGAACAGCCCGGCGGGAATCGCCGCCAGCCCGAGCGTCATGTTGTACCAGCCGAAGGCGGTGCCGCGGGCGCGCGCGCTGCCGATCTCGCCGACCAGCGCGCGCTCCGCGCCCTCGCCGACGCCGGCGCAGACGCCGAAGACGAGCGCCGCCGCCGACAGCGTCGCCGGCGAATCGACGAACGCCAGCAGCAGGAAGGCGCAGCCGTGCGCCAGCCAGTGCAGCAGCACGACGCGGCCGTGGCCGACGCGGTCGGCCAGCCGCCCGCCGAACCACGCGGCCAGCGCCTTGGCGAAGCTCATCGCCGCCCACAGCAGCAGGAGCTGCGGCACCGGCATCGCCAGCTCGTGGCCGCGCAGCACGATGAAGGTCTCCGACGCGCGCGCCAGCGCAAACAGCGCCAGCACCAGGAAATAGCGGCGCAGCGCCGGTTCGAGCAGACGCCAGGCGAGCGGCGGCGCAACGGCGGCCGGCGCCGTGCGCGCTTCTCCGCCGGCGGTGCCGGAAGCCGCGCCTGCGCCGGCAGCCGGCGCGGGACGGCCATCCCCGCCGGACGCGGGATCGCGCACGGCCAGGGCCACCAGCGCGACGCCGGCGAAGCCGGGAATCGCCGACAGCAGGATCATCTGCGACAGGCTCAGGTCGGTCCACGACAGGCAGGCGGCGGCGAGCAGCGCGCCGCCCATGGCGCCGCCGTTGTCGAGCGCGCGGTGCAGGCCGTAGGCGCGGCCGCGCAGCGCGAGCGGCGTCGCGTCCGCCACCAGCGCGTCGCGCGGCGCCGTGCGCAGGCCCTTGCCAACGCGGTCGACGCCGCGCAGCAGGACCACCGCGCCCCAACTGCCGGCGACGCCCAACAGCGGCCGCACGAGATTGGAGAGGAAGTAGCCGGCGAGCACGAAGGGCTTCCTGCGCCCGCCCCACAGATCGGAACGCCGGCCGGCCCACAGCTTCAGCCAGGCCGCCACCGCCTCGGCCACGCCCTCGACCAGCCCGAGCGCCAGCGGTCCGGCGCCGAGCACCGCGGCGAGCAGGATCGGAATCAGCGGCGTCACCATCTCCGAGGCGAGGTCGTTGCAGAAACTGACCAGCCCGAGCATGACGACGACGCGCGGCAGACGTCGGCGCGGCGCATTCATGATCCGCCGATTATCCCGCCGAACTGGTCGCGCCGGCGCAATACCCGCTACAATGCGCGCCTTGGTCGCTCCTCGTAGTTCAATGGATAGAACGGGCGCCTCCTAAGCGCCAGATACAGGTTCGATTCCTGTCGAGGGGACCAACCGACATTCCAAGCGGTTCCTCACAATTCCAGAAAACGCAGCAACGGCAAGGATTTTAGCCGCTTCCCGTTCCGTGGAATTCCGAAACGTTCCTAGTCAATCCGGTGCTTTTTGGGGTACTTTACGGGGGTCTCGTAAAAACCCCCTGGGGCTCTCGGCGCATCGCTTCGGGCACTTGCACTCGTGGTGTTCATGGTCGAACTCCGTCAGCCGTTCTTGTCCTGTGCTGCCAGGTTTTTTGCCCTCGATACCATTCCCTTGACCCGCACCGACATGTTAACCGGTACCAGGCGGGTATCGGTATGCGCTTTCTGGAACACGCGGAAAACCTCGTCGGCGAATGCCTGCCCGATTTCCTCGACGCCGGCAAAGTCCAGGATCACCGATTTGAATCGCTCGAAGCGCATCGTCAGCCGTTTCGCCTGGGAGCGCGACACCAGTTTTTCCCCTTCGTGCTGGGCGAGCCGGACGGGAACGATCGTCTTCGCGAAGGTGTATCCGTCGGGCGCTGCGAACTTGTCGAAAATTTCCTTGGTCGTGCGCGTGCTCTGATTGTCCAGCCGCATCAGCACCAGCGTTCCGGGCGCATCCTTCGGGCGCTCGATCAGGATGTCATCCAGGCCGTCGTCGTGCATGAAATGAAGCGCACCGGAGCGGATGTCGAACAGGTCGAACACCTTGCTCGAAAAGAAGATGCCCTCGCCGGAATGCTTGGCCGGGTCCGTCGTCAGCTTGCCTTTGGCAAGTTCCAGAATGGACTCGCGCGGATCGTACAGATCGAACGCCTTGGCGATCTTGGGAAAGATGCCCTCGCCGGAGTCGGCTACCCAGGCTTGCGTGTAGAGCGCATTGCGCACGATGCCGACGCGCACCGTGTCCGAGCCCGAATGGTCGATGGCGTTGTTGATCATCTCCGTCAAACCGTATTGCCAGATGTCGCGAACGTTCGGCGGCAAGTCGGCCACCACCGGCGCGCACAGGCTCCGCCACACCCGATCCTCGGACAGCCCCTCGCGCTTGAATTCCTGCTCTTGCCGATGCGTTTCCGCCAAGCTGTAACGAACGCCTCTGCCGACACCGGTACGGCCAATCAGCCCGGCGCGAATTGCCGATGAAATACGGGCGCTCGCAGCCTGCCGGGAGATTCCTGCGGCCTCCGCCAAGCGCACGGCAACGTTCCCCTTGCCATCGGCAACGAGATTCAACAGGGAGGACGGGTCCATGTGGCTTGTTAATTGTCAATGTTTACAGAATTAATTGTAAAGTCAGGATTGCTTTAACGTAAAGACGCGATCCGCAGTTCCCTTTCGATCAAGCCGGCATGCGCGGACGCGGCTCCCTTTCTCGACACGCGAAAGATGAGGGAGCGGCAATACATTCCAGGCATTTTCCCGCGCCCCCTCACCCCTCCGCCAGCGCCTCCCGCAGCATATCCACGAACGCGCGCGTGCGCGCCGGCAGCAGGCGGCGGCCCGGCGTCACGCTCCACAGCGTCACCGTCGGCAGGTGCCAGTCCGGCAGCACGCGCTGCAGCAGCCCCTTTGTCAGCCATTCGCCGCGCACGTGGCGGTCGGAGAGGCCGACGATGCCCGTGCCGTGCGCGGCCAGATCGCGCAGCAGTTCGAGCGAGTTGGCGGCGAACGCGCCGTCCGGAATGCCCGTCCACTCCCGCCGGCCGTCGGCGAGCTGCCAGGGCAGGACCTCGCCGGAGCCGCCGATCAGGCGCAGGCCGACGTGGCCCTGCAGCAGATCCTCCGGCGCGCGCGGCGTACCGTAGCGGCGGAGATAGGCCGGGCTGGCGTAGAGGCCGTTGTGCATCTCGCACAGCTTGCACGCGACCAGCGTGGCGTCGTCCGGCAGGCGGCTGGCGGCGCGCAGCGCGAGGTCGTAGCGCTCGGCGAGGAGGTCCACGCGGCGCGGCGAGAGGTCGAGTTCGAGCCGCACCTCCGGGTAGCGGGCGGCAAACTGCAGCAGGAACTGCGCCATGTCCAGCTCGGCGAAGGCGGGCACCAGCGACACGCGCAGCACGCCGCGCGGCGTCGCCTGCCGGTGCTGCGCCAGCGCCGCCGCGGCATCGGCCTCCTCCTGCAGGCGGCGCGCGTGTTCGAGGATGCGCTCGCCGAATTCGGTCAGCGTCAGCCGCCGCGTCGTGCGCGTCAGCAGGCGCTCGCCGAGCTTCGCCTCCAGTTGCGTGAGGCGCCGCGACAGCGTCGATTTCGGCAGCCCCGCCTGCTCGGCCGCGCGCGAGAAGCTGCCGGCGTCGACGACGGCGGCGAAGAGGATCAGGTCGTTGGCGTCGAGGTTCATGACAGCTTTTTTGTTCCGAATATGGAACAGTTTAGTCAATAAAACCGGATTTATCTGCCGATTTTGCACCAATAGAATGGCTTCCATGCATCGGGCCACCGCGGCCCGATCCCCAACCCCAACCCGGAGAAACCATCATGAAAATCCTGCAGATCAACGCCAGCGCCCGCGCCACCGGCGCCAACTCGACCCGCCTCGCCGACGCCGTCACCGCCCGCCTGCGCGCGCAGCACCCGGCGGCCGTCGTCGAACTGCGCGACCTCGCCAGCGACCCGCACCCGGTGCTCGACGAGCCGTCGCTCGGCGCGCTGTTCACGCCCGCCGGCCAGCGCACGCCGGCGCAGGCCGCGCGCGTCGCGCTCGACGACGCGCTGATCGCGCAGGTGCAGGCGGCCGACGTCATCGTGCTCGGCGTGCCGATGTACAACTTCGGCGTGCCCGTGCAGTTGAAGACCTGGATCGACGCCATCGCCCGCGCCGGCGTCACCTTCCGCTACACCGAGAACGGTCCCGAGGGCCTGCTCAAGGGCAAGAAGGTCTACGTCGCGCTGGCCCGCGGCGGCCTCTACCGCGACACGCCGGCCGATTCGCAGGTGCCGTACCTGAAGAGCGTGCTCGCCTTCCTCGGCATGAACGACGTCGAGTTCATCTACGCCGAAGGCCTGGCCATGGGCGCCGAGGCCGCGGACAAGGGCTTCGCCGAGGCTGAGGCGCAACTGGCGACGATCCTCGCCTGACCCCGCCGCGCGCGGCGTCCGGCGGCGCGGGCGGCGGCCGGGGCAAACAGGGGCATAATCGCGGAGACCGACAGACGATCCGCCGAAGGGAACCCCATGCTGCCCCGCCGCCTCCGCACGTTCGCCGCCGCGCTCCTGACCCTGCCGTTCGCCGTCGCTCCTGCGGCTGCCGCCTCCGCCGCCCCGACCGCCGCCGCACAGGCGCCCGCCGCCTGCGGCCAGCCGGGGCAGTGGCTGCGCCCCGGCGCCGCCGACGCGCCGCTCGCCGCGGGCGCGCTGCTCGAACGCCTGGCCGACCGGCAGGTCGTGCTGCTCGGCGAAACGCACGACAGCGCCGAGGACCACCGCTGGCAGTTGCACACGCTGGCGCAGTTGCACAGCCGCCGGCCGCAGCTCGCGCTGGCGCTGGAGATGTTCCCGCGCCGGCTGCAGCCGGCGCTCGACCGCTGGGTGGCCGGCGAACTGAACGAAGCCGAATTCCTGCGTCAGTCGGAATGGGACAAGGTGTGGGGCTTCGACGCGCGCGACTACCTGCCGCTCTTTCACTTCGCGCGCATGCACCGGCTGCCGATGCTGGCGATGAACGTCGAGCGCGACCTCATCGACACGGTCGCGCGCAGCGGCTGGGAAGGCGTGCCGGCGGACCGCCGCGAGGGCGTCTCGCGCCCGGCCGAACCGCCCGCCGACTACCTGAAGACGCTGCGCGAGGTCTATCGCCAGCACCCGGAACAGACCAAGGAGAAGACGCCGGGCGAAGCCGGCTTCCGCCGCTTCGTCGACGCACAGACGGTGTGGGACCGGGCCATGGCGCAGACCATCGCCGAGCACCTCGGGCGCAACCCGGAGACGCTCGTCGTCGGCATCCTCGGTTCCGGCCACGTGCGCCACGGCCACGGCGTCGCGCACCAGTTGCGCGACCTCGGCGTCGGCCGCGTCGCCGGGCTGTTCACCTGGAAGCACACCGACGCCTGCGCCGGCCTCGTCGCCGGCCTGGCCGACGCCGTGCTCATCGTCGCGCCGCCGCCGGAGCGGCCGCCGCGCCTCGGCATCTCCATGGCGGCGGAGAAGGGCGGCGTGCGCATCGTCTCGGTGACGCCGGGCAGCCTGGCCGAGCAGTCCGGGTTCAAGGCCGGCGACGTCATCGTCGAGGCCGGCGGCCTGCCGCTGCGCGACATGCAGGCGCTGCGCGGCGTCGTGTACCGGCAGCCGCCCGGCACCTGGCTGCCGATGAAACTGCGGCGCGGCAGCGACGAGACGGAGATCGTCGTCCGCTTCCCGGTCGCCGGCGGATGAGCGCGCGCCGCATCGCGCTGCTCGCGGCGCTGGCCGCCCTCCTCGCCCGGCCGGCAGCGGCCCTGCCGCAGCTCGACCTCGACGTGCGCCTCGACCCGACGACGCGCGCCTTCGCCGCCACCGCCCGGCTCGCGGACGACCGGCCGCTGGCCGGCTTCGCGCTGGCGCCCGGTTTCGAGATCACCGCGCTGACCGTCGACGGCCGGCCGGCGAGGGTCGAGGCGACGACCCGCGACGGCCGCCGCTGGCTGCGCCTGCCGGCCGGCGCGCAGCGGGCGGAGATCGCCTACCGCGCGACGCTGGCGCCGCTGCGGACGCTCGACCACCGTCAGGTCCTGCAGGCGCGCGCGCCGACCGCCGACGCGGACGGCAGCTTCCTGCCCGCCGCGTCCGGCTGGTATCCGGACCCCGGCGGGCTGTTCTCGTACCGCGTCGCGCTCGCGCTGCCCGCCGGCCAGAAGGGCCTGACGCCGGGCGAGCTCGTGGCCGAGCGCGACGACGCCGACGGCTACCGCGCCGAATTCCGCTTCCCGCAGCCGGCCGACGGCATCGACCTGATGGCCGGCCCCTACGTCGTCGGCGAGCGCGCGCTGACGCTCGCCGAGGGCCGCACGATCCGCCTGCGCACCTGGTTCCACCGCGAGCTGGCCGAACTCGCCGCCGGCTACCTCGACGACTCGGCGCGCTACGTCGAGCGCTACGACCGGCTCATCGGCGACTACCCGTTCGCGCTGTTCAGCGTCGTCTCCAGCCCGACGCCGACCGGCTTCGGCATGCCGAGCCTGACCTACCTCGGCCGCGACGTGCTGCGCCTGCCCTTCATCCGCGCCACCTCGCTCGGCCACGAGGTGCTGCACAACTGGTGGGGCAACGGCGTCTATCCGGACTGGGCCAGGGGCAACTGGTCGGAAGGGTTGACCACCTTCCTCGCCGACTACGCCTACAAGGAGGACGAGGGCGAAGCGGCGGCGCTCGACATGCGGCTCGGCTGGCTGCGCGACCTCGCCGCCGTAACGCCGGAGAACGACGGCGCGCTGCGCGATTTCACCTCGCGCCGCCACGGCATCTCGTCGATCGTCGGCTACAACAAGGCGGCGATGCTGTTCCTGATGCTCCGGGACGAGATCGGCTTGGAGGCCTTCGCGCGCGGCCTGCGCCGCTTCTGGCGGGAACACCGCTTCCGCGTCGCCGGCTGGCGCGAGCTGGAGGCCGCTTTCGCGCACGAGGCCGGACGGCCGCTGCGCGACTTCTTCCGGCAGTGGGTCGAGCGCGCCGGCGCGCCGTCCGTCCGGCTCGCCGCCGCAGAACGTCGGGGCGAGGCGCTGGCGGTGACGCTGGCGCAGACCGGCGACTACGCGCTGAACGTGCCGCTGCGCCTCGTCTTCGCCGACCGCGTCGAGACGCGCCGCGTGCCGCTCGCCGGGGCGCGCGAGACGATCCTGCTGCCGGGCGCCGGCGCCGCACAGGCGGTCGAGCTGGACCCGGACTATCGGCTGTGGCGCCGCGTCGACGCCGCCGCGCTGCCGGCGATCCTGCGCGAAACCTTCGTCGCGCCGCGGGCGACACTGCAGTTCGTCGACGACGACCCGGCGCTGCAGGCCGCCGCCCGTTCGCTGGCGGCGCGGCTGCTCGAAAGCGGCGCGCGGCGCGCGGCCGACGCGGCGCCGCGCCTGATCGTCGGCAGCGCGCCGGCGGTCGACGCCTGGCTCGCCGCCCGCGGGCTGCCGCCGCGGCCGGCGGCCGCGAGCGGGCGCGGCACGGCGCAGGCGTGGGCCGGGCGCGACGCCTCGGGCACGCCGTACGCCGTGGTCTCCGGCCAGGACGCGGCGGCGCTGCGCGCGCTCGAACGCGGGCTGCCGCACTACGGGCGGCAGAGCTGGATCGTGTTCGACGGCGGCAGGGCGGCGGACAGGGGCGTCTGGCCGCCGCGCGTCGAACGGCTCGACGTCGGCGGCGCCGTCCCGCGTTAGCGCGCCGGATCGTCCCGGCCGTCGCGCCCGGATTTTCCGGCCCCCTCCGCCCTCCCGGCAGCCGCGATCACTCAGGGGAAAATCGAATAGAAACAAACTATCAAGACGATCGTAAAGATCAATCAAACAATTTTTGACTTTTCAAATACCCTTGCTCCCTGTCGCAGACTACAAAATCTCACAGGGAGCAGCCTTTCATGCATTCGCAGGCTTCGATGACCATCCGCATGCGCCTGGCGCTCGGCTTCGGTCTGGTATTGGCGCTGATGGTCACGCTGGTCGTGGTCGGCATTCAGCGGGTCGCCTTCATCAACCGGACCCTGACCGAAATCACCGACATCAACGCCGTCAAGCAGCGCTATGCGATCAATTTCCGCGGCAGCGTCCATGACCGGGCGATCAGCCTGCGCGACGTGACGCTGGTCGAAAACGCCGCCGATCTCGATCCGGCGCTGGCCGACATCGAACGGCTGGCCGCCTTCTACCGGGAATCGGCGACGGCCCTGGACAAGCTCTTCGCTGCCGTTCCCGACGAAATTTCCGCCGAGGAAAAGACCCTGCTCACCGACATCAAGGCCATCGAGGCGAGGACCCTGCCGCTCGCCCAGCAGGTCATCGAGGCCCGCCGCGCCGGCGACTTCGCGCGCGCACGCGACATCCTGCTGCACCAGGCGCGCGGCGGATTCACCGAATGGCTGGCGGCGATCAACCGCTTCATCGACTACCAGGAAGCCAGGAACCAGAAGGCCACCGCGCACGCGCGCAGCGTCGCCGAGCAGTTCTCGGGGCTGATGATCGTCCTCTGCGCGGCCTCGATCCTGATCGGCGTCTTCGTCGCCTTCCGCATCACCCGCCGCCTGCGCCTGTCGCTCGGCGGCGAACCCGACCAGGCCGCGCGCATCGTCGCCAAGATCGCCGCCGGCGACCTGACGACGCCGATCGCCGCCGGCCACTCGGAGAGCATGCTGGCGGCGGTGGCCCGCATGCAGGACGAGCTGCGCCACCTGTTCGGCGAAATCAGCGCCGCTGCCTCGGCGCTGCTCGCCAAGGCCGGCCAGGTCGGCCAGGCGTCGCGCGAAGCGCGCGCGGCCGCCGAGAACCAGGCCGAAGCCTCGTCGGCCTCGGCCAGCGGCATCGAGCAGATGAACCACAGCATCAGCGAGGTTTCGCAGATCGCCCGCCAGACCGAGGAGAACTCCGAGCGCACCGCCGAACTGTCGGAACAGGGCAGCCAACTGGTGAGCAACGCGGCGGCCGAGATCGCCCACATCGCACGCACGATCACCGGCTCTTCCGAACAGATCCGCAGCCTGCGCCAGCGCTCCGAGGAAATCGGCGGCATCGCCAACGTCATCACCGAGATCGCCGAGCAGACCAACCTGCTGGCCTTGAACGCGGCCATCGAGGCGGCGCGCGCCGGCGAGGCCGGCCGCGGCTTCGCCGTCGTCGCCGACGAGGTCAGGAAGCTCGCCGAGCGCACCAGCGCGGCGACCGCCGAGATCGCCCACATGATCCAGGTGATTCAGACCGAGGCGCAGCATTCCGCCGCTGCCATGGAAACCACCGCGCCGCAGGTCGAGAAGGGCCTGGCGCTGGCCAACGAGGCGACCAGCATGCTCGGCGAGATCAACCGCCAGGCGCAGGATTCGCTGCGCAACGTGCGCGACGTGGCGCACGCCACCGCGCAGCAGGCCGGCAACGCGACGGAGATCGCCCAGCGCATGGAGCAGATCGCGCGCATGTCGGAAGAAACCAATGCGGCGATGCAGGACAACACCGACGCCGTCGGCGAGCTGGAACGCATCTCGCGCTCGCTGAACGCCCAGATCAGCCGCTTCAAGCTCGGCTAGACGGGGACCCGCAGCGCGCCATGCCCGCAAACCACGCCCTGCTCGTCATCGACCTCGCCCAGCGCCAGCGCCTGTTCGACGCCTTCGGCGAGGCAGCGGCGGCCCGGGCGCTGGCCGATCTCGACCAGGCGTGCGCGGCGTTGATCGAACGTCTGCTCGCCCGCCAGGAAATCCTCGACCTGACCCGCAGCCCCGGACTCGACCGATGGACCGTCCGCTTCCGCATCACCGACACGCTGCGCGACCCGGCCGAGGTCCTGGCGAGCATCGAAGCGGCCGGGCAGAAGCTGCTGCACGAGGCGCTGTGCGCGATCTTCGGCAGCGGCACCGGCATGCGCGTGCCGGCGACGCTGGCGGCGATTTCCGAAAAACAGCTCCCCACGCAGCCCCTCGCCCGCTGGCTGGACGAGCGCCGGCAGCAGGCGGCAACGCACGCCGCCGGCCACGATGCGGCGGCCGACGAACTGGAGCGCATCCTGCGCCACGGCCTGATCGACACCGTGGTGCAGCCCATCGTCGGCCTGGACGACCGCCGCGTGCGCGGCTACGAAGCCCTGTCGCGGGGCCCGCAGGGTTCGCCGCTGGAACGCCCGGACCACCTGTTCAACGCCGCCAACGGCCTGGGGCGCGGCCCGGAAGTCGAACTCGCCTGCGCCCGCCTGGCCCTCGAACGCACGCGCGGCAGGCTGCCGCCGGGGCAGTTCCTGAGCATCAACCTCGGGCCGTCGGCGCTGGCCTGCGCCGCCGACGCGCTGCCGCTCGCCGGGCGCAGCGACGTGGTGTTCGAGATCACCGAGCACCTGCCGCTCGACGCCGCCGAGGCCCTGCACGGCGCCATCGCCGACCTGCGCCGGCTCGGCCTGCGCGTCGCGCTCGACGACACCGGCTGCGGCTTCGCCGACCTGGAAACGGCGGCGTGCCTGCGGCCGGACCTGGTCAAGCTGTGCATCACCATCATCCGCAACGCCGGGCGCGGCACCGATTTCGTCGGCGCCATCCGGCAGACGGTGGCGCAACTGCGCGCGCTGGACATCCGCGTGCTCGCCGAGGGCGTCGAGACCGAGGCCCAGCACGCGGCGCTGGCCGGCTGCGGCATCGAACTGGCGCAGGGCTGGCTCTACGGCCGGCCGCAGCCGCTGGACGCCGCGTTCGGGGCGGCCTGAGGCCGCGCCGCCGCGCTCAGAACGGCAGGCTCGCCTGGATCGCCGGCGCGACGGCGTCTTCCGCCCCGATCGGCACCAGCGCGCCGGCGCGCACGCCGAGCAGGCGCAGCCGCTGCGTCAGCGGCACGCGCTTCAGGCATTCGCCGGCCGCCCGGCGGATTTCTCCGGCGTCGCCGACGGCGGCCGGCAGCGTCAGGTCGCGCGTCACCGCGCGAAAATCGGCGTAGCGCAGCTTGATGCCGATGGTGCGCGCGGCATAGCCCTTGCGCCGCAGATCGTCGGCCAGCCAGGCGCACAGCGAGGTGAAGATTTCCGACAGCTCGGCGCGGTCGTGCCGCGCGTGCAGGTCGCGCTCGAAGGTCGTCTCGCGGCTGATCGACTTCGGCTCGGATTCGGTGACCACCGGCCGCCGGTCGATGCCGTGCGCCGCCTCGTGCATCCAGACGCCGTTGGCGCGGCCGAAATGCTCGACGAGCAGTTCGACCGGCGCGGCGGCGAGATCGCCGATGCTGCGGATGCCCAATCCGGCCAGCCGCTCGCCCGCTTTCGGGCCGATGCCGTTGATCTTGCGCACCGGCAGCGGCCAGATGCGCGCGGCGATCCGTTCGGGTTCGAGGATCGTCAATCCGTCCGGCTTGTCGAGGTCGGAGCAGATCTTGGAGAGCAGCTTGTTCGGGCTGACGCCGATCGAGCACGAGAGCCCGGTGGCCTCGCGCACCGCGCGCCTGATCCGCTCGGCGAGGGAGCGCGTTTCTTCCGGGATGTCGGAGAGGTCGATGTAGATCTCGTCGATGCCGCGATCCTCGATCCTCGGCGCGACGCCGGCGACGGCCGCCTTGAACAGCCGCGAATAATGGCGGTAGGCGTCGAAGTTGGCCGGCAGCAGGATGGCCTGCGGCGCGAGCTGCGCCGACTTCATCAGCCCCATGCCGGAAAACACGCCGAGCGCCCGCGCCTCGTAGGTCGAGGTGGTGACGACGCCGCGGCCGACGTAGTCGGCGAGCCGCGCGTAGCGCCGGCTGCCGTCGGCCGCCGTGACCGGCGCCGCGTTGCGCCCGCCGACCACCACCGCCTGCCCGCGCAGCTCGGGATGGCGCAGCAGCTCGACGGAGGCGAAGAAGGCGTCCATGTCGAGATGGGCGATGCGGCGACCACTGTTCATCGATACAGTATATCAAGCCCGCCCCGAAAGGCCCGCCGCAAACCGATGATGCAACGCACAAGTAAAATCGCCGCAACATTCCGGGCACCGGGCACCGACCCGCTTTATGACGCGGTTTGTCTGGCATAATCGCCGATGTGCAAGTGCAGCATTATTTCAACGGAAACTCGGCAAAAGGAAGAAGAACAATGTTCAATCTGCAGGGAAAGAAGGGCCTGATCACCGGCATCGCCAACGACAAGTCGATCGCCTACGCCGTCGCCCGCGCCGTCCGGGAAATGGGCGCCGAAATCGCGCTGACCTACCAGAACGACAAGACGGCCAAATACACGCAGCCGCTGGCCGACGCCCTCGGCGCCCGCCTGTTCGAAAAGCTCGACGTCAGCCAGCCGGGCAGCCTGGAGGGGGTGATCGAGAAGTGCGGCGCGGAATTCGGCCAGATCGATTTCGCCGTCCACTCGATGGCCTTCTGCAACGCCGACGACCTGCACGGCCGCGTCATCGACACCACCGAGGCCGGCTTCGACGCGGCGATGAACGTCTCCTGCCACAGCTTCCTGCGCATGGCCAAGGCGCTGGAGCCGCTGATGGCCGAGGGCGGTTCGCTGATCACCATGTCCTACCTCGGCGCCGAGCGCGTGGTGCGCAACTACGGCGTCATGGGCATCATCAAGGCGGCGCTCGAATCGGCCGTGCGCTACATGGCCTATGACCTCGGACCGAAGGGCATCCGCGTCTTCGCCGTGTCGCCCGGCCCGATCATGACGCGCGCCGCCTCCGGCATCGCCAACTTCAACCAGTTGCTGGAAGCGGACGCCGTCAAGGCGCCGCTCGGCCGCACGGTGACCATCGACGAGGTCGGCGCGCTCACCGCCTTCCTGTGCACCGCAGGCTCGTCCGGCATGACCGGCCAGACGGTCTACGTCGACGCCGGCGCGCACATCGTCGCCTGACATCGGGCCGGGGAAGGGCGCGCCGCCGCGCATCGGCGTATGCTTGGCGGATGGCCACTCCCCGGAGGAGACGCGCGTGACCACCGACCTCGGCGAAATCATCCGCGACCCCGTGCCCGACCATCCCCTGCTCAACGGGCGGAAGGAGATCGGGCGGGGCGAGAACACCATCGTGCTGGACGGCGACGTGGTCGACGGCCAGGCGCGCGTCTTCAAGGTGCTCTCCTCGCCCACCGACTACGCCTACTACACCGCCCCGGACCGCCCGACCGGCCGCCACTTCCCGGTGGTCTACGCCGATCACGGCACGGCCGGGCGTTCGAGCAAGGGCTTTCCGTTCCACATCGTCGAGGTCGAAAAGCTCTATCCGCTGCCCGGCAACGGCGACGCCGCCGAACTGGCGGCGAAGATCTCCACCGCCTACTTCGACGCCTGCATGACCTGGCGCAACCTCGCCCACGACATGGGGCGCATCGCCCTGCACCACCTCGCCGTCACGCCGATGGGCTGGAACGAGACCCTGCAGGAATCGCTCCGGGCCCTCGAATCCTTCTCCGGCGAATACGACGCCCTGCCCGACCTGATCAAGGCCGACAATCTGATGATGCGCAAGGACGGCACCCTCGTCTTTTCCGATCCGGTCTTCATGGAGTAGCCGCCGCATGACCATCATCCGGGTTCACTACGCCTCGCGCGAACTGGCCGAATCGCTGGACGGCAATCCCTACATGGCGGTGATCTCGATCACCGACCCCGGCACGCCGGAGGCGCGGCTCGATCCGCTCTTTCGCCACGTGCTGCGGCTCTCCTTCTTCGACGCGATCCCGGCCGACCCGTTCACGCCGGCGCTGCCGGGGCTGTTCGACCGCCGGCTGGCGCTGCGCATCGACCGCTTCGTCGGCGAGCTGCACGCCGCGCCCTTCGAAATCTCGGTGATGGTGCATTGCGAATACGGCGTCAGCCGCTCCGCCGCCGTCGCCCTCTTCGTCGAAGCCTTTTCCGGCGCGCCGCTCGAAGCCCGCGAATTCGCCCACGCGGCGAACCCGTGGCTGATCGACCAGCTCGCGGCCCTGCATCCGGAGCTGCAGATCGACATTCCGAGCCCGCACGGGGCGAGGGATCGGCGGGCGGCACGACGGGCGTAGGGCCCGTCGTCAGCCCCAGCCTCCGCCGCCCAGCGCCTTGTACAGCGATATCTCGCCGGACAACTGTGCCAGCCGGCTGCCGATCAGTTGCCGCTGGGCCGCGAACAGGGCGCGCTGGGCGTCGAGCACGGTGAGGTAGCTGTCGACACCGACGCGGTACCGCTGGTCGGCGAGTTCGAGGTAACGCCGGTTCGTCCCGACCAGGTCCGATTCAGCCTGCAACTGCGCGCGGAAGGTTCCGCGCGCCGCCAGGCCGTCGGACACTTCCCGGAAGGCGACCTGGATCGACTTCTCGTATTCGGCGATCGTAATGTCCCTCTGCAGCTCGGCGTAGTCGAGGCTCGCCGCCAGCCGTCCGGCGCTGAAGATCGGCAGGCGGATCTGCGGAGAGAAGGACCAGGTGCCCGATCCGGCATCGAACAATCCGGAGAGTTCGCCGCTCGCCGTGCCCGCCCCGGCGGTCAGCGTGATGGCCGGAAAGAAGGCCGCGCGCGCGGCGCCGATGCTGGCGTTGGCGCTGCGCAGGCGGTGTTCGGCGGCAAGGACGTCGGGACGGCGCTGCAGGACGCTGGCTGGCAGGCCGACCGGCAGCTCGGCGAGGAGATCGGCGTCGAGCGGCACGTCTGCCGCGGCCCATTCCGGCAACGGCGAACCGATCAGAACCTGCAGGCCGTTCGCGTCCTGGGCTACCCGGCGCACGAACTGCGCCTCCTCGGCCCGGGCCGAATTCACGGCGCCCTGCGCCTGGCGCAGCTCCAGTTCGGAGGCCGCGCCGGCCGCGAAGCGCTGCCGGATCAGGTCCAGCGACGCTTCGTAGGCTTCCAGGGTGCCGCGGGTCAAGGCCAGCAGCGCCCGGTCGCTGCGCCAGTTGAGCCAGGCCGTCGCCACTTCCGCCGTCAGGCTCAAGCGAACCGAGCGCTGGCTCGCCTCCTCGGCCAGATACGCTTCCAGCGCCTGCGCCTCCAGGCTGCGGACGCGGCCGAAGAAATCCAGCTCGTACGCGGCGATGCCGAGGCCGACGCTGTACTGGCCGGTGGTCGCGGCCTCGCCGCTCGACGACAGGTCGGCCGGCAGCCGCTGGCGCGTGCCGCCTGCATTCACATCGACCGCGGGGAAACGGTCCGCGCGCTGGATGCGGTACCGGGCCCGGTAGGCCTCGACGCGCAGGGCCGCGGCCTTCAGATCCCGGTTGTTGTCGAGCGCCATGCCGATCAGGCGCTGCAGTTCCGGCGCAAGAAAGAAATGCTCCCAGCCGATGTCCCGGGCGGCCGCCGCGCTGCCCGCCGGATAGGCTTCACCCGTGGGCCACGCCTCGGGCGTCGGCGCGGCCGGACGTTCGTAGGCGGGGATCAGCGAGCATGCGCCGAGCAGCCCGCTCAGGGCCAGGGCCGTGCCCAGTTTTCGCAGCGGGATGGCGGACATCATTTCACCTCCGCCGGCTGGCTGCCGGCACGCGGATCGACGGCGGCCTTCCTCTCGAACAGGCCGGCGACGACGTAGAAAAACAGCGGCACGAAGAAGATCGCCAGGAAGGTGCCGGCGAGCGTGCCGCCGACCACGCTGGTGCCGATCGAGTGCTGGCTGCCGCTGCTGGCGCCGGTGGCGACGGCCAGCGGGATGACGCCCATGACGAAGGCCAGCGAGGTCATGATGATCGGCCGCAGCCGCATGCGCGCCGCCAGCACCGCCGCCTCGGACAGCGACTTGCCTTCCTTCTCGTGCAGCTCGCGGGCGAATTCGACGATCAGGATGGCGTTCTTCGCAGCCAGGCCCATGGTCGTGATCATGCCGATCTGGAAGAACACGTCGTTGGACAGGCCGCGGCCGAGCGTGGCGAGCACCGCGCCGAGGATGCCGACCGGCACGACGAGGATCACCGAGAACGGGATCGACCAGCTTTCGTACAGCGCCGCCAGGCAGAGGAAGACCACCGCCAGCGACAGCACCAGCGTGAACGCGCTCTGCGATCCGGCCAGGCGTTCTTCGTAGGACAGGCCGGAGAAGGCGAGGCCAATCCCCGCCGGTAGCTGCCGCGCCAGGCGCTCGACGCTGGCCATCGCATCCCCGCTGCTGTGGCCCGGCGCCGCCTGGCCGAGGATCTGCACCGCCGACACGCCGTTGTAGCGCTCCAGCTTGGGCGAGCCGAAGGTCCAGTGGCCGCCGGCGAAGGCCGAGAACGGGACCATCTTGCCCTCGGCATTGCGCACGTACCACTTGTCGAAATCCTCCGGCGCCAGCCGCGCATCGGCCTGGCCCTGCACGAACACCTTCTTGACGCGGCCGCCGTCGATGAAATCGTTGACGTAGACCGATCCCCAGGCCACCGACAGGGTGTCGTTGATGTCGGCGATACTCACCTGGTGCGCGCGCGCCTTCTCGTCGTCGATGACGATCTGGTACTGCGGCTCGTCCGACAGGCCGTTGGGGCGAACCAGCCGCAGGCCGGGCTCCTGCGCCGCCATGCCGAGCAACTGGTTGCGCGCGGCCATCAGGGCGTCGTGGCCGACGCCGCCGTTGTCCTGCAGGTAGAGATCGAAGCCCGTCGCGTTGCCCAGTTCCAGGATGGACGGCGGCACGATGGGAATCACCGTGCCGTCCTTGATCGCACTGAAGCGGCCGAAGGCCCGCCCGGCCAGCGCCTGGACGCGCAGTTCGGCGGCCTTGCGCGCCGCGAACGGCTTCAGCGAGACGAAGGCGATGCCGGAATTCTGCCCACGACCGGCGAAGTTGAAACCCCGCACGGTCATCACCGAATCGACGGCCGCCGCCTCGTCGTTCAGCAGATAGTCGCGGACTTCCGCGAGCACGGCCTCGGTGCGCTCGGCGCTCGCGTTGGGCGGCATCTGGACCTGGACGAGCATCATTCCCTGGTCCTCGTCGGGCAGGAAGGCGGTCGGCAGGCGCACGAACAGGGCGCCGAGCACCAGCACCATGAGCCCGTAGATCGCCAGGAAACGCTTCCTGCGCACCAGGGTGCCGGCGACGCTGCGCTCGTAGCGGCCCGCACTCGCGTTGAAGGCGTTGTTGAACCAGCGGAAGAAGCGGTTCTGTCCGACGTGCTCGACGTCCTTCTGCCGCAGGAGGGTGGCGCACAGGGCCGGCGTGAAGACGATCGCCACCAGCACCGACAGGCTCATCGCCGCGGCGATGGTGATCGAGAACTGGCGATAGATGACGCCGGTGGAGCCGCCCAGGAAGGCCATCGGCACGAACACCGCCGAAATCACCAGGCCGATGCCGATCAGTGCGCCGGTGATCTGGCCCATCGACTTCTTCGTCGCATCCTTCGCCGGCAGGCCCTCCTCGTGCATGATGCGCTCGACGTTCTCGACCACGACGATGGCATCGTCCACCAGCAGGCCGATGGCCAGCACCATGGCGAACATGGTCAGGATGTTGATGGTGAAGCCGGCCGCGAACAGCACGCCGAAGGTGCCGAGCAACACCACCGGCACGGCCAGCGTGGGCACCAGCGTGGCGCGGAAATTCTGCAGGAACAGGTACATCACCAGGAAGACCAGCACGATGGCCTCGAACAGGGTCTGCACCACCGACTCGATCGAAGCCGTGACCACGGGCGAAGTGTCGTAGGGATAGACCACCTTCACGCCGGCCGGCAGGTAGGGTTCGAGTCCGGCGATCGTCTGCCGCACGTTGGCGATCGTCTCCAGCACGTTGGCGCCGGTCGCCAGGCGCAGGGCCATGCCGGACGCGGGCCTGCCGTTGTAGTTGCCGGCGATCGAGAAGTTCTGGGCGCCGAGGGCGATGTCGGCGACGTCCTTGAGGCGCACCTGCGCACCGCTGCGTTCGACCTTCAGCAGAATGTCCGCGAACTCGGCGGCGGTCTTCATGCGGGTCTTGCCGATCACCGTCGCGTTCAACTGCACCTTGTCGCGCGTGGGCAGGCCGCCGAGCTGCCCGGCCGACACCTGCACGTTCTGCGCGCGGATGGCGGCGACCACGTCCGACGGGGTGAGCTGGTAGCCGTTGAGCCTGGCCGGATCCAGCCAGACGCGCATGGCGTAGGCCGAGCCGAACACCATGAAGTCGCCGACTCCCTTGGTGCGCGACACCGGGTCCTGGATGTTGGAGACGATGTAGTCGGCCAGGTCGAAGTTGCTCAGCGACCCGTCTTCCGAGACGAGGCCGACCACCAGCATGAAGTTCTGCTGGTGCTTGGCCACCCGGATGCCCTGCTGCTGGACCTCCTGCGGCAGCATCGGCGTCGCCAGTTGCAGCTTGTTCTGCACCTGCACCTGGGCGATGTCCGGATCGGTGCCCTGCTCGAAGGTGACGATGATCTCCATGCTGCCGTCGGAATTGCTCGCCGACGAGATGTAGCGCAGTCCGTCCAGGCCGTTGAGCTGCTGCTCGATGACCTGCACCACCGTGTCCTGCACCGTCTGCGCCGAAGCGCCGGGATAGACCACGCTGACCGACACCGCCGGCGGCGCCACGTTCGGATACTGGTTGATCGGCAGGCCGAGGATGGACAGCGTCCCGGCCAGCATGACGGCGATGGCGACCACCCAGGCGAAGATCGGGCGGTCGATGAAGAAGCTCGACATGGCCGCCCTCCTCAGCCTTCGCCGCCGGGCGCGGCGAAGCGGGTGACGACGCCGACGTTGCCCGCCGGCTCGGCCTCGACCTGCAGGCCGGGACGCAGGCGCTGCACGCCTTCGGTGACCACCCGCTCGCCCGCCTGCAGGCCCTTGCCGACCAGCCAGGTATTGCCGACGGTGCGCAGGGTCTCGATCTCGCGCGGGCTGGCGACGCCGTCGGCGTCCACCACCCAGACCGTCGCCTGGCCCCGGACATCGCGCGCCACCGCCTGCTGCGGCACCAGGATCGCATTCCGGCGGACCCCCGTCTGCAACACGGCATGCACGAACATGCCGGGCAGCAGCCTGCCGTCCGGATTCGGGAAGACGGCGCGCAGCACCACCGAGCCGGTGCCCTGGTCGACGCTGATCTCGGAGAACTTGAGCGTGCCGGCGAGCGGATAGAGGCTGCCGTCCTCGAGCTTGAGCGCCACCTTGGCGCCCCCCGCCTCCGCACGCGCCAGCTCGCCCTCGGCCAGCGCGCGCTGCAGGCGCAGGATCTCGCCGGTCGATTGGCTGAGGTCGACGTGGATCGGATCGATCTGGTGCACGGTGGCGAGCGCCTGGGCCTGCCCGCTGGTGACCAGCGCCCCTTCCGTGACCAGCGAGCGGCCGATGCGGCCCGTGATCGGCGCCAGCACCTTCGTGTAGACCATATCGATACGCGCCACGTCCACGTCGGCCTGCGCCTGACGCCAGGCGGCCAGCGCGTCGTCGTACTGCTGCTGGCTGACGGCATGGGTCGCGCGCAGCCCCTCGTAGCGCCGCGCCAGGCTCTCCGCGGCGAGCAGGTTCGCCGCCGCCTTCTGCAGCCGGGCGCCATAGGTCGCCGGGTCGATCTGGTAGAGCTGCTGCCCGGCCTTGACCGTGCTCCCTTCCACGAACAGCCGCTGCTGCAGGATGCCGCTGACCTGCGGGCGGACCTCGGCCACGCGGTAGGCGCTGGTGCGCCCCGGCAGTTCGGTGGTGAGGACGAGTTCCTGCGCGTCGACGGCATGGACGCCGACCCGGACCGGGCCGGCCGGTGGCGCCGATTGCGGCGCCTCGCCGCAGGCGGCCAGCGCCGCTGCCAGAACGAGCGGCGCGAGCCGCCGGGATGGGGATCGGGAAGTGGATCGGGGAAGTTTCATTTGACTGCGCTCTCCTGAATGTCTGCTGCCCGCGGCGCCGGGCCGGGCCATTCGCATGCGTCCGCAGGTGAAGCTGACGAGGTCTTCGGTACGGTGCCGCACGCCAAAGCACTGTACCGTATAATGGTACAGTGTACCGAATATTTACAACCCCTTACCTTGAAATTCCCTCGACCCGGCGCCGGAGGATGATCCGCAGGCCCCGGACGGGTTAGAGTTCGCCCCTGTGAACAGCTCACGACACGGATCGATCAGAACGATGAACAGACGCAGACAGGGCATGACGGAAGCGGCCGACAACGCCGGCGATCGCCAGCAGGGCGGCATTCAGGTCATCGCCCGCACCAGCCGGATCATGCGGGCGCTCAGCGCGCATCCGCACGGACTCAGCCTGGCCGAGATCGCCGCCGAGGTCGATCTGCCGCGCTCGACGGTGCAGCGCATCGTCACCGCGCTGGCCGCGGAGCATCTTGTCGAGCCGGCCGGCGCGGCCGGCGGCTTCCGGCTCGGCCCCGCCCTCGGGCAATTGCTCTACCAGACGGAGGCGGACATCGTGCCGGTGGCCCGCCCCCATCTGGAGCGGCTGTCGCTCGCCCTGCAGGAAACCGTCTGCCTGTCGCGGCTCAACGGCCGGCAGACGCAGATCGTCGAGGTCTTCGTCGGCGAACAGGTGCTGCGCATCGTGCCGCAGGTCGGCTTCACCGCGCCGCTGCACACCACGGCCGACGGCAAGGCGCTGCTGGCCCGCATGAGCACGGAGAAGGCCGCCGAGTGGCTGGGCGAGGACCTGCCGCCGCGGACCAACCGCAGCAAGGGGCTTGCCGCCGTGCTGGCCGAACTGGAGGAAATCCGCCGCAGCGGCTTCGCCCACGACGACGAGGAACACGTCGAAGGCGTGAATGCCGTGTCGGCGTCGATCGGCACCTACCGCGGGACGTATGCGGTAACGATCCTGGCGCCCACGGCGCGCATGCGCGCCGGCGTCGAAGCGTTCAAGCCTGCCCTCGCCGACACCTGCGCGGTACTGGAACGCCTGCTCGGCACGGCGCAGGGTCACGAGGCGCCGGCCGCGAACGGCAGGGCGCCGGGGCGGGCATGAAGCGGCCCGGCCTCGCCGCCCGCATCTTCCTCGCGGTGTTCGCCACCGCCATCGTGCTCGTCGTCGCCGCCGGCGGGGCCGCGCGCTGGAGTTTTTCGCGCGGCTTTCTCGGCTATCTGAACGATCTGGCCCTGGCCCGCATGGAAACGGTGGTCCCGCGCGTGGCCAGCGCCTATGCGGCGCACGGCGACTGGGATTTCATACGCGCCGACCGCATGCGCTGGATGGAGATCCTGCGCCCGGTGCCGGGCCTGGATTTTCCGGCGGACGCCGGCCGGCAGGCCGGCCCGCCCTCGCCGCCGGTCTCCGACCTGACCGGGGTGGTGATGCGCATGGCGCTGCTGGACGCCGACCGCAGGCTGGTGGCCGGCTTCGTCATCGCCGGCGCGCGCACCGAAGAGCGGCCGGTGGTGGTGGCCGGACGCACCGTCGGCTGGCTGTCGCTGGCCCAGTTCGAGAGCGTGGCGGCGGCCGGCGCCTCCCGCTTCGAGACCGCGCAGCGGCACGCTCTGACGGTCATCGGCCTGGCGGCGGTGGTGCTCGCCGCGGCCATCGCGTGGTGGCTGGCGCGTACGCTGCTGCGCCCGGTGCGCGAGGTGGCCGAGGCCACCCACCGCCTCGCCGGCGGCGACTACGCCCTGCGCGTGCCGGTCGCCGCGCGCGACGAGGTCGGCCGCCTGGCCGAGGACTTCAACCACCTAGCGGCGACCCTGCAGCGCAACGAACGCATGCGGCGCGACTTCATGGCCGATCTCTCCCACGAGCTGCGCACCCCGCTGGGCGTGCTCAACGGCGAACTGGAGGCGATCGAGGACGGCATGCGCCCCTTCGACGCCCAGTCCCTGGCCTCCCTGCAGGGCGAGGTGGCGATGCTTTCGAAGCTGGTCAGCGATCTGTACGACCTGTCGCTGGCCGACGTCGGCGCGCTGACCTACCGCAAGCACGACGTCGATCTGCGCGACATCCTCTCCGCCGCCGCCGAGCAGTACCGCGAGCGCCTGGCCGACGCCGGCATCGCGCTGGAAATGGCGCTGCCCGCCGCGCCGGTGACGCTGTTCGCCGACGCCGTGCGCCTGCGCCAACTGTTCGGCAATCTGCTCGAGAACAGTTGCCGCTACACCGACCGCGGCGGCGTGCTGCGCATCGCGGTGGACGACGCCGAGCCGCTGCGCGTGACGGTGGACGATTCGGCGCCGGCGGTGCCGCCCGAACGCCTCCCCCATCTGTTCGAGCGTTTCTACCGCGTGGACAGCTCGCGCAGCCGCGCCAGCGGCGGCGCCGGCCTCGGGCTGGCGATCTGCCGCAACATCGCCGAGGCTCACGGCGGCGCCATCGACGCGGCGCCGTCGCCGCTCGGCGGCCTGCGCCTCGTCGTCCATCTGCCGCGGGCCGGGCAATGACCCTGCCCGCCCGCGCCGACGCGGCCCTGATCTACATCGCCGAGGACGAGCCGAAGATGGCCGCCCTGCTCATCGACTACCTGCGGGCCGGCGGCCACGCCACCCGCTGGCTCGCCGACGGGCGCGAAGTCGTGCCGGCCGTACGCGCCCATCCGCCGGGCCTGGTCCTGCTCGATCTGATGCTTCCCGGCCGCGACGGCATGGCGATCTGCCGCGAGCTGCGCGGCTTCAGCGAGGTGCCGATCATCATGCTGACGGCGCGCGTCGAGGAGGCGGACCGCCTGGCCGGACTGGACGCGGGGGCCGACGACTACATCTGCAAGACGCCCTTCAGCCCGCGCGAGGTGGTCGCCCGCGTCAACGCGCTGCTCCGCCGCAGCCGCCGCCAACCCGCGCCGGACGGCGCCGCGGCGCCCTTCGCCATCGACGACGCCGGCTACCGCGCCAGCCTGCACGGCGTCGCGCTCAGCCTGACGCCGGTGGAATTCCGCCTGCTGCAGGCCTTCGCCGGCGCGCCGGGGCGGGTGTTCTCGCGCGACAGCCTGCTCAGGCACGTGCACGACGACCAGCGCGCGGTGACCGACCGCGCCGTGGACAGCCACATCAAGAACCTGCGCCGCAAGCTCGCCGCGGTGACGCCGGAGCGGGAGTGGATCCACTCCGTCTACGGCGTCGGCTACCGCTTCGACGCCTGAAACTACTCGTGCCGCAGCGCCTCGATGGGGTCCAGGCGCGCGGCGCGGCGGGCGGGGAAATAGCCGAACACCACGCCGATGACGGCGGAAAACGCGAACGACAGCACGTTGATGCCCGGGTCGAAGACGTAGGGCACCTGCATGACGCCGGCGAGCAGCAGCGAGGCCAGCGTCGCCAGCGCGATGCCGATCAGCCCGCCGAGCGCGGCGAGCGCCACCGCCTCGATGAGGAACTGCAGCAGCACCTCGCGTTCCAGCGCGCCGATGGCCAGGCGGATGCCGATCTCGCGCGTGCGCTCGGTGACGCTCACCAGCATGATGTTCATGATGCCGATGCCGCCCACCAGCAGGCTGACGCCGGCCACCGCGCCGAGCAGCATGGTCATCACCTGGGTGGTGCCGGCCATGGCGTCGGCGAACTGGCGGGTGTCGAGGATGTTGAAGTTGTCCTCGTCGGTGTCCGAGAGCTTGCGCCGCTCGCGCAGCAGATGGGTCAGGCTGGCCTTGACGCGCTCGCTGTCGCTGCCGTCCTGCAGCGACACCAGGAGCACGTCCACCCGCTGGCTGCCGGAGATGCGCCGCTGCACGGTGTGCAGCGGCATGATCACCATGTTGTCCTGGTCGCCGCCCATGCCGGACTGGCCCTTGGAGAGCAGCACGCCGACGACTTCGCAGGAGAAGTTTTTGATGCGCAGGGGCTGGCCGAGCACCTCCGCGGCGCCCGCGCCGAACAGTTCGCGGCGCACGGTTTCGCCGATCACGCACACGGCGCTGCCGGCGCGCTCCTCGGCCGTCTCGAAGCGGCGTCCGGCGGCGAGCTTCCAGTTGTTGGTGACGAAGTACTCGTTGCTGGTGCCGTTGATCGTCGACGACCAGTTGCGCCCGTTGGCCACCAGCGTCACGCTGGACGACAGTTGCGGGGCGACCACGCTGACGCCGCCGATCTGCTGGCGGATGGCCTCGACGTCGGCCTCCTTGAAGGTCGGCGCGCCGGCGCTGCTGCGCCCCGGCCCCAGGCGCTGGCCGGGCATGACCATGAGCAGGTTGGTGCCGAGCGCGGCGATCTGCTGCTGCACCGCGCGCGTGGCGCCGTTGCCCAGGGTGACCATGGTGATCACCGCGCTGACGCCGATGACGATGCCGAGGATGGTGAGGAAGGAACGCAGCAGGTTGCGGCGGATCTCGCGCAGCGCGAGCAGGAGCGTATTGAGCAGCATCAGTGGGCCCTCTCCTCCGCTTGCGCCGCGCGGCGCGTCAGCGCGGCCGGCGCGGCATTGCGCGTATCGCTGTCGATGCGCCCGTCGACGAAATGCACGATGCGGCGGGCGTACTGCGCCATGTCCGGCTCGTGGGTGACCATCAGCACGGTGATGCCCTGTTCCTCGTTGAGCCGCCACAGCAGCTCCATGATCTCGTGGCTGCGCTGGGTGTCCAGGTTGCCGGTGGGCTCGTCGGCGAGCAGCACTTCCGGCGCGGTGACGATGGCGCGGGCGATGGCCACGCGCTGCTGCTGCCCGCCGGAAAGTTCCGCCGGCGTGTGGTGCTCCCAGCCCGCCAGGCCGACTGCGTCCAGCGCGGCGCGGGCGGTGCGATGGCGGGCGGCGGCCGGCTCGCCGCGGTAGAGCAGCGGCAGCTCGACGTTTTCCTGCGCCGAGGTGCGCGCCAGCAGGTTGAAGCCCTGGAAGACGAAGCCCAGGTAGCGCCGGCGCAGCCGCGCGCGCTGGTCGCGGCCCAGGCGTTCGACGTGCGTGCCGTGGAACAGGTATTCGCCGGCGGTGGGCGTGTCGAGGCAGCCCAGGGTGTTCATCGCGGTGGATTTGCCCGAGCCGCTCGGCCCCATGATGGCGACGAAATCTCCGGCCTCGATGTCCAGGTCCACGCCCTTGAGCGCCTGGAACGCGGCCTGCCCCTGGCCGTAGACCTTGGTCAGCCCGCGCAGGCGGATCAGCGGCGCGGCCTCGCCGGGCGCTGCGCTCACCGCGCGGCTCCGCTGCGCTGGTCGACGATGGCCGGCTGGCCCGGCTGCAGGTCGCCGCCGACGATCTCCGTCACGCGCCCGTCGGAGAGCCCGGTGGTCACGGGCACGGCCACCGCCTGCCCGTCGCGTAGCACCCACACCTGGCGGGCATCGGCGCCGCCGGCGCGCGGCACGGTGGTCTGCTCGGGCGGGCGCGGCAGCAGGCTGGCGACCAGGCCGCGCCCCTTGCCGCCGCCGGCGGCCGGCGCCGGCGTGAAGCGCAGCGCCATGTTCGGCGCCAGGATGACGTTCTCCCGCTCGCTGGCGGTGACGATGGCGCTGGCGGTCATGCCGGGGCGCAGCGACAGATCCGCGTTGGCGACTTCCAGCGTGGTGGTGTAGGTGACCACGTTGTCGGTGGTCGTGGAACCGAAATCCACGCGCGTGACGCGCGCCGGGTAGCGCCGGTTGGGCCAGGCGCTGACCGTGAAGGTGGCCTGCTGCCCGACCGCGACCTGGCCGATGTCCGCTTCGTCCACGTTCACTTCCAGCTTCAGGCGCGACAGATCCTCGGCCAGGGTGATCAGGGTCACGGCCTGCAGCGCGGCAGCCACGGCGTTGCCGGGGTCCACGTTGCGGGCCAGCACGACGCCGTCGATGGGCGAGCGGATCGACGCCTTGGCCAGATTGGTTTCGTTGGTGGCCAGCGCGGCCTGCGCCTCGACCACGGCGGCGCGCGCCGACTGTTCGCCCGCTTCGGCGCGGGCCAGCGCGGCGCGGGCGGCGTCGAGCTCGGTGCGCGAAGGCACCTTGCCGCCGGACAGGTTCGCCACCTCGTCCAGACGCGCCAGCGTGCTGCGGCTTTCCCCGACCGTGGCGACGGCCTCGGCGACGGCGGCTTCGGCGCTGGTCAGGCTGGCCCGGGCGCGCGCCACCTCGTCGCGCAGCTTGGCGGTATCGAGTTCCACCAGCACCTGGCCGGCCTTGACCGTGTCATTGACGTCCACCCGCACGCGCGCCACGGTGCCGGACAGCTCGCTGCCGATGGCGACGGTGCGGGTCGGCTGCAGGGTGCCGGTGGCGTTGATCGACAGGCGCAGGGTGCCGCGCACGATGTCCTCGGTGACGTACTGCGGCGCCTCGGTGGCGCCCCGGCCCAGCCAGAAGCG
The DNA here is from genome assembly GCA_019455325.1 of Rhodocyclaceae bacterium. Lineage (GTDB taxonomy): Bacteria > Pseudomonadota > Gammaproteobacteria > Burkholderiales > Rhodocyclaceae > Proximibacter. Next base: position 96,367 of record JACFMQ010000008.1, on the reverse strand, counting down.
CACCGCGAGCAGCGCGAGCAGGATCAGCGCGGCGGCGATCCACGGGCCGGGGCGCCGCCACCAGGGGCGATCGGGGGGTTCGTCGAAGGGAAGGTCTGTGGAAGCGTCGGAGCGGGTGGCGTTCATGGTGCGGGGGATGGGGTTCCGGTTGAGGAGAGCGGCGCGGATTCCGGCGTGGCCTGGGCGGGCCAGCCGCCGCCGAGCGCCTTGTAGAGCTGCACGTGGTTGGCGGCAAGCTGGGCGGCGGCGCTGACCACGCCGTCCTCCGCGCTCAGCCGGGTGCGCTGGGTGTCGAGCACCACCTGGAAGTCCACCAGGCCGCTGGCATAGCGCTGGCCGGCCAGGGTATCGGCGGTGGCGGCGGCCTCGGCGGCCAGTTCCCGGCTGACCAGCGCGTCGCGGGCGGTGCGCAGCGCGGTCAGGGCGTTTTCCGCCTCGCGCAGCGCCTTCAGCACGGCGGCGCCGTAGGCGTGGTAGGCCTGCTCCAGCTCGGCGTCGCGGATCTCCGCCTGGGCGGCGCGCGCGCCGCCGTCGAACAGGGGCAGGCCGACGCTCGCCAGCACGCTGCTGGCCACCCCGGCGCCGTCCAGCGCGCCGAGGGTCAGCGCCGACAGGCCGAGCGAGCCGGTCAGGCGCAGGCTGGGGTAGCGCGCGGCCTGGGCTTCGTCCAGCCGGGCGCGGGCGGCGGCGACGCGGTGCTCGGCGGCGCGCACGTCCGGGCGCTGGCGCAGGGTGTCGGCCGGCAGGCTCACGGCCAGGGCCGCGGCCGGGCGCGGCACGGCCGGCGGCGCATCACGCGGCGCGCCCAGGCGCGCGTGCAGGCTGCCGGGCGTCTGCGCGCAGAGCACGGCCAGGCCGTTGAGCGCCTGCACGACGGCGGATTCCAGGCCAGAGAGGCTCGCCCGCGTCTCCTCCACCGTGCCGCGCGCCTGTTCCACTTCGAGCACGGTGACCAGCCCGGCCTGCTCGCGCCAGCGGGTGATCTGCAGGATTTCCTCCTGGTTGGCGAGGTTGGCGCGGGCCACGGCCAGGCGCCGCTGGTTGCCGCGCAGGTCGATGTAGGCCAGCGCCACCTCGGCGGCGATCGACACCCGGGTATCGTCCAGCGACGCGGCGCTGGCGCCGACGTCGGCCTCGGCCGCGGCCTGGCCGGCGCGCAGGCCGCCGGCCAGGTCCAGCTCCCAGGCAGCATCGACGCCGACCGAGAACTGGTTGCTCGCCGGCTGGCCGTCGGTCCGGCCGCGCTGCGCGGCGCCGGTGAAATCCAGCGTCGGCTGCAGGCCGGCGGCGCTTACCGCCCGCTGCGCGCGCGCCTGGCGCAGCGCGGCCTGCGCGCTGCGCACGTCGGTGTTGCGCGCCAGCGCCAGCTCGACCAGCGCCGTCAGTTCGGCATCGCCGAAGTGGCGCCACCAGCCTGTCAGGCGCTCGGCGCGGTCCTCAGCGCCGGCGAGCGGGGCGGACGCCTCGGTCCAGGCCGGCGGCACCGCGGGCAGGTCGCCCGCGGCCGGCGCATAGGGCTGGACGGCGCAGCCGGCCAGGAGCATGGCCAGCGCGGTGGCAAGGCAGCCGGGAACCCGGCGCGCCGCCGGAGGCAGGGAAGACATCGGCACGTTGCGACCCCATTCGGGAAATGTCGCTACCGTAGCCGGCAAATGTGGAGGAAGCTTGAAGAGCGGATGCCGGCCGTGCGCCGAGCCCGGAGAAGCAGGCCGTGTCTACTGCAAATCCCCGGCCAAGGACTCCCGAACCGCCTGCGCCAGCGTCACCTCGGCCGAATACTCCGGATGCTCGATCCCCATGCGGATCGCCGCCCCCTGCTTCGCCGAATCCACCATCGCCGACGTCAGCTCGAAGCGCAGGAAGTGCACGGCGGAGGTCTTGTCCTCGGTTTCGCGGTCGAGGTCCTCGTTGGCGATGGGATGCACGCGCGGACAGTCGGCGACCTGCACCCAGACCGCCCGCTCGACGCCGCGCAGGCGGGCGAGCCGCTGCCGGCGCTCGTCCTCGTCCGGGTACTCGATCATGAAGGTCGCCTTCCAGTTGCCGCCGTCGGGGATCAGCGGGTTGTAGACGTCCAGCTCCTGCTGGATCGGCTCCGGTTCGAACATGCGTTCCAGGCGCAGCATCTCCTGCACCTGGTACTGCACGGTCAGCGCGTCCTCGAAGTGCAGCGTGGCGTTCGGGCCGAGGGCGACGCGGCGGATCTTCTTGTGGGCGATGACCTGCGCGCGGAATTCCGGGCGCAGGCGGGCGTACTCTTCCAGGCTGTAGAGGTCGGCACGGGTGAGCATCGGCGTTCTCCCTTCAGATGCCGTAGGCCCGGCGCAGCAGGCTGATCGGGTGTTCCGGCGCGCTGCCGTCGGCGCGCGCGTGCGCGATGTGGTGGCCGGCCATGGCGCAGTCGCTGCCGTAGTGGTCGGGCTGTGCCTGGTTCACGCGGTTGACCACCGGCTTGACGATCCGCATCGCGTTCTCGTGGAACTCGGCCTTGACCGCGTAGGTGCCGTCGTGGCCGGAGCAGCGCTCGATGATGTCGACCTCGGTGCCGGGCACCAGCGACAGCACTTCCAGCGTCTTGCGGCCGACGTTCTGCACGCGCTGGTGGCAGGCGGCGTGGTAGGCGACCTTGCCGAGGGGATGCTTGAAGTCGGTGGCGAGCCGGCCCTGCCGATGCCGCAGCAGCAGGTATTCGAAGGGGTCGAAGAAAGCGTTCCTGACCTTCTCCACCTCGGGGTCGTCGGGGAAGAGCAGCGGCAGCTCCTGTCGGAACATCAGCACGCAGGAAGGAATCAGCGCGGTCAGATCCCAGCCCGCGTCGACCAGCTTCGCCAGCACCGGGACGTTCGTCTCCTTGGCCTTCTGCACCGACGCGAAGTCGCCCAGTTCGAGCCTGGGCATGCCGCAGCAGCGTTCTTTGACGGCGAGCGTGAGCGGGATGCCGTTGTGCGCGCAGACGGCGGCGAAGTCCTCGCCGGGGCCGGGCTCGTTGCGGTTCATGTAACAGGTGGCGAACAGCGCGAGCTTGCCGCGCGTGCGCCCGGCCGCCTCGCCCGGCGTGTCGTCGGGCAGGCGCGCCAGGCGCTTCCTGAGCGGCTTCGCCGAGAACTCGGGCAGCCAGGCCTCGGCGTGGATGCCGGCGACGGCCTGCACCGCCTTGCGTGCGATGCCGACCTTGTTCACGGCGTTCACCGTCGGCGCCACGATGGGAATGCCGCAGAAGCTGCCGACCAGGTCGGTGCGAGTCAGCACCCTGTCGCGCAGCTTCGTCTTGCCGGTCCTGAAATGCACCGCCTTGGCGCGCAGCATGAGGTGCGGGAAGTCGATGTTCCACGCGTGCGGCGGCACGTACGGACACTTGGTCATGTAGCACAGGTCGCACAGGTAGCAGTGATCGACGACCTTGCCGTAGTCCGCGCGGGCGACGCCGTCGACCTCCATGGTCGCCGACGCGTCGACCAGGTCGAACAGCGTCGGGAAGGCGTTGCACAGGCTGACGCAGCGGCGGCAGCCGTGGCACACGTCGAAGACGCGCGCCATCTCCTCGAACAGGGCCTCGCGGTCGTAGTAGCGATCGTCCTGCCAGTCGACGGGGTGGCGCGTCGGGGCTTCGAGGTTGCTTTCGCGGGCGGGAGCGGGCATGCGTCATCCTCCTCGTGCGTCCTGCGACTGCGCGTTCTGCCGCCCGCGAAACGGGCGGGGCTGCGGCCGGGGGGCCGCTCAGTTCAGCTCGCTGAGCGCCCTCTGGTAGCGGTTGGCGTGCGAACGTTCGGCTTTCGCCAGCGTCTCGAACCAGTCGGCGATCTCGTCGAAGCCCTCGGCGCGCGCGTCCTTGGCCATGCCCGGATACATGTCGGTGTATTCGTGCGTCTCGCCGGCGACGGCCGACTTCAGATTGTCGGCGGTGCTGCCGAAGGGCAGCCCGGTGGCCGGGTCGCCGCACTTTTCGAGGTATTCGAGATGGCCGTGCGCGTGCCCGGTCTCGCCTTCGGCGGTCGAGCGGAACAGCGCGGCGACGTCGGCGTGGCCTTCGACGTCGGCCTTGTTGGCGAAGTAGAGATAACGGCGATTGGCCTGCGATTCGCCGGCGAACGCATCCTTCAGATGCTTTTCCGTCATGGAACCTTTCAGTTGCATGTGAGCCTCCTATCGACAAACGGTGCATGGAGCACATGACCAAGGCTCGCCACGGTCGCGGCGGTCGGCCTTGACTCACTCACCATAGGCAGGCGCCCGGCCGGTGCATAATTGATTTTGGCTAAGAATCGAATAGCCGACGGCTATCGGACGAGCGTCGACGAAGACAGGAGCAAGGACCATGAACGCACCCACCCCCGTCACGCCGCGTCGCCGCTGGCCGCTGTGGCTGGCGGCGGCGCTGCTGGCGCTGGCCGCGGCCGGCGCCGTCGGCCTGAAGCTCGCCACCGACCGGCTGCACGCGGCGGTGGTCGCGGCGCTCGGCCCGAACGCCGAGGTCGAGCGCATCGAGGCCGGCTTCTCGGCGGTGGCCATCCACGGCATCCGCATCCGCGCCGGCAAGGACTGGCCGGCGGCCGACGAGCTGGCGGCGCAGCGGGTGCTGATCCGCCCCGACTGGAACGCGCTGCTCGCGCGCGAGATGCGCATCGCCGGCATCGAGATCGAGGGCGGCTACGTCTCCATGCTGCGGCGCCGGGACGGCAGCCTGGCGATCCTGTCCTCGCTGCTCGACCGGGCGAAGGAGGAAAAGGCGGCGTCGACGCGGCCAGGCGACGACGACGGCAGCGCGCTGCCCGAGATCGTCATCGGCGGCGTGACGCTCACCGACGCCGCCGTCGACTTCCACGACGCCTCGGTGCGCCGGCCGGCGCACCGGCTGCGCATCGAGAAGACGCGCGTCGAGCTCGGCGAGCTGCGCCTGCCGGCGCTGACCGGCCGCACGACGATCCGCCTCGACGGCACGGTGAAGGGCGTGCAGCGCGACGGCACGGTGTCGCTGCAGGGCTGGGCCGAGATCGCGACGAAGGATTCGGAGCTGCGCACGCAGCTCGCCGGCGTCGACCTCGTCGCCTTCCAGCCCTACCTGATCAAGGCCGCCGAGACCGGCGTCAGAAAGGGCGCGCTCGACCTCGACCTGAAGTCGACGGTGCAGCGGAACCGCCTGCACGCGCCGGGCCGCGTCGTGCTCTCCGGGCTGGAACTAGCCGCCGGCGGCAGCTTCATGGGCATGCCGCGCGAGGCGGTGGTGAAGGTGCTGCAGGGCAGGGACGGACGCATCGCCGCCGACTTCGTGCTCGAAGGCGACATCGCCGATCCGAAGTTCTCGCTCAACGAGAATTTCCTGGCGCAGGTCGCCGCGGCCAGCGCCGGCGCGCTCGGCATCAGCCTGGAGGGGCTGGCCGCCGGCATCGGCGGCGCCGGCGGCAGCGTCGTCGAGGGCGTCGGCAGCGCGCTCGACCGGCTGCTCGGCGGCCGGAAGAAGTAGCCCGCGCGTTCCCCTGCGCAGCGCGATCGGGTATGGTGCCGGGCGGCACACACATACCCACGGATCGACGATGCACGACGACGGACCCGGACATTCGATAGACATCAGCGAGGAAGGCGGCGTCCGCTACCTGCACTTCGGCTCGGAATGGATCCAGGGCGCCATGCGCATCCGCCGGCCGTGGTCGCTGGAACTCGACTACACGCGCGAGATGCTGGCCGGCCTGCTGCTGCACGCCGCGCCGTGGCCCAAGCGCGCGCTGCTGATCGGCCTCGGCGCCGGCTCGCTGGCCAAGTTCATCTGGCGCCGCCTGCCGCAGACGGCGACGACCGTGATCGAGATCGACCCGCGCATGCCCTTCGTCGCCCGCCAGTTCTTCCGCCTGCCGGCCGAGGACGAGCGGCTGGCGATCCGCATCGGCGACGGCGCCGCGCTCGTCGCGCGCGAGCGGCGGCGCTACGACCTGATCCTGGTCGACGGCTTCGACGAGCACGCGCGCGTCGGCGAACTCGGCGGCCTGCCCTTCTACCGCGCCTGCCGCGAGCGCCTGAGCCGGCGCGGCGTCCTCGCCGTCAACCTGTTCGGCGACCGGCGCGGCTTCCGCGCCGGCGTCGAGCGCATCCGCAGCGTCTTCGACGGCCGCTGCCTGGCGCTGCCGGCCTGCGCCGGCGGCAACGTCATCGCGCTGGCCACCGCCGGCGCGCCGCTGGCCGTGCCGCTCGCCGAACTGCGCCGCCGCGCCGTCGAGCTGAAGCGCACGACCGGGCTCGACCTCGCGCCGACGCTCCGTCGCCTGCAGGCGGCGGCGTCGCTGCCGGACGACACGCTGCGCCTGTAGCCGGTCGCGGCATGGAAATTTTTTATCGGCGGCTGCCCGCCGCTTGCCTTTTACCGGGCATCGGCTAACCTGTCCGAAGCACCGCACCGACAAACCCGTGACCTGACCGGGCCTCCGATAAAGCGGGCATCGAACCCTAAACCTGACATGCCGCCACTGCGCGGACGGCATGCGCAAGAAGGAGACTTCCGATGCTCTGCCTTGAAGACTGTCTCGAACTCTGCGAACTGGAACAGGATGAAGTGGTGGCGATCGCCGAACACGAGCATGTGCCGGTCATCGTCGCCGCCGAGCTCGGCTGCCAGTTGCTGAAGACCGATGAAGGCGTCGCCCGCCTGCACACGATGATCCTGGACGACATCGAGGACGCGCTGGAACACGGCCACACCGAGCGCGCCGGCGAGCTGCTGTGCACCTATCAGCACTTCCGGCACGCCCATCCCCTGCCCATCTCCTCCCTCTGAGGAGCGCGCCGGCCCCCAGCCGGCCGGGCTCCCGGCGGCCGCCCCTCCGGCTCCGGGAGCCCCTTTCCGTTTACCGCCCGTTCAGGCGTCCGGGCCGACGGCGCCGGCGCGGCCGCGGTCGAGCCACTTGAGCAGCACGGCGTAGAGGCGCTCGGGCACCACCGGCTTGCCGACGAAGTCGTCCATGCCCGCCTCGGCGCAGCGCTGCCGGTCCTCGACGTAGGTGTTGGCGGTCATCGCCAGGATCGGCACGTCGGCGCCGTTGGCCAGCTCGCGGATGCGGCGCGCCGCTTCCAGCCCGCCCATGCGCGGCATCTGCAGGTCCATCAGGATCAGGTCGTAGCGCGTGGCGCGCGCGCGCTCGACGGCGACCACGCCGTCCTCGGCGACGTCCACCGCCAGGCCCGCCTCTTCGAGCAGGCCGAGCGCCACCTCGCGGTTGATCGGCTCGTCCTCGGCGAGGAGGATGCGCCGGCCGCAATGCCGCTCGGCCAGCACCGCGTCGATGGCGTGCTCGACCGACGGCGGCGGCGGCGCGGGCGCCTCGTCCTTGCGCAGCACGGCGGTGAACCAGAAGGTGGCGCCCTCGCCCGGCATGCTGTCGACGCCGGCGGCGCCGCCCATCAGCCCGGCCAGGCGGCGGGTGATGGCCAGCCCGAGGCCGGTGCCGCCGTGACGGCGCGTCATCGAACCGTCGACCTGCTCGAAGGCGGCGAACAGGCGGGGCTGCATCTCGGGCGCGATGCCCGGGCCGTGGTCCTCGACCGCGAAGCGGACGGTGGCCGAGTTCGGCGTCTCGGCGACGAGGGAGAGGCGCAGCACGATGTCGCCGGATTCGGCGAACTTGATCGCGTTGCCGGCGTAGTTCACCAGCGCCTGCGTCAGCCGCGTCGGGTCGCCGTGCAGGCCGGGCGGCATCGGCGCGGCGACGACGAGGAGGCGCAGCCCCTTGCCCTGCGCGACCTCGGAGAGCATCGAGGCGACGTTGTGCAGCAACGCCGCCGGCGACAGCGGCGCATCCTCCAGCACCAGCTTGCCGGCCTCGATCCGGGACAGGTCGAGGATGTCGTTGATGATGCCGAGCAGGTGGCGGGCGGCGGCGTCGATCTTCTCCAGGCGCTCGGCCTGCTTCGGCGGCAGCCCGTCGTCGCGGCGCATCAGGTAGGCCATGCCGGTGATGGCGTTCATCGGCGTGCGGATCTCGTGGCTCATGTTGGCAAGGAAGGCGCTCTTCGCCAGGCTGCCGGCCTCGGCCGCGTCGCGCGCGCGGGCGAGATCGGCGTTGGCGGCGACGAGGTCGCGCGTGCGCTCGGCGAGCATGTCCTCGAGGTGGTGGCGGTGCCGTTCCAGCTCGCGCGTGCTCGATTCGACGGCGCCGGCCATGGCGTTGAAGGACTGGCCGAGGTCGCCGATCTCGTCGCCGCCGCCGACCGTGCAGCGCGCCGCGTAGTCGCCGCCGGCGAGGCGCCCGGCGGAATCCTGCAGCGCCAGCAGCCGGCGCGTGACGAAGCGCTGCATGAGCAGGCCGAGAGCGAGCAGCAGCAGCACGTAGCCGGCCAGCCGCACCGAGAAGCCCTGCCACCATTCGGCCTGGGCGCGGTCGCGCAGCGCCGCCGTCGGCAGCTTGATGCTCATCACGCCGCGCAGGTCGCCGACCTGGTAGCCGTAGGCGCTGTCGTAGTCGGCGGCGACCGAGGGCGGCGCCGCGCTGCGCTCGCCGTGGCACTGCAGGCAGTAGGGCTCGATCCAGATCGGCGCGGTGTAGTGGTAGAAGCTGCCGTCGGCGCGGTGGATTTCGGTCAGGCGCTCGGTGCGCTCGGGGTTGGCGCGGAACCACTGCATCGCCGCCAGTTCGTCCTCGTCGGCCAGGTTCGCGGGATTGCGCGGGCGGTCGCTGACGTTGTTGAAGGACAGGCCGCTGTCGCTCCAGTTCGGGAAGTCGGCGGCGATGCGCGACATGGCGTGCGCCGGCAGGAAGCCGATGGTCCGTTCGTTGACCGGCAGACCGCTGTCGATGAACTGCCGGTGATAGACGCGGCGGGTAGCCATCAGCGTCCCGCGGATGGTGCGCGCGTCGCGCTCCAGTTCGGCGCGGATGCTACCCTCGGTGAGCGCGCGGCTGACGGAAAAATCGGCGGCGATGATCAGCGCGATCATCAGCGATGCGACCAGCCAGACGCGTGTCTGCAGCTTCATGGACGGCCTCGGCGAGGAGTGACGGGCGTCGCGGACCAGCCCCCCGGCCGGTCCGCCGCCCGTAGTTATTATCTATATGCCTTATACCGCCATCCGTGGCCGCTGGCTATGGGGAGGATCAGGCGGCGATCGATTCGCGGTGCGCCTGCTTCTCGTAGAGGAAGGAAAGCACGGCGGCGCGGCAGTCGAGGTAGCGCGCGTCGTGCGCCAGCGCCAGGCGGTCGCGCGGGCGCGGCAGGTCGACGGCGAGGATTTCGCCGATGGTCGCCGCCGGGCCGTTGGTCATCATCACGATGCGGTCGGCGAGCAGCACGGCCTCGTCGACGTCGTGCGTGACCATCACCGTCGTCGCCTGCGTCGCCTCGCAGATCTTCATCAGCTCGTCCTGCAGCCGGGCGCGGGTGAGCGCGTCGAGCGCGCCGAAAGGCTCGTCCATCAAGAGCACCTTCGGCTGCATGGAGAGGGCGCGGGCGATGCCGACGCGCTGCTTCATGCCGCCGGAGATTTCGTGCGGGTACTTCTGCTCGGCGTGGGAGAGGCCGACCAGCGCCAGCGCCTCGTTCGTGCGCGCCTTCAGCTTCGCCCGGCCCTCCCTGGCGCCGAACACCCGCTCGACGGCGAGGTGGACGTTCTCGAAGCAGGTCAGCCAGGGGAGCAGCGAGTGGTTCTGGAAGACCACCGCGCGCTCCGGGCCGGGGCCGGCGATCTCGCGGCCGTCGCAGATGAGCGCGCCGTCGGTCGGCGTCGTCAGCCCGGCGATGAGGTTGAGGAGCGTCGACTTGCCGCAGCCGGAGTGGCCGATCAGCGCGATGAATTCGCCCCTGGCGATGCTCAGGCTCACGTCGCGCAGCGCGACGAACGGACCTTTCTTGGTGGCGAAGCGCATGCCGGCGTCTTCGACGAGGACGAATTTCTTCATGAGCGTGCTCCCTGTTCGTAGCTGAAGCGTCGGGCGACGGCGATCAGCGCCTGCTCCAGCAGCAGGCCGACGATGCCGATGACGAAGATGGCGACGATGATGTGCTCGACTTTGAGGTTGTTCCACTCGTCCCACACCCAGAAGCCGATGCCGACGCCGCCGGTGAGCATCTCGGCGGCGACGATGACCAGCCAGGCCGTGCCGATGGACAGGCGGATGCCGGTGAGCATGTAGGGCAGCACGGCCGGGAAGAGAATCTTGGTGAAGATCTTCCACTCCGAGAGATTGAGCACGCGCGCCACGTTCATGTAGTCGGCGGGCACGCGCGTCACGCCCTGCGCGGTGTTGAGGATCATCGGCCAGATCGAGCAGATGAAGATGGTCCACGTCGCCGCCGGATCGGCCTTCTTGAAGACGAGCAGGCCGATCGGCAGCCAGGCGAGCGGCGACACCGGCCGCAGCAGGCTGATGATCGGGCCGACCATCGCCGACAGCGTGGCGAAGCGGCCGAGCAGGAAGCCGAGCGGGATGCCGATCGCCGCCGCGATGCCGAAGCCGATGCCGACGCGCTGCAGGGAGGCCAGCACGTTCCAGCCGATGCCCTGGTCGTTCGGGCCGTTCGAATAGAACGGATCGGCGAAGAGCTGGGCCGCCGCCGCCCAGGTCTGCACCGGACCGGGCAGGCTGCTGCCGGCGGGGAGCGTGGCCAGGTACCAGATGCCGATCATGACGGCGATGCCGACGGCCGGCGGCAGCAAGGCGCGCACGGCGCCGGCGAGCCATTCGCCGATGCGGCCGGCGGCCCTCGGCGGCGGCGCGTCGTCGTTGGCGGCGACCGGCGCCGCGGCCGGCAGGCCGGGCGATTCCCGCGGGTCTGCGTCCTGCCGGCCTGCGGCCTCGGGGCCGCGGTCGGCGCGGGACGCGTTTTCGAGCGTGACTGCGTTCATGGCGTCTCCTTTCTCAGGCCTTGACCTTGAAGCCGGCGGCGTATTTCTTCGGATCCTTGCCGTCCCAGACCACGCCGTCGATGAACTTGCTCGCGCGCATCTCGCTCTTCGGCACGGCGACGCCGACGCGGGCCGCGGCCTGCCGGTAGAGATCGACCCGGTTCACCCGCCTGGCCACGGCGAGGTAGTCCGGATCCTCCTTGAGCAGGCCCCAGCGCCGGTGCTGCGTCAGGAACCACATGCCGTCGGAGAGGTAGGGGAAATTCACCGCGCCGTCGTTGAAGAATTTCATGTGGTTCCTGTCGTCCCAGCTCTTGCCCAGGCCGTTCGAATAGCGGCCGAGCATGCGTTCGAGGATGACGTCGGTGTCGGTGTTGACGTAGGCCTTCTGCGCGATCGTCTCCGCCGTCTCGCGGCGGTTGGCGAGCGAGGCGTCGATCCAGCGGCCGGCCTCGATGATCGCGCAGATCATCGCCAGCGCCGTCTTCGGATACCTGGCGACGAAGTCGGCCGAGGTGCCGAGCACCTTCTCCGGATGGTCGGTCCAGATGTCCTGCGTCGTCGCCGCGGTGAAGCCGATCCGGTCCATGATCGCCCGGTTGTTCCACGGCTCGCCGACGCAGAAGCCGTCCATGTTGCCGACGCGCATGTTGGCGACCATCTGCGGCGGCGGCACGGTGATCGTCTTCACGTCCTTGAACGGGTCGATGTCGTGCGCCGCCAGCCAGTAGTACAGCCACATCGCATGCGTGCCGGTCGGGAAGGTGTGGGCGAAGGTGTATTCCCCGGGCTTCCCGGCGATCAGCTTCTTCAGCCCGGCGCCGTCGGTGACGCCCTGCTCCTTCAGCTTGCTGGCGAGCGTGATCGCCTGGCCGTTGTGGTTCAGGTTCATGAGCACGGCCATGTCCTTCTTCGGCCCGCCGATACCGAGCTGGACGCCGTAGATCAGGCCGTAGAGCACGTGCGCCGCGTCCAATTCGCCGTTCGTCAGCTTGTCGCGCACGCTCGCCCAGCTCGCCTCCTTGGTCGGCACGATGCGGATGCCGTATTTCCGGTCGAAGCCCTTGGCCGCGGCCATCACCACCGAGGCGCAGTCGGTCAGCGGGATGAAGCCGATCCTGACCTCGGCCTTCTCCGGCGCGTCCGAGCCCTGCGCCCAGGCCGCGGCGCGCAGGCCCGGCGGCAGCAGGCCGAGCAGCGAGGCGCCGGCAGCGGCCCTGACGAAGCCGCGGCGGCCGACGATGTCGCGCTTCTTGTCCATGGTGTCTTCCTTTCTCTGTGGGGGTGCGATGCGGAACACATCGCAACCGCCGTGCCAGGCCGGAAGACGGGGCATTTATCCATCAGGAACAAGGAGATACGAAGTCACATCACGCGGTGATCGATGAATGGATCGCACTATTGCAGTGCAACATCGCGGTGCATGCGCACGCCGGCGTGCGTCGCCCGGTGGTCGGCGGCGGGGCGATCGCATGAAAAGGCAAACGTCCACCGCAGAGGCGCAGAGACGCAGAGATTCGCAGAGAAAAACCGGGGAAAAGGATTTCTCTGCGTTACCTCTGCGTCTCTGCGCCTCTGCGGTAGGTGTTTACGCCGTTCATCGAACGTTCATGCGATTGCCCCGCGGTCGGCGGCGGGATGGGCGCGGCGGCTCAGGCCGCTTCGTCGTGGCGCAGGATGCGGCCGAGGGTCTCGCGGCCGAGCAGGTTTTCCGCCGCGTCGAACAGCTCGCGCTCCTCGAAGCGGACGTGCTCGGTCATCAGTTCGGCGAAGCGCCGGAGGGTGTCGGCGTCGGGGATTTCCAGCTCGCGGACGAGGCGCTGCAGGGTGCGGTGCTCGATCAGCGTGCGCGCGACGACGGCGCTGCCGCCGGCCGACTCCAGGCAGGGCAGCAGGCACAGCTCCTCTTCGCGGAAATGCGGCAGCAGTTCACTGTCGAAGACCTCGCGCAGGTGCGCGCAGGCGGTTTCGATCTCTGCGTCGTCGCCGCTGGCGGCAGCGCGCTTCAGGTGCACCGCGAGCCGGAGCGCGGCGTGGTGTTCACGCGAGAGGTTCTGGAGTTCGGGACAGCGTTTCATGCCGTGCAGTATTGCATCGGGATACGGCGGCGTCCTTGAGATCGGTCAAACCTTGATATGTCGCATCAAATCCACGGCATGGCCGGCCATCGCGCGCACCACCGGCTCGGCCTCGCCGACCGCCGGCACGAGGACGAAGTCGACGCGCGGATGGCGCGCGCGCAGGCGGTCGACGAGGACCGGCACGTCCTTCTTAAGGTGGCCGCCCTGGGCGATGAACATCGGCACGACGACGATCCGGGCGAAGCCTTCGTCGGCCAGCGCAGTGGCGCAGGTTTCGAGGTCCGGCGACATGAATTCGAGGAAAGCCAGTTCGACGCGCGCCGCCGGCGTGCGTTCGAGGACGGCGGCGCGCACGCGGCGCATCGGGTCGGCCCACGCCGGGTCGCGGGCGCCGTGGGCGAAGAGGATGAGGGCAGCGTTGTCTTCCATGGCCGACAGTGTAGCGTGGCGAGGAAGCCGCCGCGCGCCGGCCGCGGCTCAAGCCTTGAGGTAGACGTCGCCGGCTTCCAGCTTCACCTCGAAGCGGCCGCAGCGTCCGACGTCGGGCGCCGCGGCCTCGCCGCTGTCGAGGCCGATGTTCCAGCCGTGCAGCGGACAGGCGACGCGCTTGCCGTGCACGATGCCCTGCGACAGCGGACCGCCCTTGTGCGGGCATTTGTCGTGCAGCGCGAAGACTTCGTCGTCCGCGGTGCGGAAGACGGCGATGTCGCCGCCGGGGTGTTCGACGACGCGCGCGCCGAGGCGCGGGATGTCGGCCAGCGCGCAGATTTTCGTGAATTCGCTCATTTTCGTTCTCCCGGATCGCTCAGGCCGGCCGTACCGCCAGCGTCTCGAATTCCTTCCGCAGCTCGCCGTCGAGGCGCTCGGACCACGGGTCCTTCACCCCCGTCAGCGAATCGAGCAGGCGCGCGTACAGCGCCTGCCGGTTCTCGGGGTCCTCGACCACCCGTCGCTTGACGTGGTCGAGGCCGACGCGCTGCACGTAGTGGCAGGTGCGCTCCAGATACCAGCCCTCCTCGCGGTAGAGCTGCAGGAAGGCGCCGCTCACCTCCATCACCTCCTCGTCGCTGCTCACCTTGCACAGGAACTCGGCGACCTCGGTCTTGATGCCGCCATTGCCGGCGACGTAGATCTCGTAGCCGGAGTCCACCCCGATGACGCCGACGTCCTTGATGCCGGCCTCGGCGCAGTTCCTGGGACAGCCGGAGACGGCGAGCTTGACCTTGTGCGGGCTCCACATGCCGAACAGCATCTTCTCCAGCTTGACGCCCATGTCCATCGACCGCTGCGTGCCGAAGCGGCAGTGCTCGGCGCCGACGCAGGTCTTCACGGTGCGGATCGACTTGCCGTAGGCGTGGCCGGAGACCATGCCGGCGGCGGCGAGGTCGGCCCAGATCTTCGGCAGGTCCTCCTTCTTCACGCCCAGAAGGTCGATGCGCTGGCCGCCGGTGACCTTCACCGTCGGCACCTTGTACTTCTCGGCGGCATCGGCGATGGCGCGCAGCTCGGCCGGCGTCGTCAGCCCGCCCCACATGCGCGGCACCACCGAGTAGGTGCCGTCCTTCTGGATGTTGGCGTGCGCGCGCTCGTTGATGAAGCGCGACTGCGGGTCGTCCGCGGCGAGATGCGGCCAGGTCGAGATCAGGTAGTAGTTGAGCGCCGGCCGGCATTTCTCGCAGCCATCGGCGTTGCGCCATTCCATGCCCTTCGTCACCGCCGCGATGCTGGTCAGCTCGCGCTCGCGGATGGCGCGGCGCACGTCCTCGTGGCTGTGCTCGGTGCAGCCGCACATCGGCTTCTTGTCCGAGGCCGTGGCCTGGTAGGCGCCGCCCAGCGTGGACGCGAGAATCTGCTCGCAGAGGCCGGCGCAGGAGCCGCAGGAGGAGGCGGCCTTGGTGTGCTTCTTCACCTCGTCGAGCGAGAACAGCCCCTTCTCCTTGATGGCGCGGACGATGGTGCCCTTGGTCACGCCGTTGCAGCCGCACACCTCGGCGTCGTCGCTCATCGCCGCGGCCTTGCTCTGCCCCTGGTGGCCGACGTCGCCGACCATGCTCTGGCCGAACAGCAGGTGGTCGCGGATCTCGCGGATGTCCTTGCCGTCCTTGAGGAGCTGGAAGTACCACGGACCGTCGGCGGTGTCGCCGTAGAGCACGCCGCCGACCAGCCGGTCGTCCTTGATGACCAGCTTCTTGTACACGCCGCCGGCCGGGTCGTTGAGCACGATCTCCTCGGTGTCCTTGCCGCCCATGTAGTCGCCGGCCGAGAACAGGTCGATGCCGGTCACTTTCAGCTTGGTCGAGGTGACCGAGCCGGTGTAGCGGCCGATGCCGTGGTTGGCGAGGTGGTTGGCGCAGACCTTGGCCTGCTCGAAGAGGGGCGCCACCAGGCCGTAGGCGACGCCGCGGTGGGCGACGCATTCGCCGACCGCGTAGATCTTCGGGTCGAAGGTCTGCAGCGTGTCGTTCACCACGATGCCGCGGCTGCAGTGGATGCCGGCCGCCTCGGCGAGCGCCGTGTTCGGGCGGATGCCGGCGGCCATCACCACCAGCTCGGCGGGAATCTGCATGCCGTCCTTGAAGCGTACCGCAGCCACGCGGCCGGACTCACCGGCGATCAGCGCCTCGGTCTGCTTTTCCAGCAGGAACTTGAGGCCGCGCGCTTCCAGCGACTGCTGCAGCATGCGGCCGGCGACCTCGTCGAGCTGGCGGTCGAGCAGCCAGGCGCCGAGGTGCACGACGGTCACGTCCATGCCGCGCAGCTTCAGGCCGTTCGCCGCTTCCAGCCCGAGCAGGCCGCCGCCGACGACCACCGCGTGCCTGTACTTCTTCGCCGCCTCGATCATCGCGTCGGTGTCGGCGATGTCGCGGTAGCCGATGACGCCCGCCAGGCCGTTGCCGGGAATCGGCAGCATGAACGGCGTCGAGCCGGTGGCGAGCAGCAGGCGGTCGTAGGCTTCGACGGTGCCGTCCTCGGCGACGACCTGGCGGCGGACGCGGTCGATCCGCGCCACCTTCCGGCCGAGGTGCAGGTTCACGCCGTGCGCGCGATACCAGTCGTGATCGTTGAGGATGATGTCCTGCACCGTCATCTCGCCGGCGAGCACCGGCGAGAGCAGGATGCGGTTGTAGTTCGGATGCGGTTCGGCGCCGAAGACCGTGACCGCGTACATGTCCGGCGCGATCCGGAACAGTTCCTCCAGCGTGCGCACGCCCGCCATGCCGTTGCCGACCATCACCAGCTTGGGTTTGCCCATGTTGCGACTCCATTGCGTCGATGCTGACGACGCACTTTTCGCAACAGCCGTGCCAGGCCGGCAAGTGGCTGGTTTTATTGACTTGTCCGATTCACGATCACGATGTGATGCACATGCGTGGTGCGCGCCACCCAAACGCGGTGCGGCCCACGGCAGCGGAATGGAAAAGCGGAGAAGCGATGCCGGCGGCGTTTCACCGCCGGCGTCTCGGGCTCAGGCGCGGCGCCAGGTCGTGCCCTGCGCCGAGTCCTCCAGGACCACGCCGGCGTCGGCGAGCGTCTTGCGGATGCGGTCGGCGCTGGCGAAGTCCTTGGCCTTCTTCGCCGCCGCGCGCTCGGCGATCAGCGCCTCGATGCGCTCCGGCGTCAGGTCGGAGGCGTCGGCCGGCGTCGCCTGCAGGAAGTCCTGCGGGTCGCGGCCGAGCAGGCCGAGCACGCCGCCGAGCGCCTTCAACTGCGCGGTCAGCGCCGGCGACCGGCTGCGGTTGGCCTCGCTCGCCAGGTCGAAGAGCACGGCGATGGCTTCCGGCGTGTTGAAGTCGTCGTCGAGCGCGGCGCAGAAACGCTGCGCGTGCGCCTCGTTCCAGTCGACGGCGACGGCCGCGACGGCCTCGCCCTTCAGCGCCGTATAGAGGCGCGTCAGCGCGTGCCGCGCGTCGTCGAGGTGCGCGTCGGAATAGTTGAGCGGGCTGCGGTAGTGCGCGCGCAGGATGAAGAAGCGCACCACCTCGGCGTCGTACTTCTTCAGCACCTCGCGGATGGTGAAGAAGTTGCCGAGCGACTTCGACATCTTTTCGTCGTCGACGCGGACGAAGCCGTTGTGCATCCAGTAATTGACGAAGGCACAGTCGTGCGCGCCCTCGGACTGCGCGATCTCGTTCTCGTGGTGCGGGAACTGCAGGTCCTGGCCGCCGCCGTGGATGTCGAAGTGCTTGCCGAGCAGTTGCGAACTCATCGCCGAGCACTCGATGTGCCAGCCCGGCCGGCCCTTGCCCCACGGCGAGGTCCAGAACGGCTCGCCCTCCTTGGCGTGCTTCCAGAGCACGAAGTCGAGCGGGTCCTGCTTCGCCGAATCGACCTCGACGCGCTCGCCGGCGCGCAGGTCGTCGAGCGACTTGCCGGAGAGCTTGCCGTAGCCGGGGAACTTGCGCACCGAGAAATTCACGTCGCCGTCGGCCGCCTGGTAGGCCAGGCCGTTCCTTTCCAGCAGGCCGATCATGTCTAGCATCTGCGGCACGTACTCGGTCGCCTTCGGCTCGTGGTCGGGCTTCTGCACGCCGAGCGCGGCCGCGTCCTCGTTCATGTGGGCGATGAAGCGTCCGGTCAGCTCGCCGATGGTCTCGCCGTTCTCCACCGCCCGCCTGATGATCTTGTCGTCGATGTCGGTGATGTTGCGCACGTAGGTGACGGCGAAGCCCGACGCCTTCAGCCAGCGCTGCACCATGTCGAAGACCACCAGCACGCGCGCGTGGCCGAGGTGGCAGTAGTCGTAAACGGTCATGCCGCAGACGTACATGCGCACGCGGCCGGGCTCGATGGGGACGAAATCCTGCTTTTCCCGGGTCAGGGTGTTGTAGATCTTCAGCATCTGGCGGGCTCGTTCGGGCGCTCTCCGGCGGACGCCGGGAGCCATGGGATCGATGGTCGGGAAATGGCTGTGAAGGCGGCTCGGACGTTTTGGATTCGCGGCGCTTCTTGCTAGAATTCGTCGGTTGAAGAAGGCCCGCAGCCTGACCGCATAACTCAACCCGGCGAAGTATACCACATCGATGCCTACCCGCTTCCTGCCCCGTCTCCGCGCCCTCCGCCTGACGGCCATTCTCGTCGCCCTCGCCGCTCCGGCCGTGCACGCCGACGACCTCGCCGACATCCAGAAGCTGATGAAGTCGGGACAATACCCGCAGGCACTCGAGAAGACCGACGCCTACATCGCCGGCAAGCCGCGCGACGCGCAGGGCCGCTTCATGAAGGGCCTGATCCTCACCGAGATGAACCGCCAGACCGACGCCATCGCCGTGTTCACCCGGCTGACCGAGGATTACCCCGAGCTGCCCGAGCCGTACAACAACCTGGCCGTGCTCTACGCGCAGCAGCGGCAGTACGACAAGGCGCGCACCGCGCTGGAGATGGCCATCCGCACGCATCCGGCCTACGCCATCGCCTACGAGAATCTCGGCGACGTCTATGCCCGGCTCGCCAGCCAGGCCTACGACAAGGCGCTGCAGCTCGATTCGTCGAACGCCGCGGCGCAGGGCAAGCTGTCGCTGATCCGCGACCTGGTCAGCGCCGCGCCGCGCCCGGGCAGCAAGACGGTGGTGGCCGCGGCCAAGCCGGCCGAAGCGGCGGCGAAACCCGCGCCCGCGCCGGCGAAGCCCGAGCCGGCCAAGGTCGCCGCCGCCGAACCGGCCAAGCCTGCGGCCGCGGCCGTCGTTCCCGTCGCGCCGCCGGCCGTCGCCGCGGCGAAGCCGGCCGAACCGGCGAAGGCCGCGGAAGCGCCGAAGCCGGCCGAGAAGCCCGCGGCCAAGCCCGCCGACAAGCCGGACGCCGCCGAGGCCGAGGCCGTCGCCGCCGTGCAGAGCTGGGCCGCCGCCTGGTCGAAGAAGGACGTGCGCGCCTATCTCGCCCACTACGCGCCCGACTTCCAGACGCCGAAGGGCGTGTCGCGCAAGGACTGGGAGGCCGAGCGCCGGCAGCGCATCGACCGGCCGGGCCGCATCGAGGTCGGCATCGACGGCGTCCGCGTCGCGATCGACGGCGACAAGGCCACCGTCCGCTTCCGCCAAGCCTACAAGTCGGCGTCGCTCAACTCGACCACCGGCAAGACGCTGGTGCTCGTCCGCGTCGGCGGCAAGTGGCTGATCCAGCAGGAGCGCGTCGGCTGATGCGGCGCATCGTTCTCGGTGGTCTGCTGCTGACCATCGTCGCCGGCGGCCCCGTCCTTCCGGTCTTCGGCAAGTCGACGCCGCCGCCGCCGGCGACCTACTCCGACGCCGGGCTGGAAGCCCAACTGGCGCGCGTCTACGCCGAGATCGAGAAGAAGCGCCTGGACAAGGCGCTGGAATACACCGAGGCGCTGCTGCGCCAGTACCCCAACTTCCGCCTCGGCCACCTGATCAAGGGCGACCTGCTGCTGGCGCGGGCGCGGCCGATCACGGCGCTCGGCAACGTCGCCAACGCGCCGGCCGACCGCCTCGCCGACCTGCGCGAGGAAGCCGCCGCCCGCCTCAACGGCTACCGGCAGAAGCCGTCGGCCAAAGCCGTGCCGCGCTACCTGCTGCAGATGCGGCCGGACCAGAAGCACGCCGTGGTCATCGACATCGAGAAGGCGCGCCTCTACCTCTACGAGAACGACAACGGCCGGCCGCGCTTCGTCGCCGACTACTACATCAGCCACGGCAAGCTCGGCGCCGAGAAGCGGCGCGAGGGCGACAAGAAGACGCCGGTCGGCGTCTACCACGTCACCGCCAGCCTGCCGCGCCAGAAGCTGACCGACTTCTACGGCAGCGGCGCCTTCCCGATCAACTACCCGAACGAATGGGACAAGCGGCAGGGCCGCAACGGCTACGGCATCTGGCTGCACGGCACGCCGTCGGACACCTTCTCGCGGCCGCCGAAAGCCTCCGACGGCTGCGTCGTGCTCGCCAACACCGACCTCGACGAACTCGCCAAGAACCTGCAGCCGGGCCTGACGCCGGTGATCATCAGCAACGAGATCGAATGGCAGTCGTTCGACGACTGGCAGAAGGAGCGCGCCGCGCTGAACAAGGCCATCGACGAATGGCGCACCGACTGGGAAAGCCGCGACACCGAGCGCTACCTGCGCCACTACTCGAAGAAATTCCAGACCGGCAAGCAGGGCTTCGAGGAATTCGCCAAGCAGAAGCGCCAGGTCAACGCCGGCAAGGAATGGATCAAGGTGAGCACCGAGAACCTCTCCATGTTCCGCAATCCGGGCAAGGAAGAGCTGGTCGTCGTCAATTTCGAGCAGGACTATCGCAGCAACAACCTGTCGAACCAGATGAAGAAGCGCCAGTACTGGATCCGCGAGGACGGCGCGTGGAAGATCATTTACGAAGGAGCCGCATGATGCTGAAGAAAGTTTCCCTGCTCGCTGCCGCGCTGACCCTGTCGGTCGCCGCCTGGGCCGGGCCCAAGGTCGAGATGCAGACCAACCTCGGCCGCATGGTCGTCGAACTCGACGAGGCGAAGGCGCCGGCGACGGTGAAGAACTTCCTCGCCTACGCCGGCGAGGGCTTCTACAACGGCACCGTCTTCCACCGCGTCATCCCCGGCTTCATGATCCAGGGCGGCGGCTTCACCGCCGACATGACGCAGAAGCCGACCAAGGCGCCGATCCAGAACGAGGCGAAGAACGGCCTCAGGAACGCGCGCGGCACCCTCGCCATGGCGCGCACGCAGGATCCGCACTCGGCCACCGCGCAGTTCTTCATCAACCACGCCGACAACGGCCCGCTCGACTACCCGTCGCGCGACGGCTGGGGCTACGCCGTGTTCGGCAAGGTCGTCGAAGGCATGGACGTCGTCGACAAGATCGCCCAGGTGAAGACCGGCAACAAAGGCTTCCACCAGAACGTGCCGGTCGAGCCGGTGGTCATCCAGTCGGTCAAGCTCATCTCCGAGAAATAAGGAAACCCATATGTCCCAGGTCAAGCTCACCACCAACTTCGGCGCCGTCACGATCCAGCTCGACGCCGAGAAGGCGCCGAAGACGGTCGAGAACTTCCTCGCCTACGTCGCCGCCGGCCACTACGACAACACCGTCTTCCACCGCGTCATCAAGGGCTTCATGATCCAGGGCGGCGGCTACGCGCCGGGCATGAAGGAGAAGGACACGCGCGATGCGATCGAGAACGAGGCGGCGAACGGCCTGAAGAACAAGCGCGGCACCCTCGCCATGGCGCGCACCGGCGATCCGCACTCGGCCACCGCCCAGTTCTTCATCAACCTCGTCGACAACGACTTCCTCGACTTCAAGGTTCCGTCCGGCAACGGCTGGGGCTACTGCGTGTTCGGCGAGGTCGTCGACGGCATGGACGTGGTCGACAAGATCAAGGACGTGCGCACCGGCAACAAGGGCTTCCATCAGGACGTGCCGGTCGACGACGTGATCATCGAGAAGGCCGAGGCGGTTTGATCCTCTTCGTCTCCGACCTGCACCTATCAAAGCAGACGCCGGAACTCGACGCCCTCTTCCTGAAATTCCTCGGCGGCCGCGCGCGCGCCGCCGAGGCGCTCTACGTCCTCGGCGACCTGTTCGAATACTGGGTCGGCGACGACGACCTCGACGACCCGGTGCACGCCGCCGTCGTCGCCGCGCTGCGCGAGCTCGCCGAATCCGGCGTCGCCGTAAACGTCATGCGCGGCAACCGCGACTTCCTGATGGGCGAAGCCTTCGCCGCGGCCGCCGGCGCCCGCCTGCTGCCCGACCCCTACGTGCTGTCCCTGCCGGCATGGCAGTTCGTGCTCTCGCACGGCGACGCGCTGTGCACCGACGACCGCGAGTACCAGGCCTTCCGCGCGCAGTCGCGCAGCCCCGAGTGGCAGGCCGCCTTCCTGCAAAAGCCGCTCGCCGAGCGCCACGCCGTGGCCCGCGCGCTGCGCGAGCGGAGCGAGGCCGACAAGCGGGAGAAGGCCGGCCGCGCCGACTACCTGATGGACGTGAACCCCGGCGCCACCGACGACTTCCTGCGCGCGCACGGCTACGCCACCTTCATCCACGGCCACACGCACCGGCCGGCGACGCACGACCACATCGTCGACGGCATCCACGTCGAACGCTGGGTGCTCGCCGACTGGCACGACGGCGCCGGCGAATGCCTGGTCTGGGACGGCGAACGCCTGTCCCGCGAGAAGTTGACCTGAACCAGGGGCTCCGGCAGAATGCGTCCACCCCAAAGGGGAGTAGCTGGATCGTCAGGTCGTCAATACGGGAACGTCGTTCCCCGGCCTGCCGGGCAAGCGGTGGCCGAACGGCGCATCGCCTCTGCAAGCGAGACCTTTGCCGTACCGGCAAAGGTCTTTTTCGTTGACCCGCCGGCACCGGCAAGGGGGCTTTGACAGCAACCCTCTCGATACGGAGCCGACGACATGAAATTCCTTCTCTCCCGCCTCGCCTCGCGCCTGCGCGCGGGCGCATTCAACCTCGTCTCGCGCGGCCTCGCCCGCCTGCTCATGACGCTCGCCGCCTCCCGCCTGCGGCCGGCCGCGGCCTCGCCCGAGCGCCGCGCCGCCGCCGGCGGCCGGACCATCGACGGCGAATTCCGCCGTCTGCACAACGAACGCTGAGGAGCGCGCCATGGACGGTATCGCCAATGCCTGGATGTGGGCGGGTTTCGCCCTCTTCGTCGTCGTCGCCATCGTCGTCGACCTGGTCGCGCTGGAAAGGAAGGGCGCGCACGCGGTCGGCATGCGCGAGGCGCTCGCCTGGTCGCTGCTCTGGGTGACGCTGGCACTCGTCTTCAACGGCCTGCTCTGGCTCTGGCTCGACCAGACCGCCGACCGCGCGCTGGCCAACCTGAAGGCGACCGAATTCCTCACCGGCTACCTGATCGAAAAATCGCTGTCGGTCGACAACATCTTCGTCTTCCTGCTGCTGTTCACCGCCTTCGCCGTGCCGCCGGAGCAGCAGAAGCGGGCGCTGATCATCGGCGTGGTCGGCGCCATCGTGCTGCGCGCCATCATGATCC
This sequence comes from Rhodocyclaceae bacterium, assembly GCA_019455325.1. GTDB lineage: Bacteria > Pseudomonadota > Gammaproteobacteria > Burkholderiales > Rhodocyclaceae > Proximibacter. Next base: position 73,502 of record JACFMQ010000008.1, on the reverse strand, counting down.
TGATCGGCGCCTGGCTGATCGCGCAGTTCCACTGGATCCTCTACCTCTTCGGCGCCTTCCTGCTGCTCACCGGCGTCAAGATGATCTGGGCCGCCGAGCAGGAGCCGGATCTGGAGAAGAACCCGGTGCTCAAATGGATGCGCGGCCACCTGGCGATCACCCGCGAGTTCGTCGGCGAGAAGCTGTGGCTGATGCGGGACGGCGCCCGCTGGTTCACGCCGCTGTTCGTCGTCGTCGTCCTCATCGGAATTACCGATGTCATTTTTGCGGTAGACTCGATCCCGGCGATCTTCGCCATCACCACCGATCCGTTCATCGTCATGACCTCGAACATCTTCGCCGTTCTCGGCCTCAGGGCGCTGTACTTCCTGCTCGCCGACCTGGCCAGCCGCTTCCACCTGCTGAAGTACGGCCTGGCGCTGGTGCTCATCTTCATCGGCACGAAGATGCTGATCGTCGAGTGGTACAAGATTCCGGTGTTCCTGTCGCTCGGCGTCGTCGCCGCCATCCTCGCGGTGTCGATGGCCGCCTCCTGGCTGATCCCGGAAAAGAAGGGAGCCGCGGGTGACTGAACGCGCGCTCGCCGACGCCGCGCAGGAGATCCTGCGCACCACCTTCGGCTACCCCGCGTTCCGCGGCAGCCAGGCGGCGATCGTCGAACACGTCGCCGGCGGCGGCGACGCGCTGGTGCTGATGCCGACCGGCGGCGGCAAGTCGCTGTGCTACCAGATTCCGGCGCTGCTGCGCCCCGGCGTCGGCATCGTCGTCTCGCCGCTGATCGCGCTGATGCAGGATCAGGTCGATGCGCTGCTGCAGGCCGGTGTGCGCGCCGCCTTCCTCAATTCGACGCTGGACTGGTCCGAGGTGCAGGAGATCGAGCGCCGGCTGTTCTCCGGCGACCTCGACCTCCTCTACATCGCGCCCGAGCGGCTAGCCGGCGAGCGCAGCGTCGGCCTGCTCGACCGCCTGCACGCGCAGGGCCGCATCGCCCTCTTCGCCATCGACGAGGCGCACTGCGTGTCGCAGTGGGGCCACGACTTCCGCCCGGAATACCTGCAGCTCTCGGCGCTGCACGAACGTTACCCGGACATCCCGCGCATCGCGCTCACCGCCACCGCCGACGAGGCGACGCGCAAAGAGATCGTGCAGCGCCTGGGCCTCGCCGAGGCGCGCATCTTCATCTCCAGCTTCGACCGGCCGAACATCCGCTACACCGTGGTCGAGAAGGACAACCCGCGCCGCCAGTTGCTCGCCTTCCTCGCCGACCGCAGGGGCGAGGCCGGCATCGTTTACTGCCTCTCACGCAAGAAGGTCGACGAGACCGCCGAGTGGCTGAACGCGCAGGGCTTTTCCGCCCTGCCCTACCACGCCGGCATGGACGCGGCGAGCCGCGCCGAGAACCAGCGCCGCTTCCTGCGCGAGGACGGGCGCATCGTCGTCGCCACCATCGCCTTCGGCATGGGCATCGACAAGCCGGACGTGCGCTTCGTCGCCCACCTCGACCTGCCGAAGAGCATCGAGGCCTACTACCAGGAGACCGGCCGCGCCGGCCGCGACGGCGAGCCGTCCGAGGCGTGGATGGCCTACGGCCTGCAGGACGTGGTGCTGCAGCGCTCGCGCATCGACGAGTCGGTGGCGCCGCCCGAGCAGAAGCGGCTGGAGGCGCAGAAGCTCAACGCGCTCTTGGCCTACTGCGAGGCGCCGCGCTGCCGGCGCGTCGTGCTGCTCGACTACTTCGGCGAGAAGACCGTGCCCTGCGGCAACTGCGACGTCTGCCTCGAACCGCCCGACCTCTTCGACGGCACGGTCGTCGCGCAGAAGGCGCTCTCCGCCGTCTACCGCACCGGCCAGCGCTTCGGCGCGCTGCACGTGATCGACGTGCTGCGCGGCAAGAAGAGCGACAAGGCGGCGCAGTGGGGGCACGACAGGCTGTCGGTGTTCGGCGTCGGCGCCGAGCTCGACGACGCCGAGTGGCGCGCCGTGCTGCGCCAGCTCGTCGCCGCCGGCATGCTGCACGCCGACCTCGCCGAGCATGGCGCCCTCAAATTGACCGAGGACGCGCGGCCGCTGCTCAAGGGCGAGCGCACGCTGCAGTTGCGCCGCCACGTCGTCAGGAAGAGCGCGGCGAAGGCGAAGAAGCCGAAAACGGCGACGCTCGTCGCCGACCTCGCGCCGGAGGCCGCCGCGCTCTTCGAGCGGCTGCGCCAGTGGCGCGCCGGCGCCGCACGCGAGCAGGGCGTGCCGGCCTACGTCATCCTGCACGACCGCACGCTCAAGGAACTCGCCGAGATGCGGCCCACCACGCGCGGCCACCTGGCGATGGTCAGCGGCATCGGCGCGGCGAAGATCGAGCACTACGGCGAGGAACTGCTGGCGCTGATCGCCGAGGCCGGCTGAGCCCGCCCCTCACAGCACCAGAATCGCCCGGAAGTCGTTCACGTTGGTCCGCGTCGGACCGGTCACCAGCGCATCGCCGAGCGCGCCGAAGAAGCCGTGGCCGTCGTTGTCGGCGAGCGCGTCCACGGCGCGCAGGCCGAGCGCGCGGGCGCGCGCCAGCGTGTCCGGCGCGAGCAGCGCGCCGGCGATCTCGGCCAGCCCGTCCACGCCGTCGGTGTCGCCGGCCAGCGCGTGGATGCGCGGATGCCCGCCGAGGGCAACGGCGAGCGCCAGCAGGAACTCGACGTTGCGGCCGCCGCAGCCGCCCCCGCGCACCGTCACCGTCGTCTCGCCGCCGGAGAGCAGCACGCAGGGCGGCGTGAACGGCTGGCCGCGCTCCGCCGTCTGGCGGGCGATGCCGGCCATGACGCGGCCGACCTCGCGCGCCTCGCCCTCGATGGCGTCGCCGAGGATGTGCGCGGCGACGCCGTGCGCCTCGGCCACCCGCGCCGCCGCCTCCAGCGCCTGCTGCGGCGCGGCGACGACGTGCGTTTCGACGCAGGCGAGCCGCGCATCGTCCGGCTTCACCGATTCACCACGGCCCGAACGCAGGACATCGAGCACCGCCGGCGGCAGGTCGAGGCCGTAGCGGCGGACGATGGCGAGCGCGTCGGCGCAGGTCGTCGGGTCGCCGACGGTCGGGCCGGAGGCGATGTCCACCGGGTCGTCGCCGGGCACATCGGAGATCAACAGGTTCACCACGCGCGCCGGATGGCAGGCGGCGGCCAGCCGGCCGCCCTTGATCGCCGACAGGTGGCGGCGCACGCAGTTCATCTCGCCGATGCCGGCGCCGGAGGCGAGCAGCGCGCGGCTCACCGCCTGCTTGTCCGCCAGCGTCAGCCCGGCGAGCGGCAGCGGCAGCAGCGCCGAACCGCCGCCGGAGATCAGGCACAGCACCAGGTCGTCGGCGGTCAGCCCGCGCACCCGTTCGAGCAGGCGCCGCGCCGCCGCCTCGCCGGCGGCGTCCGGCACCGGGTGCGCGGCCTCGACGATCTCGATGCGCGCGCACGGCGCGCCGTGGCCGTAGCGGGTGACGACCAGGCCGGACAGTTCGCCCGGCCAATGGTCCTCGACCGCCTTCGCCATCTCGGCGGAAGCCTTGCCGGCGCCGATGACGACGAGCCGCCCGGCCGGCGGCTCGGGCAGGAAGGCGGGAACGCGCAGCGCCGGCCGGGCGCTGGCGACGGCGGTGTCGAACAGGGCGCGCAGCAGCGCAGCCGGGGCGATGTCGGTCACGGGCGGATGAGGTTCAATGCGTGGGCATGGCGAAGTGTGCCATGTCCGCCGCGTCCTGCGGCCAGCGGCCGGTGACGGTCTTCGGCCGGGTGTAGAAGCGCACGCCGTCCGGGCCGTGCATGGCGTGGTCGCCGAACAGCGAGCGCTTCCAGCCGGCGAAGCCGTGGAAGGCCATCGGCACCGGAATCGGCACGTTCACGCCGACCATGCCGACCTCGACGCGCCGCGCGAATTCGCGGGCGACGCCGCCGCTGCGCGTGAACACCGCCGTGCCGTTGGCCAGTTCGTGCGCGTTGATCAGCCGCAGCGCCGCCGCCAGGTCCGGCACGCGCACGACGCAGAGCACCGGGCCGAAGATCTCCTCGCGGTAGATGCGCATGTCGGCGGTGACGCCGTCGAACAGGCAGCCGCCGAGGAAGAAGCCGTCCTCGTGGCCGGGGACCGTCAGGCCGCGGCCGTCGACCAGCAGCCGCGCGCCCTCGGCGACGCCGAGCTCGACGTAGCCGCACACCGTCTCCAGGTGCCGGCGCGTGACCAGCGGCCCCATCTCGACGCCGGGCGCCGTGCCCGGACCGATCCTCAGCGCGCGCACGCGCGCCGCCAGCCGATCGACCAGTTCGTCGGCGACGCCGCCGACGGCGACGGCGACCGAGATCGCCATGCAGCGCTCGCCGGCCGAGCCGTAGGCGGCGCCGACCAGCGCCTCGACCGCCTGTTCGAGGTCGGCGTCGGGCATCACCACCAGGTGGTTCTTGGCGCCGCCGAGCGCCTGCACGCGCTTGCCCTGCGCGCAGCCGGCGGCGTAGACGCGCTCGGCGACCGCCGTCGAGCCGACGAAGCTCAGCGCCGCCACGCGCGCATCGCGCAGCAGCGCGTCGACCGCCTCGCCGTCGCCGTGCACGACGTTGAACACGCCCTTCGGCAGTCCGGCCTCGGCGAGCAGTTCGGCGACGAACAGGCTGGCCGAGGGGTCGCGCTCCGAGGGCTTGAGCACGAAGGCGTTGCCGCAGGCGATGGCCAGCGGCCACATCCACATCGGCACCATCGCCGGGAAGTTGAACGGCGTGACGCCGGCGCAGACGCCGAGCGGCTGGCGCATCGACCAACTGTCGAGGCCGTCGCCGATCTGGCCGGAGAACTCGCCCTTCAAGAGCTGCGGGATGCCGCAGGCGAACTCGACCACCTCCATGCCGCGGACGACCTCGCCGCGCGCGTCTTCGAGCGTCTTGCCGTGCTCGCCGGTGACGATCGCCGCCAGTGCGTCGAGGCGCCGTTCGAGCAGTTCGCGGCAGCGGAAGAGGACGCGCGCGCGGCGCAGCGGCGGCCATTCCGCCCAGGCCGGCTGCGCCGCGGCGGCGGCGGCGACCGCCTCGCCGACGGTGGCGGCGCAGGCCAGCGGCACGCGCGCGCGCAGGCGGCCGCTGGCCGGGTCGAAGACGTCGCCCCAGCGCGCGCTGGCGACGCCGGCGCGGCGGCCGTTGATGAAATGCGCGACCGGCGCGGCGGCGCCGGCAGGATCGGTGGACGGCATGCTCTTCTCTCCCCGCCGTGAAGGGCGCGGTCGCCCCCGCTCACGGCCATGAACGTCGTGCTTTATTGCGAACTTGGTCTATATATGGTTCAGACCATCGCCGGTGTCAAACGCATGGCCGCGGCGCCGGCAACCATCGCCGGCGCGGACGGTCGAAATCCTCATGCGGTCGACGCAGACACCGCAAGACAAAAATCAACGACCCGCCCGCGAGGGACGGGATCGATTGAAGGGAAGGGTAGCGATACCCGGATTCACCCACTGGAGGAGACAAACCATGGACAACAAAGCAACGCAGGCGCCGGGCAGGATGTCCCGGCGCAGCTTCCTGAGCTCGGCCGCAGTCGGCGCCGGCGGCGCGGCCGTCGCCGGCTTCCCGATGATCGCCGTCGCCCAGTCGCCGATCAGCATGCGCTGGCAGTCCACCTGGCCGGCGAAGGACATCTTCCACGAGTACGCGCTGGACTTCGCCAAGAAGGTGAACGAGATGTCCGGCGGCCGGCTGCGCATCGAGGTGCTGCCGGCCGGCGCCGTGGTCAAGGCCTTCGATCTGCTCGACGCGGTCGCCAAGGGCACGCTCGACGGCGGCCACGGCGTCGTCGCCTACTGGTACGGCAAGAACACCGCGGTCGCGCTGTGGGGCTCCGGACCGGCCTTCGGCATGGACCCGAACATGCTGCTCGCCTGGCACAACTACGGCGGCGGCAAGGAGCTGCTCGACGAGATCTACAGGAGCCTCAACCTCGACGTGAAGTCCTTCCTCTACGGCCCGATGCCGACGCAGCCCTTCGGCTGGTTCAAGAAGCCGGTGACCAAGGCAGCCGACATGCAGGGCGTCAAGTTCCGCACGGTCGGGCTCGCCGTCGACATCTACAAGGCGCTCGGCGCCGCGGTGAACCCGCTGCCCGGCGGCGAGATCGTGCCGGCGCTCGACCGCGGCCTGCTCGACGCGGCCGAGTTCAACAACGCGTCGAGCGACCGCGTGCTCGGCTTCCCGGACGTCACCAAGCACTGCATGCTGCAGAGCTTCCACCAGTGCTCCGAGCAGTTCGAGATCCTCTTCAACAAGCGGCGCTACGACGCGCTGCCGGGCGAGCTCAAGTCGATCATCGACTACGCCGTGCAGGCCGCCTCCGCCGACATGAGCTGGAAGGCGATCGACCGCTATTCGACGGACTACGCCGAGATGCAGCAGGCCGGCATCAAGTTCTGGAAGACGCCGGACGCGATCCTCAGGGCGCAGCTCGAAGCCTGGGACAAGGTGATCGCCGCCAAGGAGGCGGAGAACCCGATGTTCAAGCGGGTGAACGATTCGATGCGCGCCTTCGCGCAGCGGGCCGGCCGCTGGCAGAACGACACCCTGGTCGACTACAGGATGGCCTACAACCACTTCTTCGGCCGCCGCCGAGGCTGAGCGCCGCCGGCGCGGGCCGGCCGGGCGCGGCGCGTCCGGCCGGCCGTTGCAGTTCCGATTGCCTTCGCGGAAGGGGCCGGAGATGCAGAAGATTTTGCTGTTCGTCGACAGGCTGTCGACGCTCGCCGGGCAGATCTTCGCCTGGGCCATCGTCGCGCTGACCGCGCTGATCTCCTGGGAGGTGTTCTCCCGCTACGCGCTGAACACGCCGCACGCCTGGGTGCTCGACGCGCAGATCATGCTCTACGGCGTGCTCTTCATGATGGCCGGCGCCTACACGCTGGCCAAGGAAGGACACGTGCGCGGCGACGTGCTCTACGGCTTCTTCCCGCCGCGCCTGCAGGCGGGCATCGACCTCGTCCTCTACCTCGTCTTCTTCATCCCCGGCATCTTCGCCCTCTCCTGGGCCGGGCTGACCTTCGCCGAGGAATCCTACGCCATCGACGAGACGACCTTCTCGCCCGAGCCGCTGCCGCTCTGGCCGTTCAAGTTCTTCATCCCGGCCGCCGGCTTCGGCCTGCTGCTGCAGGGCCTGGTCGAGATCGTCCGCTGCGTCGTCTGCCTGCGCAACGGCGCCTGGCCGTCGCGCGAGCAGGACGTCGAGGAGGTGGACGTCGACAAGCTGAAGGCCATGGTCAACGTCACCGACAAGGACATCGCCGCGCTCGACGGCTACGTCGTCGGCCGCGAGGAGAAGCGACCGTGAAGGCGCGCGGCGCGCTCTGGTTCGGGCTGTCGCTGATGGCCCTGATCCTCGCCGCGACGGCGATCCTGACGCCGTGGACCGACCTGAGCGGCGGCCACCTCGGCCTGCTCATGCTGTCGCTGGTGGTGGTGGCGATCATGCTCGGCTTTCCCACCGCCTTCACGCTGATGGGCATGGGCGTGTTCTTCGCCTGGCTCGCCTACCGCGACAGCGACCCGGACGCCGCCGTGCAGCAGACGCTCGACCTGATGGTGCAACGCGCCTACTCGGTGATGACCAACGACGTGCTGATCTCGATCCCGCTGTTCGTCTTCATGGGCTATCTGGTCGAGCGCGCCAACCTGATCGCCAAGCTGTTCCGCGCGCTCGAACTGTCGCTGGCGCGGCTGCCCGGCGCGCTGGCCGTGGCCGCGCTGATCACCTGCGCCGTCTTCGCCACGGCCACCGGCATCGTCGGCGCGGTGGTCACGCTGATGGGCCTGCTCGCCTTCCCGGCGATGCTCAGGTCCGGCTACGACATCCGCATGTCGGCCGGCGCCATCACCGCCGGCGGCTGCCTCGGCATCCTCATCCCGCCGTCGGTGATGCTCATCGTCTACGGCGCCACGGCCGGCGTCTCGGTGGTCCAGCTCTACGCCGGCGCCTTCTTCCCCGGCCTCATGCTGGCCGGCCTGTACATCGTCTACGTGATCCTGCTCGCCAAGCTGAAGCCGCACCTGGCGCCGCCGCTGCCGATGGCCGAGCGGCACATCGACCTGCCGCCGGCCACCGACCGGCTGCACCAGCGGGTCAGCCACCGCGTGCTGCCGGGCCTGATCGGCGGCCTGCGAGGCCGCCGCAACCTCGGCGTGCCGGCCGGCGAGATCCTCAAGCAGGGCTTCGTCGCGCTGCTGCCGGCGTTCGCGCTCGCCCTCTTCCTCGGCCTCGCCTGGCACCTGGCGACGAAGCCGGCGGTCGTCGCCGAGACCGCCGGCCTGGTCGAGATGGGCCTCGGCGGCGCGGTCTTCGAGAGCCGCGACGAGGGCGGCCTGGCCGAGCCGAGCGAGGAGGAGTTCGGCCTGCAGGAGCCGCCCGCCGAGGAAGCCGAGGCCGCGCCGGCGGACGGGGCCGGCGTGCAGGAGCCGCCCGTCCCCGACGCCGACGACGCGCCGCCGGCCGCCGAAACGGTGCAGGAACCGCCGGGCGCCGAAGCGCCCGCCCCGGCCGACGACGCCGGCGGCCGCCTGCCGGTGCCGACCTGGTACTGGATTCTCGCCGGCGTCTGCACGGCGACGGCGATCGGCTTCTACGCCGTCTTCACCTTCGTCCGCCTCGAAGTGTTCAAGATGCTGCTCGCCTCCTTCTTCCCGCTCGCCATCCTGATCCTCGCCGTGCTCGGCAGCATCGTCTTCGGCCTGGCGACGCCGACCGAGGCGGCGGCGATCGGCGCGCTCGGCGGCTTCCTGCTCGCCGCCGCCTATCGCCAGCTCAACTTCGCGGTGGTCAAGGAGTCGGTCTTCCTCACCGCCAAGACCTCGGCCATGGTCTGCTGGCTGTTCGTCGGCTCGTCGATCTTCTCCGCCGCCTTCGCGCTGCTCGGCGGCCAGGCGCTGGTCGAGCGCTGGGTGCTGTCGCTGGACCTGACGCCGGTGGAGTTCATGCTGCTCGCGCAGTTCATCATCTTCATCCTCGGCTGGCCGCTGGAGTGGACCGAGATCATCGTCATCTTCATGCCGATCTTCATCCCGCTGCTCGCGCACTTCCACATCGACCCGCTCTTCTTCGGCCTGCTCGTCGCGCTCAACCTGCAGACCGCCTTCCTGTCGCCGCCGGTGGCGATGGCCGCGTTCTACCTCAAGGGCGTGGCCCCGCCGCACGTGACGCTGAACCAGATCTTCGCCGGCATGATCCCGTTCATGGGCATCCAGTTGATCGCGCTGGCGCTGCTCTACCTGTTCCCGCAGATCGGGCTGTGGCTGCCGCAGACGCTGTACAAATGAACGGACATCCCCCGCACTCACGCAAGGAGAACGCTCATGAACGTAGGATTCATCGGACTCGGCCTGATGGGCCGCCCCCTCGCCCTGCACCTCGCCGCCGCCGGCCACGCGCTGCACCTGTGGGCGCGCCGCCCGACCTCGCTGGAACCGTTCAAGGGCACGGGCGCCCGCGTCCACACCTCGGCCGCCGCGGTCGCCGGCCACAGCGAGGTGGTGATCACCATGGTCGCCGACGCGCCGGACGTGCGCGAGGTGACGCTCGGCGAGAACGGCATCGCCGCCGGCGCCAAGCCGGGGCTGATCGTCGTCGACATGAGCACGATCAACCCGAACGCAGCGCGCGAGATCGGCGCCGCGCTCGCCGCCAGGGGCATCGAATTTCTCGATGCGCCGGTCTCCGGCGGCCAGGTCGGCGCCATCGGGGCGACGCTGACGATCATGGTCGGCGGCCGGCCGGAAGCGTTCGAGCAGGTGAAGCCGCTGTTCGAGAAGATGGGCAAATCGATCACGCTGGTCGGCGCCAGCGGCGCCGGCCAGGTGGCCAAGGCCTGCAACCAGATCCTCACCGGCGTCGGCATCCTCGCCGTCGCCGAGGCCTTCGACTTCGCGGCGAAGAGCGGCGTCGATCCGGCGCGCGTGCGCGCGGCGCTGCTCGGCGGCTTCGCCTATTCGAAGATCCTGGAAAACCACGGCCAGCGCATGCTCGACCGCAACTTCCGGCCCGGCTTCAAGGCCTGGATGCACCAGAAGGACCTGCGCATCGTCATGGAGGAGGCGCACCGCCTCGGCCTGATGCTGCCCGCCGCCGCCGCCACCGCGCAGATGTTCAACGCGCTGGTCGGCAGCGGCCTGGGCGAGGAGGATTCGATCGCCGCGCTGAAGCTGCTGGAAAGGCTGAGCGGCGGGGAGTGAGCCGCCGCGCCGTCAGTTGACGCGGAAGCGCCCGATCAGTTGCGCCAGCCCGCCGGCCAGGTCGGACAAGCCCTGCGCCAGCGCCGCCGTCTTCTGCACGGTGGCGTTGTTCTCCTCCGTGCCCTGGGCGATGGTCTCGACCTTGTGCGCCACCTCCCGGGCCGAGGCCGCCTGGTCGTTGAGCGCCTTCGAGATGTCCTCGACCACCTGCGCCGCCTGCTCGGCGGAGGCCCGGATGGCGGTCACCGATTCTCCCGCGTGCGCCGCCAGGCGCACGCCGTCGCCGACGCGCGCGACGCCGGCCTCCATCTCGCGCACCGCGCCCTGCGTCCCCTCGCGGATCTTGTCGATCATGCCGGCGATCTCCTGGGTCGACAGGCGCGTGCGTTCGGCGAGCTTCCTGACCTCGTCGGCGACGACGGCGAAGCCCCGGCCCTGCTCGCCGGCGCGGGCAGCCTCGATGGCGGCGTTGAGGGCGAGCAGGTTGGTCTGGTCGGAAATCTCGTTGATGACCTGGACGATCGTCGAGATCTGGCCGGAGAAGTTTTCCAGCTCGCGGATCGTCTCCGAGGTGGCGTTGACCGCGGCCGCCACCAGCTTCATCTCGCCGGCCGTCTCGTCGATGATGCGGCCGCCTTCGACGGCCTGCGCGCTGGCCTGCCGGCTGACGTCGTGGGCTTCGCCGGCGCCGCCCTCGACCTGCGCGATCGAGGTGGACAGCGCCTCGACGGCCGTCGCCATGCTCGCCGCCGCGCGGGTCTGGCTGTCGATCGCCTGCGCGCTGCTGGCAGCCGCGTCGGAGAGCGCCGCGGCCTCGGCGCTGAGGGTATCGACGTTCTTGCGGATGGCGGCGATCAGTTCGTGCAGCGCGCCGCGCATCTGGCCGAGCCGGCCCATCATCTCGCCGACCTCGTCGCCGCCGGCCGGCGGCATCGGCCGCGCCAGGTCGCCGGCGGCGATCGCCGACGCCGCTTCGCCGGCCTCGCGCAGGCTGCGCGTGATGTGCCGCCAGGTGGCCACGGCCGGCACGGCGATGAAGAGGATGCCGGCGACGAAGAAGGCGAGCAGCAGGAAGCGGCTGGTCGCGTAGCGCATCTCGGCGCGTTCGTATTCGTCCTTGGCGAACTCCGCCTGGTAGGTGATCAGCTTGGCCAGCGCCTCGACCGCCTCCTGTCGCTCCTCGCGCACCGCGTAGAGGAAGTTGGCGACGACGCCGGGGTTGTTCAGCTTGCGCTCCTCGATCGCCTCGCGCGTTTCCCGCAGCTTGGCCATCCAGGCCGCGTGCTTGGTCTCGAATTCGCCGGCGAGCCGCATCTCCTCCGGCGGGTGGAAGCCGGCGAGATAGCCCGACCACAGGCCGGCGAAGCGTTCCTCGTTCTTCCGGATGGCCTCGGTCAGGGTGCTCAGCGAATCGTCCATCAGCCCGGCCGCCGGCCGCCCCGGCGCGCCCTCGAAGGCGAACAGGATGTTCAGCGTGTCCTCGCGGATGGCGGCGTCGATGCGCGCGAGATCCTGCATCGGCAGCGCGCGCTCCCGGTAGACCGCCTGCAGCGAGGCGCTGGCGGCGTCGAGGCCGATCCAGCCGATGGCCGCGGCGACGACGTAGAGCACGCACGAAACGACGGTGATGTAGAGGATGCGGTGGGAAATCCGTAGCTTGAAGCGCATTCGCTGTCTCCGGCTTGCCGAGGGGCGTGGCGGCGACAGGCGCACGTCGCCTGCCTGCGCGCGCCGCGGCGCGTTCCGTTTCGTCGTCATTCGTCGATCGCCCGTCACAGAGAAGTTCGTCGTCGGCCCTGGCCGGTCCGGCGGCCTGCGCCGCCGCCCCTGCGGCGCGGGCGCCTTGCGCTTCCGGCGCCAGCGCCGGAAAGCAATGCCTCAGCTTATGACCAACGCACCGCCGGCGCTTGACCGGCGATGCGATTCGGCTTGTCTGCCACGGCACAGGCGCCGCGGCGGGGTCACAGCTTGCCCAGCCCGGCCAGGATCTTCTCCGGCGTGATCGGCAGTTGCCGGAAGCGCACGCCGATGGCGTCGAAGATGGCGTTGGCGATGGCCGGCGCCGGCGTGATGACGCAGCACTCGCTCAGGCTCTTGGCGCCGAACGGGCCGCTCGGTTCGTCGGTCTCGATGAAGATGCTGTCGATCCGGCGCGGCATTTCGACGGCAGTCGGCATCTTGTAGTCGAGGAAATCGGAGGTCAGGCAGGCGCCGGTCTCGGGGTCGAACTGGATGTGCTCCATCAGCGCGTAGCCCATGCCCTGCTGGAAGCCGCCCTCGACCTGCCCTTCCGCCGCCGCCGGGTTGATGACGCGGCCGATGTCGTGCGCATACACCGCGTGCAGCACCTTGACCTCGCCGGTTTCGGTATCGACCTCGACCTCGACGAACTGCGCCGCGCAGGGCGGCGGGTTCGACGTCGGCGACAGGCTGGCGATGCCGACGATCGTGCCCTTTTCCCCGATGGTCGTTTCCTTCGGCCCCTCCGCGGTCATCTGCACGAACGGCGATTCCGCGCGCTGCGCCGCCTCGGCCACCGTCACCGACTTTCCGGGCGCGCCCTTGACGCTGACCGTTCCGTTGGCGACCTCGAGATCGTCCGGGCTGACCTCCATCATGGTGGCGACCACTTCGAACAGGCGCTTCTTGGCCGCCGCGGCCGCCGCCTTGACGGCGTTGCCGGCCGAGTAGGTCACCCGGCTGGCGTGCGTCGGCGCATCGAAGGGCACGTTGTCGGTATCGCAGCCGCTGCTCATGCGCACCGCGCCGGCGGGCAGGCCCAGTTCCTCGGCGGCGATCTGGCAGAGCGTGGTGATCTGCCCGGAGCCGATGTCCATGGCCGCGCTGGCGAGGTCGGCGGTGCCGTCGCGGTTGAGCTTGATGATCGCGCCGGAATGCTCGTAGATGTCCGGAAAGCCCATGCAGCCGCTGACCCAGACCGGGTGCACGGCCATGCCGAAGCCGCGTTTCCTGACGCCGTCGCCGCCCCGCGCGGAGCGCCGCCCCGGCCAGTCGATCTTGGCCGCGCCCTGGCGCAGGCAGTCTTCGAGGCCGTAGGTGGCGATGGTGAAGGCCGGGTTGAACGGATGCGGCTCGCCCTGCTTGCGGGCGTTCTTCAGGCGCATCTCGATCGGATCGAGGCCGAGCTTGTCGCAGATCTCGTCGATCTGCGACTCGACGGCGAAGCTGCCCTGCGGCGCGCCGTAGCCGCGGAAGCCGCCGCCGATCATGTTGTTGGTGTAGACCGTCTGCCCTTCCCAGTGGGTATGCGGCGCGTGGTAGTTGAAGAACAGGCCGAAGGCGCCGTGCACCATGATCACCTCGGCGCCGTGGGTGGCGTAGGCGCCGCAGTCGAGCACGCTTCTGGCGTAGCGCGCGGTGAAGGTGCCGTCCTTCTTCACGCCGGTCTTCAGGTAGACCTTGATCGGGTTGCGCGTGGTCGTGATGAAATCCTCGTGGCGCGTCTGTTCCAGGCGCACCGGCCGGCCGCCGCTCTTCTTGCTGAGCAGGGTGGCGATCGGCTCCATGTAGGAGAGTTCCAGCTTGCCGCCGAAGCCGCCGCCGATGTACGGCGACTTGATCACCTTGACCTTGCTCTCCGGCAGCTTGAGCGCGTAGGCAAGCTTCTCGCGCGTGCCGAAGAGGTGCTGGGTGGTGACGTGGATGGTGACGTTGTCCTGCCGGTCCATCTCGGCGACGCAGACGCGCGGCTCCATGTAGCAGGTGTGCTGCCGCTGCGTCTCGTAGACGCCTTCGAAGACGAAGTCGGCCTCGGCGAAGCCCTTCTCGACGTCGCCGGCGACGAAGGAGGGATTCTTGGCGACGTTGTTCGCCGCGCCGGGGTGCAGTTGCGGCGCGCCGGGCTGCATGGCCGCCTCCGGCGTGAACACCGCGGGCAGCTCCTCGTACTCGACGTCGATCAGGCTGAGCGCGGCCTCGGCGATCTCCGCGGTCGTCGCGGCCACGGCCGCCACCGGCTGGCCGACGTAGCGCACGACCTCGCCGTTCATCACGTCGAAATCGAGCACCATGCTCGGCGCATCCACCGGCACGAAGAACACCGGGCAGAACTTGACCTGCGGCACGTCCCTGGACAGCAGCACGGCCTTGACGCCGGGCAGCTTCTCGGCGCGCGAGGCGTCGATGCCGACGATGCGCGCATGGGCGTAGGGGCTGCGCAGTATCTTGGCGTGCAGCATGCCCGGCAGCTTCACGTTGACCGGGTAGCCCTTGCCGCCGGTGACCTTGTCGTACGCGTCGGGCCGCTCGACGCTGTGCCCGACGACATTCATCCTGTTCATTGTTTCGCTCTCCGAAGAACTCGAAAATCCGGTCGCGCCGCGCGCGCGCTCATTTCGCCAGGCGCTCGGCGGCCAGCTTGACGGCGTCCACGATCTTGACGTAGCCGGTGCAGCGGCAGAGGTTGCCGGCGATGCCGTGGCGGATCTGCTCCTCGTCCGGCTGCGGGCATTCGTCGAGCAGTTGCTTGGCCGACATCATCATGCCGCAGGTGCAGTAGCCGCACTGGACGGCGCCGGCGTCGATGAACGCCTGCTGGATCGGGTGCAGGTCCGCGCCCGTCGACAGGCCGTCGGCCGTCAGCACGCTGGCGCCGTCGTAGGACAGGGCGTAGCACAGGCACGAATACACCGCCCTGCCGTCGACGTGCACCGTGCAGCAGCCGCAGCCGCCGCTGTCGCAGCCGCGCTTCGGGCCGTTCAGGCCGATCTGGTCGCGCAGCACGTCGCGCAGCGTGGCGTCCTTGTCGACGGCGAGTTCGTGGGTTTCGCCGTTCACTTCGAGTCTGATCATCTGTTTCATGGGGTCCCTCCTCTGTCAGGACAGGCGGGCCACGGCGCGTTCGAGCGCGCGGCGGGTCATCACCTTGGCGAGCGCGCTGCGGTATGCGGCCGAGGCGCGGTGGTCGGACATCGGCGAGATGTCGTCGGCGACGGCCTCGCCGGCCGCCCGCAGCGTCGCTTCGTCGAGCTTCGCGCCGAGCAGGATCGTCTCGGCCGAAGGAATGCGCAGCGTCGATTCGGCGACGCCGCCGCCGAGGGCGACGCGGGCGTCGGTGCACACGCCGCCGGCATCGACGGAAAGCCGCACCGCCGCGTTCACGATGGCCAGATCGTTGGCGTTGCCTTCGAGCTTGAGGAAGGCGCTGGCCACCCGGCCGGCCGGGCGCGGCACGAACAGGGCGGTGATCAGTTCGCCGGTGTCCAGCGTATTGGCGAAAAGCCCCATGAACAGCTCGGAGAGCGACAGGCTGCGCCCGCCGTCCGGGCCATCGGTATCGACGCTGGCATCGAGCGCGAGCAGCGCGGTGGGAATGTCGAAAAAGGGGCAGGCAGCGGCGACGCAGCCGCCGAACGTCGCCGTGTTGCGGATCTGCACCGGCGGATAGGTCAAAGCGTCGGCGAGGGCGCCCAGCCAGGCCTCCGTCCCGACCTCGGGAACGGCCTGCAGCCGGGCGAAGGTGGCCGTTGCGCCGATTTCCAGCCCGGCGCCGTCGATCTCCACCGCGTCCAGGCCGATCCGGCGGATGTCCACCAGCGCCTCGACGTCGCTCAGCAGGCCGCGCGCTTCGAGGCCGTGCAGGAAGGTGCCGCCGGACAGCACCAGCGCATCCTCGTTCGCATCGAGGAGGGCGCGCGCATCGGCCAGCGATCTCGGGGAATGGAATTCTTTCAGATTGAGCAGGGCCATGACAGCTCCATGAAAAACGGGAGACGACCGCCCCGGCACGCCGGGGCGGCAAAGGCATGAATGGATCAGTCGCCGCCGCGCAGGTGCTGCACCTGGAAGAGGCTCGGCGGGTTCACCTTGGGGTCGATCAGCACCTTGAACTGGCCGGTGGTGCAGTGCATGGACTGCATGTCCACCTGCGCGAACAGGGCGTCGATGGCCACGTCGGAACCCTTGTTCTGCGGCAGGTGGTGGTCCGGGTGCGACTTGCCGATGGTGAAGCTCTTCCACATCTGGCCCTTGCGGTCGTAGATCACCGTGCGGCCGGGGTTCATGGTCTGCGCGTCGAGGTACATGACCTTCTTGCTCACCGGGTGGTTCGGGTTGACCGGCGTCGCCTCCAGCACGTACGACTTGCGCAGCTGGTAGGTGACGTTCGGCATGCAGTTGCCCTTGCCGTGGAAGTCGACGAACTTGTAGCCGTCCGCCTCCTTGTACTCGTCGGTCAGCGGCTGCTCGTTGTGGTTGAAGTACGGCACGAGGATGTTGCGCACGCCCTTGTACGCCCAGTTCATGTCCGAGATGCGGCCGTTGTAGCCCTCGAAGTCCTCGATCATCATGTCCGAGCCGAGGAAGGCGTCGGTCGTCTGGCCGGTGGCCAGGCGGCGCACGCGGCGCTGGAAGCCGAGGTAGAGGTAGGCGTCGTCGAGCTTGGTGTCGTCCTCGAAGCGGTGGATCAGGAGCTGCGTGTTGCGCAGATCCTGCGGCTCGTGCACCTTGGCGTAGGTGCCGCGGAAGATCTTCGCCGGGTTCGGCGTGATCTCCGGCACCGGCGCCTGCTCGGTGCGGTGCATGAAGTTCAGGAAGTGGAACTGGAACTTGATGGTGCGCTCGATCTGGCCCGTGGCCGCGTTGCGGTAGCGCCAGTAGAACGGATAGATCGAGCCGGAATCGCCGTAGTTCACGCCGTACTTGAAGTTCCAGGCCAGTTTCTCGCCGGCGCGCGCATCCTTCACGTCGGGCTCCTCCGGGAACGGCCGGCCGGCGACGAAGCCTTCGATCTCGCCGTTCTTCGCGCCCAGCTTGGTCTTGTTCAGATTCTTGCGCGTCGCCTCGACGTAGGTCTTGGGCTGCGGGAAATTGGTCGTCGGACCGACCTTGATCTCGACCCAGCCGTCCTTGATCATGGCGTACAGGCCCGGATCGAAGGCGTCCTTGAACTGCTCGACGTTGCCCTTGCCGACGACGACGCCGGGCGTCAGCCCCGGCAGGCTCGGAAAGCCGTCCTTGTAGGGATGGAAGCTGCGGTCCACGTCGGCGTCGGTGGCGGCGACGGACGGCGCCGCGAGGGCGGCGAGCGTGAGCGCGATGAGTGTGCGTTTCATGGGATCGTGTCTCCGTTGTCAGAATTTGTAGCGCATGGTGAAGAAGACTTCGTTCTCCTTCCATGCGGCGCCGATCGGGCCGGCGCGGAAGCGGCCCAGCGGTTCCAGGCCGGAGAGGCCGGCGGAGCCGGAATTGAAGCCCTGCCCGGCGTAGTTCGTGTAGGGCGCGTACGGGTTGCACGAGCGGCAGTCGTCCCACGACCAGCGGTCGGCGGCATCGTCTCTCTTGCCCTTGATGTTGGCGCCGAAAGTGAGCTTCAGGTTGTCGGTCAGGCTCCATTCGACGGACGGCGAGGCGACCCAGGCGCGCGCCTTGAAGTCGTGGGCCATGATGATCTGCGGGCTGACGCGGCCGTTGTGCAGATTGCCCTTGATCAGCAGCGTGCCGATCACGTTGTGCTCCCAGTCCGGCATGCCGATCTTGCCGGCCGCGCCGGAATATTCCTCGTGGTCGAAGATGTGCTGGTAGAACAACTGGGCGGAGATCAGCGTCGCCGTCGACGTGCTGATGAACGGGATGAAGGTCGGCCGGTCGACGCCGATCACCGTGCGCAGCACGCGGTTCCTGGAGTAGAGCCTGGGCTGGGCGGTGTTCACGAACTCCTCGCCGGAGGTCATCGCCGCTTCCAGGCGGAAGGCGGCGCCGAGGGTCTCGGACTGGAAGTCCATCGAGCCGCCGATCAGGTTCACCCGCGGGAAGTGCATGTCGAAGGCGATCAGATGCGCGCTGTTGGCGCCCTGCGCCGGCCCGGAGAACGGCGACGAGTTGCCGCTGGCGCCGGTGAAGGGGTTGACCGCGGCGGTGTTGATGGCGCGCAGGGAAGGCAGTTGCGAGCGGTAGTGCAGCGCGTTCAGCGAGAAGGACAGGCCGTCCTCCGTCACGCCCTCGAACTTGACGCCGAGTTGGGTGTTGGACAGCGACCAGTCCGGCAGATGGACGTTGCGGATGCCGATCTGGTGGGCGCCGAAGTTGGTGGCCAGCCACGGACCCGAGAGATTCCCCGGCGTGCCCGGCGGCACGAAGGAGGCGAAGTTGGCGACGGTGCCGCCGTTGTCCCAGAGGTTCTTCATGCCGCGGAAGAAGCAGCCGGCGTCGAGCATGACGTTCGGGCTGCCGCACTGGCCGAGGTTGTTGGCGCGGAACTGGTCGAAGTTCCAGACGACGCTCAGGTTGCGCTCCTGCATGCTTTCGGACGGCCCCATCCGCCACTCGCCCTGGGCGATCCACATCGGGATGCGGATGTCCTGCAGCTCGTCGTAGATGTTGTTGCGCGAGTAGTCCACCGGGTTGATCACGTCGAGCACGCGGAACAGGTCGGTGCGGCCCCACACCACCTGCTGCTTGCCGATCTTGGCGAAGAAGTTGCTGCCGTCGGAGAGGTTGAAGGTCTTCCTGACGTAGGCCTCGCGGAGGAAATCCCAGCGGTCGTTGAACTCCGGCGATTCCAGTTCGTGCCGCTTCTGCTTGCCGTAGCCGCCGAAGTCGGCGCAGCCGCGCTTGTCCACGTCGCACGGCCGCACCGGCACGGCGAAGGCGATGCCGCCGTGGTTGGGGTTGTGCCAGGCGTCGCCGAGCACGCGCAGGCCGGCGCCCGAGCCGTACTGCGCCGGCGGCGTGTTCAGGTCGGCGTAGTTGGGGTCGATGAACTGGTTGATGCCCGGTCCGCCGCCGGGTCCGCCCAGGTCGGGCAGGCCGGCGCCGGCCTGGACCGCATCGACGACGGTGTAGCCGATGCCGCCGCCGAAGGGCACGGTCGTTCCCTGGTGCACGCCGGGCAGGCCGCCGGCGACCGGGCCGGCGGTGTTGTGCAGGCGCACTTCCGAAGCGCTGCGGCTGCCGGCGTCCTCGCCGAACTGGTCCTTGTTCAGGCGATAGACGCCGTCGTAGGTGCCGCGGAAGATGCCGCGGAACGACCAGCCGTCGCCGAGCTTCTTGTCGGCCTCGACCTGCAGCGTGTTGCGGAACTTGGACAGGCCGACGGTCTTGCCGGTGGCGTCCCTGCCGCGGGCGCGGGTGTCGTTCTCGTAGAAGACGTCGACCTTCCACGGCTCGTCCTGGACGTCGATCGACGGTATCTGCGCCTCGGCCAGCGCGCCGGGCGAGCCGATCGCCGCGGCCAGGGTCAGGGCCGCGACGCCGAACAGCCGGCGCTGGTGTTTCCTGGTTTCATGCTTCATGTGTCAGTCTCCTCCATATCGTTCTTCTGCAACCGGCCGGCCCCGCGGCCGGCCTCCCCGACTCCCCGTCACGCGCCGGCGGCCGCCGGCGCCCGGGTCGATTCCGCTTCGTCCTCTTCCAGCACGCCGTCCGCGTCGTAGTGGGTGGCGACCACGAAGTGCGGCCGGAAGACGACGCACCAAGCCGGCACGATGAGCATGGCGGCGATGGCGTTCACGATCAGCATGAAAGACAGCAGCACGGCCGCGTCGGACTGGAAGCGCAGATCCGACAGGAAGATCCACATGACGACGCCGGCGATCAGCATGGCGGCGGTGAAGGACACGGCGTAGCCGGTGGTGGCGACGGCGTTCACCACCGCCCGGTGGATGCTGCGCGTGGCCGCCATCTCCTCGCGGATGCGGTCCATGAAATAGACGGCGTAGTCGATGCCGACGCCGACGCCGACGGCGATCACCGGCACGGTGTTCACGTTGATGCCGATGTTCGCCGCGCCCATGTAGGCATAGGTCATCAGCGTCGAGAAGAGCATCGGCAGCACCATCAGCCAGCCGGCGTGCAGCGACTGGTAATAGACCATGACGAACAGGAAGGCGAGGATCATCACCGCCGGGATGATGATCATGTGGTCGGTGTGCAACGCCTGGTTGGCGGCGGCGGTGACGCCGACGATGCCGCCGCCGAGCTCAATGCGCAGGCCGGGCACCTCGGCCTCGATCCGGGCGATGCCGGATTCGGCCTGGGCGACGATGCGGGCGATGGTCTCGGCCTGGCGGTCCTTGTAGTAGAAGACCATGTTGGCTTCGTTCTCGTCGGCGTTGACGTACTCCTTGAGCGCGCCGGGGATCGGGCTGCTGGCCATGTAGGTGAACATCAGCCCGCCGACCTCGGCGTCCGAATCCGGGATCTGGAACCAGCGCGGATCGTCGTTGTGGGTCAGCCGGTTCATCACGCGCACGACGCCGGGAATCGCCCGCGTGCCGCCGAGGCCAGGGTCGTCGAGCATGTGCGCCTGGAAGCGCTCGATGGCGGCCATCACCTCGGGCCGCTTGATGCCGCCCTTCTCCTCGGTGCGGGCGACGACGTGCAGCTCCTCGGAGCCGGGGAAGCGGGTGTTGATCGCCTTCGTCGACAGGTTGTAGTCGTGGTCGCGGTGCAGCAGCGGGCTGCCCGGCTCGGACTCGCCCATCTGGATGCTGTTCAGGAAATACACGCTGCCGAGCGCGCCGAGCGCGGAGAGGATGAGGATCACGCGCGCGCCCCCGTCCGTGCCGCCGGTGCGGGCCATGGCCTGGCCGAGGAGGTTGCGCACGCCCTGGTTGTTGTTGGTCATGGTCGACGGCTGCGGCAGCACCGTCAGCGCCAGCGGCACCATGAAATGCACGGTGAAGATCACCGAGAAGCCCCAGAAGCCGGCAGCGATGCCGAGCTTGTGGTTGAACGGCGCCGAGCCGAGCACGAGGACGGCGATGCCGACGGCGTCGATGATGATCGCCAGCGAGCCCGGCCGGAACAGCGCGTCGAGCGCATTGCGCGCGGCCCGCCGGCCGTCGTGCACCTTCGCCAGCTCCTCGTAGTAGCGGGCGACGAGCTGGACGCCGTGCGAGGTGGCGCGCGCGGCGATCAGGAAGGGAATGGGCAGGGACAGCGGTTCCAGGTTGATGCCGGTCATCGCCATGAAGCCCAGGCCCCAGATCGTGGACAGGGCGATGCCGAGCAGCGGCAGCGCGATGCCGTAGAAGCGGCGGAAGTAGAAGACCAGCAGGACCGCGATCAAGACCGCCGTCCAGGCCAGGATCTCGACGATCTGCCCGGTGTAGGTGTACACCCAGCCGGTGAGCACCGGGTTGCCGGTGACGTGCACGCGGTGCCCCTCGCGCGCCACCTCGGCCCTGACCTTCTGCAGCGCCGCGAAGGTGGCGGCGTAGTCGATGCCGGTTTCGTTGAGCTGCGCCTTGATCAGCGCCGCCTTCAGGTCGGGGGAGACGAGCAGGCCGTAGAGCGCCGGGTTGGCGATGACGTCCTTCTTCATCTGCTCCAGCTCGGCGACCGTCCGCCGGGGCTTGATCGGATCGTAGTACGGCTCGGACATGAAGGCGCCGTCCGCCGACAGGTAGACCTTGCGCGCGGTGCGGTGCGTCAGGCTGGAGACGAGGTTGTGGTTCACGCCCGGCAGATCGTCGACGCCGTGGGTCGCCTCGTGGATCAGGCGCAGGGTCTCGTCGTTGAAGATGGTGCCCTGCTCGACCTCGATCGACATCACGATCATGTTGGCGCCGCCGAAGTTCTCCTTGATCCGGTTGTAGGTCTGGATGTAGGGGTGGTTCTGCGGCAGCAGGTCGGCGAAGTCGGAATAGACGCGCAGTTGCGGCAGGGCGATGCCGAACAGGCAGGTGACGCCGAAGATCAGGCCGAGGACGATCTTCGGGTTGGCGAACAGCCACTCCTCGCCGCGATGCAGCACGCGAGTGACGATCTGGCGCAGGGAGCGCAGCTTGCTGACCATGGATTTTCCTTAGTTGACCTGGGTGCCGACGCTGCGGACCAGCCCGCCCGGACCGCCGACGACGATCGCGCCGCGGCCGGCGAGCGAGGCGCCGGCGCCGAGGAAGACCGGCGCGGCGTCCGGATAGGGAAGCGCCGCGAAGCCGTCCCCGGCCAGCCGGGCGACGACGCCGCCGGCGCCGACGCCGTGCGGCCGGCCGTCGTGCATGAACAGCCGGTACAGCGGCGCCTCTGCGGCGTTGCCGATCTGCTGCCAGGAGGCGCCGCCGTCCCGCGTGCGCAGGACGGTGCCGGCGAGGCCGCTGACGTAGCCCTCGTCGCGGCCGGTGAACAGCGCGGCGTAGGGATAGAACTCGCCCGGCAGCCGGGCGCCGGGCCGCCACGTGGCGCCGCCGTCGTCGGTGACGGCGAACAGGCCGAATTCGCCGAGGGCGACGCCGCGGTGTTCGTCGATCATCTGCACGGCGGTGATCTGCGCGTCCTCGCCGAGGTCGGCGACCTGCCAACTGGCGCCCCGATCCGCGCTGCGGGCGATCTTCGCCCCCGAACCGGCGACGTGCCAGCGGCCGAGCGAATCGCAGGCGACGGCGAGCGGCACCTGCGGTTTTTCCAGCGCGCCCGCCTGCCAGCCGCCGCCGTCGGCGTCCGCGGACCAAACCTTGTGGTTGAAGTCGATGCCGACGAAGCTGCCGTCCGGACAGGCCGCGAGGTCGATCAGGGAGGCCTGGCCGAGCGCCTGCCGCGACCAGGTCTTGCCCGCGTCGCGGGAAAGCAGCAGCGCCCCGTTCTGCGTGCCGGCGACCACCACCTTCTCGTTGGCGGCCAGCGCCTGGATCACGTCGTAGCGCCTGAGCGCCTTCGCCGCCTCGTCGCTGCCGGTGTATTCGTGCGAGCAGGCGGCGATCGCCAGCGTCGCCGCCAGAATGAACGGTTTTTTCCACGAATGGAGAAGGCCGCCACGGCACGCCGGGCACGGGCTGAACATCCCCGTGTCATGCGATGACGCCGTTTCGCCGCCGAAGGGCTCGCTGCCGCGATGGTCCATTTTCTGCAGATTTCCTCGAATGAATATGTGCCGCATACGGTGATGCAAGTTACGGTAAGCACGGCGCTTGCGTTATCCGCGAAACGCATTTCCTATCCCGTAACTACCGCACTTTCATGCGGCAATGCAGCATTCGAGGGAGAACGGCGCCGCATCAGAGGAAATCGCCTCGCCGGCGGCAGTCGCGGCCCAGGCGGGACCTGGCGTCCGCCGCCGTCCCGATCCGGGGATGGACGCCGTTTTTGGGCTGCCCTTCAAGGCCGTCTTGATCTATCGTTCAGCCTGAGGTCGAGTGCTTGCGAAAGCGCTGCCCCGTAAACCGAAAACGATTGCCAGACATGCCACGAGTTTCCAGAGCTGAAGCAGAAAGAAACCGCGCAGCCATCGAGCGCGCCTCGTCACAATTGATCCGAGAGCGCGGATTGAGCGTCAGCGTCGCGGATCTCATGGGCGCCGCCGGGCTGACGCACGGCGGCTTCTACGGACACTTCCAGTCAAAGGACGAGCTCGCGGCCATTGCCTGTGCGAACGCCTTTGCCGAGTCCGTCGAGCGGTGGAAGAAACGCGTGGCCAAAGCGAAAGACAGCGAGGGCGCACGGGCCGCGCTGGTGGAGGGCTATCTCACGGCCCGCAATCGTTCGACGCCCGGCACCAGTTGCCCCTTGGCGGCCCTGGCGGTCGACGTTGCGCGGGAGGACGACGGCAAGCCCGTCCGGGCAGCTTTCGAGGACGGGCTCGAACGGCTGGCCGAGCTGCTTGCATCGGTCCAGCCTTCCGCCCTGGGCCATGAAGAACGTCGGGCCAGCGCCCTGGCGCAGATAGCCACGATGGTCGGCGCCATGGTGCTTGCCAGGGCGACCGATGGCCGTCCTGTTTCCGATGAACTGATGGCTGCGGCACGCGAGCATTTGCTCCGGTTCGAGCCAAAGGCGCCCGCCCCCTAGACCTCTCCCGATCCGGACTCAGGCGCTCAACAAATGACCATCCTCAGCGGCAACAAGGCAAGTCCGCCCTGTCGCCAGCCGTGGAGGATCAGAAGCGCCACTGCGCCAATCGCGCAAACGGCCAGGGTGAGCCACAGCTTGCGCATCATGCTTGCGCCCCTTGCAGCCGTGCCACCGGCTGTTCCCGTACGGGCCAGTTCAAGGCCGCGGCAACCAGACTGAGCAGGATGGCAATGTGCCAGACCATGTCGTAACTGCCGGTGCGGTCGAACAAATAGCCTCCCAGCCATCCGCCGAGGAACGAGCCCACCTGGTGGAGTAGAAACACGATGCCGCCGAGCATCGACAGATTGCGCACGCCGAACATCGTGGCGACCGTGCCGTTGGTCAGCGGAACGGTGGACAGCCACAGCAGCCCCATGAAGATGCCGAAGAGATAGGCCGTCCAGGCACTCACTGGAAACGCGATGAACAACGCAATCACCACGGCGCGCGCCAGGTACAGCGCACTGAGCAAACGCGGTTTGGCGTAGCGTCCGCCGAGCCAGCCGGCGATGTAGGTGCCGAACACGTTGAACAGTCCCACCAGGGCAAGCACCGTCGTGCCGACGATCACCGGCAGATGCTCATCGACCAGATAGGAGGGCAGATGCACGCCGATGAAAACCACCTGAAAGCCGCAGACGAAAAAGCCGAAAGCCAGCAGCCAGAAGCCGGAATGACTGCACGCTTCCCGCAGCGCCTCGCTCAGGGTCTGCTCCGGACCCTGTGAGACGTGAGTCCGATCCTTGAGCATCGCGGCCAGCGGCATGATGAAGGCCGCCATCGTGCCGAGCACGACCAGCGCCGCAGACCAGCCCAGCCATTCGATCAGCTCCAGCGAGCCGGGCAGCATGGCAAACTGGCCGAAAGAGCCGGCGGCGGCGGCAATGCCCATGGCCATGCTTCGTTTTTCCACCGGCACGGCACGCCCGACAACGCCGAGGATCACCGAAAACGAGGTTCCCGACAGACCGATGCCGATCAGCAGGCCTGCGCTGATGGACAAGGACAGCGGGGAATCCGCATATCCCATCGACACCAGGCCGGCGGCATACAGGAAGCCGCCGACGACGACCGTTCGCCGTGCGCCGAAGCGGTCGGCCAACGCGCCGGCGAAAGGCTGGGCAACGCCCCAGGCCAGATTCTGCAACGCCATGGCGAAGGCGAACACTTCACGCCCCCAGCCGAACTCGTTGCTCATCGGCGAGAGAAACAGGCCGAAGCCGTGGCGAATGCCCAGCGACAGGAAAAGAACCAGCGAGGCCCCGAGCATCAGCCAGAAACTCTTGCGCCATACAGAAGTCATTGCATGTCCTTGTGATGCCAGGTCGAAGCCTGGCTGTTCGAGGGAGACGGAGAACGGGTCTGCAGGTCGGCGAGCGGCTTTACCTCTTTGAAGCCCGAACCGCCCATGGACCCTGGCCCCGTTTCGGTAAAATAGATGATGCTTGAACTTTATTATTAGATCAACAGCCACTTGCCGCAGACGCGGCAGGAAGCATTTGTCAGCCATGGCATCTACTTCCATCCTTGTGCAGTTGCGCTTCTGTGATCGATTTTCGGAGGGGCTTACATCCACAAGAGCGCGCCCATGCCGGGCACATGAAAAAGGCCGGGAATCCCCGGCCTTTTGGCTGTGGCGGCGGCTGATCAGCCGTTGATTTCGAGCCTTCGCTCGATGCGCTCGCGCAGCTTGTCGAATGCGTGGCGGTTCTCGACGATCTCCGCATGGTTGGCCGACTCGTCGCGCGAGATGCGCGCCAGCCGCGAAACGATCTCTGCGTCGCGCTCCCGCGCGGCCGTCTGCTCGGCCTGAATCTTCTTCAGATGCTCGAAGAGCTGGTTTTCGACGTTGCTCATGGCCAAACCTCCTGCGCAAAGAGTAGCGGCAAGCCGAGAAAGTTCAAAGGCTTGGCAACGGCGGGCGGATGTCGCATCCGCCTCACATGTTCGGATAGTTCGGCCCCTCGCCGCCCTGGGGCACGACCCAGACGATGTTCTGCGTCGGGTCCTTGATGTCGCAGGTCTTGCAGTGCACGCAGTTCTGCGCGTTGATCTGCAGGCGCGCGTTCTGCCCCGATTCGTCGCGCACGATCTCATAGACCCCGGCCGGGCAGTAGCGCTGCTCCGGCGCGTCGTACTCGGCGAGGTTCACCCGAATCGGCACCGACGCGTCCTTCAGCGTCAGGTGGCAGGGCTGGTCTTCCTCGTGGTTGGTGTTCGACAGGAATACCGACGACAGCCGGTCGAAGGAGACCACCCCGTCCGGCTTCGGGTAGTCGATCGGCCGATACTGCGCCGCCGGCTTCAGCTTGGCGTGGTCCGGCCCCGCATGGTGCAGCGTCCACGGCGCCTTGCCGCGGAACAGCATCTGGTCGATGCCGAACATCAGCCCGCCGAGGTGCAGCCCCTTGGCCATCCACGGCTTGAAGTTGCGCGCGCGATGCAGCTCCTCGTGCAGCCAGCTCGCCTCGAACTTCTCCGGGAAGGCGACCAGCTCGTCGCGCTGCCGTTCGGCCGCGAGCGCCGCGAAGCACGCCTCGGCGGCCAGCGAACCGGACTTGATCGCGCAGTGCGAGCCCTTGATCCGGCTGGCGTTGAGAAAGCCGGCGTCGTCGCCGACCAGCACGCCGCCGGGGAAGGTCAGCCGGGGCAGCGACTGCAGCCCGCCGGCGGCGATGGCGCGCGCGCCGTAGGCGATGCGCTTGCCGCCTTCGAGGAAGCGGCGGATCGCCGGATGCGTCTTGAAGCGCTGGAACTCCTCGTAGGGCGAGAGGTACGGATTCTCGTAGCCGAGGCCGACGACGTAGCCGACGCTGACCTGATGGTTCTCCAGGTGGTAGAGGAAGCCGCCGCCGTAGGTGTCGGCTTCGAGCGGCCAGCCGCCGGTGTGGATGACCAGCCCTTCCTGGTGCTGCGCCGGGTCGATCTCCCACAGTTCCTTGAGGCCGATGCCGTAGACCTGCGGATCGCGGCCCGCGTCGAGCTTGAAATGCGCCTGCAACTGCTTGCCGAGGTGGCCGCGGCAGCCCTCGGCGAAGAAGGTGTACTTGGCGTGCAGCTCCATGCCAGGCTGGAAGGCCGGGCCTTCGCTGCCGTCCTTCAGCCGCCCCATGTCGCCGGTGGCGACGCCCTTGACGGCGCCCTTCTCGTCGAACAGCACCTCGGCGCCGGCAAAGCCGGCATAGACCTCGACGCCGAGCGCCTCGGCCTGCTGGCCGAGCCAGCGGCAGACGTTGCCGAGCGAGACGACGTAGTTGCCGTGGTTCTGGAAACAGTCCGGCAGCAGCAGGTTCGGCACCTGGCGGGCGCCGGTTTCGGAGAGGACGAGGAAGCGGTCTTCGCTGACCGGCGCATTGAGCGGGGCGCCGTCTTCCTTCCAGTTCGGGAACAGCTCGCCGATGGCGCGCGGGTCCATGACCGCGCCGGAGAGGATGTGGGCGCCGATCTCGGAGCCTTTTTCGATCAGGCAGACCGACACTTCGCAGCCGGCTTCGTTCGCCAGTTGCTTCAGCCGGATCGCCGACGCCAGCCCGGCCGGGCCGCCGCCGACCACCAGCACGTCGAATTCCATCGCGTCGCGTTGCATCACATTCGAGTCCAAAAAAATCGGTTCGGGGCGTTCGCCCCGAACCGACGAGTTACCGGTCCAGGAGGACAGCCCCGACCGGTAGAGGAGACATTGTCAGGAAAGCGCCGCGGTGAGCTGCGGCACGATTTCGAAGAGATCGCCGACCAGGCCATAGTCCGCCACCTGAAAGATCGGCGCCTCCGGGTCCTTGTTGATCGCCACGATCACCTTCGCGTCCTTCATCCCCGCCAGATGCTGGATCGCCCCCGAGATCCCCACCGCGATGTACAACTGCGGCGCGACGATCTTCCCCGTCTGGCCCACCTGGTAGTCGTTCGGCACGAACCCCGCGTCCACCGCCGCACGCGACGCGCCCAGCGCCGCCCCCAGCTTGTCCGCCAGCGGTTCGAGCAGCGCCTGGTAGTTCTCGCCGCTGCCCACTCCGCGGCCGCCCGAGACGATGATCTTCGCCGCCGTCAGTTCCGGACGCGCCGACTTCGTCAGTTCGCGGCCGACCAGTTGGCTCTTGCCGGCGTCCGCCGTCGCCGCGATCGACTCGACGGCGGCCGAACCGCCCTCGCCCGCGGCCTCGAAGGCCGTCGTCCGCACCGTGAGCACCTTTACCGCGTCCGACGACTGCACCGTCGCCAGCACGTTGCCGGCGTAGATCGGCCGGACGAACGTGTCCGCCGACTCCACGCCGACGATGTCCGAGATCTGCGCCACGTCCAGCAGCGCCGCCACCCGCGGCATGAAGTTCTTGCCGCCGGTCGTCGCCGGGGCGACGACGTGGCTGTAGCCGGCTACGTGGGCGACGATCAGCGCCGCCAGGTTCTCCGCCGTCTGGTCGGCGTAGTGCGCCGCGTCCGCGACCTTGACCTTCGCCACCCCGGCGACCTTTGCCGCCGCGGCCGCCGCGCCCGCGCAGCCGCTGCCGGCCACCAGTACGTGGATGTCGCCGCCGAGCTTGGCCGCCGCCGTGACGGCGTTCAGCGTCGCAGGCTTCAGGGTGTCGTTGTCGTGTTCGGCTATGACGAGTATGCCCATGATCAGATCACCTTCGCTTCGTTCTTCAGTTTCGCCACCAGGTCGGCGACGTCCGCCACCTTCACGCCGGCCTGCCGCTTCGCCGGCTCCGATACTTTCAGCGTCTTCAGCCGCGGTGCGACGTCTACGCCCAGGTCTTCCGGTTTTACCGTGTCCAGCGGCTTTTTCTTTGCCTTCATGATGTTCGGCAGCGTCGCGTAGCGCGGTTCGTTCAGCCGCAGGTCGGTGGTGATCACCGCCGGCAGGGGCAGCGACAGCGTTTCCAGGCCGCCGTCGATCTCGCGCGTCACCGTCGCCCGGCCGTCGGCCAGCACGACCTTGGAGGCGAACGTGGCCTGCGGCCAGCCGAGCAGCGCCGCCAGCATCTGGCCGGTCTGGTTGGCGTCGTCGTCGATCGCCTGCTTGCCGAGGATCACCGCCTGCGGCTGCTCCCGCTCGACCAGCGCCTTGAGCAGCTTGGCCACGGCCAGCGGCTGCAGTTCGGCATCCGTCTCGACCAGGATGCCCCGGTCCGCGCCGATCGCCATCGCCGTGCGCAGCGTTTCCTGGCAGCCGGCGACACCCGCCGACACCGCCACCACTTCCGTGGCCACGCCCGCTTCCTTCAGCCGCACCGCTTCTTCGACGGCAATTTCGTCGAACGGGTTCATCGACATCTTCACGTTCGCGATGTCCACGCCGCTGCCGTCGCTCTTCACGCGTACCTTTACGTTGTAGTCCGCGACGCGTTTCACGGGGACGAGAATCTTCATCGGTCAATCCTTCATAGGGTTCGGAAAAAGGCGGCGGCCGGCTCCGGGCCGCCTCATCGCTGCGCCCGCGCCTCGCTCAACTGCCGTTCCAGCCGCCGATAGGGGTCGTCGAGCCATTCCGACAGGTGCAGGCAGCGGAGGTAGCACGGCGTCGCGGCATCGCCGCCCTCGCTGAGGCGGCGCTGCAGGGCCGCCAACTGCTCGGCGTTGCCGCCGGGGATATGGATCACGCGCTCGATCAGCGCCGAACGCAGCGCCTCGAAGGCGGAAAGATCGGTGGCCGCCATCGACGACAGGGCGTCGAAATCCAGCGGCTGAAAGGGACGGGGGGGCGCCGTCTTCATGCGGCGGACCCGCGTCGATACGATGGATGCATGAATTTTTCTCCCTAGCAAATCCGCGCCGGCGCGCGCGGCCGCTCAGCGCCCGGCGAGGCCGGGCCCGCTGCCGGCGCGCCGGCCGTTCCGGCGGAGCGCCTGGATGCATTCGAGCAGCCGGATTCTTTCGGCGCGGAACGCGGCCGCCGAAATCTCGCCGCAGAGCCTGCGCGAGACGACCCGCTTCAGCGCCAGCACGGCGGCCGCCGCCGCATCCTTTTCCTCGTCGATCGGTTCCATTCAGCCCCCGACGCCACGGTCCGGAATTCGCGGGCGGGGCGGGAAGCGGCCGTCCTCGGCAAAAGGCCGTGGGCGACGGGCCGGCTACCCTTTCCCGGCGCCCTCCCCGCCCCGTCCTAGAAGGCGGTCTCGCCGCCGTGGTAAACCTCGATCGGCACGCCGGACAGCGCCTCGCCGCCCGTCTTGCCGACGCGGTAGGTTTCCTGGAAGTACAGCGAATGCCGGCGATCCTCGGTCATGATGTGCGGATGCATCGAGCAGACCATGTTCTCCGGCAGCACGAAGTCGTAGCCCTCGCCGATGCGCGGCATCTCGATCATGGTCATGCCGATGGAGTGGCCGGAAACGTGGCCGAGGCGGTAGCCGCGCGCCTGGAACGGCTTGACGCAGGCGTGATGGACCTCGGCCGCGGTGGCGCCGGCCTTCATGTGCTGCTTCGCCAGTTCGTGGAACTCCTGGTAGGCGGTGAACATCTCGCGGGTGACGGCGTCGATGCCGCGCGGCGCCAGGACGCGCGAGAACTCGACCCAATGGCCGCCCTCGCCGGCGATCTCCAGGCCGTAGACCATGGCGTCGCTCGCCTGCACCTTGCGGCCGGTGGGGAACACCATCTGCGGCCGGATCGAGCCGTCCGGGCCGGAGCACATCATGTCCATGGTCTTGCGCGCGGTGCCGGCGGCGGCGAACAGATGCTCGGCGACGCCCATCAGCTCGGCCTCGGTCGCGCCCTCGCGGTAGGCGCCGAGCACGGCGAGGACGCCGGCCTTGTTGATCTCCATCGAGAGGCGCACCGAGGCCATTTCCTCCTCGCTCTTCTGCGCGCGCGCGTAGTCGAAGGGGATGTCGAAATCGACCAGCTCGATGCCGGTCTTGGCCAGCGCCGAGTGGTCGCGGACGTTGATCACGTATTCCAGGCCGTACACGCCGACCTTCTTCGCGCCCTTGCCCTTCAGGTAGTCGGCCATCCACTCGCCGCAGTGCGCCGGGAACTCGCGCCGTTCGAGGAAGGTGGCGCTGTGGTCGCCGACCCAGGTGGCCTCGCGCGGGAAGACGGCGACCGGGTCGCCGACCAGCGGCACGACGACGTAGGCGTAGCGGTGCAGGATGTGGAAGCCGCACATGTAGCGGACCGCGCCCTCGAAGCCGGTGTATTCGCTGCCGCTGACGATCAGGTAGTCCAGCCCGGCCTGTTCCATCGCCCGGCGCACGTTGGCGTAACGGCGCTCGATCTCCGCCTTGCTCGGCGCGTACTTGTTCACGTATTCGTTCATGATGCGCTCAGTCCTTCAGTGTCCAGGAATGTTCGAGGCCCTTGATCATCACGGCCATGGCGTCGTTGAGCGGCGTCGGTACGCCGACTTCCTTGCCGATGCGGGCGATGCCGCCGTTCAGCGCGTCGACCTCGGTGGCGCGCTCGGCGAGCACGTCCTGCAGCATGCTCGGCTTGTGCCGGTAGGCGACCTTCTTGCCGTATTCGAGCAGCGCCACCGGATCGCCGTCGAGCGTGACGCCCAGCGCCTTGGCGACGGCGATGCCCTCCTGCGCCAGCGCGAACATCACCGGCCACACCTGCTCGCAGGCGATGCCGTGCGGCAGCCGGGTCAGCGCGCCCATGGCGTTCGAGGCGGAGTTGAAGATCAGCTTGGTCCACAGCGCGCCGCGGGCGTCGGCCATCGGCACGCAGGTCATGCCGCTGCGGTTCATCGCGTCGGCCAGCCGCTCGACCTCGACCATCGGCGCCGGCTTCGGGGCGAACGGCCCGATCCAGGTCTTGCCGCCGGTGTCCTGGTTGACCACGCCCGGCGCCGTGATGTGGCCGGCCGGGAAGGTCGTGCCGAGGATCACGCGCGGCACGTACTCGGCGATGATCTCCTCGTTGCCGACGCCGTTCTGCACCGAGCAGACCGCGCCGTTCCGGAAGATGCGCGCGGTCGCTTCCATCGCCGCGCGGGTGTGCAGCGTCTTGGCGGCGATGATGCCGAAGTCGCAGTCGGGAATCTGGGCGGCGTCGGT
Organism: Rhodocyclaceae bacterium; assembly: GCA_019455325.1. Taxonomy (GTDB): domain Bacteria; phylum Pseudomonadota; class Gammaproteobacteria; order Burkholderiales; family Rhodocyclaceae; genus Proximibacter. The sequence continues at coordinate 41,500 of JACFMQ010000008.1, read as the reverse complement.
GCGCGCCTGCACCGGCGCCACGATGTCGGCGAGGCCGGTCAGGCGCAGGCCGTTCTTGTTGATCGCGTCGACGTGCGCGGCGTTCGGGTCGTAGGCCCAGACCTCGACGTCGTCGAGCTTCGCCAGGTGGGCGCCGAAGAGGCTGCCGATGGCGCCGCAGCCGATGATGCATACTTTCATGGTTTCACCCGTTCAGTGGTTTCGTTGTTCGAGCCGCCAGCTCGCCTCGCGCGCCTTGACGAGCCGGTACAGGGTTTCGCTGACCGGCACCGGCACGCCGGCCTGTCGCGCCGCGCGCACGATGGCGCCGGTGATCCAGTCGATCTCGGTCGGCCGGCGCGCGCGCACGTCTTCGAGCATCGACGGCGCGTGCGCGTACTCTTCGCTGCCGGTGCTGCCGTGGCTGGTGGCCTCGACGTTCATCTCCCACGGGTCTTCGTAGAGCGCGATGCCGAGCGCGGCGGCGACCGCCTTGCCCTCGTCCATCATGGCGCGCACGACGTGGCCGAGATCCTGTAGTTGATCGCAGGCGGCGAAAGCCTTGACGTGCGGCAGGCCGGAGACGGCGGCGATGCTGTTCACCGCCGCGTTGAAGATCAGCTTCGACCACTGCGCCGGCAGCAGGTCGGGGAAGGGCTGCGCCTTCAGGCCGGCGGCCTCGATCAGCGCGGCCGCCGCCTGCACCTGCGCGTAGTCGGCCGGGCGCCTGGCCCACGGCCCCATCCAGGTGGCGGTGTCGAGCTCGTACTCGACGTGCACGTCGGAATGGCGGTTGCCGCTCATGAAGGTGACGGCGGAGATGATCGGCCAGTCGCCGTACTCGGCGACCACCGCCTCGCAGCCGAGGCCGTTCTGCACGGTCATCACCAGCGCGTTCGGAAAGTGGCCGGCGAGGCTCTGCGCCGTCTCCTCGACGGCGCTCGCCTTGGTGGCGATGATCACCAGATCCACGTCGCCGAGCTCGGCCGGATCGGTCGAGGCCAGGACCTTGGCCTGGCGCTCGCTCTTGCCGCTGACCCGCAGGCCGCGTTCGTTGAGCCGGGCCGCGTGCTCCGTGCGCCGGGTCAGCACCGTGGATTCGGCGACGCTGGCCAGGTGCCCGGCAAAGAGGCTGCCGATGGCGCCGGCGCCGGCCACGCAGGTTCGTTTAATCGGTCTCGTCGTCATTCGTCGATCGCTCGTCACAAAAAATTCGTCGTCGGCGGCCGCGCGAGCGCGGGCGCCTCGCGGTTTCCGGCGCCAGCGCCGGAAACCGATGCCCTCAGCTTATGAGCAAAGCGCCGCCGGCTCTTGACCGGCGATGCGATTCGGCTTGTCTGCCACGGCACAGGCGCGGCGTCACACCCCCAGATAGCGGTGCCACAGCTCCGGCTGGCCGGAAAGCTCCGCCGAACTGCCTTCCCAGCGGATGCGGCCGCGTTCGAGGATGTAGTGGCGATCGGCGATGGCGATCAGCTTGCGCACGTACTTGTCGATCGTCAGGATCGCCAGGCCGTCGGCCTTGAGCCTGCTCAGGCAGCACCAGATCTCCTCGCGGATCAGCGGCGCCAGCCCCTCGGTCGCTTCGTCGAGGATCACCAGGTGCGGGTTGGTCATCAGCACGCGGCCGATCGCCAGCATCTGCTGCTCGCCACCGGAAAGCTGGTTGCCCATGTTCTTCTGGCGCTCGGCGAGGCGCGGAAAGAAGGCGAACACCTTGTCCAGCGTCCACGGCGTGGCGGTGCCGCTGCGGTTCGACGCCCAGGCCACCAGGTTCTCGCGCACCGTGAGGTTGGGGAAGATCTGCCGCCCCTCGGGCACCAGCCCGATGCCGGCGCGGCCGATGTGGTCGGCGCTGCGCTGGTGGATCGCCTCGCCGCGGAAGCGCACCGTGCCGCCGCGCGCGCGCACCAGGCCGAGGATGCTGCGCACGGTCGTCGTCTTGCCCATGCCGTTGCGGCCGAGCAGCGTCACCATCTCGCCCGGCGCGATGCGCAGCCCGACGCCGAACAGCGCCTGGCTGGCGCCGTAGAAAGTTTCCAGATTCTCGACTTCAAGCAGGGCGCTCAATCGACTTCCTCCTCACCCAGATAGGCACACTTGACCGCATCGTTGGCGCGGATCTCGTCGACCGTGCCGGTGGCGATGACGCGCCCGGCGACCAGCACCGAGATGCGGTCGGCAAGACGGAACACCGCGTCCATGTCGTGCTCGACCAGAAGAATGGTGTAGCGGCCCTTGAGCTCGGTGATCAGCCGCACCATGCGTTCGGACTCGTCGGGCCCCATGCCGGCCATCGGCTCGTCGAGCAGCATCAGTTGCGGCCGCGTCGCCAGGGCCAGGGCGATTTCGAGCTGCCGGTGCTCGCCGTGCGACAGGTCGCGCGCCCGGCGCGACGCCAGCCCGGCCAGGCCGACCTTGTCCAGGATGGCCGTCGCCTCGGTGCTCAGGGCCGTTTCGGCGGCCACCGGGCGCCAGAAGGCGAAGCTCGAACCGCTGACCGCCTGCAGCGCGACGCCGACGTTGTCGAGCACGCTGAAGTCGTTGAGGATGCTGGTGATCTGGAACGAGCGGGCGAAGCCGAGCATGGCGCGCTGGTGCGCGCCCAGGCACGTCACGTCGCGGCCGTCGAAGCGGACGACGCCGGCGTCGGGGCGCAGGCTGCCGGACAACTGGCCGATCAGCGTGGTCTTGCCGGCGCCGTTGGGGCCGATCAGGGCGTGGCATTCGCCGCGGCGGACCGAGAGCGACACCGAATCGGTGGCGAGAAGACCGCCGAAGCGCTTGCAGAGCGCATGGGTTTCGAGCAGCGGCGCGCTCATCGCGGCTTCCTCGCGAACAGACCGGCGAGGCCCCTCGGGGCGAAGAAGACCACGCCGAGCAGGACCAGGCCGAGGATGATCTGCCAGTGCGGGGTGAAGGCGGCCAGCACCTCCTCCAGCAGGAGGAAGGCCGCGGCCCCGGCCAGGCCGCCCCACAGGCTGCCGAGGCCGCCGAGGATGACCATCACCAGCGCCGTGCCCGACTGATCCCAGTAGAGCATGTTGGGGCTGAGGTAGCCGTTCTGGTTGGCCATCAGCGCGCCGGCCAGGCCGCCCATCCCGCCGGCGATGACGAAGGCCGTCAGCTTGAAGCGGAAGGTGGCGTAGCCCAGCGATTCCATGCGCGCCTCGTTGTCCTTGATGCCGGCGAGGACGCGGCCGAAGCGCGAATCGCGCAGCCGCGCCAGGCCCAGCAGGCAGAGCGCGAGCAGCGCCAGCACCAGGTAGTAGAACACCGTGTCGTCGGCCATCTTGAGCGAGCCGAGCGGCGAGCGCGCGAGCAGTTGCATGCCGTCGTCGCCGCCGTAGCCCTTGAGCGAGATGAAGACGTAGAACAGCATCTGCGCGAAGGCCAGCGTGATCATGATGAAATAGACGCCGCGCGTGCGCAGGCTGATGGCGCCGATGACCAGCGCCAGCGCGCCGGTGACCAGCACCGCCAACGGCAGGACCAGCAGCGCGCCCGACCACTGCGGCGCCTCGACCGCCGTGATGCCGACGACATAGGCGCCGATGCCGAAGAAGGCGGCGTGCCCCATGCTGACCATGCCGCCCATGCCGACCAGCAGGTTGAGGCTGGTGGCGAACAGGCCCCAGATCAGCACGCGGCTGGCCACCGAGATGTAGAACTCCTGGTCGGCCCAGGTGGCCAGTTGCGGGAAGGCCAGCGCCAGCAGGCAGACGGCGGCGAGCACTGCGTAACGAAGCAGCCGCATGGTCAGCTCCCGGCAGGGAAGAGTCCCTGCGGCTTCCAGAAGAGCACGACGACCATCAGCAGATAGGTCGTGATCGCCGCCAGCGAGGGGCCGGCGGCGTCGGCGAGCGACGGCGGCAGCGCCGTGCGCAGCAGGGTGGGAATGAAGGCGCGGCCGAAGGTATCGACGACGCCGACCAGCAGCGCGCCGATGAAGGCGCCGCGCATCGAGCCGATGCCGCCGATGACGACGGTGACGAAGGCCAGGATCAGGATGTTCTCACCCATGCCGACCTGCACCGCCAAGAGCGGCCCGAGCATGGCGCCGGCGAGCGCGCAGAGCATGGCGCCGGCGCCGAAGACGGCGGTGAACAGCCACTTGATGTTGGTGCCCATGGCCGTCGCCATCTGCCGGTTGGAGGCGCCGGCGCGCACCAGCATGCCGACGCGCGTGCGCACGACGACGAAGTAGAGCAGCGCGGCGACGGCCAGGCCGACGGCGATGATGACCAGGCGGAAGGTGGAATAGTGCAGCCCCGGCAGCAGCTCGACGGAACCGGACAGCGCCGCCGGCACGCTCAGCGACAGCGGCTGCACGCCCCAGATCGCGCGCGTCGTCTCGTTGGCGATGAGGATCAGCGCGAAGGTGGCGAGCACCTGGCTCAGGTGGTCGCGCTTGTAGAGGCCGCGCAACACCAGGACCTCGACCGCCATGCCGATGATCGCGGTGGCGACCAGGCCGAGCGCCACGGCGAGCATGAACGAACCGCTGGCCTGGGCGAAGGTCGCCACCAGGTAGGCGCCGATCATGTACAGCGAGCCGTGGGCGAGATTGATCAGATCCATGATGCCGAAGATCAGCGTCAATCCGGCCACCAGGAGGAAGAGCATCAGGCCGAACTGCAGGCCGTTGAGGCATTGCTCGAAGAAGAATATCCAGTTCATAGCGATCGGGGCGCGTCCGCCGCGCGCCGTCCTCGTCGGCGGCGGGCGGCGGGCGAGACCGGCTCCTTACATTTTGCAGGCGGAAACGTAGGCGTCCTGATGATCGGTGAAGATCGTGCCGACGGTCTTGTTGACGAAGCGTCCCTTGTCGTCCTTTCTGACTTGCCGCAGGTAGTAGTTCTGGATCGGGAAGTTGTTCTTGTTGAACTTGAAGGCGCCGCGCACCGATTCGAAATTGGCGGCCTTCAGGGCCGCGCCCAGCGCCGCCTTGTCCTCGACCTTGCCCTTGACGTCGCGCACGGCGGCGTCGAGCAGCCTGGCCGCGTCGTAGCCCTGCGCCGCGAACTCGTTGGGCAGGCGCTTGTACTTCTTCTCGAAGTCGGCGACGAATTTCTTGTTCGCCGGGTTGTCGAGGTCCAGGTTCCAGTGCGAGGTGTTGAGCGCGAACTCGGTCGGCTCGCCCACCGCCGCCAGCGTGTCCTGGTCGAAGGACCAGCCCGTGCCGAACAGCGGGAACTCCTTGCCCATGCCGGCCTGGTGCCACTGCTTGAGGAAGTTCACGCCCATGCCGCCGGGCAGGAAGAAGAACACGGCGTCGGGCTTGGCGGCGCGGATCTGCGAAATCTCGACGGCGTAGTCGAGCTGGCCGAGCTTGGTGTACGCCTCGCCGGCGTAGCCGCCCTTGTAGTAGCGCTTGAAGCCGTTGACCACGTCCATGCCGCCCGGATAGTTGGGGGCGATCACGAAGACCTTGTTGAGCCCCTTGTCGGTCATGGTCTTGCCGGTCGCCTCGGAATAGCTGTCGCTGACCCAGGAGACGGCGAAGAAATAGGGATTGCAGCCGGCGCCGGCCAGATTCGAGGGGCCGGTGTTCGGGCTGACGTAGTAGGTCTCGGCGCCGAGCACGGTGCCCTGCACCGCCTGCATGATGTTCTGGAACACGATGCCGGTCATGAAGTCGACCTTGTCGCGCTTGATCAGCTTGTCGGCCAGTTGCTTGGCGACGTCGGGCTTCTGCTGGTCGTCCTCGACGATCAGCTCGGCCGGCAGCCCGCCGAGCTTGCCGCCGGCATGGTCGAGGCCGAGCTGGAAGCCGTCGCGGATGGCGCCGCCGAGCACGCCGCCGGGACCGGACAGCGTGCTGATGAATCCCACCTTGATCTTATCCGCAGCCTGCGCGGAAGCCGACAGCGCGCCGGCCAGGGCAATGCACAACAGTGTCTTTTTCATTGATCGTCTCCTCCTTGTCGTTTGCAACGGAACTACTTCATGTGTACGAACCCCTTGTTGCTGCAGCGCGGTAAAAAAACCGCGGATTTCCGAACGTTTCCCGTCGTCACCTCCCTGCCGCCGGCCACGGCGACGGTGCGCGACAGCCCGGTGCAGGACGCACCGACGACCACAGTCTATTTTCGGCAATCGACGAATTCTTGATCGCCGACGCGAAACGGATTGACTCAGAGGGCACTGGGCACGCGCCGCGCAGAAGCGTCGCGAAAAAACCAGAATACCGCATGCAATCCGTTGATTTTGATGAAAAACTCATTTCAAAAAATGACATATCACGACTGTTTTCTGCGCGCCGGCAGGCTCGGCTGCCAGAGCATGTGGCCGCAGCGGAAGAGAAAGATCAGGAGAGCGGCCGTCCACAGCAGCGCCGACGCCGCCAGCCACGCGGTTCCCAGCGCGTTCAGCGCGACCGCCACGCGCAGCAGCGCGGCCGCGGACATGGCAACGAAGGCGACGAGGAGCGGCGGCGGCACGCGCAGGGAACGGCCGGTGTGGCGCAGGCTGACGCGCGTCATCATGCCGATCATCGTCGTGCCCAGCGCGCCGACCGTGAAGGCGTGCAGCCAGGCCGGGCCGGCGACGCCCCAGGAGAATTCCGCGCAGGCTTTCAGGACGAAGGCGACGACCAGCCAGAGGTAGCCGAGGTGCATGACCAGCAGCAGCGGCTCGCCGGCGACCAGCCAGCCGCGCCAGCGCGCCAGGCGCAGCGCATGCACGGCGCCGGCGAAGGCGGCGGCGGCGCCGACCAGCGCGGGCGGCAGTCCGGCGAGATCGGCGACGGCCAGCGCCACGACGCTGGCCGCGGCGAGAACGTCGAGCCAGGGCAGGAAGACGGCCTGTTCCCCGCGCCCGGTTTCGCGCAGCGCATTGCCGGTGAACACCGGCGTGAACACGCCGCTCTTCATCACGAAGAGCAGGATCACGGCATAGATCGCCAGGCGCAGGCCGAAGGCGGCCAGGGCCTCGTCGCCGGTCGCCGCGCCGACGTGGAAGACGAGGTTCGCCGCCAGCAGGCCGGCGAGCACGACCAGCAGCATCCGGTAATAGCGGTTCGCCGCCCGCAGCAGTTGCGGCGTCAGCAGCCACGCCAGCAGCAGGTACAGCGCGCCGTCGAGCGCCGCCGCCAGCGCCGCCGGCAGCGGCAGCAGCAGGCCCGCCCGGCCGGCCAGCCAGAGGCCGGCCAGCCACTGCAGGCGCACGCCGTCGATCTCCTCGGTGTGCGCCCAGCTCGGCAGCGCGGTGAGCACGATGCCGACGATGACGGCGGCGGCGAAGCCGAAGACGATCTCGTGGCCGTGCCAGGCGTACAGGGACAGGCCGGGGACCGGCACCGGCCACAGGCCGGCGGCAACGCCGAGGGCGTGGATCATCAGCAGCGGACCGTAGACCGCGCCGAGCAGGAAGAAGGGGCGGAAGGCGCTGCGCCAGAGGGCGGACGCGCGCGGGGCGGCGATGCCGGCCAGGGTGGCGCCGACCTGCCGGATCACGCGCCTTCCCCTTCGTCCGGCACCAGGTCGGCGCCGGGCGATCCGGCGTGCTCGCGCTGCCGCACCAGTTCCTGGAGCATGCCGATCAACTGCCGGGAATTGGTGCTGCCGAAGGGCCGCAGGATCGCCCGCTGCTGCGCCCGCGCCTTGCTCACCAGCGCATCGATGCGCGCCCGCCCGCGGGGCGTGCTGGTGACCAGGGTCTGCCGCCGGTCGCCGGCGATGGTCTGGCGCAGCACCAGCTTTTCCGCCTCCAGCCGCTGCACCAGCTTCGACAGCGTCGGCTGCTTGATCACGGCCAGGCGGCACAGCGCGCCGATGGTCTCGCCGGCGCTGCCGTGCAGGCTGGCCAACACCCGCCATTCGGCGTTGCTCAGCCCTTCCCGCTCGACCTCGCGGTGGAATTCCTTGGTGATCGAGTGGCTGGCCTGCGTCAGCCAGTAGGGCAGGTACTCGTCGAGGAAGCGACCCGTCGCGGAGGCGTCGATGGAAGATCGTTTTTCGGCTTGCTTTGCCATGGCGGCAGTACTCCATTGATCCTGTTCGGCAGCTTCTGTCGTCTCGCTTCTCCGCAGGCCGGCCGGAAAAGCGCACTCCCCTGTTCCCGCGTCGCCGGCTCAGCCGCCGGCGATCGGCGGCACCAGCCAGACCTCGTCGTCGTCGCTCACCGGCCGGCTGCGGTCGGCGTAGTGCTGGTTCACGAACACCATGACGACGGCGATGAATTCGAACGCCTGCTCATACCGCTCCCCGCGCCCGGCCAGCCAGTCGAGCAGCTTGCCGACGTTGTCGACGCCGGCGGGCAGCGTCACCTCCTCCTCGGCGCAGCCGACGCTGTCGCGCAGCCAGGCGAAATAGCGCAGCTTCATCCGCTTGCCGGCCGCGCCACCATGTTGCGCAGGACGTGCTTGACCACCTTGCGCATCTCGTTGCGCGGCAGTGCCTCGACGAACAGCACGTCCTTCGGATGCTTGTAGCGGCCGAGCCGGCCGTCGAACCAGGCGAACACGGCGTCCTTGTCCAGCCGGCAGCCCGGCTTGGGCACCACGATGGCCACCGGCACCTCGCCCCAGCGCGCGTCCGGCCGCCCGACGACCGCCGCTTCCAGCACGTCGGGGTGGTCCATCAGCACGTTCTCGAGCTCGGTCGGATAGATGTTCTCGCCGCCGGAAATGATCATGTCCTTCTTGCGGTCGATGATGCGATAGCAGCCGCTGTCGTCGACGTAGCCGATGTCGCCGCTGTGGAACCAGCCGCCCTCGAGGGCGTCGTGCGTCGCCCGTTCGTTGTTCCAGTAGTGCGACATCACGTTCTTGCCGCGGATCAGGATCTCGCCCGGTTCGCCGGCCGGGCAGTCCTTGCCGGTGACGTCGACGATGCGGATCTCGCAGTGCATCGCCGGAAAGCCGATCGTGCCCTCGGTGGCGAAAGCGTTGGCGATCGTCTGATGGATGGCCACCGGCGCGGTCTCGCTGGCGCCGTACATGTTGAGCAGCGGAATGCCGCGGTCGTGCCAGTAGCGCACCATCTCCGACGGAATGCACGACGAGCCGGTGAGCACCGCGCGCAGGCTCGACAGATCCGCCGACTCCCAGTCCGGCAGCGCCCGCAGCGCCTGCATGTGGGCCGGCAGGATGATGGTCAGCGTCGGCCGCTCGTCGGCCAGCGCGGCGAGCACCAGCGGCGGCTCGAAGACCCGGTGCAGGATGACCGTGGCGCCGGCGTAGAAGGCCGTCGTCGTCTGGATGTTCAGTCCGCCGACGTGGAACAGCGGCAGCAGGGTCAGGACCACGTCGCGGCTGGTCATGTCGTGCAGCAGCACGCAGTTGCAGGCGTTGCACTGCACCGCCTCCTGCGTCAGCACGGCGCCCTTGGGGAAGCCGGTGGTGCCCGAGGTGTAGATGATCAGCAGCGGGCTGTCGAGGCCGACGCCCGGATGGCGGTCCTCGCCCTCGGCCGCCGACACCAGCTCGTCGAGCTGCGGCCAGCCGCTCGCCCCGTCGTCGTTGAGGGCGATGCACCGGCAGTCGGGCAGCGCGCCGGGGAATTCCGCGCACTGCGTCAGGTACGGCGCATCGACGAACAGCGCCGTGGCGCCGCAGTCCTGCAGCATGCGCAGATGCTCCTGCGCCGCCAGCCGCCAGTTGAGCGGCACGCAGATCGCCCCCAGGCGCGCGCAGGCGAAGACCAGGACGAGATTCTGCGGATGGTTCTGCCCGAGGTAGGCGATGCGGTCGCCGGGCCTGATGCCAAGCTCGTTGCGCAGCATGCAGGCGCAGGCCTTGATCGCCTCGTTGAACTGCGGGTAGCTGAGCGCTTCACCCTCGAAGCGGAGCGCGATCTTGTCGGGCGTCGCCCGCGCCCATTTTTCGATCCAGTCGGCTATGTTCATCTTCGACTCTTCCGTTCGGCGGCTCAGCCGCCGGCCGCCTGCCGCTGCGCGTCGATCGCCCGCGCCACCTTCTCCGGCGACATCGGCGGATCGAAGACGCGCACGCCGGTCGCGTTGTAGAGCGCGTTGGCGATGGCCGGGGCGATGACGATGGTCGGCAGCTCGGAGATGCCCTTGGCGCCGTACGGCCCCTCGGCGCAGTCGCTCTCGATGAAGTGCAGGTCGAGCGGCGGCATCTCCGGCGCCGTCAGCAGCTTGTAGTCGCGGAAGCAGGGATTCTTCAGCAGGCCCCGGTCGAGCAGCATGTTCTCGCTCAGCGCGTAGCCGAGGCCGATGGCCAGCCCGCCCTCGATCTGGGCTTCGAGGCCCATGCGGTTGATGACGCGGCCGACGTCCTGCGCCATGGTGATCTTGTCCACCGTGATCTCGCCGGTCAGCGTGTCGACGGTGATCTCGGCGACGTGCACGGCGTGCGAATAGGCGGCGGAGTGGTCGGAGACGTGCTTGGCGCCCTCCGGCTCGCTCTTCGGCTCGTAGTAGTCGGTGACCATCACCAGCTCCGGCTCGGCCTGGAAGTGCATCTGGCGCAGCAGGCGGTCGAGCTTGATCAGCGGCGTGCCGCAGGCGTCGCGCACCACCGAGCCGCCGCGCAGTTCGAGCGTGTCCGCCGGCTCGCCGAGCATCTTCTCGGCCGCCGCCAGGATCTGCGCCTTGGCCTTGCGCGCGGCGCGGCGCGTGCCGTTGCCGGCGATGAAGGTGGTGCGCGAGGCATGCACGCCGACGTCCCACGGCGCGATGTCGGAATCGTTGTTGACGATGAGCACGTGTTCGAGCGGCACGCCGAGCTCCTCGGCGACGATCAGCGTGATCACCGCGTCGATGCCCTGGCCGATTTCCGAGGCGCCGGTGATCACCGTGACGCGGGCGTAGTCGTCCACCTTGAGGATGGTGCCGATGCCGTCCGACTTGTGGATCTTGGCGCCGCCGGCGTTGTGGATCGACGAGGCCAGGCCGATGCCCTTCTTGTAGCGGCCCGGCTCGGCGCGCGCCGCCGCGTATTCCTTGCGCTTGCGGCTGTAGTCGCTGGCGCCGGCGGCCGTCTCCAGGCATTCGACGAGCACGCATTCGCGCAGGAAGGATTTCTGCGGCGTGATCTCGCCGGACACCTGCGAGTTCTTCAGGTGGAAGGCCAGCGGCTCCATGTCCACCATGTCGGCCAGCATGTCCATCTGCTGGGCCGTGGCCCAGGTCGTCTGGACGTTGCCGTAGCCGCGGAAGGAGCCGGCGTAGGGGTTGTTGGTGTAGATCGCCTGCGCCTTGAAGTCGACCACCGGCACGCGGTAGTGGCCCGACACCGTGCGCATCATGATCACCGGGATGGTCGGCCCCCACGAGGTGTAGGCGCCGTTGTCGAGCAGCACGTCGGCGGTGCGGAAGGTCAGCGTGCCGTCGCGCGTGCAGCCGGTGCGCATGTGGATGATCGCCGGCTGGCGCGTCGGCGAGGCCTTGAACTCCTCCTCGCGCGAATAGATCACCTTCACCGGCCGGCCGGTCCTCTTCGCCAGCAGCGCGGCGATCGGCTCGTAGGGATAGACGTCGAGCTTGGAGCCGAAGGCGCCGCCGACCGGCGGCTGGATCACGCGGATGTCGCCGGGCTGCAGGCCGAGCGCCGGCGCCAGGTCCATCTTGTAGTTGTACGGGTACTGGGTCTGCGTCCAGATCGTCAGCTTGCCGTTGTGGTCGAAGTCGGCGATGGCGCACGAGGTGCCCATGCAGCAGTGCGTGACGTGGTGCGGCCGGAACACGTTGTCGACGACGAAGTCGGAGTCCGCCTCGGCCGCGGCGACCTCGCCGTGGCTGAATTCGAAGTACAGGCTCTTGTTGCCGGGGAAGTTGTCGTGGATCTGCGGCGCGTCTTCCCGGGCGCCGTCCTCGGGCGTGAACACGCCGGGCAGATCCTCGTAGACCACCTCGATCAGGCCGATCGCCTGTCTGGCGATCTCCTCGCTCTCGGCGGCCACGGCGGCGATCTCGTCGTGCTCGCAGCGCACCTTGTCCTTGAGCGCGGCGTTGTCGCGGACGAAGCCGAACCTGAGGCCGGCGGCGTCCTTGCCGGTGAGCACGGCATGCACGCCGGGCAGGCGTTCCGCGGCCGCGGTGTCGATGCTGACGATGCGCGCGTGCGGGCGGCCGGCGAACAGCACCTTGCCGATCAGCATCTGCGGCAGGACCATGTCGTTGATGTAGCGGGTCTTGCCGATCGCCTTGTCCGGCGCGTCGGGTTTCTTGACGCGCTGGCCGATCAGCGTCTTCTTCTCGATGGTTGGAGCGGTGACTTTCTGGTCCATGGCTTGGCTCTCTCTAAGCGTTTTCGTGCCTGGCCGCGCTCAGCGGCCGCAGCGCTTCGCCTCGACCGCGGCCTCGACCGCGTCGAGCACCTTGGTGTAGCCGGTGCAGCGGCAGAGGTTGCCCTCCAGGCCGCGCTGCGCCTGTTCGCGCGTGAGCTGCGGATCGTCGTCCGTCAGGTAGTCGGCCTGGATGATCATGCCCGGCATGCAGAAGCCGCACTGCACGGCGCCGTGATCGACGAAGGCCTTCTGCGTCGGGTTCATGCCGGCCGGCGACTTCAGGCCCTCGATGGTGACGAGCTCGCGGCCGTCACAATCGACGGCGTGCATCAGGCAACTGTTGAGCGTCCGGCCGTCGACCTTGACCGTGCACGCGCCGCACTCGCCCTCGCCGCAGGCGTACTTGGTGCCGGTCAGCCCGAGCACCTCGCGCAGCATGGTCAGGGTCTTCATCGCGACCGGCACCCGCACGGTGACGGGGCGGCCGTTGAGCGTGAAATTGATTTCAGTTTCCAAGGACATGATTCAGAACCTCTTCGGTGAATACCTTGACGAGATGCTTCCGGTACCAGGCGCTGGCGCGCACGTCGTCGATCGGCGTGGCGTCGGCGTCGGCGGCGGCGACCGCCGCGCGGATGCTGTCGGCGTCGAGCGGCCGGCCTTCGAGCGCGGCCTCGACGCCGTGCGCGCGCAGCGGCGTCGGCGCCACCGAGCCCATGGCCACGCGCACGTTGCGGAAGACGCCGTCGCTGAGATTGCCGCCGATGCCGACCGAGACCGTCGAAATTTCCAGCGCCGGCCGCGGCCCCGACTTGCGGAACCAGCCGACGAAATCCGTTGCCGGCTTCCTGAAGACGATCGCCGTCAGCAGTTCATCGGGCCGCTTGACGTGCCTGCGCGGGCCGGTGAAGAAATTCTCCAGCGGCACCGAGCGCGTGCGCAGCGCGCCGTCGGCCCAGCTCGCCAGCTCGACGGCGGCGTCGAGCACCAGCAGCGGGTTGATCATGTCGCCGGCCGGCGAGGCGTTGCAGATGTTGCCGCCGAGCGAGGCCGCGTTGCGGATCTGGTCGCTGGCGAAATGCTCGGCGGCCTCGGCCAGGATCGGCGCGGCCCTGGCGATCAGCGGATCGCGCCGGACCTCGGTGACCGTGGTGGCGGCGCCGATGCGGATGCTGTCGCCCGCTTCGGCGATGCCGCTCAATCCCTCGATGCGGCGAATGTTCATCAGCGTGGCGCCGTACCGTTTGGCGCCGGAATCGGTCTGCGGCGTCAGATCGGTGCCGCCGCAGAAGACGGTGACATCGCCCGCCGCCATCGCCTTCACCGCCTCGTCCAGGCTGCGGGGCGCCAGATAGCTCTTTATTTCCTGCATAGTCCGCTCTCGATTCTCGAATTGACGAAATGGCGGCGCCTCACGCGGCTGCGCCGTCCTCCAGCACGACCAGCGCATCGACCGCCATCGGCCGGCCCTTGCAGACCATGACCGGGTTGCAGTCGATCTCGGCCACCGCCGGGTCCGCGACCAGCAGCCCGGCGACGACGTCGACGATCTTCGCCAGCGCGTGGACGTCGACCGGCGGACCGCCGCGGATGCCGTCGAGCAGCTTGCGTCCGGCCAGTTGCCGCACCGCCGCCGCCACCTCGCCCGGCTCGGGCGGCGCCAGGATGGCGACGACGTCGCCGAAGATCTCGGCGGCGATGCCGCCGATGCCGATGGTCACCAGCGGCCCGAAGCTCGGGTCACGATAGCCGCCGACGATCAGCTCCAGCTCGGCGCTGAGCTGCTCGGCGAGCAGCACGCTGCCGTCGCCGGCGGCGGCCAGCTCGTCCCAGGTCGGGCCGACCGAGCGCGCATCGATGCCGAAGCGCACCAGGCCGCCCTCGGTCTTGTGCGCGACGCCGGAGGCCTTGGCCACGACCGGCTTGCCCAGCGCGGCGACGAAGTCCTCAGCCTGTGCGCGCGAAGTCGCCAGCAGTTCCTTCGGATACGGCAGCCCGGCGAGGCGCCGCTTGCTTTCCCATTCACTCAGCGTTTTCATTTCAGACTCCCGAGGCCAGTGCATTGACGGCGCGTTCCGGCGACGCGAAGCGCAGCACGCCGGCGCCCGCCATCTCGGCCTCGACGCCCGGCGCGTCGAGCACGAAGGCGGTGGTCGGCTTGCCGGTGGCGGCGACGCCGCGTGCGACGCCGGTGCCGAAGGGTTTCAGGTCGAGGCCGCAGTTGATGGCGACGACGCCATCGACCGCCGGGTCGGCGTAGATCGCCTCGATCGCCGGGATGAAGCCGTCGATCGGGCATTGCGGCGTCAGGTCGATCGGGTTGCCGAGCGCGGCGAACGACGGCACCAGGCCGCGCAGGCGCTCGACGGTGGCGGCGCTCAGCGACGGCAGGGCGAGCCCGGCGCGCTCCGAGGCGTCGGCGGCGAGCACCGACGGGCCGCCGGAGATGGTGACGACGGCGATGTTGCGCACCGGCTTCTTGCGCAGCCCGACCGCCGCCGCGTCCATCGCGTCGAAGAAGGTTTCGGTGTCGGCGGCCTCGATCACGCCGGCGCGGCGCAGCGCGGCGCGGACCGCGGCGTGGCTGCCGGCCATGCTGCCGGTGTGGCTGGCCGCGGCCTTGGCGCCGGCCGCCATCTTGCCGGCCTTGAGCACGACCACCGGCTTCCTGGCAGTGACCTTGCGCGCCACCTCGACAAAGCGCCGGCCGTCGCCGAAGCCCTCGACGAACATGCCGATCGCCGTTGTCTGCGGATCGTCGCCGAGCCATTCGAGCGCATCGGTGATGCCGACGTCGGCCGAGTTGCCGACGCTCAGGAAGCGCGACAGGCCGAGGCCGCCGCTGCGCATGTGGCCGAAGAACATGCCGCCGAAGGCGCCGGACTGGCTGACGAAGGAAAGCCCGCCCGGCGTCGTCGGGATGCGCCAGAAGTAGGAGCCGTTGAGCCAGCGCCCGCTGCCGAGGTGGCTGACCACGCCCATGCAGTTCGGCCCGATCAGCCGCATGCCGGCGGCGCGGGCGATGGCCACCAGGCGATCCTGCACCGCGCGCCCCTCGGCGCCGGTTTCGCCGAAGCCGGAGGAAAGCACGATGGCGGCGCCGCAGCCGGCGGCGGCGGCGTCGACGACGGCCGCCTCGACGCGCCTGTCGGGCACCGAGATCAGCGCCAGGTCGACCGGCCGGTGGAGTTTGGCGACGGCGGGAATGCCGTCGATGACGTCCGCCTCGGGATGCACGGCGAGCACGTCGCCGGCGCCGCTGGCGGCGTTCTTCAGCAGGGTGTTGCCGAGCTTGCGGCTGTCGGCGGCCGACGCGCCATAGACGGCGACCGACTTCGGTTTGAACAGACTGTCCAGACTCATGGGGAAATCCTCGTTCGTTCGCAGGGGGTCAGGCGTCCAGCAGCCGCTGCGACATGAAATGCTTGAGCACTTCGTTGGCGCCGCTGATGATCGGCAGCACCATGGCGTCGCGCACGTACTTTTCCAGCGGGTAGTCCTTCATGTAGCCCGAGCCGCCGAAGATCTGCATGGCCTTGATGGTGACGCGCCGCGCCATCTCGGCCGGATAGACCTTGGCCATGTTCGGCGGCAGCATGCCCTCGGCGGAGCTGCGGTTGGCGCTCTGCCAGGCGATGCGCCGGACCATCAGCCGCGCCATTTCGATGTCCGCCTTCATGTCGACCAGCATCTGGCCGACCGCCTGGTACTTGCCGATCGGCTGCCCCCAGATCTCCCGCTCCCTGGCGTACTGCAGGGCCTGCTCGTAGGCGGCGCGGGCGACGCCGACGGCCATCGTGCCGGTGCCGACGCCGTTGGTGTCGTAGATGGCGTTGATCGTCTCGAAGCCGCCGCCTTCCTTGCCCAGCATGTACTCCCTGGGCAGGCGCATGTCCTCGAAGATGAGTTCGCCGTTCATCGACGCGCGGTGCCCCATCTTGTCTTCGATCGTGCCGATCGAGAAACCCGGCGTGTCGGCGGGGAAGAAGAAGACCGAGCAGGATTCGGCGTTGGCCTTGCTGCTGTCGCTGCGCGCGAGCACCCCATAGAGATTGGAGACGCTGGCGTTGCTGGAGAACACCTTGCTGCCGTTGAGCACGTAGTGGTCGCCGTCGCGGCGCGCGCGGGTGCGCGTGCCGAGCTTCGGGTCGGACAGCGGGCAGAAGATCTCGCTGCCGCCGGACGGCTCGGTGGCGCCGAAGCAGATCAGGTGCGTTCCCGTGGTGTCGGCGGCGATCGGCGTCAGCCAGCGCTCGCACTGCTCCGGCGTGCCCATGCGCGCGATCATTTCCGACATCGACATGACGACGTGGAAGGCGTTGGCCATGCCGATGTCGCCGGCCGCCAGCTCTTCGAGCAGCACGGCGTAGTCGAGCGTGCTGCCGCCCATGCCGCCGTATTCCTCGGGGATCAGCAGCGCGTGGAAGCCCAGCTCGAAGCCCTTCCGGATCACCTCGAGCGGAAAGGCCTGCCGGGGATCGGCGATGCGGTCGACGGCGGCGGCGATCGGCTTGATCTCGTTCTCGGCGAAGCGCCGCGCGACGTCCTGCAGTTGCCGCTGCTCTTCGGACAGCTCGAATCCAATCATGGTCTCATCCCAGGTTGGTGCGCGCCCGCAAGGGCGCGCGATCGCGATCAGATCAGGCCGGCTTCGGCCAGGCGGGCGTCGATCTGCCCGCGCACGTAGTCCGGCAGCA
Source organism: Rhodocyclaceae bacterium (assembly GCA_019455325.1). Taxonomy (GTDB): domain Bacteria; phylum Pseudomonadota; class Gammaproteobacteria; order Burkholderiales; family Rhodocyclaceae; genus Proximibacter. The sequence continues at coordinate 24,627 of JACFMQ010000008.1, read as the reverse complement.
CCTCGAACGGCGGACGCACCGGGCCGCCCGGCAGCCCCAGCTTCTCCGCCCAGTACTTGAGGCCGGCCAGCGGGAACACGCCCTTGCCCATCAGGTAGGCGACCTGCGTCTCGTGGAAGAGGACGCGCAGCGGCGACAGCTCGTTGTAGATCTTCATCCCCTCGTCGACCTTGCCTTCCTTGATCAGCTTGGTGTACTGCGACACGCGCGGCTTGGCCGGGGTCTGGAAGAGCGCGCCGACGAAGTTGCAGAACTGCATCGCGGTCTTCGGCATGTAGCGCATCTGCTCGGGCCAGTAGTCCTCGAACGGATCGCCGATGACGATCAGGTCGCCGGCGAGCTTGTAGGCCTTGAGCGTCTGGTCGATGCTGCCCATGCCCTGCTTGATGCCGCAGATGTTCGGGATCTTCTCGGCCAGCTCCTTGATGAACTCGGGCGTCAGCACGTAGCCGGAGGGGCGCGTGTTGTACAGGCAGATGCCGATGTCGACCCGCTCCGCCAGATACTCGAAGTAGCGCAGCACGCCTTCGTTGCTGGAGGAATTCGAGTAGGGCGTGACGTGCATCAGCGCGTCGGCGCCGACCGCCTCGGCGTGCTTGGCCAGCTCGACGGCGGCCATGATGCTCGGGTGGCTGGTGTTGGCCAAGAGCGGCACGCGGCCGGCGACCGTCTCCGCCGCCACTTCGTAGATCTTCTTGCGTTCCTCGACGGTGAAGGTCAGCCACTCGCCGCAGGCGCCGTCGCAGGTGATCGAATCGACGCCCATCTCGATCTGGCGGTTGATCCAGGCCTTGGTCCCCTCGAAGTCGATGCTGTAATCCTTGTTCAGCGGCTGGATGATGCCGCCGTTGATGCCGGGCAGATTCTTGCGCGCCCACTCCTTGGCTTCGTGCTTCCGATATTTCATTCTTCACTCCTTGGATTCAAAGGGCCCGGTCACTGCTGCCAGGCTGCCGAGGAGTCATTGAATATGAATTTTCATGTAAAGAAGTGATTGCGCGCGCAGTCCGTCTTGACTGACAACGCACATTGACCAGCCGTATACAACGCCCTGGTTCTGACGCGGCAAGCGCCCGTCCGCGAGGTCTGCCTGACCTCGGGCAAAGCCCGGAAACTGAGGCTCGGAGGGGAGGAAGTGTTGGTGAAACGCGCGCCGCGCTGGAGGCCGGCGCCACGACCTTGCTGGCGTGTTCGATATGGGAGAGGGCGAAGAAAGCGCACGGCCGGCAGGGCCGCGTGCCGCCTCAGGCCATGCTCGCCTCGTACCAGCGCTTCGAGCCGTTGACCAGCCGCACCACCAGCAGCATCACCGGCACTTCGATCAGCACGCCGACCACGGTGGCCAGGGCTGCCCCGGAATGGAACCCGAACAGGCTGATCGCCGTCGCCACCGCCAGCTCGAAGAAGTTGGAGGCGCCGATCAGACAGGACGGCCCGGCGACGCAATGGGCCACACCCAGTTTCCGGTTGAGCAGATACGCGGCTCCGGAATTGAAGAACACCTGGATCAGGATCGGCACGGCGAGCATGGCGATCACCAGCGGCTGCTCCAGAATGGCCTTGCCCTGAAATGCGAAGAGCAGCACCAGCGTCAGCAGTAGCGCGGCGATCGAGAACGGCCCGATCTTCTGCACCGTCGCACTGAAAGCGGCTTCGCCGCGCTGCAGCAATTGCCTGCGCCACACCTGGGCAAGAATCACCGGAATGACGATGTAGAGCGCCACGGACACGAGCAGCGTGTCCCAGGGCACGACGATGCTGGACAAGCCCAGCAGCAGCGCCACGATGGGGGCGAAGGCCACGACCATGATGCCGTCGTTCAGGGCGACCTGCGACAGCGTGAAGTAGGGATCGCCCTTGGTGAGCTGACTCCACACGAACACCATCGCCGTGCACGGCGCCGCTGCCAGCAGGATCAGTCCCGCCACGTAGCTGTCGAGTTGATCGGCCGGCAACTGCTCGGCGAACACGTGGCGGATGAAGAGCCAGGCGAGGAAGGCCATCGAGAACGGCTTGACCGCCCAATTGATGAACAGCGTGACGCCGATCCCCTTCCAGTGCTGCCTGACCTGGTGCAGCGCGCCGAAATCGATCTTGAGCAGCATCGGCACGATCATCACCCAGATCAGGATGCCGACCGGCAAGTTGACCCGCGCCACCTCCATGCGACCAACGGCCTGAACCAGCGCCGGGGAGGCTTGCCCGAACGCGATGCCGAGCACGATGCAGAGCGCGACCCAGACGGTCAGGTAGCGCTCGAAGAAACCGATGCGGGCTTCCATCTATTCGGCTTCCCGCTCGCCGATGGCGCGTAGCTCGCGGTGGATGGCCTGCTTGTCGAGAACGGCGAGCGGCAACTGGGCGAAGAGTCGGGCGCGGATCATGATCTGGCGGAAGACTTCGTCGAAGGCCCTGCGCTTCTCGGTATCCGTGCCGGTCGCCGCGGCCGGATCGCGGAACCCCCAATGGGCAGAGATCGGTTGCCCGGGCCAGACCGGGCAGACCTCGCCGGCGGCCTGGTCGCAGACAGTGATGATGAAATCCATTTGCGGCGCGCCCGGCACGGCGAACTCGTCCCAGCTCTTGGAACGGAGTTTCTCGAGCGGATAGCCGAGCCCCTGGATCTTCTCGATGGCGAAGGGATTGACCTGGCCAGTTGGATGGCTGCCGGCGCTGAATACCTTGAAGCGGCCCTTGCCCAGGGTACCGAGCACCACTTCGGCCATGACGCTGCGAGCGGAATTGCCCGTGCAGAGGAAGAGAACGCTGTAGGTCTTGTCGGACATGAAAAATCCCTTGCTCTGGCAATCAGCGGCGACGCGCGGCCCCGACCGGCTCCGGTTCGCAGCAGGCAGACGCGGGAGAACATGGATTGCCGCCGCAGCAGTTCTCCGTGAGATAGGTGAGCACGGCGTTCATGGTTTCGTACCGTGCGGAATAGATGACAAAGCGCCCTTCCTGCTTCGAACCGGCCATCTCGGCCAGCACCAGCTCTTTGAGGTGGAAGGAGAGCGACGAGGGCGCAAGCCCCGTGAGTTCCGCCAGTTTGCCGGCCGGCAGACCGGCGGGGCCGGCCTGAACCAGCAGGCGGAAGACTTCGAGCCGCGTTTCGTGGGCGATGGCGCCGAGCGCCTTGGCTATGGCTAATGATTCCATATTTCGACTATTATCGAAATATTCATCCGGGTCAACTCTGGAAGAGAAGTGTCGGCATGGCGGTTGGGTGTCGGTGCGACGCGCCGGTGCGGTCACGGGCCTTTGCGGCCGTGGCGAAATCGTTTTTCAGAGTCTCATCGACCCGGAAGGTAAAGGTTGCCTCGCTCATGGCGTCGCCCTCATGTGTTACACGGTAAACACCAGGTGGCACACCGCCGGCCGCGCTGAAAGGCGCGCCAGGATTGGGCGTTCGCGCCCGGACGCCCCGTCGCGTCGAACGGACGGGGCCGCGCAGGCGCGGCCCCGTTTCCTGCGCTGACTACTTAGAACGAGTGATTGATGCCGGCGTAGAAGGTGCTGTTGTCGCCGGCGGTGCCGCTGGCGTTACCCGCCAGCGCCGCGCTCGTCGTGATCATCCGGGCCGGCACGCTGCCCGAATCGTTGCTCACGCGCGTATAGCCGGTGTAGAGCTTGGTCCGCTTCGAGAGCGCATGCACGTAGCCGAGGTTCCATGCCGACGACTCGTTGTTGCTGCCCTTGTCCGGCCGGTAGCCTGCCCAGGACAGATTGACGACGCCGTTCGCGGTCACCGGAACGCCGACGCCGACATTGAAAATGTCGAAGTCGGCATTCGCCGCCGGATTGGTCTTGTCATCGGCGGTCTGATAGGAGCCGAAGAGCTTGACGACCTTGAAGTCGTAGCTCGCGCCCAGGAACCACTCGTTGATGTCGTCGCGGCCGCCGCCGACCTTGGCTCGATTCTGCCGGGACTGCCAGGCGAGATCGACGTTCAGGGGGCCGCTGCCGTAATTGACGCCCACGCCCATGAAGCCGTCGTCGGTGCGGCTCGTGCCGGCGCCGACGTTCTCGCCGTAGCCGTAGATGACGTCGAAGACCATGCCGGAAAGGTTCGGGCTCTTGTACGCCACCGAGTTGTTGATCCGCGCCGGGTTGCCGGGAACGAAGGTGCTGCCGGAGAAGGCGGCGAGCATCGCCTGCGGCGACCAGAGCGCGCCGCCCGAGGCGTCGTTCTTCACCGTGGAGAGGAAGCCGGGCGCATATTGGCGACCGAGCGTCAGCGCGCCCCAGTTCCCCTTCAGGCCGACGAACTGCTGCCGGGCGAGCGTGCCGGGGTTGGCCGTGGCGCCGGTGCCGACGCCGGAGTTGTCGTCGTTGTTGATGGCGTATTCGAGCGTAAAAATCGCCGAAAGTCCGTTGCCGAGGGATTCCTCCCCCCTGAAGCCGAGACGCGAGCCGGCCAGGCCGCCGGCGACGACGCCGTTGAAGTGGGACGACTTGCCTGCGGCATCGTGCCCGCTGGTATAGACGTAGGCCGCATCGATGACCCCGTAGATGGTCACGTTCGACTGGGCGAACGCGGCACCGGACAACGACAGGACGCCAATTGCTGTGGCTTTGACAATCTTCATGCACCTCTCCTTTTTCAGTTTATTTAAACAACTGGCATTTCTGCCGATATGTCACAGATATATCCACGACAGTGACAAAAAATCGCGTGCGCCTGGATTCCTGCCGCCGATGCCGGATAAACAGGAATAAATCAACGATCTACGAGGTGTGACCGGGATCCGTCGTGCCTGACCTCATCGCCTTCGCTTGCAACTTATGGGCAAATTGCCGGCGAATCTTGATCGACGATGCGATTCTTCTTGTCTGTCACGGCACAGGCGCCGCAGGCGAAGCCGCGGCCGGCCTCGCCCCGGGGGGACGAGGCCGGCGCTGCGGTCAGCGGCCGCCGGACTGCAGGAGCTGCAGCGTGAAGTCCTTGGCGCTCACGCCCGGCGAGTTGGTCTTCCAGGTCTCGGCTTCGGACACGAACACCGTCGCGTGGTTACGCTGGAAGTCGATGATGGCGCCGGCCGAGGAGCGCACGTCGCGGAACCCGTCCTCGGCCACGGCCGGATAGGAGTGGAATTCCATCATCTTCCAGAACTCGCCCTTGCGGTTGTAGGCCTCGCCGTAATAGATGCGCGGGTACTTGGTGTCCACGTACAGCACCTTCTTGCTGTAGGGGTGCTCGGGCGGCGTGATGGCCTCGATCACGTAGACCTCGCGCGGCTCGAACACGTTGTTGTTCATGTTCCAGAACGGCGGCTGGTTTTCGAGGATCGGGAATCTTTCCTCGAAAGCCTTGGCGTTGCGGTTCCACAACTGCGTCTTGCTGTTCGCGACGGCGAGCACGTGGCGCTTTTCGAGTATCTTGTAGCCGGTGTACCAGCACGGCCGGGCGTTGAAGATTTCCAGGTCGTCGTTGAGCTGGTCGGAGGAGCCGACCGGGTCCATCCAGGCGCCGCCCGACAGCCGGCGCACGCGCCGCACCGCCGGGATGTAGGCCCAGACGTCGGGCACCTTGGCCGAGTCGTAGGTGATGGAGAAGGTGCCCAGCCCCTTCATGTCGGCCGGCGACTTGAAGTGCACGAACTGGCGGCCGCGCTCGCTGCCGTCGCCTTCGGTCGTGGCGTCGCCGCTCAGCCGCCCCTTCATGGAGTAGCGGGAATACTCCCACGTCAGATCGGCATGTATGCCGCGCTTGCCGTCGATGAGGATCTGGCTGGCCGGGGCAAAGGCCGAATCGCCGGCGAGCTGGCCGAGGTGCCAGTTCCAGATGATCTTCTCGGCGGCCTGCGGGTCCTTCATGTCGACGTCGGGAAAGGGCTGGCCGGCGCCCCAGCCGTCGACCTGGCAGGTGCCGGCGTTGATCTTCGTCTTGCCGGCGTTGGCCTTGGACGCCTTGACCCATTTCGGATCGAGCGGAATCTCCTTCGATTTCACCAGCGGCAGCTTCCAGCCGCTGTTGCGGATGCGCCACTCCATGCGCTCGGTGAGCAGGCTGGCGATGGTGTGGCCCTCGAAGGTGTCGTTCTTGATCTTGTCGATGTTCTCGGCGGAGATGACGGTGCCGGCCGGCAGTTCGGCGGCCTGGGCGAAGCCGCAGGCGGCGACGGCGAGCGTCGCCGCGGCCGCGCGCAGGAAGGGTTTCTTGATGTCGTGCATGTGATCGCTCCCGGGGTCAGAACAGGTAGGTCAGGCTGGTGTAGAACTGGTCGCGCTTGTGGAAGTAGCCGAACAGGCTGGCCTTGTCGCAGTTGCCGGCGTTCGGCGCGCCGCACTTCCTGCCGTCGCGCCAGTCGTCGTTCCAGAACTTGTCGTACTCGACCTTCCAGCGCCAGTTCTTGGCCAGCTCGAAGGTCACCGACGGCACGGCGAAGCCGCCGCCGTTGCTCAGGTCGGCGCCGACCACGAGCTCCGGCCGGATGCGGCCGTTGTCGTAGGAAAGGCCGAAGATGCCGGTGAGCAGCACGGAGTGCTCCTTGACCTTGCCGCCCCAGCCCACCGAGTACAGCAGGCGGTCGTCCTTGTCGTAGTTCTGGACCCACTTGTCGAACAGTTGCACCGAGAAGAACATCGGCTTCTCGGTGCCGAGCAGCGACTTCGTGAAGGCGAGGTTCTTGTCCATGCGCAGCATCCACGCCAGCACGTTCTTGTACTTCACGCCGTCGAAGCCCGGCGCCACGTTCTGCGTCGCGAACGAACCGGGGATCGACGAGATGTTGTAGGGCGCGTCCTTGACGTAGGCCACCTCGGTGCTGAACACCGCGTCCGCCCATTCGGCGTAGCCGCTGGCGGTGAAGCCGAAGACGTCGACGGTCGGGTAGATCACGTCGCCGAACAGGCCGATGGTGTCGGCGCGGCCCTCGGTCTGCACCGGGCTGGTGCCGGGCATGCCGTTGAACTTGCTGGTGCCGTTCATGATCGGGTTCTGCCAGTAGGTCTTCATCCACGAGACCGAGTAGTTGACGTCGCCGGCCATGCCGCTCCAGCGGATGCCGCCGGTGACGTCGCGCACGTCGCCCTTCTTGTTCTTGTAGTCGTAGGGGTCGATGTTGCGGAAGTCGACGCCGGCCCAGGGCTGGCTCGACCAGCGGCCGCCGTAGATTTCCAGCTCGGTGCCGATGTCGCTCTTGCGGTCCCAGCCCGGACGGACGAACAGCTCGATGCCGCCGTCCCATTCGGGCACGTCGATGTTCATCTTGGCCATGATGTTGGCCTTGCGCAGCTCCTCGTTGGCCGGTTCGAGGAAGGAGCGCCAGGTGTAGTCGAAGCCGTGCACCAGGTCGTTGGCGGCGAAGAAGTCGGTCTCGCCCCAGGCGATCTGCTGCTTGCCCAGGCGCAGGCGGGTACGTTCGCCGAGCGGGAAGTCGACGTACAGCTCGCGGACCACGTCACTGATCCGGTTGCGGTTGTAGAGATCCATGATGTCGCCGCCGCGGTAGTTGTTCGCGCCCATCTTTTCGAGGTGGCGCAGGAACGGCGTCTGCACCTCGCCGACGGCGCGCAGCTTGGCGATGACGAAGACGTCGTTGGTCGCCTTCCAGTCGAGGTTCAGGCGGGCGGTGGTGCGCGCCATCGACAGCTTGCCGCGGTCGTCGTAGTTCGGCGTGTCCTTCCAGTCCTGCATGTTCCAGGACAGTTCCTGGCGCAGGTAGCCGTCGACCTTCAGGCCGGTATCGGCGAAGGTCGGCATGGCCGGGAAGGCGAGCCCGGCGGCGAGCGCCGCGCTCGGCAGGGTGAGTGAGAACCCCGCTCTGTCGTTTCTTTTCTTCATGGATGCTCCTTTGATCGTGGGTGGAAGGTGCCGCACTGGAAGACCGGCGCGGGGCTACGCGCCTGCGGACGCGGGGCGCAGTCCGGAAAGGACCGGACGCTCCCTGCGGCCGAAGATGAAGGCCGGACGGAACACGTAGATGACCGAGGGCATGACGAACAGCGCCGACATCGCCGAGACGCCGAGCCAGATCGCCATCAGGAGGCCCATCTCGGCCTGGAAGCGCAGCGACGAGGCCCACCACAGCGCGGTGCTGAGGATCAGCACGCTGGCCGTGACCAGCACGCCCATGCCGGCCGAGTGCATGGACTCGAAGACCGCCTTCTCGGGCGTGCTGCCGGCGGCGATCTCTTCCTTGATGCGGTCGGCCACGTAGAACGCGTAATCGACGCCGAGGCCGATGCCCAGCGCGGCCACCGGCACGGTGTTGATGTTCATGCCGATGCCCTTCCAGGCCATGAAGCTGAAGGTCAGCGTGTTCGAGATGATCACCGGCACCATGAACAGCAGCCCGGCCATGGTCGAGCGGTAGACGACGGTGCAGATGACGACGAGCACGAGCAGGGCGAGCGCGATGTGCTCGATCTGGCTGGACAGGATCACCTCGTTCACCGCCGCGGTGACGCCGATCAGCCCGCCGGCGAGCTGCCAGTGCCCCTCGTTCAGCGGATTCTTCTCGATGAATTCCTTGACGCGCGCGACGGCGGTGCGGATCGTCTCGCCCTGGCGGTCGCGGAACATCATGGTGACGGCGCCGTTGGCGTAGTGGTTGTCGGTGAAGCGGTCCATGTCGCCCGGCTCGGACACCGAATCGAGCATGGCGATCAGGCTGCCGTTCACCATCTGGTTGTCGCCGAGTTCGAGGTAGCGCGGGTTGCCCTCGCGCAGCGTGCTGTTCACCACCGGCAGGACGTCGGCGAGCGACAGCGAGCCGCCGACCTCGGGCTGCGCCTCGATGAAACGCTGGAAGCCGTTCATCGCGTGCAGCACCTCGTTCGACTTGACCAGCCCTTCCCGGCCGTCCTCGCCGATGACGATGAACATCCGGTCGACGCCCTGGAAGCGCCCGTTGATCGCCGCCGAATCGACGTTGTAGGTGGCATCCGGCCAGAGGATCGGCGAGCCCGGGTTGGCGTCGCCGATCTTGAGGTTGAAGGCGTAGAGCCCGGAGGCGAGCGTCACCACCAGGCTGCAGCCGATGACGGCGTAGCGGAAGCGCGAGGTCGCCATCCACACGCCGAAGTCGAGCACCTTGTGCAGCAGCGGCGCGAAGTCGACCGGCTGCGCGAAGCCGTGCGGCCGGCGGATCCACGAGAGCAGCACCGGCGTCAGGATCACCGCGCTGATGGTCAGCGTCGACACCCAGACCACGGCCAGCAGCGTCAGCTTCTGCAGCATCGGGATCGGCGACAGGGCGACCACCGCCATGCAGGCGGCATCGGCGATGACGCCGAGCATGCCCGGCCGGAACAGGTCGGCCAGCGCCACCTTGGCGGCCTGCCGCGCGCAGCCCGGATCGGCGGCGATGACCGCCAGCTCGTCGTCGAAGCGGTTGACGATCTGCACCGAGTGCGACACGGCGCGCGAGGTGATCAGCATCGCCACGACGATGACCAGCGGCTCGAAGTGGATGCCGAGCAGGCGGCAGATGCCGAGCGCCCAGATGGCGCTGACGACGCCGGCGAGCAGCGGCAGCAGCACGCCGCGCCAGGTGCGCAGCAGCACGAAGAGCATGACCAGCGTCAGCCCCATGGCGGCGGCGACCAGGTTGACCGTTTCCGGCACGTAGTGGTTGACCCAGCCGTAGAGGATCGGGTCGCCGACTGCGCGGATGCGCACCGAGCCGTCGTCCACGCCGGCGATCAGCGCGCGGATCTCGGCGAAGGCGGTGGCGTAGTCGACCGCGTGGTCGATGAAGTCGACGGTGATCAGCGTCGCCTGCAGGTCCTTCGACACGTAGGGGCCGTAGACCAGCGGGTTGCGCAGCACCGCGTCGCGCAGCTCGGCCATGTCCTCGGCGGAGGCGGGCAGGTCCGGCCACATCAGCGGCCGCGACTCGATGCCCTCGGTCGAGGCGCGCACCTCTTTCAGCTTCTTCGAGGCGAGCGAAATGATCTGGTACTGGTTGACCGCCGACAGCTCGCGCAGGCCGAGGGTGATCGTGCGCACCTTGTCGAGCACGTGGCGCTCGAAGATCTCGCCCTGCTCCACCTCGACCATGATCGTCACCATGTTCGAGCCGCCGAAGGTGTCCTTGAACTTCTCGTGCGTGCGGATGTACTCGTGCCTGGACGGCAGCATGTCCTCGAACACGGTGCGCACTTCCACGTGCAGCGCGAACCAGGAGAGGACCAGCGTCAGCGCGGCGATGGCGCCGGCGACCCAGGCGCGCCGGCGGATGCTGAACTCGGCAATGCGTTCGATCATTTTCCGTTCTCGATGAAGGAGGTTCGTGAAGGCGGCCGGCTCAGTCGGCGAGCGGCGTCCAGGCCTGGCCGTCCCAGCGTCCGACGTTGGCGCCGGCGAACCAGACCTGGCCGTTCAGCGGCAGCACGCGGGTATGCCAGGAGAGGTCGCGCTCGTCGAGGCGCCCGGATTGCCAGCGCTCGGCCGCGGCGTCCGCCGTGATCCAGCGGCCGAGCGCGCCGGCGCCGATCCAGCGTCCGCCGGCAGCGTCCCAGGCCACGTCGAAAAGGTGCTCGTGGATGCCGAGCTCGGCCTGGCGCCACGTCCTGCCGCCGTCGTGCGTCGCCAGCACGACGCCTTCGAGGCCGACGGCCACGCCGTTTTTTGCGTCGCGGAAGGCGACCGCCATCAGCGAGCTGGGCACCGGGCTGGCCGGCTCCGTCCACGCGGTGCCGCCGTCCTCGCTGACGAGGATGCGGCCGAACTCGCCGACGACGACCATGCGCGATGCGTCGACCAGCGCCACGTCGTTCCACGCCAGGTCTTCCTCCTCGCGCAGGCGTGCCCAGGTCGCGCCGAAATCCCGGCTGACGAGCAGGGCGCCCATCTCGCCGCTGGCCACGGCAACGCCGCCGGCCGCGGTCTTCACCCGCGTCAGCTTGTTGGCGACCTCGGAGCGCGGCACGTCGGCGACCCGTTCCCAGGCCGGACCGCCGTCGGCGGAAATCAGGATGGCGCCGTCGTTGCCGACGGCGACGGCCCGTTCGCCGTTCCAGCCGGCGATGTCCTGCAGGGTTTCGCCGACGGGCGTCCGGTCGCGCGAGACGCGTCCCGAGGCCGGGTCGATGCGCAGGATCTTGCCGCCGGTGCCGGCCACCAGAAGCTGGCCTTCCCGGCCGGCGGCGATGCCGTAGAAATTGTCGCGGCGTTCGAGCACCGGCGGCTGCACACTGGCACCGACCGGCTGCGGCTTGACGAACAGACCCGCCCAGAGCAGGCTGCCGATGATCAGCCAGGGGAGCGCCGACAGGCCGATCCTGATCAGACGTTCCATTGCCGTCCCCGCCTTCGCCATGCTTGCCATCGTCATTCCCCCTCCTCTTCGCCGACATCCCTTGTCGTTTTTTTGCTTCCGCGCGCCGCCCGGCGGCGCTGCGGAGCGCCACAGCCGCCGCCGCGATCAGCCCCGCACGAGCGGGGCTGCACTTTTCGGACAGCGTCTGTATTTGTTGGATGGAGTCTGGCGCTGCGACGCATCGATTTCTTGTCCGCAAACGCTGAAGTATTTGATTGACGACGCAACGGCCGCCGCCGCCCGCTGCCGTCGCCCTGTCGATCAAGGCGAGCGCGCGCACGGGCAAGCGCCTCGCGTCCGCCCGCGCTAGTCTGGCCGCAGGGGCGATCCGGACGATCGCCGTCGTCGCAGACAACCACTCGGAGATTCAAATGGCGGACAGAAAACCCACTCTTTCATTCATCGGCGGCACGGGCGATCTCGGATCGGGTCTGGCCTGGCGCTTCGCCAGGGCCGGCTACCGCGTGCTCATCGGATCGCGCGCCGCCGAGAAGGCGGTGCAGGCCGCCGCCGACCTGCGCGCGCGCGACGGCGCCGACGTCGCCGGCATGGGCAACGAAGAAGCGGCGGCGGCGGGCGACATCGTCTTCATGACCGTCCCCTTCGCCAGCCAGGAAGGCACGCTGGCCGCGATACGCGAGGCCGTGCAGGGCAAGATCCTGGTCGACACCACGGTGCCGCTGATGCCGCCGAAGGTCACGCGCGTGCAGTTGCCGGCCGGCGGCTCGGCCGCCAAGCGGACGCAGGCCTTCCTCGGCGACGGCGTGCGCGTCGTCTCGGCCTTCCAGAACGTGGCGGCGGCGCACCTGCAGAGCGCGCAGGCGCACCTCGACGACTGCGACGTGCTCGTCGCCGGCAACGACGCCGAGGCGTGCGAGCGCGTCGTCGGCCTGGCCGGCGAGATCGGCTTCAAGGCGTGGCACGCCGGCGGCATCGAGAACTCGGCGGTGGCCGAGGCGCTGACCTCGGTGCTGATCTTCATGAACAAGCGCTACGGCATCGCCGGCGCCGGCATCCGCATCACCGGCACGCCGAAGAACGCGGCGTGATCCGCAACCACCCTAGAGAAAAAGACATGGCCAAGACAAACTTCCACTGGGACGATCCGCTGCTGCTCGACGGGCAACTGAGCGAGGACGAGCGCATGGTGCGCGACGCTGCCGCCGCCTACTGCCAGGAGCGCCTGGCGCCGCGCATCGTCGAGGCGTTCCGCCACGAACGGACCGACGCCGAAATCTTCCGCGAGATGGGCGCCCTCGGCCTCCTTGGCGCGACCATTCCCGAGGTCTACGGCGGCGCCGGCCTCAACTACGTCTGCTACGGCCTCGTCGCGCGCGAGGTCGAGCGCGTCGATTCGGGCTACCGCTCGATGATGAGCGTGCAGAGCTCGCTGGTGATGGTGCCGATCAACGAATTCGGCACCGAGGAGCAGAAGCGCAAATACCTGCCCCGGCTGGCGCGCGGCGAGCTGATCGGCTGCTTCGGCCTGACCGAGCCGAACCACGGCTCCGACCCCGGCGGCATGGTCACGCGCGCCAGGAAGGTCGAGGGCGGCTACGCGCTCAGCGGCAGCAAGATGTGGATCACCAACAGCCCGATCGCCGACGTCTTCGTGGTCTGGGCCAAGGACGACGCCGGCGACATCCGCGGCTTCATCCTGGAGAAGGGCTGGCAGGGCCTGTCGGCGCCGGCCATCCACGGCAAGGTCGGGCTGCGCGCGTCGATCACCGGCGAGATCGTCATGGACGAGGTGTTCTGCCCGGAGGAAAACGCCTTCCCCGAGATTCGCGGCCTGAAGGGCCCGTTCACCTGCCTGAACAGCGCCCGCTACGGCATCGCCTGGGGCGCGCTCGGCGCCGCCGAGGACTGCTTCCAGCGCGCCCGCCAGTACACCCTGGACCGCCGGCAGTTCGACCGGCCGCTGGCAGCGAACCAGTTGGTCCAGAAGAAGCTGGCCGACATGCTCACCGAGATCACCCTCGGCCTGCAGGGCTGCCTGCGCCTCGGCCGCATGAAGGACGAAGGCACGGCGGCGGTCGAGCTGACCTCGATCATGAAGCGCAACTCCTGCGGCAAGTCGCTCGACATCGCCCGCACGGCGCGCGACATGCTCGGCGGCAACGGCATCAGCGACGAGTTCGGCGTGGCGCGGCATCTGGTCAACCTGGAAGTGGTCAACACCTACGAAGGCACGCACGACGTGCACGCGCTGATTCTTGGGCGCGCGATCACCGGCATCGCCGCGTTTTCGTAAACGTCCGCCGCCGGGGCGCAGAGCGAATCCTCTGCGCCCCGGCGGCGGATTTCAGTCCGTGGCGATGCGGTGCGGGTGCGAGTACAGCTTGGCGCCCTCGTCGCGCACGAAGCCGCAGAGGGTGATGCCGAAGCGGTCGGCGGTCTCGATGGCCATCGACGACGGCGCGGAGATCGCCGCGATCAGCTCGAAGCCGGCGCGCACCGACTTGGCGACCATTTCGTAGCTGATGCGGCTGCTGATGAAGACGCCGCTGCCGGCGAAGTCGCCGCCGGCGAGGAAGTGCTGGCCGATGGCCTTGTCCAGCGCGTTGTGCCGCCCGAGATCCTCGGCCGTCGCCACCAGGCGCAGGGCAGCGTCGAAGATGGCGGCGCCGTGCGCGCCGCCGGTGCTGTTGAAGATCTCCTGCTGCCGGCGCATGGCCTCGCGCAGCGGCGCGAAGTCGGTGACCGACAGGCGCAGCGCGTCGCCGACGCGGCAGCTCGCGGCGAGGTGCTCGCGCACGCGCTCGCGCCCGCCACAGATGCCGCAGGAGCTGTTCACGACGACGTCGCGGCGGCGCACCACGGCGCCGGCCGGATCGGCGAGGCGCATGCGCAGTACGTCCGGCCGGTCGGGGCACACCGACATGTGGGCGATGTCCTCGCGGCGATCGATGATGCCTTCGGTGAACGCGAAGCCGGCGGCCAGCGCCAGGGCTTCCGGCACGCCGCCGGCGTCGGCGAGCACGCCGTCCTCGATCGTGTAGCCGACGGCCCCGCCGGCCTCGGTCGGCGTCCACATCAGCGCGTAGGTGCCGACCTCCTCGATCTCGATGGTCAGGACGTCTTCCTCGACCACCAGGCACGCGCCGCCGCAGGCGCCGTCGGCCGCCAGGCGGGTCGCCGGCACCGACTTGACGCCGGCGCGGCCGGGCACGGGCGCGAAGATCATCTGGCTCACGGCTTGCCGTTCCCCGTGTGGCGGCCGGTCAGCGCGCCGACGGCAGGCCGAGGCTGCCGGCCAGGTCGTGCATGATCGGCTCGAACACCGCCGCCTTGAAGAGCAGCAGGCGGAAGGCGAGGAAGCCGGCGAGCATCGTCGCCGTCGCCGCCAGCGCGGCCGCCTGCGTGGCCGACGCGAAGAGGATCGCCGCTGGCAGCGCCAGGCCGACGACGAACACCAGGCCGATGAAGGTGCCGGCGTATTCCCCGCGCGTCAGCAGCTCGACCGAGAACGCGCCGCCCTTCGACTTGCGCGCGGCGCGGACGAGGATGCCGGCGACGACGACGAAGTCGAGCAGGAGCAGCAGCAGCGCCAGGTCAGCGAGCGCCGCCCGCCGTTCGCCGAGAATCTCCCAGCCGGCGGCGAGCGCGATCAGGCTGCCGGCGGTGAGGGCGTAGAGGAAGCTCGACGCCGGCAGCAGCGTGCTCGCCCAGAGGGTGAACGACTCCGAGTCGGACATGGCCATGCCCTGATAGCACATCACCGTCAGCGCGCCGGCCACCGCCAGCCAGCCGGCCAGCTCGCCGGCGCCCGCCGGCAGGCCGAGGCGGGACGCCAGGCCGAAGCCGAGGTCGACGACGTAGAGCACGCCGAAGCCGACCATGACGCCGATGGCGATGGCGCCGCGGCTGACCCAGGAGCGGTCCGGCCGCAGGATCGCCCGCCAGGACTTGTTCGGCACGCCCATGTGCGCCAGGTGGAAATAGGGCTTGAGCGTGCCGGCGACGGCCAGGCCGGCGATCATTCCCGGCAGGAAGTCGAAGTGGAAGGAGACCAGGAACAGCCCGGCGCCGGCTTCCGCGAAGAAGAAGGCCAGCGCCATCGAGGTATCCCAGTAGCGCTGGAAGCGGTAGCCCAGCTTGAAGGAGTTGCCGACCAGGCGGGGATTCGTTTGCGTCATCGTAGGATCACCCAGGGTAGTTTGAACGTTCGGCTCAATCGACGTACCAGACCTTCGGCCGGGTGTTCTTCTCCGGCAGCGGCTGGCGGCCGTTGCGCTCGCGGATGAGAACGCTGGGCGCGCTGTTCGGGTCGTCGATGTCGCCGAAGATGCGGGCGTTGGTCGGGCAGGTGGCGACGCAGGCGGGCTGCAGGCCGGCGTCGACGCGTTCGCTGCAGAAGTCGCACTTGACCGCGGTGCCGGGCGAGTAGCGGCCGTAGCCCTGCTGCTCGAACGGCGTCAGTTCGCCGGTGCCGAACAGGCCCTTGGTGAACAGCTCCTTGTCGAGCATGGTGCGCATGTCGTAGGGGCAAGCCACCGCGCAACTGCTGCAACCGATGCACTTGTCCTTGTCGACCATGACGATGCCGTCGGCGCGGGTGTAGGTGGCGCCGCTCGGGCACACCTTCTCGCACGGCGCGTCCTCGCACTGGTTGCAGATGGTCGGGATGTACACGCGCTTGACGTTCGGATAGGTGCCGTGCTCGTGGCTCAGCGTGCGCGTGAAGAAGACGCCGTCCGGCAGCGAGTTCTCCTGCTTGCAGGCGACCACGCAGGCATTGCAGCCGATGCACGCCTTGAGGTCGAAGACCATTCCCATCTTGGCCATCAGTGCGTCCCTCCCTTGCCCTTGGCGTTCCTGATCGAATCGACCAGGTCGTAGACGGTCTGGCCGTGCTTGAGGAAGTCGGGCCAGTCGTCGAGCTTGGTCAGCTTGACGCGGCAACTGGTCTCCGGCTGGCCGGTGGCGCCGTCGGTGTTGCGCATGTCGTAGGGCAGCAGATCGTTGTAGTGCCCGCCGGCCATCAGCACCGAGCGGTTCTCGCTCTTCGTGCGCGACAGCGAATTGGAGACGCCGAGGGTCTCGTGGTGCATCGCCTCGGTCGTCGTCAGGCGGCCGTACAGCTTGCCGTAGGGCGATTCGACGAGGACGATGTCGCCGTCCGTGAAGCCGAGCTTCTGCGCCGTGCCGCGGTTGAGCAGGAGGCCGGTGTGCACCGGGTCGCGGTAGGTGATGTCCTTGATCCAGGGGTTGCTCAGGCTTTCGCCGAAGTTCATCTGGATGTCCTTGAAGGTGATGGCGTAGAGGTTGTACTCCGCCGGCTCCAGGTGGATCGGGTCGAGCACCGTCGTCGGCAGCGGCTGGTAGTCGTCGAACGGCCACTCGTCGCGGAACGGCACCTTGGCTTCCTCGAACTGCTTGCGCAGGGTCTCGCGCTGCACCACCAGGTCCTCGATGTAGAACAGCAGGCGCATGCCCTCCCACGGCCGGTACCACTTGTCGAGGCGGCGCTCGGTGGACGAATGGCCGTGCTCCATGTACCACTCGATCGGCTTGTCGTTCCACAGCAGGCCGACGCGCTCGGCGATGTCGCGGTCGCTGTACTTCTTGCCCGGTTCCAGCTTCAGGTGCGGCTTCTGCTCGAAGCCGAGGATCATGTTGATGACCTCGTTGTACTGGTCGAGGACGCCGAGCCGCTCGGAGAGTTCGAAGAAGATCTCCTCCTCGCTCTTGGTGTCGTGGATCGGCGGCGTGATCGGCTGGCGGAAGCAGATGCCCTCGGTGTAGGGCGGCTCGATCATCACGCCGTTCCACGTCTCCAGGTAGTCGCTGGCGGGCAGGATGATGTCGGCGAAGTCGGTCATCTCGGTCGGGATGACGTCGACGCAGACGATGAAGCGCATCTCGCGCAGGAACTGCAGCCACTTGTCGCGCGGCCCCTGGATCGCCCACACCGGGTTGGAGTGGCAGTTCACCAGCACGTCCGGCTTGTAGGTCGAACCGTACTTCTCCGGCTCCAGGTAGGAGAGCATGTTGAGGTGCGGCCCGTTCACGCCGACCGGGAAGAAGCCGGCCAGGTGGTACTCGTTCGGCGGCCAGGAGAAGGGCGGCATGTGGCCGAGCTGGTGCGGCGTGCCGAGCATCTGCCCGCACTCGCCGGGGAGGCAGTGGTTGTTGTCGATGCTGCCGTCGGTGATGGTGACGCCGCAGCGCCCGCCGGGATGGTCGATGTTGCCGATCAGCATGTTGACCAGTTGGAAGGCCTGGTTGGTCATCATGCCGGTCTTGCGCCCCTGCGCGCCGCGGTAGTAGTTGTAGGCGGCCGGGCGGAAGGGCACGGTGCGGCCGTCGGCGAGCGTGATGGTGTCGCCGATGCGCGCCTCGCGCGCGAACTCGCGGGCGATGCGGCGCACGGTCGCGGCCGGCACCGTGGTGATCTTCTCGATGATCTCCGGCGCCGCCTCCTTGAGGGTGTCCTTGTAGACCTGGAAGGCGGGGCGGCACTTGACGCCGTTCACCTCGTACTCGCCTTCCAGCGCCAGGTTCTCGTTCTTCAGCGTCGGGTCGTTCCACGGCTTGGCACGATTGTCGGCCGTGTCCCAGACGTAGATCTGCCCATCGGCGTCGCGCACGAACAGTTGATCCGGCCCGACCAGATAGGGGGCGTTGGTGTCCTTGCGCAGGAAGGCGTAGTCGCACAGGCCCTCGTAGACCAGCACGTGGCTCAGGCTCATGGCGAAGTGGCGGTCGGAGGCCGGGCGGATCGGAATCCATTCCTCGGCCTTGGCCGCGGCGATCGACATGCGCGGCTCGACGGTGACGACCTTCATGCCGCGCTCGATGCGCGCCTTCGCCACCCAGTGCGACTGCGCCGCCGCGTGCAGGTGCGAGGAGAAGCCGTCGCCGGCGCCGTTGCTGATCCAGTAGTTGCAGTACTTGGCGTCGTTCACCGCGCCGAAGGCGGAGTGGATGTAGCCGTTCAGCGGATGGTAGGCGCCGCCGCACATGGTGCCGCCCGACTGGTAGAAGTTGTGGTTGCCGATCGCCAGCGGCCAGAACCAGATGTGCATCTTCTGGAAGTCTTCCAGCGACGGCAGGATCAGGCGCGGGTCGCGGTCCAGCGACTTCTTGATCTCGCGCGCCGTGATCGCGAACGCCTCTTCCCAGGAAATCGGCTCCCACTTCGGATCGATGCCCGGGCCCTTCTCGGGATTGGTGCGGCGCAGCGGCTGCTTGAAGCGCTGCGGATCGTAGTGGCGCATGATGCCGGCGTTGCCCTTCGGGCACAGCTTGCCGGCGTTCGAGGGATTGGTCGGATCGCCCTCGATCTTGTTGATCACGCCGTCGTCCGTGACGTGCACCCGCGTCGAACAGGAATGCAGGCACATCTTGCAGGTCGATCTGATCCACTTCCCCGGCTTCAGGGAATTCTGATTCGCTTGCGGTTTGCTCATCGATCTTTTCTCCATCTCCTCCGCCTTCGTTGCGGGACTTTCGTCCTCTGTAGTGCCTTCTGCCCGAAACCGCGGCCCTGGCTCCTGGGTCCGGGGAATTTTCCTCCGGAACCGCCTGCCGCGCCTTCCGTCGCCGGCCGCACGCATGCGCCGCAACGATCGCACGATAGAGCGGGCAAGGGGGACCGTCTTGACTGTCTGTGCAAAGCCGCCTGACCGGAAGCGCAAGCGCCGCCGGGACCCGTATGCGGGAGCGCCGTTTCCGTGAAAGAATCGTTGCGCGCGCCTGCACTGGCAATCAATGCTTCCTGCCGAGTCGGGCAAGACCCCCGCAAGCGCGGCGGCTAACGTGGCGTCACCGGCTCAGGCCCTCCGACGACGGCGCCGCCGCAGGCAATCGAACGAACAGCGATGGAAAGACAGACATGACAGTGATCATAGGCATACCCAGGGAGACCGCCGCGGGCGAAACGCGCATCGCGGTGGTCCCCGAAGTCGTCAAGCGCTTCCGGGCGCTGGGCGCGGAATTCCTCATGGAGCGGGGCGCCGGCGAATTGTCGGCGTATCCCGACGCCGATTTCGCCGACGCGCGCTGGACAGGCGACCCGACCGAAATCTGGACGCAGGCGGACGCCGTCTTCTGCGTCCGCCCGCCGCCCGTCGAACAGGCGGCGCGCCTCAAGCCCGGCGCCATCCTCGCCGGCTTCCTGCAGCCGTACCAGAACCCGGCGCTGATCGAGACGCTGATCGAACGCCGCGTCACCGGCTTCGCCATGGAGCTGGTGCCGCGCATCTCGCGCGCCCAGAGCATGGACGCCCTGTCGTCGCAGGCCGCCGTCTCCGGCTACCTGTGCGCGGTGATCGCCGCCGCCCACTGCCCGAAGTTCTTCCCGATGCTCACCTACGCCGCCGGCACCGTCCGGCCGGCGCGCGTGCTCGTCGTCGGCGCCGGCGTCGCCGGCCTGCAGGCGATCGCCACCGCCCGCCGCCTCGGCGCCATCGTCGACGCCTACGACGTCCGTCCGGAGACGCGCGAGCAGATCGAGTCGCTCGGCGCCAAGTTCGTCGACACCGGCGTCACCGCCAGCGGCCAGGGCGGCTACGCGCGCGAGCTGTCGGACGACGAGAAGCGGCAGCAGGCCGAGCGCCTCGGCAAGGCCGTGGCCCAGGCCGACGCGGTGATCACCACCGCCGCCATCCCGGGCCGCACCGCGCCGCGCATCATCAGCGCGCAGATGGTCGCGGCCATGAAGTACGGCGCCGTGGTCGTCGACCTGGCCGCCGAATCCGGCGGCAACGTCGAGGGCACCGTCGCCGGCGAGATCGTCCACGTCGGCCACGTCAAGATCGTCGGCCACACCAACCTGCCGAGCCGCATGCCCTACCACGCGTCCGAGATGTACGCGCGCAACCTCTTCAATTTCCTTTCTCCGCAGCTCAAGGACGGCGCCCTGGCGCTGGACTGGAGCGACGAGATCGTTTCCGGCACGGCCCTGACCCGCGATGGCGAGATCGTCCACGCGGGCGCCAAGGCCGCCTTTGCCGCCCTCAAACAGACAGGAGGCGTCTGACATGGATGGTCTTGCAATTTCCGGTCTCGCCGCGCTGTACATCTTCGTGCTCGCGGCATTCACCGGCTACGAAGTGATCGCGCGCGTGCCGGTGATTCTCCACACGCCGCTGATGTCCGGCTCGAACTTCGTCCACGGCGTGGTGCTGGTCGGCGCCATGATCGTGCTCGGCCACGCGGTGACGCCGCTCGAACAGGTCATCGGCTTCATCGCCGTCGTCCTCGGCGCGGCCAACGCCGCCGGCGGCTACGTCGTCACCGAGCGCATGCTCGGCATGTTCAAGCCGAAGTCCGCCGGCAACGGAGATCAATCATGAGCGGCCTGCAGCCCTTCATCGTCCCTGCCATCCAGGGCAGCTACTTCATCGCCGCGGTGCTCTTCATCCTCGGCCTCAAGGCCATGAGCTCGCCGGTGACGGCGCGCGGCGGCATCGTCTGGGCCGGCGTCGGCATGCTGCTGGCGACGCTCGCCACCTTCCTGACGCCGGGCCTGCACAACATCGGCCTGATGCTCGTCGCCATCGCCGTCGGCACCGTGCTCGCCTGGTGGAGCGGCAAGACCGTGAAGATGACCGACATGCCGCAGATGATCGCCATCTACAACGGCATGGGCGGCGGCGCGGCCGCGGCCATCGCCGCCGTCGAGTTCGCTCGCGGCGAGGCGCTCTCGCCGCTCGTCGCCGGGCTCGCCGCCCTCGGCGCGCTGATCGGCGCCGTCGCCTTCAGCGGCTCCTGCGTCGCCTACGCCAAGCTGCAGGGGCTGATGAACAAGACCTTCCGGCTGCCGGCGCAGAACGCGGTGAACGCCGTGCTCTCGCTGGTCACCGTCGGCCTCGGCGTCGCCGTGGTCCTCGGCCAGCCGGCGGACCCGACCCTGGTCGTCGCCTTCTTCGTCGCCGCCCTGCTGCTCGGCGCCATCGTCACGCTGCCCATCGGCGGCGCCGACATGCCGGTGGTGATCTCGCTGTTCAACGCCTTCACCGGGCTGGCCGTGGGCCTGGAAGGCTTTGTCCTGGGCAATCCGGCGCTGATGATCGCCGGCATCGTCGTCGGCGCCGCCGGCACGCTGCTGACGCAGTTGATGGCGCGCGCCATGAACCGGCCGCTCTCGAACATCCTGTTCGTGCCGATGGGCACCGCCGGCGGCGACGACGGCGGGGTGACCGGCAGCATGCGCGCGCTGACGCCGCTCGACGCCGCCGCGGTGATGCGCTATGCGCAGAAGGTGATCATCGTGCCCGGCTACGGCATGGCCGTCGCGCATGCCCAGCACAAGGTCTGGGAGATGGCGATGCTGCTCGAAGAAGCCGGCGTCGAAGTGAAGTTCGCCATCCACCCGGTGGCCGGGCGCATGCCGGGGCACATGAACGTGCTGCTCGCCGAGGCCGGCGTGCCCTACGACAAGATCTTCGACCTCGAAGACATCAACGCCGAGTTCGCCACCGCCGACGTGGCGCTGGTGATCGGCGCCAACGACGTGGTCAACCCGGCGGCGCGCACCAACAAGTCGAGCCCGATCTACGGCATGCCGATCCTCAACGCCGATTACGCGCAGAACGTCATCGTCGTCAAGCGCGGCCAGGGCACCGGCTACTCGGGGATCGAGAACGCGCTGTTCTACAACGACAACACCCGCATGCTCTACGGCTCGGCGCAGCAGGTCGTCGCCGAGGTGATCGCCAACGTCAAGACGATGCAGGCGTAGCGGGAAAACGGCGCAGCGCCCGGCGCCGCAGGCGGTGCCGGGCGCTGCAAAAGCGAACGACGACCGGCCGATGGACCGGCGCAGCGGAGACGACATGCCTGCCAGCACCCCGCACAAGGAATCCGGCGCCCGCCCGCGGCGCCTCGAAATGCTCGCGCCCGTGGGCTTCCCCATGGTCCGGCCGGGGGAGCCCCTGCTGCCGCTGATCCTGGAAAACCTGCGCGAGAACGACCTGCCGCTGCGCGACGGCGACATCCTGGTCGTCACCCAGAAGATCCTCTCCAAGTCGGAAAACCGCTACGTCGCCTTCGCCGACGTCGCCGTCTCGGCGCGCGCGCGCGAGGTCGCGGCAGAAAGCGGCAAGGACCCGCGCCTGGTCGAGATGATCCTGCGCGAATCCGAGCGCATCGTCCGCTGCGACGCCGACGTGCTCATCGTCCGCCACCGCCTCGGCCACGTCTGCGCCAACGCCGGCATCGACCGCTCGAACATCGACGACGGCGAGGCGTGCATGCTGCTGCTGCCGGCTGACCCGGACCGCAGCGCCGCCGAACTGCGCGACGGCATCCGCGCCGCCTGCGGCGTGGACGTCGGCGTGCTCATCATCGACAGCTTCGGCCGCCCGTGGCGCCTCGGCACCTGCGGCGCGTGCATCGGCAGCGCCGGCATCGTCGCCCTCGAAGACTACCGCGGCCGGCTCGACCTCGCCGGCCGCAGGCTGGAAGTGACCGAGGTGGCGCAGGCCGACGAGATCGCCGCCGGCGCCTCGATCCTGATGGGGCCGTCCGACCAGTCGCTGCCCATCGTCGTCGTGCGCGGCCTCGACTTCGCCGGCGCCGGCCGCGCCGCCGACCTGATCCGGCCGGCGCCGCAGGACCGCTTCCTGTGAAACGCTACCTGGCGCTCTGCGGCGGCGTCGGCGGCGCCAAGCTGGCGCTCGGCCTGGCGCACGTCCTCGCCCCCGGACAACTGACCGTCGTCGTCAATACCGGCGACGACTTCGAGCACCTTGGCCTCTCGATCAGCCCGGACCTCGACACCGTCACCTACACGCTGGCCGGCCTGGTGCAGCCCGGGCAGGGCTGGGGCCGCGACGAGGAGAGCTTCGCCGCGCTCGACACCGTCGGCCGGCTCGGCGGCGACACCTGGTTCCGGCTCGGCGACAAGGACATCGGCCTGCACCTGGTGCGGCGCACGCTGCTCGGCGAAGGGCTGTCGCTCTCCGCCGTCACCGACCGCATCGCGCGGCGCCTCGGCGTCGCCCACGCCATCGCGCCGATGAGCGACGGCGCCGTGCGCACCCTGCTCGACACCGACGCCGGCCCCCTGTCGTTCCAGCATTACTTCGTCCGGGAGCGCTGCGCGCCCGTGGTCACCGGCGTCCGCTACGCCGGCGCCGAGCACGCGCGGCCGTCGCCGGCGCTGGCCGCGGCGCTCGCCGATCCGGCGCTCGCCGGCATCGTCGTCTGCCCGTCCAACCCCTACCTCAGCATCGGCCCGATCCTCGCGCTGCCCGGCGTCCGCCGGCTGCTCGCCGGGGCGGCGGCGCCGGTCGTCGCCGTGGCGCCGATCGTCGGCCGCCGGGCGATCAAGGGGCCGACGGCCAAGCTCATGCGCGAACTGGGCGTCGAACCCACGGCCGCGGCCGTGGCCGCGCACTACGCCGATTTCCTCGACGGCTACCTGGTCGATCCGGCGGACCCGGTCGAGCTGCCCGGCGTCGCCGTCGCCGCCGGCGACATCGTGATGAACACCCTCGCCGACAAGACGGCGCTGGCGCGCCGCTGCCTCGATTTCTGCGACGAACTGGCGGGGCGGCCATGAACCGGGTCTGGGCCCTCGTCCCGCTCAAGGACTTCGCCGGCGCCAAGAGCCGCCTGACCGCGGCGCTCGACGCCGACGAGCGGCGCGCGCTGGCGCTGGCCATGGCGCGCGACGTGGCGGCGGCGCTGGCGCGCTCGCGGACCGTCGCGCGCGTGCTCATGGTCAGCGACGTGCCGGCGCTCGACCGGCTGATCGGCGTCGACGGCGTCGAGCATTTCGACACCCGGCAGGCGCGCGGGCTGAACGAGGACCTGGCGGACGCGGCCGGCTGGGCCGGCGCGCAGGGCGCGACGCACGTCCTCGTCGCGCACGCCGACCTGCCGCGGCTGACGCCGCGCGCCGTCGACCGCTTCGTCCGCGGCGCCGGGCCGGCGCCGCGCGTGCGCGCCGCGGCCTGCAAGGAAGGCCGCGGCACCAACCTGCTGCTGGCGCCCGTTCCCCTGCCCCTGCCCCTGGTCTTCGGCCGGGACAGCCTGGCGCGCTTCTGCCTGGCGGCGGCGACCGCCGGCGTCGCCATCGACGTGGTGCGCGACGCAGCGCTGGCCGCCGATATCGACGAACCCGGCGACCTGGCGGCGCTCTTCACCGCCTGCGCCCGCGGCGAACCGGCCGGCCGGGCGACCGCCGGCCTGCTGCGCGCGCTGATGCCGCCGACCGGCGGCCGGCCGCCGCGCAAGAACGCGGAAACCGGCGCCGCGGCGATCGCATGAGCGTTCTCGGGCGCAGCGGGCCCGGTGCGGGCGGTGTGAACACCTACCGCAAAGACGCAAAGGCGCAAAGGAAGCGCAAAGAAATTGGTTCATCGCGCTTTACCGGGGAAGGCAGCCTTGATCTTCAGGAAGAAATAGG
>JACFMQ010000002.1:145352-595299 GCA_019455325.1 Rhodocyclaceae bacterium | reverse complement strand
CGTCTTCCACTCTTTCAAGGTTAACACCTGAGCAGGTTTTTACTGGGTCATTACAGATATGCAGCAATCGGAATTGGGCTTGATTCCGAAGGGGTGGCGCGTGGGGACACTCGCAGACTTGTGCGAACTCAACGCCGCGAAATGGACGGACAAGAAACATCCGCCAACCGTGCGTTACATAGACCTCAGGGGCGTTTCGTCCAATCGCATCGAAGCGATTACTGAATACGCCTTCGACGAAGCGCCGAGCCGCGCGCGAATGCACCTTCGCGAAGGCGACACCATCGTCGGGACCGTTCGCCCCGGCAACCGCGCGTTTGCCTACATCCACGTGCCGGATGCGAGCCTTACCGGCAGCACTGGCTTTGCCGTGCTTTCACCGAAAAAGCCGCACTACGCCAGCTTCGTCTATTTGGCCGTCACGCGAGATGAAGCCATCGAACGCCTCGCCAATCTTGCCGATGGCGCGGCGTATCCAGCAGTGCGCTCGAATGTCGTTGCCGAAACGCCGTGCGTTATCGCCCCGAATGAAGTCATTGCCGAGTTTTCCGCCGTCACGAAGCCGATGCTCGAACGCATCGAACAAAACAGCCAGCAAGCTGCCCCCCTCGCTGCCCTGCGCGACACCCTGCTGCCGCGTCTGATTTCCGGACGACTGCGAGCAAGGGAAGTCGAACATCATGTGGAGGGGTTATGAGCATGAAAAGTGTTCGCAGAAAGATAGATCTGTATATCCTTTCCTTAGGATTGCTGTTCGTTTTTTTCATAATAATTGCGACGGAACTTCCCACTAGTTCTTTTCGCTTTAATGAAGCGGCAAGTTGGAAAGAGCTGGCGACAAACAACCTGTTGCCAGTTGCTTCAGCGCTCGCCTTGGGCTACTGCCTGTTTGCATACTTTTACTTTGATTTCGAGCTAAAAGGAGTCACTGAAATACCTTTTGAAATAAGTAAACTCGAAGACATCAACTACGAACATCTGACCTTCTTGGCAACCTATGTCGTTCCCTTAATCAGTTTTGACTTTGGAAGCAGTAGGCAGATGATCGTACTGGGCTTGCTTTTGGTTGTGATGGGCGTCATATACATCAAGACCGATCTTTTTTACGCCAACCCATCTCTCGCCCTTCTCGGTTTTCACATCTACCGCGCCAACGGTAGCTTCAAGAATGGAGAAAGAGAGGGGATCATCCTGATCTGCCGTGGACGACTGGCTGAAAAGCAGAAAGTTGCCTACATCAAGCTGGATGACCGGATTTACTACGTCAGGGAGAACGCATGACCGCAGAAGATTTGAAATCCGCCTTGCAGGCGTATTACGATGACTATGATGATATGGGCGTATCTGTTTATGCCATCCTGAAGAACCCTGAGGCCCCAGGGCCATTCAAACTGGATATTGAAGCGGAAGCGTTGGGCGGCCTGAAGGGGCTTTTCATCCAAAGCTTGCGAGATAGCATTTCCAACAAGGCTGAATTGGCGCTTCTCAATCTTTCAGGTGCAGACGAGCGAATTGATGCCGTTTATGCATATGACCTTGATGTTCCAGAGGAACTTTCATCGCTGGAAGCTGTGGCTTCCCAGGATAATTTGCCGCTGTTAAACCTGAATGATGAAAGCCTCTCATCAATCAAGGCGCTGTTGATAGAGATTGGGAATAACGTTGGCCAGTTGATTTTGTACAAGACTATGGCGCCCGTCAATATCTTTGGAAGAGCGAGCTTTTTTCTTAGAAAATCTGCGAGCCGTCTCGAACGGCTGAATGATGAGTTTCTACGCGTCAGTGCCGGGTTTCAAATGCTTCGGCTGAACGGAACCCTATTAGTACTTGACCTTGAAGCTTTGGAAAAGAGCTTTGGATTCCATAACGTCATTAAGCGTGAAGCGGCAGCCGGGATAAACGCTATTGAGACCGCCCGGCTGCTTGTCAATCCTGACGTGTTGCATGAACTTCTCGACGATATTAAGTATGCGCGCAAGCTGACCAAGGTAGCCAAGGCATCCCCGGTGCTGCAAGCCGGAGTTTCAAGTCAAGATATCGTTCGCTTTTGCCAGACTTTTCCTAATCTTGCAGGGCGCATCAGGTTCAATGAAGCACAGGACAAAATTGCTCTGGACACCAAGGTATCAAAGGATTTGTTCATCAAACTGTTGATGGACGATTTTCTTACCTCCGAATTGACGAAATTTCATTACACGAGCGTTGCCAAAGACAGCGTTGATCAAGAGGAGGCTGTTTCGTGAGCATAACGTCCATACTCCGCTCATTGATTGGCTTGCCCCCGACGAATCCGCCACCCTTGAATTCGGGAAATCCACCGCCAAACTGTGCCGCGCGAAGGAAACACTGAAAGTCGGCTCTGGCGGGACGGCGGGTGGAACAGATGGGCCGCCAGCAACCGTCGGGTTTGCTGTTACTTCTGCCGACAGGCATTGAACAACAAATAAATCCCAAGGAACCGTGCTGATGGCCTTTCTCTCCGAAGCCGACATCGAACAAGCCCTGTTGGCGCAGTTACACAGGCTGGGCTACGCCATCGCTAGCGAGGAAGTCATCGGTCCGGACGGCAGCGCGCCGGAGCGCGGCGGTCATGACGTGACGCTGCTGCACCAGCGGCTGGAAGACGCGGTGGCGCGACTCAACCTGCATCTACCGCCGGAAGCTCGGGCCGATGCGCTGCGCAAACTAACCCAATCTGTCTTCCCTGCGCTGCTGGAAGAAAACCGCCGTATCCACACGCTGCTGACCGAGGGCGTGGATGTCGAATACTACGGTGACGATGGTGTGCTGACGGCGAGCAAGGTTCAGCTTCTCGACTTCGCACAGCCGGAGCGCAACGACTGGCTGGCGGCCAACCAGTTCGTGGTCATCAACGGCCAGGTCAAGCGCAGGCCGGACGTGGTGCTGTTCGTCAATGGCCTGCCGCTGGTGGTCATTGAACTGAAAGCCCCCGGCAGCGCGGGCGCCAAGCTTGCCGGCGCATTCAATCAACTGCAAACCTACAAGCAGCAGATTCCGGCGCTGTTCCGCACTAATGCGCTACTGGTCATGTCGGATGGCATCGCCGCGCACGTGGGGTCGCTGTCCGCCGATCCGGAACGCTTCATGCCGTGGCGCACCACCGATGGCAAGGAAGTGCTGCCAAAGGGAATGCCGGAACTGCCGACGCTGATCGAAGGTGTGTTCGCGCCGCCCCGCTTCCTCGACCTGCTGCACCATTTCACCGTGTTCGGTGAAACTGGCTCCGGGCTGGCGAAGATCGTGGCGGGTTATCACCAGTACCACGCCGTCAATCGCGCCATCGAATCGACGATTCGCGCCGCCGATCCGTGGCAAGGCGTAGCCGAGGAACCCGCGTCCTACGGGCTGCCCTGCGTGGCGACGCAGCACAAGGGCGATCGGCGCGCGGGCGTGATCTGGCACACGCAGGGTTCCGGCAAAAGCTTGCTGATGGCTTTTTACGCCGGGCGGCTGGTGAAGCACCCGGCGATGGAAAACCCGACGCTGGTGGTGCTGACCGACCGCAACGATCTGGACGACCAGTTGTTCGCCACGTTCTCGATGTGCCGCGATCTGATCCGGCAGACGCCGGTGCAGGCCGAAAGCCGCGAGGATTTACAGAGGTTGATGGCGCGTGCGTCGGGCGGCGTGATCTTCACCACCTTGCAGAAATTCGGCGAGATGGCCGAACCGCTGACCACGCGTCGCAACGTGGTGGTGATTGCCGATGAAGCGCATCGCAGCCAGTATGGCTTCCGTGCCAAGGTGGACGCGAAGACAGGTGAAGTCTCCTACGGTTTCGCCAAGTACATGCGCGATGCTTTGCCCAATGCCTCGTTTATCGGCTTCACCGGTACACCCATCGAGGCGACGGACGTCAATACCCCGGCGGTGTTCGGCAACTACATCGACATCTACGACATCAGCCGTGCGGTGGAAGACGGTGCGACCGTGCCGATCTACTATGAATCGCGGCTGGCGCGGATCGAGTTGATTGATACCGAGAAACCCAAGATCGATGCCGAGGTGGAGGCGCTGACCGAGGACGAGGCGCAGGCCGAGCAGGAGAAATTGAAGCGCAAGTGGGCGACCATCGAGGCGCTGGTCGGCAGCGACAAGCGGCTGGCGCTGGTGGCCAAGGATCTGGTGGCGCATTTCGAGGATCGCCTCGCTGCGCTGGATGGCAAGGCGATGGCCGTGTGCATGAGCCGCCGCATCTGCGTGGCGCTGTACGACGAGATCGTCAGGCTGCGCCCGGATTGGCACAGTGCCGACGACAACGCCGGGGTGGTCAAGATCGTGATGACCGGCGCGGCCAGCGACCCGCCCGAATGGCAGCAACACATCGGCAACAAGGCCCGCCGCGATCTGCTGGCCAAGCGCGCCCGCGATGCGAAAGACCCGCTCAAGCTCGTGATCGTGCGCGACATGTGGCTGACTGGCTTCGACGCACCGTGCATGCACACCATGTATGTCGACAAGCCAATGCAGGGCCACGGCCTGATGCAGGCCATTGCCCGCGTGAACCGTGTGTTTCGCGACAAGCCTGCGGGCCTGATCGTCGATTACATCGGTATCGCCCAAAGCCTCAAATCGGCCTTGGCGCAGTACTCGCCGCGCGACCGGGAAACCGCGGGCGTCGATGAAGTCGAAGCCGTTGCGGTACTGCTGGAGAAGTACGAAGTCGTGCGCGACATGTACCACGGTTTCGATTACGCCGCTGCGTTGAACGGCACGCCGCAGCAGCGGCTGGCGATGATGGCCGGGGCTATCGAGTGGATACTCGACAAGCAACAGCAATGGGCCGCTGTGGAAACCACCGAGGAGGGTAAGAAGAGCGGCCAGCGGCGTTATCAGGATGCGGTGCTGGCCTTGTCGAAGGCGTATTCGCTGGCGTCGGCTTCGGACGAGGTGCGCGGCATCCGCGAGGAAATCGGCTTCTTCCAGGCCATCCGCGCCGCGCTGGTTAAGACGGCCACCGGTTCCGGCATCACCTCGCAGGAACGCGACTTCGCCATCCAGCAGATCGTGAGCCGCGCGGTGGTCTCGACCGAAATCGTGGACATTTTGAAGGCTGCCGGCATTCAAAGCCCGGACATTTCCATTCTGTCCGACGAATTCCTCGCCGAAGTGCAGCAGATGGAGAAGAAGAATCTGGCGCTGGAGGCATTGCGCAAGCTGATCAACGACGGTATCCGTTCGCGCAGCAAGGCCAACATTGTCGAGACGCGCGCATTCTCCGAGCGGTTGGAGGATGCTGTCGCACGCTACCACGCCAACGCCATCACCACCGCCGAGGTGTTGCAGGAACTGATCGAGTTGGCGAAAGACATCCGCGCCGCACGGCAGCGTGGCGAGGAGTCCGGCCTCTCCGACGAGGAAATCGCCTTTTACGACGCGCTGGCCGAGAACGAATCAGCGGTACAGGCGATGGGCGACGACAAGCTCAAAGTGATCGCTCACGAATTGCTGGTCAGCCTGCGCGAGAACGTATCCGTGGACTGGGCGCACCGTGATTCGGCCCGCGCGCGGATGCGGGTGCTGGTCAAGCGCATCCTGCGTAAGTACGGTTATCCGCCTGACTTGCAGGATGCGGCGGTGCAGACCGTATTGCAGCAGGCCGAGGCGCTGTCGTCGGGATGGAGTACGTGGTGGTCAGCTCCGGCAGGAATGGACGGCTAATCACTATTCGTGAAAATTCGGGCTAATCGAGTAGCGCGACGCTCTTGATCTGGGCATGCACCGCGTGTCCGACGGCGAGGCCCAACTGGTCGAGCGATTTCTTCGTCAGCCGCGCGAGCAGCGCCGCGCCGCCGACGTCGAGGCGCGCCAGCACGCGGCCGGGCGGCTGTTCGTCCAGCGCCGCGATGCGGCCGGAGAGCGAGTTGAGGATGCTCGAATCGTGCTGCGGCGTCGTCGCCAGGCTGACGTCGCGCGCCTGGATGCGCACGCGCACGGCGGCGCCGGTCGGCCGCGGCGGGCTCGGCGCCCACAGCGTCTGGCCGTCGAAATCGAGGCGGGCGAGCGCATAGCGCTCGTCGTAGGCGCCGACCGTCGCCGCCACCACGACGAAGGACTCCTCGCCGCGCGACAGCGGCAGATCGAGGCGCGGCAGCACCTCGCCGAGCGGCCCGGCGGCGATCGCCCGGCCGTCCTGCAGCAGCACCAGGTGGTCGGCCAGCCGCGCCACCTCGTGCAGCGCGTGGCTGACGTAGAGCACCGGGATTTCCAGCTCGTCGTGCAGCTTTTCCAGCCAGGGCAGGAATTCCGCCTTGCGCTGCTCGTCGAGCGCGGCGAGCGGCTCGTCCATCAGCAGCAGACGCGGCTTGGCGAGCAGCGCGCGGGCGATGGCGACGCGCTGCTGCTCGCCGCCGGAGAGCGTGCCCGGCCGCCGGTCGAGCAGGTGGCCGATGCCGAGCAGCTCGACCACCGGCGCCCGCGCCACGCCGTCCGCGCCGCCGCCGCTGCGCGTGAGGCCGAAGCCGAGGTTGGCGCGCACCGACAGGTGCGGGAACAGCGCCGCGTCCTGGAAGACCATGCCGAGCGGCCGCCGGTGCGTCGGCACGAAGACGTCCTTCGCCGAGTCCTGCCAGACCTCGCCGCCGACGACGACGCGGCCGGTCGCGCCTTTTTCCAGGCCGGCGACGGTGCGCAGCAGCGTCGTCTTGCCCGAGCCGGAGACGCCGAACAGCGCGCTGATGCCGTGTCCGGGCAGGGCCAGGTCGACGTCGAGCGCGAAGCCGGGGTAGGCGAGCGCCAGGCGCAGTTCGATGGCGGCGGCGCTCACAGGCCGCGCTTTCCGGGCGGGTTGATGGTGTACAGCGCGAGCAGCACGAGGAAGGAAAAGAGCAGCATGCCGCCGGCCAGCCAGTGCGCCTCGGCGTATTCCAGCGCCTCGACGTGGTCGTAGATCTGCACCGAGATGACGCGCGTCTGGTTCGGGATGTTGCCGCCGATCATCAGCACCACGCCGAACTCGCCGACCGTGTGCGCGAAGCCGAGCACCATGGCGGTCAGGAAGCCGGGCCGGGCGAGCGGCACGGCGACGTGGAAGAAGGCGTCGAGCGGCCCGGCGCGCAGCGTCGCCGCCGCTTCCAGCATCCGCTCCGGGATCGCCGCGAAGGCGTTGGTCAGCGGCTGCACGACGAAGGGCAGCGAGTACAGCACCGAGGCGACGACCAGGCCGGGAAAGGTGAACGGCAGCGTGCCCAGGCCGAGCGCCGTGGTCAGCTTGCCGAGCGGGCCGTTCGGCCCGAGCGTGACGAGCAGGTAGAAGCCGAGCACCGTCGGCGGCAGCACCAGCGGCAGCGCGACGACGGCGCCGACCGCCCCCTTGGCCGGCGAGCGCGTGCGCGCCAGCCACCAGGCGAGCGGCGTGCCGACGAGCAGCAGCAACACCGTGGTCAACCCCGCGAGACGCAGGGTGAGGCCGACCGCGGTGAGGTCGGCTGCGGAAAACGACATAGGCTAGGTCGGGGATGGGCTCAGGGCAGATCGTAACCGAAGCTGCGAATCACCGCCTTCGCCTTGTCGCCCTTCAGGAAGTCCAGGAAGGCCGCGGCCGCCGGGTTGTCCTTGCCCTTGGCCAGCACCGCCGCGTCCTGGCGGATCGGCGCGTGCATGCTGAGCGGCACGACCCACGCCGAGCCCTCGGTGATCTTGCCGTCCTTGGTCACCTGGGAGAGCGCGACGAAGCCGAGTTCGGCGTTGCCGCTGGCGACGAACTGGTGCGCCTGCGCGATGTTCTCGCCGAGCACGAAGCGCGGCGACAGGCGATCGTAGGTGCCCTGCGCCTGCAGCGTCTCGACCGCCGCCTGGCCGTAGGGCGCAACCTTCGGGTTGGCCAGCGACAGGTGGCGGAAGTCGCCGGTCTTCAGCACCGCGCCCTCGCCGTCGACGACGCCGGGCTTCGGGCTCCACAGCACCAGCCGGCCGATGGCGTAGGTGAAGCGCGTGCCGGCCTGCGCGTGGCCTTCCTGCTCCAGCTTCGCCGGCGTCTTGTCGTCGGCCGAGAGGAGCACGTCGAACGGCGCGCCGTTCACGATCTGCGCGTAGAACTTGCCGGTGGCGCCGGTGGAGACGACGGTCTTGTGGCCGGTGGCCTGCTCGAAGTCGGCGGCGATCTGCTTGACCGGGCCGGCGAAGTTGGCGGCGACGGCGACCTGCACGGTGTCGGCATGGGCGGCGCCGACCATGAGGACAAGCGCGGCAACGAGGGTATGGGCGGTGCGCATGGCAATCTCCTGTCTGTCTGGGTGTCTATGTTCGATCGGATATAGCGAGGCGTATTCTGCCGTGGCCGATATCGCTTGTCCAACGATCTAGCCGTAGCGGCAGAGGATCACCGCCGAGGCCTTGAAGATGGCGCAGCAGGGCTGGCCGACGGCGAGTTCGAGGCGCTCGACGCTGTCGTGCGTGACCACCGCGCAGACCGACTTGCCGCCCGGCAGATCGAGCGTCACCTCGGAATTGACCGGCCCCTCGTGGATGCGGGCGATCGTGCCGGCGAGGCGGTTGCGCGCCGAGGTGCGCGCGCCGGCGTCGGCGAGCAGCACCGACGAGGCCTTGACCAGCGCGCCGATCTCGTCGCCGACGGCGAGCCGCATGCTCGCCGCCGAGTCGCCGGTGACGACGGCGACGATCTCGTTGTCGTCGTCGAGGCGCACGCAGACCTCGCAGTCGACGACGCCTTCCCGGATGCCGGCGATGCGGCCGGAGAAGGCGTTGCGCGCGCTGGTGCGCATCGACAGGCGCTGCAGCAGGCGGCGCAACTGCTCGCGGTCGTCGCCGGCGCCGTCGGCCGCGGGCGCCATCAGGCAGTCGAGCGCGGCCTGGTATTCGGCCTCGATCGTCCGGTAGACCGCGACCATCTTCTTGCCGTATTCGGTGAGCCGCGAGCCGCCGCCCTTGGCGCCGCCGACGGCGCGCAGCACGAGCGGCCGCTCGGCCAGGTTGTTCATCGCGTCCACCGCGTCCCAGGCCGCCTTGTACGACAGGGGCACGGCCTTCGCCGCCCGCGAGATCGAGCCGTGCCGGCTGATCGCTTCCAGCAGGCGGATGCGCGTGTCGCCGATGACCGCGCCGATGCCAGCGTCGATTTCCAGCCGGCCGCGCAGTCCGTGCGAGGTCTTGTTCATGGCGTTCCTCTCCGCTGTCCGGGGCGCGCGCGCAAGGGGCCGCGCGCGCCGGCAGTGTCCCCGAAATTTTCGTTGGGCGCTATGGTTGAAAGAAAACAGCGGTGCGACCTAGACTGCATTCGTCCGCACGATGAATGCGGCAATCTTCCCCATCCATGCATTGCCGGAGGCGCCGCGCGCGCACCGGACCACGACAGGAGAACGCCATGAAAATCAGCGCCCGCAACGTCTTCGCAGGAAAAATCGCCGCCGTCCGCAGCGGCGCCGTCAACGCCGAGGTCGAGATCGTCACGGACGGCGGCGACCGCATCGTCGCCATCGTCACCGAAGGCAGCGTCAAGGCGCTGGGCCTCGCGCCCGGCGTGCGCGCCAACGCCTACGTCAAGGCGCCGTGGGTGACGCTGCTCACCGGCGCCGCCGACGTCCGCTTCTCGGCGCGCAACCAGCTCGCCGGCACGGTCGGCGGGCTGCAGAAGGGCGCGGTGAACACCGCCGTCGCCCTCAGGCTCGCCGGCGGCAGCGTCGTCCACGCCGTGATCACCAACGAGGCGGCGGACGAGCTCGGCCTCGCCGACGGCGTCGCCGCCACCGCGCTGATCAAGGCCAGCCACGTAATCGTCGGCGTGCCGGTCTGAAAAGACTGACGTCCACCGCAGAGGCGCAGAGATTCGCAGAGGAAAACCGAGAAAGAGCATTCCTCTGCGTTACCTCTGCGCCTCTGCGGTAGGTGTTCACCACCGTTCATGTTTTCCCCGCCCCCGGCCGCGACCTGCCCGGAAAACAGTTCGGGAAATCGTCGCAGCGCGCGCAGTTCGGCGGGAACAGCTCGGCCTTGCCGCGCCGCGCCGACAGCTCGGCGAAGAGGAAGCGCTTCCATTTCAGGTCGTGCACGTTCGCCCGGCGGAGCGCCGGGAAATAGGCGGCGAGCAGCCGCGAGACGTCGCCGCGGCCGGAGAACCCGAGGTCCTGCCACAGATGCCGGCTGCCGAAGCAGGCCGCCGCCAGCGTGCGCGCCACCCGCTCGGCGGCCGCCGGCGGCACGGCGGGCGCGCGTGCGTCGAGCAGCAGCGCCAGCAGGTCGCGGAAATCCCGCGGCACCTGCTGGCGCAGCGTGGCGTAGTGCAGCGCGGACAGCGGCGTCGCCGTCAGCGTGCCCGGCAGGTGCTCGCCGATCAGCGCCAGCAGCCGCTCCTGCGGCAGGTCCAGCGTCCACACGAAGGGCGGCAGCTCGCCGGTGGCCGCGCCGTGCAGGACGGCGAAGAGCGCGCAGGCGGCCAGCTCGGCCGGCGGCGATCCGGGACCGGCGTTGGCGGCCAGGGTGTCGATGCGCATCGGCGTCACTCCGGCTGGGTCACGAAGCCGATCCGCGTCAGGCCATTGCGCGCCAGCGCCGACAGCGTGCGCGCCATCTCGCCGTAGGGCACGTGCTCGTCGCCTTTCAGGTGGATCTCGCTTTCCGGCGCCGCGGCGCCGAGCGCCGCCGCCCGCCGTTCCAGCTCGTCGCGCGTCACCGGCTCGCCGTTCCAGTGGATGCGGCCGTCCGCCTGCACCGCGATCTCGACGCGCTCCGCCTTGCTCACGTTCGGCTGCGAGCTGGCCTGCGGCAGCTCCAGCTTGACGGCGTGCGTCAGGAGCGGCGCGGTGACGATGAAGACGACGAGCAGCACGAGCATCACGTCGACCAGCGGGATGACGTTGATTTCCGCCATCGGGCGCCCGCTGGCGCCCGAACCGAGGGTGCCGAGTCCCATCACGCGGCCCTCGCCACGCGCCGCGCCGCGTGCGCGCCGCGCTGCAGCGGCACGCCGGTGACGGCGAGCGTCAGCAGGTCGTGGCCGAGCGCGTCGAGGCGGCCGAGCACGACGCGGTTCCTGCGCGTCAGCGCGTTGTAGCCGAGCACCGCCGGGATGGCCACGGCCAGCCCGATGGCGGTCATGATCAGCGCCTCGCCGACCGGGCCGGCGACCTTGTCGAGGGTGCCCTGGCCGGACATGCCGATGGCGATGAGCGCGTGGTAGATGCCCCAGACCGTGCCGAACAGGCCGACGAAAGGCGCCGTCGAGCCGACCGAGGCGAGCAGCGTCAGGCCGCGTTCGAGGCGTTCGGCCTCTTCCTCGATGCCCTGGCGCAGCGTGCGCGTGAGGAATTCGTCGAGGCCGCCGGCGTCGCCGTGCGCGGCGTGGTGGCGGGCCGAATCGACGGCGCAGCGGGCGAGCCGCGCATAGGCGTCGTCGCCGGTCTCGGGCAGGCCGTCGGCCAGCTCGGTGAACGAGCGCGCGCGCCGGAAATCGGCGAGGAAGCGCGCGCCGCGCCGCCGCTGCAGCCAGTGCGCGACCAGGCGGTCGACGATGATGCCCCAGGTGACGAGCGAGGCGAGCAGCATGGCGGCGAGGATGAAGCGCGCGACCGGGTCGGCCTGCGAGAGGAAGTGGGTGAAGCCGAGGGGGGTGTCGTTCATTGCGGGTCTCTCCTGAATGGGGTACGGACGGTGAAGGTGAAGACGTCGCGGTCGCAGACGTCGATGCAGCGGCCACAGTTGAGGCAGTTCGGCGAGTCGATCAGCGGCCCGGCGCCGCTCGCCTCGCCCTTGAGCGCCGGCCGGATGACCTGCGGCTCGGGGCAGACGGCGAAGCAGTCCATGCAGTCGTCGCAGGCCGCGCGCCGCGTCGCCGAGACGCGCAGCGGGCTCTTCCGGCCGAGCAGGCTGTAGAAGGCGCCGACCGGGCAGAGGTGGCCGCACCAGCCGCGGGCCGACACGAACAGGTCGAAGAGGAAGACGGCGAGCACGATCGTCCATGCCGCGCCGACGCCGAAGATCAGCCCGCGATGCAGCATCGACACCGGGTTGACCTGCTCCCAGGCGACGGTGCCGGTGGTCGCGGCGAGCAGCAAGGTCATGGCCAGGACCCAGTAGCGCGTCTGCCGGCCGAGGTGGGCGCCGCCGCGGATGCCGAGGCGGCCGCGCAGCCAGCCGGCGAAATCGGTGACCATGTTCAGCGGGCAGACCCAGGCGCAGTACGCGCGGCCGCCGACCAGGAAGTAGAAGGCGGCGACGATGGCCGCGCCGGTCAGCGCGATGGCCTCCGGCGCGTGGCCGGCGAGCAGCGACTGCAGCAGCACGTAGGGGTCGGTCAGCGGCAGCGCGTCGAGCGTCAGGCTGTAGGCCAGGTTGCCCTTGACGATCCAGACGCCGGCCAGCGGCCCGGCGAGGAACAGCGCGAGGATCGCCAACTGGCTGCAGCGCCGCGCCAGCAGCCAGCCGTGGGCGGCCAGCCGGCCCCGGCGCCGGGGCGGCGCGGCGAGCGGGAGGGAAAGCGGTTCATCCATGGCGGCGCTCACATGACGAAGGCGATGGGAATCTGCACCCAGGCGGCGACCTTCTCGTCGCCGCGCCGCGCCGGCACGAAGCGCCAGCCGGCGACGGCCTCGCGCGCGGCGTGGTCGAGCCGCTCGAAGCCCGAGGAAGCCTTGACCTCGATGCGTTCGGCGCGGCCGTCGACGGAGACGAACACGCGCAGCAGCACGCGGCCCTTCTCGCCGAGCCGGCGCGACATCGGCGGGTACTGCGGCAGCGGGTTGTCCAGGTAGTCGGCGTTGAACACCGGCGGGATCAGCGGCGGCGGCGGCGCGGCGACTGGCGCCGGCGCCGGATCGGCCGGTGCCGGGTCGGCCGGCGCGGCCGGCACGAAGTAGGCGGGCGCCGGCGTTTCCGCCTGCGGCGTCGCCGCCAGCACCGGCGCCGGCTTCGGCGGCTGCCGCCGCGGCGGGGGCGGCTTCGGCGGTTTCGGCGGCTCGGGCGGGCGCACCTCCGGCGGCGCCGGCGGCATGATCAGCGTCGCCTGGACGATCTCGCCGAGCACCTGCCGCGCCTGCGGCGACAGGTGCAGCACGGCGCCGAGGACGGCCGCGTGCGCCGCGCCGACGGCCAGCCACTGCAGCGCCGGCCGCAGCCAGCGCGGTGGCGGCCGTTCGGCCGGCGCGGCGGCGCCGCTGCCGCAGAGGAATTCTTCGGCAGGCAGCGTCATCGCACCGGCGGCAGGCGCAGCGTCACGCGCTCGACCGTCTTGCCGAAGAAATGGTAGCCGGAGCCGCCTTCAGCGAGCAGTTCGAGCAGTTCGTCGGCGGCCAGCACGCGCGTGCCGCCGACGGCGGTGACGCCGCGGCGGGCGAAGGGCTCGGCGATCAGCGTCGCCGTCGGCCCGATCACCGCCGCCTCGGCGCCCGGTTTCAGGAGGCGCAGCAGCCCGTCGAGCGTGCCGTTGATCAGCGTCGTGCCGGTGGTGATGAAGACGTCGGCCTGCGGCACGATCTCGGGCGCCTGCGCGGCCGGCGCGTAGAACGGCATCTCCTCGGGTTTCAGCGTCGCCGGGTCCATCTCCAGCACGTGGAAGGGCTGGCCGCGCCGGCGCAGCTCGCGCATGTACGGCGGGAAGGCGCCGACCAGCGCGACGCGCGCGCCCGGCGCGATGGTCAGCGCGTCGAAGGCGTCGCCGTCGCTGACCTCGGCGCCGGCCGGCCCGCCGTCGCGCATCCACAGCGTCTCGGCGAGCGCGTTGAGCGTGGCGATGGCCAGCGTCCGGCGCAGGTCCTGCGGCCGGTAGAGGTCGTCGAGCACCTGTACCGCCTTCTTGCCGGCGATCTTGCCGGGAATCGGCATGGCCTTCGCCGAGCTTGGGCAGCAGACGGCCTCGGGCACGCTCTTGATCGGCGTCGCGCAGAGGCCGCCGGCGCCGTTGGCGAGCTTGACGCCGGTGAAGAAGATGCCGAGCACGGCGCGTTCGAGGGTCAGCGACTCGGCTTCGGCGCCGAGGCGCTCGATCACCGTCGCGTGCAGGTCGGCGAGCAGGCTGGTGGGGGTGTCGTGGGCGTTCATGGTCATCGTTCAGGCGCAGAAGTTTTTGGGGCGGCGGGCGAAGAAGGTCTTGACGTTGCCGTAGTCGCCGGCCAGATCCTCGCGGTGGATGTCGACCAGCCTGGCTTCCTGCAGGCGCTCGTCGAACTGCTCGACGTGGCACAGCGGATGGCTGTCGGTGAGCACCGCCTTGTCCAGGTCGCGCAGGCCGCCGGGCGCGGTCTCGCAGGCTTCCAGGCAGAACCAGTGGGCGCAGCACAGCTCGCCGCCGGCGACGAGGCGGGCGCCGGTCGCGGTCAGCGCGGCGACGGTCGACTTGCGCACCGGGTAGAGGGCGTGGAAGAGCAGCGCCGCGTCGAAGCGTTCGCCGTCGTCCGCGTCGAGCGGGCTGCCGGCAAGCAGCCGGCAGCGTTCGGCGACGCCGCAGGCGGCGAGCGTCTCCTCGGCGCGGCGCAGTCCCTCGGGCGGCACGACGACGGTGGCCGTGAGCTGCGGCAGGCGCCGGCAGAGCGCCGCTGCCAGCAGGCCGTCGGCGTCGTCGAAGCAGAGCAGCGTGCGCGCGTTGGCGAAGGCGTCGCGCGTCGCCAGCCGCTCGGCGAGGCGGCGTGCCTCCTGCAGCAGCGGGTGGCGTTCGGCGCTCGACGCCGGCAGCGCGCTCTGCACCCAGTTCGCCGACAGGAAGCGGCCGAGGTCGGCCCAGCCGCCGGCCGGGTCGAGCAGGCGGTCGAGCGCCGCCGCCTGGCACCAGCGGCTATCGGCGCGCAGCACCGCGTCCATGCCCGGCGCCAGCGCGTAGCCGCCGTCGCGGCGGGCGAGCAGGCCGAGGTCTTCCAGCGCCTGCAAAAAGCCGCCGAGGTGCGCGCCGCGCAGGCCGGTGCCCTCGGCGATCGCCGACTTGGCCGCCGGCCCGTGCGCGGCCAGCCAGTCGAAGATGCCGCTGGCAAAGCCGGCGCGCAGCACCTGGAAGTCCTTGAAGCCGTCGACGATGCGCTGTACGGAGGCGAGCGCCGGCGGCGCGTCGAGGGTGGCGAGGTCGATTCTTGAAGCGGCGGTTTCCATTGCATTCTCCTTCGAGTGAACGTGGGTTGAGTCGTGACTGGCGATGGGTGCGTCGATGACGCCTTGGGTCTGTGCGGCAGCGCCTGTCGGTTTCATCGCGCCGCCTGCTGGAAGAAGCGCCGATACTCGTCGGCCGGAAGCGCGTAGCCGTAAAACCTCGCGAAGAACAGCCGGGTTTCCTGCGCCAGGTCCACGTCTGCCATCCGTTCCGGATGGAGGATCTTGCTCAGCCAGAGGATGCCGAGAATGGCCTCCGGCGAAGGCCGGTCCCACCAGAAGCCGCCGATGGGCGCAGTATGAACCTCACCGCCGGCGACGGCCTTGACCTGGCGGTAGGCCGGCTCCGCCCTGATCGACGCCGCCGACGTGCGGGTGCCCTGGTTGGTGGACGTGACGATCACCTCGGGATTCCAGACGTGGATCTGTTCGGCCGACACGGCGCCCCTGACCGCGAGGTCGCGGGCCACGTTGACGCCGCCGGCCGCCGTGATGAAGGCGTCGCCCCATCCCGAACGGTTCTCCGTCCCGCCCGAGCCGCCGATGTAGAGCACCCGCTTCGGCGTGTCGACGCCGGCGATCCGGTGCCGGATCATGGCCAGCCGGTCGTGCCAGTGCGCCACGAGGTCGCGGGCCGTGGCCTCTTCTCCCAGAACCGCGCCGACGTGCTCGAACTCCGCCAGGATGCTGTCGATGTCCTGCCTGCCCGTTCCCAGGGTGAAGACCGGAATGCCGAGCGACCGGATCCTCTCGTTGGTCGCCTCCGCCGTGACGCTCGCGAACACCAGATCGGGGCGTATCGCCAGCAGGGATTCCAGGCTCACGTTGCTGAAGCTGCCGACGTCCGGCAAGGCTTTGAGCCCGGGATACATGCGCGCGAACTGCGGGAACCTGTCCACGCCGGGCTGGGCGACGATCCGGTCGCCGCCCTTGAACACGGCGATTTCCTGCACCGCCCCGCCGTAGCAGGCGATGACGATGCGCTCGATGCGCTCCGGAACGCAGACGGAGCGACCCGTCGCGTCCGGAACGCTGCGCTGGCACTCCCCCGCGTAGACGTGGGCGACCAGCAGTGCGAGGGCAAGCCCCCTGACGAGCGCGCGGCGGATCATCTCAGTACGCGTACCTGACGGCCGCGAAGAGGCTTCTCGTTGCGCCGACCATGTAGGTCGGCGCGCCCTGGTTGGTGTTTACGTCGGACGTCGAGATGGTCGAGATGTACCTCTTGTCGAAGAGGTTCATCGCGCTCAGCGAGAACTGCAGCCGGTGTCCCTCGCCCATGACGACATCCTTCGTGACGGACAGGTCGGCGAGCCAGGTGGCGCCGACGCTGTACCGGTTCAGCACGTCCGCGTAGCGTTTCCCGAGATAGCGCACGACGGGCGCGATGCGGTAGCCGTTCAGGTCATAGACGGCGGCGACGTTGCCGTAGAGCTCGGGCCGGTCGGGAAGCTGCTTGCCCTTGGCGGCAACCACGGTGTTGACGCCGGTCTGGACGTCGGAGGTGAAGGCGGTGTCGCTGTAGCTGAGTGCCAGGTTGAGATTCAGGTTGTCGAAGACCTGCCAGCTCGAACCGAATTCCAGGCCATAGGAACGCGCTTCACCCGAGTTCTGGGTGTAGGACAGTTGCACCGCCGGATCGTAGATGTTGGTGCCGATGTGCTTCAACCGCTTGTAGTAGAGCGAAGAGACGAATGAAAGCCGGCCGGACGAATAGCGGTAGTCGAGATCGAAGTCGTCGGACTCCTGCGGGCGGATGCGCGTGGCCCACAGGTCCTGGAGCCTTTGCTCGGCCACGGCGGGCGCCAGGCCGTTGGCGACCGTGAACGTCCTGTAATAGTTCATGGCGCTGTTGGCCCAGCCGAACTCCGGCCAGTCGAAGTTTCTTCCGTAGCTGGCCTTGATCGAGGAGGTCTGGTTCAGGTAGTGCGTGGCGCCGATGCTCGGCAGCCACATCGTGTGGGTGTTGGACGGCAGGGTGAACAACACGCCGCTGGCCTGTCTCTTGGCCTGCTCGTAACTCACGTCGCCGACGCCCGTGGTGTCGTAGCTGATGAACTTCGCCGAGGCGATGCTCATATGCTTCAGGCCGGCATCGATGACCGTCCTGTCGAGGGTTTTCGAGAACGCCACGTAGGGCGAGCGGTAGTTGTAGCGCTTCCCCACGCCATAGAGGTTCGCCCAGCCGACGAAGTTCAGGTTGGTGTCGCGGGCCTTGCGCGCGGTGGGCGGTCCCGGCGGCTCATGCTCTCCGTGCCAGTAACCGACGTTGAGGCGGGCGTCCTGCCATTTCCTCTCGTATTCCAGCACGGCGCCGAAGGTATCGCGATCGAGCAGCGATTCGACGATCACGTTCTGCCTCGGCGCCAGGTTGACCAGCGTCTGGCTGCTTCCCGCCCAGGCATTGCCCTTGTCGTTCGTGAAGTAGGGCCTGAAGGTCAGGGTGGCGTCCTGACCGAAGGGAATCTTCAGCTTCCCGAGGATCGTCGTGGTCTGGTAGTCGTCCCGGTTGTAGGCGTAATAGTTGATGTCCTGTGCCGCGACGCCCGTCCTGGCCCGGTTGAAATCCTGCTTCCAGTTGCTGCCGAGATGGGTGCTCTGCGCGTAGCTGAGTCCTTTGTAGGCGTCCCGCGCCTCGTCGTTGTAGACGCCGAAGATTTCCCACTCCACGCCCTGCGGCGAGCCGCTGGTGATGCCGAAGGCGACGTTTTCCCGGTCGAGGCTTTTGCCGAAACCCTTGAACTTGTCGGTATCGGTCAGGGAACCGGAAACGAAAGCCCGGATACCGTCGCCGAGTTCTCCGGTATCGAGCCGGGCGAAGGTCTTGGTGAAGTCGTGCGAGCCGAATACCTGTTTGGCGGTCGCCGAGAATTTTTCGGCCGGCCGCATGAATCGCATGTCGATCAGGTTGCCGAAGCCGAAGCTGCCGTTTGCCGGAACGGCGCCCTTCTCGACCGTGATCGTCTCGATGTTCTCCATGTCGACCAGATCCTGGATCGGCTGACCGATGCCGATGCCCTTGAACGGCAGTCCCTCCAGGATCAAGGCGTGGCCCCGGCTCGACCTGCCGCGGATCTTGTAGCTGGCGGTCGTTCCCGTCGGATCGTCGTAGCGGACGTCCACCCCTGGCTCCAGGGAAATGGCCTGGTAGGCGTTGGTCATGCTGAAGTTGTTGAAGGTCTGGATCTTTTCCTGCGTCACCACGGTGCGCGAGCCGACGCTGGCCGTTTCCTGGGGCGCCTCGCCCTTGACCGTGACCGCCCCGAGCGTCGGCGCCGCCTCTTCCGCCTGGGCGAAGCCGACCAGCAGGCAGGCGGCCAGCAGCGATAGCCTGGGCCGCGTTCTTTTCCTCCTGCGCCTCGGCGTCGAGGCGGCTTGAATTTCAGTGTGTTTCATGGTGCTTCTCCCTTATGTGATATCGGTTCGATCGGCAATCGTGCGTCGCCCGGCGCGCCGCGCGGGCCGCCGTCGAGGATTTCGCGCGCCTGCGCGGCGGTCAGTTCGCTGCCGAAGAGGTCGCGGTAGAAGCGCTGCATCTCGGCGACGAGGTCGACGTCGCCGAAGCGCGCGGGGTGGAAGTGCTGCGCCGCCCAGAGCACGGTCAGCGGCTGTTCGGCGGTGCGGTGGCCCCAGGGATGGGCGCCGCACGGAGTGACCAGCATGCGCCCGGCGCGCACCGCCCTGAGCGCGGCGAAGCGCGGTTCGGCGCGTACCGCCGCGGCTTCCTCGCGGCTGGCGACGACGAGGATGTCCGGGTCCCAGGCGAGCACCTGTTCGATCGTGATGCCGCGCGATTCGACGATGCGCCCGTCGTCGGTGACGCTGTCGCCGCCGGCGGCGCGAATCCACCACTCGGCGATGAGCAGCGGCGTACTCATCCGCGACGGATTGAGGAAGAGGACGCGCGGCCGCTCGGATACGCCGCGCAGGGCGGTTTCCACGGCCGCCAGCGTGGCATCGAACGCCGCCGCGTAGCGCTCGGCCGCGGCCTGCCGGCCGAGCAGTTCGCCGAGCAGGCGCACCGCCGCCTTCGCGTCCTCGGGCTGGCGCCAGGACAGGTAGAGGGCCGGAATGCCGGCGCGGCGCAGCCGCTGCGCACCGGCGCGTTCCATGGTCAGCACCACGTCCGGCGCGGCGCGGATCAGCGCCTCCATGTTCGGCGCGTAGTCCGCGCCCTGCAGCGGCGGCAGCGCCGCGAGATGCGGCGCGAAGACGGTCTGGTAGCCCCAGCGCGGCTTCCTGGCGAACTCGGGCAGGCCGTTCACGAGCAGCGGCCCGGCGCCGACGGCGAAGACCAGGCTGTTGAGCACGGGCACCGAGCCGAGGGTGGCGATGCGCTCGATGCGCAGCGGCACCGCCACCGGGTCGCCGGCCATGTCGAGCACGGTGCGCGTGGCGGCGGCCGCTTGCGCCCAGAACAGGAAAAGAAGGAGGGCGACGGCAGGGGCAAAAAGCTCCCGCCGTCCACGCGACCGGAAACCGGCCGGATGGAGGGCGGGACAAGAGAGGGCAACCGTCGACATCGTCATTGCTTCAGAACCTGAATTCGGCCACCAGCT
This sequence comes from Rhodocyclaceae bacterium, assembly GCA_019455325.1. Taxonomy (GTDB): domain Bacteria; phylum Pseudomonadota; class Gammaproteobacteria; order Burkholderiales; family Rhodocyclaceae; genus Proximibacter. The sequence goes on along the minus strand of JACFMQ010000002.1, from coordinate 575,695 downwards.
CCATGCGGCGCGATTCGCCGAGGAAGAACTGCGTCGTCCGGTAGGCGGTGGTGGCATAGACCTTGTCGGTCAGATTGCGCAGCACGGCGCGCAGCGTCGTGTCGCGGTCGACGAACCAGGCCAGGCTGGCGTCGGCGACCGTGTAGGACGGCATCTTCAGCGTGTTGGCGTTGTCGCCGTAGCGCTTGCCGACGTAGCGCGCGCCGAGGGACGCCTGCCAGTCGCCCCGGCGGTAGTGCCCCCAGAGGTTGGCGACGCGCTCGGGCACGTTGGTCGGCCGCTTGCCGGCGCGCGAGATGCCGCCGGCTTCCATCAGCTCGTCGTAGCGCGCGCGCAGCGCCGTGACGTTGCCCTCGACGCGCCAGCCCGGCGCCGGCGCGATGCCGAAGGCCAGCTCCACGCCCTGCGAATGCTGGCTGCCGCCCTGGACGATGATCGTCGGGTCGACCGGATCGCGCGTCAGGATGTCGTCCTTCTCGATGCGGTAGACCGCCGCGCTCCAGTCGCCCCTGCCGCCGGCGAAGCTCTGCTTGATGCCGGCTTCCGCCTGACGCCCGCGGACGAGGCTGAAGTCGCGGTTGGCCAGCGTCAGCGTGACGAGGTTGCTGACCGGGTCGTAGCCCGTGCTGCCCTGCAGGTAGAGGCTGGTGTCCGCGTTCGGGCGGTAGGTCAGGCCCAGGCGCACGGAGTTGCCGGAAAGCGTCTCGCTGAAGTCCGCCTGTCCGGGCAGCAGTTCGTGGCGCGAGACGCGCGTCGTGTCGCGGCGCAGCCCGGCGAGCAGCAGCCAGTGCCGGTCGATCTCGTAGGCGTCTTCCAGATAGAAGGCGTGCATCGTCGTGTCGCTGTCGTAGCGCGGCAGCGTCGCGTTCGGGCTGGCCCACTGGCCGGGGTCGAAGCCGCGGTCCGGCACCGTCGAGGCGCCGCCGTAGGGGGCGTTGTTGGTGTGGCGGAAATCGATCTTCGACGCCTCCCAGCCGAGCACGAGCCGGTGGCCGGCGCCGGCGATCGCGGCTTCCAGCCGGTTGCCCAACTGCTCCTGGTCGTGCTCGATGCTCGTGTAGCTCGAACGTGCGACCGTCCGCGTGGCGGGGTTGAGCGCGTACACCTCGACGTTGCGCCAGCGGCGGTCGGCCTGCAGGAAGAAGACCTCGTCGCGCAGGGTCAGCCACGAATTCGCCCGCCATTCGGCCCGCGCGCGCAGCCGCGTGTCCTCGTAGCGGATGACGCTGTTGCCGACGTTGTAGTTCTCGTCGCGCAGCGAGCGGTCGATGCGGCCGTTCGCCAGCGGCGTGCCGAAGTAGCGCTCCGGCCGCACCAGGCTGTAGTCCGCCAGCAGCTCGAAGCGCAGGTCGGCGCGGGGGTCGAGCCGCAGCGTGGTCATCAGCTTGCCGCTCTTCGCCTCGCCCATGTCGCGGCCGCTGTCGATGTTCGTGCCGTAGGCGTCCACGCGGAAGCTGGCGTGCTCGCCCAGCGGGCCGGTGGCGCCGATGCCGAGGCGCGCCGAGCCGTAACTGCCGAGGCCGGCCAGCGTCTCGACCTTGCGCTCGCGGCTCGGCTCGTTGCGCACGGCGTTGATCGTGGCGCCGACGGTGCCGACGCCGAAGACCACCGAGGCCGGCCCGCGCAGCACCTCGACGCGCTGGTAGCCCCAGGCGTCGACCGGATAGTTGATCGTGCCCGAGGCGGCGCCCAGGCTGATGCCGTCCTCGGCGATGCCGACCGACGTGGTGCCGGGGGTGGCGGCGATGCCGCGGGTGGAGAAGCTCATGCCGCCGTTGCCGATGGTGCCGATGTTGGTCAGCCCGGTGCTGCGCGTGATGCCGTCCTTGATGTTGAAGTCGCCGCGCTCGCGCATCGCCTCGGCGGTGACGACGTCGACGCTCGCCGGCAGGTCCCTGACGCTGAGCCCGGTGCGGCTGCCGGTGAGCGACGGCTGGTCGAGGTGGAGCCCGCCGTCTTCCGGCGCAGCGACGATGACCGGCGCCAACTGCGTGTCGGCGCGGGCCGCGCCGGCGAGCGATGCCAGCGCCAGGAGCGTGCAGCAGGCGACGCGCCGGGGCGCGAAGGGGCTGCGGATCGACGGGGTCTTGCGGTGCATTGCGGATGCCTCTCCCTGAGTTTCCATGTCAGAACGACCTTGTCTGCGCGTTGCCGCCGCCGGTCTGCCTGGCGAAGCCGGCGGCGACGCCGAGGCTTTCTAGGTAGTGGCCGATGATCGGCATGCGGTTGATCTCGTACAGGTTCCCGCCCAGCGCGACGATCTCCTCCATGGGCTGCGGCGCCGGCCGCTCGCTGCGCATGGCGATCACCGAGCCGACCAGCTTGTTGCCGCCGCCGGCGAGGAACCACAGCGGAATGTCGTCGGGCGTGTGGCCGGCGCCGAAGCCGATGTCCACCGCCGGCAGCAGCAGGCGGGCGAGCGCGACGACGCGCGCCATTTCCCACGGCGAGCAGCGCCGGTTGCCGGCGCAGTCGACGCCGGGGTAGGGGTAGTAGCGCGAGACGTTCAGGATGCTGAGGCAGCGGAAGTCGCGCAGGTAGAACAGGTGCTCGACGCGCTGCCGGTCGGTCTCGCCCAGGCCGAGCAGGATCATCGTGCGGATCGGCATGCCCTGCCGTTCGCAGGCTGCGAGCAGCGCCTTGCGCGCGGGCAGGCTGTCGGCCGGCTTCACGCTGGCGAACACCGCCTCGTCGTGCACTTCCAGCGAGCTGGTGACGGCGGCGACGCCCATCGCCTTGAGCGTCGCCACCGTCTCTTCGGTGAGCGAAGGCCCGAGGTTCACGAAGATGTCGAGGTCGGCCGCCGCCTGCACGGTGCGCACCATGTCGACGAGCCGCTCGTCGTAGCCGGCGAGGCTGGTGCCGCCGCTCAGGATGAAGTAGCGGATGCCCCGGCCGGCGACCGCGCGCGCCGCGGTCTGCAGGTGCTCGCGGGTGAAGCGGTGCCTGGCGTAGAACGTGCAGTAGGTGCAGCGCGGCACGATCTTGCAGGGAATGACCGCGCTCGGCCCGGCGGACCACCACAGCGCGCGGCCGAGATGGCGGTCGCGCACGGCCGAGGCGGCGGCGAACAGGCGCAGCGCCCGCTCCGGCGCGCGCGACTGTTCCAGGATGAGCAGCGCCGACTCGCGGTCGATGCGGCCTTCCGCTGCGTCGGCCAGGGCCGCGTCGAAGGCGCTGCGGGCGTCGGTGTGCATGTCGTTCATCGCTTCCTCAATTCCCCGTCGGCACGCCTTGCGGGCCGCCGTCGAGGATTTCGCGTACCTGCGCGGCGGACAGCGCGGTGCCGAAGAGGTCGCGGTAGAAGGCCTGCGTCTCGGCGACGAGGTCGACGTCGCCGAATGTCTCGGGATGGAAGTGCTTCGCCGCCCAGAGCACGGTCAGCGGCTGCTCGGCGGTGCGGTTGCCCCAGGTGTGGGCGCCGCAGGGCGCGACCAGGATGCGGCCGGCGCGCACGGCCCTGATGCCGGCGAAGCGCGGCTCCCGGCGCACTGCCTCGGCCTCGTCGTGGCCGGAGACGATGAGGATCTCGGGGTCCCAGGCGAGCAGTTGTTCGAGCGTGAAGCTGCGCGATTCGAGGCTGCGGCCGTCGTCGGTGACGCTGTCGCCGCCGGCCGCGCCGATCCACCACTCGGCGACGAGGTGCGGCTGCGTCAGCGTCTTCGGGCTGAAATAGAGCACGCGCGGCCGCGTGCGCACGTCGCGCAGGCGCGCGGCGACGCCGGTGAGCATGCGATCGAAGCGCTCGGCGTAGCGTTCGGCGGCCTGCGGCCTGTCGAACAGGCGGCCGAGCAGGCGCACCGCCGTCTTCACGTCCTCCGGCTGGCGCCAGGCGAGGTAGAGCGCCGGCAGGCCGGCGCGGCGCAGCGCGTCGGCGCTCGCCCGGTCCATGGTCAGCACGGCGTCGGGCGCGGCGCCGAGCAGGGCTTCCAGCCGCGGCGTGCGGTCGGCGTTCTGCATCGACGGCAGGCGCGCGGTGTGCGGCGCGAACACCGCCTGGTAGCCCCAGCGCGGCTTCCTGGCGAACTCCGGCAGGCCGTTCACGATGCGCCGGCCCTCGCCGACGGCGAAGACCAGGCCGTTCAGCACCGGCACCGCGCCGACGGTGGCGACGCGCTCGACGCGCGCCGGCACGGCGACCTGGTCGCCGGCCATGTCTTCGAGGACGCGCGGCGCGGCGGCCGCCTGCAGGGCGAGGCACAGGAGTAGTAGAAGGCCTGTGAGGCGGCGCAGTTTTTGGAGACTCATGGCTGTCTTTCGATGGCAGCGCAGTCACGTGTCAGGCGACCGCCCATGCCCGAGGCGAAGAAGGCAACGCCGGCGGCAAGCACGTTGAGATCCATGTGTTCCCGGAGAGGACCGGCCCCGATGAGAACCAGCTTGAGCGAGTAGGGGCCGACCAAGGAAAACCAGAAGTGCTGCGTATACATCTGCACCGACTGCAGAAGAAACAGGGCGAGGATCATCCGGAAGGCCCAGGTTTTCCCCTTCAGTCCAAAGTAGCCTCCAGCCAGGCTCAGGAGTCCGAGTGCGATCCAGTAGGCGGTGGTGGAACCTGTGCCGGTCCGCAGAATGAGCGGGGCCGCGAGGCTTGCGCCACCGTAGGCGATGACGAAGTACGCGAGCGCCCTTCCCGTTCCGGTCGGGGAGGATGTCGGCTTCGGGCTCATGGGCTGGGCAGTCACAGTCGCGGCACGCAGGCCGCCGGCGCGCCGTCGCGGCTGACGACGTCCACCGGCGTGGCGTAGATCTCGCTCAGCGTCTTCGCGCAGAGCACGTCGCGCGCCGCGCCGGCGGCGGCGATGCGGCCGCCGGCCAGGGCGACGACGCGCGCGCCGAGCAGGAAGGCGTGCTCCGGCTGGTGCGTGGTGACGAGGATGGTCATGCCGTCGGCGGCCAGGTCGCGGATGACGCGCAGCACGCGCGCCTGGTTGCCGAGGTCGAGGCTGGCGGTCGGCTCGTCCATGACGAACAGGCGCGGCTGCTGCGCCAGCGCGCGGGCGATCAGCGCGAGCTGGCGCTCGCCGCCGCTGGCGCGGTTGAACGGCCGCTCGGCGAGGTGGGCGATGCCGACGCGCGCCAGCGCCTCGCGCGCGATGCGTTCGTCGCTGCGGCCGGGCAGGCGCAGCGGGGAGAGGTGCGGCGTCCGCCCCATCAGCACCACGTCGAGCAGACAGAGGCCGCTGTCGCCGGCGGCCTGCGGCACGTAGGCGAGCGCGCGCGCCAGCCGGCGCGGCGGCATGTCGGTCTCGCCGTCGATGTGCACCTGGCCGCGCTCGTGCCGCAGCGCGCCGATCAGGCAGCGCAGCAGCGTGGTCTTGCCGGTGCCGTTCGGCCCGAGCAGGCAGAGGATCTCGCCGGCGGCGAGCGCCAGGTCGACGCCGTCGAGCACCGGCGGCAGGCCCGGCGCGTGGCGGTAGACCAGCCCTTCGATCTTCAGGACCATTGCCGCCTCGCTCTCGCCAGGATGACGACGAAGACCGGCGCGCCGAGCACGGCGGTGACGATGCCGAGCGGCAGCTCGGCGGCGAAGGCGCTGCGGCACAGGTCGTCGACCAGCAGCAGGTAGCCGGCGCCGAGCAGCAGCGAGGCCGGCAGCAGCGTGGCGTAGGCCGGGCCGACGATGAGGCGGGCGAGGTGCGGCACGAGCAGCCCGACCCAGCCGACGATGCCGGAGATCGACACGGCGGCGGCGGTCATCAGCGTCGCCGCCGCGATCAGCGCGATGCGCAGCGCGCGCACCGGCACGCCGAGCGTGCGCGCCTCGTCGTCGCCGGCTTCCAGCACCTGCGTCGGCCAGCGCAGCAGGAACAGCGCGAGCATGCCGGCGAGCGCGAACGGCGCCGCCCAGACCAGGTCGCGCGTGCCGACGCGGCCGAGGCTGCCGAGCAGCCAGAAGACGATGGCCGGCAGCGTGTCGAGCGGATCGGCGACGTACTTCAGCGCCGAGGTCAGCGCCTGGAACAGCGCCGAGACGACCAGCCCGGCGAGCACCAGCACCAGCGCCGAGCCCTTGCCCAGGCGGCCGGCGATGAACATCGCGGCGCCCACCGCCAGCATGCCGCCGGCGAAGGCCGCGCCCTGGATGGCCAGCGCGCCGCCCGAGAGCAGCATGGCCAGCGCCGCGCCGAAGCCGGCGCCGGACGAGACGCCGAGGATCGCCGGCGAGGCGAGCGGGTTGCGGAAGAGCGTCTGGTAGGCGGCGCCGGCCGCCGCCAGGCTGGCGCCGACGAGCATGGCGGCGAGCACGCGCGGCAGGCGCACGGCGAGGACGACGTTGTCGACCATCGGCGGCTGGCCCGACGGCGTGCCGGTCAGCGCCGACCAGAGCACGTCGAGGACCGCGGCGGAGGTCAGCGGGTAGTGGCCGAGGCCCATGGAGAGGATGGCGATCACCAGGGTGGTGGCGCCGAGCAGCGCGATCACGGCGCGGGCGCGGCGGGCGGCGGGCACGGCGGCGGGGAGGTCGGTGGAGGCGCTGGCGGTCATGGCTCAGAAACGGGTCTCAGAAGCGGGCGGAAAAGGTCGCCGCCACGGCGCGGGGGGCGCCCGGGTAGTAGGTGGCGGTGCCGCGCAGGTCGACGTCGTTGCTGCTGATGATGCCGATGTAGCGGCGGTCGAACAGGTTCGTCACCGCCAGCGCCGCGGTCACGCGCTTGAAGCCGGCGAACCGGCCGAAGTCGTACTGGATGTCCAGGTCGGCGACCGCGTAGGACGGCAGCCTGTGGGTGTTGAGCGCGTTGCCGTAGCGCTCGCCGACGTAGCGCGCGGTCGGCGTCAGCGTCCAGGCGCCGAGGCGGTAGCTGGCGCCGAGCTTGGCCATCACGCGCGGCGCGTCGGCCACCTGCTTGCCGGCGGTCGGCAGCACGACGCCGCTGGCGGCGCGCGTGTCGTCGGCAAGCTCGAAGCGGGACAGGGCGAGGCCGCCGAACAGCGTCAGCCGCTGCGTCGGCGACCAGCCGCCTTCGACCTCCACCCCGTAGGCGCGCGCCTTGCCGGCGTTCTGCGGGTAGGAGACGCCGAACGCCGGGTCGAGGATCTGCACCGAGCGGTTGCGGTAGCGCGCGTCGTAGAGCACGGGCGACAGATACCAGTTGCTCCCGGTGAGGTGCAGGCCGACGTCGAGGTTGTCCGATAGCTCCTGGTCGGCGTTGTTCCACAGGTCCTGGAAGCTGCTGCCGGCGGCGACGAACTGCGCCCGCGCGGCGTTGTACGTGGTGGCGATGCCGAAGGCCGGCACACCGTAGTTGCGGCCGTAGTTGGCATACGCCTTGGCGCGCGGGGAGAAGGTGTAGCCGACGCCGAGGTTCGGCAGCCAGTTGGTCAGCCGGCGGCTCGACGCGTGGCGGTCCGGGCTGGTCGCCGGGTTCTGGTCGAAGGCGTCGCGATAGCCGCTGTCGGCGAGTCCGGCGCCGTTGTAGTAGGTGATCGACGGCGTGCGGAAGTGCAGGTAGCGGACGCCCGTCTCCCAGGTCCATGCCCCGGCCTTGCCCTGCAGGCCGGCGTAGGGGCTGCTGTAGATGTGGTCGGTCATCTTCGCCAGCGTCGACCAGCCGGCGAAGCTCAGGCTGCCGTCGGCGCCGATGCGGTAGGCTTTCTGGTGCAGCGGCGGCCCCGGCGGCTCCTGCACGTGGTACCAGTAGCCGGCGACGCCGCGGATCTCGTGCCCGGCGTCCTGGTACAGCCGCCGGTCGGCCTGGGCGATCAGGCCGTAGACCTCGGACTCGAAGTCCCAGCGGATGACGCCCGGCGCGCCGAGCGCATTGCCCGAGCCGTTCCACGTCTGGCCGTCGATCTTGAGGTGGTAGGCCTTGACGAATCCGTTCTGGACTTCGTCGCCGAAGCGCAGCGTGCCGAACAGCGCCTGGTTCTTCACGCGCTGCCGGTTGAAGTCGTAGTAGGCGACGTCCTGCGCGGCGTTGCCGGTCAGCGTCCGGTTGTAGTCGAAGTCGCGGTAGGTCGACAGGTCCTTGGCCTGCGCGTAGGTCAGCGGCCGGTAGTTGTGCTGCGCCAGATCGCCGTGGACGCCGAACAGTTCCAGGCTGGCGCCCGCCCACAACGGTTGCGTCAGACCGAACTGGAAGATTTCCCGCTCCGCCGGCGAGTCGCCGCTGCCGCGCCACTTGTCGGCGTCGGTGCGCGAGGCCGAGAGGAAGAGGCGGGAGCCGCCGGCGAACTCGCCGCTGTCGATGCGGGCGAACAGGCGCTTGAAGCCGAAGCGGCCGGCCGCGACGTTCACCTGCCCGCCGAATTCCTCGGCCGGGCGGCGGAAGAGCATGTCGACGCTGCCCGAGGCGTTGGCGAAGCCGACGCCCTTGTCGATCGGCACGGCGCCGCGGTAGAAGCCGATGGCCTCGACGTTCTCCAGGTCGAACAGGTCGACGCTGCCGGTGAAGCCGCCGAGGTTGCGGATCGGCATGCCCTCGTAGGTCTGGCCCGGCGTCTGCGAGCTGTTCGGCCGGCCGCGCGAGCGGATCGACTGGCTGCTCGACAGGCCGTAGGGGTCGGCGGCCTCGAACAGCACCGACGGCAGGCCGGACAGGGCCTTGTAGGCGTTGGTCTGCGCCGCGCCGGCGTGGATGCGGATGCCCTCCGGCGTCACCGTTTCCTCGGAGCGGGGGCGCTCGCTGGCCGGCGCGCTCAGTTCGCCGCCCTGGCTGCCGACGACGCTGACTTCCGCCAGGGCCGGTTCCTCGGCGGCGCACAGGGCGGACGACAGGCCGAGCAGGAGGCCGCAGGCGAGGGCGGTGCGCCGTCCGGCGCCGGTGGTGTCTGGTGTCACGATGCAGTCTCCCGGAGGGATGGGCGGACGATGTCCTCGACCTCGTCGTCGCTCAGGTGGATCTGATAGAAGGATCGGTAGAAATGCCGCAGCTCGGCCGCCACCTCGGCGTCCGCGAAGCGGCCGGGATGGAGCCGCGCCGCCGCCCAGAGCACGCCGACGGCCTGCTCCGGCGACGGGTGCGCCCAGCGGATGACGCTGCGCGGCACGGCGTGGATGCGGCCGCTGCGCACGGCGGCGACGCCGGCGAGGCGCGCGTCCTCTGCGATCTCGCGCGCCTCTTCCGGCGTCGCCGCGAAGATGACCTCCGGATTCCAGGCGAGCAGTTGTTCGAGCGAGATCGCGGCCCGGCTGTTCTGCAGCGGCACGTTGCGCGTCACGCTGGTGCCGCCGGCGGTTTCGATCCACCAGTCGGCGGTCATGCTGGTCAGCGCCATGCCGCGGTGGCTGAAATAGATCGCCCGCGGCCGGCCGCCGGCGTCGGCGAGCCGCGCGTTCACCCGGTCGAGCACGCCGGCGAAGTGGCGGGCGTAGTCCCGCGCCCGCGCCTGCCGGCCGTACAGCTCGCCGAGCGCGGTCATGACCTGCACGGCGTTGGCCTCGCGGCCGCGGCCCGGCCCGGCGTCGCGCGTCAGGTGCAGGACGAAGGGGCGCAGCCCGGTGGTCTCGATCTCGCGCGCCAGCGTTTCGCCGTGCAGCAGCACCACGTCCGGGCGCAGGGTGGCCAGCAGTTCGCGGTTGAGCTGGAAGCTGGCGCTCTCCACGCTCGGCAGGTCGAGGATGCCGGGAACCACGCGCGGCAGGAAGCGGCAGCAGTCGGTCTGGCGCAGGCGGGCGCCGACCGGCATGCCGTTGACCAGCGTCGCGCCGGCACCAAGCGCGGCGACGAAGGAGGAAATCACCGGGCCGGCGCCGACGGCGGCGGTGCGCCCGATGGGGTCGGCGACGACCACCGTGCGGCCGGCCATGTCGGTCAGCGCGCGCCCGGCCAGGGCCGCGCCCGCGTGCAGCGCAAGCAGCGCCAGCAGGGCGGCGGCGTACCAGCGGCGGCGCGGCGGCGTGCTCATCGGCAGTCCTGCGCGTCGGCGAAGGAGGGCCGCAGCCCGGCGCCGTTCAGGAAGGCTTCCAGCAGCGGCCGGCGGTCGACGAGGTAGAGCCGGTCGCCGAGCGGCTGCGCCAGGTCGCGCAGCTCGGGCGGCGGCTCCGCGGTATGCACGCCCATGGCGAAGAGCTGGTTGCCGCCGCCGGCGCGGTGCCAGAGCGGCAGCGCGGCGAGGTCGACGCCGCCCGCAAGGCCGATGCGCACCCGCGGCAGCAGCAGGCGGGCGATGGCGACGGTGCGCGCCCAGTCGTGCAGCGCCGCCACCTCCCGCTCGGCGAGCGGCGTGTCGGCGCGCGGCGAGAAGCGCGAGATCATCAGGTGGCGCAGGCCGGCGTGCGTGCGCAGTTCGAGCAGGTGGTCGATGCGGTCGGCGTCCGCCTCGCCGAGGCCGATCATCATGATGCTGCGCAGCTCGAAGCCGCGCTGCTGCGCGTCGGCGAGCAGGCGCCGGCGGGCGGCGAGCGAATCGCCCGGCTTGTGGCGCGCGAAGATCGCCGCGTTCACCGTCTCCAGCGACGCGGTGACGCCGACCACGCCGAGCGCGCGCAGGCGGTCGAGGCCGGCGGCGCCGAGGCTGCCGCCGACGTTGATCTCGATGTCCAGGTCGAGCCCGTCGGCGCGGATGCGTTCGACGGCATCGACCACGCCGTCGTCGTAGTCGCCGTCGCGGCTGCCGCCGACGAGCAGGACGCGGCGCACGCCGCGCGCCGAGAGCGCGGCGGCGCCGGCGGCCAGCCGGCCGCGCTGGATGACGCGGGCGCGCCACCAGTCGCAGTATTCGCAGCGCGGCTTGATGGCGCAGGCGAGGATCGGCGCCATCGTCGCCATGTAGTGCACGCCCTTGCCGAAGCCGCGGTCGCGCAGCCGTGCGGCGGCGCCGAACAGCGGCTCGGCCGCGTCCGGGTCGGCGGCGGCCGCGTAGAGTACCAGCGCCTCGTCGCGCGTCAGCGCCCTGTCGTTCAGCAGGTCTTCGTCCAGGGAGTCCAGGGTGCGTTCCATGTCGGATCAGTCCATGCCGTCGAGGATCGCCGCGGCCTCGCCGGCGTCGATGGGCAGCGAGAAGAAGCGGCGGTAGAAGCCGCGCGTCTCCTCGACCAGATCGAGGTCGGCGAAGCGTTCCGGGTGCAGGCGCTGCGCCGTCCACAGCACGCCCAGGCACTGTTCGACGCCGGGCGCCAGCCAGGGCGTGGCGCCGACCGGCACGGCGTGCACCCGCCGCGCGCGCACCGCGCTCATGGCGGCGAAGCGCGGGTCGGTGAAGAGCGCGTCGCGCTCCTCGCGCGACCAGACGATCAGCGTCTCGGGGTCGGCCCGCAGCAGCGCCTCCAGGGTCATCGCCGCCTGCCCGGCGCCGACGCCGTAGCGGCCGACGTTGTCGCCGCCGGCCGCGGCCAGCGTCCAGTCGGCGATGCGCGCCGGCTGCGAGAAGGTCTTCGCGCGCAGGAAGGCGACGCGCGGCCGCCGCGGCGCGTCGCCGGCAGCGAGGGCGGCGCTCACCCGGGCGATGTTGCCGTCGCAGTAGCGGAGGAATTCCGCGGCCCGCGCGCGGGCGCCGAGCACGTCGCCGAGCAGTTCGGCGGTGCGCCGCAGGTCGTCGAAGTCCTTCCACTCGAAGTACAGCGCCGGCAGGCCGGCCGTTTCGAGCACGGGCAGGGCGCCGCGCGAGGAGGTGAGGACGACGTCCGGCGCCAGCGCGAGCAGCGCCTCGACGTTCGGCTGGCCGTCGCTGCCGGCGACCACCGGCAGGTCGGCGAGCTGCGGCGCCAGCCGGCGCTGCATGGCCCAGTAGGGCGTCTGGAAGAATGCCGGCAGGCCGCTGCCGATGGTCTCCTGCCTGCCGAGCATGAAGAGGAAGCCGTTGAGCGGCGCCACGGCGCCGAGCACGGCGGTGCGCGCCACGCGCTCCGGCAGGGCGACCTGCCGGCCGGCGGCGTCGACGACGCCGGGCCGCGCCCACGACGCCGCGCCAGCGAGCGCGAGCAGCAGGCAGAGCGCGAGGCGCGCGGCGGCGCGCATCAGAAGTTTGCCTCCAGCGTCAGCGCGACGGTGCGCGGCGCGCCCGGATAGTAGGTGGCCTGGTTGGCGCTGCCGTCGTCGGAGGCGGCGATGGCCGAGACGTAGCGTTTGTCGAACAGGTTGACGACCGACAGGCCGACGTTCACCCGCGCGCCGAGCACCGGCTCCCGGTGCGCGTAGCGCAGGTTGAGGTCGGTCACCGCGTAGCCGGAGATCTTCTGGGTGTTGGTCACGTCGCCGTAGCGCGCGTCGATCCACTTGAGCAGGGGCACGAACTCGAAATCGCCCCAGCGCAGGCTGGCGCCGAGCTTGGCCATGCGCTTGGGCGTGTCGGGAAGCTGCTTGCCCTTGGCCGCGACGCGGGCGCCGTTGAGCAGCGGAATGTCGGCGTCGAAGGTCGCGTCGTTCCAGGAGAGCGCCGCGAAGAGCTGCGCGCTTTGGCTCGCCTCCCAGTTCGCCTCGATCTCCAGGCCGTAGGCCGTGGCCTTGCTCGCCGGCTGGTTGTAGACCACGTTCGCCACCGGGTCGAGGATGCGCACCGCCTTGTCCTTGTAGCGGGAGAAGAACAGGGTCGGCGCCAGCGAGAGCGCGCCGCGCTGCCAGCGCGCGCCGACATCCAGGGTGTCGACCAGCTCCAGCTTCTCGCTCCGGCGCAGGTCCTCGGCGGTGATGCCGGCGGCGCGGAAGGCGGCCGGGTTCGTCTGGAAGGCGCCGATCATCTGCCCGCCGCCGAAGTAGGCGCGGTTGAAGTTGCGCCCGGCGCTGGCGTAGAGGGCGAGGTCCGGCGACAGGGCGTAGCCGACGCCGAGGTTCGGCAGCCAGGCGCGGTCGGTGTGGCCGCCGACGCTCGATTCGGCGTCGACGCGGGCGCCGGACGAGAGGATGCGATCGTGCGACACGTCGGGCAGCGTCGGGTCAAGGACGTAGTTGAGCGTCGTCGGCTGCTTCCAGGTGATGTGCTTGATGCCGCCGCTCAGCGTCCACGGCCCGGCGGCCAGCTCGAAGCGCGCGTAGGGCGCGCGCGAGGTGTAGTCGCCGTCGTACTTGTAGAGCGCGTTCCAGCCGCCGTAGACCAGGCTGCCGTCGGCGGCGACGCGGTAGGTCTTGCGCGTCATCGCCGGCCACTCGTAGTTCTCGCCCCAGAAGCCGGCGGCGATCTCCCCGCCGGCGAGCTTCCAGGCGTATTCGCCGATGGCGCCGTACATCGTCTTGTCGCTCCGCCAGTCGCGGACGCCCGGCGCGCCGACCAGGTTGGCCAGGCCGTCGAGGTTGTGCAGGCGCTCCTCGGCGTAGTAGGGCTTGAGGCGCAGGGTGCCGTCGCCCAGCGGCAGCGAGAAGAGGCCGCCGAGCAGCGTGAAGCGTTCGTCGAGCCGGTTGTAGTCGTGGTAGGCCACGTCGCGGGACGGCGTGCCGCTGAGGCCGGCGTTGAAGTCGTAGTCGCGGAAGCTGCGGATGTCGCGGGCCTGCGCGTAGCTCAGCGGGCGGTAGAGGCTGCCGGCGTATTCGTAGTGATTGACGAAGACGCGCGCGCTGCCGCCGTTGGCCAGCGGCTGGAAGACGTCGAGGAAGACGTTCTCGCGCTTGTCGGGCGCCTCGCCGGCGCCGCGCCACTTGTCGGCCGAGGCATTGGAATAGGACAGCGCGGCGCGCGTGCCGCTCGCCCAGGCGCCGGTGTCGAAGCGCAGGAAGGTGCGGCGGAAGCGGTCGCCGCCGATGCCCTGCTTCACCTGGAAGTGCCGTTCCTCGTTCGGCGCGCGCAGCGCCACGTCGGCCGAACCGGCGCTGCTGCCCCAGCCGTTGCCGAACTCCACCGGGCTGGCGCCCTTGAGCAGGCGGATGGCGGCGAAGTTCTCGGCGTCGAAGGCCGCCTCGCGCGGCCCGAAGCGCGGCGGCGGCGCCAGCGGGATGCCCTCGATGGAGAGGGACAGGTTGCTGCTGTTCTGGCCGCGGATGCGCATGTTGCCGCCGCCCGGCCCGCTGCGCGCGATGCCGTAGGCGTCGAGCGATTCGAGGCTGACCGACGGCGCCATGTCGAGCGCCTGGTAGATCGAGGACTGGCCGGCGCGCGCGGCGTTGGCGATGCCTTCGCGCCCGATCGTCGTTTCGCTGCGCGGCTGCGCGGTGGGTTCGACGAAGGGCGCGCCGGTCTTGCCGCGCACCTGCACCGTGTCGAGCACCGGGTCGTCGCCCGCGGCCAGCGCGGCCGGCGGACAGGCCGCCGCCGACAGGGCGAGCAGGACCGCCCGGGTGGATCGTTTCATGCGGAGGATTTCCATGCGATGGGTTCCGTTCAGAATTTCGTGTTCCCGCCCGCGCCCGGCCGTCCGGTCGGCCGGCCGTCGTCGGCGCCGCCGGCGAGGATCGTGCGGATGTCCTCGGCGGACGGTTCGTAGTCGAAGAAGCGGCGGTAGAAGCTGCGTATCTCGTTCGCCATGTCCACCTGCGCGAACGCCTCGGGGTGGAACAGCTTCGCCGCCCAGAGGACGGTCAATGGCTGTTCGACGGTCCGCTGGCCCCAGGAGTGGGCGCCGACCGGCGTGACGTGGACCCGGCCGTTCCTGACCGCGGCGATCTTGGCGAAGCGCTCGTCGCGGTAGATCGCCGCCGCCTGCTCCGGCGAGCCGACGATGAAGACCTCGGGGTTCCACATCAGCAGTTGCTCGTGGGAATAGTGCGCGTTGCCGCCCCGCGCCATGCCGGCGGTGACGCTGCTGCCGCCGGCCTCCTCGATCCACCAGTTGGCGATGAGCAGCGGCGTCGTCATCGTGTGCGGGTTGAAGTAGAGCACCCTGGGCCTGGCCGCCGGCGCGACGCCGGCCAGGGTGTGGCGGATGCGCGCCATGGTCGCGTCGAAGTAGCGCAGGTAGGCCTCGCTCTCGGGCATGCGGTCGAGCACGCAGCCGAGCACCGCCATGTTCCGCTGGATGTCGGACGCGTTCCCCCATTCGAGGTAGACGACGGGCGCCTTCGCCGCCTCCAGCTTCCTGATGCCGAGGCGATCCATGGTGATCACCGCGTCCGGGGCGAGCCTGACCAGGGTTTCGATCGCCACCTCGCTGCCGACCTGCCCCTGCAGCACCGGCCGGTCGGCCAGATGCGGCGCGATGGCGGTCTGCAGCCGCCACTTGCCCGACTGCGCGAAGCGCGGCGGCAGGCCGTTGGCGATCCGCTCGCCGGCGCCGAGGGCGAAGAGGTAGCCGTTGATCACCGGCACCGAGCCGACGGTGGCGACGCGCTTCACCGCCTTCGGCAGGACCACGGTCCGCCCGGCCATGTCGACGACGGAGCGCGTCCGCGCGTCGACGGTGCATCCGGGCGCCTCCGCGGCCGCGGCCTGGCCGGCGCCCCAGAGGCAGAGCGCCAGCGCCAGTTTCCGGAAATGCGTCTTTTTGTGATGTTTCACCGTGCAATCCTGGGAAAGTCGGCCGGAGGGGAGTCACCCCTCCGGAGACGTTCGTCGCGTCAGAAGTTGTAGATCAGCGTGGCGTAGAAGTTGCGGCCAGGGTAGGCGTAGGCATCCTGGGGAATCCGGCCGAGGTACGAATAGGTCTTGTCGAAGATGTTGTTGAGGTCCACCTTCAGATCCAGGCTGTTCGTCTTGCCGAAGTCCCACAGGCGCTTCTTCAGGCTCAGGTTGGTCACGGTGAAGTTCCCGAAGCCGACGAGCGGACCGTCGCCCACGTTCGACCTGCCGCCGTACTGCTTGCCGTAGAAGTTGAAATTCAGGTTGCCGGAGAATTTCGTGGCGTGGTGGTTGAAGCGGATGCCGTAGCCGACGACGGTGTCAGGCGTCCGCGCGATCGGCCACCAGGTGCCGAGCAGCCCCGGCCCGCCTTCGTCGATGACCTCTTCCTTGCGCGTCATGTGCGTCGCATTGACGTACGGACGCAGCTCGAAGCCCCGGTAGCCGAGCAGGCCGGCGACGTTGGCGCTGGCCTGGATTTCCACGCCTTCCTGCACGCGCCGGTCGACGTTCATCATCACGCGGCCCTGCGGGCTGGTCCCGTTCGGCCTGACGCCGGGATAGATGTAGACGTTGTCCTTGACCTCGTAGTGGAAGTAGGTGCCGGAGAACCGCCAGTCGGGACGGACCATGTCGAAGCCGACCTCGAAGGCGTCGGTCAGCTCGGGGTCGAGCCTGGGATCGCCCGGCGCGCCGTAGTCCTCGTAGAAGCTGCTGGCGAACAGTTGCCGCCCGGACGGCGCGCGCCAGCCCTGGGTGTAGTTGGCCCGCAGCTTGAGCCAGTCCAGCGGCAGCCAGGTCGCGCCGAGGGTCGGCGAGACGTGGTCGAAGCTGCGGCTGGTCGGCAGCAGGCTGCGGTCGGTGATGCCGCGGGTGGTGAAATAGGGAACGCGGTTGTAGTGCTCGTCGCCGACCGACCGGTCCTTGGCATACGCATGTTCGTAGCGCAGGCCGCCGGAGAGGTTCAGCGCCCCGTCCTGGAGCTTGAGCGTGCCCACCAGGTAGGCGCCCCAGAGCGTGGTGGTGCTGGTCGGGTGCATGGGAAAGCCGAGGCCGCGCCACTGCGGATCGAGGCCGCCGTTCTGCAGGAAGGCGCCGCGGGCGGTGGACGAGTTCTCGACGTCGTACTTGATGTAATCGACGCCGCCGGTGAGGTCGAAGCGCTCGGTCGTATAGGTCAGGCTGCCCTGGGCGCGGTCGGTGTCGACCTCCTGCCCCTTCGGATAGCGGGAGGCGGCCTCGTAGGTCTCGTAGATGTCCTTGCCCTTGCCCACGTTCGCCTTCCACGACAGGCGGCCGTCGTCGCTGGCGCCTTCGTAGTTGAGGTGCAGGAGCTGGGTCTTCCGGTCGGTGTAGCTGTTGTTGCGGATGACGCCTTCCTCGTCGACGTAGGACGGCCGGTGCGCCTTGTCCACCTCGTAGTGGTAGCCGTCGATACCGATGCGGTGCCGGTTGTTGAAGGTGTAGCCGAGGTTGAAGTTGAGGCGGTTGGTGCCGTCGGTCTTGGTGTTGTGCACCGTGTCGCCGCTGCCGTCCTTGTAGTCCCGGCGCACGGTGCTGTATTCATAGCCGAGCGCGTAGTCGAAGTTGTTCGCCTGGCCATTGACGTCCACGCCGGCCTTGGACGCGTCGTAGCTGCCGTAGCCGACGTAGGCCGAGCCGCTGAAGCGCTCCGGCCCGCCCCGCTTGGTGATGATGTTGATGATGCCGCCGGGCGAGCCCATCGAATACTTGAACATCTCCGGGCCGCGCAGCACCTCGACCCGCTCGACGTTGTTCAGCGTGATCTGGCGGACGTTGGCGACGCCCGAGCGCCGGCCGTCGATCAGGATCAGCACCTTGCCGTTGGCCTCGGTCATCAGGTGCTCGGTGTGGAAGCCGCGGATCAGCAGCGTGTTCTCGCCGTGGTCGGTCGGCGTCGCCTCGACCATGAAGCCCTGCTCGATCAGCAGCTCGCTCAGGTTGTGGGCGGCCGAGTGCTTGATGGTCTCTTCGTGGATGACGAAGCTGCTGGTGGCGGTGGCCCGCTCCTGCGTGCTGAAGGCGCCGGTGGTCACCACCACCTCGGGCAGGACCGCGGCGCCGCCGGTCTGCGCCAGCGCTGCCGCGGGCAGCAGGAGTGAAACGGCGGTCAATGGTAGAAAACGTTGCATGATTCTTATCCTCCCTGTTACTGCGTTGAAACCCGGACGCCGCGCGTGCGCGGCGCCGGTCGAAACTCCCCGGCGGCCGCTGCGCGCGCCGCCGGGTTTGTAAAGCGTGGCCGCGCGCGTCATGGCGAACGGCCGGCGTGGCGCACCCCGTCCATCGGCCGGAAGGCGATGCCGCGGCCGTCGGCGGTGCGCAGCAGATCGACGCGCACGCCGTAGAGCCGCTCGATCGCCGTCGGCGTCAGCACCTCGCCGGGCGCGCCGTCGACGGCGATACGGCCGTCGATCAGCAGCGCCACCCGCTGGCAGCCGGAGAGCGGCTGGTTCGGGTCGTGCGTGGTCATCAGCACGCCGTAGCCTTCCGCGGCGAGCCCTTCCAGGCGCTCCAGCAGGCGCACCTGGTTGCCGTAGTCGAGTCCGGCCAGCGGTTCGTCCATGACCAGCAGGCGCGCTTCCTGCGCCAGGGCGCGGGCGATCAGCGTCAGTTGCCGCTCGCCGCCGGAGATCTCGGTGTAGGGCCGCTCGGCCAGATGCGGGATGCCCAGGTGTTCGAGCGCGCGCTGCACGCGCGCCAGGTCGGCGGCGCCGGGCGCCTTGAGGATGCCGGTGGCCGGCAGGCGCCCCATCAGCGCCACCTGGCGCACGGTGTAGGGGAAGGGCGCGACGTGCACCTGCGGCACGTAGGCAGCGATCTGCGCCAGCTCGCGGCGGCTCCATCCGGCCAGCGGCGCGCCGTCGACCGTCACTTCGCCCCGCGCGGGCCGCGTCAGGCCGAGCATGATCTTGAGCAGGGTGCTCTTGCCGGCGCCGTTGCAGCCGAGCAGGCAGACCAGCTCGCCGGCGGCCAGCGTCAGGCTGGCGCCGGCCAGCACCGGCCGGCTGCGGTAGCCGAAGTGGATGTCGCGGGCGGCCAGCGTCATGAGGTCCACCCCCGGCGCACGCGATGCAGCACGATGAGGAAGACCGGGATGCCGAGCAGTTCGGTGACGATGCCGATCGGCAGTTCGGCCGTGGACAGGTTGCGCGCCAGGCCGTCGGCGAAGAGCAGGAAGGCGGCGCCCAGGCTCGCCGCCGCCGGCAGCAGGCGGGCGTTGCCCGGCCCGACCAGCAGGCGCGCGATGTGCGGCACGATGAGGCCGATCCAGCCGATCATGCCGGCGATGGAGACGGTCATCGCCGAGATCAGCGTGGCGGCGGCGATGGTCACGAGGCGCACCGCCGTCACCGGCACGCCGAGCGCGCGCGCCTCGTCGTCGCCCATGGCCAGCGCGTCGAGCGCCCGGCCCATCAGGCAGAGCAGGAGGATGCCGAGCGCCATGGGGATCGCGGCCCAGGCCATGTCGTCGAAGTTTGCCTGGCCGAGGCTGCCCATCAGCCAGTAGACGATGGACGGCAACTGGCTGTAGGGGTCGGCCATGTACTTGACGATGGTCAGCAGCGAGGCGAACAGCGCGCCGCTGAGGATGCCGCCGAGGATCAGCATGATGATCGAGCCGCCGCCGAACGCATGGGCGATGCCGACGCCGATGCCGACCGCGGCCAGCCCCATGACGAAGGCGCTGGTCTGGACGAGCAGCCAGTCGGCGCCGGCGACGATGGCCAGCGCCGCGCCGGCCGAGGCGCCGGCGAGCACGCCGAGCAGCCCCGGCGACACCAGCGGATTGCGGAAGAGCGCCTGATAGGCGGCGCCGGAGACCGACAGCGAGGCGCCGACCAGGATCGCCGCCAGCACGCGCGGCAGGCGGATCTCGACGATCAGGTTGTGCAGCAGAGCGTAGCGGTCCGGCGCCATCGGTGCGATGCCGGCGGCGGCGAACAGGAAGTGCACGGTCTCCCAGGCCGGCAGCGGATAGCGGCCGAAGGAGAGGGCGGCCAGCGCCGCCGCCAGCGCCAGCAGCGGCGCGGCGAGCCAGCGCAGGCGCGCGAACGCCGGCACGGCGGCGAGCGGCGGCCGGGCGGCGGCGATCTCAGCCATGGTCCGGGGCCCCGGTCCGGCCCGCCCGGCGTCGGGCGGGCGCTGCGGGGTGGCGGCGACGTCCGCGCATCGTTCAGAACTTCGCGTTCACCGTCAGCGTCGCCGCCCGCGGCGCGCCCGGCAGATAGGTCGGCAGGCCGCCGACGGCGTAGTCCGAGGTGTTGATGATGCCGACGTAACGCTTGTCGAACAGGTTGGTGACGGCGATGCCGACCCGCGCCGCGCGGAGTCCGGGAAGGTTCTTCAGCGCGTAGTCGACGTTCAGGTTGGCGACGGCGTAGCCGGCGACCGACTGCTTCTCCTCGGTGTCGCCGAAGCGCTTGCCGATGTAGAGCACGGCCGGCGCCACCGACCACGGCCCGCGCTGCCAGACGGCGCCGATCTTCGCCGTGTGCCGCGGCGAATCCTGCATCTGCTTGCCCTTGACGTTCACGACGTTGCTGCCGCCGGTGCGGGCGTCGGCGTCATAGCTCGCGTCGTTGAACGAGTACGAGAAGTAGACGTCGAGGTCGTCGCGCGGCGCCGCGCCCACTTCGAGTTCCAGCCCGTTCGCCGTCGCCTTCGACACGCTCTGGTGGTAGGCGACGCCGACCGCCGGGTTGAACAGGCTGAGCTGCTTGTTCTTGTAGCGGGTGTGGAAGAGCGTCGGCGCGACGTAGGCGCGGCCGAAGACGAAGCGCGCGCCGAGGTCGAAGTTGTCCGAAAGCTCGGGGCGCAGGTTGGCCCACAGCGAGTCGAAGCGGATGCCGGCGGCGTCGAAGGCGGCGCGGTTGCTGTCGAAGGTGGAGGACACCGAGCCCCAGTTCTGCCGCCCGTAGGTCCGCCCGTAGCTGGCGCGCACCTGGGTGTCCTGCGACAGCGTCCAGGAAACGCCCAGGTTCGGCAGCCATTCCTCGAAGGTCCGGCCCGACGCGACCTTCGCCGGGTCCACCTGCGGGTTGTAGTCGAACACCGAGTTGTAGCTGACGTCGGGCGCGGTGTTGCCGCGGTAGTAGGTGAACGAGGCTTCCTTCGAGCGCATGTAGCGCACGCCGCCGGTCAGCTCGACGTCGCCGAGCGGCAGCGTGGCCGAGACGTAGGGGCTGTTGAAGACGTGGCGCTCGGTCTTCGCCAGCGTGCTCCAGCGGTCGAAGCGCAGGCTGCCGTCGGGGTTGATGCGATAGAGGCGCTGCGCGGTCGGCGGCGGCGGCGGTTCGCTGTTCTGGTACCAGTAGCCGACGGTCAGCTCGCCCCAGGAATGCTTCGACTCGTGGCGCAGGTCGAAGCCGTAGGTGTCGTGGACGATCTGCCACCAGGTGACGCCCGGCGCGCCGGAGACGTTGGCGCTGCCCGAGAGCGAATAGCCGCGTTCCTTCCAGTAGTAGGGCTTGAAGACCAGGCGGGATTCTTCGCCGGTGAGGAAGCTCACCTTGCCGAGCACGGCGTCGTTGGTGAAGTCCTGGCGGTTGAAGCGCTGGCTCATCGGGTCGGCGATGTTCCGGTTGTAGTCGAACTTGCGGTTCGCCCCGAGGTTGCGCGTCTGCGCGTAGCTCAACGCCCGGAAGTCGTCCCAGGCGACCTCGTGGTGCACGCCGAACAGCTCGACCGAGAGCCGTTCGCCGAGGTCGGCGCGCAGGCCGAATTCGATGTTCTGCCGCTCCTGGTCGCCGCTGCCGCGCCACTTGTCGGCCTTGGTGTCGGACGCCGAGAGGAAGAAGCTCAGGGGAATCGCCAGTTGCCCCGAATCCGCGCGCACGTAGGTGCGGCGGAAATTGTCGGTGCCGAAGGACTGCGCCACCTCGACGCCGAATTCCTTTTCCGGCCCGCGCAGGGTCATGTCGACCACCGACGAGTTGGAGAAGCCGAGCCCGCTGCCGGCCGGCACGGCGCCGCGCATCAGGGTGATCTCGCTCATGTTCTCCATGTCGAACAGGTCGCCGCCGCCCTTGCCGTTGGCGAAGCCGCCCTCGCCGGCGAGCGGCAGGCCGTTCACCGTACGGCCGACGTGGGTGGCGCTCTTGCCGCGGATGCGGAAGCTGTTCTGCTTGCTCAGGCCGTAGGCGTCGGCGCTCTGGTAGTTGACCGAAGGCGCCATCTGCAGCGCCTTCCACGGATTGGTCTGCCCCGGCCCGCCGAGGATGCGGATGCCCTCGCCGCCGACCCGCGTCTCGGTGTTGGCGCGGCCGTCCTGGGCGCGGACGAGTTCGGACGGGGCGCTTTCCTGCACCGTCACTTCCTTGAGCACGGCGTCGCCGCCGGCGGACTCGCCGGCAAAGGCCGGAAGGGTGGAAAACAGTGCCGCGACGGCGGCGGCGACAGGGGTACGCATGATGGACTCCATCGGTTTCTGGGTTTCAGGAAAACGGGACGGCGGCGCGCGGCGTCGGGCCGCGTGCGCCGGGGTAATGGGGTTTTCCGCCGGCGAGGGCGGGCGGGGACGGTCGTCGGTCCGGGTTCATGGCGGGCGCGCTCATCCTTCGGCCGTGCTTTCCCGCGCCTGCGCGGGGGAGGAGGGCGACGCGCGCTGTCCGTCGCCGATCCCGGCGTCCAGGCCGAGGTCGGCGAAATGGCGCTGCAGCGCCGGCGCGCGGTCGCGCAGGACGAGGCGTTCGCCGACGGCGAGAAGGCGCGTCTCGCCGTCCTCCTCCTCGCGCCGGCGCGCCATCGTCACCGTCGCGCCGACCGCCTCGCTGCCGCCGCCGGCCAGCCACCACAGCGGCACGTCGTCGATGCCGGCGTCGCTCGCCAGGCCGATGTCGAGCGTCGGCAGGAGCAGGCGGGCGACGGCGGTCAGCCGCGCCAGCGGCCACGGGCCGCAGCCGGGCGCGGCGACCTCGGGATACGCCGCGTGGCGCACCAGGTCGAGGTGGCGCAGCATCGGGAAGCGGCGCAGGAAGAACAGGTGGCCGATGCGGTCCTCGTCGGTTTCGCCGAGGCCGAGGCGGATCGTCGAGCGGAACGGCATGCCCTCGCGCTCGCAGGTTTCCAGCAGGCGGATGCGCTCGGTCAGGCGGTCGCCGGGCTTGCAGCGCTCGAAGACCGCCGGGTTGAGCACGTCGAGCGCGCAGCCGACGGCGGCGACGCCGAGCTGTTTGAGCGTGCGCACGCCGTCGCGGGTGAGCGACGGACCGACGTCGACCTCGATGTCCACGTCGACGGCCGCGCGCAGCGCCAGCACCAGGCGGATGACCTGCGCGTCGTGGCCGCCGCTCGGCTCGCCGGGGCGGGGGAAGCGGATGCCGCCGGAAAGCCGCAGCCGGCGGTAGCCGAGGGCGACGAGCGCGTGCGCGGCGGCGACCACGTCGCCGACCTCGCCGGCGCTGCGCGGCGGATGCGGGCAGAAGGCGCAGGGCCGGCGCAGCGTGCACGGCGCGGCGATGCGCAGGTCGGCGCTCAGCCGGGGCGCGGGCGCCAGGTGCTGCTCGCGCAGCCGGCGCGCGGCGCGAAAGAGGCCGTCGGCGACGGCCGGGTCGGCGGCGCGGCGGTAGCGCTCAAGCGCCTCGTGCTTGTCGCCGATGGCCGCGTCGTGGCCGCCGTGGATCAGGGAAAGCGTCGTCGTCGCCATGTTCTCGTCCCTCCGTTCAGTCCGCCGGCTTGTCCCAGGCGATGAAGGCCCAGCGCATCGGCGCGCCGGCGCGCGGCGACGGCGTCCGCGCGTACCAGTCGCGCAGGCGGGCGGTTTCGTCCGCGTCGAGCTCGCCGAGCGCCCAGACGACGCGCGCGTGGAACGCGTCGAAGTCGCCGGCGCCGGCCAGCCGGCCCTCGGTCTCGATGTAGTCGAGGCGCGGGTGGATGCCCATGCGGTAGAGCAGGTTCACGATGTAGATGTAGTCCGGCAGCGCCGGCAGGTCGCGGCCGACGACCTCGAGCACCGCCGGGTCGATGAAGCGGCCGCCGACCAGGTGCGTCATGTACACGTGCCGGTTCGCCTTGTCGTTCAGCTTGTGCAGCGCCGCCTCCATGTCCTCGACGGTGGTCGAGCGCGAGGCGACGACGATGTCGCAGGCCGGCACCGCCGACCAGTCGTCCTCCCAGGCCAGGTGCAGCGCCTCGACGTTGTCGAGGCCGAGCGCCGCCGCGTTGGCCAGCAGTTCGTCGAGCATCTTCCGGCTGAAGTCGAGGCCGATCACGCGCTCCAGCCGCTCGGCGAGCGGCAGGCCGATGGTGCCGGGACCGCAGCCGACGTCGAGCAGCGTGCGCGCGCCGGCGAGGTCCATGCGGCCGATGAATTCGTCGACGTAGCGGCTCTTCAGCGCCTTGCGGCTCATGTCGGCGGCGCGCGCGTCCCAGGTATCGGCGCGCTTCGGGTTGCGGTTGGCGGCGGCGAGGTGGTCGCGGTAGAGGCGGCCGAAGTCGATGGCGGCGAGCTTCATGAGGCGTGCTTCTCCGGGGGCTGGAGTCGGGAAAGCGCCGGCAGGCTGGCGACGATGGCCGCCGCGTCGACGCCGTAGAGATCGGCGAGCGCGTCCGGCGTCGCCACCTCGGCCGGCGCGCCGAGGCCGGCCAGCCGGCCGGGCGCCAAGAGCGCGATGCGGTCGGCGACGCGCAGCGCGTGCTCCGGCTGGTGCGTGGACATGAGCACGGCGATGCCGCGCCCGCGCAGCCGGCCGACGTGTTCGAGGACGCGGATCTGGTTGCCGAAGTCGAGGCTCGCCGTCGGCTCGTCCATCACCAGCAGCGCCGGCTCCTGCGCCAGCGCGCGGGCGATCAGCGTCAGTTGCCGCTCGCCGCCGCTGATCTCGGTGTAGACGCGCGTGCGCAGGTGGCCGACGCCGAGTGCCGCCAGGCAGTCGGCGGCGATCTCGCGGTCGTGCCGCGACGGCGCGGCGAAGCGCTCGATGCGCGCGGCGCGGCCCATCAGCACGATGTCCTCGACGGTGAACGGAAAGAGGCCGGCGTGCGCCTGCGGCACGTAGCCGACCTTGCGCGCAAACGCCGCGCGCGACCAGTCGGCGACCGGCTCGTCGAGCACGCGCACTTCGCCGGCGAGCGGCGGCAAGAGGCCGAGCAGGGTCTTGAACAGCGTCGTCTTGCCGCTGCCGTTCGGGCCGAGCAGG
Organism: Rhodocyclaceae bacterium; assembly: GCA_019455325.1. Taxonomy (GTDB): domain Bacteria; phylum Pseudomonadota; class Gammaproteobacteria; order Burkholderiales; family Rhodocyclaceae; genus Proximibacter. The sequence continues at coordinate 551,171 of JACFMQ010000002.1, read as the reverse complement.
CAGAGCGCCTCGCCGTGCCCGATGCCGAGCGAGATGCCGGCGCCGACGCGGCGGTTGGGGTAGCCGATGGCCAGATCGCGGGCTTCGACGACGTGACTCACGTCTGCCTCCCGACGCGCGCCAGCAGCCACAGGAAGAACGGTGCGCCGACCACGGCGGTGAGGATGCCGAGCGGCAGCTCGATCGGCGCCACGGTGCGCGCCAGCGTGTCGGTGGCCACCAGGAAGCCGGCGCCGAGCAGCAGCGAGGCCGGCAAGAGGCGCGAGAAATCCGGGCCGACCAGGAGCCGCGCGACGTGCGGCACGACCAGCCCGATCCAGCCGACGATGCCGGCGAGCGACACGGCGGCGGCGGTGGAGAGCGTGGCCGCGGCGACGAGGACCAGGCGCAGGCGGCCGACGTCGACGCCGAGCGCCGCCGCTTCCTCGTCGGCCAGGCTGAGCAGGTTGATGCGCCAGCGCAGCAGCGCCATCGGCAGCAGTCCGGCGAGCATCACCGGCGCCGTCGCCAGCAGGTCGTTCGGCGTCACCGCGTTGAGGCCGCCGAGCAGCCAGAAGGTGATCGTCGGCAACTGCGTGTACGGGTCGGAAATGATCTTGATCAGCGAGATGCCGGCGCCGAGCAGCGCGCCGAGCGCGACGCCGGCGAGCACCAGGACCAGCACCGGGTCGTGCCGCTGCACCAGCGAGGCGATGCGCCAGACCACGGCGACGGCGAGCAGGCCGCCGATGAAGGCGATGCCCTGCACGAGGGCGAGCGGCAGGCCGAGGAAGATGCCGAGCGTGGCGCCCAGCCCGGCGCCGGCCGAGACGCCGAGGATGTCCGGCGACACCAGCGGGTTGCGGAACATGCCCTGATAGGCGGCGCCGGCCGCGGCGAGCACGGCGCCGACGACGACGCCGGCGGCGACGCGCGGCAGGCGGATGTTCCAGACCACGGTGTCCACCGCCGCCGGCAGGCCGGAGCCGGCGGCGGAAAAGCGGCCGATGAGCGAGCGCAGCAGATCGCCCGGCGCCACCGGAAACTTGCCGACGGCAAACGCCGCGACGAGCACTGCCAGCAATGCGGCAAAGGCCGCCAGCCAGCCGGCCGGGCGGGCGGCGGCGCTCACAGGACTACCCTCCTGTCGCTGCGCGACATACTCCCCAAGGGAGGATGAGCGCCCCCTTCGGACGGCCGGGCGGGGGCGCTCATGCGGCGCCGCCGAGCAGCGCGTCGATTGCCGCCGCGTCCAGCTCGACGCCGTAGAACAGGCGGTAGAAATCGACCGTGGCGGCGCGCAGCGAAGCGGCATCGTCGGCGCGGCCGGGATGGAGCAGCGCCAGCAGCCAGCGCACGCCGATCAGGCGGTTCACGCTCGGCGGCACGTCGAGCCAGCCGAAGGGCCGGGTCGGCGCCAGATGCACGCGGCGATTGCGCACGGCGGCAAGCGGCTGCCACAGCGGGTCGTCGAGCACGCGCCGGGCGAAGCCGGCGTCCTGCGTGAGGATCACGTCCGGGTCCCAGGCCAGCACCTGTTCGAGCGAGACCTTGGCGATGCCGCCGCGCTGGCCGGCCTCGGCGGCGACGTTGCGGGCGCTGGCGAAGTCGATCGTCTCCATGTTGATCGAACCGCCCAGCCCGGTATCCAGCCCGGCGGGGCCGCGTGCGTAATAGATGCGCGGACGTTTTTCCGGCGGCACGGCGGCGCGCACCCGCTCGGCCAGGGCGATGGTCGTCTCGGCCCAGCGGGCCAGCGCCTCGCCGCGCGCGGCGACGCCGAGCATGCGGCCGACCTCGCGCAACTGCGCCGGATGGTCGGCCAGGCCGCCGTGCAGCAGCAGGCACGGCAGGCCGGTCTGTTCGGCCACGCGCTGCATGGCGGAAATGTAGGTGGCGTCGACGGTGCCGATGTCGAGGATGAGGTCGGGCTTGAGCTGCAGCAGGGTTTCGTTCGACATCGTGCTGCCGCGCCCGGCCAGCCTGCCGACCTGCGGCAGGTCGCGCACCGCCGGCGGCAGCAGGGCGCGCGCTTCGGCGGAAACGCTCCACGGCCAGCCCATCAGCTTTTCCGGCGCGAGCACGGTGATCAGCGTGCTCGCCGGCGGCCCGCCGGCAAAAACGCGGCGCACCTCGGCCGGGTTCGGCAACTGGCCGAAGGCGGCAGCGACGATGCCCGAGGGTTTGACCGCATGGGCCGCGCCGGCCTCGGCGCCGAGCGCCGGCCAGGCGTGGGAAAGGAAGGGCGCGCAGGCCAGCGCGCGCAGAACGTCGCGGCGTTTCATGGCGTCTCCCGCCCGCCGACGATGCCGGCGAACCAGTCTTCGAGCGCCGGCAGGCTGGCCGGCAGCTCGCTGCCGCAGCCGCCGGTGAACCAGCGCCAGTCGCGCAGGTAGGCGTCGGCGACGACGGTGAGCAGCGGCCGGCCCTCGCTCATCAGCGCCAGCATCTCGGCGGCGAAGCCGCCGCCGTTCGCATCCAGCGCGCCGAAGCGGTTGACGATGGCGAGGTCGGCGCCCTCGTGCAGCGCGCGGCGCAGCACGATGCTGGCGGCGGCGACACCGCCCGGATCGACGCTGCACGAGGCCGAGCCGGCGCCGAGCTTCTGGAAGAGCGGAAAGGCGAAGCCGTCGTCGAGGTCGACGAGGACCGTGTGCGCCTTGCCTTCGCCGTGGCTCTGCTGGACGACGCCGCGCACGCGCCAGCCGCGCTTCTTCAAGCCGAACGCGAAGTCGGCGAGCAGGCCGTCGACCGAGGCATGGTAGGCGTGCACGATGGCGGCGGCGGGGAGGGTCGTCGCCGGCGCTTCGGGGGCGGCGGCGGTTGCGGTGTCTGCTTTCATGGCGGCCTGAGGGTCGTGGGTCGGTGCGGCGGCGTTCCGTTCAGTCCGCCAGCCGGCGCACCTCGATCGTCTTCAGCCACTTGAGGTAGCGCGAGGCGGGGCTAGCGTCCCTGGCCGAGAGCAGGGCGACGCTGCCCTCGTCGTCGGCGAGCGGCCGGTCGTTCTTCTCGAAGAAGACCAGCGCGCCGTCGCCGATGGGCGAGGCGAACAGCTCGCTCCACGAGAAGACGACCCGGTAGCCGTCGGTGGCCGTGGCGACGACGACCGTCTTCTTCAGGTCGAAATGGCTGCCGAAGGTGACCGTCGCCTTTTCCAGGATGTCCCGCAGCAGCACGCCGGTGAAGCGGTTCGGCGGGCGCTCGGCCGCCCCGTGGCCGGCCGACGCCAGCTCGAAGCGGTGCACGGGGAAGGCGCGCAGCGCGGCGACGTCGAGGTCGAGCCGGTGCGCGACGAGACCGGAGACGCCGACGCCGTCGCTCCTGAGCTGCCGCGCGGCGACCACCTCGCCGCCGACGGCGAGAACCCACTGCGCCAGCCGGCGCGCGTTCTCCGGCGTCACGTTGTCGTTCGCCGGCATGAACGGCAGGCGGGCCTTGCCTTCCTTCTGCCAGCCGAGGCCGTCCGGGCCGGTGCCGGCGACGATGTGGCGGGCGAGCACGGCCTCGGCGTCGGCCCGTCCGGCGTAGCGCGCGGCCACGTCGCGGAAGGCCGGGCCGAGCCGCTGCTCGGCGCCGCGGTGGCAGACCAGGCAGCCGCTGTCGCGGGCCAGCACCATGCCGTCTGCGGCCGCCGCTTGCCCTGCGAACAGCGGCAGGGCAAGCACGGCGGGAAGGATGCACCGGGCGTTCATCGAAGGTCAGAACTGGTAGCGGGTCGACAGCAGGAAGTTGCGACCCTGGGAGGGATAGCCCGCCGACAGCTCATAGTTCTTGTCGAGCAGGTTGCTGGCGGCAAGAGCCACCGACCAGTCGCGGATGATCCTGTATTCGACCTTGAGGTTCAGCACCTCGTAGGAACCCGTCTTGACGGTCGTCGGTCCGGGAACGCCGCCGACCTGCTGCGACCAGCGCTTGTCCGCGACTTCATAGCTCGGAACGATGCTCCATTTCTCGGTCGGCGTCCATTTGGCATAGATGAAGCCCTTGTTCTTGGGCGTGGCCAGATACGGATACCGCGTGGTCGTGCCGGGAGGCGGCGTGATGTCGGTGTCGATGTAGGAATAATTGCCGCCCACTTCGAGGGTGGGCAGCACCGAGGCGACGATGCCGAGTTCCAGGCCCTTGATCTTGGCCGTGCCGACGTTCTGGTTCTGGTTTTCGTTGTTCTCCAGGACGCCGTTGCCGTTGAGGTCCACCGGCACCGTCTGGATGTAATCCTTGATCTTGTTGTGGAAGATCGCGGCGCTGCCGCGCACGCCCGGCGCCAGCGTGTCCTCGACGCCAAGCTCGAAGTTGGTTGCGCGTTCGGGCTTCAGATTGGCGTTCGACGAGGCATTGCCGAAGCGCGTGCTGTAACGCTCGGCGATGGTCGGGAAGCGCGTGCGGTCGGACACGGCGAAATGCGCCTTGCCGCCCGCCCGGTAGCGCCAGACCGCCGCTGCCTGGTAATTGGTCGCGGACTTGTCGGCGGTCGGAAAGAAGACCATGGTGTTGGCCGTGAATTCCTCCGCCTTCTTCGGCTGGCGCTTGTCGTAGCTGATGCCGCCGATCAGGTCGAAGTCAGGCGTGACGTGCCAGGTGTCTTCCAGCGCCACCGACCAGATCGACTCGATGTTGCTCTGTTTCGGTTCGGGCGGATTGTTGTTGGTGGCGGCGGCGTTGCCGCGATTGGTGTTCCACTCGATGTGCTCGTCGCGACGATATTGCAAGGAAGCCTTCAGCGTCTGTTGCGCGAAATGCTCCGTTCCCAGCTCGATGCTGAAGCCCTTGGAGCTGTCGTCGTAAACGCTGTCGTTGGTCAAGGTGCCATAGCGATTGCCGCCGCCCGGCGCAGCGGTATAGAAGGACAGCGTGTTGTCGAAAGTATTGTAGTAAGCGCGCGTCTTCAGATACGTCTTGGCGTCGAGCTGGGTGTTCGACAGGAAGTAGAGGCTGGTGGTGTCCCACTCCGGCCAGTCCCAGACGCGGAGATTGGCGCCCGCGCCCTGCACGTCGTCGTTGCCGCGCACCGGCGCAGCGCGATGCTTCTCGCCGCTCTGCTTCACGTAGTTGAGCGAGTATTCGTCGGTCGCGTTCGGCGTGAAGCCGAGCTTGAGGTTGCCGCGCCAGTCCTCCGAATCGGAAAAGTTGCGCATGCCGCTGCCCTGATAGTTGGGCGCCGTGGTGGCCAGTTCGGGCTTGTAATCCTTGGAAAGCCGCCAGCCGTCGATGTCGCGCTGCTGGAAGCTGGCCTGCCAGTAGAACTTCTCCTGCTTGCCGCCGAGGTTGGCATACCAGACGTCGCCGTCGTGCTGGCCGCTCCGGCCGAGAAGCGCCGAATAGCGCAGTTCGCCTTCGAAGGACTTGACCGGCTTGCGGGTCACGAGGTTGATGGCGCCGCCCATGCCGTCCGGGCCGTTGATGACGGAGACGTAGCCCTTGGAAACCTGGATTTCCGACAGGTCGGGCGTCAGGAAACGGCCGTAGTCGATGCGGTTGTCCGCCGGCAGGAAAAGGCGGATGCCGTCCATGGTCAGCAGGACGCGCGTGCGGTCGAAACCGCGCAGGCTGATGTCCGATTCGTTGCGCCGGCCCGGCCCCGAAACGGGCGTCGAAGCCACGCCCGGAATCAGGTTGAGGGCGTCTGCCACGCCGTCCTTGCTGAAATCCCAGAGCTGTTCGCGATCCAGAACGGCGGTGCCGACCGGGCTTTCACTCGTGTCGCGCGCGCCGGTCACGGTGATCTGGCCGAGGGTGAATACCCCGCTGTCGGTCTCCGCCGAGGCGAGCGCGGGAAGGAAGGCGGCGAGGACAGCGAGGGCCGGCAGGCTCAGCCGGTGCGGGGGCAGTGCGAATCGGTGTTTCATCGGTTCTCTCCCTGGTTTCGATATGTTTCTAAAGACATAACGGTGTCGAAGAAAAAGCCGAGGCGGGCCGGCAGGGCGTCCGCGTATCGGCGTCGGCGAATATTAGATATCCGGAGTGTTTGTACGGATATAACGCAGATCAAAAAAAACGGGCGGTAGCCGGTACCGTCAGCGCGGCGCCTTGATCAGGGCGGCCGGCAACGGCTGCCGCCGGCCGCTGCGAACGCGGCGCCGGCGCTGCCGGGGGGTGTCCGTATGGGTGAGCATCGTTTCTTCCTTATCGGGTCTTTGGCCGGATGTTCCTATGTTTATATTTCGATGTATATAACGAGAGTGCAGTCATATCGCACTGGCAGACACATCGGCGACGCGGCCAACCACTGCCGGCCAAGGTGCAGCAAACGATGTGCCAGGCGCGGGCGGGAAGCGCATCGCATTGATTCGACGGGAGAAAAATCCGGGGTCGCGGCGCCGGGCGGTGAGACGGACGCATCATGGATGGAACGTCCGTCGCAGGGTGCGACGCAGCGGCCGCCGCCTCAGTCTTCCTCGGCCGCGCGGCGCAGGCTGGCGTCGGCCGTGGCCGTGATCGCCAGCACGCAGGGGTGGGTCAGCCGGCGCTGCACCGAGATGGCGAAGTAGTCGATGCTCACCCGGTCGGCGCGGCCGAGCAGCGTCAGCCGGCTGTCGGCGAGGTAGTCGTCGGCGAGCGCGCTGGCCACCGGAAAGGCGCCGACGCCTTCCCGGCCGAAGGCGGCGAGCAGCGCGTGGTCGTCGAATTCGCCGACGACGCTGACGCGCAGGCGCTTGCGGTCCAGCCATTCGTCGAGGCGGCGGCGCATCGCCGAATCCTCGCCCGGCATCAGCAGCGGCAGTTCGGCCAGGCAGTCCGGGAACGGCGTCCGCACCCGCGCCGCCAGCTCGCTGCGGGCGAGGAAGGCGACGCCGGAGCCGCCGAGCCGGTGGCCGTAGGCGCGCACCTCGACGCCGGCGGGCACCGGGCTGTCCGAGATGACGAGGTCGAGCCGGTGCAGCGCCAGGTCGGCGAGCAGGCGGTCGAGCTGCCATTCGCGGCAGACCAGGCGCACCGGGCCGTCGATGTCCATGGCCGGGCGCAGCAGCCGGTAGGCGAGCGTCTTCGGCAGCGCGTCGGAGACGCCGACGCGGAATTCGGTCGGCCGCCCCTTCGGGAAGTCGCGGATGGTCCGCTCCAGCTCGGCGTCGAGCGCGAAGATCTCCTCGGCGTAGTCGACGGCCAGGCGGCCGGCCGCGGTCAGCGTCAGCGTCCGGCCCTTGCGCGAGAACAGCGGCGTGCCCAGGCTTTCCTCGAGCAGCCGGATCTGCCCGCTCAGCGTCTGCGGCGTGATGTGGATGGCCTCGCCGGCGCGCACCACGCCGCCGTGCCGGGCGACCTTCCAGAAATAGTAGAGATGCTTGAGGTTCATGGCGCGGCGTATGTTCGGTCTTGCCGAACGAAGCGTAAGCAATATGCGACTTTATCTTACTGTCGGCCTGCGTTACGCTGGCCGCGGAAATACACGCTTCTTGTCGTCAGGAGAAAGCTCATGGAAATTCAGGTTCGCGCCCGCGGCCTGCCCGGCGCCGCGGCCATCCGCCGCCTCGCCGCCGGCCGCATCGGCGACGCGCTCGCCGAGTTCCGCGACGCCATCGACGAGGTGGCGGTGCAGTTGAGCGACATCAACGGGCCGCAGCGCGGCGGCATCGACAAGCTCTGCCGCGCCGTCGTCCGCTTCCGCGACTGCTCGGCGATCGTCGTCGAGGAACTGGGCCAGGACGTCGCCGGCGTCATCGAACGCATCGCGCAGCGCCTGCGCGAGCACGTGCAGCGCCGGCCGCGCGCGCGCCTCGCCCTGTCCGTCTGAGGCGGGCGGCGCCGGCAACGAACAACGTCACGCAGGGGAGGTCGATCATGGAAAACAATGCAGCAATCCGGCCGGACGAGCCGGCCAACGTCATCGTCGCCGCCACCGATTTCTCCGCCGCCGCCGACGTCGCCGTCGCGCGCGCGGCGCGGCTGGCGCGCGCGCTCGACGCCGAGCTGATCGTGCTGCACGTGTTCAACGACGGTGTCTGGCGCACGCTGATGAACGTCTTCGACATCGGCAGTTGGCGCGGCCCGGAGCCGGCGATGCTGGCGCGCGACGAGCTGTCGCGGCGGGCCGCGGAAACGGCCGCGCAGAGCGGCGCCCGCGTGCGCGCGGAGTGCCTGACCGGCAGCGCCGCCGCGGAGATCGCCGCCTTCGTCGCGGTGACGGGGGCGCGTCTGCTGGTCGTCGGCCAGCGTGGCGAGAATGCGGCGGACGGGGTCATCCTCGGCAGCACCGCGCTCAAGCTGCTCCGCCGCGTCGACGTGCCGGTGCTGCTGGCGCGCGCGCCGGTCGGCGCCGATTACGCGCGGGCGCTCGTCGCCACGGATTACTCCGACTGCTCGCGGCGCCTGGCGCGGGTGGTGCCCGAGCTGTTGCCGGCGGCGCACGGCACGCTGATCCACGCCTACGCCCTGCCCTACGAGGGGCGCATGCGCCTGGCCGGCGCCAGCGACGCGGAGATCCGGCGCCTGCGCGAGCACGCGCGCGAGCGGGCGGAGGTCGGCATGGCGGACTTCGTCGCCGGCCTCTCCGGCGGCGGCGCCGAGCGCTTCGAGCGGCGGCTGGCCTACGGCTTCCCGGCCGCGGCGATCCTCGAGGAGGCGGCGGTGTCGCGCGCCGACCTCGTCGCCATCGGCCGCCACGGCGGCAGCGTCGGCGAGGAGCGCCTGCTCGGCAGCGTCACGCAGAACGTGCTCCACCATGCGCCCTGCGACCTGCTGCTGATGCCGTGAGCGGCGCCGGGCGGGGATGGGTCGCCCCGGCTGCGGCATAATCAGGGTTTGCTTATGAATGTGCCCGCCATGGATTCGACGCCCGCCGCGACCCGCCCCGCCTTTCCGTCCTTCGCCGAGATCAGCCGCGGCTTCGCCCCCGGCTGGTTCGCCGCCGTCATGGGCAGCGGCGCGCTGGCGCTGACCACGCATACGCTGTCCGGCCGCTGGCCGGCGCTGGCGCCGCCGGCAGTGGCGCTGCACTGGTTCAACGTCGTCCTCTTCGGCCTGCTCGCCGTGCCCTGGCTGAACCGCTGGCTGCGCTTCCGCGACGCGGCGCTGGCGACGCTGCGGCACCCGGTGCAGGCCAGCTTCTACCCGACCTTCGCCATCGCCATGCTGGTACTCGCCGCGCAGTGGCTGGTCATCGGCGGCCAGGCCGGGCCGGCGCTGGTCTTCTGGTGGAGCGGCGCGGCGCTGGTCTTCCTGTTCAGCTTCGCCGTGCTTTTCCGGATGTTTTCCGGCGAACACGTCGGCCTCGAACACGTGACGCCGGCGAAGTTCATCCCGGCCGTCGGCCTCGTCGTCATCCCGCTGGCCGGCGGGCCGCTGCTCGACCATCAGGCCGGCGCCGCGCGCGAGCTGGCGCTGCTGGTGAACGTGCTCGGCCTCGGCGCCGGCACGATGATGTACCTCGGCCTGCTCGGGCTGACGCTGCAGCGCAAGCTCCTCGCCGCGCCGGCGGTCGGCGCGCTGACGCCGACGGCGTGGATCCACCTGGCGCCGCTCGGCGTCATCCCGCTCAGCCTGCTCAACCTGCTCGACCGGCTGCCCTTCGCCGTGCCGCCGGCGCCCTTCCTCTTCCTCTCGCTGCTGCTGTGGAGCTTCGGCGTCTGGTGGCTGCTGATGGCCGGCCTGCTGACGCTGGCTGCGCGCCGCGCCGGGCAACTGCCGTTCGCGCTCTCCTGGTGGGGCTTCACCTTCCCGCTCGGCGCCTTCGCCGCCGCCTCGCTGCGCCTGGCGCCGGCGACCGGCATCGCCGGCGTCGATGCGGTCGGCGTCGCCTGCTGGGCGCTCCTCGTCGGCCTCTGGTCGCTGACGCTGCGGCATACGCTTGCCGGCGTCGCCTCCGGCGCCATCTTCCGCTAGGAGGCGAGGCGTGCGCGTGGTCGTGCAGCGGGTCGGCGAGGCGGCGGTGACGGCAGGCGGCGCCGTCGTCGGCCGCATCGGCCGCGGCCTCCTGGTCTTCGCCGGCTTTTCCGGGAACGAGAGCGAGGCCGGCCTCGACTGGATGGCGCGGAAGATCGTCGGCCTGCGCATCTTTCCGGACGACGCCGGCGTCATGAACCGCGACGTGCGCGAGGCCGGCGGCCGCATCCTCGCCGTGTCGCAGTTCACGCTCTATGCGTCGACGAAGAAGGGCAACCGGCCGTCGTGGAGCCGTGCCGCGCGCGGGGAGATTTCCGGGCCGCTGTTCGACCGTTTCGTGCAGAAGCTCGCCACGGCGCTCGGGCAGCCGGTGCCGACCGGCGTCTTCGGCGCCGACATGCAGGTGCAGTTGGTGAACGACGGCCCGGTCACGCTGTGCATCGACTCGGAGCAGCCGGAATGAGCGAAGCACCGGACGCTGCGGTCGCGCGCGACTGGCATGCGCTGTCCGCCGACGAGGCGGCGACGCGGCTCGACACGCACCCGGCGCACGGCCTGAGCGAGGACGCCGCCGCCGAGCGCCTGGCGCGCCACGGCGAGAACCGGCTGCCGCTGCCGCCGGGCAAGAGCGCGCTGCTGCGCTTCGCGGCGCAACTCGTGCAGCCGCTGGTGCTGGTGCTGATCGTCGCCGGCGCGGTGACGACGGCGCTCGGCGAATACGTCGACGCCGGCGTCATCCTCGGCGTCGTGCTGATCAACGCGCTCATCGGCTTCGTCCAGGAAGGCAAGGCGGAGGCGGCGCTGGCGGCGTTGGCACAAGCCATGGCGGCGGAGGCGGTGGTGGTGCGCGGCGGCCGCAAGCAGCGCCTCGGCGCGCACGCGCTGGTGCCCGGCGACGTCGTGCTGCTCGCCGCCGGCGACCGCGTGCCGGCCGACCTGCGCCTGATCGAGGCGCGCGGCCTGCAGGCCATGGAGGCTTCGCTCACCGGCGAATCGACGGCGGCGCAGAAGGAAGCGGCGGCGCTGCCCGCCGGCACGCCGCTCGCCGACCGCAGCAACATGGCCTACGCCGGCACCATGGTGGTCAGCGGCCAGGGCGTCGGCCTGGTCGCGGCCACCGGCGTCGCCACCGAGACCGGCCGCATCTCGCGCCTGATCGCCGAGGCGCCCGACCTGTCGACGCCGCTGACGCGCAAGATGGCCGCCTTCTCGAACTGGCTGCTGCTGGCCATCGGCGGCCTCGCGCTGCTCACCTTCGGCGTCGGCCTCTTGCGCGGCGAGGCGGCCTTCGACATGTTCATGGCGGCGGTGGCGCTTTCCGTCGGCGCCATTCCCGAGGGCCTGCCGGCGGCGGTGACGATCACGCTGGCCATCGGCGTCTCGCGCATGGCCCGGCGGCGCGCGATCATCCGTAAGCTGCCGGCGGTCGAGGCGCTCGGCAGCACGACGGTGATCTGCTCGGACAAGACCGGCACGCTCACCGAGAACCAGATGACGGTGCGCGAGGTGTGGACCGGCGGCGACCGGCACGAGGTGAGCGGCAGCGGCTACGCGCCGGAGGGGCGCATCGGCGACGGCGCGGTCGCCGGCGCGCTGCGCGAGCTGCTGGTCGCCGGCGCGCTGTGCAACGACGCCGGCCTGTTCCGGAAGGACGGGCGCTGGGAGATCGCCGGCGATCCGACCGAGGGCGCGCTGCTGGTGCTGGCGAGGAAGGGCGGGCTGGACGAGGCGACGCTGCAGGCGGTGTTCCCGCGCCTCGACGTGCTGCCCTTCGATTCGGCGCAGCAGTACATGGCCACGGCGCACGCCGTCGAGGGCGCGCGCATCGCCTACGTCAAGGGGGCGATCGAGCGCCTGCTGCCGCGCTGCGGCGACATGCTGAACGCCGACGGCCGGCCGGTGGCGCTCGACGTCGCCGCCATCGAGCGCCACGCGCAGGCCATGGCCGGCCGCGGCCAGCGCGTGCTGGCGCTGGCGCGCGTCGCCTGCGGCGAATCCTTGTCCGAGGCGCTGTCCGGGGCGGCGGCGCCGACCTTCCTCGGCCTGGTCGGCATGATCGACCCGCCGCGGCCGCGCGCCGTCGGCGCGGTCCGGGCCTGTCACGCCGCCGGCATCGGCGTCAAGATGATCACCGGCGACCACGCGCTGACGGCGCTGGCCATCGCCCGCCAGCTCGGCATCGACCCCGGCGAGGGCGGCGCGCTGACCGGCGGCGAGCTGGCGGCGATGGACGACGCGGCGCTGGCGCGCGCGGCGGTGGCCTGCAACGTCTTCGCGCGCGTCGAGCCGGAGCAGAAGCTGCGCCTGGTGCGCGCGCTGCAGCAGCGCGGCGAGATCGTCGCCATGACCGGCGACGGCGTGAACGACGCGCCGGCCCTCAAGTCCGCCGACATCGGCGTCGCCATGGGCCTTGCCGGCACCGACGTGGCGCGCGAGGCGGCGGCGATGGTGCTCACCGACGACAACTTCGCCAGCATCGAGGCGGCGGTCGAGGAGGGGCGCGGCGTCTACGACAACCTGGTGAAGTTCATCACGTGGACGCTGCCGACCAACTTCGGCGAGGGCCTGGTCATCGTCGCCGCCATCCTCGCCGGCGCCACGCTGCCGATCACGCCGCTGCAGATCCTGTGGATCAACATGACCACCGCCGTGCTGCTCGGCCTGATGCTCGCCTTCGAGCCGGTCGAGCGCGGCATCATGCAGCGGCCGCCGCGCCCGCCCGCGGCGCCGATCCTCGACCGGCCGCTGCTCGCGCGCATCGCGCTCGTCGGCGTGCTGCTGCTGGTCGGCGCCTACGGGCTGTTCCTCGTTGCGCTGCACCGCGGCGCCTCGCTCGCCGAGGCGCGCACGGTGGCGGTGAACGTCTTCGTCGTCGTGCAGGCCTTCTATCTCTTCAACTGCCGCTCGCTGACGCGCTCCTTCGTCGCCGTCGGCGTCTTCTCCAACCCCTGGCTGTGGCTCGGCACCGGCATCATGGCCGGCCTGCAACTGCTCTTCACCTACCTGCCGGCGATGAACCGCCTGTTCGGCACGGCGCCGATCGGGCTCGCCGAGTGGGCGGCGATCCTCGTCTGCGGCTGGCTGGCGGCGCTCGTCGTCGGCCTGGAGAAGCGGCTGCGGCCGTTCGCGCCGCGGCTGAAACGCCGGGCGCCGGTGTAAGATTCGTCATCCATCCGTCACCTCACCGCCAAGGTCGATCATGCGCCAGTTGCTCTCCGCCCTTTTCCTCGCCGTCCTTCTCTGCGCGCCGGCGTCGGCCGCGCCGGCCGCCGACGCCGCCCGCCGCCTCGTCGAGCTGACGCTGAAGGAGGAAGTGGCGCCGGCCGATCCGCGCGTGGCGCAGGCACAGGCGCAACTGAACAAGGCGGCGAAGCTCGCCGGCGAGGACGCGCAGGCGGTCGCCGCCGCCAGCATCCGCGCCGCCCGCTTCCTGTTCGACGCGACCAAGGCGCCGGTGACGCCGCTCGACGTGCTCGACGCCGTCGCCGCCCGCGGCCAGGGCCGGCCGCTGGCCGACACCGTCGGCGCCTACGTCGAGGCGCGCCGGAATTCTTCCGGCAAGACGCACGCCGAGGCGATGGCGGCGATGAAATGAGCTGAACGCAGCCGTCCGCCGCGCTCAGGGGTGAGGCGGCCATGAACCCGCGCCGCCGGCGATGCGCCGGCCCGGCCGCCAACGACAACAACGGGAAAACCCGCCCATGACCGACAACCTCCGCCGCAGTGGCCTGATGCTCGCCGTCGTCGTCGGCGCCTACGTACTCTCCTTCTTCCACCGCTTCGCGCCGGCGGGCATCGCGCAGGATCTCGCCGTCTCGTTCCAGACCACGGCCGCCTCGCTCGGCACGCTGGCGGCCACCTACTTCTACGTCTACACGGTGATGCAGGTGCCGACCGGCATCCTCGTCGACACCCTCGGCCCGCGCCGCATCCTGTTCGCCGGCGCCGTCGTCGCCGCCGCCGGCAGCGTGCTCTTCGGGCTGGCGACGTCGCTGGAGGCGGCGCTGGTCGGCCGCACGCTGGTCGGCCTCGGCGTGTCGGTGACTTTCATCGCCATGCTCAAGATCATCGCCGTCTGGTTCGACGAGAAGCACTTCGCGACGCTGACCGGTCTGTGCATGCTGGTCGGCAACCTCGGTTCGGTGCTCGCCGGCGTGCCGCTGTCGCTGACCGCGCAGGCGGTCGGCTGGCGCAGCGTGTTCGTCGCCGCCGGCGCGCTGTCGCTGGCGCTCGGGCTGGCCTGCTGGATCTGGGTGCGCGACCGCAAGGACGGCGGCAGCGGCGCGCACCGGCCGAGGTTCGACCGCACGGTGATCCTCGGCGGCCTGATGCAGGTGCTGAAGAACCGCGCCACCTGGCCGGCGGCGCTGACCAACGCCGGCGTCGCCGGCGCCTTCTTCGCCTTCGCCGGCCTGTGGGCGACGCCCTATCTGATGCAGGTGCACGGCCATTCGCGCGACGTCGCCGCCACGCACCTGTCGCTGTGGTTCGGCGGCTTCGCCGTCGGCTGCCTGCTGCTCGGCACGATCTCCGACCGCATCAAGCGCCGCAAGCCGGTGCTGGTGGCGACGACCAACGTCTTCGCGCTGCTCTGGCTGGTCTGGCTCTCCGGCGCGACCATGCCGGTCTGGCTGTCGCTTTCGCTGTTCGCGCTGATGGGGCTGACGACGGCCGGCTTCAGCCTGACCTGGGCCTGCGCCAAGGAGGTGAACCCGCCGCTGCTCTCCGGCATGTCGACCTCGGTCGCCAACATGGGCGGCTTTTTCGCCGGCGCGCTGCTGCAGCCGATCTTCGGCTGGGTGATGGACCTCGGCTGGCAGGGCGGCATGCTCGCCGGCGCGCGCTTCTACGGCGTCGAGGCCTGGCGCGGCGGCATCGCCGTCGTCGCCGCCAGCGCCTGCCTCGGCGCCGCCGCCGCGTGGTGGGTGCGGGAGACCGGCTGCCGCAACGTCTGGCGCGGGCCGGCGGCGGACGGCTGAAGCGCGATGGACCGGCGCGCAGGCGGGAGGCACTGATGGCGCGGACGGACGCACCGCCGCGCGGCGACTGGCTGGTGCCCGGCGTCGTCGCCGCCTTCCTGGTCGCCGCCGTCCTCTCGGCGGGCGTGCTCTTCGTCGTCGGCGAGATCCGCCGGCACGAGGCGGAAGGGCGCGCGCTGCAACTGGCGAGCGCCGTCGCGCACGATTTCGCCGAGCGCCTCGACCGCTCGCTGTCCGCGACCTACGCGCTGGCCACGCTGATCCGCCAGGGGCGCGGGCGGATCGACAACTTCGAGGGCATCGCCGCCGAGATGATCGGCATCTACGGCGGCATCTCGGCGCTGCAACTGGCGCCGGGCGGCACCGTCACGCAGGTGGTGCCGCTCGCCGGCAACGAGGCGGTGGTCGGCTTCTCGCCGCTGCGGGACGAGGCGCAGGGGCCGGAGGCGCGGCGGGTGGTGAGCGAGCGCCGGCTCGGCCTGACCGGGCCCTTCGAGCTGCGCCAGGGCGGCGTCGGCGTCGTCGGCCGCTACCCGGTCTTCCTCGCCGACGACCAGGGCGTCGAGCGCTTCTGGGGGCTGACCCAGGTGCTCGTGCGCATTCCCGACCTGCTCGCGGCGACGCGCCTCGACGCGCTGGTCGAATCCGGCTACGCCTACGAGCTGTGGCGCACGCGGCCCGACGACGGCGTCCGCCACGTCTTCGCCGGCAGCGGCGGGGCGCTGACCGGGCGCCCGGTGACGGTGCAGATCAACGTGCCGAACGGGCGCTGGACGCTCAGCCTGGCGCCGCTGAACGGCTGGCTGACGCCGCTCGACGCGGCCATCGGCGGCTTCGCCGCGCTGGTCTTCAGCCTGCTCGTCGCCTTCGCCGTCTACCTGCTGCTGCGCCAGCCGCGCCTGCTGCACGCGGAGGTGGCGCGGCAGACCGAGGAGCTGCGCCGGCGCAACCTGCTGCTGCAGTCGGTGCTGGCGCATTTCCCCGGCGGCGTCTCGGTCACCGACGCCGATCAGCACGTCATCGAGTGGAACGAGGAATTCCGCCGCCTGCTCGACTTCCCGCGCCAGTTGTTCGACGGCGGCAGCGCCTCGCTCGCCGATTTCCTGCGCTACAACGCGGCGCGCGGCGAGTACGGCGACGTCGATCCGGAAACCTACGTGGCCGGGGCGATGGCCCGCGTGAACCTGCACGCGCCGCACCATTTCGAGCGCACGCGGCCGAACGGCACGGTCCTCGAGGTGCGCGGCACGCCGCTGCCGGACGGCGGCTTCGTCACCTCGTACACCGACGTCACCGAGCGCAAGCGCGCCGAGGCGCGGCTGCTCGCCGCCAACCAGCGCTACGAGCAGCTCACCGCCGAGCTGGAGGCGCGCGTCGCCGAGCGCACGCAGCGCCTCGAAGCCGAGGTCGAGGAGCGGCGGCTGGCCGAGGCGGCGGTGCGCCAGTCGGCCGAGTGGCTGCGCGAGATCATCGACACCATGGCCAGCGGCATCCTGCTGTGGGACCGGCAGCAACGGCTGGCGGCGTGGAACGAGGCGCTCAAGCGCCTCTACCCGGCGTCCGCCAACCTGCTCCGCGTCGGCATCCCGCGCAACGAACTGCGCCGCGGCATGACGGCGCGCGGCGATTTCCAGAGCGCCGACGACGGCAGCACCGACTGGGACCGCCTCGGACTGTGGGAGCGCCGGCTGCCCGACGGGCGCATCATCAGCGTCGAACGCCTGGCCACCTCCGAGGGCGGCCGCCTGGTGCTGCAGACCGACGTCACCGCGCTGCGCCGGACCAACGAGGTGCTTGCGCGCAACGAGCGCATGGCCTCGCTCGGCAACCTGGTCGCCGGCGTCGCGCACGAGATCAACACGCCGATCGGCAACGCGCTGATGGTCGCCTCGGCGCTCGGCCACCGCCTGGAGGAGTTCGATGCGGCGCTCGCCGCCGGCCCGCTGCGGCGCTCGGTGCTGACCGCCTTCGTCGCCGGCGTCCGCGAATCGAGCGACCTGCTCGGCCGCAACCTGCTGCGCGCCGCCAACCTGATCCAGAACTTCAAGCAGGTGGCGGTGGACCAGACCAGCGACCGGCGCCGCGTCTTCGACCTGGCGACGGTGCTCGAAGAAATGCGCATGACGCTGCAGCCGCGGCTCAGGCGCAGCCGGCACCGCCTCGAACTGGACGCCGAGGTCGGCGTCGAGCTCGACGGCTACCCCGGCGCGCTCGGCCAGGTCGTCACCAACCTCGTCGAGAACGCGCTGCTGCACGCCTTCGAGGGCCGCGAGCGCGGCCTCATCGAGATCCGCGCGGCGGCGCTGGCCGACGGCCGCGCGCAGATCGTGTTTTCCGACGACGGCAACGGCATCCCGCCCGAACTCCTGTCGCGCATCTTCGATCCCTTCTTCACCACCCGGCTGGGCAAGGGCGGCAGCGGCCTCGGCCTGTCCATCGTGCTCAATCTGGTGCGCGACCTGCTCGGCGGCGACGTCGCCGTCGACAGCCGGGTCGGCGAGGGCACCCGCTTCGTCATCACGCTGCCGGCGCGCGCGCCGGCCCACGCCGACGGCGAGACGTCGGACTGAAACCGCTGGGCCTGCCAGTTGACGTCGGGCGGGATAATGAAAAATGGGCCAGCAGCAGGCCGCCGATCTGGCGCAGGATACCTTCCTGCGCATCCTCGGCAGCCGGCAGGACAAACTTCCCGGCCTGCGCGAACCGCGTGCCTACCTGACGATCTGTACTGCACCTGGGGCGCGCCGCGCCGCGCGAAAATCGGCGCGCTACGACTTCTGACCCTTTTCAGGCGCTACAGACACCACGGCCCCGACGGAAAACCCGCCGGGGCCGTTTTTCGCCTTTCCTGGCGCGGCTGCAAAACCGGCGGTGCCCATCTGGCGCCGGAGGCGCGGCTAGCCGCCCAGCGCCTCGTCCAGACTGTCGGCATCCAGCACCCGGTCGCTCCATTCGAGCAAGCGCGACTCATCGGCCTGCACGATACGTTCGCGGACGGCTTCCGGCACGGGGCCGAAGCGCCGTTCGAGCTGACGCAGCAATACGGCGGCCTGGCCTTCCTTCCTCGCCACCTTCAGTTCTGTCGCTTCGTCGAACAGCGCGCGTTCGCGCACGAAGGCGCGGTGGCGTTCTTCTTCGCTGGCCGACAGCGCGCTCAGTTTGTCCTGCGCCTGGACTATCGGTTCATGCGTGATCCGGCTCATGCGCTCGTCCTCCTGCCAATGCTCGAACCAGGTGACCCAGTCGGCCAGCGCACCGCCGTCGCGGGCAAGCAGCCGGTCGGCCTTGGGCAGTTCGAGTACGTTCAATTGTAGTGCTTTGTCGAGCACGATGCCGGGCTGGCGCCGGTCGCGCAGCTCGAAGCACCAGCGCGCCTGACTCAGGTCGTCGAACAGGCTGAAGTCGAGCAGGTGGATGCCGATCACCGGCTTGATTTTGGTGTAGTCGTCGCCGCTGACCAGTTGGCCGTCCAGGCGCCGGGCCAGGTAGTAGATGCTGCGGGCGCTCCAGCCGGCGTGGCGGCGGATCTGCATTTCGATGTTGTAGAGGCTGCCGCCGGCGTCGCGGGCAAGGATGTCGAGGACGATGAACTTGCCGCCGAGTTCGCCCGGTTCGATGGTCGGGTTGAGGATTTCGACGACTTCGACCGGCGGTTCGGGGGCGCGCACGGCGTTGATCAGGTCGGCGAGCAGCGCCGGGTTGCCGGCGAAGATGCGCTTGAAGACGAAGTCGTTGCGCGGGTCGAGGAGCGGGAAGGGCATGGCGGCACCATGAAAATGAATTCGACATTCATCTTAATGCTATCGGTATTTTTTCGCCCCCGCTGGATCAGCCTTCGCCGTTGCACATGAGGCACGTCGTATTGAAGAAATTTTCGTGCGGCCGATTCCGGCGGCAATTGATGCTTGCCTTCGGGGACGAGCAATTGCATGGAAACGACCGCCCCGTCGCCATAGTGCTTGCAAGTTCATCGTGCCGTGATGTATTCTTCGAAGCGATCCGGGGCTGGCACTCTCCCATCGCTGGTTCCGGTGATTCCTCTCCGCCGCCGTTCCTCCTTCCCCCTCGGAACGGCCGGTCGGCTTGAGCCCGCGGCGCCGCAAGGCGATCGCGGGTTTTCTTTTTGTGCGTCGGCGCCGGCGTCAGTGCGCCGGCGCGCGCGGCAGCTCGACGGTGACCGAGGTGGTGTCCGCCTCGTCGGAGGTGGCGACCGAGAGGCGGCCGCCCTGGGCCTCGCCGAGAAGCCGGGCGGAGTAGGTGCCGAGGCCGGTGCCGCCGCGCTTGCCGGCGGTGGCGAACTTGTCGAAGAAGCGTTCGCGGATTTCCGCCGGCAGGGCGCCGCGGTTGGTGATGACCACCCATACCGGATCGAGGTCGTGCACCGCGATCGATACCTCGCTGCCGGACGGGGCGGCTTCGCAGGCGTTCTTCACGAGGTTCTGGAAGAGCGAGTAGCAGAGCATCGCGTCGCCGAGAATCCACGGGGTTTCGAAGTCGGCCGTGCCGTCGCGGGTAATGCTCAGGCGGAGGTTCTTGTCGGCGACGGCGGCGTTGGCGATTTCGGCGACGCGCCTGAGGATATCGCCGATCTTCACCGGCCTGGCGTCGAGCCGGAAGCGGCCGGTCTCGATGCGGAACAGCTCCGACGAGAGGTTGATCATGTCCAGCGCCTGCAGGGCGGTTTCCTCGGCGAGCCGCAACTGGCGGACGAGTTCGTCGCGACTCATGGCCGCGTCGCCGGCGACGGACTGGATCAGGCCGATGACGCCGGCGAGCGGCCCGCGCAGGTCGTGGCGGGTGATCTGCTCGACGTCGTCGCGCAGGCGCGCGGCTTCCAGCATGCCGTCGTAGTCGGCCTGCAACTGCTTGCGCAGCGCCACGTAGCGCATGAAGTTGCGCACGCGCGGCTTGAGCAGGTTCGGGTCGATCGGCTTGGCGATGAAGTCGACGGCGCCCAGCTCCATGCCCTTCATGCGCGCCTCGTCGCCGGTCATGGCGGTGACGAAGATGATCGGGATCGACTCCGCGCCCGGATGGTCGCGCATCCGCCGCGCCACCTCGAAGCCGTCGATGATCGGCATCATGACGTCGAGCAGCACCAGGTCGGGCGGGTCGTCCGAGGTGCAGATGTCGAGCGCCTTCTCGCCGTTGTTGGCGATGCGCACCTGGTATTCCTCCTTGAAGAGGTGGGAGAGCAGGTGCAGGTTGTCCGGCGTGTCGTCGACGATGAGGATGGTCGGCGGCCGGGCCGTTGCCGCCGCCGGCGCGGCGGCCGCGGCGCGCGCGTCCGGGGCGGCCTCGGCGCGGGCGGCGGGCGCGCGCGGCCGTGCGCCCATCGCCCGGACGATGCGCGCGCCGAGGCGATCGGCGGTGTACGGCTTGACGAGCAGGTCGCTGACGCCGGCGGTGATGGCCTCGGCGACGCGCTCGCGCTCGGCCTCGGCGGTGATCATGATGAACGGCAGGTGGCACAGGCGGGCGTCGGCGCGCACCGCCTGCAGCAGGTCGAGGCCGGACATGGCCGGCATGTACCAGTCGGCGAGGATCACGTCGACGCGCTGCTTGCCGAGCATCTGCAGCGCCTCCTTGCCGTTGCGCGCGACGAGGATCTGTTCGGCGCCGAGCGCGCGCAGCTGGGTGGCGGTGATCTGGCGCATCGCTTCGAAATCGTCGACGACCAGGAAAACGGTTTCCTTCGGAAAGTGCATGTCGTCTTTCCCGTCCTTTCGGTGGCCCGCGTCAGCGCGGGAGGATCTCGGCGAGGGTTTCGCGCTTCTTCGCCAGCGCGTCGTCGGCGTCGGCGTAGCGCTGCGCGATCGCCCGGAATTCGTGCTCGATGGCGAAGAAGGCGTCGACCACGTCGGGGTCGAAGTGCGTGCCCCGGCCCTCGCCGATGATCGCCGCCGCCTGCGCGGGCGGCATGGCGTCCTTGTAGACGCGCCGGCTGATCAGCGCGTCGTAGACGTCGGCCAGCGCCATCAGCCGCGCGGAGACCGGGATGGCGTCGCCGGCCAGCCCTTCCGGATAGCCGCTGCCGTCCCATTTCTCGTGGTGCGAGAGGGCGATCTCCTTGGCCGTGCGCAGGAATTCCACGTGGCTGCCGAGCGACTGCTCGGCCGAGCGTTCGGCGAATTCGATGACGTCGTGGCCGAGCCGGCAGTGCCGCTTGATGATCTCGAACTCCTCCGGCCCGAAGCGGCCCGGCTTGAGCAGGACGCGGTCGGGAATGCCGACCTTGCCGATGTCGTGCAGCGCCGCCGACTTGTAGAGCAGGTCGACGTTGCGCGTGCTCAGGTAGTGGGCGAAGCGCGGGTGCTCGCGCAGCTTTTCGGCCAGCGCGCCGACGTAGGACTGGGTGCGGCGGATGTGGTTGCCGGTGTCGCTGTCGCGCGTCTCGGCGAGCGAGGCCATGGCCAGGATGGTGACGTCCTGGATGGCCTCGATCTCGCGCGTGCGCTTCTTCACCTCGACTTCGAGGTAGTCGGCCTTGTCGCGCAGGAAGTCGGCGGAAGCCTTCAGCGCCAGGTGCGTCTTCACCCGCGCCAGCACGATGGCCGGGCTGATCGGCTTGGCGATGTAGTCGACGGCGCCGAGTTCCAGGCCCATGCGCTCGTCGTCGGGCTCGCTCTTGGCGGTCAGGAAGATCACCGGAATGCCGGCGAGCGCCGGGTCGGACTTGAGCCGGCGGCAGACCTCGTAGCCGTCCATGTCCGGCATCATCACGTCGAGCAGGATCAGGTCGGGCGGCGCGCCGGCGGCGGCGAGCGCCAGCGCGCGTTCACCGCCGTTGGCGATGCGCACGCTGTAGTCGTCCTTCAGCAGCCGGTTCATCAGCAGCAGGTTGTCCGGCGTGTCGTCGACGATCAGGACGACGGGTTTCTGCGCGTCTTTCGGTGAGTCCATCGGCGTGTCCATGTCGGTCAGCGGGCTTCGGCCACGGCTTCCCTGAGCAGCGCCAGGGCGGTTTCGAAATCGAAGGATTCGATCGCCGCCGCGATCCGCCGGAAGTGCGCCGGGAAGGCGGCTTCGAGCAGGTCGGCGTCGGCTTCGAGCAGGTCGCCGGCGGCGGCGTTGCCGTAGGCCAGCAGGCTTTCCAGTTCTTCGGCGACGGCGTGCGCGCGCGCCGGATCGGCTGGCGCCTGCGATCGCGGCCGTTCGTCGTCGTCGGCGGCGGTCGGCAGCGCCGCCAGTCCGCCGAGCACCGGGTCGAGTTCGGCGAGTACGCCGGCGAGCGCCGCCTCCACCGCCGCGCCGGCGGCGCCTTCGTGGCACGCCTGTTCGAGCGCGGCGGCCGCCGCCTGCAGCGCGCGGGCGCCGATCGTCCCGGCCGTGCTCTTCAGGGTGTGGGCGAGCCGCTCGGCGGCGGCCGGTTCGGCGGCGGCGCGGAAGTCGCTGCCGAAGTCGCGGTTGCCGTCGCGGAAGCGGATCAACTGCGCAAGATAGAAGTCCGCGTCGCCCAGGGTGCGGGCGAGGCCCGCTTCCCGGTCGATGCCGGGCAGGCTGGCGGGCAGCGCGGCGGCGGACGGCCGCCGGGGCGCGGCCGCCGCCGGCGCGTCGCCGGGCGCGGCCGACGGCTCGACCCAGCGGGCGATGGTGGCGAACATCTCGGCGACGTTCAGCGGCTTGGCGATGTGGTCGTTCATGCCGGCCGCGATCGCCTTCTCGCGGTCGCCGGCCATCGCGTTGGCGGTCATGGCGATGATCGGCAGGGCGCCGAAGGCGGGGTCGGCGCGGATCTCGCGCGTCGCCGTGTAGCCGTCCATCACCGGCATCTGGCAGTCCATCAGCACGCCGTCGAAGGCCGCGTCGCGGGCGAGGATGTCGAGCGCCTCGCGGCCATTGCCGGCGAGTTCGACGCGGATGCCGGCGCGGTGCAGCAGTTCGGTCGCCAGCTCCTGGTTCATCTCGTTGTCCTCGACCAGCAGGAGGCGCGCGCCGGCGAGGCGCTTGCGCACCGCCTCGTGGCCGGCGGCGCCCTCGCCGGGGCCGGCCTCGGCGCGGACGCCCTGGCCGAGCGCGTCGCCGATGGCTTCGAGCAGGGTCGAGGCGACCACCGGCTTGGTCAGCGCCGCAGAGAGCCGGGCGCCGCACCGCTCGGCGGCGGCGAGCGCCTCCTCGCGGCCGTGGGCGGTGACCATGATGATCGCCGGCACGGCCGCGGCGTGCTCGTCCTGCAGCGCGCGCACGGCGGCGATGCCGTCCATCTCCGGCATGTGCCAGTCCATCAGCACCAGCGCGTAGGGGCGGCCGCCGGCCTCGGCCTCGGCGATCCGCGCGAGCGCCTGGCGGCCGTCGTCCGCGGTGTCGGCGGTGAGGCCGAAGCCGGCGACCATGCCGGCGATGATCTCGCGCGCCGAAGCGTTGTCGTCGACGACGAGGATGCGCGCGCCGCGCAGTTCCCCGGCGTGCAGCATGCGCCGCGGCAGCGCCTCGGACGCGGCTTCCGGCAGGACGCCGAAGCGGGCGCGGAAATGGAAGGTGGAGCCCCGGCCGGCCTCGCTCTCGACCCGGACGTCGCCGTCCATCAGTTCGATCAGGCGCTTCGAGATGGCCAGGCCGAGGCCGGTGCCGCCGTAGCGGCGGGTGGTCGAGGTGTCGGCCTGGCTGAAGGACTGGAACATGCGGGCGCACTGCTCCGGCGTCATGCCGATGCCGGAGTCGGCGACCGAGAAATGCAGCGCGACGCTGCGCCCGTCCTCGCCGTCCTCCTCGCTCATCTTCTCGACGCCGATGACGATCTCGCCGGCTTCGGTGAACTTGACCGCGTTGTTGCCGAGGTTGAGCAGCACCTGTTCGAGGCGCAGCGGATCGCCGACGAGCGCCGGCGGAATGTCGGGGGCGGTCCTGAACAGCAGTTCGATGCCCTTTTCCCCGGCCTTGATGCCGAGCAGGCTGGCGAGGTTGTCCATGACGTCGTCGAGGCGGAAGCCGACCTTCTCCATCGTCATCTTGCCGGCCTCGATCTTCGAGAAGTCGAGGATGTCGTTGATGATGCGCAGCAGGTTCACGGCGGCGCGGTTCACCTTCTCGATGTAGTTTTTCTGCTGCCGGTCGAGCGGCGTCTGCAGGGCGAGGTGCGACATGCCGATGATGGCGTTCATCGGCGTGCGGATCTCGTGGCTCATGTTGGCGAGGAAGTCGCTCTTGGCGCGCGTCGCCTCCTCGGCGATCCGCCGCGCCTCGGCCGTGGCGCGCTCGGCCGCCTTGCGCTCGGCGATGTCCTCGAAGGACCAGACCGTGGCGTGCTGGTGCCCGGCCATGTGCGTGCTGCGCGCGGAGACCTTGGCGATGAACTTCGTTCCGTCCTTCCTGGCGAACTCCCATTCGAGGGTCGCCTCCCTGCCGGCGACGAGAATGGGGCCGACGCGCTGGCCGAAGGCCCGGTAGTTTTCCGGCGACTCGAAGATCGTCATGCCCGGGCTGCCGACCAGTTCGTCGACGCGGTAGCCGGTGTCCTCGGCCACCTTCCGGTTGGCGCGCATGATGACGCCGTCGGCGGTGTAGAGGATGCCGTTGGGCGCGTTCTCGAAGATCATCTGCTGCTCTTCGAGCAGCCTTTCGATCTCCGCCTGCTTGCGCACCATCTCGTCCTGCGTGCGCTTGCGCTCGGCGATGTCCTGATAGACCCAGACCGCGGAACGCTCGTAGCCGGCGAGGCGGATGCCCTGTCCGGAGACCATGGCGATGAAGTGGCTGCCGTCCTTGCGCGGGATGTTCACTTCGACGTGCACGTCCTTGCCGGCGCCGAGGGCGGGCGCGGCGACGTCGGCGAAGCGCTGGAATTCTTCCGGCGTGGCGAAGAAGGCGGCCGACGCGCGCTGGCCGATCAGCTCGCCGACGCCGCAGCCGATCTGCTCGCCCAGGCGGTTGTTGGCGCGCAGGATGACGCCGTCGGCGGTGTAGGCCATGCCGTAGGGCGCGTTGTCGAAGATCACCTTCTGCTCGTCGAGCAGCCGCTGGATCTCGCGCCGCTGGTTCTCGATCTCCATGCGCGCGCGCAGGTGCTCGGTCACGTCCTCGACGGTGAAGCGCAGCATCGGCCGGCCGCCGCCGTCGAAGGCCATCAGGTGCACCTCGGCGTCCCAGATCTCGCCGTCGGCCCGCCGGGCGCGCCACTGGAAGGTCACCATGCCCTGCTGGATGGCCGTCCTCGCCAGCTCCTCGCCGGCGCTGTGGCTGTCGCTGCCGTCGTACTGCGTGGGCGCCGAGAAATCGAAGGGCATCTTGCCGAGCACTTCCTCGCGCGCGGCGTAGCCGTACATGTGCACCGCCGCCATGTTGCAGTCGACGATGCCGATCAGCGGGTCGATGATGACGACGGCGGTGGCGCCGGCCTCGAAGATTTTCTTGTTGTATGCCTCGCTGGTGCGCAGCTTGGTCTCCGCCGCCTGCCGCGCCGCCTCGCT
Source organism: Rhodocyclaceae bacterium (assembly GCA_019455325.1). Lineage (GTDB taxonomy): Bacteria > Pseudomonadota > Gammaproteobacteria > Burkholderiales > Rhodocyclaceae > Proximibacter. The sequence goes on along the minus strand of JACFMQ010000002.1, from coordinate 525,991 downwards.
TTCGGCCAGGCGCGCGGCGAGCAGCGCGTTTTCCTCGCGCAGCCGGAGGCATTCGGCTTCCGTTTCGCGGCGGGCGGCATCGCTCATCTTGGTCATGGGCCGACGTGATGGGAAAGCGGCATGTTACCAATAAAGCAAACATTTTCTCATTGATGAAGATCCACCCGGCAAGGCCGGCCGTTGCTGGCCTGCGGGCGCGGCTCCCTGCGGCCGGGCTTTGCCGGTAGAATTCCCTGGCCCCGACGGGTCGTCGCGGGCAGACCAAAAAAAGCCGGAGCCCCCCCGATGAACGCACCGCAGTCGCCGCAGCTCGACAAGCAGGATTTCGAGGTTCTCGCCGATTTCCGCTACCAGATCCGCCGCTTCCTCCGCTTCTCCGAGACCGTCACGCGCAAGGCCGGCATCACGCCGCTGCAGTACCTGATGCTGCTCAACATCAAGGGCTACCCCGGCCGCGACTGGGCGACCATCGGCGAACTCGCCGAGCGCCTGCAGGCGCAGCACCACGGCGTCGTCGCGCTGGTCTCGCGCTGCGAGAAGCAGGGTTTCGTCGAGCGCCGCCGCTCGACCGAGGACCGCCGCCGCATCGAGGTCCGCCTGCTGCCCAAGGGCGAGGACTACGTGGCGCGGCTGGCCGACGCGCACCGCGTGCAGTTGATCGCGCTGAACGGCCGCTTCAGCGTGCCGACCGCGCAGTCCTTCTCGGCCGGCCGCCGCCCGGCGCCCTGAGCCGGGCCGTCCGTCGTCACACCGGAGACAGCAATGAAGATCGGATTCCTCGGGCTCGGCATCATGGGCCGGCCGATGGCGCTCAACCTGCTGAAGGGCGGGCACGAATTGGTCGTCTGGGCGCGCCGCGCCGAATCCATGGCGCCGCTCGCCGCGGCCGGTGCGCAGACCGGCCGCAGCCCCGCCGACGTCGCCGGCCGCGTCGAGCTGGTGATCTCGATGGTCGCCGACGCGCCGGACGTGGCCGCGGTCATGCTCGGCGAAAACGGCGTCGCCAAGGGCGCGGCGCCGGGGCTGGTAGCGGTCGACATGAGCACGATCGCGCCGGCGGCGGCCAAGGACATCGCCGCGCGGATGCTTGAGGCGGGCATCGATTTCCTCGACGCGCCGGTGTCCGGCGGCGAGGTCGGCGCCGTCGCCGGCACGCTCTCGATCATGGCCGGCGGCAGCGCGGCGGCGTTCGAGAAGGCCCGCCCGGCCTTCGACTGCATGGGCAGGAACGTCGTGCACGTCGGCGATTCCGGCGCCGGCCAGGTGGCCAAGGCGTGCAACCAGATCGTCACCGGCATGGGCGTGCTCGCCGTCGCCGAGGCGCTGTGCTTCGCGAAGAAGGCCGGCGCCGATCCGGCCAGGGTGCGCGAGGCGCTGATGGGCGGCTTCGCCTATTCGAAGATTCTCGAAAACCACGGCCAGCGCATGCTCGACCGCAGCTTCAAGCCCGGCTTCAAGAGCTGGATGCACCAGAAGGATCTGAACATCGTCATGCAGAGCGCGCACCAGCTCGGGCTGATGCTGCCCGGCGCCGCGGCGACGACGCAGATGTTCAACGCGATGGTCGGTTCCGGCCTCGGCGAGGAGGATTCGATCGCCGTGCTGAAGCTGCTCGAAACGCTCTCCGGCCAGGAATGAAGCTCGGCTTCGTCGGCCTCGGCACCATGGGCCGGCCGATGGCCGGCCGCCTGCTGCGCGCCGGCCACGCGGTCTCGGTGTGGGCGCGCCGGCCCGAGGCGGCGGCGCCGCTGGTCGAGGCCGGCGCCGCGCTGCGCGCCTCGCCGGCCGAAGTCGCCCGGCATGCCGACATCGTTTTCACCATCGTCACCTACGGCAGCGACGTCGAGGCCGTGGTCTTCGGCGAGCACGGGCTGGCCGAAGGCTTCGCGCCCGGTTCGATCCTGGTCGACATGAGCACCGTCGCGCCGGGGCTGGCGCGCGGCCTGGCGGCGCGGCTCGCCGGCCGCGGCGTGCACATGCTCGACGCGCCGGTTTCCGGCGGCGGCATCGGCGCCGAGGCCGGCACGCTGGCGATCATGGCCGGCGGCGAGGCGGCGGTGCTCGAACGCGTGCGGCCGCTGTTCGCGGTCCTCGGCCAGACCCTGGTCCACGTCGGCGGCAACGGCGCCGGCCAGGTGGCCAAGGCGTGCAACCAGATGGTCATGGTGGCGGCGATCGAGGCCGCGGCCGAGGCCATGCGGCTGGCCGCCGCCGCCGGCGTCGACCCGGAGAAGGTGCGCCGGGTGCTCGCCGGCGGCTCCGCCGGCAGCCGCGTGCTGGAGGTCTTCGGCGCGCGCATGACGCAGCGCGACTTCGCCGCCGGCGTCGAGGCCCGGCTGCATCACAAGGATTTCGGCATCCTGCTTGCCGAGGCGCATGCGCTCGGCCTGCCGCTGCCGCTGGCGGCGGTCGTCGGCCAGCAGCTCAACGCGCTGATGGCGCAGGGCTGGGGCGGCTGCGACACGGCCTCGCTGCTGCGCGTGCTGGAGCGGGCCGGCCCGACCTGAACGCCCGCCCGCGTCCCCTCCGTGTCCTTGCCACTGGTATGATCGCCGTTCGCGGCGGCCGGCAGGCCGACCGAAGCCCCGCAGAGGGCGAACAGGACACCTGGAGGAGACGATGACCCGGATGCTGGCCGTGCCGGAGCTGCTGGCCATTTTCGACCATGCGCCGGTCGGCATCGTGCTCGTCCGCGACGGCACGCTGCAGCATTGCAACCGGCGCTTCTGCGAGATTCTCGGCTACGCCGAGGACGAAGTCGTCGGCCAGTCCGCCCGCCTGCTCTACCGCAGCGAGAGCGAGTACCTGCGCCTGCGCCGCTGGGCGCGCCAGGCGCTGATCACCGGCGATCCCTTCGACGCCGAGCTGCCGCTGCGCCGCGCCGACGGCGGCACCGTCGACTGCCGCCTGCACGCCGCCGCCATCCACCGCGACAACCCGCGCGAGGGCACCATCTGGATCGTCGAGGACATCGAGGAGCAGACGCGCGTCAAGGCGGCGCTGTGGGACACGCAGCGCGACCTGGAGGCGACCTTCGACGCCGCCCACGTCGGCATCCTGCTGCTGCGCGACCGCACCGTGGTCCGCAACAACCCGCGCATCGAGGAAATATTCGGCTACGCCAGGGGCGAGCTGATCGGCTGCTCGTCGCGCATCTTCTACATCTCCGACGGGGAATTCGATTCGGTCGGCGAGACCTACGCGCTGCTCGCCGCCGGCGGCACGCACCGCCGCGAGCAGTGGCTGCGGCGCAAGGACGGCAGCACCTTCTGGGCGCTGGTCAGCGGCCGCTCCATCGACGCCCGGCAGCCGGCGCTCGGCTCGGTGTGGATCATCGAGGACATGAGCGAAAGGAAGCGCCAGGACGAGCGCCTGCAGGCGGCGCTTGCCGAGCAGCGGATGATCTTCGACAACGCCGCCTTCGGCATCACCTACGTCAGCGGCGGGCATCTGCAGCGCTGCAACGACCGCTTCGCGACGGCGCTCGGCTATCGCCCGGAGGAGCTGGTCGGCCGGCCGATCGCCGCGCTCTTCCACGACGACGCCTACTGCCGCGAGTTCACCGAGCAGGCCGCGAACGGGCTGCGCCGGCACGGCGCCTTCGTCGGCGAGGTGCAGGTGCGGCACCGGGACGGCAGCCTGTTCTGGGTCCGCGGCACGGCGCAGCGCGTTTCCTGGGAGGAGGGCGGCGGCGCCATCTGGATCGCCGAGGACATCACCGAGCGCCGGCAGGCGCAGGAGGCGCTGCTGCGCGCGCACGAGGAGCTGGAGCAGCGCGTCGCCGAGCGCACGGCCGAGCTGGAGAGCGCCAACGTCCAGTTGCAGTCGGAGATCTTCGAGCGCATGCAGGCCGAGGAGCGCATCTGGCACATCGCCCACCACGACGCGCTGACCGGCCTGCCCAACCGCAGCCTGCTGCAGGACCGCCTCGGCCAGGCGCTGGCCGGCGCCGGCCGCGCCGGCAACCGGGTGGCCGTGCTCTTCCTCGACCTCGACCGCTTCAAGAGCGTGAACGATTCGCTCGGCCACGACGTCGGCGACGCGCTGCTGAAGGGCGTCGCCGGCCGGCTGACGGCGGCGGTGCGCGACGTGGACACGGTCTGCCGCCTCGGCGGCGACGAGTTCGTCGTCCTCCTCGGCGCCGTCGGCGGCACCGACGACGCGGTGATGGTCGCCGAGCGCATCGTGAACGGCCTCGCCCGGCCGCTCGAAGTGATGGGCCACGCGCTGCGCGCGACGACCTCGATCGGCATCGCCCTCTACCCCGAGGACGGCCGCGACGCGCAGACGCTGATGAAGAACGCCGACACCGCGATGTACACGGCGAAGAGCCGCGGCCGCAACAACTTCCAGTTCTTCTCGTCGGCGATGAACGAGGCGGCGACGCGCTTCTTCCGCATGGAGCAGCGCCTGCGCCGCGCCGTCGAGCAGCAGGAGTTCGTGCTGCACTTCCAGCCGCAGGTCGACGTCGTGCACGGCCGCGTCTGCGGGCTGGAGGCGCTGGTCCGCTGGCAGGACCCGGAGAGCGGCCTGGTGCCGCCCGGCGAGTTCATCCCGGTGGCCGAGGAGACCGGCCTCATCCTCGAACTCGGCGAATGGGTGCTGCGCGAAGCGTGCCGCCAGTTGCGCGCCTGGCACGACGACGGCTGGCCGCGCGTGCCGGTGGCGGTGAACCTGTCGCCGCGCCAGTTCCAGCAAAGCGGGCTGGCCGAGCGCGTGCGCGCGATCCTGGAAGAAACCGGCGTCGAGCCGGCGATGCTCGAACTGGAGATCACCGAATCCTGCCTGATGCACAGCGTGGACGAGGCGCTGGCGCAGGTGCAGGCGCTCACCGACATGGGCGTGCGCCTGGCTATCGACGACTTCGGCACCGGCTATTCCAGCCTCGCCTACCTCAAGCGCTTCCCGGTGAACAGCCTGAAGATCGACCGCTCCTTCGTGCGCGACCTGTGCGACGACCGCGACGACGCGGCCATCGTCGCCTCCATCGTTGGCCTGGCGCGGAGCCTCGGGCTGGAGGTCGTCGCCGAGGGCGTGGAGAGCGCCGCGCAGCTCGCCGCGCTGCGCGGCGAAGGCTGCCTGCGCTGCCAGGGCTTCTACTTCTCGCGGCCGCGGCCGGCGACGGAGGCGGCGGCGATCTTCGGCGCCGGGGCGGGCTGAGGGCGGCCGGCCGGCGTCTACCTGCCGAAGACGCCCTTCAGGATGTTCACCGGATTGCCGAGCTCCTTGAGCACTTCCGTCGCCGGTGAACCGCCCGCCGCCGGCCGCTCGTCGGCCGTCGGGGCGTCCGCCGCCGCGCCGGGTGCCGCGGCCTCCTCGCCGAGCAGGGCCATGCCCGTCGATTTCAGCCGCAGGCGCACCGTCCACTCGGGCTTCCAGTCGACCTTCGGGTCCGCGGGGCGCGGCGGATGGGCGAGATTGAGCTCCGGCCCGTAGGCGATCAGGTTGGCGAAGGCGCCCTCGGTGCCGGCGAAGATGGCCTTGGGCAGGGCACATTGCAGGGTCTTCGCCGGCAGCACGACCTTTTCGGCGATCAGCTTGTCCACGCGCGCCGGCGCCAGGTAGTTCATCAGCCCCCAGCCGGGGTCGGGCGCCTCGCTCGAACTCCACAGGATCAGTTCGTTCGCGCCGTCCGCGCCCCGGCGATGGGCCATCGCCGTCAGGAAATAGCCGGTGGCGCCGGCGACCGCCTGCCAGCGCAGGGGAATCGAAGCGGCCGGGTCGCCGGCCGCGTTCAGGCGCACCTTCTCCATGAAGTCGAAGCCGGGGGCGACGGCGAAGGTCCAGTTTGCCGGCACGCCCTCGCCGCCGACCGCGTGCTCGCCGAGCAGCGAGGCGGCCTTGGGCACGCGCAGGGTGCTCGTCCTGTTCGGCCAGACGGAGCGGCCCGGCACGGCCTTCGCGCCGCGGTCCGGGGCGTGGCGGCCGGTCATGAATTTGCCGAACTCCTCGGGCGCGGCCTTCGAGAAATCGAGCACGCGCGGCTGCCCCGGGCGGACGGCTTCGCCGCAGCCCCAGTAGAAGACGAGGCGTCCCTCGGGTTTCTCGGGCGCCTCCTGCGTCTCGCCGCCCTTGCTGCCCGGTTCGACGGTCACGGGCAGCAGGGGCAGGGGCGAGGCTATGCGCATCGCCGCCGGAATGGCGTGCGTTCCCTGGGTGCCGGCCGGCTTGTTGCGCGTGTGCAGCGCCGAATCGAGCCACTTGCCGGGCATGCCCGTGCCGCCGCGGGCCTGGCCGAAGGCGCCGCCGAGCATGCCGGCGAGCGGCGAGTCGCCCTCCATTTCCTCGACGCCGGGCAGCGACAGGCTGTGCGTGGCAGCGTCCATCCAGAACTGGGCCACCGGCGGATGGACCTTCTGCGGGCTCTGCGCGCAGACCGGCAGCGCAGCGCAGACGCCGGCGGCCGCGACGATCAGTTTGTTCATGTGCGTGCCCCCTCGTCGGAATGCGATGTCAGACGTTAGCACAGGCTTCGTGGCGCCGGGGGATGCGCGGCCGTCAGCGGTCCGCCAGCTTCCGCAGCAGCGCGAACTGTTCGGGCGTCAGGATGCCGCGCAGGCGGCCGACGAAATCCACGTGCATTTCGGCGATCTCCCGCTTGACCCGCTGCAGGCGGTCGAAGCCTTCTGCCTGGGCGCGGCTGTCCTGTCCGGCGAAGGCGGCGACGGCGATTTCCCGTTCCAGCCGGCCGGCCTCCGCCTGACGGGCCTGTGTCGGCCCGCTCACTTCGGCGACCAGCCGGCCGATCGCCTGCTGCTGGCCGGCGTCGATGCGGAAGGCGTCTTCGTTCTCGGTGATGAAGCGGAGAACGTGCGGCAGGTGGAACGGATGGATCAGCGAATACTGCGCGGGCCCCGGTTCGATGCGCGCGCACTCGTCCGCACCCCAGGCCGGAAGACTCAGTAAGGACGACAGCAGAAGCGCGGCAAGCCGGTTGCGTTGCGTGATCATGAGGATGCTCCTCCAAGGAAAAGGACGAAGCGCCGGCGCGCGGCGATCAGCGCGGCCACCGCCAGCGCGGCGGCGGCCAGCGCGGCCAGCATGCCGGCGTAGCCGAAGCGGTCGAGGCATGGCCCGGCGACCGCGGCGACCGCGATCCGGCCGAGCGTGAACAGGCTGGCCTGCAGGCCGTAATCGGCGGCGCGCCAGGCGTCGCGGGCGAATTCCATCATCAGCGCGAAGGCGAGCGCCGACGACAGGCCCATGGCGAAGGCGAGAAAGGCGGCGGCAGCGATCAGCCCGGCCGCCGGCGCATGTTCGGCCGCCGCGGCCAGCAGGCCCAGGGCGAGCGCGTTGGCGGCGGCGGACAGCGGCAGGACGCCGGGCACGCGGCGGCGCGGCAGCAGGCCGGCGGCCAGACTGGCCAGCGCACCGACGATGCCGCCGCCGATGCCGGCGATCCAGGCGACCTCGCCCGCCGGAAAGCCGCGGTCGAGCAGCAGGGGCTTGAGATAGATCCAGGCCGCGGCCACGCAGGGGAAATAGCCGAGCAGCACCGCCGTCCACGTGCCGGCGCCGGCCTGACCGAAGAAGCCGCGCCACACGGCGAGCGGCGACGGGCGGCCGTCGACCGCGGTCTTTTCCTCATCCTCCTCCCGGATGACGGCGAGCAGCGCCAGCGCCACGATCAGGAAGGCGCCGAGCATAAGGAACGGCGCCGACCAGCCGAATGCCTGCTGGACCAGCAGCATGACGCCGCCGCCGACGACGGCGCCGGCGAAGCTCGCCGCGGCGCGCACACCGCCGGCGAGCGGGCGTTCCTCGGGGGAAAACAGCCGGATGGCCAGCGCATTCACCGGAATGTCCGCCCAGGTGGCGCACAGGGCGGCCAGCAGCGTCAGCGCGAAGAGAACGGCCTTGTCGGCATGCGCGTCGGCGGCGGCGAGTGCCAGCAGCGCCAGCAGGTAGCCGCCGCCGGTCAGCCAGGCCCAGCGCAGGTAGGGCCGCGGCCCCGTCCGCCGGCGTTCGACTGGCAGGGCGAGAAACACCTTGAACACGGCCGGCAGGCCGGCAAGCTGAAACAGGCCGATCTCCGCGCCCGACCATCCCTGCTGCCGCATGACCAGGGGCAGGCCGAGCCAGAGGTAGATCGCCGGTGCCGTCAGCGCGAAGTGGATCCAGCCGAACGTCGCCTGGCGCAGGCGGGGGCCGGGCATGCTCATGCCTCCTTGCGGCCGACGACGACCTGCAGCGGCGCCAGCGGAAACAGGGCGCAGGCGAAGCCGTCGATGCGGCCGAAGCCGAGGCGCCGCAGCGTCGCCGCCATGTCGCCGCGGTGGCCGACGTGGCGCCCCTGCATCAGCATCGGCAGGTAGAACTGCAGGACCTCGGCGGCGGCGTCCGGCTCGTCGCCGATCTCGGCGTGCGCGCAGACCAGCGCGCCGCCCGGCCGCAGCGCCGCCATGATCCGGCGCAGGACCGCCTCGGCGTCGGGCACGAAATGGAGCACCGAGGAGCACCAGACGAGGTCGTAGCCGTCGCCGACGCCGTCGACCGCCAGGTCGCCGCCGATGACGGACAGCCGGTCCGCCAGGCCGGCGGCGGCGATGTTCTCGGCCGCCACCGCGGCGACTTCGGGGAGGTCGAAGACCACGCCGGCCAGGCCGTCCCGCTGGCGCGCCAGTTCGATGGCCACCCAGCCCGGCCCGCCGCCCAGGTCGAGCAGGCGCGTCGCCGCGGCGAACTCCGGCAGGCGCGAGACGATCTCCACCGCCGCCGGCACGGTTGCCGCACGCTGATCCTGCGCGAGCTGCCGGCGTGCGGCGGTGCTCCACTGCCCGGCGGCGTCTTCGCGTTCGGCCTGCGGACCCTGCCGCACCTGCGCTTCGAGCAGGCCGGCGGCCTGCCGCAGGCGCGCCGCGCGGTAGTGCCAGGTGTCGCCGGCCCAGGACGGGGACGACGCCAGGAAATACGTGCGTGTGGTTTCCGTCAGGCCGTAGGTCCGTTCGGCGCCGCCGATGCGGTCCAGCGCGGGGCGCGCGGCCCGTTCCAGCAGGCCCATGCCCCACAGCAGTTCGAGCAGGTGCGCGGTATTGCGCGCGTTCAGGCCGAGTTCGGCGGCCAGTTCGTCGGGCGTCGCCAGGCCGCGCAGGGCCTCGAAGACGCCGAGTGCCAGCGCGGCGCTCAGCGCCTCGGTCTGGACCGCGGCCGCGGCCAGTCGCCAATAGGCTTGCAGGGGGTGGGCCCGAAGCGTGTCGTTCATGTCCGCTCTCCTTCGCTTCACAGACGCCAGTTCAGGCGCAGCCCGAGTTCGCGCGGCGGGCTGTAGATGGTGATCGCGCCGTTCGGGAAGCCGACGGTGTCGTAGCGTTTGTCGGCGGCGTTGTTGACGTAGGCCGTCAGCTCCGTCCGTCCCCACGCATAACCGGCGGAAAGATTGACCACGGCATGACCGGGCCGCCGCCAGGCCGGCGTATTGGCCGCATCCACGTAAACCTTGCCGTAGCCGGCGACCTGCGCCTGGGCGAACCAGCCGGCCGGCGCGTCGTAGCGCAGGCCGAGGTGGCCGTCGATGTCGGGCGCGAAGGGATTGCGCTTGCCCGAGTAGTCGTTGGCGCCGTCCCTGAATTCGCGGAAACGGGTGCGGTTCAGCCCGAGCGCCGCCTGCACCTGCCAGCCGCCGCCGAGCAGCCAGCGCAGCTCGGCCTCGGCCCCGGTCGAGCGGGCCGTGGCGGCGTTGGTGATGAACACCTGCCCCATGACCGCGCCCATCTGCTGCACCTGCATGTCGTCGATGTCCATGCGATAGACGGCGGCGCTGTAGCGCAGGCGGCGGTCGAGCAGGCTGCCCTTGATGCCCAGTTCCCAGGCGCGCAGCTTTTCTGGTGCGTAGCTGCGGTAGGTCTCCGGCGCAAAGGTATTGAAGCCGCCGGCGCGGAAGCCGTCCGCAACGCTGGCGTAGATCTGCGCCAGCGGCTGCCACTGGTATTGCAGGGCCAGCTTCGGCGTCAGGCGCGTCCACTCGCGCTCGCGTTCGCTGCCGCCGGCCAGCCGGAAGCGGATCTCGTCGCGCTCGATGCGGGCGCCGGCCTGCAGCGACCAGCGCGCCGCAAGCGGCACGTCCCACTGGGTGAATAGCGCGGCGGCGTTGCCTTCCTGCGTCGACGACGTGCGCGCCAGGGCCAGCGGCGTCCTGTTCTCGAAGTTCAGTTCGTTGTCGTCGCGGTCCAGGTAGAGGCCGGCCACCCAGGCGGCGTCGCCCGCCTTGCCTTCGACCCGAAACTCCTGCGAGAGAGTCCGGAAGCGGTAGTCGCGGCCCAGGTGGGTGAGGCTCGCCGGCTGGAAATCCATGTCCTGGAGAATGCGGTCGAAATGCTCGTTGCCGGCGGTGATCGAGCGCAGGCGCAGGCCGGAGGCCAGTTCATGGGCGATGTCCAGCGACGCCGTCCGCGACTTGCTGCGGTTCCAGCTTTCCGTCCCCGAACGCACCGTTTCGCGCCGGCCGCCGGTCGGCCCCCAGAGCGAGCCGCCGTCGTCGTATTCGCGCTGAGAGAGGCGCAGGGCGACGTCGGTACGCGCGTCCGGGGTCCAGCGCAGCGTCAGCCGGCCGCTGCGGCGTTCGCGGTCATCCTCGGCGCGGCCGGTGTGGACGTTGTCGATGAAGCCGTCCTGCCGGAAGAATTCGCCGGCCACGCCGAGGTACAGCGTGTCCCGCACCAGCGCGCCGCCGGCATCGAAGCGCAGCGCCTGCTTGTCGCGGCTGCCCAGGTCGAGCGCGAGCGCGGCATGCGGATCGTTGCCCGGCTGGCGCGTGACGATGTTCACCACGCCCGCTTCGGCGTTGCGCCCGTACAGCGCGGACTGCGGGCCGCGCAGGATCTCGACGCGCTCGACGCCGAGCAGGCTGTCGTCGAAGCCCTGGCCGCGCAGGGTGGCGACGCCGTCCACCACCAGCGCGGCCGACGACGAGAAGGAGATGACGTTGGCGGAGAGGCCGCGCATCACCGGCGGTTGCAGCCCGGATTGCCCCATCGGCTGGATGGCGAAGCCCGGCGCCATCGCCGCCACGTCCTCGATGCCGCGCGCGCCGGCGGCCTCCAGTTCGTCTGCGTCGATCACCGTGATGCTGGCCGGGACGCGCTCCAGCGCCTGCGACCGTTTGTTGGCCGTGACGGTGACGGCGGGCAGTTCGGCGGCCTCCTGCGCCAGGGCGGCGTGACCTGCGCCGAGCAGCATCGCCAGCAGGCCGATGTCGCGGTGAAGCGTCTTTCGCATTTCCATTTCCTCCGTTCTTGCGGGTCGATGGCCAATGCTATGATTCGATGAGAATGAATCTCATCAATAATCGAATGCGATCAGGAGAAATTCGTATGCGATCGGGCGCGGGCGGCGTTTCCGGCGATGTCTAGCCGGGCGCGAAGCGAGGACGTGCTGCGCATCCCCGGCGGCGCCGCCGGCGGGACGCGCGCCGTCCTGCCCGCGGAGTTCGGCGACTGCTGGACGGAATACGCCCCGCTGGGCGAGGGCCTGACGCTGGCGCATTCCCTGTACCGCCCGTCGGGCGATCTGACCGAGGAGTCCGCCCAGGTCGGCCCGGGGACGACGCTGGTCGCCACCTTCGGCATTTCCGGGGAATCCGGCTACGTCGCGCGCCGGGGCGCGGCCCTGCGCTTCCGCGCCGGGCATGCGACCCTGGCGGCATACACCGCCAGCGCCGGCGAGCGGCGCGTCCGGGCCGGCGCGACGGTGCGCCAACTGCGGCTGGTGCTCGCCGCACCGGCCGTCGAACGCTACCTCGGCGTGGCCGCCGCCGCGCGGCTGGCGTGCCGGAACGGGGTCGAGGCGCTCGGCGAACAAACGATCCCGCCGTGGTGCCGGGCGCTGCTGCAGGCGCTGCTCGTCCCCGAACGCGTGCCGCCGCTGGAGCGGCAGATCGCGGCGCTGACGCTGGCGGCCGAAGTCCTGCGGCCGCTGTCGGCGGCGGCGGGGGCGTGCGATCCCTCACCGCGCCTGGACGGGCCCCTGATCGAGAAACTCGAACGCGCCCGCGAATTGATGCGCGCGCAGATGGACCGACGCCTGACGATCCCGTACCTGTGCGCGACCGTCGGGCTCAACGAACAGGCATTCAAGGCCGGCTTCCGTGAAGCCTTCGGCGTCACGCCGGCCCGCCACCTGCTGCAGTTGCGGATGCAGCGCGCGTGGACGCTGCTGGCGTCGGGGGCGAGGGTGGCTCAGGTCGCCTACGCCGTCGGCTACGAGCACCCGGCGAATTTCAGCGCGGCCTTCGCGCGGTATTTCGGACGCACGCCGAAGTCGGTTCGCGGCGGCTAGCCGAACGGAAACAGCACCGGCAGCAGGCCGACGCAGACGATCAGCACGATCAGCGTGAAGGGCACGCCGATGCGCACGAAATCGACGAAGCGGTAGCGGCCGGGGCCGATCACCAGCGTGTTCACCGGCGACGACACCGGCGTCATGAAGGCCGCCGACGCGGCGAGCGCGACGGTCATGGCGAAGGGGTAGGGCGAGAGTTCCATCTGCTGCGCGAGGGCGATGCCGATCGGCGCCATCAGCACCGCCGTCGCCGTGTTCGAGATGAACAGCCCGACGACCGCGGTGAGCGCGAAGAGCGCGGCCAGCACCAGGCGCGGCGAGGCGTCGCCGGTGAGCGAGAGCAGGCCGGCGACGATCAGGTCGATGCCGCCGGTCTTCTGCAGCGCCAGCGCGAAGGGCAGCATGCCGACGATCAGGATCAGGCTCTGCCAGTGGATGGCGCGGTAGGCGCTGTCCATGTCGATGCAGCGGAAGGCGCCCATCAGCAGGCAGCCGATCAGCGCGGCGACGACGTTCGGCACGAGGCCGCTGATCATCAGCCCGACGGTGACGGCCAGGGCGAGCAGTGCGAAGGGCGCGCGCCGCGCCGCCGGCGCCGCCTCGTCGATCTCGGCGGGCAGCGTCAGCACGAGGAAATCGCGCGCCTGCGCGTTGAGCAGCCGGATCGCCTTCCAGGTGCCGGCGATGAGCAGGGTGTCACCCATGCGCAGCTTCTCGCGCAGCAGATCGTCCCTGAAGGCGTGGCCCTGGCGGCGCAGCCCCATGACGTTGATGCCGCGCTGAGAGCGCATGCGCAGTTCGAGGATGGATTTGCCGATCAGGCCCGAATCCGGCGGCAGCATGACCTCGGCCAGCCCCAGTTCGCGCGACATGTCCGAGAAGAAGTCGCCCTTGAAGGGGAGCCCCTGCAGGTGCATGTCCCGGCAGAAACCGTCGAGATCGAGGCCGGGGGCGACGAAATCGACGAACAGGATGTCGCCGGCGAGAATCTCCCGGTTGGCCGAGGTCGTCAGCATGTCCTTGCCGAATTGGCGCGCGCGCTCGATGGCGATGACGTTGGCGCCGTGCGCCTTGCGCAGTTGCAGCCCGCCCAGCGTGTGGCCGATCAGCGGCGAATCGGGCAGGACGCGCAGCCGGCGGGGCCGGCCGAGCAGCGCATAGTCGGCGGCGAGGTCGCGCAGGCGCCGCCGCTGCCCGGCGGCGCCGTCGGACTTGCCGCCGGCCTCGCCCAGCCAGCGGCGGGCGAATGCCATGTAGGCGACGCCGAGCGCCAGCACGACCAGGCCGGCCGGCGTGAAGTCGAAGAAGCCGAAGCCGGCGTGGCCGGCGCGCGCCAGCTCGCTGCTGACCACCATGTTCGGCGGCGTGCCGACCAGCGTCAGCATGCCGCTGATCAGCCCGGCGAAGGCCAGCGGCATCATCAGGCGGCCGGGGGCGGCGCCGATGCGCCGGGCGATGCTCAGCGCCACCGGGATGAACAGGGCGACGACGCCGGTCGAGCTCATGACCGAGCCGAGGCCGGCGACGGCCAGCATCAGCAGCGTCAGCAGGCGCGTCTCGCTGGCGCCGGCGCGTTCGAGCAGCCAGTCGCCGACGCGGTGGGCGACGCCGGTGCGCACCAGCCCTTCGCCGATGACGAAGAAGGCGGCGATGAGGATCACGCTCGGCTCGCTGAACCCGGCCAGCGCCTCGCGGACGTCGAGCGTGCCGGAGACGACCAGGGCGAGCAGGGCCAGCAGGGCGACGGCGTCCATGCGCGGCCGGTTGGCGACGAAGGCCGCGACGCAGGCGGCGAGCAGGAGGAAGACCCAGAGCGTTTCGAGGTTCACTTCGGTATTCGGGCGGTGTGTGTCGGTGCGCCTGGCGGCGCGTCGGGCGGACGGAGAGCGCAAGCTGGGCTATTGTATCGGCTGGGCGGCGTCGCCCGAAAAGACTGCAGGAAAGGAAACAATGCGTCCGGAACGGGAAAACGGGGAATTCTTCGCGCGATCGACAGGCGCCGGCGGCCGGCCGCCGGGGCCGTTCGCCAAGGCGCTGGCGGCGATCGTCGCCGTCGTCTTCTTCGCGGTGGCCCTCACCTTCTCGCTGGTCTTCGTCGCCGTCGCCCTCGGCCTGGGGCTGATCGCCGGCGCCTGGCTGTGGTGGAAGACGCGCCGCGTCCGCCGCGAACTCGACGAACGGATGGCGGAGATGGCGCGCGAGCGGCCGCCTGCCGCCGGCGAGGAGGCGGGCCGCGGGGCGGTGATCGAGGGCGAGGTGATCGCGGTCGAGATCGCCCGCGACGATCCGCCGCGCGACGGAGCGCCGCGCTGAGCGGCGCGTCCGGGAGGAGCGATCCGATGCGCCAGGATGCCTCGACGCCCGGCACGGCCGCCCGCCTGGTCCTCGTCGGGCTGCTGCTGGCGATGGTCGCGGCGGCCTGGCTGCGGCCGCTGGAAGGCGCCGCCAACGCGCAGGTCGACGCCGGCCTGAAGCGGGCCCTGATCAGCTTCGCCTCGGCGCGGGCGCTGAATGCCGCGATTTCGCTGGCGCAGGGCACGGAGATCGCCGTCCAGCCCGCCGGTGTTGGCGTCAACCTCAGCGTCGGCCAGGTGCTCGATCCGCTGAACGACCTGGTGGAACGCTTCGCCGACCTGATGCTGATGGCGAGCATCGCCTTCGGCATCCAGAAGGTGCTGCTCGAAATCGGCGCGCATTGGGCGATCTCGGCCTTCCTTTCCCTGCTCGCCGCCGTCTGGGCGCTGTCCTTTCTCGGCCGGGGGCGGGCGCCCCCCTGGCTTTCCCGCCTGCTGCTGGTCCTGCTGTTGACGCGCTTCGCCGTGCCACTGGCGACCATCGGCAGCGACGCCGCCTTCCGGCATTTCATGGCCGACGATTACGCCGCCAGCCAGCAGGTGATCGAACACACCGCTGGCGGCGCCGCCCGCCTCGGCCCGCCGGCGTCCGCCGATGCCGGGCTGGTCGAACGCTTCAAGGGCTGGCTGGAAACGCAGGGCGTCGAATGGAAGGCGCGCTTCGAGCAGTTGCGCCAGACCGTCGAACAGGCGACGGCGCACATCGTCAAGCTGATGGTGATCTTCGTCCTGCAGACGCTGATCCTGCCGCTGCTGCTGGTCTGGGGGTTGTATGCGGTGGCGCGGGGGGTGTTGGTGCCGCGCTGACCATGGCCGGTGCCGACCTTTTTTGCAGCGTAATGTATGGAGGTATGGAAATGAGCGCGCTGACGATACGACTTCCCGATGATACCGCTGCGCGTCTCAAGGACATGGCAAGAAGCCGTGGCTTGAGTACGAACAAGCTGGTGGAGCAGTTGAGCGCCCATGCACTGGCGGCGTGGGATACCGAGAGCCATTTCCGCGCGCTGACGGCAACCGGCGATGTGAATCGCGCGCTGGCGATACTGGATCGCCTCGATGCCGACGACGCCCGAGCGGGCGGGTAGCCGAGGAAGCCTCGTCTCTCACATGCGGAGGCACGAGCGAAGCGCCCCGGTGGGCCGGCTGATCGGCACTGCCTGTTTGACGGCTTTCCGCCGTATATGGGACACGGCATCGCCGAATCCGCGCAGCCACCATTCCAGCATGGCGCTATCCACCACGGTCGCCGTGACTTCAAGCTGCCCATCGTCCCGTTCGGCGACCTGCTGATCCGCCGCCAGTGGCGTTTCCAGCAGGTGCAGGCCGGCATTCCGGTCGATACGGAACGTCAGCCGAATGCGTTTCCCCTCGCCGAACCCGAAACGCCCGTCGTCGTCGTATTGCTTGAGATCGAATCCCCTTGGCCGCTCGAACGACAGCGTGGACATTCTGGCGGAAAGGATGCGGTGCAGCGCCAGGTTGCGCTCGTTGCCGTAGCCCCGGTAGCGGCAAACGAGATAGAGGCGTGGCCCTTGTTGCACCAGGCCCAGCGGCATCACCTCGACCGTGCTCCGCTTGCTGCTCGCATTGCGGTAATCCAGATGCAGCCAATGGTTCCCGTAAAGCGCATCGCTGACGATCTCGAAGACGGCAGGGGGAATGCCGGGCGGCAACAGCGGCTGGCTGGTGGCGACCACGCGCACCTTGCCGGGCCACTCGCGTTCCAGCCTGGCGTTGCCGCCGGGGCCGAGATTGCGCCGCGCCTGAGCGAAGAAGCCCGACATGGATTTCATCAGGCGCGCGGGCAGAAGGTTGCGCAAATGCTCCTCGGCCAGCAGGAGAAGCAGCGATTCCTGCGGCGTCAAACCGGGCAGGGCCATGCCCTTCGCCTGCTCCAGCCAGCGATAGCCGTAGGGCTTGCTGCGCTCGTCGCGTTCGATCTCGAAATGCTCGCTCAGCATTTGAAGCTGGCGCTGGATGGTTCGCAGATCGCGGTCTATGCCGGCGTCGCGCAACTGCGTATGAAGCTCGCTCGCGCTCGCCTTGCGTCCGCGCGGGATGCGCTTCAGCAATTCGATGGCGAGCAATGCGGTTTCGAGGGTTTCGGGGCGTTTGTTTTTCATCGGTAATCGTGAGTCAGAACGGCCCACCTGATTTTCTCGTGGCGCTTGTCTTCTTCGATCAATTTTTCACGCAATGGAATGTTGGCGTATTTTTTAATGTCTTTTACGGCTTCTTTCCATTCTGTGGCATCAAAGCCAACCCCAAGAATAATAACGCTGCCGCTGAGAGGATATTGAAGCGCCTTCTTGCCGGCTTCGATTCTTGATATGTACCAAAGGTCGCTTGATGCGGAGAGGTTGTCCCCGTGAAGCATTTTCCCTCTGTTGTCGTTGTTGAATGGAGCCTTTATCTCGATGTAGTGATACCGTTCATCATCCGGGTTATTGATGTCACATACCCAAAGATCGCACTGTTTTGTTTTTTTGTAATCGCTGGCTTTTTTGTTCAACTGCGTTTTCCACTCCATTCCGATCTCATCTTTTGACCGGGAAAGATTGTAACGCTTGATAAGCCAGAAATAAAATTCCAGTTTCAGCCACCCCTCGAAGCCATTTTCGATCTCCATCAATTTGTCGATCAATCCTCTCTCGACAATGGCTTCCTCAAAGAAAGCCTCGAATGCTTCGCCGATGCCTTTGAATTTCATTGCCATCTCATGGTTCCTCGTTGGGTGAAATTGTTTTAAACCATTTATATGGTCGATGGGTGTCGTACGGATTCCTGCTGCCGTCAATTGATCGTATTGCCGGTGAAAAATATCCACAGCTTCACCGTTGCCCAGGTGTCGAGCTTGCAGTAGGCCAGCAACTGCCGTTCGATTTCTGCCTTCCGTTCTGACGCGGTTTCAGGGGCAATGGCTTCTAGACATACGGTTTGCGCATCGACGCCGTCTTGCACGCCGTCGAGCGTACCGTGATTCAAATCTAGGCACAACGTCGGCAGCACGGCCTTGATGCTCCAGCTTCCTTGCTGGTCGGGGTGGTAGTAATATTCACGCGCCACGGGCAGCAAATCCACGATGCGTTCGTTCAAGGCCAGCAGATCGCGCTTCATGTGCGGAAAACGTTCGGCCAGTTCGCGGATGCGCGCGGTTTCGAATCCGGCGTTGTAAACAAAAACGGAGCCGCGTTCTCTACAGGCGGTAATCAAGGTTTCGGCGAATGCCTTCGACGGATCGGCGCCGGACAGATCGAGGAATGAGCGATGCTCAACCTTGCCCGTGCGGGAAATCCTGTGCACGCTGAACTGAAATGGAATCTGCTGGTAAGGGCGCGTGCCCTTCCAGATTGGAACGGCGAACTGGATGGTCTCGAAATCCAGAAAATACGCCGGCAGCTTGTGCGCGCGCAGTGCCTGCGTAGCGCCTTCCGCGTCGAAATACGGCTTCCCGGACAGCGTGGCGGCCTTGACGCGCCGCTGGATGTCGTTGAGCAAGCCGTCGGGCACCTCGCGCAGGTCGCAGGCCGGCGTCGACTCGATGAACGATTTCAGCGCCTTCGATCGTACTCCGGGAAGCCATGCGACCGGATACTCCGCCTGCGGCGCCTGCCCCCGGCAGTGGTCCAGAAACGGGCAGTCGTAAGGGTTGCCGCACCGGCTGCCCGTGTCGATGGCCGGCGCCTTTTCCCTGGAAACGATCCGCTGCGCCTCGGCGATCCACGCACGCACCTCCCCGTCGCGTCCGAACGCCTCGTCGGTCAGATCGTTTTCGACCAGCAAGCCCCGATAATCCCTGTCGCCCGGATAGACCCACCGGCTGTCGACATGCGCCAGCGCAATCCCGGCCAGAGGCACGCCGGCGGCTCTGGCGACGAAAGACTGCACGGCGGCATCGTCGCGGTGATAATCCTTCACCGCGGTCGATGACTTGACCTCGACCATGCGCCAGACGCGCTTGCCTGCCTTTCTCGTCGGCAACATCACATCCGCGAAAGCCAACGCGCCTTCCGCACGGAACCCGGCCTCGAAAATCGGCTGGGCGGAAGTCAACAAGTCGAGGCTGCGCGCAAATGCCGCTTCGAACCCGTCGGTCTGCGGATCGAGCAGCGTCCCCTTGCCCTTCGGGTCGTAGAGTTGGCGGGCGATCTCGCCGACTCGATGGCCGACTGCGAAGCTGGCCTGCGTCGCGCTCGAATCCTGGCGCAATTCCGGTCGATGGATTTCCAGCCATAGCCGCTTGGGGCATTGCCGGAAATTCAACAGCTTTGTTTTCGACAGCGTACACGCCACGTTCCCACGCTCCCTTTCCGCCGATGGACGAATCATCCCATGTGTCCGGCCCTTACATGAATCCAATGGCGGCCTTTGCGCCCTCCTTCAATGCGCATTCGCCTTGCAGGCTCCGCACCCACTGCGCGGCGGAGGCAATGGGGCGAAAGCGATGTTGACGCAGGGTGGCGGCAAAATCGCCGGGCGTCAGGTTTTTCAGGCGGTCGAGGGCTTCCAGGTCGGCGTCGTTCGGTGCGGCCAATCCGAGATGGGCGCATTGATGGCGCAGCAGTTCGGCGGCCTGCTCCGGTTTCAGGAAGTCGAACCGGGCTTTCAGGTCGAAGCGGCGCAGCGCCGCCGGGTCGAGACCATCCATCAGGTTCGTGGAAGCGATGAACACGCCGCCGAAACTTTCCATCTGCGTCAGCATTTCGTTCACCGCCGTCACCTCCCAGCTCTTGCTCGCGCCGCGCCGGTCTTGCAGGAAGCTGTCCACCTCGTCCATCAGCAGCACGGCGTTTTCTCGCTCGGCTTCGCGGAAGGCGCAAGCCATGTTTTTCTCCGTGCCGCCCACCCACTTGGAAAGGATGTCGGATGCGCGCCTGACGATGAGCGGTTTGCCCAACTGCTCCGCCAGCCAGCGACCATAGGCCGTCTTGCCCGTGCCGGGCGGGCCGTAGAGACACAATCTCGCGCCGCCTGCGGTTTCGATGCCTTCGGCCACCACCGCCAGGTCCGTATCCGCATGGATGAAGGCCGGGTCGTACACTTCGGGTAGGCGGTCGGGGTCATGCCTTTTCAGCGCGGCATGGCCTTGGGCTTCGAGCGTGTTGCCGATCAGGTGTTGCAGCATCCGCGTTTTTTGCGCGACGCTGAAATCCACGCCCTGCGTTTCGTGCCTGGCCCGAATGGCCTGCACCACGCTGGCTGCGCGGGTGACGACCGCCGGCGCAAGGGTTTCCACCTCGGACAACGCTTTGGCAAGAGATTTCGCGCTCGCCGCGTCCACCATGTCGCCGCAGGCGTCGAGCACGATTTTTTCGCGCTGCTTCCTGGGCGGCACAGGCAACTCGAACACCATATCGAAGCGGCGCATGAAGGCCGGGTCGAGGTGGTTGGCGTTGGAAAGCCAGATCGTCGGCAGGGGGTTGTTTTCCAGCGCGTGGTTGATCCAGCCTTTGTCCTTGCCCGTGCCGCTCCTGTCATCGCCGAACAGGCGAAGGAACATGCGCGTGCCGTCGTCGAACACATCCTCGGCCTCGTCGAACACGATCAGCGCCCTGCGTTGCGCAAAGAAGCTCTGCGCCGCGCGATAGGCTTGCAGGCGCTCCGCGCGGTCGGCCGGGGCGCCGTCCTCGTCCTCGTTCGCCACATCGAACAGCTCGTACCCCAGGGCCGCCGCCACCGTGCGGGCGAGTTGGCTCTTGCCGGTACCCGGCGCGCCGTGGATGTAGATGTTCACGCCCTTCTTCCGCGTGGCCGTGGCCTGGTGCAGATAGGGCATCAGCGCATCCAGGGATTCCTGCACGTGTGCGTAATCCGCCAAGTGCAGGTTCCCCGGTGCCACGGGGTTGACCTTGCCGCGCAGCAGATTGACGGGGTCGGCCTGCGCCAGCGTCATCTGCATGGCGAAGCTGTCGGACAGAAGATCCAGCCATTCGCTCAGATCATGGAGGTAGCCGTGCTGCTTCCTGGTGGACACGAGGCCGCTGCGCAGCAGCGTACCCTGCCCGCGCAAGGCCATGCGCACATCGCTTGCGGGCACCGCCAGCACGGCGGCGACCGACTGGAAAACCCGCTCCAGATTCATGTCGCCCAGAAAGCGGGCGACCGTTCTCAGCATGTGCTCTTCACGCACGAGGATGGCGAAGACGAGGATGCGCTCGTCTACCGCAGACAAGCCCGCCAGTTGCGCCAGTCGTTGCACGTTCGCGCGCAGTGGCGTGGACGGCTCGAAGCGGGCGCTGTCTTTGACGGCCGCTCTCTCCGTCTGGCGATGCAGCGCGCGTAGTTCAGCCAGATAGTTGGGGCGTTTGGGCTTTTTTTCTTCGCATCGTTTTTCTTCGGTCAACCACGGCTCCGCATTGTCGTCATCGACATTGGCTTCCTCGTTCATCCAATCCATCCAATCCCCCAGCCCCAGCGCGCGGGCCAGGGCGTCGTCAGCCACGCCGTCCCTGTCGACAAATGCGTGGTGTGCGTTCAGGTTGACGAGGATGCGCAGAATCCACAGGTGAACCAGCGGATGAAGCTCCGCATGGTGCCTGCCGGCCCTGCGCTTGTTCGTGCGGCGCGTGGTGGACATGGTGAATCTCTCGATCGGATGACGATGGCCGTCATCATCCGGGCGCCAGCGTCAGGATGTGTCGCATCCGAAGCGGGGAAAACCGGCGCCGCGTCAAAGCAGGCGCGGCATGATTTCTCCGGCGGCGCCGGTCAGATTGAAGCGCATCACATCATCGAGCGCCGTGGCGTTCGGGTTGACCTGCACCGTCGGCACGCCGCGCCGCGCGGCGATTTCCGGCAGGCTCGCCGCCGGATGCACCAGCGCGGAAGTGCCGACGACGAACATCAGGTCGCAGGCTTCGCAAGCCTTGGCGGCGGCTTTCCATGCGTCTTGCGGGAGCATTTCTCCGAACCAGACGACGCCGGGGCGGATGTAGCCATTGCAATGCGCGCAGCGCGGCGGTTCCAGTCTGCGACCGCCTTCGGGTTCGTCCGGGATGCCAGGCCCGAATGCGAATGGCCGATTGCAGGCGAAGCAGCGCGGACGCTGGATTTCGCCATGCAGATGGATGACGCCCCGGCTGCCCGCCCGCTCGTGCAGGTCGTCCACATTCTGGGTGATGACGGTCAGGCGCGGCGTCCGTTCCGCCAGCGCCGCGATGGCGAGATGCGCCGGATTGGGCTGCGCCAGCATCACCAGCTTGCGCCGCCATTCATACCAGCCCCAGACCAGCGCCCTGTCGCGCCGGAAAGCATCGGCACGGGCCAGTTCCTCGGCCTCGTAGCGCTCCCACAGGCCCATCATCTTGTTGCGGAAGGTCGGGATGCCGCTCTCGGCGGAAACGCCGGCGCCGGTGAGTACGACGACATGCCGTGCCGTGCGCAGCAGGACGAAGAGTTCGGCGGGAATGGATTCGCTCATTTTGGGTTGCCTCCTCGTCGAATCCTAGGCTCGTCGTGCGACACAGAGTGTCGCGACATCGCGGACGTCGAGATGCAGGCAGAGCGGTAGATGACGCGCTGCCGGCGGAAGCTTGCCGCCGACTACGCCTGCTGGCCGTAGCCGGCGAACTTCTCCAGCACCCGCCGCATCTCCTCGGCGTCGAGCAAGGCCGGTTCGCCCAGTTGGCAGGCGCGCCAGTACTGCTCGCAGAGCGCCTCCAGCTCGACGCCGAGGTCGAGCGCGTGCTTCAGGTCGCGGCCGTGGAGCAGCATGCCGTGGTTGGCGAGCAGGCAGGCGCTGCGCCCGGCCATCGCCGCCAGCGCCGCGTCGGACAGCTCCTGCGTGCCGAAGGTGGCGTAGCCGGCGCAGCGGACCGTGTCGCCACCGAAGCGGGCGATCATGTAGTGGAAGGGCGGAATCTCGCGGCGTAGGCAGGCCAGGCTGGCGGCGAACGGCGAATGCGCGTGCAGCACGGCGCCGGCCTCCGGCCGCGCGGCGTAGAGGTCGCGGTGGAAGCGCCACTCCGACGAGGGCTTGCGCCGGCCGTCGTGGCTGCCGTCCAGCCGCATGAAGACGACGTCGGCCGGCGTCAGCGTCTCGTAGTCCATGCCGGTCGGCGTGATCAGGAAGCCGTCGCGCTCGCGCACCGAGAGGTTGCCGGCGGTGCCCCGGTTGAGGCCGCTTGCTGCCATGCGGCGGGCGGCGGCGATCAGTTCGGCGCGCAGTTCAGGCACCGCATTCCTCCGGATAGAGCGTGGCGAGCGCGTGCGCCGCGGCGCTGCCGCGCTCGGTGATCACCTCCGAGACGAAGCGCGCCGGCGTCACGTCGAAGGCCGGGTTAGCGACGGCTTCGGCCGCCGGCAACTGGCGCAGCGCGGCCGGCCGGCCGTCGCTGCCGGCGCCGTGCACGACGCGCAGCTCGTCGCCTTCGCGCTCCTCGATCGGGATCGCCTCGCCGTTCGGGCAGGCGAAGTCGAGCGTCGAGCGCGGTGCGGCGACGTAGAACGGTACGCCGGCCTCCTTCGCGGCCAGCGCCTTGAGGTAGGTGCCGACCTTGTTGGCGACGTCGCCGTTGGCGGAGATGCGGTCGGCGCCGACGATCACCGCGTCGACCTCGCCGCGCGCCAGCAGCAGGCCGGCGGCGTTGTCGGCGATCAGCGTGTGCGGCACGCCGTGCTGCTGCAGCTCCCAGGCGGTGAGCAGGCCCTGGTTGCGCGGCCGCGTCTCGGAAACCCAGACGCGCACCTCGATGCCGGCGTCGACGGCGGCATAGACCGGGGCGAGCGCCGTGCCGTGGTCGACGGTGGCCAGCCAGCCGGCGTTGCAGTGGGTCATCACGTCCAGCCGGCCGCGCTTCTCGGCGAGCGGCCGCAGGAGCGCCAGGCCGTGTTCGCCGATGGCGCGGTTCTGCGCCACGTCCTCGTCGGCGATGGCCTCGGCCTCGCGCCAGGCGGCGGCGCCGCGCTCGCTGGCTGGCAGCGGCGCCAGATGCGCCTGCATGCGCGCCAGCGCCCAGTGCAGGTTCACCGCCGTCGGCCGCGTCGCGCCGAGCGTGGCCACGGCCTTGGCCAGCGCCGCGTCGCCGGCGTCGCGCAAGAGCGCCAGCGCCACGCCGTAGGCGGCGGTGGCGCCGATCAGCGGCGCGCCGCGCACCTGCATGCTGCGGATGGCGTGCGCCGTGTCTTCCAGCGACGCGAGGCGGAGGATTCTATAGGCGTGCGGCAGCGCGGTCTGGTCGATGATATCGACCGCCGGCTGGCCGGCGACGCGCCAGATGGCGCGGGTGGAGGTGCCATTGACTTTCATGCCCGCCATTCTACAGTGACGGCTTTCCCTTCCTTCTCGCGTTTCCGCGCAGGCCGCCCATGCTCTCCTCGCCCGTCGCCGTCGATTCCAAGCTGCCCCGCGTCGGCACCACCATCTTCACCGTGATGTCGAAGCTCGCCGCCGACTGCGGCGCGATCAACCTGTCGCAGGGCTTCCCCGACTTCCAGGCCGAGCCGGCGCTGTTCGACGCCGTGCACCGGGCAATGCTCGCCGGCCGCAACCAGTACGCGCCGATGGCCGGCACGCCGGAGCTGCGCCAGGGCATCGCCGACAAGGTGGCGGCGCTCTACGGCGCGCGCTACGACGTCGATGCCGAGATCACGGTGACCGCCGGCGCCACGCAGGCGATCTACACGGCGATCGCCGCCTTCGTGCACCCGGGCGACGAGGTGATCGTCTTCGAGCCGGTGTACGACAGCTACGTGCCGGCCATCGAAACCGTCGGCGGCCGCGCCGTCCACTCGCGGCTGTCGTTCCCCGACTACCGGCCGGACTGGGAGCACGTCAAGTCGCTGATCGGCCCGCGCACGCGCATGATCGTCGTGAACACGCCGAACAACCCGAGCTGCAGCCTGTTCTCGGCCGAGGACATGGCGACGCTCGCCGAACTGACGCGCGACACCGACATCGTCATCCTCGGCGACGAGGTCTACGAGCACATCTGTTTTGATGCGGAACACCAGAGCCTGTGCCGGCATCCGGAGCTGGCCGCGCGCAGCATCGTCGTCTCCTCGTTCGGCAAGACCTATCACATCACCGGCTGGAAGATCGGCTACGTCGTCGGCCCGCAGGCGCTGATGACCGAGTTCCGCAAGGTGCACCAGTTCAACGTGTTCACCGTGAACACGCCGGGGCAGGTGGGCATCGCGGAATACATGCAGGATGCCGGCCGCCACCTCGGGCTGGCCGATTTCTACCGGCAGAAGCGCGACTTCTTCCGCGAAGAGATGCAGGGCTCGCGCTTCGAACTGCTGCCCTGCCGCGGCACCTATTTCCAGCTCGCCCGCTACGGCGCGATTTCCGACAAGCCGGACCGCGAATTCGCCGAGTGGATGACGCGCGAGGTCGGCGTCGCCGTGATTCCGGTCTCGGCCTTCTACCACGACGGCCACGACGAACGCGTCGTGCGCTTCTGCTTCGCCAAGAAGGAAGAGACGCTGGCCGCAGCCGGCGAGCGGCTGCGGCGCGTCTGAGTTCAGCGCCGGCCGTCGGCGGTGCGCGGCCAGCCCAGCCAGCCGAGCGCGGCGTAGACCAGGATGGTCGAGCCGACCAGGCCGATGCCGTAGACCAGGCCGATCAGCAGCCAGTCGATCGGCCCGCCGGCGTCGGAGAAGCCGGACACCGAGAACTGCGCCATCAGCACCAGCGCGAGGACGCCGCCGAGCAGGCCGAACAGCTCGGAAGCGACGAGACGGCGGCTGTAGAGCCGGCGCTCGCGCACGAGCAGCGCGGCGAAGCCGATGATGCCGGCGGCGGCGAGCAGGATCAGCAGCCACAGTTGCGGGCCGAGCATTTCCTGGAAAACCGCGAAGAGGACCAGCGGATCGAGTTCCTTCATTTTCGTGCTCCCTTTCAGCTACGGCCGCGCAGCATGGCGAGGTAGGTCGGTTTCAGCGCCATCGTCTTCATCACCCAGGTGATCCACAGTTCCTCCAGCGGCGCGATGACGCCGGGGAAGGAGGGGACGAGGTTGTCGTGGTAGTCGAACTCGACGAGCATGGCCTGGCCGAGCCGGGTGATCAGCGGGCACGAGGTGTAGCCGTCGTAGACCGCCGTCGAGGTCTTGCCCTCGATGCTCGCCACGAGGTGGTCCACCGCCACCGGCACCTGCCATTTCACGCTCGCCGCGGTCTTGCCCTTGGGCACGCCGGCGATGTCGCCGACGCCGAAGACGTTGGCGAAGCGCTTGTGGCGCAGCGTCGCCCGGTCCACCTCCATCCAGCCGTCGGCGGCGAAGGCGCCTTCCTGCCAGCGCAGCGGGCTGTTGCGCACGGCGTCCGGCGCGCGCATCGGCGGCACGACGTTGATGAAGTCGAAGCCGATTTCCTGCGGCCCCTGCGGCGTGCGGAAGGTGGCCACCTTGCGGCCGGGGTCGATGGCCGTCAGCACGTGCTCGTAGTTGACCTTGACGCCGCGGTCGCGGAACAGCATGCGCACCTTCTCGGAGACGATCGGCACGCTGAACAGCCCCTTGTTCTGCGCCGCGTAGATCAGCTCGGCCTTGCCGCGGTTGCCGCGCCGGCGCAGGTGGTCGTCGGTGAGGAAGGTGTATTTCAGCGGTGCGCCGGCGCACTTCATCTCGGTCGCCGGCCGGCAGAAGAGGCCGACGCCGCCGCGGTCGGCGAAGGCCGACATCTCGCGCCAGGTGGCGGCGGCGCCCTCCGGGCTGAGATAGATGCTGCCGATGCCGTCCTTGCCGACGAGCCCCGCGTCCATGCCCTCGATGCCCGCGTAGTCGAGCTTCAGCCCGGTGGCGACGATCAGGAAATCGTAGGCCAGGCTGCGGCCGGCGTCGGTGACCACCTTGTTGCCTTCCGGATCGAATTCGGCGACGCCTTCCTTCAGCCACTCGACGCCGGCCGGCAGGTAGTCGGCGGTGGCGGAGATGACGTAGCTTTCCGGCTTGACGCCGGCCGAGATCAGCGTGAAGCCTGGCTGGTAGAGATGCCGCTCGCGCTTGTCGAGGATGGTGATCTGCGCGCCGGCGAGGCGCTGCGCCAGGCGCGAGGCGCAGGCGAGACCGGCGGCGCCGGCGCCGGCGATGACGATGCGCGCCGCGGTCTTCACCGGCGCCGGCTCGGCGGCCCGCGCCGCCGGCGCCAGCGCGGCGAGCGCGCCGGCCGCGCCGAGACCGAGGAAGCCGCGCCGGTCGAGGGCGAGGCGGACGAGCGCCTCGTGTCGTTGCAAGGGATCCGCCGTCGGCGGGGGGCAGCACGGATTGTTTTCCAATTGACGTCTCCTTTGGTTTTCCTGCACGGAGATTGAACGGCGAGCCCGGTGCTTGTGCCGGGTTTCTGTCGAATCAGTATATTAGTATGTTCTGAATTATTGCAACGCCCTGGCGGCGGCAGGTGCGGCGTGCGCAGGCGTCCGGGGATGGCGCCCGATGTCCCGCAGGGGACGAAGGAAACGGTTTTGGTTTTCTCTGCGATCCTCTGCGCCTCCGCGCCTCTGCGGTGGGTGTTTCGCGCGGATCGGGAAACGCGAGGCGCCGGCGAGGGCGGGAGGAGGGACGCGGCGCCGGCCGACGGGCCGGCGCCGGCGGGGGTCAGACGCCGCCGCTCTTCGTCGCCCAGACGAGGAGCACGACGGCCAGCACGAGCGCGACGAAATAGAGCTTCCACGGCGTCCGCCGGTCGGCGTAGGGGTCGGCGAGCGCGCGCTCGGCGCCTTCCGGCAGCGTCGCCAGTTGCGTCAGCGAGGTGCCGAAGCTGATGTTGATCTTCGCCCGCGCGTTCACCGCCCAGCCGTTGGCGTCGAGCAGCGGCCCGAGGTTGCGGTTCCTGAGCTTGAACCAGGCCATGGCCATCGCCGGGCCGGAGACGATCAGCACCAGGCCGGCCAGCGCCAGCGGCATCTGCCACCAACTGAGGCCGAGGAAGCCGGTGACGACCGAGGCCAGCGCCGTGCCGATGGCGCCGATGGCCAGCCCGATGGCGGCGAAGATGCCGGCGAAGCGGGCGGCGTCGAACGGGGTCGGCGCCGTCGCCGGCTTGCCCGCGGCGACCGCCTGCTGCGCGCCGGCGACGCTCTTGGCGGCGAGATCGTCGGCCGCCTTGGCGCGGGCGGCGGCGAACTTCTGGAACTGCTCCGCGGCCATCCGCGCCAGCTTCTTGTACGGCGACCAAAAGGCCTGGCGGACGCTGATCGGATGTTCGACGATCTTCGTGATCGTCGCGTCCCAGTCCTTGCCGTCGCGGTCGTAGAAGACGCCGTTGCGGCCGACCATCAACTGGTCCGAGTCGCCGGCGGTGAAGGCGGCGGCGATGCTGCGCCTGTCGCCGCCGCGCGTGCAGTCGCAGTAGGCGAGGTAGATGCCGGAGAGGCCGGCGAGCGCGGCGTGCCTGTCAGCGTCGAGCACCGGCACGACGAGGTCGCAACTGCGGCCGTCGAGGTAGAGCGTGCCGGCCTGGAACACGGCCTTGCCCTGGCCGGTGTAGAAGTCGCGGAAGGAGACGAAGTTGTTGCACAGCCGGCCGAGGTCGCGCGCGTAGTGGACGAGGCGGTCGACGGCGGCGATGGCGTCGGCCTCGCCGGCCAGCGCCAGGTCCTGCGCGATCAGCGCGTCGAGCGCGGCCTGCGGCGCCAGCGCGGCGATCTCGCGCGCGCGCGCTTCGCCGAGCGCGTCGAGCCGCGTCGCCGGCCGCGCCGCCTGCCAGTCGGCGAAGGCCGCCAGGCGAGCGACGATCTCGCGCCAGCCGGCCTCGTCGAGCGTCTCGCGGTCGCCGACGAGCGGCGCCACCGCGTCTTGCCGCAGCGCGGCCAGCGCCTCGGCCCAGGCCGGGTTGGCGCCGCCGGCGAGCGGCAGCGGCCGGCCGGCCTCGACGCGCGCCAGCGGCAGCGCGGCCATGCCGTCGCCGGTCTCGGCCGGGTTCAGCGTGCGCAGCGCGAGCGCGCGGAAATCCTCGTCGCTGCCGTTCATCGCGTTGCCGGCGCGCGGGTCGAACTCGGCCAGCCGGCAGCGCGCGAAGTAGTCGTCGACCTTGGCGCGCACGGCGGCGACGGCCGCGGCGGCGGCCGCCGTCGCCGCGCCGAGCGGCAGCGGCGCCGGGCTTTCCTCGGGGACGCACAGCCAGGCGACGAGCGCATCGAGGTCGGCGAAGAAGGCGCCGCATTCCTCGGCGCCGACGCCGGTCTCGCCGCTGCGGTCCGGCCGGCCGCCGCAGACGGCGACGATGTCGGCGATCACCGCCTGCAGCGCCGCGTCGTCGGTCGACGCCGGGATGACGATGCCATCGCCGTTGAAGCGCGTGGCGGCGAAGATGCGCACGCTGTCCTCGGTGTCCTCGACGCTGATCGCGTCCGCGTCCTTGCCGAGGTTCTTCAGGACGGTCCGCGCCGAGGCGAGCAGGACGCGGCCTTCGTCGGTGGCGTCGTCGATGGCGGCGAGCGGCAGCGGATGCACGCCGCGGACCAGCAGGTCGCGGTCGCGCAGCAGGCCGCCGGTCCAGCGGCAGGCGGCGATGACGTCGTTGGCGCGGACGTGGCCGTCGCCGTCGGCGTCGAGCAGCGCCAGGGTGCGCGTATCGAACTCCAGCCCGTTCACCGGGCAGGAGAGCGCGACCCACAGCTTCTGGTCGAGCCGGTCGAGGTGCATCAGGTCCTCGCTGCGGTCCAGCCGGACCTGGTCGAAGCCGCCGGCGCGGAAGAAGCGCCATTGATGGGCAGTCGCAGTCGATGTCATGCGTGGTCTCCTGAAAGGGGCGGGTCAGTTTTCGGCGAGGACGGCCTGCCACAGCGCGCGCACCGCCTCGATCCGGCGGCGCACGGCGGCGCGCTCGACGCGCGCCTTGCCGTCGCCGTTCAGGCGCGCCGCGTGCTGCATGCGGCGGTATTCGCGGTAGGCGTTCTGCACCGGCTCGGCGAGTTCGGTCGGGATCAGGCCGAGGCCGGCGGCCATGCCGAGCAGCGCGATGTTGCCGAGATTCTTCGTCAGCTCCGGATGCGCGTGCGCGTGCGCCAGGATCAGGTACTGGACGATGAACTCGACGTCGATGATGCCGCCCGGATCCTGCTTGAGGTCGAAGAATTCCTCGCTGTTCGAGGCGTGCGCGTCGAGCATGCGCCGGCGCATGGCCAGCACCTCTTCCTTGAGCTTCGCCGGCTCGCGCGGCAGCGTCAGGATCTCCTCGCGGATGGCCTCGAAGCGCGCGCCGACGGCTTCGTCGCCGGCGACGAAGCGGGCGCGGGTGAGCGCCTGGTGTTCCCAGGCCCAGGCCGGCCCGAGCTGATATTCGCGGAAGGCGTCGACGGTGACGGCGAGCAGGCCGGCGTCGCCGTTCGGGCGCAGGCGCAGGTCGGTCTCGAAGAGCATGCCGGCCGGCGTCTGCGTCGACAGCCAGGTGTTCAGCCGCTGCGCCAGCCGCGCGTAGTTCTCCTGCGCGTCGGGGTGGTCGTCGTCGTAGAGGAAGACCATGTCCAGGTCGGAGGCGTAGCCCAGCTCCTTGCCGCCGAGCTTGCCGTAGCCGATCACCGCGAACTTCGGCGTCTCGCAGTGGCGCTGGCGGATCTTCGGCCAGACCAGTTGCAGCGTCTTCTGCACGATGATGTCGGCCAGTTCGGAAAGGTGGTCGGAGATGCGTTCCAGCGTCTGCAGCCCGGCGAGATCCTGCGCCAGCACGCGGAACACTTGCGCGTGGTGCGCCTCGCGCAGGATGTCCATCTCGCGCTCGGCGTCGCCGGCGTGCGCGGCGAGCTGGTTGCCGAGGATTTCGCGGAAGGCCGGCCAGTCGGTGGCGACGTCGTAGAGGCGCGGGTCGAGCACCTCGTCGAGCAGCACCGGGTGCTTGTTCAGGTATGCGGCGGCCCATTGCGAGCTGCCGACCAGTTCGGCGACCTTGGCCAGCGCCTGCGGGTACTGCTGCAAGAGCGCCAGGTAGGCGCCGCGGCGGCTGATGGTTTCGAGGAAGGCGAGCGCGCGGGCGAAGGTCACGTCCGGCCTCGGCGTCGCCGCCGCGGCCTGGATCAGGCGCGGGCCGACGGCGTCGATGCGCTCGCGGTTGGCGGCCGGCAACTGCTGGTAGCGGGCGGCGCCGCGGAAGCGTTCGAGCTGTTCGAGGATGGTCTTCGGGTCGGTGAAGCCGAGTTCGCCGAGCCGCTCGGTGCAGTCCTCGGCGCCGCACTGGCCGAGCCACAGCCCGGCGAGCGGATGGGTGCCGGCCTCGGGGTCGGAGAAGACCTGCTCGAAGTGGCGGGCGACGTGCGCGCGGTGGCCGTCGAGCGCGGCGGCGAAGGCCGGCCAGTCGGCGAAGCCCATGCTCGCGGCGATCTGCGCGCGCGCCTCGTCGCCGGCCGGCAGCATGTGCGTCTGCGCGTCGTCGACGTACTGCAGGCGGTGTTCCAGCCGGCGCAGGAAATCGTAGGCGGCGGTGAGCTCGGCGTATGCCTCGTCCGGCAGCAGGCGGCGCTCGGCCAGCAGCCGCAGCACCTGCAGCGTCGGCCGCACCTGCAGCGCCGAGTCGCGGCCGCCGCGGATCAACTGGAAGACCTGGGCGATGAACTCGATCTCGCGGATGCCGCCGGGGCCGAGCTTGATGTGGTCGGCCATATCCTTCCGGGCGACCTCGCGGCGGATCTGCGCGTGCAGGTCGCGCATCGCGTTGATGGCGCCGAAGTCGAGGTACTTGCGGAAGACGAAGGGGCGGGCGACCTTTTCCAGCGCGGTCTGCCAGCCCGGCTGCAGGTTGTCGCCCTCGTTCATCGCGCGCGCCTTGATCCAGGCGTAGCGCTCCCACTCGCGGCCCTGCGTGATGAAGTAGTTTTCCAGCGAATCGAGCGAGCAGACCAGCGGCCCGGAGTCGCCGTTCGGCCGCAGGCGCATGTCGACGCGGAACACCTGGCCGTCGGCGGTCGGCTCGCCGAGCGCGGCGATCAGGCGCTTGCCGAGGCGCGTGAAGAAGTCGTAGTTGTCGATCCGGCCGCGGCCGTCGGCGCCGCCGGCGGTCTGCCCCTCTTCCGGGTAGACGAAGATGTAGTCGACGTCCGAGGACACGTTCAGCTCGCGGCCGCCGAGCTTGCCCATGCCGACCACCAGGAGGCGCTGCGGCCGGCCGTCGGCGTCCTGCGGCTCGCCGTACTGCGCGGCGAGCTGGCGGTGCAGGAAGTCGAGCGCGAAGTTGGTGGTGACGTCGGCGAGCGCGCTCATGGTCTCGACCACCTCGGCGAGCGGCGCCGCGCCGCCCAGGTCGCGCACGATCAGCGCCGCCATCGTGCGCTGGCGCAGGCCGCGCAGCGCCGCCTTCAGCGCCGCCTCGTCGGGCGCGCCGGCGGCGGCGAGGAAGTCGCGCAGGGTGCCGGCGTCGATCGGCGCGCCGGCGTTCTCCGCCAGCCAGTCGGCGATCGCCGGCCGCGCGGCGAGCAACTGGCGCAGGTAGCGGCTGTGGGCGAGGGCGGGCTGCCAGGCAGTGGGAAAGCCGGCGGGGAGGTCGGGGGCGGCGCTCATGGCGGTCTCGTTCTTGGTTTCCGGCGGTCCGGCGAAAGCCCCGTCGGCGCGGCCGGCGCGCCGCCGGGGCGGCGGCGCAAAGCCGGTACAATGGGAGCTGAGCAAATCACAGCGCCATTCTAGTGACCCTTTTCAGCATTTGGCAAAGCCGTCGCCGATGAGCGAGCACGATCCCGTCGACCCGCGCGTGCGCGAGCTGCGTCCGGCGGTCTACCATCGCCTGCACGCGCTCCTGCCCTTCGTCGCCCCGCCGCTGGCCCGCCGCTTCTGGCGCATCGCCGGCTGGACGGCGCTCGCCCTCTACTTCGCCTTCGCCGGGCTGATCCTGACGCTGCGCTATTCGGTGCTGCCGAACATCGAGCGCTATCGCGGCGACATCGAGCAACTGGCGAGCCGGGCGCTCGACCTGCCGGTGCGCATCGACGGCATCGTCGCCGGCTGGGCCGGCCTCAAGCCCGACCTGACGCTCACCGGCGTGCGCGTGCACGACGCGGCGGGGCGGCCGGCGCTGGCCTTCTCGCGCGTCGAGGCGGTGCTCGACTGGTCTTCGCTGCTGCACTGGCAACTGCGCCTGGCGCTGCTCGCCGTCGACGAGCCGGTGCTGCACGTCCGCCGCGACGCGGCCGGCGCGCTCACCGTCGGCGGCATTCCGGTCGGCGACGGCGACGGCAATGCCGGCTTCGCCGACTGGGCGCTGGCGCAGCAGCGCATCCGCATCAACGGCGCCACGCTGGTCTGGGAGGACGAGACGCGCGCCGCGCCGCCGCTGATCCTCGAAGACCTCAACCTGGCGCTCGACAACCGCGGCCGCGAGCACCGCTTCGGCCTGACCGCGCTGCCGCCGCCGGAACTGGCGGCGCGCATCGACCTCCGCGGCCGGCTCGAGGGCGACGATCTGTCGGCGCTCGACGAATGGTCGGGCGAGCTGTTCACCGAGCTCGACTACGTAGACCTCGCCGGCTGGCGGCGCTGGGTGGACTACCCGGTGGCGCTGCCGCAGGGGCGCGGCGCGCTGCGCGCCTGGCTGTCGGTGGGCGCCGGCCGGCTGCTCGACCTGACCGCCGACCTGGCGCTCGGCGACGTCCGCCTGCGGCTGGCGCGCGGCCTGCCCGAGCTGCGCCTGGCCACCCTTTCCGGCCGCCTCGGCGGGCGCCTGCGCGAGGACGGCTTCGCCGCCTCCGGCAAGGCGCTGGCGCTGGCGCTGGAAGACGGCACGCACCTGCCGCCGACCGACTTCAGCGCCGACTGGCGCGCGGCGGCCGAGGGCGGCGAAGGCAGCGCCACCGCCAGCCGCCTCGACCTGCCGCTCCTGGCGCGCTTCGCCGCCTACCTGCCGCTCGACGCTCGCAGCCGCAGGCTGCTCGCCGACTACGCGCCGAGCGGCGAGATTTCCGACCTGCGCCTGTCGTTCACCGGCAGCGCCGAGCGTCTGGAACGCTATTCGCTGCGCGCCGGCTTCGCCGGCCTCGGCCTCGCCGCGCAGGGTTACTTCCCCGGCTTTTCCGGCATTTCCGGCAGCGTCGAGGCGAACGAGCGCGGCGGCAGCGCCAGCATCCGCTCGCGCAGGTCGGCGCTCGACCTGCCGCGCGTCTTCCCGGAGCCGCGGCTGGCCTTCGACAGCTTCTCCGCCGGCGTGCGCTGGAAGATCGACGGCGAGGCGGTCGAGGTCGACCTGGACAAGGTCGAGTTCGCCGGCGAGCACGCCGCCGGCTCGGCCAGCGGCCGCTATCGCCACGCCGGCGCGGGCGCCGGCGAGATCGACCTGACGGCGGCGCTGTCGCGCGCGCGCGGCGACGCGGTCTGGCGCTACATGCCGCACGCGGTCAACGCCGAGGCGCGCGACTGGCTGCGCCGCGGCATCGTCGCCGGCCACGCCAGCGACGCCAGGCTGACGCTGAAGGGCGACCTCGACCGCTTTCCCTTCACCGACGGCTCCGGCACCTTCCTCGTCACGGCCAAGGCGCACGACGTGACGATCGACTACGCGCCGGGCTGGCCGAAGCTCGAAGGCGTTTCCGGCGACCTGCGCTTCGCCGGCGCCGGCATGCGCGTCGAGGCGCAGCGCGGCGCGCTCTTCGGCACGCGCATCAGCGCCACCGTCGCCGAGATCCCGGATTTCGACGCGGCCGAACCGCTGCTGCGCGTGCGCGGCCGCGTCGACGGGCCGACCGCCGACTTCTTCCGCTTCATCGCCGACAGCCCGGTGTCCGAAGCCATCGACCACGCCACCTCGGAGATGCGCGCGCAGGGGCAGGGGCGGCTCGACCTGACGCTCGACGTGCCGCTCGCCGCCACCGAGAACACCCGGGTCAAGGGCGATTTCCGCTTCATCGACAACCAGCTCGTCGTCGAGCCGCTGCTGCCGCCGCTGACCGGCGTGAACGGCAACCTGCAGTTCACCGACGCCTCGATCACGGTGCGCGACGTCAATGGGCTGTTCCTCGGCGGGCCGGTCAAGGTGCGCGCCGACACCGCCGCCGACGGCCGCGTCAACGTCGTCGCCGGCGGCCGCCTGTCGGCGGCGCAGGCGCGCCGCGAGTATCCGCTGCCGATCTTCGACCACCTCGCCGGCGGCGCCGAATGGCGGGCCGAGATCGGCGTGCGCCGGAACAGCGCCGAGATCGTCGTCGAGTCGGACCTCGTCGGCCTCTCCTCGAACCTGCCGGCCGGGCTCGGCAAGACGGCGGCGGAGAAGCTGCCGGTGCGCTTCGAGAAGGGCGGCCCGGCGCCGGCGCAGGACCGCATGCGCCTGTCGGTCGGCAAGGCGCTGGCCGGCGAGCTGCTGCGGCGCCGGGATGCCGACGGCCGCTGGCGCCTGGCGCGCGGCGCGCTGGCGCTGGGCGCGCCGCCGGTGCTGCCGGAGAAGGGCGTGTCGCTGCTCGTCGTGGCGCCCGGGTTCGACGTCGATTTCTGGCGCGCTGCCTTCGCCGCGCCGGCCGGCGGCGACAAAGGGGGGGCGGGCGCCCTCGCCGAGTTCGCGCCGGACCGGGTCGAGCTGCGCGCCGGCCGGCTCGACGCCTTCGGCCGCCAGTTCCACGACGTCCGCCTGCTGGCTTCGGCCGTCGACCGGCGCTGGCAGGCGACGCTGGCCTCGCGCGAGGCGAACGGCGAGCTGCAGTTCAACGCCGCCGGCCGCGGCGCGCTGCGTGCGCGGCTGCGCAACTTCGCCGTCGAGCCGCTGCCGGCGGACGCGCCGCGCGTCGAGGGGCCGACGCCGGACGAGCTGCCGGCGCTCGACGTGATCGCCGACAGCTTTTCGGTCAGCGGCAAGAAGCTCGGCCGCCTCGAACTGCAGGCGCGCAACGAGGCGGTGAACTGGCGCATCGAAAAGCTGTCCATCGAGAATCCGGACGGCCGCCTGGACGGCAGCGGCGTCTGGCGCATGCAGGCGCCGCAGCGCTTCGACCTCGATTTTTCGCTGACCGCCGGCAACGCCGGCGGGCTGCTCGAACGCCTCGGCTACGCCGGCACGCTCAGGCGCGGCTCGGCGACGCTCGCCGGCAAGCTGAGCTGGGCCGGCCAGCCGATCCGCATCGACTACCCGACGATGGCCGGCGAGATGCAGGTGGAGGCGGCGCGCGGCCAGTTCGCCAAGCTCGACCCCGGCGCCGCCGGCAAGCTGCTCGGCCTGATCAGCCTGCAGTCGCTGCCGCGGCGGATCACGCTCGATTTCCGCGATGTCTTCTCGGAAGGCTTCGCCTTCGACTCGATCGCCGGCAGGATGGAGGTGAAGGGCGGCATCATGCGCACCGAGCGCCTGCAGATCGACGGCCCGTCGGCGCGCGTGCTGATGCGCGGCGAGGTCGACCTGGAGCGGGAGACGCAGAAGCTGGTGGTCAACGTGCAGCCGGAGCTCGGCGGCACCGCGGCGCTCGGCGTGGCGCTGGTCAATCCGGTGGCCGGCGCGGCGGCGCTCTTGGCGCACAAGGTGTTGCAGAATCCGCTCAACCAGATTTTTTCGTTCGACTATTCCGTGACCGGAACGTGGGACGATCCGAAGGTGGAAAAGCTGTCGACGCAGCGGCTGGAGCCGATGAACGCGGGCGACGGACAATGAGGCGAGGAACGAGGACGTGACTACAGGAGAACGCAGGCCGCGCGTGGCGGCGGTGCAGATGGTGTCGACGCCGCGCGTCGCCGACAACCTGGCGGCCGCCGGCCGGCTGGTCGCCGAGGCCGCGGCGCAGGGCGCGACGCTGGTGGCGCTGCCCGAGTATTTCCCGATCATGGGCCTGACCGACGCCGACAAGGTCGCCGCGCGCGAGGCCGACGGCCGCGGCCCGATCCAGGACTGGCTGGCGGAGACCGCGGCGCGTCACGGCGTCTGGCTGATCGGCGGCTCGCTGCCGCTGGTCGCGGACGATCCGGCGAAGATGCGCAATGCCAGCGTCGTCTGCGGCCCGGACGGCCGCCGCGTCGCGCGCTACGACAAGATCCACCTGTTCGGCTTCGAGCAGGGCGCCGAGCGCTACGACGAGAGCGCGACGATCGAGGCCGGCCGCGAGCCGGTGGCCTTCGACGCGCCGTTCGGCCGCGTCGGCCTGTCGATCTGCTACGACCTGCGCTTTCCCGAGCTTTACCGCCGGCTCGGCGAGCCCGACCTGATCGTCGTGCCGGCGGCCTTCACCGAGACCACCGGCCGCGCGCACTGGGAGATCCTGCTGCGCGCGCGCGCCGTCGAGAACCAGTGCTACGTGCTCGCCGTCGGCCAGGGCGGGCGCCACGAGAACGGCCGCGAGACGCACGGCAACAGCATGCTGGTCGACCCGTGGGGCACCATCGTCGACCGCAAGCTGAAGGGGCCGGGCGTCGTCATCGGCGACTTCGACCGCGAGCTCATCGCCCAGACGCGCGCCAGCCTGCCGGCGCTGCGCCACCGCATCTTCAAATGACCAGGCATCGATCATGACTTCCACGCTCCTTTCCGCCGGCATCACCCCGCTCGCCCAGGCCGAGCAGATCCTGCTCGCCCCCTACGGGCTCGGCAGCCGCGACCTCTCGTCGGTCTTCGGCACGATCTTCCGCCACGGCGTCGACTACGCCGACCTCTACTTCCAGTACAGCCGCTCCGAGGCGTGGAGTCTGGAGGAGGGCATCGTCAAGTCGGGCAGCTTCTCGATCGACGAGGGCGTCGGCGTGCGCGCCTGCTCGGGCGAGAAGACCGCCTTCGCCTACTCCGACGACATCAGCGCGGCGGCGCTCGACGGCGCGGCCAAGGCCGTGCGCGCCATCGCCGACGCCGGCCAGTCGCGGCTGGTGCCGGTGCTGCTCTCCCGCCGCGGCCGCGCGCTGTACCGCGGCGACGACCCGCTCGCCTCGCTGCCGGCCGAAGCCAAGGTGGCCTTGCTCGAACGGCTGGAAGCCTTTGCCCGCGCGCTCGATCCGCGCGTGCAGCAGGTCATGGCGCACCTCGCCGGCGAGTACGAGGTGATCCTCGTCGCCGGCAGCGACGGCCGGCTGGCCGCCGACGCGCGGCCGCTGGTGCGCGTGTCGATCACCGTCATCGTCGAGGAGAACGGCCGGCGCGAGCAGGGCTCGGCCGGCGGCGGCGGCCGCTTCGACTACGGCCGCTTCGACGACGAGCTGCTGCAGCGCTACGCCAAGGAGGCAGTGCATCAGGCGACGACCAACCTCGACGCGCGGCCGGCGCCGGCCGGCACCATGACCGTCGTGCTCGGCCCCGGCTGGCCCGGCATCCTGCTGCACGAGGCGGTCGGCCACGGCTTGGAGGGCGACTTCAACCGCAAGGGCAGCTCGGCGTTCTCCGGGCGCATCGGCACGCGCGTCGCGGCGAAAGGCGTCACCGTCGTCGACGACGGCACGATTCCCGACCGCCGCGGCTCGCTGAACATCGACGACGAGGGCAACCCGACGCAGCGCACGGTGCTGATCGAGGACGGCATCCTCAAGGGCTACATGCAAGACAGCCTGAATGCGCGCCTGATGGGCGTCGCGCCCACCGGCAACGGCCGCCGCGAGTCCTTCGCCCACCTGCCGCTGCCGCGCATGACCAACACCACGATGCTGGCCGGCGCGCACGACCCCGAAGAGATCGTGCGCTCGGTGAAGAAGGGCATCTACGCCGCCAACTTCGGCGGCGGCCAGGTGGACATCACCAGCGGCAAGTTCGTCTTCTCGATGAGCGAGGCCTACCTCATCGAGAACGGGAAAATCGGCCCGGCGGTCAAGGGCGCGACGCTGATCGGCAACGGCCCGGACGCGCTCACGCGGGTGAAGATGATCGGCAACGACATGAAGCTCGACCCCGGCGTCGGCACCTGCGGCAAGGACGGACAGAGCGTGCCGGTCGGCGTCGGCCAGCCGACGCTGAGGATCGACGGCCTGACGGTCGGCGGTACCCATTGAGCGCGTATGGGCATTTGACGCATGTCATTGTAGGCGCGCGTCGCGGCGATTAGTCTCGCCCGCTCGGAACCCTAGCCCGACCCCGTGGTCGATTTTCCGAGGAGGAACGCATGAAGTCTTTCATCGGGCGCACCGTCCGCGCCGTGCTGGTCGGCAGCCTGCTGGCGGCCGGCGTCGCGCAGGCCCAGATCACCGACATCAACGCCGCGATCAACAAGGCCGGCCGCGAGCGGATGCTTTCGCAGCGCATGGCCAAAGCCTACTTCCAGCTCGGCCTGGGCGTGGACATCGACCGCTCGAAGAAGGTGCTCGACAGCTCGATCGCCTTCTTCGACCGCCAGTTGGTCGAATTGAAGAACTTCGCGCCGACGCCGGAGACCCGGGAGACCTACCAGAAGCTGGAGGCGGCGTGGATCGCCTACAAGGATTCGCTGGTCGGCGCGCCGCCGAACCCGGAGGGCGGCCGGATGGTGCTGGCGCTCTCCGAGCAGGTGCTGGCGCTGGCGCACCAGGGCACGGTGCAGTTGGAGAAGCACGCCGGCACCACCGCCGGCCGCCTGGTGAACATCTCCGGCCGCCAGCGCATGCTCTCGCAGCGCATGGCCAAGTTCTACCAGGCGCTCGCCTGGGGCGTCGCCGACGCCGACAGCGCGGCCGAACTGGAGAAGGCGCGCCGGGAGTTCACCGTCGGTCACAAGGAGCTGGGCTCGGCGGCGGCGAACACGCCGCAGCTCCGGGAGGGGCTCGATCTGGTGAACCAGCAGTGGTTCTTCTTCGAGAACGCGCTGGGCCAGCGCGGCAGCGGCGACTGGAAGCGCCTGTCCACCGCCGTCGCCACCACCAGCGAACGCATCCTGGAAGAAATGGAGGTTGTCGTTGGCCTCTACGAACGCCTGCCGCCGCGCTGATCCTCGCCGCTCCGGCGGCCGCCTGCTCGCCGCGGCTTCCCTCGCCGTCCTGCTCGCGGCCTGCGCCGCGCCGCCGTCGCCGCGCATCGACCGCCTGCCGGTCGCCGGGGCGCCGGCCGCCGCGTCGCTCTCGGCCGACGAGATCGTCCGCCTGGCCGCCGCCGGCGCCGCGCCCGAGGCCGTCGTCGGCCGCTGGCGCGAGGACGGCGCGCGTCTGCGGCCGACGGCCGCGCTGCTCCTCGACCTGCATGCGCGCGGCGTGCCGCTGCCGGTGCTGGAGGCGTTGGTCGACGCCCGCGAGGCGGCGCTGCGTACCGACGCCGACGGCCGCCTGGCGGCGCTGCAGGCGCGCCTCGATGCCGAACTCGCGGCCGAGCGCGCGCGGCCGCGCGTCTGCCCGTCGTATCCGCTCCATCCCTATCCGTATCCGTACGGCGGCTGGCATGCGCCCGGCGGCTGGCGGGGCGGCCTCTACTGGGGTTGGTGAGCGGGCGGAAAAGGCAGGGCCAGGCCCCGCCGAAAGCCACGTAAGCCCGGCCGTGCCACGGGTCAGTGGCGTTCGTCGACCTCCTCCCAGCCGGTGATCATGGCCTTGACGTGGGCGAAGACCGTGTGGCCGGTCGTCGTCAGATAGACGTGGATGAAGAAGAAGGCGGTGATCATGTAGGCGCCGAGCACGTGCAGCGTGGCCACCCAGGCCAGCGACAGGCTCCGGTCGAGGCCGAATTTCGCCCAGTCGCCGTAGAACAGGTAGAAGATGCCGCTGCCCCAGATCAGCGGCGAAATGAAGGCGAGCAGCGCCAGGTAGGCGAGGCGCTGCAGCGGGTTGTGCTTCTGCGCGACGGTCTTCCTGAACGGGTGCGGCGCGTTGGTGAAGATGCCGATCGTGTAGTACCTGATCATCGCGCCGACGTTCTTCAACGAAGGCAGGTATTGCCGCCACTCGCCGGTGGTGAATTGCCAGAAGATGGTGAAGGCCCACAGCACGAGCAGCGCCCAGGCGGCCAGCGTGTGCGCCTGCACGGCCTGCTCGAAGCCGATCAGCGCGTAGCTGCCGTGCACCTCGAAGCCGGTGACCATCATGACGATGATCAGCAGGGCCTGCGACCAGTGCCAGAAACGCTCGTAGCGTTTGTAGATGTAGATGCGTTCGTTCATTTCGTCTTCTCCTTGCGCCGGCTCGCGATCCGGATGCCGCCGTGCAGCAGGCCGCCGCCGATGGCGCCGGCGATCATCAGGCCGCCCAGCAGGTCGACCCAGCCCTGGGTGTCGCGGCCCGGCAGGTAGATGTCGGTGATCGCCGCCAGCCGGCCGTCGCCGGAACGGGTATGGCAGTCCTGGCAGGGCACGGCCTTTTCCTTGGGCGCGACCATGTGGGTGATGAACCAGTTCATGCGCGTCTCGACGAAGTCGAACCGGCCGCTGTAGGGCAGGCCGGCGTAGTCCATACCGGCCTGGATCGATTTCGCGAAGTCGTGGTTCTTCCAGAGCGCCGTGTCGTCGTCGCCGTAGACGTGGTTGACCACCAGCGTGCGGTTCACCGGATCGTAGGGCTGCTTGCCGCGCATGACCTTGAATGGCCAGATGCGGGCGTTCGGGTCTTTGGCCGAGCCTTCGACCCGGTTCAGTTCGAGAACGCC
Source organism: Rhodocyclaceae bacterium (assembly GCA_019455325.1). Lineage (GTDB taxonomy): Bacteria > Pseudomonadota > Gammaproteobacteria > Burkholderiales > Rhodocyclaceae > Proximibacter. The sequence goes on along the minus strand of JACFMQ010000002.1, from coordinate 485,015 downwards.
CTGCTCGTCGATCAGTCCGTCCAGCTTGTCGGTGATGGCGAGCTGATGCACGACGCCGTTGTACCACTTGTACTCGGGGCGGACGTTTTCGCCGTACCCGAAGTCGCCCTTGGCCGCCGAGTATTGCAGGTGGCCGTGCCCGTCCTTGATGAACAGCGGCCTGCCGTCGCCGTCCATGCGGCCGGCCGTGGACCAGTCCCACAGCATCTTGGTGGCGACGCCGCCGCGGGCGAACTCCGGGATGTGGCAGGTCTGGCACGCGACCTTGCCGGTGTGGCGGTCGATCCTGGCCTGCCGGTGCGGCGCCGACCCGTGGCAGGATTCGCAGGTGGCGCGGTCGTGGTCGTCCTTGGGCAGGTCGAGGCCGTGCCTGTCCTTCGCGGTGGCCGCGTACCGGCTGCCCGATGGCTGGTGCGCGTTGAAGGTGTGGCAGTCGGCGCAGGCCATGTTCGGGCCGTCCTTTGCCATGTGCACGTCGAGTTCGCGCGGCGGATTCTGCAGCGAGGAGTCGAGGTCGCCGTGCTTGACGCCGTCGCCGCCGCCGCCGTTGAAATGGCAGGCGCCGCAGTTGGCGCGGCCGGACTTGCCGACATGCTGGGCGATCCGGGTCAGGTCCGGGGCCTTGAACCGCTTCTTGCCCGGCGGCCCTTCCATCGGCTCGAACTCCCGGTCGGCGTACAGGGGATGGCCGGCATCGGTGCCGAATTTCCTGTAGGTGCCGGTCGTGTCATGGCAGGCCAGGCAGTCCACGTTCTCCTGGCGGGAGAAGTCGAAGCTCTGGTCGGTCCAGCCGTAGCCGGCGTGGCAACTGGTGCAGCGCGTCTCGTTGGAAAGCACCGAGCCGCAGAAATTGTTGGCCGCCCATTTCTTGCCCAGCCTTTTGCCGGTGGTCGGACTGTCCGCCTCCCATTGCCAGTGGATGCTCTTCATCACCTGGTGGCCGGCCAGGTTGTGGCAGCTTAGGCAGGCCTGGGTGACTTCCGGCCCGCTCTTGAAAGGGCCTTTCAGCGCTTCCAGCTTGCCGTGGTCGGCCGTCGTCTGTTTTTTGGGCGGTTCCTGCGGCGCGGCGTGCGCCAGCAGCACATGCCCGAGCAGCCAGAAGACGGCTGCCAATTGGCGTCGATGATATGAAGACATGGTCCCCTCCTTTTTTTATCCTGGAAGGAACAGCAAGAACCATGCACGCAATGTGAAAGCGATTGCATCTTTTGCAATCAGGTACTTAGGTTTCCCGGCGGCCCGGCCGTCAGTGCCAGATGGCAGTCTGGCAGCAGATTGGCGGTCGAACAGCTTCTGCCCTGGGCGAGGGAATGGACTGGATGATGCGGAACAGACCCTCGGTGCTGGCGCAATTCACCCGCTGGACGCCGCCCTCGGTTTGGATGCGAAGGGGGGTGGCAATTTGCCCCCACCCTTTGGCCAGCTCCTTGCATGCCCAAAAGTCGGCCCCGGCGCGACGGCGGTTTCGACTCGCCGTCGCGCCGGGTAGGGAGCAAAACCGTGAATCCAGCACATGATCAAGTGCTACACTTGAATCAGTGATGTTTCAGGAGGGTGACTCATGGCACAAACCGTCAATTTCACCGGCGCGGTCGACCGCGATCTGCTCCGGCGGGCGAAGGTGCTTGCTGCCAAGACGGATACCTCGGTCAATGCCTTGTTCAATGCCGAATTGCGTTATCTGGTCGAAACCTTTGAGGTCGCTGAAGCGGCCGGCAACCAGAACTTCCGCGTGCTGGTCGATTTTTCCCTTGGGCGGGTCAATGACGCGGCGGCGATGGACGCGTTGGGGCTGGAGAGCGAAGAAGACCTCTTCCTGCTGATGGTTCAGGCGCGGCTACCCATGCCGCGTCTGCCCGATGCCCAGACCGACGAGATGGTCAGACAGTTGAACGAACTCCCCGGCGCATGATTCCGTATGCAACAGGCAAGCATGACGGCGGACATCGCCTTGCTGCCCGATGCCGGGCCGCTGATCACACTGGCGTATGCCGACGCGCTCGACCTGTTGTTCAAACCCGGCTGGCGCGTGATGCTGGTCGACATGGTGCTGCACGAGGTCACCCGCAACCCGACGCCCACCAGCCAGACGCTCGCCGGCTGGGCGGCGAAACATGCGATACCCATATTGCCGACGCGAACGCTGGTGAGCCACCAACGGGCGCAACAGGCCGGCGCATTGCCGCGCCGCCGGGACTTGGGCGAACTGGCGATCCAGGAAGTTTTCAACGATTTCGCCCTGGCCGTTCCGCCCCGGACGGGCGTCTTTCTGTTCGAGGATCACAGGATTGCACGCGGCAGCTTTCTCGTGCCCGCGTCCTGCCGCAAGATCAGTACCCGCGCCTTTCTGCGCTTTCTCGAACAAAAGGGATTGCTGGCATCGGCGGCGGAAGTCGAAGCGCGCGCGATTCAGGCTGGACGCGTGTTCTCGCGGCTACGGTTTCCGCCGGAGTGAACGGTTGTTCCGTTGTGATTTATTGGCGGTCAGTGAAGCAAGAACCCGTAAAACCGACCCCTGCCCGACTACAGCTCCGAACTCAACCCGGAAGGCGCGGACCGGATCGATGAACCCCGCCGCAGCGGGGTTCCAGGGCGGGCCGGGCGGACCTCAGAACTTGTAGTTCACGCCCGCGTAGAACGAACGGCCCATGCCGGGAACTGCCGTGCCCCAGCCGAACATGCCGTCGGCCGCCGGCGGGTTGAGCGACATGGTGCGGCCCTGGCCGATGTAGGCGCCGCCGAGCGGCAGGTCGTACTCGCGGTCGAACAGGTTCTCGACGCCGAAGTCGATGCGCACGTTCTTCCAGGCGTAGCTGGAGCGCAGGTTCACCAGGCTGTAGCCGTCGGTCTTCACCTCGTTGCGCACGTCCGAAACCTTGTCCTTCGACTTGACCAGCACCAGCTCGACGCCGCTGTCCCAGCCGCCGGTCTTGTGCGTCAGCGTCAGCTTGGCGTTGAGCGGCATGATGTTGTAGAGGTCGTCGCCGGTGTCGCGGTTCTTGCCGTTCGTGTAGTTGAGCTGCCCCTTGAGGCCGAACTCGCCGAAGCCGCTCTTGCCCAGCGGCATCCTGCCGGCGAGGTCGAGGCCGAACAGGCGGGCGTCGTGGTTGGCGTACTTCAGCACGACGAACTGGTTCGTCGTCGTCGCGCCGGTGGCCCGCACCGCGTCGATGTAGTCGGCGACCCAGGTGTAGTACGGCGTCGCCGTGAACGCCCAGTCCCGCGCCGGCGTGTGCAGGCTCAGCGTCGCCGCCAGGGTGTGCGCCTTCTCCGGTTTCAGGTCGATGTCGCCGACGTAGCCGTTGCCGTCGCCGACGAAGTTGTTCATCCCGGCCATCATGCCGGCGGTCGACCACGTGTAGCGCTCGTACAGGTTCGGCGAGCGCACCTTGCGGGCGAAGCCGAACTCGACGTCGCGGGTCGCCGACGGCGTGTAGCGGGCGATCGCGCTCAGGTTCCAGTTGTCGTCGGTCTTGCTGCGGTCGGCGTTGTTGAAGGCGACGGCCTCGCCGGTCTGATTCATCATGCCGCCGGCGCCGCTGGTCGGCGGGGTCGCACGGTCGTAGCCGTGGACCCTGCCGGCATCGGTGCCGACGCGCTCGTAGCGGACGCCGAGCGAGGTCGTCCACTGCGGGCTGGGCGTCGCTTCCCACTCGCCGAACAGCGCCGTGCGCTTGCGCTTGCCGTCGTTGATGTTGATGAAGGCGTTCGGCCACATGCCGCCGCCCGACGGCGGCCACCAGTCGTCGAGCGTGTAGTGCTGGTGCTCGGCGCCGACGCGCAGCAGATCCGACTCGCCGAGATCGATGTCGGCCTTGAGCGCCAGGCCGGTGTTCCTGCTTTCCGTCTCCATCGGCATGCCGGCGGCGCAGGTGGCGCCGATCGGCGCGCAGGGGCTGCCGATCGAATTGTTCGGCCCCGAGTTGGACGCGGCGCCGTACCAGAAGCGCTTGTCCTCGCCGAAATTCATCGAATGGTCGACCTTCTCGCGGTACGCGCGCGCCTCCAGCGCGCCCCAGTCGTACTTGCCGAGGTAGCGCAGGTTGAAGCGCAACTGCTCGTTGTCGGTCATGTCCATGCGCTGGTTCGGATAGTTCTGGAACGGCAGATCCTGGAGGCCGACCTTGGCCTCGATCAGATGGCCGCTGCCCTTCCAGGCGACGCCGAGGGTGTGGTTGCGCGTTTCGTAGGCGGTCGAGCCGACTTCGTCGCGGCCCAGCGCATGGCCGGGAACGCCGGTGGCGGTGTAGTTCTTGAACTTGCCGCCGGCCTTGTAGTTGTCGGCCTGGGCGCTGGCGCCGGTGTACGAGATGCTGAGGCTTTCGCTGGCCAGCGTGGCGTTCAGGTTGCCGCCGTAGGCGTCGCCGTTGCTGCGGTAGAAGGCGCCGAGTTCGCCGGCGAACAGCGTGCCTTCGCCGGGCGCCGCGAAGCGCGGCTCCTTCGTCTTGGCGACGATGGTGCCGGCGATGTTGTCGCCGCCGGCGCTGACCGGCGAGATGCCGGCGTAGACCTTGAGCGATTCCACGGCGCTCGGATCGACGTACGAGAGCGGCGGGTTCATGTGGTTCGGGCAGGAAGCGATCAGGTCCATGCCGTCGACCTGGGTGCGCACGCGGTCGCCGCCGAGGCCGTTGATCACCGGCAGGCTGGAGGTCGCGCCGGCGCCCTGCAGGTTCACGCCGGGAACGTCGGCGAGCAGGCTGGCGGTGTCGCTGGTGCCGGCCCGGAGCTGGGTGAGCACGTCGCCGTCGACGCGGCCGGCGGGCATCGGCGTCGGCTCGATGCGGCTGCCGCTGACGACGACTTCGTCGAGCGTGCGCTGCGGCGGCGTCTGCTGCGCGCCGGCGGCGTGCGGCAGCAGGCAGGCGATGGCGACGGCGATCGGGGTCTTGGTGAATTGCATGGGTTCTCCCTGTGTTTTGGCTTTTCGGCGATACAGCGTTTTCGGCAGGGGAGTATAGGAAGGCGAAGGTGCGCCGGGAATGCGACATATCGCCGCACGGCCGGGGAACGCGGCGCGGATTCGGCGTACAAACGGGGAGGCGGACGGCGCGTTCCGTCGCCTCCGCCGTTTCGAGTAAAATCGAAGGCTTTTCCGCAACGCACAAATATTCATCGGGATTCACATCATGACGCCGCACACCAAGCCGAACACGGACGACGTCCGCATCAAGGAAATCAAGGAACTGGTCCCGCCCGCGCACGTGTTCCGCGAGTATCCGGTGTCGGCGCGCGCGGCGCAGACCACGTACAACGCCCGCCAGGCCATCCACCGCGTGCTGCACGGCGCCGACGACCGGCTGCTGGTCGTCGTCGGCCCGTGCTCGATCCACGACTTCGACGCGGCGATGGAGTACGCGCGGCGCCTGGAAAAGGAAATGGCGCGCCACGCCGACGACCTGATCGTCGTCATGCGCGTCTATTTCGAGAAGCCGCGCACCACCGTCGGCTGGAAGGGGCTGATCAACGACCCGCGGCTCGACGGCTCGTTCCGCATCAACGAGGGCGTGCGCGTGGCGCGCCGCCTGCTGCTGGAAATCAACGAGCTCGGCCTGCCCTGCGCCACCGAATTCCTCGACACGATCACGCCGCAGTACACCGCCGACCTGATCGCCTGGGGCGCCATCGGCGCGCGCACCACCGAGTCGCAGGTGCACCGCGAACTGGCCTCCGGCCTTTCCTGCCCGGTCGGCTTCAAGAACGGCACCGACGGCAACGTGCGCATCGCCGTCGACGCGATCCGCGCGGCCAGCGCGCCGCACCACTTCCTGTCGGTGACCAAGGGCGGCCACTCGGCGATCGTGTCCACCGCCGGCAACGAGGACTGCCACGTCATCCTGCGCGGCGGCAAGGCGCCGAACTACGACGCGGCAAGCGTCGACCAGTGCTGCCGGGACATCGCCGCCGCCGGGCTGGCCGCGCGCGTCATGGTCGACTTCTCGCACGCCAACAGCAGCAAGCAGTTCGAGCGTCAGGTCGAGGTGGCGAAGGACGTCGCCGGCCAGCTCGCCGCCGGCGACGAGCGCATCATCGGCGTGATGGTCGAATCGCACCTGAACGAGGGCCGCCAGGACCTGTCGCCGGACCGGCCGCTCGAATACGGCAAGAGCATCACCGACGCCTGCATCGGCTGGGAGGCCACCGTCGGCGTGCTGGAGACGCTGGCGCACGGCGTGCGTCAGCGCCGCCTGGTCGAGGCCACCACCTGAGTCGACTGCGGCTGCCGGCCTCGCGGACCGGCCGCTGGCTGGCGGTCGCGCTCGCCGCGCTCGTCCTCTTCCGCTTCTGGTTCGCCGCGGCGCTGCCGCTGACCGGCGACGAGGCCTACTTCGTCGTCTGGGGCGAGCGGCCGGCCGGCGGCTACTACGACCACCCGCCGATGGTCGGCTGGTGGCTGGCGGCGCTGCTGCCCTTCGGCCGCGCCGAGTGGTGGCTGCGCCTGCCGGCGCTGCTGCTGCCCTTCGCGCTGGCCTGGGGCGCCTGGTCGCTGCTGCGCGTGCAGTCTGACGAGCGCGCCCGTCTCGCCGCGCTGCTCGTGCTCTTGCAGCCGGCCGACGTCTGGAACGTGCTGATCACCACCGACACGCCGGTGATCCTCTTCTCGCTGCTGTCGGTACTGGCCTACGTCGAAGGCATGCGCCGCGCCTCGTTCGCCTGGCACGCGCTGGCCGGCCTGCTGCTCGGCGCCGCCTTCCTCGGCAAGTATTTCGCGGCGCTGCTCGGCTTCGCCTTCGCCGCGCACGCGCTGTTCGCCCGCCGCGACCGCGGCTGCGTCGCCATGCTCGCCGCGCTCACCGCCTGCGCCCTCGTCGGCCCGGCCTGGAACCTGTGGTGGAACGCCGGCCACTGCTGGCCGAACGTCCTCTTCAACTTCTACAACCGCAACGAGCGGGCCGGCTTCGACTGGCTCAACCCGCCGCTCTTCGCCGCCTCGCTCGCCTACCTGGCGACGCCCTGGCTGCTGTGGGCGCTGTGGCGCGGCCGCGACCGGCTGGCGGCGACGCTCGCCGCCGACGATACGGCGCGGGCCATGGCCTGGCTCGCCGGCGTGCCGCTCGCCCTTTTCTTCCTGCTGTCCTTCACGAAGAGCGTCGGCCTGCACTGGCTGCTCGCCTTCATGCCCTTCGTCGCCGTGCTCGCCGCCGCCGCGCTGCCGATCGACGCGCTGTGGCGCCTGTGCCGCTGGTCGGCGGCGTTCGCCGCGCTGCACGTCATCGCCGCCGCGGCGCTGCTCGGCCTGCCGCTGTCCGTGTGGGAGGGCGGCAGCCTGCACCCCGGCGCCGTGCTCATGCTGCGCGGCGACGCGGTCGTGGACCGGCTGCGCGAGCCGCTGGCGCGCTGCGGCGAGGACTGCACGCTGGCGACGGAGAGCTATGCGTCGTCGGCCGTGCTGGCGCACGCCGCGGGCCGCCCGGTGGCGGTGTTCGGCACCGGCTCGGTCCACGGCCGGCAGGACGACTTCGACACCGACTTCCGCGCGCTCGACGGCCGCGACCTGCTCATCGTGCGCCGCGGCGCGGCGCACGCGCGGTCCTACGCGCCGTTCTTCGCCGACGTCGCCGTCGACACCTTCACCGTCGAGGGCGTGGTCTTCCACCTCGTGCACGGGCGGGGCTTCCGCTACGCCGTGTATCATGACCGCGTACTGCGGCGCGTGCGCGATCTCTACTACCGCCTGCCGGAAACGCTGCCGCTGCGCGCCTGTCCGTTCGTCGAGCGCTATTTCCCGGGGGAGGTGGAGCGATGAGGCCATGGATCGAGCTGTTGCGTCCGCACCAGTGGCTGAAGAGCGGCTTCGTCTTCGTCGGCCTGCTCTTCGGCCACGCCTGGAACGACGCGCAGACGGTCGGGCAGGTGCTGCTCGCCGCCGCCGCCTTCTCGCTCGCCGCGTCGGCGGTCTACGTCGGCAACGACTTCGTCGACCGCGAGCGCGACCGGCTGCATCCGGAGAAATGCCGGCGGCCGCTGGCTTCGGGCGTGATTCCCGCCGGCGCCGCGCTCGTTGTCGGCGCGCTCTGCCTCGCCGCCGCCGCCGGCCTCGCCTGGCTGGCCTCGCCGACGGTGCTGGCCATCGTCGCCGCCTACCTGCTGCTCAACGTCGGCTATTCGCTCGGCCTGAAGCGCGTGGTGCTGCTCGACGTCTTCATCATCGCCGCCGGCTTCATGCTGCGCATCCTCGCCGGCACGCTCGGCGTCGGCATCGCGCCCTCGCACTGGCTGCTGCTGTGCGGGCTGATGCTCACGCTCTTCCTCGGCTTCTGCAAGCGCCGCGCCGAGCTGCGGGCGCTCGCCGGCGGCGCCGGCGGCCACCGGCGGGTGCTCGACGACTACGACCCGGCGCTGCTCGATCAACTGACCGGCATCTGCGCCGCGGCGACCATCGTCTGCTACAGCCTGTACACCGTCAGCCCCGACACGCGGGCGCTGCACGACGACGACCGCCTGGCGGCGACCGTGCCCTTCGTCGTGTACGGGATGTTCCGCTACCTCTACCGCCTGCACCGGCGGGCCGGCGGCGGCGACCCGGCGCTCGACCTGCTGACCGACCGGCACCTCCTGGCGGCGGCCGGCGGCTGGCTCGTCGCCGTGCTGCTGATCCTCGCCTGACTCAGGCGTTCTTGCGCTGCACCCAGAGCACGTCGCCGCGGCCGGCGGCGACGTTGAGGTGGCGGCCGAGGACGAAGAGCAGGTCGGAGAGGCGGTTCAGGTAGCGGCGCACGTCGTCGCCGACCGGCTCGGCCGCCGCCAGCGCGACGACGCTGCGCTCGGCGCGGCGGGCGACGGCGCGCGCCAGGTGCGCCAGCGCCGCCGGCCGGCTGCCGCCGGGCAGGATGAATTCCTTCAGGCGCGGCAGGTCTTCGTTGAAATCCTCGACCAGTTGCTCCAGGCGCAGCACCTGCGCCTCGCTGACCATGGTCATGCCCGGGCAGCACAGCTCGCCGCCGAGATCGAAGAGGTCGTTCTGGATGCCGAGCAGCGCCTCGCGTACGGCCGCCGGCAGTTCCTCGGCGAGCAGCACGCCGAGCGTCGAGTTGAGTTCGTCGACCTCGCCGAGCGCGTCGATGCGCCGGCTGTCCTTGCCGACGCGGCTGCCGTCGCCGAGGCCGGTGGTGCCGGCGTCGCCGGTGCGGGTGACGATCTTCGAGAGGCGGTTGCCCATTTTTCGTTTCCTGTCAGAATGCCGGGGGCTGCCGGAACTAGACCAGAAGCGGGCCGGCAGATTCGAAGCTGCGAATTATATCGGGAGGAATTCGCGATGCCCCGTTTTTGCGCCAATCTCGGCTTTCTGTTCACCGAAGCCGCCTTCGAGGATCGTTTCGAGCGCGCCGCCCGCGCCGGCTTCGCCGGCGTCGAGTACATGTTCCCCTACGCCCATCCGGCCGCCGAGCTGGCCCGACTGCTGCGCGAAAACGGCCTGCAGCAGGCGCTCTTCAACCTGCCGGCCGGCGACTGGGCGGCCGGCGAGCGCGGCCTGGCGGCGCTGCCGGGCCGCGAGGCGGAGTTCCGCGAGGGGGTGGAACTGGCCATCGACTACGCGCGCGAACTCGGCTGCACGCAGGTGAACGCGCTCGCCGGCATCCCGCGGCCGGGACTGCGCCCGCAGGAGGTCCGCACCACCCTGCTCGGCAACCTGCGGCACGCGGCGTCGCGGCTGGCGGCGGCGGGCATCCGCCTGCTCGTCGAGCCGATCAACAGCCGCATCGACATGCCCGGCTTCTGGATCGACTCGCCGCGGAAGGCGCTGTCGCTGATCGAATCGGTCGCCGAGCCGAACCTGTGGCTGCAGTACGACGTCTACCACGCACAGGTGATGGAGGGCGACCTGGCGCGCACCATCGAGGCCAACCTCGACCGCATCGCGCACATCCAGATCGCCGACCATCCCGGCCGGCACGAGCCGGGCAGCGGCGAGATCAACTATCCGTACCTGTTCGCGCTGCTCGACCGGATCGGCTACGCCGGCTGGGTCGGCTGCGAGTACGTGCCGGCCGCCGGCAGCGAGGCCGGGCTCGGCTGGCTGGCGGGCGCGAAGGCGCCGGCGACGGCGGCGGGCTGATCGCCCGCGCGGTCTTTCCCCGCGGCATCCGCCCCCCGTTCCCGGCCGCGCAGCGCGGCCGGCCGGGCTGCCGACGGCGAGCGCCGGCAGCCCGCGATCCTGACCGACATCAACGAATCGCCCGGACCGTTGTCGTCTAATAACCGTAGAAACGCCGAGGTGGCTTCACATCGTGAAATCCTCGGCGTATGATCCTTCCGCATTGTCTGACAACCTGATTTATATGCCACTCGAAACCCTCAGCCGCATCCATCGCCCGCCGCGCCTCAGCGAGGAGGTCTCGGCCGAGCTCGAGGCCCGCATCCTGCGCGGCGACTACGCGCCCGGCGCGCAGTTGCCGACCGAGAAGGTGCTCGCCGAGACCTTCGGCGTTAGCCGCGCCGTCGTCCGCGAGGCCATCGCCCGGCTCAAGGCCGACGGCCTGATCGAGACGCGGCAGGGGGCCGGCGCCTTCGTCACCGAGAATCCGAAGAGCCTCAACTTCCGCATCGCCCCCGGCGGCGAGGACGGCCTGCTGCACATCTTCGAGCTGCGCACGATGGTCGAGGCCGCCGTCGCCGAACTCGCCGCCCGCCGGCGCACCGAGGCCGACGTCGCCGCCATGCGCGACGCGCTGCGCCGCATGGACGGGGCGCTCGCCGCCGAAATCAACGGTTCCGAGGCGGACGACGACTTCCACCTGGCCATCGCCGCCGCCACGCACAACCAGTACGTGCTGCGCCTCTCCGAGTTTCTCGGCCGGCAGTTCTCCGAGTCGCGGCGCATGGCCTGGGTCGACCATCCGCGCGGCATGGAGTCGCCGCGCCAGGCGCAGCGCGAGCATTTCGTCCTGCTCGATGCCATCGCCGCCGGCGATCCGGCGGCGGCGCGCGCCGCCGCGCACGTGCACCTGCGCGGCGCCGCCGAGCGGGTCGGCGTCGACCTGCCGGCCGACCTCGGCAGCGCCGCCGAACCCAAGCCCGCCGCCTGAGCGTTTTCCGGGAGTCCGCCCATGGCCTTCGTGAACGACGTCCGCTTCGCCGCGGACAAGCGCGCCATCCTCGCCCGCCTGCGCGCCGTGCTGCCGCCCGGCGCGCTGCTCGCCGACGAGGAGGAGCTGCGCCCCTACGAGTGCGACGGCCTCACCGCCTACCGCGCGCTGCCGCTCCTGGTGGCGCTGCCGCAGACCGAGGCCGAGGTGCAGGCCGTGCTGCGCGCCTGCCACGATCTGAAGGTGCCGGTGGTGCCGCGCGGCGCCGCCACCGGCCTCTCCGGCGGCGCCATGCCGCACGAGGACGGCGTCGTGCTGTCGCTGGCGCGCTTCAGGAAGATCCTGCGCATCGACCCGCTTGCGCGCACGGCCATCGTCCAGCCGGGCGTGCGCAACCTCGCCGTGTCCGAGGCAGCGGCGCCGTTCGGCCTCTACTACGCGCCCGATCCGTCGTCGCAGATCGCCTGCACCATCGGCGGCAACGTCGCCGAGAACTCGGGCGGCGTGCACTGCCTGAAGTACGGGCTGACCGTGCACAACGTGCTCAAGGTGCGCGGCTTCACCGTCGAGGGCGAGGCCGTCGAGTTCGGCGCCGCCGGCCTCGACGCCGCCGGCCTCGACCTCTTGGCCGTGATCAACGGCTCCGAGGGCCTGCTGGCGGTGATCACCGAGGTGACGGTGAAGCTCACGCCGAAGCCGGAGCTGGCGCAGGTCGTGCTCGCCTACTTCGACGACGTGCAGAAGGCCGGCAACGCGGTCGCCGACGTCATCGCCGCCGGCATCATCCCGGGCGGCCTGGAAATGATGGACAAGCCGGCGACGCACGCCGTCGAGCCCTACGTCAAGGCGGGCTACGACCTGGAGGCCGAGGCCGTGCTGCTGTGCGAGTCGGACGGCACGCCGGCGGAGGTGGCGGAAGAGATCGAGCGCATGAAGGCGGTGCTGGAAAAGAGCGGCGCCACCTCGCTCGTCGTCTCGCGCGACGAGGCCGAGCGCCTGCGCTTCTGGGCCGGCCGCAAGGCCGCGTTCCCGGCGGTCGGCCGCATCACGCCGGACTACCTGTGCATGGACGGCACCATCCCGAGGAAGCGCCTGGCCGAGATGCTCGAGGCGATCGCCGACCTGTCGGCGAAGTACGGCCTGCGCTGCGCCAACGTCTTCCACGCCGGCGACGGCAACCTGCACCCGTTGATCATGTACGACGCCAACCAGCCCGGCGAACTCGAACGCGCCACCGCCTTCGGCGCCGAGATCCTCGAACTGTCGGTGCGGCTCGGCGGCACGGTCACCGGCGAGCACGGCGTCGGCGTCGAGAAGATCGACGTCATGGCCGCGCAGTTCACGGCCGCCGAGATCGAAGCCTTCCACCGCCTGAAGGCGGCCTTCGACGAGAAGGGCCTGCTCAACCCCGGCAAGGGCGTACCGACGCTCGCCCGCTGCCGCGAATACCTGCAGACGCGCGCCGGCATTGCCCCGTCGTCTGTTTCGTCCGACGCTGCGCCGAGGTTCTGATGGACGCCGTACTCAAGGAATGGGCCGACCGCGTGCGCGACGCGGCCGAGAGACAAGGCAAGCTGCGCATCCGCGGCGGCGGCAGCAAGGATTTCTACGGCGGCGCGCCGGCCGGCGAGACCTTCGACACCGCAGGCTTCCGCGGCATCGTCGCCTACGAGCCGACCGAGCTGGTCGTCGTCGCCCGCGCCGGCACGCCGCTCGCCGAGCTGGAAGCGGCGCTCGCCGAGCAGGGCCAGTGCCTGCCGTTCGAGCCGCCGCACTTCGGCTATCCGGCGGTGCTCGGCGCCACCGCCGGCAGCGGCGCCACCGTCGGCGGCATGGTCGCCGCCGGCCTCTCCGGCCCGCGCCGGGCGACGGTCGGCGCGGTGCGCGACTACGTGCTCGGCGTCCGGCTGATCGACGGCCGGGGCGAACTGCTCGCCTTCGGCGGCCAGGTGATGAAGAACGTCGCCGGCTACGACGTGCCGCGCCTGATGGCCGGCAGCCTCGGCACGCTCGGCCTGATCGCCGAGGTGTCGCTGAAGGTGCTGCCGCTGCCGGTGGCCGTGCGCACGCTGCGCTTTTCCATCGACGAGGCGACGGCGCTTTCCCGGCTCAACGAATGGGGCGGCCGGCCGCTGCCGCTCGCCGCCTCGGTCTGGCACGAGGGCGCGCTGACCGTGCGCCTCGCCGGCGCGCGCGCGGCGATCGAGGCGGCGCAGGCGGCGCTCGGCGGCGAGGTGGTCGCCGACGACGTCGCCGCCGCCTTCTGGCAGTCCGTGCGCGAGCAGACGCACCCGTTCTTCGCCGGCAGCGAGCCGCTGTGGCGCCTGTCGCTGGCGTCGACGACGCCGCCGATGGGCCTCGGCCCGCAGTTGATCGAGTGGGGCGGCGCGCTGCGCTGGCTGCGCGGCGACCAGGGCGCCGAGCGCATGCGCGCCGTCGCCGCGCAGGCCGGCGGCCACGCCACGCTGTTCCGCGGCAGCGAGGCGCTGAAGGCCGCCGCCGGCGCCTTCCAGCCGCTGCCGCCGGCGCTGCTGCAGATCCACCGCCGGCTGAAGGCGGCCTTCGACCCGCAGGGGGTCTTCAATCCCGGCCGCATGTATCCGGATTTCTGACGATGCAAACGAACCTCATCGACGCCATCAAGGACACCGCCGAGGGCCGCGAGGCCGACGCCATCCTGCGCACCTGCGTGCACTGCGGCTTCTGCACCGCCACCTGTCCGACCTACCAGTTGCTCGGCGACGAGCTGGACGGCCCGCGCGGCCGCATCTACCTGATCAAGCAGATGCTCGAAGGCCAGCCGGTCAGCGAGAAGACGCAACTGCACCTCGACCGCTGCCTGACCTGCCGTTCGTGCGAGACGACCTGCCCGTCGGGCGTCAAGTACCACCGTCTGCTCGACATCGGCCGCAAGTTCCTCAACGAGCGCGTCCCCCGTCCGCTCGGCCAGCGCGTCGTGCGCGGCCTGCTGCAGGAGGCGCTGCCGCGGCCGTGGATCTTCCGGCCGGCGGTGGCCGCCGGCCAGATGCTGCGGCCGCTGCTGCCGCAGGCGCTGGCCGACAAGGTGCCGACGGCGGCGCCGGGGCAGTCGCAGGGCTGGCCGGAGAAGTCCGCGCACCCGCGGCGCATGCTGGCGCTCGCCGGCTGCGTGCAGCCGGGGCTGGCGCCGAACACCAACGCGGCCACGGCGCGCCTGCTCGACCGGCTCGGCATCACGCTCTTCGAGGCGCCGGAGGCCGGCTGCTGCGGCGCGCTGCGCTTCCACCTCGACGCGCAGGAGGCGGCGCTCGCCGACATGCGCCGCAACGTCGACGCCTGGTGGCCGCACGTCGAGTCAACGCAAGGGCCCGGCGTCGAAGCGATCGTCATGACCGCCTCCGGCTGCGGCGCGCACGTCAAGGAATACGGCCTGCTGCTCAGGCACGACCCGGCCTACGCGGCCAAGGCCGAGCGCATCTCGGCGCTGACCAAGGACGTTTCCGAAATCCTCGCCGCCGAGGCCGAGCGACTCAAGCCGCTGCTCGCGGCCAAGGCGCATCCGCCGCTGAAGCTCGCCTTCCACTCGCCGTGCACGCTGCAGCACGGGCAGAAGATCAAGGGCGTGGTCGAGGAACTGCTGAGCGCGGCCGGCTGCGAGCTGGCGCCGGTGGCCGACCCTCACCTCTGCTGCGGCTCGGCCGGCACCTATTCGATCCTGCAGCCCGATCTCTCGCGGCAGTTGCGCGACAACAAGCTGGCGGCCCTCTCGGCGGGCGCCCCGAAACTGATCGTTACTGCTAATATCGGCTGCCAGACCCACCTGCAGAGTGGCAGCGCGCTGCCCGTCCGGCACTGGGTGGAGATCATCGAAGAACGTATCTGAAGGGGGATCGATGGCCATCGACGAGGCCTTGCTGGCGACGCTTTCGCCGGATGAGAGCAGGAGCGTCAGGCGTCTCGTGGAAAAGGGCATCAAACTGCCGCCGCGGCCGCACGCGGTGGAGGAGCTGCGCCACCTGCTGACGCACGGCGTCACCGACCTGCGCGTCATCGCGCGCAGCATCAGCCAGGACCCGGGCATGGTCGCCGCCCTGTTCCGCGTCGTGCGGAGCGCCGCCTACCGACGCATGCATCCCTTCGAATCGGTCGAGCAGATCCTGCAGGCGATCGGCACCCGCCAGGCGTGCAACATCGTGCAGGCGGTGGCGCTGGCCGCGGCCATTCCGTCGAAGCACAACGCCCGGGCCTTCGAGGCCTTCTGGGCGCGCTCGGGCGCCGTCGGCCAGATCGCCATGCTGGTCGCCGAGGACCGCGTCTCGGTGTGCAACATCTTCCCCGACCAGGCCTATCTCGCCGGCATCTTCCACGGCTGCGGCGTGCCCGTGCTGATGCAGCGCTTTCCCACCTACTGCAAGGCCATGCACGCCGACGAGCAGGGCGCCTGGCTCGACCTCGCCGAGGAGGACAAGCGCTTCAACGCCGACCACTGCGTCGTCGGCTACCTGGTCGGCAAATACTGGAAGCTGCCGGACTTCATCTGCGACGCGATCCGCTTCCAGCGCGACATGGACAGCCTCGGCAACCACGCGGCGCGGACCATGATCGCCATCCTGCAACTGTCGATCCAGCTCTACTACCAGAACCTATCCGTCGACAATCCGGAGTGGGCGCGGGTGCGCACCAGCGTGGCCGAGGAGCTCGGCCTGCATCAGGATGCGCTGCCCGAGTTCATGGACGAGATTCTCGAACGCTACCAGGGCGAGGCCCGCTGACCATGGCCGCGCGTCTCGACGCCGCCGGCGGCAGCCCGCGCCAGTACGAACAAGGAAAGAGAAGGGGGAACAAGCGATGAACGAAGCCGGGACGTCCGCCTACGCCAGCGGGGAGCGGCGCCAGAACCTCACGCTGCGGGATCTTTTCGATACCGCCTACGCGATGATCGCGCCGTTCTTCGATCCGGATCAGGGATGGGCGGGGCATTCCCTCGAACACCTGGCCTTCCGCGTGCTGCGCGAGAACTTTCCCCAGCTTTCCGGCGAAGAGGTGCATACCATCGTCGTCGTCGCCCACCGCGTCTACATCGACCGCAACCCCGGCCGCAACGGGCACCTGCGCCGCCCCGGGGAGATCCGGCCGCCCGCGCCCTGAGCGCGGGGCGCGTCCGGCGGCCCTAGCCGCCGCGCTTGCCGAGGCCGCCGAGGAGGGCGGCGACCGGCCGCTTCGGCTTGTGCGGGTCGGGCTTCTGCGGCGCGTGGTCGTCGGCGGGAATCTCGCCGCGCGGCTCCAGTTCCTTGGCCTCGTAGGGCGCGGCGAAGTCGAAGCCGTCCGGCGCCACGCTGCTGCGCTTCGCCGGCCGTGCCTCGCGCGGGCCGCGGCGCGGCGCCGCCACCGGCGCGGCGGCCGGCGTTGCCGCGGCCGGCCGGCGGTGGTGCTTCTTGCCGCTCGGCGGGTATTCGTAGTCGTACTCCGGCGCGAAGCCGGGGATTTCGATCTGCTCGACGGCGATCTTGATCAGCTTCTCGATGTCGACCAGGTACTGCACCTCGTGAGCCGAGACCAGCGACACCGCCGTGCCCTTCTTGCCGGCGCGGCCGGTGCGGCCGATGCGGTGCACGTAGTCCTCGGGCGTGTGCGGCAGCTCGAAGTTGATGACGTGCGGCAGCTCGTCGATGTCCAGGCCGCGCGCGGCGACGTCGGTGGCGACGAGCACCTTGACCGTGCCGTCCTTGAACGCCTCCAGCGCCTTCAGGCGCTCGGACTGCGACTTGTCGCCGTGGATCGCATCCGCCGCGATGCCCGACTTGGCCAGATCGCGGGCGAGCTTGCCGGTTTCCTGCTTGGTGCGCGTGAACACCAGCACCTGGTCGTATTCGTCCGACTTCAGGAGCTTGGTCAGCAGCGCGCGCTTGGCTTCCGCGGCCACCGGGTGCACGCGGTGCGTGATCGTTTCCGACACCGTGTTGCGCTTCGCCACCTCGACCAGCTCCGGCGACTTCAGCATGGTGTCGGCGAGCTTCTTGATCTCGTTCGAGAAGGTCGCCGAGAAGAGCAGGCTCTGCCGCGTGTCCTTCGGCAGCAGGTTGATGATGCGCGTGACGTCCGGGATGAAGCCCATGTCGAGCATGCGGTCGGCTTCGTCGAGCACCAGCGCCTGCACGCTCTGGAAGTTGAGGCACTTCTGCTCGACCAGGTCGAGCAGCCGGCCCGGCGTGGCGACGAGGAACTCGACGCCCTTCCTGATCGCCTCGATCTGCGGCTTGATGTCCACGCCGCCGTAGACGCACAGCGTGCGGAACGCGGTGTACTTGGCGTAGGTGCGCAGGTTCTCGTGCACCTGGATGGCCAGCTCGCGCGTCGGCGCCAGGATCAGCGCGCGCACCGGGTGGCGTGCCGGCGACGGGCTCGGGCTGGCCAGCGGCAGCAGGCGCTGCAGCAGCGGCAGCGTGAAGGCGGCGGTCTTGCCGGTGCCGGTCTGGGCGCCGCCCATGATGTCCTTGCCGGCCATGACCAGCGGAATCGCCTTCTGCTGGATCGGCGTCGGCTCGGTGTAGCCTTGGTCGGCGATGGCGCGGAGGATTTCGGGCGCGAGGCCGAGCTCGTCAAAACGCATCGGCGGTCCCTTCGAACGAATTTGCAATCAATGACATAGGGCGGGGATTATACACGCATCGCCGGCTCCGCTGGCGCTGCGGCGTACAATCGGCCGGACCGGGAACGAAAAGGAGACCTCCATGCAGCGGATCGAACTCGGCGGCGCGTCGCTCTCCGTGTCGCGCGTCTGCCTCGGCACGATGACCTTCGGCGAGCAGAACACCGAGGCGGAAGGCCACGCCCAGCTCGATCGGGCGCTCGCCGCCGGCATCAACTTCATCGACACCGCCGAGATGTACCCGGTGCCGGCCAGGGCCGAGACCTGCGGCCGGACCGAGGAGATCGTCGGCACCTGGCTCAGGCGCCAGCCGCGCGACCGCATCGTGCTGGCGACCAAGGCGGCGGGGCCGGGGCGCGGGCTGCCGTGGATTCGCGGCGGCCCCGCCGGGCTGGACGCGGCCAATCTGCGCAGCGCGCTCGAAGGCTCGCTGCGCCGCCTGCGCACCGACTACGTCGACCTCTACCAGTTGCACTGGCCGGCGCGCAATCAGCCGCTGTTCGGGCAGTGGCAGTACGACCCGGCGAAGGAGCGGGAGGCGACGCCGATCCGCGAGACGCTGGCGGCGCTGGCGGAACTGGTGCAGGAAGGCAAGATCCGCGCGGTCGGCGTTTCCAACGAGCATCCCTGGGGCGTCATGCAGTTCGTGCGGCTGGCCGAGGAACACGGCCTGCCGCGCATCGCCTCGATCCAGAACGCCTACGGCCTGCTCAACCGGACCTACGACACGGCGCTCGCCGAGGTCTGCCACCGCGAGTCGGTGAGCCTGCTCGCCTATTCGCCGCTGGCTTTCGGCCTGCTCAGCGGCAAGTACCTCGACGACCCGCAGGCAAAGGGGCGGGTGAACGCCTTCCCCGGCTTCGCGCAGCGCTACACCAAGCCGAACGTATCGCCGGCGGCCGCCGCCTACGCGGTGCTGGCGCGCGAGCACGGCCTCACGCCGGCGCAACTGGCGCTGGCCTGGTGCTACCGCCGCTGGTGCGTGGCGAGCACGATCGTCGGCGCCACGTCGCTGGCGCAACTGGAGGAGAATCTCGGCGCCTGGGAGATCGAGCTTTCGCCGGCGCTGCTGGCGGCGGTCGACGCGGTCCACCTGCGCTACCCCAACCCGGCGCCGTAAGCGCCGCGGCGCGCTACTTCGCCGCCGCGCCGGCGGCGGGCTCGGCCTTGCCGTCGGCCCCCTCGGCGGCCGGCGCCTTGCGCTTCTTCGTCGTCGTCTGCGGCGGCGCCGGCGGTGCCGGCGGCGGCGTCGGCGGCAACTGCGGCTCGACCGACTCGATCTTGTTCGTCCGCATGTAGGTGTCCATCTCCTGCCAGCCCTCGAAGATCGGCGCCTTCGGCAGCCAGTGGTAGATCGAGTAGCAGTCCTCGATGGCGCGGCCGGAATGGCGGCAGGCGCCGCCGACGGCCTTGCCCTCGGCGTCGAGCTTGGCCGCCTTGGCGGCGGGGTCCTCGATGCCCATCTTCTGCTGGACGAGGTCGCAGCCGGCGAGCGTCAGGAGGAGCGGCAGGGCGATGAGCAAAAGGCGGCGCATGGCGGTCTCGGTTGGCGAAGGCGGCGATGCCCGGGCGGGCGCGGCCGAAGCTCGGCGCCTCGCGGGCGGGAAACTAGGATGCGGCATTTTAACCGCATTGCGCGCGCAGGCCAGGGGCGCGCAGGGCAATCGTATGAACCAAAACTGCAGTTGCCCCCCACCGCAGAGACGCAGAGGCGCAGAGGGGACGCAGAGAAAATCAGAAACGGAGTGACCCATCGGCCGAGCCATTCCTGCTTTGGTTTCCTCTGCGAATCTCTGCGTCTCTGCGGTGGATGTTCTCGTCTTCAATCATGCGATTGCCCTGGGGGGCGCGGCGGTTTCGACCGGCGCGCGCCGATGGTGGCATAATCCCCCGTCAGTCTCCGTTCCGTCCCGAGGTTCCGCCATGCCGCGTCGCCGCTTCGCCACGCTCGCCTCTTTCCTCTCGCTGTCCGTCGCCGTGCCGGCGACCGCCCTCGCCGTCACCGAGATCGATTTTTCCCACCAGCTCGACGGCATCCGCGCTGCCCGCCTGGGTGAGCTGGTCGAGCGCTTCAACGGCCAGAGCAAGGACTACCGCATCCGCCTCGTGCAGCGCACCGACGACGGTGCGCCGGCGGTCCTCAACCTGGCGACGCCGGGGAACGTCCTCGACTTCGCTTCCCGCCGCGCCAGCTTCCGGCCGCTGCACAAGGTGATGTCGGCGGCCAGGGAGAAGTTCGACGGCCGCCAGTTCGCGCCCGAGCTGCGCGTGCGCGTCGCCGATGCCCGCGGCAACCTCAACGCGCTGCCGCTGGCCATGTCCACGCCGGTGCTCTACTACAACAAGCACGCCTTCCGCCAGGCCGGCCTCGACCCGGAGAAGCCGCCGCGCACCTGGTGGGAGGTGCAGCACGCCGCCGGCAAGCTGTTCGACGCCGGCATGCGCTGCCCGTACACCAGCTCCTGGCCGGCCTGGGTGCACATCGACAACACTTCGGTGCTGAACGGCGGCGACCTCGCCGGGCCCAAGGGCAACACGCTGGCCTTCAACGGCCTCGTCCAGGTCAAGCACATCGCGCTCTTGGCGAGCTGGCACAAGAGCTTCTACTTCAAGTACTTCGGCCGCCGCGACGAGGCCGACCGCCACTTCGCCGCCGGCGAGTGCGGCATGCTCACCTCCGGCTCCTCGCTGGCCTCGACGCTGCGCGATTCGCCGGCGCTCGACGTCGGCATCGCGCCGCTGCCGTACTACGACGACGTGTACGGCGCGCCGAAGCACGCGCTGGCCGACGGCGCCTCGCTGTGGATCGGCGAAGGCAAGAAGCCGGCCGAGTACAAGGCGGCGGCGAAGTTCGTCGCCTACCTGGTGGCGCCGGAGACGCAGGTCGAGCTGACCAAGCTCGGCGGCTATCTGCCGATGACGCCGGCGGCGCGCGCGGCGGCGGACAGCCGGCTGCTCGCGCCCGACCTCGACGGGCTCAAGGTGGCCTACGCGCAGTTGCAGCACGAAGGCGCCTCGCATCCGCTGCGCGTGTCGCAGATCGAGCCGGTGCGCCTGATCGTCGAGGAAGAGCTGGAAGCCGTCTGGGACGGCCGCAAGCCGGCCAAGGAGGCGCTCGACACGGCGGTGGCGCGCGGCAACGCCGTGCTGCCGGCGGCGCTGCTCGCGGCGAACGGCGTCTGCTGCGGCAGCGAGCTGGCGCAGCGCCGGCGCTGAGGCGGCCGGCATGGAGCCGCTGCGCCTGCCGCGCTTCATCGCCCACCGCTGCGGCGGCGCGCTGGCGCCGGAGAACACCCTGGCCGGCCTGCGCGCGGCCGCCGCGCGCGGCTTTCGCGCGGTCGAGTTCGACGTCATGCTCTCCGCCGACGGCACGCCGGTGCTGATCCACGACGAAACCCTGGAACGCACGACGAACGGCCGCGGCCGCGTCTGCGACACGCCGGACGCCGTCCTCTTCGCGCTCGACGCCGGCGGCGGCGAGCGCCTGCCGACGCTCGCCGAGGCGGCGGCGCTGTGCGGCGAACTCGGGCTTCTCGCCAACGTCGAGATCAAGCCGGCCGCCGGCCACGAGCTGCGCACCGGCGAGGTCGTCGCCGCCTTCGTCGCCGAACGCTGGGGCGGCGGCGAGGCGCCGCTGCTGTCCTCGTTCTCGCCGGCGGCGCTCGCTGCCGCCCGCCGCGTCGCGCCGCGGGCGCGGCTCGGTCTGCTCTACGAGGAGGTGCCGGCGGACTGGCGCGATGCGCTGGCCGGCCTTGGCGCCGTCACGCTGCACTGCGACGCCGCGCGCGTGCGCGACGCGACGCTCGCCGAGGCGGCAACGGCCAGCGTGCCGGTCCTCTGCTACACGGTGGACGATGCGGCGGCGGCGCGCGCGCTGTTCGCTCGCGGCGTCGCCGCGGTGTTCACCGACCGCCTCGACCCCGCTTCCTGACCACGGGCCAAAGCGTAAGCCAGGGCAATCGCATGAACGCTTTCGTACTCCGGGGAGCGGGATGAGCGACGTAAACACCTACCGCAGAGGCGCAGAGGCGCAGAGGTAACGCAGAGAAATGCCTTGCCTCGGTTTTTCTCTGCGAATCTCTGCGTCTCTGCGGTGGATGTTTGCTTTTTCAGGACGCCGCCGTTCAAACGGTCATCGCCCGCTTCGTATAGTCGATCATCGCGTCGGGAACCGCCGGGAGCGGCATCACCCGGTCGGCGGCGCCGAGCTTGATCGCTTCCTTCGGCATGCCGAAGACGACGCAGCTCGCCTCGTCCTGGGCGATGGTCGGCGCGCCGGCGTCGCGCATTTCCTTCAGGCCGCGCGCGCCGTCGTCGCCCATGCCGGTCATGATGATGCCGAGCGCGTTGGCGCCGGCGAACTTGGCCACCGAGCGGAAGAGCACGTCGACCGACGGCTTGTGGCGGTTGACCAGCGGACCGTCGACGACCTCGACCTGATACTGCGCGCCGCTGCGCTTGAGCATCATGTGGCGGCCGCCGGGCGCGATCAGCGCGCGGCCGGGGATGACGCGGTCGCCGTTCTTCGCTTCGCGGACCTCGATCTGGCAGATGCCGTTCAGGCGCTCGGCGAACATCGCCGTGAACTTCTCCGGCATGTGCTGGACGATGACGATGCCGAGACAGGTCGAGGGCAGGCGGGTGAGCACCGCTTCGAGCGCCTGCGTGCCGCCGGTGGACGTGCCGATGGCGATCAGCTTGTCGGTGGTCCGCGCCATCGCCGTCGGCGCGCCCGGGCTGAGGACGACGTCGGCCGAGAGCTTCGGGCGCGGCATCGCCGGGGCCGCGGCGCGCACGGCGCGCATGTTGGCGCGCGCCGCCGAACGCACGGCCTGGACGATGTCGTTCGAGGCGTCTTCGAGAAAGCTCTTCAGCCCGGCCTTCGGCTTGGTGATGATCGACACCGCGCCCGCCGCCATGGCGTCGAAGGTGGCCTGCGCCCCCCGCTCGGCGAGCGAGGAGCAGATGATCACCGGCGTTGGATGCTCGGCCATGATCTTGCGCAGGAAGGAGACGCCGTCCATGCGCGGCATCTCGATGTCGAGCACGATGACGTCGGGCCAGGCCACCTTCAGCTTGTCGATGGCGAAGACCGGGTCCGAGGCGGTGGCGATGACCTCGATGTCGGGCTCGCGCGACAGCGCCTGCGAGACGACCTGGCGCACCAGCGCGGAGTCGTCGACGATCATGACCTTGATTTTCTCAGCCATCTTGTTCACTCGCTCTTGCGGTAGATGGTCGGCCGGACCGCCGACAGCCCCTCGCCGATGCCGTTGAGCGTCTCCGAGTGGCCGATGATGAAGTGGCCGCCCGGCGCCAGATGCGGCAGGAGGTTCTGCACGACCTTGCGCTTCGTTTCGAGATCGAAGTAGATCATCACGTTGCGCAGGAAGATGACCTCGAACATCCCGACGTCGCGGTCCACCGGCAGGGTCAGGTTGACCTGCCGGAAGCTGACGCGGCTGCGCAGCTCGGGCGAGATGAGAAAGGTGCCGGCCTGCGCGCGGACGCCCTTGAGGCAGTACTTGCGCAGCAGCGCCGGCGGGATGCCCTCGTTGCGTTCGAGCGGGTAATGGCCGCGGCGCGCGCGCTCCAGCACCTGCGTGCTGATGTCGGAGCCGACGATCTCCCAGGGCGTCGACGGGATCGTCTCGGCCAGCACCATGGCCAGCGTGTAGGCTTCCTCGCCGGTCGAACTGGCCGCGCTCCAGACGCGGAACGTGGCCGGGCTGCGCCGCTTGGCGAGAACCTCGTCGCGCAGGAACTCGAAATGCTTCGGCTCGCGGAAGAAATAGGTTTCGTTGGTGGTCAGCAGATCGACCATCGTCTGCAGTTCCTCGGCGGGCTCGCCGCTGGCCAGCAGCCGGTAATACTGCGTGTAGGTGTCGAGGCCGTAATGGCGCAGGCGCCGCTGCAGACGCCCGACGAGCAGCGTGCGCTTCGAGTCCGCCATGTTGATGCCGGCGATCTTGTAGATCAGCCGCTGGAACAGCGCGAACTCCTGATCGGTGATCGGCGTTTCGCTCATCCGAACAGCTCGATCTTTCTGCCGACGGCGGCGGACTGCCGCTGCAGGGATTCGGCGTAGACCCGCTCCTCGCGCCGCAGGGCTTCGTCGGTGATCAGCCCGGAGGCGGCGCGCCGGCAATAGACGTCGCCGTTCGCCGGGACGAGCAGCACCTTGCGCGACCATGGGCCGAGGAAATCCGAGGCGAGCAGGGGAATGTTCTCCCGGTCCAGCCATTCGTGCGCGAAGTCGGCGTTGCGCTTGCCGATGGCCAGCGAGGTCGGCAGCGTGGCGTCGATGACCGCGCCGCCGCCGAACGCCTTGGCCTTGATCCGGTGCTTGGCCGCCCCCCGCTGCAGCATGGCGTTGAGCAGCGCCTCCATGCAGGCGTCGCCGGCGAGCAGGATGTCGACGTCGGCGTTCGGATTGCTCTTCATCTGCGGCAGCATGAAATGATTCATGCCGGCGATGGGGATGCCGGTGTCGATCAGGCAGACCGCGACGCAGGAACCGAGCAGGGTGGCGATCGGCCGCTGCCGCTCGACCGCCCATTCGCCCGGTTTGATGGCGTGTGCGCGGCGCTCGATTTCCAGCGGGGACATCGACGTGAAGTCGGTCGCGTGCCGCCCTCCCGGCCGGAGGGTGGCGGCGGCTCCGGACGGGCAGGCGTAGGTGGCGGGCGGCATCGTGCAGGTTTTCCTTTCAGAATTTTTCGAAGTCGGAGACATCGACGGCGGCGAGGGGGGCGCGGGCGCCGGCAGCCGGCCGGGCCGCCTGCGGGGCGCTGCCCGGCGTCGCCGCCGGCCGCGCGGTCCGGCCGCGGGACGCGCCGCCTTCCTCGACCGTGAAGAAGCCCATCAGCTCCTGCAACTGCCCGGCCTGACCGCCCAGCTCCTCGGCCGTCGCCGCCAGCTCCTCCGAGGCCGACGCGTTCTGCTGCGTCGCCTTGTTCAACTGGCCCATCGCATTGTTGATCTGCGCCACGCCGCTCGACTGCTCTTCCGACGCCGAGGCGATCTCCTGCACCAGGTCCGAGGTCTTCTGGATCGTCGGCACCATTTCCGTCAGCAGCGTGCCCGCCCGCTCGGCCATCTTCACCGACGAGCCGGCCAGCTCCCCGATCTCCTGCGCCGCCACCTGGCTGCGCTCCGCGAGCTTCCTCACCTCGGCGGCTACCACCGCGAAGCCCTTGCCGTGCTCCCCGGCCCGCGCCGCCTCGATCGCCGCGTTCAGCGCCAGCAGGTTCGTCTGGTAGGCGATGTCGTCGATGATGCCGATCTTGTCGGCGATCGACTTCATCGCATCGACCGTCTTCGACACCGCTTCTCCCCCTTCGCCGGCTTCCTTCGCCGCCTTCGAGGCCATGTTGTCGGTCACCTTGGCGTTCTCGGTGTTCTGCGACACCGAGGCGGTCATCTCTTCCAGGCTGGCCGTCGTTTCTTCCACCGAGGCCGCCTGTTCGGAGGAAGCCTGGCTGAGCGACTGCGCCGTCGCCGACACTTGGCCGGAGGCGTTGGAGAGGGCATCGGCCGCGGTGATGATCTGGGCGATGGTCTCGGAGAGGCGGCCGATGGTGTTGTTGATCGCCTCCTTGAGGGTGGCGAAGTCGCCCTGATACGACTGGGTGATGGTCTGCGTCATGTCGCCGCGCTCCATGGCGCCCATGACGCGCTGCACGTCCTGGATCGGGGAGACGACGGCGTCGAGCGTGTCGTTGACGCCCTGGACGATGCGGCGGAAGTCGCCCTGATGCTTGCCGGCGTCGGCGCGGGTGTCGAGCTTGCCGGCGACGGCGGCGGCGGAGAGCATGTTGGCGTCGGCGACGAGTTCGTTGACGGCGTCGATGCAGGTGTTGAGGTTGTTCTTGATGGCGTTGAAGTCGCCGTTGTAGGCATCGGTGATGCGGGGCGGGATGTCGCCCTTGGAGATGCGGTCGACGTAGCTGGCGGCGACGTTGAGCGGGCCGATGACGGCGTCGAGGGTTTCATTGACGCCCTCGACGATCTTGCGGAAGTCGCCCTGGTGCTGGGTGGCGTCGGCGCGGGTGGAAAGCTTGCCGGCCACCGCGGCGGCGGAGAGCAGGCGGGCGTCGGCGATGAGCCGGCCGACGGCGTCGATGCAGGTGTTGAGGTTGTTCTTGATGGTGTTGAAGTCGCCGTTGTAGGCGTCGGTGATCTTCTCCGGGATGTCGCCCTTGGAGATGCGGTCGACGTAGTTGGCAGCCACGTTCAGCGGACCGATCACCGCGTCCAGCGTCTTGTTCACGCCGTCGATGATCGTCCGGTAGTCGCCGGGGTGCCGGCCGGCGTCGGCGCGGGTGGTCAGGCGCCCGTCGATCGCCGCCTCCTCCAGCAGCCGGCTGTCGTCGATCATGGCGGCGATGTTGGTGTGGATTTCCCGGACCGCGTATTCGAGCTGGCCGATTTCGTCCTGCCGCGTCACCACCGGCACGGCCGAGAGATCGCCGACGGCGATGCGGTGCGCCGACTCGGTGGCGCCGCGGACGGCGCGCAGGGTGGCCGACAGCAGCCAGACGAAGGTGACGCTGAGGAACAGGACGACGACCGCGGACACCAGCGACAGCGCCAGTCCGCGCGCCGCCTGCGCCGCCAGGCTGGCCGAGTTCGCCGAGATGGCGGCGGCCAGCTCGTCCTCGAAAACCTTCTGCGCGTCGATCTTCGCCGTGATCGTGGCGAACCATTCGGCCGGCACGATGCCGTAGCTGCCCTCGCGCGCCCGGTCGAGGGCGACCTGGCGCATCTCGGCGGTGCGCACGCTGGCGGGGGCGGCCAGCAGCTTCTGCAGCCCCTGCCTCTGCGCCTCGCCGGCGACTTCGCGGAAGCGGGCGAGAAAGAGGTCCTGGCTGTTGATGATGCTGATGAAGCGCTGCAGCAGCGCCGGGTCCATCGGCTTGTCGGCGGCGAAGGCGGCGTTGACCGTGGCGCGCTCCCGTCCCGCCTGTTCCTTGGCGTTGAGGAACATCACGTAGCCGGTGAACTGGCGTGCCATGTCGGCGTTGGTCAGCGTCGGCACGACGCTGGCGACGCTCCCCAGGTAATGCTCGATGCCGGTCGTGAAGAAGGCGAAGGACTGCGGGCCGGCGAGCCCGAGGGCCGTGATCTTCCGGCGCGTTTCGTCGAGCCCGGCGATGAACGCATCGGCGTCGGCGATGCCCTGGCGGACGACGGCCGGCAGCATGTCCTCGGCCTGCGCGCCGCGCACTTGGGCCAGCGCCGTGCGGCTGGCGTCGGTGTCCTTGCGCTGCTTTTCCAGCTCCGGGCCGAAGCGCGTGCCGCCGGAGCCGATGAAGCCGGCCGAGAGGCCGCGCTCCTTTTGCAATTCATGCACCAGCGCGCTGATCGCCACCGAAACCTCGGTGACTGCCGCGATCCTCTGGCCTTCCTGCCTGGCCCCGATGTTCGTGGCGATCTCCCTGACGAGGTAGAACGCCATGCCGATGGCGAGCGCCGAGAAAACCAACAGCAGGCGCAGGCGGATCGACCTGATCCCGGACGGGGTGCTGTTCCCTGAGTGTTGCATGGTCGAATTCTCCTCTTTGCGGGATGTTCGTTCGGATTCTGCGTTCGTCGCGGCCGGCGGCGGGCGCCGGCCGCGGCGTGCGCTTCAGTGGGTTTCGCCGGCCGCCCCTTCGCCTACCTGCGACAGCAGCGCGATCTCTTCGACCGAGAGGACGCGGTCGATCGACAGGATGATGACGAACTTGCCGTTGACCTTGCCCATGCCGGAGATGAAGTCCGTGCGGATCTTGGCGCCGAAGGCCGGCGCCGGCTCGATCTCGGAAGGGGCGATCTCCAGCACCTCGGAGACGGCGTCGACCATTACGCCGATGTCGTGCTTGGCGTCGCCTTCATTGAGTTCGATGATGACGATGCAGGTGCGCCGCGCCACCTGCGTGGTCTTGCCGCCGAAGCGGCAGGAGAGGTCGATCACCGGCACCACGGCGCCGCGCAGGTTGATGACGCCGCGGATGAACGGCGGCATCATCGGAATCTCGGTGACGGTGCCGTATTCGATGATTTCCTTCACGTTGAGGATGGCGACGGCGAACATTTCGCCGCCGAGCGTGAAGGTCAGGTACTGCTGCGGCGCGTTGTCGGCGGCCGCAGCGGTCGCGGGCACCCCGGCCTTGACGGGCGTGGTGGCTACTTGTCCCATGATCCCTTGCTCCCGTTCTCAGAATTTTTCGAAATCGGAGACATCGACGGCGGCGAGGGGGGCGCGGGCGCCGGCGGCCGGCCGGGCCGCCTGCGGGGCGCTGCCCGGCGTCGCCGCCGGCCGCGCGGCCCGGCCGCGGGACGCGCCGCCTTCCTCGACCGTGAAGAAGCCCATCAGCTCCTGCAACTGCCCGGCCTGACCGCCCAGCTCCTCGGCCGTCGCCGCCAGCTCCTCCGAGGCCGACGCGTTCTGCTGCGTCGCCTTGTTCAACTGGCCCATCGCATTGTTGATCTGCGCCACGCCGCTCGACTGCTCTTCCGACGCCGAGGCGATCTCCTGCACCAGGTCCGAGGTCTTCTGGATCGTCGGCACCATTTCCGTCAGCAGCGTGCCCGCCCGCTCGGCCATCTTCACCGACGAGCCGGCCAGCTCCCCGATCTCCTGCGCCGCCACCTGGCTGCGCTCCGCGAGCTTCCTCACCTCGGCGGCTACCACCGCGAAGCCCTTGCCGTGCTCCCCGGCCCGCGCCGCCTCGATCGCCGCGTTCAGCGCCAGCAGGTTCGTCTGGTAGGCGATGTCGTCGATGATGCCGATCTTGTCGGCGATCGACTTCATCGCATCGACCGTCTTCGACACCGCTTCTCCCCCTTCGCCGGCTTCCTTCGCCGCCTTCGAGGCCATGTTGTCGGTCACCTTGGCGTTCTCGGTGTTCTGCGACACCGAGGCGGTCATCTCTTCCAGGCTGGCCGTCGTTTCTTCCACCGAGGCCGCCTGTTCGGAGGAAGCCTGGCTGAGCGACTGCGCCGTCGCCGACACTTGGCCGGAGGCGTTGGAGAGGGCATCGGCCGCGGTGATGATCTGGGCGATGGTCTCGGAGAGGCGGCCGATGGTGTTGTTGATCGCCTCCTTGAGGGTGGCGAAGTCGCCCTGATACGACTGGGTGATGGTCTGCGTCATGTCGCCGCGCTCCATGGCGCCCATGACGCGCTGCACGTCCTGGATCGGGGAGACGACGGCGTCGAGCGTGTCGTTGACGCCCTGGACGATGCGGCGGAAGTCGCCCTGATGCTTGCCGGCGTCGGCGCGGGTGTCGAGCTTGCCGGCGACGGCGGCGGCGGAGAGCATGTTGGCGTCGGCGACGAGTTCGTTGACGGCGTCGATGCAGGTGTTGAGGTTGTTCTTGATGGCGTTGAAGTCGCCGTTGTAGGCATCGGTGATGCGGGGCGGGATGTCGCCCTTGGAGATGCGGTCGACGTAGCTGGCGGCGACGTTGAGCGGGCCGATGACGGCGTCGAGGGTTTCATTGACGCCCTCGACGATCTTGCGGAAGTCGCCCTGGTGCTGGGTGGCGTCGGCGCGGGTGGAAAGCTTGCCGGCCACCGCGGCGGCGGAGAGCAGGCGGGCGTCGGCGATGAGCCGGCCGACGGCGTCGATGCAGGTGTTGAGGTTGTTCTTGATGGTGTTGAAGTCGCCGTTGTAGGCGTCGGTGATCTTCTCCGGGATGTCGCCCTTGGAGATGCGGTCGACGTAGTTGGCGGCCACGTTCAGCGGGCCGATCACCGCGTCCAGCGTCTGATTGACGCCGGCGACGATGCGGTGGAAGTCGCCCTGGTGGCGCGCGGCGTCGGCGCGGGTGGAGAGCTTGCCGTCGACCGCGGCCTTGGCCAGGGTATTGGCGTCGGCGACCATGGACTGGACGGCGCCCTGGACGCCGGCGACGGCGCGGACCACTTCGCCGACCTCGTCCTTCGCGTCGCTGGCGAGCTTGAAGTCGAAGTCGCCGACGGTCATCTTGCGCGCCGCCTCAACCACCTCGCCGATCGGCCGCGTGATGCTGCGCGTGATGAGGAAGGCGAAGAGCACGGTGAGCAGCGTGGCGATCACCGTCAGCGCGATCATCATCGTCTTCGCCGCGTCGGCGGCCTCGATCGCGGCCTTGCCTTCCTGCGCGGTCAACTGGGTGACGAAGACGATGGTGTCGTTCACCGCCTTGAAATATTCGTTCTGCTGCGTGCGCAGGGTGGTGAGCATGAGCTCGGCGGCCTCCTCGCGGTGGCCGGCCTTGATCATCTCGATGAATTTCTCCTGCATCGGGACGTAGGCGGCGCGCGCCTCCTGCATGCCGCGCAGCAGCTCCCGGCCCTTCGGGGTGTTGAAGGTCTTCTCGAAGGTTTCGAGCCGTTCGCCGATGATCTTGCGCGCGGCGACGAGCCGCTCGATCTCCTGGTTGGCCGCCTCCTGCGTCTTCACCAGCAGCGCGTTGCGCATGGCCCGGGCGATCACGTTCAACTGGTCGATGATGTCGTTGGCCTGCGCCGTCTTCGGATTGCGGTCCTCGATGATCAGGTGCAGATCGTTGGTCAGCGCCGCCAGGCGCAGCGTCCCCATCGTCGCCACGGCGATCAGCAGCGCCAGGGTGATGGCAAAACCGATGGCCAGCTTCGTGCCTATCTTCATGTTGTTCAGCATGTGGGTTCCTCTTCTGGAAAATCGAAAATCAGTTCTGCTGCGTCTGGCGCAGGCCGGCCGCGTAGCCGAGGTCGCGCTCCTCGCTGCGCGCGTTGCGCTGGACCAGCGCCTGCACGTCGAGAATCAGAGCCACCTCGCCGGTGCCGAGGATGGTCGAGCCGCCGATGCCGCGCAGGTGGCGGAAGATGGTCGACAGCGGCTTGATGACGGTCTGGAACTCGCCCATCAACTGGTCGACGACGATCCCCGCCTTCTGCCCGGCGTACTGGATGACGACGATGTTCTCGCGCACCGGGGGCTCGCCCTCGATCTCGAACATCTCGCGCAGGCGGACGAACGGCAGGACCTCGCCGCGCAGGTTGAGGAAATCGCGGTCGGCGGTGTTCTCCTTCAGCTCGATGCACTCGATGACCATGTCCAGCGGGATCACGTAGGCCGATCCGGCGACGCCGACGAGGAAGCCGTCGATGATGGCCAGCGTCAGCGGCAGGCGGATGGTGAAGGTCGATCCCTGGCCCTCGGTGCTGCTCACCTCGCAGGTGCCGCGCAGGCTCTGGATGTTCCGGCGGACCACGTCCATGCCGACGCCGCGGCCGGAGAGGTTCGAGACCTGATCGGCGGTGGAGAAGCCCGGCTCCCAGATCAGGTTGATGACTTCCTGGTCGCTCAGTTGCTGGCCCGGCTGCACCAGCCCCTTCTCGACCGCCTTGTCGAAGATCTTGTCGCGCGGCAGGCCGCCGCCGTCGTCGGCCACCTCGATGACGATGCTGCCAGAGTCGTGGTAGGCGTTGAGGCTGACGCGGCCGCGCCGGGGCTTGCCCTTCTTCTCGCGCACGGCGGCCGCTTCGATGCCGTGGTCCATGGAGTTGCGCACGAGGTGCATCAGCGGATCGCCGATCTTTTCCACCACCGACTTGTCGAGCTCGGTCTCGGCGCCGGTGATGACCAGGTCGATCTCCTTGTCGAGCTCGCGCGACACGTCGCGCACGACCCGGTTGAAGCGGGTGAAGGTCTCGCCGATCTGCACCATGCGCAACTGCAGCGCCGAGTCGCGGATGTTCTCGACCAGCCGCGACAGGATCGAGGTGGACTCGACCAGCTCCGCCTGGCCGCTGCGCTGCGCCAGCAGGTTGGCCGAGGCGCCGGCGATGACCAGTTCGCCGACCAGGTCGATGAGCTGGTCAAGCTTGTCGGCCTGGACGCGGATCAGCCGCGCCTCGACCGCCTTCTTCTCGCTGACCTGCGCCTGCTTGTTGACCGCGGCCTCGACCACCGCCTTGTGGATCACCTTCTTGTCGACCAGGATCTCGCCCAGCGGCAGCGGCGGCGGTTCCGCCTCGCCCTCGGCCGGCAGCCGGACCTGCTTCTGCGAGCGCAGCCCGGCGTCGAGTTCGGCCTGGGTGACGGCGCCGCAGCGCATCAGGATTTCGCCGAGGCGCATGTCGTCCTCGGGCAGCTCCTTGATCAGCTTGACGTACTCCGAGAGCTTGCTGTTCGGCGACAGGATGCGCAGCTCGCAGTCGTCGCGGCAGAAGTCGAAGACGCGCTCGATGTCGGCCTTGGAGGCGCGCGTCTGCAGGCGGATCTCGAAGCCCAGGTAGCAGGATTCCGGGTCCATCTCGGCGGCCGCCGGCATGGCGTCGGGCAGGGTCTCGATGACCAGGATCTCGCCCAGCGTCGTCAGGAAGCGGATGAAGGACAGCGGGTCCATGCCGCCGCGCAGCACGTCGCGGCCAAAGCGCACCGAGATGTGCTAGGCGTCGGTCACCACCACGACGCCGCCGCCGCTCGATTCCACCGGCGACTCGGCGGCGACGACGCCGCTGGCGGCGCCGGCCGCGCCCTCGCCGGTGTAGGCCGCCAGTTCGGCGAGCAGTGCCTTGCCCGCCGCCTGCGCGTCCTCGCCCGGCTCCGGCTGGCCGGCTTCGAGCACGTCCATCAGCAGGCCGAGATGGTCGCAGCAGCGCAGCAGCAGGCCGGTCAGGTCGCCGGAGATCTCGACCTCGCCGTTGCGCAGACGGTCGAGCACGTTCTCGACCTTGTGCATGAAGCTCTCGATGAAGCCGCACTCGATGACGCCGGAGGCGCCCTTGATGGTGTGCGCGGCGCGGAAGATGCCGTTGATGTTGTCGCGCAGCTCCGGGTTCTGCTCCAGTTCGAGCAGGCCGTTCTCCATGGCCAGAAGCTGCTCGCGGCCTTCCTGGATGAATACGCTGGTCAGTTCGTCCATGGCCGGCCTCAGACCTGTTCGCGGGCGGTGATGATCACCGGATCGCCGAAGAAGCCCGCCAGATTGCAGAAGTCGATCGTCTCGCGGACGGTCGGGCTATGGGCGACGATGTCCATCCGCCGGTCCAGGCGCCCGGCCTCGCGCTTGGCCAGCATCAGCAGTTGCAGGCCGGCGGTGTCGATCTCGGCCACGTGCGACAGGTCGAGCTCCAGCGCCTCGGCGGCTTCCAGCGCGTTCATGAGCTGCTGCTTCTGCTCCATGGCATGGTAGATGGTGAGATCCTCGGTGATGCACAGTCGTGTCGGTGTCGCCATGCCGGCCTCCGGAGTCAGAAGAGTTCGATTTTCTGCGATGCGCCGCCGCTCTTCGCGGGCGGCGCGGACGGTGCGCCTTCGCCGGCGCCGCGCAGCGACTCGCGGTGCGTCTCGCGCTGGGTGTCCATGACGTAGCTGCCGTAGAGCTGGTCGAGGTGCTCGCTGAGCGGGGTGTAGCTGAAATTCTGGTCCTCGACGGCGAGGATGCGCTGGGACAGCGTCGCGCAGTGCGCGTCGAGCCGGTAGAGCGCCCGCTGCACCTGCTCGATCTGCTGGCGCGTGATGTCCTGGAACTGGACGCTGGCCAGCACGTCCATGAACATGCGGGCCAGTTCGCCGCTCGAATCCTTGACCGTCTTCAGCAC
Source organism: Rhodocyclaceae bacterium (assembly GCA_019455325.1). Lineage (GTDB taxonomy): Bacteria > Pseudomonadota > Gammaproteobacteria > Burkholderiales > Rhodocyclaceae > Proximibacter. The sequence continues at coordinate 451,799 of JACFMQ010000002.1, read as the reverse complement.
GTGCAGGTCGTGTTCCAGCAGCTGCTGGTAGCCGCCGCCGAGCGTGGACAACTGCTCGGCGAAGCGCATCAGCGCCGCCCGCTCCTCGTCGACCTGGCTGTTCGAGAGCTTGTCCTCGAACTGCTGGCGGATCGACTCGGCGACGGAATGGATGCCTTCGTTGATCTTGCTGACCGCGACCTCGGTTTCCGAGGAGAGCTTCCGCACCTCGTCGGCAACCACGGCGAAGCCGCGGCCGGCCTCGCCGGCGCGTGCCGCCTCGATGGCGGCGTTCAGGGCCAGCAGGTTGGTCTGACCGGCGATGCCCTTGATCAACTGGACCAGCGAACCGAGATCCTGCGCCTGGCGCGCGACGTGCTCGATGCGCTGCTGGTCCGCCGCAGCCTCGTTGATGCGCTTGCGGATGTAGTCGTCCATGCGCTTGATCAGCTTCTGGTTGTCGGCGATGCTGCTTTCCGAGTCGGCGGCGATGCTCGTCGAGGTGTCGGCCGTCTGGATGACGAAGGCGTCGAGCTTCGTCACCACCGCGTCGATCGACTGCAGGCGCTCGGTGATGTCGTAGGCTGCCTTTTCCGTCTCGTTCACGATGTCGTTCAACTGGCCGCGCAGCACGTCGTTGTACGCGCGCACCTGCTCCAGTTCATGCGCCACCTCGTGGCCGACCATGCCGATGTCGCTCACCTTGTCCGAGATCGCCTTGTCCATGTTCTCCAGGCCGAACGCCAGGTCGCGGTAGAAGGCCAGCGAAACCATGCGCTGCCCGACGTAGCTGGCGAAGACGATGAGCGCCGCGCCGACCGCGTTGCCGGCCGGCGCGGTCAGACCGAGCCTTGGCAGGAAGGACCCCTCGAACCAGGGATTCAGGTAATAGACGGTGACGAAGGCGCCGGCCGCGACGAGCACCGCCGTCAACAGGGCCCGCCTCATCAGGTCGCTATGCGACATGGCGCAGCTCCTAGCGAAGAACCAGCTTGATGGTGTTGAGCAATTCGTCCGCCGTCGCCGGCTTGACGATCCATCCCGACGCGCCGGCGGCCTTCGCTTCCATCTTGCGCGACTGCTGCGATTCGGTGGTCAGGAAAAGGATCGGCATGAACCGGTAATTCGGCAGCCTGCGGACTTCCTTGATGAGGTCGATGCCGTTCATGCCCGGCATGTTCAGGTCGGTCATCAGCAGATCGACCTTGACGCCGGACTGGAACTTCTTGAGCGCTTCCTCGCCGCTGGCCGCTTTTTCGGTGGCGAATCCGGCTTTGGCAAGAATGTTGGAAATGCTGAGGAGAATGGTGGCCGAGTCATCCACCAGAAATATCGTTTTCACTACCTTCGACTCCCTTTGAGACATTTTTGAAACATTTTTATGGGGCGGGGGGTAACTCTCGCGCCGATCCTCCGCTTTATTCACGGAAGCCGGACAATCTCAAGAAGCTAGCACAGTCATCTTTTCCGATAAATAGGGGTTTCCTGTTTTTTCGGAAGTAACTCGGCAAACCGACCGCTCCGGCAGCGCAAAGGTTCCTGATTCCCATCATGTAGTGATGAATTTTTACAAGCACCAAGGGATGTGCCCCGTCTCGGGCCGGCGCGGCGCCGATTCGTCCGCCGTGCGGCGGCGAGCCCGTCCGCGGCCGTTTACGGGCGTTTTTTGCCGGAAATCCGGCGCTTTGCCAGATATCGGAATGGCGGCATCATTTTCTCAGGTCTGCATGGCGCACAGCGGTACGGCGGCGCGGGGCCGCGCCGCCGCCGGTTCGCCGGGCCGGTCGGGCGGACGGCGCCCGCCGCCGGCAGGAGCGGGGCGCGGCGGAAAGGCAAATGTAAAAACATCTTTGCATTCTCCGCGCATCCTGCGCGCCGGACGTTTCCGCCGGGCCCCGCGGCGCGCCGTCCGGCGGTGCGGCGGGACGCGTTTTTCTCCTGTAAAATCGCCGCCTTGCCAATTTGCCGCCCGCACCGGGCCACTCTCCGGGCTCCAGACGATGAAAAGCGCCGAAATCCGCCAGCAGTTCCTCAAGTTCTTCGAAGCCAAGGGCCACCAGATCGTGGCCTCCAGTTCGCTCGTGCCGCACGACGACCCGACGCTGCTGTTCACCAACGCCGGCATGAACCAGTTCAAGGACGTCTTCCTCGGCTTCGACAAGCGCCCGTACAGCCGCGCCACCACCTCGCAGAAGTGCGTGCGCGCCGGCGGCAAGCACAACGACCTGGAAAACGTCGGCTACACCGCGCGCCACCACACCTTCTTCGAGATGCTCGGCAACTTCTCGTTCGGCGACTACTTCAAGCACGACGCCATCAAGTACGCCTGGGAACTGCTCACCGAGGTCTTCGGGCTGCCCAAGGAGCGGCTGATGGTCACGGTCTACGCCGAGGACGACGAGGCCTACGACATCTGGACCAAGGAGATCGGCCTGCCGGCCGAGAAGGTCGTGCGCATCGGCGACAACAAGGGCAGCCGCTACGCCTCCGACAACTTCTGGATGATGGGCGACACCGGGCCCTGCGGCCCGTGCACCGAAATCTTCTTCGACCACGGCGCGCACATCCCCGGCGGTCCGCCGGGATCGCCGGACGAGGACGGCGACCGCTTCATCGAGATCTGGAACAACGTGTTCATGCAGTTCAACCGGGACGAAGCCGGCGTCATGCACCCGCTGCCCAAGCCCTCGGTCGACACCGGCATGGGCCTGGAGCGCATCGCCGCCGTGCTGCAGCACGTGCACAGCAACTACGAGATCGACCTGTTCCGGAACCTGATCGCCGCCGCCGCGCGCGAGACGGCGCAGGCCAACCTCGACCAGCCGAGCCTGCGCGTGCTCGCCGATCACATCCGCGCCTGCGCCTTCCTCATCGCCGACGGCGTCATTCCGGGCAACGAGGGGCGCGGCTTCGTGCTCCGCCGCATCATCCGCCGCGCCATCCGCCACGGCTGGAAGCTCGGCGCGCGCCAGCCCTTCTTCCACCGCATGGTGCCGGACCTCGTCGCCGAGATGGGCGACGCCTATCCGGAACTCAAGTCCGGGCAGGCGCGCGTGATGGACATGCTCAAGCTGGAGGAGGAGCGCTTCTTCGCCACCATCGAGCACGGCATGGCCATCCTCGAGGGCGAGCTGGCCGCGATGGCGAACGCCGGATCGACCGTCTTCGACGGCGAGACCGCGTTCAAGCTGCACGACACCTACGGCTTCCCGCTCGACCTCACCGCCGACATCTGCCGCGAGCGGAGCGTGACCGTCGACGCCGCCGCCTTCGACGCGGCGATGGCGCGGCAGAAGGAGCAGGCGCGCGCCGCCGGCAAGTTCAAGATGGCCGCGCAGCTCGAATACGACGGCCCGGCGACCGCCTTCCACGGCTACGAGACGCTGGAGGCGAAGGGCAACGTGCTGGCGCTGTACAAGGACGGCGTCGCGGTGAACGAGCTGGTCGAAGGCGAGGTCGGCGTCGTCGTCCTCGACGAGACGCCGTTCTACGCCGAGTCCGGCGGCCAGGCCGGCGACTGCGGCGTGCTGCAGTCGGTGCACGGCATCTTCGCCGTCGAGGACACGCAGAAGATCCAGGCCGCGGTCTTCGGCCACCACGGCGTGGTCAAGACCGGCAGGCTGACCGTCGGCAACGGCGTCGCCGCCCGCGTCGACGTCCTCGCCCGCGCGCGCACCGCCCGCCACCACTCGGCCACGCACCTGATGCACAAGGCGCTGCGCGAGGTGCTCGGCGGCCACGTGCAGCAGAAGGGCTCGCTGGTCGATCCGGACAAGACGCGTTTCGACTTCGCGCACAACCAGCCGATGACCGAGGCCGAGATCCGCAAGGTGGAGGCCATCGTCAACGCCGAAATCCTCGCCAACGCCGCCACCGAGGCGCGCATCATGAAGATCGAGGACGCGCAGAAGTCCGGCGCCATGATGCTCTTCGGCGAGAAGTACGGCGACGAGGTGCGCGTGCTTTCCATCGGCTCGTCGAAGGAGCTGTGCGGCGGCACGCACGTGGCGCGCACCGGCGACATCGGGCTCCTCAAGATCGTCGCCGAGGGCGGCGTCGCCGCCGGCGTGCGCCGCGTCGAGGCGGTCTGCGGCGACGTGGCGCTGGCCTGGCTCGACGCGCAGCAGGCGACGCTCGCCGCCGTCACCGGCGCCTTGAAGGCGCAGCCGCAGGAGGTCGCGGCCAAGGTCGGGCAGATGGTCGAGCAGGTGCGGACGCTGGAAAAGGAGCTGGCGCGGCTGAAATCCAAGCTCGCCGCCAGCCAGGGCGACGACCTCGCGGCGCAGGCCGCCGAGGTCAAGGGCGTCAAGGTGCTGGCAGCGACGCTGGCCGGCGCCGACGTGCCGACGCTGCGCGAGACCATGGACAAGCTCAAGGACAAGCTGAAGAGCGCGGCCATCGTGCTCGCCGCGGTCGACGGCGGCAAGGTCAGCCTGATCGCCGGCGTCACCGCCGACCTGACCGCCAGGGTCAAGGCCGGCGAACTGGTCAACGCCGTCGCCCAGCAGGTCGGCGGCAAGGGCGGCGGCCGCCCGGACATGGCGCAGGCCGGCGGCACCGATCCGGCGGCGCTGCCGGCGGCGCTGGCCTCGGTGCGCGGCTGGGTCGAAGGGCGGCTCTGACGCGCCGCCGCGACTCCATGGACATCGCCGCCAATCATTGGTCGATCATCGAGTTCGACGTACCGCGGATCGATCTGCAGCACCGGCGGATCTTCGAACTCGCCGCCGCCTTCGACGAAGGCAGCGACCAGATCCGCATGATGAAGTCGCTGGCCATCCTCTGCGACCATGTCAAGACGCACTTCCGGGAAGAAGAGGAGATGATGGCTGCGTGCGGCTTTCCGGGGCTGGACGCGCATCGCCGGCAGCACGTCGAATGCCGCCGGATGCTCGTCGATCTGTTGTCTAGAGCCATGGACATGAGCCTGGACGAGACCGCCGACGAGACCCGGCGATTGATCGGCGGCTGGATTCACGACCACATCCTGACGGCGGACCGGGAATACGCCGCCTACATGAAATCGATGCGCGCCGGCGGCGAGCCCCCGGCAAGCGCGCCGGCCCGCCGGGCCGGCACCTGAACCCTCCCCGCGCCGGCCGATGCCTGACGCTCCGGCGCCCTCTGCGTGCGGCCGCCTGGCGGACGCCGTTCCGCCGCCGCCGCCCTACGCGCCGCCGGCCGACGCCGGCTTCGGCCGGCTGCTGCACGCCGACGACGCGCTGCTCGTCGTCGACAAGCCCGCCGGCCTGCTCTCGGTGCCGGGGCGCGGGCCGGGCAAGGACGACTGCCTCGTCCGCCGGCTGCGCGAGCGCTACCCCGATGCGCTGATCGTGCACCGGCTGGACATGGAGACCTCGGGGCTGATCGTGCTCGCCCGCGGCGCCGCCATGCACCGCGCGCTGAGCCTCGCCTTCCAGCGGCGCGAGGTCGAGAAGGGCTACGCGGCGGTGGTCGACGGCCTGCCGGCGGCGGACGCGGGAACGATCGCCCTGCCGCTCGCCGCCGACTGGCCGAACCGTCCGCGGCAGAAGGTCGACCCGCTTTCCGGCAAGCCGGCGCTGACGCGCTGGCGCGTGCTCGCGCGCGACCCGGTGCGCGGCGCCGCGCGCCTCGCGCTCGAACCGGAAACCGGCCGCTCGCACCAGTTGCGCGTGCATCTCATGGCCATCGGCCATCCGATCCTCGGCGACGCGCTCTATGCGCCGGCGCCGGCGCGGGCCAAGGCGGCGCGCCTGCTGCTGCACGCCGACTGCCTCGCCTTCGCCCACCCCGCGGACGGCCGGCGCCTAGCCTTTTCCTGCCCGGCGCCGTTCTGACTTCGGCACCCGCATTTTCATCGGCGGCGCTGCCGCCATGAAAAAGGGGCAGGGCGCATGGCGCGCCCCGCTCCCGAACCGCGACCCGAGGCCGGATCAGCGATAGATGATGACCTTTTCTTCGCCGCCGGCCGGCTCGCCCTGCCCGCCGCGCGCGTCGCGCCGACCCTCGCGGCGGTTGCCGCGCGCTTCGCCGCCTTCGCCGAACTGGTTGTCGACTTCCTGGGCGACGGCTTCGCCGAGCGATTTGGCGACTTCGAACATGACCTTGCTGCGGTTGAGCGTCAGGCGGGTGCCCGCCGACCCGAGCTTGACGTCGGAGCCTTCTCCCATCGCCGTGAACGCTGCCTTCACCTCGTAGGTCTTGGTGTCGATCAGCGAGAACTCGGCGACCAGTTCGAGCGACAGCGCATGCGAGACGTGGTTGCTGCCCTGCACCGGGTTGTCGTCGCGGCGGAACTCGACGTTGGTGATCGTCCCCCAGAGGACGTAGTTGGCGCCCGGGTAGTAGCCCTGCTTGATGCGGCCGATGATGTCGTAGAGCTTCTCGGTGTTCTGCGCCGTCCATGGCTTGCCCTGGACGACGCGGTAGCCGCTCTTCAACAGTTCGCCCTTGATGTCGCCGGTGAATTTGCGCAGTTCGCCGCGGTCGATGTACACCTCGTAGCCGGTGGTCGACTTGAACGAGACTTCGCCGCTTTCCCGCGAGCGGGAGGAGGCGGAGTCCGAGAAGTCGCTGGAACGGGCGCTTTCCGAAGACGAGGCGCGGTACTTGCCCTTGTACTCGATGTTCTGGAAGTAGCCACGCACCGTTTCCTCGTAGGAAAGGTCGGTGACCGCGATCTTCGGCGACTCGGCCTGGGCGAAGAGCGGCAGCGATGCGCCGAGACAGACGGCGGCGATGCGTTTCAGTGTCGATAGCATGATGGCTCCTTGGTTGTCCGGCGGCGCCGCCGGTCAGCGCCGGGTCGTCTTGCGGATTTCTTTCTCGTCGGCCCAGTCGATGGTGCCGCTCTCGATGTCGGTCATCATCAGGCTGAACTTGTAATAGACGTCCGTCAGGTCGGCGTTGCGCTTGACGATCGAGGTGATGTTGCCCTCGATGCGGTATTGCGCGCCCTGCATCTTGCCCATCTTGGCGCTTCCCTGCTTCTTGTAGAGGCCGGATTGGTTCTGGCGGGCCAGTTCGTCGGTCTGGTTCTTCATGCCGTCGATGTCGGTGGCGAAACGGAAAGTGCCGCTCTTCAGCAACTGGGTGCGGATCGAATCGGTGATCGAGCGGGTGTCGATGAATTCGCTGGTCTTGTTCTTGACGTCGGCGATCGTGACCAGCGGCTTGGTCTGTGCACCGGCGTAGGACTGGGCCAGCGAGCGCGCCATCGTTTCGGCGATCATCTGCAAATCGGTCGAGCCGAACTGGTTGGTGACCTGCTCGACGGCCTTGGCGTCGCCGTAGGTGACGTTGCCGGAGCCGACGGTCGGCGAGACGGTGGCGCAGGCGCTCAGCAGCAGGGCGGCGGCAGCAGCGGCGCCAAGCGAGGAGAAGGATGTTTTGCGGGTATTCACGTGGTGGTCCTTTACGAAGAGATGAGCGGTGGGCGGTGCGATCAGGGATTCTGCGTGTTGCCCGACGGAAAGAGGGCGTTGTCCTCGGCGTTGAGCTGGATGCGGAAGTCGCGGGCCTTCGGCGTCGGCGCGGCGATCTGCACGTTCTGGCGCGCGCTGCCCTGGAGCAGCAGCGGTTTCCATGCCTCCTCGTCCCAGACCTGGAAGCCGGTGTCGTCCAGCCACTTGACGCGCCAGAAGACGCGGCGCGGCTCGTTGTCGGTGTTCTTCAACTCCATCTGCAGCGCAAGGAAACCGTTGCGTTCGCGGGCTATCAGCCCGGCAACCTGGACATGGGAGCTCTCGCCCATGTGCTCCAGCTTGGAGGCGATGGTCTGCGCGCCGGCGCTGCCGGCGAACAGGGCGCCGGCCAGAAGCAGGGCGGCGCCGGTCAGGGCGGGACGTTTCATTGTGTTCTCCTGCTTTGCGGGGTCTGGGAGGCCGTCTTTGCCTTGGCGGCGGGAGCCGTCTTCGATTTTACTGCTTTCCCGCCAGCCTTGGCCGAGGCTACCGGCGCGGCGGTCTCGACCGGAACGACCGGTTCTGCCGGGGCGATCTTCGGCGGTTCCAGCAGCGGGTTGAACGGTGTCTGTGCCAGATAGACGGCGGGGCCGGAATGGCGTACGGAAACCAGGGCGTACTTGCCGGAGAGCTGGATGTCGCGAGTCACCGGGCCGAGCGGTGAATCCACGGTCAGCCTGTGCGAACCGAAAGGCAGGATGGCGCGACCGACCGCGAAGCCGTTCGGCAACAGGCGCCAGGCGCGTTCGTCCGCCTGTTCGGTGGCGACGGCGGCAATGCCGGCGACCAGACTGAGCACGGCGCCGCCGACGCCGCCCGCGTTGTCCTGGATGGCCGCCTGGGTGGCACCCTTGACGATGGCACGGATGGAGGAACGGGCGATGATGCCCGGCATCTCGTCAGAAATGGCGCGGCGGGCCATGTGGTCGATGCTGGTCATCGCGGTCAGCGGCACTGTTGTGTCGTTGATCCGGAGTTGCGCAGGCGATGCGAGCAACTCGTTCTCCTGCACCACCGGCCAGGAGATCGGTGTCATGACCACGCGCAGGCCGTTCTTGCCCGGAATCGGCAGGGGGATGGGCAGCATGCGCGAGGCGATGGCCGGCGCGTTACCGGTTTCGACGACGAATAGCGTGTCGACTCCGGCGGCGAGCAACCTCGTCCTGCTGCCGTCGAGATTCTTCAGCGCCTCCTCGATCAACGGCGTGTTTCCGCCGCGCATCTCGATCGCCTTGCGGTAGCCGGCGGCGGCGAGCGAGGGTTCGCCCAGCGCCTCGTAGACGAAACCGGCCAGATAGTTGGCCACGGCCGATTCATAGGCGTTCTTGAGGGCCAGCACCTCCGGTGCGTTCAGCGTATCGACCGGATAGCCGGCGATTTCCTTGGGCGAGGAAATCTCGACACCCTTCTCCTCGGCGCCCTTTTTTGCCTCTTCCAGTTCCTTGCTGCGGAACTCGGCGATGATGGCCTCACGCTCGTGCATCTTCTTGATCTCGACGCGGGCGGCGTCCCAGTCGCCGCTGGCGATGTGGTTCTGCGCCAGGCGGACGCTGAGAAACACCTTCTCGTAGTCGCGGCCGTCGTAGCGGCGCGTCGTATCGTTGAGAACGAAGGAGCCGATGTCGCCGATGACCTTGGACGGATCGGCCTTTACCGCCTCCTCCCATTCGCGCACCTTGGCGTCGGCTTCGGCGAGGGCCGCCGTGCTGGCAGCGAAGTCGCCCTGCATGCGCAGCAGTTCGCCCTTCTCCATGTAATAGAGGAGATCCCTGTCTTTCCCAGTGTTGTTCTTTTCCAGTTCCGCCAGCGCCAAATCGATGCGGCCGGCTTTGGCCGAGCCAACGGTGCCGGCGACCTTGGCCTGATAGCCGGCACAGCCGCCCAGCAGCAGCGCCGCCGACAGCAGGCCGACGGCCCGCCTGAGATAGTGCAGATATTCCGACATAGTGTTTTTCCTTTGGTTTTTTTTCATGGAGCGTCCCCGTGCCGCGACCGATCGATGCATGGACGCCAGGCGCCGAATCGTTTCCTTCAGCATGAACCGCGGCCGGCGCCTGTCCCAGGAAATTCCGTCGTGATTTACTGGAAATCCCATGTGAATGCCTCAATGGCCAAGCCGGATTCTAGAATGGAAGTGAGAATCCGGCGAGCCCTGGGCGCCGCACGGCGTAAAATCTTTCCGTTGTCGACGACAGGAGGGCGGATCATGGCCAAGCGCAGCTTTCCCCTTTCCCGGGTCTATACCCTGCTCGAACCGGGCCCGGTCGTATTGCTCACCACCGACGGCCGCGGCGGGCCGGACGCGATGGCCATGTCCTGGCACACCATGCTCGAATTCGAACCGCCGCTGGTCGGCTGCGTGATCAGCAACCGCGACTGGAGCTACGGCCGCATCAAGCGCTCGCGCGAATGCGTGCTCAACGTGCCGACCGCCGAACTCGCCGAACAGGTGGTCGGCTGCGGCAACACGACCGGCGCCGAGGTCGACAAGTTCGCCCGCTTCGGCCTCACCGCGCGGCCGGCGAAAAAGGTCGCGGCGCCGCTGATCGACGAGTGCTACGCCAGCCTCGAATGCCGCGTCGTCGATACGCGGGCGGTGAACCGCTACGGCTTCTTCGTCCTCGAAGTGGTGCACGCCTGGGTCGATCCGGCGGTGACGGCGCCGCGCACGCTGCACCACCGCGGCCGCGGCGTCTTCATGGTCGCCGGCGAGACGATCCGGCTGCCGTCGCGGATGAAATAGGCGAGAAGGGCGTGACCGCCATGAGCGCGCGGCAGGCGACAGTGCAGGCGGCGGCGGATGTCGTCCGCAGCTTTCCGCCAATCGCCGACGCCGGTGCGCGCGTGCTCATCCTCGGCAGCATGCCCGGCGTCGCCTCGCTCGTCGCCGGCCGCTACTACGCGCACGGGCGCAACGCCTTCTGGCCGCTGATGGGCGCGCTGCTCGGCTTCGCCGCCGACGCGCCCTACGAGGCGCGCACGGCGGCGCTGCGCGCGGCCGGCGTCGCGCTCTGGGACGTGCTGCACGCCTGCACGCGCGAAGGCAGCCTCGACGCGGCGATCGACCGCGACAGCGAGGTGGCCAACGACCTGCCGGGCTTTCTCGCCGCGCACCCGCGCATCCGCCACGTCTTCTTCAACGGCGCCGCCGCCGAGGACTGCTTCCGCCGCCGCGTGCTGCCGGGCCTCGACGCCGCCGCGCTGGCGTTTGCGCGCCTGCCGTCGACCAGCCCGGCCAACGCCGCGCATTCGTTCGAGAAGAAGTGCGCGGCCTGGCGCGCGGCGCTGGCGCCCCATCTCGCCGCGCTACGCTGAGGATTCGACGGGGAGACATGCGCATGCAGCACTTCGCCAGCGACAACTACGCCGGCATCTGCCCGGAAGCCCTGGCCGCGCTGGTCGCCGCCAACGTCGGCCACGCGCCGGCCTACGGCGAGGACGAATGGACGCGCCGCGCCGCCGACCGCCTGCGCGCGCTGTTCGAGACCGACTGCGACGTCTACTTCGCCTTCAACGGCACCGCCGCCAACTCGCTGGCGCTCGCCGCGCTGTGCCAGAGCTACCACAGCGTCGTCTGCCACGAGCTGGCGCACGTCGACACCGACGAATGCGGCGGGCCGGAGTTCTTCTCGAACGGCTCCAAGCTGCTGCCGGCGAAAGGCGAGAACGGCAAGCTGACGCCGGAGGCGCTGCGCGAGGTGATCGCGCGGCGCAGCGACATCCACTACCCGAAGCCGCGCGTGGCGACGCTGACGCAGGCGACCGAAGTCGGCACCGTCTACCGCCCGGCCGAGATCGCCGCCGTCGCCGAAGTGGCGCATGCGCACGGCCTGCGCGTGCACATGGACGGCGCGCGCTTCGCCAACGCGGTGGCCGCGCTCGGCGTCGCGCCGGCCGACCTCACCTGGCGCGCCGGCGTCGATGTGCTCTGCTTCGGCGGTACCAAGATGGGTCTGCCGGTCGGCGAGGCCGTGGTCTTCTTCGAGCGCGCGCTCGCCGAGGATTTCGCCTGGCGCTGCAAGCAGGCCGGGCAACTGGCGTCGAAGATGCGCTTCCTTTCCGCGCCCTGGCTGGGCGTGCTCGAGGACGGCGCCTGGCTGCGCCACGCGGCGCACGCCAACGCCATGGCGCGGCGGCTGGCCGACGGGCTGGCGGCGCTGCCGGCGGCGCGGCTGCTGTTTCCGGTCGAGGCCAACGGCGTCTTCGTCGAGCTGCCGCCGGCGGTCGTCGACGGCCTGCGCGGCCGCGGCTGGCGCTTCTACACCTTCATCGGCGCCGGCGGCGCGCGCTTCATGTGCGCCTGGGACACGCAGCCGGAGCGCGTGGACGCGCTGCTCGCCGACCTGCAGGCGCTGGCGGCGTGAGCGCGGGGCCGTCCGCTAGGCGTTTTCCCGGTCGCCGTGCAGCCAGACGAGGACGGCGCAAAGGCTGGCGGTGACGCTGCCGCGCGCGAGCGGCGGCAGTCCGGCGAGCAGGGCGTCGCAGCGCGCCGCGTCGCCGTCGTCGAGCGCCTCGACGAGCGCGAGCAGCGGGCCGAGTTCGCCTTCGCGCGCGGCGAGCGCGCGGTGGACGGGCTCGGCCACGGGAATCTGCGCCAGGATGTCTTCGATCGGCTGGCCGAGCGCGGCCGGCATCAGCGACATGACGCCGACGAGGAAGGCTTCCTCGGCCAGCGCGCGGTCGGCCGGCGCGCGCAGCGCGGCCAGCCGCTCCATCAGGCCGCCGCGCTGCGCCGCCAGTTGCAGCAGCGGATCGCGCTCGGGCGCGCCGCCGCTCGGCGAGGCCATCAGCAGCAGTTGCAGCCAGCGCAGCAACTGCTTGCGGCCGAGGATGGCGATGGCGTGGCGCAGCGAATCGACTTTCTGCGCGGCGCCGACGCCGACGGAGTTGACCAGGCGCAGCAGGTTCACGGTCAGCCCCGGCTCGCGCTTGAAGCCTTCCTCCAGGTCGTGCGCGTCGGCCTCGCGCGCCACCTGGTTGAGCAGGCGGATGATGCCGAGCTGCGAGGTGTTCATGCCGCGCCCTTCGACCGGCCGCGGGCGGGCGAAGTGGAAGCCGCGGAAGAGGTCGCAGCCGAGTTCCCGGCAGCGCGCCATGCGCTCGCGCGTGTCCACGCCGTCGGCGAGGATGCGCGGCCGGCGGCCGTCGGCCGCGCCGGCAAGGTCGGCGACGCGGGCGGCGAGCTCGGCGTCGTCGGCGCGCGCATCGACGCCGACGACGTCGGCCAGCGGCAGCAGCGCCGCGCGCCCGGCGTCGTCTGTGTCGGCGGGCAGCGCCAGCGCGCGGCCGCCGGCGCGCAGCGCGCGGCAGCGGTCGAGCAGGGCCGCGTCAAGGGCGCCGGCGAGATCGAGTTCGAGGATGACGTCGGCGGGCAGACGCTCGACGATCTCGTCCATGATCAGGCGCGCGTCGGCGCGCAGCAGCACCGGCCGGTTCGCCAGCGCGGCGCCGAGGCCGAGTTCGGCGAAGGCGGCGTCGACGCCGGGTGCGCCGGCGCCGACGAAGTGCAGCGCGTAGCCGGCCGGTTCCTGCTTGGCGTCGAGGATCGGCTGGCGCAGCAGCAGGGCGTTGTCGAGAGCGGGCGGCATGTCCATCGGTGGTTCGTCCTTCAGTCGTCGTTGACGGCCTCGCGGCCGATTTCGTTGGCCCAGGCGAGCGCGCGGGCGACGGCGGCGTTCAGCATGCCGGCGTCGAGGCCGCCGAGCGTCGGCAGCAGGTCGGTGATGGCCTCGGTGTCGCCGCTCTCGCTGGCTTCCGCGAGCCGCAGGAGGCCGCCGAGCGGGCCGGGCCGCTCGCCGCCGTTCAGCGCCTGCGCGATGGACGGCGACAGCGGCAACTGGGCGAGGATATCGGTCATCGACTGGCCGAGCAGGGCCGGCATCAGCGACACGATGCCGGTCATGAACGCCTGGTCCGGCATTCCCGGCGGCCGCTTGTCGAGCGACTCGGCGAGCAGTTCCATGAGGCGGCCGCGCGTCGCGGCGAGCTGCAGCAGCGGCGTCACGCCGCCGCCCTGCGGGTTGGCGAAGAGCAGGATCTGCAGCCAGCGCTGCAACTGGCGGCGGCCGAGCAGGGCGATGGCGTGGCGCAGCGAGGTGATGCGCGTGCGCACGCCGTAGGCCACCGAGTTGGTCAGGCGCAGCAGGTTCACGACCAGCCCCGGCTGTTCCTTGAACACCTTCTCCAGCTCGGCGTTGTCGGCGTCGGCGAGCAGCAGTTGGGTCAGCCGCATCAGCGCCAGTTGCGAGTGGTCGAGCTTCTTGCCGGCGATGATCGTCGGCCGCGCGAAGTAGTAGCCCTGGAACAGGTCGAAGCCGAGCGCGCGGCAGAATTCCATCTGCTCCTTGGAGTCCACCTTCTCGGCGAGCAGCCGCGCGTCGGTGCGCTTGACGCGTTCGACGATGGCGCGGATCTCGGCCTGCGAGAGCGGCTGCAGGTCGACCTTGACGACGTCGACCAGCGTCAGCAGCACGTCGTACTCCTCGCCGAGGCGGACCACGTCGTCGAGGGCGATCTGGAAGCCCTTGCGCTTCAGCTCGCGGACGCGGGCGACGACGGTTTCGTCCGGGCGCACCGTCTCCAGGATTTCCAGCGTCACCACGTCGCTCGGCAGCAGCTCGATCATGTCGCTGAAGAGGAACTCGCGGTCGACGTTGATGAAGCCGCGGTAGGGGCCGAGCGCGGTGCCGACGGCCAGCTCGGAGAAGGCGTTGGTGATCACCGTGGCCGTCGCCTGCACCTGGTCGGCGACGTTCGCCGCGTTCTGCCGGCCGCTGCGGAAGAGCAGCTCGTAGGCAAGCAGTTGCTCGCTGCCGTCGAGGATCGGCTGGCGACCGAGGAAGAACTCGGCGGCGTCGGAGTCGGCCATGGCGGTCTGCGCAAAAGGAGGAACGCAGATTCTAGAACGGCAGCGGCAGATCGGGGCGGGCGGCGCGCAGCACGCGGCGGAAATCCTCCTGGATGCGGGCGAGCGCCGCCGCGTCGTCGGCCTCGAAGCGCAGCACGAGCACCGGCGTCGTGTTCGACGGGCGGATCAGGCCGAAGCCGTCGGCGTACTCGACGCGCAGGCCGTCGATGTCGATCACTTCGCGCGCGTCGGCGAAGCGGGCGCTCGCTTTCAGATCGTCGAGCAGGCGGAAGGGCTCGCCCTCGGCCATCCGGACGTTCAGTTCGGGCGTGCTGGTGGCGTTCGGCAGCGCCTTCAGCACGGCGCTCGGGTCGGCGTGGCGCGAGAGGATTTCCAGGAGCCGGGCGCCGGCGTAGAGGCCGTCGTCGAAGCCGAACCAGCGCTCCTTGAAGAAGACGTGGCCGCTCATCTCGCCGGCGAGCGGCGCGCCGGTCTCCTTGAGCTTCTTCTTGATCAGCGCGTGGCCGGTCCGCCACATCGTCGGCCGGCCGCCGCGTTCGCGGACGAAGTCGGCGAGCAGGCGCGAGCACTTCACGTCGTAGATGATCTCGCCGCCCGGCACGCGGTCGAGCACGTCGGCGGCGAAGAGCATCAACTGGCGGTCGGGGAAGACGATCTCGCCGTCCTTGGTGACGACGCCGAGGCGGTCGCCGTCGCCGTCGAAGGCGAGCCCGATCTCGGCGTCGGTCTCCCTGAGCGCGCGGACCACGTCGCGCAGGTTCTCCGGCTTCGACGGATCGGGGTGGTGGTTGGGGAAGCGGCCGTCGACCTCGCAATAGAGCTCGACCAGCTCGCAGCCGAGCTTTTTGAACAGCGCCGGGGCGATGCCGCCGGCGACGCCGTTGCCGCAGTCGATGACTACCTTCATCGGCCGCGCCAGCTTCACGTCGCCGACGACGCGGTCGATGTAGGCCGCCTGCACGTCGGCGCTGCGGATGGCGCCGGCGCCGGTGAGCAGGTCGCCGGCCTCGATGCGCGTCTTCAGCGCCTGGATCGCGTCGAGCGCCAGCGTCTCGCCGCCGATCACCATCTTCAGGCCGTTGTAGTCCGGCGGATTGTGGCTGCCGGTGACCGAGACGCAGGAGCCGCAGTCGAGCGCGTAGGCGGCGAAGTAGGCGAGCGGCGTCGGCACGCAGCCGACGTCGATGGCGTCCATGCCGGCGGCGGCGATGCCCTGCATCAGCGCGCCGGCGAGTTCGGGGCCGGAGAGCCGTCCGTCGCGGCCGACGGCGATGGCGCGCTGGCCGCGCTCGCGGGCGAGCGAGCCGAGCGCCTGGCCGACGGCGCGGCAGACCTCCGGGGTGAGCGTCTTGCCGACGATGCCGCGGATGTCGTAGGCCTTGAAGATTTCGGGCGGGAGCTGGAGGGTCATGTCGGTTTCCGAGAGCGAAGAAATGGAGGAGTCGCTGCGGCGGCCAGTCGAGCCGCCGCCGGCGTGCGGCAGGCGGCCACGCTCAATGCAGGATACGGGAGGCGCCGTCCTCGACCGGCGGCGGCTCGCTGGCCGCCGAGGCGTGGTGCGCCAAGAGGCGCCAGCCCTTGGCGCCGCGGATGTAGACGTTGGTGGCGAGCAGCGGCCCGTGCGGCGTCGGGTCGTCGCCGAGGTAGAGCGTTTCCAGCACGTTGTGCGCGGCCATCAGCGCGCTCGTCCAGCGCACCGCGTGCGAGACGTGCGCGTGCAGGCGCGAGCCGCTCTCGAACATCTGCCGCCACGACTCGCGCACCGCCGCGTGGCCCGAGAGGCGCTGGCCGGAGGGGAGGATGCAGACGATCTCCTCGTCGTCGGCCCAGGTGGCCATCATCGCCTCCAGGTCGCCGCGCTCGATGGCGTCGTAGAAGGCGGCCTCGGCGTCTTCCGGCGAGGCGAACAGGGTCGGGTGCGGGGGATGCGGGTTGCTCATGGCAGAGATTCCTTCAACACGCGTTCCGGGTCGAGCTTCTCCAGGCAGTCGAGATGGCCGAGCGGGCACTCGCGCTGGAAGCACGGGCTGCATTCGAGCTTGAGGCTGATCACCTTCGCCCGCGGCGACAGCGGCGGCGTGAAGCCCGGCGACGACGAGCCGTAGAGCGCGGTCAGCGGCCGGCCGAGGGCGGCGGCGACGTGCATCAGCCCGGAGTCGTTGCAGACGACGAAGTCGGCCAGCGCGATGAGGTCGATGGCCTGGTCGAGCGAGGTCTTGCCGCAGAGGTTCTGCGCCGGCCCCTCTTCGGCGATCTCGTCGCCGACCGGCGCGTCCTTCGGCGAGCCGAGCGACCACACGGTGTAGCCGCGCGCCGCCAGTTCGCGCGCCAGCGCCGCGAAGTGCCGCGTCGGCCAGCGCTTGGCCGGGCCGTACTCGGCGCCGGGGCAGAAGACGGCGAGCTTGCCGGGGCGAGCGAGGCCGAGCGCGGCGAGCGTCGCCGCCTGCTGTTCGGGCGACGAGGCGAGCTTCGGCAGGGGCAGCGGCCGCGGCAGCGGCGCGCCGACCGGCTCGGCGAGCTGCGCGAAGCGTTCGGCCATCTGCGGCAGCGCCGCCTTGTCGAGCGCGTGGCGGACGTTGATCAGGCCGAGCCGCGACTCGCCGGTGAAGCCGACGCGCCGCGGGATGCCGGCCATGAACGGGATCAGCGCCGATTTCAGCGAGTTGGGCAGCACGTAGGCGCGCTGGAAACCCATCCGCGCCAGATCGCGCGCCAGCCGCCAGCGCGCCTTGAGCGAGAGCTGGCCGTGGCCGAAGGGGCTGTCGACGACGCCGGCGATCTCCGGCATGCGCCGGAGCACCGGCGCCACCCAGCGCGGCGCCAGCGCGTGCAGTTCGAGGTCCGGCTCGCGTTCGCGCAGGCGCACGAACAGCGGATGCGCCATGACGGTGTCGCCGATCCAGGAGGGGGCGACGATCAGCGCGCGCCGCGCGCCGATCGAGTGAGGAGCGAGGAGTGAGGAGCGAGGAGGCGAGATCTCCGCAGGTGTACTCCTCACTCCTTACTCCTCACTCCTCACGGAATCAATGCCCCTTGGGCAGCTCGCCCTTGAACACGTAGTGGGCGCTGCAGTACGGGCAGGTGACTTCGCCGGTGTGCGTCACGTCGAGGAAGACGCGCGGGTGGCGCGCCCACAGCGGCGCGCCGGGCTGCGGGCAGTGCAGCGGCAGGTCGTGGGCGGTGATTTCGACGGGGGTCTGCTGGTTCTCGGACATTCCGTTTTCTCCCTCTGCGTTCTCAGACGTAGGCCAGCCAGTCGGCGTACTCGGGCAGGCGGCCGTTCACCAGGTCGAAGAAGCGGGCCTGCAACTGCGTCGTGATCGGGCCGCGCTTGCCTTCGCCGATGCTGCGGTTGTCGAGTTCGCGGATCGGCGTCACCTCGGCGGCGGTGCCGGTGAAGAAGGCTTCGTCGGCGATGTAGACGTCGTCGCGCGTGATCGGCTTGGCGACGACCTGGTAGCCGAGGTCGGCGGCCATCCGGATCACCGTCTCGCGCGTGATGCCGACCAGGCCCGAGGTCAGTTGCGGTTCGTAGATGGTGCCGTTCTTGACGACGAACAGGTTCTCGCCGGCGCCTTCGGCGACGAAGCCCATGGTGTCGAGCAGCAGCGCCTCGTCGTAGCCGTCCTGCGTCGCCTCCAGGTTGGCGAGGATCGAGTTGGCGTAGGTCGAGGCCAGCTTGGCGCGCGGCATCGTGACGTTGACGTGGTGGCGGGCGAAGGACGCGGTCTTGACGCGGATGCCCTTCTCCAGGCCCTCTTCGCCAAGGTAGGCGCCCCACGGCCAGGCGGCGATGGCGACGTGCACCTTGGCGCCGCGCGGCGAGACGCCCATCTTCTCCGAGCCGTAGAAGGCGATCGGGCGCAGGTAGCAGGATTCGAGCCCGTTGGCGCGCACGACTTCCTTCTGCGCTTCCATCAGTTCCTCCCGGCCGAACGGAATCTGCATCATGTAGATGTGCGCCGAGTTGAACAGGCGGTCGGTGTGCTCCTTCAGGCGGAAGATGGCCGTGCCCTTGTCGGTCTTGTAGGCGCGGACGCCCTCGAAGACGGAAAGGCCGTAATGCAGCGAATGCGTCAGCACGTGCGTGGTGGCGTCGCGCCACGGCACCAGCTTGCCGTCCATCCAGATGAAGCCGTCGCGGTCGGACATCGACATGATCTTGTCTCCTGTTGCTTTGCCTGAGGTCGATTGAAGGGAAAGGCGAAATTTTAGCCGATTTCGGCGCCCCTTGCGGGCCGATGCGGTGCGGCCTGCGCCGGCGCGCATCGATCGGCGCCGGGCGCCCGCTTGGCAGTAAAATGCGCGCTTTGCCGCCCGCCGCAGGATTCGCGATGTCCAACGCCGCCATCTGGAAACCGAACGTCACCGTCGCCGCCGTCGTCGAGCGGGACGGCCGCTTCCTGCTCGTCGAGGAGGAGACCGAGGACGGCCTGCGCTTCAACCAGCCGGCCGGCCACCTCGAATGCCGCGAGGCGCTGGTCGACGCCGTCGCCCGCGAGACGCTGGAGGAGACCGGCTACCGCTTCGCGCCGCGCTTCCTCGTCGGCGTCTACAGTTGGCGCAACGAGGTGAAGGACGTCACCTATCTGCGCTTCGCCTTCGGCGGCGACATCGTCGGCCACGAGCCGGAGCGCCGGCTGGACGAAGGCATCGTCGCCGCGCGCTGGCTGACGCCGGAAGAGATTCGCGCCTCGGCCGGGCGCCACCGCAGCCCGCTGATCGTGCGCTGCGTCGACGACTGGCTGGCCGGCCGCCGCTATCCGCTGGAACTGCTGACGCATTACGGATGAGGCGCGCCGCGCTGCTCTGCGGCCTCGCGCTCCTTTGCGCCGCCGCCGGCGCGCAGGAGCAGGTCGCGGTCTGTTACAACTACGGCTGCCTGAACGCGGCGACCGTGACCTACGACCGCGGGCAGTTGACGCAGGTGCGCGAGCTGCTCGACGACGCGGTCGACGCGGCGCACGAGCGCGAATTGATCGGCGTCGTCGTCGGCCGGCTGCTCGGCTGGGCCGGCAGACAGTCGCCGATCCACGCGGATCGCGGCGGCAACTACGCCGACGAGGGCGTCTACGGCCGCATGGACTGCATCGACCATGCGACGACGACGACGCGGCTGCTGCGGCTGCTCGAACGGCGCGGCTGGCTGCGCTGGCACCGCGTGCGCGAACCCGAGGTGCGCACGCGGCTCGTCATCTTCGACCACTGGTCGGCGGTGATCGAGGAAGCGCCGAGGGCGCCGTTCCGCGACGCGTATCCGCTGTCGCGGACGCGCTACGCGGTCGATAGCTGGTTTTACGACAACGGCGAGCCGGCGGTGGTCATGCCGCTGGACGCCTGGATGGATTGGGAGGGACCCCGTGTCGAGTGAGAATGGAACTGCGCAGAACAACACCGTCGTCGTCGGCCTGTCCGGCGGCGTCGATTCGTCGGTGGCGGCGCTGCTGCTGAAGCGGCAGGGCTGGCGGGTGGTCGGCCTGTTCATGAAGAACTGGGAGGACGACGACAGCGACGAATACTGCTCGTCGCGGCAGGACCTGGTCGACGTGATGAGTGTTGCCGACAGGATCGGCATCGACGTCGAGGTGGTGAACTTCGCGCAGGAGTACCGCGAGCGCGTCTTCGCCGAATTCCTCAAGGAATACCGGGCCGGCCGCACGCCGAACCCGGACGTGCTGTGCAATTCCGAGATCAAGTTCCGCGCCTTCCTCGACCACGCCATGCAGATGGGCGCGGCGAAGATCGCCACCGGCCACTACGCCAGCGTGCG
Source organism: Rhodocyclaceae bacterium (assembly GCA_019455325.1). Taxonomy (GTDB): domain Bacteria; phylum Pseudomonadota; class Gammaproteobacteria; order Burkholderiales; family Rhodocyclaceae; genus Proximibacter. The sequence continues at coordinate 431,737 of JACFMQ010000002.1, read as the reverse complement.
CGAGGTGGCTTCGCCCCTGGGCAGCGGCGTCGAGTACCAGTTGCTCAAGGCCGAGGACGGCACCAAGGACCAGAGCTACTTCCTGCACCGGCTGAACCAGGCGCAGCTTTCCAGGACGCTCTTCCCGCTGGCCGAGCTGTACAAGCGCGACGTGCGCAGGATCGCCGAGGAGGCCGGGCTGCACGTCGCCGCGAAGAAGGATTCGACCGGCATCTGCTTCATCGGCGAACGGCCGTTCAAGGAGTTCCTGATGCGCTACCTGCCGCCGCAGAAGGGCGAGATCCGCGAGCTGGATTCGGGGCGCGTGCTCGGCGAGCACGACGGCATGACCTACCACACCATCGGCCAGCGCAAGGGCCTGCACATCGGCGGCGTCAGGGGCGGCAAGGGCGCCGACACGGGCGACCACGACGCCTGGTTCGTGGCCAGGAAGGACGTCGCCGACAACGTGCTCTACGTCGTGCAGGGGCACGACCATCCGGCGCTGCTGTCGGACACGCTGGTCGCCGCCGACCTCTCCTGGGTCTCCGGCCGGCCGCCGCACACGCACTGGGTCTACACCGCCAAGACGCGCTACCGGCAGGAGGACGCGGCCTGCGAGGTGGAGCAGGTGGACGGCGAACGCTGCGAGATCCGCTTCGCCGCGCCGCAGTGGGCGGTGACGCCGGGCCAGTCGGCGGTGCTCTACGAGTCGCGCGTCTGCCTCGGCGGCGGCGTCATCCTCTAAGCGCCGCCCGATCCGCGTGACGCCCGGGGCCGATTCCGCCGCAGCCGCGCCGGCCCGCCGGCACGGCGCCGTGCGCGCCGCGCTGTGGAGCGTCGCCGTCGCCGCCGTCGGCTACCTCGGCCTGTCGCTGTGGGCCGGCTGGCGCGACGTGGTCGCCGCCGTCGCGCAGGTCGGGCCGTGGGTGCTGCTCGGGCTGCTGGCGCTGTCGCTGGTCAATTACCTGCTGCGCTTCGCGCGCTGGGCGCGCTACCTGGCGCTGCTCGACGCGCCGGTGCCGTGGCGCGTGAACCTCGCCGTCTATTTCGCCGGCTTCGCGCTGACCACCAGCCCCGGCAAGCTCGGCGAGACGCTGCGCTCGCTGCTGCTGAAGCCGCACGGCGTGCCGCCGGCGGCGAGCCTCTCCGCCTTCTTCGCCGAGCGGGCGAGCGACCTGCTCGCCATCCTCGTGCTCGCCGCCGTCGGCCTCTGGTCCTATGCGCCGGCGCGGCCAGTGGTCGGCCTCGCGCTCGCCTTCGTCGCTGTCGCGCTGCTGCTCGCGCAGCGGACGGCGCTGATCGCCGCCGTCGACCGCTGGGCGCTGGCCAGGGAAGCGAAGTGGGCGAAGCTGCTGTCGCAGCTGTGCGAGATCGTGCTGCACTTCCGCCGCTGCTTCTCGCTGCCGGCGATGGGCATGGGCCTCGGCCTCGGCGTCGTCGCCTGGCTGGCCGAGGGCGTCGGCTTCTGGTGGCTGCTCGCCGCGCTCGGCCATCCGCTCGATCTCTCCACCGCGGTCTTCGTCTACGCCTTCGCCATGCTCGTCGGCGGCCTCTCCTTCCTGCCCGGCGGGCTGGGCGGCAGCGAGGCGGTGATGATCGCGCTGCTGTCGCTGCACGGCCTGCCGGAAGCGGCGGCGGTGACGGCGACGCTGATCTGCCGGCTGGCGACGCTGTGGTTCGCCGTCGCGCTCGGTGCCGGCTTCATGCTGCGGGTGCGCCGGTGAGCGCCGAGGGTTTTTCTGCCTGGGGCCGGCTCGGCTGGCCGCCGGCTGCCGAGATACTGCGTCTGCCGTCGCGCTCGGCGCCGCTGCCGGCGACGGCCGGCACGCTGCTGCCCTACGGCAACGGCCGCAGCTACGGCGACGTCTGCCTCAACCCCGGCGGCGCGCTGCTGGCGATGCGCGGGCTGGACCGTTTCATCGCCTTCGACGCCGACACCGGCGTGCTCGTCTGCGAGGCCGGCGCGCTGCTCGCCGACATCCTCGACGTGTGCGTGCCGCGCGGCTGGTTCCTGCCGGTGACGCCGGGCACGCGCCACGTCACCGTCGGCGGCGCCATCGCCAACGACGTGCACGGCAAGAACCACCACGCCGCCGGCAGCTTCGGCGCGCACCTGCGCGCCTTCGAGCTGCTGCGCTCGGACGGCTCGCGCCGGCGCTGCGCGCCGGACGAGAACCCGGCGTGGTTCGCGGCGACCGTCGGCGGCCTCGGGCTGACCGGCGTCGTCACCTGGGCCGAGCTGCAGTTGCGGCGCATTGCCGGCAACGCGGTGGCTGTGCGCAATACGCGCTTCACCGGCCTCGACGCGTTCTTCGCGTTGAACGCCGAGGCCGAGCGGCAGCACGAATACGCGGTGGCCTGGATCGACTGCCTGGCGAAGACGCCGCGCGGCGTGCTGATTGCCGGCGACCACGCGGCGACCGACCTGCCGGCGCCGCGCGGCGAGCGGAACCTGCCGCTGACGCCGCCGTTTTCGCTGATCAACGAGACCAGCCTGCGCGCCTTCAACGCGGTTTATTACGGCAAGCCGTGGCCGGCGCGGGAGACCGTGCACCATCGGCCGTACTTCTACCCGCTCGACGCCGTCGGCCGCTGGAACCGCCTCTACGGACCGCGCGGCTTCTACCAGTACCAGTCGGCGGTGCCGCCGGCCGCGGCGGCCGCGGCCACGGCCGAGATGCTGGCGGCGATCGCCGAGAGCGGCCAGGGCTCCTTTCTCGCCGTGCTGAAGAACTTCGGCGAGCGGCCGTCGCCCGGCCTGCTCTCCTTCCCCATGGCCGGGACGACGCTGGCGCTCGACTTCCCGAACCGCGGCGCGGCGACGCTCTCGCTGTTCGAGCGGCTGGATGCCATCGTGCTCGCCGCCGGCGGCCGCCTCTATCCGGCCAAGGACGCGCGCATGCCGGCGGCGACGTTCCGCGCCGGCTATCCGCGGCTGGCCGAATTCTCGTCCTTCGTCGATCCGAAGCTCTCGTCCGGCTTCTGGCGGCGCGTCATGGAGCAAAACTGATGCAGAAGATCCTGATCGTCGGCGCCACCTCGGCCATCGCCGAAGCGGCGGCGCGCCGGTGGGCGGCGCGCGGCGCCGCGCTGTTCCTCGTCGGCCGCCGGGCGGCGGCGCTCGACGCGATGGCCGCCGACCTGCGCGTGCGCGGCGCGGCGAACGTCGGCACGCGGGTCATGGACGCCACCGACCTCGGCGCGCACGCGGCGGCGCTGCAGGAAGCCGTCGCCGCGCTCGGCGGCCTCGACGTGGCGCTGATCGCGCATGGCACGCTGCCCGACCAGAAGGCCTGCGAAGCCTCGGTCGAGCTGACGCTGCGGGAGATCGACAGCAACGGCCTGTCGGTGATCGCGCTGGCGACGCGGCTCGCCAACCTGCTGGAAGCGCAGGGCCACGGCACGCTGGCGGTGATCGGTTCGGTCGCCGGCGACCGCGGCCGGCAGAGCAACTACGTCTATGGCGCGGCCAAGGGCATGGTCGCGCGCTTCCTCGAAGGGCTGCGCAACCGGCTGGCGAAGCAGGGCGTGCGGGTGCTGACGATCAAGCCGGGCTTCGTCGACACGCCGATGACCGCCGCCTTGCCGAAGGGCGCGCTGTGGGCGCAGCCGGCCGACGTGGCGCGCGGCATCGTCGCCGCCGTCGACCGGAACAAGGACGTGGTCTATCTGCCCGGCTTCTGGCGGGCGATCATGCTGGTCGTCCGGCACATCCCGGAGTCCGTCTTCAAAAGGCTGTCGCTGTAACGAAAAGGCCGCCTCGCGGGCGGCCTGACGGCGGGCGTAGGGCGGCGTTCAGCCCTGCGGCACCGTTTCGGCGAACGAGGGGCGCTGCAACAGCTTTTCGTAGAGGCGGGCGAGGTTGGGATGGCCTTCGCGCCAGTCGATGTCCGGGAAGCGGAAGACCAGGTAGCCGAGCGCGCTGCCGACGGCGATGTCGGCCAGCGAGATGTGCGTGCCCATGCAGTAGACGTCGTCGCCCAGCTCCTCGGCCATGAATTCGAGGCTCTTGGCGATCTTGCCGCGCTGGCGCTCGATCCAGGTCTTGTCCTGCAGCTTGGTCGGGCGCTTGCCTTCGAGGAAGGCGGTGGTCGCCGCGTCGCAGATGCCGTCGGCAAGCGCCTCCCAGCGCTTGACCAGCGTGCGCTCGCGGTTCGGCGCCGGCATCAGCTTGTTGTTCGGGGTGACGTTGTCGAGATACTCGACGATCACGCGCGAGTCGAAGAGCACGGTCTCGTCGTCGAGGACGAGCACGGGAATCTTGCCGAGCGGGTTCACGTCGGGCACGCTGCTGCCGGCGTCCCACGGGGAGTCGAGCTCGAAGTCGTACTCGATCTTCTTCTCGGCCAGAACGATCCGCGCCTTGCGCACGTAAGGACTGGTCAATGATCCGATCAGCTTCATCTAGTTCTCGTACGATGTTGGGAGGCGAATTATAGCATCGCCCCCTGCCGGCGGTTTGCGGCAGCATTTCGCCAGGCGGTAAAATGTCGGCCTTCTCGCCACAGGATGTTCCCCATGTCTTTCACGATGCTTACGGCGCTCTCGCCGCTGGACGGGCGCTATGCGTCCAAGGTCGACGCGCTGCGTCCGCAGTTTTCCGAGTACGGCCTGATCCGCCGCCGCCTGCAGGTGGAGATCGAATGGCTGAAGGCGCTCGCCGCCGAATCGCACTTCGCCGAGATTCCGGCCTTCTCGCCGGCCACCGTCGCCGCGCTCGACGCGCTGGTCGCCGGTTTCGCGCCGGAGCACGCGGCCGAGGTGAAGGAGATCGAGGCCGTCACCAACCACGACGTCAAGGCGCTTGAATACTGGATCAAGAAGAAGCTCGCCGACAACGCCGAGGTGATGCGCGTTTCCGAGTTCATCCACTTCGCGTGCACGTCCGAGGACATCAACAATCTGTCGCACGCGCTGATGTTGAAGGCGGCGCGCGAGGAGGCGCTGCTGCCGACGCTCGACAAGGTGATCGCCCGCCTGCGCGAACTGGCGCACGACCTCGCCGAGGTGCCGATGATGAGCCGCACACACGGCCAGCCGGCGACGCCGACGACGATGGGCAAGGAAATGGCCAACGTCGTCTTCCGCCTGACGCGCGCGCGCCAGCGCATCGCGGCGGTGAGCCTGCTCGGCAAGATCAACGGCGCGGTCGGCAACTACAACGCGCACCTCGCCGCCTATCCGGGCTACGACTGGGAAGGCTTCGCCAAACGCTTCGTCGAGTCGCTCGGCCTCGAATTCAACCCCTACACCATCCAGATCGAGCCGCACGACGCGATGGCCGAGCTGTTCGACGCCTTCGCCCGCGCCAACACCATCCTGATCGACCTCGACCGCGACGTCTGGGGCTACATCTCGCTCGGCTTCTTCAAGCAGAAGGTGAAGGCCGGCGAGATCGGTTCGTCGACCATGCCGCATAAGGTAAACCCGATCGACTTCGAGAACTCGGAGGGCAACCTCGGGCTGGCCAACGCCGTGCTCAAGCACCTCTCGGAAAAGCTGCCGATCTCGCGCTGGCAGCGCGACCTCACCGACTCGACCGTGCTGCGCAACATGGGCGTCGGCCTCGGCTACGCGCTGCTCGGCTACGACTCGCTGCTGCGCGGCCTGGGCAAGCTGGAGGCGAACGCGCAGGGCATGCGCGACGACCTCGACGCCAACTGGGAGCTTCTGGCCGAGCCGATCCAGACGGTGATGCGCCGCTACGGCATCGCCAATCCCTACGAAAAGCTGAAGGAGCTGACGCGCGGCCAGCGCGTGTCGCGCGAAGGCATGCAGGACTTCGTCGCCGGGCTGGAGATTCCGGAGGCGGCCAAGGCCGAACTGCTCGCGCTGACGCCGTGGGACTACACCGGCAAGGCCGCCGAACTGGCGAAGCGCATCTGAGGGGAGACGACATGTCGCAATTCCAGGCCAACCTGAAGAAGCTGCCGGGCGTCTCGCACCTGGCGGCGCTCAACCTGCTCGACGCCGACGGCAACGTGGTGGCGAGCATCGAGAACAAGGCCGGCAGCCAGGGTTCGCTCGCCGTCTACAACCACCTCGCGCAGACCTACGGCTCGATCAACGCCGAGGCCGCGAAGCGGGGGCTGGAAATCTTCGCCGAGCACAGCGAGGACGAGCGCCAGCACCCGGGCAAGCACCCGAACATCGCCCGCCTGCTGAAGATCGAGGCCGGCGAGCCGGCGCTGCGGGTGAAGCACGTTTTCGCCGTGTGAGCCTTCGCCGGGGCGGCGGCTCCCGCCTCCCGCCCCGGCGCCTTGACCTTCCCCGCCCGATCGCCTATGGTCGCGGCCATGCTTCGCCTCGATCACCCCGCCGGCACCTTCGTCGACCGCCAGATTCGCATGGCGGTGATGCACGCGCACGAACTCCGGCTGACGAGCGTCATGGGAACCTGCCCGCCGGACGCAGATACCTGAGCCCGGCGATCTCCCCCTCTTCTCTTTAGCGCAACCATCGATCGCCGGGCCTAAGCCAGGCGCGATGGCGGACGGTCCCTGCCCGGTGCCGGCCGCGCTTTCGGGAATCGCTCGTCCATGTCTCAGATCGCTGGCCGTGAGCCGTCGCTCACGGCATTCCGCTTCGTCCGCCGGCGGGGGTTTTCATGACCTGCCTGCCCGCGCCCTTTCCCGTGCCGTTGTGGCGCGCCTTCCTGAGCGAGCTGCGCATCGACGTCGCGCAGCGGCCGTCCGACATCGAGCGGGAACTCGATGCCCTGTACGATCGCCTCGTCCGTCCGGGCGATCCGCTGCACGGGCTGCCCGTGCTGTGCATCCGCTTCCGCGGCCTGGTCTTCCGCTACCGTGAGGCGGACGGGGAGCATTACGTCTATGTCGAGGATACGGTGCGCCGCTGCCTGGCCGGCTACGTCGTCTTCAACCGGCTGGTCGAGCTGGACCGCCGCGCCGACCCGCACCTGCGCGCACCGCACGCCAAGTTCGCCCCCGCCTATCAGCGCCGCGGCATTGCCACGGCCGTCTATCGCTGGTGGCTGGATGCCGGCAAGGTCCTGATCTCCGGCGCCCGCCAGTCGGTCGGCGCCAATGCGCTGTGGCAGGCGCTGGGCCAGCGTTACGAACTGCGCTACGTCGAGCTGCGCGACAAGCGCCTGCGCTGCCTGGGCCGGCAGGTGGACGAGCGGACCCGGCAGGATCTGCACACGCGCATCGTCATGCTCGGCAAGAACTGGGACGTCGCCCGCCTGGCCGCGTGCGCGGGAATGCGGCTCGAAGCCGATGCCGACGCGCCATCGTTGCCGCGGCAACGCCTGTCGTCCCGCCGGCCTTGAGCGGCCCGGTCGTTCCGGACGCTGCCGCCGGCTCAGACCGCCCGCTTGTCGAGCACCCGCCGCGCCTTGCCCTCCGGCCGCGGCAGGTGGCCGGGGTCGAGGATGCTGACGCGCGTGGTGACGCCGAGCCAGCTCTTGATCTCGTGCTGCAGGCCGCGCGCCGTGTGCTGCTTCATCTCGGCGCTGGCGTGCGCGAACTCCGGCTTGACCTCGACGAGCACCTCCATCTGGTCGAGCGGCCCCTCGCGGAAGACTTCCAGCAGGTAGTGGCCGGAGAGCTGCGGCTGCTTCAGGATCAGCTCCTCGACGTGGCCGGGGAAGAGGTTCACGCCGCGGATGATGAGCATGTCGTCAGTGCGCGCGGCGACCTTGCTCATGCGCCGGAAGGCGCGCGACGTCGGCGGCAGCAGGCGGGCGAGGTCGCGCGTGCGGTAGCGGACCACCGGCAGCGCCTCCTTGGTCAGCGAGGTGAACACCAGCTCGCCGACGTCGCCGTCGGCCAGCACCTCGCCGGTCTCCGGGTGGATCACCTCCGGGTAGAAATGGTCTTCCCAGATCGTCGGGCCGTCCTTCGATTCGATGCACTCGCAGGCGACGCCGGGGCCGATCACTTCCGAGAGGCCGTAGAGATCCATGGCGTCGATGCCGAGCCGCGTCTGGATCTCGCCGCGCATGCCCTCGCCCCAGGGCTCGGCGCCGAAGCAGCCGATGCGCAGCGAGCAGGCCGCCGGGTCCAGCCCCTGGCGGACGAATTCGTCGGCGACGTTGAGCGCGTAGGACGGCGTGGCGACGATCATCGTCGGCTTGAAGTCGCGGATCAACTGCACCTGCTTCGCCGTCTGCCCGCCGCCCATCGGGATCACCGTGCAGCCCAGCCGCTCGGCGCCGTAGTGCACGCCGAAGCCGCCGGTGAACAGACCGTAGGCGTGCGCGATCTGGACGATGTCGTCGGGCCCGGCGCCGGCGGCGCGCAGCGAGCGGGCCATGACGCCGGCCCACATGTCGAGGTCGTTCTTGGTGTAGCCGACCACCGTCTGCTTGCCGGTGGTGCCGGAGGAGGCGTGGATGCGCACGACGTCCTTCATCGGCACCGCGAACATGCCGCAGGGATAGCGGTCGCGCATGTCCTGCTTGGTGGTGAAGGGGAAGCGGGCGAGGTCGGCGAGCGTCCTCAGGTCCTCCGGGTGCACGCCGGCGGCGTCGAACTTCTCCCGGTAGGCCGGCACGTTCTCGTAGGCGCGGGAGAGCGTCGTCTTCAGGCGCTCGGTCTGCAGCGCGGCGATTTCGTCGCGGCTGGCGCGTTCGATCGGTTCGAGTTCGTGGCTGGAAATGGCCTGCATGCGCGCCTCCCGTGCGTGCGGATCGATGGGGAAACGAATCAGCCTAGGGTTTCCGATTCGGACCCGATATGAGCTGAATCAATTCTCGTATATCAGTAATCGACTATATATACTTCCGCCGGTCGAGACGAGAGAACGTATCGACTCCTTGCAAACACGATGGAGAATCGCAGATGAAAAACAGAACCCGCATCGTCGCCGCCTTCGCCCTCTTCGCCGTCGTCGGTGCCGCAACGGCCCAGCAGGCGCTGAAGCCCGAAGAGATGATCAAGTTCCGCAAGGCCGGCTACAGCGTCATGGCCTGGAACATGGGCAAGATCAAGGCGCAGACCGTGGACGCGCCGCAGACCTTCAACAAGGAACAGGTGCTGGCCGCCGCCCGCGTCATCGCCGCCACCGCGAACTCCGGCATGGGCGCGCTCTACGGTCCGGGCACCGACAAGGACGCCGGCGGCGAGAAGACCCGCCTCAAGTCGGAGTTCTTCCAGCAGCCGGAAGAGGTGAAGAAGGTGGCGGTGGCCTTCAACAAGGAAGCCAACGAGCTCGCCAGGGTGGCCGAGGGCGGCGACGTCAACGCGATCAAGGCCCAGTTCGGCAAGGTCGGCGAAACCTGCAAGGGCTGCCACGACAAGTTCCGGAAGGACTGACCCGGCACCCGCCGCCGCCCAACGAAAAAGCCGGGGAGGTCCCCGGCTTTTTCATGTCCGCCGCCTACCAGGCGGGCGTTGCCGCCGGCGGCGGGGGCGGCGGCGGTGACAGCCAGCCGCCGGCCGCGGCGTGCACCGCGCTGCCGGCGACGACGAGCGCCACGGCCAGCGCGGCCAGGCCGCCGCCGCTCGCGTGCCGGCCGTGCCGGCGCTCCTGCCAGCCGGTGAGCATCGGCTTCACCAGGTTTTCCCGGCGCGCGCGCGCGTACCAGACGATGGCCGCGACGTGCAGCGCGACCAGCGCGAAGAGCAGGTTGGTGGCCCCCTTGTGCAGCCCGGTCGCCCGGTCGGAGAGCGCCTTGCCGGCGAGGTCGAAGAGCGGACCGCGGAAGGCGATGTCGTCGTTGGCGACGAGGCCGCTGCCGACCTGGAAGGCGACGAGCGCGAGCAGCGCGAAGACGGAGAGGGCGCCGAGCGGGTTGTGCCCCGGCTCGCGCCATTCGCCGCGCAGGTAGGCGGCAAGCCGCGCCGGCGTCGGGAAGAAGCTGACGAAGCGGGCGTAGGTCGAGCCGAGCAGGCCCCAGACGACGCGGAAGGCGATCAGGCCGACGATGGCCAGGCCGATGCGGCCGTGCCAGTCCATCAGGTTGCCGCCGACCTTGCCGGTGACCACGGCGGCGACGACGAGGAGCGCCAGGCTCCAGTGGAAGAGGCGCGTCGGCAGGTCCCAGACGCGGATGCGCCGAACGTCGTGCATGGCGTTTCTCCTTGCTGAAAAAGGGAAAAGGCGGGGAGTGCCCGCCTTTTTCCGTGGTGCGCCGGGCTGCGGGTCAGACGACGGCGCCGTCCTCGTTGGCGCCCTCGACCTGCTTCTTCGGCTTGACGAACTGCTCGCGCGAGACGCCCAGCCACATCACCAGCGGCGAGGCGACGAGCACCGAGGAGTAGATGCCGAAGCAGATGCCGATGGTCAGCGCCAGCGAGAAATAGTACAGCGTCTCGCCGCCGAAGATGAGCATCGACAGCACCATCATCTGCGTCGACCCGTGCGTGATGATCGTGCGCGAGATGGTGCGCGTGATGGCGTGGTCGAGCACCTGCGGCGTGGACAGGCCGCGCACCTTGCGGAAGGTCTCGCGGACCCGGTCGAAGACGACCACCGACTCGTTCACCGAGTAGCCGAGCACGGCCAGCGTCGCGGCCAGCACCGAGAGCGAGAACTCCCACTGGAAGAAGGCGAAGAAGCCGAGGATGATGATCACGTCGTGCAGGTTGGCGATGATCGCCGACACCGAGAAGCGCCATTCGAAGCGGAAGGCGAGGTAGACGACGATGCCGACGATGACCAGCAGCAGCGCCAGCGCGCCGTTCTCGGCGAGCTCCTTGCCGACCTGCGGGCCGACGAACTCGACGCGCGAGAGGCTGGCGCCGGGCGCCGCCTTGTCGAGCGCCGCCATCACCGCCTCGCCCATGCGCGCGGTGTTCTGCTCGTCCCTGAGCGGCAGGCGGATGAGCACGTCGCGCGAGGAGCCGAAGTTCTGCACCGAGAAGTCGCTGTAGCCCGAGCCGCGCAGCGCGCCGCGGATCTTCTCCAGGTCGGCGGTTTGCTCGTAGGTGACCTCGACCAGCGTGCCGCCGGTGAATTCCACCGACAGGTGCAGGCCGCGCGTGGCCAGGAAGAACACCGCCAGCAGGAAGGTGAGAACGGAAATGACGTTGAACACCAGCGCATGGCGCATGAAGGGGATGTCGTTCTTGATGCGGAAGAATTCCATGATGCGTATCCCCTATTTCGCCGCCGTTGCGGCGGTATCGCCCTCGGGCTTCCAGACCTGGCCGATGGCCAGCGAGGCGAGCTTCTTGCGGCGGCCGTAGATCAGGTTGACCAGCGCGCGCGAGACGACCACCGCGGAAAAGAGCGAGGTCAGGATGCCGAGGCAGTGCACCACGGCGAAGCCGCGCACCGGGCCGGAGCCGAAGATGAGCAGCGCCAGGCCGGCGATCAGCGTGGTGATGTTCGAGTCGAGGATGGTGCCGAAGGCGCGCTCGTAGCCGGCGGTGATCGCCGCCTGCGGCGTTGCGCCATTGCGCAGCTCCTCGCGGATGCGCTCGTTGATCAGCACGTTGGCGTCGATGGCCATGCCCAGCGTCAGCGCGATGGCGGCGATGCCGGGCAGGGTCAGCGTCGCCTGCAGCATCGACAGCAGGGCGACGAGGAAGAGCAGGTTGGCGGAGAGGGCGGCCACCGAGATCAGGCCGAACAGCATGTAGTAGGCGATCATGAAGGCGCCGATGGCGACGAAGCCCCACAGCGTCGAGTCGAAGCCCTTCTTGATGTTGTCGGCGCCGAGCGACGGGCCGATGGTGCGCTCCTCGATGATCTCCATCGGCGCGGCGAGCGAGCCGGAGCGGATGAGGATGGCCAGCCGCGTCGTTTCCTCCGGCGAGAAGCGGCCGGTGATCTGGAAGCGGTTGCTGAACTCGCCCTGGATGCGCGCTACCGAGATCGCCTCGCCCTTGCCCTTCTCGTAGAGGACGATGGCCATCAGCTTGCCGAGGTTCTCGCGCGTCACGTCGCGCATGACGCGGCCGCCGGCGGCGTCGAGGTTGACCGAGACGGCCGGCTGGTGGTTCTGGTCGAAGGTGGCTTCGGCGCCGGTGAAGCGGTCGCCGGTGAGCACCACCTGCTTCCTCAGCGCCACCGGCGTCTCGCTGCCGTCGCGGTTGCGCTCGGGCACGACGTCCACGCCGAAGGCGGCGCCGCCCTGCGTCGCCGCGTCGTCGACCATGCGCACCTCCAGCGTCGCCGTGCGGCCGATCAGATCCTTCGCCTTGGCCACGTCCTGCACGCCCGGCAACTGGACGACGATGCGGTTGGCGCCCTGCTGCTGGATCACCGGCTCGGCGACGCCGAGTTCGTTGATGCGGTTGTTCAGCGTGACGATGTTCTGCTTGATCGCGTCTTCCCGGATGCGCTTGAGCGCCTCGGGCTTGAGCGTCGCCACCAGGCGCAGCTCGTCGCCTTCGGCCTGCTCGGAGAGCTGCAGGTCGGGCTGGTTGTCGGCGATGGCGTTGCGGCTCCTGCTGCGCGCCTCTTCCTCGCGGAAGCGGACGACGATGCGCTCGCCGTCGCGGCCGATGCCGGCGTGGCGGACGTTCCTGTCGCGCAGCAGCGTGCGCAGATCGGCGGCGGTGGCGTCGAGGCGCTTGGTCGTCGCCCCCTGCATGTCGACCTGGAGCAGGAAATGCACGCCGCCGCGCAGGTCGAGGCCGAGGTACATCGGCAGCGCGTTCAGGCTGGTCAGCCACTTCGGCGAGGCCGGCAGGAGGTTGAGCGCGACCACGTACTGCGGGTCCTGCGGGTCCGGGTTGAACAGCCGTTCGAGGACGTCCTTGGCCTGCAACTGGATGTCCGTGGTCTTCAGGCGGATCTTGACGCCGGTCTGGTCGAGGAAGATGCCGTCGTGGCCGATGCCGGCGGACTTCAGCGCCGACTCGGTGCGTTCGAGCGTGCGCGTATCGACCTTGATCGTCGCCTTGACGCTCGATACCTGGACGGCCGGCGATTCGCCGAAGAAATTCGGCAGCGTGTAGATGAAGCCGATCACCAGTGCCACGACGACGGTGATGTACTTCCAGAGCGGGTATCGGTTCATGGGGCAGAGAGGAGTGATGAGCGAGGAGCCAGGAGCGAGGGGGCGAAGCGAGGTTTTCCCTCCTCGCTCCTCACCCCTTCCTCCTCACAGACTTTTCAGCGTGCCCTTCGGCAGGGTCAGGGCGATGGCCGGCTTCTGCACGTTGATCTCGACGCCTTCGGCGATCTCGACGGTGACGTAGTTCTCGCCGATCTTGACGACGCGGCCGGCGATGCCGCCGCCGGTGACCACCTCGTCGCCCTTGGCCAGCGCGCCGAGCATGGCCTGGTGTTCCTTGGCGCGCTTCTGCTGCGGGCGGATCATCAGGAACCACAGGACCACGAACATCAGGATGATCGGGAGGAACTGCAGCATGCTGCCGGTCGGTTCGGCGGCTCCGGCGGCTTGGGCGTAGGCGGCGCTAATGAGCACGGGTCGTCTCCAATGAGTCGTTGCAAAAGTGCGGCATTGTATCACTTGCCCATCGGCGCTCCGGCTGAGGGAAGGTTCGGAAAAGCGGTGCAAATCCGCATTTGCTAATATTTCTTCCGTCCCCCGTCCGACACGCACGAAAGGAAAAAGGAATGAAGCCCCGCACCCTGGCAGCAGCAATCGCGTTTTCGCTGGCGAGCGCCGGCGCCCTGGCGGCGAGCGTCGAGGAGCGCATCAATGGGCAGTGCGCCACCTGCCACGGCCCGCAGGGACAGGCGGCATCGCCGATCTTTCCCTCGCTCGCCGGGCAGAACCGCGAGTATCTCGCCAAGCAGTTGCAGGACTTCAAGGCCGGCCGGCGCCAGAGCGAGACGATGACGCCGCAGGTCGCCGACCTCACCGACGCCGAGATCACCGCGCTCGCCGCCTGGTTCAGCGAGCGGCCGGCGAAGCAACACCGCGTCGCCGACGAGGATCTGCTCGCCGTCGGCCGCTACATCTACCGCAAGGGCAACACCTGGTCGGGCGTGCCGGCCTGCGCCGACTGCCACGGCGCCGACGGCCACGGCACGACGACGCTGCCGCGGCTGGCCGGCCAGAATTCGCGCTATCTGGTGATGCAGTTGAAGGAATTCAATCAGCGCACGCGGACGAACGACAACCAGGCCATGCACCTCGTCGCCTCGCGCCTGACCGAGATGGAGGCGAAGGCGGTCGCCGACTACCTGTCGCAGATGCCCTGAGCGCCCGCCTCAGCGCGCTGCGCGCGCCCGCCCGGCGTGGAAGCGGGCGACGTGCGCGGCGAGCGTGCCGGTCTCGATCGCCGCGCGCAGCTCGCGCATCAGCGTCTGGTAGTAGTGCAGGTTGTGGATGGTGTTGAGCATGCTGCCGAGGATCTCGCCGGCGCGGAACAGATGGTGCAGGTAGGCGCGGCTGAAGTTGCGGCAGGTATAGCAGTCACAGGATTCGTCGAGCGGCCGCGCGTCGTGGCGATGCGCGGCGTTCTTGATCTTGACGTCGCCGAAGCGGGTGAACAGGTGCCCGTTCCTGGCGTTGCGCGTCGGCATCACGCAGTCAAACATGTCGATGCCGGCCTGCACGGCGTTCACCAGATCCTCCGGCGTGCCGACGCCCATCAGGTAGCGCGGCTTCGCCGCCGGCAGGCGCGGCGCGACGTGCGCCAGGATGCGCGCCATGTCTTCCTTCGGCTCGCCGACCGACAGGCCGCCGATGGCCATGCCGTCGAAGCCGATGTCGGCGAGGCCGGCGAGCGACTCGTCGCGCAGGTCCTCGTACATGCCGCCCTGGACGATGCCGAAGAGGGCGTTGGCATTGTCCAGCCGGTCGTGTTCGTCGCGCGAGCGCTTCGCCCAGCGCAAGGAGAGGCGCATCGACTTCGCCGCCTCGTCACGCGTCGCCGGGTAGGGCGTGCACTCGTCGAAGATCATGACCACGTCGGAATTCAGCGCGTGCTGGATGCGCATCGACTCCTCGGGCGTCAGGAACAGTTTGGCGCCGTCGATGGGGGAGGCGAACCTGACGCCTTCCTCGGTGATCTTGCGCAGCTCGCCGAGCGAGAACACCTGGAAGCCGCCGGAATCGGTCAGGATCGGCCCGTTCCAGCCCATGAAACGGTGCAGGCCGCCGAACTCGCGGATGACCTCCAGCCCGGGGCGCAGCCACAGGTGAAAGGTGTTGCCGAGGCAGATCTGCGCGCCGATCTCCGTAAGCGCTTGCGGCGTCATCGCCTTGACCGTGCCGTAGGTGCCGACCGGCATGAACACCGGCGTGTCGACGACGCCGTGCGCCAGCGTCAGGCGGCCGCGGCGCGCGGCGCCGTCGGCGGTGAGCAGTTCGAAGTTCATGATTCGAGTCCGGGGAAACGTCCACCGCAGAGGCGCAGAGGCGCAGAGAAAACGCAGAGAAAGACAAAAGCAGTCCGTTTTTGGGTTTTTTCTGCGAACCTCTGCGTCTCTGCGCCTCTGCGGTGGATTTTTTTCATATTCATTCCTGCCTTTCCAGCAGCATCGCGTCGCCGTAACTGAAGAAGCGATAGCGCTCGGCGACGGCGTGGGCGTAGGCGGCGCGGATGGCGTCGGTGCCGGCGAAGGCCGAGACGAGCATCAGCAGCGTCGACTTCGGCAGGTGGAAATTGGTGACCAGCCGGTCGACGACGCGAAAGCCGTAGCCCGGCGTGATGAAGATGTCGGTCTCGGCGGCGCCGGCCTGCAGTTCGCCGCGCTGCGCCGCCGATTCGAGCGCGCGCAGCGAGGTCGTGCCGACGGCGACGACGCGGCCGCCGGCCGCGCGCGCGGCGGCGATGGCTTCGACGGTGGCCTGCGGAATCTCGAAGCGTTCCGAGTGCATCCGGTGCTCGGCGATGTTCGTCACGCGCACCGGCTGGAAGGTGCCGGCGCCGACGTGCAGCGTCAGCCAGGCGACGCCGATGCCGCGCTCGCGCAGCGCGGCGAGCAGCCCCTCGTCGAAGTGCAGGCCGGCGGTCGGCGCGGCCACCGCCCCCGGCGCGCGCGCGAACACCGTCTGGTAGCGCGCCTCGTCCTCGCCGTCGGCGGCGTGGGTGATGTACGGCGGCAGCGGCAGGCGGCCGTGCGTCTCGGTCAGCCGCCAGAAATCCTCACCGGCCGGCAGTTCGAGGGCGAAGAACTCGCCGGCGCGGCCGGTCACCGTCACCGTGAAGGCGTCGGCCAGCCGCAGCCGCGTGCCCGGCTTCGGCGACTTGCTCGCGCGCACCTGCGCCAGCGCGCGCCGGGCGTCGACGATGCGCTCGATCAGCACCTCGACCCGGCCGCCGCTGTCCTTCTGCCCGAACAGGCGGGCGCGGATCACCCTGGTGTCGTTGAAGACGAGCAGGTCGCCCGGCGCCAGCAGCGCCGGCAGATCGGCGAAGGAGCGGTCGGCCAGCCGCCCGCCGTCGACGTGCAGCAGCCGGCTGCCGGTGCGTTCCGGCGCCGGGTGCTGGGCGATCAGTTCGGGCGGCAGATGGAAGTCGAAATCGTCTACGGTGAGCATGACGTCCGGCAGGGATTCTCGCTTGTCCGGGGCGGGTGAATCGGGGATAATCCGCGCTCCTCAGGCCCGCTTCCGGCGGGCTCGGGCCGGGATGGCGGAATCGGTAGACGCAGCGGATTCAAAATCCGCCGCCGAAAGGCGTAAGGGTTCGAGTCCCTTTCCCGGCACCACGAGCAGCGAAAAGCGCGCAACTATACCATGCCCGACCCGCATCTCCCGGCCGCGGCGCCCGCTGCCAGGCCCTCGCCGCGGCAGGCCTGGTGGTTCGCGCTGCGCCCGAAGACCCTTTCCGTTTCCGTCGCGCCGGTCCTCGTCGGCAGCGCGCTGGCCTGGGCCGAAAGCGGCGCCTGGCTGGCTTGGCCGGCCGTCCTCGCGCTCCTGGCGGCGATGCTCATCCAGATCGGCACCAACCTGCACAACGACGTCGCCGACTTCGAGCGCGGCGCCGACACGCCCGACCGTCTCGGTCCGCCGCGGGCGACGGCGATGGGCTGGCTGCCGCCGGCGGCCGTGCGCCGCGCCGCCTGGGCGGCCTTCGCCGCCGCCTTCGTGCTCGGCGTCGCGCTGGTCGCGCGCGGCGGCTGGCCGATCGTCGTCGTCGGCCTCTGCTCGCTGGCGGCCGGCTGGGCCTACACCGGCGGGCCGCGGCCGATCGCCTACACGCCGTTCGGCGAACTCTTCGTGCTCGCCTTCTTCGGGCTGGCGGCGGTGGGCGGCAGCTACTACCTGCAGACCCTGTCCCTGTCGCCGGCCGCCGTCGTCGCCGCGCTGATGCTCGGCGCCTTCGCCGCGGCGGTGATCAGCGTGAACAACACGCGCGACCTCGCCACCGACGCGCGCGCCGGCAAGCGGACGCTGGCCGTGCATCTCGGACGAGCGGGGATGGACCGGGTGTACCGGGGCGAACTGGCGCTGCCTTTCCTGCTGCTGCCGCTGCTGGCGGCGCTCGCCGGCGGCGGTGCCGCGCTGGCGCTGGCGCTCTTGGTGGCGCCCGGCGCCTGGCGTCTGGCGCGGCGCTTCGCCGGCGAATCCTCCGGCGCCGGCTTCAACGCGCTGCTGGCGGCGACCGCCCGCCTGCAGGCGGGCTTCGCCGCGCTACTGAGCCTCGCGCTGCTGCTCTGAGCGGTTCTCGCCGAACCAGGCGAGCTTCTTCTGCAGGCTGACGACGGTGCCGACGATGATCAGCGCCGGCGGCTTGATGCCGGCCTCGGCGATGCGCTCGGCGAGCGTGCCGAGGTCGGCGGTGAGCACCCGCTGCCGGCGCGAGGTTCCGTACTGGATGACGGCCGCCGGGTGGTCGGCGGGCAGGCCGTTGTCCATCAGGTTCTGGCAGATCTCGGCGGCGCCGCCGATGCCCATGTAGAAGACGACGGTCTGCCCCGGGCGGGCGAGCGCCCGCCAGTCGAGGTTGACGCTGCCGTCCTTGAGATGGCCGGTGGCGAAGACGCAGATCTGCGCGTGGTCGCGGTGCGTCAGCGGGATGCCGGCGTAGGCGCCGCAGCCGGCGGCGGCGGTGACGCCGGGCACGACCTCGAAGGGCACGCCGTGCTCGGCCAGCGTCTCGATCTCCTCGCCGCCCCGGCCGAAGATGAACGGATCGCCGCCCTTCAGGCGGACGACGCGTTTGCCCTCCTTCGCCAGGCGCACGAGCAGGACGTTGATCTCCTGCTGCGGCAGCGCGTGGTTGGACGCTTCCTTGCCGGCGTAGATCTTCTCGGCGTCGGGCCGGGCGAGGTCGAGGACGCCCTCGGCGCCGAGATGGTCGTAGACGATGACGTCGGCGGCGCCGACCAGGCGGGCGGCCTTGAGCGTCATCAGTTCGGGGTCGCCGGGGCCGCTGCCGACGAGGTAGACGGTTCCGGGAGTGCAGCTTGGGCGGGGCAGTTTCATGGAGAGTCCGGGTTTCTTGCCGCAAAAAGCGAGGCGCAAGGATATGCGTTCACGCAGCGGTCGTTCAATCGAAAATCGTCATTCGTCCGACGCCCCGCACTTTAGTAATAACCTTGCTGGGAATAGTTGATTTGAGTCAAAGATTGGGGTTCTCAAGTGGAGCACATTAGCGACCAGCGTTGGTGTCCATTCGCGACCGTGCGCGCCGCTTTTCAATAAGAGGAGAGGAAATATGAAGAAACTCGTACGCAACACCTTCATGCTGGCTGCTCTGCCGCTGGCCGTCACCGCCGCTTTCACCGGCTCGGCCGTTGCCCAGACCCCGACCCTGTCGGAAGCTGACAAGGCGACGTCCGGCAAGCTGTACTTCGAGCGCTGCGCCGGCTGCCACGGCATGCTGCGCAAGGGCGCCACCGGCAAGAACCTCGAGCCGGCGAACGCCGCCAAGCTCGGCCAGTCCCGTCTGGAAAAGGTTCTCGCCTACGGTACCGAAGGCGGCATGCCGAACTTCGACGACATCCTGTCGAAGAAGGAAATCTCGGACATCGCCACCTATCTGCAGATGCCGCCGGAAGCGCCGCCCGAGTGGGGCATGAAGCAGATGAAGGAAAGCTGGAAGCTGGAAGTGCCGGTCGCCCAGCGTCCGACCAAGAAGCTGAACAACATCAACCTGGAAAACGTCTTCTCGGTCACGCTGCGTGACTCCGGCGAAGTCGCCCTGATCGACGGCGACACCAAGAAGATCTGGGGCATCGTGAAGACCGGCTACGCCGTCCACATCTCCCGTCTGTCGGCTTCCGGCCGCTACGTTCACGTCATCGGCCGCGACGGCCGCTACGACCTGATCGACATGTGGTACGAAACGCCGAAGATCGTCGCCACGATGAAGGCCGGCTACGAAGCCCGCTCGATCGACACCTCGAAGTACAAGGGCTTCGAAGACAAGTACGCCGTGGTCGGTTCCTACTGGCCGCCCCAGTACGCCATTCTCGATGGCGAAACCCTGGAGCCGCTGAAGCTGATCTCGACCCGCGGCGTGACCGTCGATGGCGAATACCATCCGGAGCCGCGCGTCGCGTCGATCGTCTCGTCGCACGACAAGCCCGAGTGGGTCATCAACATCAAGGAAACCGGCATGATCAAGCTGGTTGACTACTCGGATATCGCCAACCTGAAGGAAATCACGATCAACTCGGCGAAGTTCCTGCACGACGGCGGCTGGGACGCTTCCAAGCGCTACTTCCTGGTTGCGGCCAACGCCTCGAACAAGGTTGCCGTGGTCGATACCAAGGCCGGCAAGCTGGCCGCGCTGGTCGACACCGCCAAGATCCCGCACCCGGGTCGCGGCGCCAACTTCAACCATCCGAAGTTCGGCCCGGTCTGGGCGACTTCCCACCTCGGCGCCGACGTGATCACCCTGATCGGCACCGATCCGGAGAAGAACCCGCAGCACGCCTGGAAGGTCGTTCAGGAAGTCAAGAACCACGGCGCCAACTCGCTGTTCGTGAAGTCGCATCCGAAGTCGAAGAACCTGTGGGCCGACGCTCCGCTGAACCCGGATCCGAAGCTGGCCGGTTCGGTCACGGTGTACAACATCGACGACCTCGGCAAGGCCGATCCGAAGCCGGAAGTCCTCGACCTGGCCGCCGCCGCCAACCTCGGCAAGACCAAGGGTATCCAGCGCGTCGTCCATGGCGAGTACAACAAGGCCGGCGACGAAGTCTGGTTCTCCGTCTGGACCGGCAACAAGACCGAGCCGTCGGCCATCGTGGTCGTCGATGACAAGACCCGCAAGGTCAAGACCGTCATCAAGGACAAGCGCCTCGTGACGCCGACCGGCAAGTTCAACGTCTACAACACCCAGCACGACATCTACTGATCGGCTGTCTGTCGAAACGTTGGCGCAAGCCTGAAAACCGGGAGCTTCGGCTCCCGGTTTTTTATTTGAACGGACGCTTATAATCCCCGGTCGAAGATTTCCGTCGATTTGCGAAAGGAAGACCATGCGCCGCCTGCTGATCCCGCTCCTCCTCATGCTGCCGCTCGGGCTGGCGAACGCCGGAACGGCCGAGGTCCGCATCGAGAAGATGAAGTTCGTGCCCGAGGAGGTCCGCGTCAAGGCCGGCGACACGGTCGTCTGGAAGAGCTACGAGCGGCGCGGCTATCACACCGTCTGGTTCAAGGACGAGGGGCTCGCCGAATCGGAGCCGATGTTCCCCGAGGAGAGCTGGCAGCGGAATTTCGACAAGGCCGGCACCTATACGTACATCTGTGGTCCGCACCCGGAAATGATCGGGCGCGTGATCGTCGAGTGAAGCACTGCGAATGAAGAAGATCGTTTCCTGCCTGTTTCTCGCCCTGCCCTTCGCCGGCGCCGCCGCCTCGGCCGGCGAACCGGCGCCGGAGCGCGCCCGCGAGCTGGTGCGCATGGTGCGCCAGGACTGCGGCTCCTGCCACGGCATGACGCTGAACGGCGGCCTCGGCCCGGCGCTGACCGCCGAGGCGCTGAGGGTCCGCGACGTGCCGAAGGAAGCGCTGGTCGCCACCATCGTCGGCGGCCGCCCGGGGACGCCGATGCCGCCCTGGCACCGCTTCATGAACGAGGACGAGGCCGGCTGGGTCGTCGACCGCCTGCTCGAAGGTTTCCCCGAGCGCTGACCGGACAGGCCCGCTCGCCGCGGGGCCGTCAGTCCGAGGTCGTTTGCCGGCCGAGGGCCTGCAGGCGGCGGTAGAGCGTGCGTTCCGACAGGCCGAGGCGGCGGGCCAGCGCCTTGCGGTTGCCGGAGAAGTCGCGCAGCAGGCGGGCCAGTTCGGCATCGCCGACCTCGCTCCGGGGCCGCGCGGGCGGCGAAGGGGCGGCGTCGGCGGCCGCCGGCAGGTGCTGCACGCCGATCTCGTCGCCGTCGCAGAGCAGGCAGGCGCGTTCGAGCATGTTGCGCAGCTCGCGGACGTTGCCGGGGAAGTCGTAGCGGCGGAGCCAGCGCACGGCTTCGCGCGACAGCCTGAGATCCTTGCGCCGGGCGACCCGGCCGAGCAGCGCCTCGGCCAGCAGTTCGACGTCGTCGCCGCGTTCGCGCAGGGGCGGCAGGCGGATGGGAAACACGTTCAGCCGGTAGAAGAGATCCTGGCGGAAGCTCCCGCCCGCCACCATCTGCGTCAGCGGACGGTGGGTCGCCGAGACGATGCGCACGTCGGCGGTCAGCAGCTCCGGTGAGCCGACCCGGCGGAAGGTGCCGGTTTCGAGCAGGCGCAGCAGCTTGACCTGGATCGTCGGCGGAATGTCGCCGACCTCGTCGAGGAAGAGCGTGCCGCCGGAAGCGACCTCGACCAGGCCGGCCTTGCGCGCGGTGGCGCCGGTGAAGGCGCCGCGCTCGTGGCCGAAGAGCTCGCTCTCGAACAGGGTTTCGGCCAGCCCCGAACAATCGACGGCGACGAAGGGCCGCTCCGCCCGCGGGCTGAGCCGGTGGATGGCGCCGGCGACCAGCTCCTTGCCCGTGCCCGACTCGCCCTGCAGCAGCACCGCGGCGTCGGCCGGCGCCACCCGGGCGACCAGTTCCATCATCTTCAGGAAGGGCTGCGAGCGGCCGATCAGGTCGCGCGTCCGCGCCGCGTCGCGGGCGATCGACAGCGGCACGATGCGTTCGACGAAGAAGCGGATGTCGCCGCCGCTGTCGCGCACCGGGCACAGCTCGATGTTTTCCAGATGCTCGCCCTGCGGCGTGTGGTGGAGGTGCACCACGCGCTCCCGCTGGCCGGAGCGCAGGGCCTGCTGCAGCGGGCACGACTCGCCGGCCGCGTCGCAGGGCACCGTGTAGTGGTGCGAGACCTCGTAGCAGCGCCGGCCGAGGACCGGCGCCTGCCCCTTCCACTTGTTCCTGTAGGCGCTGTTCGCGGCGAGGATGCGGTAGTGGCGGTCGAACAGGATGTGCGGCTCCGGCAGCGTTTCCAGGAAGGAGAGCAGTTCGGCGGGAGGTGTCGGTTCGTGCATGGCGGGCCTCATTATGCCAACTGCCACATGCTGCCATCTGGCAGTGGCACGGTAAAGGCCCGTATCCCGAGGATGGCCGGGCGGTGCGGATAAGTCCATGATTCTACGGCGAAGAATGTCGCCCATGCCGGCGGGCATGGGTCTTGATTGGCGAATGGGGTCATCGATTCGTACGCCCGGTTCCCGACATGTTCGACCTTCCCGCTTCCTTCATCAGCGACGCCTCCTGCCCTTGCGACTTTTCCTCCGCCGTCGACGCATCGCGACGCTTTCTCGTCGTCGAGGACGACCCGGCCGTCTCGCGCGTCCTCACCCGCTCGCTGCGCGCCCGCGGCTTCGCCGTCGATCTCGCGGCCTCGGCCGCCGCCGCGCTGGCCAGCGCCGCCGCCGCCGCGCCGGACTACGTCATCCTCGAACTCAAGGTCGGCGGCGCGTCGACGCTGCCGCTGATCCGGCCGCTGCGGGCGGCGTCGCCGTCGGCCCGCCTCTGCGTCGTCACCGGCTACGCGGGCATCGCCACCGCCGTCGAAGCGATCAAGCTCGGCGCCTGCCATTACCTGGCGAAGCCGGCGCCGCTCGAAGAGATCCTGTTCCGCCTCGGCGTCGTCGCCATGCCCGCGCGCGAAAGCGGCGAGCGCCGGCCGGGCGCCAGCCGCGGGCCGCGGCGGCGCGCCGTGCGCGACAGCCAGTTCGCGCTCGACGACATCGAATGGCGGCACATCCTGCACACGCTGCGCGAATGCGGCGGCAACGTCGCCGAGGCGGCGCGGCGCCTGAAGATGCACCGGCGCACCCTGTACCGGAAGATCACCGCGCGCGGCGACGCCGACGCCGCGGCCGCGCTCGAACGGATGCGCCACGGCGAACGCGCCCGCCGGGAGCTCAGCGGGTCAACTGCGCGTACAGCCGCGGCAGGCGCAGCGACAGCTCTTCGGGCTGCCTGACCACGGTGTAGCCGGCCGGTCCGAACATGTGCGGCAGGTAGTCCTCGCCTTCGCGGTCGACGGTGATGCAGAAGGGGCGCAGCCCCTGCCGCCGCGCTTCGATCACCGCCATGCGCGTGTCCTCGATGCCGTAGCGCCCCTCGTAGCGGTCGATGTCGTGCGGCTTGCCGTCGGAGACGATGAGCAGCGGCCGCAGCCTCGCCGGCTGCGCGGCGAGCAGCGTCGTCGCCCGCCGCAGCGCGGCGCCGAGGCGCGTGTAGTAGCCGGGGCGGAGCGCCGCGATGCGGCCGCGCGCGGCGTCGTCGAAACGGTCGGCGAAGGTCTTGATCTCGTGGAAGCGCACCAGGCTGCGCTTGAGCGACGAGAAGCCGTACAGCGCGAAGCGGTCGCCGGTGGCGGCGAGCGCCTCGCCGAAGAGCAGCAGGCTGTCGCGGACGACGTCGATGACGCGGTGCGCGTCGTCGATCCAGGCATCGGTCGACAGCGAGAGATCGGCGAGCACCAGGCAGGCGAGGTCGCGCTCGTGGCGCCGCCGCGCCAGGTAGCCGGCCTCGCGCGCCGACGCCAGCCCGGCGCACCGGTCGGCCCGGCCGCGCACGCAGGCGTCGACGTCGATCTCCTCGCCCTCGGGCTGCGCCTTCAGCCAGCCGCGCGCCGGCGCCAGGCAGGCGAGCTGGCGCCGGATGCGCGCCGCCGGCCGGCGCAGGCGCTCCGGCAGCGGCGCGGCGACGGCGTCGCGGGCGGTCATCGTCGTCAGGCGGCAGTGATCGGGCCGCAGCGTCTGGCGCCGCCAGTCCCACTCCGGCAGCAGGATGCCGTCTTCGAGCACCCGGTCGTCCTCGGCGCCGGCCGGCAGGTCGAGGTCGAAGCGGATGCGCGAGGCCGGGCTCGCCGTCGCGTCGTCGGTCAGCGTCAGCGTGTCGAGGTCGGCGGCGGCGCGGCCGGCGTCCGCGTCATCGTCGTCGAGGTCGCGGTTGACGCGGACGAACTCGGCCCACGACAGGAGGCTTTCCGAACGGAAGGGCAGCAGGAAGGGCGACTTGCGCTCGGGCATGGCGACGCGCTCGGCGGCCCGGCGCTTGCCGTCGCCGCTTTGCTGCCGGCCGCCGCCGCCCGCCGGCGCGGCCGTCTCCGCGCGCGCCGCGCCGGCGGCCATGTCCGGCGCTTCATGCAGCCACAGCGGCACCGGCATGGCCGGCCGCCGCGCCGCCGGCAGCGCGGCGACGCTGCCGGGCGCGCGCAGCGCGGCGCGGATCGCCGTCTCGCGCGCCGCCTCGTCGGCCGGCAGGCCGGCCGGATCGGGCCGCGCCGCGACCACTGCCTCGACCAGCCGCGCATAGCGTGGCGCCAGCGCCGGGTGGCTGGCGAGGACGGCGGCGGTAAGAAGCTGGTTGCGGGCGAAGCCGTCGCCGCCGGCGGCGTCGCCGAGCGTGCGCGCGCTCGCCGCCAGCACCGCCAGCCAGACGTAGAGGTCGCGGTTCAGTTCGCGCGACGGGAACAGCGCGACGGCGTCCGGCAGGCGCAGCGTCTCGGCGTCGACCGAGGCGCGCGCCGCCTTCTCGCCGCTGCCGGCGACGCGCTCGATCAGCCGCCGCCGGCCGCCGTGCCGCGTCTCGCCGGCGGCGACGACGCGCACGCCGGCGTCGCCGCCGAAGGCGCGGAAGAGCATGGCCACCGTCTTCTCCATCTCGGGCAGCGCGACCGCCGCCGCCGGATGCTCGCGCCGCGCGGCGCGGGTGATGAAGCGGTCCCAGAGGCCGCCGACCCATTCTTCCATCGCTGTTCTCCCCGGCCGCGGCCGCTCATTCGCCGAAGCTCACGGCCACGACCTCCATCAGCGCCGCTGCCGTTTCCTCGTCGTCGGTGAGCGATTCGACCAGCGCCGCGCGGCACGCCTCCCTGGCCGGCAGGCCGGCCTGCATCAGCCGGGCGGCGTAGACCAGCAGGCGCGTGCCGGCGACTTCTTCCAGGTCGACGTCCTTCAGCGCGCGCAGGCGGTTGCCGAGGTCGACCAGCCGCTTCGCCGTCAGCGCGTCGCAGCCGCCCTCGCGGGCGACGATCGCCTCCTCGCGCGCCGGCGCCGGGAAACCGAAGCGCAGGCTGACGAAGCGCTGCCGCGTCGACGGCTTCATGCCCTTGAGCAGGTTCTGGTAGCCGGGGTTGTAGGAAACGACCAGCATGAACGACGGCGGCGCGCGCAGGATCTCGCCGCTGCGGTCGATCGGCAGCTCGCGGCGGTGGTCGGCGAGCGGGTGGATGACCACCGTCGTGTCCTTGCGCGCCTCGACCACCTCGTCGAGGTAGCAGATGCCGCCGGCGCGCACCGCGCGCGTCAGCGGGCCGTCGCACCAGCGCGTCTCGCCGTCCTCGATCAGGTGGCGGCCGATCAGGTCGGCGGCCGACAGGTCGTCGTGGCAGGAGACGGTGAACAGCGGCAGGCCGAGCTTCGCCGCCATGAACTCGACGAAGCGCGTCTTGCCGACGCCGGTCGGTCCCTTGAGCAGCAGCGGCAGGCGGTTGTGCCAGGCTTGCTCGAACAGGCGGATCTCGTCGCCGGCGGGTTCGTAGAAGGGCAGGTCGAGGTCGTCGGGTTTCATTCGGTTCTTCCGTGAGGTTTCATTTGAGGCCGATCGCGTAGGCGATCAGGACGAGCGCGCCGACGAGGAGCAGCCAGCCTTCGAGCACGACGCGCCAGACGCGCGGCGCGCCGCGCAGTTCCATGAAGTCGAGGACGAGCAGCCGCCCCTTGGCGACGGCGATCGTCAGCACCGCCGCAGCGAGCCACGGGCCGGCCAGGCCGGCCGCGCCCAGGCCCCAGGTGGCGAGGGTGCCGGCCGTGAGCAGCAGCCAGGCGCGCGTCGCGCGCTCGTCGTCCGGGTGCTTCATCGCATCACGTAGACGAGGGGAAAGAGCACGATCCACAGCAGGTCGACCATGTGCCAGTAGGCGGTACCGGTTTCCAGCCCGAGCACGCCGTGGCTGCCGTAGGCGCCGCCGCGCAGGCGGACGAGCAGGATGGCGAGGATGGCCATGCCGAGGACGACGTGCAGGAAATGGAAGAAGGTCAGCGAGAAGTAGAAGAGATAGAAGGTATTGGTCGACAGCGAGACGCCGGCCGCGAACTTGTCGGCGTATTCCATCGCCTTCACCGCCAGGAAGCCGGCGCCGCACGCCAGCGCCAGCCACAGCGCGCGGCCGGCGGCGGCGATGCGGTCGCGGCGCGCGGCGTGCACCGCCTTCGCCGCGAACCAGCCGCCGGTGACCAGCAGCAGCGTGTTGGCGAGGCCGGCGCCGCGGTCGAGCGTTTCCTGCGCCGCGTCGAACAGTTCGACGTTGCCGGCGCGGGCGAAGGCGTAGGCGGCGAAGAAGACGGCGAAGGCTGCCATCTCGGCGAGGATGAACACCCAGATCGCCAGATCCCCCGGCAGGCGGCGGACGCCGTCGGCGGCGGGGGATGGAGACAGGGCGTTCGCATTCATGATGAAAAAAGACGGCACGGGGGAGGAGGGGGCGCCCCGCGCCGGTCCGCGTCAGGCGGCGGCTTCCTTCCTGCCGCCGACGAAGAAACTGGCCAGATAGACGACCAACCCGACCAGGAAAGCCACGCCCGCCCACTCGCGCATCCAGTAGAACAGCGCGATCTGGTCCTGCACGGCCATGAACGGCTGCGGATCGGCCGACACGCGCTGCAGCCAGACCTGCAGGATGCCGGCGCCGGTGAGGAAGAGCGTGATCAGGACCATCGACACCGTCATCAGCCAGAAGCCCCACATCTCGACCGTCTGCGCCGCGTCGGAGTTGGCTGCGCGGCCGCGCATCTGCGGCATGGCGTAGGAGATGATGGTCAGCACGACCATCACGTAGGCGCCGTAGAAGGCCATGTGCCCGTGCGCGGCGGTGATCTGCGTGCCGTGCGTGTAGTAGTTCACCGGCGCCAGCGTGTGCAGGAAGCCCCAGACGCCGGCGCCGAGGAAGGCCATGACGCCGGTGCCGAGCGCCCACAGCGTCGCCGCCTTGTTCGGGTGCTGGCGGCGGCGTTTCCTCACCATGTTGAAGGCGAACAGCGTCATCGCGAAGAACGGCACCGGCTCCAGCGCCGAGAACACCGAGCCCCACAGTTGCCAGTACTCCGGCGTGCCGATCCAGAAGAAGTGGTGGCCGGTGCCGATCAGGCCGGTGACCAGCGCCAGTGTGATGATCACGTAGATCCACTTGTCGATGACCTCGCGGTCGACGCCGGTGATGCGGATCAGCACGTAGCCGAGGATGGCGGCGAGGATCAGCTCCCAGACGCCCTCGACCCACAGGTGCACGACGAACCACCAGTAGAACTTGTCGCGCACCAGGTTGTGCGGGTTGTAGAAGGCGAACAGGAAGAGCAGCGCCAGCCCCCACAGGCCGAGCAGCAGCACGCTGCTGATCGCCGTCTTGCGCCCCTTGAGCACGGTCAGCGTGACGTTGTAGAGGAAGCCGAGGGCGACGACGACGATGCCGATCTTGGTGATCGTCGGCTGCTCCAGGAACTCCCGCCCCATGGTCGGCAGCAGCTCGTTGCCGGTGATCTGCGCCAGCGTGGCGTAGGGCACGGCGAGGTAGCCGACGACGGTCAGCGCGGCGGCGACGAGGAAGATCCAGAACAGCGCCCGCGCCAGCCGCGGGCTGTGCAGCTCGGTCTCGGCCTCTTCCGGCACCAGATAGTAGGTGGCGCCCATGAAGCCCATCAGCAGCCAGACGATCAGCGCGTTGGTGTGCACCATGCGCGCCACGTTGAACGGGATGTGCGGGAACAGGAAATCGCCGACCACGTATTGCAGGCCCATGATCAGGCCGAACAGGATCTGCGCGACGAAGAGCCCGAGCGCGGCGATGAAGTACGGTTTGGCAACCGCTTGCGATGGATATTGCATGTCAGTCTCCCGGTGGCGTCAGCCCTGGATGTTCGGCGGCCATTTGGCGGTGTCGATCTTCGAGACGTATTCGAGGAAATCGGCGATCTCGTCGAGCTGCTTCTCGCTCAGGTTGAATTGCGGCATCGAACGGCGGCCGGGGATGCCCTCGGCCGGGCGCCCCTGGATGAAGGCCTTGACCGTGGCCTTGCCGTCCTCGCCGCCGCCGAAGCGGTCGACGACGTTGCCCAGTTCCGGCGCGAAGTAGGCGCCCTCGCCGAGCAGCGAATGGCAGCCGATGCAGTTGTTGTTCTCCCAGAGCTTCTTGCCGGCGGCGACCTGCGGGTTCTGCGCCAGCATCTCGCGCCGGTCGCGCTGCGGGATGTCGGATTCAGTCTGGAACACCAGCGCCGCGAACAGCAGCACGAAGAACGCCGTGCCTCCGTAGAAGACGTTGCGTGCCGACGATGTGGTGAATGACGTGCTCATTCGTGTGGCCCTCCGTTTCATGGCGCAGGGATCTGCGCGGCACGAACTGTAGGAGGGCGAAGGGCGCGCCGGAATTGACTTCGATCAAGCGCGGGCGGGCGTTTGCGGCGATGCGCCAGCGGCGCTCCGGCGGTTTTGCTGCGCTTTCGAAGCGCGACCGGGGCATGTTGTCGCACCCGGAAAAAAGTGCGGAATCGGCGGCGCTTCCGGCCCCTTTTCGCCGGAAGCTCAGTCTCCCGCGTCGAAGCGGAACGGCGCGGCGACGACCGTGCGGCGGCTTTCGACGATGAACGTCGCCGCCCACGGCATCCTGCCGGTGATGCAGACGGGCAGGCTGCCCTGGCCGGCGAAGCGGCCGTTGCCGAGGCTTTCGAGGCGCGGGCGGTTGTAGCCCATGTTCATGTCGACGCCGGCGAAGTCGACCTCGACCCTGGCGACCTCCGCGCCGCTGGCGACGGCCGTCAGCTTCAGCGGCTTCAGCGCCGGGATCGGGCGCGGCTCGATCGCCACCTCGACGCGGCCGCCGCCGGGAAGTTCGATGGTGCACGGCCCGGCCCCGAGATCGCAGGCGGACTGCGGCAGCACGACGTCGGTGCGCGGCGTCAGCAGCGGCGCCAGCAGGTAGCCGGCGGCGCCGAGGGCGACGAGCGCCGCCACGATGCCGGCGTCGAGCAACAGTTTGCGGCGGGCGGAGGAAGGAAGGGGAGTGCGGTCGGACACGGCAGGATGGGTGGAGGGCGGCAGGTCGGAGCGGCGGCCGGCCGCGCAAAACGCGGGGCCGGAAAATTCTGCGCGCCTCAATCCTTGGGAAACTTGACCTGCATCAAAGTTTGGCAGAGTCCCGACTCGGATCATATGCGACATATTGCCGCAGGTGTAGGTTGATGCCAATGGCAATTCAGATGGCAAGCACGATCAATAAGATGGGAGAGTCAATGATGAAGACCCGTATGAAGCAAACCGTATCCATGCTGCTTGCGGCGGGAATCGGTTTTGCAGCGGCAGGCGCCGCACACGCGGCGGAATCGCTGCAGGACGTGATGAAGCGGCGGAACCTGTCGCAGCAGGATCTGCTGGCGGCGGCCAAGACCTACGTACCGACGGGCAAGCGGGACGAATTCGTCGTCTTCAGCTCGGGCGGTCAGTCGGGCCAGGTGATCGTGTACGGCATCCCGTCGATGCGCATCCTGAAATACATCGGCGTGTTCACGCCGGAACCGTGGCAAGGCTACGGCTTCGACGAAGGCTCGAAGGCGGTGCTGGCGCAGGGCAAGATCGACGGCCGCGACATCACCTGGGGCGACACGCACCACCCGGCGATCTCGGAGACGGACGGCAAGTACGACGGCCAGTTCCTGTTCATCAACGACAAGGCCAACCCGCGGCTGGCGGTGATCGACCTGCGCGACTTCGAGACCAAGCAGATCGTGGTGAACCCGATCTACAAGTCCGAGCACGGCGGCGCCTTCGTCACGCCGAACACCGACTACATCATCGAAGCCGCGCAATACGCCGCGCCGCTCGAAAACAAGAAGTTCTACCCGCTCGAAGAATTCAACGAGAAGTATCGCGGCGGCGTCACCTACTGGAAGTTCGACCGCAAGGAAGGGCGCATCCAGCCGAAGGACTCGTTCTCGCTCGAACTGCCGCCGTACTCGCAGGACCTGTCGGACGCCGGCAAGGGCCCGTCGGACGGCTGGTCGTTCACCAACAGCTTCTGTACGGAGCGCTACGTCGGCGGCATCGAAAAGGGCCGTCCGCCGTACGAAGCCGGCTGCTCGGCGAAGGACACCGACTACCTGCACGTGATCAACTGGAAGAAGGCGGCCGAACTGGTTGCCGGCGGCAAGGCGAAGAAGATCAACGGGCACAACGTGCTGTCGATCGACACCGCGGTCAAGGAAGGCATCCTCTTCCTGGTGCCCGAACCGAAGTCGCCGCACGGCGTCGACGTCACGCCGGACGGCAAGTTCATCACGGTATCCGGCAAGCTCGACACGCACGTCTCGGTGTACTCGTTCGAAAAGATCCAGGCCGCGATCCAGGCCGGCAAGTTCGAATCGAAGGACCCGTACGGCATCCCGGTGATCGGCATGAAGGACGCGCTGCACACCCAGGTGCAACTCGGCCTCGGCCCGCTGCACACGCAGTACGACGCCAAGCAGTGCGTGGCCTACACCTCGCTGTACGTAGACTCGCAGGTGGTGAAGTGGAACTACTGCGAAGGCAAGGTGCTGGACAAGATCTCGGTGCACTACAACATCGGCCACCTGATGGCGATGGAAGGTGACTCGACGGATCCGAAGGGCCGCTACCTGGTGGCGCTGAACAAGCTGGCGATCGACCGCTTCGTACCGGTGGGCCCGCTGCACCCGCAGAACCACCAGTTGATCGACATCAGCAACGACAAGATGCAGCTGCTGTACGACATGCCGCTGCCGCTGGGCGAACCGCACTACGCGGTGGCGATCGAAGCGAGCAAGCTGAAGCCGGGCGTCCGCTACAAGGTGGGCACCGACTCGCGCACCGACCAGCCGCATCCGGGCCGCGTGCGCGCGGGCGAAGAAAAGACCGAGAAGAAGGGCAACAAGGTCACGGTCTACGGCACGCTGATCCGCTCGCACATCACGCCGGAAACGATCGAAGTGGACGTCGGTGACGAAGTCACGATACACCTGACCAACCTCGAACGCGCGCAGGACGAAACGCACGGCTTCACGGTCTCGACCTACAACGTGCATGCGTCGGTCGAGCCGGGCAAGACGGTGACGGTGAAGTTCAAGGCGGACAAGGAAGGCGTGTACCCGTACTACTGCACGGAGTTCTGCTCGGCGCTGCACCTTGAAATGCAGGGCTACCTGCTGGTGAAGCCGAAGGGCTGGAAGCCGACGAAGACGGCGGCGGCGGAAAAGGCCGTGTATTCGGAAGCGGACTACAAGAAGCAGCTGAAGAAGGTGGCGGACACGCAGGCGGTGATCGACCAGGTGGTGGGTTACATCACGAGCGTGAACTTCAAGGACTTCCCGGACGTGGTGGCGATGGTGGAGGATGCCACGGATCAACTGAGCAAGATCAAGGACGCGAAGCAGAAGCACGAGGACGCGGCGGCGAAGAAGGACTGGAACCAGGCGACGCTGTGGGCGGAGCAGGTGTGGCAGTACCAGGTGAAGGCCGCTGACCTCGGCCTGCGTGCCAAGACTTATCTCGAACAGAACGGCGCGAAGAAGGTCGCCAAGTAAGTCGACGCCGGTTTCCGGCAGCATCCGAAAGGGGCAGAGCGATCTGCCCCTTTTTTTCGCCTCCAATTCTCCCTCCCCCGTTGCCGGCGGCTATGCCGGATAGGATTTTTCCGAGTCCTTCCCGGATGAATCCGGCCTGTTTACCAGCAAACCTCACCTATGCCGGTGTGCTTACTGTTCGCATAATCGGATCGTCGCGGCGGGTATCGGTCGACGCAGGCAAGTCCCCGCTCCGCAATCCTTCCCGGAAGAACCGGGAAGGCGCCGGAGGGTCCGGCACGGCCGCGGGACGGCGCTTCTTCTGCGCGCGCCCGGCCGATCCGGACGCCGCGATCCGATAAGCAACCATCAGGGAGGTCAGCCATGCGCTGCGCAATGAAGTTTCTCGTTCTTTCCACCGCCGTTCTCGCCGCGTTGCCGGCTACCGCGCAGGAGGTCGCCGAAGGCCGCTGGCTGGTCCGCGCCCGCGCCGTGCATCTCGACATGGAGCACCGGTCGACGCCGATTCCGGCGCTGGCCGTTCCGGGCGACGCCATCCGCGTCGAAGACAAGACGATTCCGGAGCTCGACATCAGCTATTTCCTGACGAAGAACCTCGCTGCCGAACTGATCCTGACCTATCCGCAGAAGCACGACGTGAAAGTCGGCAGCAGCGCGATCGGCGCCTTCAAGGCCGGCTCCTTCAAGCATCTGCCGCCGACGCTGACCTTGCAGTGGCACTTCAATCCCGACGGCGTCTTCCGTCCGTACGTCGGCGCCGGCGTGAACTACACGCGCATCACCAGCGAGCGCCTGCGCGTTCCCGGCGTCACCCGCCTGCACCTGGAGGACGACAGTTGGGGCGGCGCGCTGCAGGCCGGGTTCGACGTCAAGGTGAGCAAGAACCTGTTCCTCAACCTCGACGTCAAGAAGGTGCAGATTCGCAGCGATCTGCGCAACGACGCCGGCGCCAAGGTTTCGCGCGTCAAGCTCGATCCCCTCCTGATCGGCGTCGGCATCGGCTACCGTTTCTGAGCCGTCGCGTTTCTTCATTCCTCTCCGCCGTACCCGCCGGAAAGCCTGCGGGTGCGGCCGGTTCAGGCCGGGCCGACGGGTCCGGCTCTCTTTTTTGCGTCTCCTGATCGCCGTGCGCATCTGTGGTTTACTTGGGGGCTTCACCGGGTGCCCGAAGAGGTTCCGCATGAACGCCGTATCGCGAATCAACTGGCCGCTGCACGGCGCTGCCGGCGCGCTGTTCACCGTCGTCGTCTGGAGCATGCTGGTCGTCGCCTCCCTGCTGATGCAGCGCGGGCAGCTCGACCGCACCGCGGCGGCGCTGGCCCGGATCGACGCCGTCGCCAACCTGAAGAAGGACATGGCGATCCGCAAATGGGCGTCGAACGTCGGCGGCGTCTATATCCGCGAGGAGGTCGTGCCGCCGTTCAATTCGCTCGAAGAGGCCGAGCGCGTCACCGTCGCGCGCAGCGACGCCGAATCCTTCCGCCTCGTCGCGGTGACGCCGATCCATCTGCTGCTGGCGATCCAGCAGACCAGCCAGAAGGAGTTCGGCATCCGCGAGCGGCTGACCTCGAAGCAGTTGCGCAACTACGACAATGCGCCCGACGAGTGGGAGGCGAAGGCGCTCGAAACGCTCGAAAAGGGCGGCGACGTCGTTGCCGAGGCGTTGCCGCGCAAAGGCGGGCACGGCCTGATGCGGGTCATGGTGCCGATGCGCATGGAAGACGAATGCCTGGAGTGCCACCGCGATACGCTGGTGCCGGTCGGCGGCCTGCGCGGCGCGGCCAGCATCTCGGTCGACCTGAACGCCTACCGCACCGTCCAGGAGCCGACCTGGCGGGTGATCCAGTACTGGCATTCGGGGGTCTGGGTGCTCGGCGTCGCCGGCATCCTGCTGCTGCATCTGCTGGCGCGCCGCCGCGCCGCCGACCTGGCGCGCCAGGAGGAAGTGCGCCGGGAGAACGAGATGGCCTTCTCGGCGATGGCCGAAGGGGCGATCATCACCGACGCCGCGGGGACGATCCTCTGGGTGAACGATGCCTTCTGCCGGATCTACGGCTTCGTGCGCGACGAGGTGATCGGCCGCAATCCGCGCATGCTGAAGTCCGGCCTGCACGACGCCGATTTCTACGCCGCGCTGTGGCGGCAGTTGCAGACGGCCGGACACTGGCGCGGCGAGATCTGGAACCGGCGCAAGAGCGGCGAGGCTTTCCCCGAGGAAATCTCGATCCAGGCGCTGCGCGCGCCCGACGGCCAGGTGCGCCGCTACATCTCGATCTTCTCCGACATCACGCAGCGCAAGAAGAGCGAGCAGGAGCTCGCCACCTACCGCGAACACCTCGAAGAACTGGTCCGCCAGCGCACCGAGGAACTGGTCGTCGCGCGCGACCAGGCCGAGGCGGCCAACCGCAGCAAGTCGATGTTCCTCGCCAACATGAACCACGAACTGCGCACGCCGCTGAACGCGGTGATCGGCTTCTCGCAGTTGATGGAGCGCGACGCCTCGCTGTCGCCGGCGCAGCAGCGCCACCTGGAGATCATCAACCTGTCCGGCCGCCACCTGCTGACGCTGATCAACGACATCCTCGAACTGTCGAAGATCGAATCCGGCAAGATGAAGATGGCGGTCGAGGAAACCGACCCCGCGCGCCTGCTCGACGCCGTCGTCGGCATGATGCGGCTGCGCGCCGAGGAGTCCGGCCTGTCGCTCGGGCTCGACAGCGACGGCCTGCCGCCGGTGGTCGTCCTCGACCCGCTGATGCTGCGCCAGGTGCTGCTCAACCTGCTGTCGAACGCCGTCAAGTTCACGCCGCGCGGCGGCAGCATCGTCGTCCGCGCGCGCGCCGAGCCGGACGGCGAAGGCTTCTGCCGCCTCGCCCTCGCCGTCAGCGACACCGGCGTCGGCATCGCCGCCGCCGACCGCGAGCGCATCTTCTCGTCGTTCGAGCAGGTCGGCCATGTGCGCCAGGGCGGCACCGGGCTCGGCCTGACGATCAGCCGGGAATACGTGCAGATGATGGGCGGCGAGCTGGCCGTCGATTCGACGCCGGGCAAGGGCTCGACCTTCCGTTTCTCGATCCGCGTGCCGAGCGGCGGCCAGCCGCAGGCGCCGGACGCCGCCTGCCGGGCGGCGCTGCCGGCCGGCGCCGGGCGCCGGGTGCTGGTCGTCGACGACGTCCCGGAGGCGCGCCTGCTCGTGCGTTCGCTGCTCGAACCGCTGGCCTTCGCCGTCGCCGAGGCCGCCTCGCTCGCCGAGGCGCGCGCGGCGATCGCCGCCGATCCGCCGGACCTGGTGCTGCTCGACTGGTTCCTGAACGACGGCCTCGGCATCGATCTCGTGCGCGAGACGGCGGAGCGGCGGCGGGACGGCCGGCCGCCGCGCGTCGCCATGCTCACCGCCAACGCCCTCGACGAATCGCGCGCCGCGGCGCTGGCGGCCGGCGCCGACGCCTTCCTCTCCAAGCCGTTCGAGGAGGGCGAGCTGTACCGCGTGATCGAGTCGCTGCTCGGCGTGGCGCCGGCGACCGCCGCCGCGCCGGCCGGCGCGCCGCTGCCGGCGCTCGATGCGCTGCCGGAAGCCATGCGCGAACGGCTCGTGCAGGCCGCCGTCTCGCTCGACCCCGAGCGCATCGCCGCGGCGCTCGCTGCGCTCGCCGACGAACAGCCGGCGCTCGCCGCGCAGCTTTCCGAGATCTGCCGCTGCCGGCATTATCATGCGCTCTGGCAGATGCTCGGCATCTACGATCAAGAGGCGTAAGACATGGCGGACGAAGCGGCGCGGCGCGCCGAGGTGTTGATCGTCGACGACACGACGGCGTCGCTCGACCTGCTCGGCGAACTGCTCGCCGGCGCCGGCTACGCGGTGCGCCCGGCGCAGGACGGACGCATGGCGCTGCGCTCGGCGAAGGCGCGGCCGCCGGACCTGATCCTGCTCGACGTGCGCATGCCCGGCATCGACGGCTACGAGGTCTGCCGCCAGTTGAAGGACGACGCGCGGACGCGGGACGTGCCGGTGATCTTCCTCTCCGCGCTGCGCGACACCGGCGACAAGGTGCGCGGCTTCGGCCTCGGCGCCGTCGACTACATCGCCAAGCCGTTCCAGCCGGAGGAGGTGCTGGCGCGCGTGCGCACGCACGTCGAGTTGCGCCGGCTGCAGACGAAGCTCGAAGAGCGCGTCGCCGAGCGCACCGCGCAACTGCAGCAGTCCGAGGCCGAGCTGCGCGAGTCGCAGCGGCGCCTGCAGGAGCTGACCGGCTTCCTGCAGTCGGTGCGCGAGGAGGAGCGGACGACGATCGCCCGCGAGCTGCACGACGAGCTTGGCCAGACGCTGACCGCGCTGCGCATCGACCTCGGCGCGCTGCGCCGCGACTGCCCTTCCGCCGGCGAAGCGGCGATGGCGCGCGTCGGCGCCGCGCACGGCCTGGTCGAGCGCATCATCGACACGCTGCGCCGCATTTCCGAGGGGCTGCGCCCCGGCGTCCTCGATGCGCTCGGCCTGGCGGCGGCGATCGAGCACCTGACCAACGACTTCGCCGAGCGCACCGGCATCGCCTGCACGCTGACCATGAACCGCGAGGACTTCGACCTCGACGACCGGCTGGCGATCGTCGTCTTCCGCGTCGTCCAGGAGTCGCTGACCAACGTCTCGCGCCACGCGCAGGCCGGCAGCATCGACGTAGACATCCGCGAGGCCGGCGACCGCCTGCGCGTCGAGGTGCGCGACGACGGCGTCGGCATCGACCCCGCCGGCAAGCGCCAGGGCTTCGGCCTGCTCGGCATGCGCGAACGGGTGGCGATGCTCGGCGGCTCGCTCGACATCGTCGGCGCGCCCGGCGCCGGCACGCGCATCGTCGCCGAATTTCCGATCGTCCGAGGAGAACGACCATGATCCGCACGCTGATCGCCGACGACCACGACGTCCTGCGCGCCGGCCTGAAATACATCCTCAGCGAGAGCGGCGACATCGTCGTCGCCGGCGAGGCGGGTAACGGCCCGGAGACGCTCGCCAAGCTGCGCAGCGGGCAGTGGCACGCGCTGGTGCTCGACCTGACGATGCCCGGGCGCAGCGGCATCGAGCTGATCAAGCAGATCAAGAGCGAGTTTCCGAACCTGCCGATCCTCGTCCTCAGCATGCACAAGGAGGACATCTACGCCGTCCGCGCGCTGAAGGCCGGCGCCTCCGGCTACCTGTGCAAGGACAACGCCGAGACGCAGCTCGCCGACGCCATCCGCAAGGTCGCCGGCGGCGGCCTGTTCATCGGCGCCAGCATCGCCGAGAAGCTCGCCCGGCAGATGCTCTCCGGCCGCGACGCGGAGGCGCCGCACCTGCGCCTGACGAACCGCGAGTACGAGGTCTTCCTGCTGCTGGTCAAGGGCCTCGGCGTCACCGAGATCGGCCGCCGGCTCAGCCTCAGCGTGAAGACGGCGAGCACGCACAAGGCGAGCATCCTGAGCAAGATGGATCTGGCGAACACCGCCGAGCTGATCCATTACGCGATCCAGCACGGCCTCGTCGAAAGCGTCGACGATTTCTCCGTCTAGGAATTTTCCGATGGCGTACCGGCGCATTCCGGTGCCGCAACCAGCATCGTTCACCTGCAACGGCGGCCGTCGCCCTTCGATAATGCGTCTGCGGCAGATTGTCGCAGGGGCAGCGGGCGCGGCTGGCGCGCCATCCTTTTTTTCAGGGGGTCGAAAATGAGCAAACCTAGGCACAAGGCGCTGGTCATGCTGCTTGCGGCGGGAATCGGTTTTGCAGCGGCAGGCGCCGCGCAGGCGGCGGAATCGCTGCAGGACGTGATGAAGCGGCGGAACCTGTCGCAGCAGGACCTGCTGGCGGCGGCCAAGACCTACGTACCGACGGGCAAGCGGGACGAATTCGTCGTCTTCAGCTCGGGCGGTCAGTCGGGCCAGGTGATCGTGTACGGCATCCCGTCGATGCGCATCCTGAAATACATCGGCGTGTTCACGCCGGAACCGTGGCAAGGCTACGGCTTCGACGAAGGCTCGAAGGCGGTGCTGGCGCAGGGCAAGATCGACGGCCGCGACATCACCTGGGGCGACACGCACCACCCGGCGATCTCGGAGACGGACGGCAAGTACGACGGCCAGTTCCTGTTCATCAACGACAAGGCCAACCCGCGGCTGGCGGTGATCGACCTGCGCGACTTCGAGACCAAGCAGATCGTGGTGAACCCGATCTACAAGTCCGAGCACGGCGGCGCCTTCGTCACGCCGAACACCGACTACATCATCGAAGCCGCGCAATACGCCGCGCCGCTCGAAAACAAGAAGTTCTACCCGCTCGAAGAATTCAACGAGAAGTATCGCGGCGGCGTCACCTACTGGAAGTTCGACCGCAAGGAAGGGCGCATCCAGCCGAAGGACTCGTTCTCGCTCGAACTGCCGCCGTACTCGCAGGACCTGTCGGACGCCGGCAAGGGCCCGTCGGACGGCTGGTCGTTCACCAACAGCTTCTGTACGGAGCGCTACGTCGGCGGCATCGAAAAGGGCCGTCCGCCGTACGAAGCCGGCTGCTCGGCGAAGGACACCGACTACCTGCACGTGATCAACTGGAAGAAGGCGGCCGAACTGGTTGCCGGCGGCAAGGCGAAGAAGATCAACGGGCACAACGTGCTGTCGATCGACACCGCGGTCAAGGAAGGCATCCTCTTCCTGGTGCCCGAACCGAAGTCGCCGCACGGCGTCGACGTCACGCCGGACGGCAAGTTCATCACGGTATCCGGCAAGCTCGACACGCACGTCTCGGTGTACTCGTTCGAAAAGATCCAGGCCGCGATCCAGGCCGGCAAGTTCGAATCGAAGGACCCGTACGGCATCCCGGTGATCGGCATGAAGGACGCGCTGCACACCCAGGTGCAACTCGGCCTCGGCCCGCTGCACACGCAGTACGACGCCAAGCAGTGCGTGGCCTACACCTCGCTGTACGTAGACTCGCAGGTGGTGAAGTGGAACTACTGCGAAGGCAAGGTGCTGGACAAGATCTCGGTGCACTACAACATCGGCCACCTGATGGCGATGGAAGGTGACTCGACGGATCCGAAGGGCCGCTACCTGGTGGCGCTGAACAAGCTGGCGATCGACCGCTTCGTACCGGTGGGCCCGCTGCACCCGCAGAACCACCAGTTGATCGACATCAGCAACGACAAGATGCAGCTGCTGTACGACATGCCGCTGCCGCTGGGCGAACCGCACTACGCGGTGGCGATCGAAGCGAGCA
The DNA here is from genome assembly GCA_019455325.1 of Rhodocyclaceae bacterium. GTDB lineage: Bacteria > Pseudomonadota > Gammaproteobacteria > Burkholderiales > Rhodocyclaceae > Proximibacter. The sequence goes on along the minus strand of JACFMQ010000002.1, from coordinate 392,707 downwards.
AGCTGAAGCCGGGCGTCCGCTACAAGGTGGGCACGGACTCGCGCACCGACCAGCCGCATCCGGGCCGCGTGCGTGCCGGCGAAGAAAAGACCGTCAAGAAGGGCAACAAGGTCGAAGTCTTCGGCACGCTGATCCGCTCGCACATCACGCCGGAAACGATCGAGGTCGATGTCGGCGACGAAGTGACGGTGCACCTGACCAACCTCGAACGCGCCCAGGACGAGACGCACGGCTTCACGGTCTCGACCTACAACGTGCACGCCTCGGTCGAACCGGGCAAGACGGTGACGGTGAAGTTCAAGGCGGACAAGGAAGGGGTGTATCCGTACTACTGCACGGAGTTCTGCTCGGCGCTGCACCTTGAGATGCAGGGTTACCTGCTGGTCAAGCCGAAGGGCTGGAAGCCGACGAAGACGGCGGCAGCGGAAAAGGCCGTGTATTCGGAAGCGGACTACAAGAAGCAGTTGAAGAAGGTGGCGGACACGCAGGCAGTGATCGACCAGGTGGTGGGTTACATCACGAGCGTGAACTTCAAGGACTTCCCGGACGTGGTGGCGATGGTGGAGGATGCCACGGATCAACTGAGCAAGATCAAGGACGCGAAGCAGAAGCACGAGGACGCGGCGGCGAAGAAGGACTGGAACCAGGCGACGCTGTGGGCGGAGCAGGTGTGGCAGTACCAGGTGAAGGCGGCCGACCTCGGCCTGCGCGCCAAGACCTATCTCGAACAGAACGGTGCCAAGAAAGTGAAGTAAAGGCATTTTGATCTGCCTCAATGAAGCGGAACGGGGGCGGAGGATACTCTCCTCCCCTGTTTTAAAATCGGAGACTAAATTTATGAAAAACCTGGCTTTTTTGATCCTGGCTGTGGTCGCCGCCAGCGCCGCGCAGGCGGCCGACGGCGCCAAGCTGTACACCGAGAAGACCTGCAATGCCTGCCACGGGCCGGAAGGCAAGAAGCCGCTGCTGCCGACCTATCCGAAGCTGGCCGGGCAGAACGCCGGCTACGCCGAGCAGCAGATGAAGGACATCAAGAGCGGCGCGCGCAACAACGGCCAGACCGCCGCCATGAAGGGCGTCATGCACCTGGTGAACGACGCCGAGATGAAGGCCATCGCCGACTATCTGTCGAAGGTCAAGCCTTGATCGACTGCGCCGGCGCGCGCCTGCGGGGCGTGCCGCGTACCGTTGATTCATGTCAAATACATCATTGAGCACGCCTGTTAACTTAGCAGCGCGTGACTAATTTCCAGCCAAGGGGTTGTCTGATGAAAAAGCTGATCATTGCCGCGTCGCTGTCGATCTTCGCGCTCGGCGCCGCCCATGCCGCCGTGCCGGCGCCGAAGAAGGACGGCATCGAGAGCAAGGACTACAAATGGAACGCCCAGGAGGGCGAGAAGATCGAGGCGCTCAAGCTCAAGGGCGACAAGGTCCGGGGCGAGGAAGCCTACGAGATCTGCGGCGCCTGCCACCTGCCGTCCGGCGCCGGCCGTCCCGACGGCACCTTCCCGCAGCTCGCCGGCCAGCACACCACCGTGCTGATCAAGCAGATGGCCGACATCCGCGCCGGCCTGCGCGACAACCCGACGATGTACCCGTTCGCCGCCACGCTGGTCGACCCGCAGGAACTGGCCGACGTCTCCGCCTACATCGAGGCTCTTTGCATCCCGACCGAGCACGGCAAGTACGAGGGCGCCGACGCCGCCATCCAGGTTTCGCAGGGCAAGGCGCTCTACGAGAAGCAGTGCCTGGAGTGCCACGGCAAGAACGGCGAGGGCAACAAGGAGAAGTTCTACCCGGTGATCGCCGGCCAGCACTACAAGTACCTGCTGCGCCAGATGACCGAGATCCGCGACGGGCACCGCCGCAACGCCAACCCGGACATGGTCAAGGTGATCAAGCCGTACACCAACGAGCAACTGGTGGCGATCTCGGCCTATCAGGCCAGCCTGACGATGCCCGGCGCGATGTGCAAGCCGAAGGCCGGCGCCAAGAAGAAGTAACCCGCAGCACGCGCAGGCCCGCCTTCTCCGGGAGGCGGGCTTTGCTTCCCCATCTGCATTAGCAGATAACCATATGCTGTAGGCCCTCCGGCGGAAAATGCCGCCCGGGGCTCGAAAAGACGGTCGACATCCAGGCCGAAACGCCAACGAGGACAGCACCATGAGCGCAGCAACCAGCAAGCAGAACCTGATCGTCGCCGGCCTTTCGCTGTTCGCGCTGGCGATGATCGTCGCCGCCTACTTCTCGCCGGTCTGGTGGGTCTCGCTGACGGCGCCGAACTACCCGCAGGACGCCTTCCCCGACGGCATCCGCATCCACTTCCACTTCGACGGCGTGTACAACGGCTGCCGGGCCGCGGCCAAGGGCTCGCGCCAGGCCGCCGAGATCCTCGAGAAGGACATCGACCACACCGTCGAGCGCTACAACCCGATCACCGACAGCGGCAAGAACGTGAACAAGGGCGCGCAGGGCCTCGACTGCGTGCACGAGATGAACACCATCAACCACTACGTCGGCATGTTCCCGATCGCCACCGGCGCGCCGGTCGAGAAGCCGCTGGCCAAGTTCTTCTTCGGCTTCTTCGCGGTCATGCTGATCGCCTTCGCCATGCCGAAGAAGAAGCCGCGGCTGGCCGTGCTCGCCGCCGGCTTCGCCGCCGTCGCCGGCTGGATGCTGGTGCACCAGTACGGCATGGGCAACCTCGAGCGCCACGTCGCCGCCTACGTGCAGGAGACCGGCACCTTCTTCAAGGAGCCGGAGAAGATCGCGGTCTGGGGCGAGAACGTGCGCAGCATCACGCACGTCGTGATCGCCGGCCTGATCGTCGCCATGCTCGTCGTCCTCGCCGGCGTCGCCAGGCTGCGCCAGTTCCAGTTGCTGCTGGCGCTGGTGCCGGCGCTGCTGCCGGTCTTCTTCGTCGCCACCTACGCGGGCTGGCTGTGGTTCTTCGGCCATAACCTGCACCCCTGGGGCGCATTCACGGTGAAGCCGTTCATGCCCACCGTCTTCGGCGAGGGCAAGGTCGCGCAGTTCTCGACCTACTCCTACCCGTACTGGGGCTACGGCCTGCTCGTGCTGGCCATGCTCGCGCTGCTCTTCGCGCTGCTGCTTCGCCGCAAGCAGATCAGGGAAGGGCAGGTCGAGTAGCACGATCGCGCGCGGTGAACGCCATGAAACCGGCTGTCCGGCATCTTCCCCGAACCCTCCGCAGCGCCGGGCTGGCGCTGCTGCTCTCGACCGGGGTCGCCGTCGCCGCCTCGATCTTCGATGACGACGACGCGCCGGCGCCGAAGAGCTTCGGTGCCGACATGGGGCTGCCCAGCTCCGCCAACTGGGGCAGCTCCGACCAGTCGACGCCGCGGCCGCGCGGGCCGAATCGCGGCGACCTGAAGTGGTTCCAGGAACTCGTCGACGCGGCGCCGGCCGGTTCGGTGCTGAAGCCGCCGGCCGGCGTCTACGCCGGCCCGGTCGTCATCGACAAGCCGCTGGTCATCGACGGCGCCGACGGCGTCGTCATCGACGGCGGCGGCAAGGGCACGGTGCTGGTGATGGAAGGCGGCGGCTCGACGCTGCGCGACATCCGCCTGACCAACTCCGGCGGCTCGCACGACACCGACGACGCCTGCCTCAACCTGCGCAAGCACGGCAATACGGTCGAGCGGGTGAGAATCGACGACTGCCTGTTCGGCATCGACCTCAAGCAGTCGAACGGCAACGTCATCCGCGGCAACTACATCTCCTCGAAGGCCAACGACCTCGGCACGCGCGGCGACGCGCTGCGCCTCTGGTACAGCAACAACAACCGCATCGAGGCGAACGAGATCATCGATTCGCGCGACATGGTCGCCTGGTACTCGCACGACAACCAGTACCTGAACAACGTCGGCCGCCGCAGCCGCTACTCGATCCACTTCATGTTCGCCGCGCGCAACCTCGTCGAGGGCAACCGCTTCTACGACAACGCGGTCGGCGTCTACGTCATGTATTCCGGCGGCGACACGGTCATCCGCAACAACGTCTTCTCGCACGCCACCGGCGCCACCGGCATGGCCATCGGCTTCAAAGAGGCCTCCGACGTCGTCGTCGAGGGCAACGAGATCGTCTACTGCGGCACCGGCATCACCAGCGACATCTCGCCGTTCGAGCCGGACAGCACGCTGACCATCCGCAACAACCGCATCGCCTTCAACGTCGTCGGCATCCGCTTCGTCTCCGACCGCGAGGGGCACATCATCGAAGGCAACAGCTTCGAGGGCAACATGAGCCACGTCGCCGTCGACGGCAACGCCGGCGCCACGCGCAACCGCTGGCACGGCAACTACTGGGACGATTACCAGGGCTTCGACCGCGACGGCGACAACGTCGGCGACCGGCCGCACCAGCACTACGCCTACGCCGACCAGATCTGGATGGATTTCCCGGCGGCGCGCTTCTTCCGCAACTCGCCGGTGCTCGAGGCGCTCGACTTCCTGGAGCGCCTGGCGCCGTTCTCGTCGCCGACGCACATCCTCACCGACGAGAAGCCGGTCTTCCACAAGCCGGCGAGGGCCGAATCATGAGCGCCCCCGCCCGGCCGCCCGAAGGGGGCGCTCATCCTCCCGCGGGGAGGATGTCGCGTAGCGACAGGAGGGTGGTTCAATGAGCGACGCGCCCGACAGGGACCGGGACGGCGATGGCGGCGAGGAGCTGAAGCCGCCGCCCGGCGCGCAGCGGCCGAAGGTGCCGGTGCGCAAGGAAGCCGCCCGGCGCAGGTTCATCCGCAGCACGGCGCTCGCCTGCGGCGTCGTCGGCCTGTCGCTGGCCGGCTGGATTCCGACGGCCAGGGCGTACAAGCCGCGGCTGCGGCCGCCCGGCGCGCTCGAGGAGAAGGATTTCCTCGCCTCGTGCATCAAGTGCGGCCAGTGCGTGCAGGTCTGCCCGGTGCAGGCGATCAAGCTCGGCGACATCGACGAGGGCTTCGGCATCGGCGTGCCCTACATCGCCGCCCGCGACCAGGCCTGCGACTTCTCCTGCGACGCCGTGCAGTGCATCCTCGCCTGCCCGACCGGCGCGCTGACCTACAGGAAGCCCGACTTCGCCGAGGTGCGCGACGGCATGCAGATGGCGCACGACCCGGTGCTCAAGGCCAAGGCCAACGACCCGGAGCCGACGCTCAACCTCAAGGAGCGCATCGGCGTCGCCCGCCTGGCGCGGCCGGAAATCTGCCTCGCCGTGCTCGGCCAGGGCTTCAAGGGCCAGGCGCGCGGAGCGGCGTTCAAGGGCACGCTGCGCTATATGTCGGTCGACCGCTGGAAGCCGGTGCCGGTGCGCGAGCAGCCTTACGACCGCGCGGTCTGCGACCTCTGCGTCACCGAGTGCCCGATCCAGGACGCGATCCGGCTGGAGGAATTCGTCGGCCCGGACGGCGCCACGCGCCATCGTCCGGTGGTGCTCGAACAGTGCGTCGGCTGCGGCGTCTGCGAGATGATCTGCCCGGTCGAACCGGCGGCCATCGTCATCGACGAGCGCCAGGAATGGGAGGGCGTCTGACGTGGCTTCCATGATCGAACGCATCAAGGTGATGCTCGGCGCCGAGCCGCAGAAGCCGGCCGTGATCAGCCCGGAGGCGCGCGAGTGGCACGCCATGAAGCGCATGAACAAGGACGACTTCCTGGCGCAGAAGGAGCACATGCGCGAGCACCAGATCGTCTCGCACAAGTGGCGCAACCGGCGCTGGGCGGTGCTGCTCTTCTGCAACCTGCTGTTCACCTTCTCGTTCTGGCTCGACATCCAGATCCTCGAAGGCGCGCTCACCGCCTCGCGCTTCATCGGCTTCCACCTGGTCGACCTCAATTCGGCGCTGCAGGTGGCGCTGGCGCACAAGCACATCATCGTCAACCTGGTCATCGGCACGCTGACGATCTTCTTCCTCTGGGTGCTGCTCGGCGGCCGCTCGTTCTGCTCCTGGGTCTGTCCCTACCACCTCGTCGCCGAGTGGTTCGAGTGGCTGCACCTCAAGCTCGTCGACCGCAAGATCGTCACCGACCACCAGTTCCACCGCGGCGCGCGCACCCTCTTCTGGCTGCTCTTCTCGGGCATGGCGCTGGTCACCGGCTACACCGTCTTCGAGACCCTGTCGCCGACCGGCATCCTGTCGCGGGCGCTGATCTACGGCCCCTCGCTGGCGCTCGGCTGGGTCTTCCTGCTGCTCGTGTTCGAGGTCTTCTATTCCCGTCGCGCGTGGTGCCGCTATGTCTGCCCGATCGGACTCACCTATGGTATGGTGGGCACCCTTTCGCCGGTGCGCATCCTGTACCGCCTGGAGCACTGCTTCCACGAGGGCGACTGCAAGAAGGTCTGCCTGGTGCCGCACGTGCTCGACATGGTGGTCAAGGGCCGGGCCGAGCACACCGAGGTGCCGGTCGGCCCGGACTGCACCCGCTGCGGCCTGTGCGTCGACGTCTGCCCGTCGGGGGCGCTGCAGTTCGACGTCAAGGGCCTGAGCAAGATGCTCTGAGGGCAAACGACAACACCCACCGCAGAGGCGCAGAGACGACGCAGAGAAAGGCACTGTCGATGATCGTCCGGGTTTTCTCCGCGAACCTCTGCGTCTCTGCGCCTCTGCGGTGGATTTTGGATTTTTCCGTTTTCACATGATCCGTTTCCAAGGCGTCACCAAGCTCTTCAAGCGTCAGCGCGTGCTCGACGGCATCGACCTCGGCATCGGGCTCGGCGAGCGCATCGCGCTGATCGGCTCGAACGGCGCCGGCAAGACCACGCTGATCCGCTGCCTGCTCGGCGAATACACGCACGGCGGCGAGGTCGCCATCGACGGCCGCAGCCCGCGCCGCGAGCGCACGGCGGTGCTCGGCAAGATCGGCTTCGTGCCGCAGTTGCCGCCGCCCTTGAAGATGCCGGTCGGCCAACTGGTCGACTTCGCCGCCTCGCTGTGCGGCACGGACCCGCAGCGCATGCACGACATCGCTGCCCGCCTCGGCCTCGACATGCAGGCGATCCTCGCCCGGCCGTTCAACCGGCTCTCCGGCGGCATGAAGCAGAAGCTCCTGATCGCCGTCGCCCTCGGCCGCGACGCCAGGGTGCTGGTGATGGACGAGCCGGCCGCCAACCTCGACCCGGAGGCGCGCCACATCTTCTTCCAACTGCTCGCCGAGCGCCTGGAGGACACGACCATGCTGATCTCCAGCCACCGCCTCGACGAGGTGGCGCCGCTGGTCAACCGCGTCATCGAGATGGACACCGGCAAGATCGTCCTCGACGACCGCGTCGCCGACGACACCGGCTTGGCGTCGATGTACAACGTGCACCTGACGCTGACGCGCGCCGACGCCGCCATCGCCAAGGCGCTCGTCGGCTGGTCCTTCGCCGACCGCCGCGACGGCGTCGACTGGCACGGCCAGGTGCCGGGGCCGGACCGCCTGCGCTTCCTCGGCATGATCTCGCGCTACGTCGGCCTCGTCGCGCGCATCGAGATGGCCGAGATTCCCGACGACGTGCCGCTGCAATGAGCATGGATCGCCGCCGCTTCGTTTCCTCGCTGCCGGCGCTCGCCGCCGGCCCCTACCTCGGCGCGGTGCTTGCCGGCTGCAGCAGCGAGCCGCTGACCGGCCCGGCCGAGATCAAGTGGGACCGCGACGTCTGCGTGCGCTGCAGCATGGTCATCAGCGAACGCGCCTACGCCGCGCAGATCCGCGACCCGATGAAGAAGGTGCACAAGTTCGACGACTTCGGCTGCGCCATCTTCTGGAAGGAGCACCAGACCTTCAGCGACGCCGAGATCGAGTTCTGGGTGCCCGACGCGCGCGCCGAACCGGCCGGCGGCACGTGGCTGGACGCCCGCCAGGCCGCCTACCTCGCCGGCCGGCGCTCGCCGATGGGCTACGGTTTCGCCGCCGTCGCGCCGGGCACGCCGGAAACCGTCGGCTACGACGCGGCGCGCAAGGCCGTGCTGGCCAAGGGCAGATGAGCGCGGATGGACACCCGACGGAAAGCAACAGGAACGAACGCATGAAACACCTCTGGCTCACCGCCAAACTGGACATCGTCGAATCGCTGCGCGCGCGCTGGTTCCTCATCTACTGCGTGGTCTTCGGCGGCATCGTCGCGCTGCTCTTCGCCTTCGGCCTGACCGAATCGCGCGTGCTCGGCTTCATCGGCCTTTCCCGGCTGCTCGTCACCTACATCCAGTTGACGATGGCCATCCTGCCGATCTTCGTGCTCGTCACCACCGTCCGCTCGGTCGCCGGCGACCGCGAGGCCGGCGTCTTCGAATACCTGCTGTCGTTGCCGGTCGGGCTCGCCGCCTGGTTCTGGGGCAAGATCGTCGGCCGCTACGTGACCATCTTCCTGCCGGTCTTCGTCGCTATGCTCGGCGCCGTGTTCTGGGCGCTGGTGCAGGGCGTCGAGGTGCCGTGGGACATGTTCGTCTACTACACCGGCCTGCTCGCGGCCATGGCCTGGTGCTTCCTCGGCATCGGCATGCTGATATCGACGCTGGCGCGCTCGACCGACGTCGCCCAGGGCTCGGCCTTCATGGTCTGGCTGGCGATGCTGCTGTTCCTCGACCTGATCCTGCTCGGCGTCATGATCCAGGGCCGCGTCTCGCCGGAGCTGGCGGTGACGCTGGCGCTGGCCAACCCGCTGCAGGTCTTCCGCACCGCCGCGCTGGCGCTGTTCGACCCGCAACTGATCGTGCTCGGGCCGTCGGCCTACGTCATCCTCGACCTCTTCGGCGTCGCCGGCTTCAAGCTCTACGCGTTGGTCTATCCGGTCGCCGTCGGCACGCTGGCCGCCGCCGTCGGCTTCTTCACCTTCAAGAAGAGCGACCTGCCGTAAGGGAGAACCCATGCGTCCGCTGCTCCTCGCCCTCGCCGTCTTCCTCGCGCCGCTGCCGGCGTTCGCCGACGCTGCCTCGGCGGCGCCGTTCTTCGCCGCCGCCGCCGTCGACGCGGACAACCGGCCGGTGGCGCTGGACGCGCTGCGCGGCAAGCCGCTGGTGGTGAACTTCTGGGCGCGCTGGTGCGGCCCGTGCCGCAAGGAGATCCCGGACCTCGTCGAGATGGACGCCAGGTACCGCGGCAAGGGCCTCGTCGTCGTCGGCCTGGCCATCGAGGACGCCGACAGCCGCGAGGCGGTGCGCGACTTCGCCAGGGCCTACGAGGTCGACTACCGCATCGTGCTCGCCGGCGTCGGCAAGGGCGTCGAACTGATGAAGGCGCTCGGCAACGACAAGGCCGGCCTGCCCTTCACCGTGGTCATCGACCGCAGCGGCCGCATCGCCGCGAAGAAGCTCGGCGCCATGTCGAAGGCCGAGATGGAAGCGGCGATCAAGCGGGTGCTGTAGTCTGGAATCATGCCAAAATCTGGCTCGATTGTGCTAGATTCTGGCTATGTCCATTGCTTCCGCCCTCTTCACGAAGAGCCAGTCGCGTCTCTTCGGCTGGCTTTTCGGCCGGCCGGGACGGGGCTATTACTTCAGCGAGCTGAAACGCCTCACCGGCCTCGGCAGCGCATCTTTGCAGCGCGAACTCAATCGCCTGGCGGACGCCGGCCTGATGCTGTCGGAGCGCGTCGGCAACCAGCGCCGTTTCACGGCCAACGTCGACAGTCCGGTGTATGCGGAGCTGGCCGGACTGGTGCGCAAGACGCTGGGCGTCCAGCCGACGCTGCGCGCGGCGCTGGAACCCCTGCGGCCGCGCCTGCTCGCCGCGTGCGTCTACGGCTCGGTGGCGAAGGAAACCGATACCGCGGACAGCGACGTCGACCTCATGCTGGTCGGCGACGATCTGACGCTCGCCGAAATCCTGGATTGCCTCCTGCCGTTCGAGGATTCGCTTGGCCGCAAGATCAATCCGACCGTCTATACCGTCGCCGAATATGCCCGGCGCCGACGGGAGCCGGACTCCTTCGTCGGCCGCGTGCTTGCCCAGCCCTTCCTGCCGTTGATCGGAGACATGCTTGACCCTGCCGGCGCTGGATAACCTGGTGCGCGCCGGCCAGCTCAAGGCCGAACCGCGCAATGCCGCGGAGATCGCGCGCTTGCTGGCGATGGCCGGCACCCGCCTCGACGACGCGCGTCTGCCCGGCCTGTCCGTCGAGGGGCGCTTCCTCGGCGCCTACAACGCGGCGCACGCAGCGGCGCTGGCCGCCCTGCGCTGGCATGGCTATCGGAGCGAGAACCGCTACACGGTCTTCCAGTGCCTCGCCCATACGCTGGGCTGGCCGCCCGCCCGCTGGCGGATTCTGGACAGCGCCCACCGGAAACGCAACCTCGCCGAATACGAAGGGAGCCTGGAGATCGAGGAGTCCGCCGTTGCCGAACTGTGCGATCTGGCGGATGCCCTGATCGCCGACGCGTCGCGGCTCACCGGGGCGCCATGATTCCGACCCCGCAAGCAAAACCTTTGACCTAAGCCAAAGTACCCGCAAAAGTCGTGGGGCATTCTTCGTCCTGCGTCTTCTTCTCAAACACAGGACCGTCATGCGCAAGCTACTCGCCATCGCCTCCCTCGTCTTCCTCTCCGCCTGCGCCGGCCAGCCGCAGTTGCGCGGCACCGTGGACCTCGGCCTGATCATCGAGCGCGCCAGCGGCCACGTGACGCTGGTCAACACCACGACGAAGAGCGCCTACGCCCGCATCGAAGGGCTCGGCGACCTCTCGCACGCCTCCGCCGTCTATTCGCGCGACGGCCGCTACGCCTACATCTTCGGCCGCGACGGCGGGCTGACCAAGATCGACCTGCTGGAAGCGCGCATCGTCAAGCGCATCATCCAGGCCGGCAACGCCATCGGCGGCTCGATCTCGCAGGACGGCCGCATCGTCGTCGCGCAGAACTACACGCCGGGCGGCATCAAGGCTTTCGACGCACAGACGCTGGAACTGCTCTCGGAGGTGCCGGCCGAATACGCGCCGGGCCAGTTCTCCAAGGTCGTCGGCCTCGGCGACGCGCAGGGCGGCAAGTTCGCCTACGCACTGTTCGAGGGCGGCGAGATCTGGGTCACCGACTTCTCCGACCCGAGAAAGCCGAAGACGCAGCGCTTCCCCGCCGGCAACCAGCCCTACGACGGCCTCGTCACGCCGGACGGCCGCTACTTCATGACCGGCCTCTACGGCGAGGACGGCGTCGCGCTGCTCGACCTGTGGCAGATGGACCAGGGCTCGCGCAAGATCCTGTCCGGCTACGGCCGCGGCGAGGAGAAGCTGCCGGTCTACAAGATGCCGCACCTGCGCGGCTGGGCGATGGCGCAGGGCCAGGCTTGGCTGCCGGCGATCGGCCGCCACGAGGTGCTGATCGCCGACGGCAAGACCTGGCAGGAGGTCGGCCGCGTCAAGGTCAAGGGCCAGCCGGTGTTCGTCATGGCGCGGCCGGACGGCCGCCAGGTGTGGGTGAACTTCTCCTTCCCCGACTATTCGGAAATCCAGGTCATCGACACGCTGACCAAGCAGGTGGTGAAGACGCTGGCGCCGGGCAAGGCCGTGCTGCACATGGAGTTCACGCCGCGCGGCGAGCACGTCTGGGTCTCCTCGCGCGACGACAACAAGGTCGTCATCTACGACACCGCCACCTTCGAGAAGATCGGCGAGATTCCGGCGCAGGCGCCGTCGGGCATCTTCTTCGCCAGCCGCGCCGCGCGCATCGGCCTGTGACGGATGAAGGAATGGAACTGACGCTCGACCCGGCGCTGGAATTCCGGCTGCTCAACGATTTCCAGCGCGATTTCCCGCTCTGTCCGGCGCCCTTCGCCGAGCTGGCGGCGCGTCTCGGCGTCGCCGAGAACGTCGTCATCCGCCGGCTCGAGGCGCTGCGCCACGAGGGCAAGATCTCGCGCGTCGGCCCGGTCTTCGCGCCCAAGCGCATCGGCGCCTCGACGCTGGCGGCGATGGCCGTGCCGCCGGAGAAGCTGGAAGCCGTGGCGCAGACGGTCAACCGCTTTCCCGAGGTGAATCACAACTACGAGCGCGAGCACCGCTACAACCTGTGGTTCGTCGTCACCGCCGGCTCCGAGGGGCGCCTGGCGGCGGCGCTCGGAGCCATCGAGCGGGCCGCCGGCTACCCCGTGCTGCGCCTGCCGCTCGAACAGGAATTCCACATCGACCTCGGCTTCTGCCTGAACGGCGGGGAGAAGAAGCCGGCGCCGGCGGCGCGCGCGTTCACGCCGCCGCGCCCGCTGGAAGAGCTGGAGCGCCGGCTGGTGATGGCGCTGCAGGAGGGGCTGCCGTTCTTCATCCGGCCGTTCCAGGCGCTTGCCCAGCGCGTCGGCTGCGACGAGGTCGAAGTGCTGGAGCGCGTCCGCCGCTGGTGCGACGAAGGCATCATCAAGCGCTTCGGCGTCGTCGTCCGTCACCACGAGCTCGGCTTCAGGGCCAACGCCATGCTGGTGCACGACATTCCCGACGACGCGGTCGAGCGCATCGGCAACGCGCTGGCGCAGGCCGAAGGCGTCACCCTCTGCTACCGCCGGCCGCGCGTGCTGCCGGACTGGCCGTACAACCTCTTCTGCATGCTCCACGGCCAGGCGCGCGCCGACGTCGAGGCGCGCATCGCCGCGCTGCGCGAGACGCTCGGGCTGGGCGCCTACGCGCACGAGATCCTCTTCTCGCTGACCCGCTTCAAGCAGACCGGGGCGCGCTATGCGTGAGCGTCCGCCGGCGGCCGAACTCGACGCCGTCGACCGGCGCATCGTCGACGCGCTGCAGGGCGGCTTCCCCGTCTGCGAGCGCCCCTACGCGGCGGCCGCCGAAAGCCTCGGCATCGCCGAGGAGGAACTGCTCGCCCGCCTGCAGTCGCTGCTCGACCGGAAAGTGCTCACTCGCTTCGGGCCGATGTTCCAGATCGAGCGCATGGGCGGCGCCTTCGTCCTCGCCGCGCTGGCCGTGCCCGAGGCCGACTGGGCGCGGGTGAACGACGCGGTCAACGCCTTCCCGGAGGTGGCGCACAACTACCGGCGCGAAAGCGACCTGAACACGCCGTTCAACATGTGGTTCGTGCTCGCCACCGAAACCAGGGAGGGCATTGCCGAGGCGGTGCGGAAGATCGAGGCCGCCACCGGCCTCGTCGTCCATCCCTTCCCCAAGCTCAAGGAATACTTCGTCGAAATGAAGCTGGCCGTGCGGGGCGAGGCGCTTTCATGAGCGACGATCTCGACCGCCGCCTGATCGTCGCCACGCAGGCCGGCCTGCCGCTGGTGCCGCGCCCGTATCATGCGCTGGCCGAACAGCTTGGCGTTACCGCCGGGGAAGTCATGGCGCGCATGAACGCGATGCTCGAACGCGGCACCATCCGCCGCATCGGCGCCGTGCCCAACCACTACGCCATCGGCTACACGGCCAACGGCATGAGCGTCTGGGACGTGCCGGACGAGCGCATCGACGAACTCGGCGCGCGCATCGGCGCCCTCGACTTCGTCACCCACGCCTACCACCGGCCGCGCGCGCTGCCGGACTGGCCGTACAATCTGTTCGCCATGGTGCATGGCGGCTCGCGCGAGGAAGTGCTCACCAAGGTGGGGCTGATCCGCGAACTGCTCGGCGCCGACTGCCGCGCGAGCGACGTGCTCTTCTCGACGAAAATCCTCAAGAAAACCGGCCTGCGCATCGCTGGCTGACCCGAACTACCCGCACAGGAAACAAGCACCCCCATGGAACGATGGATCATCCGCGGCGTCGCCGCACTCTGCGCCGTCGGCGGCTTCGGCCTCGCCTGGGCCTTCGGCGCCTTTGCCGTGATTCCGCTGCGCGGCGGCCGCGTGTTTCAGATGAACGGCACGGAAATCCAGCTCGTCGCCATTTCCTTCGTCGGCACGGCCGTCGTCGGCTGGGGGGCGCTGCACCTGCTCGGCCTGGCCGACCGCGAAACGAGCCCGCGCGCCTATCGCCTGCTGCGCGTCGGCTACGGCGCCGCGCTCGCCGCGGCCGCGGCCGCCGGCGCGACCTGGTCGGCGGCGCGCGTCCTCGCCGCCTGAGGCGGCCGGCCCGCGCCTGCGCGGCGCGGCGTCAGAGGTCGTAGTCGCGCAGCCGGTCTACGTCGGGAATGTGGATCTTGCGCCCCTCGACCGCGATCAGCCCCTTGTCCGAAAGCTCGTGCAGGATGCGCGAGAAGTGCTCCTGCGTCAGGTTGAGCCGCGAGGCGATGACGCCCTTGTTGGTCGGCAGGGTGACGGTCACGGATTTCTCCGCGTTGTCCGAGTCGAGCTGCTCGCGCAGCAGGTAGCCGATGATGCGCTGCCGCCCGGAGTGCAGCGAGTAGGACTCGACGTCGGTGATCAGGTGGTGCAGGCGCATGGCCATGCCGGCGATCATCTTGCGGCCAAGCTTGGGGTCGCTTTCCAGCTCTTCGAGGATGACGGCCTTGGAGATGTGCAGCAGCAGCGAGTCGGTCAGCGCCTGCGCATAGACGAGGTAAGGCTTGTCCATGAACATCACCGCTTCGCCGAAGGTCTGCCCCTGGCCGAGGATCTCGACGACCTTCTCGCCGCCCTGCGGCGACGTGAAGGCGAGCTTGACCTGGCCGTAGACGATCAGATGGAAGCCGGAGCAGGCGTCGCCCTTGTGGAACAGGATGTCGCCGCGAGCGGTGTGGATTTCCCGGGTACCCCGCGCGATACGGCCGATTTCGTCCGGCATCAGGCCGTTGAACAGCGGTACGTGCGCGAGCAGCGCCTCGATGTTGATGCTCTGGTGGTGGTTTCCGTGCATGCAGGTATCCGAGAAGGCCGACGCCGGCGGGCGTTCAGCGCGCAATGTTCGCACTTGTCACGGCGAGAGGCAAGGGCGGAGCCTCCCGCCCGAGGCCGCGCCGGCTGGCCTCGCCAGGGGGCTGGCCGTATAATCCTTCCCTTTTCAGCGAGGCTGTTTCCGTGGTGGATTCGCAAGTCGTCAAGGTTTCTCCCGGCGCGCCGGCGGCGCTGGCCCGTGCCTGGCTGTGGCTGGGCGTCATGGCTCTGATCGGTTCCGGCCTGCTGGCGCTGGTCCTCGTCTTCTCGCGCACGCCCGGCATCCAGGACGTCTTCCCGCTGAAGGATTTCTTCCGCTCGGCGCTGATCGTGCACGTCGATCTTTCCGTCGCCGTCTGGTTCATGGCCTTCGCCTCGGTGATCTGGAGCGCGCTCGGCGGCGGCGCGCTGGCCTGGATGGGCTGGGCCGGTTTCGTCCTCGCCGCGCTGGGCACGCTGGTGATGACCGTCTCGCCGTTCTTCCCCGGCGCCACGCCGGTGCTCAACAACTACATCCCGGTGCTCAAGCACGACGTCTTCTTCGCCTCGCTGTGGCTGTGCGGCGCCGGCTTCCTGCTGGCCGTGGCGCGCGCGCTGATCACCGTCTGGCCGGCGCGCGTCTCCGGCGAGCCGCTGCGCTTCGGCGCCTTCCTCGCCGCCGTCGCCGCCTTCCTGTCGCTGGCCGCGTTCTACTGGTCGTGGATGATGGTGCCGAAGATCGAGGAGGATCTCTATTTCGAGGTGCTGTTCTGGGGCGGCGGCCACACGCTGCAGTTCCAGCACGCGCTGCTGATGGTCGTCGCCTGGTTCTGGATCGGCGCCCATCTCGGCCAGCCGTCGAAGGCCTCGCCGCGTGCGCAGGTCGTCCTCTTCCTCGTCGCCGCGCTGCCGCTGCTGGCCGTGCCGCTGATCTATCTGACCGTGCCGCCGGGTTCGCTGCCGCACATGCAGCTCTTCGCCAAGCTGATGGAGTGGGGGCATCCGTACATGGGGCCGCTGATCGTCATCGGCCTCCTCTCGCTGTGGGGCGTGCGCCGGGCGGCAGCGCATCCGGCGAAGTCGGCCTTCGTCGCTTCCTTCGTGCTGTTCGGCCTGGGCGGCGTGCTCGGCTACCTGATCCAGGGGGCGAACGTCGTCATTCCGGCGCACTACCACGGCTCGACGGTCGGCGTCACGCTGGCCTTCATGGGGCTGGCCTACGTGCTGCTGCCGACGCTCGGCTTCGGCCGGCCGGAAGGGAAGATGGCCGTCTGGCAGCCCTA
This sequence comes from Rhodocyclaceae bacterium, assembly GCA_019455325.1. Classification (GTDB taxonomy): domain Bacteria; phylum Pseudomonadota; class Gammaproteobacteria; order Burkholderiales; family Rhodocyclaceae; genus Proximibacter. The sequence goes on along the minus strand of JACFMQ010000002.1, from coordinate 376,733 downwards.
CGTCTACGGCTTCGGCCAGTTGATCCACGTGCTCGGGCTGGCCTGGTCGGGCGGCTACGGCGTGCAGCGCAAGGTGGCCGGCGCCGAGCAGGCGCTGGTGACGCTGCCGCAGAAGATCGGCATGGGCATGATGGGCGCCGGCGGCGCCATCGCCGTCATCGGCGGCATCATGTTCATCCTCGTCTGCCTGAAGGCGATGACGCGACGGAGGAAGGGCGCATGAACGAGAAAAGGGCGGTCACGCTGCTCGGAGTGACCAGCGTGCTGACGCTGGTCACGGTCGGTTTCCTCGGCTACCGGCTGTACGAGCAGAGCCGGATGCCGTCGCAGGAGGAGCTGGCGCAGCAGGCGCGCGTCTCGCGCCAGGTGACGACGGAGACCGCGCAGGCGAACATCGAGGCCCTGCTCAAGGTGACGCTGCCGGACCTCGACGGCAATCCGCAGCCGTTCGCGCAGTGGGACGGCAAGGTGCGGGTCATCAACTACTGGGCGACCTGGTGCCCGCCGTGCATCGAGGAGATGCCGATGTTCTCCCGCCTGCAGGCGCAGTTCGGCGCCAAGGGCGTGCAGTTCGTCGGCATCGGCATGGACGAGGTCGACAAGATGCGCGCCTTCGTCAAGAAGACGCCGGTCGCCTATCCGCTGCTCGTCGGCGTCACCCGGCCGAGCGAGAATCCCGGCCTGACGGTGCGCGGCATGCCCTACACCGTGGTCCTCGACCGCGGCGGCAAGGTCGTCCTGTCGCTCTACGGCGGGCTCAAGGAAGGCGAACTCGATCCCTTGCTGACGCAGCTCGTCGAACGTTGAGCGCACCCGCCGCGCGCGGGTGCTCGCAGCCAGAAAAAAGCCCGCAGCCGTGAAGGCTGCGGGCTTTTTCGTGCGGCGTCGGGCGCGATGCTCAGTCGTCGCGGCGCAGCTTCGAGAGCCAGTGTTCCATCAGCTTGCCGGCCGCTTCGCGGCCGCCCAGGCCGAAGGACAGCGCGATGGCGACGGCGACGGCGCCGAGCGTCAGGCCGAAGGCGAGGTTGACGATGTCGTCGGCGATGCCCATGGCGCGCAGGCCCATGGCGATGACCAGCGCAAGGATGGCGACGCGGGCGATGCGGGCCAGCCCCGTGCTGCCGGCGCCGCTGGCCCGGTCGATGGCGGTGGCGGCGACGTTGGCCAGCCAGAAGCCGACGACCAGGATGACGCCGCCGAGCAGGATGTCGCCGCCGAAATGGATGAAGGCGGCGACGATGTCGCTGACCTGATCGAAACCGAGCTGTGCGGCGGCTTCGACGGTGGCGAAGAGCATGGCGAAGAAGAGCGCGACGCGGCCGGCAAAGGCCGAGGCGGGCGTTTTCTCGAAGGCGTGGGCCAGGTTGACGCGGGCCGGCAGGGTATCGAAGCCGATGGCGGCGAGCAGGCTGGCGAGGAGCTTGCTGGCGAAGCTGGCGACCAGCCAGGTGACGGTCAGGATCAGCGCGGCGGCGATGAGGTTGGGCACCGCCGTCATCATCATCGACAGCATGTCGGTGGCCGGCCGCGAGATGGCTTCGATCCTGAGCGCGTCGAGCGCCGAGATCAGCGAGGGCAGGAACACCACCAGGAATACCACCAGACCGACGATGCGCGACAACTGCGTCGATTCGCCGAGGCCGGCGCGTTCGCCGAATTTGTCGAGGCCGGCCGTGCGCGTCAGGTTGGTGACGATGTTTTTCAGCACGGTGGCGACGATCCAGCCGATGCCGCCGATGATGAGCGCGGCGAAGGCGTCGGGCAGCATGTCGAGCACCCTGGCGACCATGTTGCGCAGCGGGTCGAGCAGACCTTCCATGTGCAGCGCGCCGAGGATGGCCGGCACGAAGAGCAGCACGACCAGCCAGAAGAGCGCCTGCGCCAGGCTGTCGGCGATGGGCGGCATCTGGGCGTGCTCGGCCAGGGTTTCGTCGAGCGTGGTCTTGCCCAGCCCCTTGACGACCAGCGTGCGCACGATGCTGGCGAGCAGCCAGGCGATCAGCGCGAGAACCAGGGCGCTGAACAGGCGCGGCGCGTATTCGAAGATTTCCGTGGTCAGCGCAGCGAAGGGCGCCGAAACGACGGCCAGATCGAGCGAGTTGAAGACGGCGATCAGGGTCAGCAGGAGGACGACCCAGAAGACGGCGACGGAAAAGATGCCTTCGAGGTCGATCCGGTGGCCGGTCAGGCTGTGGAAGCGCTGGCCCAGGCCGATCCGGGACAGACCGTGGCGAACGCCGGCGCGCAGCGTGACGGCGACGATCCAGCCGATGACGAAAATGGCCAGTGCCCCGAGCAGATGGGGAATCTGGCCGCCCAGGGTATTTTGCAGCGAGCCCCAGAGTGCGTGCATGTTCATGGGTTGGGTTCCCTTCCATAAGGATGCGAAATGAAACCCTATGATAACTGTATCCGGCGGCAGGGATGGCCCACGTTCGGAAGCAGAGCGGTCACATGAACGTCATGGTCGCGGATGACGAAAAAAAACCGCCGCAGAAGACTGCGGCGGCCTTTTCGTCGCCCGTGCTCCGGGCGCAGGGGCGTCCTTACTTCGCCGGCGGCTGGTAGGCCATCGAGCGCGCCGACAGCGTGAAGGCGTCGGAGAAGCACTGGCCGTCCTCGGCGCCGTGCGCCTTGAGGAAGGGGAAGATCGCCTCGACCATGCGCACCGAGCCGCAGGCGTAGATCTCGTGGCCCTTCAGCTCGGGGAAGTCGGTGAGGATCGCCTCGTGCACCAGGCCGGTGCGGCCGGTCCAGTTGTCCTCCGGCACGGGCTCGGAGATCACCGGGATGAAGTGGAAGTTCGGGTGCTCCTTCGCCCACTGCTGCGGCAGCTCCGGCAGGTAGAGATCCCGCAGTTGCTTGACGCCCCAGTAGAGGTGGATCTGGCGCTTGATGCCGCGGCGGAAGGCGTCCTCGACCATGCTCTTCACCGGCGCGAAGCCGGTGGCGCCGGCGACGAAGACGATCGGCCGCTCGGATTCGCGCAGCGAGAAATCGCCGATCGGCCCTTCGAAGCGGATCTCGTCGCCGACCTTCATGCCTTCGAAGACGTGCGTCGTGAACCTGCCGCCCGGCATCAGGCGGATCTGCAGTTCGATGATGTCGCCGTAGTGCGGCGGATTGGCGAACGAGAAGGCGCGGCGCTGGCCGTCTTCCAGGATGACGTTGATGTACTGGCCAGCCTTGAACTGGATGCGGTCGGTGCCCGGCAGCTTCATGGTGACGCCCATCACGTCGTGCGTCAGCTTCTTCAGCTCGACCACCTTGGCGGTGTATTCCTTGATGTTGGTGCGCACGGCGCTGGCGTCGTACTCGATCTCGCAGTCCTCGAGCGCGGTGGCGCAGCAGGCGAGCACCTTGCCCTGGGCGAGCTCTTCCGGCGACAGCGCGTTCGGCTGGTAGAGGCCGGGGTCGACCTTACCGGCGAGCACCGTGCACTTGCAGACGCCGCAGCCGCCGTTGCGGCATTCGTACGGCAGGTTCACGTCCTGGCGCAGGCCGGCGTCGAGGATGGTCTCGTCGAAGCGCTGCTTGACCGCGCGGTTGGCCGGGTGGAAGGTGATCGCCGCCTCCGACTTGGCGCCGCCCAGGCGCTTCGGCGGCAGCCAGGGCACGAGCACGAAGAGCACGCCGGCGCCGACGACCAGGTACCACAGGTGCATCGGATTCATCACGTAGACCAGCGCCAGCACGCCCAGCTCGATCCAGTCGAAGCCGATGTTGGTCGGCACCACCGAGAAGTCGGCCTCGCCGCCCTGGCTGAGGATCGGCTTGACCAGCGACAGCGCGACGAACATCAGCGTCACCGCGTAGCGGATCGGGACCGGCGGGTTGATGTGCGCGCGCGGCACGCGCTGCACGTGCACCCACATGATGAAGACGACGATCAGCGGCGCGCCGATGTGGAAGAAGGCGAGCAGGGTGAACAGCCGGCTGTTGACGCTGCCTTCGTAGAGGAAGTTGCGGATGACCGAGCCGTTGAACATCGGCAGCACGTCGAACCATTCGGCGACGGCGATGACCACGAACTGCGCCAGCTTGTCCCAGACCAGCATGAAGCCGTTGATGCCGGCGACGTAGACGAGGATCAGCAGGACGACGCCGGTGATCCACGAGAACGCCCGGAAGCCGCGGTAGCGGTCGTAGGCGAAGTGGCGGATCAGGTGCAGGAACATCGTCAGGATCATGCCGTCCGTCGCGTAGCGGTGGATCGAGCGCATGATGCCGCCGGCCCACCACTGGTCGTGGGTGATCGCCTCGACCGACTCGAAGGCGTCGTGCACGCCGGTGTCGGTGAAGATGTACAGGTAGAAGCCGGTGCCGACCAGCAGCCAGAACTGCCAGAAGGTGATGGTGCCGAGGTGGTAGAAGGGGTTCAGCTTGTCGCCGAAGGCGAGGTTGAACACGTTCTCGACGCGCATGAAGCACCAGCGCAGGAGGGATTGCAGTAACTTGACCATTTTCTTGTCCGCTCGAGTGTGAGTGAGGGCTGATTATTTTGTTTGTGCGGGGGCTTACTGGAAGAAGAGGCCGCCCTTGTCGGGGTGGAAGTCGATGACCATGGCCTGCGCCGGCTTCAGCTCGACCGTCTCTTCCTTGACGAAGCGCCATCCCTCCAGCTTCAGGTTGTCCTGCATGCGCGCCGTGAACGTGTGCGTGCCGGCCGGGATTTCGAGGCGCCGGTACATCGTCGAGATGCCGTCCTTGTAGAGGCCGGTCGGGTGCAGCACGTGCTTGACGACGGTCTGGCCGTCGATGTCGAGTTCGAAATTGATGTCCGAGCGCTCGCGCGGGCAGTCCAGCGGCGCGCGCATGTTCGGCGGCAGCTTGGCCAGCTCCTCCGGCGTGCGCTTGCGGCACTCGCGGTCGCCGAGATGGCTGAACGAGACCTTGAGCACGGCGACGTCGTCCGGAATCTGCCGATACACCGGATCGGTGGCGAAATAGCCGATGAAGGCGGCGAAGGCGCCGTAGAGGACGACCTGGCCGGCAATGGCGGCGGCGGGTTTAAGCATGGTGGGCGGTTCTCCGAAGATAGGGTTGAAGCGGTTCGCCGGCCGCCGGGAGGCGGCGCAGCCTGTCCTTGAAATCGTCGAGGGCGGCGGCCAGGGCCGGGTCGTCGTTGGCGGAAACGAAGACGGCGGCGAGGCGCTCGGCGGGAATCCGGCCGCGCAACTGGGGTTCGCGCTGGCGGCTCAGCCGCTCCAGCGTCCAGCGCTCGCCGAGGCGGTATTCGCAGCCGCCGTGCCGGCAGCTCGCGACCATCACGCCGTGAGCGCCCGTGCGCAACGCGTATTCTACGAAAGAAGGCGGCAGCATGCCGGCACACATCAGCGTGACCACCGCCGTATCAGGGGCGGCCAGCGCCTCGGCGCGGGCGCCGTGGGCGCAGCCGAAGACGACGACGCGCGCCTCGCCGGCGAGCGCGGCGACCTTCGCCTCCAGCTCGGCGCGCAGCGCATCGACCGGCAACTGCGGCATGTCGATGCCGGTGATCAGCCGCTCCTGGCTGCGGAAGGGCGTGGACGACGGGCAGGAGCCGGCGCAGATGCCGCAGCTCGCGCACAGCGCCTCGTCGACGACGGCGACCTGGTAGCCCGGGCGGGTCGGGTGCGAGGCCATGGTGATCGCCGCGTACGGGCAGTCGACCTGGCAGCGCGTGCAGCCGTTGCAGTTCGCCGGGTCGACGACGGCGACCGGCGCCGGCTGCCGCCGGCCGAGGAAGGGCAGCGCGCAGAGCAGCGCGGTCAGGCCGAAGAGCGCGGTCCAGACGACGGCCGGCGAACTCAGGTCGGTGAGCGGGTGGATGAAGAGGATGAACCAGTCGAGGCGCGTCTCCGCCGGCACCGTCGCCAGGTTCGCCGGCGCGTCGCTGAGCGCCGGCTTGATCAGCGCGAGGACCAGCAGCGTCGCCGCCGTGCCGCGCATCAGCCGGCCCGACGGCAGGTGGTCGACGTGCGCGATGCGGTGCACGTGCGCCCACAGCGCGGCGAGCAGCAGGATCGGCACGCCGAGGTGGATGAACACCAGCAGCGTGAAGAAGCGGTCGTTGATCGAATCCGGCGCGAGAAAGTTGCGCGCCGCCGGCTCGCTGAAGATCGGCAGCCAGTCGAGCAGCTCGGTGGTCGCCACCGCCGAGAACTGCGCCAACTGGTCCCAGACGATCCAGTAGCCGCCGATGCCGCTGACGAAGGCCAGCCAGATCAGCGGCACGCCGGTGATCCAGGAATAGAAGCGGAAGCCGGTGTAGCGGCCGTAGGCGAACTCGCGGACGAGGTGCAGGCCCATCGCCAGCATGAAGCCGTCGGAGGCGTAGCGGTGCAGGCTGCGCAGGATGCCGCCGAAGTACCATTCCTCCTCGGTGATCTGGCCGATCGACGAATAGACCTGATCGACGCCGGTGTCGAGGACGATGTACAGGTAGAGGCCGCTGCCGACGATGATCCAGAGGAAGAACAGGCCGAGCGCGCCGAGGTGGCGCAGCGGGTTGTGGCGGCCCCCGAAAACCCGGTCGAACGCCTCCTCGCACCGCTGGAACGGCGCCCGGACGAGTCGGCGGCAGTGGGCTTCGAAGGTCACGGGGAGTCCGCGGAATATCCGTACTGATAATGGTGATTTATTAGCAGATAATGATATTGTCCGCCGCGTCAAGACGACTTGACACGCATCAATTCCGGGCGAATTCGCGCCGGCGGAGGGGTCAGGCGGCGGGCGGCGTCGTGCGGCGGCGGCTGCGCCACATGTTGAACGACAGGTAGATGGTGAAGCCGACGAAGGTGATGAAGCCGGCGATCATCATGTAGATCGAGTAGTCGGTGCGGTAGCGGCCGGCGACCGGGTCGTAGACCGAGCAGAGGATGCGCACGCGCTCCATCAGCTCCTTGACCGTGTTCGTCTCGGGCGGAATCGCCGAGTTGGCGATGAGCCGCTTGAGCGGCTCGGCGAGATCCTTGGGCGTGAACTTCTCGCCGTAGACCTGGCGGACGATCTTCCCGTCGGCGTCGACCAGCGAGATCTGGTTCAGGTGGTCGAAGCCGGCCGGCGTCGCCACGAAGCTGAAGCCGAAGTTGCCGGTCACGTCGCCGACGATCGCCGTCGCCGGGCTGAGGAACTCCCAGTTGGGCAGGCTCAGGCCGTAGCGCTTGGCAAAGTCCTTCATCGCCTGCGGCGAGTCGAAGGGCTGGTTGAAGCCGATGGTGACGATGTTGAAGCGGTCCGCGCCCATGACGCTGACCGTCTCCTGGACGGCCTTCTGCAGGTTGCGCGTGGTCGTCGGGCAGACCTGGAAGCAGGCGGTGTAGACGAAGCTGACGAGGAGCGGCTTGCCCTTGTAGCGCGACAGCTCGACCGGCCGGCCCTCGCGGTCGAGCAGCACGAAGTTCTGCACCGGCTGGCCGATGACCGCCTGCGACCTCTCGAAGGCGGCCTGCTCGTCGAGCGTCGTCAGCGTCAGGCCGGGGCTCAGCGAGGTCGCCGGCCGCGCCGTCAGCTTCGGCTTGTCGGCCGCCTCGTCGGCGGCGTGCGCCGGCAGCGCAAAGGAGAGGGCCGCCGCCGAGGCGGCGAGGAGGAAACGGAGATTCACGTGCGGGCTATCCGGTCAGAACTGGGCGTCGATGATCGCGCCCAGGAGCACCAGCGTCAACTGCACGAGCGACGCATGGAAGCAGGACAGCGCCGCCTTGCGTTCCGGCGACCGGGTCAGCGCCCAGGCCTTCTGGATGAACAGCCCGCCGCCAAGGACGGCGGCGGCGACGTAGATCCAGCCCAGCCCGTAGAAGGCCGGCAGCAGCGACGCGGCGACCAGCGCCAGCGTGCTGTAGAAGATGGTGCGCGCCGCCTTCTCGTTGCCGACGACGACCGGCAGCATGGGCACGCCGGCGGCCGCGTAGTCGTCCTTGCAGGCGATGGCCAGCGCCCAGAAGTGCGGCGGCGTCCACAGGAAGAGCACGAAGGCGAGCGCCAGCGGCACGGCGCCGTGGCCGGGGTCGGCCGCCGTGGCGCCGGCGAGCACCGCCCAACTGCCGGCCAGGCCGCCGAAGACGATGTTCAGCCAGGTGCGGCGCTTCAGCCAGACGGTGTAGACGATGGCGTAGAAGAAGGCGCCGAGGAAGACGTAGAGCGCCGACCAGGCGTTCAGCGCCAGCCAGGCGGCGCCGACCGAGGCGACCATGAGCACGGCGATGACGCCGAGCCAGAACGGGCCGTGCTTGATCTGGCCGGTGACGAAGGGGCGGTTCCTGGTGCGCGCCATCTTCGGGTCGAGGTCGTGCTCGTAATACTGGTTGAAGGCGCCGGCGGCGGCCGACGAAACGAGCACGGAGAAGGTCAGGACGACCATCTGCAGCGGCGAGAGGCCGGGGCCGGAGCTGACGGCGAGGCCGGCGAGCGCGGTGAACGTGATGACGACACCGATGCGCAGCTTGAACAGGCCGAGGATGGCTCGTAGGGATGCACCGGAGGCGCTGTGGGCGGGCGTCGTCGATTGCATAGGTATTCTGGGATCGCGCTCGAATCGGTTGAATGTCTTTGGAACCTGCTCGAATCGCTCCTGCGGGCAAGGGCGATTCGGGCAGGCCCCGCGCCGGGCGGGGTCGCCCGGGCGCGGGGAAGCTGTGCCTGCTTAGCTCAGCAGCCAGACTTCGGACAGGTACTTCCAGTTCACGAAGTAGTACAGCACGAAGGAGATCAGCAGGGCCATCACCAGGACGACGGTGCCGGGGACGCCGACGTGGTCGCTGCCGTGGTGCGAGGCCGAGGCGGCCGGCGTCGCCGCCGGGATCGGGGTCGGCTTGTCGGAGACCGCGCCGCCGTCGAGTTTCTTGCCCCACAGCAGGGAGCCGACGACGAGGTAGATCCACAGCGCGCCGCCGACGATGGTGACCATGCCGAAGAAGCCGGTCATGCCCATCATCAGCATCGCGGCGCCCGGCCACTCATACTGGAACGGCGCGCCCGAGAAGGCCATGTCCCAGTGACGGCGGGAGACGCCCAGCGTGCCGGCGCCCATCATGACGAGGCCGGTGATCGACATGGCGATGCCGAAGAGGTACGGCTGGATCTGGCACAGCTTCGGGTGGATCATCTCGCGCTTGAACAGCGTCGGCACGAGCAGGTAGGTCACCGCCATGAAGGCCAGCGTGGTACCCGTCACCACCGTCGTGTGGAAGTGGCCCGGCACGTAGAAGGTGTTGTGCATCAGCATGTTGATCTGCTCGGTGCCGAGCACGACGCCGGAGATGCCGCCGAGGAAGCCGAACGAGACCAGCGAGATGAACATGCCGGAGAACGCCGGGTTGCCCCACGGCGCCTTGCGCAGCCACTCGAACAGGCCGTTGGTGAAGCCACGACGACGCTGGGCGGCTTCGATGGCGCCCGGCACGGTGAAGCCGTGGATCATCGAGGCCATGACGGCGAAGTACATGAAGTACGAGGTGTTCAGCACCTTCCACTCGGCGCTCATGCCCGGGTCGGACAGGAGGTGGTGGGCCGAAGCGAGCTGCAGGAACAGGATGTACATCAGGAACGCGCCGCGCGAGACCTTTTCCGACAGCGGCTTGGCGCCGATGACGATGGCCGGGATCAGGTACCAGATCGACACGTGAGCAGCAACGTTGATCTGCTGCGACGAGTGACCCAGGCCCCACCAGACCATGCGGTACAGTTGCGGGTCGACTTCCTTGATCAGGCCGATCGACCAGAGGAAGGTCGGCAGCAGGATGCCGGCGCCGGTCAGAATGGTGAACACGGCGATGATGGCGGCGGTCAGCGCGCCGAAGGTGACCATCGGGATCGAGCCGGTGTAGGTCTTGTCCTTCTTGGCGACGACCAGCGTGCCGAAGAACACGCCGCAGCCGATCAGCGCGCCGACGGCGAACAGGATCAGGCCGAGGTAGAAGTGCGGCGCGGCCTGCATCGGCACGTAGGACGTGAACATCACGCTCGACTCGCCCTGGAAGATGGCGACGTTGGTCATGACGCTGCCGACGACCATCAGCCAGAACTGCACCCAGCCCCATTTCGGCGTCGCCAGGCGGCAGCGCAGCAGGACCGAGGAGGCGAAGTAGAGCACGGCCATCTCGAAGAAGATGATCCAGCACAGCAGCATGTCGACGCCGTGCGCGGTGAGGATCTGGTAGAACTGGTCCGGCGGCAGGAGCTTGAACGCCGGCCAGCGGGTCATGATGACGCCGATGGCGGTGATGCCGCCGACGAGGAGCCACAGAACGGCCGCGACGGCGTTCCATTTCATCAGCTTCTCGGCGTGGGCCTCGAATTGCAGCCCGGACGCCGGGCAGGTGCGGTAAGTGGTTGCCACTATTGTTTCCCCCTTATTTCACGTAGATCCGGCCGAGCATCGAGTGGTGGCCGATGCCGCAGAACTCGTTGCAGACGATGGCGAAGGTGCCGGACGAGGTCGGGGTCATCTTGACCACGTGCTCGTAGCCCGGGATCACCTGGATGTTGATGTTCACCGGCTGCAGCGAGAAGCCGTGGTTGTAGTCCATCGACGACAGGTGGATCTTGTACTCTTGGCCCTTCTCCAGTTCGAGGATCGGGTACCAGTTCCACAGGCGGGCGATCAGGTAGCCGTCGCCGCCGTTGGGAACCTTGACGACGGGGATTTCGCTTCCCTCGAGGCCCGTTTCGACGCGCACGGTGTTTTCGGCGATGAACTGCTCGGCCTTGGCGGCGAACGCTTCCGGCGTGGTCTTGTAGGCTTCGTTGGACAGGTTTTGCTTACCGTAGATGTGCCAGTAGATCATCATGACGAACATGATCATGCCCCAGACGAAGGCGATCGCGATCCACAACCACTCGGTCTTGGCGATCGGCTCCTTCCACCAGAGCCGTTCCGACGGCGGCAGAATTGCACTCATTGAGTTCTCCCTCTATTGGTTGAAATTACTTGGCGAGCGGCGTGTTCATGATGTCGACGATGCCCCACAGCGTGTAGAGGATCGTCGGCGAGGCGACGCCGAGAAACAGCAAAAGGAAGTGGTTGTCGAGCAGCTTCTGCATGAACGGGACGTCATCGTTGTCATGATCGGACATCTTGTTACCCTCCATCTGATTGGCGCATGGACGCGCACGTGAAATTGCGAAAAAACAAACCTTTGCGGCACTTGGGCACAGTGCCCGAAAGGATACCTGCGTTCGGGTGCGCGCGAACTTGATCCACATCAAGAACCTGCGGCGGAATGTCGCATGGTTGCTCGGCCGGGCGCGGATTGTCGCACAGAAGCGAGGGGGCGAAAAAGGAGGGGAAAAAGTTTATAATTCGCCGCTAATTTTTCCTCTTGGGGTGTACGCATGGATATCTCCACCCGTCGACAGGTCGCCACCTGGCTTTTCATCTGCTGCGCGATGGTATTTTCCATCCTCGTCGTCGGCGGCGTCACCCGCCTGACCCACTCCGGGCTGTCCATCGTCGAATGGCAGCCGATCGTCGGTACCATTCCGCCGCTGAATGCGCAGGAATGGGAAGAAACCTTCGAAAAGTACAAGCAAACGCCCGAATTCAAGCAGGTCAATCATGCGATGTCGGTGGATGAATTCAAGGGCATCTTCTGGTGGGAATACTGGCACCGCGTGCTCGGCCGCCTGATCGGCGTCGCCTTCTTCATTCCCTTCGTCTATTTCTGGGCGCGCCGGAAGCTCGCGCCGGCGCTCGTCCCCAAGCTCCTCGGCATCTTCATCCTCGGCGGCCTGCAGGGGGCGATGGGCTGGTACATGGTGAAGAGCGGGCTGGTCGACGATCCGCGCGTCAGCCAGTACCGGCTGACCGCGCACCTGTCGCTGGCCTTCCTGATCTTCATCACCATGTTCTGGGTGGCGCTCGACCTGGTCGCCGAGCGCGCCCGGGCGACGGCCGACGCCGCGCTGCGCGGGCTGCAGCGCTTCGGCTTCTGGCTGGCCATGCTCGCCGCCTACATGGTCGTCACCGGCGGCTTCGTCGCCGGCATCCGCGCCGGCAAGGCCTACAACACCTTCCCGCTGATGAACGGACACATCGTGCCGCCGGAGATCTTCATGATCGACCCGTGGTATCTGAACTTCTTCAACAACATGGCGACGACGCAGTTCGACCACCGCCTCGGCGCCTGGGCGCTGGCCTTCCTCGTGCCCTGGCTCTGGCTGAAGCTGCGCGCCGCGCCGCAGGTTTCCGCGCGCGCGCGCGCGGCGGCGACGCTGCTCGTCGTCGCGGTCGCCGGCCAGATCGCGCTCGGCATCGCGACGCTGCTGCTGGCCGTGCCGATCGCGCTGGGCGCCGCGCACCAGGGCGGGGCGATGGTCGTCTTCGCCGTGCTCCTCTGGCTCAACCACGAACTGCGCGTCGCGCGGTGAACGCCGACGCCGGGCGGCGGCGCCGCATCCTCGCACTGGCGCTGGCCGTCGGCGTTCTCTCGCTGACGGTCGTGGCGGTGAGCGCCTACCTGCGCCTGGACGCCGCCGGCCTCGGCTGCGCCGACTGGCCGGCCTGCTACGGCGGCCTCCTCGCCGGGGCGCCGGCGCCGCAGCACTACGGCTTCGCCCGGCTGCTGCACCGCATCGCCGCCTCAGCGGCGCTCGTGCTCGCCTGCGTCCTCGTCTGGCAGTGCCTGCGGCCGCAGCCGCTGCCGGCGGCGCGGCCGGCGGCGCTGCTCCTGCTGCTGATGCTCGGCCTTTCCGCGCTCGGCTTTCTCAGCGCCGATCCGCGCCGGGCGCTGGTCGGCTTCCTCAACATCGTCGGCGGCCTCGGTCTGGTCAGCTTTTCCTGGCGCGTCGCGCTGGCGGCGGGGGACGGAAGGCAGGGGTGGCCGCGGCCGGCGCCCGGCGGCGCGCTTTTTCGCCTCGGCGTTGCCGCGCTGACGCTGACCGTGCTGGTCGGCGCCTGGATCGGCGCCACCTATTCGGCGCTCGCCTGTCCGTCGCTGCCGTTCTGCGCCGGCGGCCTGCGCGCGCTGGCCGAGGGCTGGCCGGCCCTCGATCCGCTGCGCAGCCTCGCTGCCGTCGCCTTGCCGGGCGACGCCGGCGGCACGCTGCTGCATCTGCTGCATCGGGGATTGGCGCTGGCGAGCGTGTTCGCGCTCGGTGGTGCGCTGCTCGTTGCCGCCAGGCGCGGCGTCCGGCGCGGCGGGGCGCTTGCCGCGCTCGTCCTGCTGCTCCTGGTCGCCGGCCTCGGCATGGCCGCCGTCGCCGGCGGGCTGGGGCTGTGGATGGTGATCGCGCACGGTACGGCGGCGGCGCTGCTGCTCGCCGCCGTCGCCGCGCTGCTGCGCCGCTGAACGGCGCGCGTCCGGGCGGGGCGCCCGGCGCTACGGGGTCAGTGCGCCTTGTGGCCGTGGTTGGCGGCGGGCGCCGGCGTGCCGGCGGTCAGCTCCCGCACCTCGGCCTTGACCTCGATGGTCTCGACCTTGCCGTCCTTGCCTTCGACCTGCAGCGCGATCGGCACGACGTCGCCCTTCTTCAACTGCTGGCGCAGATCCATCAGCATCACGTGGTAGCCGCCGGGCGCCAGGCTGACCGCCTGGCCGGCGGGCACGTCGAGGCGCGGCACGGCGCGCATCTTCATGACGCCGCCGTCCATCTTCATCTCGTGGATCTCGGTGACGCCGGCGACCGGGCTGGCGGCGCCGACGATGGCGGCGCCGGCCGGGCTGGACAGTTCCATGAAGGCGCCGGTGGCCTTCTGGCCGGCGACCGTGCCGCGCACCCAGGGCGTCTTCACGTCGAGGTCGGCGGCGAGGGCGCCGGCGGCGCTCAGGGCGAGCAGGGCGGCGGCGAGATGGGTTCGGATCGGTTTCAAGCGGGGCTCCTCTCGGTTCCGGATGGTTCGGACGGCCCGCGCCGGCGGCGGCGGGCCGGGCGATTATAGTTCGCCGGCTGGGCCGGCGATTGCGACAAAATGCCGCAGCGCGGCCGCGGCGGCTGGCGTCAGGGTTTCTTGATCCAGTTGCCCTGCGCGTCTTCCATCCACCAGCCGGACTTCCACTGTTCCTTCCAGCGTTTGACGAGCAGTTCCTTGACCACGGGGATCGCCTCCTTGCCGCCGTGCGCCTCGGCCACCGCGTAGATCAGCGACATGCGGTCCGGGTTTTCCTGGTCGATCAGCTTGCCGGCCGTCTTCTGCAGCGTGTAGTTGGTCAGGACGCTCTCGTCGCGCATCTTCACCATGCCGTCGTTGCCCAGGCCGATGGCGCCCCAGTCGTAGAAGCGGACGAGGCGCGACTGGCGCTGCGCCAGGGCGTGCTTGACGACGATCACCGGCGGCGTGCCGATGTCGAGGTTGATCGACTCGGGCGCGGGCGGGGCGGCGACGGCCGGCAGCGACAGCAGCGAGGCGGCGGCGAGGGCGACGATGAAGCGTTTCATGGATGCGGAACTCCGGAAGGTTATTTGCCGGCAAGCAGCAGTTTCAGGTCGACGGCGACGCTCTCCGGCGCCTCGCCGTGGCGCAGCAGCAGGCGCAGGCGGCCCTGCGGGTCGTAGACGTAGCTGCCGGTCGAATGGTCGATGGTGTAGGTGTCCGGGGAACTGCCCGGCACCTTCGTGAAGAAGGCCTTGAAATCTTTCGCCAGTGCGGCGGTCGCCGCCTCGTCGCCGTAGAGGCCGACGAAGCTCGGGTTGAACTGCGGCACGTACTGGGCGAGCAGCGCCTCGGTGTCGCGCGCCGGGTCGAGCGTGACGAACAGCACCTGCACGCGCGCCGCGTCGTCGCCGAGCAGCTTCAGCGTCTCGCTCATGCCGGCCAGCGTCGTCGGGCAGACGTCCGGGCACTGCGTGTAGCCGAAGAAGACGACCACCGCCTTGCCGCGGTAGTCGGCGAGCCGGCGCGGCTGGCCGGTGTGGTCGGTGAGGGCGAAGTCCTTGCCCCAGTCGACGCCGGAGATGTCGGTGGACTTGAAGGCCGGCGGCGGTTCCGAGCAGCCGGCGAGGAGGAGACCGAAGGCGAGAAGGAGGGCGAGGGCTTTTTTCATGGCGAGGATGGCGCGGCGACGGCAGACGGGCATTATACCCGCGTCGCCGCCGCTGGCCGCCGGCGCCGGTCGGGTAATGCAAAGGCGTGAACGTCCACCGCAGAGACGCAGAGGCGCAGAGGAAACGCGGAGAAATTCTTGAATTCGCTTTCCTCTGCGTCCCTCTGCGCCTCTGCGTCTCTGCGGTAGGTGTTCACCCCGGCCGTTCAGCCGTCCGCCGGCGTCGACCAGCCGCCGCCGAGGGCCTTGAACAGATCGGCCAGCGCCGCCCGGCGGGCGCGCTCGCTGTCGATGCGGGCGAGCTCGACGGCGAGCAGGTTGCGCTCGACGTCGAGCACGTCGAGGCGGCCGGCGATGCCCGCGTCGTAGCGCTGGCGGGCCTGCGTCAGCGCCTTGCCGAGCGCCTCGGCGCGCGCCGTCTCGGCGGTCAGCCGCTCGCCGGCCGCGCGCTGCGCGGCGAGCGCGTCGCGCACGTCCTTGAAGGCGGCGGCGACGGCCTGCCGGTACTGCGCCAGCGCCTGCTCGCGGCGCGCCTCGGCGGCGTCGACGCCGAAGCCGATGCGGCCGGCGTCCCAGATCGGCTGCGTGATCGCCGCGGCGAACTGGAAGATGCCGGCCGGGCCGGAGAAGAGATCGGAGAAGGCGGTGCTCTCGCTGCCCAGGTAGGCGGTCAGGCCGACGCTCGGGAAGTACTGCGCGCGGGCGGCGCCGATGCGGGCGTTGGCGGCGATCAGCCGCTGCTCGGCCTCCTGCAGGTCCGGCCGGCGCAGCAGCAGCGCCGCCGGCAGGCCGGCGGGCACGGCCGGCGCCGGCAGCGCGGTCGGCGCGCCGCGCTCCGGGCTGTCGAGCATGACCGCGCGCGGCGCGCGGCCGAGGAGCAGGGCGAGCGCGCTCTCGTGGCGGTCGCGCGCCTCCGTTAGCTCGGCCAGCCGGGCGCGCGCGTCGGCGGCGTCGGCGTCGATCTGGTGCAGGTCGTATTCGGCGGCGATGCCGGCCGCGACCTGGCGGGAGAACAGCGCGCGCGTTTCCTCGCGGCTCGCCAGCGTGCGCCGGGCGACCCCCTCCTGCGCGTCGGCGGCGAGCAGCGCGAAGTACTGCTGCGCCACCTGCGCGGTCAGCGTGAGAAGCACCGCCTCGCGCGCCGATCCGGCGGCGAGCAGGTCGGCGCGCGCCGCCTCGCTGGCGCGCCGGTACTTGCCCCAGAAATCGACCTCGTAGGCGACGTCGAGCGTGCCGCGGTAGCTGTTCTGGATGCGCGGCTGGCCGGCCGCGGCCGGCATGGCGCCGCGCAGCGTGCTCTGGCTGCGGCTGCCGGAGAGACCGGCCGAGATCGACGGGTAGAGGTCGGCGTCGGCGATGCCGGCCTGCGCGCGCGCTTCGAGCACGCGCGCGGCGGCGACGCGGGCATCGGCGTTGTGCGCGAGCGCCTCGTCGATCAGCCGGTCGAGCGTCGGGTCGGCGTAGAGCGCCCACCAGCGCTCGCCGGCGCGGTCGGCGGACGTCGCCGCCTCGGGCGCGGCCGTCGCCCGCAGCGGCCAGGTTTGCGGCAGATCCAGCTCGGGCCGCGCGTAGTCGGGGCCGACGGCGCAGCCGGCGAGCAGCAGCGCGGCGGCGAGCGGGGCGAGTCGGGAAAAGGGCTGACGGGGCTTACTCATCTTTCTCTCCTGCGGCTTCTTCCTTCTGCACGCGCCGGATCAGCTTCTCGTGCGCCCTGGCGTGCGTCGCGTGCACTTCCGCGAACAGTTCCTCGGTGCTGCGCGTCTCGCGCAGCCTGCGTTCGGCGATGACGCGGTAGAACAGCGGCACGAAGAAGACGGCGAGGAAGGTCGCCGCCAGCATGCCGCCCATGACGCCGGTGCCGACCGCCTGGCGCGCGCCGGCGCCGGCGCCGTGCGAGACGGCGAGCGGCAGCACGCCGAGGATGAAGGCCAGCGAGGTCATCAGGATCGGCCGGAACCGGAGGCGCGCTGCCTCGATCGCCGCCGCCGCTGCGCTCATGCCTTCCTGGTGCTTGTAGATGGCGAACTCGACGATCAGGATGGCGTTCTTGGCCGCCAGCCCGAGCAGCGTGACCAGGCCGATCTGGAAATACACGTCGTTGGTCATGCCGCGCAGCCAGACCGCGGCGAGCGCGCCGAAGGTGCCGAAGGGCAGCGCCAGCAGCACGGCGAGCGGCAGCGACCAGCGTTCGTACTGCGCGGCGAGGATCAGGAAGACCATCAGCGCGCCGAGGGCGAGCGCGAAACCCGAGTCGCCGCTCGTCTTCTTCTCCTGGAACGAGGCGCCGCCCCAGTCGAAGCCGAAGTCCGGCGGCAGCGTCTCGCGCGCAATCTGCTCGACGCGCTCGATGACCTGTCCGGAGGACATGCCGGGCACGCCGGCGCCGATGATCTTCACCGACGGCAGGTTGTTGAAGCGTTCCAGCGTCTCCGGCCCGGTCGTCTGCCGCACCTGCGCCAGCGCGCCGAGCGGCACCATCTCGCCGCGCTCGGAGCGCACGTAGATGCCGTTCACGTCGGCCGGCCGCGTGCGGAAGCCGGGCTCGGCGGAGACCAGCACCTGCCAGGCGCGGCCGAACTTGTTGAAGTCGTTCACGTAGTAGGTGCCGAGCGTCGCCGCCAGCGTGTCGAAGAGGCCGTCGAGCGGCACGCCGAGCGCCTTCGCCTTCTCGCGGTCGACGTCCACGTCGAGCTGCGGCACGTTGGCGCGCCACATCGAGGAGACCATCGCCAGGCTCGGGTCGGCGTGCAGCCGGCCGATGAACTGCTCGCTCACTTCGGCCAGCCGCTTGGCGTCGCCCTCGCCGCGGTTCTGCAGGTAGAACTCGAAGCCGCCGGAGTTGCCCATGCCGAAGATCGCCGGCGGGCCGAAGGCGAGCACCAGCGCCTCCTTGATGTGCGCGGTCTTCATGAACAGCTCGCCGACCAGCGCGTTCGCCGGCACGTCCCGCTCGTCCCAGTGCTTCAGCGTGACGAAGTAGGTGGCGGCGTTGTTCTTGAAGCTGCCGCCGATGAAGTCGAGGCCGGTGAAGACGACGGTCTTGGTGACGTTCGGGTTGGCGCGGATGATCGCGTCGACTTCCCGCACGACGCGGTCGGTGCGTTCGAGCGAGGCGCCGTCCGGCAGGTACACGGCGGTGATGTAGTAGCCCTGGTCCTCGTCCGGCACCAGGCTGCCCGGCGTCATCTTCCACAGGCCGGCGGCGAGCGCCACCATGCCGGCGAAGAGCAGCAGGCCGAGCGCGCCGCGCCGGATCAGCCAGGCGACGCCGGCCGTGTAGCGGCCGGTGACGCGCGCGAACCAGCGGTTGAAGGCGGCGAAGAAGCGGTTCTCGACCTTGTGCTCGTGCTTCAGGATGAGCACGCACAGGGACGGCGTCAGCGTCAGCGCGACGATGCCGGAGATGACGACGGCGATGGCGATGGTCACCGCGAACTGGCGGTACAGCTCGCCGGTCAGCCCGCCGAGGAAGGCGATCGGCACGAACACCGCGCAGAGCACGAGGACGATGGCGATGACCGGCCCGGTCACCTCGCGCATGGCCTGGATCGCCGCCGCCTTCGCCGCCAGCTTCTCCTCGTGCATGATGCGCTCGACGTTCTCCAGCACGACGATGGCGTCGTCCACGACGATGCCGATCGACAGCACCATGCCGAAGAGCGTCAGCGTGTTGATCGAGTAGCCGAGCATCAGCAGGCCGGCGAAGGTACCGATCAGCGACACCGGCACGGCCAGCGTCGGGATCAGCGTCGCCCGCCAGTTCTGCAGGAACAGGTAGACGACGAGGAAGACCAGCACCATCGCTTCGACCAGCGTCTTCAGCACCTCGCGGATCGAGACGCGGACGAAGTCGGTGGTGTCGTAGGGCACGTCCACGGTGAGCCCGTCCGGGAAGCGCGTCGACAGCTCGGCCAGCGTGTCCTTGACCGCCTGCGCCACGTCGAGCGCGTTGGCGCCGGGCTTGAGGAAGATGCCGACGAGCGTCGCCGGCTGGCCGGAGAGGCGGCCGATGAAGTCGTAGTCGCGCGCGCCCAGCTCGACGCGGGCGACGTCCTTCAGCTTCAGGAGCGAGCCGTCGCCGTTGGCGCGCACGACGATGTTCTCGAACTCGGCCACCGTCGCCAGCCGGCCCTTGGTGTTCACCGTCAGCGCCAGCTCCTGGCCGGACGGCACCGGCGGCTGGCCGATGCGGCCGACCGCGTACTGCGCGTTCTGCTCGTTGATCGCGCGCACCACGTCGGCGGATGCGAGCTTCAGTTGCGCCAGCCGGTCCGGCTTCAGCCAGACGCGCATGGCGTAGTCCTTGGCGCCGAAGATCTGCACGTTGGTCGTGCCGGGGATGCGCTTCAAGACGTCGAGCACGTTCAGCGTCACGTAGTTGCTGGTGTACAGGTCGTCGTAGCGGCCGTCCGGCGACGTGAAGGCGAGCACCTGCAGGAACGAGGACGAAGACTTGTCGACCTGGATGCCCTGCCGCCGCACCTCCTCCGGCAGCCGCGCCTCGGCCTGCTTGACGCGGTTGTTGACGTTGATCACCGCCTGGTCGATGTCGGTGCCGATCTCGAAGGTGACGTACAGTTCGACGCGACCGTTCGAGGCCGAGGTCGAGTTCATGTAGAGCATGCCCTCGACGCCGTTGATCTGCGTTTCCAGCGGCGCGGCGACGGTCTTTTCCAGCACCTCGGCCGAGGCGCCGGGGTAGTTGGCGACGACCAGCACCTGCGGCGGCGCGATCTCCGGGTACTGCGCCACCGGCAGCCCGCGCATCGCGGCCAGGCCGGCGATCATGATGAAGATCGAGATCACCATCGCGAAGATGGGCCGATCGATGAAGAAGCGCGAGAACATGGCTCAGCTCCCCGCCTTGGCTTCGGCCGCGGCCGGCTTCTCTGCCGGTGCGCCCGCCTGCACCGGCGCGCCGGGGCCGAGCTTCAGCACGCCGTCGACGATCACCTGCTCGCCGGCGGCGAGGCCGCCGGTGACGACGACGTCGCCGCCCTGCCATTCGTCGGTGCTCACCGGCCGCACCTCGGCCTTGCTCTCCTTGCCGACGACGTAGACGAACTTGCCCTGCGGCCCTTCCAGCACCGCGCGCTGCGGCACGCGGAAGACGCCGGCGCGCACCGCGCCGACGAGCTGCGCGCGCACGAACTGGCCGGGCTGCAGCAGGCCGGTCGGGTTCGGCACCTCGGCGCGGCCCTCGCTGGTGCCGGTGTCGCGCGAGACGCGCACGTCGGCGAAGTCGGTGCGCCCGGTCTGCGCGTAGACGCTGCCGTCGGCGAGCTTCAGGCGCACCTCGAAGCGGCCGTCGGCGGGCAGCCGCAGGCGGCCGGCGTCGGCCTCCTGGCGCAGCTTCAGGCGCTCGTTGTCGGGGATGCCGAAGATCACCTGCATCGGATGCGTCTGCGTCACCGTCGTCAGCAGCACGTCCGGGCCGGAGACCAGCGAGCCCTCGGACTTCAGCGCGCGGCCGACGACGCCGGCGATCGGCGACTCGACGCGCGTCCACGCCAGGTTGAGCTGCGCCTCGCGCAGCCGGGCGCGCGCCGCCAGCACGTCGGCGTGGCCGATGGCCTCGGCCGAGACCGCGTCGTCGTACTGCTTCTGGCTGATCGCCTTGCCCTCGATCAGCGGCTGCAGCCGGGCGGCGTCGCGCGCCGCCTGCGCGTGCCGCGCCTCGGCGGCGGCGAGGTCGGCCTCGGCGCGGGCGAGCGCCGCCTGGAACGGCGCCGGGTCGATGGTGAACAGCGACTGGCCGGCCCTGACGCGGCCGCCCTCGGCGTAGTTGCGCTTCTCCAGGATGCCGGTGACGCGGGCGCGTATCTCGATCTCGCGCAGGCCGAGGGTCTGCGCCGTGTATTCGAAGCTGACCGGCAGATCCTCCGGCTGCACGGCCACCGCCGTCACCGGCGCCGGTCCGCCGAACGCGCCGGCGCCGCCGCCCTCGGGCGCCTGGCCGCAGGCGGCGAGGACGGCGAGCGCGAGGAGCGCCGGCAGCCAGGCGCGAGGCCGGCCGGCGGAGGCAGCGGAGAGGGGATCGATGGGGGCTGGGACGGGGGTTTGTGCCATGGCGACCTCGTGGGTTGTCCTGGCCGACGGCGGGGGTGCCGCAGCCGGCCGGTGGGGGTGGATTGTCGGTTGCGACTTGTGTTTCTTCGTCTAGAGCGCGGATAATACATACATCCATGAACGTATGTAAATAGCGCCGCACGCCAGCGGCGGCGCGTTTGCCGCGCCGCCCCGTCTCCTGCACATGGAGTCGGCGGCGGGTCTGTGGTTCAATCGGGGGCGGAGGAATCATGGTTCGCAAGACGAAGGAAGAAGCCCTGGAAACCCGCAACCGCATCCTCGACGCGGCCGAGCAGGTGTTTCACGCACAGGGCGTGGCGCGCACCTCGCTGGCGCAGATCGCGGCGGCGGCGGGCGTGACGCGCGGCGCCATCTACTGGCATTTCGCCAACAAGGCCGACCTGTTCGACGCGATGATGCAGCGCGTCATCCCGCCGCCCGACGCCGACCACCTCGGCCCGCTGCTGCTTGAGGCGGCGGACCCGGTCGCCGCCACGCGCGACATCGCGCTCGACTTCCTGGTGCAGGTGGCGCGCGATCCGCAGCACCAGCGCGTGTTCGAGATCGCCATCCACAAGAGCGAATACGTCGGCGAGATGGCCGAGGCGCGCGACCGTCACCTCGACTGCGCGCGCCGCCACCGCGAGCTGCTCGAGGCGGCGATGAAGAAGGCGCAGGAAAAGGGGCTGATCGGCCGCCGCCACCGGCCGCAGGCAGCGGCGGAAGGGCTGATCGCGCTGGCCGACGGCCTGCTCTTCAACTGGACGCTGGACAACGGCCGCTTCCCGCTCGCCGAGTACGCCGGGCCGATCATCGACACCTATCTGGCCGGCCTGCGCGCCGACTGAGCGCCGCGCCGCCGCCGGAAGTCTCCCGGCCGCCCTGCCGGGCCGGCGGTATACTGCCGCCTTCCTTCACGCCGACCCCGGAGACATTCATGGCAGCATCCGACACCACCAGCATGGCGCTGTTCTGCGACTTCGAGAACGTCGCGCTGGGCGTGCGCGACGCCAAGTACGAGAAGTTCGACATCAAGCCGGTGCTCGAACGTCTGCTGGCCAAGGGCAGCATCGTCGTCAAGAAGGCGTACTGTGACTGGGAGCGCTACAAGGCGTTCAAGGCGACGATGCACGAGGCCAACTTCGAGCTGATCGAGATCCCGCACGTGCGCCAGTCCGGCAAGAACTCGGCCGACATCCGCATGGTCGTCGACGCGCTCGACCTGTGCTACACCAAGGCGCACGTCGACACCTTCGTGATCATCTCCGGCGACTCGGATTTCTCGCCGCTGGTCTCCAAGCTGCGCGAGAACGCCAAGCAGGTGATCGGCGTCGGCATCAAGCAGTCGACCTCGGACCTGCTGATCGCCAACTGCGACGAATTCATCTTCTACGACGACCTGGTGCGCGAGCGCGAGGCGCAGCGCGCCAGCGCCCGCCGCGAGCAGCAGCCGAAGCGCAGCCCGGAGGAGGAGAAGAAGCGGCGCGAGGAGGGCGAGACGAAGAAGGCCAAGGCCGTCGAGCTCGCCGCCGCCACCTTCGACGACCTCATCGCCGTGCGCGGCGACGCCGAGCGCATCTGGGCCTCGGTGCTGAAGGAGGCGATCAAGCGCCGCAACCCCGGCTTCAACGAGTCCTACTATGGCTACAAGACCTTCGGCGGGCTGCTCGACGACGCCGCCGCGCGCGGCTTCTTCGGCGTCGGCCGCGACGAGAAATCCGGCACCTACGTGACGCGCGCCGCGGCGCGCCCGGCGCCGGTCGAGGCGGTCGTCGCGGCGCCGGTGGAAGTCGCGCCGGCCGAGGAAGCGTCCGCGCCGGCCGCCGACGCCGCGCCGGCCCGCCGCCGCGACCGCGGCCGCAAGTCCGGCGGCGACAGGCCGGCGGCTGCCGGCAACGGCGAGTCCGCGCCGGCGGCCGTTCGGGAGACGCCGCCGCCGGCCGAGGCCGCGGTTCAGGAAAGCGCCGAGCCGTCGCCGGCCAAGGCGCCGGCGAAGGGCGCGCGTCGCGGCAAGGCGGCGAAGCCGGCGGCTGCCGCCGAGGCCACCGATGCCGCGCCCGCGATGCCCGTCACACCAGTCGCGCCAGCCGCCGAGGCCGGGCGCCCTGCCGGCCGCGCCCGCGGCCGGGCGGCGCCGTCCGCGACCGAGGCGAAGCCGGCGGCGCGCGCCCGCCGCCCGCGCGGCAAGGCCAAGGAGGGCGCCGAAGGCGCCTGAGCGGTTCGTCGTTCCCCGGCTTGTGCGGCCTCCTTCGGGAGGCCGCACGCATTTCGTCCGTCGGCCGCGCCGGCCCGCGCGGATGCGTCGCCGTGCCCGCGTGCGGATGTCAAGGCGCAAAAAAAAGCCGCGACGGATCGCGGCTTCTTCATGCGGTGCGGCGGGCGTTCAGGCGGCGGCCTGCACCGGAATCTTGTGGCCCTTGCGGACGATGCGGTTCTGCGAATCGACGTAGACCAGCGCCGGCTCGTGGCGGCTCAGCTCGGCTTCGGTGTAACAGGCGAAGGTGGCGATGATCAGGATGTCGCCGGGCGCGGCGCGGCGCGCGGCCGAGCCGTTCACCGAGATGACGCCGCTGCCGCGCTCGGCGCGGATGGCGTAGGTGCTGAAGCGTTCGCCGTTGTTCACGTTCCAGATGTCGATCTGCTCGTACTCGCGGATGTCGGCGGCGTCCAGCAGGTCCTCGTCGATGGCGCAGGAGCCTTCGTAGTGAAGGTCGGCGTGCGTCGTCGTCACGCGGTGCAGCTTGGACTTGAGCATCGTTCTTTGCATGGCTTCACCCGGATGAGTTGGGGGAACGGCATTGTAACGGCAAAAGCGTCCCTGTCAACGGCCTTGCTGCACCGCTCAAATCTCAATGTTATCAATGAGTCGCGTGGCGCCCAGGCGGCTGGCGGCAAGGACCACCAATGCTCGCTCCGGGCCCGTCGGCGGGCGCAGGTCGGACTGTTGTCGCACTGCAACATAGTCGGTCTTCCAGCCGGCGCCGTCGAGCGCGGCGACGGCGGCCCGTTCGAGTCCGGCGTAGTCGGTCTCGCCGGCGCGGATCGCGTCGCGGATGCGCGAGAGTTCGCGGTACAGCCGCGTCGCCTCCTGCCGTTCGGCCGGCGACAGGTAGCCGTTGCGCGAGGAGAGCGCCAGGCCGTCGTCGGCGCGCACCGTCTCGCCGCCGACGATGTCGATCGGCAGCGCCAGTTGGCGCGTCATGCCGCGGATGACCAGCAGTTGCTGGTAGTCCTTCTTGCCGAACAGCGCGACCTGCGGCTGGACGACGTTGAACAGCTTCAAGACGACGGTGGCGACGCCGCGGAAGTGGCCGGGGCGGAACTCGCCGTCGAGCAGGTGCTGGATCGCCGGCGGCTCGACCACGTATTCCTGCGGCTCCGGGTAGAGCTCGGCCTCGGTCGGTGCGAACAGCAGGTCGACGCCGGCGGCGGCGAGCTTCTCGCAGTCGGCCTCGAAGGTGCGCGGATACTGGTCGAAATCCTCGTTCGGGCCGAACTGCAGGCGGTTCACGAAGATGCTGGCGACGACGGTGTCGCCGTGCGCGCGCGCCTCTCTCATCAGGCTGAGATGGCCTGCGTGCAGGTTGCCCATGGTCGGCACGAAGGCGATGCGGCCGCGGCCCTTCAGCGCGGCGCGCAGGTCAGCGATGCGGGGGTGGATCTGCATGTGCTGTCTTTCCTGTCGGAGCGCCCTCTGCGGGGCGCTGGGCCGCGCAGTGTATCAGTAGCAGTGTTCCGGCGCCGGGAAGCTGCCGTCCTTGACTGCCGCCACGTAGGCGGCGACGGCCGCCGCCACCGACGGCTGGCCGGCCATGAAGTTCTTGACGAAGCGCGCCTTCCTGCCCGGCGCGATGTCGAGCATGTCGTGCAGCACCAGCACCTGGCCGGAGCATTCCTTCGACGCGCCGATGCCGATGGTCGGGATGGCGAGCTGGCGCGTCGCTTCGGCGGCCAGCGTCGCCGGAATCGCCTCCAGCACGATCAGCGTGGCGCCGGCGTCCTGCTGCGCTTCTGCGTCGGTGATGAGCTTCGCCGCGCCGGCGTCGTCCTTGCCCTGCACGCGGTAGCCGCCGAGCTGGTGCACCGACTGCGGCGTCAGGCCGACGTGCGCGCACACCGGCACGCCGCGGCTGGTCAGGAAGTGCGTGGTCTCGGCCATCTCGGCGCCGCCCTCGATCTTGACCATCTGCGCGCCGGCGGCCATCAGCGCGGCGGCGTTGCGGAAGGCCCGCGCCGGCGATTCCTGGAAGCTGCCGAAGGGCATGTCGGCGATGATCAGCGGCCGCTGCGAGCCGCGGGTGACGGCGGCGGTGTGGTAGGCGATGTCGGCGAGCGTCACCGGCAGCGTCGAGTCGTGGCCCTGCAGGACCATGCCGAGCGAGTCGCCGATGAGCAGCACATCGACGCCGGCGCCTTCGCAGAGCGCGGCGAAGCTCGCGTCGTAGCAGGTGAGGACGGCGATCTTCTCGCCGGCGGCCTTCATTTTCGTCAGGTCGACGTGGGTCATGCGCCGAGCGGCGCTCTGGGCGGACATGGGATTCACTCTCCTCGGTTGAAATAGCCGCGCCGGCCGCGCATCGACTCGATGCGCTCGAGCAGCAGCCGGAAGTCGTCGTCGCGGTCGACGAAGTTGAGGTTTTCGGAATTGACCACCATCACCGGCGCCGCGTCGTAATTGTAGAAGAAGCGGCTGTAGCGTTCGGCGAGCAGGGTCAGGTAGGCGTCGGAGATGCGGCGCTCCATGTCGATGCCGCGCTTCCTGACGCGGGCGATCAGCGTCTCCGGCCGCGCCTGCAGGTAGATCACCAGGTCCGGCGTCGGTGCCTGCGGCGCGACGCGCTCGTAGATCTGCCGGTAGAGCGCGTACTCGTCGTCGGAGAGCGTCAGTTGCGCGAAGATCGGGTCCTTCTCCAGCAGGTAGTCGCCGACCACGCGGCGGCCGAAGAAGTCCGGCTGCGCCAGCTCGCGCAGGTGGTCCATGCGCTGGAACAGGAAGAAGAGCTGCGTCTGCAGCGCGTAGCGCGCCTGGTCCTGGTAGAAGCGCGCCAGGAAGGGGTTCAGCTCCGGCTGTTCGAGAAAGGGCTGCGCGTCGAGGTGCGCAGCCAGGCGGCGGGCGAGCGAGGTCTTGCCGACGCCGATCGGCCCCTCGACGACGATGTGACGTGCCGTTTCGAGAACGTTGCGCGGCGGCATGCGGACGCGGGCCCCGTCAGTGTTCCATGCACAGGACGTCGGGCGAGGTGTCGCCGTTCACCGCCATCCGTTCCAGGCAGCCGAGCACCTCGGCGCTCGCCCGCTCCATGCCGGCGATGGCGTCGACGCAGGCGGCGGCATCGCCGGCGAGATGGCGGGCGATGGCCTCGCGACCGTAGTGGTGCACTTCGCGGTGCGGTTCCTCCATCGCCCGGTAGCCGTCGAGCCGCGAGAAGCAGGCCTTGCCCTCGCCCTCGTAGTACCACTTGCCGAGGCGGCAGGCGGTGTGCTCGGCGAGTTCTTCCGGCCGCTTGTCGACGAGGCCCATGACCACCTGGTAGACGTCGAACTTGAAGATCAGGTGGTCCATCTTCGCCAGCTCGACGAAGCTGCGCAGCGCCGAGGTGGCGATGGCCTGTTCCATCTGCCGGGCCAGCGAGGTGATGTCGCCCATGCTCGCCGAGGCGCGCTTGCCTTCGGCGCTGAACGCTTCCGACTGCTCGGCGAGGTGGCCGATGCTGGCGTTCGCCCCCGAGGTCTCCTGCTGGATCGTGCCGACCAGTTGCGAGATGTCCTTGGTCGCGTGCGTCGTGCGCTCGGCGAGCTTTCTCACCTCGTCGGCGACCACCGCGAAGCCGCGGCCGGCCTCGCCGGCGCGCGCCGCCTCGATGGCGGCGTTCAAGGCCAGCAGGTTGGTCTGGTCGGCGATCTCCTTGATCAGGTTCACGATGCCGCCGATCTTCTCGGCGCTGGCCTGCAGGCCGACCACCTTGTCCATGGCCTGGCGCGAATCGCCGGCGAGCTGCGTCAATTCGCCGGCGATCTTGTGCACGGCCTCGCTGCCGGTGTGTGCCAGTTCGCCGGTGCGCACGGTTTCCGCCTTTTCCTCGCGCAGCCGCTCGGCCAGCGTGGCCAGCGTCTGCTGTGATTCGCCGAGCGAATCGCGGTAGGCGCGGAACTGCTCGAACAGCCGCTGCTGCAGGTTCTCCGTCTGGCGCAGGCGATGCGCCTCGGCCTCGGCTTCGCCGGCGCGGGCCTCGGTGGCGTCGAGGCGCTGCTGCAATTGTGCGTTGTCGCTTGCGAGCGCGCGGACCTTGTCCTCCAGCGCGCGGACTGCGTTGCCATTGCCGAACATGTACGTCTTCCCCCGTTTCTTCGCTTCGGATTTGATGGTTGTGTTTGTGTCTAACTGCGGAAAATGAAATAGACGGCGCCAAGGATACACAGGCCGGCCCAGAGATAGTCAAGCTTCAGCGGCTGCTGCATGTAGAAGACGACGAAGGGCACGAACACGGTCAGCGTGATCGCCTCCTGCAGGATCTTCAACTGCGCCAGCGACAGCTCCCGGTGGCCGATGCGGTTCGCCGGCACCTGCAGCAGGTATTCGAAGAGCGCGATGCCCCACGAGGCGAGCGCGGCGATCCACCACGGGCGGTCGTTGAGGTTCTTCAGGTGCGCGTACCAGGCGAAGGTCATGAAGACGTTCGACGCGGTGAGCAGCAGCACCGTCTTCCACAGCACCGGGATGCCGGCGAGCGCGATCACGGCAGCCGCTCGATGCGTTGCATGGCCACCGCCGGCAGCCAGGCGGCGACCGTGCCGCGGCCGGGGATGCGACAGTCCGGCGCGATCTCGGCGAGCGGCGCGACGACGAAGGCCCGCAGGTGCAGGCGCGGGTGCGGCAACTGCAGGCGCGGCCGGTCGATCACCGCGTCGCCGTGGAGCAGCAGGTCGAGGTCGAGCGTGCGCGGCCCGTTCCGCGCGGCGCGCACGCGGCCGAATTCGGCCTCGACGGCGAACAGCGCGTCGAGCAGGGCTTCCGGGTCGAGGCGGGTGCGCAGCTCGACGACGGCGTTGATGAAGTCGGGCTGCCCGATGAGGCCGACCGGCGCCGTGCGGTAGAGCGAAGAGGCGGCGACGACGTGCGTCGCCGGCAGCCGGGGCAGCGCGGCGAGCGCCGCGCGCACCTGCGCCAGCGGGTCGTCGAGGTTGGCGCCGAGGGCGACGAAGGCCTGGTGCGTCATGCGGACTGCGAGGGGTGGGGGTGGCGCTCAGGCGTCGGCCGGGGCTTCGCCGCGTCCGCCGGCGGGTTTCTTGCGCCGGCGGCGCTTTTTCTTCTCGGCGGTCTCCGGCAGCAGCATGGCCACCCGCTCGGTGCCGTCGGCGTCGATGAAGCGCGTCCACCAGTCGGCCAGTTCCTGCGGCACTTCGCCGGATTCGGCGCGCAGCAGCAGGAAGTCGTAGCCGGCGCGGAAGCGCGGCTGTTCCAGGAGTCCGTAGGGCTTCTTGCCGGCGCGCGCTTCGAAGCGCGGCTGCAGCGCCCAGATGTCCTTGATGTCGCCGGCGATGCGGCGGGTGATGGCGAGCTTCTCGGCCTGCGTGTCGAGCACTTCGTCCATCGCCGCGAAGAGCGCCGGAATCGGCCGCTCGCCCTTCTGCTTGAAGCGTTCCCACTGCGCCAGCACCTCGTGCCAGAGCAGCGTGGCGAAGAGGAAGCCGGGCGAGATCGGCTTGTCGGCGCGCACGCGTCGGTCGGTGTTTTCCAGCGCGAGCATGACGAAGCGCTCGCCGAGCGGCTGTTCGAGGATCACGTCGAGCAGCGGCAAAAGGCCGTGGTGCAGGCCGGCTCCGCGCAGTTGCCTGAGGCACTTCACGGCGTGGCCGGAGGTGAGCAGCTTCAGCATCTCGTCGAAGAGGCGGGCGGCCGGCACGTTTTCCAGCAGTGGCGCCATCTCGCGGATCGGCTTCTCGGCGGCCGGGTCGATGACCAGCCCGAGCTTGGCCGCCAGGCGCACGGCGCGCAGCATGCGCACCGGGTCTTCGCGGTAGCGTGCGCGCGGCTCGCCGATCATGCGCAGCGTCTTCTGCTTGAGGTCGGCGACGCCGTGATGGTAGTCGACGATGACCTCGCCGGCCGGGTCGTAGTAGAGGGCGTTCACCGTGAAGTCGCGGCGCGCGGCGTCCTCGGCCTGCGTACCGAAGACGTTGTCGTGCAGCACGCGGCCGTGCGCGTCCTTCTTCGCGTCGTCGGCCAGCGCGCCGCGGAAGGTGGTCACTTCCAGCGTCTCGGCGCCGATCATCACGTGCACGATCTGGAAGCGGCGGCCGATGATGCGCGCGCGGCGGAAGGCGTGGCGGATCTGCTCCGGCGTCGCGTCGGTGGCGATGTCGTAGTCCTTCGGGTCCTCGCCGATCAGCAGGTCGCGCACCGCGCCGCCGACGACGAAAGCCTTGAAGCCCTTGTCCTGCAGGGTTTCGCAGACGCGCCGGGCGGAACTGTGGATGTGCTCGCGGCGGATGCCGTGGGTGGCGCGCGGGATGACGGCCGGCTCGGAAGAGAGCGGCTTCTTCCGGCCGAGAACCTTCGATACGCGGGAAATGAACTTTCGGATCATCGCGTCGGGGATGCTTTCTTTGCTTTTGTCCGCCTTGGGCTGGCGGCGATTATGACACGGCGCGCAGCGAGCGCACCGGCCAGCCGGCCGCCGCGGCGTGCGCGCGCAGCGTGTCGTCGGGGTCCACGGCCACCGGGTCGCTGACCTTCTGCAGCAGCGGCAGGTCGTTGTGCGAGTCGCTGTAGAAATACGTGCGGGCGAAGCTCTGCCAGCACAGGCCGAGCGATTCCAGCCAGTTGTCGACGCGCAGGATCTTGCCCTCGCGGAACGACGGCGTGCCGCGCGGCTTGCCGGTGAAGCGGCCGTCCTCGACCGCCGGCACCGTGGCGATCAGGTGCGGGATGCCGAACTCGCGGACGATCGGCCCGGTGACGAAGCTGTTGGTGGCGGTGACCACGGCGCAGACGTCGCCGCGATCGAGGTGCTCCTGCACCAGCGCCTTCGCCGCCGGCGTCATGATCGGCCGGATGCGCGTGGCCATGAAGTCGCGGTGCCAGGCGTCGAGTTCGGCGCGTTCGTGGCGGGAGAGCGGCTTCAACTGGAAGTCGAGGAATTCGTGGATGTCCAGCGTGCCGGCCTTGTACTGCTCGTAGAACTGGCGGTTCCGCGCCTCGTGCAGCTCGCGGTCGAGCGCGCCGCGGCCGATCAGGAACTGCGCCCACTCGAAGTCCGAGTCGCCGGCGAGCAGGGTGTTGTCGAGGTCGAAGAGAGCGAGATTGAGGTCGGTGGTCATGGTCTCTGGCGGTTCACGGAGCGGGCGCCTGCAGCACTTCGCGCAGCAGCGGCAGCGTCAGCGGGCGCTTGTGTTCGAGGGAATGGCGGTCGAGCGCGACGAGCAGCGCGGCGAGCGAACGCATGTCGCGCGGCGCGCGCGTCAGCAGGTAGTCGAGCGCCTCCGGCGGCAGGCGCATGCCGCGCCGCGCCGCCTGCTCGGCCAGCGCGGCGGCGCGTTCGGCGTCGGACAGCGGGCGCAGGCGGTAGATCAGGCCGGAGCCGAGCCGCGTGCGCAGGTCCTCGCGCAGTTCGAGCTGCGCCGGCGGCTGTGCGGCGGCGACGAGCAGCCGGCCGCCGGCCGCGCGCAGGCGGTTGAAGTGGTTGAAGAGGGCGACCTGGCCGTCGCCGGAAAGCGATTCGACGTCGTCCACGGCGAGGAAGGGGGCCTCGGCCGGAGCGCCCGCCAGGTCCGGGTCGGCGGCGGCATCGACGTAGCAGGCGCCGGCCGCGGCGAGCAGATGGCTCTTGCCGGCGCCGCTCTCGCCCCAGAGGAACAGGCAGGGCTCGCGGTTGTCCGCGGCCAGCCAGCCGGCGAGCGCGGTCAGCGCGTCGGCGTTGCCGCCGGCGACGAAATTCTCCAGCGTCGGCGGCGTGTCGGGGATCAGGTCGAGGAGCAACTGGCGCATGGCGATGGCGCGGCGTGGGCGTCGGCGGTGCTGGCGGAGGCGGTCGGGCAGGCGCGCCGGCGGCTGCCGGCGGCGCGTCTCGGGGCGGTTTCGGGTAAAATTCGCGCTTTATTCAAGGTCCGGCATTCTATCATCCGGGCCCCCGCAAACGTCCCGAACGGATACCCCGATGACGCAGTCCTCCCCGCAGCCCTCGCTTTCCTACCGTGACGCCGGCGTAGACATCGACGCCGGCGACGCCCTCGTCGACCGCATCAAGCCCTTTGCGAAGAAAACGCTGCGCGACGGCGTGCTCGGCGGCATCGGCGGCTTCGGCGCGCTCTTCGAGGTGCCGAAGAAGTACCGCGAGCCGGTGCTGGTCTCCGGCACCGACGGCGTCGGCACCAAGCTCAAGCTGGCCTTCGAACTGAACCGCCACGACACGGTGGGCATCGACCTCGTCGCCATGAGCGTGAACGACATCCTGGTGCAGGGCGCCGAGCCGCTCTTCTTCCTCGACTACTTCGCCTGCGGCAAGCTCGACGTGGACACCGCCGCCTCGGTCGTGCAGGGCATCGCGAAAGGCTGCGAGCTCTCGGGCTGCGCGCTGATCGGCGGCGAGACGGCGGAGATGCCGGGCATGTACCCGGCCGGCGAATACGACCTCGCCGGCTTCGCCGTCGGCGTCGTCGAGAAGTCGAAGATCATCGACGGCTCGACCATCGTCGCCGGCGACGCGGTGATCGGCCTCGCCTCGTCCGGTGCGCATTCGAACGGCTACTCGCTGGTCAGGAAGATCGTCGAGCGCGCGCGGCCGGACCTGGACGCGAAGTTCGACGGCGAGAAAACGCTGGCCGACGCCATCATGGCGCCGACGCACATCTACGTGAAGCCGCTGCTCTCGCTGATGCAGGCGCTGCCGGTCAAGGGCATGGCGCACATCACCGGCGGCGGACTGACCGAGAACGTGCCGCGCGTGCTGCCGGCCGGCGCCAAGGCCATGCTGCGGCAGTCCGCCTGGCGGCGGCCGGCGCTGTTCGACTGGCTGCAGCGCGAGGGCGGCGTCGCCGAGGCCGAGATGCACCGCGTGTTCAACTGCGGCATCGGCATGGTCGTGGTCGTCGCCCGCGAGCATCTGGATGCGGCGCTGGCGCACCTGCGGGCGGCCGGCGAGGTGGCGGTCGAGATTGGTGCGATCGAGGCGCGTCGGGGGGATGAGGCGCAGACGGTCGTCGTCTGATTCGGTGGAAGGTTTTCCGCAAGGGATGAAAGTGCAAGGCTATGAAATTCGAGTACGATCCGAGCGCAGACGCGCTTTATGTCCGACTCGGCAAGGCCAAGATTCTCGAATCGGAACAGGTGCAACCGGGCATCATCCTGGATTTCAATGAGGCCGGGAAGGTCGTCGGCATCGAGGTGCTTTCCGTCAGCGAGCGCAGCACATAGCCTGAACCGCTCAAGCGCGTTGCGTGACGCGCTTCGTTCCGATCGACGGCAAGGCCGGGGGTTCTCGGCCTTTTTCTTTGGTCTGGCTCGAATCTGGCGGTCAGCCGAACCTCGCGCATAAAACCACGCGAGATCGGTTGCCCCCGTTAAGGCATCGGCGTGAATACGGGGTCAGGTTCCCATTCTTTTCGTCGGCACGGGATGTACATGCCAAACGATAGTCGACCAGCATGATCCAGTACAAAGAGGTAAAGACTTTTGATACATCCCAGTTGAATGACCTTTTTGCGTCAGTAGGCTGGGGGTATGGAAATAATCTACGACGATTGGCATCAATTTTAGAGAATAGCGACACCGTGGTATCTGCATGGGACGATGATCGGCTGATCGGCCTGGTCAACGCGCTTTCCGACGGCGTGCACATCGTCTACCTTCACTATGTCCTTATCCATGGTGAGTACCAGGGAAGAGGAATCGGAAAAACCCTGATGGAAAGGATCATGGAAAACTACCGGCAGTGTCGTCACATGATTCTGATATCCAATAACGACAAGGCAGATTTCTTTGCGAAATGCGGCTTCGAAATCAGCCAGGGTGCCAGCGCAATGGAGATCCGACGGCGAAGCTAAGAAACGGAATTACAAGATGAGGCATGACCTTGCCGTCGAGCGGACCTGGGCGAAAAGTCGCGCAGGCCGGTCAGTTCCGTTGGGCCATCTCCGATGACCCTTGTCCGCGCGTTTGCCGCCAGCGATACCGAGGCAGTCGATCTCATCACGGCTGCTTGCACGCGCGAACTCCGGAGGGTCTATTCCCCGAAGCCGAGCGCAGAGCCCATTCTCCGGAATCGATCGGACTCATCGCGAATCGTCGCGGTGGATGACGCCGAGGCCATCGTTGGCGTTGCCGAGTGTATTCGTCACGCTTCTGCGGTTTACGTGCAGGGCATCGCCGTGGCGCCGACGCATCGGCGCTGCGGCGTGGCTGCCGACTTGCTTGCATACGGCGCCTCGCTCGCCGCCGGAGCCGGGTGCCCTGCCCTGGAACTCGCAACGATCAAGGAAACCGGGAATGTCGAAATCTTCTGCCGCCTTGGCTTTCGTGTCATCGAGGAACGCGTTTCCGATCGCTTCTGGAGCCACGATGAACGGCCCGTGACCGAAGTTACGCTCAGGCGTCGCTTGGCTTAGCCGCTGCTTCGAGAAAACCATGCGCTTCTCCCGGTTCACCGTCGGCTTCGCCGCCGGGTGAGCCGCGCCGCGGGCCGGAACCCGGGGTTCCCGGAGTTCCCCCGGCCGACCGGCAGGCATCGTCCAATGGCAGTATGATCCGGCCATTGCGCGGCTTGCGCGATGCGCGTCTCTTACTACCCCATGGCTCTTCTTCCCATGAAAGACTACCTCCCCGACTGGGCCCAACCGTGGCTCGAACTCATCACCGGCGGCCTGCAGATCGCGCTGGTCGTGCTGATCGCCATCCTCGTGCGGGCGCTGGTGCTCCGGCTGATTTCCCGCGTCGTCCAGCGCCACAGCCTGCCGCTCGAACTCATCGTCGGCGGCCGGCGCTTCAGCACCTTCCTGATCTTCGGCGGCGTGCTGCTGTTCGTCCTCGACCGCTTCGGCGTTTCCAGCACGGTACTGTGGACGGCGATCACCGGTTTCGCCACCGTCGCTGCCGTCGCCTTCTTCGCCGCCTGGAGCGTGCTGTCGAACATCTTCTGCTCGGTGCTGATCTACACCACCCGTCCCTTCCGCCTGCACGACCACATCGAAATCCTGGAGAGCGGCGACAAGGCCGGGTTCAGCGGCGAAGTGCTGGACATCCACCTGATCCACACGACGCTCAGGGAAACCTTTCCCGACAAGGAGCCGAGCCTGCTGCAGGTGCCCAACAGCCTGTTCTTCCAGCGCATGGTGCGGGTGAAGACGGGCGGCGCCGGGGCTGCCGGCTAAGCGATTGGAGTTGTCGGCAGGGAGTGGATCGGTCGATACTCCGGCGAGGCAGCCTGACGGGGAGTTTGCGACCGTGCTTCCGATGGGCAGGGGTCAGTCAAGCAAAAAGGATTTGCCTACCTTGGGCAGCAGTTCGACGAGTCGGGCGTCGTTCTTGACGCGATCCAGCATGTCCTGTCTGACCATTTCGCTGAATTCCTTGTCGAGAATCAGTTTCTCGTAGTGCGTCTGCGTGTCTTTGATGCCGTGATCCTGCATGAGTTGCCGGGTGATGTCCTCAATGCGTTGTGAGTATTCCGCCCGAACCGATCGGTCTATCCCGTAGGTGGGATCATCAATGTATTTCCCGCCCAGTTTGGTGCTGACGATGAATCCGTAATCTGCCATCCAGGGCGCAATCTGGTAGAACTCGACGTTGTCCGGCCCTATTTCCCGCTCGGCGCGCGATGCCGACCGCCCGGCCTCGGAAATGCTCACCTTGTCCCCGCTCGTTGCAGGCGTCGAAGTCGCGGCCGTGTCGTATGCCTGCCTGACTGCTTGCGAGTTCCTTGCCCCAAGCAGCGTGCTCACGGTACTGGCCGATACGCTTCCAATAGTCATGATCCATTTCCTTTCGGTGTGGTTTCTGGAAGGTTGCGTATGTTGATAGCATGGTTTGTGCCAGATGGGGTGACGGCGGGGTATTGATCGTCTAGCTATTTGATTCGTATTGTTTTTGATTTTTCCGGCTTGGCTTTGCGTGTTGCGCCTGCTTTCTGGCCGATTGCGGCAGATTTTGCCGCTTGCCTGCGATTCTTTTCGTTGGTTCGGAGGCGAGGCGCCGGGCATCCGCCCGATCCACACGACGCTTGGGAAAAGCCTGTCCGGCAGGGTGCCAAGCCTGCTGCAAGCGCCGAACAGCCCGTTTTTCAGCACACGGCGCGAGTGAAGACAGGAGGCGCCGAGGCGGCCAGCTAGGCCGCTGCGTCCCGCGCGCTATCGGCGCGCGCGGGAGAAAGCCTGCCAGGCCGCGCCGCCGAGCAGCGGCAGGAGCCACAGCAGTTGCATCCAGCCAGGCGGCGAGCGCGGCGCATCGGGCTGCGGCGCCAGCACTAGGCCGCGTACCGGCACGTGGGTTTCGCCGGACTCGACCGTCGGTGCGGGGGCGGGATCGTCGGCAGGCGGCGTCGGGGTCTCTCCGTCCGGCGGGCGGTTCATGCCCTTGCCGGTCGCCTTCGACGACTGGCGCTCGACCCAGGCCTCGACTGCGCGCGAGGGCTGCGCCAGCGGTGCTGCTGCGGTCAGTTCGCGGTACAGCGCCGCCAGCTCCCGCCGGGTCGCGGCGTCCGGCGACCAGTGCCCGTGGCGGGCGGCCTGGATCAGGCGTTCCAGCGTCTGCGCGTAGGCCTGCGGATGGCTGCGCAGCCAGTCGGGCACGCCGAGCCTGTGGCGGTCCTTGACGAAAACGTCGTGGAAGCCCTGCCAGTGGTCGGCGCGCACGGCGTCCTTCACCAGGCTCTGCCAGCCCCAGGCGAACTGCGTGGCCTTCAGCACCTGCAGGGTGCCGGCGTAGCCTTCCTTCTGCAGCGCCTCGACCCAGCCGGGGTGCAGGTAGCGCGCCTGCATCTCCAAGGCGATGCTCTGCTGCGCCGTCTGTGCGTGCGGCTCGTCGGCGTTCTGCAACTGGCTGACGTGGAGTTCGAGCGGCGCCGTCCGCCCGGCGCTGCGGGCGGCGGCGGCCAGCCCGCCGAGGTACTGGAAGGGGTCGTCCGAGGTGACCATGCCGTACAGGTGCGAGCTGCGGGACAGCAGCGCCGCGTCGGTGCCCCGCAGCCGGGCGCCGAGCGCCTCTGCGGCGAGGCCGGGAGGAATGCCGTCAACCGCCGCGCCGTCGACGTAGGGTTGGCTCATGCGCTGCAGGAACATCCGGCCGAGGCGGTCGTCGCGCGCGCGCAGGCGGTCGTCGAGCACGGCGTCGGCGATGCCGGTGCCGTAGTCGCCGGGGGCGTTGCCAAAAACGCGGGCGCGGCCCAATTGCTCGGCGAGCGCCGCGGTCGCGCCGCGCCGCCGCATGTCGTCGGCGAGCGCCCGGCTGTGGCCGGCGACGGCGCCGTCCGGCTCGGCCGCGCTGACGGCGGCGACGGCGGCGTCGACCAGCGCCATCGCCGCCGGGAACTGGTCGCGGTAGGAGCCGGTCACGCTGAGCAGCACGTCGACCCGCGGCCGCCCTAGCTCGGCGGCCGGAATCACCGCCACGCCGCGCGGCCGGCCGGCCTCGTCCCAGACCGGCCGCACGCCGAGGGCGACCAGCGCCTGGGCTTCCATCACCCCCTGGTGGCGCAGCGTCTCGCCCGCCCACAACGACAGCGCCAGGCGCTCGGGCGGGCGGTCGCCGTGCCGGCTGCGCCACTCGGCCAGCCACTGGTCGAACATCAGCTGCGCCACCGTGTAGGCCTGCTGGGTCGGCAGGCGGGCGGGGTCCAGCCCGATCAGGTTGCGGCCGGTCGGCAGGCTGTCGGGGTTGCGGATCGGGTCGCCGCCGTAGGCCGCCGGGATGAAGTGCCCGTCGAGCGCGGCGAGCAGCGCCGGCATCTCTCTTTCCTCGGCGAACAGGCGGTCCAGCGCCTGCGCGCGCTCGGCCAGCGCGCGCAGCGCGTCGACGTCGATGCGGTGCACCGCCGCGCGGTTGGGCACGGCGCTGTCGCTCTGCGCCGGACGCAGGTCGAGCCGGCTCGCCGCCCCGGCGTCGGCGAGCGCCACGCGCAGCCAGCGCATGGGCCGCGAATCCTCGATCTGCCGGTAGTCCATCAGGAAGGTTTCGTCGACGTCCTCGCCCAGCGCGTCGAGCAGCGGCGTGCGCAGGGACTGCAGGATCAGTTGGCGGCGCAGCTCCGGCGCCGGCGCCGCGCCGAACGCCGCCAGTCCGCGCGGCTGGCTGCCGTGGGCGAGCTGGTCGAGCCAGGGATGCAGGGCCTCCAGGAAGGCGTCGAGTTCGCCGCGCACGCGCTCGATCGGCCACTTCAGGTCGTGGTGCAGGCGGTTGTCGACGATCAGCGCGATCAGGCGTTCGCCGACCGCCGCCTTGGTCGGCCCGTCGTCGGCGATGGCCCATTCGTGCATCAGTTCGTGCAGTTGCCCCATGCCCGGCGACAGTCCGGCGGTCGCCAGCACCGGCGTGCGGTGGCTGAGCAGCAGCGCCCGCCCGCGCCGCTTGGCGGTCAGCGCCTCGCCGAGGTTGTCGACGATGTAGGGGTAGATCACCGGCACGTCGCCGAGCGGCAGCAGCGCGTCGTCCAGCACGTCGAGGCCGCGCGCCTTGCCGGCCGCCCATTCCTGCGTGCCGTGCGTGCCGAAGTGGATCAGGGCGTCGGCCTGCCGCGCCCACAGGTAGACCGCCAGATAGTGATGCGACAGGGGCACGTCCGACTTGTGGGAGAAGGGGTTCCGGCCGCGGTGCAGGGTTTCCTCGCGCGGCGGCTGCGGCAGCACCGAGAGCTTGCCCAGTCGCAGCCGCGGGATCACGAAGACCGGCTCGCCCTGCCACTCGACCACGTAGCGGCTCTGCTCGGGCGGCCCCCAGTGCGCGGCGATGCGCCGGCGCACGGCTTCCGGCAGATCGTCCCACCACGCCCGATAGGCGCGCAGCGGCAGCGCGGCGGCGTCGCCGTCGACGAGCAGGCGGTAGAGGTCGGCCTCGGCGTAGTAGGCGCGCAGTAGCGGCTGCAGCCGCGCGATCCATTCGGCTTCGGCGAGGGGCTGCGTGTCGTAGCCGGCCCCGGCCAGCGCGGCGCCGACGTTTTCCAGGCTGCGCGGCACGTTCAGAAAGGAGGCGCCGAAATTGCTGCCGCCGGCCGGGTAGTTGTAGACCATCGTCACCACGCGCTTCTCGGCGTTCGGCGCGCGGGCGAGGGCGATCAGGCGCGCCGCCTTGGCGGCGACGGCGTCGGCCTGGCGGGCGATCAGTTCGGCCGGCCGCCGCCCGCCCGGATGGGCGGCGACGATCAGCGGGTCGATGGCGCCGGCCGCCTCCGGCTGGAACAGGTAGAAGGGCGTGTCCGCGAGGCGCAGCCCGGTCGGGTCGGCCTGCCAGGCCGCCGCGTCGCCGTGCCGGTAGGGCAGCGCCGAGAGCACGGGCACGCGCCAGCGGGCGAACAGCGCCTGCAGCTCTGCGCCCTTCGAGGCGAGCTGGTGCAGCACCAGGATTTGCGGATGCAGCGATTCCGGGCCGTCGTCGCGGCGGGCCGCGGCGGTCGTCAGCAGGTCGCGCAGCCCTGGCGCGTCGAGCTGCTGGCCGAACGCGGCATAGGCGAACAGGCCGCGCGCGGCGAAGCGGCGCAGCCACTCGTCGAGCCAGGCGGTGTCGCCGTTGATGAAGTGATGGCGATGGACGAGTACGGCTACCGCCGGGTTTGAGCCATCTTCCGCGCCATCTTCCGCGCGGCCGTCCAGCCAGCGCCGCAGCGCGTCGGCGTCGGCGAAGAAATCGGGGGCGGCCGGATGGTAGAGGCCCCGTTGCGGCCAGGCGCGCGGCGGCGGCAGCCCGGCCAGCGCCGCGTCGCCGGTCTGTCCGGCGAGGCGGCGCGCGGCCAGCGTCAGCGCGCTGCGGACGTTGGCTTCGCCGCCGTGGCGCAGGTAGTCGACGAGGCGGTCGGCCGCCCCTTCCGGCTCGATCCAGACGAGGTGCGGCGCGTTGCGCCGGCGCCGAGCAGATCGGCGAGCAGGGCCCGCGCCGCGGCGTGCGGCGCATCGACCCATACCGCGTCGGCCGCGGCAACCGCCCGGGCGAGCGCGTCGCGGGCTTCGCTCCGCCCGGCCGCGGGCAGGGCCAGCGGGTGGTCGATCGCGCGGAAACGCCAGCCGCCCTCGACGGCCAGACGCTCGACCAGCGCGCTGCGCACCGCCGGCGTGATGTCGGTGCTCACCCACAGCAGTTGCCGCGCCTGCGCCGAGCCGATGCAGAGCGCGGCGAGCAGGAGAAGACGGAAAAATCCACCGCAAAGACGCAAAGGCGCAAAGGAAGCGCAAAGAAATTCCTTGCCCTGGTTTTCCTTTGCGAACCTTTGCGCCTTTGCGCCTCTGCGGTGGGTGTTGGCTGCGCTTGTCAGGCGCATCAGGCCCGCCTCAGAACATCACGGCCGGGAAGCGCGGCCGCACGGTCAGCGTCTTGCGCGTCGCGCCGTTCTTCACCTGCACGCGCAGTTGCTTGAGGCCGGGGTGTTCGCGGAAGGCCGTGAAGCCGACCGATTTCAGCGCCTCGGGGCGGGCGCACGTAAACCGTATTTCCAGGACCAGGTTGTCGATGTCGGCCTGCGCGTCCGCCGCGTCGAGGTTCGGCGAGGTCTTGGCGTCGCGCACCGCGCACTGCGCGTCGGCGGCCGGTTCGACGAAGCGCAGGGGGTCGGCGAGGCGCGCCCGGAAATCGGCCCAGGTCTTCTGCTGCGCGTCGTCGCCGGGCGGGTAGTCGTAGCCGAGATAGCTTTCGAGCGGCACGTCCAGCGTCACGGCCAGCGTCGGGCCGTCGACGACCAGCCTGGCGGTGCCGTGGCCGTGGGTGTGGTTGCCGTGCGCCCAGGACGCCGTGGAAAAGCACAGGATGCCACCGGCGAGGATGCAGGCGTGCCGACGGCCGATCGCCGCGACGGTATGGAGAAAGGATTTCATGGGATAAGCCTGGAAAATGCGCTCTCGCCGACCTCCCCGTCGGCATGCGAGCCTTACCGTCCGGCATGATGCCGAACCACCTCGTTGGCCGGTATCCGGGCTGGTGGAGGCGGCCTTCACCAGCCTTCCCGACGACGCAGGCGTCGTCAGTGGCGCGAGAGATGAAGGCAGGACGCGAGCGTCCGTCCACTTACCGTTGCGGGGGCAGCGCCGGTTGGATCCGCCCGACGGCGGGATCTTCCGGCTTCCCGTTTAACCGCGCCGACAGAAGGTCGCCGCGAGCACCAACGCCGGCCGATGCTATCACAGCTTCGGCGGCTCACCGAGCCGGCGGCGGCGAACCTCAGCTCGTGCCGCGCGAGTAAAAATAGGCGACGCGGCCGCGCGGGTTGAGGTAGTCGAGAACGTCCTTCGGCACCAGCGCGGCGGCGATGCACTTTTTGATGTTGAGGTCGGCCGTTTCCAGCAGGTCGACCACCGGCGCCTGGCTCTTCGGCACCGTCGGCTCGTAGACGAGCACCGCCGGGCACATCAGCATGTCGGTGTTCACGCCGATGACGATGCCGTAGCGGTCGTCGGAGAGCTGCACGATGGAGCCCGGCGGATAGATGCCGACCGACTTGGCGAAGGCGTGCAGCACGCGCTTGTCGAAGCGCGCGCCCTCGGCCTGGAAGAGGCGCGAGAGGGCTTCCGCCGGCGTCATGCCGAGCGGGCTGGCGGCCGGGTTCACGAGGTAGTCGTAGCGGTCGGCGACGGCGAGGATGCGGCCGAGCAGCGGGATGTCCTCGCCGGCGAGCTTCTTCGGGTAGCCGCTGCCGTTGAAGGCTTCGTGGTGGGTGAGGATGGCGGCCTGCGCCGCCTTCGACACGGCCGCGTTGCCCTTGATCATCTCGACGCTGTAGAGCACGTGCGCCTGGTAGGCGTCCTGCTCGATGCGGCTGCCGCCGCCGCCGGCCATGCGCACCGAGTCCTGCAGCCGGCCGATGCCGACGTCGTGGAAGAGGGCGGCCGTCGCCAGGTCGTTCAACTCTTCCGTCGACAGCCCGAGGCGGCGGCCGATGAGCAGGCCGAGCGTCATCACCTGCAGCGCGTGGAAGCGCTGCGACATCTCCCCGTGCCGGCTGGAGAGCAGGTGCAGCGTCGCGTCGTCGGCCATCACCGTGGACACCGCGCCGTCTACGAGCGCGCGGGTGCGCTCGGCGATGCCGCCGCCGGGCGCGAGCAGGTTCTTCATGACGAACTGCGTCTCCTGCAGCGCCTGTGCGTGCGCCTGCTCGGCGGCCTCCTGGCGGCGGCGCATCTCGCCGCCGCGGCGCACCGCCTCGCGCAGCGTCACCGGCGCGTCCGCCGGGATCGCCGCCTCGCCGTTGGCCGCGACGGGTCTCGCCGCCGGTGGCGGCGCGTCCGCTGCCGCTGCCGCCGCCGGCACCGGCTGCGGCGCGGCGTCCGGCGGCGCCGGGAAGGGGATGCTGCTCTTCTCGGGGACGACCAGCACGCTGTGGATGCCGGCGGCGCGCAGTTCGTCGATCACCCGCGGCGAGTCGATCAGGAACTTCGAGCGGATGAAGTTGTGCGCGAACCAGCCGCCCTCCAGTTCGATGAAATGCCCAGGGCGCAGATCGTCGATCTGCGCCCTGATCTTTTTTTCGCTGTCGCCGAAGCCGAACATGCCCGCCTTTCGCTGGGCGCCGATCCGCCGGTGGGTCAGACCTTGAAGCGCTCGACGCTATTGTGCAACGTCCGGGCCAGTGCCTGCAGCTCCTCGGCGGCGGTCGCGGTGTTCTGCGCCTCGGCGTTGTTCTGCTCGGTCATGCGGGCGATGGTTTCCAGCCCCTTGGCCACCGTCGTGCTGGCGATGCTCTGCTCGCGGATGGCGTCCGAGATGCTGCTCACCGCCTGCGACACCTGCCGCGCGCCGTCGTGGATGCGGTGGATCGCCTCGTCGGCCATGGCCGCCAGCTCGACGCCGCTGCTCACCTCGCCGACGCCGCGGTTCATGTTGCCGACGGCCTCGCGCGTGCCGTGCTGGATGCGCGTGATCATCTCGCCGATCTCGTGCGTGGACTTGGTCGTCCGCTCGGCGAGCTTCCGCACCTCGTCGGCGACGACGGCGAAGCCGCGGCCCTGCTCGCCGGCGCGCGCCGCCTCGATGGCGGCGTTGAGCGCCAGCAGGTTGGTCTGGTCGGCGATCTCCTTGATGACGCCGGCGATGGCGGAGATCTCCTCGATCTCCTGGCCGAGCGTCTCCACCGTGCGCGAGGCGTCCTTCACCGTCTCGGCGATGCGGTTCATCGCCGCCACCGCCTCCTGGATGGTGCCCGAGCTTTCTTCCGACACCCGCTCCGACTCGGCCGAGATGGTCTGCGCGTCGCCGGCGTGCTGCGAGATCATGTCGATGCTGGCGCTCATCTCTTCGACCGAGGCGGCCATGCTGCTCGCCGCGTCGGCCTGCTCCTGCGAGCCGGCGGCCACGGTCGAGGCGGCGGTGTTGAGCTGGTCGGCGTCGGCGGCGACGCCGACGGCCGTGTCGCGCACGCCGCGGATGGTGGTGGCGAGGTGCTGCTGCATGCTGGCGAGCGAGCGCATCAGGCGGCCGATCTCGTCTTCGCCGCGCGCCTCGATGCGGTGCGTGAAGTCGCCCCCGGCGACGTGCGCCGCGACCTCGACCGCCGCCTCCAGCGGCCGCGCGATCCAGCGCCGCGTGCTCCACCAGACGAGGCCGACGACGATCGGGATCAGCAGCAGCGTGACGAGCATCATGCCGCGCCCGGTCTCCTTGCCTTCCGAGTTGAATTCGTCGAGATAGCTGCCGGAGGCGATCAGCCAGTTCCATTCCGGGTAATGGTCGTAGGCCACGACCTTCTCGCGCGGCGCCGCTTCGCCGGGGTTCTGCCACCAGTAGGTGGTGACGCCGTTCTTCTTCTCCAGCATCTCGGCGATGAAATCCTTGCCGTTGGTGTCCTTGGTGCCGAGCAGCG
Source organism: Rhodocyclaceae bacterium (assembly GCA_019455325.1). Classification (GTDB taxonomy): domain Bacteria; phylum Pseudomonadota; class Gammaproteobacteria; order Burkholderiales; family Rhodocyclaceae; genus Proximibacter. The sequence goes on along the minus strand of JACFMQ010000002.1, from coordinate 333,721 downwards.
ACTTGCCTTCGCTGGCCGGGTGGATGGTGAGCACGGCCTTGTCGCGGCCGGCGTCGAGCGCGTAGGGATAGCCGGTGGTGCCGATCTTCACCGCCAGCACCTTCTGCTTCAGCGCGGCGAGGCCCTCGGTGAAGTCGAGGCCGACGAAGAAGGTGCCGATCACCGTGCCGCCGGCGTCCTTGATCGGCTGGTAGTGCGTCATGAAGTCGCGGCCGAGCATCTTCGCCTTGCCGGTGTAGGACTCGCCCTTGAGCAGCTTCGCTACCGCCGGATGGTCGGGGCCGAGCAGGGTGCCCGAGGCGCGGTTGCCCTTCTCGTCCCGGACCGAGGTCGAGGTGCGCTCGAAGTCGTCGCCCTTGCGCGTCAGCACCGTCGCCGCGACGTGGGTGAGCGCCGTGAAGCGGTCCGGGGTGGCGGTGTCGGCGAGGGTGATCGGCTCGCCGCCGTGGCGCAGCGTGCCGTCGGCATCGAGGCTGAAGGGTCGCGGGTAGCTGGCGGCGAAGATCGGGCTCAGCCGCTGCACCGTCTGTTCCAGCAGGCGGTTGTAGGTGTCGATCATGTCGATCACCATGCGGTTGGTGCTCTGCAGGCTTTCCAGCGCCTTTTGTTCGAGCTTGTCGGTGAGGAAGCCAGACAGGCCGAACGCGGCCGCGGCGAGAACGACGGTGATGCTCGATGCGAGGACGAGAATGAGCTTTCTCGCCACCGAGGTGCGACGTTGCGACATGTGTGACTCCCCCTCCCGTTGTCGACTCTGCTCTGTCGGAGTTCGACGTTGTCATTGTTTTCCGGCGGGCAGGCCGCCGTTCTTTTTGTGCGGGCGAGTATAAATCCAGAACCGGCGCGGAGCGCGGTGCGGCGGGAAAATGCTACCAAGTTGACACCGTCGCGCGATTTTCGGCCGGAATTGTTGTCTTTTTTGTGTATCGGCCCGTCCGCGCCCGCCGCGATCGCCGGCGGGCGGCCCCGGCGCGGTATCATGTGCGCCCCGACAAGACTTTCCCGAAGATCCACCGCGTGAGAATCCTGATCGTCGACGACAACGACGGCATCTGCAAGGTGCTCACCGCCCTCTGCGTCAGCGCCGGGCACGAGGTCGTCGCCGCCCTCGCCGACGGCGACGGGCTGGAGGAAGCGGTCCGCCGCCTGCACCCCGACATCGTCTGCCTCGACTACCACCTGCCCGGCCGCGACGGCCTGGAACTGCTCGCCGCCGTCCACGCGCTGTCGCCGGCGATCGACGTCGTCTTCATGACCGGCTCGGAAGAGGCCGACATCGAGCAGCGGGCGGCCGACGCCGGCGCCTCCGGCTTCGTCCGCAAGCCGTTCAGCCAGGCGCAGATCCTCGATGAGCTGCACGCCGTGGTCGAGGCGCGGACGGCCGCCGCCCGCGCCGACGAAGAAGAGGCGCCGGCCGCCGACGAGGCCGCGCCGCCGGTCGCCGGCGCCGTCGTCGACGGCCGGCGGACGGTGGTCGTCGCCGACGACAGCGCCTCCGTCCGTCTGGTCCTCAGGGGCCTGCTCGACGACTGCGGGCTGCGCGTCGTCAAGGCCGTCGGCAACGGTGCCGAGGCCGTGCAGGCGGTGCGCGCGCTGCGGCCGGCGATCCTCTGCCTCGACGTGAACATGCCGGTGCTCGGCGGCCTTGAGGCGCTGCCGCTGATCCGCGAGATCAGCCCGGAGACGGCGGTGGTGATGGTCACTGGCTGCGCCGACCGCGACTTCGTCGCGCGCGCGGCCCGGCTCGGCGCCCGCGGCTACATCCTCAAGCCGCTGCGCCCGGCCTACATCGAAGGCGTCATGCGCCGCCTGGCCTGAGCCGCCGGCGCCGTTTCGCGGTATCTTCATGCGCTTCGGACAGACCGTCGCCATGCCCGCAGCGTGAAAATCCTGATCGCAGAAGACACCCGCGCCATCGCCGCCGTGATGGCCGCGCGCCTGCCCGCCCTCGGCCACGAGACGAGCGTCGCCGAGAACGGCCGCGTCGCCGTCGACCGCTTCCGCGAGAGCCCGCCCGACCTCGTGCTGATGGACATCGAGATGCCGGTGATGAACGGCTTCGAGGCCACCAACCTGATCCGCGCGCACGAGGCGACGCAGTCCTGGGCGTGGACGCCGATCATCTTCCTGACCGCCTCGGACACGCCGGAGAATCTGGTGACGGCGATCGAGGCGGGCGGCGACGACTTCATGTCGAAGTCGGTGCCGGAGGTCGTGCTGCAGGCCAAGATGAAGGCCATGGCGCGCATCGCCGACGTCCGCCAGCGTCTCGCCGCGGCCAACCGCAAGCTGGAGGAGCAGGCCAACCGCGACGGCCTGACCGGGCTCGCCAACCGCCGCCACATGGACCTCATGGTCGGCCTGCACTGGGCCGAGGCGCAGCGCCGCGGGGCGCCGTTCGCGCTGCTCATGCTCGACGTGGACCACTTCAAGAAATACAACGACCGCCACGGCCACCAGCGCGGCGACGACTGCCTGCGCGCCGTCGCCGCCGCCATCGCCAGTACGGTCGAGACGGCCAACGCCGAGGGCGTGACCGCCGCCGCCTTCGCCGCCCGCTACGGCGGCGAGGAGTTCTGCGTGGTCCTGCCGGAGGCTTCGGCGCCGGCCTACGCATCCGTCGCCGCGGCCATCGTCGATGCCGTGCGCCGGCTCGGCATCGAGCATCCGGACAACGCCGACTGGGGCGTCGTCACCGTCTCCGTCGGCGGCGCCCGCATCGAGGCCGGCGGCGGCGAACTGGCGCCGCTCTTCCGCAGCGCCGACGCGCGCCTCTACGCGGCGAAGCGGGACGGCCGCAACCGCGCCTGCATCGACTGATCTGCCGCGTCGACGTCAGGCGGCACCTGCCGCGGGCCGCCCGCGCGCCAGCCAGTCGGCGGCGCCGAGGCCGGCGGCGCGGCCGGTGGCGAAGCTGGCGGTGAGCAGGTAGCCGCCGGTCGGCGCCTCCCAGTCGAGCATCTCGCCGGCGCAGAAGACGCCGGGCGCGGCGCGCAGCATCAGCCGTTCGTCCACGGCCGCGAAGCGCACGCCGCCGGCGCTGCTGATCGCCTCGTCGAGCGGCCGCGGCGCGACGAGGACGAGCGGCAGCCGCTTGATCGTCGCCGCCAGCGTCGCCGGCTCGGCGAACGCCGCCTTGTCGAGCACTTCCCGCAGCAGCCCGGCCTTGACGCCCTTCAGCCCGATCCGGCTCTGCAGGTGGCTGGCCAGCGAGCGCGCGCCGCGCCCGCCGCCGATGCCGGCGCGCAGCCGTTCCTCGCTCCAGTCCGGCATCAGGTCGAGGGTCAGCGTCGCCCGGCCGCCGCGCGCGATGGCCTCGCGCAGCGACGCCGACAGCGCGTAGATCAGCCCGCCCTCGACGCCGCCGGCGGTGATTACGAACTCGCCGACGCGCCGGCCGCCGTCCGGCAGCAGCGCGGCGACCGATTTCACCGGCTGGCCGGCGAAGCGTTCGGCGAAATGCGCGCTCCAGCCGGCCACGTCGAAGCCGCAGTTGGCCGGCGCGAGCGGCGCCACGTCGACGCCGCGCGCCGAGAGCAGCGGCACCCAGGCGCCGTCCGAGCCGAGCTTCGCCCAACTGCCGCCGCCGAGCGCGAGCACGGTCGCTGCCGCGGCGACGGCCGTCTCGCCGCCGGGGCCGGCGAAGCGCAGCTCGCCGTCGGCGTTCCAGCCGAGCCAGCGGTGCCGGGGATGGAAGCGCACGCCGGCCGCGCGCAGCCGGTGCAGCCAGGCGCGCAGCAGCGGTGCCGCCTTCATGCCGACGGGAAAGACGCGGCCCGAGCTGCCGACGAAGGTGTCGACGCCGAGCGCGTGAATCCAGTCGCGCAGCGCGTCGGCACCGAAGGCGTCGAGGAAGGGGCGGAGGTGTTCGCGGCGCTCGCCGTAGCGGGCGAGGAAGGCGGCGGCCGGCTCGGCGTGCGTGATGTTCATGCCGCCCTTGCCGGCGAGCAGGAACTTGCGCGCCACCGAGGGCATCGCGTCGTAGACGTCGACCGTGGCGCCGGCGGCGGCGAGGACCTCGGCGGCCATCAGGCCGGCCGGGCCGCCGCCGACGACGACGGCCGGGCGAGGGGTGGCGGGGCGATCGGCGGTCATGGCGTCGGGAACGGGGAGCGGAGGCCGCGCACTTTAGCGCCAAACGCCGGCGGCGGCCAGCACCGCGCCGCCGTGAACGTTCCCGTGCTCGATGGGGGCAGTAAACACCTACCGCAGAGGCGCAGAGACGCAGAGATTCGCAGAGGAAAACCGAGAAAAAGCATTTCTCTGCGTTACCTCTGCGTCTCTGCGCCTCTGCGGTGGACGTTCGCCTTTCATGTGATCGCCCCGGCCGTCGGCCCGACCGAGCCGTCCGCCGCCGCGCATAAGCAACGCAGGAATTCTTATTTCACGCGCCGGCGCGCGGTTCGCAGAATGGCGCTTCCCGACGACCCAGGGGCCTCGCCCCCATTCAGACATTCAGAGAAAGCCAGCCATGAGCATCCAGTCGATCAACGCGCGCAACCAGTTCCGCGGCAAGGTGAAGGAAATCATCGACGGTCCCGTCGTCTCGGAGGTCGACGTCGAGACGCCCTTCGGCATCGTCACTTCCGTCATCACCACCCGTTCGGTCAGGGAGCTCGACCTGAAGCCGGGCGTCGAGGTGATCGCGCTGGTCAAGGCCACCGAAGTCTCGATCGCCAAGCTCTGAACCCTCGCCTCATTCACCGATTCCGGAGGAACACCCATGTCTGCGATCAACCGCCCGCGCCGCACCGTCGTTTCCGCCCTCGCCGCCGGCCTTGCCCTGAGCGCCGCCCCGTGGGCGCGCGCGGCCCAGGAACAGGTCGTTCGCGTCGGCTATCAGAAGTCGTCCACGCTGATCACCGTGCTCAAGGCCAACGGCCAACTGGAGAAGCGGCTCGCCGGCCTCGGCGTCAGGATCTCCTGGCACGAATTCACCAGCGGCCTGCCGCTCCTGGAGGCGCTCAACGTCGGCAGCGTCGATCTCAGCGCCGACGTCGCCGACACCGTGCCGGTGTTCGCGCTGGCCGCCGGCGCCAGGCTCGTCTACCTGGCGCAGGAAGCGCCGTCGCCGTCGGCGCAGGCGCTGGTCGTGCGCGAGGATTCGCCGATCCGCTCGGTCGCCGACCTCAAGGGCAAGCGCGTCGCCTTCGCCAAGGCGGCGGGCGCGCACTACCTGCTGATCGCGCTGCTCGAACAGGCCGGCCTGCGCTTCAAGGACATCGAGCCCGCCTACCTGAGCCCGGCCGACGGCCGCGCCGCCTTCGAGCGCGGCGCCGTCGACGCCTGGGTGGTGTGGGACCCGTTCCTCGCCGGCGTGCAGCGCCAGTCGAAGGTGCGCGTGATCGCCGACGGCAGCAACGACGTCGCCAGCTACCAGCGCTACTACCTGGCCTCGACGCCCTTCGCGCAGGCACGGCCGGACGTGTTGAACGCCGTCTTCGACGAACTGCGCGGCGCCGGTGTCTGGGTCAAGAAGAATCCCCGCGAGGCCGCCGCGCTGCTGGCGCCGGTCTGGGGGCTGGACGCGGACACCGTCGAGCTGGCCAACGGCCGCCGTTCCTACGAGGTCGGCGCCGTGCCCGCCAGGTCGCTGGTCGAGCAGCAGCGCATCGCCGACGCCTTCCACGGCGAGGGCCTGCTGCCGAAGAAGGTCAGCACCGCCGAAGTGACGCTCTGGAAACCCGCGGCCTGAGCCGCCGCATCCGAACCTCGATACGGAAACGCCATGGCCCGCGAACGCACCCTGCCGCGCCGACTGTTCTCCGCCCTGGCGCCGTGGCTGGTGCCGATCGCCGTCCTCGCCGCCTGGCAGCTCTCGGCCAGCGTCGGCTGGCTGTCCAGCCGCATCCTGCCCGAGCCGCTCGCCGTCGCCCGCGCGGCGGTGACGCTGGCGGCCAGCGGCGAACTGTGGGAGCACGTCTCGGTCAGCGCCTGGCGCGCCCTCAGCGGCTTCGCCATCGGCGGCGGGCTGGGCCTCGCGCTCGGGCTGCTCACCGGCTCGTTCCGCAAGGTCGAGATCGCGCTCGACACCAGCCTGCAGATGATCCGCAACATCCCGCCGCTGGCGCTGATCCCGCTGGTCATCCTGTGGTTCGGCATCGACGAGACGGCGAAGCTCTTCCTGATCTCGTTCGGCGTGTTCTTCGCCGTCTACATCAACACCTTCCACGGCATCCGCTCGGTCGATCCGGCGCTGATCGAGATGGGCAAAAGCTACGGCCTCTCCGGCTGGTCGCTCTACCGCGAGGTGATCCTGCCCGGCGCGCTTGCCTCGATCCTGGTCGGCGTGCGCTACGCGCTCGGCTTCATGTGGGTGATCCTGATCGTCGCCGAGACCATCTCGGCGCAGGCCGGCATCGGCTACATGACGATGAACGCGCGCGAGTTCCTGCAGACCGACGTGGTGCTGCTCGGCATCCTGCTCTACGCGCTGCTCGGCAAGCTCGCCGACATCCTGGCGCGGGCGCTGGAACGCTACTGGCTGCAGTGGAACTCGGCCTACGCCGCGTGACGGCGCCGCGCCGACGAACCTCGAAACGGAACCACATGAATCTCAGCGACAGCGAAATCGCCCGCCTGGAAGCCGACCGCCCGCCCGCCGCCGGGCTCGGCATCGCCATCGACCGGCTGGTCAAGCGCTTCGGCGAACGCCAGGTGCTGCACGGCCTCGACCTCGACATCGGCGCCGGCGAATTCGTCGCCATCGTCGGCCGCAGCGGCTGCGGCAAGAGCACGCTGCTGCGCCTCCTGGCCGGCCTCGACGAGATCAGCGGCGGCGGCATCGCGCTCGACGGCGCGCCGCCGCAGGCGAGCCGCGACGACGCGCGCATCATGTTCCAGGACGCCCGCCTGCTGCCCTGGCGCACGGTCATCCAGAACGTCGCGCTCGGGCTGCGCGGCGACCGGGCCGAGGTGCGCGAGCGCGCCGAGCGGGCGCTGGCCCAGGTCGGCCTGGCCGACCGCGCCGACGAATGGCCGGCGCGTCTCTCCGGCGGGCAGCGGCAGCGCGTGGCGCTGGCGCGCGCGCTGATCCACCGGCCGCGCTTGCTGCTGCTCGACGAACCGCTCGGCGCGCTCGACGCGCTGACGCGCATCGAGATGCAGCGGCTGATCGAGAACATCTGGCGCCAGCACGGCTTCACCGCCGTGCTGGTGACGCACGACGTGTCGGAGGCGGTGGCGCTGGCCGACCGCATCCTGCTCATCGAGGAAGGGCGCATCACGCTCGACGAGCCGGTGGCGCTGCCGCGGCCGCGCGAGCACGGCCAGCCGGCGTTCGCCGCGCTCGAACGGCGCGTGCTGAAGCGGCTGATGAGCGTCGATGCGATCAATACGCGCAACCGGCTGCCGGGGCGGATCGTCGACATCGCGGTCGGTTGCCCGCTGTCCGAGGTGCGCATCGAGACCGCGGCCGGCATCGTCACCGCCGTCGTTTCCACGCGCGGCCTGCACGAGCAGCCGCTCGAACTCGGCGCCGAGGTGCTGGCGCTGTTCAAGTCGAACGAGGTCGTCCTCGCCAGCGAAGGCGAGGCGGCCCGATGAGCGGGCGCTGAGCGGCATGCCGGGCCCGTTTCGCCGCCGGCGCCACGCCGACGTCCGCGATGCGCTGCTCGGCGGGCGCGAGATCGCCCTCCTCGACGTGCGCGAGGAGGCGGCGCACGCGCAGGCGCACCCGCTGTTCGCCGCCAGCCTGCCGCTGTCGCGGATCGAGCTCGACGCCTACGAAAAACTGCCGCGGCGCGACGCGCCCATCGTCGTCCTCGACGCCGGCGAAGGGCTCGCCGAGCGGGCGGCGGAGCGCCTGCTCGCCCTCGGCTACGGCGACGTGGCCGTGCTCGAAGGCGGCGTCGACGGCTGGCGGGCCGACGGCGGCGAGCTGTTCCGCGACGTCAACGCGCCGAGCAAGGCCTTCGGCGAACTCGTCGAATCGGTGAAGCACACGCCCTCGCTGGCGGCCGAGGAAGTCGACCGGCTGCGCCGCGAAGGCGCCGACCTCCTGATCGTCGACGCGCGCCGCTTCGACGAATACCGCACCATGAACATTCCCGGCAGCGTCAGCGTGCCCGGCGCCGAGCTGGCGCTGCGCGTGCCGGCGCTGGCGTCGTCGCCGGCGACGCGGGTGGTGGTCAACTGCGCCGGCCGCACGCGCAGCATCATCGGCGCCCAGTCGCTGATCAACGCCGGCATCGCCAACCCGGTTGCCGCGCTGCGTAACGGCACCATCGGCTGGACCCTCGCCGGCCTGGCGCTGGAGCACGGCCAGACGCGCCGCCACGGCGACGTGCCCGAGGCCGTGCGCGTACCGGCCGCCGCTGCCGCGCGCGCGCTCGCCGACCGCGCCGGCGTCCGCCGCGCCGGCCGCGAGGCGGTCGAGATATGGCGCCGGCAGGCCGGGCGGACGAGCTATTTCTTCGACGTGCGCGACCCCGGCGAATACGCCGCCGGCCACCTGCCCGGCTTCGCGCCGGCCGCCGGCGGCCAGCTCGTGCAGGAGACCGAGGCGTTCGCGCCGGTGCGCGGCGCCCGCATCGTGCTCGCCGACAGCGACGGCGTGCGCGCCGAAATGACCGCTTCGTGGCTGGCGCAGATGGGCTGGGAGACGCACGTGCTCGACGGCGTCGACGCCGCCGAATTCTCCGAGCGCGGCGCGCCGCCCCGTTCCCTGCCGCCCTTTCCCGAGGCGTCGCCGGTGGCGCCGGCGACGCTGGCGCAGTGGCTCGCGGCCGGCGACACGGCGGTCCTCGATTTCTCACATTCCACCGTCTACCGGCGCGGCCACGTGCCGGGCGCGTGGTTCGTGCTGCGCTCGCAGCTCGCCGAGGCGCTGCCGCGGATTCCGCCGGTGCGCCGCTACGTCGCGGTCAGCGACGAGGCGGGCGCGCTGGCGCGCTTCGCGCTGCCCGAGCTGCGGCCACAGCTTCCCGGCGAGCTTTTCTGGCTGGCCGGCGGCACCGAGGCGTGGATCGCCGCCGGCCTGCCGGTCGGGCACGGCGCGGAGCGGCTGGCGTCGCCGCCGGTCGACCGCTACCGCCGCCCCTACGAAGGCACCGACAATCCGCGCGAGGCCATGCAGGGCTACCTCGACTGGGAGTTCGGGCTGGTCGCGCAACTGGCGCGCGACGGCACCCACGGCTTCCGCGTCCTCTGAGCCCGTCATCCGCCGCGCATATCCGGCGTCGCGCGGCGCACATGCCGGGCCGCCGCATATGCAACGAAGATTTACTTCGTAGGCCGGGCCGGCCGCTTCGCCGACACTGTTTTCGCTGCATTCCCATTTCGCAACCACAGGAACATCAACGATGAAACGAGCATTTCTCAAGCGGGCGCTCGCCCTCGCCGCCGTCCTCGGCTTCGCCGGCAACCCGGCCATCGCCGACTACGATCCGAAGGTCCTGCGCATCGGCTTCCAGAAGTCGGCCAGCCTGCTCACGCTGCTCAAGGCGCAGGGCTCGGTCGAGAAGCGCTTCGCCGCGCAGGGCGTCGACGTGAAGTGGGTCGAGTTCCCGGCCGGGCCGCAACTGCTGGAAGGGCTCAACGTCGGCGCCATCGACTTCGGCTACGTCGGCGAGGCGCCGCCGATCTTCGCCCAGGCGGCCGGCGCCAACTTCGTCTACGTCGGCACCGAGGAGCCGTCGCCGGCGGCCGAGGCGGTGCTGGTGCCGAAGAATTCGCCGATCAAGAGCGTCGCCGAGCTGAAGGGCAAGAAGGTGGCGCTGAACAAGGGCTCGAACGTGCACTACCTGCTGGTCAAGCTGCTCGAAAAGCACGGCCTCAAGTACGCCGACATCCAGCCCGCCTTCCTGCCGCCGGCCGACGCGCGCGCCGCCTTCGAGCGCGGCAGCGTCGACGCCTGGGTGATCTGGGACCCCTACACGGCCGCGGCCGAGCAGCAGATCGGCGCGCGCATCCTCGCCGACGGCAAGGGCGTGGTGAACAACTACGCCTTCTTCCTCGCCGAGCGCCAGTACGCCGAGAAGCGCGGCGAGGTCATCCGCGACCTGTTCGACGAACTGCAGAAGCAGGGGCAGTGGATCGTCGCCAACTACAGGGACGCGGCGGCCCGGCTGGCGCCCCTGCAGGGGCTGGACCCGGCCGTCGTCGAGCAGAGCATCCGGCGCTACAGCAACGTGATCAAACCCATCGTGCCGGCGGTGCTGGACGAACAGCAGAAGCTGGCCGACACCTTCTTCGAACTGAAGCTGATCCCGAAGGCGATCCGGGTCAAGGACGCGGCGCTGCTCCGCTGAACAGGAGCGGCCGCTGCCGGCAAGGCGCGTTTCCCCGGCGGGGACGCGCCTTTTTCATTGGCAGTCGAGCAGCCGCAGGCGCTGCACCTTGCCCGACGGCCCCTTCGGCAGCTCCGGCAGGAAATGCAGGTAGCGCGGCGTCTTGAAGGCGCCGAGCCGCTCGCGGCAGAAGGCGCGCAGCGCCGCCTCGTCGCAGTCGGCGCCGGGGCGCAGGACGACGCCGGCGAGGATCTCCTGCCCGTAGTTCGCGTCGGGCACGCCGACCGCCGCTGCTTCGAGCACCGCCGGGTGCTGCAGCAGGGCCTCGTCGATCTCGCGCGGCGCGATGTTCTCGCCGCCCTTGATGATCAGTTCCTTGAGCCGGCCGGTGACGAAGTGGAAGCCGTCCGCGTCGCGGTAGCCGAGGTCGCCGGTGCGCAGCCAGCCGTCGGCCGTGAACGCCGCCGCGCTTTCCTCGGGCGCCTTGTAGTAGCCGCGCATCACGTTGTTGCCGCGGACGACGATCTCGCCGACGCGGCCGTCCTCGACCGCGCGCCCGTTCGCCGGATCGACGATGCGCGTCTCGCAGCCGGACGCCTTGCCGGGGCTGCCGATCCGGCGCCGTTCCACGTCCGCCGGGTTGGCGAGGATCGGCGCCGCGGTCTCGGTCAGCCCCAGGGTCTCGACGATGCCGATGCCGAAGCGCGCCTCGAAGGCGCGGTGCTGCTCGGGCGGCAGCGGCGCCGAGGCCGAGCGGCAGAAGCGCAGCGCCGGCAGGGCGCCACGGCGCGGGGCGGTAGCCGCGTCGTTGAGCAGGTAGGCGACGATCGTCGGCACGACGTTCAGCCAGGTGCAGCGAAACGCCTCGGCCAGTTGCCAGAAGTCGCCGACGCTGAAGCGGCGCGGCATGATCAGGCTGCCGCCGTGCGCGAGCGGCGCCAGCACGGTGACGATCTGCGCGTTGATGTGATAGAGCGGCAGCACGGCGAGCACGCGGTCGGCGGCGCCGAGTTCGTGCGCTTCGCCGACGGAACGGGCGCCGGCCGCGACGTTGCCGTGCGTGAGCAGCACACCCTTCGGCCGGCCGGTGGTGCCCGAGGTGTACATCAGCAGCGCGGGATCGTCCGGCGTGGGCGGCAGCGACGGCCACGCGGGCGCGTCCGGCTCCCCTGGCATGTCAGCCGCGTCGGGATCGACGACGAAGGCGGCGACCGGCCGTGCCAGCCCGGCGAGCGCGGCGTCGAGGCGCGCCGCGTATGCCGGCGCGACGAATGCCGCGACCGCGTCCGAATGCTCGATCACGTAGCGCAGTTGCGCCGGCTGCGCGAGCAGGCTCAGGGGCACGACGACGCGTCCGGCGGCCATCGTGCCGACGAACAGGCGCACGGCCTGCAGGCCGTTCGGCAGCAGCAGAGCGACGTGTCGCCCCGGCGCGATGCCGTGCGCGTCGAAGAAGGCGGCGAGCGCGCGCGAGGCGCGGTGCAGCTCGGCGAAGGACAGGCGGCGCCCGGTTTCCGGCGCGACGGCGAAGTCGCCGTCGGGGTCGGCTGCGGCGGCGCGTTCGAGCAGCGCGCGCACCGTGTTCGCGGCCGCGCTCATCGCCCGTACTTCGCCCAGTAGTCGCCGAGGAATTCGGCCTCGTCGGGAACCCGCTCGGGGATGCGGCGGACGATGCGCGTGACGTTGAGGAAGTGGCGGACGTTGAGGTTGTCGGAAAAGGCGTTGCGCCCCCAGGTGCCGCAGCCCATGGACAGCGAGAACGGCAGGCCGTTATCGAAGGCGCCGCCGACGGCGAAGCAGTGCGCCTGGTCGGCGATCACGCGTGCCACCGGCAGGCGTTCGCCCAGGCGCAGCAACTCATCCTCGGTCGCGCCGTGCGCGCCGACCGAATGGCCCTGGCCCTGGTGTTCGTAGAGGCGGCGCACGAGATCGACGGCCGCGTCGAAGTCGGCCACCCGGTAGACCGCCAGCACCGGCGACAGCTTCTCGCCGGAGAACGGGAAGTCGGCGCCGACGCCGTGCTCCTCGACGAGGATGAAGCGCGCGCCGGCGTAGCGTTCGGCCGGCAGGCCGGCGCGGGCGGCGATCTCGGCGGCCTGGCGCGCGACGCAGTCCGGCGCCGGGCGGCCGTCGGCGAACAGGCGCGCCGCCAGTTGCGCCTTCTCGGCCGGCGTCGCCGGCACGCCGCCTTCGCGCCGCAGCGCGGCGAGCAGCGCCGGCCAGGCATCGCCGACGACGACCAGGCTGTTCTCCGACGAGCAACTTGTCGCGTGGTCGAAGGTCTTCGACGCGGCGATGCGCGCCGCCGTCTCGTCGGTGGCAGCGGCGGGCAGGACGATCGCCGCCGCGTTGCCGGCGCCGACGCCGAGCGCCGGCGTGCCGCTCTTCTGGGCGGCCTCCACGTTGGCGCGCGAGCCGGTGGCGACGACCAGGTCGGCCCGCGCCATCAGCTCGGCGAGCAGCGCCTTCGAGCCGGACGCCGGCAACTGCTGGACGAGGTCCGCCGGCGCGCCGACGCGCGTCAGCGCCGCGCGCACGAATTCGAGCAGCAGCGCGCAGGTGGACGCGCCCTTCGGCGACGGCGCCAGCACGATGGCGTTGCGCGCCTTGAGCGCGTTGATCAGCTTGTTGGCCGGCGTCGCGCCCGGGTTGGTGGACGGCGTCACCGCGGCGACGACGCCGACCGGCCGGGCGATCTCGACGATGCCGCGCGCCGGGTCCTCGGCGACGACGCCGACCGTCTTCACGCCGTGCAGGTCGCGCAAGAGGCCGAGCGTCTTGCGCTGGTTCTTGCGCATCTTGTCGTCGACCGAGCCGAAGCCGGTGTCGCGCACCGCCAGCTCGGCGAGGCGGCGGTTGCGGCCGGGCTCCATGATCGCCCACGCGGCGGCGGCGACCGTTTCGTCTACCGCCGCCTGCGTCCAGGTCTCGAAGACGGCCTGCGCCCGGCGCGCGCGGGCGAGCAGTTCGGCGACGACGTCGCCCTCGCTCATGCCGCGCCGTGCGCCTTGTACTTGTCGAGCAGGCGGCGCGGCGGGCGGAAGGCGTCGCGCCGGAACGGCTCGCCGAGCGCCTGCGTCAGCCGCAGATCGATCACCGTCGGCCGCCCGGAGGCGACGGCGGCGGAAAGCGCGTCGCCGACCTGGTCCTCGTGCTCGACGAGGATGCCGTCGGCGCCCATGGCGCGGGCGACGGCGGCGAAATCCGGGTTGGCCAGCCCGGTGCCGAGGAAGCGGCTGCCGAAGTAGTCGATCTGGTTGCGCTTCTCCGCGCCCCACTGGCCGTTGTCGAAGACCACGGCGACCACCGGGATATCCTCGCGCACGCAGGTCATCACCTCGGCCAGGCTCATGCCCCAGGCGCCGTCGCCGACGTAGGCGATGGCCGGCCGGTCGGGCCGGCCGACCTTGGCGCCGATCGCCGTCGGAAAGGCGTAGCCGCAGTTGCCGAAGGCCATCGCGGCGAAGAAGGAATTCGGTTCGTCGAAGTGCAGGTAGCTGTTCGACAGCGAGCAGACGTTGCCGATGTCCGTGGCGACCATGGCGTTCGCCGGCCGGGATCTGGCCAGCGCCGTCAGCGCCCGGCGCGGATCGACGCGGCCCGACTCGTTGGCGCCGGCCTGCGCCGCCAGCTCGGCGGCCCAGGCCGCCTTGCGCGCGGCGATTTCGGCGAGGCGCGATTCGTTGCGCGGTATGGCGCCGCGGATGCGCAGCACCTCGTCGGCGAGCGCCGCGGCGGCGGCGCGCGCGTCGCCGTGGATGGCCACCGCCACCGGCTTGACCAGGCCGAGCACGCGGAAGTCGGCGTCGACCTGGATCACCTTCGCCTCCGCCGGCCAGTAGTCGATGCCGTACTGCGGCAGCGTGCCGAACGGCCCGAGGCGCGAGCCCAGCGCCAGCACCACGTCGGCCTGTGCGATCAGCTCCATCGCCGCCTTCGAGCCCTGGTAGCCGAGCGGGCCGACCGACAGCGCGTGCCCGTTCGGAAAGGTGTCGTTGTGCAGGTAGGAGTTCGCCACCGGCGCCGTCAGCAGCTCGGCCAGCCGCGTCAGCTCGCCGACGCCGCCGCTCACGGCGACGCCGCCGCCGGCGACGATCACCGGGAACTTCGCCTCGGCCAGCAGTTTCGCTGCGGCGGCGATCGCCGCCGGGTCGCCGGCGCCGCGGCCGACCGGCAGCGGCTGCGGGATGGCAGTCTCGATCTCGCCGTAGAAATAGTCGCGCGGGATGTTCACCTGCGTCGGGCCGCGCTCGTGCAGCGCGTAGTGGATCGCGCGCCCGGTCAGCTCGGCGATGCGCGACGGGCTGTTCACGTGCGTCTGCCACTTGGTGATCTTCGAGAAGATCGGCAACTGCTCGGTCTCCTGGAAGCCGCCGAGGCCGGCGCTCAGGCTGCCGGCCTCGGGCGTGATCGCCACCACCGGCGAGTGCGCCCAGTAGGCGGCGGCGATGGCGGTGACGAAGTTGGTGATGCCCGGGCCGTTCTGCCCGATGCAGACGCCGTGGCGCCCGGTCGCCCGCGCGTAGCCGTCGGCCATGTGCGCCGCGTTCTGCTCGTGCGCGACGGAGATGAAGCGGATGCCGGCCAGCGGGAACAGGTCGTGCGCGTCCATGTAGGCCGAGCCGACGATGCCGAACACGTCGGTGGTGCCGTAGGCGGCGAGCGTTTCGACGAACGCCTCGGACGGCGTGATTCTGAGTTTTCCGGCGCTTGCGGCCATCTTCGTTCCTCCTCGTTGAAGGGAACGAATTCTAGGAGCGGCGGGCGGCGCGCCTAACGAAGAAATTCTGCGGAGCTTATGTTCGGGAAGAGGGGAGGGAGAAGGCGTGCGGCGGCGCGCATAAGCTTATCGAAAGCCTTTCGTTGGGCGGCGGCGGCCGGCGCGCTAAGGTTCGGCTCTTCCATTTTTCCCCCGGCCGACCGCCATGCGCCGATCCGATCCTTCCCCGCAGTACGACTACATCGTGGTCGGCGCCGGCTCGGCCGGCTGTGCCGTCGCCGCCCGCCTCGCCGAGAGCGGGCGCCACCGCGTGCTGCTGCTGGAGGCCGGGCCGGTCGATCGCTCGCCGTGGATCCACCTGCCCATCGGCTACGCCAGGACCATGTTCCACCCGGTGCTGAACTGGGGCTTCCACACCGAGCCCGAGCCGCACATGAGCCAGCGCCGCATCTACTGGCCGCGCGGCCGCTGCCTCGGCGGGTCGAGTTCGATCAACGGCCTCATCTACATCCGCGGCCAGGCCGAGGACTACGACGGCTGGGCCGCGCAGGGCAACGACGGCTGGGCCTGGCGCGACGTGCTGCGCTACTTCGTCCGCGCCGAGGACAACGGCCGCGGCGCCTCGCCGCTGCACGGCGCCGGCGGCCCGCTGCACGTCTCGGACATCGGCGCCCGGCACGAACTGATGGACGCCATCATCGCCGGCGCCGGCGAACTGGGCGTTCCGCGCAACGACGACTTCAACGGCGCCGCCCAGGAAGGCGTCGGCTACTACCAGCTCACGGCGCGCAACGGGCTGCGCAGCTCGGCGGCCGGCT
The DNA here is from genome assembly GCA_019455325.1 of Rhodocyclaceae bacterium. Classification (GTDB taxonomy): domain Bacteria; phylum Pseudomonadota; class Gammaproteobacteria; order Burkholderiales; family Rhodocyclaceae; genus Proximibacter. The sequence goes on along the minus strand of JACFMQ010000002.1, from coordinate 317,954 downwards.
ACCTCAAGGCGGCGCGCCGGCGCGGCAACCTGAGCGTCGTCACCGGCGCGCAGGCCACGCGCATCCTCTTCTCGGGTCAGCGGGCCAGCGGCATCCGCTACATCCAGGGCGGCCGCGAGCGGACCGCCGCCTGCGCGCGTGAGCTGATCCTCTCGGCGGGCGCCGTGCAGAGCCCGCAACTGCTCGAACTCTCGGGGATCGGCGACGCGGCGCGGCTGGCCCGGCTCGGCATCCCGGTCACGCACCACCTGCCGGGGGTCGGCGAGAATCTTCAGGACCACCTGCAACTGCGGCTGATGTACCGGGTGGCCAGGCCGATCACCACCAACGACGACCTGCGCACGCTCGCCGGCCGGCTGCGCATCGGCCTGCAATGGCTCTTCCGCCGCAGCGGGCCGCTGGCCGTCGGCATCAACCAGGGCGGGCTGTTCGCCCGCGTGCTGCCGGAGGCGGCGCGTCCCGACGTGCAGTTCCACTTCGGCACCGTGTCCGCGGACCAGGCCGGCGCCCGGCCGCACGCCTGGTCCGGCTGCACCTTCTCGGTGTGCCAGCTCCGCCCGGAATCGCGCGGCGAAGTCCACGTGCGCAGCGCCGACCCGACGGCGCCGCCGGCCATTCGGCCCCGCTACCTCGCCGCCGAGCGCGACCGCCGGACGGCGCTCGCCGCGCTGCGCTTCGCCCGGCAACTGGCGGACACCGCGGCGCTGCGCCCCTATCTCGTCGACGAGTACCGGCCGGGCCGGGACGTGGCTTCCGACGACGCGCTGCTGCAGTTCGCCCGCGACCACGGCGCGACCATCTTCCATCCGGTCGGCACCTGCCGCATGGGGCGGGATGCGGACGCCGTCGTCGACGCGCGTCTGCGCGTGCGCGGCGTCGCCGGCCTGCGCGTGGCCGATGCGTCGATCATGCCGGACATCGTTTCCGGCAACACCAACGCGCCGGCGATCATGATCGGCGAGAAGGCGGCGGACATGATCCTCGAAGACGCCGCCTGAAGTGCGGCCGGCCCAGGCAGCGTTCAGAATCGGCCGAAGCCGCCGCCCGGCCCGCCCGAGCCGCCGCCGGGGCCGCCCATGCCGCCCGGCCCGCCGCGCCCGCCCTGGCGTTGCGGGCGTTCGCCGCCGCTCTGCTCGCTCCCGCCGCCGCCGCCGAAGCCGGAGTAAAGCGCCGGCACCGTCTGCGGCAGCACGCGGTCGGCGGTCTGCTTCTGGTTGTCGTCGAGCGACGCATAGAGCTTGTTGGCGGCATCGAGAATGTCCTCCATCGCGCTCAGTCGGTTGCGCACCGTGTCGACCCGGCGCTCGATCGCCGGTATCGCCGTCTGCCGGGGGCGGTAGGGTTCGAGCTTCATCTGGTCGCCGACCAGCGCGCCGACCTTTTCCTGGTAGGTGTCCCACAGCACCTGTTGCCGCGGCGTCAGTTGCAGCGCCTCGGCGGCGTGCCGAAGACTTTCCTGCAGCTCGGCGACGATGGACAGGCCGGCGGGGGCCTCGTGCCCGCCCCGATGGGCCGGCGGGCCGCCGCCCTGTTCCGGCGAACGTCCGCCGAGCGGCGCGCAGGCGGCAAGCAGGATGGCGAACAGGAGGGGAGCGAACGATCTCATCGTGTCTGTCCTGAAAAGAGGTGCACGGATTGTCCGGCCGCTGCCGGTTAAACGCCGTTAAGCAGAAGTAAAACTTCTTGGCAGCGCAGGGCGCGCCGGCGTCAGCGGCCGGCGTCGAGAAAGGCGGCGACGCGCGCCGCGAGGCGGCCGGCGAGCGCCGGGTCGAGGCAGTCGAAGCGCTCGCAGTCGAACGAGTTGGCGAGCCAGGTGATCTGCCGCTTGGCGAGCTGGCGCGTGGCGTAGATGCCGCGCTCGCGCAGTTCGCCGCGCGGGATCAGGCCGTCCGCCGCCGCCCACGCCTGGCGGTAGCCGACGCAGCGCATCGACGGCAGTTCGGGCGTCAGCCGGTACTTGTCGCGCAGGCGGGCGAGCTCGTCTTCCAGTCCGGCGGCGAGCATGGCGTCGAAGCGTTCGGCGATGCGCGCGTGCAGCGTCGCGCGGTCCGACGGCAGCAGGGCCAGCGACAGGAAGTGCCACGGCGGCGGTCCGTCGGCTTCGCTCTCGGCGAGCAGTGCCGACATCGGCCGGCCGGTGAGGCGTAGGATTTCCAGCGCGCGCTGCAGGCGCTGCGAATCGTTCGGCGCGAGGCGTGCCGCCGTCGCCGGATCGTGCCGCGCCAGTTCCGCGTGCAGCGCCGGCCAGCCGCGCGCCGCGGCTTCGGCATCAAGTTCGGCGCGGATCGCCGGGTCGGCCTGCGGCAGCTCGGCGAGTCCGGAAAGCAGCGCCTTGTAATAGAGCATGGTGCCGCCGACGAGCAGCGGCACCCGGCCGGCGGCGGCCGCCGCGTCCATCGCCGCCAGCGCGTCGGCGCGGAAGCGCGCGGCGGAGTAGCTTTCCTCCGGCGAGATCACGTCCACCAGCGCGTGCGGATGGCGGGCCAGCGTCTCCGGGTCGGGCTTGGCCGTGCCGACGTCCATGTCGCGGTAGACCAGCGCCGAATCGACCGAGATCAGCGCCAGCGGAAAGCGCTCGGCGAGCGCCAGCGCCGCCGCCGTCTTGCCCGACGCGGTCGGCCCCATCAGCAGGATGGCGGGGGGAAGCGGCGCGTTCATCGACGGGCGGTGTGTCCCGGGTGTGGACGTCCACCGCAGAGGCGCAGAGGCGCAGAGGGAACGCAGAGGAAAAGCAGGAGAGATGGGTAGGGCGGGAGGCGAGACGCCGGCGCGTAGCCTTGGTCACGCCCGTTTTTCTCTGCGCATCTCTGCGCCTCTGCGCCTCTGCGGTGGACGTTCATCGCCCGCGCAGGAAGAGCCGGTCGAGTTCGTCCATGGAGAGCTGCGCCCAGGTCGGCCGGCCGTGGTTGCACTGGTCGGCGCGCTCGGTGGCTTCCATCTGGCGGAGCAGCGCGTTCATCTCCGGCACGGTCAACTGGCGGCGGGCGCGCACCGCGCCGTGGCAGGCCATGGTCGCCAGCAGTTCGTTGCGGCGCGCGGTCATCAGTTGCGTGGCGCCGTGCTCGCGCAGCTCGGCGAGCAGCGCTTTGGCCAGCGCCGCCGGGTCGCCGGCCTGCAGGAGCGCCGGCAGCGCGCGCACGGCGAGCTGCGCCGGGCCGACGACGGCGATCTCGAAGCCGAGCGCGGCAAGCGCCTCCGGCTGCTCCTCGACCGTCGCCACCTCGAAGTCGGTGGCCGCGAACACCGCCGGGATGAGCAGCGTCTGCGCGGCGACGGCGCGCGCGTCGACGGCCGCCTTCAGCTTTTCGTAGAGGATGCGCTCGTGCGCCGCGTGCATGTCGACGAGGACGAGGCCGGCGGCGTTCTGCGCCAGGACGTAGACGCCGTGCAGTTGCGCCAGCGCGTAGCCGAGCGGCGGCACGTCGGCGGGTGCGGCTTCGCCCGCCGTCGCCGTGGGCGTGAAGCGCGGCGCGTCGGCGCCAGCGCCTGACGCCGGCGCCGGCCGCGCGGCGGCGACGAAGTCGGCGTAGGCGCGCACCGCCGGTTCGGCGGCGAGCAGCGAGGTTTGCCGGGGCGGCGGATAGGTCGACCACGTTGCTGCGGGCGTGCCGGCCGCCGTCGCGCCGGTGCCGGCGGCGGGCGCCGGGCCAGCCGCCGATGCTGCGCCGGCGGTGCCCTCGGCGCCGGCCGTCAGCCCGCCGAGCGGCGCCGACAGCGCCTTGTTCACCGCGTGGTAGACGAACTGATGGATGGCGCGCGAGTCGCGGAAGCGGACCTCGGTCTTCGCCGGATGCACGTTCACGTCCACCGCCGCCGGGTCGAGTTCGAGGAACAGGCAGTAGGCCGGGTAGCGGCTGCCGTGCAGCATGTCCTGGTAGGCCTCGCGCAGCGCGTGGCTGAGCACCTTGTCGCGCACGAAGCGGCCGTTCACGTAACAGTACTGCGCGTCGCCGCGCGCCCGCGCGTGCGCCGGCAGCGCCGCGTGGCCGAAGAGGGAGAGCGGCCCGGCCTCGGCCCGGACCTCGCGCGAATCGGCGAGGAAGTCGTCGCCGAGGATCGCCGCGGCGCGGCGGCGGGCGTCGGCGCGCGGCAACTGCAGCGCGACGCGGCCGTTGTGCGTGAGCGTGAAGGCGACCTCGGGGCGGGCCAGCGCGACGCGCTTGACGCCTTCTGCGCAGTGCGCGAACTCGGTGCCCTCGGCCTTGAGGAACTTCCGCCGCGCCGGCGTGTTGTAGTAGAGGTCGCGCATCTCGACGACGGAGCCGGCGATCAGCGCCGCCGGCTCGGGCGACGCGCCCGCCTCGCCGGCGAGCCGCCAGGCGTGCGCCGCGCCGCGCGCGCGGCTGGTCAGCGTGACGCGGGCGACGGCGGCGATCGAGGCCAGCGCCTCGCCGCGAAAGCCCATGGTCGCCACCCGCTCCAGCTCGTCGAGCGAGGCGATCTTCGAGGTGGCGTGCCGGGTCAGCGCCAGCGCCAGTTCGTCCTCGGGGATGCCGCTGCCGTCGTCGGTGACGCGGATCAGCTTGACGCCGCCTTCTTCCAGCGCCACCTGGATCGCCGTGGCGCCGGCGTCGAGCGCGTTTTCGAGCAGCTCCTTGAGCACCGAGGCAGGGCGTTCGACGACCTCGCCGGCGGCGATCTGGCTGATCAGGAGGTCGGGGAGCTGGCGGATCGGGCGGGTCGTGGGCATCGGCGGATTATACCGGGGTAGAATGCCGCCTTCCGCCCGCGCCATTCTCCCGCCGAAACCCCCGATGGACCTCCTGCTGCAGCTCTTCGACGTCCTCCTTCACCTCGACCGGCACCTCGCCGTGCTGGTGCAGCAGTACGGGCCGTGGATCTACGCCATCCTCTTCTTCATCGTCTTCGCCGAGACCGGCTTCGTCGTCACGCCCTTCCTGCCCGGCGACTCGCTGCTCTTCGTCGCCGGCGCGCTGGCCGCGGTCGGCGGCATGGACCTCGGCCCGCTGATGGCGACGCTGATCGTCGCCGCCGTGCTCGGCAACCAGGTCAATTACCACATCGGCCGCTTCATCGGCCCGCGCGTCTTCCACTGGGAGAACTCGCGCCTCTTCAACCGGGCGGCGCTGCAGAAGACGCACGCCTTCTACGAGGCGCACGGCGGCAAGACCGTGGTCATCTCGCGCTTCCTGCCGCTCCTGCGGACCTTCGCCCCCTTCGTCGCCGGCGTCGGCGCCATGGACTACGCCCGCTTCACCGCCTTCAACGTCGGCGGCGCCGCGCTCTGGGTGGTCTCGCTGACGCTCGCCGGCTACTGGTTCGGCAACGTGCCCTGGATCAAGCAGAACCTGGCCGCGGTCATCGTCGGCATCATCATTGTCTCGCTGCTGCCGGTGGCCATCGGCTGGTGGCGGCACCGCCGGGACGCCAATCCCGCCTGACGGCGGTATCATGCGGCATGCATCGCCGCGCCTGTCTCCTGCTGCCGCTCGCCTTCGTCGCCGCCTGCGCGACCCGGATCGGCACCGGCGGCAAGCGGGAAACCGTGGTCGATCCGAAGTACCTGATGAAGAGCGACATCGACCGCGTCATCGACGCGGCGCGCGCCGAGGTCGTCGGCGGCCTCCTGCGCTTTGCCGAGAAACTCTACCGGCGCAACCCGCGCGAGCTGAGGAAGGGGCCGTCGCCCACGGTCGAGGCGGCGATGCTTCGCCTGCGCGGCAGCCGGCGCCTCGATTTCCCGGAGCTTGGCGGCGCGCGCGAGGGCGCCGCGGCGACGCTCGCCTTCCGCGAGGACTACGCCGGCGACCGCGTGCTGGCGCTGATGGCCGGCCTGCTCGGCATGGCCTATGCCGCCTTCGAGGACAAGGAGGATTTCTACCTCCTCGACGAACTCGACGCGCAGAAGCTCTACAATTGCGCCCGCAACCTGGAAATCGCCATGTGGAAGCTGGCGACGGCGAAGGGCGACGGCGGCGAGCCGATGCTGCTCTCCAACGAGCTCGATCCGAACAACCGCAACCTGTCGTTCGAGCGCGAGTTCGGGCGCATCGCCGGACTCCTCGATTTTCTCGCCCGGCTGGTCGCCGACAAGCACGGGCGAATCCTCTCCCGCGTCGCGCAGAACATGGCCACGGCCGTCTTCCTGCCGGTCGGCGGGCTTTGAGCACACGAAAGCGAAACGATGAAATCCTTGGTCATCCTCATCTCCGGCCGCGGCAGCAACATGGAGGCGCTCTTCGCCGCCGTCGGCCGCGGCGAACTGCCGGTGCGCGTCGCCGCCGTGATCAGCAACCGGCCCGACGCCAAGGGCCTGGAAACCGCCGCCGCGCAGGGCGTGCCGACCGCCGTCGTGGACCACAAGGCGCACGCCGGCCGCGAGGATTTCGACGCCGCGCTGGCCGAATGCATCGACGGCTACGCGCCCGACCTGGTGGTGCTCGCCGGCTTCATGCGCATCCTTACCGAGGGCTTCGTGCGCCGCTACGAGGGGCGCCTGCTCAACATCCATCCCTCGCTGTTGCCGGCCTTTCCCGGCCTGCACACGCACCGGCGGGCGCTGGAGGAGGGCGTGCGCATCCACGGCTGCACCGTGCATTTCGTGACGCCGGCGCTGGACCACGGCCCGGTCGTCGTGCAGGCGGCGGTGCCGGTGCTCGACGGCGACGACGAGGCGGCGCTGGCCGCGCGCGTGCTGGCGCAGGAGCACGTGGTCTATCCGCTGGCCGTGCGCTGGTTCGCCGAGGGGCGGCTGTCGCTGGTCGACGGCCGCGTCCGCGTCGCCGCCGAGCGGCCGCAGCCGGCGCCGCTGATCTCGCCGTGATCCTGCCCTGACGCGATGCCCCTCGCTCTCGCCGCCGCGCTGATCGCCTCGCTCGGGCTGCACGCGGCGGCGCTCTTCCTGCCCGACTTCGAGCCGGCGGCGCCGGCCCTGGCGCCGCCGCCGCTGTCGGCGGAGATCGTCCTGCAGCCGCGCGCCGCGCCGACGGTCAAGGCGCCGCCGCCGGCGCCGAAGCCGCCGGTGAGGAAGGCGAAGGCGGCCGCGCCGGCGGTGCCGGCGGCAGCCGAGGCGCCAGTTGCGGAAGTCGCGGCCGCCGTGCCGGCGGCGGACGAGCCGCAGGACGCGTCGGCGCCGACCGCCGAGGCGGAACCTGCGGCCGCGCCGGTCGAGGCGGCGCCCGCCGAAGCGGAAACGCCGCCGGCAACCTCGCCGCAACTGCCGGCGACGGGCGAGATCCGCTACGTCGTGCAGCGCGGCGAACCGCCGACGCTGCTCGGCAGCGCCGTGCATCGCTGGCGGATCGCCGACGGCCGCTATCGCATCGAATCGACGATGGAAACCACCGGCATCGCCGCCTGGCTGCACGCCGTGCGTCTGGAAACCGAGAGCAGCGGCGCCCTCGTCGCCGGCGGCCTGGCGCCGGAACGCTACCTGTCGCGGCGCATCGAGCGCGGCCGCGAACGCAGCGAGCGGGCCGATTTCGATTACGCGGCCGGCCTCGTCCGCTTCGGCAACGGGAGTACGGCGCCGCTCGCCGCCGGCGCGCAGGACCTCCTGTCGTTCAACTACCAGCTCGGCTGGCTGGCGCGCACCGGCGACATGGCCATCGCCACCGGCCGCAAGATCGGCGTCCACCGGCTGGAACTGCTCGGCAAGGAATGGGTGGAGACGCCGACGCGGCCGATCTGGACGCTGCATTTCCGTGCCAGCGGCGAAACGGTCACCGAGGTCTGGCTGGCCCCCGACGAGTACCTGCTGCCGGTTAAAATCCGCCACATCGACAAAAAGGGCGAGCGCTTCGAGCAGGTGGCCGAGGAAATCCGCCTCGATCCGCCGCCGGACGAGGCCCCCTGAACAGAGACCGAGCGCATGAAATTCACCCCCGCCCTCTTCGCCCACGCCGAGGCCGCGCTGGCCGCGCTGCTCGCCTTCGAGCATCCGGCCGACGCCGTCCTTTCCCGCTATTTCCGCGAGCATCGCCAGCTCGGCCACGCCGACCGCGGCTTCGTCGCCGAGACCTGCTTCGCCGTGCTGCGCCGGCTGCGCAGCCTCTCCGCGCGCTGCGACGGCGACGCCGCGCCGCGCCGGCTGCTGCTCGCCGCGCTCTTCTGCCAGCGCGGCTGGAACCTGAAGGAGCTGGCGCCGGTGGCGCGCGATACCGACGCCGCCTGGCTGGCCGCGGCCAAGGCGATGAAGGGCGAGGACTGGCCGGCGGCGGTGCGCCGCGACCTGCCGGACTGGCTGAACGAGCGCCTGCAGGCGCAGTTCGGCGCGGACACCGAGGCGCTGGCGACGGCGCTCAACCGGCCGGCGCCGCTCGACCTGCGCGTCAATCCGCTGAAGACGACGCGCGAGGCGGCGCTGGCGCGGCTCGCCGCCGACGGCATCGCCGCCGAGCCATGCGCGCATTCGCCGCTCGGCATCCGTCTCGACGGCAAGCCGGCGCTGGCCAAGCACCCGCTGTTCCTCGCCGGCGACGTCGAGGTGCAGGACGAGGGCAGCCAGTTGCTCGGTTTCCTGGTGGCGCCGAAGCGCGGTGAGATGGTCGCCGACTTCTGCGCCGGCGCCGGCGGCAAGACGCTGCTGCTCGGCGCGCTGATGCGCTCGACCGGCCGTCTGTACGCCCTCGACGTGTCCGAGAAGCGGCTGGCCAACCTGAAGCCGCGGCTGGCGCGCTCCGGGCTCTCGAACGTGCACCCGCTGCGCATCGAGTCGGAGAGCGACCAGAAGGTCAAGCGCCTCGCCGGCAAGTTCGACCGCGTGCTCGTCGACGCGCCGTGCTCCGGCCTCGGCACGCTGCGCCGCAACCCCGACCTGAAGTGGCGGCAGACGCCGCAGAGCGTCGCCGAGCTGACCGCCAAGCAGGGCGCCATCCTCGCCGCCGCGGCGCGGCTGGTGAAGCCGGGCGGGCGCCTGGTCTACGCCACCTGCAGCCTGCTCGCCGACGAGAACGACGCGGTGACGGCGGCCTTCCTCGCCGCGCATCCGGATTTTTCGCCGCTCGCCGCCGGCGACCTGCTCGGCCGGCAGGAAATCACGCTGACCAGCGGCGCGCCCGCCGGCGACGGCGCGCTGCGCCTGCTGCCGCACGCGCACGGCAGCGACGGCTTCTTCGCGCTGGCCATGGAGCGCGCCTGATGGACGCGGGATTCCTGCACCTGCCGCAGCAGTTCCTGCGCGAGCTGAGCGAGCCGGGCGTCGGCTGGCAGTTGCTGGCGCTGGCCGTCTGCGTCGGCGTCGCCCTCTGGCTGCAGTGGCGCTTCCACCACCGCCCGGGCGCCGGCGGCGAAGCGCCGGGCGCCGGCGAGCTCGGCCTGCGCCGCCTGGTCTTTCCGCTCTCGGCGCTGCTGCTGGTCCTGTTCGCGCGCGCCGTCATGCGGCCGCACATGCCGGTCGGCGCGCTCGATCTGGCGGTGCCGCTGTTCCTGTCGCTGGCGCTCTTGCGGGCGATCGTCTTCCCGCTGCGCTACGCCTTTCCGGACGCCCGCTGGCTGGCCTCCTCCGGGCGGCTGATCGCCGGCGTCGTCTGGTTCTGCTTCGCCCTCTATCTCACCGGCCTGGCCGGGCCGACGATCGAGGCGCTGGAGTCGGTCAAGTTCTCGGTCGGCCGGCAGAAGCTCGACCTCTGGCTGCTCGTGCACGGCGCCGCCACCGCGCTCGGCACCGTCTTCGTCGCGCTGTGGTTCGCCGGCTGGCTGGAGCACCGCCTGATGCGCAGCCAGAACATCGACTCCAGCGTGCGCGCGGTCCTCTCGCGCGCCGGCAAGTCGGTGCTGGCGGTGATCGCGCTGCTCGTCAGCCTGGCGCTGGCCGGCATCGACGTCACCGCGCTCTCGGTCTTCGGCGGCGCCTTCGCCGTCGGCCTCGGCTTCGGCATGAAGACCATCGCCTCGAACTACGTCGCCGGCTTCATGATCCTGCTCGACCGCTCGATCCGCATCGGCAACGTCATCGTCATCGACGCCGCCACCACCGGCGAGGTGAAGCGGATCACCACGCGCTACACCGTCGTGCGCACGCCGGGCGGCACCGAGGTGATCGTGCCCAACGAATACCTGGTGACGAACATCGTCCGCAACCAGACCTACACCGACAGCAAGGTGCGCGCCTCGCTGACCGTCTCGGTCGCCTACAGCACCGACCTCGAACTGGCGATGCGCCTGATGGTCGAGGCGGCCCGCGCGCAGCCGCGCGTGCTCGCCGATCCGGCGCCGGCGGCGGCGCTGCTGGCCTTCGGCGACAACGGCATCGACCTCGAACTCGGCTTCTGGATCGCCGACCCGGAGAGCGGCAGCGGCGGCCCGCGCTCGGCCATCAACCTGGCCATCTGGCGCAGCTTCCGCGAGCACGGCATCGAGTTCCCCTTCCCGCAGCGCGAGGTCAGGCTGCTCAACGCCGGCGAACTGGCCGGGGCGTGCGCAAAAGCGGGAAGCTGAAAAGAAAAGACCCGCGCCGGGGGAGGGCGCGGGTCAAGTGACCCATCAGTCGGAGGAGATGGGCCCAGGGGGAGGTGATCGTGTCAGTGCCGGCCGTCGCGGCTGCGTACCGGGATCGGCTGCAGCACCGGCATGCCCAGGCTGCGGAAGGCGTTGCCGTTGGCCGCCATGCCGAACAGGTAGCGATAGGCCTGGGCGAGGAATTCGTCGCGGATCTTCTGGATTTCGTTGGTCACCTTGCGTCTCCGTTGGCAGCATTGGCTTGCGTCATGGATTGCATCTTAGGCGAACGCCATGGCAGCGTCTGTTGCGCTTGGGTAAGCCTTTTGTAACGTTTTGTTACTGGAAAAATGCCGACGGCAAGCCGCGGCGGGCGGCGCCGACGCCTACGGACGCGACGTCCGGGCGGGCCATTCGAGGGTGAAGCGGGCGCCGCCGAGCGGCGAGGCGTGGGCCGTGGCGCTGCCGCCGTGCAGTTCGAGGACGAGGCGGGCGATGGCGAGACCGAGGCCATAGCCGCCGGTGGTGCGGTCGCGCGAGCGGTCCAGCCGGGTGAAGGCGGAGAACACGCGCTCGCGCTCGGCCTCGGGGATGCCGATGCCGTCGTCGTCCACGTCGATGCGCACGCGCCCGTCGACCAGCCCGGCGGAGACGGCGATGCGCGACTGCGCGTACTTGATCGCGTTGCGCAGCAGGTTGCGTACGGCGAAGGGCATGGTCTTGCGGTCGAGCTCGACGCGCAGCGCCGCCGGCAGGCGGTCGGCGTCGAAGCTCAGCGCCAGCTTGCCGGCGAGCGGCCGGATGTCCTCGATCTGCGTTTCCAGCCAGGCGCGCAGGTCGGTGGCGGCGAGGTGCAGTTCCGGCTGCTCGCGCTCGAAGCGGGCGTAGGTGAGGCTGGAGTCGATCAGGTTGTCGAGCTCGTCGAGGTCTTCCTCCATCATCTGCCAGAGCCGTTCGCGCTCGGCCGCGTCGTCGGTCTCGGCGAGCATTTCGAGGGCGAAGCGCAGGCGCGCGATCGGCGTGCGCAGCTCGTGCGAGATGGCGCTGGCCAGCTCGCGCTGCGTGGCGATCAGCCGCTGCACGCGCTCGGCCATGGCGTTCAGCGTCTCGGCGAGCAGCTCGAAGGCGATGTTGCGGGCGGCCGGCGCGCGCGCGCCGAAGTCGCCTTCGCCGAGCGCGCGCGCCGTCTGCCGCAGCGCCTCCAGGTCGCGCCACACCGGGCGCAGCCAGAACCAGACGGCGACCGCGAGGAAGAGGCCGATCAGCCCCCAGGTGAGCAGGCGGACGCGCATTTCCAGCGTGAAGAAGCGCCGGTTGTCCGGGTCGCGGTCGGGCGACAGCGGGCCGATGACGAGGATCTGCGCGGTGTTCTTCAGCCGGTGGTAGACGATCTCGCCGTCGGCGCTGATCGCCAGTTCGCCGGCGTCGAGCTTGACGCCCTGCGCCGGCGGCAGGCGGATGTCGTGGCGCTCGGCGATGTCGAGCTTGTAGTTGAAGCGTTCGCCGAGGGTCCGGATGCGCTTCGTCCATTCGCCGCGGCGCTGGCGGAAGAGGTCTTCCTCGATCATCGCCACCGTGCCCTGCATGAAGCGCCGCGTGTAGTCGTCGGAGATGTCGCGCAGCGCGGTGGAGATGACGAAGTCGGCGACGATGGCGATGGCCACGAAGGAGCCCATCGTCAGCAGGTAGAAGTTGAAGAACAGCCGCGAGAACCGGTAGCGCCCCGCCGGCAGGATGGAGCGGCGCTTCGGCGCGGAAGCGCCGGGCGGGCTACTGCCAGTCATGCCGCGAGAAGAGGTAGCCCTTGCCGCGCACGGTCTTGATGCGCGTCGGGTTGTCCGGGTCGTCGTTGAGCTTCTTCCTGAGCCGCGAGATGCGCGCATCGATCGAGCGGTCGAGCCCGTCGAAGCCGATGCCTCGCAGTTGCTGCAGCAGGTCGTCGCGCGACAGGATGCTGCCGGCGTGGCGGGCGAGCAGCCAGAGCAGGTCGAACTCGGCGGTGGTCAGGTCGATCGGCTCGCCGGCCAGCGTCGCGTTGCGCGTCTGCTGGCTGATGCGGAAGTTGCCGAAGGTCAGCGAGTCGCCTTCGGCGCCGTCCTCGCCGCCGGCGGGCGGCGCCCGACGCAGCAGGGCCTTGATGCGGGCGAGCAGCAGGCGCGGCGGCACCGGCTTGGTGATGTAGTCGTCGGCGCCGAGTTCGAGGCCGAGGATCTGGTCGATGTCCTCGTCGCGCGCGGTGAGCATCAGGATGATGCCGTCGTAGTGCGGGCGCACGGCGCGGCAGACGGCGAAGCCGTCGAGGCCGGGCAGCATGATGTCGAGCACGACGAGGTCGGGGCGGCCTTCGAGGATGCGGGCGCCGGCGGCGTCGCCGCGCGCCTCGATGTCGACCTCGAAGCCGTTCTTGCGCAGGTATTCGGCCGTCAGTTCGGCCAGGCGGTCGTCGTCCTCGACGAGAAGGATGCGGGCGTTCATCGCGCAATCATAGCGGCTTTGCCGGGCCGCGGAAAAGCCGGCGCCGCGGCGGGCCGCTACTCCGCCGGCGGCGGCGCGGCGGCGCGTTTGCGGCGCCGCCGTTCGGGCGGCGGCGAGGCGGCCTGGATCTCGACGATCAGCCCGCTCTCGCCCGGCAGGGCGACGGCGACGGATTCGCCGGCCTTGCCCAGGCAGTGGTAGACGCTGGTCTCGCCGATCGCTTCGGCGGCCGTCACCTCGGCTTCGCGCAGGTGCTGCGCCAGATCCTCGCGCGTCACGCGCCGCAGCGCGAGCCGGCGCTTCATTGCGCCGCTCCCGGCGGCTGCGTGCGGCCGCTGCGCACGAGCAGCGCGAATTCCTCGGCCGGCACCGCGCGGCTGAAGAGGAAGCCCTGGAAGGCGTCGCAGTCGTACTTGCGCAGCAGTTCGAGCTGCGCCTCGGATTCGACGCCCTCGGCGATGACGCGCAGGCCGAGGCTGTGCGCCATGGCGATGACGGCGCGCGCGATGGCCGCGTCGTCGGCCTCGCTGTCGATGTCGCGGACGAACGAGCGGTCGATCTTCAGCACGTCGATGGGGAAGCGCTTCAGGTAGGAGAGGCTGGAATAGCCGGTGCCGAAGTCGTCGAGCGAGAGGTCGACGCCGAGCTGCTTGAGGTCGCGCAGCATGCTGATCGCGTTGTCGACGTCGTGCATGACCATGCTCTCGGTCAGCTCCAGCTCCAGCGACTCGCCGCCGACGCCGGTCTCTTCGAGCACGCGGCCGACCAGGCGCGGCAGGTCGTCCTGCCGGAACTGCCGCGCCGAGATGTTGATGGCGACGCGCAGCGGCGGCATCTCCGCCGCCTGCCAGGCGGCGATCTGCGCGCAGACGAGGCGCAGCACGCGCTCGCCGAGCGGGATGATGAGCCCGGTCTCCTCGGCCAGCGGGATGAACTCGGGCGGGTGGATCATGCCGATGCGCGGGTGGTTCCAGCGCGCCAGCGCCTCGGCGCCGATGATGCGGCCGCTGGCCAGCGACAGGATCGGCTGGAAGAAGACGGTGATCTCGTCGCGTTCCAGCGCGCGGCGCAGGTTGCCTTCCATGTCCAGGCGGTCGAGCGCCATGTGGTTCATCTCCGGCGTGTAGAAGCGGTAGCTGTTGCGGCCGTGCTCCTTGACCCGGTACATGGCGACGTCGGCGTTCCTGAGCAGGCTCTCGCCGTGTTCACCGTCGCGCGGGTAGGTGGCGATGCCGATCGAGGCGGTGACGAACACCTCCTTGCCCTCGACGTCGAGCGGCTGCGCGAGCTGGCGCAGGACCTTGGCGGCGATGCCGGCGAGGTTGTCCGGGTCGTCGATGTTGCCGGCGACGACGACGAACTCGTCGCCGCCCAGGCGGGCGACGGTGTCGGTCTCGCGCACGCAGCGGCCGAGGCGCTCGGCCACGGTCTTCAGCAGGTTGTCGGCCGGCGCGTGACCGAAGCCGTCGTTGATCAGCTTGAAGCGGTCGAGGTCGAGCAGCAGCACGCCGACCAGCTTGCCGGCGTGCTTGGCCTGCAGGATCGACTGGTTGATCCGGTCGTGCAGCAGGTTGCGGTTGGCCAGCCCGGTGAGCGCGTCGTGCGTCGCGTGGTATTCGAGCTGCTGCTCGTAGGCGATGCGTTCGCTGACGTCGTTGATGATGCTGACGAAGTGTGTCGTGATCTCGCCGCTCTCGTCGCGCACCGGCGCGATCGACAGCTCGTTCCAGAACATCTGGCCGTTCTTGCGGTAGTTGCGCAGGACGGTGTATCCCTCGCGGCGCTCGCGCAGCGCGGCGCGGATTTCGCTCAGGCCCTTCTGCGCCAGATCGTCGCGGACCAGGAAGCGGCCGCTGCTGCCGACGGCCTCGGCCGCGCTGTAGCCGGTGATGCGCTCGAAGGCGGGGTTCACGTAGACGATCGGATGGTCGAGCTGCGTCGAGGAAGTGATCATCACGCCGTTCGAACTGGACTCCAGCGCCCGCGACAACTGGCGCAACTGCTCGTCGAGCCGGCGCTGCGCGTTCTTCGCGCGGATCGCCTCGGCGCTGAAGGCGAGGTCGGCGGCGAGCGCCTGCAGCGCGTGCGTCTCGGCTTCGCCGAAGTCGCCGTCGCGGCGCAGCACGCGCAGTTCGCCGATGCTGTGGCCGCCGCCGTCGAGCGGCAGCGTGAGGGGGTGCCCGTCGAGATGTTCCAGCTCCGACCAGAGCAGCGGACGATGTTCGGCGGCGCGCAGGATGCGCAGGGATTCGCCGTCGTCGCCGTCGGCCAGGCGGACGGCGGCGACCGCGTAGTTGCCGATGTCGACGAGGGCGTTGCAGACGCCCTCGACCAGCGAGCCGATGTCGGCGGCGCGCGTGCGCCGCTCCGTGCATGCGCCGAGCAGCGCGAGCAGGCGCGCCGCCGGGTCGCCCGGGGTGCGCGCGGCGGCGCCCTTGGACGTGCGGTTCAAGTGCAATCTCCTGGTACGTCGGGAATGAATGCGGCGAAAGTGGTCTCTCGCTCTTGTCGTTGGGATGGAGTGTAGCAAGATTGTTTCTGGTGTACTGTTGCGTCGCACCAATGCGGGCGGCGCCCCCTTGCCGTAGAATCGAGCATCCGATGCGCGCAAGGATCGGCCGCCGGCCTGCGGGACCGGGCCGGCCGCCGAAGCTTCCGGCATCCGCCAGTTCGAACGACTTTTGCGCCACGGCGCCGCTGCCCGACATGACCCTGCCGAACACCCCGCGCGCCGTCTTCGCGCTGATCGCCCTCGCTGCCGCCGGCCTCGTCGCCGCCGGCCTGGTCATCGGCGAACTGATGCGCTTGAATCCCTGCCCGCTGTGCATCTTCCAGCGCGTTCTCTATCTGCTGCTCGCCTTCTGGGCGCTGTGCGGCGTCGCTGCGCCGGGCGCGCGCCGGACCTGGGGGCTGCTGATCGCCGCCACCGCCGCCGCCGGCATCGCCACCGCCGGCTACCAGAGCTGGATGCAGCTCTATCCCGAGCTGGCCGTGCAGTGCGGCTACGGCGAGATGAGCCCGATCGAGCGGCTGGTGGAGTGGCTGGGTATGCAGTGGCCGTTCATGTTCATGGCCACCGGCTTCTGCACCAGCAAGGAATCGATCCTCGGCCTGACGATGGCCAACTGGTCGATTCCCTGTTTCCTCGCCTTCCTCGTCGCCGGGGCGTGGGTCGCCCTGTCGCGGCGCTTCCGGCGCTACCGCTTCCGCTGACGGCTCAGGCCTTGCCGGTGCTGCCGAAGCCGCCGGCGCCGCGGTCGCTTTCGACGAACTCGTCGACGACGTTGAAGGCCACCTGCAGCACCGGCACGACGACCAGTTGCGCCAGCCGGTCGAGCGGGTTCAGCGTGAACGACTCCCGGCCGCGGTTCCACGTCGATACCATGATCTCGCCCTGGTAGTCGGAGTCGATCAGGCCGACCAGGTTGCCGAGCACGATGCCGTGCTTGTGGCCGAGCCCGGAGCGCGGCAGGATCATCGCCGCCAGGCCGGGGTCGGCGAGGTGGATGGCGATGCCGGTCGGCACCAGCATCGTTTCGCCGGGATGGATCTTCACCGGCGCCTCGACGCAGGCGCGCAGGTCGAGGCCGGCGGCGCCGGGCGTGGCGTAGTGCGGCGGATTGTCCTTGAGGCGCGTGTCGAGGAGACGGACGTCGATTCGGTGCATGCGGATTTCCTCCGGTTGGCTTTTGGCGGGGTTGGAGAGGGCGAGGGCGCCGCGGCGGCGCCCGTCGCCGGTCACCGGCGCTCGAGCAGGCCGGCGATGTGGCGGATCAGCGCGCGCGCGAGTTCGGATTTCGGCCCCGGCGGCAGCGGCGTCTGCCCGCGCGCGTCGAACAGGACCAGGGTGTTGTCCTCGCCGCCGAAGCCGTGCTGGATCAGGTTGCCGGCGATCAGCGGAATCTTCTTCCTCTCGCGTTTCTGCTGCGCGTATTCGGCGAGGTTGCGGCTCTCGGCGGCGAAGCCGACGCACAGCGGCGGCTTCGGCAGCGCCGCGACTTCGGCGAGGATGTCCGGGTTCTCGACGAGTTCGATGGCCGGCGGCGCGCCGTCGACCTTCTTGATCTTGTGCTCGGCGGCGGCCTTCGGCCGGTAGTCGGCGACGGCGGCGACGCCGACGAAGACGTCCTGCGCGGCGGCGCGCGCCATCACCGCCGCGTGCATCGCCAGCGCGCCGGCGACGTCGATGCGCGTCACGCCGCGCGGCGTCGGCAGGCTCACCGGGCCGCTGACCAGCGTCACCTCGGCGCCGGCCTCGCGCGCGGCGCGGGCGACGGCGAAGCCCATGCGGCCGGACGACAGGTTGGTGATGCCGCGCACCGGGTCGATCGCCTCGAAGGTCGGGCCGGCGGTGATCAGCACCTTTTTGCCGGCGAGCGCCTTGGGCTGCAGGAAGGCGATCAGGTCCTCGACGATCTCTTCCGGCTCGAGCATGCGGCCGTCGCCGGTCTCGCCGCAGGCCTGCTCGCCGCAGCCCGGGCCGAGCAGCGTCACGCCGTCGGCGGCGAGCGTCGCCGCGTTGCGCCGCGTCGCCGGGTTTTCCCACATCTGCCGGTTCATCGCCGGCGCGACGAGCAGCGGGCAGTCCTGAACCGCGCCGTCGGTGCCGGCGCGGGGCCGGGCGAGGACCAGGGTCGTCAGCAGGTCGTCGGCCAGCCCGTGCGCGACCTTGGCGAGGAAATCGGCCGAGGCTGGCGCGACGAGGATCAGGTCGGCTTCGCGCGAGAGGTCGATGTGCGCCATGTTGTTGGCGACGCGGCCGTCCCACTGGTCGGTGAACACCGTGCGGCCCGAGAGCGCCTGGAAGGTCACCGGCGTCACGAAATGCGTCGCGCCCTCGGTCATCACCACCTGCACGGCGGCGCCGGCCTTGACCAGCAGCCGGGTCAGCTCGGCCGCCTTGTAGGCGGCGATGCCGCCGCTGACGCCGAGGACGATGTGCTTGTCTTTCAATTCCATGGTCATATTCGTACAATGCATTTCGACCAATTGTACGTGAGGGGGTACGGCATGGCGATCACCGACTGGCCGGCGGACGAGCGTCCGCGCGAGCGGCTGCTGGCGCAGGGGGCCGGCGCCCTGTCCGACGCCGAACTGCTGGCCATCTTCCTGCGCGTCGGCATGAAGGGGGTGAGCGCGGTCGACCTCGGGCGCGAGCTGATCACCCGCTTCGGCAGCCTCAACCGCCTGTTCTCCGCGCCGCTGGTGGAGTTCGCCGCCGTGCCCGGCATGGGCGAGGCCAAATACGCGCAACTGCAGGCCATTCTGGAAATGGCGCGGCGCGCGCTCGGCGAGCGGCTGTCGGCGCGCGAGTCGCTTTCCTCGCCGCAGGCCGTGCGCGACTACCTGCACCTGTTGCTCGCCGGCCTGCCGCACGAGGTCTTCGTCGCCCTCTGGCTGGACGCGCGGCACCGGCTGATCGTCAGCGAGGAACTCTTCCGCGGCACGCTGACGCAGACCTCGGTCTATCCGCGCGAGGTGATCAAGCGGGCGCTCGTGCACAACGCCGCGGCGGTGATCCTCGCGCACAACCATCCGTCCGGCGTCACCGAGCCCTCGGCCGCCGACGAGGCGCTGACGCGCGCGCTGAAGGAGGCGCTGGCGCTGGTCGACGTGCGCCTGCTCGACCACTTCATCGTCGCCGGCGCGATGCCGCCGCTGTCGCTGGCCGAACGGGGGCGGCTCTGAGCGGCGGACTCGCCGGCGCCGCTCGGGCGTGCGCGGGCGTCGTCGCCATCTCGGGGCGCGGACCGCGTTCCGGGGCGCCGGGCCGTCCGCCCTCAGACGGGCGGTGCGTCGCCGGCCGGCCAGCGCAGCCGTGCGGCGAAACCGCCGCCGTCGCGGTTCTCGACTTCGAGGCGGGCGCCGTGCAGTTCGGCGATGCGGCGAACGATGGTCAGTCCGAGGCCGCTGCCTTCGGTGTCTGCCTCGCGGCCGCGGTAGAAGCGCTCGGCCAGGCGCGGCAGCTCCTCCTCCGGCACCCCCGGACCGTCGTCGGTGACGCCGAGGAAGATCTCCCCGTGCTCGGCGCCGGCGCCGACGACGATCTCGCCGTTTCCCGGCGCGTGGCGCAGCGCGTTGTCGACGAGGTTGCGCAGCGCGGCGGCGAGAAGGTCGCGGTCGCCCCATACCGTCGTCGGCGTCGCCGGGGCGTCGACCGCGATCCGCCGGGAGCCGTCGGCGTCGCACGCATCTGCCGCCGCCTGCCGCGCCAGTTCGCCGAGATCGACCGGCTGCGGGTCGGGCAGGCGCTCGAGCGGATCGAGGCGCGCCAGCCGCAGCAGTTGCTCGACCAGTCGCGTCATCCGGTCGGCGCCGACGACCGCCTGCGCCAGCGCGTGCCGTTGCTGCGCCGGTTCGGGCGTGGCCATCGCCACCTGCGCGTGCACCTTCAGCGCGGCGAGCGGCGTGCGCAGTTCGTGTGCGGCGTCGGCGGTGAAGCGGCGCTCGTTGTCGAGCGCCGCAGCGAGGCGGGCGAGCAGGCGGTTGAGCGCCTGTACCAGCGGCCGCGTTTCCAGCGGCGCGTGCGTCGCGGCGAGCGCCGCGAGATTTTCCGGCGAGCGGGCGGCGACGTCGGCGGCGAGTTCGTCGAGCGGCTTCAGGCCGCGCCGCACGGAGAGGTAGATCAGTGCGATCATCAGCGGCAGCAGGAGCGCGAGTGGCTGCACCGTCTTCGCCGCGATCTCCAGCGCTTCCTTGTCGCGCGAGCGGAGGGCGTGCGCAGTCTGCACGCGGTAGGCGCCATCCGCCGTTTCCACGACGAGGCTGCGCCAGGGTTGCCCGCCGTGCTCGATCTCGGCGTAGCCGAGCGCGGGGCCGACCGGCGCCGCCGGCGCGTCGGCCGAGGCGAGCAGCGTCGTACCGTCGCCGCGGGAGATGCGGTATTCGAGCACCAGTTCGCTGCGTCGTTCCTTCACGCCGCGCAGGTCGGCCATGTTCGCCGGCAGGTCGGCGAGACGGTCGGCGTCGGCGCGCGCCTGGGCGAGGAGCAGGCGCGCCGTCTTCGCCATCTGTCCGTCCATCAACTCCTGCACCTCATGCCGCGCCTGACGGTAGCTGAGCGCGGCGGCGAGCGTCCAGATCAGCAGCGTCGCCAGCGACACCCGGCGCAGCAGGCGCCAGCGCAGCGAACCGGTGGCGCGGCCGCTCATCGCCCGGCGTCCGCCCCGTCGGCGTCGCCCAGGCAATAGCCGAAGCCGCGTACGGTACGGATGAAGCCGGCGCCGAGCTTCCTGCGCAGGCGGTGGACGTAGACCTCGACGGTGTTGCTTTCCTTCTCCTCCCCCCAGGCATAGAGGCTTTCTTCGAACTGGGCGCGGGTGCGGATCTGGCTCGGGTGCGTCAGCAGGTCGTGCAGCAGCGCGTACTCGTGTGCCGAAAGCGCGACCGGCCGGCCGTGCAGCGTCACCCGCTTGCCGGCGGGGTCGAGGACGACGCCGGCGTGCGCCAGCGTCGGGGAGGCGGCGCCAGCGGCGCGGCGGATCAGCGCGCGCAGGCGGGCCTGCAGCTCGCCGAGGTCGAAGGGTTTGGTCAGGTAGTCGTCGGCGCCGGCGTCCAGCCCGGCGATCTTGTCGGCGCTCGTGTCGCGGGCGGTGAGGATCAGCACCGGCAACGCGCCACCATGCGCGCGCAGCTCCCTGAGTACGAAGAGACCGTCCTTTTTCGGCAGGCTGAGGTCGAGCACGCAGGCGTCGTAGGCATGGCCGGCGAGCGCCAGCCGCGCCGCCTCGCCGTCGCGCACCCAGTCGACGGCGTAGCCGGCGAGCCTGAGGCCGGCGCGGATGCCGTCGCCGAGCAGGGCGTCGTCTTCAACCAGAAGAATCCGCAACGGCCTTCCCTCCTCGTTCGATCCGGCGCTCTCGGGGCCGCCGTGCGGCGACCGTACGCTTCGACGTCGGCCGGATACTCGCCATAAAGACGGTTCGGGTCAAGCGCCTGAGCGGGTGTCCGACGGCGCCAGCAGCCGGCGCGAAAACAGGGCGAGCAACGCCAGCAGCAGCGCGCTCGCCAGCCAGGCGGTCCACAGGGTGTGGGTGAGGAAGTGCTGGCCGCGCATCTGCTGAACCCAGCCGAGGGCGAGGCCGGCCGAAATCCCGGCGGCGAATGCGGCCAGCGCCTTTCTCGGCGCGTGCGGCAGCCAGAGGACGGCGAAGGCCGACAGCCACATGGCGGTGCTGGCGTGCCCTGCGGGGAAGCAATGGCCAGGGTGCCAGCCGGCAGGAACGGCGTCGAGCAGGCGCAGGAAGGGGTGGTTGCCGCCGTAGCGGTCGATGGCCCATGGGCAGTGCAAGGCCGAATGTCTCTTCAGTGCGCCGATCAACGTGGGTTCGAGGCAGGCGGCAAGCGCCAGCACGCGCAGTCGGGCACGGCCGAGCGGCGTCAGCCGGCGCAGCGGCCGGACGAGATCGACGAGTGCGGCGGCGATGAGCAGGGAGCCGAGCCAGACGATGACGTTCTTTACCGAACCGTGCATGAAGTCGCGGCCAAACCAGGTTCTGTCCCAGGGAAAGAGTCCGCGGACGGGGTCGAAATGGAGGTCGGCGAGGTGCAGGTCGACGTCGGTGAACTGGCCGATGGCAGCGAACAGGATGGCGCTGCCGGCGAGCGCGATCAGCGCCGGCTGGAACAGGGCGTGCCGGGGGCGATGGATGGGCGTGGACATGGGGCTTCCTCGGGGAGGTTTGGCGGCGCAGGATGCCCATGCCGTCTTAACGGTGCCTTAAAGGGGGATTTCGACTGCCCCGTTTGTCGCTTGCCGGGAGGGGGGCCGGCGAGGCGCGCGTGCTGCGGCGGGCGGAGAAAATGCCCGGAAGGGCCGCCGATGCTGTGTCCCCGGGGAGGGCGGTGCGTCGGCCAGGGCGAAAAAGAGCTTGATATCTTTCGGAAAGTTGGATTAGAATCGCCGGCTTTCCTCTTCCAAGATTACTAACGGAGCA
Source organism: Rhodocyclaceae bacterium (assembly GCA_019455325.1). Taxonomy (GTDB): domain Bacteria; phylum Pseudomonadota; class Gammaproteobacteria; order Burkholderiales; family Rhodocyclaceae; genus Proximibacter. Next base: position 296,145 of record JACFMQ010000002.1, on the reverse strand, counting down.
ACAACCATGGCGCGAGTCTGCCAAGTGACGGGCAAAGCCCCGATGGTTGGGAACCACGTTTCCCACGCGAACAACAAAACGAAGCGTCGCTTCCTGCCGAACCTGCAGTACCGCCGTTTCTGGGTCGAGAGCGAGAACCGCTTCGTGCGTCTGCGCGTGTCGAACGCCGGTCTGCGCGTCATCGACAAGAAGGGCATCGACGTGGTGCTGGCCGACCTGCGCGCCCGCGGCGAAGTCTGATAGATAGGAATCCGAATCATGCGTGAAAAGATCAAGCTCGAATCGACCGCCGGCACCGGCCACTTCTATACGACGACCAAGAACAAGAAGACGATGCCGGAAAAGATGGAGATCAAGAAATACGATCCCAAGGCGCGCAAGCACGTCGCCTACAAGGAAGTGAAGCTGAAGTAATTCGGCCCGCTCCGTGAGGAACCCGCCCGAGCCACCGCTCCGGCGGGTTTTTTGTTGTACATCCGGCATGGGTGCGATCCTGGCGGTGTGAATCCTCCCATGAGCGAGTGAAGCGCAGCGCAACTGCCTGCCTGCCCGGCCTACCGCCGCTTTGGGCTTTCAGGGCTCGCCACGCGCAGCGCGTTGACAACCAGCGAGAACGCATGCGAAGGCTGCCTGCGGCTTGGGTAGTACAGGTAGTAGCCCGGGAACGGAGGGCACCAGTCTTCCAGCACGCGCACCAGCCGGCCTGCCTCGATGTGCGGTGCGAACTCTTCTTCGGGCAGGAACGCGATGCCCAGCCCTGCCAACGCAGCATCCACCATGCTGGGCGACGTGTTGAAGATGAGTTGCCCATCCACCCGCACGTTCAACCGTTGGCCGCGGCGCTCGAAGTCCCAGACGTAGAGGCCGCCCGCGGTCTGCATGCGCATGTTGATGCAGTTGTGGCTCACCAGGTCGCGCGGACCCTTGGGCCTGGGGTGTGCAGCGAAATACGCAGGCGAGGCCACGGCCGCCATGCGTAACTGCGGCCCGATCGGCACCGCGATCATGTCCTTGTCGATGGTGTCGCCCAGACGCACGCCCGCGTCGAAGCGGTCGGCGACGATATCCCTGAACCCGTAGTTGATGTCGAACTCGACCTTGATGTCGGGGTATTCGAGCAGCAAGGGCGTGAGCTTGGGCAGCAGAGTGGTCCGAAGGACATGCTCGCCGCAGGTGATCCGCACCGTGCCGGCCGGCTTGTCCCGCATCTCCGTCAGCTCATCGAGTTCCGCGTCGATCTCGTCGAAGCGGTGGCCGATGGCCTTCAGCAGGCGCTCGCCGGCAGCCGTGGGCGACACGCTGCGCGTGGTGCGCGTCAGCAGCCTGATCTCAAGCCGTGTCTCCAGACCGCTGATGGCCTGGCTGAGCGCCGATTGCGTGACGCCCAGCAGCGAGGCTGCGCGCGTGAAGCTGCCTTCTCGCGCCACCGTCACGAAATACAGGAGATCGTTGAGGTTGCGTTTGACCATGGTGCAGTCTCCCATGGATTACTGATTAGTACATCTTATAGCCCTTTTAAGAATTCATTAGCTAGTCAGGCGCGCCGGCATGCGAGAGCATTCGGGCATGAAAAATCAATACCGATAAGGTGTCGAACATGTGCACGCAGAACTTCGATGATCGTGAAACCGTAGAAAAATCCGGCGCGGCTGCCGACCGGCGCGGCTTCCTGAAAGCAGCGAGCGTTGCTGCTGCCGGCGCTGCGCTGCCGATTGGTGCTGCGTCGTTGGCCATGCCCGCCATGGCTCAGACTGCGCAACGTGGCGGCGACGGCGGTCAGGCCTACACCATGAGGACGCGCAAGCTGGGCGGTCTGGAGGTGTCGGAACTGGGCTTCGGCTGCATGAGCAACAGCCCCGGCCACTACGGCCCCGGCGTGGACCGCGCCCAGAGCATCCGCGTCATTCGCGACGCCTATGAGCGCGGCATCACCTTCTTCGACACCGCCGAGGTTTACGGCCCCTACGTGAACGAGGAACTCGTCGCCGAAGCCCTGGGGCCGGTGCGCAACCACGTGGCCATCGCCACCAAGTTCGGCTTCAGGATCGACGGCACGAACGGGCTGGACAGCCGCCCCGAGCGCATCCGCCGCGTGGTCGAGGAATCGCTCAGGCGCCTGAAGACCGACCGCATCGACCTGTACTACCAGCACCGCGTCGATCTGACCGTGCCGATCGAGGACGTGGCCGGCACCATCAAGGACCTGATCCGGCAGGGCAAGGTGCTGCACTTCGGCCTGTCCGAGCCGAGCGCGCGCACCATCCGCCGCGCCCATGCCGTGCAGCCCGTGGCCGCGATCCAGACCGAGTACTCGATCATGGAGCGCAGCGTGGAGCACAACGGCGTGCTGCAGGCGTGCGAGGAACTGGGCATCGGCTTCGTGCCGTGGGGGCCGCTGGGCCAGGGTTTCCTGCCCGGCAGGCTGCCGCTCGATGCACAGGCCGGTTTCGATGGCAGGACGGATCTGCGCAAGACCTTCCCGCGCTTCAGCCGCGATGTCATGCTGGCCAACCGGCCCATCCTCGACTTCCTGAAGGCGTTCGGCGAGAAGAAGGGCGCCACGCGCGCCCAGATCGCCTTGGCCTGGCTGGCGGCGCAGAAGCCCTGGATCGTCTCCATCCCCGGAACCACCCGCCTGGACCACGCGCGCGAGAACCTCGGCTCGATCAACGTCGACCTCACGCCGGAAGACCTGCGCGAAATCGAGGCGGGCATGGCCAGGATCACCGTCCACGGCGGCCGCATGGACGCCAGGCAGATGGATCAGATCGGCAAGGACTGAGATCCACCGGAACCGGCGTAGCCCAGCGCCGGTTCCGCCGCCGAAGGCGTCGATCTCCTCCCCTGGGACGAGTGCGGCGTTCTCCATATGCATCAGGGCAGAGAACGAAGAATTCCATGACAACCCGGATAGGTGCGGCCCCGACGGGCGCCTTTTCCACTCGACACGAGGCTGGGACGCAGCCGGCCTACTGGAGCGGCGTGTTCGCGATGTCGCTGTGCGTCTTTGCGCTCATCGCTTCCGAATTCATGCCCGTCAGCCTGCTGACGCCGATGGCGGCCGACCTCCACGTCACCGAGGGGATGGCCGGGCAAGGTATCGCGATCTCCGGCGCATTCGCGGTGCTGACCAGCCTGTCGATCTCCGCGCTGGCCGGCAGCATGAACCGCAAGACGCTGCTGCTGGCACTGACGGCACTGATGGCCGTCTCCGGCGCCGTGGTCGCGCTGGCATCGAACTACCTGATCTACATGATCGGCCGCGCGCTGATCGGCGTGGTCATCGGCGGCTTCTGGTCCATGTCGGCGGTGACGGCCATGCGGCTGGTGCCTGCGCATCAGGTGCCGCGCGCCCTGGCGATCTTCAACGGCGGCAACGCGCTGGCCACGGTGATTGCTGCGCCGCTGGGCAGCTATCTCGGTTCGGTCATGGGTTGGCGCGGTGCCTTCTTCTGCCTGGTGCCAGTGGCGGTGATTGCCCTGGCCTGGCTATGGATCAGCCTGCCGTCCATGGAGAATCATGATCGCTCGCCGGGCTCGGGCAACGTGTTCATGCTGTTCAGAAGCCGAGTCGTCGCGCTGGGCATGGCCGCATGCGGCGCCTTCTTCATGGGGCAGTTCGCCCTCTTTACCTATGTGCGGCCGTTCCTCGAAACGGTGACGTACGTCGGCGTGTCCACGCTGTCGCTCATCCTGCTCGTGATCGGTGTGGCCGGTTTCATCGGCACCGCGCTGATTGGCTCCGTGCTCAAGCGCGGCCTGTACGCAACGCTGATCGCCATTCCGATCCTCATGGCGGTGATCGCCCTGACGCTGATTCCCTTCGGGGCCCGGGTCGCCGCTGTCGTGGCGCTGCTGGGCCTGTGGGGCCTGATGGCGACCTCGGCCCCCGTGGGTTGGTGGAGCTGGATCGCCGAAGCCATGCCGGACAACGCAGAGGCCGGCGGCGGCCTGATGGTGGCGGTGATCCAGTTGGCCATCGCCCTGGGCTCGACCGTGGGCGGCCTGCTGTTCGACTCGACAGGCTACCGGAGCACCTTCATGGCGAGTGCGGCCGTGCTGCTGTTCGCGGCCTTCCTCGCCTTCCTGACTGCACGTTCGCAAGGACGGCAAGCGGCCTGAACCCAGGAGAAGACCATGACCATGCGCCTCGGTGTCCCTCGCGGCGGCCAACGCCGCTCGGCCATTGAGCGCCGCCATGCCCGCGGCTTGCGGGCTTTGCGCGGGCTGAGCCTGTTTTTCGGCCTGCTCGCGCTTGGGGGATGTGATGCCGCTCAGCCCGGGGCGTCGGGCTCGCTCACTGCCGCCGCTGCGGCCATTGTCGATCAGGAGAGGTTTCGCATGTGGATGACCGTCGGCGAACGTCGTTTCGCCATCACCCTGGCCGACAACGAGGCAACTCGCGCGTTCGCTGCGATGCTGCCGCTCTCGATGGACATGGCCGAACTCAACGGCAATGAAAAGTACGCCGACCTTCCGAAAGCGCTCCCGACGAGCGCAAGCCGGGCGGGAACGATCCGCAGCGGCGACCTCATGCTGTACGGATCGAAAACCCTGGTTCTCTTCTATCTCACCTTCGATTCGTCCTACTCGTACACGCGCCTCGGCCGTGTGGACGATCCTGCTGGCTTGGCCCAGGCTCTGGGCCGACGCGGGGTGCGAATCGCGTTTTCCAGGAACTAGGTTCTGAAGAAAAAAGCAGGGCCGGCGACGGCCGGCCCTGCGGTGATGCGCGGTGCGAGAAGCGGGTCAGGCGAGCGCGTCGGCCCAGATGTTCTTCGCCCAGCCGATGGCGTATGCGGCCTCGATCTCGTTGCGCTGGGCGGAGACGCCGCTGGCGCCCGGCACCACGATCAGCGTCTTCTTCTCCGCGTCGTAGCGGTGCACCGAGGCCACGTGGATCACGTTCTTCGCATCGACGAAGCTGTAGCACGTGTTGGTCATGAACGGCTCCGGGTTCGGCGCTTCGCCCGCCAGCAGGTTGAGGATCGCCGCCGCCGCCACCTTGCCGTGCTGGTTCGCCATGAACCCCGACTTCGGCATCAGCGGCGCCGACAGCGTCGAATCGCCCAGGATGTGGATGCCCTTGGCGTTCACCGATTCCAGCGACAGCCAGTCCACCTCCGCCCAGCGGCCGTTGGCGAGCTTCGCTCCCGACTTGGCGACGATGTCGCCGGCCCGCTGCGGCGGCACCACGTTGAGCACGTCGGCCTTGACCTTGTCGAATTCGAGGATGGCCGTGCGGTTGGCGACGTCCACGTCGCGCAGCTCGCTGTTCGGGCGGTAGTCGACGATGCCCTTGTACAGCTCGTCCCAGGCCTTGGTGAACAGCCCCTTCTTCGAGGTCACCTCGGGGTTGGCGTCGAGCGCGATCACCTTCGACTTCGGCTTGTGCCGCTTGAAGTAGTCGGCGATCACCGAGATCCGCTCGTACGGCCCCGGCGGGCAGCGGTACGGCGCCTTCGGGATGGTCAGCGCATAGACGCCGCCGTCCTTCAGGTCTTCGAGCTGCTTTCTGAGCGCCACGGTCTGCGGGCCGGCCTTCCAGGCGTGCAGGATCTTCGCCTGCGCGTCCGCCGACTTGAGGGCCGGCACCTGGTCCCACAGGAAATCGACGCCCGGCGACAGGATGGCGCGGTCGTAGTTGATCTCGCCGCCCTTTTCCAGTTTGATGGTCCGTTTCTCGGCGTCGATGCCGAGCACGCTGTCGTGCACCACGCGCACGCCCCATTTGCGCAGGCCCTCGTAGCTGACGGTGATGTCGGCGAGCGCCTTGTCGCCGGAGATCACCAGGTTGGAGATCGGGCACGAGATGAATTCGGTGTTGCGCTCGATCAGCGTCACATCGACGCTGCCGTTGCTCCACAGGCGCAGGTACTTGGCGGCGGTGGCGCCGCCGTAGCCGCCGCCGACCACGACGACGTGGCCGCGGGCCTTGCTGGCGCCGCCGGCGCAGCCGCCGAGGGTGGCGACGCCGGCGGTGGCGCCGAGGGTCTTGATGAAATCGCGACGATTCAGCATGGTCTTCCCCCTCACTTCTTCTGCGCCGCGAACCAGGCCGCGAGCTGCTTGATCTGTTCGTCGGTGTAGCCCTTGGCGATCTGGTGCATGATCGTCGCCGGCCGCGTGCCGGCGCGGAATTCGTGCAGGCGCGAGGCGATGGTTTCCTGCGCCTCGCCGGCCAGCGGCACTTGACCCGCCCCCGGAATGGCCTTGCCGTTCGTGCCGTGGCACGGCGCGCAGGTCGCCGCAAGATTGCGCGTGAAATTGGGGTCTTGCGCCGCGGCCGGGCCGGCGGCGAGCGCCAGGGCTGCCAGGCAGGCGGCAGAAATCAGCCTGTTCATCTTCTTCTCCGGTGTGGGTTGTGCAGGAGGCCGCGGGCCGGGCGGCCGCGCGAGCTTCAGCGGAGTCTAGCCTGTCCTGATAGATGCCAAAAATAACGATTTGGCACGAGCTTATTCCCAAACGCTATTTGGTGTTCCCGGACGCCCAGGCATCCGGAAAGGCGTTGCAGAAGCGCAGCTCCTCCGGATAGGGGAAGAAATCCTCGACGCGGCCGGCGAGTATCTGTGCCTTCGTCTGCTGCCAGAATTCCTGCGTCAGCAGGTCGCGGTGGTGCTTGAGGAAGGCCTGCCGCACCTTCGGCGAGCCGAGCAGGAAGGTGCCGAATTCCTCGGGAAAGACGTCGTTCTGCGCCACCGAATACCAGACCTCGCCCGACATCTCCGTCTCGAAGTCCGGCGCCGGCGGAATCTTGCGGAAGTTCATGTCGGTCATGTGCTCGATCTCGTCGTAGTCGTAGAAGACCACTCGGTTGTAGCGGGTGACGCCGAAGTTCTTCCACAGCATGTCGCCGGGGAAGATGTTGGCCAGCGCCAGCTCGCGGATGGCGTTGCCGTACTCGCGCACCGCGTGCTCGGTCTTCTCCTCGTCGGCGCGGTCGAGGTAGAGGTTGAGCGGCACCATCCGGCGCTCGATGTAGAGGTGCTTGATCACCACGTCCTCGCCTTCTTCCTCAAACATCGACGGCGCGAGCTGGCGCAGCTCGTCCATCAGTTCCTCGGAGAAGCGCGCGCGCGGCAGCGCCACGTGCGAGAACTCCAGCGAGTCGGCCATGCGGCCGACGCGGTCGACCTGCTTGACCATCTGGTACTTGCGCTCGACGGTGGCGCGGTCCATCTCCTTCGTGCTGCCGAAGACGTCCTTGATCAGCTTGAACACGTAGGGGTAGGACGGCAGCGTGAACACCAGCATGACCAGGCCCTTGATGCCGGGCGCGATGATGAACTTGTCTTCCGAGTGCTTCAGGTGCTGGTAGAAGTCGCGGTAGAACATGGTCTTGCCCTGCTTGCCCAGGCCGAGCATGGTGTACAGCTCGGAGCGCGGCTTGTTCGGCATGATCGTGCGCAGGTATTGCACGTAGCCCGACGGCACCTCCATATCGACCATGAAGTAGGCGCGCGACAGCGAGAAGAGCAGCGAGATGCGCCAGGCGTCGAGCAGGATGGTGTCGAGGTAGAGCCTGCCCGGGCCGTCGTGCAGCACGGGGATGGCGAAGGGCAGTTCGAGGTGGCCGTTGATCGCCTTGCCGATGACGTAGGCGCCCTTGTTGCGGTAGAAGGCCGAGTACAGCACCTGGATCTGGAAGTTGGCCTCGGCCGTCGGCCACTGGCCGCCGAGGTGCTTCTCGGCGGTGCGCATGATGCAGTCCACGTCGCGGTCGAGGTCGGCGAACGGGCGCTGCCAGTCGAAGTCCTGGATGACGCGCTTGACCGTCGCGCGCAGGCCACCGTGCGCGGCCGGGTAGTAGCTCGAATAGACCGGCGGATAGGACTCGATGTACTCGGTGGAAACGGCCGGCCGGGCGAAGATGAAGTCGTTGTGGAAATAGCTGCGGTGCAGGATCTTCGTCGTCACCGAGTTGAAGAAGGTCTCGGCGAGCTCCGGCTGCTTGTGGTTCACCAAGAGGCCGATGTAGTTGAGCTTGATCTGCTGCCAGGTCTGGTCGTCGATGTGGTCGGCGTCGAACTCCGCGCGCAGGCGCACGACGTTGTCGTCGACGCGCTCGTCGTAGGAGCGGATGCGCTCGCGCACCGCCTTTTGCACTTCGAGCCAGCGCGCGTTCTCGAACAGCGTCTTCGCCTGCCGGCCGTAGAGGCGCATGTTGCGGTAGTGGCGGTTGAAGCCTTCGATCATGGCCTCGGCGACGCGCTGGGCGAGGGGGTTCTGAACGGTCGAGATGTCCATGGCAGCGCGGAGGAGCGGTGGCGGAGGCGAAAATTCTAGCACCCGGCGTGTTGCGCCGCAGCATTCACTGTAAGCACCGTGCAAGGGGGTTGGGGGTAAAATTGCAAACTTCGTTTCGCAATGATCAATCCTATTTCACGTTTAAGGGGGTCGCATGGCTGCAGGCAAATCCAAGATCATCTACACGCTCACCGACGAGGCGCCGTTTCTGGCGACCTGTGCTTTCCTGCCAATCATCCGCACCTTCACCGAACCGGCCGGCATCGAGGTCGAGGAGGCCGACATCTCCGTCGCCGCCCGCGTCCTCGCCGAATTCCCGGAGTGCCTGAGCGAGGAACAGCGCGTGCCGAACACGCTCGCCGCGCTTGGCAAGAAGACGCTCGATCCGGACGCGAACATCATCAAGCTGCCGAACATCAGCGCCTCGGTGGCGCAGTTGAAGGCGTGCATCAAGGAGCTTCAGGACAAGGGCTACAAGGTCCCCGGCTATCCGGAGAACCCGACCAACGACGAGGAGAAGGCGCTCAAGACCCGCTACGGCAAGTGCCTCGGCTCGGCCGTTAACCCGGTGCTGCGCGAGGGCAACTCCGACCGCCGCGCGCCGGGCGCGGTGAAGAACTACGCCAAGAAGCATCCGCACTCGATGAGCGAGTGGAAGCAGTGGTCGCAGACGCACGTCTCGCACATGCACGGCGGCGACTTCTACCACGGCGAGAAGTCGCTGACGCTGGACAAGGCGCGCGACGTGAAGATGGAGCTGGTCACCAAGAGCGGCAAGACCGTCGTTCTGAAGCCGAAGGTGTCGCTGCTGGACGGCGAGATCATCGACTCGATGTTCATGAGCAAGAAGGCGCTGTGCGCGTTCTACGAGAAGGAACTGGAAGACTGCCGCGAGGCCGGCATCCTCTTCTCGCTGCACGTCAAGGCGACGATGATGAAGGTCTCGCACCCGATCGTCTTCGGCCACTGCGTCAAGATCTACTACAAGGAAGCCTTCGAGAAGCACGGCAAGCTGTTCGACGAGCTGGGCATCAACGTGAACAACGGCATGGTCGACCTCTACGAGAAGATCAAGACCCTGCCGGAATCGAAGCACGACGAGATCATCCGCGACCTGCACGCCTGCCAGGAGCACCGTCCGGCGCTGGCCATGGTTGACTCGGCCAAGGGCATCACCAACTTCCACTCGCCGAACGACATCATCGTCGATGCCTCGATGCCGGCGATGATCCGCGCCGGCGGCAAGATGTGGGGTTCCGACGGCAAGCAGTACGACGCCAAGGCGGTCATGCCGGAATCGACCTTCGCCCGCATCTACCAGGAGATGATCAACTTCTGCAAATGGCACGGCAACTTCGATCCGAAGACCATGGGCACCGTGCCGAACGTCGGCCTGATGGCGCAGCAGGCCGAGGAATACGGCTCGCACGACAAGACCTATGAGATCGCCGAGGACGGCATCGCCAACATCGTAGACCTCGCCACCGGCGAAGTGCTGCTGACGCAGAACGTCGAGCAGGGCGACATCTGGCGCATGTGCCAGGTGAAGGACGCGCCGATCCGCGACTGGGTGAAGCTGGCCGTCACGCGCGCGCGCAACTCCGGCATGCCGGCGGTGTTCTGGCTCGACCCGTACCGTCCGCACGAGAACGAGCTGATCAAGAAGGTGAAGACCTACCTCAAGGACCACGACACGACCGGCCTCGACATCCAGATCATGAGCCAGGTGCGCGCCATGCGCTTCACGTTGGAGCGCGTGATCCGCGGGCTGGACACCATCTCGGTCACCGGCAACATCCTGCGCGACTACCTGACCGACCTGTTCCCGATCATGGAACTCGGCACCTCGGCGAAGATGCTCTCCATCGTGCCGCTGATGAACGGCGGCGGCATGTACGAGACCGGCGCCGGCGGCTCGGCGCCGAAGCACGTGCAGCAGCTCACGCAGGAGAACCACCTGCGCTGGGATTCGCTCGGCGAGTTCCTGGCGCTGGCCGTGTCGCTCGAAGAGCTCGGCATCAAGGAGAACAACGCCCGCGCCAAGCTGCTGGCGAAGACGCTGGACTCCGCCACCGGCAAGCTGCTCGACAACCGCAAGTCGCCGTCGCCGAAGACCGGCGAGCTGGACAACCGCGGCTCGCAGTTCTACCTGGCCATGTACTGGGCGCAGGAGCTGGCGGCGCAGGGCGAGGACAAGGAGCTGGCCGCGCGCTTCGCGCCGCTCGCCAAGTCGCTCGCCGACAACGAGGCGAAGATCGTCGCCGAACTCGCCGCGGTGCAGGGCAAGCCGGCCGACATCGGCGGCTACTACAAGGTCGACCCGGAGAAGTGCAAGGCGGTGATGCGTCCGAGCCCGACCTTGAACGCGGTGCTGGAAGCAGCCGCCTGATCGACGGCATCTCGTCGAACCCGGAAACGGAGGTCTGCGGACCTCCGTTTTCATTTGGCGAAGGGCTTTCCGGGGGTGGCGGGCCTTTCTCGGCGTATTTTCTTGAGTTAGTATGAATCGTTCTCAATAAGCCGGCCGCCCGCGGTACCCCATGCCTCCCCCGATCGCTTCGCCCGAACGCGCCGCGCACGTCCTCTACCAGGACCACCACCGCTGGCTGCAGCACTGGCTGTACCGCAAGGTCGGCTGCCCGCACCAGGCCGCCGACCTGACGCAGGACACCTTCGTGCGCGTGCTCGGCGCCCGCGACATCGACCGGCTCGACGAACCGCGCGCCTTCCTGATGACGCTGGCCCAGCGCGTGCTGTTCAACTTCTGGCGCCGCCGCAACCTGGAAAACGCCTGGCTCGAAGCGCTCGCCCGGCAGCCGGAAAGCTACGCGCCCTCGGCCGAGGACTACGCGCTGGTGCGCGAAGCCATCGAAACCCTCGACCGCCTGCTCAACGGCCTGCCGCTGCGCGCGCGCAAGGTCTTCCTGATGAACCGGCTGGAAGACATGACCCACGCCGAAATCGCCAAAGCCCTCGGCGTCTCCGTCGCCACCGTCGAACGCGACATGAAGCAGGCAATCACCCACTGCTACCTCGCCCGCCTCGACGCTCCGGATCGATGAACGCCCCCGAACGCCAGCTCGACCCGATTGCCGAACGCGCCATCGACTGGCTGGTGCGGCTCGATTCCGGCAGCGCCAGCGCCGACGACCGCGCCGCCTTCGCCGCCTGGCTGAGCGCCGACCCGCGCCACCGGAACGCCTGGCAGACCGTTTCCGGCCTGCTCGACCAGCCCGTCGCCGTGCTCAAGGAAGCCGAGGCGCAGCTCCCCGGCCAGCGCCGCGCCGCCCGACTGGCGCTGACCGCGTCGGAACGCCGCAAGGCTCTGCGCAACAGCGCCGCCACCCTGCTGCTGCTCGGCCTGGGCAGCTACGCGCTCAACCGCCAGCAGCCGCTGACCGCGCTGATCGCCGACCTGTACACCGGGACCGGCGAACGCCGCCAGGTGCGGCTGGCCGATGGCAGCACGCTGATCCTCAACGCGCGTAGCGCGGTCGACGTCGAATTCAGCGCGAAAACCCGCCTGTTGCGCCTGCGCGAAGGCGAAATCCTCGTCCAGACCGCGCCGGACCCCGGCCGCCCGCTGATCGTTCAGACGGAACACGGCCAGGCCCGTGCCCTTGGCACCCGCTTCGTCGTGCGCCGGCAAGGCGGCCACAGCGAACTCGCCGTGCTCGAACACCGCGTGCAGCTCACCGCCGCCAACGGCGTGCAACAGGTGTTCGATGCCGGCGCCTCGGCCCGTTTCTCCGCCGCCGGCATCCGGCCGCTGGCCGAACCCGCCGCTCCCCGGGCCGCCTGGGCCGACGGCCAGCTCGACGTGCGCGACCGTCCGCTGGGCGAAGTCATCGACGCCCTGCGCCCCTACAAGCGCGGCTACCTGCGCATCTCGCCGCAGGCCGCCGCGCTGCGCGTGTTTGGTGTCTTCCCCCTGGACGATCCGGAGGCCGCGCTGCTGGCTCTCGCTGAAACCCAGCCCATCGCCATCCGCCGTTACGGTTTCCTGGTTACGCTGGTCGAGCATCGCGACGAGCGGAAGTGAAGCGTGCTATTCAGGATGCATCCGGATAGAGAAGCGGGTGCAACGAAAAATTGCTTTTACGACGCCCAATGCAAAAGAGCCTCCGGAAATCCAGAGGCTCTTGAGAACTCAGGCTGCAAGCGCAGGCGCGTGTTTCAACTCCATCAGCAGTGCAATGGGAACGGGGGAAATCGCGTATGCGACACCATTGAGATCGGCGAATTCGACCAGCACGTTTGCATCGTCCAGTTCTTCGACGATCGTACCGACCTGCCCCTTGGCGACGTGCTGCTCGGGAAGAGCTTCCAGCGTAGCCACAACATCAAGCAGTTTCATCGCGTTCTCCAACGATAAAGCATGTCGTCAGTTTAGTCGTATCGCCACGGCACAGCCAACCGGTTCTCAGCTTGGCGCAGCGATTTCCGCGCCATATCTGGATATCGGCTTTATATATCGTACCCCAGGCGGTGTGTCCAAATTCGACTGCCTCCGCAGCACAGATGTTCCCGAGAATGGCTGCGGCCAGCCACTCGCTGTCAGATGCGCCGAGACCAAGCGCCGACAGGAAAACGCGGGCCTTGTGGCGACCTTCAGGGTGGTTCGGGTCGAGCGCGTAATCATGCAACTTTCGGATGTCGATACTCGCGCTGGTGCAATTGGGTAACTGCATGTTTGTCGCAGCTCATGATAATGCTTCAGGCATTTTTCCCGATGCTCATGCGAATAAGAGAATTTCATTTTCGTGAGGGGTTTCCCCGGCCTCGTTGGACATGACTACTGAACCCCCGTGTTCAACCGCCATGTTCAACACCTGCCGAGGAATTCTCATGACCACCAAGCATCGCCCCTGCGCCTTCCGGCCCCGCCCGCTGCGCTGCGCCATCGCCATCTCGCTCGCCCTCGCCAGCCTGTCGGCCGCCGCCCAGACTGCCCAGCAAAATTCCACCGTGGCCGACGCTGGCGCCACCCGCGCCTGGAACCTGCCCGCCGCCCCGCTCGCCGACACCCTGGCCCGCATTGCCCGCGACAGCGGCCGCCGCCTTTCCGCCGACCCGGCGCTGGTCGCCGGCAAAACTGCCGCCCCCGTGCGCGGCAGCCTCAGCGCCATTGACGCCGCCCGGCAGGCACTGGCCGGCACCGGGCTGGAACTGGTTGTGACCGAAGGCGGCACGCTGAGCGTGCGGCCGGCGCCGGTGCGGGCGAGAGATGGGGAGACGACGCTGGCGCCGGTGGCGGTGACGGCGAGCGCCGAACAGAGCGGTAAGACTGAAGGCACCGGTTCCTATAAGGCCAGCCACACTACTACCGCAACCAAGCTCAACCTCTCGCCGAGGGAGACGCCGCAGACGGTGACCGTGGTGACGCGGCAGCAGATGGACGATTTCAACATGACGGATGTCGACTCCGTCCTCGAAAGCACCAGCGGGGTTTATGTTTTCGAGCGGGGCAGCAACGGGGCGTTTTACTACAGCCGTGGGTTCTCCATGCAGGCTCAGTATGACGGGCTGCCCAACCCGATTGGCATCGGCAACGACAATCGAAATCCTTCGCCGGACAGCGCCTTCCTTGATCGAGTAGAAATCCAGCAGGGCGCGGCCGGGCTATTGAGCGGCGCGGGAGAGCCAGGAGGAACCATCAATATGGTGCGCAAGAAACCGACTGACTCCTTCCAAGCAAATATTCAGGCTCAACTTGGCTCATGGGACAAAAAGCGTCTTGTCGGCGACGTTTCCGGCCCACTGCTGGAATCTGGAAAGATTCGTGGTCGGGCGGTGATGCTATGGGACAAAAGCGATTCGTTCGTCGACTATGTATTCGATGACAAGCAAGGCTTCTATGGCATCGTGGATGCTGACTTGGGCGCCACGACAACTGTCAGCGCGAGCGTTCAGTACCAGAAAAACAAGGGCAGAAACAGTTTGGGCGTACCCATGGGGCCGGATGGCAGCGACCTGGGGTTGAGCCGGTCATCGTTTTTTGGCAACGCCGACTCCAGTTTGACCAAGGAATACCGTCTTTACACGATCGGCGTCGAGCAGAAACTGCCAGCGGACTGGTCGATCAAGGCCAGCTATAACTGGAACGAAACCAAGGTGGAGATGCAGAGGTATGGCTATCTGTGGGGAGGGCCGTTGAATGTCGCGACGGGCAATGGACTGACGCTTTACCAAAGCCGCTTCCTGTACCGGGAATTCGATTCCAAGACGCTGGACGTTTATGCCAGCGGACCATTCGAGCTTCTTGGACGGCGCCATGAGCTCGTTGTCGGGGGCAGCAGCCAGGAAATGCAGGGAGCAACCCGAAATTCGGGAAATCGGGGAACGGCGGTCAATATCTACGATTTCGATCCGACGAAGCTTCCCGATCCAGCGGGTGCTCAGGGTTCTCTCCCGCCGCCCGATCAAACCCGCCAGCAAGGTCTGTATGGCGTGGTCCGCCTGAATGTCGCAGACCCGCTTAAGATCATTCTCGGCACGCGCGTGAGCTGGTACGACTATGAAACCTCTGCAGGGGTGCGGACATTCGACGAAAACAAGGTGATCTCCCCGTATGCCGGAGTTGTTCTCGACCTGAACAAGTGGTCTTCCGTTTATGCCAGCTATTCCGACATATTCAAGCCGCAGAATCAGAAAAGCTCCAACGGGAATGTTCTCGAACCGATTGTCGGCGCCAACTATGAAATTGGCGTCAAAGGCGAGTTCCTCGATGGCCGGCTCAACGCTTCCGCCGCCGTTTTCCGTTTGGAACAAAGCAACCTGGCGAAACGGGACGACGCTTTCGGCAACGATCCGGGAAACGCCTGTGGTGGCTGGTGCTACATCGCCCAGGATAAGGTCCTCAGCCAGGGCATTGACTTCGGCCTCAACGGAGAAATTACGCGCAACTGGAGTTTCAGCGGCAATTATTCCTACGTGGAAAGCGAATACGCCTCCGGCTCTCAGAAGGGCGATCCGTACAGAACCAGCGTACCGAAACAAATCCTCCGCCTCTCTACGGCTTATCGAATCCCCGATAGCGGATGGGCACTTGGCGGGGGCTTCAGGGTGCAAAGCAGGTTCCACTACACGGGGACCAGCAGCGGCGTGGCCTATCGCGCCGAGCAGGGCGGCTTCGCCATCGTCAACCTGATGGCCAAGTACCGGATCGACAAACAGACAGAACTGGGGTTGCTCGTCGACAATGTTTTCGACCGCAAATACTACGCATCCGTCGAGAACATTTACTACGTTCCTTATGGCGAACCGCGGAAATTCACCGCCACCTTGAAATACAGCTTCTAGACCCTTGCAACGAGCCGCATTCCAGTGCTTTGCACGATGCGGCTCGTTTTGCGTTTTGTCGGCTCCTTCCACCATGACCCAAGCCAAATCCTCCGCCCGCTGGTGGTTCCTGGCCCATAGCTGGCTGGCGTTGCCCATCTGGGCATTCCTGTTCTTCGTCTGCCTGACCGGCACCATCGCCACCGTCAGCCAGGAAATCGTCTGGCTGACCGATCCGGCGGTGCGTGCCAACCCGCCTTTCGACGATGCCAAGATGCTGTCCTACGATGAAATCGTCGCCGTCATTGCCCGCGAGCACCCGGAGGCGGTCGTACAGAGCATCTCCCGGCCGGTGAAATCCATGTTCGCGTGGACGGTGACGGCCAGCTACCCCGATACCCGCATTGTTTCCCACTACGTCAATCCCTATACCGGCCATATCCAGGGCAGCGAACCGGTGGGCTTCTCCTTCCGCCAGTTCATGCGCGCGCTGCACGGCTGGCTGCTGATGCCGTTCAAGGACGGCATCAGCCTGGGCTGGTACGCGGTTTCGCTGCTCGCGCTGCCGCTGCTCGGCTCGCTGATCAGCGGGCTGGTGGTCTACAAGCGCTTCTGGCGCGGCTTCTTCAGCCCACGCCTGCGCTTGGACCGCGGCAGCCGGGTGTTCTGGGGCGATCTGCACCGGCTGGCCGGCATCTGGTCGATTCCCTTCATCCTGATCATGGCGGTGACCGGCTTGTGGTTCCTCGTCCAGATGGGCCTTCGCCACGCCCACGTCGAACTGCCTTCCACGAATCCCGATCTGCCGATCCTGATCGCCCGCGACGACATCCCGGTGGTGGCGGCCGGCCAGCCGGCACCGCGCATCGGCCTGAACCAGGCCGCGGCCCTGATGCGCCAGGCCATCCCCGAGGCCGAACCGTCCACCCTCAACCTGGGCCGCCATGCCTTCGCGCCGATCCGACTGGGTTCGCAGGGCGCAGCTTGGCCCTTGCTGCACGAGTTCGCCCATATCAATCCCTATACGGGCAAGGTGGAACATTTGCGGCGCGTTTCCGACCGCTCCGCACTGGAGCTGTTTACGAGTTCCATGCGCCCGCTGCATACCGGCGACTTCGTCGGCCTGTGGCTGAAGCTGGTGTATTTCGTCTTCGGCCTGCTGCTGACCGCGATGGTGGCCTCCGGCCTGTTGATCTGGTTGAAGCGTACCGTGAAGGCGACGGCCGCCGCGTTGAAAGGCGGCAAAGCCGAGGGGAACGATGCCGACGCAGCCATCGATGCGCCTTTGCCGGCGGCGCTGGCGCCACCGGACAAGGGCGCCGCCTCCGGCTTCTGGAAACGCTGGCGCTTCCACCTGAGCGCCCTGCTGCTGGTCCTGCCGCTCGCCTGGCTGCCGCATTACCTAGACGAGCACAAGCCGGCCCGGTTGTTCGGGCTGGGCCAGGGGAAAACCGGCCAATACGGCGTCGGCCCATGGCCGGTCAAACTGGGCGAATGGCGCAACGAAGCGCCCAGGTTCCACGATGGCGAATACGAGAAGGCGTTCACGCTGGCGCTGTGCCAGACGTGCGTACCGCAAGTGAAAGCCGCCTACCTGCGCGTCGGCAAGCCGCGCGGCGACATCCGCACCGCCGGCGTGCTGTTCTCCGGCAGCCCGTACCGGATGTTCACCAACCTGCGCGTGCCGGAAAATCTCCCGCCCGATGCCGAGCTGTGGCTTACGCTGGAAGGCTGGGACGGCGCCGTGCATCGCCAGGCCATTCCGCTGGCCGACGCCTCGCCCGCCACCGTGAAATGGGCACAGGAAAGGAGCCAATGACATGAACGCCATCCCTTATGCGCTGGCCGCCGGCCTGCTGCTCGCCGCCGCGCCGGCGCTGGCCCACCACCCCTTCGGCGAATGCGCCCATCTGAACCCGGAAACCATCCGCTGCAGCGGCGGCTTCGATGAGAAACCCCTTCCCGGCCTGCGCATCGACGTGCTGGACGACGAGGACAAGATCCTGGTCCGGGGCGAACTGGACGCGCAGGCGTCCTTCACCTTCCCCAGGCCGGCGGTGCCCTTCTACGTGCTGATCGACGCCGGGCCGGGGCAGGTGATGGAGATCGACGACAGAGAGGTGAAGTAACACGGGGGACATTGACAGTCGGCGCTGGTTGGACGACGCGATAGCGCTTCTCCCCACGGATGAAACGGCGACAACCGCCCAGCCAGCCCGGCTGTTCCCACTCCTCGTCGTGGCCGAGGCGCCTCAATATCCCGATGTATGTGCGGCGCCATCAGGTTACCGGACCATACCCGAGCCTGGCGCCATCTACGTCATGGATCGCGGCTACGTCGATTTCGCTCGCCCCTACGTTCTGCATCTGGCCGGTGCGTTCTTCGTCACGCGGGCCAAGTCGAACATGGACTTCCATCGCGTCTATTCGGCGCAGACCGATCGCTCGGTCGGAATCATCTGCGATCAGACCGTTGTGCTCGACGGCTTCTACACGAAGCAGGATTACCCCATCCATCTGCGCCGTGTTCGGTTCAAAGACCCCGAGACCGGCAATACGCTCGTCATGGCCTACTTTCGCGATCCCCATGTCCGCCATGCCGCATGATGAATTTTTCGGGCCGGATCAATAGCTTGCAAACCCGGATATTTGACGAGGGCAGGGCGGTGGCGGCGTCTCCGTCGTCTTGCCTGACGTACCGGGGTCGGAACTGCCCAGTCTGTTCTGTTCCTCCGGCTGACCCCGGCCTCAATCGCCCAGATCCGCCATCAAGGTTGCGGCGACGGCTTCCTCGTCCACTGCCTGGCCGCAATCGCGCATGACCGGGGCCAGTTCTCCGTCCCATTCCGCCTCCACTGCGCTCGCGCCCAGCGGCCGGCCGCGGGTGGCGGCGTTCCGGACCGCCGCTGCGTAGTCGGCCGCCCCGAAACGCCAGGGACCGGCGCCGTAGGTGCGCATCACGTGGTTGCCGATGGCCAGGCCCGGCCAGTCGAAATCGCCGTGGTAGCGGAGCCGGGCTCCCGCCTGCGCCAATTGCCGCAGCAAGGCGCGCTGCGCGGCAGCCGGCATGCCGTCGGTGCAGACGAGGGGCGCGGCGCGTTCGCCGAGGCCGTCGGCGACGATGGCCACCAGGTTGGGGTTCTCGCAGATATGGACTTCGCGGCCCTCCACTTGCCAGGGCGGCGGCGCGCGCAGCAGCAGGCGCAGGGAAAGGTAGGCGGGCTCGCCCGCGGCGCATGGGCCGTCGTGTGCCGGCAGGTTCAGGCACAGCGCCGGTCGCGCCAGTTCGTTGACCAGCACGCCGGCGGCGGCCCAGAGGTCGCGCGCATCGTCGGCGCCGGATTCCTCGTCGGCTTCCCGTTTCAGCGCGCGCAGCACCGCCAGCACGAGCGTGGCGACCGGACGGCCGGCATCCAGCCCGTGGGCGTCGCCGAGCGTCTGCGCCGCCAGTTGCGAGCGCGGGGTGCCGGCGGCGGGCAAGGCGCGCAATACGGCGCCGGCGGCCGCCAGCAACTGCGCGGCCGTGTCAGGATCGCGTGCCAGGCGCCGGAGCAAAGTCGGCGCCGGCGGGACGGCGAGCCAGGCGGCCAGGCGCGGCTCGGCGCAGGCCTGCACCGCCGTACCCCAGCGCGCCAGCAAGGCGGTCCGCGCGGCGGCCTTGTCCGCGATGGGACCGTCGAGCTGCTCCAGGGCTTCGCGCAGGGAGGCGGCGAGGCCGGCGCGGGCGAGGGCGGCATCGAGTTCCGCGCAGTCGAGGGTCATGGAAGCGGCGCGCCGGAGGCGCCGTCCGAGCATGCCGGACAAGGCTTCCCGCTCGGTCTCGGTCAGGCGGTCCAGGCGGAAGCTGCCCGTGGCGCCGCGCTCGAAACGCTGCCGCAGGCGGCGGCGCAGGTCTGCCAGCGCGGTTCCGCCCAGCAGCCGCTGGAGACGCGGATCGTTCCCCTGGCCCCTTTGGCTCATGGCGCCGCCGCCGGGAAGCGCTGCCTCGGATCGGGCGCTTCGCGGCGCGCGCGGCCGTCCCAGGTCCAGCGCGAGACATGCACGGCGTCGATGCCTTCGCGGCGCAGCAGGTGGCAGATCGACACGCCGGGCAGTCCGGCGTAGCAGCCCCATTCGCTTTCGCTGGTCATGACGAAGTCGAGGTCGAATTCGCGGATCAGCGCCATGCAATGGGCGCGGGCCTCGCGGTCGATGCCGGCGAAGGCTTCGTCCAGCAGCACCAGGCGCGGCGCGCCGTGGCGGTCGGCGCCGACGTGGCCGTAATGGCTGGCGACGGCCGCGAACAGCGGCACGGTGAGGCCGAGGGCGCGCTCGCCGCTGGAGGCCGGCCCCGACAGCCGGCCCCACTGGCCGCCCTGCCAGCGTTCGACGCGGAAGCGGTGCCAGCGGCGGTAGTCGAGGGCGCGGGCGAGTTGTTCGAGCAGGCTGCCGCCGCTGTCGGCCCGCGTCCGCTCGGCGGCGATCCGGCTTTGCAGCATATCGCCGACGATTCGCCGATCTTCCGCCGACCAGGCGTCGGCGCTGGTGTTGAGGAGCTTGCGGCGCGCTGCCGCGAGTCCTATCGGCGCATCGCCGCTGTTTTCGGGCAATGCCTCCCAGACCAGGCGGAAGCGCACGCCGGTCGAGGTCGGACGCCGGTCGAGTTCGGCGTTGATGTCGGCCACGCGGCGATCCGCCTCCTGCAACAGGCGCTGGATGACGCTGGCGACCTCGGCCTGCAAGTGGTCTTCCAGCAGTCTGCGTTCGTTGGCGGTGAGCAGTTCGCGGCGTTGGGCGATCTCTTCCGCCAGGATCGCCTCCAGACGGTCCGGGCGCTCGGGGCGGTTGCGGTAGATCACGCTGACCACCAGGCCGTAGTCGCTGGTGCCCGCATGGGCCTGGTGACCGAGGGCGCCGAGGCTGCGCAGCAGTTCGTTGAAATCCTCGGAGATGCGGTTCTGGATGCGGTTCCATGCCTCGTCACCGGCTGGCACGCCGGCCAGGGCCTGTTCGGCGCGGCGCGCCAGGGTCAGCGCCGGCTCAATGGTCCAGGGCGCGGCGGGATCGGGGCATTCGACTTCCGGCAGCGCCACGGCCAGCAGGCCGCTGGCGGCGAAGCCTTGCAGGCCGGCCACCGCCGCCTGGCGGCTGGCGCGCCGTTCTTCCAGCGTGCCCGCCGAATCCGCTTCCTTCTGCTCGGCGCGAGCACGTGCCGAGATGGCGGCGCGCAATTTCTCTTCGGCGTTTTTCAGGTCGGTCTCGCCCTGCGCGACCGCCAAGCGCGCCGCCTCAAGGCGCCGTTGGATTTCCTCGACCTGCACGCCGACGCTGTCGAACAGCGCCTGCCAGCGGGCCTGGGCCTCTTCGGCGCGGGCCTGCTTCTCCGAGGACTGCGCCTGGCAACGCGCCTCCTCGGCCCCGGCCTCGGCCTCGCGTCCGCGCTGCGCCGCCAGTTCCGGCAGGGCATGGCGCACGTCCTGGGCCGCCAGGAACAGGCGCTGCAAGCCGTCGTGGAAGCCGCGCAAGTGCGTTTCCACCGCGTCGAGGGCCGCCCCTGCGACGGGCAGGCGCAGGTCCGCCCCATCCGCGGCAAGCCGGGCGCGGGCGTTGTCCCAACGCCGGCCGGCCTCGGCCAGCCGGTCGTCCGCCTGGCGCAATGCGGCCTCGGCCGTTGCATAGGCGCGGGCATGGGCCGCCGCCGCGAGATGGGCGGCGCGCAGGCCGTCGTCGCCCGGCGCGTCGTTCCATTCCCGCGCCGCTTGCCGGCGCTGCTGTTCGAGCTTTTCCTTTTCCTGAGCGACGATGCCCAGCGCCGCGCCGATTTCACCCAGGCGGCGGGCGATTTCCGCCAGGCGTTGTCGCCGCGCCGCGGCCCGCGCCGCGAAGCCGATGTAGACCGCGGCAGGCTTGCTCCAGGCGCCGGCCAGCGGGCCGACGCGGAAGCGCCCGTCGGCGGCGATCCAGGCTTCCGCCTCCGCCACCTCCACCGCTTCGGTCTCGCCGCAGGCGATGCTCTCCAGCAGGGCGCGCACCACCGGCGCGGCGACCGCGGCGTTTTCCGCGGGCCGCAGCCAGTTTGCGGCGGATGCGGCCTGGCGGCCGCGGGCGACGAGCAGCGTGTCGTGCCAGGGTGCGGCGCCGTCGGCGGCCAGCAGCCGGCCGTCGGGCATCACCCAGGCGTCGAGCAGGCCGCTCGCTTCCAGCGCCGCCTCCAGTCCGGCGCGCTGTCCGTCGGCCAGGGTGTCGCGGAATTCCAGCAACTGCCACAGGGGCGCTCCCGGCCGGTCGCGGCGCCCGTTGGCAGCGCGGTGGTAGGGCGCGGGAGGCAGCGCGTCCTCTCCGCCTTCGAGACGCCGGCGTTCGAGGGACAGCGCGTCCTCCTCCTCGCGCAGGTTCTTCTCGTGCTGGCCGATGGCCGCGGCCCGGCGGGCGAAGCGTTCGCTGGCGAGGTGCTGGGCTTCGTGCAGGGCGGCCCGCGCCGGGTTGTCGCCGGCCAGGTCGGCGACCCAGGCGGCCAGGGCGTCGAGCGCGGCATCGAGCCGTGCCGGCCGCAGTTGTTCGAGGCCGTCGACATGCCGCTGCCAGGCGTCGACGAGCCGGCCGCCCTCCCGTTCCACGGCGGCGTCCGCCTCCAGGCGGCGGGCGGCGGCATCCTCGCAGGCGTCGGCACGCTCGTCGCGCTGCGCCTGGGCCGTCTGCCGCTGGTGGCCGGCTTCTTCTGCCGCGCGCAGCCGCTGCCGCATCAGGTCGATCTGTCCGCGCCGCCGGGCGTAGGCGTCCTGCAAACGCTGCCGCGCGGCCTGCCAGGCGCGGTTGTCGAGGGCGGACAAGGTTTCCGCCTCGCCGAGCGCCGCTTCCTGCGCGACATCGGCGGCGATACCGCAGGTTTCCGCCGCCTCAGTGACCGCCGCATGGGCCTCGGCCAGCGCCCGTGCCGCCTCGGCGGCGCGCTGCTCGCACTGCCGGAGCGCGGCACGTTCCCGCGACAACCGCCCGGAAGCCTCCGCCAACGTTCGCGCCGCTTCCGCCGCATCCTTGCTCGCCTGCTCGGTCTGGCGCTTGGCCTCGTCCAGCCGTTTGGCCTCGCCCATGGCCGGGTCGTCGCGCAAGGCTTCGAGACGGGCGCGCACCTGCCGCAGGCCGCTGTCCAGTTCGCCCCGACGCTCCTGACGCCGCGCTTCCTCTGCCTGGGCCGCCTTCAGAGTTTCCCGTGTCCCGTTGAGCTCCTGGCTGGCCTTGTCGAACTCGGTCTGGGCCGCGCGCAAGCGGCCCGCCTCGCGCCGTGCCTTGACGCCGGCATAGGCGCGGTAGCGCAGGTTGAAGACGCCGACGGCCTTGGCCAGGGCCTCGAAACTTTCCAGTTCCTGGCGGTATTCCTCAAGCTGGTTGAAGGCGTCGGCGACATCGCCGAGCAGTTCGGCAGGCAGGGGCGGCAGGGCCTCGGTGAGGGCTTCGGAGAGATTGGCCTCGTCCGGGCGCTTGGACAATTGGGGCTGGCGCAACTGGATCAGGGTGTCCATCAGCGCGCCGTAGCGGATGGCGCCGAGCCGGAACAGCCGCTCGTCCACCGCCCGCCGGTAGCTTTCCGCATTGGGGAAGACCTGGCCCTGGCCGCCGAGGGCCTCCTGCAGGCGGTCCCGGTTGTGGGCCACACCGCCGGGACTGGTGAGCCAGAACGCCTCGCCGATGCGGGCGTCGTCGGCGACGAAATACCAGGCATCCACCTGGGGCCGCGCCGCCACCGCCGACAGGCCGCTGCCGAGAGTGACGAAACGGGCGCGGCCGTCCTCGCCGCGGCGGCCGAACTCCACCCAGGCGTAGCCGATGCGCCGTTCGTGCTTGCCCATCAGCAGGTTCCAGGCCATCTTCTTGCCCGGATCGCCGTCGGGCTCGATGCGCGAGGGTTTGATCTGGGCATCGAGCAGGAAAGGCAGCGTCAGGGACAGCACCTTGGACTTGCCGGTGCCGTTGTTGCCGCGCAGCAGGAGATGACCGTCGTGGAAGCGGAATTCCTCGCTGTCGTAGTGGTACAGATCGACCAGCCCCAGGCGCAGGGGCTGCCAGCGGGCACGGGTCGGTTGCGGCAGGAGAGGCTCGCTCATGGCAGCAAGTCCGGCGGCAGCGTTTCGTTGCCGCCCGGCGTTCTCACGGTCGTCTTGCCCAGGGCGACCCGGGCCAGCGCGGGCAGGGGCCGCACCCTGCCCGCCTGCCGCTCGACCAGGCGCAACATGACCAGCCGGCCCAGGGCGGCTTCGGCGAGTTCCCGTTCGCCGCCGGGTTCCCGGGCCGATTTGCGCCAGTAGCGTCCGTAGCGTGCCGTCGCTTCTCGGATGAAGGCGGCGACGTCGTTTTCCGCAATGCCGGCATCGCCGTCCGCGCCCCGGCGGCCGGCGAGGAATTCCGCCACCAGCAGCGTGACGTGGGATTCGGTGCCCTCGGCCGGCAGCGACACGTCCGTCAGGGTACCCGTTTCGTCCACCAGCGCCACGCCTTCGGCGCGCTGCTCGGCGACCAGGCCGCCGTCCTCGGCCAGGCGCGCCGCCATCGGGCCGCGCTGGTTCAGCAGGTAGGCGCGGTTGTCGGCATCGAGTTCGTCGAAGTAGATCATCGGGTCGTCGAGCAGGCGGCGCGACAACTGATGGCGCAGGGCCGTGCGCCGGCCTTCCTCGCTTTCCGGCTGATGCTCGGCGACGAGGGCTTTGATGCGCCGTTCGAGGTCGGGCGGCGCGTCTTCCTCCGCCCAGGTGGACGGTCCGCGCACGGCGGCGAGCAGGCCGGCGAGCACGCGCCGCTGGATGTCGTAGAGCGCGTCGCCGGCATGGCCGAGCACATAGGCATCCTCGTCGCCGGCGACGCGGGCGACGACGCCCCAGTCGAGCAGGGCGCGGCAGACGGCGACCAGTTCGCGGCGCTCGTGGGCGTTCTCCAGCCCGAAGGCGAAGCCGCGCGCGGCCAGCGCCGGGTCGCCGGCCAGGACCAGCAGGCGGTCGCCGAGCACGCGCAGGGTGATCTGGGGATCGGCGCGCTCCAGCACGGCGGCGGCCAGACACAGCAGCACGTAGCGGCGGCGGTCGAAGCCGGGCAGGCCGCGGCTGGCGTCGGCCAGGTCGGCCGGCCGCTTGTAGAGACGGGCGCAATCGCGCTCGATGACCAGCGGCCAGCCGGTCTCGCGGGCGAACCAGATGCGCAGTTGATCGGCATGGCGGCGCACGGCGGCGAATTCGGGATGGTCGCTGGTCATCAGCGGGCGCATCAACAGCGCGCGCACGGCGCCCCGGTATTCTTCCTGGCGATGCTGGCTCTGGCGGTCGCCAATGGCGCGGCTGTCGAAGCGGGGTTGAACCGTCATGGGGCGGGCGTGATGGTGATGCGGTGATCCCGTCCGGAAAAGACGCCCAGCGGCGTCTCGATGGCGGCATGGGAATCTGCGGCCAGCGGTTCGAGGCGGACGTGCAGCAGGCCGTCTGCGGTGGTGCGCGCCACGGCCTGGTCCGGCGCCGACTGGCCGGCCAGGGCCTCGCCGAGCACGGCGAGGAAAAGATCGAATTCGTGGGCATCGAGCGGGCCGAGTTGCGACAGGCGAGTCATTGCGCCGGTGGCCAGCCGGGCGCGGGCCGCTTCCACCTGGCGGTGCTCGGCCGCGGCCTGCTGCGCCAGCAGCGCCCGTTCGGCGTCGCGGTTCCGCACCCGCGGCGCGGCCCCGCGCACCATCGCCGAGCCGTATTCCCGCAGGCGCGGATGGATCGGCACCGCCGGCGCCTCGGCCCAGGCGGTGGTCGCCGGCACATCGCTATCGATCGGCAGCACTAGGTGGCGCGCCGGGTTGAGGGCGAAGGCGGCTCGTGCCAGGCGGTGGGCCTGGCCGTCGTCGGCGCATTCCGCGAACCAGCAGGCGAGCGCGCGGAAATCCGCCGAGCGGTCGCTGCGGCCGCTGCGGCGTTCGTTGACGGCGGCGACGGCAGCCAGCAACTGGGGGATCGCCGCCCGCGCCTTGGCGCGCAGGGCCTCGGCCTGGGCCGGGCCGTGGCCGTCGGCCACGAACCACAGGCGCAGGCCGCGCCAGCGTTCGCGCCAGGCCCGGACGCGCGCTTGCAGCGCATCGGCCTGCTCGCCCACGTCGCCCGGCGCGATGTCGCGCGCCTCGCGGTTGGCCGCCTGCCAGAGCAGCGCGTCGATGCGAAGGTCGAGCGCCCCGAGGCGCCCGGCGATGGCGCCGGAACGGCTCACCAGATCGCCGATGAAGCGTTCCAGATAATCGATCAGCCGTTTCTTGAACGCGACCACGGCGGCGGGGTCGGCCTGCTGCATCTCGACGCTGCGGACGATGCCGGCCATGAAGGCCTGGGCGTTCTCGGCCAGGTCTTCGAACACCCGCACCAGGTCGCGCAGCACCTCGTGCACCTTGGCGGCGTCCGGCGCCGGCTCGGCGCCCAGGGCGATCAAGGCGTCGAGCCGGCCGTGGATGTCCTCCAGGGCCACGCTCTGCAATTCCCCCCGGCGCCGCAGCGCCTGGGCGAAGGTCGCCAGCGCCGACTCCACGGCCTCGCCGCCATGGGACAGCCGGTAGAGGAAGCGGGCCAGGTAGAAATCGTCGATGCTGGCCACCCGCGCCGTATCCGGCTGGGATTCCAGATTGCCCCAGTCGACCAGTTGCGCCAGCGCCGCCCGGACCTCCTCCAGCGTCGGCGGCACGCCCGGCCAGACGGCCTCGCGCAATACCTCATCGGGCCGCAGATAGGGACGGAACTGGCGCTTGGCGGCGGCGAAGACCTCCATGACGGCGCGGTAGAACGCGGCCTTGTCGGCATTGACGTGACGGAAGAGTTCGCTCTGGCTCGGCTCCATGGCTCAGCGGCTCCGCATGTACCACTCGAACAACGCGCCGTCGAGATCGCGCAAGCGGCGCCGACTCTCGATCAGCTCGTCATGGCGCCCTTGGCGTTCCAGGCCGAGCAGCGTGACGACAAGGCGCGCGCAGCGCTCCGGTCCGGTACCGCGGCCTTGTTCGGCGGACTTGAGGGGCGCGGCGAAGCTGCCGTCTTCGACCAGCAGCCAGGCCGGGAACAGGGAAAAGCCGTCTGGCCCGTCGCTGCCCGCGAATTCGCTGTCGAAGCGGCGCAGGAGGCTTGCCAGCCGATCATCCGCCAAGCGTGGCAGTAGCCGGCGGGCGCGTTGCGGCGCCATCCAGGCGAGTTCGGCGAGCATGGGCCAGACGGCGGCGGCGCCGTCGAGATGGCGCCGGGCCTCGATCATCCAGCCCAGCGGCGCCGGCCGGCGCCGCCACGCCGGGATGGACTCGACGGCCGTGACCGCGGCACGCCAATCCCCAGCGCGCAGAAAGAGGGGCGCCGCATGCAGCGCTTCTGCATCCGGATCGAACGCCTGGCCGGCCATCGTCCGCGCCAACTCCTGCCAGCAGGGCGCCAGCCAGGCCCGGGCCCCGTTGCCGAGCACCCGCCGCGCCGCCGGCTCGATGCGGCCTTCCATGTCCGCCAGGGCCGCTGCGGCATCGGCTTGCGGCAGACTGGTTCGCAGCCAGCGGCAAAGCTCTGCCGCGTCGGGCAGCAGCGCATCCGCCGGATATTCGGCGGCAAGCGCCGCCGCGGCGGAATCGACGGCCGCGGTGGCGCGGCGTTTCATCGCATCGATCAACGCATTGCGCAACGCCACGTCGCGGCTATGTCGGAAAATATCAAGCTGCATGGGCAATCCTGGATCGGCTCCGGGAAATCCATTCCATTGTAATCTCGCGGTTGCTGGCAGCCTACCATCGGATCGGTAGGTGTGGGATGGGGAAGGGCGTTGCCGCTACCTTATGATCTTCAAAGCTTATCAGGTGAGCGTGGCCGAAGTTTATTGCCCATCGGAATCCAGGACATCCCGAAGTGGGCGCCTTACCACCCCGGGCAAACCGATGGCGCAGTGCCATGACACCACGATGCTTGCGTTGCCGCCGTTTGACAGCATCCATCCGGGCTGCCCCTTCGTTGCCGTGCTGTCGTCGGGCAACTTCGGGAAAGCAACTCGTGGGCCGGTCAGCCCGTATGTCTTTCGCTTATCGTAGAACCATGAAGCGCAGTCCCTGAATCCATTTGCCAAATCAGGCAATAGCGATCTCGCGCGCGACTGTCGCTATCGCACCGATGAGCGGTTCGTGCCCGCGTCCCCGAAGGTAGGCGAACAAGACGTTTACGTTGTGCAGCGATTCACCGATCAACTCGACCTCGCCCTTCGCTTTTGCCTCGCGGGCGGTATCGGCATGCAACAGCCCGATGCCGATGCCTCCTGCAATCAGCGTTCGCGTGACGCTTTCCTGATCGACGCTCGTCACCTTGCCCGGCCGGAAGCCATGCCGCTCGAACAGCGCCTCCGCCACACGTCCGCAACAGGTGCTGGACTGCGGGCAAATCCATGGCATGCGCGCGAGCATCTGCCAGTCGGGATTGCTCAGATCGACGTCCCATCCCGGCGGCGAAGCGAGGAAGATGCCGAAGCCTCCCGATTCAACGGTCTCCAGTTCGGCGTCGGGGGTGCCGGCTTCGGCATAGAAACCGGCATCGAGGCTGCCGTTGCGGATCGCACGCACGATCTCGGCGGAACTGCCGTGCTCCAGGATCACCTCGACTTCCGGACAGGTCTCGGAAAGCCGTGCCAACAGCTTTCCGAGAATTAGCGCGCTCGGGTTGCGGATCGAGCCCAAGCGAAACTTTCCGCTCAGTCGCCCCTTGATGCGCTTGGCCTCGTCGATGAATTCACGATGCATGGAAACCATCTGGTCTGCCCTTGTCAGCAGCTTCGCACCGTCGCTCGTGAGGCTCATGCCGCGCGGCGTACGCTCGAACAGGGCGATTCCCAGCTCGTCCTCCATGGCCTTGATGTGGGCACTGACCGCCGGCTGACTGAGGAACAGCAATTCGGATGCGCGCGTGATGCTGCCTTCGCGAGCTACGGCCAGAAAAGTGCGCAGTTGATAGACCTCCATCACTCAATCCTCCGTTTTGCCGGGCGTGCCTCCGCGCCAGCAGTTGGCGGGCGGCGCTCCCTTGGCAACGCAATCAGCCCAGCGGCGCTCAGCGTCACTGCGACACAAGCAACGAGACCACGCCTGCGGCGAGCATGAAACGAATCAGCATATCTTTGAATCACCCGACGGTCGATGCATGATCCTGATCCAGCTTACGGCGCGCACGGGATGCCGCCTTGGCTCGTTCCGTCACCCGCCATAGCCAGAGTCCGGTCAGGCTCAAGGCGACGAGAACCCAGCCGGTCACGTTGCTCCACAGGATTTCCGGCCCCTTGCCGAGGAAATACGCGCCGGAGTGCAATTCGCGCATCAACCGGTGCAGAGGCACCGAGGGACTTTCCAGTGCCGGCAGCGCCTTGTTGGCCTGCTGTGCGGGTACGGCTTCCAGCACCATCGGCACGGCCAGCGTGGCCGCGAGCCAGTAGTGAATGCGCCGCGCCGTCCAGAACCGGCCTCTTCCCGTATTGTTCACAGCCAGCCGATCAACCGCCACCAGAAGAGGTCGAGCGGCGTCAGCACAAGCGCGGTCGCGGCGAAGAGCGCAAGGCACAACCTCGTCACCGCCGCAGCCGGCAGCGCGCCGAGCTGAATGGCGACCAACAGGGGCGGCGACTGATAAGGCAGCAGCACGTTGGAGAATCCGAACACCTGCGTCATCAGCACCGTGGCCAATGGCAGGCCGGTCAAACCGGCAAGCGCTTCCGCAGAAGGCGTCATCACCGCCGGAACGCCGGGCAGCGTCGTCGCGGCGGCGACGGCCGTCGAGATCGCCGCCAGCATGGCAGCGCTTCGTATCGGGCCATCCCCCGGCGACAGTCCGAATACCGCTGCCAGCCGCTCCACCAGCAGCGGCCCCAGCCCCGAATGCGCGACGACCGCCCCCAGGCCGAGGATGCCGGCGATGAAAAGCAGCGAGGCGTGATTCACGTCTTTAGTCATCGCCTCCTTGCCGGTCAGGCCGGAGCCCGGCCACAGGCATACGAGCGCTGCCGCGAGACTGATCCAGGCCGGTGCGATCCCGTGCAGATCGTCGGTGAGCCACAGGGCGAGGCAGAGCGCGAGCAGTGCCGCGAGAAGCCGTTGCTGCGGCGTCATCGGCGCCGTCCGGGTGGGGGCGCCGTTCGCGGGCGTCGGGTCGCCATCGGGAAACATCCGCACGATGAGCGCGGCGAGCAGGACGGATTTCAACAGGCCCAGCACCGGGAAATGCAAGCACAGATACTCCCGGTAGCCGTAGCGGATGCCATAGAGCGTTTCCGCAGTGCCGGCGAGGATCATGTTGGGTACGTTGGACGGCAGGATTGCGAAGGTCGGCACATGGCTGCCGAAGGCCGCCGCCAGCAGCAAGCCGGTCCGGCCGTTGGTGCCCTGCGCATACCCGAGCCGGGCCGCCAGCGCGGCGACGATGGGCATCAGCAACACCGCCCGGCCGACCGAGGAGGGCATCGCGAAGCCCAGTGCCACCCCGGCGGCAACGATTGCCGCGATCAGGCGCGGGTAGGACAGACTCGCCGCCCCGGCGAGCCGGTCGCCCAGGCGGTGGTCCAGCCCGGTGTGGCGAATGGCGGCGCCGATGACCAGACCCCCGAAGAGCAGCCAGAACGTCGACGATGTGAAGCCGGAAAACACCGCCTGCGGAGGCGCGATCCGAAAGACCGCCGCGAGCAGGAAGAAAGCAAGTGCCGTCCAGTATTCCGGAAAGGCCGCCGTCGCCCACAGGCCGAGGGCGAATACCGCGAGCGCCAGGGCCGGTGCCGCCGGCCCCGGCAGAGAAGCCGGGCCGATCAGCGCGACGGCGCCGGCTGCCGCTGCGACCATAAGCGCGATACGAAGCCGCATCGACTACGCGGATTCCTTGCCCGCCAATGCACCGGTCGGGTCGAGCACCCTCCCGGAGAACCACGTCAGCACCGCGTCGGCCGCGCAATCCACGCCGGGCAGATAGGGCTTGAGGTCGAGCAGGGCCGTGCCGTCGAGACAGTCCATGCCGCTGACGGCGAGCATCCCTCCTTTGCGCCGCAGAAATTTCACCACCGCGAGCCCGATCGGGTTCGGCCGCACCGGCGAGCGTGTCGCGAACACACCGCGCAGCACGCCGTCGTGGGGCGTCGGCCGACGCAGCACCGAGCGTTCCGAACGGTCGAGCCAGTACAGCACGTGCAGATGCGAGGCCTGGTCGATGTCGAGCAGGGCATCGTGGAATACCGGATCTATCTCCAGTTGTGCGCT
Source organism: Rhodocyclaceae bacterium (assembly GCA_019455325.1). Lineage (GTDB taxonomy): Bacteria > Pseudomonadota > Gammaproteobacteria > Burkholderiales > Rhodocyclaceae > Proximibacter. The sequence goes on along the minus strand of JACFMQ010000002.1, from coordinate 265,385 downwards.
GCCCTGCGCGCTGCGAACGCCGCGCGGGCAATCCTCCAGGCGTAGATGCGGGGTGCGGATGCGGCCGATGGGGTGCAAAGTAAATGAAGCGCTTGTCTCGCCATTCATGAATATTCTCCACAAGATTGAAAAGCCGAGCAGTGCCGCGAGGCGAGGGCCTGCTGTCGGAACGGCCCGCTCCAGGCTGCGAAGCCTCGCGACGATTCGACGAGAGTTTGCGTCCGAGATATGAAGATCGGCGGGACACGAGGTGCGGTCACTATGCCGACCGCTCCTCGTGGCCGTCCAATTGAATATCCGGAGGGGCAGCCTCGGCGATATTGAGGTCGCCGGCCTCAGCTTCTCGGATACCCGTCCTCAATAAATACAAATTGTCCTGGTGCCACACCGTCCCTAGCATTGGTGCCGCAAACGGTTCTCATCCGCAACCGCAGCGACAGGGAGGTTTTCATGCGATGTGCCCAGGCACCCGATCGTGGCCCCTCTCGCTGTTCCGGGCAAGCCAGCAAAGTGCCAGCCAGCCATCGCACGCACCCAGCGTTGCGACAAGCGTGAAACCGCTTTGATGACTACTCGGGAGGCCACGGCGTCACCATGCAATCGCAATTCAAACAAAGAGTGCTGGGTGCAGTGCTGGCATGTGCGTTGCCCCCGGCAACGGCGCAAAGTGCCGATCAACAGGAACCGACGACACTGCCTGCCGTAACCGTAAGCGCTGCGGCGGATACGGGGGCTTCGCTGAATCCCTCGGTAGAGCAGGAACGCCGCCGACTGGCCCGCATTCCTGGCGGCACTGGCATCGCCTTGCCCCAGGAGGAAGGCAAGCTGGCGACACTGCGCGATGTCCTCGGTCACCAGCCGGGCGTCACCGTGCAGGATTGGTTCGGCAGTTTCGACGCTCCGCGTCTGAGCATCCGAGGGTCCGGTATCCAGAGCCATCCGGCCAGCCGTGGCGTCGCCATGCTCATGGACGGACTGCCGTTGAACGAGGCGGACGGCTCGTATGTCAGCAGCGTGCTTGAACCGCGCAATGCGGCGCAGATCAGCATCCGCCGCGGAGCGAACGCCCGGTCGCCCGGCAACGAGGCACTGGGCGGCGAGATGGATTTCCAGTCGCTGACCGGTCGTGAAGAGCGCGGCCGTGTGCGGCTGGAGGCGGGCAGTTTTGGTCAGCAGGCATGGCAAGCGGCGGTGGGCACCGTTGGCGAGCGATTCGACGGACGCATCAGCGTCAGCGGCGACCGCTACGACGGCTTCCGCCACCATACCAACGGCGAACGCGACAGCCTTCAGGCCAACTTGGGCTATCGCGGCGAGAGCGGATTCGAGAACCGAAGCTATTTCGCCTGGACCGACCTCGCCTATCGCATTGCTGGCGCGCTGCCGATGAGCCGCGCCTACGGCGACCCGAGCCAGATCATGGGCGATGGCAACACGGCTCAGGATCGACTCAGCAACCTCTATCGGCGCAACCCGCATCGAAACGTGCGGCAAACGCGTCTCGCCAACCGCTCGCTGTGGGGCAACGATGCCCTGCGCCACGAACTCGGGCTGTGGTGGCAAAACGCGGATGTCGAGGAGCAGAATCCGGTGCGTGCTTCGCTTTGGGGCAGCGACACCACTGGCGCGCAGTGGCAGACCACCGGCGCACCGAACGAGACCTTGCGTTGGCGAGTTGCCGCCGCATGGTCGGGCAGCGACATCGATCGCGACTTCTACGCCATCAGTCCTCAGATCGGCGCCTTGCTGCAGCGCTTCGGCAGCTTCGACCTGAGTGCGCGAAACGCGCATCTGTCGGCTGGGCTGGATATCGAACTGGCGCCCGGGTGGACCCTGGTCGGCGACATCAAGTGGAACCGGGTTGAGCGCGACGTCAAGAGCCGTTCGACCACGGCTGCGCTTGACCGGGAGTGGAGCTACGCCACACCCAAGCTCGGGGTTGTATGGAAGCCGGCGGCGAACCTGCGAACCTACGCCAACCTCAGCCGCAGCCATGAGGCGCCGACCTTCGATGATCTCGTCGTGACCTCGGTATCGATGAGCAATCCCGCGCAGGCTTCGGCCTCGCTCGTGCCGCTCGGTGTGCAGCGCGCCACGACCGTTGAAGTGGGTGCCGAAGGCAGCCTTGGTAGCGGTGCCGAGGCAACGCGCTGGCAGCTATCTATCTATCGAAGCATGGTCGACGATGAACTGATACGAACCACCGATGCTGCCGGCGTCTCGGTCGGCACCTACAACTATGTCGGCGGCACCCGCCACCAGGGCGTCGAGGCGGGGATCGACGGCGGCTTCCGTCTGGCCGGCAATGCATTCGAGTATCGCGCCTCCTGGACATGGAGCGACTACCGCTTCCGCGACGGCGAATTCGCGGGCAACCGGATTGCGGGGATTTCCCGGCACTTCGTCAATGCCGAGTTGCTGTACCTGGCCGATGGCTGGCGCGTCGGGCCAACGCTGCGCTGGCAGCCTCTCGACGAACCGACCGACCACGCCAACTCTTCGGGCTACGCACAAAAGCGCTACGCCCTGCTTGGTCTGCGTGCGGAATACCGCAATGGCCCTTGGATTGTTCACGTCCATGGCGACAACCTGACCGATAAGCGCTACGCCAGCAGCATCTCCGTGACCGACCGGTCCACGCCGACCCAGATGCTGCTCTTTCCCGGCAGCGGCCGCAGCATCTCGGCTGGGCTGAGCTACACCTTTTGACAGTCAGGTGTCGCCGTGATCATCCGCCACGTCTTTTCAGTCCTCTGCCTGACTGCATCTCTCGTCCTGCCGCCCGCACAAGCGCAGTCCCCCTCCGCGTCCACTTCCCGGCACATCGAGCGCCTGACCATTGCCGACGAGCAGGGCGACCACGGTCTGCCGAGCCCATTCACCCATGCCGCCGACGGCGTGGGCTTCGTGTTGACGACGCTGGCGTTCGACTCGTTGCTCTGGCGCGACCGGACCGGCAAGCTCATCCCGGCGCTGGCGGTCGAGTGGAAGGAAAGCACCGACCATCGCGCCGTGGAGTTCGTGCTGCGGCCGGAGTCTCGCTGGCATGACGGAAAGCCGGTCACGGCAGCCGACGTCGCCTTCACTTTCGACTACTTCCGGCGCCATCCCCATCCTTTCCTCGACGTGGGCGCCGTCGCCGGAGCGGACGATCTCGGCGACGGCCGCGTGCGGGTGCGGCTCAAACGGGTCTACGCTCCCTTCGTCCCGCAGTTGGCTGGGGCGCTTCCAATCCTGCCTCGCCACGTCTTCGACCGCCTGGACGATCCGCGGCGGCTGCGGATGGCCGAGATCGTCGGCAGCGGCCCGTACCGTGTCACCGGTTACGACAAGGCAGGCGGCCGCTACCGCTTCTCGGCGAACGACGACTACTACCTCGGCCGCCCGCGCGTGCGCGAACTCGTGTTCGTGCGCATGGAGCCCGCGCTGGCACTGGGTGCGCTCAAGCGCGGCGAGGTAGACATGATTCGCAGCCTCCCGCTTCCGCTGCTGCCCGAGGCCGAGCGCTTCGCCACGGTGGTGAAGGCCCAGTCCGGCCACCCGATCCGATTGCGCTTCAATCACGCCCGGCCGCCGTTCGACGATAAGCGCCTGCGCCAGGCGTTCGCACACGCCATCGATCGCGATGAGCTGCTGCGCGTCGTAGAAGGCGGCCTGGGCGAGGTCAGTGCCGGCCGTTTCCTGCGCAATAGCCCGTGGCAGACGGGAACGCCGCTGGCCGCCTACGCGTTCGACCTGTCGGCGGCGCGTCGTGCGCTGGAAGAACACGGGTTCGCAGCCGACGCCCAAGGACGCCTCCATGGCCGCAACGGCAAGCCGCTCACCGTCGAACTGGCCGCCGCACGCAATCATGCGCGATTGGCGTCGGCTCTTGCCGGGCAGCTCGAAAAGCTCGGCGTCGCCGTCGAGGTGCGCATCGTCGACGGCGGCATTCTCGCCGCCCGCATCGGTTCGGACGACTTCGATCTTGCCCTCGTCACCCAGGGATCGAACGGCGATCCGGAAAGCATGACCCGGCAGATGGTCGGCACCGCGCCGTTCAGCGACGCCTTCCGGCGCCGCGAGGATCTGGTCGATCTGCTTGCACGGCAGGTGGCAACTGCGGACACGGACGAGCGCCGCGACCTCCTCGACCGGGCACAGGCCATATACGCCGATGAACTGCCGGCCTTCTACCTCTATTCGCCGCTTTGGGCGACCGCGGCCAACTCGAAACTGCGCCCTTGGTTCACGCCGGGCGGCTTTGCCTTCGGCATCCCGCTGCCGTTGAACAAGCTGATGTTCGTGCAGTGACCGGCGCGGTTGCCGTTGCTCGACGCCTGCCCGCCTACGCACTCGCGCTGCTCGCGCTGGCGAGCCTCGATTTCGCGTTGCCGCAACTGATGCCGGGCGATCCCGCCGCCGCTTTCCTCGGACAGGACGCGCTGGTTGAGCTGAGCGCTGCGCAACGCGACCAACTGCTTGCCGAACTGGGGCTGGACCAGCCGCTTTGGCGGCAGTACGTCGCCCACCTCGGGCAACTTGTCCGCCTCGATCTCGGCCAGTCCTTGCGCCATGGCCTGCCGGTCGCCGAACTGCTGGCACAGCATCTGCCGTGGACTCTGCTGCTCGCAGGTGCGGCGTTGGCAGGTGCATTGGTCATGGGCACGCTGCTCGGCATGGAAGCCGCGTTCGCGCAGGGGGGCTGGATCGACCGCGCGCTTACCGCTGCGATGCTGGCGATGGAAAGCGTTCCGACCTTCGCGGTGGCGATGGGACTGGTGTTGCTGTTCGCATATGGCCTGCCCTGGTTTCCGGCTGCCGGCGCCATGGCGCCGTTCTCGTCGGCAACCGGGCTCGCCGCATGGTCGGAGCGCGCGCATCACCTGGCCCTGCCCGTTGCCGCGCTGGCCCTGCCCGCGTCGGCCGGCATCTTTCTGGTCTCGCGCGCCGCGGCGGTCGCCATGCTGCCCCGCCTGTTCATGGACACTGCCCGTGCCAAGGGTGTTGGCCGGTTCGCACTGCGCTACCGACACCTGGCCCCCAACGTGCTCGCTGTCGTGGTGGCGCGGCTCGGCGGTCTGAGTGCGCGGATCGTCTCCAACGGCATCTTCGTGGAAATCGTATTCGCCTATCCCGGCATCAACTTGCTCCTGACCGACGCCATCGCCAAACACGACTACCCGCTTGTTCGCGGCGCCTTGCTCGCCATCGGCCTGTTGCTGTTCGCGCTGAACCTCGCCGCCGACCTCCTGGTCGCGCGCATGGCGCAGCGCGCGGGACGCCTGCCATCATGAGCCAAGGCATTCGCTTCGGCAGAACCGCGCTGCCGGTGCTGGCCGTCGTGCTGGTCGTTGCGGGCTGGGTACAATCGCAGGCGGCCCCGGATCTTCCGCTCGCCGCGCCGGATGCTCGACATTGGCTCGGTACCGACGATCTCGGGCGCGATGTGCTCGGTCGGCTGATCGAGGCCGCGCCAGCAACCATAGGCGTCGGGCTTGCGGTCGGCGGCGGCGCCATGGCATTGGCCTTCAGCCTGGCGCTGTTCGGGCTCGCCGGCCGGCTGGCCGACGGCTTCGTCCTGCGGCTGGCCGACGTTTTCAATGCCTTGCCTGTCACGCTGATCCTGGTCGCGGTCGCCTCGGCATTCCGCCCCGGCATGGCCGCGCTGATTGGCCTCCTCGTCCTGTTCGGCTGGGATGCCGAGCTACGAACGCTGCGCGCGCGGCTGCGCGAAGTCTGGCGGCACGAAAGCCTGGACGCGGCGCGCATCGCCAGCGCGTCAAATCTCTACCTGCTGCGCCGACATGTGATACCGGCGATGGCAGGACTTATCGCCGTCTTGACGGTCGGGCTCGTGCGGCGCGGCATATTCCATTACGCCGGGCTGGCCTTCCTCGGTCTCGTCGATCCCCGCCGACCGACCTGGGGCAGCATGCTCAACGAGGCCATGCCCTGGCTTGCGCACCCGGTGGCGCTGTGGTGCGCCGTGCCCCCCGGCATCTGCCTGGCGCTATTGTTGATCGGTCTCGCACTGCTGGGCCAGGGTCTGGAAGAGAAGATATGGAAGGCACCCTGATCGAGGCCATCGACTTCAGCGTCAGCATCGGCGCCAGCCGTCTGCTGACTCGCCTCAGCTTCCGTAGCGAAGGCCCGGAACCCCTCGTCGTCGTCGGCGAATCCGGCGCGGGAAAAAGCACGCTGGCGCGCGCGCTGGCCGGCATCGCACCGGGCCGGACCGCGGGTACGCTGCGTGTCGGCGGCCTCGATCTGGCCACCGCCGGCGAAGCCGCCCTGCTCGCTTGGCGGGGGCGGCGGGCCAGTATCGTCTTTCAGGACGTGCATGGGGCGCTGAACCCGCAGCACACCCTGATCGAACAGGTCGCGGAGCCGCTGCGGCTGCACCGCGCAGTGAGCCGCCGGAACGCCCGGCATGCCGCCGCGGACTTGCTGGAGTCCTTCGGTTTGGCCGCGCCCCTGCATGGACGCCATCCGGCGCAGTGCAGCGGCGGCCAGTTGCAACGGGCGCTGCTGGCGATGGCGCTGGCTTCGTCCCCCGATCTGCTGGTGCTCGACGAGCCGACTTCGGCGCTCGATCCCTCCACTCGCGCCCTGGTGCTGGCACGGCTGCGTACCGAGGCGTTGCGGCGCCGCCTGGTGGTGGTCACGCACGACATCGATCTTGCCCGCGCGCTCGGGGGCCGGGTGCTGGTGCTTTATGGCGGCGGCGCGATGGAGAGCGGACCGACGGAGTTGGTGCTCTCCTCTCCTCGGCATCCGTACACCCGCGGACTCCTGCGCGCCTGGCCGCGCGAAGGAGGCAAGGACCTACAGGGAATTCCGGGAAGCTACGAGGAACGCGCGGTCGGCTGCCCGTTCGCCAACCGGTGCTGCCAGCGCGTTGCTCGGTGCGACGAAGATCGCCCGACTCCCGACGGCAACGGCGTGGCCTGCCATCGCGGCGGCATCGTCACCGTGCTCGCGGCGCACGACCTGCACAAGACGCTCGGGGGGCGGCCCATTCTCCAAGGGGTGTCGCTGGAAGTGCAAAGCGGCGAGACCGTCGCCATCGTCGGCGAGAGCGGCACCGGCAAATCCACGCTGGCACGGATTCTCGTCGGCCTGCAGCGCCCCGAAGCCGGAACGCTCGCGACGCCGGGGATCGATTCCGCCGGCGGCGGGGGAAGAAACGGGCGCGGCGGCATCGCCTACGTGCCGCAGAACGCCGCCGGTTCCGTGGCCGGCCATTTCTCGGTCTTCGACGTCGTCGCCGAACCGCTCGTCATCCAAGGCGATGGGGATGGCGGCACGCTGCCTGCCACCGTGCGACGGGCGCTCGCCGACGTCCGCCTGCCCACGGCGGATGCCTTTCTGGAACGGTGCGCACGCAGCCTGAGCGGCGGCGAGTTGCAGCGCCTGGCGATCGCCCGTGCCCTGATTCTGGAGCCGGCGCTGCTCGTCGCGGACGAACCCACGGCGGCCCTCGACGCCAGCGTGCAGGCCAAGGTGCTGCGACTGCTTCTCGACCTGCAGGAGGCGCGCGGATTGGCCCTGCTCATGATTACGCATGACCTGCCCGTTGCCAGAAGGATGGCGGACAGGATTCTCGTGCTCGCGAATTCGCAAGCGGCGTTAGAGGCAACTCCCATCGATCCGTTACCGACGCATCCAAACAACGCCTACCATCGTGATGGCGAGACGTGCCCGCGGAACTGACGCGTCGGGCGAGCCCCTTCGCGAGCAAACTCGCCATGCCATCCGGAAAGGGTCCCGTCGGCACTGTCCGGAGACCGCAGGCATGAACGGCAAACAACCGGTCTCGAACGGGTCGTGCAGCCATTGCCCTTCGGGGAACGGGGTGGCGGGAAAGTCTGCCTCCATCCAGATGCCGAGCCGCGGAACCACCTCGACCGCCAGCGACAGCACGAACAGCGCACGCAGGCCGTGCGCACGCAGGCCCGCCCTCGTCGGGCTATCGGCTTTTATGGCGTAATCGGCGACTTCCCCGCCAAGGCAGTCCCACCAGCAGGGAAACGACCGGCGCCGGGAAAAACGAAATGACCAGCGCGATCGGCCAGAAAGGATCGAAGTATCCCGCGTGTAACGCGGCGAGCGCCTGGAACGCAACGGTCGCGGTCAGTGCGCCGCCTACTGCGGCGCGGGGATGGCGGGCCACTCGCCAATGCCATAACTGAGATTTTCAGGTTTATTAACCGGCCGCCCGGTCACTCCCGGTATTTCCGCACTAAACTGCCGGCCGCCGGTTCCGCAGACGCACTCCCGCCCCAACTCACCGTTCCCAAAAGGCAACTTATGTCCTCCGTCCTCGATGTCGACGTCCTTCTCCTGCTCGCCACTGCACTCGCCGCCAAGCGCCGTCCGGCAGAGCTCGTTGAAATCGTGGCGGCCCTCGATCTGATCCGGGGGAACATTCCTGGCGAAGAAAAACTGAGCGCAGCCTTTGCCCGCCTTGGCGCCTGCGGCCTATTGCTGGAAGCAGACGGTGGGGTGGCGCTGACCGAGGCAGCCGAGAAGCTGATCGAAACCCTGCCCCGCAAGGGCGAATACGCCGAGCGCCTGTTCGAGTTGAAGGGCCTGCTCGCAGCCCACAAGCCGGCGACCGACGGCTCTGCCATCGTTGTTGGGGCCGACCAGTTGCGGGCGGCCATCCTCGCCCACCGTGCCGCCGCTGCCGCGGGCGGCAAGAGCCTGCTCGTTCCCAAGCCGAAGCCCGAGGCCGGGCCGGTGCGTCCCGGCCAGCGCCAGCGCAAGCCGATGCCGAAGTCGCGCAAGCGCTGATCCCAGACCACAGGAAACCACCATGCAGAACGAACATTTCATCGCCGGCAAGGACGCCTCACTCGAACACTCCATCGCCGCCATGCAGGGGAAGCTGGCCGCCCGTGGTTTCGCGGTCGAGGAGCGCTCCTGGCTCAATCCGGTGGACAACGTCTGGTCCGTGCACGTGCGCAACCGCGACTGCCACCTGATGTTCACCAACGGCAAGGGCGCCACCCGGCTTGCGGCGCAGGCCAGCGCACTGGGCGAATTCTTCGAGCGCCTGTCCTGCAACTACTTCTGGAACCATTACTACCTGGGCGAAACGATCGCCAACCGGGATTTCGCCCATTACCCGCGTGAACGCTGGTTCAGCCTGCAAGGCATGGCGGACGACCGCTGGCCGGCCGGCTTGCTGACGCCGGAGCTGCAGGCCTTCTACAACCCAGAAGGCGGCATTCCAGCCAATGCCCTGGTAGACATGAACACCGGGAACCACGAGCGCGGCATCTGCGCCATTCCCTATGTCCGCCAGCGCGACGGCGCCGAAGTCTTCTTCCCGGTCAATATCATCAGCAACCTGTATGTCAGCAACGGCATGTCGGCCGGCAACACGCGGGACGAGGCCCGCGCCCAGGCGCTCTCGGAAATCCTCGAGCGCCACGTCAAATACAAAGTGCTGTCCGAAGGCCTCTGCCTGCCGGACGTGCCGGAGGAAGTCATCGCGCGCCACCCGGCCATTGCCGCCGGCATCCAGGGCCTGCGCGACGCCGGCTTCGGCATTCTGGTCAAGGACGCGTCGCTGGGCGGCCGTTACCCGGTCATGTGCGTGACGATGCTGAATCCGCGCGACCAGGGCGTCTTTGCCAGCTTCGGCGCCCATCCGCGCTGCGAAATCGCGCTTGAGCGGGCCCTGACCGAACTGCTGCAGGGCCGCGCGCTCGAGGCGCTCGACGGCTTTCCGGCGCCCGGCTTCGATCTGGACGAAGTGGCGAGCGCGCCGAATCTCGAAATCCACTTCGTCGATTCCAGCGGCGTGGTGCACTGGAACTTCTTCAACGCGGCGGCGGATTTTCCCTTCGTCGACTGGAATTTCACCGCCACCACGGCCGACGACTACGCCTGGCTGTGCGAGCGCATCCATGCCGACGGCCACGACATCTACGCCGCCGATTTCGAGCACCTCGGCGTCTACGCCTGCCGCATCCTGGTTCCCGGCATGTCCGAGATCTACCCGGTCGACGACCTGGAATGGGAGAACAACAGCAACGGCGCCATCCTCCGGCCGGCCATCCTGCGCCTCTCCGAACTGGACGACGAGGCGTGCGCCGACCTGCTCGGCACCCTGAACGAAATGAACCTCGCCGACGAGCGCCCGGTGGCGGCGCTGATCGGCCTCGCCCCGGATGAAGGCTCGCTGTGGGCCGATCTGCGCGTCGGCGAGCTGAAGACCCTGCTGGCGCTGGCGATCGGCGATACCGAGGCCATTCTCGAAGGCTGCGAGTGGATCGGGCATTTCGAGCAACTCGATGCCAGCCGTCGCCGCACCTACCGGTGCATCGCCACGCTCCTCGGCCTGGACGATCCGGACGCCTACGAAGCTGCGCTGGTCAGCCTCTACGGTGACGAGACCCTCGACATGGCCAGCAACCTGATCAACGGCGAAATCCGTTTCTTCGGCCTCGCCTCGCCGGGTCTCGACCTCGCGGGCTGCGAACTGCACCGGCGCCTGCTCGCCGAATACGCCAAGGCCCACCCGGAAAACCCGCAATGATCGTCCTCAAGAACGTCACCCTGCGCCGCAGCTCGAAAACCCTGCTCGACAAGACCTCGGTGACCATCAACCCCGGCGAGAAGGTCGGCCTGGTCGGGCGCAACGGCGCCGGCAAATCGACGCTGTTCGCGCTGCTCAACGGCACCCTGCACGAAGACGGCGGCGACTGCAGCATCCCGAAACACTGGCGAATGGGCCAGGTGGCGCAGGAGATGCCGGAAACCGATCAAAGCGCGACCGATTTCGTCATCGACGGCGACACCCCGCTGCGCGCCGCGCGCAACGAGGTCAGCGCCGCCGAGGCCAGCGACGACGGCATGCGCATGGCCGAAGCCTACATGGCGCTCAACGACGCCGGCGAGCACGATGCCGAGGCCCGCGCCCAGTCGCTGATCCTCGGCCTCGGGTTCAAGGTTTCGGAATTGCACCAGCCGGTCGACAGCTTCTCCGGCGGCTGGCGGATGCGCCTGCAGCTGGCGCGCGCGCTGATGTGCCCCTCCGACATCCTGCTCCTCGACGAGCCGACCAACCACCTCGACCTCGACGCCCTCGTCTGGCTCGAAGCCTGGCTCAAGCGCTATCCGGGCACGCTGATCATGATCAGCCACGACCGCGAATTCCTCGACGCCATCACCGGCGTCACGCTGCACATCGACAACGCCAAGCTGGTCCGCTACGGCGGCAACTACAGCAGGTTCGAGGACATGCGCGCCGAGCAGATCGTGCTGCAGCAGGCGACCGCCGCCCGCCAGGCGGAGAAGATCGCCCACCTGCAATCCTTCATCAACCGGTTCAAGGCCAAGGCCAGCAAGGCCAAACAGGCGCAGAGCCGGGTCAAGGCGCTGGAACGCATGGAAAAGATCGCGCCGGTGCTGGCCGAGGCCGAATTCAGCTTCGAGTTCCAGGAGCCGCAAAACCTGCCCAATCCGATGCTGTCGATGGTCGATGTCAGCATCGGCTATCCGCCGCCGGAAGACGCGCCGGCCGGCACGCCGTCGACCGTCATCGTGCGCGGCATCAACCGCTCGGTGATGGCCGGCCAGCGCATCGGCATCCTCGGCGCCAACGGGCAGGGCAAGTCCACGCTGGTCAAGACCATCGCCCGCGACCTGAAGGCGATCGGCGGCGACATGACCGAGGGCAAGGGCCTCAACATCGGCTATTTCGCCCAGCAGGAACTCGATGTCCTGCGTCCGCAGGACACGCCGCTCGAACACATGATCCGGCTGGCCAAGGAGGCCATCGCCGCCGGCCGCGGCAACGTGCCGGGGCGCGAACAGGAACTGCGCAACTTCCTCGGCACGTTCAATTTCGGCGGCGACATGGTCAAGCAGGCCGTCGGCACCATGAGCGGCGGTGAAAAGGCGCGCCTGGTCCTGTGCATGATCGTCTGGCAGCGCCCCAACCTGCTGCTCCTCGACGAGCCGACCAACCACCTCGACCTGGCGACCCGCGAGGCGCTGAGCGTCGCCCTCAACGAATTCGAAGGCACGGTCATGCTGGTCAGCCACGACCGCGCCCTGCTGCGGGCGGTGTGCGACGAATTCTGGCTGGTGTCGCGCGGCGGCGTCGGCCCGTTCGACGGCGACCTGGACGACTATCAGCGCTATTTGCTCGACGAGGCCAGGCGCTCGCGCGAGGCGGCTGCTCCGACGCAATGAACGCAGCGTGCCGGCCTCCGCCCCCTTCAGCTCATCAGATCGGCTTGAACGGCTTGTTTCTACCGAAGTCGCCCGATGTTGTCGTCGATCCGGTCTTGAATCATCCGCAGGGTGTTTTGCGTGATCTGGCCGGGAATTATGCGCTTGGCCGTGGTCGCAAATGCACCGGCCGCGTCGCGAATGCGGTCGATGACGGCGCCTGCTGCCTGGGCTGAAAGTTCCGCTTCGCGCGTTCCCAGCAGGAGCAGCTCCTTGCGGCCGATATCCAGGGCCGCGCCCATCACGTCCATCTGGTGGTAGCCGCCGGGCCCCTCGCAGAAGGTCACGTCGTAAGCCGGGGCCAGCGTCCATTCGCCGGTCGGCGACATGAGGTAGGCGAAGTTCTTGGGGTGATCGTCCCGGTTGTTGAACGCGACGTTGAAGACGACTCGCTCGAATGCGCGCGCCTGTTCCCGCACGTCGTTGGTGCACATCAGGGTCGCGCGCAGGAAATTGGCGTAGTCCAGGGCGCCCGGCGTCTGAAAATCCGCTCCGGTAAAGGCGGCGAGGCTTTGCATGGGAACCCGCATGCCGTCTTGCCGATCGAAGCGCCGGGTGGCGAAGGCTGCTTGCCCATCGGGCAGTTCGAAATATTCCGTCTCTGGGGTCTTGATGCCGCATTGGCGCAGGCATTCGGCGTAGACGGCTTCGACGGCGCAGACTTCGGCGTGCTCCTGACTGGCCGGGAACTTGATCAGCCAGGCTTCCAGGCCGGGGGCGGCAGCGGTCATGAAGGCGCCGCTTCCGGGGGGGCGGTGGAGCAGCACCTTTGGCCGGGCGCCTTGCGGAGAGCCTCCCATCTGCATCAGCTTTTCCAGTAACGCGCCGCCTTCGCCGCTGAGTACTTCCTGAATCTCTGCGGCCAGTTGGGCGAGGGGAATATCCGCTTCCGCCCCGGACATCTCCGGCGCCATGGGTTCGAACGACATGGCGCCCATGGCATGGGTGCCGATGTAGGTCAGTCGTTCCAGGGGGCCGATGCGCGCGGGGTTGAGGCCGCGGCGCTTGAACAGGCGGTCCATCAGCAGCATCCCCCAGCCGTCGGGCAGCGAATCGTAGACCGGTCCGGGCAGTCCCATTTGATGGCCGGGGAAGTCCCTGCGCAGCCTGGGCCCCTTCAGGGGCAGCGTGTAAGCCGACAGTTCCAGCCCTCTGCGCAGCGCCTCGTCGCTGTATTCGAATGCGATCAGGGGGCGGCCGGTGATGGCATTCGAGGAGACGAGCGTGCCCCACCGCCAATGCTCGCCCCAGCCATCGTAGTAGACGTCGATTTGCTCAGGCATCCCCGGATTTCCTCCTGACGCGATGGCGGCTGGCGCTGTTTTCGTAGCGGAGAATGTCGTCCAGGCTGTTCAGGTCCGGCTTGAACAGCTCTTCCAGTTCTTTCAGGCGCCCGAGGACCATGGCCACGCGGATCACCGTCTCGAATGCCACGTTTCTGCCTGCCTCCAGATTCGATACCGTGTTGACCCCGATGCCGGCGCGCGCCGCCACGTCGGCCTGCGTCATCTGCCGGGCCAGCCGTTCCTTGCGCAGACGCTCGCAAAGCAGCTTCACGAGTTCTCCGGGTTTTCTGAAGTTTAAATCCATTTAGTTGTAGTTTATTTTGTTTTTCCTGATTTAGGAAACCATATTATGGAATTAACCTGGTGAGCCTGGCGCCCATCCGTCGAGCGTCGACCGGCCGGATCGAACGTCCTTCGGCAAAGGCGCAGGCTTTGTCGATGCAGGCGCCGAAGGCCGCCGCCCGCATTCCTCATGCGGCAGGATTTGTTCCATAATTCCCCGGGCCGGCATGGGAGACACTGCCGGCAGGTTCGGGGCGGCGAGCCGTCCCTTCGCCCGACAACAAGTACAGGAGTTGCCATGACATCCCACCTCAAGATCCCGCAAGGCGGCGCGAAAATCGTTCCGGGGCAGACGATCCCGGACAACCCCATCATCCCGTTCATCGAAGGCGACGGCATTGGCATCGACATCACGCCGGTGATGATCAAGGTGGTCGACGCGGCGGTGGCCAAGGCCTACGGCGGCAAGAAGCAGATCCACTGGATGGAGGTCTATGCCGGCGAGAAGTCGACGCAAATCTACGGCGCCGACGAGTGGCTGCCGAAGGAGACCTTCGACGCGCTGAAGGAATTCTCCGTCTCGATCAAAGGCCCGATGACGACGCCGGTCGGCGGCGGCATCCGCTCGCTCAACGTCGCGCTGCGCCAGGAGCTGGACCTCTACCAGTGCGTGCGCCCGGTGCGCTACTTCAAGGGCGTGCCCTCGCCGCTGAAGAACCCGGAGCTGACCGACATGGTCATCTTCCGCGAGAACACCGAGGACATCTACGCCGGCATCGAGTGGGCCAACGGCTCCGAGCAGGTGAAGAAGGTCATCAGATTCCTGCAGGACGAGATGGGCGTGAAGAAAATCCGTTTCCCGAACACCTCGGGCATCGGCATCAAGCCGATCTCGGTCGAGGGCACCGAGCGCCTCGTCCGCGCCGCGATCAGGTACGCCATCGACAACCGGCGCAAGTCGGTGACGATCGTGCACAAGGGCAACATCATGAAGTTCACGGAAGGCAACTTCCGCGACACGGCCTACGCGCTCGCCAAGCGCGAGTTCGGCGGCGTCGAGATCGACGGCGGCCCGTGGCTGAAATTGCCGAACGGCATCGTCATCAAGGATTCCATCGCCGACGCCTTCCTGCAGCAGATCCTGCTGCGCCCGGCCGAGTACGATGTGATCGCCACCACCAACCTGAACGGCGACTACATCTCCGACGCGCTGGCCGCGCAGGTCGGCGGCATCGGCATCGCGCCGGGCGCCAACATCTCCGACCAGTACGCCTGTTTCGAGGCGACGCACGGCACGGCGCCGAAGTACGCCGGCAAGGACAAGGTGAACCCCGGCTCGCTGATCCTCTCGGCCGAGATGATGCTGCGCCACCTCGGCTGGCGCGAGGCCGCCGACCTGATCGTCAAGGGCATGGAGGCGGCGATCGGCGACAAGATCGTCACCTACGACTTCGCCCGCCTGATGGACGGCGCCACCGAAGTGTCGTGCTCGGCCTTCGGCGACGCGATGATCGAGCGGATGTAGGCGCCGGCGACGGCACGCCAAGGCCCCCGTGCGCCGGGGGCCTTGTTTTTTCCGGAGGCAGCATGAACGACAACGCCCGGCCGCTCGCCGGCCTCAAGGTCCTCGAACTCGGCACGCTGATTGCCGGCCCGTTCGCCGCGCGCATCATGGCCGAGTTCGGCGCCGAGGTGATCAAGATCGAGTCGCCCGACGGCGGCGATCCGCTGCGCAAGTGGCGCAAGCTCTACGAGGGCACCTCGCTGTGGTGGTATCTGCAGGCGAGGAACAAGAAGTCGGTGACGGCGAACCTGAAGCACCCCGAAGGCGTCGCCCTCGTCCGCCGGCTGGCGAAGGAGGCCGACATCGTCGTCGAGAACTTCCGGCCGGGCGTGCTGGAAAAGCTCGGGCTGGGCTGGGAGACGCTGTCGGCCGAGAATCCCGGCCTCGTCATGCTGCGCCTTTCGGGCTTCGGCCAGACCGGGCCGATGGCGCGGCAGCCGGGCTTCGGCGCCATCGGCGAATCCATGGGCGGCCTGCGTTACGTCACCGGCTTTCCCGACCGGCCGCCGGTGAAGACCGGCATCTCGATCGGCGATTCGATCGCCGCGCTGTGGGGCGTGATCGGCGCGCTGATGGCGCTGCGCCACAAGGAGGTGAACGGCGGCCAGGGGCAGGTGGTGGATGTCGCGCTGTACGAGGCGGTGTTCGCCATGATGGAGTCGCTGGTGCCGGAGTTCGACGTCTTCGGCTTCGTGCGCGAGCGCACCGGCAACATCATGCCCGGCATCACGCCGTCGAACACGCACACGACCAAGGACGGCCGGCACGTCGCCATCGGCGCCAACGGCGACGCGATCTTCCGCCGGCTGCTGCTGGCGATGGGTCGCCCGGACCTCGCCGACGATCCTCAACTGGCCGACAACGCCGGCCGCGACGCGCGCCGCGACGAGGTCTACGCGCTGATCGACGCCTGGGTGGCGCGGCACGACGAAGCCGAGGTGCTCGCCGCGCTGGCCGCGGCCGAGGTACCGGCGTCGCGCATCTATTCGGTCGCCGACATGTTCGCCGACCCGCAGTTCCTCGCCCGCGAGATGCTGCGCACGGCGACGCTGCCGGACGGCCGCGCCTGCCGCATGCCGGGCGTCGTGCCCCGGCTCTCGGCGACGCCCGGCGGCGCGGACTGGATCGGCCCGGCGCTCGGCGAGCATACCGACGAGGTGCTCGCCGGGCTCGGCTACGACGCGGCGGCGATCGCCGCGCTGCGCGCGGCCGGCGCCGTCTGATCGCCGCCGGCACGCTTCCGCGCCGCCGGCCGATCCGCTAGACTCGCTGCCGGAGCCGGCAATCGCCGCGCCGGCCCCGAACCGACCCCGTGGGAGACGAAAATGCAGATGGACCCCTCCGGAAAACCCTCCGGTTGTATATCCGCCCTCGACCAGAAGCGCCTGGTCGATCTGATCGAGCGCACCTTCGCCGGCGGCCAGGCGCTCGATCCGGCGGCGAGGACGGTTCTGCAGCGGCTGCGCAATTCCGGCGTGATCGCACGGCCGGACCTGATCCCGCCGACCCTGGTGACGATGAATTCGACGATCCGCCTGAACGAGGAAGCGAGCGGGCGGGAATGGGAGATCACCCTGGTCTACCCCGAGGACCATGAGCCGGCCGAATCCTGCTGGTCGGTGCTGAGTCCGGTCGGCGCCGCGCTCTTCGGCCTCAGCGTCGGCGACGTCGCCGAAATTCCCGACGCGGCCGACGCGGCCGGCGCGCCGGCGCGCTGGCGCATCGCCGCCATCCCCTTCCAGCCCGAGGCGCGCGGCTTCCTGACGATGTGACGCGGGGCGCTCAGCGTCCGCCGGCGGCGCGCTCGTAGAGCGGCATGACCTGCGGCAGGTGCCGCTCGATTTCCTTGATCCGGTTCGCGCCGGCCGGGTGCGTGGACAGCCAGGCCGGCGGTTCGCCGGTGGCGGCGGCGCTCATCTTCCGCCACAGCGTGACGCCGGCGCGCGGATCGAAGCCGGCGCGCGCAGCCAGTTCGAGGCCGACGAGGTCCGCCTCGGTCTCGTCGTCGCGCGAGAACTTCAGCGTCAGCAGGTCGCCGCCGAGGCGGGCGAAATCGGTGTAGCGGCCGCCGCCGGCGAGCTCGCCGAGGAGCGTCGCGCCGAGCTGCGTCAGCCCGCTCTTCGCCACCCGCTCGCGCGCGTGCTCGCGCAGCGCGTGCGCGATCTCGTGGCCCATGACGACGCCGATCTCGTCGTCGCTCAGGCGCAGGCCCTCGACCAGTCCAGCGTAGAAGGCGATCTTGCCGCCCGGCATGCAGAAGGCGTTGACCGGCTTGGCGCGGATCAGGTTGACCTCCCAGCGCCATTTCGCGGCGCGCGGGTTGTGGCTGGCGGCGTGCGGCACGATGCGCGCGGCGATCCGGCGCAGGCGCTGCAACTGCGGATGGTCGTCGCGCGCGAGGAGATCCTTGGCCGCGGCGTCGCGCAGCATCTGCCGGTATTCGCCGGCAGCGGCTTCCTCCAGCCGGTCGGCGGGCACCAGGTTGCGCAGCAGCGACGGCTTGCCGACGTCCACGCCCTCGGCCGCGACCGCCGCCGGCAGGACCAGCGCGGCGAGCAGCCCGGCCAGGCGGGCGTGGCGGCGGAGGCGGGCGGAAGCAGGCATCGTCGGTCTGGTCAGGCAGGGGGTGGGGCGCTACAGTAGCACGACCCCGACAACCGCCGAAGCCATGAACCAGCTCGAAGAACTGCGCGCCGTCGTCCGCGAATTCGTCGCCGAACGCGGCTGGGACCGCCATCACAACCCGAAGAACCTGGCCATCGCGCTCGCCGTCGAGGCGGCCGAGGTGCTGGAGCATTTCCAGTGGTGCTCCGAGGCGGAGAGCTTCGCGCTGCCGCCGGAGCGGCGGAAGGCCGTGGCCGACGAACTCTCGGACGTGCTCATGGGCGTGATCCGCGTCGCCGACCTGCTCGACATCGACCTCGCCGAAGCCTTCGCCGCGAAGATGGTGGAGAACCGCGCCAAGTACCCGCCGGAGAAGGTGCGCGGGCGGGCGATCAAATATACCGAGCTGTAAGCCGCCGCTCAGCCGAGGAAGGCGTGCCCCAGGCTGCGCGCGGCGATGCCGATGCAGGCGCCGAGCGCGGCCGGCTTCCACACCGCGGCGACGCGCTTGCCGGCGGTGATCAGCACGGCGACGCCGGGGATGTCGAAGGGATGGATGAGGAAGCCGGCGCTGGCGTTGAGCAGTTCGGCGCTCATCTGGCCGGCGCGGCGCATCTCGTCGACGACGCCGAGCATCGCCGTGCCGCCGGCGAGGTACTTGGTCAGCGTCGGCAGGATCAGCAGCGGGTCGATGCCGGCGAGCGCGAGCAGCGGCGAGAGCGCGGCGGTGAGCGCGTCGATGGCGCCGAAACGCTTCAGCGCGGTGACGGCGACGAGCGAAAGCACCAGCATCGGAATGGCGCCGACGGCGATCTTGAAGGCTTCGGCACCGGCGTGGTTGATCACGTCGAGGACGCCCTTGGCATTCTCCGCGCTGCGGTGCTGCAGCGTCTCGTCGAGCGTCGCCTCGGCCGCCGACAGGCCGCGGCCGAACAGATACCAGGTGGCAGCAGCGGCGACCAGGCCGCCGGCCAGCGAGAAGAGCAGGGTGGGGGCGAAATCGAGCCCCATGGTCATCAGCGGAAAGGCGGCGTTGGCCTGCGCCATGGCGAAGACCATGGCCAGCGTCGCCGCCAGGTGGCGGTCGGAGGCGCCGCGCTGGTCCATCATCGCCAGCGTGGCGACCGGCGCGGCGAAGCTGACGAAGTTGATCTGCAAGGCGGCGAAGACGCCCAGCCCGGTCAGGCCGAAGGGCTTGAGCAGCGGCGCCACGCGGCGGACGATCCAGTCGAGCGCGTTGCGCGCTTCGAGCAGGCGCATCAGCGAGAGCATCACCACCATCACCGGCAGCAGCACGAACAGGGCGAGCTCGACCGCCGAGCGGCCGGCCTTCAGGATGATGTCGACGAGGATGTCCATGGCCCGGCAGTTTACCCGGAGCGGCGCGGTGCCGGCCGTGGTTTCATCCGGCCAGCGCCGCCGCCAGCGGCGGCACCAGCAGCGCCGTGAGCACGCCGTTCAGCCCCATCGCCAGCGCCGCGAAGACGCCGGCCTCCTCGCTCACCTGGAAGGCGCGGGCCGTGCCGATGCCGTGCGCGGCGACGCCGATGGCCAGGCCGCGCGCGGCCGGCTCCCTGATCTTCATTGCGTCGAACAGGTAGCGGGCGCCGACGGCGCCGAGGACGCCGGTGGCGATCACCAGCACCGCGGTCAGCGACGGGATGCCGCCGATGCGCTCGGCGACGCCCATGGCGATCGGCGTGGTCACCGACTTCGGCGCCAGCGACAGCAGGGTCGGCGCGCTGGCGCCGAGCAGCTTGCCGACGGCCACCGCCGAGACGATGGCGGTGACGCTGCCGGCGACCAGCGCGGCGAGCACCGGCAGCGCCAGCGCTCGCACACGGCGGATCTGCGCGTGCAGCGGGATGGCCAGTGCGACGGTGGCCGGGCCGAGCAGGAAGTGCACGAACTGGGCGCCGTCGAAATAGGTGAGGTAGTCGGTGCCGGAGAGCGTCAGCGCTGTCACCAGCAGGGCGACGGCGAGCAGCACCGGGTTGGCGAGCGGGCTGCCGCCGCTCTTCCGGTGCAGCCACCAGGCCGCCTGGTAGGCGGCGAGCGTCAGCGTCAGGCCGAGCAGCGGCGAGGCAGCGAGGTAGACCCACAGCTCGCCGAGGCGCGGCGACAGCGCGAAGGCGTCGAGCGCGCCGCTCACGGCCGGTCCTCCGGCGCCGCCGCCTTCGGCATCAGCAGGCGCATGGTCAGCGCCGTCACGGCCAGCGTCGCCGCCGTGCTGACGACGAGCGCCGCCGCCAGCGGCAGCCATTCCTCGGCGACGCGGCCGAGGTGCAGCATGACGCCGGTGCCGGCCGGCACGAAGAGCAGAGACAGATGCTGCAGCAGGCCCTGGCCGGTGCGCTGCAGGTCCGGCGACGGGCCGCCGGCGAGCGACAGCGCGGCGAACAGGAAGACCATGCCGAGCACCGGCCCCGGCACCGGCAGGCCGAGCCCGCGGGCGACGATCTCGCCGGCGAGCTGGTAGATCAGGAGTTGGGTGAGCGCGGCGATCATGGCGGCCTCCTCGGGAGGAATGCGATGCCGCCAGTCTATTGAATACCTATTCGTTCGATAAGACGCGGTTCTGTCGATTCATCTTGTACCAGAAGTAATCTGTCGCGCTGGTCCGGACGAAAAAATGGGGATGGGCCGAAGCCCATCCCCGTATCCGGCCGCATGGCGCTGCCTCAGATGACGCCTTGCGCGAGCATCGCGTCCGCCACCTTGACGAAGCCGGCGACGTTGGCGCCGTTCACGTAGCTGACTGAGCCGTCGGCGCGGCGGCCGTGCTGCAGACAGGCCTCGTGGATGCTGCGCATGATGCCGTGCAGGCGGGCGTCGACTTCCTCGCGCGGCCACGACAGGCGCATCGCGTTCTGGCTCATCTCCAGGCCGGAGGTGGCGACGCCGCCGGCGTTGCTCGCCTTGCCCGGCGCGTAGAGCACGCCGTTGGCCTCGAAGACCTTGAAGGCTTCGATGGTCGAGGGCATGTTGGCGCCTTCGGCGACGCAGACCACGCCGTTCTTCACCAGAAGCTTGGCGTCCTCGCCGTCGAGTTCGTTCTGCGTCGCGCAGGGCAGCGCGATGTCGACCGGCACGCCCCACGGCTTGATGCCGGCGTGGAAGTTCGCCTTGACGCGCTTGGCGTACTCGTCGACGCGGCCGTAGAGGTGGTTCTTCACTTCCATCAGCTCGGCGAGCTTTTCCGTCGTGAAGCCATCCTCGTCGATCACCGTGCCGCTCGAATCGGAGACGGTGACGACCTTGGCGCCGAGTTCCATGGCCTTCTCGACCGCGTACTGGGCGACGTTGCCCGAGCCGGAGACGCTGACGCGCAGGCCGTCGAAGCTCTTGCCCTGCTGCTTGAGCATTTCCTCGGCGAAGTAGACCGTGCCGTAGCCGGTGGCTTCCGGCCGGATCAGCGAGCCGCCGAAGGACAGGCCCTTGCCGGTGAACACGCAGTCGGCGCGGTTCGAGAGCTTCTTCATCATGCCGGCCATGAAGCCGACCTCGCGGCCACCGACGCCGATGTCGCCGGCCGGCACATCGGTGTCCGAGCCGACGTGGCGGAACAATTCACTGACGAAGGCCTGGCAGAAGCGCATCACCTCGCCGGGGCTCTTGCCCTTCGGGTCGAAGTCCGAGCCGCCCTTGCCGCCGCCCATGGGCAGCGTCGTCAGCGCGTTCTTGAAGGTCTGCTCGAAGGCGAGGAACTTGAGGATCGACAGGTTGACCGAGGGGTGGAAGCGGATGCCGCCCTTGTACGGGCCGATCGCCGAGCTGTGCTGGATGCGGTAGCCGCGGTTCACCTGCACGTCGCCGTGGTCGTTGACCCAGGAGACGCGGAACAGGATCACGCGCTCCGGTTCGACCAGGCGATCGAGCAGGCCCTGCTCGGCATAGCGCGGATGTTGCTGGATGTAGGGCCAGAGGCTCTCGATGACCTCGGTGACCGCCTGCAGGAATTCCGGCTGGCCCGGGTTCCGGGCCGCGACATGTCCGATAAAATCCTCGAATGAATTGTATTTCACGGGTGATGCCTCCAAATGGTGCGCAAAGGCGGGGATTTTGCACCAATGCGCACTTCAATGGTGCACATATTTTATAAAAATCACCGTTTAGGTGAGGTGTACGTCCTTTATGCACCAAAATGGTGCATTTTTTCGGGGTTTCACGGCGGGGAAACGGCGGGAGAGGCTTGTTTTTGGCAAGGGTGAGCGCGCGGCCCGTGCGGTCGGGCGCGCCGGCGGGCGCCGGGCGCGGCGCAAGAAGAACGGGGCGCCCCGGTATCGGAGCGCCCCGCGGTCACGGCGTGTGCCGGAGAATCAGGCCATCGCCTCGTACAGCGGCAGCGTCAGAAATTCCGGATAGTCCGGGCTCAGCGCCATGCGGTCGAAGATTTCCGCCGCCTGGTCGTAGGTCGCGGTGTCCTCGCCCTGGGCGGTGACCGTGGCCTTCACCTTGGCCAGCTCCTCGGGGATCATGCCGCGCACCATCTCGACCGTGACCTTGCGGCCGTCGTCGAGCACGCCCTTCGGCGAAACCACCCACTGCCACACCTGCGAGCGCGAGATTTCGGCGGTGGCCGCGTCCTCCATCAGGTTGTGGATCGGCACGCAGCCGTTGCCGGCGAGCCACGAGCCCAGATAGTGGATGCCGACGTTGATGTTGTTGCGCAGACCGACTTCGGTGATCGGCTGCTCCGGCTGGAAGTTAAGGAAGTCCTTGGCGGCGAAGACCTCGTCGCGCTGCTTTTCCCACTGGTTCGGCCGGTCGCCCAACACCTTGACGAACTCCTCGTGGGCGATGGCGACGAGGCCCGGATGCGCCACCCAGCCGCCGTCGAAGCCGTCCTTGGCGTCGCGCGCCTTGTCGTGGCGGATGCCGGCCAGCGCCTTCTCGTTGGCCACCGGGTCGTTCTTGATCGGGATCAGCGCGCTCATGCCGCCCATGGCCGGTGCGCCGCGCTTGTGGCAGGCCTTGACCAGCGCCAGCGCGTAGGAGCGCATGAACGGCACCTCCATCGTGATCGAGCCCCGGTTGGCGAGGCAGAAGTCATTGTTTTTCTTGAACTTCTTGATGCACGAGAAGATGTAGTCCCAGCGCCCGGCGTTCAGGCCAGCGGAGTGCTCGCGCAGTTCGTAGAGGATTTCTTCCATCTCGAAGGTGGCGAGGATGGTCTCGACCAGCACCGTCGCCTTGATCGTGCCCTGCGGCAGGCCGACGTGCTCCTGCGCCATGACGAAGATGTCGTTCCACAGGCGGGCTTCGAGGTGCGACTCCATCTTCGGCAGGTAGTAGAACGGGCCGGCGCCGCGGGCGATCTGCTCCTTGGCGTTGTGGAAGAAGACCAGGCCGAAGTCGAAAATGCCGCCGGAGACGCGCGCGCCGTCGACCAGCACGTGCTTCTCGTCCAGGTGCCAGCCGCGCGGACGGATCTGCAGCGTGGCGATCTGCTCGTTCAGCTTGTATTCCTTGCCGGCCTCGTTCCGGAAGGCCAGCTCGCGGCGGATGGCCTTGTAGAGATTCACCTGGCCCTGAATCTGGTTGTCCCAGTTCGGCGAGTTGGAATCCTCGAAGTCGGTCATGTACGAATCGGCGCCGGAGTTGTAGGCGTTGATGATCATCTTCGCCTCGACCGGGCCGGTGATCTCGGTGCGGCGGCGTTCGAGCGCACGCGGCAAGGCGGCGATCTTCCAGTCGCCTTCGCGGACGTGCTTGGTTTCCGGCAGGAAGTCCGGCATCTCGCCGGCGTCGATGCGCGCCTGGCGCGCGACGCGGGCTTTCAGCAGCTCCTGGCGGCGGCCCTCGAAGGCGCGGTGCAGCTTGGCGACGAAGGCCAGCGCGTCGTGCGTGAGGATCGATTCATACTCGGGCTTGATCGGCGCGTTGATCTGCACGCCGGCGGGAAGGTTCAGGCTCATGGCGACTCCTTTGTGGTGAAGGTTAGAAGTAGGTCTTGTAAAAATAGATCACGGTCATCGTGCTGCCGACGGCGACGACCATGCGGCGCAGCCACAGGCCCGGCAGGCGCCGGGCGAGCAGCGCGCCGACGTAGCCGCCGAGCGTGGCGGTGACGAGCATGAGCAGGGTGTGCGGCCAACTGATGGCGCCGGCGACGATGAAGGTGATCGCGGCGACGGTGTAGCTCACCGCCGAGGCGACGTTCTTCAGCGCGTTCATCTCCTGCATGTCCTTGAAGCCCTGGATGGCGAGCGCGGCCATCATCAGGATGCCCAGCCCGGCACCGAAGAAGCCGCCGTAGACGGCGACGAAGAGCTGGAAGAGAACGCCGCCCGGACTGCCGGGGGCGCTCGCCTGGGTGGCACCGAGGCGGCCCTTGATCGCGGCGATCAGGCGCTGCACGTGGCCGGCGAAGGCGAAGAGGGCGGTGGCGGTGAGCAGCAGCCAGGGAATCAGCCTGGCGAAGGCGGCGTTCGAGGTGGCGAGCAGCAGCAGGCCGCCGCAGATGCCGCCGACGAAAGAGGCGCCGATGAGCAGGAGCGCGAACCGGCGGTGCTTTTCGAGTTCGCGCCGGTAGGCCCAGGCGCTGGACAGGCTGGCCGGCCAGAGGGCGACGGTGTTGCTGGCATTGGCCATCACCGGCGGCACGCCGGCGGCGAGCAGCGCCGGGAACGAGAAGAAGGTGCCGCCGCCGGCCATCGCGTTCATGCCGCCGGCGACGAAGGCGCCTGCGGCGATGAGGGCGAAACCGGCAATCGTGGAAGCGTCCATGGGGCACCCGCGGTCTTATATAGGACTGCAGTGTATTGCCGAATCCGGCGCGCGTGAATGCGACAAACGTCGCGTTTATTGTTTACTTTTTGTATAAAGTCACGGGTATGGACACCTTCAAGCAGATTTCCGCCTTCGTCTCCGCCGCCACGCGCGGCAGCCTCTCCGCCGCCGCCCGCGCCGAGGGCGTGACGCCGGCCATCGTCGGCCGCCGGCTGGACGCGCTGGAAGCCCGCCTCGGCGTGCGCCTGATGCTGCGCACGACGCGCCGGCTGACGCTGACCTTCGAGGGGCAGGCCTTCCTCGAAGACTGCCAGCGCCTGCTCGACGACCTGGCCAACGCCGAGGCCGCGGTCTCGCTCGGCGGCGTACGGGCGAGCGGTCACTTGCGCCTCTCCGCCCCGGCCGGCTTCGGCCGCCGCCACGTGGCGCCGCTGGTCGATGCGTTCATGCAGGCGAACTCCGAGGTGACGGTGAGCCTCGACCTGACCGACCGCCTCGTCGACCTGATCAACGAAGGCATCGACTGCGCCATCCGCATCGGCGAACTGACCGACTCCAGCCTGATCAGCGTGTGCCTGGGCGAGATGCGCCGGGTGGTCGTCGCCAGCCCGGCCTATCTCGTCGCGCACGGCGTGCCGCGCACGCCGGCCGACCTTGCCCGCCACAACTGCTTCTCGCTCGGCCAGCAGCGCGGCTGGATCTTCCGCGACCCGGACAGCGGCGCGGTCGAATCGCGGAAGGTGCCCGGCCGCTTCGAGTGCAACGACGGCGCCGTGCTGCACGAATGGGCGCTGGCCGGGCGCGGGCTGGCCTGGCGCTCGCTGTGGGAGGTCGGCCAGGATCTCAAGGAAGGCCGGCTGACCTCGGTGCTCGACGCCTGGCAGGCGCCGCCGATGGGCATCTACGCGGTGTTTCCGCAGCGCCGGCACATGCCGCTGCGGCTGCGGCTGTTCGTCGATTTCCTCAAGGAGACCTACGGCCGCGCGGCTTACTGGGAGGCCGGCTGAGGGGCCGGCCGCCGCATCAGAATGCCTTCTCCAGATCCACCACCAGGGCGCGGTAGCCGACGTTGCCGGGCTGATGGCTGGCGACGCGCAGTTCCTGCACCACCTCCTGCGTGCCATAGGCGACTTCCGACAGCACGGGCGTGACCAGGCGTGCCGTCGTCAGGAAATCGACCGAGGCGGAGTAGATGAACTGGGTGTCGCTGTCGGCGCGATACTCGACCACCGAGGTGATCGGGCTGTACCAGGCGTCGCCGCGTTCCTTGCCGTATTCCCACAGCTGCTGGACGGTGCCTCTGGCCTCGTCGATCAGGTATTCCACGGCACGGCTGTAGTTGCCTTCCAGCCGGGTGGGCGCGAAGCGGCGGCCCCAGCCGTTGTCGAACACCGTCAGCGTGCCCTTGCCGGAAAGCCAGGCGGTGTGCTGCGTCCATGACCAGTCGAAGTCCTCGGGGTAGCTGCCGTCGTGGCGCTGGTGCAGGGTTTCCCCGGCGGCGTTGACCGGCGTCAGCACCTTGGTCCTGAGCGCGGCGGTCCAGCCTTGGGGGTCGGCGAGCAGCCACTTCACCTGCTTGTCGCGGCCGATCTTGGCGACGCCTTGGTGGCGAGCGGAAACGATGATGCTGTCGTCCGCCGGGTCGTGGTCGATGGCGTTGACGTGCGCCCAGTTGCGGCCCGCGCCGACGCCGGGAATGTCGCCGAAGGGCAGACCGGCGTCCTCGGCCCGTTCGTTCTCGGCCAGCGACTCGCTCTTGAGCACGCCGTCGGGCAGGGTGGCGACGCCCCGGTCGAGGGTGTGCAGCAGGTCGGCGCGATAGGGGTCGAGGATGCGGCTCAAATCCCAGTAATCGACCACGTCGCCGTTGCCATCCACTTCGATGACGTGGTCGCGGATCGTGCGCACGCGCTTGCCGTCGGTGCGCAGGTAATCGCTGGTGCCGACGCGCAGCAGGTAGGTGCCTTTGGCCGTTTCGCGGATCTCGTGCGAGAAGTCGGCGAATTTCTCCGGCAGGGTGCGCGCCCAGATGGTGCGGCCGAGCAGATCGTGCTTGTAGTAACGCTGGCCCTGGCCCCAGACCAGGTGGCCGTCGCGCGTCTGCTGGAAGCCCATGCTCGCGCCCAGCCCGTCCTTGCGGGTGGAATCGTGGATCTGCTCGATGTCCAGATACCAGCGCACGTCGCCATTGGTGTCGCTGACCCAGTTGATGCCCACCGAATCCCACTCCGCCGCGCCGCCCTGGGCGTTCCACTTGAACGGGCGGTTGCCGGGAATCTCGGAGAGCAGGTGGTTGAACAGGTAGAGCCGCTGTTTCAGCGAAGGATGCACCTTCACCGGCTGCACCTCCGGCAGCGCGCCGGTCTGCGCGGCGATCACCGGCAGGCGCACCGCCGGCGCGTAGATGTAATAACGCTCGGTGACGCGCTCGCCGTCGAGCGTATAGGCCACCTCCACCTCGTTGCGGTGGTCGGGATAAAGGCCGAACACCGGGATGCCGCCGTGCGTCCACAGGCTGCGGTCGCGCACCTCGTAATGGATGGAAATGCCGCCCTCGCCGCGGCCGAGCACCCGCACGCGGGCCTGGCCGATGCGCTGGCCGCCGTCGCGGATGATGGCCGTCAGCGGCGCCAGGCGGTAGGGGTTGACCACCACCGGCCCGAGTCTGGTCGGGCCGGCATCCTGTTCGGGAATGCGGGCGGTGACGCAGGCGCCCTCGGGCAATGCTGTCGTACTGCTCATGTGTTCTCCAGGTAGGTCCAGACAAGAAAAGGGAGCGGCGCCGCCGCTCCCGCACGAAGGTTTTTCAGGGACGGGAAGGCACGCGGAAGTCGCCGAGGGCGGGCGGCGTCACCGCCTTCTCGCTGCGCGGCGTGCCGGCGGGCGCCCAGTCGTAGGGGACGGGCAGGGCGCGGTAGATCCAGTTGCTCCTGGCGTTGCCGAGCGGCGCCTTGCCGAAATAAGGGCTGATGTATTCCCAGACGATTTCGCCCTGCGGCGTCACCTGGAACACCCGCCCGAACTTGCCTTCGTCGATCAGGGTGTTGCCATTGGGCAAGCGCCGGGCGCTGCTGATGAAAGAGCTATAGAAGGCCCAGCCCGGCTGGGCGGAATCGGTCGCCGTGTATTGCCAGACGATCTCGCCCTTGATCGGGTCGATTTCCAGCACCCGCGAGCCGCCGATCAGATTGAGCGGCGCACGCGGATAGCCCGCTTCGCCCTGGTTGTCGAACACCAGGACGTTGCCCGCACCGGGCAGCCCTGCGGGAATCACATGGGCGTCGTGCTGGCCGATGAACTGATCCGCCGGACGCGGCAGCTTGTCGTGCTCGCGCGGATTGATGCCCGGCAGATTGGGGCCGATCCGCCATGCCACCTTGCCCGTGGCCTTGTCGATGATGGCGATGAAGTTGCCATTGCGCGAATCGATGATCAGGTTGTCCGGGTGGAAGCGTTTGTCGCCGCCGTCGAACCACTTGTTCGGGCCGACCGGGGCCAGGTTGTTGATATGCAGCACGTCCGGGTTGGTGCTGGCGCGCACCAGCTTGAGCTGCTCGGGGGTGAAGCCGAACTCCTCGATGTGCTCGGAAGCGGTCCAGGACCACACCACCTTGCCCTTGGCATCCACCTCGTAGATCACGTCGTCGATCACCTCGGGGACGTCGAAGCCCTTGACCGGGTGCAGCTTGTTGGCGAGCACCAGGGTATTCCCGTTGGCGAGCCGGCGCTGGTCGTGGTGCTGGTGCGCGGCGCCGCCGGGGGCCTGCGGCCCCCACTGCCAGACCGTCTTGCCGTTCCAGTCGAGTTCGCCGACGGTCTTGTTGCGCAAACCGTTGCCCGGCGAAGCCAGCTTGCTCGGCTCGGCCACGGCTTCCAGTTGCACGAAGACATGGCCGCGCTTGCCGCCGGTCAACTGCGGGTCGATGACCGCCGCCGGGAAACCGACCTTGTCCCAGCTACGCACCACGTTGCCGTTCATGTCGATCAGCCGGGTCTTCTGGTCGGGCGCGCTGAAAATCACATAGGTGTTGTGCGCCTTGGCCGGGTTGTACACGGTCACGCCGGTGGGAAACACGCTGGGCGCGGCGATCGCCACGCTGCTGAACAGCGCCGCGGAAAGCGCCAGGGTCTTGCGAAGGTTTTTCATGGATGAATTCCTCAAAAGTCGTAACGGGCCGTCACGCCCAGGGTGCGCGGGGTGCCGTGAACCCCGTTGTAACTGCCGTTCTGTCCGTTCCACAGGCTGGTGTAATAGGTTTTGTCGAAGGCGTTCTTGAGCCATAGGGAAAGATCCCATGTGCCATCCGCGAGGCGGCCGCGCAGGCCGGTGGAGAGATTGACCACGGCATAACCCGGAAGCTGCCCGTAGATGGAGTCGTCGATGGTGCCGACGGCCTTGGAGCGGTAGGCGTAGCTGGCATTGGCATAGGCTTGCAGACCGTTGTCCAGACGCCAGCGATAGCTGCCGTTCAGGTTGGCGATCCATTTCGACGAGCCGACCACCCGATGGCCGGAGAGGTCGCACGAAGCCGGCGCGCCGGGCTGAAAGGAGACCTCGACCGGGCAAGGCGCATCCTTGTAATCGGTGTAGGTCACGTCGTTGTAGGAGCCGTTGGCATTCAGCGTCAGCCCGGCAAGCGGCTTCCAGGTGATCTCCGCCTCGATGCCGCGCGAGCGCACGTCGCCCGCGTTGGTCAGGTAAGAGGCGCGCGTGGCATGGTCATAGGCGTTGGCCTGGTAGCCGCTCACCTCCGTCCAGAACAGGTTGGCGTTCAACAGCAGGCGGTTGCCGAGCAGCGTGCTCTTGAAGCCCAGTTCAAAGTTGTTGGCGCGTTCGGTGCCGACCAGGAGGGAATCGACCCCGGCGGTCGGCGCGCTGCCGACGCCGAGATTGATGCCGCCGGATTTCTCGCCGTGGGAAACGGAGGTGTAGCCGAGCAGCGTCGGGCTGAACTGGTAGCTCAGGCTGAGCAGCCCGGACGGGCTGAAACTGTGCTGGCTCAGGTCGCCGGATTGCCAGGCGCCATGACGCGCCTGGCGTTGCGTCGCCGCCGGGCCGGTCACCGCCGCGCCGCCGATGGGCGCATGGCGTTCCAGCCAGGCGTCTTTCGTCTCGTAGGTGCCGCGCAGACCGGCGGTGAAATCCAGCCTGTCGGTGACATGCCACGTGCCTTGGCCGAACAGCGCCCAACTGTCGGTTTTGATGCTGCCGTCCGTGAAGCTGGAGACGTTGGCCAGCGCACCTGCCGCCGTGCCGTTCCATACGTCGGCCAGCGGACCGTAGATGCTGTGCGCCCGGTTGTCCAGTTCCTGCCGGAAGTAATAGGCACCGAGCACGTAGTCGAAAGCGCCGCCGGTGGGCGAGGCCAGGCGGAATTCCTGGGAATACTGCTTGTCGCGCACGGAGACGCCGCCGTTGATGGAGGCCGAGACGTCGAGGCCGTCGTCGTTGCGCGGCGTGAAGTCCCACCAGCGATAGGCGGTGATGGAGGTCAGGGTATGGTTGCTCGGCAGCGTCCAGTTCGCCTCCACCGAGGTGCCGCCCTGGAACACGGTGAGCTGGTGCCCGACATCCAGGTTGACCTTGCGATCCCTGCCGTTGACCAGCGTCGCGCCGGCTGCCGCGGCGCGCTGCTCATAGCGGTTCACGCCGCCGATGGTCGGGCCGGTGCTGTACAGGACGAGCGTGCCGTTGCTGGCCTTCTCCTCGTTGTATTCGCCGATCCAGCGCAGGTTGAACGTGCCGCTCGGCTTGTAGAGCAACTGACCGCGGAACCCGTGGCGCCTGCCGCCGTTCTCGTCGCTGCCGTCGTAGACGTTCTTGATGTAGCCGTCGTCCTCGGTGCGATAGGCCGAGAATCGTCCGGCCAGGGTGTCGGTGATGCCGCCGGAGACGCTGGCCTGAACCTGCCGGTAGCCATCGCCGCCGATGGAGGTCGAGATGCTGCGCTCGGGATCGAAGGTCGGCTTGCGGGTGGTGATGTTGAGCACCCCGGCGGTGGTGTTCTTGCCGAACAGCGTCCCCTGCGGGCCGCGCAATACATCGATCTGTTCCACGTCGAGCAGATCGAACACCGCCATGCCGGGGCGGCCCAGATAGACGTTGTCCAGGTAAACGCCGACGCTGCCTTCCAGACCGTCGCTGGCCGGGTTGTTGCCCAGGCCGCGAATGGAAAGGCTGGACTGCCGCGCATGGACGTAAGCCACGTTGGTGCTTGGCACCAGTTGCTGGATGTCCTGCACGCGGTAGATGCGCTGGTTTTCCAGGGTGTCGCCGCTGAGGACGCTGATCGGCGTCGGCACGGACTGGGCGCTTTCTTCCCGGCGACGCGCGTTCACCACGACGGAATCGAGCGATACCGGCTCGCTGTTGGCCGTCTGCCGCTGTGATTGAGTGGTCTGTCGCTGTGCGGCCTGGGCGTCCGGCGCACTGTCCTGCGCCACGGCGACCGAGCTGGCGGATGCCAGAATCGCGGAGACGGCCAGGGAAATCGGTCGAAGCCGAATTCCTGGTGAATATACTGCCATATTAAAACCTCCAAAATATATAAACATATTTGAAATCATTCTTTCCGGTGCGGGTGAAAGGATTTTATAAAACAACCCGTGCAACCGCTTTTGGATAAGCCAGCAAATTATTAAGCGCCGCCCGCCTCGATAACAATTGCATTTACTCGATATTTGCCATGCAGAAAATACATGTCGATCTTCGCCAGCTTCGCCATTTCAGCGCCCTGATCGAGCATCGGAGTTTTGTCGCCGGCGCCGCCGCGGTTAATCTTTCGCAATCGGCTTTCAGCCGCAGCATTCAAACCCTGGAAAATGCCGCCGGGTGTCAGTTGGTGGATCGCGGGCACAAGGATCTGCCGCCCACCAAACAGGGCAAGGTGGTTCTCGAATACGCCCGTCGCCTGCTGCGCGAGGCGCACAACCTGGGCAACGAGATTCGCAACTTCAACGATGCCGAGAGCGGCACCCTGCGCTTCGGCTGCGGCCCGGCGCCGGCGGGATCGCTGGTGCCCAGGGCGACGGCTCGCTTCGTCCAGCGTTATCCCAAGGCCAGGGTTTCGTTCACGGTGGATAACTGGGAGGGGCTCGACCGCCGCCTGTGCGTCGAGGAAATCGAGTTCTTCGTCGCCGATACCCGCTACTTCGAAGCCAACCCCGACTACCGCACCGTCCGCCTGGCGCCGCGTCGCTGGGGGTTCTGCTGCCGGGCCGGGCATCCGCTGACGCGCCTGCCGCAGGTTGTCGCCGCCGATCTGCTCGCCTGGCCGCTGGTGACCTCGATGCGCCCGCCCAACATCCGCAAGATGCTGGCGGAACTGTCCGGCGATCCCGACTACGCTCCGGCGCTCCAGTGCGAGCATGGCTACGCGCTGCTGGAAGTGGTGCGCCAGTCCGACGCCATCGGCATCGCCATCGACTGCAACCGGGAAGGCAACGTCGGGGAGGGCGATCTGGTGGTGTTGAACGTGCCCGAGCTGGCAGGCAAGGAAGAGATGTACACCCGTTACGGCATCGTCAGCCGCGCTGCCCGGCCCTTGTCGCCGCTGGCCCAGGCGCAGATCGCCATGTTGCTGGAAGCGGATCGCGACATGGGCGATTGCCGTCCGGCCGGCGCGGCTGCGGGCGGCACGCCCCCTGCCGGCAGGGCCTGGGCCGGTTATTGAGCGGACGGGGCAGGACGGCCGGGAAAAATGCCGCCCCGCCATGCCCTACTTGCCCGCCGGATGCCGATGCACCCACGCGCCGACGTCGAAGGCGCCGCGGATCAGCTTCAGTTCGGCGGCCAGATCGACCTGCTGCTGCAGGCGGCCGAGGAAGGCGGCATCGAGCCGGGAGCCGAAGATGCGATCCAGCGGAACGTCGCCCAGATCGGCCTCGGGGATCTCCTTCGGATAGCCGCTGTTTCTCGCCAGCAGTTCGACGTAGGCGCGCTTGTTCTCCGGCTTCGCCAGCCATTCGAAGCCTTGCTGCTGCGCTGCGAGCAGGCGCTCGATCACCTGCGGGTAAGCGTCGACGAACGGCCCGGCGCCGACCAGCACGGTCTGGATGCTGCCGGTGCCGCCGAAGTCGCCCGAACTGAGCGGGATGTCGGCCAATCCCTGGAACTTGAGCGACCACAGCGCCGAGGTGCCCCAGGTCGCGTCGATCCGCTTCGCGGCCAGCGCAGAAGCGGCGGCGCTGGCATCGAGGTTGATGACCTGGAAGTCCTTTTCCGTCAGCCCGGCGCTTTTCAGGGCGGCCGCGAAGGAAAGCTGGTTGGCCGTGCCGCGGAAGATGCCGATCCGCTTGCCCTTCAGGTCTTCGAGGCGTTTGACCTGCAGGCCGGGCGTCACCGCCAGATACATCCTGATGTTGCGTCCGGTGGCGGACAGCAGGCGGGTATCGAGGCCGCTGGCCTTGCCGATGATCGCCGCCAGGTCGGCCAGATAGGCCAGGTCGACCTGGCCGTTGGCGATGGCTTCGTTGATGACCGGACCGGCGCCCTTGAAGAAACGCCACTGGACGGCGATGCCGTCGCCGGCGAAGGCTTTTTCCAGCACCCGCAGCTCGCGCTGCACGTCGACGATGCCGGTGCCGCTGTTGCGTCCGCCGATGCTCAGGTCGGGAACCGCGATGCGGATTTCCTTTGGCTTGCCTTCCGCCAGCACCGTCGGTGAGGCGAATGCCAGCATGGCGGCGAATGCGCCGAGCAGGAAATTGGCGAAGCGTTTCATATCCATATAAGAATCCTCTCGAAAAACGAGGATCAGAATAGGCAGCCGGCTTCTCCGGGTTCAAATAATAAAAAATTATTTGATCTGCCGCCCGGAAACATAAGCGAGAAAACATGCGGCCTGGCCGGCGATATTTTTTCGGCGCATGGCCGATATTCATTTTTTGCATTGGCGCGCCCGGGGAAAAACATTTTCAATCGACCTTCGTGAAAATTCGCTAGCCGGTTTGAACAGGAGCAGGAAATGGCCATCGAGGCACTCAACGCACGCAATCAATTCCGTGGCACCGTGAAGGAAATCCTGCTCGGGCCGGTCGTGTCCGAAGTGGAGGTGGAAACGCCCTTCGGCATCGTCACCTCGGTCATCACCACCCGTTCGGTCAAGGATCTGGAACTGCGGGTCGGCAGCGAGGTGCTCGCCTTGGTCAAGTCCACCGAAGTCTCCATCGCCAAGCTGTAAGGCGCGGCCCTCCTTCAGCCTTCGCGCGAGCCGAACCATGTCGTTTGCCGATGCCCATGCGGCGCCCGCCGGTCACGCGGTCCTCCGGCGGGATCCCAAGAGATATCTTCCCGCCGTCGTGGCGGTGGCGCTGTTCCACGTCCTGCTGGCCTATGCGCTGGCGAGCGGTCTCGGGCGCAAGGTCGTGGAGATCGTCAAGTCGCCGCTGAGCGTCAGCATTCTGGAAAAGGTCGAGCAGACGCCCCCGCCGCCGCCCGAGCCGCCCAAGGTCGTCCAGAAGCGCCCGAGGGTCGCCGCGCCCCCGCCGCCGGTGTACGCGCCGCCGGTGGAAACGCCGGTCGAGGCGCCGCCGCCCGTCGTCGCCGTCACCCAGGTGGCAGCGCCGTCGCCTCCGCCGGCGCCGCCTGCGCCCGCGATCGCCGAGCCGGCCGTCCCGCCGGCGGTGAATGTCTCCGTCGCCTGCCCGAATCACGGCTCGGTGCCGGTCGATGTGCCGAGGCAGGCGCTGCGCATGGGGCTGTCCGGTCAGGTGGTGGCGGAATTCACCGTCGCCGCCAGCGGCGCCATCCGGGACATCCAGGTGGTGCAGTCGAGCAATGCCCTCTTCAACCGCGTCGTGACCGCCGCCATCGCCCAGTACCGCTGCATCGGCCAGGGGCACGATGTGCGCGTGCGCGTGCCCTTCGTTTTCCGTACCGAATAAGGTCTTTGCCACTCAGGAGCTTTTCCATGTTCTTCCGCACGCTTTCATCTCCCCATAAACGCCTTGCGCTCGCTGTGCTGTCGGCGTTCCTGTTCTCCGGCGCGGCCCTGGCCCAGGGCGGTGACGCTGCCGCGGCAGAGAATCCCTACGGCCTCGAAGCGCTCTGGAGCGGCAGCGATTTCGTCGCCAAGGGCACGCTGGCGATCCTGCTCGTCATGTCGCTGGGGAGCTGGCTCATCATCTTCACCAAGCTGTACGAGCAGCATCGGCTGATTCGCCAGGGGAAGCAGGCGAACGAAAGCTTCTGGTCCGCCGACGGCCTCGATTCGGCCATTGCCAGCCTGCCCGACGCCAGCGCCTATCGCTACATCGCCCAGGTCGGCCACGAAGCCACCGGCAAGCATCGCGGCCTGCTCGGCTACATCGGCCTGAACGACTGGATCCAGTTGTCCATCCACCGCTCCATCGAAGGCGTCCGCAGCCGCCTTCAGGACGGGCTGGCCTTTCTCGCCACCGTCGGTTCGACGGCGCCCTTCATCGGCCTGTTCGGCACGGTCTGGGGGATCTATCACGCCCTCACGGCGATCGGCATCGCCGGCCAGGCGTCGATCGACAAGGTGGCCGGGCCGGTGGGCGAGGCGCTGATCATGACCGCCATCGGCCTGGCGGTCGCCGTGCCTGCGGTGCTCGGCTACAACTGGCTGGTGCGGCGCAACAAGGCGGTCTTGGAGGACGTGCTCACTTTCGGCGCGGAGCTTCATGCGGTGTTGCTCGGCGCGCAGGCCGAGCGGACGACCGACAAGGCGCCCCGCAACGTCCACGCCATCCGCGCCATTTCGGTGTAAGCGCCATGGGGATGCACATCGGCGGCAGGGGCGACGAGGATGAGGTCGTTTCCGCCATCAACACCACGCCGCTCGTCGATGTGATGCTGGTGCTGCTCATCATCTTCCTCATCACCATCCCGGTCGTGACCAGGACGGTGCCGGTCGAACTGCCGCAGGAGCGGAACCAGCCGCGCCAGGCCAGACCGGAAAACATCAGCATCGCCGTGACCCGCGCCGGCGACGTGTACTGGAACGACAGCCGGATCGACGGCAGCGAGGCGCTGGTGGCGCAACTGAAACGGGTCGCCGTGCAGCAGCCGCAGCCGGAAGTGCAGGTGCGCGGCGACGGCGGCGCGCCCTACGAACACGTCGGCCGGGTGGTGCTGGCCGCGCAGCGGGCCGGGATCGTCAGGCTCGGCTTCATCACCGAACCCCCGGCGCGGAACTGAAAGGAGAATTCCATGGCGATTGCCATCGGCCCGGGCGAGCCGCCCGGCGCAGACCCGGAGGTCATGGCGGAGATCAACACGACGCCGCTGATCGACGTGATGCTGGTGCTGCTGATCATGCTCATCATCACCATCCCCGTTCAACTGCATTCGGTGAACCTCGACCTGCCCGTGGGAAAATCCGTGCCGCCGGCGACGCCGCCGGAAACCGTGCGCATCGACCTCGATCCGGCGGGCGCGGTGCTGTGGAACGGCGAGACGCTGGCCGCGCCGGAGGAACTGGAAGCGCGGCTCGCCGCCGCCGCCCAGGGCTCGCCGCCGGAGCTCCACGTCCGCCCCGACCGCCGGACGCCTTACCGGGCCGTCGCCGGGGTCATGGCCGCCATTCAGCGCAACGGGCTGACCAAGGTGGGGATTTCCAACGAAGGGCTGGCGGATTGAGCCCGGCGCCCCCGGCTTTCCCCGGCCTCCGGCCGCTGCATGTCAGGCTTGTGCCGCTGCGCGACGCCGTCTGGGCGCTGGCCCCGTGGCTGCTGCCCTGCGGCCTGCTGCTGCTCTGGCAGCTCGCCAGCCGCTTCGGATGGATGAGCGCCCAGGTGCTGCCTGCCCCGGCGCAGGTCTGGGGCACCTGGCTGGAATATGCCCGCGGCGAGCTGTGGGCGCACCTCCTCGTCAGCCTGAAACGGCTGGCGCTCGGCCTGGCCTGCGGCGTTGCGGCGGGCGCGGCGCTCGGCGCCTGGATGGGCGCGGCGAAGCGGGCGGAACGGCTGATCTTCCCCGTTTTCTCGGCGCTGGCCCAGGTGCCGACGCTGGCGTGGATTCCGCTCTTCATGCTGTTCTTCGGCATCGGCGAGCTGCTCAAGCTGGTGGTGCTGGTCAAGGCCGTGGTGGTGCCGGTGACGGTGCACACCTTCGTCGGCGTGCGCGACGTCCAGCCCAGGCTGAAGGAAGCCGCCGCCGCCATGCGCCTGCCGCGCCGCGTGGTGCTGCGCCATCTGATCCTGCCCGCCGCCCTGCCGTCCTTCATGGCCGGGCTGCGGCTCGCCGTCGCCAGCGGCTGGGCCGCGCTGCTGGCGGTCGAGCTGCTGGCCTCCAGCGAGGGGATCGGCTACCTGATGGTGTGGGGCCGTCAGTTGTTCATGCTCGATCTGGTGTTCGTGCTCGTCATCGTCGTCGGCGCGTTCGGCATCGCGCTGGACAAGGGCATGGACCGGCTCGACCGGAAGCTGGTGTTCTGGCCGCATCCGCCCGCCGCCGCCCTGCATCCCGCGCCCGCCCAGGGCGGGGAACGCTGGCAGGCATGGCTGCTGCCGCTGGCGCTGCTGGCCCTGTGGCAACTGGCCAGCGCCTCCGGCTGGGCGCACGAGCGCATTCTGGCCAGCCCGTTCGCCTCGCTCTCGGCGGCCTGGTACGGCATCGCCGACCACAGCCTGCCGGATGCGCTGGCCGTCAGCCTGGGGCGGGCGCTGGGCGGCCTGCTCATCGGCGGCGGACTGGGCCTGCTGCTCGGGCTGGCCGCCGGGCTGCTGCCCTGGCTCGACCGTCTGCTCGGCGGCAGCCTGAGCGTCCTGCGGCAGGTCGCCGTCTTTGCCTGGGTGCCGCTGCTCACCGCCTGGTTCGGCCTGGGCGAGGCGGGCAAGCTGGCCTTCATCGCCCTGATCACCTTCTTTCCCCTGTTCGTCGCCACCCGGCACGGCATCGCCAGCCTGTCGCCGCAGCTCGAAGAGGCGGCGCGGGCAATGCGCCTGAGCGTGTGGCTGCGGCTGACGAGGTGCACCCTGCCCGGCGCGGCGCCGGCCATCTTCGCCGGGCTGCGGCTGGCGCTGATCTACGCCTGGCTGGGCACCATCGGCGCCGAATACTTCATGCCCTCGGACGGCGGCATCGGCAACCTGATGATCGGGGCCCAGCAGATTTTCCGCATGGATACGGTCATGGCCGCCATGCTCCTGATCGGCCTCGCGGGGGCCGCCATCAACGCCCTGGGCAGCCGCCTCGAAGCCCGCATCACCCGCTGGAGAACACAATGAGCACCGCATTGGCCGTTGCCGAGGACAGGGGTTTCGACGCGCCCCCCATCGTCCGCTTTGCTTCGGTGCGCAAGATCTTCGCCGTCAATGGCGGCGAGCTGGAGGCCATCCGCGCCTTCGATCTCGACATCCACGAGGGCGAATCGGTGGCCATCGTCGGCAGCAGCGGCTGCGGCAAATCCACCCTGCTGCGCCTGCTGGTGGGGCTGGACCGGAATTTCGAGGGGTCCATCCGCATCGACGACCGGCCGGTACGCGGCATCGGCAGCGAGTGCGGCATCGTTTTTCAGGAGCACCGCCTGTTTCCCTGGCTCACCGTCGCCGACAACATCGCGCTCGGGCTGGCGAGCGCTGCCGTCGACAAGGCCGAACGCCATCGGCAGGTGGAGCGGCTGGTCCGGCTGGTCGGCCTCGACGGTTTCCAGAAGGCTTACCCGCATCAGCTTTCCGGCGGCATGGCCCAGCGCGTCGCCATCGCCCGCGGCCTCGTCGTCGATCCGCGCATCCTGCTGCTCGACGAGCCTTTCGGCGCGCTCGATGCGCTGACCCGCCAGCAGATGCAGGAAGAGCTGCTGGCGGTGCGCGAGCGGGCAGACATCACGATGCTGCTGGTGACGCACGACGTGGAAGAGGCGGTGTTCCTTGCCGACCGGGTCGTCGTGCTTGCTCCCCGCCCCGGCAGGATCAGGCGCGTGTTCCAGGTCGGCCTGCCGTATCCGCGCAACCGCGGCGGCCTGGAGTTCCACCGCCTGCGCGAAGCCATCCTGCACGAACTGACCCACGCCGCGCCGGAACCGGCCGCGTTTCCATCGGGCAACGTCAAGCCGGTGGCTTGAAGCGCGCGCGCGGTACACGAAAAAGGCCGATCCCCGGGCGTCGAAATGAATGATGCCTGCCGTCGAGTGTTTCGCGGAGGCGAACCGCTTGCCGCAAAATCCCCGCTGGGTGCCGCTGCTCCCGGTGGGCGGGCGTGCTTTCGCGTTGCGGCGCGCGAAGTTTACGCGGAATTTATGCGCGAAGTCTTTTCTGGAATAGAGAATTTACGGCCCCTCGCTGAATACTTGAGCATGGCTATTTCGCCATTCGTCCGTGAGGCAAATTCATGCCGCTCAAGAATATTCAGCCGACCAAAAGGCTCGTTGCGACCGCCGTCAGCGGGGCGCTGCTGGGAATGGCCGGCGGCGTTCAGGCGCAGATATCCGGCAGCGTGGCATTGACGTCGGAATACGTATGGCGCGGTTCTTCCCAGACGCGGGAAGATCCCGCCATCCAGGCGGGCTTCAAGTACGCCCGCGAATCGGGCTTGTACGCCTCGGTCTGGGGCTCGAACGTCAAGTTCAAGCCCGACAACGGCGCCGGCAGCGAGTTCGACTTCGCCGCAGGGTGGAGCGGAAAGATTGCCGCTGATTGGGCGTTGGATGTCTATCTCCTGCGCTACCAGTACCCCTCGGCGGACACCGATCTGAACTGGAACAAGATCAATGCCGGCCTCACGTGGCGCGACAACTACTGGCTCGCTGTAGGGCATTCGAACAACGCGATGGCCACGGACACCACGGGCACGTATGCGCTTCTTGGCGCCCGCTATCCGATCAATGACCAGTGGCGGGTCGAAGGCAGCATGGCCCGCTACGTCCTCGACGACGACTATGCCGACAGCTACGCGCACGGCTCGGTCGGCGTCGTCTGGATGTTCAAGGCGCCGTTCGAGGCCCGCCTCACCCTGCACGGCACCGACTCGGCGGCCAAGCGGCTGTTCCCCGGCATGGCAGGCTCGCGCGCCGAGTTCGCCATCCAGGCTTCTTTCTGATGGGGGAGCGTGATGGTCACAACTCCCCACGCTACATGTTGATGGAGTCAGATCATGTCTGAGTTTCTTCTCGTATTTGCCTTGGCGGTCGGCCTCGGATGGCCGCTCGGTCGCTATCTGGCCGCGGTGATGCGCGGCGCCCCGATGCGCGGTGACGGGTTGTTCCTGCCGTTGGAGCGGCCCCTCTACGCGCTTATCGGTACGAAACCTGAGCGCGGAATGAGCTGGCGTGGGTACGCAGGCGCCTTTCTGTTGAGCAACCTGGTGCTGGCCATCGTCGTGTGGCTGATGCTGATGAGCCAGGCATGGCTGCCGCTCAATCCGAATGGCGCGCCCAACATGAGCTGGGATCTGGCGCTGCACACCATGGTCTCCTTCCTGACCAACACCAACCAGCAGCACTACTCCGGGCAGGCCCAGCTTTCCTACCTCTCCCACATGATGGGCATCGTGACCCTGCAGGTCATCACGCCGATGATGGGGCTTGCGCTGGCCGTGGCGACGCTGCGCGGGCTGTTCGGCGGACGCGATGCGCAGGCGCGCCAGGCCGATGGCCAGGATCGGATGCCGGTGGATGTCGGCAACTACTGGGCCGACGTGATCCGCCCGGCGCTGCGCTTCATGCTGCCGCTGTGCCTGCTGTGGTCGGTGCTGCTGACCAGCCAGGGGGTGCCGGCCACGCTGGCGGGCGGTCCGACGGTCGCACCCGTCGATGCGACGGTCGAGATGAAGGAGCAGAAGATCCCGCTCGGCCCGGTCTCGCCGATGGTGGCGATCAAGCAGCTCGGTACCAACGGCGGCGGCTGGTATGGCCCCAACAGCGCGGTTCCGTTGGAAAACCCCACGCCGCTGTCGAACCTGCTTGAGACCCTGGCTCTGATTCTGGTGCCCGTGTCGGTCGCCTTCATGGTTGGCCCCTTGACCGGCCGGCGCAGGTTCGCCGCGCTCGTGTTCGGCACGATGCTGACGATGTCGGTGGCTTCTGCGGGCTTCGCCGTCTGGTCGGAGGCGAACTCATCGACCTCGCGGGACATCGCGCTGATGGAAGGCAAGGAAGTCCGCTTCGGCGCCGAACCTTCCGCGCTGTGGGCGGCGCTGACGACGCAGACGTCCAACGGTTCGGTCAATGCCATGCACGACTCGCTGGCGCCGCTGACCGGCCTGGTCGCGATCGGCGACATGCTGATCAACGCGATCTGGGGCGGCATCGGCTGCGGCTTGCAGCAGTTCGTCGTCTATCTGCTGCTCGGCGTCTTCCTGGCGGGCCTGATGACCGGGCGCACGCCCGAGTTGTTCGGGCGCAAGATCGAGGCGCCCGAGGTCAAGCTGCTTGCCGTTCTGGTGCTGCTGCAGCCGCTGATCCTGCTGGGCCTGACCGCCATAACGCTGTCGGCGCCGGGCCTGACCGGGAACTCGAACCCCGGGTTTCATGCCATCAGCCAGGTGTTCTATGAATACACCTCGGCCTTTGCCAACAATGGTTCCGGTTTCGAAGGGCTGGGGGACGCGACGGTATGGTGGAACGTCTCGTGCGCGGTCGTGCTGGCGCTCGGACGCTATCCCGCCCTCGTCATTCCCCTGGCGATCGCCGCCATGCTCGCGCGCAAGCGCCAGGCACCGGAAAGCACGGGAAGCCTGCAGATCGAAACCCCTACTTTTGCGCTCACGCTGATCGCCGTCATCGTCACCCTGACGCTGCTTCAGTTCATGCCCGTGCTGGTGCTCGGCCCTGTGGCCGATCATCTGGCTCTGGCCGCGCGTTGAGGAGAGCATCATGAACGATACCCTTCACCGCAAGCATCCTGTGCCGGTCCCGCATCTGGAGGCCCATGGCCTGCGGACCGCGCTCATCGACGCCGTGCTGAAGCTCGCGCCTCGGCACATCATCAAGAACCCGGTCATGGTCGTAGTGTGGATCGGCACGGTGATCACCGCCGTGGCCACGCTCGCCGGCTGGGCGCAGCCCGGATTCGGCTGGGCCGTGACCGCGATCCTGCTGGTCACCGTGCTGTTCGGCAATTTCGCCGAGGCGCTGGCCGAATCGCGGGGGCGCGGCCAGGCGGCCTCGCTGCGCCGTGCCCGTAAGGACCTGACGGCCCGGCGGCTCGACGGGTCGGGGAACGAGAATACCGTGGCTGCCGCAGAGCTGCGCCCCGGCGATCTGGTCGTGGTGGAGGAAGGGCAGCTGGTGCCGGCCGATGGCGAGATCGTCGAAGGTCTGGCCACCGTCAACGAGGCCGCCGTGACCGGCGAATCCGCACCCGTGCTGCGCGAGGCCGGCACCGACCGCTCCGGCGTGATCGGCGGCACCAAGGTGCTGTCCGACCGCATCGTCGTACGCGTCTCCGCCGAACCGGGCAACAGCTTTCTCGACCGCATGATCGCGCTGGTGGAGGGCTCCAATCGGCAGAAGACGCCCAACGAGATCGCCCTGGGCATCCTGCTCGGCGTGATGACGCTGACCTTCCTGGTCGTCGTCGTGACGCTGCCCTTCATCGGGGGCTTCGTCGGCGTCGAGATCAACGTCGTGCTGCTGGTCGCTCTGCTGGTGTGCCTGATCCCGACCACCATCGGCGGCCTGTTGCCGGCCATCGGCATTGCCGGCATGAACCGCGCGCTGCAGGCCAATGTGCTGGCCAAGTCCGGCAAGGCCGTTGAGGTCGCGGGCGACGTAGACGTGCTGCTGCTGGACAAGACCGGCACCATCACCCACGGCGACCGGCAGGCCACCGCCTTCCACGTGCTGGCCGGAGGGGATGCCGCGCAATTGCGACAGGCGGCCCTGCTCGCCTCGCTGGCGGACCCGACGCCGGAGGGCAAGTCCATCGTCAAGCTCGCGCGCACCAAGAATGAACGGCTTGACGGACACGACGGCGCGCACTTCGTGCCGTTCTCCGCGCACTCGCGCATGTCGGGGGTGGACCTGCCCGACGGGCGCGTCATCCGCAAGGGTGCAATGGATGCGATCGCGCGGCACGTACAGGTGCAGGGCGGCGTCATCCCCGCCGAACTGGAGGCGCGCGTCGCGGACGTGGCCCGCAAGGGCGCCACGCCGCTGGTGGTCAGCGAAGGGCGGCACGTACTCGGCGTCATCGAACTGTCCGACGTGATCAAGCACGGCATCAAGGAACGTTTCGCCCGCCTGCGCGCGATGGGCGTCAAGACCGTGATGATCACCGGCGACAACCCGCTCACGGCGGCGAACATTGCGGCCGAGGCCGGCGTCGACGACTACATCGCCGAGGCCCGACCCGAGGACAAGCTCGCCCGGATCCGGGCCGAGCAGGCCGGCGGCCGCCTGGTGGCAATGGTCGGCGACGGCACCAACGACGCGCCGGCGCTCGCCCAGGCCGACGTGGGACTGGCGATGAACTCCGGCACCCAGGCTGCCAAGGAAGCCGGCAACATGGTCGATCTCGACAGCGATCCGGCGAAACTGCTCGCGGTGGTGGAGATCGGCAAGCAGCAGCTCATCACGCGCGGTGCGCTGACCACCTTTTCGTTGGCCAACGATGTGTCCAAGTATTTCGCCATTCTGCCGGCGCTGTTCGCTGCCGCGATCCCGCAGATGGCAGCGCTGAACGTCATGAACTTGGCGAGTCCGGCCAGCGCGGTGCTGGCGGCGCTGATCTTCAACGCCGCCATCATTCCCCTGCTGATTCCTCTGGCGCTGCGCGGCGTGCGCTTCAAGCCGTCGAGCGCGACGCAACTGCTGCGCAACAACATGCTGGTCTACGGCGTCGGCGGCGTCGCGCTGCCCTTCATCGCGATCAAGGCGATCGACGTCGCGATTTCCGCCTTGTTCTCTCTCTGAGGATTCGATCATGTCGATTCAAAAAGGAAACACGATCACCCGCACGCCGGTCGGTTCATCTTCGGCCATTTCGGACAAGGGCCTGCTTCGCGGCGCCATCGGCCTGGCGATCGTCGCGCTGGTCGGTTTCGGCCTGCTGTACCCCCTGACCGGTGTCGGGCTCGGCCAGGCGCTGTTCCCGGACACGGCCAATGGCAGCCTGATCGAGCGCGATGGCAAGGTGCTGGGCTCGTCGCTGGTTGCACAGCCGTTCGCGGATGCGCGCTACTTCCAGCCGCGCCCGTCCGCGGCCGGCTACGATCCGATGGCGATGGCCGGCAGCAATCAGGCGCGCACCAACCCCGAACTGCGCAAGCGCATCGACGAGGCACGGGCAGCCGCGGCGCAGCGCGACGGCGTCGATCCATCTGTTGTTCCGGGCGATCTGATCACCCAGTCCGGCGGCGGCATCGATCCGCATATCAGCCCGCAGGCGGCTGCCACCCAGGCGGACCGCGTGGCACGCGCCCGCGGAATCGGGCGCGATGCGGTCGAAGCGCTGATCGCCCGACACACGGAAGCCAGGCAACTGGGTCTGCTGGGCCAGCCTCGCGTGAATGTGCTCGAAATCAATCTGGCATTG
Source organism: Rhodocyclaceae bacterium (assembly GCA_019455325.1). GTDB lineage: Bacteria > Pseudomonadota > Gammaproteobacteria > Burkholderiales > Rhodocyclaceae > Proximibacter. Next base: position 221,249 of record JACFMQ010000002.1, on the reverse strand, counting down.
GATACTTTGTACCAATCCACCAGAATGGAACCCTGAGAGACTGGTTCTGAGAGAAGTGCCATGGGAACCGAACAGACTGAGCAAGCCGATGCCCTGCTGGGCGAACTGAAGCGTCAGGCGGTCGGGCGTCTGACGGTGTTTCTGGGCGCCGCGCCGGGCGTCGGCAAGACCTACGCCATGCTGGCGCGCGCGCGCGAACTTCACCGCCAGAGGGTGGATGTCGTCGTCGGCATCGTCGAAACCCACGGCCGCAGCGAGACCCAGGCCCTGGTCGAGGGGCTGCCGCTGCTGCCCCGCAAGAAAGTGGCGTACCAGGGGCGTCAGTTGGAGGAGATGGACCTCGACGGCTTGCTGGTCCGCAAACCGGCGATTGCGCTGGTCGATGAGCTTGCCCACCGCAACGCCCCCGGAAGCCGCCACGAGCGGCGCTGGCAGGACGTGGAGGAGTTGCTCGATGCCGGAATCGATGTCTATACCACGGTCAATATCCAGCATCTGGAAAGCGTGAACGACGTGGTGCATCAGATCACCGGCGTCCGGGTCGGTGAAACGGTGCCCGACGCCGTATTCGAGCGACTGCGCGACATCCGCCTGGTCGACCTGCCTGCGCGCGAACTGATCGAACGCCTGAATCAAGGCAAGGTATACCTGCCCGAACAGGCGGCCCAGGCGCTGCAGGCGTTTTTTTCGCCCTCGAATCTCACCGCCCTGCGCGAACTGGCGATGCAGACCGTCGCCGAGTATGTCGATGTCGACTTGCGCGAGAAGCGCGCGGCCCGCGGGCTCGAAGGCATTGCCATCCAGCGCCACGTGCTGATCGCGATCGACGGCCGGGGGCACTCGGAATACCTCGTCAGGGCGGGCGCCAAGATCGCCGAGCGCCGCGGTGCGCCGTGGTCGGCGGTCACGGTGGATACGGGCCGCTCGGCCAGCGCCGCCCTGCATGCGGACGATGTGCGTCGTGCCACATCGGCACCCGACGGCGCGGCGCGCGATGAACAGCGGCGTTTGCTGGAAATCGACAAGGCTTTCGCGCTGGCGCGCAATCTGGGCGGTGAGACGGCGGTACTGCACAACTCCGATGTTACCCAGGCTCTGCTCGACGCCGCCGCGGCGCGCGGCGCAAGGTCAATCGTGATCGGCCGCACGCGCGAACGCCCGATCGCCCGCATCTTCAACCGTACGCTGACGCAGCAGCTATTGCAGCGGGGGGCGCGCTACGAACTGACCATCGTCGGCGCGCCGCAGGTTCGGCAGCGTTCGTTGCGCCTGCCCGACATTGCGGGCGAAAGCCTCGCCCGGCGGGATCTCTTGCTGATTCTGGCGATCAGCGCAGGCGCGACCGGTACGGCGGCCTTGGCGGAGCGGTTCCTGGGCCTGCAGGATCTGTCGCTGGTTTTCCTCGTGGCGGTGATATTGGTCGCCTCCCGGACGCGGATGACTTCGGCCGTCGTCACCGCAGCGTTGTGCTTCCTGTCCTATGACTTTTTCTTCATCGAGCCGCGCTTCACTTTCCTGATCGGCGCCCAACGCGGAGTGGCCACCGTGCTCTTGTTCCTCGCCGCGGCCCTGATCGCCGGACGGCTGGCCTCGCGGCTGCGGATGCAGGTCGTGGCCCTGCGAGCCGCGAATATCCATGCCATGGCCATGCAGAATCTGGGGCGAAAACTCGCCAAGGCTGCCGACCTCGGGCAGGTCATCACGGCTGGCGCTTCGGTTCTGGAGTCGACGCTGAATGCCAGGGCGTGGATGCGCATCAATGGCGAAACCGGACCGTCAGCGTCTGCGGAGCACCTCACGGAGAAAGATCTGGTGGCCGCCGATTGGACGCGGCAGCACGGCCAGAGCAGCGGACGCTACACCGACACCCTGAGCAACTCTGCCTGGTGGTTTCTGCCGGTCCGTTCGGACAAGGACACGCTGGGCGTGGTCGGTTTGAGGTTCCCGTCGGGCGTGGGGCGGCTTTCGTTCGAGGAGCGCCGCCTCGCCGAAAGCATGGCGGAGGACATCGGCCAGGCAGCCCTGCGCACGCGCCTGGTATCGGAGCTGGAGGTGGCGCGCGTCACGGGAGAGACGGAGCGGCTGCGGTCCGCGCTGTTGTCTTCCGTGTCGCACGACCTTCGCTCGCCGCTGTCGTCGATGATCGGCGCCGCGGACAGCCTGGCGCGCTACGGCAAGGACATGGGCCCGGAGGATCGGCACAGCCTGCTGGAGACCATCCACGTGGAGGGTGAGCGCCTGGACCGCTACATTCAGAACCTCCTCGACATGACCCGGCTCGGGCAGCAGGGATTGATGCTGACGCGCGACTGGATCGGCGTCGACGAATTGGTGGGCTCCGCATCCCGGCGCTTGCAGCGGTACGAACCCGGCGCCCGCATCGAGCACGAGATTCCGCCGGACCTGCCCCCGATCCACGTCCATCCCGCGCTCGTCGAGCAGGCCCTGTTCAATGTCATGGAGAACGCCGCAAAATTTTCTCCCCCTGGCGAGACCGTCCGGGTGCGGGTCCGGCGCACCGAGGACGATCGACTGCTGATCGACGTTTCGGACCGCGGGCCGGGCATTCCCGAAGCGGAGCGGCGGCGCATCTTCGATATGTTCTACAGCGTGGAGCGCGGCGACCGGGGCAGGCAGGGAACCGGCCTGGGGCTGACGATCGTCCAAGGCATCGTAGGTGCGCACATGGGCAGCGTCGAGGCGCTGCCCGGCCCGGAAGGGCGTGGAACCACCATCCGCCTGACCCTGCCCTGGGGCGGATACGCGAATCAGGAGGCGAAAGAGAATGGGATGCCCGAATGAAACGAATCCGGGCGCTGCGGCCGCCCAGGTCCTCATCGTCGACGATGAACCCCAGATCCGTAAATTCATCGACATCAGCTTGCGCTCGCAGGGCTACGCGACCCTGCTCGCCGCAACGGGCCAGGAGGGGCTGACCCTGCTGGCCTGCAAGGGAGCGGATCTCGTGGTTCTCGATCTCGGCCTGCCGGACAAGGATGGCAAGGACGTACTCAGGGAACTGCGCCAATGGTCACGGGTGCCGGTCATCGTGCTGACGGTGCGTTCCGACGAGGGCGAAAAGGTGACCTTGCTCGACGCGGGCGCCAACGACTACGTGACCAAGCCCTTCGGCATCGAGGAACTGATGGCGCGCATACGCGCATTCCTGCGTACCGCGACAGCCGGCGCGGAGGACGGTCCGGTCTACGACGACGGGGTTCTCAGGATCGACCTGGCGCGGCGCGAGGTCAGCGTCCGCGGGCAGATCGTCACGCTGGCGCGCAAGGAGTTCTCCCTGCTGTCCCTGCTCGCCCGGCAACCCGGCCGTCTGGTGACGCAGACGCAGATACTGAAAGAGATGTGGGGGCCGACGCACGCGGAGGATGTCCACTATCTGCGCATCCTTGTCGGCAAGCTGCGGCAAAAGCTTGGGGACGATGCATCGAATCCGTGCTACATCGCCACGGAGCCGGGGGTCGGATTGAGATTCACGGTGAGAGAACGAGACGGTATGGCTGGATCGAGGTGATGGGGATCGAACTGCCGGGCATCCGGTGGATGATCCGCATGCTCGGTCAACCGATCAGGGAGCCCGTTGATCCGCCATTCTCTATCGGCTGTCGGAGCAGCGGCATGGCAGGGCGGCCGTGTCGTAGGGGCTTGCCGCGGAACACCGCCGGGCGCAGCCCACGTGAACGCGGAGCCGATACTTCATAGTCGCCCAGCGAAGTCCGGTGCCGGAATCACGGCAAAATGAAAAAGCCGCACCCTCGCGGGTGCGGCTTTCCCCGGCTTCCGCCTGGCGGCAGAGGAGTACCGCTCAGTGGAACTGCTCTTCCTCGGTCGAGCCGGTCAGCGCCTTGACCGACGACGAACCGCCCTGGATCACGGTGGTCACGTCGTCGAAGTAGCCGGCGCCGACTTCCTGCTGGTGCGAGACGAAGGTGTAGCCCTGCTCGCGCGCGGCGAATTCCGGCTCCTGCACCATCTCCACGTAATGCTTCATGCCTTCGCCGGCGGCGTAGGCGTTGGCGAACTTGAAGGTGTTGTACCAGTTGATGTGGATGCCGGCCAGCGTGATGAACTGGTACTTGTAGCCGAGCGCCGAGAGTTCGTCCTGGAACTTGGCGATGGTCTTGTCGTCGAGGTTCTTCTTCCAGTTGAACGACGGCGAGCAGTTGTAGGCCAGGAGCTTGCCGGGGTTGGCGGCGAGCACGGCCTGCGCGAACTCGCGGGCGAAGCCGAGGTCCGGCGTGCCGGTCTCGCACCAGACGAGGTCGGCGTACGGGGCGTAGGCGACGCCGCGGCTGATGGCCTGTTCGAGGCCGTTCTTGACGCGGTAGAAGCCTTCCTGCGTGCGCTCGCCGGTGCAGAACGGCTTGTCGTTGGCGTCGTGGTCCGAGGTCAGCAGGTTGGCGGCTTCCGCGTCGGTGCGCGCCAGGATCAGCGTCGACACGCCCATGACGTCGGCGGCGAAGCGGGCGGCGATCAGCTTCTCGATCGCTTCCTGGGTCGGCACCAGCACCTTGCCGCCCATGTGGCCGCACTTCTTCACGGCGGCCAGTTGGTCCTCGAAGTGCACGCCGGCGGCGCCGGCGGCGATCATGTTCTTCATCAGCTCGAAGGCGTTGAGCACGCCGCCGAAGCCGGCTTCCGCGTCGGCGACGATCGGCAGGAAGTAGTCGACGAAGTTGGCGTCGCCTTCGTTGATGCCGCGCGACCACTGGATCTCGTCGGCGCGCTTGAAGGTGTTGTTGATGCGGCGGACCATCGTCGGCACCGAGTCGTAGGCGTACAGCGACTGGTCCGGATACATTGTTTCCGAAGTGTTACCGTCGGCGGCAACCTGCCAGCCCGACAGATAGACGGCTTCCAGACCGGCCTTCGCCTGCTGCATGGCCTGGCCGGCGGTGATCGCGCCGAAGGCGTTCACGTAGCCCTTCTTGGCCGCGCCGTTGACCTTTTCCCACAGCTTCTTGGCGCCGCGCTGGGCCAGCGTGTATTCGATCTGCTGGAGGCCCTGCAGGCGGACGACGTCGGCGGCCGAGTAGTTGCGCTTGATGCCCTGCCAGCGGGGGTTGGTGGCCCAGTCCTTTTCCAGGGCGGCGATGCGTTGTTCGCGAGTGGTCATGCTCTGTCCTCAATGGGTTTTCGGGTTGAAAAATCCGGTTTCCGGCGGCCGCGCCAGCGGCGCGCGACCGTTTCGGCCGATGGAGTGAGTATAGAGAGGAATGGCAGGTCGAACAAGTGTCTTATATAAGACATAAGATTTTTTAAAATCTTTATGGATCATGGTGTTGCGCTGCAAATTCCGAATCGCGAAACGCCGTTCATCTTGTGAAAACCGGCTCGGCCCGCATCGGGCATCGGGGCGGCGGCCGCGGCGTCACGGATCGGCGTTCCGTCGCTTGCGACTTCACGAAATGCGCGGTGCGCCGCAGTGAACTCCCGGCCGGACAGGCGACGATTTTATGCCGATAGTAATCAGCGACTTGCGTCGATGATATTTGTCGACGTCATTTTTGCGCGGCCGCCCGGCCGCGCTTGCGGAGGTCATGCGGATTCCCTCGCCGCAGTGCCGTTGTTACAATCGGGTCACGGTCATGCTGCATGGCATGATGCGATAAATAAGACGCGGAGGGAGTGATGAAGCTTTTCTGGGAATTCTACGATTGGTTCGAGCGTACCTGCTGGGGCAGTCTGACGCGCAAGCTTTCCAGTTTCCTTCTCCTCTTCATCCTGGATCTCGCCTACCTGGCGGTCTACATCTACCAGAGCCGGCAGATCGGCAAGCTGCTGTCCAGCGGCCAGGTGCCGCAGGAGGTTCTCGGTCCGGTGCAGGCAGCGTTCGATCACGGGCTGTGGCTGATGCTCGGGCTCACCGTCGTCGCCCTGATCTGGAACATCGGCCAGATTCTCTACATCCGCTTCCTGATCGTGCGCCCGGTGCGGGCGATCACCACCATCTTCGACGAGATCGCCCGCGGCGAGGGCGACTTCTCCAAGAACCTGCCGGTCTACTCGCACGACGAACTGCGCGAACTGGCGAACAGCTACAACCGCTTCGCCGACAAGATGCGCCAGATCATCCACGAGGTCAGGAAAAGCAGCGTCAGCATCGCGCGCGAGGCGGTCATCGTGCGCAAGAACGTCGGCGAGACCTCGGCCAAGGCGACGAAGCAGGGCGAGATCACGGAACTCGTGTTCACCGCCAGCAACGAGACGACGCAGGCGATCCAGGAAGTCTCGGGCGCCGCCGACGTCATCTCCCATGCGACGGAGAGCAGTCTCGGCACGGCGCGCAGCTCGCTCAACGAGATGCTCGACATCGTCACCAAGGTGCAGTCGGTGAGCGACAAGCTGGGGCGCTTCAACGACACCGTCGGCAACCTCAGCCGGCGCTCCGACAGCATTCGCCAGATCGCCGCGCTGATCAAGGAGATCGCCGACCAGACCAACCTGCTCGCCCTGAACGCCGCCATCGAGGCAGCGCGCGCCGGCGAGGCCGGCCGCGGCTTCGCCGTGGTCGCAGACGAGGTCAGGAAGCTCGCCGAGCGGGTGAACCTCGCCACCGAGGAAATCACCGAGAACATCGGCGGCATGATCGGCCTGGTCCGCGAGACGCAGGGTGAAAACGAGGTGATCAACGCCGACATCGGCCAGACGCGCGAGGTGGTCGAGCGTTCGTCCGGCCAGTTCCGACAGATGGTCGAGGATTTCGAGCGAACCAGCGAACAACTGGTGCAGATCGCCTCGGCCATGGAGGAACTGACGGCGGCCAATGCCCAGGTGCACGACAACGTCAGCCACATCCACGATCTGTCGGCCGAGGTGGCCGCGAACATGGCCGGCTCCGAGCAGTCGACGGTCGGCCTGTCACAGGCCACGGAAAGCGTGCAGGAGCTCGTCTCGCGCTTCAAGGTCGGCCGCGGCGCGTTCGACTACAACGTCGAAAAGGCGCGCGAATTCCGCGACCTGATCCAGAACAAGCTCTCCGAACTGGCGAAGCGCGGCGTCAATATCTGGGATCAGAACTACCAGCCGATCCCGAACACCAACCCGCAGAAATACGGCGTCTCCTACCTGCCGGACTTCGAGCGCGAGGTGCAGCCCCTGTTCGAGTCGGCGCTGGCGCAGATGAAGGGCGGCGTGTTCACGATCGTCATCGACAGCAAGGCCTACATCGGCATCCACAACCTGAAGTTCTCGAAGGCGCTCACCGGCGACTACCAGGCCGACCTCGTCGGCAACCGCACGCGCCGCATCTGGACCGATCCGACCGGTCAGCGCGCGGCCAAGAACACCTCGCCGATGCTGCTGCAGACCTATGCCCGCGACACCGGCGAGATCCTTTCCGAGATCAACATGCCGGTCGTCGTCGACGGCCGCTCCTGGGGCAACGTCCGCATCGGCCTCGACAGCATGGCGCTGCTGGAAATCTGACCGGCCTGCCGGGGTCAGACCAGCGGCTGCGCCGCGACGAGCACGCCGTCCTCGTCGGCGTACAGGTACTCGCCGGGGTGGAAGGTGACGCCGCCGAAGGTGACGGCCACGTCGCGCTCGCCGACGTTCCTCTTGATGCTCTTCTGCGGATGCGTGTCGAGCGCGCGCACGCCGATGTCGATGCCGGCGATGTCCGCCGAGTCGCGGATGCAGCCGTAGACCACGACGCCCTCCCAGCCGTTCTTCTGCGCCAGGATCGCCAACTGGTCGCCGACCAGCGCGCAGCGCAGCGAGCCGCCGCCGTCGATGACCAGCACCTTGCCCTTGCCGTCCTCGGCGAAGGCAGTGCGCACCAGCGAATTGTCCTCGAACAGCTTGAGCGTGGCGATGCGTCCGCTGAACGCCTTGCGGCCGCCGTAGTGCCTGAACATCGGCGCGACGACGCGCACGGACTTGCCGAGTTCGGCCTCGAACTGGTCGCAGAGGTCGGGGGTCTTGAAGGTCATGGCGGAGGCTTCCTGGATCGATGGGCAAAAAAACAGCCATGCACTTTGGCATGGCTGTCCGGTCCGTGGCAAGCGGGTCAGGCGACCTCGGCCGCCTCCTCCTCGAAGAGCAGCTTCACCTTCTCGTCGGCGTCGAGGTCGACGGTGACCTTGCCGCCGCTGGCCAGCCGCCCGAAGAGCAGTTCGTCGGCGAGCGCGGCGCGGATCGTGTCCTGGATCAGCCGGGCCATCGGCCGGGCGCCCATCAGCGGGTCGAAGCCCTTCTTCGCCAGATGCTGCTTCAGCGCGTCGGTGAAGATCGCGTCGACCTTCTTCTCGTGCAACTGCATCTCGAGCTGCATCAGGAACTTGTCGACGACGCGCAGGATCACCTCGTGGTCGAGCGGACTGAACGAGACGATGGCGTCCAGCCGGTTGCGGAATTCCGGCGTGAACAGGCGCTTGATCTCGACCATCTCGTCGCCGACCTTCCTCTCGGTGGTGAAGCCCATGGTCGTCTTCTGGATCGCTTCCTGGCCGGCGTTGGTGGTCATGATGATGGCCACGTTGCGGAAGTCGGCCTTGCGCCCGTTGTTGTCGGTCAGCGTGCCGTGGTCCATCACCTGCAGCAGGATGTTGTAGATGTCCGGGTGCGCCTTCTCGATCTCGTCGAGCAGCAGCACGCAGTACGGCTTCTTCGTCACCGCCTCGGTCAACTGGCCGCCCTGGTCGTAGCCGACGTAGCCCGGCGGCGCGCCGATCAGCCGCGAGACGGCGTGGCGTTCCATGTATTCCGACATGTCGAAGCGCAGCAGTTCGATGCCCATGCAGTAGGCGAGCTGCTTGGCGACCTCGGTCTTGCCGACGCCGGTCGGGCCGGAGAAGAGGAAGGCGCCGATCGGCTTGCCTGGGCTGCCGAGGCCGGAGCGGGCCATCTTGATCGCCTTGGCGAGCGCGTCGATCGCCGCGTCCTGGCCGAAGACCACGGCCTTCAGGTCGCGGTCGAGGTTCTTCAGGCTGCTGCGGTCGTCGGTGGTGACGTGCGTCGACGGGATGCGCGCGATCTTGGCGACGATCTCCTCGATGTCCTGCTTGCCGATCGTCTTCTTCTGCCTCGACTTCGGCAGGATGCGCTGCGCCGCGCCGGCCTCGTCGATCACGTCGATGGCCTTGTCCGGCAGGTGGCGGTCGTTGATGAAGCGTACCGACAGCTCCACCGCCGAGGTCAGCGCCGAGGCCGAGTAGCGGATGCCGTGGTGCGCCTCGAAGCGCGGCTTGAGGCCCTTCAGGATCTCGACGGTCTCGGCCACCGACGGCTCGGACACGTCGATCTTCTGGAAGCGGCGGGAGAGCGCGTGGTCCTTCTCGAAGATGCCGCGGTATTCGTTGTAGGTGGTCGCGCCGATGCACTTCAACTGGCCGGACGAGAGCGCCGGCTTGAGCAGGTTGGAGGCGTCGAGCGTGCCGCCCGAGGCGGCGCCGGCGCCGATCAGCGTGTGGATCTCGTCGATGAAGAGGATCGCGTTCGGGTTCTCCTGCAACTGCTTCAATACGCTTTTGAGGCGCTGCTCGAAGTCGCCGCGGTACTTGGTGCCGGCGAGCAGGGCGCCCATGTCGAGCGCGTAGACGTTGGCCTGCGCGAGAATCTCCGGCACCTCGCTCTCGACGATGCGCCGGGCCAGGCCCTCGGCGATCGCCGTCTTGCCGACGCCGGCCTCGCCGACCAGCAGCGGGTTGTTCTTGCGGCGGCGGCACAGCGTCTGGATGACGCGCTCGAGTTCCTTGTCGCGGCCGATCAGCGGGTCGATCTTGCCGGCCAGTGCCAGCGCGTTCAGGTTGAGCGTGAAGTTCTCCAGCGGCCCGGTGTTCGCCTGCTGCTCGCCCTCGGTCTCCACCTCGCCCTCGGTCGGCGCCTTCTGCTGCGGCACCTTGCTGATGCCGTGCGAGATGAAATTGACCACGTCGAGACGGGTGACGCCCTGCTTCTGCAGGTAGTAGACAGCGTGCGAATCCTTCTCGCCGAAGATGGCGACGAGCACGTTGGCGCCGTTCACCTCCTTCTTGCCGGAGGACTGCACGTGCAGGATGGCGCGCTGGATCACGCGCTGGAAGCCGAGCGTCGGCTGCGTGTCGATCTCGTCCTCGCCGGCCACGGTCGGCGTGTGCTCGGCGATGAACTTGTTCAGATCGCGGCGCAGAACCTCGATGCTCGCCCCGCAGGCGCGCAGCGCTTCGGCCGCCGACGGGTTGTCGAGCAGCGCCAGCAGCAGATGCTCGACGGTGATGAATTCGTGTCGCTTCTGCCTGGCCTCGACGAAGGCCATGTGCAAGCTGACTTCCAGTTCCTGCGCGATCATTCAGTTTTCCTCCATGACGCAAGCCAGCGGATGCTGGTGCTCGCGGGCAAAGGCCGCAACCTGTTCCACCTTGGTGGCGGCGATGTCGCGGGGGTAGACCCCGGCGAGGCCGCGACCCTCGTTATGGACTTTGAGCATGATTCGCGTCGCTTGTTCTCGGTCCATGCCGAAAAACTTCTGCAGTACCGCGACCACGAAATCCATCGGTGTGAAATCGTCGTTGAGCAGCAGAACCTTGTACAGCGGCGGCAGCTTCGCCTGCGCCCGTCGAGCCTCGAGAAGCCCGTCTCCTTGATGCCTTGTCGCCATGGCCTGATTCTAATTGGTCGCCCCGAATGTGCAATAGCGTCGTGCCGCGGAAGCGCTTCGCGCTGCGGCGTCGATAAAATGCTTGACGCATTCTGGCGAGTCGAGTAAAAAAGCCGCAGTTTGTCTTCTCAAGTGGTTGCGGCCGGCCGCTGCCGGGCAGTCCGACGTTGAAAGCAAACACGCAGTCGGGCGAAAACCCGGATTCAGTCTTTTTTCAAGGAAGTCGCAATATGGCAACTGGTACGGTCAAGTGGTTCAACGACGCCAAGGGTTTCGGTTTCATCACTCCGGATGACGGCAGCGAGGATCTGTTCGCTCACTTCTCCGCGATCACGATGAACGGCTTCAAGACCCTCAAGGAAGGCGAGAAGGTCTCCTTCGACGTGACCCAGGGTCCGAAGGGCAAGCAGGCCTCGAATATCCAGCGCGCCTGATTTTCCTCAGGACGCTTGAAGAGCCCGCCGCGAGGCGGGTTTTTTTATGCCCGGCGGGCGGCGCGGCGCCTTCAGCCCGCGCCGACGACGGCCTCGTCGCTGCGCTGCTCGCCCTTGTTGTCGCGCCAACTGACGACGAGCCTGTCGCCGGCCTTCAGGCCGCGGGCCTTGAAGGCGAGCATCGGGTTGCGCGACACCGAGGTATTGGTCTGCCCCTCGACCAGCGGCTTGCCGTTGGCGGAGACGAGGAAGGTCTGGATGAAGTGCGCCGGCACCACCTTGCCGCTGGCCGGGTCCTTGCGCTGCCCGGTTTCCATCGGGTGCTGCATGAGAATGCGGATGTCGGTGATTTCGCCCTGCAGCGTGGCGCGGATCTTGATCGGTTCGCTCATCTTGGCTCCTTCGCGTCAGCCGGCGCAGCCGCCGAGCGTCACGCGGATTTCCTTCTGCGCGTGCCAGGTCTTGCCGTCGGCAGTCTTGACGACGGCGCGGACGCGCATGGTTTCCGCCAGCTTGAGCGGGATGCGCAACTGCGGCAGCGCGCCGTTGGCGAAGCGCACGCTGGCGGCGAGCGGCATCGGGTTCTTCTCGGCGAAGACGGCGATGGTCTGGCTGCCGGGCAGGTTGCTGGCGATGTCGATGACGACCTGGGCGCCGTTCTCGGCGATGTCCGGCGCCGAGAAGACGATGTCGCGGCTCTCGGCCGAGGCGGACGCGCCATGGGCCTGCAGCGCGCCGGCGAAGGTGTTGGCGGTGAACGCGTCGCGCTGCCATTCGGCGGCGAGCACGCGCGTCGGCTTCAGCAGGCCGGCCGCGGCGAGCGCGACCAGCGCCGTCGATGCGCCGCCGGCGCGCAGGAAGAGGCGGCGGGTGAACGTGGCATTCATGGGCTGTTCTTTCGTCATGGCGCGTCCGCGCGCCAGTGGCCGGACTTGCCGCCCTGTTTTTCGAGCAGGCGGACGCCCTCGATGCGCATGCCGCGGTCGACCGCCTTGAGCATGTCGTAGACCGTCAGCAGGCCGACGCTGGCGGCGGTCAGCGCTTCCATCTCGACGCCGGTGCGGCCGCTGCATTCCGCCGTGACCTCGATGTGCACGGCGCTGCGTTCGGCGTCGACGGCGAAGTCGGCGGCGACGCGGGTCAGCGCCACCGGATGGCACAGCGGGATCAGCTCGGCGGTGCGCTTCGACGCCTGGATGGCGGCGATGCGGGCGATGCCGAGGACGTCGCCCTTCTTCGCCGTGCCGTCGGCGACCAGCGCCAGCGTCTCCGGCCGCATGAAGATGCTGCCGGCGGCGCGGGCGACGCGGTGCGTCTCCGCCTTGGCGGCGACGTCGACCATGTGCGCCTGCCCGGCGGCGTCGAAATGGGTCAGCGGGTTGGCGGTCATGCTAAGAAACGTAAAGATGGGGAGGTGGCGCGGATGGGTATTGCGGGTGCGCTATCATAGCACCATGGATCGACGGCTGCCATTTGGTCATCCCCCCCGCAGTCCCTTCTCCCGCAAGGCGCTGTGCCTGTTTCTGTGCGCGTCGCTGGCGCTGCCGCCGCCGGCGCTCGCCGACAGCCTGCCGGACCTCGGCGAGTCGTCGCGCGCCGACCTCTCGCCGCAGCTCGAGCGCAAGATCGGCGAGAGCATCATGAACGACATCCGCCTGCACGAGCCGACCTACGTCGACGACCCGGAGGTGAACGACTACCTCAACCGCCTCGGCCAGCGGCTGGTGGCGGCGAGCACCGATCCCGGCGGCGATTTCCACTTCTTCGCCATCCGCGACGGCCAGGTCAACGCCTTCGCCATGTTCGGCGGCTACATCGGCGTGAATACCGGCACCCTGCTCACCTCGCAGAGCGAGTCGGAGCTTGCCGGCGTCGTCGCCCACGAAATCTCGCACGTCACGCAGCATCATCTGGCGCGGCAGATTTCCACCCAGAAGAAGCAGTCGGTGCTGGCCATGATCGCCATGGCCGTGGCCCTGCTCGCTGCGCGCTCCAACTCGCAGGCGACCGGCGCGGCGATCGTCGGCAGCGAGGCGGCGATGGTCCAGTCGCAGCTCGCCTTCTCGCGCGACTTCGAGCGCGAGGCCGACCGCATCGGCTACGACATCCTGCAGAAGGCCGGCTTCGATCCGCGCGGCATGTCCGACTTCTTCGAGCGCCTGCAGCGGGCGACGCGCGTCTACGAGAACAACGCGCCGGTCTATATGCGCTCGCACCCGATCACCGTCGAGCGCATCAGCGACATGCAGAACCGCCTGCAGCAGTCGCCCTACCGGCAGGTCCGCGACAGCCTCGACTATCAACTGGTGCGCGCCAAGCTGCGCGCGCAGCAGGGGACGGCGAAGGAGGCGATCGGCGAGTTCGAGACCCAGTTGCGCGAGCGCAAGTTCTCTTCCGAGGCAGCGGCGCACTACGGCATCGCCTACGCGCATCTGCGCGCCAAGAATTACGCCGCCGCCGAGCGCGAGATCGAGACGCTGCGCCGGCTGCAGAAGGGCGAGGGGTCGGCGATGATCGAATCTCTGGCCGGCGAGATCAAGGCCGCGGCCGGCGACGTCGTCGCTGCCGCCGCCCTGTTCCGCGAGGCGCTGCAGCGTTTCCCGACCTCGCGCGCGCTGGCCTACGGCTACGCCGATGCGCTCTTCTCCATGGGCGCCTACGACCGCCTCGAAGGCTTCCTCGCAGAACAGTTGCGCTCCTACGCCAGCGACCCCAAGCTCTACGGCCTGCAGGCGAAGATGCATGCGGCGCAGGGGCGCAAGCTGCAGCAGCACCGGGCGCTGGCCGAGATGTACGTGCAGCAGGGGCGCCTGCTGCAGGCGATCGAACAACTGCAGTTCGCGCAGCGGGCCGGCGACGGCAACTTCTACGACCAGTCTGTGGTCGACGCGCGGCTGCGCGAACTCAAGCGGCAGCAGGCGGAAGAGGCGAAGGAGAAGAAATAGCGTTTGCCGGGTAGAATACCCGCCGTCTCTCAACCATTCCGCTTTGCCGACCACGCCATGCAGTACGACCGCGAACTCGACGTCAAGGGCCTCAACTGCCCGCTTCCCATCCTGCGCACGAAGAAGGCGCTGGCCGAGATGCAGTCCGGCCAGACGCTGCGCGTGCTCGCCACCGATCCCGGATCGGTCAAGGATTTCCAGGCCTTCGCCCGGCAGACCGGCAACGAGCTGGTGTCGAGCGGCATGGCCGACAACGTCTACGAATACGTCCTGAAGCGCAAGTAGGCCGGCGCGGCCGCCGGGCGGCCGTCTTCCGTCCCGCCTTTCCTCGTTCCTTCCCCGCCATGTCCGCTCCCTTTGCCCTGCTCGACGCGCCGGGCGGGGGCGCCGTGCTGTTCACCGACCTGCGGCGGACGCTGCCGGTCGACGCCGCCGGCTTCGCCGCGGCCTGCGCCGAGGTCGAGCGGGCGACGGCCGCGGGGCTGCACGCCGTCGCTGCGCTCGACTACGAACTCGGCTACGTCTTCGAGCCGACGGCCGGTACGCCGCCGGCCGGTGCGCTCGGCCATTTCTGGCTGTTCGCCGAGCGCCGCGCGCTGGCCGCCGGCGAGGTCGCCGGCTGGCTGGCCGCGCACGCCGGCGATCCGCCGCGGCCGGCCTGCGTCGGCGACTTCCGGCCGCGGCTCGACGCCGCCGCGCACGCCGCGGCCGTCGCCCGCATCCGCGACTACATCGCCGCCGGCGACTGTTATCAGGTCAATCTGACTTTCCCCTTCGCCGGCACCGTCGTCGGCGATCCGCTGGCGCTCTACGCTCGCCTGCGCGCGGCGCAGCCGGTGGCGCACGGCGGCCTGGTGATGACGCCGGCGGCCCGCATTCTCTCGTTTTCGCCGGAGCTGTTCGTCGAACGCGCCGGCGGCACGATCCGCTCGCGGCCGATGAAGGGCACGGCGCCGCGCGCCGCCGACGACGCCGCGGCCGCTGCCGCGCTCGCCGCGTCGGCCAAGGACCGGGCGGAGAACGTGATGATCGTCGACCTGATCCGCAACGATCTCGGCCGCATCGCGCGGCCGGGCAGCGTGCGCGTCGAGTCGCTGTGCACGGTCGAGACCTATCCGAGCGTGCATCAGATGACCTCGACCGTCGCCGCCGACTGCGACGCCGGGCTGGCCGAGGTGTTCGCCGCGCTCTTCCCCTGCGGTTCGATCACCGGCGCGCCGAAGGTGCGCGCGATGCAGATCGTGCGCGAACTGGAGCCGGCGCCGCGCGGCCTGTACACCGGCGCGCTCGGCTGGGTGGGGCCGGGCGGCGACTTCCGCTTCGCCGTCGCCATCCGCACGCTGCTGCTCGATGCCGACGGCGGTCTGCGCTACGGCGTCGGCAGCGGCATCGTCTGGGATTCCGAAGCGGCCGCCGAATACGCCGAGTGCCTGCTCAAGGCGAGCTTCGTGACGCGCGCCGATCCTGGTTTCCGGCTGATCGAGACGCTGCGGCTGGAAGACGGCGATTACCCGCTGCTGGCGCTGCACCTCGACCGGCTGCAGACCTCGGCCGGCGCGCTGGCCTTCGCCTGCGACCGGGAGGCTGCCGCCGGCGCGCTGCGTGCACTGGCGGCAGAATGGCCGCAAGGCGTCTTCCGCGTCCGTCTGACGCTCGGCCGCGGCGGCGACGTCGAACTCGCCGCGGCGCCGCTGGCGGCGACGCCGCCCGGCCTGCGCGCCGTGCTCTCGCCGCAGCGGCTCGACTCGCGTTCGCCCTGGCTGCGCCACAAGACCACGGTGCGCGATCTCTACGAGCGCGAGCTGGCGCGCGTCGGCGCCGATCCGGCGGCGTTCGACGCGATCTTCCTGAACGAGCGGGGCGAGGTCTGCGAGGGCGCGCGCAGCAGCGTCTTCGTGCGGCGTGCGGCCGGCGGGCCGCTGCTGACGCCGCCGCTCGCCTGCGGCCTGCTGCCCGGCGTGCTGCGCCGGCAATTGCTCGAGCGCGGCGAGGCCGTGGAGGCGGTGCTTTACGAGGCGGATTTGCGCTGCGCCGCCGAGCTTTGGCTCGGCAACGCGCTGCGCGGTCTGCTGCCGGTGACGCTCAGTTCCTGAGCCGGCGCAGGTAGATGCCGGCGAGCGTGAACAGCGCGGCGCCGAGCGCGTAGAAGAAGATCTTCGCGTCGTAGTGGCGGTACTGGACGACTTCCAGCGTGTCGCCGCGGACGTTGTAGCGGACAGCGGTCTCGAAGTACCAGGAGGACATCGCCGCCTCCAGTTCCCACGCCTTGCCCGAGACGGTCGACCAGCGCAGCCAGAGATCGCCATCGTGCAGTTCGCCGTTCGGCTCCTTCGGCCGCAGCGCGATGACCTGCTTGTCTTCGACGGCCTGGGCGATCTGCGCGTATTCCTTCGAGCAGACCTCGCCGTCGGCGCAGACCACCGGCAGGCGCACGCCCGGCTTCCAGGTCGTGTCCTTGTCCCAGGGCCAGGCCTGGATGATCGCGTAGGACCAGACGCCGGAGAGCAGGCAGAACAGCATGAGCGCCGGGAACAGCCTGGTGACTAGGGATTTGTTGTCGTCCGACATGTCGCTTCCTTATTTTCCGGCGAGTTTCGCCAACTGCGGTTTCAGTTTGGCCAGCGTGTCGCCGAAGTCGGCGACGCGTTTCTTCTCCTGCGCGACGACGGCGGCCGGCGCGCGCGCGACGAAGCTCTCGTTGGCGAGCTTGGCCTCGGCCTTGGCGATCTCGTTTTCCAGCCGCGCGATCTCCTTGGTCAGGCGCTCGCGTTCGGCGGCGACGTCGATCTCGACCTTCAGCATCAGCCGGAAGTCGCCGACGACGGCGACCGGCGCCGCCTCGTCCGCGGGAATGTCGGCGACGACCTGCACGTCCGCGAGCTTGGCCAGGCCGGCGATGTACGGCGCGAATTCCTTGAGCGTCGCCGCCTCGCCGGCGGCGATCAGCGGCAGTTTCTGCGCCGGCGAGATGCCCATCTCGCCGCGCAGGTTGCGGCAGGCGTAGATCAGGTCCTTGAGCAGCTTCACCTTGGCTTCGCTGGCCTCGTCGATGCGCTCGGGCTGCGCCACCGGGTACGGCGCCTGCATGATCGAGTCGTGGCGCTTGCGGCCGGCGATCGGCGCCACGGCCTGCCACAGCTCCTCGGTGATGAACGGGATCAGCGGGTGGGCGAGGCGCAGCACGGTTTCCAGGACGCGCGCGAGCGTGCGCCGCGTGCCGCGCGCTTCCGCCGCGCTGCCGGTCTGCATGCGCACCTTGGCGAGTTCGAGATACCAGTCGCAGAACTCGTCCCAGACGAACTCGTAGAGTTCGCGCGCCAGGAGGTCGAAGCGGTAGTCGGCGAAGTGCTTCGCCATCTCGGCCTCGGTGCGCTGCAGGCGGCTGACGATCCAGCGGTCGGCGAAGCCGAAGTCGGGGTGCGCTTCTTCGCCGGCCGGCACCGAGCAGGCGCCGTCGGCGCCCTGCGCATGGCCGAGCGCCAGGTCGTGGCCCACGACGTTCATCAGCACGAAGCGCGTGGCGTTCCACAGCTTGTTGCAGAAGTTGCGGTAGCCCTCGCAGCGGCCGAGGTCGAACTTGATGTCGCGGCCCGGGCTGGCGAGCGACAGGAAGGTGAAGCGCAGCGCGTCGGTGCCGAAGGCCGGGATGCCGCTCGGGAATTCCTTCCTGGTGCGCTTCTCGATCTGCTCGGCCTGCTTCGGGTTCATCAGGCCGGTGGTGCGCTTCTTCACCAGTTCCTCGACGCCGATGCCGTCGATCAGGTCGATCGGGTCGAGCACGTTGCCCTTGGACTTCGACATCTTCTGGCCTTCGGCGTCGCGGATCAGGCCGTGCACGTAGACGTGCCTGAACGGGATCCTGCCGGTGATGTGCTTGGTCATCATGACCATGCGCGCCACCCAGAAGAAGATGATGTCGAAGCCGGTGACGAGCACCGTCGACGGCAGGTAGAGGTCGAGCGCCGGGTTCGATTCTCTCGGCCACTCGGGCGTCCAGTCGAGCGTTGAGAACGGCCACAGCGCCGACGAGTACCAGGTGTCGAGCACGTCCGGGTCGCGCGTGAGCGCGCCGGCGTAGCCGGCCTTGTCGGCCTGGGCGCGCGCCTCGGCCTCGTCGTGCGCGACGAAGACCTCGCCGTTCACGCCGTACCACGCCGGGATCTGGTGGCCCCACCACAGTTGGCGCGAGATGCACCAGTCCTGGATGTTGTTCAGCCACTGGTTGTAGGTGTTGACCCAGTTCTCGGGCACGAACTTGATTTCGCCCGAGGCTACGCATTCGAGCGCCTTCTCGGTGATGCTCTTGCCATCGGCGCCGGGTTTGCTCATGGCGACGAACCACTGGTCGGTGAGCATCGGCTCGATGACGACGCCGGTGCGGTCGCCGCGCGGCACCTTGAGCCGGTGCCTGTCGGTCTTCTCCAGCAGGCCGAGCGCTTCCAGGTCGGCGACGACGGCCTTCCGCGCGTCGAAGCGGTCCATGCCGCGATACTTCGCCGGCGCGTTGTCGTTGATCTTCGCGTCCAGCGTCAGGATCGGGATGATCGGCAGGTCGTGGCGCTGGCCGACCGCGTAGTCGTTGAAGTCGTGCGCCGGCGTCACCTTGACGCAGCCGGTGCCGAATTCGAGGTCGACGTAGGCATCCGCAATGATCGGGATCTCGCGCTCGCACAGCGGCAGCTTCACGGTCCTGCCGATCAGCGCCTTGTAGCGTTCGTCCTCGGGGTGCACCATCACCGCGGTGTCGCCGAGCATCGTTTCCGGCCGCGTCGTCGCCACGGTCAGGTGGCCCGAGCCATCGGCGAGCGGGTAGCGGATGTGCCAGAGGAAGCCGTCCTCCTCCTCGCTCACCACTTCCAGATCGGAGACCGCGGTGTGCAGCTCCGGGTCCCAGTTGACCAGGCGCTTGCCGCGGTAGATCAGGCCCTCGTCATAGAGCCGGACGAAGGTCTCGGTGACGATCTTCGAGAGGCCGGCGTCCATCGTGAAGCGCTCGCGCGTCCAGTCCGGCGAGGTGCCGAGCCGGCGCATCTGGCGGGTGATGGTGTTGCCCGAGTATTCCTTCCACTCCCAGACCTTTTCCAGGAACTTCTCGCGGCCGAGGTCGTGGCGGCTGATGCCCTGCGCGTCGAGCTGGCGTTCGACGACGATCTGCGTGGCGATGCCGGCGTGGTCCGTGCCCGGCTGCCACAGCGTGTTGTGGCCGCGCATCCGGTAGTGACGGGTGAGCGCGTCCATGATCGTCTGGTTGAAGCCGTGGCCCATGTGCAGCGTGCCGGTGACGTTCGGCGGCGGCAGCAGGATGCAGAAGGCGTCCGGGTTGGCGGTGTCGAGTCCGGCCCTGAAGCGGCCGTTCTCTTCCCATTGCGGATACCACCGGCGCTCGATGTCGGCCGGCTCGAAACTCTTGGCCAGTTCCATAGAAGAAGGGAGGGGGGTGCTCGATAAAGCCGGCGATTATACCGGATCGGCCGCGTCCGCCGGCCGGCCCCGGCGCAGCAGGAAGGCGGTGGCCTCGCCGGCCGGCAGCGGCTTGCTGTATAGGTAACCTTGCAGGACGTCGCAGCCGTGCGCGCTGAGGAAGGCGCGCTGCGCCTCGGTCTCGACGCCCTCGGCGACGACCTTGAGGCCGAGCGTGTGGGCCAGCGCCAGCGTCGCCGCGCTGATCGCCGCGTCGTTCTCGTCGCTCTCGATGTCGCGGACGAAGGCGCGGTCGAGCTTGAGCGTCTGGATCGGCAGCAGCTTGAGGTAGGCGAGCGAGGAATAGCCGGTGCCGAAGTCGTCGATCGCCAGGTTCACGCCGAGGCCGCGCAGCGCCTGCAGGCGCTTGATCGCGCGCTCCGGGTTGTCCATGGCCACCGACTCGGTCACTTCCAGTTCGAGCTCGCCCTCGCCGATGCCGTGCTCGTCCATCGCCGCGCGCACGCGCTCGATCAGCTCGGGGTCGCGCAACTGGTAGGCGGAGAGGTTCACCGCCATGCGCACGCCGCCGATGCCCTGCGCGCGCCAGGCGGCGAGCTGCCAGCAGGCTTCCTGCAGCACCCAGTTGCCGAGCGGTTCGATCAGGCCGGTTTCCTCGGCGATGGGGATGAACCTGAGCGGCGGGATGAAGCCGCGCTCCGGGTCGTTCCAGCGGACCAGCGCCTCGACGCCGCAGATCCGCCCGTCGTCGGCGCTCACCTGCGGCTGGTAGTGCAGCTCCAGCCGGTTTTCGGCGAGCGCCCGGCGCAGGCCGCGTTCGATTTCCAGCCGTTCGCCGGCGGCGACGGTCATCGCCGCGGTGAAGAACTGGTAGTTGCCGCGGCCGCGCCGCTTGGCGTCGTACATCGCGGTGTCGGCGTTCTTCATCAGCTCGTTGGCGCCCTGGCCGTCGACCGGGAAGATGGCGATGCCCAGGCTCGGGCTGGTGTGCAGGACGTGATGCTCGATCAGGTAGGGGCGGCTCAGGGCCTCGACGATCTTGCCGGCGGTGGCGGCGGCGGCCATGCTTTCCTGCAGCCCGGTGAGGACGGCGACGAATTCGTCGCCGCCCAGCCGCGCGATGATGTCGCTTTCGCGCACGCAGGCCGAGAGGCGGTGCGCGACCTCGACCAGCAGTTGGTCGCCGAGGTGGTGGCCGAGCGTGTCGTTGATCAGCTTGAAGTGGTCCATGTCGATGAACATCACCGCCAGTTGCCCGCCTTCGCGGCGGGCCGAGAGCAGCGCCTGTTCGAGCCGGCTTTCCAGGCTGAAGCGGTTGAGCAGCCCGGTGAGCGCGTCGTGGTGGGCGAGCTGGTGGATGCGCTCCTCGGCCGCCTTGCGTTCGCTGATGTCGGTGAAGCTGGCGATGTGGTGCGTGATGGCGCCGTTCTCGTCGCGGATCACCGAGATGCTGGCCCATTTCGGATAGACCGTGCCGTCCTTGCGGCGGTCCGTGAGCTCGCCCTGCCAGAAGCCGCTCTCTTCCAGGCAGGCCCACAGCGTCTGGTATACCTCGCGCGGGGTGAGCCCGGAGGAGAGAACCTTCGGATTCTCGCCGCGGACGTCGTCGAGCGTGTAGCCGGTATGCCGGGTGAACGCCGGGTTGACGGCGACGATCCGGTTCTCGCTGTCGGTGACCACGATCTCCTCGCCGCTGTGCTTGAAGATGCTCGCGTAGAGTTCGAGCGTGTCGGCGGCGGCTTTCTCGCGGGTCACGTCCTGGACGGTGCCGCGCGAGAGCTGCGGTGTGCCGTCGCCGGCGTACAGCGTCTCGCAGTTTCCCTGGACGTGCTTGACGCGGCCGTCCGCCATGCGCAGCCGGTGGCTGATGCGCAGCGGCATGCGCTGGCGCAGCGACTCGTCGTAGGACTGGCGGACCCGCTCCCGGTCCTCGGGGTGGACGAGGTCGAGGAAGGCTTCGTAGGTGGCGCCGAACTGCGCGCGCTCCATCTCGAAGATGCGGAAGACCTCGTCGGAGCACTGCAGCCTGCCGCTCTTCAGGTCGAGCGTCCAACTGCCGAGGCGGGCGATGCGCTGCGCCTCGTTGAGCTGTTCGTTGCTGCCGCGCAGCCGCTCCTCGGTGCGGATGACGCGCCGGCCGAGCAGCAGGCCGGCGGCGGTCGAGAAGCAGAGGAAGGCGGCGAGCGTCAGCGCCGCCAGCCGGCGCACGTGGTGGGCCGGCGCGAAGGCTTCGTCGGCGTCGATCTTGACCGTCATACCCCAGTGCAGCGCCGGCAGGTAGCGCCAGGCGGCGGCGACCGCCTGGCCGGCGTAGTCGACGGTGACGCCGCGGTCGTGCTCGCCGGCGAGCGCGCGGCGCAGCGGCTCGGGCGTGCGCGCCAGCGGCAGGTGGTCCGGCCAGCGCGCGTCCCACGTGCGCAGCAGGTGCGGGGCGGCGAAGACGACCTCGTCGCCTTCCTGCCGGGCGAGGACGATGTCGCCGGTGCGGCCGAGGCCGGTGCGGTCGACGAGCACGTCGCTGAACGCGTCGACGTTGAGCTGCAGCGCCAGCGCGCCGACCGGCCGGCCGTCGGCGAGGATCGGCGCGACGACGAAGGTGGCGAGCCGGTCGCCGGAGGGCGCGTAGGGACGGAACGGCGTCAGGTCGGCGTGCAGCAGCCGCATCGCCTGGCGGTAGCCGGCGGCGAGCCCGCTGTCGCGGTACGGGCCGTCGTTCAGGTTGGTGCCGAGGTCGGCCTCGCGTATCAGCGAGAGGACGACGTTGCCGTGCGCGTCGATGAGCAGCAGGTCGTGGTAGCGGCCGTGGTGCGAGAGCTCGGCGAGCTCGGTCAGCCAGCCCTTGTAGCGCAGCTCGACGGCGCGCGCCGCCGGCAGGCCGCCGCGGCGGAAGGCCTCGCTCAGTTCGGCGACGGCGTGCGGCAGGAACTCGTGCTGGCTGGCGATCCTGGCGTCGACCAGCCGTTCGTCGATGAAGTCGTCGATCTCGTCCGCCTTCTTGTCGGCGATCGACGATACCGTCTGCAGCACGCTGGCGGTCAGCGCCCGCTCGAACGAGGCGACGTAGAGCCAGGAGAGGCCGAGCAGCGGCAGCACGGCGATGAGGATGAAGGCCTGCCACAGCCGCCGGCGGAGCGTGCGGTCGCTCACGGGGCCGGCCTCCTGCCGCTGCGCGGGTCGGCGTGCCGCCTCACGGCTGATGCTCCGAACGCGCTTCCTGCTCGCGCAGGATGGACAGCCAGTCGGCGACGCTGCGATAGGTGGGGAACGGCGTCGGCCGGATGTTCTCCTCGGAGGCGGCGATCTGCGTGAACTGGCCGTCCTCGCGCGCGCGGCCGATGCGGAAGGGCTTCCACAGGTGGCGCGTGGCGCCGTCGACGGCCATGACCCCGGACGGACCGGGAATGCTCTGCCGGCCGATGCTGCGGTTCACGAAGCCGGTTTCCTCGGTGCCCGCCTCGCGCACCGCCTGCGCCCAGAGGAGGACGCCGACGTAGGCGGCCTCGATCGGGTCGCTGGTGACGCGGTCGGCGCCGAAGCGCGCCTTGAAGGCGGTGACGAAGCGGCGGTTGTCCTCGTGCGGCAGGCTCTGGAAATAGCTCCAGGCGGCGTAGTGCGCGGGGTGGAAGGCGTCCTTGCCGATCGCCGCCAGCTCGACCTCGGAGATGCTGAAGGAGAGGACGGGCAGGGCGCCGAGCCGGGCCTCGTGCAGCGCGCGGAAGAAGTGCAGGTTGCTTTCGCCGTTCAGGGAGTTGATGACGAGGTCGGGCTGCAGCCGGCGCAGTTCTGCGATCAGCCGCGCGTCCGGCCCCTCGGCGAGCCCCAGGTAGCGTTCGCCGAGGATCGTGGCGTCGGTGGCCGTCGCCAGGTCGCGGATGATGCGGTTGGCGGCGCGCGGAAAGACGTAGTCGGAGCCGACCAGGTAGACGCGTTTGCCGAAATGCTCGAGCGCCCAGCGCGCGCCGGGGATGATCTGCTGGTTGGGCGCCGATCCGGTGTAGACGATGTTCGGCGAACGCTCCATGCCCTCGTGCTGGAGCGGGTAGAAGAGCAGGTGGTCGTGGCGCTCGACGACCGGCTTCACCGCCTTGCGGCAGGCCGAGGTCCAGCAGCCGAAGAGGGCGCTGACCTTCTCCTCGGCGATCAGCCGCTCGGCTTCGCTGGCGAAGGTGCTCCAGTCCGAGCGCCCGTCGGCGACGATCATCTCCACCGGCCGGCCGAGCAGGCCGCCGCGGGCGTTGATCTCCTCGACGGCAAGACGGGCGGCGTCGACCAGCGGCACTTCGCTCGCCGCCATGGAGCCGCTCAGCGAGTGGAGGACGCCGATGCGGATCGGTTCGCCGCCGTGCCCGCGGTCGACGAGCAGCGCGGCGAGGGCGGCGACGACGGCCGCCGCCGCGAACAGGAGTGCGGCGTATCGGCGCTTCGTTTTCGTTCCTGCGGTTCCCCCCGCCACGATGTCCTTCCCGGAAGCGTTCAGGGCGCGTGCCCCGGGTCGGGTTCGTCGAGCGGCAGCCGGAACTGCTGGCGGCGGGCGAGGAAATCCCTGACGGCGTCGTCGGCCGCGGCGAGGATGCCGCGCCGCAGGTCGGCCTCGAGGGCGGCCAGGCCGGCCTCGACCAGGCCCGGCAGTTCGGCGGCGAGGCGCCGTTCGAGTGCGTGCGAGAACTCCGAGGCGAGGCGGGCGGCCAGGGTTTCGTCGAAGCGGTCGCGCGGCGCCGCGGCGGCCGGCATCTCCGGCTGCACCTCGTCGGTGAGGACCGGCACGTCGCCGTCGAAATCGAGCGCAGCCGGCGGCGGGGCGTCGGCCGCGGGCGGCGGCGCGGCGACGAAGCTGCGTCGCCGCATCAGCGAATCCGCGCGCGAGACGAGGTCCTTGCCGTCCATCAGCCCTTCCCCGTCAGGTCGAGCGAGCGGATCTCGTAGCCGCGATCCTTGTAGAAGCGGAAGCGTTCGCGCGCCGGCTGCCGCACCTCGGCTTCCTCGCTGACCACCTCGATGACGCTGGCAAAGCGCGAGAAGCTCGGCGGCACTTCGCCGGAAAGGTTCATCAGCCGGTCGTGGCGCGAGCCGTCGGCGGTATCCGGCGGCAGGGAATCCAGCCGGTCGGCGATGAGCACGCTGGTCTCGGCGGCGAGCGGCGAGTCGATGCCGGCGTGCGGCACGAAGTCGATCGGATCGCGGATCCACAGCGCCCGGTCGAGGGCGCCCGCGACCGCCGGGTCGGGCGCGTAGACGACGAGCGGCTTCCGCTGCGCCCAGGCCTTGGCGATCAGCGCCGCGGCCGCGGCGACGCGGTCGGCGGCGCCGTGGTAGAAGAAGATCTGCGTCAATTGAGCTTCCCGGCGCGGGCGAGCAGGAAATGCGTGAGCAGCGGCACGGGCCGGCCGGTGGCGCCCTTGTCGGCGCCGGATTTCCAGGCGGTGCCGGCGATGTCCAGGTGCGCCCAGTCGTACTTCTTGGCGTAGCGCGACAGGAAGCAGGCGGCGGTCACCGAACCGGCGGCGCGGCCGCCGATGTTCGCCATGTCGGCGAAGTTGCTCTTCAACTGTTCCTGGTAGTCGTCCCACAGCGGCAGGTGCCAGGCGCGGTCGTTGGCCTCGTCGCCGGCATCGAGCAGTTCGCGGGCGAGACCATCCTTGTTGGCGAAGAGCCCGCTGGCGACGTGGCCGAGCGCGATGACGCAGGCGCCGGTGAGCGTCGCCACGTCGACGACCGCAGCGGGGTCGAAGCGTTCGGCGTAGGTCAGCGCGTCGCACAGGATCAGCCGGCCCTCGGCGTCGGTGTTGAGGATTTCGATGGTCTGCCCGGACATCGAGGCGACGATGTCGCCCGGCCGGCTGGCGCCGCCGCCGGGCATGTTCTCGGCGGCCGGCACGACGGCGACGAGGTTGATCGGCAGGCGCATCAGCGCCGCCGCCTTGATCGTGCCGAGCACGCCGGCGGCGCCGCACATGTCGAACTTCATCTCGTCCATTTCCGGGCCGGGTTTGAGCGAGATGCCGCCGGTGTCGAAGGTGATGCCCTTGCCGACGAGCACGACCGGCCGGTCGCCGGGCTTGCCGCCCTTGTGCTGCAGCACGATCAGCTTCGGCGGCTGGTGCGAGCCGCGGGCCACGGAGAGCAGGGCGCCCATGCCCAGCGCCTCCATGTCGGCGCGCTCCAGCACCTGGCAGTCGAGGCCGTGCGCCTGCGCAATCTCCTGCGCCACGTCGGCGAGGTGCGCCGGCGTGCACACGTTGCCCGGCAGGTTGCCAAGCGTCTTCGCCAGCGCCACGCCCTCGGCCAGCGCCAGGCCCTGCGCCAGCGCCTCCTCGGCCGGCGCCAGCTCGTTGCGGCGCTCGACGGCGAAGGTCAGCTTCCTGAGCGGGCGGCGGACGTCCTCCTTCTTGCTCTTGAACTGATCGAAGCGGTAGGTCGTCTCCTGCGCGACGAGCGCGGCCTGGCGGATGCGCCAGCCGACGCTGCGCTTCCGCACCGGGATCTCGGTGAGGAAGACGGTGCCGTCGAAGGAGCCGGTCTCGTTGAGCGTCTTCGCGGCGACGCGGATCGCTTGGCAATACTCCTTCTCGCGGAACTCCTTCTCCTTGCCGAGGCCGACCAGCAGCACGCGGTCGCACAGGGTGCCGGGCACGTTGTGCAGAAGCAGCGTGGTGCCGAGTTTCCCTTCCATGTCGCCGCGGCGAATGATGTCGGAAAGATAGTTGCGCGACGCGTTGTCGAGCATTTCGCCGGGAAGCGTCAGTTTTCTCGGCTCGAAGACGCCGACGACGACGCAGGCGCTGCGCTGTTTTTCCGGGCTGCCGCTTTTTATGCTAAATTCCACTTGCCGCTCCTGAATGCAGGTTTCGCACTGAAACCTGATTATCACCGCAGCTTTTCTCACAAGTCAAAGCATGGTCTTCCAGCGTGCCGTCCGGCGCGAGTTCGCCCAGTCCGCGGCCGGCGTCTTCGTCGCGCTGTTCGCGATCCTGGTCGCCATCCAGGGCATCCGCCTGCTCGGCGACGCGGCCGCCGGCAAGGTCGCGTCCGAGGCGGTGGCGGCGCTGCTCGGCTTCGCCGCCTTGAACTATTCGGCCTATTTGCTTTCGCTGACGCTGTTCGTCGCCGTTTTGCTCTCTTTGTCGCGCAGCTACCGCGACTCGGAGATGATCGTCTGGTTCTCCTCGGGCATGTCGCTGACCGCCTGGGTGCGGCCGGTACTGGTCTTCGCCGCGCCGCTGGTGCTGGCCATCGCGCTGCTGACGCTGGTGCTGTCGCCGTGGGCACACCAGATGAGCGCCGAGTTCAAGCAGAAGATCGCCGTGCGCAGCGACGCCTCGCAGGTGGCGCCGGGCAGCTTCAAGGAAGCCTCGTCGACCGACCGCGTGGTCTTCGTCGAGACCGTCGGCGAGGACGAGACGCACGTGCAGAACATCTTCATCAGCGCCGTGCAGCACGGCCGGCTGGGCGTCACCATGGCCAGCCGCGGCTACCAGGAGACGGCGGAGAACGGCGACCGCTTCATGGTCCTGGAGAAGGGGCGGCGCTACGAGGTGGTGC
Source organism: Rhodocyclaceae bacterium (assembly GCA_019455325.1). Lineage (GTDB taxonomy): Bacteria > Pseudomonadota > Gammaproteobacteria > Burkholderiales > Rhodocyclaceae > Proximibacter. The sequence goes on along the minus strand of JACFMQ010000002.1, from coordinate 194,316 downwards.
CGGGGACGCCCGAATTCCGCATCATGGAGTTCGACAAGTACGCATTGCGCGTCGAGACCAAGGAGGAGCGCGGCATCACGCAGACGGTCGCCGGCCAGTCCTCGCTCGATCTGTGGCGCTCCGACAGCCGCTATGCGCAGGCCGAACTGCTCTGGCGCATCAACGTGCCGGTGTCGGCGGTGGTCCTCGCGCTGCTGGCGATCCCGCTCTCTTTCGTCAATCCGCGCGCCGGCCGTTCGGCCAACCTGATCCTGGCGCTCCTGGTGTACATGATCTACAGCAACCTGCTGTCGATGACGCAGGCCTGGGTCGCGCAGGGGCGGATCTCGGTCCTCGTCGGGCTGCTCTCGGTGCACCTGGCGATGCTCGTCGCGCTGCCGCTGTTCTTCGCGCGGCGCATCCTGGTGTTCTCCTTCCTGCGGCTGAAGCGATGAAGCTCTACCGGCGCTATCTGGCCAGGGAGGTGTCGGCGGCGGTGCTGCTCGTCCTCGTCGCCTTCCTCGGGCTGTTCAGCTTCTTCGACCTGATCGGCGAGCTGCGCGACGTCGGCAAGGGCGGCTACCAGTTCCAGCATGCCATGGGCTATATCCTGCTGCGCGTGCCGGGGCGCGTCTACGAACTGATGCCGATCGCCGTGCTGATCGGGGCGCTGTACGCGCTGTCCACGCTCGCCCGCCATTCCGAGATCACCGTGCTGCGCGCCTCCGGCCTGTCGACGCGGCGCCTGCTGTCGACGCTGCTGCAGATCGCCGCCGTCTTCGGCCTGATCACCCTCTTCGTCGGCGAGCTGGTGGCGCCGCCGGCCGAACGCGCCGCCCGCCAGTTGCGCCTCTCGGCGGTCGGCAAGCTGGTCTCCGCCGAGTTCCGCACCGGCCTGTGGGTGAAGGACGACATGACCTTCGTGAACGTCCGCGCGGTGACGCCGGACGCGCAACTGCGCAGCGTGCGCATCTACGAGTTCGACCACTCGGCGCGGCTGGTGGCGGTGAGCGAGGCCAGCGAGGGCGAGTACCTGCCGCCGGCGAGCTGGCGCCTGAAGGACGTGGTGCGCACGGAGCTGGACGGCGACCGCGGCCGCGTCGGCACGCAGCAGGAGATGGTCTGGAAGTCGGCGCTCAACCCGGACATCCTGTCGGTGCTGCTGGTCAAGCCGGAAAGCATGTCGCTGCTGCACCTGACCTCGTACATCAAGCACCTGCGCGACAACAAGCAGAAGACGCAGCGCTACGAGATCGCGCTCTGGAAGAAGGCCGTCTACCCGCTGGCGGCGCTGGTCATGATCGCGCTGGCGCTGCCTTTCGGCTACACGCACAACCGCGTGTCCGGCGTCAGCCTGAAGATCTTCGCCGGCGTCATGATCGGCATCTTCTTCCACATGCTCAACGGCCTCTTCTCCAACCTCGGCGCGATCAACAGTTGGCCGCCGCTGACCAGCGCGGCGGCGCCGTCGCTGATGTTCATGCTGGCCGCCGCCGGCATGCTGTGGTGGGTGGAGCGGCGCTAGTCGTTCACGCGGACGATGCGCGTGTCGGCGATGCGGTCGTGCAGGAACTGGCCGTCGCGGTCGAAGAGCGCCCACAGGATGCCGACGCCGCCGAGCGCGATGCTCGGCCACGCCGCCAGGAAGCGCAGCACCGCCTGCGCCGGGCGCAGGCGGCCGCCATTGACGTCGACGACGCGGATGCGCCAGGTCTTCATCGCCAGCGTCTGGCCGCCGTTCACCCAGAACCAGCCGAAGTAGACCATGAGCACGACGAAGGCGTGGATCTTGATCGCCGTGTGCGATGCCTGCACCTTGGCGAAGGCGCCGAGCAGCATGTGCGGCACGATCAGCGCGAAGATGAGGACGGCGGCGACGAGCAGCAGTTCGTAGCACATCGCGGCGAGGCGCCGGGCGATGCCGGGCGTGGTCGGTTTTTCCGTCATCGGCGTGTCAGCGGCCGGGGCCGCCGTCTGCGGGGGGTTCGGACGTGCCGCGCGCCCGGCGTTCGGCGCGGAGGCGGCGTTTTTCTTCTTCGGGGAGCGCATCGTATTCCTGCCATTTCTTTCTGATGGCGTCCCGCTCCTCCGGGGCCATCTGCGTGATTTCCTGGTATTTCCGGCGGGCGGCGAGGCGCTGCTCGGGGGTCAGCGCGGCCCAGGTCCGCATCTTTTCCTGCAGTTGCCGCTGCCTGGCCGGGGACATGTCGCGGTAACGCTCAACGAAGCCGAGCCACCGCCTGCGCTGCGGATCTTCCATCCGCTCCCACTCCCCGGCGAACGGAGCGAGCACCGTCCGCTGCTCCGCGTCGAGTTCCGACCACGTCGGCTCCGCTGCTGCCGCGCCCAGCCAGAGCGTGGCCGCCAGCGTCAGCGCGAAGCGAGCCACGACTGGAATCCGCTGTCGAGCAGGGCCTCGACCGGGAGGTCGTCGATGAGCAGCGCGGTCTCCACCTCGCCCGCTTCGTCGAGCGGCCCGCCGACGTGCCACCAGGCGACGAGCCAGGCGGCGAGCAGGAGCGTGCACGCGGCGACAGCCAGGCGCGCGCGCGGCGTGCCGGCATGCGCGGACAAGAGGAGCGCGTGGCCGATGCCGGTCACCGCCGAACGCCTGCGCGCCAGCAGCGCGCGCTCGCGCGCCTGGCGGAGCCGCGCCAGCCGGTCGGCGCCGATGTCTTCCAGCCGCCGGTCCAGCAGTTCGCGGACGCGGCCGCCGAAATGCAGTTCGTTCATAGACTGACCCCCTTGGCCTTCAAGGCCGCCGCCAGCGCGTGCGTTGCGCGCGAGCAATGTGTCTTCACGCTGCCTTCCGAGCAGCCCATGGCCCGCGCCGTCTCGGCGACGTCCATGTCCTCCCAGTAACGCATCAGGAAGGCCTCGCGTTGACGCGTCGGCAGCCGGCCGATCTCGGCTTCGATCAGCGCCATCACCTGCGCCTGTTCGAGGCGGCCATGCGGCGTTCCGGCCAGTCCGTCGGTGTTTTCCGTGGCCAGCGATTCGAGCGGGTCGGCGTCGTCGTCGTCCTTCGGCGCCAGCGTCGACAGCAGCGTCGTCCAGGTCGCGCGCACCTTGAGCCGCCGGTACTGGTCGCGGATGCCGTTCTGCAAGATGCGCTGGAAGAGCATCGGCAGCTCCTTCGCCGGCCGGTCGCCGTACTTCTCGGCGAGCTTCATCATCGAATCCTGGACGATGTCGAGCGCGCCTTCCTCGTCGCGCAGGGCGTAGGCAGCGTGGCGGAAGGCGCGGCGCTCGACCGAGGCGAGGAAATCCGACAGTTCGCGTTGCGTCGCCAGAGGGGAGCTTCCTTCGGAAATCAGGGCGCGGGCGCCGGTGCCCGCCTTGACCAAACGGGGCCTTATGGATAAGGTTATGCGCTTTTCGAGAACCAGGTTGGGTAAGGCGGAACCAGATGAAGATGACCGGCGCGGAGATTGTAATCAGGTGCCTGCAGGAAGAAAAGGTCGAATACATGTTCGGCTATCCCGGCGGTGCCGTGCTGCACATCTATGACGAGCTGTTCAAGCAGGAGCAGATCAAGCACATCCTGGTACGCCACGAGCAGGCCGCGGTGCATGCCGCCGACGGCTACGCCCGGTCGACGCAGAAGGTCGGCGTCGCGCTGGTGACCTCCGGTCCGGGCGCGACCAACGCCGTCACCGGCATCGCCACCGCCTACATGGACTCGATCCCCATCGTCGTCATCTCCGGCCAGGTGCCGGTGCCGGCGATCGGCCAGGACGCGTTTCAGGAAGTCGACATGGTCGGCATCACGCGGCCGTGCGTGAAGCACAACTTCCTGGTGAAGGACGTGCGCGACCTCGCCGACACGATCAAGAAGGCCTTCCACATCGCCAAGACCGGCCGCCCCGGCCCGGTCGTCGTCGACATCCCGAAGGACGTCACCGCCCACGCCTGCGAGTTCGAGTATCCGCAGACCGTGCAGATGCGCTCGTACAACCCGGTGGTCAAGGGCCACCTCGGGCAGATCAAGAAGGCCGTGCAACTGCTCGCCGAAGCCAAGCGCCCGATCATCTACGTCGGCGGCGGCGCCGTGCTGTCGGACGCGGCCGAGCCGCTGCGCAAGCTGGCGCACCACCTCGGCTATCCGGTGACGAACACGCTGATGGGCCTCGGCGCCTTCTCCGGCACCGACCGGCAGAACCTCGGCATGCTCGGCATGCACGGCACGGTCGAAGCCAACATGGCGATGCACTACGCCGACGTGGTGCTGTCGATCGGCGCCCGCTTCGACGACCGCGTCATCGGCAATCCGGCGAACTTCGCCGAGGAGCCGCGCAAGATCATCCACATCGACATCGACCCGTCGTCGATCTCCAAGCGCGTCCGGGTCGACGTGCCGATCGTCGGCAACGTGCCGGACGTGCTCGAAGAGATGCTGAAACTGATCGACGGCAAGAAGCCCGACCCGGCGCAGACCGCCGACTGGTGGCGGCAGATCGGCGAATGGCGCGGCAAGAACAGCCTCGGCTACAAGCAGGACAAGGAGCTGATCATGCCCCAGTACGTGGTGCAGAAGCTCTACGAGATCACCAAGGGCGAGGCCATCGTCTGCTCCGACGTCGGCCAGCACCAGATGTGGGCGGCGCAGTACTACCCGTTCGCCGAGCCGCGCCGCTGGCTGAATTCCGGCGGCCTCGGCACCATGGGCGTCGGCCTGCCGTACGCCATGGGCGCGCAGTTCGCGCACCCGGACGCGACCGTCGTCTGCGTCACCGGCGAAGGCTCGATCCAGATGTGCATCCAGGAGCTGTCGACGGCCAAACAGTTCCGCCTGCCGATCAAGATCATCAGCCTGAACAACCGCTACCTCGGCATGGTCCGCCAGTGGCAGGAGATGTTCTACGGCAGCCGCTACTCCGGTTCCTACATGGATTCGCTGCCCGACTTCGTCAAGCTGGCCGAGGCCTACGGCCACGTCGGCATCCGCGTCGAGCGTCCGGAGGACGTCGAGCCGGCGCTGAAGAAGGCCTTCATCGACCACAAGGACGACCTGGTGTTCATGGACTTCCAGACCAACCGCGAGGCCAACGTCTTCCCGATGGTGGCGGCCGGCAAGGGCCTGACCGACATGATCCTGGCCGAAGACCTGTAAGCGCGGAGAGAACGAGAAAATGCGCCACATCATTTCCATCCTGATCGAGAACGAAGCCGGCGCCCTGTCGCGCGTCTCCGGCCTCTTTTCCGCCCGCGGCTACAACATCGAGACGCTGACCGTGGCGCCGACCGAGGACAGTTCGCTCTCTCGCATGACCATCGTCACCACCGGCTCGGACGACGTGCTCGAACAGATCACCAAGCAGTTGAACAAGCTGGTCGACGTGGTCAAGGTCGTCGACCTGTCGGAAGCCGCGCACATCGAGCGCGAGCTGATGCTGATCAAGGTCCGCGCCACCGGCAAGGACCGCGAGGAGATGAAGCGCATGGCCGACATCTTCCGCGGCCGCATCATCGACGTCACCGATTCGACCTACGTCGTCGAGCTGACCGGTTCCAGCAGCAAGCTCGACTCGTTCATCAGCGCCATCGATGCCGGCCTGATCCTCGAAACCGTCCGTACCGGCGTCAGCGGCATCGGCCGCGGCGACCGAATTCTTAAAGTCTAGTGAGGAGAGAGGAGCAAGGAGTGAGGAGCGAAACGTCGCCCGACCACTCCTCACTCCTCACTCTTCACTCCTCACTGTTTTGTTGACGAAAGGAAAATCCCCAATGAAGGTCTATTACGACAAGGACGCCGACCTCTCCCTGATCAAGGGCAAGAAGGTCACCATCGTCGGCTACGGCTCGCAGGGCCACGCCCACGCCCAGAACCTGAAGGACTCCGGCTGCAAGGTCACGGTCGGCCTGCGCAAGAACGGCGCCTCGTGGAGCAAGGCCGAGAAGGCCGGCCTCAAGGTCGAGGAAGTGGCGAAGGCGGTCAAGGGTGCCGACGTCGTCATGATCCTGCTGCCGGACGAGAACATCCCGGCCGTCTACTACAACGACGTCGAGCCGAACATCAAGAAGGGCGCCGCGCTGGCCTTCGCGCACGGCTTCAACGTGCATTACAACCAGGTCGTGCCGCGCACCGACCTCGACGTGATCATGGTCGCGCCGAAGGGCCCGGGCCACACCGTGCGTTCCGAGTACCTGAAGGGCGGCGGCGTGCCGTCGCTGATCGCCGTGCATCAGGACGTTTCCGGCAAGGCCAAGGACATCGCGCTGTCGTACGCGGCGGCCAACGGCGGCACCAAGGGCGGCGTCATCGAGACCAACTTCCGCGAAGAGACCGAGACCGACCTCTTCGGCGAACAGGCCGTGCTCTGCGGCGGCGCCGTCGAGCTGGTGAAGATGGGCTTCGAGACCCTGACCGAAGCCGGCTACGCGCCGGAGATGGCCTACTTCGAGTGCCTGCACGAGCTGAAGCTGATCGTCGACCTGATGTACGAGGGCGGCATCGCCAACATGAACTACTCGATCTCGAACAACGCCGAGTACGGCGAGTACGTGACCGGCCCGGAAGTCATCAACGAGGAGTCGCGCTACGCCATGCGCGCCGCGCTCAAGCGCATCCAGACCGGTGAGTACGCCAAGATGTTCATCCAGGAAGGCAAGACCAACTACCCGTCGATGACCGCGCGCCGCCGCCTCACCGCCGCCCACCCGATCGAGCAGGTCGGCGAGAAGCTGCGCGACATGATGCCCTGGATCAAGAAGAACAAGCTGGTCGACCAGTCGAAGAACTGATCGCCGCCTTCACCGATCGCACGACCCTCGCCCGGACACGCTCCGGGCGAGTTATTTGGGGCCGGCGAAAAGGTGTATCCTTTGCGCACCCCAGAATTCGACGGGCGGGACGCACCGCCCGACCGCCACGACCTATGCCGGATCCGAAGCTTCCCCGCAAAGCCCTGTTCAACCCGGAGCTGCGCCGCAAGGGCATCTACGTCCTGCCCAATCTGTTCACCACGGCGGCGCTGTTCTCCGGCTTCTTCGCCATCGTCATGGCCATGCAGGGCAGCTTCGACCGTGCGGCGGTGGCGATCTTCGTCGCCATGGTGCTCGACGGGCTGGACGGCCGCGTGGCGCGGCTGACGCGCACGCAGTCGGCCTTCGGCGCCGAGTACGATTCGCTCTCCGACATGGTCTCGTTCGGCGCCGCGCCGTCGCTGGTGATGTACGAGTGGGCGCTGAAGGACCTCGGCCGCCTCGGCTGGATCGCCGCCTTCATCTACTGCGCCGGCGCCGCGCTGCGCCTGGCCCGCTTCAACACGACGCTGGAAGTCGTGGACAAGCGCTACTTCCAGGGGCTGCCCAGCCCGGCGGCGGCGGCGCTGGTCGCCGGCTTCATCTGGGTGGCCAGCGACAACGGCTTCGCCGGCTCCGACCTGACGCTGCTGGCGGCGGCGACGACCGTCTTCGCCGGCGTGACCATGATCACCAGCGTGCGCTACTACAGCTTCAAGGACATCAACCTCCGGAAGAGCGTGCCCTTCGTCGTCGTCGCGGCGATCGCGCTGGTCTTCGCGCTGATGGCGCTGCGGCCGGAGGTGACGCTGTTCGGCTTCTTCGTCGTCTATGCCCTGTCCGGCTATGTCATGGCGGCCTGGCGGCGCCTGCGGCGGAAGGCCGGCCCAGCGGCATGAGCCGAATTGACAATGGCGACAGGCGCTGTTTATAGTCGGAGCCATGTCCACCCCGCCGCACACCCTTCGCTCCGCCCTGCGCGCCCTGCTGCTGGCGCGGCCGCTGCTGCGCCGCGCGCGCTGACATCCGACCTCCCCGATTCGTGCAGCATCCGACCGGCCCCGCGGCAGCGGCGCCGCTGATCGACATTCCCTTCCGGAGTCCGACATGAAAGAACGTTTGGTAATTTTCGACACCACCCTGCGCGACGGCGAACAGAGCCCCGGCGCCTCGATGACCCGGGACGAGAAGATCCGCGTCGCCCGCCAATTGGAGCGGATGAAGGTGGACGTGATCGAGGCCGGCTTCGCCGCCGCCTCGCCCGGCGACTTCGACGCCATCCGCGCCATCGCCGAGGCGATCAAGGAATCCACGGTCTGCTCGCTGGCGCGCGCCAACGAGAACGACATCCGCCGCGCCGGCGAGGCCATCCGGCCGGCGGCCAAGCGCCGCATCCACACCTTCATCGCCACCAGCCCGATCCACATGGAGAAGAAGCTGCGCATGACGCCGGACCAGGTCGTCGAGCAGGCGGTGAAGGCGATCGGCTGGGCGCGCGAATACACCGACGACGTCGAGTTCTCGGCCGAGGACGCCGGCCGCTCCGAGCTGGATTTCCTCTGCCGCGTGTTCACGGCGGTGATCGAGGCCGGCGCGACGACGATCAACGTGCCGGACACCGTCGGCTACAACCTGCCCGGCCAGTTCGCCGAGACGATCAAGCAGTTGATCGCGCGCGTGCCGGGCGCCGACAAGGTGGTCTGGTCGGTGCATTGCCACAACGACCTGGGGCTGGCCGTCGCCAACTCGCTCGCCGCCGTGCTGGTCGGCGCGCGCCAGGTCGAATGCACGATCAACGGCCTCGGCGAGCGCGCCGGCAATGCCTCGCTGGAAGAAGTGGTGATGGCGGTGAAGACGCGCGCCGACATCTTCCCGGTCGAGACCGGCATCGACACCACGCAGATCGTGCCGGCCTCCAAGCTCGTCTCGCAGATCACCGGTTACCCGGTGCAGCCGAACAAGGCGGTGGTCGGCGCCAACGCCTTCGCGCACGAATCGGGCATCCACCAGGACGGCGTCCTGAAGCACCGCGAGACCTACGAGATCATGCGCGCCGAGGACGTCGGCTGGACGCAGAACAAGCTCGTGCTCGGCAAGCATTCGGGGCGCAACGCGTTCAAGACGCGGCTCGCCGAACTCGGCATCGAGCTCGCCGGCGACGAGGCGCTGAACGCCGCCTTCGCCCGCTTCAAGGAGCTCGCCGACAAGAAGCACGAGATCTTCGACGAGGATTTGCAGGCCCTCGTTTCCGACGAGACGGTGACGCCCGAGGACGAGCACTACAAGCTGGTCTACTCGCGCGTCTGCTCGGAGACCGGCGAGACGCCGGAAGCGGCGGTGACGCTCACCGCCGGCGGCGCCGAGCACAAGGCCGGCGCCGTCGGCAGCGGCCCGGTCGACGCCACCTTCCGGGCGATCGAGTCGGTGGCGAAGAGCGGTTCGGAGCTGCTGCTCTACTCGGTGAACGCCATCACCACCGGCACCGACGCGCAGGGCGAAGTGACCGTGCGCCTGTCGCGCGGCGGCCGCATCGTGAACGGCAACGGCGCCGACACCGACATCGTCATCGCCTCGGCCAAGGCTTACCTGAACGCGCTGAACAAGCTGCACTCGGCCGGCGACAAGGTGAATCCGCAGGGCGACGTCTGACGCGGCGAAGGTTCGGCAGACCAACGGAAACGCCGGGCTCGCCCGGCGTTTTTCATCGGGTCCGCCGGACGTAGGCGACGGCGGCGGCGAAGAAGGCGACGGCCAGCGCGATCTCGGCGAGCGCCAGCCACTGCGCCGGCGGCGGTTCGGTGGTGGCGCGCACGACGCCTTCGGCGAAGTAGAGGAGGATCAGCAGCGACGCCCACTTGTAGGTATAGCGCCGGCCGTGCAGGACGCCGAAGAGCGGCAGCAGCAGCGGCAGCACCTTGAAGACCAGGGCCGAACCGCCGGGCGCCAGCGGCGCCAGCCGCAGCTCCCAGGCGACGCCGAGGAAGATCAGCGCGATCAGGCTGCCGCAGGCGGCGAGGTAGGCGAGGCGGGTCATGGCGGCGGCAGGGCGATTGGATGAAAAGGCGAACGTCCACCGCAGAGACGCAGAGGCGCAGAGATAACGCAGAGAAGTTCCTTGCCTTCGGTTTTCCTCTGCGAACCTCTGCGCCTCTGCGTCTCTGCGGTAGGTGTTTTGCAGGAGATCGCCGCGCGCATGCGGCTATTATATCGGCCTCATGGTTCGTTCCCGTTTCCCTCTCCTGTCCTTCGTCGCCCGCGTCGCCCGCCGCTTCGGCGAGGAGGGGTTCGGCCAGGTCAGCGCCAGCCTGGCCTTCACCACGCTGCTCTCGGTGGTGCCGCTGGCCGCCCTCGTCCTCGCGCTCGTCTCCGCCTTCCCGGCGTTCGCCAGCTTCGTCGAGCATATCGACCGGCTGCTCGTCGCGCACCTCCTGCCGGCCGGCTCGGCCGGCCTCATCGCCGACAGGATCCTGCACTTCTCGCGGCGCGCCGCCGCGGTCAGCGGCTGGGGCGTCGCCGTGCTGGCGGTTGCCGCCTTCCTGCTGATGAACACCGTCGAGCATGCGGTGAACCGCGCCTGGCGGGTGCGCGAATCGCGCCGCATCTGGCGCCGGATCGTGCTCTACGCCGTCGTCACGGCGGTCTGGCCGCTCTTCTTCGGCGCCCTGCTGGCGGCCACGTCGTCGGCGCTGACGACCTCGCTCGGCCTGCTCGGCGAACTGCGCTGGGTGCGTGCGCCGCTGTTCAAGGGGATCTCCCTGGCCGTGCTCGTCCTCTTCTTCGCCTTTTTCTACCGGACGGTGCCGAACGCCGCCGTCCGCTGGCGGCACGCCTTGCTCGCCGGCGCCTTCGCCGCCGCCGGCTTCCTCGCGCTGCAGCGCGGCTTCGAGCTGTACCTCGCCTACTTTCCGTCGTACGAGGCGATCTACGGCGCCTTTGCGACGCTGCCGATCTTCCTGCTCTGGGTCTATCTGTCCTGGGCGACGATCCTCGTCGGCGCGCTGGTCGCGGCGACGCTGCCGGCCTTCGACCGGCGGCCGGCGCGCCGCCGCGGCTGAGCCGCGTCAGGGCGCCTCTGCCGGCGCGAAGGCGATCAGCTCGACGGCGGCGGTGCGCTCGACGAGGCCGGTCGCGCGGATTTCCCGGACTTCGAGCGTGTCGCGCTCGACGAGCAGGACCATCGCTTGCGCGTCGCCCGCCGCCGTGCCGACCGGCGCCAGCAGCGCCTCCTCCGGCCGGATCGGCGGCAGCGCCGGCAGCGCCAGGACCGGCCGGCGCCGGGCGTCGCCGCCCTCGCCAGCGCTGACGAGCGTGGCGGCGCCGGCGCGCGTGCCCAGGATCTGCAGGCCGAGCTCCAGATGTTCGGGGTTGCCGGAAAGCGCCCAGCGGACGATGCAGATTTCCCAGCCCGCCTTGCCCTCGGCGCGCACGCCGGCGACGTCGCCGGCGGCGAGGCGCCCGGTCCTGCCGGAAACGTGCATCACCGCGTAGCCGTCCGGGCTCTCGTTGGTGACGATCCACTGCGTGGCGCCGGCGGCCGTCGTCGCCTCCCCGTCGAACAGCGCGCGCACGGCGTCGAGGCCGACGCACAGTTCGGCGCGGTGGTTCTGCCGGCGCCGCGGGAAGCGCCGCTTGCCGGGGGTGCCCCAGCGGTGCGCCAGGCGGCGCAGGACGCCGTGTCCGGCCGGCGTGTCGGCGGATTCCGGCAGGTCCAGGTCGGCGGCGCGGGCGCCGGCGTCGAGCGCGTCCGCCTGTTCCTCGGCCAGCTCCGCCAGTTGCTCGCAGGCGAAGCAGAGCGCGCCGGCGGGCGGCGGCAGCCGGCTGGCGGAAGTCGGGGGCGCGTCGCGGTCGGGGTCGATCCAGAAGACGCCTTCGGCGCCGCCGGCGTCGGCGTGCGCGACGAAGGTCGCGCGGCTGGAGAAGCGGGCGACGTAGTCGACCACCTGGGCGATCTCGTGCGAGGTGAAGGAGGCCGGCTGCGCGCAGGCGAGCAGGCAGGCGCGCAGGTAGGCGTCCTCGATCGTGCAGCCGGCCTCGCGCACGTGCGCGCCGGCGTAGCCGCCGGCCGTCGCGTCGTGGTGGATGCGGTGCGCTATCTTCCAGACGCCCGCGCCGTAAGGCGCGCCGGCGTAGCTGCTGATCGCCAGGTGGCTGGCCAGCGCGTCGAGCGCGCGCCAAGCGGCCAGCGGGGCGTCGTCCCCGGACTGCAGGTGATCCTCGGCGAGCATCAGCAGCAGGGCCTGCAGGCTGCGGACGATGTGGCGGCTGCGCCGCGAGAGCGGCAGCGAGACGCCGACGATCTCCGGCTGCAGGCGCCGGGCGGTGGCCTTACCGCGGGCGTCGAGCAGGTCGAGCAGGCGGCGCCGCTGCGCCGGCGCCGCCTGTGCGCCGCGCAGCGCCGTCAGGTGGGCGTGCAGCGGCGCCAGGTCGTCCTCGGCATGCAGCGGCGGCGGCGCCGCCAGCCAGGCGAGGGTGGCGCGAAGGTCGGTCGGAGCGGAGAGCCCGGTGTCGATGGGGGATGGGTCGTTGTTCATTGTTCGTGATCCGGTGGCGCCGCCGTGATTATAGTCGGAGACGCCGCTCCGGCTGTCGGCGCACGCCGCCGCCAGATTTCCGTGCCTGTGGCCATGGGTTTGTTTCGGCTTGCCTTTTTGCTATAATCTCCCACTTTTTCTGAATCCGGAAGAGAACAGACAATGGTCGTGATTCGCCTTGCCCGTGGTGGCGCCAAGAAGCGTCCCTTCTACAACATCGTTGCCGCCGATTCGCGCAACCGCCGCGACGGCCGCTTCATCGAGCGCATCGGCTTCTACAACCCGGTCGCCTCCGGCAACGCCGAGACCCTGCGCATCGCCGCGGACCGTCTGACCTACTGGCAGCAGAACGGCGCCCAACTGTCGCCGACCGTCGCCCGCCTGGTCAAGCAGTCGGCCAAGGCCGCCGCCTGAGCGGAGTGAGTCAGGCTTCCTCGTCCGCCCGGCATTTCATCGTCCTCGGCAAGATCGTCGGGGCCTACGGGGTGCAGGGCTGGGTGAGGGTGCATCCCTTCGCCGACGATCCGCTCGCCTGGGGCAAGCTGCCAACGTGGCGGCTGGGGCAGGAAGATGCCCCGCCCGAGGGCTGGCGCGAGGTCGAAGTGCTGCGCAGCCGCGTGCACCTCGGTGCGCTGGTGGCGCAACTGGCGGATGTCGCCGACCGCGACGCCGCCGAGGCGCTGAAGGGACTGCTGGTCGGCGTGCCGCGCGAAGCGCTGCCGCCGGCCGGTGAAAACGAGTATTACTGGGACGACCTGGTCGGCCTGGAAGTGGTGAACGTCCGCGGCGAGCGGCTCGGCGAGGTGGCAAGCCTGCTCGAGACCGGCGCCAACGACGTGCTGTGCGTCCGTGCGGACGACGGAAAGGAACTGCTCCTTCCCTTCGTCGGCGCCGTGGTGCTCGACGTGGATCTGGCGCAGAAGCGCATCCGCGTCGAATGGGAAGCGGATTGGTGACAGATGCGGTGAAACCCTTCGTCGTCGATGCGGTGACGATCTTCCCGGAGATGTTCGCGGCGCTCACCGGCTGCGGGATCACGCGGCGGGCGCTGGAGGACGGCGTCTGGTCGATCGGGTTCCACAACCCGCGCGACTTCGTCGAGAACAACTACCGGACGGTGGACGACCGGCCCTACGGCGGCGGCCCCGGCATGGTGATGCTGCCCGAGCCGCTGGAGAAGGCGATCGGTGCGGCGAAGGCGCGGCAGCGCGCGGCGGGCGCGGCGAAGAGCCGCGTCGTCTGCCTGTCGCCGCAGGGCAGGCCGCTGACGCATGAACGCGTGCTGCGGTTCGTGGAAAATGCGGCGCAGGCCGAAGAGGGGCTGATCCTTCTCTGCGGGCGCTACGAAGGCATCGACGAGCGGCTGATCGAGCGCTGCGTCGACGAGGAAATCTCGATCGGGGATTTCGTCCTCTCCGGAGGCGAGATTCCGGCGATGGCGCTGATCGACGCCGTCGTCAGGCAGTTGCCGGGTGTGCTCAACGATGCGCAGTCGGCAGTGGAGGATTCGTTCGTGTCGGGCCTGCTGGACTGCCCGCACTACACGCGGCCCGAGGAATACGCGGGACTGCGGGTGCCGGAGGTGCTGCTTTCCGGTCACCACGAGAAGATTCGTCGCTGGCGGCTGAAACAGTCGCTGGGGCGGACGTGGCAGCGGCGGCCGGAGCTGTTGGCCGGACGCAGGCTGTCGAAAGAGGAAACGCAACTCCTGGCGGAATACAAAACCGAACAGGAGCAATGCGGTCAGGAAAACCTAGGAGCTTAAAAATGAATCTGATTGAGCAACTCGAGCAGGAAGAAATCGCCCGTCTCGGCAAGAACGTTCCCGACTTCGCGCCGGGCGACACCGTCGTCGTCCAGGTCAAGGTCAAGGAAGGCAACCGCGAGCGTCTGCAGGCCTACGAGGGCGTCGTCATCGCCAAGCGTAACCGCGGCCTGAACTCCGGCTTCACCGTGCGCAAGATCTCGTCTGGCGAAGGCGTCGAGCGTACCTTCCAGACCTACTCGCCGCTGGTCGCCTCGATCGAGGTGAAGCGCCGCGGCGACGTGCGCCGCGCCAAGCTGTACTACCTCCGCGAGCGTTCCGGCAAGTCGGCGCGCATCAAGGAAAAGCTGGTCAGCAGGCAGAAGAAGGCCGAAGTCCAGGCCTGATTCCGCTCGCCGCATCCCGCACGAAAGGCGCCGCAAGGCGCCTTTCGTGTTTTTGTCGGCCGCTTTTGCGAAAACGGTGCGGAAAGCCGGGAAAGTCGATGTTTCTGCGATGCGCGCGCCGGCTCATCCGTCGATGTCCGAGGCTTCGACGAGCGCCGATGCCGCGGCGAGCAATTCGCTGCGCGCCTCGGCGGGAATCCCGTTCCAGATCAGCAGCAGTGCGGCCAGGGTGTCGTCACGGGCGTAGAAATAGGGCGTCGGCACGCCGAGAACCTCGGCCAGCCGCTCGGCGGTATTGAAATCCGGCAGGTGCTTGCCGCGTTCGTACTGGTTGATGCGTGCGCTCGCCGAATATTCGTCGATCTGCGCCAGGACGCCGAGCTGCATCTGCGTCAATCCCACGCGCAGCCGGGCCGCCTTCAGGCGCAGAGAAAATACCGGAGCGTCGGGCATGGGACAGGGGTCGGGGAGGGGGTGGCGGTAACGGACTCAAAGATTCTTAGTTTTTGCTTGACCTTGAATTAAGGAATTCTTAGTATCTGGCGTGCATTTTTCTAATGCCGTCGCTCGATCGGCGGCCTTTCAGGGGGTTGATCGTGAAAAGAATGCTTGTCGCGGCAGCGGCCGTCGCGGCCTGTTTCGGGCTGGCGGGCTGTGCCGCACGCTACGCCGACGTGCCTGCGCCGACCCGCTTCGCCAACGAGGATCAGCAGAAATTGCAGGCCGCCCGGCATTGGCAACTGATCGCCGATCACTTCGCTGCGCAACTGGTGACGAGCCTCGATGGCCGCCTGAACGGCCGAGCGCTGCACGTGCCGCAGCCGGGTAGCGAGCAGGCTTTCGTCGAAGGTTTCCGCGAACTGCTGACGACCTCGCTGGTCGCCCAGGGCGTGCCGGTGGCGACCGATGCCGCCGGTGCGCTGGTCGCCGACGTTCGCTATAACGCCTACCGTTTCCGGCCGGAGCGGCTCATCAACACCCGTGTCTATGGCGAGGCGACGATGCTGACCGCCGGCCTGTGGGCGTTCGGCGGCGTTCTGGCAGCGCCCGGCGCGACGGCCCCGGGCGTCAATGCCGGTTCCAAGATTCTCGGCGCGGTGGCCGGGCTGGAAGGTTTCGACTGGGTGAAAAACGAGGCGCTTGGCCACGGCCGCTACGCCTCCGGCCCGGTGCCGCAGTCGGAAATCCTGCTCACCGTTTCCGTCGCCGACGGCGGCCGCATCGTCGGCCGCCATTCGAGCATCTACTACACGGCGGATGAGGATGCCGCGCTGTATTGGCAGCGTCAGGGCGGCGGAAAGACGCTGCGGGTGCTCGGCAACTGCGCTGAGGGAGGTGCCGCATGCATCGGGCGCTGAAGCTGTTTTTCGTCGCGGCGATGCTGGCGGCGAGCGCCGCCTGTCAGACGCTGGATGAGCCGACCTGGGAAGCGGCCCGCGAGGAGCGCCTGCGCCAAGCCAACTATCAGGCGACGGCGGCGCTGATGCGGCAGACCGGCCTGCCGGCCAGCACCAGCAACCGCCAGCCGGGCAGCGATGCGCCGTTCATCGTCGCCACGCTGGCCAACGTCAATGCGCTGGAGCAATCGTCCACGCTCGGCCGGGTGATTTCCGAGCACATCGGTTCCTGGCTCACGCAGTCGGGGCGTCAGGTGGTCGAGATGAAGGTGCGCAACAGCATCTATATGAAGCGCAACGAGGGCGAATTCCTGCTCACGCGCGAGATCCGCGAGGTGGCGGCGGCGCATGACGCGCAGGGCGTCGTCGTCGGCACCTACGCCGAAGGGGCGGTGTTCCTGCACGTCTCGCTCAAGCTCGTCGATCCGGCGAACAGCCAGGTGCTCGCCGCGCACGATTACACGCTGCCGCTGGATCGGCAGATCAAGAGCCTGCTGCGCGCTCGGTGAATGCTGCCGGCGGACGTCGGGGCGTGAAGCCCGACGAGAGACGCCGGGCAGGCGCACCAACGAAAAGCCCCTCGCGCGCTGCGCCGAGGGGCTTTTTCCTTTCGTCGACCCGATCCGTCAGGCGCCTGTTCGCCTGCCCTCGATCAGCGCGTAGGCCGAGTGGTTGTGGATCGACTCGAAGTTCTCCGACTCGACGACGTAGGCGGCGATGCGCGGCTCGGCGTTGAGCCGGGCGGCAACGTCGCGCACCATGTCCTCGACGAACTTCGGGTTGTCGTAGGCGCGCTCGGTGACGTACTTCTCGTCCGGCCGCTTCAAGAGGCCGAACAGCTCGCACGAGGCTTCGGCCTCGACCAGTTCGACGATCTCTTCCAGCCACATGTGCGCGTTCAGCCGTGCGGTGACGGTGACGTGCGAACGCTGGTTGTGCGCACCGTAGTCGGCGATCTTCTTCGAGCACGGGCACAGGCTGGTCACCGGCACGACGACCTTGACCGTCGATTGCACCTGCCCGTTCTCGATGTCGCCGACGAAGGTCACGTCGTAGTCCATCAGGCTCTGCACGCCCGAGACCGGCGCCGTCTTGTTCACGAAGTACGGGAAGTTCATCTCGATGTGGCCGCTCTCGGCTTCCAGCCGCTCGACCATCGAGGCGAGCATGGCCGGGAAGTTCTCGACCGAGATCTCGCGCTCGCGGCCGTTCAGGATCTCGACGAAGCGCGACATGTGCGTGCCCTTGAAGTTGTGCGGCAGGCTGACGTACATGTTGAAGACGGCGATGGTGTGCTGGATGCCGCCGCTGCGGTCCTCGACCTTCACCGGGTGGCGGATCGACTTGATGCCGACCTTGTCGATCGCCAGCCGGCGGGTGTCGGCCGAGCCCTGGACGTCTTCCATGGCGGGGGTGTGCGGTGCGTTCATTGCGTTCTCTGCTGGGGCATGTCGTTGTCGTCGGAGCCTCGGCCCTGCTGCATCCTCGTCCGCACCGCGCGGACGATGCCGTCGCCGTCGAGACCGAGTTCCGCCAGCAGGCGGGCGTGGTCGCCGTGATCGATGAAGCGGTCGGGCAGGCCGAGGCGCAGGAGCGGCGTGTCGCTGCCGCTTTCCTCCAGCGCGCGCGCGACTTCCGACCCGGCGCCGCCGATCAGGGCATTTTCTTCGACGCTGACGAGCAGGGAATGTTCCCCGGCCAGTCGCGCGACGAGTTCGCGGTCGAGCGGCTTGACGAAGCGCATGTTCGCCACCGTCGCGTCGAGCGCGTCGCCGGCGGCGAGCGCCGGCGCCAGCATGCTGCCGAAGGCGAGGATGGCGATGCCCTTGCCGGCGCGGCGGATTTCGCCCTTGCCGACGGGCAGCGGATCGAGATCGGTGCCCGGCACCGTGCCCATGCCGGCGCCGCGCGGGTAGCGCACGGCGCTCGGGCCGTCGAGCGTCATCGCCGTGGACAGCAGCCGGCGGCATTCCGCCTCGTCGGCCGGCGTCATCACCGCCATGTTCGGGATGCAGACGAGATACGAGAGATCGAAGGCGCCGTGATGCGTCGGCCCGTCGGCGCCGACCAGGCCGCCACGGTCGATGGCGAAGACCACCGGCAGGTGCTGCAGCGCGACGTCGTGCACGAGCTGGTCGTAGGCGCGCTGCAGGAAGGTCGAGTAGATGGCGACGACCGGCTTCAGGCCCTCGCAGGCGAGCCCGGCGGCGAAGGTGACGGCGTGCTGCTCGGCGATGCCGACGTCGTGGTAGCGATCCGGGAACTGCTCGGCGAAGCGCACCATGCCCGAACCCTCGCGCATCGCCGGCGTGATGCCGACCAGGCGTGGCTCGGCGCGGGCCATGTCGCACAGCCAGTCGCCGAAGACCTGCGTGTAGGTGAGGCCCGGCGCCGCCGGCGGCGGCTGGATGCCGACGTCCGGCGCGAAGCGGCCGACGCCGTGGTAGAGGATCGGGTCGGCCTCGGCCATCTTGTAGCCCTGGCCCTTCTTCGTGATCACATGCAGGAACTGCGGCCCCTTCAGGTCGCGCAGGTTCTGCAGCGTCGGGATCAGCGAATCGAGGTCGTGGCCGTCGATCGGGCCGATGTAGTTGAAGCCGAACTCCTCGAACAGCGTGCCCGGCGTCAGCATGCCCTTCATGTGCTCCTCGGCGCGCTTGGCGAATTCCAGCAGCGGCGGCGCGACGCCGAGCACCTTTTCGCCGGCGCGGCGCGCGGCGTTGAAGGTGCGGCCGGAGAAGAGCCGCGCCAGGTACTTGTTCAGCGCGCCGACCGGCGGCGAGATCGACATGTCGTTGTCGTTGAGGATGACGAGCAGATCGGCGTCGGCGACGCCGGCGTTGTTCAGCGCCTCGAAGGCCATGCCGGCGGACATGGCGCCGTCGCCGATGATGGCGACGACCTTGCGCTGCTCGCCCTTCTGCTTCGCGGCGAGCGCCATGCCCAGCGCCGCCGAGATCGAGGTCGACGAGTGGCCGACGCCGAAGGTGTCGTATTCGCTCTCGCAGCGCTTCGGGAAGCCGGCCAGCCCGTGGTGCATGCGCAGCGTGTCCATGCGCTGGCGGCGGCCGGTGAGCACCTTGTGCGCGTAGCACTGGTGGCCGACGTCCCAGACCAGCCGGTCGGCCGGCGTGTCGAAGACGTAGTGCAGCGCCACCGTCAGTTCGACGGTGCCGAGGTTCGACGAGAAGTGGCCGCCGGTCTTCGCCACCGATTCGACGAGGAAGCGGCGCAGTTCCTCGGTGAGCTGCGACAGGTCGCGGCGTTCGAGGCGGCGCAGGTCGGCGGGGGAGTCGACGGTGGCGAGCAGCGGAAAGTCGTTCATCGCTTCGGCGGTCATCGTGTCGGCGTCGTGCGGCGGGAGTCAGAATTCCCGCCGCGCGATGAACGCGGCGAGTTCGGTGAGGCGGCGGCCGCGGCCGCCGAAGGCGGCGAGGCAGGCCAGGGCGTCCGCTTCCAGCTCGGCGGCGAAGCGGCGCGCGCCGTCGAGGCCCATCAGGCTGACGTAGGTCGGCTTGTCGGCGGCGGCGTCCTTGCCGGCGGTCTTGCCGAGCGTCGCCGTGCTCGCGGTGCAGTCGAGGATGTCGTCGACGACCTGGAAGAGCAGGCCGGCGCGCTTGGCGAAGCGGTCCAGCGTATCGCGCTCGGCGGCGGCCAGCGGCGCGCCGCACAGCGCGCCGAGCAGCACCGCGGCGCGGATCAGCGCGCCGGTCTTCAGCGCGTGCATCAGTTCGAGTTCGGGCTGCGTCAGCGCCTGGCCGACCGATTCGAGGTCGATCGCCTGGCCGCCGGCCATGCCGCAGGAGCCGGCGGCGACGGCGAGCAGGCGCACCATCTCGACGCGGCCCGCGGCGTCGGTCTGCGGCGTCCGCGCCAGCAGCTCGAAGGCCAGTGACTGCAGGCTGTCGCCGACGAGCAGCGCGGTCGGCTCGTCGAACTCGACGTGGCAGGTCGGCCGGCCGCGGCGCAGCACGTCGTCGTCCATGCACGGCAGGTCGTCGTGCACCAGCGAATAGACGTGGATGCATTCGACCGCGCAGGCGGCGAAGTCGACCGCCTCCGGCGGCGCGCCGGTGATTTCGCCGGCGGCGAAGGCGAGCAGCGGACGCACGCGCTTGCCGCCGCCGAGCGTGCTGTAGCGCATCGCCCGATGCAGGCGCGCCGGGATCGACTCGATCGGCGGCAGCAGGCGGGCGAGCGCGCCTTCAGTGCGCGTCTGGACGGCGGCCATCCATTCGCCGAAGGGCCGGTCGGCGGCGATGCTCATATATCTTCCCTATCGTCGTCGAGCGGCCGCAGCGCGCCGTTGTCGAGCACGCGCACCTTTTCCTCGGCGTCGGCGAGCTGGCGCTGGCAGTGCTGCAGGAGCTCGACGCCGCGCCGGTAGGCGGCCAGCGACTCCTCCAGCGGCAACTGGCCGGCCTCCATCGAGGCGACGAGCGTTTCCAGCTCGGCGAGCGCGGCTTCGAACTTGAGTCCGGCGACGCCGGCGTCCGCCGACGGGGTGGTTTTTGCCATGGCGAGGAAGGGGGGCGGAAAAGGCGCCCGATGAACGGAGAAAGCCCCGAAAAATACCGTAAATACGGGCTTTTGGTCAAATTGGCCGACGCGGTACAATTCGCCTCCCGCAGGTTTCTGCCCAGGATTTCCCTGGAGGTCTGGCATGTCCGACATCGCATCCGCCGCAAGGCTCGCGCCGGCCGTTTCCCAACTGCCGGTCGACTGGTATTTCGACGAGAGAATCTTCGAGCTGGAGAAGAAACTCTTCTTCGACGCCGGCCCGGGCTACGTCGGCCACGAACTGATGGTGCCCGAGCCCGGCAACTACCGCACGCTGGAATGGCTGGACCACGCCCGGATGCTGGTGCGCAACGACGACGCGGTGTGGCGCATGGCCAACGTCTGCCGCCACCGGCAGGCGATCATGCTGCAGGGGAGCGGCACCATCGACCGCACCATCGTCTGCCCGGTCCACCGCTGGACCTACGACCGCCAAGGCGAATTGATCGGCGCGCCGCACTTCCCGCAGAACCCCTGCCTGCACCTCGACAAGCAGAAGCTGGAAAACTGGAACGGCCTGCTCTTCGCCGGCCCCCGCTCGGCCAAGGCCGACCTCGCCGGCATGGGCGTCGCCGGCGACTTCGACTTCTCCGGCTACAGGCTCGACAAGGTCGAGATGCACGAGTGCAACTACAACTGGAAGACCTTCATCGAGGTCTACCTCGAGGACTACCACGTCGTTCCCTTCCACCCCGGGCTCGGCAACTTCGTCACCTGCGACGACCTTTCCTGGCAGTTCGGCGACTGGTATTCGGTGCAGCGCGTCGGCATCACCTCGCTGCAGAAATCCGGCTCGCCCACCTACGCGCGCTGGCAGCAGGCGGTGCGCGACTACTACGGCGAAGACAGGCCGAAGCAGGGCGCGGTGTGGCTCACCTACTACCCGAACGTGATGGTCGAGTGGTATCCGCACGTGCTCGTCGTGTCGACGCTGATCCCGCGCGACGTGGACCGGACGACCAACGTCGTCGAGTTCTACTACCCCGAGGACATCGCGCTGTTCGAGCGTGAGTTCGTCGAGGCCGAGCAGGCCGCCTACATGGAGACGGCGATCGAGGACGACGACATCGGCGAGCGCATGGACCGCGGCCGCCGCGCGCTGATGCGCGAAGGGCGCAGCGAGGTCGGCCCGTACCAGTCGCCGATGGAGGACGGCATGCAGCACTTCCACGAGTTCTACCGCCGCATCATGGGCGAACATCTGCGCTGAGCGCGAAAGGAGACGGAAGGACGCCGGCCGTTGCCGGCGTTTTTCTTGAACGTCATGCAGGCCCTGTGGATGGTCGTCGCCAGCTTCCTCTTCGCCGCCATGGGCGTGTGCGTGAAGCTCGCGGCCGACAGCTTTTCGGCGGCGGAGATCGTCTTCTACCGCAGCGTCATCTCGCTCGCGCTGATGACGCTCCTCGTGCGCGCGCGCGGCGTCGCCTTCGCCACGCCGTACTGGCGCCTGCAGCTCTGGCGCGGAGTCAGCGGCTTCGTCTCGCTGCTCATGTACTTCTACGCCATCGCCATGCTGCCGCTGGCGACCGCCGTGACGCTGAACTACACCTCGCCGCTGTTCCTCGCCGTCTACTTCGCCGCCTTCGCTGGCATGCGCCTGCGCTCCGGCATGATCGTCGCGCTCGCCGTCGGCTTCGCCGGCGTCGTCCTGCTGCTGCGGCCGACGCTGGCCGCCGACCAGTTGCTCGGCGGCCTGATCGCGCTCGGCTCGGGAATAATCTCCGGCCTCGCCTACTTCAACGTGCGCGAACTCGGCACGCGCGGCGAGCCGGAGACGCGCACGGTGTTCTACTTCTCGCTCGTCGCCACGGCGTGCAGCGCGCTGTGGATGCTCGCCCACGCGTTCCATCCGGTGGATCTGCGCGGCGGCCTGCTGCTCCTCGGCGTCGGCGGCTTCGCGACGATCGCGCAACTGTGCATGACGCGCGCCTACCGGCGCGGCAAGCCGATCGTCGCCGCCAGCCTGGCCTACACCGCGATCGTTTTCGCCAGCCTGTTCGGCGTGGCGCTGTGGGGCGAGACCATGTCCGCCGGCGCCTGGCTCGGCATCGCGCTGATCATCGCCAGCGGCATCGCGGCGACGCGCGTTTCGCGCGCCAACCCGGCCGAACAGGATTAAACTTGAGCGCGAGTGACAACAACAACGGAGTCCGCCCATGATCGTCACCGATCACCAGCCGCATCGCGTCAGCGTTGCCGTCTACGGCGAGTTCACCCTCGCCGACTACCGGGAATTCGAGGAACTGGTCAATTTCAAGGTGAAGTTCGAAGGGCCGGTCGACCTGCTCTTCGACCTGCGCGAGATGGCCGACTTCACGCTCGACGTGGCCTGGGAGGAACTGAAGTTCTCGCGCACGCACGCCAACGACTTCACCCGCATCGCCGTCGTCACCGACAGCCAGTGGCTGACCTGGGCGGCCTGGCTGTCGCAGATCTTCGTGAACGCCGAGATGCAGGTCTTCGCCGACGCCGACGAGGCCGCCGGCTGGCTCGGCGTCGCCGCCTGAGCGATGGCGTACACGACCCTCGTCGACGGCGCGACGCTGGAAGCCCATCTCGGCGATCCGGGCTGGCGCGTCGTCGATGTGCGCCACCAACTGACCGATCCCGGCTACGGCGAGCGCGTCTACGCCGCGTCGCACATCCCCGGCGCCGTCTTCCTGCACCTCGACCGCGACCTCTCGGGGCCGACGACCGGCAGGAACGGCCGCCATCCGCTGCCCGACCCGCAGCGCCTGATGACGCGCCTGGGCGAGGCCGGCATCGGCAACGACGCGCAGGTCGTGGTCTACGACGACGCGCAGGGCATGATCGCCGGCCGCCTGTGGTGGCTGCTGCGCTGGCTCGGCCACGACCGGGTCGCCTTCCTCGACGGCGGCTTCCCGCTGTGGCAGGCGGAAGGCCGGCCGCTGACCGCCGAACCGACGAAGCCGCCGCCGGTCGCATTCCGCGGCCGCGTGCAGGGCGGCACGGTCGACGCCGGCGGGCTGCTGGCGCATCTCGATTCGCCCGACCTGTGCCTGATCGACGCGCGCGGCCCGGACCGCTTCCGCGGCGAGAACGAGACCATCGACCCGGTCGGCGGCCACATCCCCGGCGCGCGCAACCGCTTCTTCAAGGACAACCTGGAGGCCGACGGCCGCTTCAAGCCGGCGGCGCTGCTGCGCTCGGAATACCTGGCGCTGCTCGCCGGCAACGCGCCGGAGCAGGCGGTCGCGTACTGCGGCTCCGGCGTCTCCGCCTGCCTCGACCTGCTGGCCATGGAGATCGCCGGCCTGCACGGCGCGAAGCTTTACCCCGGCTCGTGGAGCGAGTGGTGCAGCGATCCGGCGCGGCCGGTGGCTTGAAGCGCGTGCCCGCGACCGGGACGCGCCCGTAGGTCGGCCGCGCATGCCGCTGCTCTCGCTCGGCCCCGGCCGGGCCATCCACTACGAAACCATCGCCGCCACGGAAGTGGGGCGGCCGCATCTCGTCTTCCTGCACGAGGGCCTTGGCTGCACCACGATGTGGGGCGACTTCCCGCAGCGTCTGTGCGCGGCCACCGGCTGCCCCGGCCTGGTCTACGACCGCGTCGGCTACGGCCGGTCGTCGCCGCTGCCCAGGCCGCGCGACGCGCGCTACCTGCACGACTACGCGCTCGACGAGCTACCGGCGGTGCTCGAACGGCTGCTGCCGGAAAGCGACTACGCGCTCGTCGGCCACTCCGACGGCGGCAGCATCGGCCTGATCCACGCGGCCACCCGGCCGCCGCGGCTGCGCGCGCTGATCACCGAGGCGGCGCACGTCTTCGTCGAGGACGTGACGCTCGCCGGCATCCGCGATGCCGTCGCCGCGCACGCCGCCGGCCGGCTGCGCGGGCTGGCGCGCCACCACGGCGAGCGGGCCGACGCGGTGTTCCGCGCCTGGCACGGGATCTGGCTCGACGCGTCGTTCCGCGATTGGAACGTCACGGCGCTGCTGCCGGCGATCGCGGCGCCGGTGCTGGCGATCCAGGGGCTCGACGATCAGTACGGCACGCCGGTGCAGGTCGAGGCGATCGTCGCCGGCGACGCGCGGCGGCGGCCGGCGATGATCGCCGACTGTGCGCACACGCCGCACCGCGAGCAGGCGGAAACCGTGCTTCGCCTGATGCGCGACTTCCTGCGCGAGTGCGCCGGCTGAGCCGCTGCTACGGCGCCGACGGAATGCGGCCGCAGGGCGGCACGGCGCCGTCCGGGCCGCGGTAGTCCGGCCGCGACAGGGTGCTGCGGACGCGCTGCGTGGTGCCGTCGAAGAGCACGTCGAAGCGGGCGAGCTGGCCGCCGCCATCGCAGTACAGCCACTCCCAGACCAGTTCGTCGCGGGCGGCGAAATAGGCGGTCCAGTGCGGCGTCGGCGGACCGATCAGGCGCAGCACCTTTTCCTGCGTGTCGCCCGCTGCGATGCGGGCGAAGACGCGCTCGTCGAGGACGTTGCCGATGTGTTGCAGGCGCCCGTCGGCGCCGATGCGGACCATGAAGGTGTGCGCGCCTTCCGGGCCGCGCGGGAAAGCGAGCACCTGCGAACCGTCCGCCTCGCGCCAGCGCATCGCCGGTTCGCCCATGCTCGCCGTCACCTCCGCGGCCGTGGACGTACCGGGCTTCAGGCCGCGGCCGTCGTAGCCGGCGCAGGCGGCAAGCAGCGCGCACATGGCGGCGACGAAGGCGAGTGGGCGGGGGGACATGGCGGTCAGCCGAGTTCCGGCAGCAGGTGGCGCGCCCACAGCGTCTCGGCGAAGCGGTGCCGGAAGAAGCCGAAGTGGCCGATGCGCTTGGCGCCGACGTCGCCCGGCGCGATGCGCTTCATCGTGCGCCGGGCGTTGGTGTAGAAGCCGTGCAGCGACTCGGTGTTCCTCGCCGACATGAACTCGTCGTCGGTGAACGAGAGCGAGACGATCGGCGTCGTCACCGCCGCGTACTGCCGGCGCACCGGCTCGCCCTCGACGCCGACCGCGTAGTCGCGGTCCAGGCACCAGCGCCGCCACTGCGCCATGACGCCGCGCGGCAGGTCGCCGACCTTCTTCAGCCGGCGGCCGGGGAAGTAGCCGAACAGCGGCAGCGTCAGCGGCACCACCACGTACCACAGCCACCAGACGTAGCTCTTCAGCGTCCACACGTTCTCGCGCCAGTAGCCGCTGCCGGTGCCGATGGTGATCGCCTTCGCCAGCCGTTCGTGCTGCGGGAAGAAGGCGAGGATCTGCCCGCCCAGGCTGTGGCCGATCCAGTACAGCGGCACGTCCGGGAAGCGCCGCGTCAGCGCGTCGGCGGCGGCCGCGCAGTCGAGCTTCGCCCAGTCGAAAATGTCGGCGGCGAAGCCGCGCAGGCTGCCGCGGCGCGAACGGCCCATGCCGCGGTAGTCGAAGGTGACGGCAGCGTAGCCGTGCGCCGCCAGCCAGCGGGCGAAGTCGGCGTAGTACTCCTGGCCGACGCCCATCGCCGGCACGATGAGCACGGCGCCCCTGGGCGCCGGATACGCGCCGTCGGGCGGGAAGAAGCACGCGGCGAGGGCGTGGCCGTCGGCGGCGTGGATGGTTTCCGGCTGCGGGTGTTTGCTCATCGCTTCGCTCCTTTGCCTGCGGCGGCGCGCGGCGTGTCGAGCAGCATCGTCACCGCCGCGTCGGCCAGTTCGTCGACCGACAGCGCGCCGTCCGGCCGATACCAGTGGCTGCTCCAGTTGAGCATGCCGAAGAGCAGCAGGCGCACCGGCGGCGCCGCCGAGGCCAGCCTGCCGGCCGCGGCCAGATCGTCCAGCGTCTGTTGCCAGGGCGCCTGGTAGCGGTCGAAGGCGGCGGCGATCTCGGCGCGCGCCGGCTCGTCGAGCGCGCGCGCCTCGCCGACCAGCAGCGGCGAGCGGCAGTCGCCTTCGAGCAGCGTGCCGAGGTGGACGCGCACCAGCGTGCGCAGGCGCGCTTCCGGATCGGCGATGCCGTCGATGGCGGCGAGGAGCCGCGCGTGGCCGGCATCCAGTCCTTCGATCATCGCCGCCTTGAGCAGTTCCTGCTTGCTGCGGAAGTGGTAGAACGGGCTGCCCGAGCGCATGCCCACGGCCTCGGCGATGTCGCGCGTGGTCGTGGCGGCGAAGCCCTTCTCGACGAACAGCCGCGCCGCCGCGCGCAGCAGCTCGGCGCGGCGGTTCGGCTCCAGCCCGGGTTCGGTCTTCTTGCGCGGCATGGCGGTCAGAGGGCCGCGGCGACGCGCGTGCCCTGGTCGATGGCGCGCTTGGCGTCCAGCTCGGCGGCGACGTCGGCGCCGCCGATCAGCGTCACCGGAATGCCGGCGGCTTGCAGCGGCGCCTGCAGGTCGCGGCGCGATTCCTGGCCGGCGCAGACGACGACGGTGTCCACCGGCAGCGTCCGCGCCTCGCCGTTCACCGTGATGTGCAGCCCGGCGTCGTCGATGCGTTCGTAGCCGACGCCGGGGATCATCGTCACGCCGCGCTTCTTCAGCAGCGTGCGGCGGATCCAGCCGGTGGTCTTGGCCAGCCCGTCGCCGACCTTCGATTCCTTGCGCTGCAGCAGGAAGACCTGGCGCGGCGCCTTCTCGTCGATCGCCGGCTTCAGGCCGCCGCGGCCGGCGTAGCTCGGGTCGATGCCCCATTCGGCGTTGAAGCGTTCGGACTCGCTCCTTTCGTCGTGCGCGTGCGTCAGGAACTCGCCGACGTCGAAGCCGATGCCGCCGGCGCCGATGATCGCCACCGACTGGCCGGCGACCTTGCGGCCCTCGATGATGTCGAGGTAGGTCGCCACCTTGTCCGATTCGATGCCGGGGATGTCCAGTTTTCTCGGCACGATGCCGGTGGCGAGCACGACGTGATCGAAGCCCTGCGTCTTCAACTGCTCCGCGTCCACCTTCGCGTTCAGTCGCAGCTTCACGCCGGTGGTTTCGATGCGCCTGCCGAAGTAGCGCAGCGTCTCGTTGAAATCCTCCTTGCCCGGAATCTGCTTCGCAATGTTGAACTGGCCGCCGATGCGCTCGGACGCCTCGAACAGCGTCACGTCGTGGCCGCGCTCGGCGGCGGTCGTGGCGCAGGCCATGCCGGCCGGCCCGGCGCCGACGACGGCGACCTTCCTCGGGAATTCGGCCTTGGCGATGGTCAGCGTCGTCTCGTGGCACGCCAGCGGATTGACCAGGCACGAGCTCAGCTTGCCGTTGAAGATGTGGTCCAGGCAGGCCTGGTTGCAGGCGATGCAGGTGTTGATCTCGTCCGCGCGCCTGGCCGCAGCCTTGTTCACGAAGAACGGGTCGGCGAGGAAGGGGCGGGCCATCGACACCATGTCGGCGCAGCCGGAGGCGAGCACTTCCTCGGCCACTTCCGGCGTGTTGATGCGGTTGGTGGTGATCAGCGGAATCCTCACCTCGCCCTTCAGGCGCTTCGTCACCCAGGCGAAGGCGGCGCGCGGCACCATCGTCGCGATCGTCGGGATGCGCGCCTCGTGCCAGCCGATGCCGGTGTTGATGATCGTCGCGCCGGCGGCCTCGATGGCCTTGGCGAGCTGCACCACTTCTTCCCAGGTGCTGCCGCCCTCCACCAGGTCGAGCATGGACAGGCGGAAGACGATGATGAAGTTCGGTCCGACCCTGGCGCGCGTCGCCTTGACGATCTCGACGGCCAGCCGGATGCGGTTCTCGAACGGGCCGCCCCAGCGGTCGGTGCGGTGGTTGGTCTGTGGCGCGATGAACTGGTTGATCAGGTAGCCCTCGGAGCCCATGATCTCGACGCCGTCGTAGCCCGCCTTCTGCGCCAGCCGCGCGCAGCGCGCGTAGTCGGCGATGGTCTTCCGGATGCCCCACTCGGAGAGCGCGCGCGGCGTGAAGCGGTTGATCGGCGCGCGCAGCTTCGAGGCCGAGACGCACAGCGGATGGTAGCCGTAGCGGCCAGTGTGCAGGATCTGCAGCGCGATCTTGCCGCCCTCGCGGTGCACCGCCTCGGTGACGATGCGGTGCTTGGCCACCTGCCACGGGAACGAGAGCTGCGAGCCGAAGGGCGAGATGCGGCCGGCGAAGTTCGGCGCGAAGCCGCCGGTGACGATCAGCCCGGCGCCGCCCTTCGCGCGCTCGGCGTAGAACGCGGCCATGCGCTCGTAGCCGTTCTTCTCCTCTTCCAGGCCGGTGTGCATCGAGCCCATCAGCGTGCGGTTCTTCAGCGTGGTGAAGCCGAGGTCGAGCGGGGCGAGCAGGTGCGGGTAGGGCGCGGCGGCGGTTGAAACCGTGGCGCTCCGGATGGCCTGACTCATGAAACTGTCTCCTGAAGTGTTGATTGTTTTTTAAGCAAGCAAGTGATTGGTTATTTTTCAGGAAACGGGAGGGGAATGCAAGGTGTGGATACGAGTCTGATACTGACCACACTCACCGGCGCTGCCAAGGTGCCGGCCAGGCTTGCGTCGAAGTGCAGGCGTGACGCTTTCCGTCAGCTCACCACTCCGCAGCCGAGGGCACGGACGCCAAGGGGCCGGTTTTTTGCAGACACTCGATCAACTCCCATTGCTTGGGAGTTGGCGCACGGAACATTTTTACCGCACGTTTGATACTCTCTACCATGCCGTGGCGCTGCGCGGCCATGAAGCGCAGCGACCGTGGGATAGAAAAAACGGCAGACAAAGAACGATCAAACTCGGACGACTATGCTTGGGGCGTCATCCAGCGCGTCATATTTCTCAACCCGCACACATTCCTGGATCCTTTCCTCATGACCAAAGCCTCTTCTTCCCATCGTCGGTCTACAGGCAAAAAACACCGGCCCGATCTGAGTGAAACCATCAACCAGGCGGAGTCCTTGCTGGCCGAAGGCAAGCGCGAGGAAGCCATCGCGATTTATCGACAGTGGTTGAAATCCACCGCGTCGCCCGTGGATTGGGCTGCCCAGTTCAACCTGGGCATTCTGCTGAAAGCAGCAGGAGACTTCGCCGGTGCGGAGGCTGCCTACCTGGCGTCCTTGAGGCAGAAACCCGATTTCGTCCAGGCGCGCATCGACCTGGGGGCGGTGCGCGAGTTGCTGGGGCGCCCGGAAGAGGCGGTCAAGGACTGGCAGGCGGCCGTTCAGGATTTGAAACGGACGGCAGTGGCAGACCCGACGCTTCTCGGCATCGCCCTCGGCCATCTGGAGCGGCTCGGCGCTGCGGCCGAACCCGTGGCCGCGCCGGATGCCCCGTCGCATAAAAAATACTGCAACTATTGCCAGGGGGAAGTCGAACGCTTCCTTCCCTATCGCGGCGGGTGGCGCAATCAGCCGCATGCGATGGTATCGCTGGACGTGATCGGCTCGGATCCCGATAATTTCGCCTGCCCGCACTGCGCCTGCACCGACAGGGAGCGGCACCTGAAACTTTACTGCACGGTGCTCGATGTCCTGAAAAAGGACGCGCGAATACTGCATTTTGCCCCGGAGTGGGGATTCGTTTCCCATATTGCGCAGTTCGACCCGGAGGTGCATGTCTTTGCCGATCCTTACTCGCAGGATCTTCGCTTCGAAAAGATAAACATCGAAAAAATACCGTATTCGGATGCCTCGTTCGATTATGTGATCGCCAATCACGTCATGGAACACGTGGCCGACCCGGACGCTGCTCTGGTGGAGATAAGTCGCGTCCTGAAGGCGGATGGCATCGCCATTCTGCAAACGCCTTATTCCAGCGTTCTGCATAAAACTTTTGAAGACCCGGGAATCGATACGGATGCGCTGCGCCTGGAGTTCTACGGGCAGGAAGACCACGTGCGGCTTTTCGGGCGCGATATCTTCGAGAGATTCTCCGCGCATCTTGACCCTCTGGTTGCGTCGCACGACTCCTTGTTTGATTCGACCGTCGCCACGGTGCTGGGCGTCAACGCCAAGGAACCCTTTTTCCTGTTCAGGAAAAAGGCGCTCACCGACGTTCCTGCGCCGGCAGGCCGCCGCCCGGCCCGCCGAACGAGGAGCAAGAAACCGCTGGTCAGCGTGGTTTGCATCACGTACAACCATGCGCCCCTGATCCGCGATGCGCTTGATTCGTTCCTGCACCAGGAAACGGATTTCGATTACGAGGTTCTGATCGGCGAGGATTGCAGCACCGATGCGACGCGGCAGGTGATAGAAGAGTTTTCCAGCAATCAACGATGTACGCTCCGGCCTTTCTTCAACGAGAAAAATCTGGGAGCGAACAGAAATTTCATAAATCTGATTTCCCAGGCAAAGGGCAAATACATTGCCCTCTGCGAAGGAGACGATTACTGGGCGGACAGGCAAAAACTCCAGAAACAGGTGGATTACCTGGAGTCTAATCCCGATGTTGCCATCGTATATTCCACCGTCAATTCCCATCGTCATGGGCAGATGCCCCGCCTCGACTATTCCTACGTTGGCGGAAACCGGCGCGACCTGACAGTGGATGAGCTGAAGCAGGCGCCGCCGATCAATAGTCTGACGGTCATGTTCCGCAACCTGATCCAGCCGATTCCGCCCGAGCATTACACCACCGGAGCGGGAGACATGTTCCTGTGGTCACTGATCGGATGGCACGGTCGCGGGCACTACCTCGATAGCGTTCTGCCTTCGATACACCGCCAGCATTCGGGCGGAATATTTACCGGCGAGAGTCGGGAGGGGAGATGGATACTCGACCTCATGACCAGCTATTCATTATTTCTTTACTATCGGCGAATCGGGGAATCCGGGCTGGCCGATTATTATGCGAACCGCACATTCCTCTGGGCGCGGGAGATCGCTTCGTGCAAGAAGGATGAAGTCGTTGACAGGCTTCTCGCACTACCGTCGAAAATGAACGAAATGGCCGCCGGGGCATACGCTTTCGATGGCGAATCCCTGTCCAATATCATTCGAGTGGCAATTGCCGACCCGAAAGCGACGCCAGTGAAGTAGATTTTTCAGCTGACACCGAGGGTGTCAGACTAGCATGCCGCTATCGGTGCCGAACTGGCAGCTTCGGTCCAAGCCATCTGACCGGGGTTGCCATGCATCATGGCTTGCCTGATCCAATTCAGGTGGCAGGCGCCAGGAGCCGATACCGCTCGCTGACTCTGGCAGCCAGTTTTGCCGGCGTCAGTCCGTAGTGGTCGAGCAGGAAGCTGTACTCCCCGCTTTTCCCGAATTCGTCCGGCAAGGCGATCAGAAGCTGGGGCGGATGGTCATCCATCGCACAGAGATGTTCGGCAACGGCGCTCCCCAGGCCTCCTGTGCGGCTGTGTTCCTCGATCGTCACGATCAGGCGGGCAGTGCGCGCAAGGCGGTCGAGGTGCGCGGTATCGAGCGGTTTCAGGGTATGCATGTTGGTGACGCTGCAGGCCAGGCCCTCTTGCGCAAGGAGGTCGGCGGCGGCAAGTGCGGCATGGACCATCGAACCGGTGGCTACCAGCGCAATATCGTCGCCTTCGCGAAGGGTGATGGCTTGCCCGATCTGGAAGGCGTAATCCTCACGATAGACGATCGGGGTGTTGGGCGCGCCGGTCAGCCGGATATACATCGGGCCGGGGTGACGTGCTGCGGCAAACACCGTTTTGGCGATTTCGCCGCAGTCGGCAGGGCTGACAACGGTCAGATTGGGGATGCTGCGCATGATGGCGGCGTCTTCGAGCCCGTAGTGTGAGTTGCCCAGGAAACCCATGCCAAGGCCGCTACCGATGCCGACGGCCTTGACGTTGAACGCCATGTAGCCGAGGTTCATGCGGATCTGTTCGGCGGCGCGCATGGTGATGAACGGGGCGAAGGAGGTGGCGAAAACGGTGAATCCCTCCTTCGCCAGTCCGCCGGCGACGCCGATCAGGTTCTGTTCGGCGATGCCGACGTTCAGGTAGCGCTCCGGATAGCTTTGCTTAAAGCGATCCAGTCCGGAGGAATTGCCCAGGTCCGCCGAGAGAACCATCAGTTCCGGATGGTGTTCGGCGAGCGCGAGAATCGCCTGCCCGAACATGCCTCGCGGTCCCAGTCTCGACCAGAGACGAACATTTCCAGTAGAAAACTCCATGGACGATCTTTCGGCGTGATTTCAGTTTTGAGGGTGCGGATGCCGCGCTGCCAGTTCTTCGACGGCGCTTTCGTAGCTGGCTTGCGTCAGTCGGTTATGGTGCCATTCGTTGTTGTTTTCCATGAAGGAGACACCCTTGCCCTTGATCGTGAGGGCGATCACTGCGCGCGGCTGGTTCGGGGACGGCGCGGTCAATGCGGCGTGCAGCGCCGGAATGTCGTGACCGTCGACATTGGCGGCATTCCAGCCGAAGTCGGCGAACTTCTCGGCCAGGTCGCCGAGATCGATGATCTGACGGCTCTCGCCATCGCTTTGCAGACCGTTGTAGTCGACGATCGCCACCAGATTGTCGAGCTTGAGCTGGGCGGCGAGCATCACGCCTTCCCAGATGGCGCCTTCGTTGCATTCGCCGTCGCCGAGCAGGACGTAGGTCTTGTGCGCCTGCCCCTTCTTCCTGGCCGCGAGCGCCATGCCGATCGCCAGCGAGAGACCGTGTCCCAGGCTGCCGTTCGACGATTCGATGCCGAGCGCGGGGTTCATCACCGGATGGGCAATCAGGTCGCTGCCGTTGGTCTGGAAGGAGGCGAAGGTTTCCTCCGAGATGATTCCCGCGGCGAGCAGGGCGCTGTAGTAGCCGAGGACGCCATGTCCCTTGCTCAGGATGAAGCGGTCGCGTTCCGGCCACAAGGGATCGTTGCGGTCGAAGCGGAGCACGCTGCCGTAGAGGGTGGCGGTGATGTCGACCATCGACAGGCCGCCGCCG
Source organism: Rhodocyclaceae bacterium (assembly GCA_019455325.1). Lineage (GTDB taxonomy): Bacteria > Pseudomonadota > Gammaproteobacteria > Burkholderiales > Rhodocyclaceae > Proximibacter. The sequence continues at coordinate 161,220 of JACFMQ010000002.1, read as the reverse complement.
AGGTGGGAACTCAGATTGCACGCATGACTGATGTGGAGGATCTTGTGCCGCATGAAACGCGCCATCTCCGCCAGTTCGTCGAAGTTCATCGCGGAGTTTCTCCTAAAGAATGCCGCCGTCGGCACGGATGACCTGCCCGGTAATGTAGCTGGAAAGATCGCTGGCCAGGAACAGCGCGACGTTGGCAATCTCTTCCGGTTCGGCCGCACGCTTCAGCGCCGAGGCCGCGATCAGCCGTTCGCGGGCGGCCGGGTCCATCTGGTCGTACATGTCGGTATGCGTGATGCTGGGCGCGATGGCATTGACCCGGATGCACGCGGCGCCCAGTTCGCTGGCCAAGGTGCGGGTGGCCTGAATCAGCGCCGCCTTGCTTGCGCCATAGGCGGTCATGCCCGGTTCGCCGATCAGGCCGGCGACCGAGGCCAGGTTGATGATGCTGCCTGAGCGCTGGCGTGTCATCAGGCGTGAGATCGACTGCGTGAATTGCAGTTGGGCAAAGAAGTTGATTTCGAAGATTTGCCGCAGATCGCGCTGGGTCGTCATCTGGAACAGCGAGCCGCTGGCTGCGCCGGCGTTGTTGACCAGAATGTCGATCTTGCGCCGCATGCCGACGATACGCCCGATGGCTTCCTTGGTGGCGTCGGCCGAGGTCAGGTCGAACGGCAGGATTTCGATGGCGACGCCATGCGTTGCCGCGAGCGCCTGGCAGTGCTGCGCAAAGACCGGGTTTTCGGTGCGGATGCAGGCGATCACGCTGGCGCCCTGGGCGACGAAAGTGTTCAGGGTGGCCAGTCCGATGCCTCGGTTGCAGCCGGTAATGATGGCGAGTTTGTCTTTCAGCAGCATGTGGCGAGTTTGGTGAATTTTAGAAATTGTTGCTCTTGCGATGCTGGCCGGTGGTTTCCGGCAGGCCATTTCCGGATGCCGGCGCGGCAAGCGATGCCGGGATTTCGCGGAAAATGGGGCCGCGCTCGAACACGATTTCCAGCAGTTCCAGATTGCCGCCGGGCACATTCCGGCCATTCGGGAATGGCGCCGCAGGATCGTCGCCAAATGCCTGCCGTATGGCCGGATCAAGATGGTAGCACTGGATGGCGAGCAGGAAGACCTCGGCGAAGGCCTTCAGGTGCTTGCGGCGGATCCTGGCCAGCACCGTTTCGCGCACCGCGGCGTCGAGATCGGGGAAGGGCGTATCTGCGCATTCCTTGGCCAGGATTTCCCGCATCGTGGCCAGCAGGGATGCGCGGCCGTGCTGCTGCGCGAAGGCGGCGAGCTGGCCGGCATCGAGGGCGGGCATGCCGTCGCCGGGCGGCAGCAGATCGCCGAGGAGGACGGCGAGTGTCCGGTCGCAGGCTTGCGGGCTGGGGGTCATGAGGCGGTGCTTCTTCTGGCGATAATGCCGTCGGCGATGTGGAGCGCGATGGCCTGCATCGTCGATGCCGGGTTGACGCCGCCGGAGGTGACGAAGACGCTGCTGTCGACGACATAGAGATTGTCGACGTCGTGGCAACGTCCCTGGGCATCGACCACGGCGCTGGCCGGATCGGTGCCCATGCGCGCGGTGCCCATCAGGTGCCAGCCGGTATGGCGCACCGGGCCGAAGGTCGCCGTGCGGCGGGCGCCGGCCGCGAGCATGACTTCCTTGCCGCGTTCGAGGCCATGCGCGAGCATGCGTCGGCTGTTCTCACCCAGCCGGTAGTGAATTCTGGGCGCCGGGATGCCATGGCTGTCGGTCAGTTCGTCGTCTAGCGTGACGCGGTTGTCGGCATCCGGCAGGTCCTCGACGATGATGCCGATGCCCGCCAGGTGGCCGAAACGTTCGCGCAGTGCGGCGTAAAAGCCCGGCCCGGGCGGAATCTCGCGGCGCAGGAAGCCGGTCGAGGCGGTTTCGAGCAGCCCCGGGCCGCGCAGGACCTGCATGGTGTAACCGCGGACGAACCCCCGGGCGGCGTCTGTTTCGTAAAACTGGTGGCTGTAGATCGAACACCCCTGCGGGCCGAGCTGGCTGTCCAGCGCTTCCTCGAAGAGCCCTTCGACATAACCCAGCGGGTGCAGCATCAGGTTTCGTCCGACCAGGCCCGAGCGATTGGCCAGCCCGTCGGGAAAGGCCGGGCAGGCGGAATTCAGCAGCAGGCGGGGCGTGCCGACCCCATTGCAGGCAAGGATGACGAGCCGGGCCGGCTGGTGCCATTCATTGCCCTCACCGTCGAAGTAGAGAACGCCGCTGGCTTTCCCCTGCGCGTCCAGCGTGATGCGGCTGACCCGGGCGCGGGTCTGCAGGCGCACGCCGAGCCGTCTGGCTTCCGGCCAGTAGCTGATGTCGGTGCTGGCCTTGGCGCCTTGGGCGCAGCCGGTATTGCACGGGCCCAGGTTGATGCAGGGCGGGCGGCCGCGATACGGGCGCGTGGCGATGGCCGCGTAGGCCGGCCACCAGTGCCAGCCGAGCCGGTTGAAGCCGCGCCCCAGGCATTCGCCGAGCCGGCCCATCGGAACCGGCGGCATCAGGCCGTCGATCGGCGGGTAGGCAGGATCGCCGCCGAGGCCGGAAACGCCCATCATGCGATCGTTGAGGGAAAAATAGGGGGCCAGTTGCCCGTAATCGATGGGCCAGTCGTCGGCTACGCCGTCCAGACTGCGGACCCGGAAATCCGAGGGGTGAAAGCGCGGGAAGTGGCCGGAAAAAAGGATGGTGCTACCGCCTACGGCATTGAAATTGGCCACCGCAATCGGCGAATCGCTGTCGTTGACCGGGTAATCGGCTTCCCGGCGGCGAATGTTCGGGCTGACGTGGAAGTCCTGCAGCCGGGCGAGTTCCCAGTCCGGCCGGGTGCTCGGATAGTGCGCCGGGTCCATGTGGTCGCCCTGCTCCAGGCAGAGCACGTCCAGTCCGGCCTGGCCGAGGCGCCAGGCGACGGCGGCGCCGGTGGCGCCGGCCCCGACGATGAGGATGTCTACAGGCTCCGGTCTGGCCATCGTCAGGCTTGCGGTTTTTTCGGCAGATATCGTTCGAGGATTTCCGGAATGGTGATCATCATTTCTGCCTCGCAGGCAATTTCGCCGTTGGTGTAGCCGGTGGCAGTGCCCTTGGCGATGCCGCGCTTCCAGGACAGCACGCGGGCTTCGATGACCAGTTGCTGTCCCGGCAGGACTTCCTTCCGGAAACGAACCAGGTGCTGCAGCGCGTGCGTGACCTTGCCCTTGTTGCCGGGCAGGGTGGTGATCGCGACGGTCAGCATCTGGGCCATGGCTTCCAGTTGCAGGGCGCCGGGCATGTTCGGCGCCCCCGGGAAGTGCACCGGGAAATACCATTCGTTCATGCTCAGATTCTTGTAGCCGCGGGCGCTGACGCCGGGAATGACCGCCTCGACGTGATCGATCATCAGGAAGGGGTAGCGGTTGGGCTGGTATTCCAGCAGTTCGACGCAATTCAGGCTGAAGGCTTCCATGTCCGTTTCCTGGGGAGTCATTGGGTGGCGACGATGCGCGACAGCGTGGCGACGATATCGTAGCCGTCCCAGACGGGGCCGATGTCGAGTGCGCGGCCGACGGGAACGATGCGGTCGATGCCGAGCAGGCCACGGTCGACGATCATTTGCGCGAGATTTTCGCGGTCGACGCCGAAACAGCTCAGGGTCTGGTATTTCTCGTCGACGATGGTTTCGAGACAGTCCGGGGTGGGGCTGACGTATTCCAGAAACAGGCCGTGACGGCCACGTTGCTTTTCGACGGCCGGGGCCAGCGCGGCCAGCCGGATTCGGTAGATGTCGTTGCCGTGCCGCGTGCTGCCGACGGCGGCGGGCAGTTCGAGGGCGATCCGGCACAGGTCGCTCAGCTTGTCCACCGCCTGCACCGCGCCGAGGGGGTATTTCCGCCGGACGACGCCGGCCAGGGCCGGCCAGAAGCGTTCCTGGGCTTGCGCGGCGGATGCCTCGTCGCCGAGCCAGATCACCAGGTGCGGCGAGGAACAGGCGTTCTGGTCGAGCAGGTAGGCGTCGTTGTAGAAATCCTCGGCCAGCCTGTCCAGTACCGCTGCGTCGCTCGCCGCGACGCTTGCCGCATCGAGCATGCACAACGAGTAGCGATCGGCGAAAGCGATCTCGACGCAGCGCGCCGGCATCGGCAATTGCCGCAGGTGGGCGATGGTGCGGTCGCCGCCCCACAGCACGCGGGCATTGCAGCAGGCCGAGAGGGCGGCGGTGATCGCGTCGTCGCGCGGATAGCCGACGACGCGGTTCATCGCGGCGATGCGGGCGTGCGCCGGCGTCGCGAACAACTGGCGCAGCGCGGCGCAGAGGATCAGCGTCTGTTCCTTCGGCTGTTCCGGCACGCGCACGATGTTGGCGTTGCCGGCCAGCATGCCGAAGGCGAGGGTGAATGCGAAGTTGACCGGAACGTTGGCCGGCGCGATGTGCAGCGCCAGTCCGCGGCCGATGCGCTGGCGGGGGCCGGCGAACGCCTGCGCCAGGCGGTCGAGGTTGGCCGGGCGGCACCAGTAGCCGAAGGCGGCGATGTCCGGGAAGGTCCGGCAGGCGCTGTCGGCAAGAAGCAGGCGTGACAGGTCGGCCAGGAACGCCAGCGTTTCCGGCGCATAGGGTGGCAGCGGGCGGCGCTCCATGCCTTCGATGGCCGCGCCGGCATGGTAGGCCAGCGGGAGATCGACGGAGAGCCGGCGTTCACTCATGGCTGGCCCGGACATCGCTGCAGCCCCGCAGTTCGGCGCTCGGGGCGCGGCCGGAAACGGTAAAGTGCTTTCCCGACCAGCCGCAGGGGCAATCGTCCTCGCCGAGCAGCGTGCCCAGATCCTCGGTCAGCAAGGCGTGTCCGGGATAGCTGAAGGGAAGGACGGAGAGGGTTTCGATCAGTCCGGTCTGCCCCGCCGGCAGGACCGAGAAGTCTGCCGGGCTGCGGATCAGGATGTCGGAAAAGAGCGAGGCATGCAGATGCCCGGCCGGGCATTCGAGGTAGATCGAGCCGGTCTGCTCGACCATGCCGTAGTAATTGACGACGCGGTCGATGCCGGTCTGCTCCTTGAGCGCGGCCTTGAATTCGGCATTTCCGACCGCCTGATCCTGCAGTTTCTTCCAGCCGCCGCCGTGGAGGAGCAGGGCGTTTTCCAGCGCCAGCCGGTGGCCGCTGGCGCGCAGGCCGAGATAGAGATGCTGCCAGACGAGGAAGGTGAAGCCGAAGACCAGGATGGGCGAACCCGCGTGCCGGGCGAGGAAAGTCTCGATCACCGGCAGATTCGGCTGCAGGTCGTCGTCCAGCGCGTAGGTGAGGTCGCGGCCGAACAGCGAGAAACCGAGGATGGCTGCGCCGCGCGCCGAAAAGCTCTGGCGGTCCTTCAGCACGCCGGGGGCGTCCACGATCAGCATGGGCAGGCGCTGGCGGCCGATCAGTTCCGCCATCAGCCGGGCAAGCACCTTGCTCTGCCCGGCCGCCGTCGCGCGGTCGAGAAAGATCCGGGAAACCGCCTGGCCGCTGGTGCCGGACGAGGTCATCGTCTTGAAGACCTGGTCGGGGGCGACGCTGGCCAGTTCGTATTCCTTGAACAGCCTGACCGGCAGGAAGGGGATGTCGGCGAGGCTGCCGATCGCGTCTTCGTCGTGGCCGAGAACGTCGAGAAGGCGGGCGTAGGCCGCGCAGTGCTGCCGATGATGGCGCGTGAGCCGGGCGAGGGCGGCGCCGAGGCGTGCCGCCTTCTCGTCGGCAGGGAGCGAGAAGGGCGGGATTTCCAGGCACTGCGTCAGGTCCGCCTGGTAATCATCCACCGTCATGCCAGCGTTTTCCCGGGCAGGCTCTCAAGCTCCGCATAGCGCAGCTTGCCGGCATCGTTGCGGGGCAGCGCCGCGACGCCGATGACCGCAATGGCGGAGGCCGGTGCCCGCAGGGTATCGGCGAGTTGGCGTTTGAGGTCGTTGGCGTGCACGCTGTCGGCGTCGTTCAGGTAAATGACCAGATGATCGTCGTGGCCGCCGCATGCCGCGTCATGCCCCCGGGTCCGCAGCATGTCCTCGACATCCTGCAGATTGATCCGGTGGCCGAACAGCTTGAGGAAACGTTTCAGGCGTCCGGTGATGTAGTAATACCCGTCGGCGTCCCGGCGGGCGAGATCGCCGGTGCGCAGGCAGCCCTGGTTGTCGTCGCCGCGCCCCAGGTCGAGGTGGCTGGTCGCGTAGCCGAGGGTGACGTTTTCGCCACGATAGACCAGTTGACCGCTGGCTTCGGGTTCGTCCAGCACCTTTCCCGAGGCGTCTTCCAGGCTGAAGCTGCCGCCGGGGATGGGGCGTCCGATGCTGCCCGCCTTGTCGACGCTCATTTCCGGTTCGAGGTAGGACATGCGCGCCGTCGCCTCGGCCTGGCCGTACATCGTGAAGTAGCGCAAGCCCCGCTGGCGCGCTTCGACGGCCATTTCCTGCGCGACTTCGGGCGGCATGCGGCCGCCGGCCTGGGTCAGCGTGCGCAGGCTGGGCAGCGTCATGCGCCAGAAACGCAGCTTGCGCAGCATTTCGTAGTGATAGGGGACGCCGCCGAAGGAGGTCGGCGCGGTTTCCCGGAAGAAATCCCAGAAGCCGCGGTCGAAAAAGCTCTTCGCGGTCAGCGCGATCGGGCAGCCATGCAGGACATGGCTGTGGATGATCGAAAGGCCGTAGGTGTACGACAACGGCAGCGTGGTGATCGGGCGCTCGTCGGGGCCGATGGCAAGATATTCGGCAATCGCGGCGGCATTGGCGGCGATGTTGCGCCGGGACTGGCGGACGAACATCGGGCTGCCGGTACTGCCGGACGTGGCGACCAGCAGGGCGAGATCCGGATGCACCGGGTAATCGGCCTGCGGGTCGGCGGCCAGCAGGACATGGTCGGCGTAGGATGCCGCTTCCCGCGCGTCGGCGAATTCTCCGGCGCGCTGCCGGTCCAGCCAGTGGAAGGCCGGCCGGTAGGCGGCAATCAGCGCCTCCAGTTGGGCGCTGGGCAGGCCGGCGTTGAGCATGACCGGAATCGCCCCGCTGCGCAGCAGCGCCAGGTAACCGACCAGTGCGCCCGGCGTGTTGCCGGCCAGGCAGAAAACCAGCCGCCTGGCGCAGTCGGCCCGTGCGAACGCCGAGGCCAGTTCGAGCACGCCGTCGTAGCGATGAACGCTGGCATCGTCCGCCTGGATCAGCGTCCGGTCGGCGAATGATTCGAGGCGAGCGATGAAGTCCATGCCGGCGCTGCCTGCCTCAGAAAGTGATGCCGTATTTTCCGAGCAGTTCCATTCCCTTGGTGTAGGACGAGAAATCCACGATGTCGTCGGTTTCCATCATGATCCCGAAGCTGTCCTCGAGCGCCGCGATCATGCCCATGTGGCCGACCGAATCCCAGGCCGGAACGCACTGGTAGGTGAAGTTGTCGCCCAAGGCATCAGCCTCGACGCCGAAGCATTCGATGAAGACCTGTCTGTATTTTTCCTGATTGCTCATCGAGCGAGTGCCTTTCAAGATTTGCTGAAAACCCTGCGGGTTTCGTTTTTTCTCATTGCCCGCGCCGGATTGCCCAGCGCGATCAGATCGTCTCCCAGATCGTGATGGACGACGGAACCCATGCCGACGATGCTGCGATCACCGATACACAGTTGTTCCTTGACCTGCGAACCCATGCCGATATAGGTGGCAGACCCCACGCGGGTTCCTCCGCCGAGATTGACCATCGACGAGATCACCGAATGGTCGCCCACGACGACATCATGGCCGATGATGGCCTGAACGTTAACAGCGACATTATTACCAACTTTAGCATCCGCAGCGACAATGCAGAACGCGGTCAGTATGACCCCGTCTCCCAGGCTGGCGTAGGGAGAGACAACGGCTGACGGGTCGATGACCCGGGCCAGACGGACACCGCATTGCGCCAGTTTCGTGTGTAGCGTCTCGCGGTGGGCGGGTTCCCCCAGGGCGATGACTACCTCCATGTCAGCAGCGCCGAAATTTTCCAATGCTGTCGTAAAGGGGAACGCCTGTGTGTCGCCAAGCAAGGTCCCGGGGGGAGCGAAATCATCGATGAAGAAGATTTCGCGCCAGCACCGGTTTTGCCGGTTGGCTCGTGTCGCAATGTCCCGGATTTCCTTGCCAAAGCCGCCGGCGCCATAAATGAAAAGGTTGGGAAAGCTCATTGCATTGCCGTGTCAGGAAAAGTTCGGATGAGTTGGATCGACGACGGTTTCTTTGATGATGGCCACGATCCGTTCGATTTCCGTATCGGTCAGATCGGGGTAAATCGGCAGGCACAGCACTTGTCCGGCGACCTCGGTTGCTACCGGCAAATTGTCGCGTTGCGCCGACGGTAGACCGCGGTACATGGGAAATTCCGAGATCAGCGGGTAGAAGTAACGCCGTGGGTGAATGCCGCAATCCTTCATCCGCTGGTACAGCGCGTCGCGCCCGATGGGATAGCCCGGCCCGACCAGAATGGGGAAGTAGGCGTAGTTGGCGACATCCTCGCCGGTATCGTGCAGGCAGTGGATTCCCGCCACGTTGCGGAGATGCGCGCGGTACGCGGCGTCGATTTTCCTGCGCCGCGCGATGGCCCTGTCTACGTGCTTGAGTTGCAGCAGGCCGAGGGCCGCGTTGAACTCGCTCATCTTGCCGTTGATGCCCGGCGCGACCACGGTTGTTTCGCCGGCAAAGCCGAAATTCTTCAGGTGGTCGATTCGGGTTTTTGTTTTTGCATCGGGACAGACGATTGCGCCGCCCTCGAAAGTGTTGAATACCTTGGTCGCGTGGAAACTGAGGACGGACAGATCGCCGTGCCCGAGAACGCTGCTGCCGTGACAGCGAACGCCGAATGCGTGGGCGGCATCGTAGATGACCTTGAGGTTATAGGTGTCGGCGATCTTCTGGATGGCCTCCACGTCGCAGGGATGCCCGTAGCAATGAACCGCCAGTATCGCGGTGGTCTGGGGCGTGATAGCGGCCTCGATCCTGCGCGGGTCGATGTTCAGCGAATCGGGGTCGATGTCGACGAATACGGGCCTGATGCCGTTCCACAGCAGGGAGTGCGACGTGGCGACGAAGGAATACGGCGTGGTGATGACCTCGCCGGTAATGCGCAGCGATTGCAGCGCCGTGACCAGGGCGGTCGTGCCGTTGGTGAATAACGCGATGTGCTCGATGCCGAGGTGGTGGCAGAGCGCGCTTTCCAGTTGCTGGTGGAACGGCCCGCCGTTGGTCAGCGTCCCGCTTTCCCATATTTGTTCGAGATAGGGGATGAATTCTTCCAGCGGCGGAAGATAGGGTTTCGTTACGAAGATCGGTTTCTTGTTCACTGCCCGGCTTTCCGTAATGGGAAGGCGTAGTCGACGTTATTGCTTCAAGTCTCTCGGAGCAATTCTACTGAATCGAAGGCGCGACGCCCAATGTACCCGAGCTTCGGGTGCATTGGGCGGCTTGACGATCCGGCGGACGGGGAAGCGTCGGCCCTCGTGCGATCAGGGAGAGTTGAACAGATCGAGCGCCTGGAGCTGATCGCTGGTCAGCGCCCCGAGCTGGGCGGCGGTCAGCGCCCGCACCTGGGTCGTCGACATGGCCGTGATGTGATCCGTGCTCAATGCCTGGATCTGGTTGGTGAGCAGGCTGCTGATCTGCGTCGCGCTCAAGGAGGAGAACTGATCGGTGGTCAGGCCATCCTTGATCTGGTCAGTGGTCAGCCCCTTGATCTGGGTGGCGTTGAGCACCGCCAGGTCGGCAGTTTCCAGCGCCGCCACCTGATCGGACGTCAGCGCGCCGATCTGTGCGCTGGTCAGCGCCTTCATCTGCGCGGTGGTCAGCGCCTCGATGTTTTCGGTCGAGAGCTTGGCCACTTGCGAGGCCTTGAGAGCCGCCACCTGCGTGGCGCTCAGGAGCTTGAACTGGTCGGAGGCGAGGTTCTCCACCTGATCGGTGGTCAGCGCCTTGATCTGCGCTGCGCTCAGTCCGCTGATGCCGGCCGTGCTCAGGGCGGCCAGATCCTCGGTTTCGATGGCGGCGACCTGCGTCGTGGTCAGGGCGGCAATCTGCGCGTATTGCAGCACTGCCGCCTGCGCCGTGGTCAATGCGGCGATGTTGCCGGTGCTCAGCCCCTTGATCTGTGTGGCGGTGATCTGTTTCAGATCGTCGGTTTCGATGGCGGCGATCTGGTCGGAGTCCATCGCGCCGAACTGGGCGGCGGTGAGCGATTTGATCTGCGCGGTATCGAGGGCGGCGATGTTGTCGGAGGTGAGCGCCTTGATCTGGTCGGTGGAGAGGGCGGCGATCTGGGCGGCCTTCAGTCCGGCGATCTGGTCGGAGCCGAGGTTCTCCACCTGATCGGTGGTCAGCGCCTTGATCTGCGCGGCGGTCAGCGCGCCGATCTGGCTGCTGCTGAGTTCGGCCAGATCCTCGGTTTCCATGGCCTTGATCTGATCGGTGGTCAGCGCGGCCAACTGGGTGTTGGTCAGGCTGGCGACCTGATCGGAGGTCAGCGCGGCGATGTTGTCGCTGTTCAGCCCCTTGATCTGCACGGCGGTGATCTGCTTCAGATCGTCGGTTTCGATGGCGGCGATCTGCTCGGAATTCATCACGCCGAACTGGGCGGCAGTGAGCGATTTGATCTGCGCGGTATCGAGGGCGGCGATGTTGTCGGAGGTGAGCGCCTTGATCTGGTCGGTGGAGAGGGCGGCGATCTGGGCGGCCTTCAGTCCGGCGATCTGGTCGGAGCCGAGGTTCTCCACCTGATCGGTGGTCAGCGCCTTGATCTGCGCGGCGGTCAGCGCGCCGATCTGGCTGCTGCTGAGTTCGGCCAGATCCTCGGTTTCCATGGCCTTGATCTGGGCCGTGGTGAGCGCAATCAACTGGGCGTTGGTCAGGTTGGCGACCTGATCGGAGGTCAGCGCGATGATGTTGTCGCTGTTCAGCCCCTTGATCTGCGCGGCGGTGATCTGCTTCAGATCGTCGGTTTCGATGGCGGCGATCTGGTCGGAGTTCATCACGCCGAACTGGGCGGCGGTGAGCGATTTGATCTGCGCGGTATCGAAGGCGGCGATGTGTTCGGTGGTGAGCGCCTTGACCTGGTCGGTGGAGAGGGCGGCGATCTGGACGGCCTTGAGGCCGGCGATCTGGTCGGAGCCGAGGTTCTCCACCTGATCGGTGGTCAGCGCCTTGATCTGCGCGGCGGTCAGCGCGCCGATCTGGCTGCTGCTGAGTTCGGCCAGATCCTCGGTTTCCATGGCCTTGATCTGGGCCGTGGTGAGCGCAATCAACTGGGCGTTGGTCAGGTTGGCGACCTGATCGGAGGTCAGCGCGATGATGTTGTCGCTGTTCAGCCCCTTGATCTGCGCGGCGGTGATCTGCTTCAGATCGTCGGTTTCGATGGCGGCGATCTGGTCGGAGTTCATCACGCCGAACTGGGCGGCGGTGAGCGATTTGATCTGCGCGGTATCGAAGGCGGCGATGTGTTCGGTGGTGAGCGCCTTGACCTGGTCGGTGGAGAGGGCGGCGATCTGGACGGCCTTGAGGCCGGCGATCTGGTCGGAGCCGAGGTTCTCCACCTGATCGGTGGTCAGCGCCTTGATCTGCGCGGCGGTCAGCGCGCCGATCTGGCTGCTGCTGAGTTCGGCCAGATCCTCGGTTTCCATGGCCTTGATCTGGGCCGTGGTGAGCGCAATCAACTGGGCGTTGGTCAGGTTGGCGACCTGATCGGAGGTCAGCGCGATGATGTTGTCGCTGTTCAGCCCCTTGATCTGCGCGGCGGTGATCTGCTTCAGATCGTCGGTTTCGATGGCGGCGATCTGGTCGGAGTTCATCACGCCGAACTGGGCGGCGGTGAGCGATTTGATCTGCGCGGTATCGAAGGCGGCGATGTGTTCGGTGGTGAGCGCCTTGACCTGGTCGGTGGAGAGGGCGGCGATCTGGACGGCCTTGAGGCCGGCGATCTGGTCGGAGCCGAGGTTCTCCACCTGATCGGTGGTCAGCGCCTTGATCTGCGCGGCGGTCAGCGCGCCGATCTGGCTGCTGCTGAGTTCGGCCAGATCCTCGGTTTCCATGGCCTTGATCTGATCGGTGGTCAGCGCGGCCAACTGGGCGTTGGTCAGGCTGGCGACCTGATCGGAGGTCAGCGCGGCGATGTTGTCGCTGCTGAACGCCTTGATCTGTGCGGCGGCGATCTGCTTCAGATCGTCGGTTTCGATGGCGGCGATCTGCTCGGAGTTCATCACGCCGAACTGGGCGGCGGTGAGGGACTTGATCTGCGCGGTGTCGAGGGCAGCGATGTTGTCCGAGGAGAAGGCTTTGATCTGGGTGGTGGTGAAGGCGGCGATCTGGGCGGCCTTCAGGCCGGCGATCTGGTCGGAGCCGAGGTTCTCCACCTGATCGGTGGTCAGCGCCTTGATCTGCGCGGCGGTCAGCGCGCCGATCTGGCTGCTGCTGAGTTCGGCCAGATCCTCGGTTTCCATGGCCTTGATCTGGTCGATGGAGAGCGCGGCCAGTTGGGCGTTGCTGAGTTTCCCGATCTGATCGGTGGTCAGTGCCTCGATGCCGCTGGTCGTCAGACCCTTGATCTGGGTTGCGGTCATTGCGCCGATGTCGTCTTCCAGCGCCTGAACCTGGTCAGAACTGAGCGCGCCGATCTGCGTGTTGGTCAGCGACTTGACCTGATCGGAGGTCAGGCTCTGGACTGCCTCCGTTCCCAGTGCCTTGATCTGCGCCGAGGTCATCCCCTTGACCTGGCTCAGCGTCATCTTGTCGATATAGGTGAGAACGCCGTCGGCAAACTCGGTGGGATTGAAGGCGGCGACCTGGGTGGCGCTCAATACGACGAAATCCCTCGTCTCGATGACGGCGATCTGTTCCGAGGTGAGGGCGGCAATCTGTTGTGCGTTCAGCGCCTTGAAGTCGGCCTGACCCAGATCCTCGATCTGCTTCGTGGTCAGTTGCGAAATTTGCGTGGGTGACAGCGCGCTGATGAGCGACATGGTGGTTTCCTTTGTTGTTCATTTGCGCCGTGGCGACGCTACCCGACTCCACTACCCGTGGCTGAACGTTTTGTGTCTTGTGTTGCGGCCGAGCTTTCGGCGAAATCGTCGGCTTGAAAATCGTCGATACGCGATTCCTGTCTATCTTTTCGGGCAATTACGGGAAAACTTTAGGTCTATCTGGCCCGATTCCGCATCAGCTACCTGCTTCCCTCAGCCTTCAAGCCTTCGGCCAGGCCAAGCAATTCCTTCTCCAGATTCCGCACAAGCCGCGGCATGTCGAACAGCACGCCGTTTTCGCGCACGGCCTCCAGCCGCTTGCGCAGGCGCAGGCAGGCGCCCCGCGTGGTGGCGAGTTCCACCGCCTTGTCTTCGTAGGCCTTGAGATCGTAGGTGATGAGCTCGGGCAGCGCGGCCGCCGTCAGCAGCGCGCCGGCCATGCGCGAGGCGAAGGCGCGGCCGGAGAGGGTGAGAACCGGCAAACCCATCCACAGCGCGTCGTTCGCCGTCGTGCCGGCATTGAAGGGAAAGGTGTCGAGGAAGAGGCCGGGCAGCGCGTAGCGCGCCAGATAGTTTTCCGGTGCCGCCCGCTCGGCGAAGAACAGCCGGCCGGGGTCGATGCCGCGCGCCTCCGCTTCGCGGCGCAGGTTGACTTCGGCCCACGGGTTGTCGGAAAGCAGCCAGAGCACGCTGCCGGGCACGCGGCGCAGGATGTTCATCCAGGCCGTGAACACCTCGGACGTGTATTTGTAGTTGTTGTTGAACGAGCAGAAGACGAAGCCCTTCGCCGGCAGGCCGCAGGCCTTGCGCGTCGGCGCTGGCGCGCACAGGCGCTTGCGGTCGCTCGCCTGATAGACGTCGGGCAGGTAGATCGGTTTTTCCGAATAGTAGCCGGCGTACTCCTCGGGGATCAGGAAGCGGTCGGCGATCACGTAGTCGATGCCCGGTATGCCGGTCGTCGCCGGCAGGCCGAGGTAGGTGATCTGGATCGGCGCCGGCCGCATCGCCAGCATGTTCATGCGCGCGCCGGAGGTCTGGCCGTGCAGGTCGATCAGGATGTCGATCTCGTGCTCGCGGATCAGGCGGGCCGAGGCTTCCTCGTTCAACTCGCCGATCTTCACGTAATGGTCGAAGGCGCTGACCACGCGCTGGCGCAGCGCCGAGCCGTCCTCCGGCGACCAGCAGAAGCCGTAAATCTCGAATTTCTCCCGGTCGTGCAGTTCAAAAAGCTCGACGGTGAGCATGGACACCGGGTGCAGGCAAAAATCCGACGAGCAGTAGCCGATGCGGATGCGCTCGTGGCCGTAGCCCTTGGCCGGCGCCAGCGCGGGCAGGTCGGCGGGAATCTTGCGCGCGGCGTAGCGGCGCGCCGTCGCCAGTTGTTTTTCGGGGTCGTCGGAGAGACTGAGCAGGGCGAGCGCCGAGGTCGAGGCGCGCATCAGTTCGGGATCGACGCCGGCTGGCGGGCTATAGACCGGCCACAGGCACTGTCTGGCGCGGACGAAAATCCAGTGATGCAGCACGTCCGTCTGCGTCGGATCGAGCGCGAGGCTGCGTTCCAGCGCGGCCAGCGCCTCGCCGTATTCCTTGCGGCGTTCCTGCATCCGGCCGAGGTTGTTCAGCGCGGCGAGCAGCACCGCGCGCTCGTCCGGGTTCTCCGCCGAGGCGTGCTGCTCGACCAGCCGCCAGTGCTCCGCCGCTTCGTCGAGGCGCCCTTGCCGCTCGCGCACCAGGCCGAGGTTGAAGCGCGGCTGAACGAAACCGGGCAGGCGTTCGAGCGCCTTTTCGTAGGCTTCGCCAGCTCCCTCGGTGTCGCCCTCGCTGAACAGCAGCGCGCCGAGGTTGAACCAGGCAAACGGCGTGTAGGGCGTGTCGTTGCGCTTGAGCCAGGTCTGGTAGAGCACCGCCACCAGCCCGTTCAGGCCAACGCCTTCGAGCTGGCTGGCGTAGTTCAGCAGTTGCGAAAAATCGAGCTGGCGGTGCCAGATCAGATTGACGATGCCGGGGTAATCGACGTTGTTGTTTTCGCTCAAGACCGGTTCCCTGAAGCAAATTTACTGAGCTGAAGGTAACGCGCCCAATACCCCCGGAGTTCGGGGGGTATTGGGCGGCGTGGCAGTGCGGCGGACGGGCGTCAGCCTGTGTGCGATCAGATGGGGAGTGCAGCGATCTGATCGGTGTTCATGGCGCCGACCTGATCCGGAGTCAGTGCCGCGACCTGAGTGCTTGTCATGGCGTTGATCTGATTCGTGGTCAACACCTCGATCTGGCTCGTGAGCAGGCTGCTGATCTGCATTGCGCTGAGCGTCTTGAATTGATCGGAGGTCAAACCGGTCTTGATCTGATCGGTGCCGAGCGCCTTGATCTGGGTGGCAGAGAAGACCACCAGATCGTCGGTTTCCAGCGCCTTCACCTGACTGGAGGTGAGTGCGCTGACCTGTTCGCTGGTCAGCGCCTTCACCTGCGCGGTGGTCAGCGCCTCGATGTTGGTGGTCGAGAGCTTGGCGACCTGATCGGACGAAAGGGCGGCCACCTGGGTGGCGCTCAGGAGCTTGAACTGGTCGGAGGCGAGGTTCGTTACCTGGTCGCTGGTCAGCGCCTTGATCTGCGCAGCGCTCAGTCCGCCGATGCTGGCCGTATTCAGTGCCGCCAGATCGGCGGTTTCGATGGCCTTGACCTGCTCGGTGGTGAGGGCGGCGATCTGCGCGTATTGCAGCACCGCAGCCTGCTCGGTGGTGAGCGCGACGATGCTGGCGGTGGAGAAGCCCTTGATCTGCGCGGCGGTCATGGCCACGAGATCGGCGGTTTCGATGGCGGCGATCTGGGCGGAAGTCATCTGGCCGAGCTGTGCGGCAGTCAGAGACTTGATCTGTACGCTGTCGAAGGCGGCGATATTGGCCGTGGAGAGCT
>JACFMQ010000002.1:0-145252 GCA_019455325.1 Rhodocyclaceae bacterium | reverse complement strand
GTCAGAGACTTGATCTGTACGCTGTCGAAGGCGGCGATATTGGCCGTGGAGAGCTTGCTGATCTGATCGGTGGTGAGGGCGGCGATCTGGGGCGCCTTCAGGCCGGCGATCTGATCGGTGCCGAGCTTGTCGATCTGCGTGGTGGTGAGCGCCTTGATCTGGTTGGCGGTGAGTGCGCCGAACTGGCTGCTGGAGAGCTTGGCGAGGTCGGCGGTCTCGATGGCCTTGACCTGATCGGTGGAGAGGGCGGCCAGTTGGGTGTTGGTGAGCTTCTCGACCTGCGTGGTGGAGAGTGCGGCGATGTTGTCGGTGGAGAAGCCCTTGATCTGCGCGGCGGTCATGGCCACGAGATCCTCGGTTTCGATGGCGGCGATCTGGGCGGAGGTCATCTGGCCGAGCTGTGCGGCGGTCAGAGACTTGATCTGTACGCTGTCGAAGGCGGCGATATTGGCCGTGGAGAGCTTGCTGATCTGATCGGTGGTGAGGGCGGCGATCTGGGGCGCCTTCAGGCCGGCGATCTGATCGGTGCCGAGCTTGTCGATCTGCGTGGTGGTGAGCGCCTTGATCTGGTTGGCGGTGAGTGCGCCGAACTGGCTGCTGGAGAGCTTGGCGAGGTCGGCGGTCTCGATGGCCTTGACCTGATCGGTGGAGAGGGCGGCCAGTTGGGTGTTGGTGAGCTTCTCGACCTGCGTGGTGGAGAGTGCGGCGATGTTGTCGGTGGAGAAGCCCTTGATCTGCGCGGCGGTCATGGCCACCAGATCATTGGTTTCGATGGCGGCAATCTGTGTGCTTGTCATCGCGCCAAGCTGCGCATTGTTAAGCGACTTGACCTGATCGGAGGTCAGATCCTGAATCGCCTTCGTTCCCAGCGCCGCTACCTGCGCCGTGGTCAGTCCCTTGACCTGGCTCAGCGTCACCTTGTCGATGTAGGTGAGGACGCCGTCGGCAAACTTGCTGGCATCGAAGGCGGCGATCTGATTTGCGCTCAGTACAACAAAGTCTTCCGTCTCGATCGCTTTGATCTGTGCCGAGGAAAGGGCGCCGATCTGGTCGGTCTTCATGGCCCTGAAGTCGGCCTGCTTCAGGTTCTTGATCTGGTCCGTGGTCAGCGCAGCAATCTGCGTAGCGTCCATTCCGCTAATGATCGACATGGTGTCTTCCTTTCCTCGTTTTTTTTGCACCGTGGCGGCGCTGACCCTGCTTAATCCCCAGTGACTGAGAGCCTCTCAGTACTTTTGTTCTGGCCGAACTTCCGGCGAAATCGCCGGGTAGTTAAATTGCTAATACATCATTACAGTCTATCCATCGGCCGATTATTGGGAAACTTTAGCCATTCTTGGAGAATTTTCTCCTATGGGGAATTGTTTGTTGATTGCTTTCGCCTATTGTGGAGGCGGCTCGACAGCCGCCTGACGCGCTTCCCCTCCTCACGTCTCCTCCACCGGCAGCGCGTCGCGATCGACCACGCGGCGCAGGACGAAGCTCGAATGCACGCCGGTGACGCCCTGGATGCGCGTGATGCGGTTGAGCAGCAGTTCCTGATAGGCGTCCATGTCGCGGACCACGACCTTGAGCTGGTAGTCCGCGGACTGGCCGGTGATGAGCAGGCACTCCATGACCTCGGGGATCGCCGAGACCGCGGCCTCGAAGGCGGCGAAGCGCTCCGGCGTGTGCTGGTCCATCGAGATGTGGATCAGCGCCATCAGCGACAGGCCGAGCGCGCGGGCGTCGACGACGGCGCGGTAGCCGGCGATCAGCCCGGCCTCTTCGAGCGCGCGCACGCGGCGCAGGCAGGGCGAGGGCGAGAGGCCGATGCGCTCGGCCAGCTCCTGGTTGCTGATGCGGCCGTCGCGTTGCAGTTCGGCGAGGATGCGGCGGTCGAGGCGGTCTAATTCCATGATGTGCCTTCCATTTGGCGGTTCGTTGGCTTGATTTTGCCAGTTATTTTTATTTGTTGGCAGATAGTTCCAAAAGTCGCGTTTTCATGGGTCGATAACGCAAGCACCTGCCGCGGCCTTTTGCGTACCATGGTGCCTGTCTACAACTGCCGCAGCGCCCCACAGGAGCCCGCCATGCTGAAAGATCCTTCCGCCAAGTACCGCCCCTTCCCGACCATCCCGCTCGCCGACCGCCGGTGGCCGAACGCGGTCATCGACAAGGCGCCGATCTGGATGAGCACCGACCTGCGCGACGGCAACCAGGCGCTGTTCGAGCCGATGAACGTCGAGCGCAAGATGCGCATGTTCCGCGCCGTCTGCGCCATCGGCTTCAAGGAGATCGAGGTCGGCTTCCCGTCCGCTTCGCAGACCGACTACGACTTCGTGCGCCAGCTCGTCGACGGCGGCCACGTGCCGGAGGACGTGACCATCGAGGTGCTCACCCAGGCGCGCGAGGACCTCATCCGCCGCACCGTGAAATCGGTGCGCGGCGCGCGCCGAGCTATCGTCCATGTATACAACGCCACCTCGCCGACCTTCCGCGAGGTGGTGTTCGGCATGGAGAAGGCGGAAGTCGTCGCGCTCGCGGTGTCGGCGGTGCGCCTCATCAAGACGCTCGCCGCCGAGCTCAAGGCCGAATCCGGCACCGAGATCGTGTTGCAGTACAGCCCGGAGACCTTCTCCGCCACCGAACTCGACTTCGCCAAGGAGATCTGCGACGCGGTCACCGCCGAATGGGGCGCGACGCCGGAGAACAAGGTCATCCTCAACCTGCCGGCGACGGTCGAGGTGGCCACGCCCAACGTCTATGCCGACCAGGTCGAGTGGATGCACCGCAAGCTCGCGCGGCGCGACGGCGTCGTCCTTTCGCTGCACCCGCACAACGACCGCGGCACCGGCGTCGCCGCCGCCGAGCTCGGGCTCATGG
Organism: Rhodocyclaceae bacterium; assembly: GCA_019455325.1. Classification (GTDB taxonomy): domain Bacteria; phylum Pseudomonadota; class Gammaproteobacteria; order Burkholderiales; family Rhodocyclaceae; genus Proximibacter. Next base: position 142,387 of record JACFMQ010000002.1, on the reverse strand, counting down.
CCGGTGCCGACCGCGTCGAGGGCTGCCTGTTCGGCAACGGCGAGCGCACCGGCAACGTGGACATCGTCACGCTCGCGCTCAACATGTACACCCAGGGCGTGGCGCCGGGGCTCGATTTCTCGGACATCAACGCCGTCGCGCGCACCGTCGAATACTGCAACCAGTTGCCCATCCACCCGCGCCACCCCTACGTGGGGGATCTCGTGTTCACCGCCTTCTCCGGCTCCCACCAGGACGCCATCAAGAAGGGATTCGCCGCTCAAAAGGCGGCGGCCGGCGAAACGAGCCGCTGGAACGTGCCCTATCTCCCGATCGACCCGGCCGACCTCGGCCGCAGCTACGACTCGGTGATCCGCGTGAACAGCCAGTCGGGCAAGGGTGGCGTCGCCTACCTGCTCGAAGCCGAGTACGGCATCGTCATGCCGCGCCGCCTGCAGGTGGAGTTCTCGCGCGAGGTGCAGCAGGTCACCGACGCGACCGGCGGCGAGATGTCGGCGACGGCGATCTGGGATCTGTTCCGCGCTACCTATCTCGACCGCGCCGAGCCGGTGCGCTACGTCGAGCACCACCTCTTCGAGCACGGTGCGGCCCAGGGCATCCGTCTCGTCGTCGAGATCGGCGGCAACCGCCACCTACTCGTCGGCGAGGGCAACGGCCCGATCGACGCGGCGGTGCACGCGCTGCGCAACGTCGGCATCGACGTCGCCGTGCGCAGCTACGAGGAGCGTTCGATCGCGCCGAGCGAGGACGGCGGCAACGCGCAGGCCTGCGCCTTCGTCGAACTGACTCCGGCCGGCAGCGGCAACGACGAACGCTACGGCGTCGGCATCGACGCCAACATCGTCACCGCCTCGATCAGGGCGCTGCTCTCCGGCGTCGATCGCCTCGGCGAACGGGCCTTCGTCGACGCCGCGGCGAAGGCGGCCTGAGACCGCTGCGCGCGACGGACGCCCGGCAGGAACGCCGGGCGTTTCGTGCGCCGTAGGGCATCACATGGTCCATGTCGCGTGGCCAGAGCTCGGTCGCAGGACTGATTTGGCGACGCCTGCCGTGAGCCTGCCGCGCTTGTGACTTTACCTGAACGGGTATAAATTGCACGCATGGCCGACAAGGAAAAACCGCTCGAATGGATCGCGAGCAGCTACAAGGATCTGATGGCGCTGCCGCCCGACGTGCGCCGACGTTTCGGTTACGCACTGTCGCTGGCGCAACTGGGTGACCAGGATGACGCGGCGAAGGTGCTCAAGGGCTTCGGCGGCGCCGGCGTGCTGGAGGTCGTCGAAGACGATGCCGGCGGCACGTATTGAGCGGTCTACACGGTGAAATTTGCGGAAGCGGTATTCGTCCTGCATTGCTTCCAAAAAAAGAGCAAGAGCGGAATCGCCACGCCGAAGGCAGACATGGACATCATCCGCGCCCGGCTGAAAGTGGCCGAGGCATTGGCACAGGAGCTACGAAGTGAAAAAACGGATCATTGAAGGCGTCGAGGTTCAACGCAGCTCGGGCAACGTCTTCGTCGACCTTGGGCTTGCCGACGCCGAGAAACTGAAGATCAAGACCGGCCTGGCGGTCGAGATCAGGAAGGCGATGCGTGCGCTTGGGCTGACGCAACAGGCTGCGGCCAAGCGCATGGGCATTCCGCAACCGAAGGTGTCGGGCATGATGCGTGGCGACTTCACCAACCTGTCCGAACGCAAGCTGATGGACTGCCTGAATCGCCTCGGCTACGACATCGAGATCAAGGTGCGGCCGGCATCCGAGCCGGTCGGGCACCTGACTCTTGCAACCGCCTAGGGCACAGTAACGACATCGAAAACCGCAATTGCCTGTCGTGATCGGAGGCGTAAGCCATGACTGCCCGTGATGCCGAGTCGGCGCTGCTTGCCCGGTGTGCTGCCGTCGCACGGGAAATTGCGCAGCCCGCCCGGAATCAGCGTGAGGCCAATGTATTCCGGCTGGCCGCGATGGTCGTCCAGTCCCGATTTCCTTGCGAGTCCAAGAGCCTGATGCAGGCGAGCGAGCAGTATTTCGCCAGACATCCTGACGAAAGACTGGCTCCGGTCGAGGTTGTCCAGAATGGCTGGGTTTCGAGCCTGCCCCGCTTGCGGGACATGCTGAGTCGCCGGCTCCATGGGCATTGAAACCATGCCGGCGAGTCAGGCGTTCCATACCCGTACCGCGCTGGCCAATGGTCTGCGAGAGTTGTTCAGGCGACTTGAGGATCGTTTGTCGTTGCGCAGTCCCGTGAATGTGTACCTGGCCGGCGGGATGGCTGTCCATCTCTATACGGCGAATCGCGTCACGACCGACGTGGATGCCGAATTCAGTGGTCGTGTCCATCTTCCGAACGATCTGATGGTCGAGGTCACACTGGAAGATGGTACCCCGCAGGTCGTTTATCTCGACACCAACTACAACTCGACCTTTGCACTGATGCACGAGGACTATCTGGATGACGCCATCCCGGTGGACCTGGGCGTGGAGCAGCTCCGGGTCCATGTGCTTTCCCCCGTCGATCTTGCCGTGAGCAAGATTGCCCGCCTTGCCGACAACGACAGGGAGGATATTGCTGCATTGGTTCGCCTCGGCCTGACGACGGCCGATGAGATCGAACGGCGCGCAACGGATGCGCTTGCCGGATACGTTGGCGGGCAGGCCATGTTGCGCATGAACCTCCGGGACGCCGTTGCCCTGGCCCGCCGGGTCGAAGCCGAGCGTTCGGCCGCGCAATCCGGGCATTGATTGGGCGACTCGCCCGGAGCTACGGCATCGGCAGCTTCAGCAGGTCGACCACGGCGCGGACGATGCGCCGGCGGGTTTCGGTGTAGGGTGGGTAGAACAGCTTCACCGGCATCAGCGGCGAGGAGCGCAGCAGCGCGCGCTCGTGCGAGAACGCCAGGAAGCCGTGATGCCCGTGCGCGCTGCCGATGCCGGAATGGTTGACGCCGCCGAAGGGCAGGTTGCCGTGCGCGAAGTGCGCCACGCAGTGGTTGACGCAGGCGCCGCCGGAACTGGTGCGCGCCAGCAGCCGGTCGATCTCCGCGCGGTCGCGGCTCCAGACGTAGAGCGCGAGCGGTTTCGGCCGGGCGTTGATGTCGTCGATGACCGCGTCCGGCGACGAATAGCCGACGATCGGCAGCAGCGGCCCGAAGATTTCTTCCTCCATGATCCGCGCGTCGGCGGGCACGTCGTCGAGCAGCGTCGGCGCGACGTAGCATCGGTCGACGTCCGTGTCGCCGCCGGCGAGCACGCGCGCGCCGCGCGCGACGGCGTCGGCGAGGAGGTCGGCGATGCGCTGCGCGTGGCGCCGGTTGACGATGCGCGCGAGGTCCGGGCTCTGCGCCCGGGCCGCCGCGTCGGCGCCGTAGCGCGCCGCCAGCACGCGGCGGCACTCGGCGACGAAGGCGTCCTTGACCGAGTCGTGCACGTAGGCGTAGTCCGGCGCGATGCAGGTCTGCCCGGCGTTGAGGCATTTCCCCCACATCAGCGTCTCGGCGGCGAGCCGGAGGTCGGCGCTGGCGCCGACGACGGTCGGCGACTTGCCGCCGAGTTCCAGCGTGACGCTGCTCAGGTGCGTCGCGGCGGCGGCCATGACGAGGCGGCCGACGGCCGGCGAGCCGGTGAAGAAGACGTGGTCGAACGGCAGTTCGAGCAGGGCGCGCGCCGTGTCCGCGTCGCCCTCGACCAGCGCCACCTCGGATTCGGCAAAGGTCTCGCCGACGATCTTCGCCATCAGCGCGGAAACGCGCGGCGTCATCTCCGACGGCTTGACGATCGCCGCGTTGCCCGCCGCCAGCGCCGAGACGAGCGGGCCGAAGCACAGGCTCAGCGGGTAGTTCCACGGCGCCACGATGAGCACGCGGCCGCGCGGCTGGTACAGCACGCGGCCGGAGGTGCCGAGCATCGTCAATGTCGGCCGGACGCGGCGCGGCTTCATCCAGCGCTTGATGCGCCCGATGGCGTGCCGCGCCTCGTCCATCACCGGCAGGAATTCGGACACCTCGACCTCGGCCGCCGGCTTGCGGTAGTCGGCCATGAACGCGGCGTGGAAGTCCTCGCGGTGCGCCAGCATCGCGTCGCGCAAGCGGACGATGCGCGCGATGCGCTCGGCCGCCGTCGATTCGCGCCAGCGCAGCGCAGTCTCGCGCTGGCCGTCGAAGAGGGTGCGCAGGCGCTGCCGTTCGTCTTCGGCGGCGGTCATGCTTCGCCTCCCGGTCGTGCGCCGTACAGCGCCGCCGCGTCGAGCACCTCGATGCCGCCGCGGCGCAGGCGCAGCACGCCCTGCGCCTCCAGCTCCTTGAGGATCTGGTTGGTCGTCTGCCGCGACAGCGCCACCATCTGCGCCAGTTCTTCCTGCGGAATGCGGATCAGCGGCGCCGGCGCGCCGGGGCGGCCGGCGCCGTAGCCATCAATGATCATCGCCAGCCGCTGCCTGAGCCGCTCCGGCGCCGGCATCAGCGCCATGGCTTCGAGCGCGACGAAGGTCAGGCGCAGCTTGTCGGCGAGCAACAGCGCCAGTTCGCGCCAGTAGCGGGGCTGCGCGTCGAGCAGCGCGTAGAGCGCCGCCTGCGGCACGTGCAGCACGGTGCAGGCGTCGGCGGCCCAGGCGTCGTGCGTGCGCGGGCCGCCGTCGAAGATGGCGATCTCGCCGAACCAGTTGGGCGGCTCCAGGTAGAGCAGCAGCGCCTCCTTGCCCGACGCGGCGGTGCCGCTCACGCGCAGCGCGCCCTCGACCACGCAGTAGAGGCCGTCGGCGGCGTCGCCGCGGGCGAACAGGCGCTCGCCGGCGGTAAGCCGGCGCAGGCGCGCGGCGCCGAGCAGGAAGTCCTGCAGCCCGGGCGAGACGCGTGCGAACCAGCGGCCGTTCGCCACGCGCTCGCGGCAGGCTTCGACGGATTCGTCCATGGTCTCCTCCGCGTTTGTCGTGGGGAGATTATGGCCGAAGCCGGCCGCGTCGTTCATCCGCCGATCCGCCGCGTCACGGCGCGGGCGACCATGCGCAGCCGCTGCGCCAGCGGGAAGCGCCGGAAGTTGGTCTTCACCGCGCCCTGCGTGAAGGCCGTGCGCTTGGAATAGTCGATGGCGACGTCGACGATCACCGGCCGCCCCTGCGCCGCCTCGGCGCGCGCGGCGGCGATGCCGGCGTCGATTTCGCCGTCGCTGCCGACGGCGACGAAGGCGGCGCCGACGGCGCGGGCCACGCCCTCGCAGTCGAGCGCGCCGAGCGCGGTGCACGGCTTGCGCTTGTAGGGAATCTCCTGCGCCTGCGCGATCTGCGACAGCTCGCCGTCGTGGAACACGTAGCAGACCAGGCCGAGGCCGAGCCGCGCGGCGGTGGCGAGCTCCATGCAGGTCATCATGAAGGCGCCGTCGCCGACGATGGCGAAGACCTCGCGCTGCGGGTTGGCGAGCTTCGCGCCGATGGACGCCGGCACGGCGTAGCCCATGGCGTTGAAGTCGGTCGGCAGGATCGCCGAATCCGGCCGGCGGATCGGGAACAGCTCGGCCGTGAGATAGGTGTGGTTGCCGTCGTCGACGACGGTGATCGCATCGTCCGGCACGGCCGCGCGCAGCGCGTCGAAGAAGCGCGCCGGATTGACGCGGCCCTTGCCGTCGTGGCGCAGCCACGCGTCGCGGTAGGCCGCCTTGTCGCGGCGCAGCGCGTCGTGCAGCGCGGCGTTCGCCGGACGCTGTACGGCCATCGTGCGCAGCTCGGCGAGCAGCGCGTCGAGCGCGGCCGTCGCGTCGCCTTCGATGCGCACGGCGGCCGGGTAGTTGGCGTCGAACACCGCCGGGTTGATGTCGACGTGGACCAGGTTCGCCGGCACCGTGACGCCGAAGCTGCCGGTGGCGATCTCGCCGAAGCGGGTGCCGACGGCGAGCAGCGCGTCGCAGCCGGCGAAGGCGTTCCTCGCCGCCGGCACGGCCGCCGGTCCGAAGCCGAAGCCGGCGTGCAGCGGGTGCGCGGCGGAGAAGGAGGAGAGCCCCTGCAGCGTCGTCGCCACCGGCGCCTGCAGGAACTCGGCGACGGCGCGCGTTCTCGCCTCGGCCTTGCGCGCGCCCCAGCCGACGAAGAGGCCGGGGCGCTTGGCCGCCAGCAGCAGTCCGGCGGCGCGGCGGATCGCCGTCGGCTCGGGCGGCGCCGGCACCGCGAGCGCGGGCGGCGAGGGCAGCGCGTCGACCTCGCCGGGGAAGAGCTGCAGGTTCACCGGAATCTCGACGAACACCGGCCCCGGCTCGCCCTCGTTGGCGATGCGGTGCGCCGCGTAGAGCGTCGGCACGACGTCGGCGTGGCGCTCGATCTTGAAGGTGGCCTTGGTCAGCGGCCGGAGAAAGGCGTGCTGGTCGATCTCGTGCAGTTGGTAGCGCTTGTCGAGGTCGCTGCGGATGCCGCCGCAGAGGATCAGCATCGGGATGCCGTCGAGGAAGGCTTCGCCGATGCCGCTCGCCGCGTGCGTGGCGCCGGCAGCCGGCACGATGACCAGCGTGCCGGTGTGGTCGGACGTGCGGCTCACCGCGTCGGCCATGAAGGCGCCGCCGCCCTCGTGCGTGACGAGGATCGGCGTGATCTGCGCCGAATTGTTCAACTCGTCGTAGAGCTCGGTGTTGTGCACGCCGGGGATGCCGAAGGTGTAGCGGATGCCGAGTTGCTCCAGGGCGTATACGGCCAGCCAGGCGCCGGTCTTTTTCATCGCGTGGTCTCCTTAGGTGTTCTTCGCCGCGTCCTGCCCGGCGATGCGGCCGCCGAGCACGCAGCCGCCGAGGAAGGTGCCTTCGAGCGCGCGCAGGCCGTGCATGCCGCCGCCGCCGAAGCCGGCCGCCTCGCCGGCGGCGTAGAGGCCGGGGATCGGCCGGTCGGTGGCGTCGAGCACGCGGCCGGCGAGGTCGGTGCGGATGCCGCCGAGGCTCTTGCGGCTGATGACGAACTCGCGCACGGCGATCAGTGGCCCGGCCCGCGGGTCGAGGATCTTCTGGAACTTGCAGGTACGGATGCGATCGCCCTTCCACTGCCGGAGCAGCGCGATGCGCTGCAACTGCTCGTCGGCGAAGGGCTGGCCGCGGTCGATGGCCACGTCGTAGGCTTCGGCGGCCGCGCGCACGGCGGCGAGGTCGACGGCGTCGTCGCCGTTCAGCGCGTTCATGCGCGCGACCAGCTCGGGCAGCGTGTCGGCGACGACGAAGTCCGCGCACGGCCCGACCATCTGCCGGTAGAGCCAGCGGTTGCCGAAGAAGAGGTCGCGCAGGAAGGCGAGCAGGCGCCGCTCGCGGATCGACGGATTGAATTCGGCGCCGGAGACGGCCAGTTCCTTCAGCGCGATGCGGCGGTTCATCAACTGCCACGAATGGCCGCCCGCCTGCCGGCAGACCTGCGTCACCAGGTCGCGCGTGTCGAAGCCGGTGATCAGCGGCCGTGGGCCGATGCGCTCGCCGCGCGCGTTCAGCCACAGCGCCGAGCGCGGCGGCACCAGCGACAGACCGTGGCCCGGCTTCCTCGGCCGCGGATGGTGCACGCCGGCGGCGTAGTTCCACATGCGGTCGAGATGGGTGACGCTGCCGCCGAGGTCGGCGACGGCGTCGTGCAGGCGGCCGTCGGCATGGCGGTGCGAGCCGTTGAGGATCGTCGCCGGCGGCCGGCCCCAGTCGGCGTGCCAGTGCCGGCATACGCGCCCGATGTCGCCGTTGATGCCGCCGGCGGCGACGATGACGGCGCCGGCCGCGCGTTCGAACGGCACGCCGTCGCTCTCACCGACGCCGGCGACGCCGACGACGCGGCCGCCGCGCGCGAGCAGGCGCTCGACGCGCTGGCCGAAGTGCAGCGTCAGCCGGTCGCGGTTCGGGTGCGTGCGCAGGCGGTCGATCAGGTTCAGCGCGAGCACGTGGCCGGTGCCCCACACCAGATGGAAGCGCGGCACGCTGTTGCCGCGCGCGTCGAGCCCGCGTTCGACCCAGTTCGGCACCGGGAAGTAGCGGATGCCGCCGGCGCGCAGCCAGCCGCCGACCTCGTCGCGGCAGCGGTGCACGTAGGCTTCGGCCCAGGCGCGCGGCCAGCGCTCGTCGTGCGTCGGCTCGCCGAAGCCGCCGAAGGCGAGCCAGTCGGCGAGCGCCAGATCGGGGCTGTCGGCGAAGCCCTGCCGCCGCTGCTCCGGCGTGTCGACGAGGAACATGCCGCCGAAGCTTTCCTTGGCCAGTCCGCCGAAGTTTTCCGGCGTATCGCGGTCGAGCAGGGCGACGCGGCGACCGGCGCCGAGCGCCTCGATGGCCGCGCAGATGCCGGCGATGCCGCCGCCGACGATGAGGACGTCGCTGGTGTCCATGAGCCGGGCCTCCTCCGGTGCGTTCCTTTCCAGAATAGCCGCCCCGGCGCGCAGCGTCTGTCGGGTAGCCGACAGACGGTGGAGCGGTCCCCGGCGGGCATCCTCCGGGCGTACTAGTGACCATCAGGGGTATTGGCTACACTGGAACGACTGAAAATAAAGAGATGGCTATGAGATTTCTGGTATGCATTTCCCGCGAGGGGTATGGCGATTTCTCCACGGGCGACCTCACGCTCGGGCGTCTGTACGAAGCCATCGAGCCGGAGGACTCGCGCGGAATGGTGAGGGTGATCGACGATTCGGGCGAGGACTACCTGTATCCGGCGGGACTCTTTGCCCCCGTGGAGGTCCAGGCGTCGACCGCTGAGCGTCTGCACGATCTCCTGGCCGCCTGAGCGCGCGCCTGAGACGGAATCGAAGAAGGCCGGGCAACCGGCCTTTTTTTTGCCCATTGAAATGCATATATCATTTATTCGCTCAGCATTCAAAGAGGCGACGATGATGCGCATCCCCGTTTTCCCGCTGCTCGCACTTGCCCTGCTCCTGCCTGCGCCGATAGCCAGCGCATCCGACGCCGTCCCGGCGCCGCCCGCGCTCATGCTGGCCGAACGGCTGGCGGCGTCGGACATGGCGGCCATCGACCCCGCCGTCTGGTGGGTCAGCGAAAAGCTCGACGGCGTGCGCGCGACGTGGGACGGAAAACGCCTGCGCCTGCGCAGCGGCGCCGTCGTCGCCGCGCCGGCGTGGTTCCTTGCCGCGCTGCCGCCCGTGGCGCTCGACGGCGAGCTGTGGATGGGGCGGCGCAGCTTCGACCGGCTGGCCGCGCTCGTGCGCCGCAACGCCCCGGAGGACGAGGCCTGGCGCGCGGTGCGCTACATGCTCTTCGACCTGCCCGGCGCGCCGGAGGATTTCAGCGGCCGCGTCGAGCGCATGCGCCGGCTGGCGGCCGCGGCCGGCGTGCCCTGGCTGCAGGCCGTGGCGCAGACGCGCGTCGCCGACCGTGCCGAGCTGCGGCGGCGCTTCGACGACGTGCTGCGCGGCGGCGGCGAAGGGCTGATGCTGCATCGCGCCGACGCCCGCTGGACGCCGGGGCGCAGCGCCGCGCTGCTGAAGCTCGTGCCCTGGCTCGACGACGAGGCGCGCGTGCTCGCCCATCTGCCCGGCAAGGGCCGCCTGCACGGCCTGACCGGCTCGCTGCTGGTGGAGACCGCCGATGGCCGGCGCTTCCGCCTGGGCAGCGGTCTCACCGATGCGCTGCGCCGCAAACCGCCGGCCGTCGGCAGCCTGGTCACCTACCGCTACCGCGAACTGACGCCGCACGGCCTGCCGCGCTTTCCGCGCTTCCTGCGCGTGCGCGAACTGCCCTGAAGCGCCGCCCCCCTGCAGCGCCGGATTCACCGCCCGCGCGCGGCGTCGGCGCCCCGCCGGGAAAACGCCTCCATCCAGCCCAGAACCTGATCGTCCGGCAGGGCGCGGCCGAACAGCCAGCCCTGCATCAGCTCGCAGCCGGCGCCGGCGAGCAGCGCCATCTGCTCGGCGTTCTCGACGCCCTCGGCGACCACCTCGATGCCCAGTTGCCGGCCGATGGCGACGATGGTGCGGGCCAGCGCCAGCTCGTCCGGGCAGTCGGCGATGCGGCGCACGAAGCTGCGGTCGATCTTCAGGCGGTCGACCGGCAGCCGCGTCAGGCTGGCCAGCGCCGAATAGCCGGTGCCGAAGTCGTCGATCGACAGGTGCGCGCCGAGCGCGCGCAGTTGCGCGAGGATGCCGGGCACGCTGCCGTAGCGTTCGGCGTAGAGGCTTTCGGTGATCTCCAGTTCGAGGCGCTCGGGCGGCAGCCCGGTGCGGGCGAGGATGGCCGCCAGCCGGCCGGGAAAATCGTCCGAGAGAAGCTGCTTCAGCGAGACGTTCACGGCCATGGTCAGCGCGCCGCAGCGCTCCGGTGCGGCTGCGCGCCAGGCCTGCATCTGCGCGCAGGCGGTTGCCAGTACCCAGTCGCCGAGCGGCACGATGAGGCCGGTTTCCTCGGCCACCGGGACGATGCGTTCCGGCGTCATGCCCTCCGACGCGCCGTCGGGCCAGCGCAGCAGCGCCTCGAAGCCGACCAGGGCCGCGGCCGGGCGGCAGGCGACGATGGGCTGGTAGTGCAGGACGAAGCGCCGCTCGGCCACGGCCCGGCGCAGGCGCTCTTCGAGCAGCAGGCGCTGGTCGGCCTGGGCGCCGAGGCCGCTGTCGTAGTAGCGGAAGACGCCCCGCCCCGCCTGCTTGGCCGCGTACATGGCGCTGTCCGCGTGCTTGAGCAGGGTGTCGCGGTCGGCGGTGTCGGTGGGAAAGACGGCGATGCCGACGGCGCTGCTGGTATGCAGCTCGCGGCCGTGGAAGGTGATCGGCCCGGCCAGCGCCCGGATCGCCTTGCGCGCGACGGGCACCGCGTCCTGCGGCTGCTGCAGCCCGCCGAGCACGACGACGAACTCGTCGCCGCCCAGGCGGGCGACGAAGTCCGTGTCGCGCACGCAGGCGCTGAGCCGCTGCGCGGTCTCGACCAGCACGTGGTCGCCGGCGGCGTGGCCGAGCGAGTCGTTGATGGTCTTGAAGCGATCGAGGTCGAGGTAGAGCAGCGCCAGGAAATCGCCGTTTCGGCGGCTTTCCGCGAGCATGTGCGTGAGGCCGACGAGCAGCGCGGCGCGGTTGATCAGGCCGGTCAGCGGGTCGTGGTAGGCGAGGAACTGCACCTGGCGCAGCGCGTCGTGCAGCCAGACGCCGACGGCGACCCAGATCATGGCGGCGAGAAAGCCCCAGAACAGCAGCCCCGAGGCCGCCACCTCGCCGAGCGAGAACATCAGGCTCAGGCGCTGCTGGGCGACGAGGATCGGGCTGTCCGGCCGGCTGTCCCAGCGCAGCGGCGCCTGCACGAACAGGCTGTCGCCGCGCTGCACCAGGCCGGCGACGAGCGGTTCGAGCGCCGCCGCCTCGCCGGCGCCGGCGTCGCCGAGCGAGGTGGCGACCGCCGCCGTCGTCGTCGCCAGGAACAGGCGCAGGTCGGGCCGGCTCTGCGCGGCCAGCCAGTGTCGGTCGAGCGGCGCCTGCAGCGTGAGCCGGCGGCCGTCTTCCAGGTCGATGCGCAGGTTGCGCAGGAAGCGGCCGTGGGTGGGGTCGTGCTGCCACGGGTCGGCGGCCGGCGGCGCGGCGTCGCGGCTGCGGAAGCCGCGCCGCGCCGGGCCGGCGCCGCTCAGTTCGGCGGCGACGAAGTGGCCGCCGAGGGTTTCCAGCGCCTCGGCGGGATCGGCGGCACGCAGCACGGCGCGCGCCTTCTCGCGGCCCAGTTCGTCCCAGCGCGCCTCGGCGGCGAGCACGGCCTGGCCCAGGTAGTGGGCCAGCGCCGCCGACTGCTGGCGCGTCGCGCGCTCCAGTTCGAAGAGATAGAAGGCGGCGCTGGCAAACAGCGCGAGCAGCCCGGCCGCGGCGATGGCCAGGATCATCCGCCGCCGCGCCTGCCGTTCCAGCGAGGCGCCGCCGGCGGTGCACCGCTGCGCCGCCGCCGCGAAGGCCGGTGCCGGCGGCATGGCGAGCGCCGCCGCGGCTTCAGCGGGCGGGCTCATGGGTCGCCGGCCGGCGCGTCCGCGTCAGGGCCCACCAGGCGAGCGGCAGCGCGGCGAGCGCGCCCTGCGCGGCCAGCCCTTCGCGCGTCGGCGCCACGCCCAGCCAGGAAACGTGCGGGAAGCCGGGCAGCCAGGTGCTGCCCACCCAGGCCGCGGCCTGCAGCTCGATGATGCCGTGGCCGACGAAGACCACGCACATGGCGTAGAGCAGCGCCGCGGTGGCGCCGAAGAACAGCCGGAACGGCAGGCGCAGCGCGGCGCGGCGCATGAGGAAATAGAGGCCGACGAGCAGCGCCGCGGCGGCGCCGCAGCCGGCGGCGATGGCCGCGCCCTGGCCGGGTGCGGCGGCCGCCAGCGCCTGGTAGAAGAGCACCGTCTCCGCGCCCTCGCGGTAGACCGCGAGGCAGGCGGCCGCGCCCAGCGCGAACAGCGAACCGTCGTCGAGCGCCTTGTCCACCTGGCCGGCCACCCACTGCTCCCAGCGCCGCGCCTCGCGCTTCGAGAACATCCAGCAGCTCACGTAGAACAGCACGGCGGCGGCGAGCAGCATGGTGACGCCCTCGGCCACAGCGAGCGAGGCGCCGGTCGAGGCGAGCACGCCGCCGATGGCCCAGCCGGTGAGCAGCGACAGCGGAATGGCGACGCCGACGCCGGCGTAGATCACCCAGACGCGGTCGGCGGCGCCGGCGCGGCGCAGGTAGGCGGCCAGCGCGCCGACCACCAGCATGGCCTCGGCGCCCTCGCGCAGCAGGATCAGCAGCGACTGGAAGAAGGCGCCCGTGCCGGTGATCGCGGTCTCGTCGGCGTAAAGCGCGCGCGCGTCTTCGAGCCGGGCGGAGAGCGCCGTCCAGGCGCGTTCCAGCTCGGGCCGCGGCGCGCCGCGCATGGCGTTGCCGTTGAGCGCGCCGAACAGCACCTCCAGCTCGGTCTTCAGCGAGGAATCCTTCATGCCCAGGTCCAGCTCCATGCCGGAGGCCTCGAACACGTCGAAGTAGAGCGCCGAGAACTCGGTGGCGGCGGCGAGCGGCTGCGCCGGGTCGTAGGCGCGCACGGCGGCGCCGCCGCGTTCGAGGATGGTGTCGATGACCGCGTTGCCGTTGACGGCGGCGTGGGCTGGCGCGGCGAGCAGAAGGCACAGGGCGGCGAGCAGGGCGCGGAGCATGGAGGGGGGTTCCTTTCAGGCGGCAGGCCGGCGGTCGTCGACGCCGGCGAGGACGAGGTTGCGCAGGCGGCGCGCGGCCGCGGTCACGCGCGCCGGCGCGTCGGCGCGAGCGGCGGCGTAGCGCCAGTCGGTGTAGGCGCGCGCCAGGTTTTCCAGGGCGCCGGCCCAGGCCGGCCGCAAGGCGCCGGCGCGCGCGGCGAAGCGGCTCGGGCACTCGCCGGTCTGCGGCGCGATGCCGTGGCGGGCCAGCAGGCGCAGCGCCTTCTCCCACGCGCGGCGCGGCGGCGGCAGGCGACTGCGGTCGCGCCAGCGCGCCGTCAGCGCGGCGCCGCCGAGCAGCAGCGCAGAGAGCAGCGCGGCCGCGGCCAGCAGCCACAGCCAGGCGTGGCCGCCGCCGCGGCCACCGAGCAGGCGCTGCTGCGTTTCGCCGTCGAGCTTGAGCACCCAGCGTGCCAGCCAGCCGGCGACGTCCGGAAGTTCCCAGGCATCGACGCGCGCCGCGGCGCTCTGCGGTGCGGCGGCCGGATTGATTGCGGGCATGGGCGCGTCGCCGGTCGGCGGGCGGCGCCCGGCGGGCGCGCCGGATGTCTTCGGTGCGGCGGCGGGCGCGGACCGGGGCGCGACGGTGACGGCGAATTTTTCCGGCGCGACCCTGTCGGCCGGGTCGAAGCGCCGCCAGCCGCGTTCGTCGTCCCAGATTTCCACCCAGGCGTGCGCGTGGCTGCGCTTGACCACCACGTAGTCGGTCAGGGCCATCAGCTTGCCGCCGCGATAGCCGGCCGCCAGCCGCGCCGGCACGCCGGCGGCGCGCATCAGGAAAACGAAGGCGCTGGCGTAGGCCGGCGCGCCCCCGGCGCGCGCGCGGAACCAGAATTCGTCGAGAGCGTCCGGCCCCGCGGGCATGGGCGCGCGTTCGTCGAGCCTGTAGCCGTCGCCCAGGCCGATCATCGCCGCGCGTGCGATGGCGTCCGCATCCTTGCCGTGTTCGGCTGCGAGCGCCCGGCCGCGCGCCCGCAGTTCCGGGTTGCCTGCCGCCGGCAGGGCCAGCGCGCGCCCGCGCTGCGCCGCCGGCAGTTTGCCGCCCGCCTCCCAGTCCAGCCAGGAAGCGAGGTCGTAGCTGATTTCCTTGTCCACCGGCGTGTGCGAGATCACCTGCCAGTCCGGCGCGATCAGCGATTCGGCGGCGAGCCGCGCCGGCAGGTCGAGGCCGTAGAGCCATAGCCGGTCGTGCGGCGTGAGGCGGATGCGGTAGCGGATCTCCCGCCCCTTTTCCCGCAGCGTGGCGGAGAAGGCCGCGCCCGTGGTCCAGCCGCGCGCCATCAGCCTGCGGCCCTGGCCGCCCGCGTAGTCGGGGTCGAGCGTCCATTCCCTGCCGTCGAAGTCGTAATACACCGGGCCGCGCCAATAGAGGCTGCTGGTCGGCGGCACCCAGTCCTCGAATTCGGCCACCAGCACCGCCTGGGTCTCGCGCACGCCGGTCTGCGTCCGGCTGTCGCCGGGTGAAAGGCGCGTCGACACGCCCAGGCCCTCGCTGGTCTTCTCCACCGCGAGCGACAGCGGCAGGCCGAAGGACAGTCCGATGTCCCACAGTGGCCCCGGAATGCGCGGGAAGAACACGAACAGCACGGCCGCCAGCGGCAGCGCGTGCGCCAGAACCCGGCTGGCGGCGCGCAGCAGTTGCGCCGCGCGCTGCGGTGCCTGCACGGACTCGTACGCCGCCAGCGCGAGCATGAGCTCCGCCGCGAGCAGCGCCAGCCCGGCGCCGTCGCTCCACTGCAGGATGCCGACGGCGCCGGCCACCAGCGCGGCGCAGGCGAGCAACTGGAATTCGCGCGGCGTGCGCGCCTCCGCCCACTTGAGCGCGAGCACGAGCAGCAGGCCGGCGCGCAGGGTCGCGCTGTCGAGCCAGCCGTAGGCGAGGCCGCAGAAGACGACGCCGACGGCCAGCAGCGCGAGGCGCGCGGCCGTCGCCCGGCGGCCTGCCGGCAGCCGGCGCGCGGCCAGCGCCGCCGGCAGCAGGAGATAGAGGAGCGGCGGCAGCGCCGGCACGTGGCTCGCCAGCACGACCGCGAGCAGGGAGAGCGTGAGCGCGGCGGGCGTGGGCGTAACGGCCGTGAAGGCGGATGCGGATCTCATGCCGCGTCCTCCGCGCCGTAGAGCGCCAGCCGCCGCAGGCAGGCTTCGCGCTGCGCGCGGCCGAGGCCGGGCGGCACGCCGGCGGCGGCGCCCAGGCGCAGGCCGTATTCGCGGCCGGCGTGTTCGGCGGCCAGCACCCGGGCGGCCAGTTGCGCGAGGCGCGCTTCGAGGTCGCCGGCGCAGTGGGCGATGTCCAGCCACAGCGCGCGGCCGCCCTCGCCGCCGTCGAAATCGTTCACCGCCAACTCCTCGCGGCGCGCGTAGGCGCGCCAGTTGATGCGGCGCGGCGGGTCGCCCGGCGCGTAGGCGCGCAGGCCCTGGAAGTCGGCGCTGGCGGTGCGGCGGTGCGCGGGATTGGGCGCCGCGCCCGGCAGCGCCGGGTTGCCCGCCGGCGCTGGCCAGACGAGCGCCGCCTGTGCCGGCAGCGGCAGACGGCAGCGCCACAGGCCGAGCGGCCAGGCCGAGACCAGGCTGAGCGGTGCGAGCGGCTGCCGGCCGCGCCGGCCGGCCGGGACGTCGACCTGCAGCGTCGTCGTTGCCGCGCCCGCGTCGACGGCGGCGCCGGTCGTCGTCCCTTGGCCGGCGGTGCCTCCGGCGATCGCCGCGCCGCCGCGTGCGGACCGCGCGCCGCAGGCAAGGGCGAGCTGCCGGCGCGGCCGGCCGCCCGCGTCCACGCTCGCCGCCACGGTCAGCGCCGCGCCGGCGAAGGCCGGCGCCGGCGGCAGCACGCGGCAGGAGAGGTCAACGAGGTTGCGCCGGCATGCCCAGGCCGCCTGCGCCCAGACGGCGAACATCAGGAAGGCGAGCGCGAACAGCAGGTTGTTGCCGTAGTTGATCGCCGTCGCCAGCAGGGCGGGCACGGCCGCCAGCCAGAACAGGCCGGCCGCCGTGGGCCGCAGCGCGGGGCGCGCGTCAGCGGCCGCCATAGAGGTTCCAGATGACGACGTCGTCGGCGCTCTCCTCGCCGTCCGGGCCAGTGGAGAAGAGATCGTAGGTGTGCGACGCGCCGGGGTAGCGGTAGCGGTAGGGCCGGCCCCAGGGATCGTCCGGCAGATGCGGCAGCCGGCCGTCGGCGACCAGCGCGGCCAGCGTGTCGGGCAGCCGCCCTTCCGACAGGATGAGCGCGCTGCGGATGGTGCGCAGGTCGTCGCGCGCGCGTGCGAGGGCGCGCATCTCGTCCGTGGTGCGGTTGGCGTGGATCGTGAACGCCAGCGCACCGGCTGCGGCCAGCGGCAGCAGCCAGGCGACGCCTTCGAGCAACGAGGGCGGATTCTTCATGATGTCTCCTCCTGCCCGGACGGCGCGGCCGCCTGCACGCGCCCGGACGGCACCGTCGCCGTCGTTTCCTGCATCAGCAGCGGCGGGATGATGACGCCCGCCGTGTTGCCCAGGCCCTGGCGGTCGATGTTCTGCAGGATTTCCTGGAAGGCCAGGCGATACCACAGCCGCACCCGGACCTGCCACGGCCCGGCCGCGTCCGCGGGCAGCGGGACGGCGTAGGCGACCCGGTCCTCGGCGCCGGCCGGGATCGGCTTGCGCGGATAGGCGAGCCGGTCGGAGTCGAAGAGGATGTGGCGCAGGTCGAGTTCGCCGGCGGCGTCGGTCAGCAGCTTGACCCAGGCCGTGGCCTGCGGGTCGGTGACGCCGGTCTTCCCGTCGAAGGCGCCGCGGTGGAACAGCGTGCGGCCGGCCGCGTCGACGACCTCGACTTCCAGCCACATGTAGCGCTGGTCGAGCGGGCCGGTGGGCAGCGCGTGGCCGGCGCCGGCGTTCTTCACCGTCGCTTCGACGACGAGCCGTCCCGCGCCGTCGTGCCCGGCGGCGACGCGCAGTTCGGCGGCCGCGCGCAGCAGCTCCGTCGCCTGCCGGTGCGTGGTGCCGAGCTCGGCCTCCCAGGTCTTGCGGTCGAACAGGCGGTTGACGCCGGTCGGCGAGCCGCCGCGCAGCAGGGTGGTGAGGCCGCCGAGCGCCGGGTTGGAGAGCAGGTAGTTGTTGCCCGGCATGCGGTGCGACACCTGCCGCGCCGGCCGCTCGCCGCGTTGCAGCGCGGCGATGTAGGCGGCCGGCTCGCGCGCCATGTGGCAGTCCTGGCACTGCACGCCGGCCTGCGCCCACGGCGAGCGCCGCCATTCGTCGTAGGTGTCCTGGAAGTTCATCGGCTCCTCGCCGGCCACCGCGGTCGGGCGGATCTCGGTGTGGCAGGCGCCGCACAGGTCGCTGCTGCCCATCAGCGGCACGTCGCGGCGCGCCTGCATGTCGCGCGCGTGGCGCGACGGCGCGGCCATGATCACGGCCGGATGCAGGTGGCGGAAGAGCCCGTTGAGGTGCGAGGTGAACGCGCCGTTGCCGGCCAGCGGCACGGCGTGCGTGGCCGTGTGGCAGACGACGCAGGACACGCCTTCTTCGAGCGCCTCGGTCTCCTGCACGCTGGTCACCGGCGAGACGAAGCCGGTCAGCACGCCGAGCGGGTTGTGGCAGCCCTCGCACCAGCGGCCCTTCTCCGTGCCGTGCACGGCGGCGGCGCGCGACGCGGTGGTGTTTTCCAGCACCGTGCTGTCGTAGATGATGTCCCGGTCGGAGATGGCGTGCATCGAGGCGTTCCACTCCATGAACTCGCGCAGGTGGCACTCGCCGCAGGAGCGCGACGAGGGCACGCTGCGCCAGTTCACCAGCGTGCCGTCCGGCGTGCGCAGCTCCGCGGGCGCGAAGGGGTTGGCGCCGAACGGCAGCGAATAGAACGGCATGTCGCGCGCCACGTCGACGCGCAGGTCGTCCGGCGGCGGCAGGAGCAGGGCGGCGGCGGCGATGCCGAGGCAGGCCGCGGCGACCGCGTAGAGCAGGCGGCGCCAGGTCGCCGCCAGACCGACGAATCTCATGATCGTTCCTCCATGGGGAAATGCGCGGCCAGCGCGACCAGCGGCAGCGGCGTCAGCCAGCGATGCGCGTCGAGCAGCCAGACGTGGGCGCCGTAGGGCAGGGTGAGCGGATAGCCGGCGAGGTACAGCAGCGCCGGTGCGGCGATGACGCAGCCGCTGACGATCAGCAGCGCCAGCGACCACATCAGCGCGTGGCCGATCAGGCGGCGGCGCGCGAGTACGTCCCAGCGCCATTCGGCGAGCAGCCGCAAGGGCAGCACGAGATGGACCAGCGGCTCCTTGCCGTCGCGCCAGTGCACGACCACGAAGGGCACGAAGAAGGCGAGCGCGAGCACGCCCGCCGCCAGGTGCGCGACGATCAGCACCTGCGTCAGGTGGGCGTGGCCGACGTCGAGCCAGAGCAGCACGCCGGTGACGAGCGCGCCGGCGAAGGCGCCGAGGAAGGCGAAGAGCAGGTGGCGGGTGGTGTCGTGCGTGCGCCAGTCGAGCAGCGCGGCGTCCCGCGTCGCATGATTCATGTCCGGGGCGTTCATTGAACTGCCCTCCTGTCGCTATGCGACATCCTCCCCGAGGGAGGGTGAGCGCCCCCTTCGGGCGGCCGTGCGTGGGCGCTCATGGCAGCGGCACCGCAGCGAGTATCTGCCCGGCCGCGCGCTCCGCGTCGCGCGTGTCGCCCAGGCCGAGCCGGTGGATGGCCACCGCCGGGAACACCGCCTGGACGTCCGCCGGCAGCACGTGGTCGCGGCCGGCGAACAGCGCCCAGGCGCGGCCGGCGGCGAGCAGCGCCAGCGCGCCGCGCGGCGACAGACCGTAGCGCAGGCCGGCGGCGAGGCGCGTGTGCTCGGCCAGCGCGCGCACGTAGGCGAGTAGCGCGTCCGAGGCATGCACGGCGCGCGCCTGCGCCTGCAGAGCGGCGAGCGTTTCGGCGTCGATCGCCGCCGGCAGGCGTTCGAGCAGTTCGCGCCGGTCCTCGCCGCGCAGCATCTCGATCTCGGCCGCCGCGTCCGGATAGCCGAGCGAGAGGCGCATCAGAAAGCGGTCGAGCTGCGCCTCGGGCAGCGGGTTCGTCGACAACTGGTCCACCGGATTCTGCGTGGCGATGACGAAGAAGGGCCGCGGCAGCGGCCGGCTGTCGCCGTCGCTGCTCACCTGCCGTTCCTCCATGGCTTCGAGCAGCGCCGACTGCGTCTTCGGCGAGGCGCGGTTGATCTCGTCGGCGAGCAGCACCTGTGTGAAGATCGGGCCGGGGTGGAAGACGAACTTGCCCTGGTCGCGGTCGAACACCGCCGCGCCGGTGAGGTCGCCGGGCAGCATGTCGCTGGTGAACTGCACGCGGTTGAAGGCCAGCCCGACGCTGCGCGCCAGCGCGTGCGCGAGCACGGTCTTGCCCATGCCGGGCAGGTCTTCGAGCAGCAGATGGCCGCCGGCGACCAGGCAGGCGAAGGCCAGGCGCACGGCCTCGGGCTTGCCGAGCAGGATGCCGTCGACGGCGACGCAGGCGGCGCGCAGGCGTTCGTCGGCCGCTGCCGGCCGGGGGATGGAGGCGAGGGAAAGGTTCAT
This sequence comes from Rhodocyclaceae bacterium, assembly GCA_019455325.1. Classification (GTDB taxonomy): domain Bacteria; phylum Pseudomonadota; class Gammaproteobacteria; order Burkholderiales; family Rhodocyclaceae; genus Proximibacter. Next base: position 122,739 of record JACFMQ010000002.1, on the reverse strand, counting down.
GGCGTTCTCCGGAGCGCGATCAGAATTCAGAATTCGAAGCGGACGCCGCCGTAGACGAAGCGTCCCCGGTTCGGCCCCCAGATCTGGGTGACGTCGATGGTGCCGGCGTCGTCGATCCACAGGTAGCCGTCGTGGTCGGTCTGGCGGTAGTCGGTGAGGTTGTCGGCGCCGAGGAACACCGCCCAGCGTTCGTCGATGGCGTACTGGGCGCGCAGGTCCCAGGTCCAGAAGGCCGGGCTGCGCCGCGGCTTGGGGCTGCCGTCGAGGTTGTGGCGGGCGCCGTCGCGGTAGTAGAACTTCGCCAGGTCCTGGGCGCCGGTCCAGGTGCCGCGCAGGAAGACGTTCCAGCCGCCGCCGTCCCAGTCGAGGGTGAGGTAGGCCCGGCGGTCCGGGCGGGCGAAGGCCAGGGTGCCGACCGGGAAGTCGTAGCGCACCCGTTCCAGGCCCAGGCCGACGGCCAGCGGCGTGCTCACCTGGTAGCCGATCTGCAGGTCGGCGCCCCTCACCCGCACCGGCCGCTCGGCGCTGCGCAGCACCGATTCGGCGGCGCCGACGTCGAGCCAGGCCAGCCTCTCCAGCCGCGTGTAGTGGGCGTTGCCGAGGAGCTTCCAGTCGCCGTCCTGCCAGTCGAAGGTGTACATCAGGTTGCGCGATTCCTCGACGCCGCGGGTTTCGTTCCGGATCAGGAGGGTGTCGAGGATGCCGTGGTCCTGCTCGAAATAGCTGGTCGGCGCGCGGTAGCCCTTGCCGGCGGACAGCCGGCTGCTGGCGTGCGCGTCGTGCCGCCAGAGCAGGTTGGCGCGGGGCGCGAACTGCGCGCCGTAGACGCTGTGGTCTTCCCAGCGCAGGTTAAGGGCGGCTTCCAGCCGGTCGCCGAGCAGCGGGTAGCTGGCGCCGAGGCCGAGGCCGGGAATGCGGAAGGTGTAGTCGTCGAGGCCGTCGGCCGGCGTGCCGTCGGGCAGGCGGGCGCGCGAGCGCAGATCCTCGTAGCGCCAGTCGGCGAGCGCCGTCCACGCGCCGCCGGCGAGCGGCCCGCGCAGGCTGGCCGCCAGGTAGCCCTGGTTCTGCTTCGCCTTGTAGACGTTGCCCTCGTAGAACGAATCCTGATCGTGGCGGGCGTAGCCGGCGGCGATGCCGAGGCGGGCCTCGCCCAAGCGTTTTTCGCCGGTCGCGTAGGCGGCGTGGCGCCGGGTGAAGATGATCTCCGACAGCCCGCTGCGGCCGTCGTCGTAGGCGAGCTTGCCGCCGTCGCCGGGATTCACCCAGCCGTCGGCGTAGGGCGAGGCGCGGCGGCCGCGGGAGAAGTCGAAGGGATTGCCGCTGCGGCTCGCCTTGATCGCGTCGTAGTCGGTGCCGAGGGCGCCGCCGCCGCGCTTCTCGTCGATGGCGTCGAGGCGCCCGCGCCAGGCGAAGCCGCCGGCGTCGTCGACGAAGAAGCCCAGGCCGCCGAGCTGGCGGCGATGGCCGCTGTATTCCGAGACGCCGTTGCCGTCGCCGTCCACGGCGTCGTGAAGGTTGCCGTGATAGCTGGCGATGACGGCGCCGGCGTCGCCGGCGCGGGCCATCTGCAGGTCGAGCCGGCGATGGCCGAAGCGGCCGGCGGCGACCTCGACCAGGCCCTCGTCCCGGATCGGCCGGCGCGTCACCAGGTTGACCGTGCCGGCCAGGGCGTCGGGGCTCAGGCCCGAGGCGCCGGCGCCGCGCATCAGGTCGATGCGTTCGAGGCCGCGCAGGCCCACCGAATCCAGCCCGTAGGCCTGGGACACGGCGGAGAACAGCGGCACGCCGTCGATCAGCAGGGTGGTGTAGCGGCCGGGCAGGTTGTTCAGCGAGATGAAGCGGGCGTTGCAGATCGAGCATTCGACCTGCACGGCGACGCCCGGACGCTTGTCGAGGGCCTCGTTCAGGTTGGTGGCGCCGATGCGCTCCGCCTCCTCGACGGTGCAGCTCTCCACCGGCGCCACCTGGTCGCGCAGGAAGGGGCGGCGCGGACCGGATGCCGGCCGGTTGCTGACGTGCACTTCCGACAGGACCTTGTCGGCGTCGGCGGCCGTTGCCGGCCCGGCGGCGAGCAGCAGCGGCAGGCACAGTCCGGGCAGGAAGGTGCGGCCCGTGGGGCGTCTGGCGTTCATGTTCGATGCGCCTCCGTCGTCAATAGAAGATCCGGTAGCCGACGCCGAGCGACCAGGCGTCGGTGCGCGCCTCGTTCAGGCGGGTCGAGAAGCTGCTGCCGTCGGCGCCGAAGACGGTGCGCTTGCCGTCTTCGACGGCGAAGCGCCGCCGCGCGAAATCGAGGCTCAGTTCCTGGCCCGCGGCGAGGCGCCAGCGCGCGCCTAGCCGCGCCTCCCAGCCGTCGCCGTCGCCGCGCTGCCGGAAGCTGACCGGGTGGGCGCGGTCGCTGCGCAGGTTCCAGTCGGCCTCGGCGCGCAAGCGCAGGCGGAGATACTTGAGCGCGCCGTGTAGCGCCAGGCGTTCGCCGAGGCGCGCGCTGCCTTCGAGGCCGAGCCAGGGGCCGCGCCACTCCGGTGAGTAATGGCTGTCGAGGCCGGGGAAGGGGCCGAGCGGCATCTCCATCGGCGGCGCGCTGACGACCTGCCGGCCGTTCTGCATGCGGAACTCCTGCCGGTGGAGCGCGTAGCCGGCCAGCGCCGCGACCTCGGCGCGCGGCCCGAGCCGGAAGCGCCAGCCGGCGCCGAGCGAGGCGTCGTTCGCCTTGCTGTCGTCGGCGTCGGCATGGGAGCGCGAGAATTCCCCGGCGCGGTCGTCGAGCAGGTAGTCGGAGTCGCGCACGCGGCCGCCGCCGACCGCGTGCGCCGAGGCGAAGCGGCCGGCCAGCGTGAAGCCGCTGGCGTGCGTCCAGCCGGCGTCGAGGCGCAGTTCGAGCATCGGCACCCGCCATTCGAGTTCCGAGACGACGTTCGGCGTCTGCGTCCCGGTCATGTCGGAGGCGATGTCGTAGCGCATCGCCTCGCGGTGGTAGCCGGCCGTGAGCGTCAGGTGGCCGAGACTTTCGACGCCCGCCCGGCGCAGTTCGAGCGGCGCTTCGTCGGCCGCCAGGATCGGCGCCTCGGCGGCAAAGACCGTGAGGACCGCGTCGGCGAGCGGCGGCGCCGGCTCGTCGTCGGCGGCGAAGACGGCGATGTGCGCGCTGGCGAGCGGATCGTCGGGCGCGGCGAGGGCGTTCCCGGCGGCGAGGCCGGCGCACGCGGCGAGCGGCAGCAGGCGTTTCATCGCGTGCGCTCCAGCGCCTCGTCGAAGGGCAGGCGCGAGATCGCATAGACCCAGCTCCACGAATCGGCGCCGGTGGCGGCGGCGAGCCGGGGCCTTTCCACGACCAGCGCCGCCCAGCGGCCGCGGAACGCGGCGGCCGGCAGCGGCGCCGGCCGGTCGGCGAGGTTGACGACGCGCAGCGCCGTGACGTACAGGCCGTCGCGCCGCCAGCTCGCCACCGGGCGGGCTTCCAGGCCGTCGCCGAGGCGGAAGCTGGCGCCGGCCACGCCGACCGTTCGCAGGCGGTCGTCCGGCGGCGCGGTCGGGTCGGCGGCGCGCACTGCGCGCGCCGCCGCGCGCGCCAGATCGGCGAACGCCGCCTGGCCGCCGGCCGCCTCGGCCAGCGGCACGGAGGCGGGCGCCGCCGCGCTTCCTCCGGCGGCCGGCGTCGGCGGTGCGCTGTCGGCCATCGGCGCCGATGGCGTCGCGTCGACGCCGCCGGCCGGCGCTTCCGGCGCCGCGAGGAAGCCCGTCGGCTTCGGCACCACCGGCCCGCGCGGCACGCGCGCCGCCAGGTCGTCGTGGCTGTGCACGTGCGTCTGCGCCAGCGCGTCGGCCTCTTCCGGGCTTTCGAGCACGCGCGGCGTGATCAGCAGCACGATTTGCGAACGCACCGCGGCGCGCACGTCGCGCTTGAAGAAGAAGCCGAGGCCGGGGATGTCGCCGAGCAGCGGCACCTTCTCCTCGCCGCGCTCCGTGCTCTCGCGGATCATGCCGCCGATGGCCACGGTCATGCCGTCGCGTGCGTGTGCGGTCACTTGCACGGCGGCGGTGTTCACCGTGTCGATCGGGAAGTAGAAGATGTTGCCGTCGGCCGTGGCGATCGGCATCGTCGCGTCGCCGATCCTGACCGTCGAGCTGTCCTGGTCGATGGTCAGGCTGACCGAGCGGTCGCCGTTGATGCGCGGCAGGATCGAGAGCGTCTGGCCGACGTCGCGCTTCTCGGTCTCGACGGTGATCTGCGTGTTGGTCGCGCCGGTGGTGCCGGTGATGCTCTGCGACGAGGCGCCGACGGTGAGCACCCGCTCGTCGCCGATGAACAGCCGCGCCGGCTGGTTGTTGGCGGCGACCAGCATCGGCGAGGCGAGCGTCTTCAGCTTGTTCTCGGTGGCCAGGAGCTGCAGGCGCAGGCTCAGCGACTCGCTCATCACCTGCCAGACCAGGTTGGCGTTCTGCTCCGCGTCGAACAGGCCGCTGGTCATCGAGTTCTTCGCGTAGCTCGGCGTCGTCGTCCCCAGCGCGCCGCTCGGCAGCGGGCCGGGCGTCGTGCGCCGGCCGCCCAGGCCGATGTCGAAGACCGAGCGGTAGCCGTCGTCGAGCGTGACTTCGAGAATCCGCATTTCCAGCAGCACCTGTCGCGGCGGCCGGTCCATGTCCCGCACCAGCGCGGCGATCTGCTCCAGCGCGCCGTCGTCGCCGGTGCGCACCAGCAGCAGGTTGTTCAGCCGGTTGTAGGTGAGGTGGATCGGCGGCCCCTGGCGGGCGGCCATCTCCTGGACCTCGGCGACGCCCAGCCGCGGCCGGCCCTCGGCGTCGACGCCGGCCTGCGCCTCGACGCGGTCGAGGCTCAGGCGGTCGAGATCCTTCGCCGGGTCGTGCTCGGTCGTCGCGCCGCCGCGTCCGCCCGTGGCCGAGGCGCCCGTGCCCGGCAGATCGAGGCTGGCGCCGCCGCCGAAGGCGTTGCCGCCGCCCTGGCGGCCGCTCCCGCTTGTGCCCGTGCCGCCGCTGCGGCCGGCGCCGCCCGCCGACGTGCCGCTGCCCGCGGTGCGCGTGCGGCTGCCGGCGCCGAGCGAGGTCGGCGGCATTTCCTCGACCGGCGCGGCGAGCGCGACGCGCGTGCCGAACAGCGCCCGGATCGCATTGGCCGCGGCGACGACGTTGTGGTGGCGCAGCGTGAACACCCGCGTCTTCTCGTCGCGGACCAGCGCCAGGTCCTTGCGGTATTCCTCGCCGCTCATGATGACGTAGGTCTTCGAGCCGGCGTCGTAGCGGTACCAGACGCCGGCGGCGCGGCACAGGTTCTTCACCATGTCGGCGACCGTGGCGTCGCGCAGGTAGAGCGAGACGATCTTCTCCGAGACCTGGCCGGTCACCACCACGTTCGCCTTGCCCACCTGCGAGAGCAGGCGCGCGGCGTCGTCGAGGCGGATCTGCGTGAGCTGGATGTCGCCGAGGGCCGTGGCCGGCTCCTGCGGCGCCTTGCCGGCGGCCGCCGGCGAGGCGAGGGCGAGGACGGCGGCGCAGGCGGCGAGCAGGCGCCGCGGCGGATGGAAAAGGCGGGCGGCGCGTTTCATCGCAGCACCACCTTCTTGCCGCCGGCCGCGTCGGAGGCGCCGGGCTCGCTGAGGGCGACGCCGGCGCGGCCGATCTGCACCTCGTAGATGCCCAGGTCGCCGAGGTCGACCACTTCCTTGTGCATCACGGTGAGGGCGTCGCGGCCGTTGACCAGGAGCTGCGCCATGCCGCCGCCGGCGGTCGCCATCAGCGCCTTGACGCGCACGCGCCGCTGCAGGTCGAGGACGCTGGCGCCGGGCAGCCCGCTGAAGCGCGGGCCGCGCCGCTCGTAGAGCTGCGGCGAGACGGCGAACGGATCGTTGAGCGGGCGCGGCGGGCGCAGCGCGGCGGCGACGGACGGCGGCCGCGGAACGGCGACGGCCGCGTCCGCATGCCTGTCGGCAACGGCGGTGGACGGAGCGGCCGCCGCCGCGCCGGCGGACAGCGCGGCGGTAGCGAGCAGGGCGGGGAGTCGTGTTTTCATCTGCGCGGGTTCTTGTCGTCGGATAGGGATCTCAGCCGGCGGCCACCGTCATCACCGCCTGGAAGAAGGCGAAATAGACGAGGCCGACGATGCCGCCGATGAACAGCGTCATCACCGGCTCGATCATCATCGAGAGCAGCTTGATGCGTGCGTCGAGCGCCTTCTGGTAATGGTTGCCGAGCGCCTCCATCACCGGTTCCAGCTCGCCGCTGCGCTCGCCCACCGCCGCCATGTGCTGCACCAGCGCGGGAATCGGCGGCCGCGCCAGTGCCACGGCGAGCGCCCGGCCTTCGAGCACCTGTTCGGCGGCTTCGTCGAGCGCACGCGCGACGGCCGCGTTGCCGACCACCTGCGTGACCACGCGCAGCGTGTCCAGCGCCGTCAGCCGGCTCTTCAGCAGCAGGCCGAAGGTCCAGGCGAACTGGGCCATGGCCGCGGCCATCAGCGTGCCGCCGATGACCGGCACTTCCAGCAGCAGACGGTCGCCGAGCAGGCGGAAGCGGGGAATGCGCCACAGCGCGAGCACCGCCACCGTCGTGCCGAGCAGCGCCATGCCCAGCGTGCCGCCCCAGCGCGCGAACCAGTCGGCGACGTCGAGCAGGGTCTGCGCCGCCCACGGGATGGCCTTGCCGCGCCCCTGCAGGAAGAGCGTCAGGCGCGGCAGCACGGTGCTGACGAGGTAGCTGACGACGCCGACGGCGAGCAGCAGGACGATGGCCGGATAGGAAAGCGCGGTGAGGAGCTGGCGGCGCACGTCGGCGCGGCGCTCGGTGAGTATCGCCAGCCGGCCGAACACGCTGTCCAGCTCGCCGCTCGCCTCGCCGGCTTCAAGCAGCTTGACCGCGATGCGCGGGAAGGTGGCCGGCTCCTTCGCCAGGCTCGCCGAGAAGCTGCTGCCGGCGCTGACGCGCTCGCCGCAGCGTTCGAGGATGTCGCCGAGGCGCGGCCGCGCGGCCAGCCGGCCGGCCGCGCCGAGCGCTTCCAGGATGGTGTGGCCGGCGCGCAGCATCAGTTGCATCTGGTGGTAGAAGAGCAGCAGGTCGGCGTTGCGCACGCCCAGGCTCGCCGCCAGCGCGCGCCGCGCGCCGGCGAGCAGGGCGAGCGGCGAACGGTCGCCTTCGCTGCCGGAACGCAGGTCGAGCACGCGCAGGCCCTGGCCGCGCAGCAGGCCGCGCGCGTGGTCGAGGTCGTTGGCCTCGATCGCGCCCTTCCGTTCCTGCCCGTCGGGCGTCAGGCAGACGTAGGTCCAGGCGCTCATCGTCCGTGCCTCATGGCGTCAGGCTCAGGAAGGGCCGCGCCTCGGCCGGGCTGGTCGTGCCGGCGCGCACCTTGGCGCGCGCGTCCTGGCCGAGCCGCCAGTAGTGGCGCGCCGTGCGCGCGATCTCGCCCTCGCCGGCCCCGGCCGCGATGCGCTCGGCCAGCTCGGCGTCCAGCCACAGCGCCTCGAACAGCCCGATGCGTCCGCGGTAGCCGGTGCCCAGGCAGCGCGGGCAGCCGTGCGGGTCGTGCACCGTGCATTCCTCCTTCTCGGCTGCGCCGAGCAGCCGCCGCTCCTCGGCGTCCGCCGGCCGCGGCCGGCGGCAGTGCGCGCAGAGCGTGCGCACCAGGCGCTGGGCGATGACGCCGTGCAGCGTGGCGGCGACGAGGAAGCGCTCGCAGCCGATGTCGGCCAGCCGCGTGATGGCGCCGGGCGCGGTGTTGGTGTGCAGCGTGGACAGCACCATGTGGCCCGTGGTCGCCGCCTTGAGCGCGACGTCGGCGGTGTCCAGGTCGCGGATCTCGCCGACGAGGATGACATCCGGGTCGTGGCGCAGGAAGCTCCGCAGCGCGCCGGCAAAGCCCACCTTGCCGCTCACCTGCACCTGGCTGATGCCGGGGATCACCTGCTCGACCGGGTCCTCGGCGGTGAGGATGTTCAGCGCGCCGGCGTCCAGCTCGCGCAGCACGGCGTAGAGCGTCGTGCTCTTGCCGCTGCCGGTCGGGCCGGTGACGAGCACGATGCCGTGCGGGTGCGCCAGCGCCGCGCGCAGGCGCTCGACCATCTCCGCCGGCATGCCGAGCGCGTCCAGCGTCTGCCGGCCGGGGTCGCTCTTCATCACGCGCAGCGTGATGCGCTCGCCGAACTTCGCCGGCACCGAGGCGGCGCGCATCTCCACCGGCTCGGCGCCGTCGCCGAGCGGATAGGCCAGGCCGCCGTCCTGCGGCGCGCGCGATTCGGCGATGTCCATGCCGGCGAGCACCTTGACGCGCGAAATCAGCCCGTCGCCGAGCGCGCGCGGCAGCGCGCCGCCCCAGCCCTGCATGCGGCCGTCGATGCGCAGGCGCACGCGCACGCCGTCCTTCACGCTCTCGACGTGGATGTCGGAAGCGCGCCGCATCAGCGCCTCGCGCACCAGCCGTTCGAGCAGCGCCACCGGGTCGTCGCCGGCGGCGTCGCGGCCGTCGGCCGGCGCGTGCGGTGAATGCGGCGCGATCAGCGGCGCCAGCGCGTCCGGCTCGACCACGGCCAGTTCCACGGCCGCGCCGAGCACGCGGCGCGCGGCGTCGATGCCGGTCTGGTCGGCCGGGTCGCTGACCGCCAGGTGGCGCGTGCCGTCGGGCGCGGTGAACGGCGCCATGGGGTGGCGCTTGATGAGCGTCGCCGGCAGGCGCGCGGCGGCGGCGTCGTCGAACGCCCAGCGGTCCAGCCGCGCGTAGGGCAGGCCGTGCGCCTCGGCCAGCGCCAGGTAGAAGGCGGTGCGCGGCAGGCCCAGTTCGCGCGAGAGGGCTTCGAGCAGCGGCACGCGCGCCATGCGCGCCTGCGGCCGCAGGCGGTTGACCAGCTCGCGCTCGAACAGCCCGGCGTGCAGGCCGGCGTTGATCAGGTCGACTTCGTTGAGGATCATGCCGCCGCCCCGCCGTCGCCGCCGCTGCGCCCGGCGCGCAGCAGCCGGTCGAAGTTCGCCGGGTCGCGCGCCAGGCGGCGCGCCTCGTCGGCCGCGATCAGGCGGTCGCGCGCGTGGCCGGCGAGCGCCTGGTCGAAGGTCTGCATGCCGATCTCGCGGCCGGACTCGATCGCCGAATAGATCTGCGCGCTGCGCCCGGAGGCGATCAGGTTGGCCACCGCCGGCGTCACGCGCAGCACCTCGACCACGGCCACGCGCCCGGCGGCGCCGAGTACCGGCAGCAACTGTTGGGCGATCACCGCCTTCAGCACCAGGGAGAGGCGATGGCGCACCACGCCCTGTTCCGCGCCGGAGAAGGCGCCGACGAAGCGCTCGATGGCGCCGGCCGCGTCCGCCGTGTGCAGCGTCGAGAACACCAGGTGGCCGGTTTCCGCCGCGGTCAGCGCGGCGCGCATGGTCTCGGTGTCGCGCAGCTCGCCGACCAGGATCACGTCCGGGTCCTCGCGCAGCGCCGACTTCACGGCGCCGGCGAAGTCCGGCACGTCGGTGTGCAGCTCGCGGTGGCTGATCAGCGCCTGCTTCGGCCGGTGCACGAATTCGACCGGGTCCTCGATGGTCAGGATGTGCGCCGGCGTGCGCTCGTTGATCTCGTTGATCAGGGTGGCCAGCGTCGTGCTCTTGCCGCTGCCGGTGATGCCGGTGACCAGCACCATGCCGGAATTGAGGCCGGCCAGTTCGCGCAGGCTCTCCGGCAGGCGCAGCTCGGCCAGCGAGGCGAAGCGCGCCGGCAGGTGGCGCGCCACCAGCGCCGGCTGGCCGAGCGCGCGGAACACGTTGATGCGAAAGCGCTCGCCGCCGCCGCCGGTGTGGCCGAGGTCCACGCTGCCGCGCGCGTCCAGGTCGTGCCGCTGGCCGGCCGCCAGCAGGCCGTCGAGCAGGCCGCTCATCGTTTGCGCGTCCCAGTCCGGCTCGGCCAGCGGCGCCAGCACGCCGTGCTGCCGCAGGATCGGCGGCCGGCCGATGGCCAGGTGCAGGTCGGAAGCCTGGCGCGCCACCGTCGCCGCGAGCAGGCGGTCGAAGCGTTCGGCGGGCGGCAGGCGGGGGAAGAAGGCGGTCATCGCGGCGCTCAGATGGCGAAATGGATCTGGACTTCCAGCCACTGCGCGGCCGGCGTCGCGCTGCCCGGCGCGCGCTGGTCGGGGTGGCGGCCGGTCTTGACGCTGATGTCGCTCCACACCGGCGCGGCCACGTAGGGCAGCGAGGCCAGCCCGTCGAGGAACTGCATCAGGCCGCGGTAGCTCGCCCGCGCGCGCATCGAGAGCAGCGGGCGCTTGAACGGGTTGGCCTGGATGGCGTCGCGGATCAGTTCCGGCGTCGGCGGCTTGTCGCGGTCCTCCGGGCGCCGGTAGATGTGTTCGAGGGCCAGCACCTCCATGTCGCCGGCCTCGGCCAGGCTGGTCAGGCCGCTCTTCAGGAGGCTCAGCGCCAGGTTGTCGTCGGCCGGCGCGAAGCCGCGGCGCAGTTCGTCGAGCGTCGCGCGCAGCGTCTCGGCGCGCTGCTGCAGCGCCGCCAGTTCGGCCTGTGCCTGCGCCGCGCCCATGCCGCCCAGGCTCGGCGGCATCACCGGCGCCGGCGCTTGCTTTCCCGATGCCTTGCTGCGCGCCGTCTGCTTGGCCAGGTCGTATTCGATCTTTTCCAGACGGTTCTTCGCCGCCGGCCAGACCAGGCCGAAATACACCGCGCAGCAGACCGCCGCGGCCACCGCCGTGCGCATGTTCTTCTCGCCGGCCGGCAGCTTCCGCCAGCGCTCGTACAGCGCACCGGCCTGCCGGCGCAGTGGGTCGAGGCGGTTCATCCTGAAGTCCCCGGTTGAAGAGGGGAACGTCCACCGCAGAGACGCAGAGGCGCAGAGGGGGCGCAGAGAAAAGCGAAAACGCAATGCCCCGCTTTGCTTTTCTCTGCGAATCTCTGCGCCTCTGCGTCTCTGCGGTAGGTGTCGATCGTCATGGCGCCTCCGGCGATGGCACGTCTGCCGTCGCTTCCGGCACCAGCCAGAACGACACCTCGTGGCCGGGCTTGCCGTCGCGGCCGGCGCGCTCCACGCTCTCGCTCTGCGAGACGGCGTAATGCAGGGACTGGCCGAGCTCGGCGACGCGGCCGACGAAGTCCTGCGCGCCGGTGTAGGACGGCGACCAGGCCACCACCTGGATCGACGAGGCGTTCGCCCCGGAGCGGCTGTTCCTCACCGATTCGAGCACCGCGTCGGTGCCGACCGCGCTCGACAGCGCGTAGAGCAGCTCCGGCAGGTTGTGCCGCATCGCCAGGACCGCGGACAGGCGCCGGTACTCGGTTTCCATCGGCGCGATCTCCGCGCGCGCCTTGTCGAGATCGCGCGCCAGTTGCGTGAGTTCGGCGAGAAGGCGCGCCTGCTGCTGCGCGCTGGCGGCCTTTTCCCGCTCCGCCTGCTGCCGCGCCTCGATGCGCGCTTCCAGCGCGGCCAGCCGCCAGCGCTGCTCGCCTTCGACGGCGACGAGCGCCAGCAGCACGCCGCCGAGCGCCGCCGCGCGCAGGAAGTCCGGCGTCTTCCACAGCGGGCCGCGCAGGTCGCGCTCGGCCAGGTGCGGCAGGCGCCGGCCGGCCGGCGCCGCCGTCGCCTCGCGCAGCAGGGAGGCCCACAGCCGCGGCCAGGATTCCTCCGGCGCGCGCACGCGCACCGGGTGGCCGGTGTCCTGCGCCAGCGTTTCGCCGACGGCGAGCGCCGCCGCCTCGTCCTCGGCATGCAGCGCCACCAGTTCGATTTCCAGGCGCGGCTCGGCCAGCCAGTCGGCCATCAGGCGCGCCAGCCATTCGGCGCGCAGCCCGCGCTCGCTGCGCGCCTCGCCGCGCGCGGCGACGACGCGGCCCTGCCGGCGATACACGGCCAGCGCCTCCTCGCGGTGCAGCTCGACGCTGACGCGGCCGGGCGCGTCCGCCGCCGTCTCCGCGCCGTCGTCCTCGCTGGCCAGCCACGAGAAGGGCAGGCTGGTCGCCAGGGAGAGGCCGCGCGCGGAGAGCGCGCGCGCCCAGGCGTGGTGCTGCTCGCGCTCGACGGCGCAGGCCAGCCACAGCGGCTGCTTGTCGTGGAGGCGGCCGTTCCAGCCGGCGACCAGCTCGCCGTCGACGTTCTGCAGGCGTTCCTGCAAGCGCAGGCACTGGTCGATCGCCGGCCGTTCGATGAGGCCGAGTTCGAGCGCGATCTCGCCGTAGCGCAGCGGCGTCGCCATGCCTTCGCGGTGGGCGTCCCGGTATTGCGCGACGGCTTCGCGGTCCGCCGTCGTCAGATGGCCGCGCGCGGCGAGCAGGGTGCCGAAGCTCCACAGGCTGCCGAACTCGGCGAGCGCCATCTCCAGGTCGCCGCGCGCCAGCTCGCGCATCTGCGCCGCCGGCCGCGGCTTGTCCGGCGGGATCGGCAGCGCGACGGTGAGCGGCAGCAACTGGCGCGCCGCCAGCGCCGCGCGCGCCGGCTTCTTCTGCTTCGCCGCCGCCATCTGCGCGAGCACGTCGTCGAGCGCCGCCGCGAAGTCGGCCTGCGGCGACGAGGCCGTGAAGACGATGCGCGCGCCGCCGGCCACGGGCATCGCCAGCGCGGCGCGCAGGCCGGAAATCTCCCAGGCCAGCAGCAGCCATGGCTTGCCGCCGCCCCGGGCCGGCAGGCGCAGGCGCGCGAGGCGCCGGGCGATGCGGCGCGCGGCGTTCATCGCATCTCCAGGTCGACGGCCGGCAGGGCGTGGCCGGCCAGCGCGTCGATCTGGCGGACGACGGGGGCGTCGCCCGCCTGCTTCCGCCAGGGCTTGCCGTCGGCGCTCCACGGATCGCCGGCGGTGCCGGTGTCCACCAGCACCAGCAGGTGCCGCCCCTGGGGAATCCGCCGGTGCCGGATCTCCGCGTTCGGGCCGCTCGGCCAGCAGCCGGCGGCGAAGCTGAACGATGCCCCCTGCTGCAGGCAGGGCGCGCCGTCGACCAGCCCGTCGCCGTCGCCGTCCAGGCACAGGTTCTGCGTCGCCGTGCTGTAGCGCAGCCAATGGCCGCCGTCGTCGTCGTTTCTGAAGACCAGCAGGCTGACCGAGAGGTGCCGCGCGGCAAGGTCGGCGCCGCTCCGGTTCGTCACCGTCACCGTCCAGCCGGCGATCGGCAGCAGCCAGTCGTCGGCGGCGACGGCGAGGCCGCGGTCGCTGTCGTAGGGCGGATCGCCGCCGGCCACGCCGTCGGCGCCGAGGCTGACGAGCGCGAGGCTCTGCGCCGTCTCGTCGCGGCTCGCGGCCCAGCCCCAGTTCGTTGCGTCGTCGGTGGCGCTCTCGTTGCCCCAGCCGTCGCGGAAGACGCCGTTCGTCGCCCGGCCTGCGAGGTAGTCGCCGCGGTGGCCCTTGACGAGCAGGCCGGCGGCGCCGTCCAGCGTCTCCGTGCCGGCGCCGCCGTCGTCGGCGCAGGTGGCCGCGTCCGGCACCGGGTCGAAGACCGGCGCGCGCGCGTCGCGCGCCGCGAAGTCGCCGCGCGCGGTCAGCCGGGCGAGGCTCGCCGGCAGGTCACCGTTGTCGGCGACGTAGCCGCCGGGCAGCGTCGCGCCGCCGACGGAGGGCGCCGCGAGCAGGGCGCGGCGCAGCGCGTCCAGCCGGTTCGCCGTGTCATCGTGGCGCACCTGCGCCATGTCCGGGCCGAGCGCGCCGAGGGCCAGTGCGGCGGCGGCGGAGAGGATGGCCACGACCACCAGCAGTTCGATCAGCGTGAAGCCGGCGCGACGCGTCATCACTGGCCGAAGGAGACGATCACCAGGGCCGGGCCGCGGTGGTTGTTGTAGACGTGCAGCGCGTAGAAGGTGAGCGTGTCGCCGGCCTTCGCCGCGCTCGCGAGATGCCGCGCCGCGTCCTTCTCGATGTAGGCGGCCAGCCCCTTCTCGCCGCCGTAGTCGAGGCCGATGCCGTGCTCGACGGTCGGCGGGTTGACGACGCCCGTCGCCTGCAGCGCGCTCATCAGGTAGTCGCTCTCCTGCGGGATGGGCGGGCGGGCGAGGCGGGCGCGGAACTTCACCCGCGCCGGCACGAAGATGGTGCGCAGGCCGGGCTTTCCCGTGCGCGAGGCGGCGACGAACTGGCGCAGGTCCACCTCGCGGTAGGCGTTCTTCAGGGACGCCAGATCCTGGGGTGGCGCCGTCGCTTCGGCAGCGGCCGGCGCGGCGGCGGGCGTCGCCGCCAGCGCGAGCAGCAGGAGGACGGCACGGATTCCGGGTGCGGGCATGGTCATTCACTTTCGAGACAGATCACGGCGTCGTCCTTGCCGTGGGAGTCGGCGGCGTTCGGGCGGCACGGGTCGAGCGCGTTGCGGCCGCCGTAGCGGCCGTCGGCGCCCCAGTAGACGACGCGCGGGTGGTCGCCGTCGGCCAGCCCGAAGACGGCGAAGGGCCGCGGGTGCTGGCCGAGTTCGTGGCGGTCCGCGTCGTAGCCGTTCTCGTCGCGGCGCAGGCTGCGCCAGCCGAGCAGGCAGGTGCCGGTTTCGATGGCCGCGTCGTCGCAGCGCTTGCCGGTGGGGCCGGCGGGCGGCAGGGCCGGGCCGGCGCCGAAGCCGGGAACGTCGAGAATCTTGCTGCCGGCGAGCGGGTTGCCGTCGCCGTCCGGCGCCGTGCCGCCGCCGTTGAAATCGGCGCCGACGTCCACCCAGGCGCGCGCCGCATGGTCGAGATAGGGGCCGTGCCAGCCGCGCCGGCGCTCGGCGTGCCAAGCGTTGAGCCAGTGCAGGGGGTGGTTGCCGCACAGGGCCGGCGCCTCGAAGAGCACGGCGAGATTCGCCGGCGAGCGGAACCAGGCGTCGCGGTCGGCGTCGGCGGCGGGCCGCGCCCAGGAGCGCAGGATGCCGCCCACCGGGTTGCAGTCGACGCGCGTGGACGTGACGTGGGTTTCGACGGTACCGGGTGCTGCCAGCGCGAACGGCCCCTGGCCGGGATAGTGCCCGGTGTCGGCCCTGAAGCGCCGCAGCGCCTGCGCCAGGCGCGCCAGCTCGGCGTGCGCGATGTCGTCCGCCGCCTTCTCCCGGACGCCGGCGTAGCCGCCCCAGGCGATGAAGGAGAGCGCCGCGAGGATGCCGCAGACGACGAGGAGTTCGATGAGCGTGAAGCCGCGGAGATCGTGCAGCTCGCCTGCCTTGAGGACCGCCATGGATTTCTTTCCGGATCGGGGTGCGCCCGGCCGCGAGGGGTCCGCGAGGGGAAGCGGGCTTCCTCTCGCGGACCGTGGGCTACCCTGGGTTTACGCGGTGCTTAGGTCGGACGGACGTTGTCGAACTCGCCCAGTTCCTCGTCCTTCGTGTCGCCCGCGCCGTCGATGATGGCCTGGAACACGGCCTTCTCGAACGTGTCACCGGTGGCGCCGACGTTGAAGAGCACGATGAAGCGGTTGTACTGGTCGGGATCGACGTGGCGGTAGATCGGCGAGTTGGTCAGGGCGCCGTACTTGGTCGGATCGAACAGCGTGGCGTCCGGGCCGGCGCCGAAGGCGACCACCCGGTCGGTCGAAGCGGACGGCAGGCCGATCCGCTCGGCGCCGCCATTCCAGATGAAGACGTCGGCGTCCGCCGCGAGGGCGACCGAGACGCCGCAGCCGTTCGCGGCGCCCGAACGGTAGATGTTCTGCGAAACGACGGCATTGCCCTTGTCGTTGACGACGGCCTGCAGGCCGGCGTTGGCGCAACTGGTGACGTCCGCCGGCAGATCGGCGCCGGCGAGGTCTTCCTTGATGATGCGCATCTGGGTGATGCCGACTTCGCCGAATGCGGTCACTTCATCCGCCGTAAGCGTGGTGGCAGTCAGTTGGTCGGTGAGGTCGGAGCTCAGGATGGAGAGCGCCACGCCGTCGCCGGCGGCGCCGGTGGGGCTGGCCATCAGCGAATCCCAATTGTCGGGATAGTTGCCGACGGGGGTGTTCAACTGCGCGTAATGCACGATGCCCTTGGACAGTTGGTCCATCATCGCCACGTGCGCGGCGGCGAAGGCCTTCTTGTCCGTGTCGCGCAGCAGCACTGCGGCGGTGCCGGCGATGGCGGCGAGGATGGCGACGACGACCAGCAGTTCGAGCAGCGTGAAGCCGCCCTGCTTGTTGCGCACCTTCTCGAAGCGGCGCTTGAGGGCGCGGCCCTTGACGGCGGAAACGTCGATGGATTTGACGAGGGACTTCAGTTCGGCCGTGGATTTGGCCATGAGTTTGGACAACATCGAGTTCTCCTTGCGGATGAGGGCTTCGGCTTCCCCTCCGGGAACGCCTGCGCCAGGTTGTGACGAAAAAGTCCGGAACGGTCCGGAGGGTTTTCGCTGCGACCCCGCGTCGCCAGCCTGTTGCCTTGCCATCCGCCGGGCTCGCCCCGGCCGGAGAAACTGCTTCTGCCTCAGTTTGCCTGGGGCAGGTAATCCACTACGAATCGGTACTGCTTGCCGCAGTGCAGGATGACTTCCTTCTGCCCGCGCCTGAGGATGCGCATTTCCACGCGCAGCTCGGCAAAACCGTCGTGGGCGAAGGCTTCCATGTAGAGCTCCTTCAGCTTGCCGAGGACGAGCGCGTTGCCGCCCGCCTTTGCCGCCGAAGCATTGCCGATGATTGCTTCCACACTTGCTCACCTCTCTGTGTTTATTGAAAACGGGTCGATGCTAACAATTCTCATTTGTAAAGTAAACACTATGTGACACAAATAAGCATTGTGTGATCATTTGCTTGGACTGAACGCGCGTCGGCACCTGTTCAGGCATCTCGCCGCGAGACCATAAAAGGACTATATTCGGTCCTCACGGAATGTCAGGAGCACAGGCATGCGCCACTCATCTCGAATCAAGCCGATCAGCTACCTCAAGGCCAACGCTGCCGAGGTGCTGGCACATCTGTGCGAGCAGCGTGAGCCGCTGGTCATCACTCAGAACGGTGAAGCCAAGGCGGTTCTGCAGGATATCGCCTCGTTCGAGGAAACCCAGGAAACCCTGGCCCTGCTGAAAATCCTGGCAATAGGCAATCAGGACGTGTCGGCAGGCAAGGTCAAACCCGCGGCCGATGTCGTTGCCCGTCTGCGCGCCAAGCGGGCCCCGGCCTGATGGCAGGCGCTCCGTCCAGGTTCGAAGTCCTTCTCACCGAGGGCGCGGAGCAGGACCTGGAGGCCATTCACGACTACCTCTCCGAGTTCGATTGTGTGGCCAACGCCGGCTACGTACTCGACCAGTTGATGGAGGCTGTAGACAGCCTGTCGAGGTTCCCCGAGCGTGGCAGCTACCCGAGGGAACTGGTGGCGGTGGGCATCAAGGAATACCGCCAGACCTTCTTCAAGCCTTACCGCGTGATCTATCGTGTCACAGGCGATCGAGTCATCATCTACCTGATTGCCGACGGGCGTCGGGATATGCAATCCGTCCTGGCCCGCAGGCTGCTTGGCGCATAGTTCCGCTCCCCCCTGTCGAATCCGATGCAGTTCAGTCAGTGGTAGTCAGGCCCCGCGATCCCGCGAGGGGAGAGCGGCCTGGTCACGCATACCCCAAAAAAAACGGCGAGCCCCTTCCGTGAAGGCTCGCCGGAAGGGCGCCGGGGGAAGGCGCCCAAAAGAGAGAAGTCTGGTCAGGCGGCGCTGAGCGTGTGCATGACGCCGTCGATGGCCCGGTCGATCACCGAGCGTTCGGCGACGACGCGGGCCGTGCCGTCGCGGATCTGGCGGGCGAGGGCCTCCGGCGAGATGGAGATCGCCCTGGCCGCGCGGTGGTTGGAGAAGACCAGGATGCCCTTCTGCGGGCTCACCCAGTTGAGCCGCTCGCGGGCGACGTTGCCGCCGGCGTCGACGAAGTCGACCCAGTCGCCGCGCTGCAGGTCGCGCACCTGTTCGAGGGCCTCGCGGTCGCGGGCGCGGCGCATCGGCGGGGCGCCGACGAGCGCCACGTCCTCGATGACGATGCCGTCCTCGACGTGGCGCGTGACGCGCAGGTCGCCGTCGCCGGCGGGCAACGGCGCGTCGGCGACGGAGATCTCGGCGCCGCCCCTGAGCGCGGCGGCGTGCAGCCCGATGAGCGCGTCGAAGAAGAGGCCGCGCGCCCGCACGTCGATGCCGCCGGCGTCGAGGCCGGCGCTGATCCGCGCCAGCAGCATCGGCAGCGCGCTGATCAGGCGCATGCACTCGTCGCCGTTGGTCTTGGCGGCGACGCTCCAGACCAGTTGCTCGGCGACCTCGACCGCCTCGCGCCAGGCCGGCGCGTTTGCGTCGTGGCCCAGGGCCTTTTGCCGCAGGACCGCGGACCAGTGCTCGACGAGGAAGGCGCGGACCACCTCCGGCTGCGGTCGGGCGACGATCGGCGCCAGCGCCGCCTGCGCGCGCTCGGCCGCGGCCTCCTCGGCCTCGCGGCGGACGGCGGCCTCGGCGGCGATGCCGAGCGTTTCGGCTTCCTCCGCCTCGTGCGCGGTGACGAAGGCTTCCAGCTCGGCGATGACCTCGCCGAAGATCTCGACCTTGGTCTCGAATTCCTGCTGGATGCGCGCCACGGCCTGGCCGAGGCGGACGTGGAACGGATCGTCCTCGACCGCGCCGGCGCCCCAGTGCAGCGCGATGCCGGCGATGCCGTCGAGGAAGCGGCGCGCCGGGTGCTGGCGGTTGGCGAAGAAGCTGTGGTCGAGCATCGCCACCTTGAGCACCGGGATCTGCAACTGGCCGATCAGCGACTTGACCGAGGCCGGCAGTTCCCCGTCGTTGAAGATGAAGTCGAAGAGCATGGCGACGATGTCGATCGTCACCGATTCGAGCGCGCTGACCTGCTGCGCCGCCGCCGAGTCGCGGATGACCTGCACCTGGTTCAGCGCGACGCCGGTACCCGGCTGCCATTCCGTATGCTGCGCCTCGTTGAGCGAGGCGAGGAAGGCGTGGCTGATGCTGGCCGGCGTCGGCGCGGGCGCGGCCGCCGCTGCGCCGGGCACGCTGCGCGCGGCCGCCAGCCGCTGCAGCACGCCGACGATGTCGGTGGCCGTCTCCGGCAGGGCCGCCGTGGCGGCCGCCGAGAGGGCGGCATCGATCGGGCCGGCGGCGCGGCCGTCGCCGGCCGGCTGCCGGTAGCTGCGCCTGAGGTCGGGCAGGACGCCGCGCTCGGCGAGGCCGGCGTTGATCTCGCGGTAGCGGTCGGGCAGGGCCTGGTGCAGGTGGCGTTCGATGCGGCGCAGCAGCAGCAGGCGGTCGCCGGCGTCGAGGCCGAGGGCGGCGCCGGCGTCGATCAGGGCGCGGCAGAGATGCGGCGGGGCGAGCGGGTTGCCGCCGTCGACCGGCGTCTCCTGGCCGAGCAGGGCGGCGATGCGCCGGTCGAGCACATACAGCTCTTTGTCGCAGGTTTCGGCGAGCTGGGCCGAGAACTCGCGGATGACGATGTGCTCGGACAGGGCGTCGTCGTCGACCAGTCGCAGCCCCTCGAAGTCCGGCGCCTCCGGCCGTTCCGCCGGCGCCGCCGGCCGGCGGCGGTCGTCGGCGAATTCGCGGCGGAAGGCCTCGACGAACTGCGCCCAGTCGCGCTCGACGCCGTGCCGCAGGTCGAGGTAGCGGGTCTGCAACTGCCGGTCGCGGGTGCCGTCGGCGAGGACGAACAGCTCCTCGGACACGGCGCCGCGAATCTCCGTCAGCCAGCGGCAGAGGCCGTCGCACAGTTGCCCGGCGCAGTCGGCGACGATGCGCGAACCCGGGCCGCGTTCGCCGCCGGCGGCGTTGATCGAAACGATCTTTTTCGTTGTCGTTCGCTTGGCCATGATGCCTCCTAGGCGGTTTGCCTGTCCGTTGCGTCGTCGGCCGGCGTCCGGCCGTCGCGCGCGGGGTCGGCGGAATTTTCGGGCGCGGCCGGGATCGCCTGCGGCCCTCGGGGGTTGGGAAAGGCGGCAGGCTCGGGACGGCCGCCGGCGCGCAGCAGCGCCGAATGCGCCTCGGCCAGCGCCGTGAAGAACGGGCGGCGCGCTTCATCGGACAGCCCGATCAGGTCGAGGCCGCGGTGCAGCCGGGCGAGCAGCGGCGGCATGCGCGCGATCAGGCGGAAGCGTTCCGCCTCGCCGTGCTTTGGCGCCAGGCTCCAGGCGAGTTCCTCGATGGCGGCCAGCGCGTCCTGCCACTGCGGGCTGGCGTCGTCGTGCGCGGCGCCGACGCGGGCGAGCACGTCGATCCAGCGGCCGGCGACGAAATCGCGCGCGATCTGCGGCAGCGGCCGCGCGAGAAAGGCGCGCGCCGCCGCCTCGGCGCGGGGCCGGGCGTCGGCGGGCGTCGGCCGGGCGTCGCTGCCGGCGAATTCGCGCAGGCGTTCGTGGAAGATGGCGAAGGCGGCGCCGTTCGGCGCTAGGTCGTCGAGCACGGCCGAGAGGCCGCGCGCGAACGCGTCGGCGAAGGCGGCGGCATCGCCGCCGCGCGCCGCGTGCGCCGCGGCCAGCGGTGCCGCGTCGTTCAGCAGCAGGCGCGCGGGATGGCGCCAGTCGGCGAAGAACTCCGGTTCGCGCATGGCCAGTTGCAGCACCGGCAGTTGCGCGGCGAGCAGCGCCTCACCGACGCCGCGCGGCAGCCGCGGATCGTCGGCGACGAAGCCGAACAGCATGTCGACGATGTCGATGGCGACGCGCTCCAACTGCGCGCCGGGATGCGCCGGCCAGGCGTCGGCGATCCGGCACGCAGCCGGGCGCCGGCAGATCAGGTCGTCGAGCGAGGCGAGGAAGCGGGCGCTCAGCGTCGCCGCATCGATCTGCGGGACGCGGGCGTCCGTCCTGGCGCCGCTGCCGGCGGCGAAGGGGATTACCCGGCCGCGTGCATGCGCGTCCATGGCCGATCTTCCCGGCGACGGTGCGCGCATGGCGCGCCCGTCGCAGCGATGCGGGGGAAACCGGGGAAAGACTGGCAGGCGCCGTCGACCAGGAGAGGGTTGCCGGGAACGTCGGATTTCCCCGCCGTGAACGGCGCGGCCCAGGCCATGACGACGGCCAGGGGCGTGCGCTGACAGGAGATGGAAATGTCCACATCGACCTCGTCTATCTGGTGGTCCCGCTACCGTGGCGAACCGGGGTTCGCTGTAGGCCGGTGACTTTGCGTCGCCATCTTTCGATGGTTTTGCCCTGTTTCAGAGATCGGCGCAGCGCCCCTTGCGGGCTGCCTGCGATCCGATCGCGGGGCCCGGCTACCGTTGACGGAAGCCGGACGGAGTGGACTTTATAGCGCCGCGATCAGGGATTGCAAGCACTATTTCGCCGCTGCCGCGCCAGCGCCCAGGCCACGTGTTCGCGGACCAGCGGCGAAGGATGGTCGGCGCGCGCCTGCAATGCCGCCAGCACCTGCGGCGAGCCGGGCGCATTGCCGAGCGCGACGGCGAGGTTGCGCAGCCAGCGCTCGTGGCCGATGCGGCGGATCGGGCTGCCCTGCAGCCGCTGGTCGAACTCGGCCTCGCTCCACGCGAACAGGTCCACGAGCGCGGCGGCGTCGAGGCCGTGGCGCGGCGCGAAGTCCGGGTCGCCGGCGTGGGCGAAGCGGTTCCACGGGCAGCAGAGCTGGCAGTCGTCGCAGCCGTAGATGCGGTTGCCGAGCAGCGGCCGCAGGTCTTCTGGGATCGGGCCGGCGAGTTCGATGGTCAGGTAGGAGATGCAGCGCCGCGCGTCGACTTCGTAGGGCGCGACGATGGCCTGCGTCGGACAGGCGTCGAGGCAGGCCGTGCAGGTGCCGCAGTGCGCCTCGACCGGCGCGTCCGGCGGCAGCGGCAGGTCGGTGTAGAGCTCGCCGAGGAAGTGGTAGGAGCCGCCGCGCGTCAGCGACAGCGTGTGCTTGCCGCGCCAGGCCGTGCCGGCCTGGCGGGCGAACTCGACCTCCATCACCGGCGCCGAGTCGGAGAAGGCGCGGCAGGCGAAGTCGCCGATCTCGGCGCGGATGCGGTCGGCGAGCTTCTGCAGGCGGTTGCGGATCGGCTTGTGGTAGTCGCGGCCGAGCGCGTAGCGCGAGACGTAGGCGAGGCCGCCGTCGGCCAGCGTGGCCGCGGCGTCGGCGGCGTCCTCCGGCCAGTACGGCTGGCGCACGCTGACGACGCTGACGACGCCGGGCACGAGCAGGCCGGGGTCGGCGCGCAGCGGCGCATGTTTGGCCATATAATCCATCTCCCCGTGGCGGCCGAGCGCCAGCCAGCGCAGCAGCCCCGGCACCGCCTCGCCGGGCTCGGCGCGGGCGATGCCGACCTCGGCGAAGCCGATCTCGCGTCCCCAGTCCTTGATCCGGGCGGCGAGTCCCGCCCAGTCGCGCTCGGGCGCCGCGCCGCCGGTCGATTCCTTGTCCTGCATTTCTTGCATGCCGCAAAGCCTAGCATGAGCGTCAACAGCAGCCGCTTCCTCGCCGACGAGAACGCCACCGCCGACTTCGGCGCGGCCCTGGCGCGGGTCCTGCGTCCGGGCATGGTGGTCTATCTGGAAGGCGACCTCGGCGCCGGCAAGACGACGCTGGTGCGGGCGGCGCTGCGCTCCCTCGGCCACGCAGGCCCGGTGAAGAGTCCGACCTATTCGCTGGTTGAAGTTTACGTAATTTCGAGCTTATACTGGTATCACTTTGATTTTTATCGTTTCAACCATCCGGAAGAGTTTGTCGATGCTGGCTTGGGCGAATATTTCCGCAGCGACGCGGTCTGTCTGGTCGAATGGCCGGACAAGGCGGCCGGCTTCGTGCCGCCGCCCGATCTCGTCGTCGCCCTGCGCTTCGACGGCGAGGGCCGCCGTGTCGACGTCTCCGCCCGGTCGCCGGAGGGTGGGGCATGTCTGGGCGCGCTAGCACCGCCGCCGCCCGGCCCGACGTCGCCCGGCGCCGGATCGTAAGCCTCGCCGGCGCCTCCCTGGTCCTGCTCGTCACGCCGCTGGCGCAGGCCGCCCGCGGCCCGAGCGTGCTCGCCGTGCGCGTCTGGCCGTCGGCCGACTACACGCGCGTGACGCTGGAGAGCGATGCGCCGATGAAGTATTCGTTCTTCACGGTGAAGAACCCGGAGCGCCTCGTCGTCGATCTCGAAGAGGTCGAACTGAACGGCGTGCTGGAAGGCCTGTCCGGCAAGGTCGCCGCCGACGATCCGAACATCAGACTCTTGCGCACCGGCCGCTTCAAGCCCGGCGTCGTCCGCCTGGTGATGGAGCTGAAGACCGAGGTGGCGCCGCAGGTGTTCGTGCTCAATCCGGTCGGCGAGTACGGGCACCGCCTGGTGCTCGACGTCTATCCGGCCAATCCGCTCGATCCGCTGATGGCGCTGATCGAGAAGAAGGAGCTGCAGCAGTTGCCGCTCGACGAGCCGCCGGCGGTGGCCGAGGCCAGGCCGTCGGCGGACGAGCGCAAGCGCGCCGGCAAGCCGGTGGTGGACCGGCTGGTGACGATCACGCTGGACCCCGGCCACGGCGGCGAAGACCCGGGCGCCATCGGCCGCCGCGGCACCTACGAGAAGAACGTGACGCTGGCCGTGGCCAGGCGGCTGAAGGCGAAGATCGACGCCGAGCCGAACATGCGCGCGGTGCTGACGCGCGACTCCGATTTCTTCGTGCCGCTCGCCATGCGCGTGCAGAAGGCGCGGCGCGTGCAGTCCGACCTCTTCGTGTCGATTCACGCCGACGCCTTCGTCCGGCCGGATGCGCGCGGCGCCTCGGTGTTCGTGCTCTCGGAGAACGGCGCGTCGAGTTCGGCGGCGCGCTGGCTGGCGAACAAGGAGAACGCGGCCGACCTGATCGGCGGCGTGAACATCGGCGTCAAGGACCCGGTGCTGGCGCGCACGCTGCTCGACCTGTCGCAGACGGCGACGATCAACGACAGCCTGAAGCTCGGCAAGGCCGTGCTCGGCGAACTGGGCAGCGTCGGCACCCTGCACAAGCCGCACGTCGAACAGGCCGGCTTCGCCGTGCTGAAGGCGCCGGATATTCCGTCGATCCTGGTCGAGACGGCGTTCATCTCGAATCCGGAGGAGGAGCGCCGGCTGAACGACGAGGCCTATCAGGACAAGCTCGCCGAGGCGGTGCTCTCCGGCATCCGCAAGTACTTCAAGCTCAATCCGCCGCTCGCCAAGTCCAGGCTCGCGCGGCTCGACTGAGTCGTCCCGCGGTGCGGCGAGGCCCGCTACCCTTTATAATTCAGCCTTTTTCGGCTGCCCTCCGGCTTTTTCGATGCTCGTCTTCCGCGGCATTTCGCAACCCGCGCCCAGCGCGACCGTGCTCACCATCGGCAACTTCGACGGCGTGCACCTCGGCCATCGCGCGCTGCTCGCGCGCCTGTGCGCGGTGGCGGGCGAAGCCGGGCTGCCGCCGGCGGTGCTCACCTTCGAGCCGCATCCGCGCGAGTTCTTCGCGCCGGAATCGGCGCCGACGCGGCTCTCGACGCTGCGCGAGAAGCTGGAGCTGATCGCCGAGGACGGCGTCGAGCTGGCCTTCGTCTGCCGCTTCGACAAAGCCTTCGCCAGCCTCACCGCCGACCAGTTCGTCGAGGACGTGCTGGTCAAAGCGCTGCGCGTGCGGCACCTGATCATCGGCGACGATTTCCGCTTCGGCGCCCGGCGCGCCGGCGACTTCGCGCTGCTGCAGCGGGCCGGCGAGTCCTTCGGCTTTCGCGTCGAGGCCATGCAGTCGGTGCTCGCAGGCGGCGTCCGCGTCTCCAGCTCGGCCGTGCGCGACGCGCTGTGGCGCGGCGACATCGAGCATGCCGCCGAACTGCTCGGCCGGCCCTACGTGATCGACGGCCGCGTCGTGCATGGCGAGAAGGTCGGGCGGCAGCTCGGCTACGCCACGGCCAACATCCGCATGAAGCACGACCGGCCGCCGCTGCTCGGCGTCTTCGCGGTCGAGGTGACCGGGCTCGGCGGCAAGCCGCTGCCCGGCGTCGCCAACCTCGGCTACCGGCCGACGGCGAACGCCGTGCCGCGACCGATCCTCGAAGTGCACCTGCTCGACTTCGCCGCCGACATCTACGGCGCGCACCTGACCGTCCGCTTCCTGCACAAGATCCGCGACGAGATGAAGTTTTCCGGCTTCGACGAACTGAAGGCGCAGATCGCGCGCGACGTCGATGCGACGCTCGAATACTTCCACCGCAGAGACGCAGAGGCGCAGAGGTGACGCAGAGAACGGCAGAATCTTTCTCTGTATTGAGTGGAGAGGTGATTGGTGCGGTGATCGAAGTGCATCGACAGCTCGGGCCGGTGTTGCTGGAAAGCTGCTATCGGGATTGCCTTGCCGCAGAGTCGACGTACCGCGGTATTCGCATCGAGAACGAAGTTCGCATTCCGTTGCGTTATCGAGATATCGAGGTCGAGAATGCGTACCGGCTCGACCTCCTGGTGGAAGGCGACCTCGTTGTCGAGATTAAGGCGGTCGACGGTCTGTTGCCCGTCCACTCGGCTCAGTTGCTGACTTATTTGAAGCTTTTGAACAAGAAACTTGGATTACTGATCAATTTCAATGTCGAGGCTCTGAAGAGCGGAGTGAAGCGCATCGCAAACGGAATCTGATCTTCCGGTTTTCTCTGCGTTCCTCTGCGTCTCTGCGCCTCTGCGGTGGACGTTAACGATATGGCTGACTACAAGCACACGCTGAATCTTCCCGACACGCCCTTCCCGATGCGCGGCGACCTCGCCAAGCGCGAACCGGCCTGGGTCGGGGAATGGCAGGAGAAGAAGCTCTACGAGAAGATTCGCGAGGCGGCGCAGGGGCGTCCGCGCTTCGTGCTGCACGACGGCCCGCCGTATGCCAACGGCGACATCCACATCGGCCACGCGGTGAACAAGATTCTCAAGGACGTCATCGTCCGCGCGAAGACGCTGGCCGGCTTCGACGCGCCCTATGTGCCGGGCTGGGACTGCCACGGCCTGCCGATCGAGCACCAGATCGAGAAGCTGCATGGCAAGCACATTCCCG
The DNA here is from genome assembly GCA_019455325.1 of Rhodocyclaceae bacterium. Taxonomy (GTDB): domain Bacteria; phylum Pseudomonadota; class Gammaproteobacteria; order Burkholderiales; family Rhodocyclaceae; genus Proximibacter. Next base: position 96,925 of record JACFMQ010000002.1, on the reverse strand, counting down.
GTGACCAGGTGCGCGAACTGTGCCGCGCCTTCGCCGGCGAGCAGGTGGAGCGGCAGAAGAAGGACTTCATCCGCCTCGGCGTGCTCGGCGAGTGGGACAACCCCTACCTGACGATGGCCTTCAGGACCGAGGCGGACGAAATCCGCGCGGTCGGCAGGATTCTCGAAAAAGGCTACCTGTATCAGGGCCTGAAGCCGGTGAACTGGTGCCTGGACTGCGGCTCGGCGCTGGCCGAGGCTGAGGTCGAGTACGAGGACAAGACCTCGCCGGCGATCGACGTCGCCTTCCCGGTGCACGAGAACCACGCCGCGAAGCTGGCCCACGCCTTCGGCCTCGCGCACCTGCGCGGCCCGGCCTTTGCCGTGATCTGGACGACGACGCCGTGGACGCTGCCGGCCAACGAGGCGGTGAGCGTGCATCCGGAGTTCGACTACGACCTGGTCGAGACGCCGAAGGGCGCGCTGATCCTCGCGCGCGAGCTGGCCGAGGCCTGCCTCAAGCGTTACGAACTGGCGGGCACGGTGGTCGGTTCGTGCAAGGGCGCGGCGCTCGACCAGATCCTGCTGCGCCATCCGTTCCAGGCGCGCGACGTGGCGATCATCTGCGGCACGCACGTGACCGTCGACGCCGGCACCGGCCAGGTGCACACGGCGCCGGCGCACGGCGTCGATGACTACGTGGTCGGCAAGCGCTACGGCCTGCCGGTGAACAACCCGGTCGGCGACGACGGCAAGTTCCTCGGCAACACGCCGGCGCTCTCCGTCGGCGAGCTCGCCGGGAAAACGGTGTGGGACGCCAATCCGCTGGTGCTGCAGGAACTGGAGGCCAAGGGGCTTTTGCTCAAGGCCGAGAAGATTCGCCACAGCTACCCGCACTGCTGGCGGCACAAGACGCCGATCATCTTCCGCGCGACGACGCAGTGGTTCATCGGCATGGAGCACCGGGCCGACGAGAACGCGCCGACGCTGCGCTGGGTGGCCGAGCGCGCCGTCGACGAGACGCAGTTCTTCCCGGCCTGGGGCCGCGCGCGGCTGGAGGCGATGATGAAGACGCGCCCGGACTGGTGCGTCTCGCGCCAGCGCAACTGGGGCGTGCCGATCCCGTTCTTCCTGCACAGGGAAACCGGCGCCCTGCATCCGCGCACGCCGGAACTGATCGAGGCCGTCGCGCAGCGCGTCGAACAGGCCGGCATCGAAGCCTGGTTCTCGCTCGACGCGAAGGAGTTGCTCGGCGATGAAGCGGCGCAGTACCGCAAGATGAGCGACACGCTCGACGTCTGGTTCGATTCGGGCACCACGCACCTGTCGGTGATGCGCGGCTCGCACGTCGAACAGTGCGCCTTCCCGGCCGACCTCTACCTCGAAGGCTCGGACCAGCACCGCGGCTGGTTCCAGTCGTCGCTGTTGACCGGCTGCGCCATCGACGGCCGCGCGCCGTACAAGGCGCTCCTGACGCACGGCTTCGTCGTCGACGGCAAGGGCCTGAAGATGTCGAAGTCGAAGGGCAACGTCATCGCTCCGCAGAAGGTCTCCGACACGCTCGGCGCCGATATCCTGCGCCTGTGGGTGGCGGCCACCGACTATTCGGGCGAGCTGTCGATCTCGGACGAAATCCTCAAGCGCGTGGTCGAAGCCTATCGCCGCATCCGCAACACGCTGCGCTTCCTGCTTGCCAACGCGGCGACCGACTTCGACGCGAAGAAGGATCTGCTGCCGGTCGCCGACTGGCTGGAGATCGACCGCTACGCGCTGGCCATGACGCGCCAGTTGCAGCAGGACGCCGAGGCCGACTACGGCCGCTACGAGTTCCACCGCGTCGTGCAGGCGCTGCAGACCTTCTGCTCCGAGGATCTCGGCGGCTTCTACCTCGACATCCTCAAGGACCGCCTGTACACCGCCCAGGCCGACTCGCGCGCGCGCCGCTCGGCGCAGAGTGCGCTGTGGCATGTCACCGGCGCCCTGCTCAAGCTGATGGCGCCGATCCTCTCGTTCACCGCCGAGGAGGCGTGGAAGGAGTTCGTCAAGGACGCCGACGCCTCGATCATGCTGGAAACCTGGCAGCCGCTGCCGGCGCAGGACGGCGAGGCCGAGCTGCTCGCCAAGTGGACGCTGATCCGCGGCGTGCGCGGCGAGGTGACGAAGGTGCTCGAAGACCTGCGCATCGCCGGCCGGATCGGCGCGCCGCTGCAGGCGGCGGTGACGATCGCCGCCGACGGCGACAGGCATGCGGCGCTGGCCTCGCTCGGCGACGATCTGAAGTACGTGTTCATCGTCTCGGCGGCGAGCGTGGTGCAGGCGGCGGAAGAGAAAGTGACGGCGACGCCGCTCGAACACGCCAAGTGCGAGCGCTGCTGGCACGTGCGCGCCGACGTCGGCGCCGACGCGGCACACCCGGACCTCTGCGGCCGCTGCGTCAGCAACCTGTTCGGCGAGGGCGACGCGCGTGCCTGCGCCTGACGGACGCGCCTCGCCGGCGCGCTGGTATGCGCTGGCGGCGCTCGTCGTCGCGCTCGATCAGATCACGAAGCAGATCGCGCTGGCGACGATCGGCCGCGGCGAGACGATCTACGTCGCGCCGTTCTGGAACTGGGTGCTGACCTTCAACCCCGGCGCCTCGTTCAGCTTCCTCGCCGATGCCGGCGGCTGGCAGCGCTGGCTGTTCACCGCGCTGGCGCTCGCCGTGTCGGGCTGGATCGCCTTCATGCTGCGCGGGCATGCGGCGCAGAAGCTGCTGGCGTTCGCGCTGGCGCTGATCATGGGCGGCGCGCTCGGCAACGTCATCGACCGCGTCCGCTTCGGCGCCGTCGTCGATTTCGTGCAGTGGCACGCCGCCGGGTTTTACTGGCCGGCGTTCAACGTCGCCGATTCGGCGATCGTCGTCGGCGCGGTGCTGATGGTCCTGGACCAGTTCAGGGCCGGCCGCCGCAAAAAGGAGCGAGATTCCGATGACTGAAACCGCCACCGTCGGGCCGGACAGCTTCCTGACGCTGCACTACCGCCTGTCCAGCCTGGACGGCACCGAGCACGTCAGCACCTTCGACATGTCGCCGGCAACGCTGCAGATGGGCGCCGGCCAGCTCGCGGCGACGCTGGAGGCCTGCCTGCTCGGCCTCGGCGTCGGCGAGCACCACGTCTTCCAACTGGAGGCCGACGAGGCCTTCGGCCAGCACAACCCGCGGCTGGTCGAGCGCATCGCGCGCAGCGCGCTGCCGCCGGACATGGAACTCAAGGTCAATTCGCTGATCGAATTCAGCGCGCCCGATGGCGGCCTGCCCGGCACCCAGGGCGGCATCGCCGGCCTGCTGCGCGAACTCACCGACACCGTCGCCGTCTTCGATTTCAACCATCCGCTCGCCGGCCAGCCGGTGCGCTTCGAGGTGAAGATCGTCGGCATTCTGTAGGGAAGTCCATGGAAGTCATCCTCACCAATCCTCGCGGTTTCTGCGCCGGCGTCGAGCGCGCCATCGCTATCGTCGAGCGCGCGCTGGCGAAGTTCGGCGCGCCGATCTACGTTCGGCACGAGGTGGTGCACAACCGCTTCGTCTGCGACGATCTGCGGGCGAAGGGGGCGATCTTCGTCGACGAGCTGGACGAGGTGCCCACCGGCGCCACGGTCATCTTCAGCGCGCACGGCGTATCGATGGCCGTGCGTGAGGAGGCCGAGCGGCGCGGGCTGCGGGTGTTCGACGCCACCTGTCCGCTGGTGACGAAGGTGCATCTCGAAGTCGACCGCATGTCCGCGCAGGGGCGGCGGATCGTGATGATCGGGCACAAGGGCCACCCGGAGGTCGAGGGGACGATGGGGCAGGAGGCCGAGGACATGCTGCTCGTCGAGCGTCGGGAGGATGTCGCTGCCCTCGACGTCGCCGCCGGCGATGCGCTCGCCTACGTCACGCAGACGACGCTTTCCATCGACGACGCCAGCGAGATCGTCGCTTCGCTGCGCAAACGCTTTCCCGGCATCGTCGGCCCGAAGAAGGACGACATCTGCTACGCCACGCAGAGCCGGCAGGACGCGGTGCGCAAGCTCGCCTCCCAGGTCGAGCTGATCCTCGTCGTCGGCTCGCCGAACAGCTCCAACTCGAACCGTCTGCGGGAAGTGGCCGAGAGCGTCGGCTGCCGGGCCCATCTGCTCGACCGCGGCGACCAGCTCGACCCCGCCTGGCTGGACGGGGTGCGCTCGGTCGGCGTGACGGCGGGTGCATCCGCTCCCGAGGTGCTCGTGCAGGAGATCATCGAGCGCCTCGCCGCGCTCTCCGGGGAGACCGAGATACGGATGGTCGGCGACGTCGAGAACGTCTATTTCCCGCTGCCGAAGGAATTGCAGGGCTGATCCTGCCTACTCGCCGTCGAAGCTGACGCTGATCCGGATCTTCGCGGCGACCGGCACGCCGCCGGCGCGGCCGGGGTCGAACTCCGCGGCCATGAACGCCGCCACCGCCGCCGCATCCATTTCCTGAAAGCCCGAGCCGGTGACGACCTCGACGGCGGCGACCCGGCCCGTTCTGGCGATGAGCAGTTCGAGCACGACCGTGCCCGAGGCGCCCGGCGGCAGCGTCGCCGGGTATGCCGGCATGGTTCGCGTCCGGATGGCCGGCCGGACGTCCAGTTGCCGGGCGTCGACGAACGCCTCCGCCGGAGCGGCGACGGCAGCCGCATCCTCCGGGTCGTCCGTCCGCCGATCGCTCCGTTTTTCGGCCGTCCGGTTGGCCGGGGCCGTTTCTTCGCCTTGTCCGCCGATGTCGTCGGCTGGCCGCCTTTCCTCCGCGACCGGCCGCAGCCGCGCTTCCAGTCCCGGCGGCCGCAGCGGCCTGGCGCCGGGCGTTGCCGGCAGGTCGATCGAGAACGCCGCGGCATGAAGCAGCACGGATGCCGAGAGTGCCGCGCCGAGCGGAACGCCGCGGCCCGGGCGCAAAAAAAAATCCCCGGAGCGTTGCGCTCCGGGGCGGCTGCGGCGATCACGCATCAATGTTCATGGAGGAGTTCGCGCCACGATACGCGTCGGCCGGTGAACGACGCGGCCGGCGTCGGATTGTCCTTCGTCAGTTGCTGGTTGGCCGCGGTCGTGACGATGGCCTTCACGACGCCGCCGGGAAGCTGGATGATGTTGACGCCCACGACCAGGGCGTCCGCCAGCTTGACGCTGGACAGGAGCGTGTTCACGACCGTGATCGAGCCGCCGTCGACGATGTTGAAGAAGTTCAGGTAGCTGTATCCACCCGAGGTACAGACGTCGACGTTCGGCACGTTGGAGGCGACGGTCAGCGTTCCCAACTGGAGCAGCGGGTCGACGTTCACGCGCTCGCCCGTGTCCGGCAGGTCGACGCGCCAGCCTTTCTGCGCCGCCCAACTGATGCCGTTGTTGTCGGTCACCCTGCGGGTCGCCGGAAGCGAGCCGCTGCCGAGCGTCCGCGCCACCGTTTCGGTGCGGGCGTCGACGGTGGCGCCGGAGAGGTCGTCGCGGATCGCGTAGACCGTCTGCTGCGCGGTGCTGCCGGGGTCGTCGAGTCCGAGGTATTTCCCCGTGGCCACGTAAACGGCGCGGTAGCCGTTCACGTAGGCCAGTTCCGGCCGGGTGGTCACCGGCTGCGCCGCGCCGCCGGCGTCGGTCAGCGTGGCCAGCTTGATCGCGGTGAGGTAGCCGCTGCGCTCGTCGTCGAGCTCGAACTTCCAGAGATTGCCGAGGAGGTCGCCGCCGTAGACGGCGAGGGTCGTGTTGTTCACCGCCGAGTTGTCCGCCCAGCCGTTGATCTTCGCCAGCCCGGCGGGGTTCGCGTCGGCGTGGTCGGACGCCGTTCCGGCGCTGCCGGCGCCGGTGCCGACCCGCTTCAGGATCTTCCCGGTATAGGCGTCGAGCACGTACAGGTAGCCCTTGCCGTCGCCGGGGTTGAAGTTGTTGTGGCCCGAGGCGACGATGACCAGCCATTTGCCGTCTGCCTTCCGCTTGGTGATCAGCGGGTTGCCGTAGGTGTAGCCGAGATGGCAGTCCGCGTCGTAGAGGCCGCTTGCGGCCTGGGCGTCGGACAGGCAGGTGGACGATACGGTGAATTCCCACAGCGCCTTCGGGCTCTCCGGGTTGGTGATGTCGAGCGCGTAGTAGCCCCGGCCGCCGGCGTTGAGCCCGCCGACCAGGATCGTCCGCCAGTCGGCGACGGTGGCGCAGGCGCCCTTGCAGATGTCGCCGACCTGCGGCGAGCCGTCGACGAAGTAGCGGTGGGTGTATGGGGATTCCGCGAGCTTTGCCAGGTTGGGAAGCACGGTGCTCGGGATATAGGCCCAGCGCTCTTCACCGTTGCCCGCGTTGTCGCCGGTGAAGGTGTCGTCGGACGTCTCCGGCGTCGAGATTCCCGCCGTCTGGTAGTACGGGTCGTTGTTCACGTCGGTCTCGAAGGCGTGCAGCATGCCGTCGTTCGCCGCCGCGAAGACGGTCCCCCTTCTCGGCTTCGGGAAGCGCGGAAAATCGCCGGCGCCGCAGGCCGGCTGCGTTTCGGCGGGGCCGCCATAGCCCGCGGTGCAGATCCTGAACGCGGCGTAGTTGGCGTCGGCGTAGGAGAAGTCGGAGGCCCGCACGTACCTCGGCTGCGCGGAGACGAAGTCGCCCAGGGCGCTGGTCCGCTCGCGGAACAGGTCGGTGATCGTCGAGGTGCCGGCCATCTCGTTGGCGCGGTCGCCGCGGATGTAGTCCACGATCTTCTGCCCGGTCATCGCCTCCTGCTGGGTCGCGGTCAGCGACGGGTACTGGATGAGCAGGGTCGGGTTGAAGTGGGCCTGCTCGGCGGCGCTCAGCCCCGACCCGTCGGCGCAGGCGGCATCGGTGGAACCCGGCCAGCAGAACGACTTCATCCGGTTGCCGCCGGTGCTGTCGTCGCCGGCGTCGTAGGTGTAGATCCGACGCGTGTTCCACGCCTTCTGGTCCAGCCGCTCGCGCGCCGACCACAGCACGACCGAGGACACGTTGCCGTTCGACAGGTCGATGGTCCGCGCCTTCAGGTCGCCGGACCATTCCACGGTCCGGTACTCCGCGGTGAAGGCAAAGTTGTCGCCCGACACCGGCTGCAGGTTCGAGGTCGCCGCCGCGGCGCCGGCCCCGGGCGTGGCCTGCAGTGCCGTAAGTGTGTCCTGGAGGCCGAGGGCCAGTTCCTGCGGGTCGCTCGCGCTGAAGAACTTGCCGCGGCCGCTCACCGCCGCGTGCCAGAGGTCGTCGAGCGCGCTCGGCTGTTCGGCGACGGGAATCGGCCAGGAGCGATCGCCCGTCCTGATGTCGTGGAAGTCCCCGCTCTGCTGGGTCTCGTAGTTCCGGTCGTAGGTGAGGGTGCCGTCGAGGCCGAGGCCCAGCGTGAAGGTGGTCATGTGCTGGTGCTGGGCGCTGTCCCGCGTGGACTGGCGGACGTTGTTCTCTATGTCCGGGCGGAGGTCGGTCTGGTAGTAGTAGAGGGCTGCGTCCGACAGCGTGTTCGACGCCTTTTCCTTGTCATAGACGCCGTCCTGGGACTTGGAGTAGTTGTCGTCCTCGACGCCGTCGACGTCTCCGAGCGCCTTGTTGCTCAGGTCGCGGCCGCCCTCGTTGTTCCAGTAGCCGTCGGTGCTGAGGATGGCGAAATTCGACTGGCAACTGAGCTGGATGGGATCGTCGGTTTCCGGGATGCCCTTGGTCAGGAAGCCGCTGCCGAATTTTCCGGCGTACAGTTGCCCCACCCGGCTGAGCGCCTCGCGTAGCGGGGTGCCGCCGTTGTTCGTCTGCGCGTAGAGCTTGCCGTACCACTTGTCCCGCTGGTTGCCGGCGCCGGTGGTGAAATCGTCGATCCTGAGGTAGCGGCTGCTCGATACGGTGGCGCCGGGGTTGATGGTGATGAAGCCGATGCGGTAGGTCTCCGGCAGCGGGGCGAAGGCGCGGCCGGTGGCCGTCTTCATCATCTGCATGCGGGTGCGGTAGTAGGCGTACCAGTTGGCGAAGTTGGTCATTTCCTCTTCGTAGGTGCAATACCCCTCGGTGCTGCAGTCCGAGCGTTCGCTGGTTTTCGGATAGGTCCGTCCGGGCCCGGAGACGATGTCGATCCGGGCGAACGGAACGACGCCGACGCGGGTGGGGGCGAGGCTCGGTTCGTATTCCGAGCCGCCGGAGAAGGCGGTGACCGTGTGTGGCAGGGCGGAGTTCGATGCGCCGTCCTTGAATTCCTGGTATTCCGAATTCTGCGCATCGGCGTCGGTCGCGACCGAACCCGTCTCGACCAGGCGCCGGCCGTTCGCCGTCGCTCCCGCCGCCAGCGGCGCGGTGACCGTGACGGCGCTGCCGTCGCGCAACGCGGAGTATCCGGAAGTGCCGGTGTAGGCGTTGATCGCCGACGTGAGATTGCTGGCGCAGTTGTTGCGATTAGTGGCGTTGTTGCTGTAGTTGCAGCTGACCGTGCCGCCGATCAGCGGGGCGCCGTTGGCGGTCAGGTTGGTGATGCTGCTGGTGGACGAAACCGATTCGATCTTGATCGTCGCCTTCGCCGCGGCGGTGGACACGATGGTCGCACCGACGATGGGCAGCCTGCCGTTCGGCGCCGACCCGGCGGTGGTCGCCTCGATGCGCACTACGCTGCCGGAGCGGCTCGCCGAATAGCCCGTGGTGCCGCTGATGCTGTTGATTGCGTCGACGATCGCTTGCGCCATCGAGTTGCGCTCGTTGCTGGTGTCCAGGCCGTCGTTGGCGTTGATCTCCGTCGAGCCGGCCGTCTTGACGACGTTGTTCGAGGCGTACGAGGTCGCGCTGCTCAGGATGTTCACGCCGTCGATGGTGAGCGAGGTGATCGTGAACTTCACATTGTCCAGGCCGGTGCTCACCGTCAGCAGCGCGGCCGCCTTCGCCAGCGGGGTCCCCGTGCTCGATATGACGCGGCCGAAGGCCTTGGGGTAGGTGTGGGTGTTGGTGCGCTTGCCCTGGCAGTTGCTGAACGCGTTGACGCCTGCGGTGGTGGAGCCGGAGTCGCTGCACCAGCGCATCCGCGCCGCGAAGGTGTGGGTCACCGGCGACGGATTGCTGCCGTCCGCGTTGGCGTCGACGCAGTCGACCAGGTTTGCCGTGGTGCAGTATTCGGAAACCGGGATCGTGTAGTAGTAGGGATTGCCGAACACGAACTTGGTCGTCGTCGTCCCCTGGTTCCGTCCGTAGCCATAGACGTTGTTCGGGTAGCTGTACGCGCTGTTCTTGACGCAAAGCGGCGCGTTCGGCGTACCGGTTTTCGTGCCGGCGGCGTCGTCCTTGCTGCTGGACTGTGCGGCCGTGTCCGTGCACCACAGGCGGTCCGGGTAGCCGGTGACGAGGTTGGTCGTCGCCGTGGTGCTGGAACTGGTCAGCCGGTGGCGCTCCGTCTGGATCTGGTCCCGGTTCTGAAGCCCGTAGGCGTCGGTCGGAACGGCCGTCCAGTTGGCGGTGTTCGCCGCCGTCATCGATATGCGCTCGGTGCCGTCGTGGTTGATGGCGGGACGGTAGCGGATCGTCGGGTCGTAGTATTGCTTGTTGTACTGCGCGCTCATCAGCGGGGGGTCGCCCAGGGCGCAGCTCTTCAGGCCGGCGTCCGCCGCCGAGGCGTTGTCGGGTGTCGTCGAGATCGTATTGTCGTTGTCCTTGTAGTCGAAGCAGATCGGATACTTGGCTGCGCTCGCCACGGTACCGTTGGTGTTGAACATCTCGTAGTCGGTCGTGTAGTCGGGCGAGTGCTGCCACATCATGCTCCCCGAGTCGTCGAGGATGAACATGACGTTCGGCGGGGGCGCCGCGGCCGCGTTCGCCAGCGGCTCGTTGTGGATGTCGGTCGGCGCCGCGGCGGAGAGGAGCGGCAGGGCGGCCATCGCCGCCGACAGGAATGCGACGAGAGGTGTCCTGGACGGACGCTTCGGAGGGGTCATGGTCTGCTCCTCGGCCTCAATTGAGAATGGCCTGAACGTGGCTGACGGCATTGCGCGGGCCGTTCACTCTGACGGTGACCTGGAAGTAGACCTGGCTCGACGTGGCGAGCGCCTGGGATCCGTAGGTCGCCGAACCCTTCGTGCTCAGCGTGGCTCCGCCCACCGGGGTCTTCTGGCAGGGAACGGCGGTCGGCTGCCCGGGGAGCTCGCACAGGCGATGGATGACGTAGCGCACCGTGTAGGGGTCGTTCGCCGACATGGCGGCGAGCGCCGGCACCGAATCCCAGTCGAAGTCGGTCTTCGTGGCGTCGTTGCCGATGAAGTCGACGTCCTGCCAGTTCGCGTAGTAGCCGCTTGCCGGGCTGTTCGCTTCCAGCGGGCTGCCGGCATTGACGGCAAGCCAGGTGCGGGCGGCCTCGATGCCGCGGTCGGCCATGGCGGTCGTACCCTGCTTGAAGGCGATGTTGCCGGCGATCAGCATCGCGGTATCGACCGTCCGGGTCAGGGAGATCGCCGTCAGCGACAGGGCGACCAGGACTAGCAGCGTGATGATCAGTATCACGCCGCGCTGCCGGTGCAGCGGGCCGCGCGGCGTCACGACTCCCTCCAGATCATGTTGCGCAGCGGGATCACCGTTTCGAACACGCGATACTTGAAGCAGCTCGGGACGCCGCCGGGCAGGGCAAAATCGCCGCCTTCCCACGCCGGCAGCACGGTGGTCGCGCGGCATGCGCCGCCTTCCGGGCGCGCTTCGTCCCTGCTGCGTGCGAGCACGCCGACGCGGATGGCGAGGATCTGCAGCCAGTCGGCCGATCCGGGCGCCGGCGTGACGTTGTCCCAGGTGTCCACGACCTGGTCGTTGTCGGTGTCCTTGCCGTACTCGGCCTGCAGATCGACGATCTGGTCGTAGAGCACCTCCGCGCCTGTGTTGAAGGTCGGGAGGGCGGTCGGGGACGCGTAGCTGAAGTAGTCGACGATGCGGAGCTGGGCGTTCGCCACGTCGTAGCGGCGCACGATCGGCCGCCCCAGGTTGAACACCAGCGCCCCCTTGGTGAATGTCGGGAAGAGGCTGCTGTCGGCGTCCGGGTTGTAGGGTATGCCGCCCCCCGCGTCGTGCAGCAGCCTCTGGGCGGACGCTCCCTGAATCTGGGTCACCTGCATCAGCGCGCAGCCGACGCCCGGCTGGAAGGCGACGATCAGTTCGTTGACGCCGAAGCCGGTGATTTCTTCCATCCTCAGTTCCGCCGACGGCTGCGACATGTCTTCCTTGAGCGTTCCCGGGATGACCCGGCCTCTCGGGTTGGCGAAGGCGAAGGTGACCGCGTCGGGCGCCCCGGCCGCGCCGTTCTCGATGACCACCGGCGCGAAGCCGAGGTCGGGCAGCGCGGAGGCGGCGTTGGCCGGCCGCGAATAGCACTCCGCGCCGCAGCCCGCGCCGCCTGCGCTGTAGTAGTACTGGATCGGTGAGCAGCCGAGCGCGTTGCTGTTCGCCAGGCCGTAGCCGGCCATGCGCGCGTCGCGTTCGATCGCGTAGAGCGCCAGCGAGCCGGTGGTCTGGGCGTCGGACGTGCCGATGGTCGCGCGTTGGAAGCGGTCGTTGGTGAGCACCACCGAGCCGATCACCAGCAGGGCGATCAGCGCCAGCGCCATGGAAACCAGCAGCTCCGGGAGCGAGAAGCCGCTGGCGCGACGTTTCGTGGAGGATTCCTGCTCTTTCATCGGCATCAGGTGGCCCCGTTGATGAACGTCGTCGTGGCGAGCGTGCGGACCTCGCCGTCTCCCGGACGCCGCCAGCGGATGACGACGTCGACCTGGTCGCCGTTGACCTGGATCGTCGGCGCGTTGGCGCCGGAGGCGCCGGGCAGCGCGGCCGCCACGTCGACCAGCCAGTCGTCCAGGAAATCGTTCCCTGCTTCGCTGTCCGTGTCGTAAGTGGCGAGGTTGACCCTGTCCACCCACATGCGGCCGATGATCCGGTTCGCCTGGTAGCTGGCCTGCAGCCGGTACTCGGCGTCCATGGTGTTGCCGACGACGACCGCCTGCATGCCGATGAGCGCCAGCAGTCCCACCGAGAAGAGCAGCACGCTGATCAGCACTTCGAGGAGAGAGAAGCCGCCCTCGCCCGCGGGGGGCGGCATCGCGGCGCGGCGGTTTGCGCTTGGCCCGTTCACGAGAACCTCCTGGCTATGGACAACGCCGCACGTCGTTGACGTCTGCGACCTTCGGATCGCACATGCGCGAATCGCCGCCCGGCAGGATCCGGATGCGCAGACAGCGGGCGTCGCCACCGAGGTGCTGGCAGCCTTCCCCGTCCGGGCTGCCGATGTCGATGGTGTCGATCGACGTGGCGCCGGAAAGGCGGCCGGTGCCGTTGTAGATGATCGTCGTCGCCGGAACGCCGCCGGCCCGCGTCGCGGCGATCGTCACCCGTGAGCCGCCTTCCTGGCCCGACTTGATCTGGACGATACGGGGGTCGGCCGTCGCCGACGGGGCCGTGGCGCATTTCGTGGAGGCGTCGTCCAGGCTGACGACCCAGTGGGTCGCCACATTCGACGGTGCGCAGTCGTTGTCGAGCGAGGACATCAGCTGGAAGCGTACCGGCACGTTTCGTCGTATCGCTTCCGTGCGCGCCAGCAATATCCCCGTCTGCATCGTCTCCGCGGCGACCCGGATGCGGGCGTCGCCCATCCAGCGCACCATCATGGGCGCGGCGAGCGAATAGAGGATCGCCATCACCGCCAGCACGATCATCAGCTCGATCAGCGTGAAGCCGTTCGATCGAGGCATGGCTAGCAGCCTCCCCCCTTGCCGGTCACCCAGCAGTTCGAGCCGGTTCCGCTCCAGCCCGCCGGCAGCTTCGTGGTCCGGCGCAGGTTCGCTTCGTTGATCGTATATACGAAGTCGCCGGTGCCGGCGCCGGCGATGCCCGTCGCCGTCAGCGTGAAGTTCTGGCCGGCCGTGGCGCAGGCGAAGGTGAAATACTTCACCGTCGGCGCCGCCGGCATGGCCACGCGGGTGACGGCGCCGTCGTTGCCGCACACGCCTCCCGTGCCGTAGTTGCGCTCGTCCTGGTAGTACTTCTCCATCCGCGTCCGCAGTTCGGCGAGCTGCGACGTCGCCTCGACGATCTTGCCGCGCAGGACGTATTCGCTGTAGTTCGGGATGGCGATGGCCGCCAGGATGCCGATGATGGCAATGACGATCATCAGTTCAATGAGGGAAAAGCCGCGAACCGATTGGCGGCGGGCCGATGGCCCGATGCGCGGGAGCGCGTTGCCGGGGCGTTGTCGCTTCATGTCCATCCTCCTGTGGCTGCAAACTTAGTGGAAGCGGCCGCCGCCGTCACCTCGCCGACGACGAAAGGCTGCTTTTCGCAACCGAACGGCCGGCCGCGCGCCGGGCCTGTTGTTCGTGCGCGAAGCCGCGTATATAATGCGCGGCTCATTGCTGCTGTAGCTCAGTCGGTAGAGCAACTGATTCGTAATCAGTAGGTCACCAGTTCGATTCCGGTCAGCAGCACCAGCATCGCCGAAGCCCGCCGGGAGTTCCTCCCCGCGGGCTTCGTCCTTTCCGCCTTCTTCCATACGGCACCGTCTGGTCGTGCTAACATGGCGCCGCCTGAACGCAAGATTCTTCCGAAGGAGGCCGTGATGCAGATCGAAAACAAGGTATTCGTGGTGACCGGCGGTGCGTCCGGTCTCGGCGCCGGCACGGCGCGCATGCTCGTCGAGAACGGCGGCCGCGTGGTCCTCGCCGACCTGCAGCGCGAACCGGGCGAGGCGCTGGCGCGCGAGCTGGGCGCCGCCGCCTGCTTCGTCGAGACCGACGTGTCGAACGAGGAGAGCGCCAAGGCGGCGATCGACGCCGCCGTCACTGGCTTCGGCGGCCTGCACGGGCTGGTGAACTGCGCCGGCGTCGCGCCGGCCGAGAAGGTCGTCGGCAAGGAGGGCGCGCACCGGCTGGCGAGCTTCCAGAAGGTGATCAACGTGAACCTCGTCGGCAGCTTCAACATGATCCGGCTGGCTGCCGAGGCGATGGGCAAGGCCGAGCCGAACGCCGCCGGCGAGCGCGGCGTGATCGTGAACACCGCGTCCGTCGCCGCCTTCGACGGGCAGATCGGGCAGGCCGCCTACGCCGCCTCGAAGGGCGGCGTCGTCGCCATGACGCTGCCGATCGCCCGCGAGCTGGCGCGCTCGGGCATCCGCGTGATGACCATCGCGCCCGGCATCTTCGAGACGCCGATGCTGCTCGGCATGCCGCCGGAGGTGCAGGAGGCGCTCGGCAAGATGGTGCCGTTCCCGTCGCGCCTCGGCAAACCGGCCGAATACGCGGCGCTGGTGCGGCACATCCTGGAAAACACGATGCTCAACGGCGAGGTGATCCGTCTCGACGGCGCCATCCGGATGGCCGCCAAATAACTTATACTAGTCGCCGTTTTTTCGGGCGCGGGGTGCTCTGCCTCGCGCCCTTTCCTTTTCCGGACAGGCATTTGGCGGCGATGAGCGGAAACTGTTATCACTGCGGGCAGGACATCCCCGACGGTACCGAACTGAGCGTGGCGATCGCCGGCGAGGCGCGGCCGATGTGCTGCCTCGGCTGCCAGGCGGTGGCCCATTCCATCGTCGACAGCGGGCTCGCCGACTACTACCGCAACCGCGACGCGCTGCCCGGCTCGCCGCGCGAGGCCATGCCGGAAGAGATCGGCAGCCTGCTGCTCTACGACCACGCCGAATTCCAGAAGAGCTTCGTGCGCAGCCTCGGCGAGCACGAGCGGGAAGCCTCGCTGATCCTCGAAGGCATCACCTGCGCTGCCTGCATCTGGCTGAACGAGCAGCACCTCGCGCGCCTGCCCGGCGTCACCGGCGTCGACATCAACTATGCGACGCGGCGCGCCCGCGTGCGCTGGGACGACTCGCGGCTGAAACTCTCCGATATCCTCGCCGCCGTCGCCGCCATCGGCTATCGCGCGCATCCCTACGACGCCGCGCGCAACGAGGCGCTGGCGAAGCGGGAGCGGCGCAGCGCGCTGTGGCGGGTGTTCGTCGCCGGCTTCGGCATGATGCAGGTGATGATGTACGCCGTGCCGGTCTACGTCGCCGCCGAGGGCGACATGACCGCTGACGTCGAGCAACTGCTGCGCTGGGCGAGCTGCGTGCTCACCGTGCCGGTGGTGTTCTACTCGGCGGCGCCGTTCTTCCGCAACGCCTGGCGCGACCTGCGCCTGCTGCGCGTCGGCATGGACGTGCCGGTGGCGCTCGGCATCGGCGCCGCCTTCGCCGCCAGCGTCTGGGCGACGCTCATCGCCGCCGGCGAGGTGTATTTCGATTCGGTGACGATGTTCGTCTTCTTCCTGCTCGGCGGCCGTTACATGGAGATGATGGCGCGGCAGAAGGCGGTCAGCGTCACCGAGGCGCTGACCAAGCTGCTGCCCGGCCTGGCGACGCGGCTGCCGGGCTACCCGGCGAGCCGCGAGCCGGCGCAGACGGTGGCCGCCGACCTCGCCGCCGGCGACGTCGTGCTGATCCGGCCGGGTGAGTCGATCCCGGCCGACGGCACGGTGCTGGAGGGCGCGAGCAGCGTCGACGAGTCGCTGCTCACCGGCGAGAGCCTGCCCGTCGCCCGGCAGCCGGGCGACCGCCTGACCGGCGGCGCGGTGAACGGCGAGAGCCCGCTCGTCATGCGCGTCGAGCAGGTCGGCGAGGACACCCGGCTGTCGGCCATCGTCCGCCTGATGGAGCGCGCCGCCACCGAGAAGCCGCGCATCGTCGAACTGGCGGACAAGATCGCCACCCGCTTCGTCGCCGCGCTGCTGCTCGTCGCCGCGGCCGTGGCCGCGGTCTGGTGGACTATCGACCCAGACAAGGCGCTGTGGATCACCGTCTCCGTGCTCGTCGTCACCTGCCCGTGCGCGCTGTCGCTGGCGACGCCGGTGGCGCTCACCGTGGCCAGCGGCGCGCTCGCCCGCGTCGGCCTGCTGGTCACGCGCGGGCACGGCATCGAGACGCTGGCGCGCGCCGACCACTTCGTCTTCGACAAGACCGGCACGCTGACCAGCGGCCGCATGCGCCTGCTCGAAACGCGTCCGCTCGGCGCCCTGTCGGCCGCCGAGTGCGTGGCGCTGGCGGCGGCGCTCGAACGGAGTTCGGAGCACCCGCTGGCGCGCGCGCTCGGCGCGGCCGCCGCCGGCGAATGCCTGCCGGAGACGGGCGAGGTGCGCAGCGTCGCCGGCTGCGGCGTGCTCGGCGAGTGGCAGGGGCGCGAGCTGCGCATCGGGCGGCCGGAGTGGGTGGCCGCGGTCCACGGGGAGCCGATGCCGGTCGAGGGGGCGGCGCTGCTCGGCCAGGGCGACACGGCGATCGCGCTCGGCGACGCCGGCGGCTGGCTGGCGGTGTTCCGCGTCGGCGACGAAGTCCGCCCGGAGGCCGCCGATCTCGTCGCCGACTTGAAGTCGGCCGGCTGCGCCGTCTCGCTGCTCACCGGCGACGCGGTCGCCGTGGCGCGCCGCGTCGCGGCGCAACTGGGCATCGACGACGTGCGCGCCGACGTGTCGCCGCAGGGCAAGCACGAATTCGTCCGCCACCTGCAGGCGCAGGGGAGGACGGTGGCGATGGTCGGTGACGGCGTCAACGACGCGCCGGTGCTGGCGCAGGCGCACGTCTCGGTGGCCATGGGCGGCGGCGCGGCGCTGGCGCGCGCGCAGGCCGACTTCGTGCTGCTCTCGGAGAATCTCGACCATCTGCGCAAGGGGCTGCGCATCGCGCGCCGCGGGCTGCACGTGGTGCGCCAGAACCTGGTCTGGTCCTTTGTCTATAATTTCGTTGCCCTGCCGCTCGCCATGCTCGGCTTCGTCACGCCGTGGATGGCCGGCATCGGCATGTCCGGCAGCTCGCTGCTGGTCGTGCTCAATTCCTTGCGTCTGCAGCGCGTGGAGGCCTGATGGAAAGTCTGTACCTGCTGATCCCGCTGTCCGTCGTGCTGGTCTTCCTCATCGGCGTCGCCTTCTGGTGGTCGGTGAAGAGCGGCCAGTTCGACGATATGGAAGGTCCGGCCTACCGCATCCTGATGGACGACGACCGGCCGCGCGACGAGGCCGCGGCGCCGCGCCAGGAGGCGCCTTCGGGCACGGCGCGCGATGATTGATCTGAATCAAAGATGCCGGTGGGGCCGGGCAGTACACTGCGCTCCAGTCGGTCCGCTTCTGCGTCTGCGCGGAAGGCGGCCGGTTCGTTTCTCTGTTGGGGTTGGGGTGCGTTGCGACGCACCCTTTTTTTCGCCTGACGATTGCATATTGATCTTAAACAAAGTCGATTGATGTGCATCAAAAATTCTTGATATGGGTTAAAATGCTGCCGCAAACGCGCTACCTGGGCGTATCAGGGGGGTAGCATGTGTGGCTTTCCTTTTTGTCATTAAAGAGGTGGTTCCATGTCGGAAACGCAATCCAATTACAACTACAAGGTAGTGCGGCAGTTCGCTGTAATGACCGTGATCTGGGGCATCGTCGGCATGGCGATGGGTGTCTTCATCGCCGCCCAGTTGGTCTGGCCGGACCTGACTTACGGTATTGAATGGCTGTCCTACGGGCGGCTGCGTCCGCTGCATACGAATGCGGTCATCTTCGCGTTCGGCGGCTGCGCGCTCTTCGCAACCTCCTACTGGTGCGTCCAGCGCACCAGCCACGCCCGGCTCTTCGCCGGTCCGCTCGCCGCCTTCACCTTCTGGGGCTGGCAACTGGTGATCGTGCTGGCGGCGATCACGCTGCCGCTGGGCATGACCCAGGGCAAGGAGTACGCCGAGCTGGAGTGGCCGATCGACCTGCTGATCACCGCGGTCTGGGTGTCCTACGCCGTCGTCTTCTTCGGCACCATCGCCAAGCGCACGGTCAGCCACATCTACGTGGCCAACTGGTTCTTCGGCGGTTTCATCCTCGCCGTCGCGCTGCTGCACGTGGTCAATAGCTGCGCCATCCCGGCCGGCCTGTTCAAGTCCTACTCCTGCTACGCGGGCGCGCAGGACGCGATGGTCCAGTGGTGGTACGGCCACAACGCGGTCGGCTTCTTCCTGACCGCCGGCTTCCTCGGCATGATGTACTACTTCGTGCCGAAGCAGGCCGGTCGCCCGGTGTATTCCTACCGCCTCTCCGTGGTGCACTTCTGGGCGCTGATCTTCACCTACATGTGGGCCGGCCCGCACCACCTGCACTACACGGCGCTGCCGGACTGGACGCAGTCGGTCGGCATGCTCTTCTCGCTGATCCTGCTGGCGCCGTCCTGGGGCGGCATGATCAACGGCATCATGACCCTGCAGGGCGCTTGGCACAAGCTGCGCGACGACCCGATCCTGAAGTTCCTGATCACCTCGCTGTCGTTCTACGGCATGTCGACCTTCGAAGGTCCGATGATGGCGATCAAGACGGTGAACGCGCTGTCGCACTACACCGACTGGACCGTCGGCCACGTGCACTCCGGCGCGCTCGGCTGGGTGGCGATGGTCTCGATCGGCTCGATCTACTATCTGATTCCGCGTCTGTTCGGCAAGCAGGAGATGTTCAGCGTCAAGCTGATCACCGTGCACTTCTGGGTCGCCACCATCGGCGTCGTGCTCTACATCGCCTCGATGTGGATCGCCGGCGTCATGCAGGGTCTGATGTGGCGCGCGGTCAACCCGGACGGCACGCTGACCTACAGCTTCGTCGAGGCGGTCAAGGGCAGCTATCCGTTCTGGACGATCCGCTTCGTCGGCGGCCTGCTGTTCCTGTCCGGCATGGTGATCATGGCCTACAACATGTTCAAGACCATGGCCGGCGGCAAGACCGAAGACGCTCCGGTGCTCGCCCCGGCGGGCCACCACGCCTGATTCAGGGAGATAAAACAAAATGATTACGCACGACAAGATCGAACGTAACCTGGGCCTGATGATCGTTCTGACCCTGCTCGTGGTCAGCGTCGGCGGCCTGGTCGAAATCGTTCCGCTGTTCTTCCAGAAGTCCACCACGGAACCGGTGCCGGGGCTCAAGCCCTACGACGCCGTGCAACTGGCCGGACGCGACGTCTATCTGCGCGAGGGCTGCTACAACTGCCACTCGCAGATGATCCGTCCGTTCCGCGCCGAGACCGAGCGTTACGGGCACTACTCCGTGGCCGGCGAATTCGTTTATGACCACCCGTTCCAGTGGGGCTCCAAGCGCACCGGGCCGGACCTGCACCGCGTCGGCGGCCGCTACTCGGACGAGTGGCACATCGCCCACCTGATGCAGCCGCGCGACGTCGTGCCCGAGTCGAACATGCCGGCCTATCCCTGGCTGGCCGAGCGCGCCGCCAAGAATACGGTCGGCGCCGACATCGAGGCCAAGATGAAGGCGCTGTCCCGGGTCGGCGTGCCCTACACCGAGGAAGACATGAAGGGCGCCAAGGCGGCCATCGGCGACATGACCGAGCTGGATGTCCTCATCGCCTATCTGCAGGGCCTCGGTACGGCACTCAAGGACGTCAAGTAAGGCCATGGACATCAATGATCTGCGTTCCATCGTGACGGTGCTGTCGTTCCTGATATTCATCGGCATCGTCTGGTGGGCCTACGGTGGGAAGAGGAAATCGCGCTTCGAGGAAGCCGCCAACCTGCCGTTCGCAGAGGACGATGGCGACCGCGTCCACGCGGGGCCGGCTCGCCAAGAACAAAGGAAAACATCATGAGCGATTTTGTGAATGAGTTCTGGAACTGGTTCGTCATCCTGACGGTGCTGGGAGGCATCGTCGGCTGTGCGGTCCTGCTGTGGGTGCAGAGCAAGGCGACCTTCACCGCCGGCAAGACCTGCGGCCACGTCTGGGACGAGACCCTCGAGGAATACAACAACCCGATGCCGAAGTGGTGGAGCTGGCTGTTCTACATCACGGTCGTCTTCTCGCTGGTGTACCTCGTGCTCTATCCGGGCCTGGGCCGTTTCCCGGGCGTGTTCGGCTGGACCTCGGTCGGCCAGCACAAGGCCGAGGTCGAGAAGGTCGACGCCGCCATCAAGCCGCTGTTCGACAAGTACCTGCAGATGGACCTGAACGCCGTCGCCGCCGACAAGGATGCGATGGAGATGGGCAAGCGCCTGTTCCTGACGTACTGCATGCAGTGCCACGGTTCCGACGCCCGCGGCTCGAAGGGCTTCCCCAACCTGACCGACGGCGACTGGCTGTACGGCGGCGAACCGGAGCAGATTATCGAGACCATCGCCAACGGCCGCAACGGCATCATGCCGCCCTATGGCGGCAACGAGGAGGCCGTCGGCGGTCCGTCCGGCGCCAAGGAAGTGGCGCACTATGTCCGCTCGCTCTCCGGCCTCGCCCACGATTCGCTGCTGGCGACCAAGGGCAAGGAGAAGTTCGAGGCCGCCTGCGTCGCCTGCCACGGCCCCGACGGCACGGGCATGCACGCCCTCGGCGCGCCGAACCTGACCGACAAGGTCTGGCTCTACGGCAGCAGCGAGGCGGCGATCGTCGAGACCATCACCAAGGGCCGCCAGAACAAGATGCCGGCCTGGAAGGACTTCCTCGGCGACGGCAAGGTGCACGTGCTCTCCGCCTACGTCTTCGGCCTGTCGGCCGGCGGCAAGCAGTAAGCAAGTCCGGCGCGGACCCGCTCGGGTCCGCGCCCTTTTCGCAAGACTCCATCGCTGATATCCGTCAAAATTGCATGAGTTCCTCCGTGGAATATTAGTAACTCGTGTAATTCTGAAGAAGATCAGGACCCGACATGACTCAGCAAAAGGATAGCGGCGCCCAGGTCGCCGTCATCAATACCCAAAGCCTCTACGAGAAGCACAAGAAGGTCTATCCGCGCAGCGTCACCGGGCTCTTCGCCAACTGGCGCTGGGGCCTGGTCTGGTTCACGCAGCTCATCTTCTACGGCATGTGCTGGCTGGAATGGAACGGCCGCCAGGCCGTTCTCTTCCACGTCGTCGAGCGCAAGTTCTACCTGTTCGGCCTGGTCCTCTGGCCGCAGGACGTGCTCTATCTGGCGATCCTGCTGATCATCTCGGCCTACGCGCTGTTCCTCGTCACCGCCGTCGGCGGCCGGCTGTTCTGCGGCTACGTCTGCCCGCAGACGGTCTATACCGAGATCCTGCTGTGGATCGAGGCCAAGATCGAGGGCGAGCGGCAGGCGCGCATGAAGCTCGACAAGGGGCCGCGCGACGCCCGCTGGTGGCGGCTGAAGACGGTCAAGCACGCGCTCTGGCTGCTCGTCGCGCTGTGGACCGGCTTCACCTTCGTCGGCTACTTCACGCCGATCCGCGAGCTGGTTGCCTCGGCGGCGACGCTGTCGTTCGGCCCGTGGGAGTGGTTCTGGATCCTCTTCTACGCCGCCTTCCTCTACATGCAGGCCGGCTTCCTGCGCGAGCAGGTGTGCAAGTACATGTGCCCCTACGCCCGCTTCCAGGGCGTGATGTTCGACCCGGACACGCTGATCATCACCTACGACCCGGGGCGCGGCGAGCCGCGCGCCCCGCGCAAGAAGGGCGCCGACTACAAGGCGATGGGGCTCGGCGACTGCATCGACTGCGATCAGTGCGTGCAGGTCTGTCCGACCGGCATCGACATCCGCGACGGCCTGCAGATGGAGTGCATCGCCTGCGCCGCCTGCATCGACGTCTGCGACCAGGTGATGGACAAGGTCGGCTACCCGCGCGGCCTGATCCGCTATTCGACCGAGGCGGCGCTGGAAAAGCACTACACGCAGAAGGACATCGTCGCCCACCTGATGCGGCCGCGCACGCTGCTCTACGGCGGCATCCTGATGGCCATCGTCGTCGCCACCGCCTGGTCGATGGCCACCCGCGTGCCGCTCAAGGTCGATGTCATCCGCGACCGCTCGGTGCTGAGCCGCGAGGCGGACGACGGCCGCATCGAGAACCTCTACACGCTGCACATCATCAACGCCAGCGAGGGCGCGCACCGCTTCGCGCTGTCGGTCGGGGGGCTGGACGGCATCGACATCGCCGGCGAGCGTATCGTCGAGGTGCCGGCGGCCAGTTCCCGGTCGGTCAGCGTCGTCGTCCTCGTCGAACCCGGCGCCGGCAGGAAGGGATCGAATCCGATCCGCTTCGACGTGCGGGCGCAGAACCACGACAAGATCGCCGTCAGCGAGAAAGCCACCTTCATCCTGCCATGAACATGCCGAACACGAGCTCCAAACCCTGGTACCGCGAGCCCTGGCCGTGGTTTCTGATGGCCGGGCCGGCGATCGTCGTCGTCGCCGGCTTCGTCACCGCCTGGCTGGCCGTGCGCAGCAACGACGGCCTGGTCGAGGACGATTACTACAAGCAGGGCCTGGCCGTCAGCCAGCGTCTGGCGCGCGACCAGGAGGCGGCGCATCTCGGCCTCTCCGCGGAACTCGTGGCCGGCGGAAACGGCCTGGACCTGCGCCTGTTCCTGTCCGGCAACGCCGATGCCGCGCTGCCGGAGGTTCTGCAGTTGCGCATCGTGCATCCGACGCGCGCCGGCGCCGACCAGACCGTGGCGCTGACGAAGGATGCCGCCGGCTTCTACGTCGGCCGGCTGACGGCGCCGCTGCAAGGCGGCCGCTGGCACGTGATGCTCGAAGACGAAGGCCACGGCTGGCGCATCGCCGGCGACTGGCTGCCGCAAGAACAAGAGGCCGCCCGCCTGCGGGCGGCGACGATTTCCAACTAGTCAGGGAGGTACCAGCATGGCTTGGGAATTGCTGTTCGGTAGCGACATCGGACTGCTCAGCCTGTTCGTGATCGTGTTCACGGTCGGCATGTCGATCTACTACGCGCGCTTCTTCAAGAAGAAGATGGACGAAAAGCCGGGTACTGAATAGGCCCTGCGACGCACGACCTTGGCAACGAGGTCGAATCCCCGCCGACGGCCACGGCCCGGCGGGGATTTTTGTTTTCAGCAGCTTGCGCCGTCGTGGAAGCGAACGAATTCGTTCAATGCGCAGCGTTCGGTCGTCACTCGATTGACCGGCGCATCGGGATCGCCGTAGCCGAGGGCGACGACGCAGACGAGTTGCTCCTCCGGCACGAAACCGAGCACCTCGCCGACGGTGCGGTGGTAGTCGATCCACGCTGCCTGGGGGCAACTGTCGACGCCGCGCGCGTGGGCCGCGAGCAATACGTTCTGCAGGAACATGCCGTAGTCCAGCCAACTGCCCTGGGCCAGCCGCCGATCGATGGTGAACACCAGGGCGAGCGGTGCGTCGAACAGTTCGAAGTTGCGCCGGTGCTGGCGGCGCATCGCCGCATGGTCGCCCTTGGCGATGCCGAGCAGGCCGTAGAGATTCCAGCCGGTGCGGCGGCGGCGCGCCAGATAGGGCTCGACGAATTCGCGCGGATAGTAGTCGTATTCCGCTGCGGCCGCCGCCGGTCCCTTGTCGAACTCGGCGCAGACGCGCTCGCACAGTTCGCGCCGCCTGTCGCCGCCGACCACATGCACGCGCCAGGGCTGGATGTTGTTGCCCGAAGGCGCGTGCCGGGCGGCGCCCAGAATCGCCTCGACCAGCGCGCGCGGAACGGGGTGGGGCAGGAACTGGCGGGTGCTCCGACGGCCGACGATGCTGCGGTCGACTGCCGAAACATCGGAAAAATCGTCGGACATGGCCTCATCCTTTCTCGCCGATCATGCGTTTGTAGAGGGCCACCCCCTCGCCGACGATGCCGCGGCGGAAGGTCAGCACGCAGAAGATGAAGATCGCACCCATGAAGACGTCGATCATCGCTCCGACCTTGTCGGCCAGTTCGTTGTGCAGCACGACCACGGTCGCCGCCCCGATCACCGGGCCGAGCACCGTGCCGACGCCCCCGAGCAGGGTCATCAGGATGACCTCGCCCGAGGTGTGCCAGTGGCTGTCGGCCAGCGTCGCGAAGCCGAAGACCACGGTCTTGAGCGCCCCGGCTAGGCCGGAGAGGGCGGCCGAGATGACGAAGACCAGCAGCTTGTAGCGGTCCACGTCGTAGCCCAGCGAGACGGCGCGCGGCTCGTTCTCGCGGATCGCCTGGAGGATCTGCCCGAACGGCGAATGGATGGTGCGCTGGATCAGCGCGAAGGCGGCGATCGCGGCGGCCAGCACAAAGAAGTAGAGCCTGAGGTCGTCGGCGAGATCGAAGCCGAAGACCATGCCGCGCGGAATGCCCTGCATGCCGTCGTCGCCGCCGGTGAAGCTGGCGCGATGGAAGACGAAGTAGACCAGTTGGGCAATGGCCAGCGTGATCATCGCAAAGTAGATGCCCTGGCGGCGGATCGCCAGTCCGCCGATCGCCCAGCCGAGCAGTGCGCCGAACAGCGTCGCGCCGCCGACCGCGGCGAGCACGGGCAGCCCGGCGTCGCGCAGCAGCCAGCCGGCGACGTAGGCGCCGCCGCCGAAAAAGGCCGCATGGCCGAAGGACAGCAGGCCGGTATAGCCGAGCAGCAGGTTGAAGGCGCAGGCGAAGACGACGAAGCACAGCACCTTGGCCAGCAGTATCGGGTAGATCATCGCCGGCGCGACCAGCATGACGAAGAGGCCGGACAGGTACCAGCGCCACGGGATATCCGGTTTCATCACTTGCTCCTTCCGAACAGGCCGGCAGGCCGCAGCAGCAGCACGCCGACCATGATGACGAAGACGACGACGGCGCTGGCTTCCGGCAGGAAAACCTTGGTCAATCCCTCGACCACGCCGAGCAGCAGGCCGGTGAGCACCGAACCGATGATCGATCCCATGCCGCCGATCACCACCACGGCGAAGACGACGATGATGTTCTGGCTCATCAGCGGGCTGACCTGTGCCGTCGGCGCGGCGAGTACGCCGGCGAAGGCGGCGATGCCCACGCCGATGCCGAACGTCAGCATGACCATGATCGGCACGTTGATTCCCAGCGCCTGGGTCAGCGCCGGGTTCTCGGTGGCGGCGCGCAGAAAGGCGCCGAGGCGGGTCTTCTCGATCAGGTACCACGCCGCGAGACAGACCGTCAGCGAACTGACGATGACCCAGGCTCGGTACTTGGGCAGCATCATGAAGCCCAGGTCGAAGGCCCCGCTCAGTTCGGGCGGAATCGAGTAGGGCTGGCCGCCGACTCCGAACAGCGTGCGGAACAGGCCGCCGATGACCAGCGCCACGCCGAAGGTGAGCAGCAGTCCGTAGAGCGGGTCGAGCCGGGCGATGCGCCGCAGCAGCAGGCGCTCGATGCCGATGCCGAAGACGCCGACGATCAGCGGCGCGATGAAGAGCGCCGGCCAGTAGCCGATGGCGAGTCGGTCGAGCAGCAGCCAGGCGAACATGGCGCCCATCATGTACATCGCGCCGTGCGCGAAGTTGATGATGTGCAGCATGCCGAAGATGATCGCCAGGCCGAGGCTGAGCAGCGCGTAGAACGAGCCGTTGACCAGCCCGAGCAGCAGTTGGCCGAGCAGGGCCGGCAGGGGGACTCCGAAAATGTCGATCATTGGCGGTACTCCGAAAAGGGAGGGGCAAGGCCGGGAAGGGCGGGCCGGACAAACCGGGCGGACCTAGACACCGAGCAGTTCCTGCAGGTACTCGCGTTTCTGGTCGAGTTCGTCCTGGACGATCTCGCACACCACCCGGCCATGCTCGACGACGAACATGCGGTCGGCCAGCGGCGCCGCGAAGCGGAAGTTCTGTTCGACGAGCACGATGGTGTAGTCGCGTTTCTTGAGCTGCCGGATGACTTCGCCCAGGCGCTGCACGATCACCGGCGCCAGCCCCTCGGAAATCTCGTCGAGCAGCAGCAGGCGGGCGCCGGTGCGCAGGATGCGCGCCATCGCCAGCATCTGCTGCTCTCCTCCGGACAGGCGCGTGCCCTGGCTGTGCCGGCGCTCGTACAGGTTGGGGAACAGTTCGTAGAGCTCCTCGACGCTCATGCCGCCGCTGCCGACCCTGGGCGGCAGCATGAGGTTCTCCTCGCAGCTCAGGCCGGCGTAGATGCCGCGTTCTTCCGGGCAGTAGCCGACGCCGAGCTGGGCGATGCGGTGCGGCGCCCAGTCGATGATCTCGCGGCCGTTGAGCATGATCGAACCGGTGCGCCGGCCGGTCAGCCCCATGATCGCGCGCAGCGCCGAAGTCCGGCCGGAGCCGTTGCGGCCAAGCAGGCTGACGCATTCGCCGCGACGCACGGTGAAGTCGATGCCGTGCAGCACGTGCGATTCGCCGTAAAAGGCGTGCAGGTTGGCAACGCGCAGGAAGTCGGTCGGAATCATGGTCAGTGCGCTCCCGCCGGTTCGGCAGCCGTGCTGCCCATGTAGGCCTCGATCACCGCCGGATCGGCGGCAACCGCGGCATAGTCGCCCTCGGCGAGCACCGCCCCGCGCGCCAGCACGGTGATGGTGTCGCAGATTCCCGCGACCACCTTCATGTTGTGCTCGACCATGAGGACGGTGCGCCGGGCCGCGACCTCCTTGATCAGCCGCATGACGCGGTCGACGTCCTCGTGGCCCATGCCCTGGGTCGGCTCGTCGAGCAGCATCAGCTCCGGATCGAGCGCCAGCGTCGTGGCGATCTCGAGCGCCCGCTTGCGTCCGTAGGGCAGCTCGACGGCGATCATTTGCGCGTAGGACGCCAGCCCGACGGCGTCGAGCAGTTCCATCGCCCGCGCGTCGAGGTTTCCCAGGCAGCGCGCGGAGCGCCAGAAATGGAAGCTGTTGCCGAGCCTGCGCTGCAGCGGGATGCGCACGTTCTCGAGCACGCTGAGATGCGGAAAGACGGCGGAGATCTGAAAGGAGCGGACGAGGCCGCAGCGCGCGACCGCCTGCGGCGTTTGCGCCGTGATGTCCGTGCCGTTGAAGACGATCCGGCCGCGCGTCGGTTCGAGGAACTTGGTCAGCAGGTTGAAGCAGGTGGTCTTGCCGGCGCCGTTCGGACCGATCAGGGCGTGGATCTGGCCGCGGCGAACCTTCAGGTCGACCTCGTTTACGGCAACGAAGCCGGCGAATTCGCGGACCAGCCCGCGGGTTTCCAGAATGTAGTCGCCGGGCGGCGCCCCGGTCGTCGTCTGTTCCGTCATGTCTTGCCCTCTCGGCGGCCTGCGCTCAATTGGCGAAGGCGGCGATGCCGGTCTGCGCCCGACCGAGGATCAGCGCATGAACGTCGTGCGTCCCCTCGTAGGTGTTGACCACTTCCAGGTTGACCAGGTGGCGGGCGACGCCGTACTCGTCCGAGATGCCGTTGCCGCCCATCATGTCGCGCGCCATGCGGGCGATGTCGAGCGACTTGCCGCAACTGTTGCGCTTCATGATCGAGGTGATCTCGACCGCAGCGATCCCTTCGTCCTTCATGCGGCCGAGGCGCAGACAGCCTTGCAGGCCGAGGGTGATCTCGGTCTGCATGTCGGCGAGCTTCTTCTGGATCAACTGGTTGGCGGCGAGCGGCCGGCCGAACTGCTGGCGGTCGAGCACGTACTGGCGGGCGCGGTGCCAGCAGTCCTCGGCGGCGCCGAGCGCGCCCCAGGCGATGCCGTAGCGCGCCGAGTTGAGACAGGTGAACGGCCCCTTCAGGCCACGCACCTCGGGGAAGGCGTTTTCCTCCGGGCAGAACACCTCGTCCATGACGATCTCGCCGGTGATCGAGGCGCGCAGGCCGACCTTGCCGTGGATCGCCGGCGCCGAAAGCCCCTGCCAGCCCTTTTCGAGCACGAAGCCGCGAATCCGGTCCTCGTCGTCCTTGGCCCAGACGACGAACACGTCGGCGATCGGGCTGTTGGTGATCCACGTCTTGGCGCCGGAGAGCGAATAGCCGCCGGGCGCCTTGCGCGCGCGGGTGATCATCGATCCGGGGTCGGAGCCGTGGTTCGGCTCGGTCAGGCCGAAGCAGCCGACGATCTCGCCGCTGGCGAGTTTCGGCAGATATTTCCGTTTCTGCGCCTCGGTGCCGAAGGCGTGGATCGGCACCATCACCAGCGAACTCTGCACGCTCATCATCGAGCGATAGCCGGAGTCGATGCGTTCGACCTCGCGGGCGATCAGGCCGTAGCTGACGTAGTTGAGGCCGGCGCCGCCGTATTCGGCCGGAATGGTCGGCCCGAGCAAGCCGAGTTCGCCCATTTCGCGGAAGATCGCCGGGTCGGTGCTCTCGCTGCGAAACGCCGACTGGACGCGCGGCAGCAGCTTGTCCTGGCAATAGGCCTGCGCCGCGTCGCGGATCATGCGTTCGTCCTCGGTCAACTGCCGATCCAGCAGCAGCGGGTCGTCCCATTTGAAATTCATGTCGCTTTCCTTTCTGTGGCGTGAGGTGGCGAGCGGGCGTCAGGCGGCCTGCTCGCGGATCATGTTGCGGGCGATGACCAGTTGCTGGATCTGCGTCGTGCCTTCGTAGATGCGGAACAGGCGGACGTCGCGGAAGAAGCGTTCGATGCCGTATTCGGCAAGGTAGCCGGCGCCGCCGAAGATCTGCACGGCGCGGTCGGCGACGCGACCGCACATCTCGGAGGCGAAGAGCTTGGCGCAGGATGCCTCGGTCGCGATATCGAAGCCGGCATCGCGCCTGCGGGCGGCGTCGACGACCATCGAGCGGGCGGCGTAGATTTCCGCCTTGCTGTCGGCGAGCATGGCCTGGATCAACTGGAACTCGGCGATCGGCTTGCCGAACTGGATGCGCTCGCAGGCGTAGCGCAGGGCGTCGGCGAGCATCCGTTCGGCGGCGCCGACGCTGGCGGCGGCGATGTTCAGCCGGCCCTTGTCGAGCACCTTCATCGCTGTCTTGAAGCCCAGCCCCTCGCGGCCGCCGATCAGATTGGCGACCGGCACGCGGCAGTCCTCGAAGATCACGTCGCAGGTGTGCGCGCCCTTGTGGCCCATCTTGTGGTCGATCGGACCGAGCGCGAGGCCGGGCGCGCCGCGTTCGACGAGGATGGCCGAGACGCCGGCGGCGCCCGGCCGCTTGGCGTCGGTGCGGGCCATGACCGTGTACAGGCCGGCTTCCGGCGCATTGGTGATGAAACGCTTGGTGCCGTTCAACACGTAGCTGTCGCCGTCGCGAACCGCCGTGGTGCGCAGGCTGCCGGCGTCGGAACCGCTGTCCGGTTCGGTCAGGCAGAAGCTGCCGACGATCTCGCCGCTGGCCAGCCGCGGCAGGAAGCTTTCCTTCTGTTCCGGCGTGCCGTCGAGCACGATGCCCTGGGCGCCGATGCCGTTGTTGGTCGCGAACAGGGAGCGGAAGGCCGGCGATGCCCGGGTCAGCTCGAAGGTCGCCAGCACTTCCTCTTCCATGCTCAGGCCCATGCCGCCGTACTGCTCGGGAATGGACAGCCCGAACAGCCCCAGTTCCTTCATTTCCGAGACCAGGGCGTCGGGAATCGCGTCGGTCTCGGCGACGATCGCCTCCTGCGGAACGAGGCGTTCCCGGACGAAGCGGGAAAGGGTGTCAAGCAGGATGTTCAGCGTTTCCTGGTCGCGGATCATGAATGAATGTCTCCGTCTCTTTTTGTCATGCCGGGGCGGACCGCCGCTGCGGCCCGCCCGCGGTCGGCCGTCTCAGCGGACGTGCGCCCGGAATTCCGGCTTGCGCTTTTCGCGGAAGGCGTTGCCGCCCTCGGCCGATTCCGGGGTT
Source organism: Rhodocyclaceae bacterium (assembly GCA_019455325.1). Taxonomy (GTDB): domain Bacteria; phylum Pseudomonadota; class Gammaproteobacteria; order Burkholderiales; family Rhodocyclaceae; genus Proximibacter. The sequence continues at coordinate 67,490 of JACFMQ010000002.1, read as the reverse complement.
TCGTAGTACAGCTTGAGTGCGTGCATCGCCAGGCCGCCCATGCCGCGGATCATCTCGGTATCGACGTTGAAGGATTTCTTCGCCAGCGCGATGGCGGTCGGGCTTTTCTCGACGATCTCGTCGCACCACTTCTTCACTTCGGCGTCGAGCTGGTCCTGCGGCACGACGACGTTGACCAGGCCCATCTGCAGCGCCTCCTGGGCGGTGTAGCGACGGCACAGGTACCAGATCTCGCGGGCCTTCTTCTCCCCGACCACGCGCGCCAGCAGGGCGGTGCCGAATCCGGGGTCGACCGAGCCGACGCGCGGGCCGGCCTGACCGAGCTGGGCGTTGTCGGAAGCGATGGCCAGGTCGCAGATGGTGACCAGCACGTTGCCGCCGCCGATGGCGTAGCCGTTGACCCGGGCGATGACCGGCTTGGAAATGTCGCGGATGGCGCTCTGGACTTCCTCGATCGGCAGGCCGATGACGCCGCGCCCGCCGTAGCCGCCGTCCTGCGTGCCCTGGTCGCCGCCGGTGCAGAAGGCCTTTTCGCCGGCGCCGGTGAGCACGACGACGCCGATCGACCGGTCGAAATCGGCATCCTTGAAGGCGTGGATCATTTCCTCGCAGGTTTGCGCGCGGAAGGCGTTGAACTGCTTCGGGCGGTTGATGGTGACGGTGGCGATGCCGTCCGCCTTGGTGTAGAGAATGTCCTGGTATTCCATGGTGATTTCCTTGTCCTCGGTTGGTGAAGTGGGCGCTCAGCCGGCCATCGTCAGGCCGCCGGAGACGCTGATGATCTGGCCGGTGATGAAGGCGGCCTCGTCGCTGGCGAGAAAGACGACGATGCCCGGCAGGTCTTCCGGCTGGCCGAGACGGCCGAAGGGGATGGCCTTGGTCAGTGCGCTCTTGAGCTTTTCGCCCGGCTCGCCTTCGCCGGCGAAATCGCGGAACAGCGCGGTGTCGGTCGGTCCCGGGCAGACGATGTTGATGCCGATCTGCTTGCGCGCCAGCTCGCGGGCGATCGTCTTCGAGAAGGACACCAGACCGCCCTTGCAGAAAGCATAGACCGCCTCGCCCGAAGAGCCGACGCGGGCGGCGTCGGAGGCGATGTTGACGACCCGGCCGGCGCCGCGCTCGGCCATACCCGGCAATACCGCGTGGTGCATGTAGAGCGCGCCGTAGAGATTGACCGCGACGATCTTTTCCCACAGCGCCTTGTCGGTTTTCAGGAAAGGGGCCGCCTTGTCCCAGCCGGCGTTGTTGACCAGCACGTCGATCGGGCCGAGCCGTTTCTCGGCTGCGGCGACGGCGGCAAGCACCGCTTCCTGGCGGGTCAGATCCATGGCGAAGGCCGCCGCTTCGCCGCCCTGGGCGTTGATGCCGGCGGCGACGGCTGCCGCCGCCTCGCCGTCGAGGTCGAATACCGCGACCTTCGCGCCCGCCTCGGCGAACCGGCGGCAGATGGCCGCCCCGATGCCGCCGGCGCCGCCGGTCACGATCACGACTTTTCCCTTGATTCCCTTCATATGTCTTCTCCTGGCTTGTGAATGACTGTATTCCGGGGAGCCATTGCCGACGCTCCCGCTTTTGCGTTCCAATACGCCTCCGTAGCGAAACGCGGAAATTTCAGATGACCGACCTGCGCACCGAAAAGAACCTGGCCTCGATGGAAATCGCCAACCGCCTGTTCTTCCGTCTCTTCCAGGCGACCAACACGCTGCACACCAAGGGCACGCAGGCGCTCGAGCAATTCGGCGTCACCACCCAGCAGTGGTCGGTCATGGGAGCGCTGTCGCGGCCGCAGGCGGCCGACGGCATGAGCGTCAGCGATCTCTCCCGCTTCCTGCTGGTCAGCCGGCAGAACCTGACCGGCGTGCTGACGCGCCTGGAGCGCGACGGCATCATCGAGAGGCACACCGGCACCGAAGACCGGCGCTCGCGCAAGATCCGCCTGACCCCGGCCGGAGAGGAACTGTGGAACGCGCTGCAGGAGCCGATCCACAGGTTTTACGGCGAAGCCCTGAAAGGCTTCTCCTTCGACGATCGCCTGTCGTTCATCCATTACATCAGCCTCTTGCAGCGCAACATGGCCAAGCTCTAGACCCGGTGCGCGGCGATCTTTTCGCGGCCGATGATCATCTTCATGATGTTCGCCGTGCCGTCGCCGATCTGCAGCCCCATCACGTCGCGGTAGCGCTGGCCGAAGTGGTAGTCGGCGCCGTAGCCGCCGTGGCCGTGCGTCAGCAGGCACTGATGGATGATTTCGCAGGCCAGTTTCGGTCCCCACCACTTGCACATCGCCGCCTCGGCGGTGTGCGGCAGGCCGCGATCCTTCAGCCATAGCGTCTTCAGGCAGAGTGCGCGGCAGGCCTCGTACATGGTCTCGGCTTCGGCCAGGGGAAAAGTGACGCCCTGAAACTCTCCGATCGGCTTGCCGAAGGCTTCGCGCTCCTGAACGTAGCGCCAGGTTTCGTCGAGCGAGGCGCGGGCGGCGCCCATGCATTGCAGGCCGATCAGCGCGCGGCTGTAGTCGAAGCCCTGCATGACCTGGACGAAACCCCGGCCTTCGTCGCCGAGCATCATGTCCGAGGGAACGCGGACCCCGTCGAAGAAGATCGAGCCGCGGCCGACGGGTCGGGTGCCGATATCGTCGAAGGTCGTCCGGGTGATTCCCGGCAGATCCATCGGCACGAGGAAGGCGCTGATGCCGCGGGCCCGCTCGGATTCCTCGCCGGTGCGCGCGAAAACCACGGCGACGTCGGCCTGGGTCGCCAGCGAGATCGAGGTTTTTTCGCCGCTCAGGAGGAAATCGTCGCCGACGCGCGCCGCCTTCAGATTGAGGCGGGCGGCGTCGGAGCCGGCGCCCGGCTCGGTCAGGGCGATGGCGATGGTCTTCTGGCCGGCGACGACCTTGCGCAGCCATTCCTCCGCCTGCGTCGAACGTCCGTGCGTGGCGACGATCTGGCCGCACAGGGACGCCAGCAGGTTGACGTAGGCCACGTTGAAGTCGCCGTAGGCGATCTGCTCGAGCAGCAGACCGCTGGTCACGCAATCGAGGCCGAGGCCGCCGTGCGCTTCCGCCAGTTCGACGCCGAGCAGACCCATCTCGCCCATTTCGCCGACCAGGTCGCGCTCGATGCATTGTGCCTGCTCCCGCGCCCTGTAACCCGGTGCCAGGCGATTCCTGGCGAACCGCGCCGCACTTTCGACCAGTGCCTCCTGGTCCGGACTGAGACCGAATTCCATGCCGCTCCTCCGCTGCCGTTTGGGATGGAGTGGATTCTAGGAATGCCTCGATCTTTCTGTCAACATATTTACATGATAGGCGTAACGAGCCGTTTGGCGGAGCGTGAGGAATATGTGATTAATATTTGTTAATCATGTAGATAGTGAATTATTTGTTGTGCGATGCACAATCGAGCGCCGCCAGATTGCTGCATTTTAGGTAAATATATTGACTTATAAGGCGCTGGGTATTACTTTCCTCGACAGGTGGGATACCTCACCGAACACCAAACACAAGGAGGAAGACATGCACAAGAATTCGACCACGGCGCGACAGACGGCAAGGACCCACCGGCCATTCCGCCGATCCGGAAAAATGTTCGCCCCGCTGCTTCTGGCCTGCCTGCTTGCGGGCGGCGCCCATGCCCAGGGCCGGATCAGCGACGATATCGTCAAGATCGGCGTGCTCACGGACATGTCCGGTACCTACTCGGACTTTACGGGGCAGGGGGCCGTCATCGCCGCGCGCATGGCCATCGAGGATTTCTCGCGGGATGGCACGGTGGCCGGCAGGAAGATCGAGCTGGTCAGCGCCGACCACCAGAACAAGGCCGACATCGGCGCCGAGCGGGCGCGTAGCTGGTTCGACCGCGACAAGGTGGACGTCATCACCGAACTGGTGACGACCAACGTCGCGCTGGCCGTCATGGACGTCGCCGAGCAGAAGAACAAGGTCGCGCTGGTTTCCGGCTCGGCCGCCCAGGTCATCACCAACGAGCGCTGCAGCCCGAACGCCGTGCACTGGGTCTACGACTCCTACGGCCTGGCTTCCGGGAGCGCCCGGGCCATCGTCGGCTCGGGCAGGAAGAACTGGTATTTCATCACCGCCGACTATGCCGCCGGCACGGCGATGATGAACGACGCCAGCGCGGTGGTGAAGGCCAGCGGCGGTCAGGTCGTCGGCGTGTCGAGGCACCCGTTTCCGAACGCCGACTTTTCGTCCTACCTGATCAGCGCCCAGGCCTCCAGGGCCGACGTCATCGCGCTCGCCAACGGCGGCCAGGACACGATCACCGCGATCAAGCAGGCCGCCGAATTCGGCATCACCGGCTCGAAACAGATCCTGGCGCCCATCGTCCTGTTCATCAACGACATCCACGCGCTCGGCCTGCAAACCGCGCAGGGATTGACCCTGACCGAAGGCTTCTACTGGAACCGCAACGACAAGACCCGCGCCTGGGCGCGTCGCTTCTTCGACAAGGCGAAAAAGATGCCGAGCATGGCGCACGCCGGCGTCTATTCCTCGGTGCTCAACTATCTGCGGGCAGTCGACAAGACCGGCAGCGACGAAGGCACGGCGGTCATGCAATGGCTCAAGGCGAACCCCATCGAGGACGACCTGTTCAAGGGCCATGTCCGCGCCGACGGAAAATTCGCCCACGACATGCTGCTGCTCGAGGTCAAGAAACCGTCGGAATCGAAGGAGCCTTGGGACTACTACCACGTCAAGGCCGTGATTCCCGCCGAGGATGCCGCGCTGCCGCTGGCTGAATCGAAGTGCCGGCTGGTCCGGAAGTAGGGGGGCGCGATGAATTTCGACCCCGTACTGCTCGCCTCCCGCGCCGGCGAGATGAAGGAGCGCGGCTTCTGGCGCGACGAAACCATCCTTGACCATTTTCAGCGGGCATTGCGCGATTGCCCGGAAAAAACCGCGATCGTCGCCTACCGGGAGGGTGAGCCGGAGGTTCTGCGCCTGAGTTACGGCGAACTGCATCGGCGGGTCGATCGCGCCGCCCGTGGCCTGGTCAGGCTCGGCGTCGGTCGCGGCGACGTCGTCAGCTACCAGTTGCCCAACTGGTGGGAGTTCGTCGTTCTGGTGCTGGCCTGCGCCAGGATCGGCGCCGTTTCCAACCCGGTGATGCCGATATTCCGCCAGCGCGAGCTCAGTTTCATGCTCAATTTCGGCGAGTCGAAGGTCTTCGTCGTACCCCGCTGCTACCGCGGCTTCGACTACGAGGGCATGGCGCGCGGCATGCTCGACAAGCTGCCGCATCTCAAGCAGTTGATCGTCGTCGACGGTTCCGGTCCGGACAGCTTTGCGGCCCTGCTGATGGATGACGAAACGCCGCCGCTGGCGGCCGAGCCGATCGCGCCGGACGACGTGATGCTGCTGATGTACACCTCCGGCACCACGGGCGAGCCGAAGGGCGTCATGCACACCGCCAACACGCTGTTCTCCAATCTGTACGCCTACAAGGAACGGATGGAGCTCGGCGCCTCCGAGGTCATCCTCGGGGCCTCGCCGATGGCCCACCTCACCGGCTACGGCTACCTGGTGACGCTGCCGGTGATCCTCAATGCGACCACCGTGCTGCTCGACGTCTGGGATGCGAAGAAGGCGCTCTCCATCGTGCGCGACGAGGCGGTGACCTTCAGCATGGCCTCGGCCACCTTCGTCGCCGACCTGTGCAATGCCGTCGAACAGGGCGAGCCGACGTCGCCGACCTTCACCCGTTTCAACTGCGCCGGCGCGCCGATCCCGCCGGTGCTCATCGAACGGGCCTGGAAGCTGATGAACCTGCTCGTCTGCTCGGCCTGGGGCATGACCGAGAACGGCGCGGTGACGGTTACCGAGCCGTGGCGGGCCCTGGAGAAATCCGGCTGTTCCGATGGCCGTCCGCTGCCCGGCATGGAAGTTAAGGTTTGCGACGTCACCGGCAGGACCGTGCCGGCCGGCGAGACCGGCGAATTGTTTGTGCGCGGCGCCTCGCTGTTCGCCGGCTACCTCAAGCGGCCGCAGCTCAACAACGTCGATGCCGACGGCTGGTTCGACACCGGCGACCTCGCCTGGATCGACGCCGAGGGCTACATCCGCATCAACGGCCGCAGCAAGGACGTGGTGATTCGCGGCGGAGAAAACATTCCCGTCGTCGAGATCGAGAACCTGCTCTACAAGCACCCCGCCATCGCCGCTGCCGCCGTCGTCGGCTTCCCCGACAAACGCTTCGGCGAGCGCGTCTGCGCCTTCGTCGGCCTGAAGCAGGGCTGTTCGTTCACCTTCGAGGACATGACCGCCTACTTCACCGGATTGCAGCTCACCCGGCAGTACATCCCGGAACGTCTGGAGGTGCTCGAACAGATGCCGCAGACGCCGAGCGGCAAGCTGCAGAAATTCAAGTTGCGCGAAATGGCCAGGGCCTTCGCCGATCAGGGCTGAGGCGGAACGACGATGAGCGACACGATCCTTTGTGAAACCCGCGGCAGGGTCTGCCTGATCCGTCTCAACCGGCCCGAGGTTCTGAATGCCCTGAATGACGAACTGATGGAGGCGCTGGGTGCCGCGCTCGATCGCTGCGAGGCCGACGAAGGCGTCGGCTGCGTGGTGATCGCCGGCTCGGACAGGGCGTTCGCCGCCGGCGCCGACATCGGCGCCATGCGCGAAATGGACTTCATGGATGCCTACAAGTCCGACTTCATCACCCGCAACTGGGAGCGGCTGAAGCGCTTCCGCAAGCCCGCGATCGCCGCCGTTTCCGGTGTCGCCCTGGGCGGCGGCTGCGAGCTGGCGATGATGTGCGACATCGTCTATGCCGCCGATACCGCCCGTTTCGCCCTGCCGGAAGTGAAGATCGGCGCGATTCCCGGCGCCGGCGGCACGCAGCGCCTGCCGCGCGCCGTCGGCAAGGCGAAGGCGATGGAGCTGTGCCTGACCGGCCGCACGATCGGCGCCGACGAGGCCGAGCGCAGCGGACTCGTCGCCCGCGTCTTTCCCGCGGAGGCGCTGTTCGACGAGGCGCTGGCGACGGCGACGACCATCGCCGGCCATTCGCTGCCGGTTCTGATGATGCTCAAGGAGTCGGTCAACCGCGCCTTCGAGAGTCCGCTGAACGAGGGGCTGCTGTTCGAGCGCCGGACGCTGCATTCGGTCTTCGCCCTGGCCGATCGCCGCGAAGGCATGGAAGCCTTCGTCGCCAAGCGGAAGCCGGCCTTCACCCACCGCTAGGTTTTCCCATGAACGAAGTTCTTCTGAGTTTTCCCGAACCGCGCATCGCGCTCGTCACGCTCAACCGCGAAGCCGCGCGCAACGCCCTGAACGACGCCGTGCGCACGCAACTGGCAGAAATCTTCGGCAGCCTTTCGGGTAACGGCGACGTGCGCTGCGTCGTCCTGACCGGCGGTCGCAGCGTGTTCGCCGCCGGCGCCGACATCAAGGCGCTGGCCGAGACCGGCGCCATCGAACTGATGCTGCGCGCCAATCACCGCCTGTGGCAGGCCATCGCGGCCTGCGGCAAGCCGGTCGTGGCGGCGGTCAACGGCCCGGCCTGGGGCGGCGGCTGCGAGCTGGCGATGCATGCCGACCTGATCGTCGCCGGCGAATCGGCCAGTTTCGCGCAGCCCGAGGTCAAGGTCGGGATCATGCCGGGGGCCGGCGGCACGCAGCGTCTGACGCGCGCCGTCGGCAAGTTCAAGGCGCTGAGGATGCTGCTCACCGGCCAGCCGGTGAACGCCGTCGAGGCCGAATGCATGGGCCTGGTCAGCGAGGTCGTCGCCGACGACCGGGTGCTGGCGCGCGCGCTGGATCTGGCGCGCGACATCGCCGCCATGCCGCCGCTGGCCGTCGCCCAGATCAAGGAGGTCGTGCTCGCCGGGCAGGATGCCTCGCTGGACGCCGCGTTGATGCTCGAACGCAAGGCGTTCCAGTTGCTTTTCGCCAGCGCCGACCAGAAGGAGGGCATGCGTGCCTTCATCGAAAAGCGGCCGGCCGAGTTCAAGGGAGTCTGACATGGGCGGAAACATCGCCGCCATCGGCGTCGTCGGCGCCGGCCTGATGGGGCGCGGCATCGCCCAGATCGCCGCCCAGGCCGGGCTGCGGGTGTGCCTGTACGACGCCCGCCGCGAAGCCGCCGGCGAGGCTTCGGCCGAGCTGCGAAAAACGCTGGAGAGGCTGCGCGACAAAGGGAAACTTACGGCCGAGGATTGCGCCGCCGCCTGCGGCCGCATCGGTGTCGTCGGCGAACTGGCCGGGCTGGCCGCTTGCGACGTCGTCGTCGAGGCCATCGTCGAGAACCTGGACGTCAAGCAGGAGGTGTTCCGCGCGCTCGAAGCCGTCGTCGGCGACGATTGCCTGCTGGCGTCCAACACCTCGTCGCTGTCGATCACCGCCATTGCCTCGGCCTGCCGCCTGCCGCACCGGGTCGCCGGTTTCCATTTCTTCAGTCCGGTGCCGCTGATGAAGGTCGTCGAGGTCGTCGACGGCCTGCTCACCGCCGCGCCGGTCGGCGATGCCCTGTGCGCGCTGGCCCGCCGGATGGGCCACACGCCGGTACGTGCCAGCGACACGCCGGGCTTCATCGTCAACCATGCCGGCCGCGGCTACCTCACCGAGGCGCTGCGCATTCTCGGCGAGGGCATCGCCGATTTTTCGGCGATCGATGCCATCCTGCGCGACAGCGGCGGATTCCGCATGGGGCCGTTCGAACTGCTCGATCTGACCGGACTCGACGTGTCCCTGCCGGTCATGGAAGGCATCTACAACCTGTATTACCAGGAGGCGCGCTACCGGCCCTCGCCGCTGCTGCGCCAGCGCCTCGCCGGCGGCGTTCTCGGGCGTAAGACCGGACGCGGCTTCTACACCTATTCCGACGGCCGGAAAGAGACGCCGGATGAACCCCGCCCGGACGCCGCCGCAGTCATGCCGGTTTGGCTGGAGTCCGGCGAAACGCTGCGCGAACTCGGCGAGCGGCTGGCCGCCGCCGGCATTCCCCTCGACCGCGGCGAACGGCCGAATGACGCCGCACTGTGCATCGTCGCGCCGCTCGGCCGCGACGTCACCACCTCGGCGCTTGCCGCCGGCCTCGATCCGGCGCGTACGCTCGGCGTCGATCCGTGGACGCTGAAGACGCCGCGCCTGACGCTGATGAGCAATCCGCTGACCTCGCGCACGGTCCGCGATGCCGCCTGGAACATGCTCGAAGCCGTCGGCCTCGCTGTGACCGCGCTGCGCGACAGCCCTGGCTTCGTCGTGCAGCGCGTGCTGTCGATGGTGGTCAACATCGGCTGCGACATCGCCCAGCAGCGCATTGCCTCGCCCGCCGACATCGATCTCGCCGTGACCTTGGGTCTCGGCTACCCCAACGGCCCGCTCGCCCTGGGCGACGCCCTCGGGCCGCGCCAGGTGCTCGCCGTGCTCGATGGCCTGGCCGGCTTCTACGGCGATCCCCGCTACCGCCCCAGCCCCTGGCTGGTCCGCCGCGCCCGGCTGGGCGTCTCGCTGCTCACCCCCGAGCCCTGAGCGCTCCCGACGACAAGGAAAATCCCATGCTCGATGCCTACCTCTACGCCGGCCTGCGCACGGCCTTCGGCCGCCACGGCGGCCAGTTCGCCAGCGTTCGTCCCGACGACCTCGCCGCGCACGCGCTGCGCGAAGTCGTCGCCCGCTCCCCGTTCCCGGTTGCGGCCATCGAGGATGTCATCCTCGGCTGCGCCTGCCAGTCGGGGGAAGACAGCCGCAACGTCGCCCGCCATGCGACGCTGGCCGCCGATCTGCCGCCGACGCTGCCGGGCCAGACGGTCAACCGTCTGTGCGGCAGCGGCCTGGCCGCCGTCGTCGACGCCGCGCGGGCGATCAGCGCCGGCGAAGGCGAGCTTTATCTGGCCGGCGGCGTCGAAAGCATGACCCGCGCGCCCTTCGTGTTCAGCAAGTCGGAAACCGCCTTCGGGCGCGAGGTCAAGCTGTTCGATACGACCATCGGCGCCCGTTTCCCCAACCCGAAGATCGTCAAGACCTACGGCAACCTCAGCATGCCCGAGACCGGCGACGAGGTCGCCCGGCGGCTCGAACTCGCCCGCGCCGACTGTGACCGCTTCGCCGCGGATTCGCAGGCCAGATACGCCCGGGCGCTGGCCGACGGATTCTTCGTCGGGGAAATCCTGCCGCTGTCGGTATCGACCGGGTCGCGCACGCCGCCGCGTCTGGTCGATCAGGACGAGCATCCGCGTCCGTCGAGCACCCTCGATGCGCTGGCCGGACTGAAGCCGCTCTTTGCCGACGGCGTTGTCACCGCCGGCAATGCGTCCGGCATCAACGACGGCGCCGTCGCCTTGCTGCTCGGCAATGCGGCGATCGGCGAGCGTCACGGTGCGCGGCCGATGGCGCGCATCCTGTCCACTGCGGTTGCCGGGGTCGAACCGAGCATCATGGGCGTCGGCCCGGCCCATGCCATCCCGAAGGCGCTGGCCCGCGCCGGCCTGGGCCTCTCCGACCTCGACCTCATCGAGATCAACGAGGCCTTCGCGCCGCAGGTGCTCGGCTGCCTGAAACTGCTCGGCATCGATTTCGCCGATCCGCGCGTCAACCCGAACGGCGGCGCCATTGCCGTCGGCCATCCGCTCGGCGCCTCCGGCGCACGGCTGATCCTCACCGCTGCCCGGGAACTGGCGCGGCGTGGCGGGCGCCATGCGGTCGTCAGTCTGTGCATCGGCGTCGGCCAGGGAGTCGCCGCGGTCATCGAGCGCGATGCGGCCTGCCGTGCCTGAAGCCGCGTCCGGCTTTTGCTGCGTCAACGCTCATGGCGACGCGCCGCATCCTCAGGATCACCCGCTCGGCCAGGGCCGGCAATTCCGCTGACCAGCTCGAACTCGGGCGCTGTCACCTGCACGGCGGCGAAGGTCTGCGGCGCGACCTGTCGGCTGCCTACCATTGGCTGGCGCTAGCCGCCGACAACGGTCAGCCGCAGGGGGCCTGGCTGATCGGCGAACACATCCCGCCGCTGGCGGTGGATCGCGTCGCGCGTGCGCTTCCCTATTACCGGCAGGCGAGCGAGCGCGGCAGCATGGCGGCCGGCGCCGTTCTGGCGAGATGGACGCTCGATGGCCTGTTCGGCGATGTGTCCGGCCGCGAGGCGGCAAGGCATCTGGCGACGCTCCGGTGCGCGGCGCAGACGGGCGACCTCTACGCGCAGACCGTCGTCGACGCCCTGGCCGGCGATGCCGCCGCCGGATGCGAGGAGATCGGGCGGCTCCTGCGCCGTGCCGAACAAGGCGAACGTGCGGCCATTCTCGGGCTGTCCGGGCATTACTGGGAGAAGGGGGGCGGCGATCTGTGGCATCCGGGTCAGGTGCCGGGTCGTTCCATCGGCGGGCGCGGCGCCGTCCGGCACGCAGCGGCGCGTCTGGCGCGCTACTGGCACGAAATGTTCTGGGATCCGGTGAGCCACGAGATGCATGCCGCGGACATGCGGCGTCGCGGCGCCCTCCTGTTGCTCGACGCTCATCCCGCCGCCGCACGCTTCATGGAAGCGGCGGCCGTCAAGGGTGACGCCATCGCCGCCTACCTGCTCGGGCTGATGTACATGGGCGCCGAATACGTCAATGACCTGCCGGCTGTTCATCCACGCAGCTCGGGTTTTCCCGGACGCAACTACAAGCTGGCGGCGAACTGGCTGGAAAAGGCGGCGAATGGTGCGGTGGACGGGCCTTCGGCCGAGGCCGACTTCGCACTGTGGCTACTCAACGGGCTGCGCAACTACACCCGGCGCGATCCGCTGGAGGCCCGGCGGCGGCTCGACCGGGCAGCCGGCCTCGGGCATGGGGAAGCCTGCTGGCTGAAGGGGCGCGAGGTGGCCGAGGCCGGCGATCTGGTCGCCGCGGTACGCTTCTTCGAGCGTGCCGAAGCGGTGGGCGACAGTCGGGCCGGCGCGGCGATCGAGCGCCTGGCGCCGGACATCGCCGAGCCTGACCGCAAGCTGCTGTACGCCTCGGCCGGCCTGCGCCGGCGTGACCCCGGCCTGGCCCTGCGTCTGGAGCTGGCAGCCTATTTCGCGCTTGCCGAGCATGAATTTCTCCTGCTCGATCCGCGCTGTGCCGATGCCGGAACGTTCCTGTTGATCGACGTGCGCGACGTCTATCCTCGTGCCCGGCCGCGTCTGGTCAAGGTCGGTTCGCCTGCACAGCGGAGCCTCCTGGAGCGCGCGAAGGTGTCGCTGGCCGATACCGATCGGGAACAACCCTATGCCGTTCTGAAACGCCGTTTCCGCCGTCAGTGCCAGCGTTTGGGCATTGACGTTTCCGCTTTTCTTTCCAATGGATGGCAGTGCTACCATCTGGCCGATGAAGCCGCCACGCACCCCTTGGGGTGAATTTCCCGATGTTCTGATCCATGCCGACGAATCGGCGGTCAAACGGCATTCGGCCTATCGGCAGGCAAAGTCGGGGGATAGCGCCGCCGCTTCGGCACTGGTGCTTGACACCACCAGCATCGACAGGGTCAACGAACTGTCCCGGATGTTTTCTGGCGAACAACCCACCCTGGTCAGCGCGCACGCATTCGAGCGCGACGGTGTCAACGCGATACCGGAGGTATTTGCGGAATATTTGGCCGTTCTGCTGGGCTGGCCAGTCGACAGCGGTATCGTGCAGACCAATGTGGTTGCCCACACCGGCGCGGATGGATTTTCCCGGCTGGCGCGCCAGGCCGCGTTTACCGGCGCGGTACAGCCCGGCACGCACTACGTGATGGTGGATGACTTCGTCGGGATGGGCGGTACACTGGCGAACCTGAAGGGCTATATTGAATCGCAGGGCGGCAAGGTGCTGGCAGCCGTGGCCCTCACGGGCAAGCTGTACTCTGCCAGGTTGCGACTTTTCCCCGAACGGCTGGCCGAACTGAGGAGCAAACATGGGCAAGAACTTGAACACTGGTGGCAATCTCGATTCGGTCACGCCTTCGACGCGCTTACTGAATCAGAAGCTCGGTACCTCGCCCGCACCGCGGATGCTGACACCATCCGAAATCGCATTGCTGCAGCAGAGCAAGCGGGAGATTGCTGAGTACATGCGCAAAATGGAGCGCCGGTCCGACAACTGAATACGGGCGGGGCCGACGCGCCGCGCCGGCTCCCGCCCGTTCGTTCCAGCCTCAGAAGCGGGTGTTCAGCCCGACCATGAAGCCATCCGGATTGTAGCCGGGCCGGGCGACCTGGCCGACCAGGTCGCCACCGTTGAGCAGGCTGTAGGAGGCATTGCGATTGTTGCTCTGCCTTCCGTAGTTGGCATACAGCCAGGTCGTGTCGTGGATCCGGTAGGTGTACGCGATGCCGGCCAGGGAACCGTCACGATTGCGCAGGGACTCGTCGTCGAGCCGCGCGTAACTGGCGAGGACGGTGTGCCTGCCCCACGGGATGCCGGCGCTGATGCTCCAGCCGTCCGCCTTCGACAGGTTTTGCGTGACGTTCTGGTAATTGCCGCCGGAAATCTTTCCCGCGACCCAGGTGCCGTAGAGCTTGACGGGACCGAGGTCGTAATTGACGACGGCCTGCCAGCCGGTTCTCCTCGCCAGCCCCGTTTCGCCGCCGGTGTGGTTGAAGGCGGCGTTCTTCACGTCCCAGGTCGTCAAGGCCGCGTTCAACGTCTTGCTGCGGTAGAGCAGGGCCATGTCCCAGCCGGCGCCGGAGGAATCGGTGACCGAGGAGGCGCCGGATACGATGGTGCTGTTGACGTTGTTCTCGTTGCCGACGGTGTAGGTCGCGTGCACGTTGAATCCGCCATAGGAAGGCGAGCGGTAGACGGCGGAGTTGTTCAGGCGGGTCGGCATGCCGCCGATGATCGGCAGCCAGGTGGCGCTGCTGCCATAGAAGCCGGGGCCGAGCGCGTTGCCGAGGATGGCGGCGGCGATGTACGAACCGGAGTATTGGCGGCCGACCGTGAGCGAGCCCCAGGCATCGCTGGACAGACCGGCATACGCCTGGCGCGAGAACAGGTTGCTGCCGGTGCCGGTGAAGCCGCCGGAAGAGACGGTCCGGTTGTTGACCCCGTAGACGCTGGCGCCGTTGCCGGCGTCGCCGGTCGTCAGGTCGATGCCCATTTCGACTTCGCCGACCACGCGCAAACCGTCGGCGATCTGTTTCTGCCCCTTGAGACCGATGCTGGTGGCGGTCATGCCGCCCGAGCCGAGGGTCGTCTTTCGGCCATAGCCGCTATTGCTGGCCGCGGCGTTGACGTCCAGCGTGCCGTACAGGGTGAGTCCCTGGGGAAGGCCGGCGGCGGGGGTTGCCGCCTGCGCCGGGCGGGCCTCGATCTTTTCGATGGCTGCCTTCTGGCTGTTCTGGGTGGCCAGCAGTTTTTCGATCAGGGCGCGCTGTTCGGCCAGTTCCCGCTTCAGGGCCTCCACTTCGGTTTCGGCGTGTGCGGAAAAGGACGATGCCGCGCCGAGTCCGGCGAGCAGAAGGGCGATCGTCCTGCCGCGTGAAAATATTGCTGCGTGGTTCATGGGAATCCTCCTGGATTGGTGCTTGCACCCCTCCTCGCCGAGGTCGGGGCGTGTCGCTTGTTGTCGTGATAGGGATGTCCGGCGAAAGGATCGCCGCGTCTGCCGCTGCGACGGATCGCCCGCCGTTGGCTGCGGCGGGCGGCGGCGAACGGGCAGTGGCGCGAAGGTAACGACGCGCCGGGTTTGTGGCAATATATTTACCTAATTCCGGGGGCTTATCGGGATTTCCCGTTTTGCATTGCACAAAACGGATGCGGCGAGGGTGGGCGATTCGTCGGCGGGTGGAGCCGGATCTTTACGCGCGCTGCGTCAAGGCTTTTCCGGTGCCGCAGGTGCGGGGGCGGCGTTCTTCATGCGATCTCTCCGCGCAGCGCGCGGTAGCAGGCGAAGCGGCGGCCATCGATGTCGCCGCGGGCGAGGGCGGCGGTGAATGCGCAATCGGGCTCGCGGTCGTGCCGGCAGTCGCGGAAGCGGCAGCGGCCGAGGAAGGGCTGGAATTCCGGAAAGGCGCCCTCCAGCGTGGCGAGATCGAGGTGATGCAGGCCGAAGGATTGCAGGCCGGGCGAGTCGATCAGATCGGAATCCGCGTCGAGGTGGTAGAGGCGCGCGTGTGTCGTCGTGTGCTTGCCGGAATCGAGGGCTTCCGAGATTTCCCGGGTGGCGGCGTTGGCGTCGGGGACCAGCGCGTTGAGCAGCGTCGACTTGCCCATTCCCGACTGGCCGACGAGGACGCTGGTCTGCCCGCGCAGCATCGGCAGCAGCGCCTCTCCGCCGGCGCGCGCCGACAGCTCGACGACGGCGTAGCCGAGGCGGCGGTAGACGGCCAGCGCGTCGCGCGCGGCCGGCAGGCGTGCCGTGAGATCGCACTTGTTGAGCACGATCAGCGGCCGGATGCCCTGGCTGTCGGCGGCGATCAGGCAGCGCGTGACCAGTTCGTCGGAGAACGACGGCTCGGTGGCGACGACGACGACGATCTGCGTCACGTTGGCGGCGATCAGCTTCTGCCGGAATTCGTTGGAGCGGTAGAGCAGGCTGCTGCGCTCGGTGACCCGCTCGACGACCCCCCGGCCGTCGCCGGCGTCGCCGATCAGCACGCGGTCGCCGCAGGCCAGCTCGCTCTTCTTGCCGCGCGGAAAGCACAGGCGCGTCGAACCGTCGGCCATCTCAACCAGGTACTGGCGGCCGTGCGCGGCGACGACGAGACCCGGTGTCGTCATGCGCCCGCCTGCCGCAGGCGGGCGATGCGGATCGCGGCCGGTGGGTGCGAGTCGTAGAACAGCGAATGCAGCGGGTCGGGCGTCAGCGTCGCCGCGTTGTCCTCGTAGAGCTTGACCAGCGCCCGCACCAGGTCGTCGGCGCGGGCGTGCGCGGCGGCGTAGCGGTCGGCCTCGAACTCGTTCCGGCGCGAGAGCAGGCTGCCGAGCGGCGTCAGCGGGAAGGCGAAGGCCGGCACGGCGAGGAAGAAGAGCACCAGCGCCATGGCTTGGCCGTGCGCCGCCGCGTCGGCGACGCCGAGGCCGGCGAAGAACCAGGGTGCGTCTGCGAGCTGGCCGAGGATGGCGAGGAAGACGAGCGAGGCGGCGAACGCCAGCGCCATGCGCTGCTGCACGTGGCGGTGCCGGAAGTGGCCGAGTTCGTGCGCCAGCACCGCCTCGATCTCCGCCGGTTCGAGGCGTTCGAGCAGGGTGTCGAAGAAGACGATGCGCTTGTTGTCGCCGAAGCCGGTGAAATAGGCGTTGCCGTGCGCCGAGCGCTTCGAGCCGTCCATCACGAAGAGGCCGCCGGAGCGGAAGCCGCAGCGCGCGAGCAGGGCTTCGACGCGCGTCTTCGTCTCGCCGTCGGCGAGCGGCGCGAACTTGTTGAACAGCGGCGCGATCCAGGTCGGCCAGACGAACAGCAGGAGCAGGTTGAACGCGCACCAGAAGCCCCAGACGTAGAGCCACCAGTATTCGCCCATCGCCGCCATCAGCCAGAGCACGGCGAGCACCAGCGGCGTGCCGATGGCGGCGCCGAGCGCGGCGCCCTTGGCCAGGTCGGCGACGAACAGCGCTGGCGTCATGCGGTTGAAGCCGAAGCGCTGCTCGATGACGAACTGCCGCCAGGCGGCGAGCGGCACGTCGACGGCGCTTGAAATCGCCAGCACCGAGAGGATCAGCGCCAGCCCGTGCCAGAGGCCGTCCAGATGCGCCTGCCAGAAGCCGGACAGCGCGGCGAGTCCGCCGCCGAGCGTGAGCGCGAGCAGCAGCAGGGTGTCGACGGCCAGCCCGGCGACGCCGAAGCGCGTGCGCGCGGCGGCGTAGTCGGCGGCCTTGCGGTGTGCGGCGAGCGGCATCCGGTCGGCGAAGCCGGTCGGCACCGCGTCGCGGTGCGCCAGTACGTGGCGGACCTGGCGGCGGGCGAGCCAGAGGCGGACGGCGACGGAGAGCGCGAGGGCGGCGAGGAAGAGGGCGGTGAAGGTGTCGGCCATGCCGTTGTGACAAAATGCGGTCTTTGTGAGTTCGAACGGATTATATGGCACAGGACGCGAACAACCTCGTCTGGCTGGACATGGAAATGACCGGGTTGGACCCCGAACGGGAGCGCATCATCGAACTGGCGATGGTCGTCACCGACAGCAATCTGGAAACGCTGGCCGAATCGCCGGTGTGGGTGGTGCATCAGAGCGACGCGGTGCTCGACGCGATGGACGACTGGAACAAATCCACGCACGGCCGTTCCGGCCTGATCGAGCGCGTGCGCGCGTCCACGCAGGACGAGGCGACGGTGGCCGCCGAGGCGCTGGCGTTCATGCGCGAATGGGTGGGTGAGCGCGTCTCGCCGATGTGCGGCAACTCGATCTGCCAGGATCGCCGCTTCATGGTGCGCTACATGCCGACGCTGGAAGCGTGGTTCCACTACCGCAACCTCGACGTGTCCACGCTCAAGGAACTGTGCCGGCGCTGGCAGCCGGAGGTGGCCAAGGGCTTCGTCAAGAAGGCGGACCATACGGCGATGGCCGACATCCGCGAGTCGATCGCCGAACTGCGCTACTACCGCGACAATTTCCTCAGGCTTCAGCCGGCGCGCCGGTAGAGCACGAAGCGTTCGTTGCGCTCGCTCGGCCGGCGCGCCTCCGTCACCGTCTCCCAGCCGGGCAGCCGCAGGTCGCGCCGCTGGCCGAGGTCGTGCTGCACCAGCAGCCAGTCGCAGCGCGCGCCGGCCCGGCTTTTCTCGGCGCGCAGCGGCACGCCGGCGTAGTAGTCGATGAAGGCGCGGTGCGAATCCGACAGGTTGCGGCCGGCGACGCAGCCGTGCCGCGCCGGCAGCGCCGTCTTCACCGCCAGGCCGACCGAGCGGTAGCTCTTTCCGTACTCGATCCACGGCAGCCACAGGCTGGTCAGCAGCAGCCAGAACGCGGTCAGCCCGCCCAGCCAGTGCACCAGGCCGCGCCAGGGCGAGCGCTGGCGCTGGCCGGTGGTCAGCATCCAGCCCCAGGCCAGTGTGGCGGCGGCGGCGGCGGCGAACGGCAGCGGCTGGAACTCGCCGACGAAGCCCGGCGCCAGCTTGACGACGCGCTCAGCGAGGCGCGCCGGCCAGCCGGCGACCATCGCGCTCCAGCCGATCCAGACGAGGATGCAGAAGAAGCTGAAGGTCATGATGCCGAACCAGTCGAAGGCGTTCGCCGCGCCGCGCCGCAGCGTGGCGACGCCGGGCGCGGCGAGCAGCGCCAGCGGCGGCAGCAGGAGCAGCGCGGAACTGCTGCGCGCCTCGAAGGTGAACGACAGCGTCAGCCAGACGGCGGCCGCCGCGAGCAGCGGCAGCCGGTAGCACGGGGCGCGCAGGAAGCGCCGCTTCGAGCGCAGCGTCCATAGCGCCAGCGGCAGGGCCGGCCAGGCGAACCAGGGCAGCATCGCCAGATAGTTCCCGGCCGTGCGCAGCATGTTCGCCGGCCTGCCGATCTGGGACAGTTCGTCGGCCAGCCACTGCGCGAAATAGTCGGGCTGCAGCGCCGCCAGCAGCAGCGGCCAGGGGGCGGCGATGGCCGCGCCGATGGCCAGGCCGCCGAGCAGCGCCTTGCCGGCCGCGGCGCGGTCCTCGGCCAGCCAGAAGGCGGCGGCGGCTACCGGCAGCAGCGCCAGCATCGGCGCGAAGCCGTTGCCGAGGAAGCCGAGTCCGAGCGCCAGGCCGAGGATCAGCGCGGCGCGCGCCGGCTTGCGCGGCATCATCGCC
Source organism: Rhodocyclaceae bacterium (assembly GCA_019455325.1). Classification (GTDB taxonomy): domain Bacteria; phylum Pseudomonadota; class Gammaproteobacteria; order Burkholderiales; family Rhodocyclaceae; genus Proximibacter. The sequence goes on along the minus strand of JACFMQ010000002.1, from coordinate 48,805 downwards.
AGCGCCCAGTAGGCGGCGGCGTGCCCGGCCAGCGAGGTGAGCATCGGCTGCGCCTCGTGCGCATGCACGAGGAAGCCGAGGCAGCCGGCCATGGCGAGCACGCTGGCGATGGCGAACTCGTGCGGCGCCGCCTCGTCGCGGTGCCACTCGCGGCCGGCGCGATAGAGCAGGAACAGGATCAGCGCCACCCACAGGCCGCTGGCCAGCCGCATCGCGTCGTGCGCCGGCAGCAGCCAGGAGAAGAGGGCGCCGGTCAGCGCCGCCGTCCAGTAGTAGAGCGGCGGCGCCGGATAGGCCTGGTCGGCGAGGTGCGGTGCGAGCCAGTGGCCGCGCGCCAGCATGTCGGCGACGACGCCGATGGAAATCGCGTCGTCGCCCTTCCACGGGTCGTGACCGATCAGGCCGGTGCCGACGAAAAGCGCGAGCAGGACCGCCAGGGGCCAGCCCCGGGGCGGGAAGGGAAAGCCGTGGATGAAGCGGCCGCTCATCGTTCAGGACAAACGAAAAAGGCAGCCCGCGGCTGCCTTTCTGCCTGCGTTCGGCGCGATCAGGCCGACTTGCGCAGGTTGCCGAACTTCTGGTTGAACTTCTCGACGCGGCCGGCGGTGTCGACGATCTTCTGCTTGCCGGTGTAGAACGGGTGGCAGGCCGAGCACACTTCGATGTGCAGCGGCTTCTTCATGGTCGACTTGGTCTGGAAGACGTTGCCGCAGGAGCAGGTCACCTGGATCTCTGCGTAATCGGGATGGATACCGGCTTTCATGGGGTTTTCCTTTCGGGTCTCTATCGGCCGGCGGTTGTGACCGGCCCCGGCAAAGCGCGCGATTATCCCTGAATTCTTTCGTGAAGTCCAGACCTAGCGGCCGCTGCGCATGGAGTCGAAGAAGTCGTTGTTCGTCTTCGTCGCCTTGACCTTGTCGAGCAGGAAGTCCATCGCCTCGAGGTCGTCCATGTTGTACAGGAGCTTCCGCAGAATCCACATCTTCTGCAGCACGTCGGGCTTGAGCAGCAGCTCCTCGCGGCGGGTGCCCGAGCGGTTCACGTTGATCGCCGGGTAGATCCGCTTCTCGGCCATGCGCCGGTCGAGGTGGATCTCCATGTTGCCGGTGCCCTTGAATTCTTCGTAGATGACGTCGTCCATGCGGCTGCCGGTGTCGATCAGCGCCGTGGCGATGATGGTCAGCGAGCCGCCTTCCTCGATGTTGCGCGCGGCGCCGAAGAAGCGCTTCGGCTTCTGCAGCGCGTTGGCGTCCACGCCGCCGGTGAGCACCTTGCCCGAGGCCGGCTGCACGGTGTTGTAGGCGCGCGCCAGACGCGTGATCGAGTCGAGCAGGATGATCACGTCCTTCTTCATCTCGACCAGGCGCTTGGCCTTCTCGATGACCATCTCGGCGACCTGCACGTGGCGGGTGGCCGGTTCGTCGAAGGTCGAGGCGACGACCTCGCCCTTCACCGTGCGCGACATTTCGGTGACTTCCTCGGGGCGCTCGTCGATGAGCAGCACGATGAGCACGGCCTCCGGGTGGTTGTCGGTGATGGCGTGCGCGATGTGCTGCAGCATCACCGTCTTGCCGGACTTCGGCGGCGCCACCAGCAGGCCGCGCTGGCCGGCGCCGATCGGCGCGATCATGTCGATGATGCGGCTGGTGGTGTTCTCCTCGCCGCGGATCTCGCGTTCGAGCCTGAGGTGGCGCGTCGGGTGCAGCGGCGTCAGGTTCTCGAACAGGATCTTGTTCTTCGTCGCCTCCGGCGGCGCCATGTTGATGCGGTCGACCTTGACCAGCGCGAAGTAGCGCTCGCCGTCCTTCGGCGTGCGGATCTCGCCCTCGATGGTGTCGCCGGTGTGCAGGTTGAAGCGGCGGATCTGCGACGGGCTGACGTAGATGTCGTCGGTGCCGGCCAGGTACGAGGTGTCCGGCGAGCGCAGGAAGCCGAAGCCGTCCGGCAGCACTTCCAGCGTGCCGTCGCCGAAGATGCTCTCGCCCTTCTTGGCCTGGTTTTTCAGCAGCGCGAAGATCAGTTCCTGCTTGCGCAGGCGGTTGGCATTCTCGATGCCGTTGGCCGTGGCCATTTCGAGCAGTTGGCCGACGTGGAAATTCTTGAGTTCGGAAAGGCGCATAAGGGCGAATGGATGTGTGGCAATGGCGCAGCGCGAACGGCTGCGGCGAAGATCGGGAGACTTGGGATCAGGAGGTTGCGGCTACGGAGACGGCACCTGAAAGCCCGGGGCGGGAACGGCGTTCTTGTCGCTCTGCCTTCGCCGTGCGGGGCTTTCAGGGGGCGAGACTAGCGGGATTAGAGATTGCTGTCAATGAAGGCGATGAGCTGGCCCTTGGAGAGCGCGCCGACCTTGGTCGCCTCGATGTTGCCGCCCTTGAACAGCATCAGCGTCGGAATGCCGCGGATGCCGTACTGCGCCGGCGTCTTCTGGTTGTCGTCGATGTTGAGCTTGGCCACCTTCAGCTTGCCGGCGTATTCCCTGGCCACTTCGTCGAGGATCGGCGCGATCATCTTGCACGGGCCGCACCATTCGGCCCAGTAGTCCACCAGGACCGGCTGCGGTGATTGCAGCACCTCGGCCGCGAAGTTGTCGTCGGTGACGTAAAGGATGTGTTCGCTCATCGAAAAGCCTCGTTCAAATCGAAGGGGAGAGAGTGGGTGCCGGGCGGGGAATCCGGATCGGCATCTGTCTGACGGAGGAATGCTAACGAAAAACGCCGGGCATGGGAAGGCGAGAACGGCGGCGCCGACCGGCCGTTCCGGCCCGCCGGAAACGCCCGCGGAGCGCCGGTTTTCGCCTTCCGTGGCCTTGCTGCGCTGCCGTACGATGCCATCCGATTCCCTCGGAATATTTGACAAAGTCGCGTCGAATCAATACTATGCGCCCCCTGCTGCGGCGCAGCAGCCGATGCCGGAACTTCCGTTTCCGCCGAATTCCCCGCCCCTCGGGGCGTCTCCCGTCCCCTTCCCGCTGCGCCGTTTCGTACAACCGTTTGCCGCCCGTGACTTTTTCCGGCGGCACAGCAAAGGAGAGAAGCATGTCCGCAACGCTCGCCCTCAAATCCGATCGCCCGCGCGGGCCGGCGTTCGTCGTCGGCCTGTTCCGGGTGTGCCGGACGCTGCTCATGGCGGCCGGCCTCGTCCTGTTGACCACGCTGGCCGAATCGCATCATGGCGACGGGGTGCTGATGGAGCATCTGCAGCGCCTCGTCCTGACCGATGCGCTTGCCGACGCCGATGTCGGCGCGCCGGTCGCCGTCGTCGAGGACGCCGCCGCCGACCCGCTGACGCCGCAGATGCGCAGCGCGCTGGAATTCGTCTCCCGCCGCTACCGCGTCTCCGGCGACGCCCTGGAACCGATCTTCGCCGCCGCCGAGTCCTCGGCGCAGGCGCTGCACGTCGATCCGCTGCTGGTGGTGGCGGTGATCGCCATCGAGTCGCGCTTCAATCCCTTCTCCGAGAGCGTGGTCGGCGCGCAGGGGCTGATGCAGGTGGTGCCGCGCTGGCACCGGGACAAGCTGCCGGAGGATGCCGACGGCCTGTCCTTCTTCGATCCGGTGCTCAACGTGCAGATCGGCACGCGTATCCTGAGGGAGTCGATCGTCCGCAACGGCGGGCTGGTCGCCGGGCTGCAGCAGTTCGCCGGCGCCGCCGACGATCCCGACCGGCGCTACGCGACCAAGGTGCTGGCGGAGAAGGCGCGACTGGAAGCCGCCGTCCGGCGGCCGGCCCCGGGCACCGCCTGACCCGCCCGGCGGATGCGCTATAGTTCCCCTACTGGCCGGAGAGCGCGCGCATGACCTACGTCGTCACCGAAAACTGCATCAAGTGCAAATACACCGACTGCGTCGACGTCTGCCCGGTGGACGCCTTCCGCGAGGGGCCGAACATGCTGGTGATCGACCCCGAGGAATGCATCGACTGCACGCTCTGCGTGCCGGAATGCCCGGCCGAGGCGATCTTCGCCGAGGACGACGTGCCGGACGACCAGCAGGGCTTCACGCCGCTCAACGCCGAGCTGGCCAAGGTCTGGCCGCTGATCGCCGAGCGCAAGGACGCGCTGCCGGACGCCGACGCCGAGAACGGCGTCCCCGGCAAGCTGAAGGACCTCCAGCGCTGATCCGCCGATGACGCGCCCGGCGCCCCCGGTACACGCCCTGCCGCCGGGCGAAGGCTTCCTCGACGCCGCCGCCGGTCTGCTGCTGCGCGACGCCGCCGCCGACCTGCCCGATCTTTCCCGCCGCCTCGTCCTCGTCTCCTCGCTGCCGCTCGCCGCCGAGCTGCGCGCCGCGCTCGCCCGCGCCGCTGGCCGGCCGCTGCTGCTGCCGCAGTTCGACACGCTGCGCCGCTGGGCGAACGGCGCGCCGCTCGCCGACGTGCCGTCGCCGCTGCCGGACAGCGAGCGGCGGGTTCTGCTGCATTCGGCGCTGGCTGCGCGCGGCTGGTTCGACGAGACCGCGCTGTGGGGCATCGCCGACGAACTGGCGACCCTTTCCGATGAACTCTCCGCCGCCGCCGTCGCGCTGCCCGACGACGAGGCGGCGCTGCGCGCGCAACTGGAGCACGCCTATGCGCTGCGCGCCTCGGCGCCGCTCGCCTTCGAGGCGCGCGTGGTGCATGAGATGTGGCGGGCGCTCGCCGCCAGCGGCCGTCCCGACGCGCCTTCGGTCTACCGCCTGCGCCTGGCGCGGCTCGCCGAAACGGCGTCGCGGCCGCTCTTCCTGCTGCTCGACGGGCTGGCCGACGAACGGCTGGCGCCGGCCGAGCTGGCCTTCGTCGAGCGTTACGCGGCGCGGCAGCCGGTCACCGTCTGCGCACCGTCGCCGCGTGCCGCGGCGGCGACGCCGATCGCCGTCGCGCTCGCCGCGGCCTGGCCGGAAACGGTCGACGCCGGCACGCCGCCGCTGCTCGAACGCGCGCGCCTGCTGGCCCGGGAGCTGCCCGTTTCGCCGCTGGCCGGCCGTCTGTCGCTGCTCGCCGCCGGCGGCCGCGAGCAGGAGGCCGAGGCTGCCGCCGCGCAGGTCTTCGCCTGGCTCGGCGAGGGGCTGCGGCGCATCGCGCTGGTCGCCGAGGACCGGCTGACGGCGCGCCGGCTGCGCGCGCTGCTCGAACGCTACGGTGTGCTCGCCGCCGACGAGACCGGCTGGAAGCTGTCCACGACGCGCGCCGCGGCGACCGTCGACGCGCTGCTCGAAACCGCGGCGAGCGGCGCCTACCACCTCGACCTGCTCGACCTGTGCAAGTCGCCGCACCTCTTCGCCGACGTGCCCGCGCCGGCGCGCGCGGCGGCCGTGCTGTCGCTGGAGCGGGCGATCCGCGCCGCCGGCGCGCGCGCCGGCATCGCCGCCTTCCGCGACGCGCTGGCGGCGCCGCGCGGCGGCGAGGCGCAGGACGACAAGGTCCGCGCCTGCGCCGGCGGCCTGCTCGATCGGCTGGAGGTGGCGCTGCGCATCCTCGGCGGCAAGCCGGTGCCGCTGCCGCGCTGGCTCGACCGGCTGGCGCGCGCGCTGCAGGCGGTCGGCGCCGAGGATTCGCTCGCCGCCGATGCTGCCGGCGGCGAACTGCTCGAACTGCTCGCGCAGCGCCAGGCGGAGCTTGCCGGCAGCGACGCGGCCTTCCCGTTCTCCGCCTGGCGCGACTGGCTCGACCGCGAGCTGGAGGTCGGCGCCTTCCGCGACCGCAGCATCGACAGCCCGGTGGTCATGCTGCCGCGCCACGACGCGCGCCTGCGCCGTTTCGAGGCGGCGCTGGTGATCGGCGCCGACGCCGGACAGCTCGCCGCCGTCGCCGGCGGCGCCTTCTTCAACCAGGCGGTGCGCCGCGACCTCGGCCTGCCGACGCGCGAGGACGCCGAGCGCGCGCTGCGCCGCGACCTCGAACTGCTGCTGGCGACGGTGCCGCGCGTCGTCGTCACCTGGCGGCGTGAGGAGGACGGCGAAGCGAAGCTGCTGGCGCCCGAGTTCGACCTGCTGGCGACGCTGCACCGCCTGGCCTGGGGCGACGACCTGCTGCGGCCGCCGCTGCCCTTCCCGGCATCGCCGCCGCCCGTCGACGCCGTGCCGGCGCCGCCGCGGCGCGCGGCGCCGAGCGTGCCGGCGGCGCTGGCGCCGGTGCGCGTGCCGGTCAGCGGCCTCGCTTCGCTGGTCGCCTGCCCGTACCAGTTCTTCGCCCGCCACGTGCTGCGCCTGAACGAACTCGACGAGGTCGCCGAGGCCATGGAGAAGCGCGACTACGGCGAACTGGTGCACCGCTCGCTCGAACGCTTCCACGCCGCGCACCCGAGCCTCGCCGCGCTCGACGACGCGGCGGCGCTGGCGGCGCTCGGCGAAACCGTCGAGCGCGTCTTCGCCGCCGCCGAGGCCGACAACTGGCTGGCGCTCGGCTGGCGGCTGCGCTGGCAGCGCCGGATGCCGGCGTACATCGCCTGGCAGCGCCAGCGCGAGGCCGCCGGCTGGCGCTGGCAGGCGGCCGAGGCGAGCGCCGCCAGAACGCTGCCGCTGGCCGGCGGCGCGACGGTCGAGCTGCACGGCCGAATCGACCGGGTCGATGCCGGCCCCGACGGCGAGGCGCTGCTCGACTACAAGACGAAGAAGGCGAGTGAGCTGCGCAAGACGATCGCCGACGACCTGCAGTTGCCGGCCTACGCACTGCTCCGCGAGGGTGCGGTGGAGGCGGCCTATGTCGCGCTCGACGACGAGCGCGTCGAGTCCGTGCGCTGCGCCGACGACCTCGCCGCCGCGGCCGCCGCGCAGGGCGCGCGCTTCGTCGCGGCGATGGACGCGCTGCGCGCCGGCGTGCCGCTGCCGGCGCACGGCGTCGACCGCGTCTGCGCCTGGTGCGAGGCGCGCGGCCTGTGCCGGAGGGATCATGTCGTCGACTGAGGCCGGGCGCATGGACTACGCGGCGGCGCTCGACCCGGCGCGTAGCGCGGTCGTCGAGGCCTGCGCCGGCAGCGGCAAGACCTGGCTGCTCGCCGCGCGCATCGTCCGCCTGCTGCTCGCCGGCGCGCAGCCGGCCGAGATTCTCGCCATCACCTTCACGCGCAAGGCGGCCGCCGAGATCGAGGCGCGCGTCGTCGACTGGCTGCGCCTGCTCGCCACGGCGCCCGACGACGCGGCCCGCGCCTTCCTCGCCGAGCGCGGCGCCGGCGACGACGCCGACACGCTGCGCCGCGCGCGCGGCCTCTACGAGCGCGTCACCGGCGCGCAGCCGGGGCTCGCCGTGAACACCTTCCACGGTTGGTTCCTGCAGCTCGTCGCCGTCGCACCGCTGGCGGCCGGCCTCGCCGGCGCGACGCTCGCCGACGACGGCGAACGCCGCTTCGAGGAACTCTGGCAGGGCTTCGCCCGCCGCCTGCGGCGCGATCCGGAGAGCGATGCGGCGCAGGCCTTCGTCCGCCTGCTCGCGGACATCGGCCTTTCCGCCACGCGCACGCTGCTCGCGCGCGGCATGGCGCGGCGCGCCGAGTGGCTGGCCTACGCCGGCGACGCGGCGGACCCGGCGGCGACGGCGGCCGGGGCGCTCGCCGCGCTGTCCGGCGCCGGCGAGGAAGGGGAGGCGCTCGCCGCCTTCTTCGCGCCCGGCTGGGCGGCGGACTTCCACGCCTACCTCGGTTTTCTCGAAGCGAGCGAACTCGACGGCGATCGCCGCCTCGCCGCGCCGCTGGCGGCGGCGCTGGACGGCGAGGCGCCGACGGAGACGCGTTTCGCGGCGCTGGCCGGCGTCCTCCTCACGGCCGCCGGCACGCTGCGCGCGCGAAAACCGTCGAAGGCGCTCGACAAGCGCTTCGGCGCCGACGGCGCGGCGCGCTTCCTCGACCTGCACGCGACGCTCGGCGGCCGTCTGCTCGACTGCCTGGCGCGGCAGCAGGAAGAGCGCAACCTCGCCTTCAACCGCGACGCGCTCGCCGTGCTCCACGCCTTTCTCGCGCACCTCGACGCCTTCAAGGCCGAGCGCCGGCAGATCGACTTCGTCGACGCCGAATGGCGCGTGCTGCAACTGCTCGCCGACGAGGCCAGCGCCGCCTTCGTGCAGGCGCGGCTCGACGCGCGCTACCGGCACGTGCTGCTCGACGAGTTCCAGGACACCAACCCGCTGCAGTGGCAGATCCTGCTCGCCTGGCTGGCTGCCTACGACGACGCGGCGCGGCCGTCGGTGTTCCTCGTCGGCGACCCGAAGCAGTCGATCTACCGCTTCCGCCGCGCCGAGCCGCGCCTGTTCGCCTGCGCCGCCGACTTCCTCGGCGAACGCTTCGCCGCCGCGCGCCTGACGCAGGACGCGACGCGGCGCAACGCACCGGCGATCGTCGACGCGGTCAACGCGCTGTTCGGCGCCGAGCCCGGTTTCCAGCCGTTCCGGGCGCAGCGCTCGCTCGCCGCCGGCCTGCCCGGGCGCGTCGAGCTGCTGCCGCTGTGCGCCGGCGACGAGGACGACGAAGGCGAGATGCCGGCCGCAGAGCCGGACACGGGCCGGCTGCGCGACCCGCTGCGCGAACCGGCGACCGAGGCCGTCGACCGCCGCCGCCAGCGCGAGGCCGAGCAGCTCGCCGAACGCCTCGGCCGCCTGCTCGGGCGCACGCTGGTGCGCGACGGGCAGGACGAGCGGCCGCTGCGTCCGGGCGACGTGTTGCTGCTGGTGCGCACGCGCGCCCGCATCAAGCCGGTCGAGCAGGCGCTCGCCGCCGCCGGCATCCCGTTCGTCGCGGCCTCGCGCGGCGGCCTGCTCGGCTCGCTGGAAGTGACCGACCTCGTCGCGCTGCTCGAATTCCTGGTGACGCCGGCCGCCGACCTGAAGCTCGCGCACGCGCTGAAGTCGCCGCTCTTCGCCTGTGCCGACGACGACCTGCTGGCGCTGGCGGCGCGCAGCGAAACCGGCTGGCGGGCGCGGCTGGCGGCGCTGGCCGGCGAGGGCGGCGGCAGCGCCGCGCTGCGCCGCGCGGCGCGCCTGCTCGACGCCTGGCTGCCGGCCGCCGCGCGCCTGCCGGCACACGACCTGCTCGACCGCATCTACGCCGAGGGCGAAGTGCTCGCCCGCTACCGGCTGGCCGTGCCCGAGGCGCGGCGCGGCGCGGCGCTGGCCAATCTGGAGGCGCTGCTGCTGCTCGCGCTCGACCTCGACGGTGGCCGCTACCCGAGCCTGCCGCGCTTCATCGACGAACTGCGCGCGCTCGCCCGCGTCGCCGGCGACGACGCGCCGAACGAGGGCGAACTCGCCGCCGACGAGGCGGTCGCCGCCGACGGCCGCGTGCGCATCATGACCATCCACGGTGCCAAGGGGCTGGAGGCGCCGCTCGTCTGGCTGCTCGACGCGAACGCCGCGCCGCCCGCCGACCGGGCCTGGGACGCGCTCGTCGACTGGCCGCCGGAGGCGCCGCGGCCGACGCATTTCTCCTTCGTCGGCCGCAAGGAGGCGCGCGGCGCGGCGCGTACCGCGCTGTTCGAGCGCGAGGCCGCGGCCGCCGCGCGCGAGGAGCTGAACCTGCTCTACGTGGCGATCACGCGCGCGCGCCAACTGTTCTTCGCCAGCGGCGTCGCCGGCGAGCGCCAGGGCGAGGCGACGACGGCCTACGAGCGGCTGCGGGCGGCGCTGGCGACGCTCGGCGCGGAAAACGCCTGGGGCGACGAACTGCCGGAGGCCGCGGCGGCGGCGCCCGTACCCGCCGCCGCGTCGGCGCCGGCGGCCGGCGCGCCGGCGATCCCCGCGGTCGGCGGACGGCGCGAGGCGCCGGACGCCGCCGCGCGCTTCGGCATCCTGGTGCATGCGATCCTCGAACGGCGCACCGAGAATCGCGCCGACGACGGCTGGTGGCGCGCGCTCGGCTACGCCGACGCCGAGGCGAAGCGCGCCGGTGTCGTCGCCGGGCGCCTGCTGGCGGCGCCGGCGCTGCGCCGCTTCTTCGACCCGGCCTGCTACCGGCGCGCCTGGAACGAGATGGAGATCACCGGCGCCGACGGCGCGGTCGGCCGCATCGACCGCCTGGTCGAGGACGACGAAGCCTTCTGGGTGCTCGACTACAAGAGCTCCGGCCCGGACACGCCGCGCCTCGACGAATACCGCGCGCAGGTCGCCGCCTACTGCCGCGCGGCGGCGGCGATCTTCACCGGCAAGCCGGTGTACGGGGCGCTGATCTTCGCCGACGCCAGCATGCTCCGGATTGGTGCATAAGTTCTTCCGCAAACTGGATACTTGGGATAGCATCGCGGGGCAAACGGTCGTTTGAAGACGCCGTCCAATAACGCCGGACACCGGTCACAGGGGATACAGAATGGAAGTGCGGGAAATTCTCGGCCTCAAGGGGGCCACGCTGTTTACGGCAACGCCGGACAAGCTGCTGGCCGAGGCGATCAGCACGATGGCCGAACACGACGTCGGTTCGCTGGTGGTCATGGACGGCGGCGCCATGGTCGGCATGCTCACCTTCCGCGAGGTGCTGCAGGCGGTCAATCGGCACCAGGGCAAGCTGGAGGGGATCGTCGTCGGCGACGTGATGGTCCGCGACCCGGTCACCGCGCCGCCGTCGATGCCGGTCGACGAACTGCGCCGGCTGATGATCGAAAAACACTCGCGCTACCTGCCGGTGATGGATGAGGGCGTGCTGCAGGGCGTGATCTCCTTCCTCGACGTGGCCAAGGCCGTGCTCGAAGAGCAGAGCTTCGAGAACAAGATGCTCAAGAACTACATCCGCAACTGGCCGGAGGGCGAGCAGACCCAGGGCTGATTGCGGGCAGCAGGGCCCGCGCGGGACCGCCCGCCGTATCGGGGCGGCCTTTCATACATAAATTCAAACAAACCTGAAACACCAGGAGGACAGATGGACAAGATTTGGCTGAAAAGCTATCCCGAAGGCATTCCCGCCGAGATCGACATCGATACCTACAAGTCGATCGCCGATCTCTTCGAGCAGGGGGTCGCCAAGTATCGCGACAAGGTCGCCTACGTCAGCATGGGCGTCGAGCTGACCTACGGCGACGTCGATCGCCTGTCGCGCGACTTCGCCGCCTGGCTGCAGTCGGTGCTGAAGCTGCCCAAGGGCGCGCGCGTGGCGCTGATGATGCCGAACACCCTGCAGTACCCGATCTGCATGTTCGGCGCGCTGCGCGCCGGCTACGTCGTGGTCAACTGCAACCCGCTGTATACGCCGCGCGAGCTGGAACACCAGCTCGCCGACTCCGGCGCCGACGTCATCGTCATCATGGAGAACTTCGCGGCGACGCTGGCCGAGGTGCTCGACCGCACGCCGGTGAAGCACGTCGTGCTGACCAAGATGGGCGACCTGCTCGGCGGCCTCAAGGGCGCCATCGTGAACTTCGTCGTCAAGCACGTGAAGAAGCTGGTGCCGGCCTACAGCCTGCCGCGCGCGCAGTCGCTGAAGTCGGTGCTGGCCAAGGGCGCGGGCGCCGACCTGAAGAAGGTCGAGATCGGGCACGAGGACATCGCCTTCCTGCAATATACCGGCGGCACCACCGGCGTCTCCAAGGGGGCGATGCTGATCCATCGCAACATCGTCGGCAACGTGCTGCAGGCCTACGCCTGGATCAAGCCGGCGATCAAGGAGGGCGAGGAGTGCATCATCACGGCGCTGCCGCTCTATCACATCTTCGCGCTCACCGCGAACTGCTTCACCTTCTTCCAGATCGGCGCGCGCAACGTGCTGATCGCCAATCCGCGTGACATCCCGGGCTTCGCCAAGGAGCTGGCCAAGTACCGGTTCACCGTCATCACCGGCGTGAACACGCTGTTCAACGCGCTCCTGCGCAACGAGGAGTTCTGCAAGCTCGACTTCTCCGCGCTGAAGGTGACGCTCGGCGGCGGCATGGCCGTGCAGAAGGCGGTCGCCGAGAAATGGAAGGAGGTCACCGGCAAGCCGCTGCTCGAAGCCTACGGCCTGACCGAGACCTCCCCGGCGGTGACCATCAACCCGCTGACGCTCAAGGAGTACAACGGTTCGATCGGCCTGCCGATCTCCTCGACCGAAGTCGCCATCCGCGACGACAACGGCGCCGACGTGGCGCAGGGCCAGCCGGGCGAACTGTGCGTGCGCGGGCCGCAGGTGATGAAGGGCTACTACAACCGCCCGGACGAGACGGCGCGCGTGTTCCTGGAAGACGGCTTCCTGCGCACCGGCGACGTCGCGGTGATCGACGACAAGGGCTTCCTGCGCATCGTCGACCGCAAGAAGGACATGATCCTGGTCTCCGGCTTCAACGTCTATCCGAACGAGGTCGAGGACGTCGTCGCCATGCACCCGGGGGTCATCGAGGTGGCGGCGGTCGGCGTGCCCGACGAGCGCACCGGCGAGGCGGTGAAGATCTTCGTCGTCAGGAAGGACCCGGGCCTCACCGCCGAGGCCATCGTCGCCCACTGCCGCGACAGCCTGACCGGCTACAAGGTGCCGCACCACGTCGAGTTCCGCGACGAACTGCCGAAGACCAACGTCGGCAAGATCCTGCGCCGGGCGCTCAAGGACGAGACGAAGGCGGCCTGAACGCGCCGCACGCCGTCGGACGAGGCCGGGCAATGCCCGGCCTCGTCGTTTTCCGGCCGGCAAAAAAGCGCTTGCCAGCGCGCAGAAACTGCCGCCATAATCGACGCTCGATTTCCCGAAACCCGCAGCCGACGACCGACGCCATGAACCGCCGCCCCGACATCGCCCGCACCGCCTCTCTGGCGGCGCCCGCCGTTGCGGTCCCGGTCGTACGCGTAGTCGTAGGCGTCGTAGCGCACGCACCGTCGCGGGTATAGCAAGGCAGTACGGACCAGTTTCCGAAAAACCCCCGCCGGTGCGAACCGAGCGGGGGTTTTCGTTTCCGGCCCCTCTCGGCGAGCCCCGCAGGCAACCACCGAAAGGAGCGCCAAGATGTCATCGACCCCGACCCAAGCCCCGCGCGCGGCCGCCGAAGCGGCCGCGCAGTCCGCCAACCCGCCCGCCGGCGAAACCCTGAGCGGCGCGCAGATCGTCGTCCGCCTGCTCGAACGGCAGGGCATTGCCACCGTCGCCGGCATTCCCGGCGGCGCCATCCTGCCGTTCTACGACGCGCTGTCGGCGAGCGACAAGATCCGCCACGTGCTCGCCCGCCACGAGCAGGGCGCCGGCTTCATGGCGCAGGGCATGGCGCGCGCCACCGGCCGGCCGGCGGTGTGCCTCGCCTCGTCCGGCCCCGGCGCCACCAACCTGCTCACCGCCATCGCCGACGCCAAGCTCGACTCGATTCCGCTGGTCGCCATCACCGGCCAGGTGCCGAGGGCGATGATCGGCACCGACGCCTTCCAGGAGGTCGACACCTACGGCCTTTCCATCCCGATCACCAAGCACAACTTCCTCGTCTCGTCGGCCGAGGAACTGCTGGAGGTGATTCCGCGCGCCTTCGAAATCGCCGCCTCCGGCCGCCCCGGCCCGGTGCTCGTCGACATCCCGAAGGACGTGCAGAACCAGCGCATCGAGGTGCGTGAATGGCCCGAGCCCGGCCGCGCGCAGCCGGCGCCGCCCGCCGACGCGGCGGCGATCGCCAGGGCCGTGGACATGATCGCGCAGGCCGAGCGGCCGATCCTCTACCTCGGCGGCGGCGTCGTCCATTCCGGCGCCGCGCAGCTCGCCGTGGCGCTCGCCGAGACGGCCTCGCTGCCGACGGTGATGACGCTGATGGCGCTCGGCGCCATGCCGGTCGACCATCCGCTGTCGCTGGGCATGCTCGGCATGCACGGCGCGCGCTGCACCAACCTCGCGCTCGACGAGTGCGACCTGCTGATCGCCGTCGGCGCGCGCTTCGACGACCGCGCCACCGGCAAGGTCGCCGCCTTCTGTCCGGGCGCGAAGATCATCCACATCGACATCGACCCCTCGGAACTGGACAAGATCAAGACCGCGCACGTCGGCATCGCCGGTGATGTCTCGGCGGTGCTGCAGGCGCTGCTGCCGAAGGTGCAGCCGCAGTTCAGGAAGCGCTGGCTGTCGCACGTCGCCGGCCTGCGGGCGCAGCATCCGCTGCAGACGCCGGGCATCGACGATGCGCGCACGCACTACGGCCTGATCTCGGCGGTCGCCGCCTGCCTCGACGACGAGGCGACGGTGGCCACCGACGTCGGCCAGCATCAGATGTGGGTGGCGCAGGCCTACCCGCTGCGCCGGCCGCGCCAGTGGCTGACCTCGGGCGGCCTCGGCACGATGGGCTTCGGCGTGCCGGCAGCGATCGGCGCGGCGCTCGCCGAGCCTTCGCGCACCGTGGTCTGCTTCACCGGCGACGGCTCGATCCTGATGAACATCCAGGAGCTGGTGACGGCGGCGGAGGAGGGCGCCAACGTCAAGATCGTGCTCATGAACAACGCCTCGCTCGGCCTCGTGTACCAGCAGCAGACGCTGTTCTACGGCGAGCGCATCTACGCCTCGAAGTTCCAGGCAATGCCGGACTTCGTCAAGGTCGCCGAAGGCTTCGGCATCCGCGCCGTGGACCTCGACCAGGCGGCGCAGCCGCGCGTCGCGCTGGCCGAGGCGCTGGCCGCGCCCGGCCCGTGCCTGATCCACGCCAGCATCGACATGAACGAGAAGGTCTACCCCATGGTGCCGCCGGGCGCCGCCAACAAGGAAATGATCGGAGGCTGAACGATGAACGCGACTTCCCCGAACGAACGCAGCGCGCTCGCCCGCGCCGTCCTCGAACTCGACGTGAACAACCACGCCGGCGTCATGAGCCACGTTGTCGGCCTCTTTTCGCGGCGTGCCTACAACGTCGAGGGCATCCTGGTGATGCCGGTCGGCGACGGCGCGATGAGCCGCATCTGGCTGCTGGTGAACGAGGACCTGCGCCTGCCGCAGATGGTCAAGCAGGTCGAGAAGCTGGAGGACGTGCTCGCCGTGCGCCGCCACGGCGCCGACCACGCGGTGTTCGAGCGGCTGGAAGAGTTCTTCCGGGCCTGAGCCCGGCACCGCTCAGCGCCGGCCGCCCTGGCTGCCGCCCTTGTCCCAGTTGAAGCGGACTGTGCGCTGCCAGCGCCGGTCCTCGGCCGGGCGCAGGTCCTCGGCGGGCGGCGCGGTGGGCTTTGCCGGCTTCGGCGCGGGCGGCGCCGGCGGTTTCGGTTTGCGGCTCATGGACTCCCCTCCTGTCGCTGGGTGAGCGTCTCCTGCGGGCGGCCGGGCGGTGCCTCGGGGAGACGATTTCACTCTAGCACGGCGGCGCGCCGCCTTCTGCTCAGGCGGCGGCCTCGCAGCGCTGCGCCGCCACGCCGAGTTCGGCCATCAGCGCGTCGAGGCGGCGGATCGCCGCGGCGATGGCGTCGGTTTCGGCGGAGAGGCTGCGCGTGCCGTCGCCGAGCGCCGTCATGTCGCCGGCCAGCGCGGCGAAGCCGGCGCGCTGCGCCTGCCCGGCGCCGGACACGGACTGCAGCAGCGCGGCCAGGCGGCGGGCCTCGTCGATGATGCCGCCCATCCGCTGCTGCGCCTCGCCGGCGCCGGCGCGGCCGGCCTGCATGTGCTCGCCGCCGCGGTTCATCGCCTCGATGGCGGCGCCGGTGCCCTCGACGATCAGGCGGATTTTCGCCTCGATGTCCTGCGTCGAGTTCTGCGTGCGCTCGGCGAGCTTCCTCACCTCGTCGGCGACCACCGCGAAGCCGCGGCCGGCCTCGCCGGCGCGTGCCGCCTCGATCGCCGCATTCAGCGCCAGCAGGTTGGTCTGGTCGGCGATCTCGCGGATCAGGTGCACGATCGACGTCACCTCGGCGCTGCGCTTGCCCAGCTCTTCGAGGCGGCCGGCGGCGTTGCGGATGACGCCGTCGGCCTCGTCGAGGCGGGCCACGGCCCGGTCCATGACCAGCCCGCCTTGCTCCGCCTGCCCGCCGGCGGTGCGGGCGACGTCGGCGGCGTGCAGCGATTCGTCGGCGTAGCGCTCGGCCTCGTCGATCATGCCGCGCGCCGAATCGGCCATCGTCGTCGCCCGGTCGCGCTGGCGCTGCATGGCGTCGGCGATCAAGGCCGCGCTCTGCGCGATGCCGGTGCTTTCGCCGGCGGTCGCGGCGATCGACGAGGACACCTGCCGGAGCATGTCGGCGACCGCGCGCGACGCGCTTTCGGCCTCCTGGCGCGCCTCCTCCAGGCGGACGAAGCCGAGCGTCTTGCCGCGCTCGAAGGCGAGCGCCAGCGCCGTGACGACGACGGTCAGCCCGGCCAGCGACTTGGCCTGCAGCCCGGCGTGTTCGCTCGCCGGGATCGGGCTCGGCGGCAGCGCGATGCCCCATTTCTCGGCGAGCAGGAAGCCGGCGCAGGCGGCGAGCGTCGCCGCCGACCAGAAGCCGCCGGAAACGCCGCCGCTGACGAAGGTGGCGGCGAGCGGCACGCTGGCGAACCAGACGATGCTGGTCGACAGGATGCCGCCGTTCACATAGACCATCCACGTCACCATGCCGAACATCGACGCGGCGACGAATTCGGCGGCCAGGCGCAGGCTGCCGGTGGCTTTCAGCAGCAGCGGACCGAGCAGGATGCAGGCGCTGCCGACGAGGATGCCGGCGCCCATCGCCGGATGTCCGATGCGGAAGTAGGACACGGCGAAGAGCGGCGCCACCAGCCCGGCGAGCAGGGCGACGCTGACCACGGTGCGGGCGCGGACGAGAAGGGCGGGCGAGCGGTGGACGGCCGCGGGCAGCCACCAGTCGGTGAAGCGATTCGATGCCATGAACTGTCTCCTGATGAATCCGTTTTTGGTTTTTTCGTTCGCCTGAAACGAACGTTTGAATTATGCCACCCATTCGGCCCGACAGATACCCACCGCATGGCCGGCGCCGCGCCCGCCGGCGGCCGGGCCGGCGTGGGCCCTGTGCTAAACTTCCCGCTTCCTTTCGACCCGTCCCGCGCGCCTTCCCATGTCCGGCAATACCTTCGGCACCCTGTTTACCGTCACCTCCTTCGGCGAATCGCACGGTCCGGCGATCGGCTGCGTCGTCGACGGCTGCCCGCCGGGGCTGGCGATCGACGCCGCCGACATCCAGGCCGAGCTCGACCGCCGCAGGCCCGGCACCTCGCGCCACGTGACGCAGCGCCGCGAACCGGACACCGTCGAGATCCTCTCCGGCGTCTTCGAGGGCCGGACCACCGGCACGCCGATCGGCCTGCTGATCCGCAACCAGGACCAGCGCAGCCAGGACTACGGCAACATCGCCGAGACCTTCCGCCCGGGCCACGCCGACTATGCCTACACGCAGAAGTACGGCTTCCGCGACTACCGCGGCGGCGGCCGTTCGTCGGCGCGCGAAACCGCGGTGCGCGTCGCTGCCGGCGCGATCGCCCGCAAGTGGCTGAAGGAACGCTACGGCGTGACGATCCGCGGCTGGATGAGCCGGCTCGGGCCGATCGCCATTCCCTTCGAGCGCGCCGACGAGATCGGCAACAACCCCTTCTTCGCGCCGAACGCCGGCATCGTGCCGCAACTGGAAAGCTACATGGACGAGCTGCGCAAAGCCGGCGACTCGGTCGGCGCGCAGATCACCGTCGCCGCCGCCGGCGTGCCGCCGGGCTGGGGCGAGCCGGTGTACGACCGGCTCGACGCCGAGATCGCCTACGCGATGATGGGCATCAACGCGGTGAAGGGCGTCGAGATCGGCGCCGGCTTCGCCTCGGTGGCGCAGAAGGGCAGCGAGCACGGCGACGAGATGACGCCGCAGGGCTTCCTCTCGAACAACGCCGGCGGCATCCTCGGCGGCATCTCGACCGGCCAGGACGTCGTCGTGAACCTGGCGATCAAGCCGACCTCCAGCATCCGCCTGCCGCGGCAGACGATCGACCGCGACGGCAAGGCGGCGACGGTGGCCACGCACGGCCGCCACGACCCCTGCGTCGGCATCCGCGCGACGCCGATCGCCGAGGCCATGCTGGCGCTGGTGCTGATCGACCACGCGCTGCGGCACCGCGCGCAGTGCGGCGACGTGGTCTGCGCGACGCCGCGCGTGCCGACCGGCGAGGGCGGCATCGGCGAGGTTTGAAGCGACGCCGCGTCGTGGCATAGAATCGAAACTGCCCGACGTTCGGGCGACCAGCTTCCAGGGAGACACTATGCAAGTCGAACACCACGATCTCAACCACGAATTTCCCAACCTCACCGACGAGATCCACGCGCTGAAGGCGCAGCACAACCACTTCGCCAGGCTGAGCGACGAATACGAACAGGTCACGCGCGAGATCGAGCGGCTCGAAGAGGAAGACATCCCGGTCGACGATTTCACGATCGAGGACATGAAGAAGAAGCGCATCAGGCTGAAGGACGAGCTGTACCAGATGATCGTCGCCTACCGGGCAGACCAGCCCGCCGGCTGAGCCCGCCCGCCCGGGCATCCGGTAGAATCGCCGGATGCCCGTCCCGTCCCCCGTTTCGCCCCGTCCGCTGCCCTACTGGCGTCTTTCCGGCTACTACTTCTTCCACTTCGCCTTCATCGGCGCCTTCTCGCCCTATTTCGGGCTCTACCTGCAGTCGCTGTCGCTTTCCGCCTGGGACATCGGCCTGCTGATGTCGCAGATGCAGTTGATGCGCCTGCTCGGGCCGTACGTCTGGGGCGCGCTCGCCGACCGCACGGCGCGCCGCCTGCCGATCATCCGCCTGGCCGGCGCCGCCAGCCTGCTCGGCTTCGCCGCCTTCTTCCTGGCCAGCGACTTCGTCGCGCTGCTGGTGGCGATGGCGCTGATGGCCTTCTTCTGGAGCGCGGCGCTGCCGCTGGTCGAGACGGTCACCTTCGACCACCTGCGCGAGGAGGCGGCGCGCTACAGCCGCATCCGGCTGTGGGGCTCGATCGGCTTCGTCGTCGCCGTCATGGGCACCGGCGCGTTGCTCGATTTCACGCCGCTGCGCGCGCTGCTCTGGGTCTGCCTGGCGATCCTCGCCGGCATCCTCGTCTGCGCCGTGCTGGTGCCGGAGGCGCCGGTGCATTGCGCGGCCGACGAGGCGCAGCCGGTCGGCGAGATCGTCCGCCGGCCGCAGGTCGCCGCGCTCCTGGCCGCCTGCTTCGCCATGTCGGCGGCGCACGGCGCGCTCTACGTCTTCTACTCGATCCACCTCGCCGGGCACGGCTACGGCAAGACCGCCATCGGCGCCCTGTGGTCGCTCGGCGTGCTCGCCGAGATCGGCATCTTCATGGTCATGTCGCGGCTGCTGCGGCGCTTCAGCCTGCGCTTCATCCTGCTCGCCAGCTTCGCCGCGGCGGCCGTCCGCTTCGTGATGATCGGCTGGGGCGTCGACTCGCCGGCGGTCATCGTCGCCGCGCAACTGCTGCACGGGCTGACCTTCGGCGCCTACCACGCCGCCGCCATCGCCGCCGTCAACCGCTGGTTCCCGGGGCGCCGCCAGGCGCGCGGGCAGGCGCTCTATTCGAGCCTGTCGTTCGGCGCCGGCGGGCTGGCCGGCAGCCTGTTCAGCGGCTGGGGCTGGGACGCCATCGGCGCCGCCCCCACCTACGGCGTCAGCACCGCCTTCGCGCTGGCCGGCCTCGCCCTCGTCTGGATCTGGGTGCGCGACGCGGATGTCGTCGGCGGCGCCGGTTCGCGCGTTGATTCCGGAATACGGCCACCGAGGAGGTTCCGACCATGAAACGAAGCCTGCCCCTGATCGCGCTGCTCGCCGTCCTCGCCGCCTGCGCCACGGTGCGGACGACGCAGCCCGGCGTCGTCGGCGTCGACCGCGAGCAGACGATGATCGCCTCCGCCGCCGCGGTGAACCGCCAGGCCGGCGACGCCTACCGGCAGACGCTGCAGCAGGCGCAGAAGCAGGGCAAGCTGAACCGCGACCCGGCGCAGGTGGCGCGCGTGCGCGCCATCGCCGACCGCCTGATCGCCGCCACCCGCAGCTTCCGCGCCGACGCGCCGGCGTGGCAGTGGGAGGTGAACGTGCTGACGGCGAAGGACGTCAACGCCTGGTGCATGCCCGGCGGCAAGATCGCCGTCTATACCGGCCTGCTCGAGAAGATCCGGCCGACCGACGACGAACTGGCGGCGGTGATCGGCCACGAGATCGCGCACGCGCTACGCGAGCACGGCCGCGAGAAGGCCGGCCAGGCGATGGGCGTCGGCATGGCGGCGGCGATCGGCGGCGCGCTGGTCGGCTCCCGCTACGGCATCGACCCGAGCCTCGGCGAGAACGTGCTCGGCACCGTCGGCGACCTCGCCTTCATGCGGCCGAATTCGCGCGAGATGGAGCAGGAGGCGGATCGCATCGGCGTCGAGCTGGCGGCGCGCGCCGGCTACGATCCGTACGCGGCGATCGGCCTGTGGGAGAAGATGCGGCAGGTCTCCGACGGCGGTCCGCCGCAGTGGCTGTCGACGCATCCGTCGCACGCGACGCGCATCGGCGACCTCAAGACCAGCGCCGACCGCGTGGCGCCGCTCTATCGCCCCGGAACGCCCCGCCGCTAGCGGCCCGCGGGTGGCGCAAGTGGCTGACGCTGTGAGATAATCCGCCTCTTTTCCAGCCCCGCAACCGACACCCACAGAACATGGCGCAGACCCTTTACGACAAGCTCTGGCAGAGCCACGTGGTCCATCAGGAAGAGGACGGCACGGCGCTCATCTACATCGACCGCCACCTGGTGCACGAAGTGACCAGCCCGCAGGCCTTCGAGGGCCTCAAGCTGGCCGGCCGCAAGCCCTGGCGCATCTCCTCGATCGTCGCCACCGCCGACCACAACACGCCGACCGACCACTGGGACAAGGCCGAGGGCACGGCCGCCATCGACGATCCGATCTCGCGCCAGCAGGTCGAGACGCTGGACGCCAACATCCGCTCGGTCGGCGCGCTCGCCTACTTCCCGTTCAAGGACGCGCGGCAGGGCATCGTGCACGTCGTCGGCCCGGAGAACGGCGCCACGCTGCCGGGCATGACCGTGGTCTGCGGCGACTCGCATACCTCGACGCACGGCGCCTTCGCCTGCATGGCGCACGGCATCGGCACGTCGGAGGTCGAGCACGTGCTGGCGACGCAGTGTCTGGTGCAGAAGAAGTCGAAGAGCATGCTCATCCGCGTCGACGGCGAACTCGGCCGCGGCGTCACGGCCAAGGACGTGGCGCTGGCCATCATCGGCAGGATCGGCACGGCCGGCGGCACCGGCTACGCCGTCGAGTTCGCCGGCAGCGCCATCCGCGGCCTGTCCATGGAAGGGCGCATGACCGTCTGCAACATGGCCATCGAGGCCGGCGCGCGCATGGGCTTCGTCGCCGTCGACGAGACGACCATCGACTACCTGCGCGGCCGCCCGTTCTCGCCGACCGGCGAGGCCTGGGACAAGGCCGTCGCCTACTGGCGCACGCTGCACTCGGACGAAGGCGCGCAGTTCGACCGCGTCGTCGAGCTGGCCGCCGCCGACATCGCGCCGCAGGTGACCTGGGGCACCTCGCCGGAAATGGTCGTGCCGGTCAGCGCGACCGTGCCCGATCCGGCGCAGGAAGCCGACCCGGTCAAGCGCGAGGGCATGGAGCGCGCGCTGCAGTACATGGGCCTCGAAGCGAACACGCCGATCACCGACATCGCCATCGACAAGGTGTTCATCGGCTCGTGCACCAATTCGCGCATCGAAGACCTGCGCGCCGCCGCCGCCGTGCTCCAGGGCCGGCGCGTCGCCGCCAACGTCAGGCTGGCGCTGGCCGTGCCGGGCTCCGGCCTGGTCAAGCGGCAGGCCGAGCAGGAAGGCCTCGACCGGGTCTTCGTCGCCGCCGGCTTCGAGTGGCGCGAGCCGGGCTGCTCGATGTGCCTGGCGATGAACGCCGACCGGCTGGAGCCGGGCGAACGCTGCGCCTCGACCTCGAACCGCAACTTCGAAGGCCGCCAGGGGCCGGGCGGGCGCACGCACCTGGTCAGCCCGGCCATGGCGGCGGCCGCGGCGATCGCCGGGCATTTCGCCGACGTACGTGAACCCATCGACTGTCCGAACAAGGAGCAATCATGAAAAAACTGACCGCGCTCGTTCTCGCCATCGCCGCTTTCGCCGTCGCCGCCTGCAATACCGTGCAGGGCATCGGCAAGGACATCGAGAAGGGTGGCGAGGCCATCCAGAAGTCGGCGAAGTGATGGAGAAGTTCGTCAAGCTCGACGGGCTGGTGGCGCCGCTCGACCGCAACAACGTCGATACCGACGCGATCATCCCGAAGCAGTTCCTCAAGTCGATCAAGCGCTCGGGCTTCGGCCCGAACGCCTTCGACGAGTGGCGCTACCTCGACGTCGGCCAGCCCGGACAGGACAACTCGCAGCGGCCGAAGAACCCGGATTTCGTGCTCAACCAGCCGCGCTACCAGGGTGCGCAGGTGCTGCTCACGCGGCAGAACTTCGGCTGCGGCAGCTCGCGCGAGCACGCGCCGTGGGCGCTGCTCGACTACGGCTTCCGCGCGATCCTGGCCCAATCCTTCGCCGACATCTTCTTCAACAACTGCTTCAAGAACGGCATCCTGCCGATCGTGCTGCCGGCCGAGGAGATCGACGCGCTGTTCGCGCAGGTCGAGGCGATGCCGGGCTACCGGCTGACCGTCGACCTGCCGGCGCAGACGGTGATCCGTCCGGACGGCAAGGCGATCCCGTTCCAGATCGACGCCTTCCGCAAGGAATGCCTGGTGAACGGCTGGGACGACATCGGCCTGACCCTGCGCCACGCCGACAAGATCCGCGCCTTCGAAGCGCAGCGCCGCGCCGGGCAGCCCTGGCTGTTCTCCTGATGATGAACACCTACCGCAGAGGCGCAGAGACGCAGAGATTACGCAGAGAAATTCTGGCTTTTCTCTGCGCTCCTCTGCGTCTCTGCGCCTCTGCGGTGGATTTTGACTGGAATTGATCGAATGAAGATTTGTGTACTGCCGGGCGACGGCATCGGTCCGGAGATCATGGCGGAAGCCGTGCGCGTCCTGAAGGCGCTCGGCCTCGGTTTCGAAATGGAAGAAGCGCTGATCGGCGGCTGCGCGGTGGACGCCACCGGCACGCCCTATCCGGAGGCGACGCAGAAGCTGGCGCAGGAAGCCGACGCCGTGCTGCTGGGCGCCGTCGGCGGCCCGCAGTGGGACACGCTGCCGCGCGAGCAGCGGCCGGAGCGCGGCCTCTTGGGCATCCGCAAGCAGCTCAACCTCTTCGCCAACCTGCGGCCGGCGATCCTCTACCCGGAACTCGCCAATGCGTCCACGCTCAAACCGGAAGTGGTCGCGGGGCTGGACATCCTGATCGTGCGCGAACTCACCGGCGACATCTACTTCGGCCAGCCGCGCGGCGTCGAAATCCGCGAGGTCGACGGCGAGAAGCAGCGCTTCGGCTTCAACACCATGCACTACACCGAGAGCGAAATCCGCCGCATCGGCCGCGTCGCCTTCGAGGCGGCGAGGAAGCGCGACCGGCGGCTGTGCTCGGTCGACAAGATGAACGTGCTGGAAACGACGCAGCTCTGGCGCGACGTGATGAGCGAGCTGGCGTCGGAGTATCCGGACGTGGCGCTGACGCACATGCTGGTCGACAACGCGGCCATGCAACTGGTGAAGGCGCCGAAGCAGTTCGACGTGATGGTCACCGGCAACATGTTCGGCGACATCCTCTCGGACGAGGCGTCGATGCTCACCGGCTCGATCGGCATGCTGCCGTCGGCCTCGCTCGACGCCAACGACAAGGGGATGTACGAGCCGTCGCACGGCTCGGCGCCGGACATCGCCGGCAAGGGCGTCGCCAATCCGCTGGCGACCATCCTGTCGGCGGCGATGATGCTGCGCTACACCTTCGGCCAGGAGGAAGCGGCGCAGCGCGTCGAGGGCGCGGTGAAGAAGGTGCTGGCGCAGGGCCTGCGCACCGGCGACATCTTCGAGCCGGGCACGAAGAAGGTCGGCACGCAGGAAATGGGCGACGCGGTGCTCGCCGCCCTTTGATCTGCGTCGTGGTGCGGCGCAGCATCTGTGGTAGCGTTACGTTTTCGTTGAGTTTTTTGTCGAGGAAGCAGTGATGAAGCGAGTGGGTCTGGTGGGTTGGCGCGGCATGGTCGGTTCGGTCCTCATGCAGCGCATGGTGGAAGAGGGCGATTTCGCCCATATCGAGCCGGTGTATTTCTCGACCTCGAACGCCGGCGGCAAGGCCCCGGTCTTCGGCGGCAAGGAAGCGGCCGCGCCCTTGCAGGACGCGACGAACGTCGACGCGCTGAAGGCCTGCGACATCGTCATCACCTGCCAGGGCGGCGACTACACCAAGGAAGTCTTTCCCAAGCTGCGCGCCGCCGGCTGGAACGGTCACTGGATCGACGCCGCCAGTGCGCTGCGCATGGCCGACGACGCGGTCATCATCCTCGACCCGGTCAACATGAACGTGATCAAGGACGCGCTGGCCAAGGGCGGCCGTAACTGGATCGGCGGCAACTGCACGGTGTCGCTGATGCTGATGGGCCTCGGCGGCCTGTTCCAGAACGACCTCGTCGAATGGGCGACGTCGATGACCTATCAGGCCGCTTCCGGCGCCGGCGCGCAGAACATGCGCGAGCTGATTTCGCAGATGGGCGTCGTCCACGATTCCGTGAAGGATCTGCTCGCCGATCCGGCCTCGGCCATCCTCGACATCGACCGCAAGGTCGCCGAGACCATCCGCTCGGATAGCTTCCCGAAGAAGAACTTCCGCAACACGCCGCTCGCCGGTTCGCTGATCCCGTGGATCGACGTGCCGGTCGAACACGGCCAGTCGAAGGAAGAATGGAAGGGCGGCGCCGAGTGCAACAAGATCCTCGGCCGGCCGGCCTTCCGTTCGCCGGGCTCGATCCCGATCGACGGCCTGTGCGTGCGCATCGGCGCCATGCGCTGCCACTCGCAGGCGCTGACGATCAAGCTGAAGAAGGACGTGCCGCTCGACGAACTGGCGCAGATCATCGGCACCGCCAACGACTGGGCCAAGGTCGTGCCGAACGAGCGCGAAATCAGTGAGCGCGAACTGACGCCGGCCGCCGTCACCGGCAAGCTGACCGTTCCGGTCGGCCGCCTGCACAAGATGGCGATGGGCCCCGAGTACCTCGCCGCCTTCACCTGCGGCGACCAGTTGCTGTGGGGCGCCGCCGAGCCGCTGCGGCGCATGCTGCGCATCCTGCTCGACGCCTGATCGTTGGGCGCGCGTGCCGCCGATCGAAAACCGGGGCTTGCCCCGGTTTTTTTCTGGACGCAACAGTACGGAGCCGGCGAGAAACATCAGAAGGAAGTTGAGCTTGCATGGGTAACTTGCTGATGTTATTTTAAATATTCCAAATAGACCCTCAGGTGGGGCGGTGACCAAGAAAAGACAATCCACGCTCGAGCTTCGCGCCTCGACGCTGGTCCTTGCGGCCGGCTTCGCGCTTTCCGCACTGCCGTTCGCGGCCCAGGCGGCCGGGCTCGGCAGGGTGACCGTCTTCTCTGCGCTCGGACAGCCGCTGCGCGCCGAGGTCGAACTGTCGGCGACGCGCGAAGAGCTGGCCAGCATGAGGGCCAGCCTGGCGTCGCCCGAAAGCTTCAAGGCGGCCGGGCTCGACTATCCGCCCGCGCTGGCCGGCCTGCGCTTCGTCATCGATCGGCGCGCCAGCGGCGAGCCGGTGATCCGGCTCGAATCGGACCGACCGATCAACGATCCCTTCGTGGACATGCTGCTCGAACTCAACTGGGCGTCCGGGCGCCTGGTCCGCGAGTACACCTTCCTGCTCGACCCGCCGGAACTCGCGGCCAAGGCAGCGGCGTCCGTCGCCGCGCCGGCCGCCAGCCTGCCGGCGCCGGCCGCTGCCGAGGCGGTCGCGCCGCCCAGGCCGGCGGTGCCGGAAAAAGCGCCGCCGGCTGCCGCCGAACCGGCCGCCACCCACGAGGTCAAGCGCGGCGACACGCTGCGCAAGATCGCCGCCGCCAACCAGCACGCGGGCGTCTCGCTCGAACAGATGCTGGTCGGCCTCTACCGCGCGAACCGGGAGGCCTTCGACGGCAACAACATGAACCGCCTGCAGTCGGGGCGCATCCTGACGGTGCCCGAGCGTGCCGCGGTCGAATCGATCTCCGAGGGCGAGGCGCGCAGGGAGGTGGCGGTGCAGGCCGCCGACTGGAACGCCTATCGCCGTCGGCTGGCCGCTGCGGCGGCGCAGGCGCCGGCCGGCGGCGACGTCGCCGGCCAGGCCTCGGCCGGCCGCATCACGCCCAAGGTCGAGGAAAAGAGCGCGCCGGCCGCGGCGGCGCGGGACCAGGTCCGCGTTTCCAAGACCGAGGCCGGCGAGGACGCGCTGCTGGCCCGGGACAAGGCGCTCAAGGAGGCGAACGAGCGTCTCGCCGTGCTCGAACGGAACGTGAACGAGCTGCAGAAGCTGCTCGAAATGAAGAACCAGAGCCTCGCCGAGATGCAGAAGCAGGCGGGCGGACCGGCCGTCGCCGAGGTCGCCCCCGCGCCGGCGACGGCGCCCCAGGCGGCGGTGAAGCCGGCCGAGGCCGGACCGGCCGAGGCGCCCAAGGTCGCCGAGAAGAAAGCGGAAGACGCGAAGCCGGGCGAACCGCCGAAGGCCGCCGAGGCACGGCCGGCGCCGCCGAAACCGAAGGTCGTGCCGCCGCCGCCGCCCGAGGAGCCGGGCCTCGTCGAAACGCTGCTGGACGATCCGAAGCTGCCCGCCGCCGCCGGCGGCATCCTCGCCCTGCTGCTCGCCTACATCGTCGCCAGGCGCCGTCGCACGGCCGCCGAAGCGGCGCCGGCGGCGAATACCTCCGGCTTCACGCAGACCAGCCTCAGCGAGAATTCGGTGTTCCGCAACACCGGCGGCCAGAGCGTCGACACCTCGCAGACGCCGCCGCAGACCGATTTCAGCCAGGCCGGCCCGGGCACGATCGATACCGACGAGGTCGATCCGGTGGCCGAAGCCGACGTGTACATGGCCTACGGCCGCGACGCGCAGGCCGAGGAAATCCTGCTCGAAGCCAAGGCCAAGGATCCCGGCCGGCACGCCATCCATCTCAAGCTGCTCGAAATCTACGCCGGCCGCCAGAACACTGCCCAGTTCGAGGCGCTGGCGACCGAACTCTACGGCGATACCGGCGGCGCCGGCGCCGACTGGGAGAAGGCGGCGGCCATGGGCCGCAAGCTCGATCCGAAGAATCCGCTCTACGGCGGCGACGCTTCTCCGGCCAAGGCGGCGGACGCCGGCGACGCGGCGCCCGTCCTGGCCGCCTCGGCCCTGGCGGCCGCCGCGCTGGCGCCGGATCTGACGGCGCAGACCGACGCCGCCGCCGAACCGGAACCGCCCGCGGCTGCCGCAGGCTTCGACGAACCGGCGGCCGACGACCTTCCGGCCGGACTCGACTTCGACCTGGGGCCGGTCGCCGCGCCTGAACCCGTCGAAGCGCCGCCGGCCGCCGATTTCGCTGTCCCGGCAGCCGAGCCGGCCGAGGCGCCGCAGGCGCTGGCCGACGTCGACAGTGCGCTCGACTTCGATCTCGACCCGACCGGCCTGGCGCCGGCGGCGGAAGAAGAGATCGGCGACCTCGCTTTCGACCTGCCGGAGATCCGGATCGAACCGGCGCCGGCCGCACCGCCGGTCGACGCCCTCGGCGCCGGCTTCGACGAAGAGGCTCCGGCCGAGCCCGCCGCCGACGAGACGCCGGCAGCGCCGTCCGCGGACGAGGGACTTGACTTCGACTTCGACCTGGCGACGGCGCCGGAGACGCCGGCCGAACCGCCGACGCCGCCTTTCGACATGCGTTCGATCAGCCTCGATCTCGACGAGCCGCTGACGCCCGACGAACCGGAGATCGACCCCGAGGCGACGGTGGTCGACTTCGACGCGACGGTGGTCGACTTCAAGCTGCCGCCCGAGCCCGCCGCCGACCTGCCGGCCGCCGACCGCGAACCCGAAGTCGCCGAACCGGAACCGGCGCCCCTCGACCTGCCCGCGTTCGACGCCGATTTCCCCGAGCCGGCATCGCTGCCGGAGATCGGGCCGATCGACGATCTCGTGCCGGAGCCGGAGCCGGAGGCGCTCGCGCCGTCCGCGGACCTTGCCGAACCGCCGCTCGATCTGGCGGAAGGCAGCGAGGAAGCAGCGACCAAGCTCGACCTGGCCAAGGCCTACGAAGAGATGGGCGACCTCGAAGGCGCGCGCGAGCTGCTGCAGGAGGTGATCCAGGAAGGCAGCGCCGAGCAGCGGGCGACGGCGCAGGCCAGCCTCGAACGGATCGGTTCCTGAGCGCCCCTGCCGGAGCGAAGTCGGAACAAGTAGAATGACGGGCCGCGTTCCCCCGGGAGCGCGGCCTTTTCCTTTTCTTCCGCCGGATCGCCGGCGCCCCGCATGCGCGCACCGATGGCATCGTTCGACAACCCGCTTGCCCGCATTCCGCCGCTGCACCCGGCGCATCGCCTGGGCTGCTGGCTGCTCGCCGTCGTCGCCGTGCAGTCGCTGTCCGGGCCGGCGCTGGCGCTCGCCTTCCTGCTCGTGCCGCTCGCCGGCCGCGCCGTCGTCGCGCGCTGGGCGCGGCTCGCCTGGCGCGCGCGCTGGCTGCTGCTGTCGCTGCTCGCCGTGCTCGCCTGGGGCGTCGCCGGCGAGCCGGTGCGCGCCGGCGGCGGCGCGCTGCTGCCGACCTGGGAAGGGATCGGCGAAGGGCTGACGCAGCTCGGCCGCCTGCTACTCGTGCTCGCCGCCGTCGCGCTGCTCCTCGAAACGACGCCGACGGCGCAGTTGATGGCCGGCTGCCACGCGCTGCTGCGGCCGTTCGCCGCGCTCGGCCTGGACGTCGACCGCGCCGTGGTGCGCCTGTCGCTGGCGCTGCACTACGCCGGGGAGAGGCCGCGGGGCGGCTGGCGGCATCTGCTCGAACCCGATCCGGCGGCGGACGCGCCGGCAACGGTGACGCTCCTCCTGCCGCCGGCGCGGGCCGTGGACTGGGCGGCGGTCGCCGCCATGCTGGCGGTGACGGCGCTGGCGCTCGCCGCATGAAGATCGCGCTCTGCCTCGAATACGACGGCCGCGCCTTCCACGGCTGGCAGACGCAGCCCGGCGGCAACACCGTGCAGGACGCGCTGGAGAAGGCGCTGTCCGGCATCGCCGGCGAGCCGATCGCCGTCGTCTGCGCCGGCCGCACCGACGCCGGCGTGCACGCGAGCTGCCAGATCGTGCATTTCGCCTGCCGCGCCGAGCGGCCGCTCTCCGCCTGGGTGCGCGGCGCCAACGCGCTGCTGCCGGACGCCGTCGCCGTGCGCTGGGCGCAGCCGGTGGCGGACGAGTTCCACGCTCGCTTCTCGGCGCGCGGCCGGCGCTACCGCTACCTGCTGCTCAACCGGCCGCAGCGCCCCGGGCTGACGCACGGCCGCGTCGGCTGGTTCCACCGGCCGCTCGACCTCGCCGCGATGCAGGCCGCCGCCGCGCGGCTCCTGGGCGAACACGACTTCTCGGCCTTCCGCGCCGCCGAATGCCAGGCCAAGTCGCCGGTCAAGACGCTGCGCGAGGCCCGCGTCTGGACGCACGGCGAGCACGTGGTCTTCGACTTCGAGGCCAGCGCCTTCCTGCACCACATGGTGCGCAACATGGTCGGCAGCCTCGTCTACGTCGGCAAGGGCAAGCATTCGCCGGCGTGGATCGACGAACTGCTCGCCGGCCGCGACCGCCGGCAGGCGGCGCCGACCTTCTCGCCGGACGGGCTGTATCTCGCCGGCGTCAGCTACGAGGCGCACTGGGGGCTGCCGGAACTGCCGGCGCCGGTGCTGACGGGGATATGAACATGCGCACCAGGATCAAGATCTGCGGCATCACCACGGTCGAGGACGGCCTCGCGGCGGCGGCAGCCGGCGCCGACGCCATCGGCCTCGTCTTCTACCCGAAGAGCCCGCGCTTCGTCGACGTCGAGCGCGCCGCCGCGATCGCGCGGGCGATGCCGCCCTTCGTCGACGTCGTCGCGCTGTTCGTCAACGCCGCGCCGGAAGCCGTGCGCGAAACGCTCGCCGCGGTGCCGGTCAACATCCTGCAGTTCCACGGCGACGAGGACGAGGCCTGCTGCCGGCAGTTCGACCGCCCGTACTACAAGGCGGCGCGCATGAGGCCGGGCTTCGATTTGCTACAATACGCGGCTTCGTTTCCGTCGGCCCAGGCCCTGCTGCTCGACGCTTTCGTCGACGGCTACGGCGGCGGCGGCCACGCCTTCGACTGGGGCCTGATCCCGACCGGCCTGCCGCGGCCGATGGTGCTTTCCGGCGGCCTGACCGTGGACAACGTCGGCGAGGCCGTGCGCCGCGTGCGCCCGGCGGCGGTCGACGTGTCGTCCGGAGTCGAGATTTCGAAGGGCGTGAAGGATCACGCCAGGATTGCCGCCTTTATCGCTGGAGTTCGCAATGCAGATGTATGACCTGCCGGACGAGCGGGGCCATTTCGGTCCCTACGGCGGCCTGTTCGTCGCCGAGACGCTGATCCCGGCGCTGACGGAACTGAAGGAAGCCTATGCCGCCGCGCAGAAGGACCCGCAGTTCATCGCCGAGTTCGAATACGAGCTGAAACACTACGTCGGTAGGCCGAGCCCGATCTACCACGCGAAGCGCTGGTCCGAACTGCTCGGCGGCGCGCAGATCCATCTCAAGCGCGAGGATCTGAACCACACCGGCGCGCACAAGGTGAACAACTGCATCGGCCAGGCCATGCTCGCCAGGCGCATGGGCAAGCCGCGCGTGATTGCGGAAACCGGCGCCGGCCAGCACGGCGTGGCCACGGCCACGGTCGCCGCGCGCTACGGCATGGAATGCGTGGTCTACATGGGCAGCGAGGACGTCAAGCGCCAGGCCGCCAACGTCTATCGCATGAAGCTCCTGGGCGCCACCGTCGTGCCCGTCGAATCCGGCTCGAAGACGCTCAAGGACGCGCTCAACGAAGCCATGCGCGACTGGGTGACGAACGTCCACGACACCTTCTACATCATCGGTACGGTCGCCGGCCCGCACCCCTACCCGATGATGGTGCGCGACTTCCAGGCGGTGATCGGCCAGGAGTGCATCGCGCAGATGCAGGAGCAGATCGGCCGCCAGCCGGACTACGCCATCGCCTGCGTCGGCGGCGGCTCGAACGCGATGGGCATCTTCTACCCGTACATCCCGGTCGAGGGCGTGAAGCTCGTCGGCGTCGAGGCCGCCGGCGAGGGGCTGGACTCCGGCCACCACGCGGCGTCGCTGGAACGCGGCCGCCCCGGCGTGCTGCACGGCAACCGCACCTATCTGCTGCAGGACGAAGACGGGCAGATCATCGAGACGCACTCGATCTCGGCCGGCCTCGACTATCCGGGCGTCGGCCCGGAGCACGCCTGGCTCAAGGATTCCGGCCGCGCCGAGTACGTCGGCATCACCGATGCCGAGGCGCTTCAGGCCTTCCACGACCTGTGCCGCTACGAAGGCATCATTCCGGCGCTGGAATCGAGCCACGCGCTGGCCTATGCCGCCAAGCTGGCGCCGACGCTCGGCAAGGACAAGGTTCTGCTGGTCAACCTCTCCGGTCGCGGCGACAAGGACATGCACACCGTCGCCGAAAAATCGGGCATCGAGTTCTGAAATGACGACCCCCACGCTCACTTCGTTCGCTGCCCCCCAAGGGGGCGCAGGCTTCCCTTGGGGCGGCCCGGCGGGAGACCTGACATGACTTCCCGCATCCAAGCCACTTTCGAGCGCCTGAAGGCGCAGGGCCGCAAGGCGCTGATCCCGTTCATCACCGCCGGCGATCCCGACGCGGCGCTGACCGTGCCGCTGATGCACGCGCTGGTCGAGGCTGGCGCCGACGTCATCGAGCTCGGCGTGCCGTTCTCCGACCCGATGGCCGACGGCCCGACCATCCAGCGCGCCTCCGAGCGCGCGCTGGCGAAAGGCATGAGCCTGCGGAAGGTGCTCGCGCTCGTCGCCGAATTCCGCCGGACGGACGCGGAGACGCCGGTAGTGCTGATGGGCTATGCCAACCCGGTCGAGGCCATGGGCGTCGACGCCTTCGCCGCCGCCGCGCGCGCGGCCGGCGTCGACGGCGTGCTGGTCGTCGACTACCCGCCCGAGGAGAGCGCCGAGTTCGCCGCGGCGATGAAGACGAACGGCCTCGATCCGATCTTCCTGCTGGCGCCGACCTCGACCGACGAGCGCATCGCCGGCGCCGCCGAGGTTGCCAGCGGCTACGTCTATTACGTCTCGCTGAAGGGCGTCACCGGCTCGGCGGCGCTCGACGTCGACGCGGTTGCCGCGCGTCTGCCGGCGATCCGCGAAAAGACCGGGCTGCCGGTCGGCGTCGGCTTCGGCATCCGCGACGCCGAAACCGCCGCGCGTATCGCGCGCGTCGCCGACGCCGTCGTCATCGGCAGCCGCATCATCGAGGAAATCGAGCGCTGCCAGGGCTGCGAAAAGTCGACGCCCGCCGCGATCTGCGCCAAGGTCCGGGGGCTCGTGTCCGGCATCCGTCAGGGGATGGACGCCGCGTAAGGCGCGCGTCCCGCAAGAGGAAGAACAAGATGAGCTGGCTGAACAAACTGCTGCCGCCGAAGATCAAGCGCAACGAACCGGGCGCCGCGCGCAAGTCCTCGCTGCCCGAGGGCCTGTGGAGCAAGTGCCCGTCGTGCGAGGCGGTGCTCTACGCCACCGATCTCGAAAACAACCTCAACGTCTGCCCGAAGTGCGGCCACCACAACCGCCTGAAGGCGCGCGCCCGCCTCGAAGTGCTGCTCGACGACGAGGGCCGCTACGAGATCGGCGACGAGGTGCTGCCGGTCGATACGCTCAAGTTCAAGGACAGCCGCCGCTATCCCGAGCGCCTGCATGACGCTTGCGAAAGCAGCGGCGAGACCGACTCGCTGGTGGTCATGCAGGGCGCGATCAACACCGTGCCGGTGGTCGCCTCGGCCTTCGAGTTCGACTTCATGGGCGGCTCGATGGGCTCGGTGCTCGGCGAACGCTTCGTGCGCGGCGTGCGCGTCGCCGTCGAGAGCGAGCTGCCGTTCATCTGCGTCACCGCCTCGGGCGGCGCGCGCATGCAGGAGGGCCTTTTCTCGCTGATGCAGATGGCCAAGACCACGGCCGCGCTGACCAAGCTCTCGGAGAAGCGGCTGCCGTTCATCTCCATCCTCACCGACCCGACCATGGGCGGCGTCTCCGCGTCCTTCGCCTTCGTCGGCGACGTGGTCATCGCCGAGCCGGGCGCGCTGATCGGCTTCGCCGGCCCGCGCGTCATCGAGCAGACGGTGCGCGAGAAGCTGCCGGAAGGCTTCCAGCGCTCCGAGTTCCTGCTCGAAAAGGGCGCCATCGACATGATCGTCGACCGCCGCGAGATGAAGGCGACGCTGGCGCAACTGCTGGCGCTGCTGCAGAAGCTGCCTGCGGCAGCGTGAGGAGTAGTGAGTGAGGAGTGAGGAGCAACAGCCGCCCGGCTCTTCAGCGGAGGCGCCCTCCTTCCTCATCGCTCCTCACTCCTCTCTGGCGCACTGGCTGCGCCACCTCGAATCCCTGCACCCGAAGGGGCAGGCCGGGATCGAGCTGGGGCTCGACCGCGTCGCGCGCGTCAAGGCCGAGCTGGGCCAACAGCGCGGCCAGCGCGAAACCTGCCCGGTGATCGTCGTCGGCGGCACCAACGGCAAGGGCTCGACCTGCGCCTACCTCGAACACATCCTCTCGTACGCCGGCTACCGCACCGGCTGCTACGCGTCGCCGCATCTCCTGGCCTACAACGAGCGCGTGCGCCTCGACCGCCGGCCGATCGCCGACGCGCCGCTGTGCGACGCCTTCGCGCGCGTGGAAGCGGCGCGCGTCGCCGCCGGCGAGGTGCCGCTGACCTACTTCGAGTTCGGCACGCTGGCCGCGTGGGAGGCGTTCGCCGCCGCCGAGGTTGACGTCGTCATCCTCGAAGTCGGCCTCGGCGGCCGGCTCGACGCGGTGAACGTTTACGAATCCGACGTCGCCGTCGTCACCGGCGTGGCCCTCGACCACACCGACTGGCTCGGCCCGGACCGCGAGGCCATCGGCCGCGAGAAGGCCGGCATCTTCCGCGCCGGCCGGCCGGCGATCTGCGCCGACCCGCAGCCGCCGATCTCGCTGCTCGACCACGCGGCGGCCATCGGCGCCGACCTGCGGCTGATCGGCCGCGATTTCGGCTATTTCGGCGACAAGACGCAATGGACCTGGTGGGGCGGCAACGGCCTGCGCCGCGGCGGGCTGGCCAATCCCGGCCTGCGCGGCGCGCAGCAACTGGCCAACGCGTCGGCGGCGCTGGCCGCGCTCGACGCGGTGAAGGCGCGGCTGCCGGTGGACATGCAGTCGGTGCGCCGCGGCCTGATCGAGATCGAGCTGGCCGGCCGCTTCCAGGTCGTGCCCGGCCGGCCGGCGGTGGTGCTGGACGTCGCCCACAACCCGCAGGCGGTCGCCGCGCTCGCCGCCAACCTCGGCGACATGGGCTTCTACGCGAAGACGCACGCGGTCGTCGGCATGCTCGCCGACAAGGACGTGGCCGGCGCGCTCGCCGCGCTCGCCGGCAAGGTCGACCACTGGCACCTGGCGACGCTCGCCGTGCCGCGCGGCGCCGCCGCCGAAACGCTGGCGCGGGCGGTCGCCGACCAGGGCCTGGGCGGCCGCGTGGACTGCCACGCCGACCCGGCTTCGGCCTTTGCCGCGGCCCGCGAGGCGGCCGGCGAAAATGATAGAATTCTCGTCTTTGGATCCTTCTACACCGTGGCGGCCGTGATGCGCGCCCTCGAGGAACGCCCCTGATGTCGATGCCGGAAGCCGACGCCCAGTTGCCGCTGAAGAAGCGCGCCCGTCGCCGCCTGGTCGGCGCGATCGCGATGGCGGTGCTCGCCGCGGTGGTGCTGCCGATGGTCATGGACCCCTCGCCGCAGGCGCCGGTGGCCGACGTCGAGATCCGCATCCCCGGCCAGGAGCAGGCGCCGCCCTTCGCGCCGAAGGCGCTCGCCGCGAAGCCGGCGGCCGCGCCGCCGGCGCGTAGCGCGGCGGCGGAGAAGCCGGCCGAAAAGGCTGCCGAAAGGGCCGCCGAGAAACCGCCGGAGAAGGCGCCCGCGGCGGCTCCGGAAAAGGCGCCTGCCGTCGCCGAGAAACCGGCGCCGAAGCCCGTCGAGAAACCCGCCGAAAAGCCGGCGGAGAAGCCGAAGGCCGACGACGACGCCCGCCGGGCGGCGGCGATCCTCGCCGGCAAGGCGCCGGACGCCGCGCCGGCCGCGGTCGAGCACGTCATCCTGATCGGCGCCTTCGCCAACCCGGCCAACGTCCGGCAGTTGCAGAGCAAGCTCGGCGAGCTCGGCATCAAGGTCTACACCGAGGCGCTCGACTCGCCGCAGGGCAAGAAGACGCGCGTGCGCGCCGGGCCCTTCGCCAGCCGCGAGGCGGCCGAGAAGGCGCTCGAGAAGATGAAGCGCATCGGCGTGAACGGCGTCGTCGCGACGCGGCAGTGAGGATCGCTTCTTGTCGTTCACCGCTTTCGATTACGGCGTCGTCGTCATCCTCGTCGCGTCGCTCGCGCTCGGCGTATGGCGCGGCCTGATCGGCGAGGTGCTGGCGCTGCTCGCCTGGGTGGTGGCCGCGCTCGCCGCCTGGCAGTTCGGGCGCGAGGCCGGGGAACTGATCACCGCCATCCCCGACCCGGGGCTGCGCGTGCTCGCCGGCTACGCGCTGGTCTTCGTCGGCGTCGTCTTCGTCCTGGCGCTGGTCCGGCAGGCCGTGCGCGGGCTGCTCAAGGCGCTCGGGCTGACGGCCGTGGACCGGGTGTTCGGCGTCGCCTTCGGGCTGGCGCGCGGTCTGCTGATCGTCCTCGTGCTGGTGGCGGCGGGCGGCATGACCTCGGCGCCGAAGGAACCCTGGTGGGCGCAGGCGCGGCTGGCGCCGCCGCTGGAAACCGCCGTGCTGGCGAGCAAGCCCTGGCTGCCGCCGGAAGCGGCGAAACGGATTCGATTCAGGTAGCAACAATCAGGTAGGAAACCACCAAGATGTGCGGAATTCTCGGCGTCGTCGCCACCTCTCCGGTCAACCAACTGCTCTACGACGGCCTGATGGTGCTGCAGCACCGCGGCCAGGACGCGGCCGGCATCGTCACCGCGGAAGGCAACACCTTCCACATGCACAAGGGGCCGGGGCTGGTGCGCGACGTCTTCCGAACGCGCAACATGCGCGCGCTGCCGGGCAACGTCGGCATCGGCCACGTGCGCTACCCGACCGCCGGCTCGGCCTACAACTTCGCCGAGTCGCAGCCCTTCTACGTCAATTCGCCGTTCGGCATCGTGCTCGGCCACAACGGCAACCTGACCAACACGCAGCAGTTGCAGGAGGTGATGTTCCGGCTCGACCGCCGGCACATCAACACCAGCTCGGATTCGGAGGTGCTGCTCAACGTGCTCGCGCACGAGCTGCAGGCCGCGGCGCACGGCTTCGAGCTGGACGTCGACAGCATCTTCCAGGCGGTCGCCGGCGTGCATCGCCGCTGCCGCGGCGCCTACGCCGTGGTCGCGCTGATCGCCGGCTACGGGCTCTTGGCCTTCCGCGACCCGCACGGCATCCGGCCGCTGGTCTTCGGCACCAACGAGACGGCGGAGGGCACCGAGTACCTCGTCGCCTCCGAATCGGTGGCGCTCGACACCCTCGGCTTCTCGGTCGTGCGCGACGTCGAGCCGGGCGAGGCGATCTTCATCGACCTCAGCCACCAGTTGCACACGCGCCAGTGCGCGCAGCAGCCGGTCTATTCGCCGTGCATCTTCGAGTACGTGTACCTGGCGCGCCCGGATTCGGTGATCGACGGCGTCTCGGTCTACGAAACCCGCCTGCGCATGGGCCAGCACCTCGCCGAGAAGGTGAAGGCGAGCATCCCGGTCGAAGAGATCGACATCGTCATCCCGATCCCCGACTCGTCGCGGCCGTCGGCGATGGAGCTGGCGCAGACGCTCGGCATCCCGTACCGCGAGGGCTTCGTCAAGAACCGCTACATCGGCCGCACCTTCATCATGCCGGGGCAGGCGACGCGCAAGAAGTCGGTGCGCCAGAAGCTCAATACCGTCGGTGAGGAGTTCCGCGGCAAGCGCGTGCTGCTCGTCGATGATTCGATCGTGCGCGGCACGACCAGCCGCGAGATCGTCGACATGGCGCGCGCCGCCGGCGCGCGCAAGGTCTATTTCGCGTCCGCCGCGCCGCCGGTGCGCTTTCCGAACGTCTACGGCATCGACATGCCGACGCGCGGCGAGCTGATCGCCACCGGCCGCAGCGACGAGGAGATCGCCCGCGAGATCGGCGCCGACGCGCTCGTCTATCAGGACCTCGACGCGCTAAAGGCGTCGGTGCGCGAGCTGTCCGACGGGCGGCTGTCATCGTTCGACGCCTCCTGCTTCGACGGCTGCTACATCACCGGCGACGTCAGCCCGGAATACCTCGACGAGATCGAGAACGCCCGCAACGGCCTGCCGGGCGGGTCGAGCGAGGACGGCGGCGCCTCGCAGCAGATGCACCTCAACCTGGTTTCGGAGTGAGTCGCATGAGCGGACGAAAAGACGAAGACGCGGCCGCCGGCTACCTGCCGGAGACGCTGGCCGTGCGCGCCGGCACCGCGCGCACGCAGTTCAACGAGCATTCGGAGGCGATGTACCTCACCTCCAGCTTCGTCTTCGACGACGCGGCGCAGGCCGCCGCGCGCTTCTCCGGCGAGGAGGAGGGCTGCGTCTATTCGCGCTTCACCAATCCGACGGTGGCCGCCTTCCAGGAGCGGCTGGCCGCGCTCGAAGGCGCCGAGGCGGCGGTGGCGACGGCCAGCGGCATGTCGGCGATCCTCTCGCTGGTCATGGCGCACCTCAAGGCCGGCGACCACATCGTCGCCTCGAACAGCCTGTTCGGCGCGACGCTGCAACTGTTCAACAACATCCTGTCGCGCTTCGGCATCGAGACCACCTGCGTGTCGCAGACCGACGTCGGCGCCTGGGAAGCGGCGATCCGGCCGAACACGAAACTGTTCTTCCTGGAAACGCCGTCGAACCCGCTCACCGAGATCGCCGACATCGCGGCGCTCGCCGGCATCGCGCACGCACGAGGCATCCTCGTCGCCGTCGACAACTGCTTCTGCACGCCGATCCTGCAACGGCCGCTCGACCTGGGCGCCGACCTCGTCGTGCATTCGGCGACCAAGTATCTCGACGGCCAGGGCCGCGTGCTCGGCGGCGCCGTCGTCGGCCCGAGGAAGTACACCGACGAGGTGTTCAAGTTCCTGCGCACCGCCGGCCCGACGCTCTCCGCGTTCAACGCCTGGGTGCTGTTGAAGGGCATCGAGACGCTGCAGATCCGCATGCAGGCGCAGTCGGCGCGGACGCTGGAACTGGCGCGCTGGCTGGAGGCGCACCCGCGCGTGGCGCGCGTCTTCTACCCCGGCCTGCCGTCGCACCCGCAGCACGAACTGGCGATGCGCCAGCAGACGAGCGGCGGCGCCATCGTCTCCTTCGAAGTGAAGGGCGGCCGCGCGGAAGCCTGGCGCGTCGTCGATGCCTGCCGGCTGCTGTCGATCACCGCCAACCTCGGCGACGTCAAGACGACGCTGACGCACCCGGCGTCGACCACGCACGGCCGCATCTCGCCCGAGGCGCGCGCCGCCGCCGGCATCGGCGAGGGCCTGCTGCGCGTCGCCGTCGGCCTGGAAGCGGTCGCCGACCTGCAGGCCGACCTCGACCGCGGGCTGTCGGCCTAGCGCCCGCCCGGGCGCTTTTTCGCGCACGGCGCTCCCCGGCGCGAGCGGTACGGCACCTGCCGCGACCGCTTCTCGCCGCCACTCCTGCAAGCCTCTCTCCCCCGGCCTGTCGACGGCCGACGCGGCTGCTTCGTGTCAACTGCGTAAATTCTTCGGCCGTTCGGGCCAATACCCTTGTCATTAACGCGGCGATCGTGGGAGCATGACATCCGGCTGCACGCCCTTCGCGGCGCGGCCGGATTGCAAAGGGGGCGCCCGGTCGAGTGCCGGGGGAGACGACGTCGATAACAATAAAAGACCGATGCCTCACGATGCCGGGGTTGCCGATCTTCCCGCGCGCTTGCGCGCGTCGGCCCTGCGCGTGCGGCACGCATCGATGATGCCATGAGAAGACTGGTAACTTCAGATGTGGTGCTGGGAAAGGCCATTCCGTTCGCGCTGTGTGACGAAAGGGGGCGCCTCCTGCTCAGGCAGGGGACGGTGATCACCAGCGACGCGCTGGTGGAGCGTCTCGTGCTGCGGGGCGCGGTCATCGAGCGTCTCTCCGATGCCGGAATGCCGGGCGCGAACGTTCCGGGAGAGGCCGACGAGGGGAGCCGTTCGTCTTCTCCCGCCGCCGCCCCGCCGCCCAGGCCGGCCGACGAGCAGCCCGTGTTCGATCAGGTCGAGGGGCTGGCCCTCAATCTCCGCCACCTCTTTTCCACCCAGGCCCGCGCGCCGGAGCAGATCGATCTGCCGCAGCGCATCCGCAGCCTGGCCGTCAGCCTGCAGGCGATGTGCGCGAAAGACGTCGATAGCGCCCTGGCGGCGCCATACGTCGATCACCAGACGCCCTACATCGTCGTCCATCACCTGATGGGCGCGGTCATCACCGAGATTCTGGCGGCGCGCAAGGGGCTGTCGCCGGCCGAGCGCCTGCCCTACGTCTGCGCGGCCCTGACCCGCGACATGGGGCAGCTCGGCATCCAGAGCGAGCTGGAGCAGACGACCGGCCCCCTGCCGGAATCGCTCGCGGCAGCGGTCCGGAATCACCCGGCCGCCGGCGTCGAACTGCTGAAATCCGCCGGCGTCGCCGACGGTCTGTGGCTGGATGCGGTGCTGGCGCATCACGAGCGGCTCGACGGCAGCGGTTATCCGCGCCGGCTCGCGGGCGGGGATGTCGGTCTCGGCGCGCGCATCCTGGCCATCGCCGACATGTACAGCGCGATGGCCCGCGCCCGGCCGTATCGGCCGAAGGTGTTCTTTCCGCAGGCGGCGCTGCGCGACATGTACCAGAAGAAGGATTCGCATCTGGACGGCGAGCTGATCCAGTTGCTCATCAAGGAGATCGGCATGCTGCCGCCGGGCGTCCTCGTCAAGCTGAAATGCGGTGAGATCGCCGTGCTCCGCAAGCGCACCTTCAAGGCCGAGGGCGCGACGGTCTACAGCGTGTACGATCGCAACAGCATGCCGATGGTCGACCCCGTGCGCCGCGAGACGCAGACGCCAGGGTTCGAGATCATCGGCATGGTGCCGTTTTCGCAATGCAAGTCCGCTACCCTGCTGATCAAGCGTCTATGGATGAAGTGACACCATGAAAAAGAATCTTCCGGTTTCCGCTCAGGAAAAGCCGCCGCTTCCCGGAACTTCCCTGATCGTGCGTACGGATACCGAGGGCATCGTCACCTTCGTGAACGACGCTTTCGTCGAGGCCAGCGGATTTTCCCGCGAGGAACTGATCGGCAAGAGCTACGAGATCACCCTGCATCCGGACGTGCCGGCATCGGTGCGCAAGGGCATGTGGCGAACGCTCCGGCGCGGGCTGCCCTGGCACGGCCCGATCAGGAGCCGCTGCGCCGGCGGCGACTCCCGCTGGGTGCGCGCGGACGTCGTCGCCATCCGCAAGAACGGGCAGACGATCGGCTACATGGCGGTGCAGACGCCGGCGGACGCGGCCTTCGTCGCCGAGGCCGAGGCAGCCTACCGGAAGGCGGCCGGCGTCGAAGTGTATGGCGAGGCCGACAGGGGTTTCCTCCGGCGGGTGCTGTCGGTCAGGAACGGCGTCGCCGCCGGCATCGCCTTCGTCGCGCTGATGATGCTGATCGGCGGCATTCTCGGCATCGGCGGCCTGCATCTGTCGAACAAGACCATGCAGTCGCTCTACTACGAGCAGATGACGCCGGTGCAGATCGTTTCGCGCATCCGCTTCCTGATGGCCGAGAACCGCACCCAGGTGGCGCTCGCGCTGCACCATACGCCGGGGCTTTATACCGAGGGGCAGCTCGACCACGGAGTGGACGAACACCTGGAGAAGATCGTCGCCAACCGGCGCGAAATCGACGATCTGTGGGCGACCTACGCCGCCATGCCCCGCAGCGGCGAGGAGCTGGAGCTTTCCGAGCAGTACGCCCAGGCGCGCTACCGCTACGTCTCGGAAGGTCTGATCCCGGCCAGGGCGGCGCTCGAACTCGGGGAATACTCGCAGGTCGACCTGCTGCTCAGGATGGCGGTCATTCCGCTCTATCAGAATGCCGACGCCAAGATGGAGGCCCTGATCCGCTTCCTCTCGGAAAAGGCGGAAAGCAATTTCCGCGAGACCGAGCAGCGCAACCGGAACATCTCGACGATCGCCATCGTCGGCCTGTCGGCCAGCATCGTCGCCGTCGTCCTGTCCGGCCTCCTGTTCTTCCGCGGAACCGTGTCGCCCCTGCGGGGAGCGGTCGAGGCGATGGAGCGGATCGCCGAGGGCAATCTTTCCGGCGGGGGCGGCACGATGGGCTACGGCGAGCCGGGGCGCGTGATGAATGCGGTGCTGACCATGCAGTTGCATCTTCGGGCGATGATGGACGAGATTCGCCAGTCCGCCGGCTCGATCCACGAACAGTGCTGCCGCCTCAACGCGACGATGATGAATCTGGCGCAGTACTCCGAGGAGCAGCACGACCGGATCTATCAGACGCTGGATGCCATCGACGCCGCTTCCGCCGGGATGTCCAGGCTGGTCGCCGACGCCGAGCGGATCGCCGACGGCGTCGGCATCGGCGACTCTGCGGCCGACGCGGCGCCGCTCCCCATCGTGCCGATGTTCGAAGGCTGCGACGACCCCGAGCTCGTCGAACTCGGACTGTGCTCCATGGCGGGGGCGGCCGAAGCGCTCGTTCCGGAACCCGTCCTGCCGCCCGTCGATGTCCTGCTGGCGGCAGGGGCGGC
Organism: Rhodocyclaceae bacterium; assembly: GCA_019455325.1. Taxonomy (GTDB): domain Bacteria; phylum Pseudomonadota; class Gammaproteobacteria; order Burkholderiales; family Rhodocyclaceae; genus Proximibacter. The sequence continues at coordinate 7,003 of JACFMQ010000002.1, read as the reverse complement.
ATCCGGCCCGCCTGCTTCGTCTTTTCCGTCCGCTGCGGGGAGCGCCGAGCTCGCCGCGATGGCGCGCGAACTGGTCAGCGCCGCGCGCGTCGAGCTGATGACGCGGGAAGAGAATGCGGCGCAGATCGTCCAGGTCGCCTCCCTGATCGTGAACAACCGAACCGAGGTTCAGAGCGCCTGGGCCGCCTCGCAGGAACTCGAACGGACGGCGGGGGAACTCGACCGCATGGTGAAGTTCTTCGACTGACGCGGCGGCGGGATCATCGCGCGAGGGCTGTCGCCGATCTGACTATTCCACCGCGTCCGGCCGGCCGCTGCCCCGGCTGAGATCCGGATGCTCGGTGGCGTGGCGGTGGAGCGCGGCCTTGACGTCGGCGGGCAGCATGAACCAGGCCATCAGCGTGGCGCCGGTGCACAGCAGCCAGAAGAACAGGAAGCCGATCGAGTAGGCGGCGAGCGGCGAAACCTCGACCGGTTCGCCGAGCAGGTAGAGCTGCTGCGGGTCGATCAGCGTGAAGAACGCGACCTCGGCGACGCCGGCGGCGGCGAACGCCGGCCACAGAACCCAGATGATCAGTTTCATCCCTGCCGTCTCCTCCTTGTCCGGGGTGGCCGCCTTCGGCGATGGAACTACGGTTTGAGGGGCTTCGCCGGCAAATGTTCCTGCGCCGGAAGACGCCGGCCGGGCCGCCGCCCGTGTTAGACTGCGCGCCTTCGCCGCCGCGCCGGTCAGTCGCGCGGCAGCCTCTTCCGGCCCTGGCGGCCGTCCCGCAGAGATTCTCCCGGTTCCGACTGATGCGCCGCAGGGCGCGGAACCGCTTTTCCGGAGCACGACACGATGAAATTCACCGACCTCGGCCTCTCGGCCGGGATACTGCGCGCCGTCGCCGCGCAGGGTTACGACGTACCGACGCCGATCCAGCAGCAGGCCATTCCCGTCGTTCTCGCCGGCCGCGACCTGCTCGCCTGCGCGCAGACCGGCACCGGCAAGACCGCCGGCTTCACGCTGCCGATCCTGCAACTGCTCTCCGGCGGCCGCGCCAGGCCGAAGCAGCCGCGCGCGCTGGTGCTGACGCCGACGCGCGAGCTGGCGATGCAGGTCGAGGAGAGCGTGCGCACCTACGGCGCGCACCTGCCGCTCACTTCGCTCGCCGTCTTCGGCGGCGTCGGCATCAACCCGCAGGTGCAGGCGCTGGCGCGCGGCGTCGACATCCTCGTCGCCACGCCCGGCCGGCTGATGGACCACATGCAGCAGAAAACCGTCGACCTCTCGGCGGTCGAGATCCTGGTGCTTGACGAGGCCGACCGCATGCTCGACATGGGCTTCATCCGCGACATCCGGAAAATCCTCGCGACGATGCCCAAGGAGAAGCAGAGCCTGCTCTTCTCGGCGACCTTCTCCGACGACATCCGCGAGCTGGCGCAGACCTTCCTGCGCGACCCGCAGAGCGTCGAGGTGGCGCGCCGCAACACCGCCGCTGAGAGCGTGGCGCAGCGCGTCATCCACGTCGACCGCGAGCAGAAGCGCGACCTGCTGGTGCACCTCTTCGAGACGCGCGGCTGGCATCAGGTGCTGGTGTTCACGCGCACCAAGTACGGCGCCGACGCGCTCGCCAGGAAGCTCGACAAGGCCGGCATCCGCGCCGCCGCGCTGCACGGCGACAAGAGCCAGGGCGCGCGCGTGCGCGCGCTCGGCGAGTTCAAGGACGGCAAGCTCGCCGCGCTGGTGGCCACCGACATCGCGGCGCGCGGCATCGACATCGACGCGCTGCCCTACGTCGTGAACTTCGAGCTGCCGAACGTCGCCGAGGACTACGTGCACCGCATCGGCCGCACCGGCCGCGCCGGCATGGAAGGCGAGGCCGTGTCGCTGGTCTGCGCCGATGAGCGCGCCTACCTGCGCGACATCGAGAAGCTGATCAAGCGCGACCTGGAAAAGCTGACGCTGCCCGGCTTCGAGCCGAGCGCGGTGCCGACCGTCGCCGCGCCGGCGGCGAGGGGGAACGGCCAGCGCCAGGGGCAGCCGAAGCCGCAAGGCGGCAGGCCCGCCGGCCAGGGCCAGAAGCCGGCGGCCGGCGAACCCGGGCAGAAGCAGGGGCAGAACGCCGGCCGCCGCCGTCGCGGCGGCAAGCCGCAGGGCGGCGCGGTGCCGGGCAGCAACCCGGGACATCGCAGCGGGCAGCGACACCACTGACCACGGGCCGAAGCGCAAGCCTCGCCCTTCAGGGCGAGGTCGAGCGAGGCAAGCCCGTTCTGGCGCCGAAGGCGCCCCCATTCCGTGGCGAGGAAGCTCCCGCCTGAAGGCGGGAGCGACACACGGCGCCGCCGCCTTGCTGCCGGCGACGCCGATTGCGGATATCCACAATTCGGTTTCCCACAATGGATTGCCGGTGCCGGCGGCGCCATACTGGCTCGTGATCGAACGGCGGCGCCGCGTGCCGCGAGCGCCGTCCCGTTCCGATTTTCCGCGCGCCGGCAACCGTCGCGCCCCTGGTACCGAGACGCCAATGCCAGACACCGCCACCTGCGCCAGACTCAGGCCGTGCCCCTTCTGCGGGACGGAGCCGGCGCACGCCATCGAGATCGACGTCGGGACGTGGGCGGTGCCCTGCGATGCCTGCCGGTCCATCGGTCCGCTCGCCGACGACGAGCGCCGCGCGGCCGAACTGTGGAACGCGCGGCCGGAAGCCTAGCCGACGCCCTTCCGCACCGCGCGCGCGAGGCCGGACGCCGAGCGCCATCCCCCATTCATTCCGCCCGCAGCGTCACCGCCTCGCCCTGCGGCTCCGCCGGCAGCCGGCCGTGGCGCAGCCACGCCAGCGGAATCTTCCATAGCGTGTGCTCGAAGCGGCTGTGGAAAAAGGCGAAGTGGCCGACCTGCCGCTCGCCGACCGCCTCGGGGCGCAGGTGCAGGTGCGTGCGTGCGCTGTTGCGGTAATAGCCGAGCAGGCGGCGGATCGCCGCCGGCGTGCCGAACTCGTCGTCGCTCAGGCTCACCGCCAGCGTCGGCCCGCGCATCGCCGCGAAGCGCTCGACCAGTTTGCGCCGTTCGGCCTCCGTCAGCACGCGCGCGCCGCCGCGCCGCCAGATGTCCTCGAAGCGCGGCTGCGGCGCGATCCAGTCGCGCACCACGCCGTGCGGCGTGTCTTCCAGCCAGCCCAGCCGGCCGCCGGGAAAGTAGCCGAACAGCGCCGTCGCCGCCGGCATGAACACGTGCCACTTGAGGAACATGCCGGCGCGCTTGTCGCGCGCGTAGTCGCGCCAGTAGGCGTACTGCGCGCCCATCGTGAATACGCGCGTGATGTGGTGGCCGGACGCCGCCAGCCCGATCAGGAAACCGCCGACGCTGTGCGCCGCGACCTGGACCGGCTGACCGGGAAACTCGGCCAGCGCGTACTGCAGCGCCGCCTCGAAATCGAGCCGTCCCCAGTCGATCCAGCCGGCCTCGAAGCCGCTCAGGCTTGCCGGCCGAGACTCGCCGATGCCGCGGTAGTCGTAGGTGACGACGTCGAAGCCGTGCGCATGCAGGAAGGCCGCGAAGCGCGCGTAGTAGCGGCAGCGCACCGAGGTCGCCGCGTTGACGATGACCACCGGCCGCGCGGCATCGACGTCCGGATGCCGCCAGCGGAAGCCCTTCAGCGGGTAGCCGTCGGCGGCGGGGAAGGTGATCGGTTGGGCGGTGGAGACGCGCTGGTCCATGTTCGGTGCCTGTGGGCGGTATGTTTGACGGGCATGGTAGGCGGCGGGGGATTCGCGCTCAAACGAAAGTTGTGCATGTGGGGGATGCGGGGGGCGAATGGTGGGTTTGGAGGGGCGGGTTGTCGGCCGAAGCGGGCGTCTGTGCTGGAACTGCTATGTCGCCAACCGGCCAGGAGCGGACGGTGAGTGCTCAAGACTCTAAGCGGACATCTACCATCATCATGCGGTATGCTGTGTGCGTTTTTGAGGTTGCTGTATTTGTTACTCTGTTTTAATGCAGCTCTTTGGTTGGATGGAACATAATGTTACAGAGCACAGTCGATGTTACGCAGCAACTTAGTCTCCCTGCAACAAAGTTAGGGCATCACAGATGTCCCCGGAGCATGTCGGAGATAATGGCCAGAACTCCCGATACCTTCGATGTGCTCGATGCGTCAGGTAGCGCAGAATGCTTTCAGAAAGCAACCTTCGCGTGAGTTTTTGACGTAAGCGCCTGCAGCAACTATCAAACATCCAGCCGGAGGACGAATGAGCTCCAGAAAAGTATTCCTGTCGCACAGCAGCAAGGACAAGTTCTTGGTTGACCCCGTCTTCAGGCAATTGCGAGCGGCCAACGCGCATTTTGATGAGGCCACGTTCGAACATGGAGAAACGAGCGCAACCGCCATTTTCGATGCAATTTCGAAAACGGAGGTTTTTGCATTGTTCCTATCCAAGAATTCCGTTCAGTCCCGTTGGGTCCAGACTGAGATCGGGCTAGCACAGCACAGGATCTTCTCTGGTCGCATCTCGAAAGTTATGGTGTTCTTGATCGATGATGTCGAACCAACGTTTATCCCCGAGTGGCTTCGCTCATATGTCTACCTCAGGAGCTCCAGCCCCGGAGCGATAGGGGCATCATTGCGAGCAGCGCTTCTTACACTCGCAATCGAGCAAGACAGTAGCTTGGATTTCTTCGAGGGAAGAGACAGGGAGGTACGAGCTCTGAAGGACGCGATTTCTGTGCTGCAAGAACCCCCAAGCGTAATAACGTTGGCCGGAAATGAGGGCATCGGTCGGAGAACTCTCGCGAGGCGGGTGCTCTCTGACGTGCAACCTCATCTTGTTCGCGTTCCCATCGAGATCCCGTTGCGCGATTCTGAAGGCGAGGTTGAGTTCTATCGGGTAGTGTTGGCGAAGACGAAGAGCCTATCGGTCATTGAGTTCGTTGATACGGTTGAGGCGTTTTCGGACCTGGAGTCCACCGACCGTACAGCGGAGATCGCAAAGCTCATCCAGCAACTCAGTGACCAACGACAGATGCTGTTCTTGCGAGGACGTAACGCAGTAATCCAAGACGACGGACATTTTCCGGACTGGCTTCGTCGCCTCGTAACATCTCTTGTGAACACTTCATGGCCACTATTAACAATCATCTCGCGGCGAATGATTTCACCCCCGAAGCGGGTGGATTACAAGAACGCTACGTTCCTTATGGTCGGGAGTCTTGAGCGCGCCGACTCGCGTCGGCTCCTGAATCTCTGGCTAAAACAGCTTAAGGTCCCCATCAGCAATGAACTTGCCGACGAGATAGTCACTCACGTGAGTGGGCATCCCCGGAACATTCAAATAGCCGCTCGACTTGCTAGTGAATTTGGGCCCGCTCGCCTGATAACGGAACGGCGAACCTTCATCGACGCGATCAGGCAGCACACGATACATCTGATTGAAGATATCAAGCTGAATGCTGTGCGAGAACGTCTGCTTGCCCTTTTCCTCGAGTTCGACTATCTGTCCGCAGATGATTTGCTTAGTGCAGTTCCAGATATTCCCGAGGATACTCTTAATACTGAGATGGGATTTCTGCACGATCACGGATTGATCGAGACAGATGGCGCGTACCTGAGATTCGCTCCGTATTTGAGAGACGTTTTCGACCGATTCGACTGGAGTCATAATGCCGAAGAAGAGTTGAGTAAGTCCAGAGCTAGACTCCTTGAGCGGATCGCAGACATGAGTGACGCCGAGTTAATGAGTGTATCCACCCTGGATAGTGCAATCTTGGCAGCGTTGGTAAGTGAGAAATCTATCGAGAACCCAATTCTCAAGCGGGCGCTCCTGCCTTCTCATCTCCTGAGAGTCGCGCGAGAGTTTTATGACAATCGAGATTTTGTTCGAACTATCGAACTGACTCGTCGAGCGTACGAAGGCAAGGGGAAACTATCTGTAGATGCGCAGCTGGAATGCCTACGCCTGAGGGGGTTGGCGTCTGTTCGGGCAGGCATTCCGGGTGAAATATCCCGCGTGCAGGAGGAGTTTGCAAAGTATTCAGAGCAGCTCGCCAAGCGAAACTCTGCGTTCCTACAGGGGTTCAGCCATAGATACGAAGGTCAAATGGATTTAGCGGAGGAAGAGTTTCGTAAGGCCTACAAACTCGGCGGGGACAGGAACTTCCATGTTCTGCGGGAACTGGCGCGCTTATGTTCGTTTCGCGAGGAATTCGACGAAGGCGAAGAATTCGCTCGCGCAGCATACGAAATCGCACCCACTCCTTATATTATCGACACCCTGCTAGAAATTCTTATTGAGAAGCATAGGAGCGATTTGCTGTATTTGCAGAGAGACATGGAACTGGATGATCTCTTCAATCAGCTTGAGGTTTCGGCCAAGAGTCAGGGGACCAGCTTCTATCAACGCCGGAGGGCGCATTTCTATGAGGCCTCCCGAGACCGGCCTGCTGCGCTGCAGTGGGCGGAGGAAGCTGTACGTGCAACGCCTGATCATATCCCTGTGAGTCTGTCGCTTGCGCGAGTAAAGATCGACGCGGGCGACGTGGCGGGCGCAATGCAAATTTTGGAATCTGTTGAAAACCGATTCAGAGTTGACAGTGGTAACGTTGATCGCCGCTCGCGCGGCGAGTTTGATCGGCTCAATGTACTGGCGAAAATTCAAGCTGAAGACTATGAGGCGGCGAGGCGCCATCTCACTCGAGCGAAATCTTTGCCTGCACATCTTCGAGTAAAGCTAACTAATAAGATCGATTCTGCGGAAGCGTACAGCCGCCGCACCTGAATGGGTGGGCCATTCTGTGTGTGATGACGGAAAGTCGTTGAGTCGATCGACATCGCCTATCGACGGCCAGGGGGTGATGAACCCTGACAAATCGATCGATGCGGAGGTCCAATCGGCGAGTTTCGCCCGCCCACTGTCCCGCCGGTCATCTCCAACGTTGAGCGACAGCATTCCTCAAACCTTGATGACAGCATTGGGTTGCGGATTCAACCGGTCGATGCAACAGCTTGATAAAACTGCTGTGCGGGCGTTT
>JACFMQ010000007.1 GCA_019455325.1 Rhodocyclaceae bacterium | reverse complement strand
GAACCAGTAGCCGTCGCCGATGCACTCGGCGGCGATCAGCGTGCGCTCGGCGTTCAGGCCGTCGAGGATGTACTTGAAGCCCTTGCCCTCCTCGCCGATCAGGTTCTCCTCGGGAATCTCCAGGTTGTCGAAGAACAGCTCGTTGGTCTCGTGATTGACCAGGTTGGGGATCGGCCGCACGGTCAGCCCCTTGTCGATCGCGTCCTTCAGCTCGACGATGAAGATCGACATGCCCTCCGATTTCTTCTTCACCTCGGCGAGCGGCGTGGTGCGGGCGAGCAGGATCATCAGGTCGGAGTGCTGCACGCGCGAGATCCACACCTTCTGGCCGTTCACCACGTAGCGGCCGTCCTTCTTCACCGCCGTGGTCTTGATCTTGGTGGTGTCCGTGCCGGTGGTCGGCTCGGTCACCGCCATCGACTGGATGCGCAGCCGGCCGGCGGCGATGTCCGGCAGGTACTTCTCCTTCTGCGCCTGGCTGCCGCTCCTGAGCAGCGTGCCCATGTTGTACATCTGGCCGTGCACCGCGCCGGAGTTGCCGCCCGAGCGGTTGATCTCCTCCATGATCACCGACGCCTCGGCGAGCCCGAGGCCGGAGCCGCCGTATGCCTCGGGGATCATCGCCGACAGCCAGCCGGCGCCGATCAGCGCGTCCACGAACGCCTCCGGGTAGGCGCGCTGCTCGTCGATCCGGCGGAAGTATTCGTCCGGGAACTCGGCGCACAGGCTGCGGATCGCGTCGCGGATTTCCTGGTATTCGTCGGGGGCGTTGAGCATGGTCATCAAGGTCTCCTGTGGTATTTCGGGGCGTGGCGACGCCCCTGGCGCCGCCTTCGCGGAGGCGCCATCTGGGGAAAATCGGTCGGTATGGGTCTAGGTCAGTCGAAGGCGACTTCGGCCTTCATCGTCAGGCGCCCGTCGCAGTCGGTCCACAGCTCGGCGGCACCGGGTCCGCTCAGGCGGCCGCAGACGTCGAAATCCGCGGTGTCGAACAACGGCCCGACGGCGCGGAAGGCGAAGCGCCGCACCACCTTGTCCGGGTGCGCGGCGCGGAAAGCCTCCAGCAGCAGCGTGGCGGTCAGCGGGCCGTGCACGACCAGGCCGGGATAGCCCTCTTCCTGCGTCACGTAGGGATGGTCGTAGTGGATGCGGTGGCCGTTGAAGGTGAGCGCGGAGTAGCGGAACAGCAGCACCGGATCGGGATGCACGCGCCGGCGGAAGCCGGCCTCGGCCTCGATGCGCTCGCCGGCCAGCGGGCCGCCCTTCGGCGCCGGCTGCCGATAGACGATGTCGTGCTCCTCGACCAGCGCAACCCCGCGCTCGCCCGAGAGGGTGTGCTCGACGGTGACGAACACCAGGTCGCCGCTGCGTCCGCTCTTGCGCTCGCAGCGCACGATGCGCGAGAGGCGCGTGGCCGCCTCGCCGACGCGGAGCGGCTGGCAAAAGTCCAGACGGCCGCCCGCCCACATGCGGTTGGGCAGTTCCACCGGCGGCAGGAAGCCGCCGCGCCGTGGATGGCCGTCGGGGCCGATGTCGCGCTGCCGCGCGTTGGGGGTGAAGTACACCCAGTGCCACAGCGGCGGCAGTTCGGCGCCCGCCTGCATCGCCTCCGGATCGAGGTCGAGCGTGGCCGCCAGCGCCTGGGCGATGCGCGGATCGATGCGGTCGGCGCGCCGTTCCTCGCGGCCGATCCAGTCGGTCAAATCGGGCTTGGAAGCCTCGTCGCGGTCGTTCATCGTCATCTCCTCCGTCGCGTGTTCTGGTGTCCGCGACCTGGAGGGGGATGTTCCCTCCGCCTCCGGGGCGCGACAATTCGCGATTTCTGTACCCGGCCTTCATCTATGCTTAACTGCGTTGCAATCGAAGCCGGGCGTGGCACGATCATCGCGTGCCGACGCCTCCGCCGCTTCGGCGAGAACAACGACATCGGAGACCGGATACATGCACATCGACCTGCGCGACCTGAGCCTGTTCAGCCTGATCGCCGAGACCAAGAGCCTGACGCGCGCTGCCGAACGCAACCACCTCTCGCTGCCGGCGGTCAGCGCACGCATCAAGGATCTCGAAAGCGAAGCGGGCGTGCGCCTGCTCTACCGCGCGCCGCGCGGCGTCGCCCTGACGCCGGCCGGCCAGAGCCTGCTGCGGCGCGCGCGCACGATCCTGAACGAGATCGAGCACATGAAATCCGAGCTGCAGCGCTATGGCGAAGGCGTGCAGGGCAGCATCCGCGTGTTCGCCAACACCACCGCCGTCACCGAGTTCATGCCGGAAGTGCTCGCCACCTTCCTCGCCGCCCATCCGAAGGTCGACGTGGACCTGCAGGAACGCCCCACCGCCGAGATCATCCGCGGCGTGCTCGACGGCATGACCGACCTCGGCATCACCTCCGGCCCGATCGCCGCCGACGGCCTGGAGCTGCACACCTTCAGCTCGGACCGGCTGGTGCTCGCCGTCTCGCCCGGACACCCGCTGGCCTCGGCGGGCGTCGTCCGCTTCGCCGAGGTCATCGACCACGACTACATCGGTCTGCATGAAGGCAGCACCCTGCAGCAGTTCGTCGATCAACTGATGCAGAATGCGCGCCGCCGCCTCCACATCCGCGTGCAGGTGAGCAACTTCGAGTCGGTGTGCCGCATGGTCGAGGCCGGCGTCGGCGTCGGCATCGTGCCCGAATCGGCCGCGCTGCGTCACCGCCGCACGATGAAGATCCTCGTCAAGCCGCTCGACGAGGACTGGGCGCTGCGCGAACGGCACGTGCTCGCCCGGCGCGGCGACGCGCTGCCGAGCTACACCCGGGCGCTGATCGACAGCATCATGAATCACCCGGGACACGCGGCGAGCCGCAGCCGGAAGCAGAAGCGCGGCGCCTAGGCCGTACGGCCGACCCCTCGCCGATGCGCGGCGGGTCGCCCGTCGCAAGGCAAGCTCTAGCAGGAACGAGACGCGCCGACGCCGGCGTGCACGCCGCGCGCGGGGCTGCCGGGACGCTCGGCGTCCTTCTCCGGCAGATGGGACAGTTCGTTCAGGATGCCGCAATGCACCGCCTCCCGCGCTTCGCGGCACTGACCGCGCAGGTTCCGGAGCTGCCGCTCCAGCGCGCGCAGATCGCGGATGCGGGCCGCCACATGGCCGATGTGGGCGTCCAGCAGCACGTTGACGCCCAGGCAGTTCTCGGCCGGCGCATCCTTGAAACGCAGCAGGGTGCGGATTTCGTCGAGCGTCATGTCCAGCGAGCGGCAACGGCGGATGAAGGACAGACGCTCCGCATGGCCTTCGCCGTAGACGCGAAAGTTGCCGGCCGTCCGCGCCGGAAACGGCAGCAGTCCTTCCCGCTCGTAGTAGCGGATGGTCTCGACGGGCGTTCCCGTGGCCTTGCCCAGTTCACCGATCTTCATCGAGATGGCACTCCTTTCCGCCGGCAACTCCGGCCGGCTCGAAATTCTGTTGTTGACCCTGTAGTCACTATAGCTTGTTCAATGGTTCCGATCTCAGACGGAGAACACTGCCATGAACACATGCAACCCAGGCCAGTGCGGCTGCAATCGACCGGCGGCGCCGGTACCGGAGACGATGGCCGGCCCGGCAGCGGATCGCACCGGTGGGGACGGCTGCCGGCGGACAGTGATCAGGGTCGAAGGCATGGATTGTCCAACGGAAGAAGCCCTGATCCGCGGCGCGCTCGGCGGCCTCCCGGGCGTCGGCGCACTGGAATTCAACCTGATGCGGCGCCGGCTGGCCGTGCAGCACCGGGTGGACGCTCTGGAAGCCATCCTGAACGCACTCAAGGCGATCGGTCTCGAAGGGCAGCCGGAATCCGCGGATGCGCCGACGGCGCCAGCGCCGCGTGGCCGCTGGTGGCCGCTGGCGCTGGGCGGCGTCTGTGCGACGCTGGCCGAAATCCTGTCCTGGGGCGGCGGCCTCCCGTGGGCGGCGCCGGCGCTGGCGCTGGCGGCCCTCGCCTGCGTCGGTCCGGCGACCTACAGGAAGGGATGGTTTGCGCTGCGGCGCGGCGACCTCAACATCAACGCGCTGATGTCCATCGCCGTCACCGGCGCGGCGCTGATCGGCCACTGGCCGGAGGCCGCGATGGTGATGGTCCTCTTCGCGCTGGCCGAGCGGATCGAGGCACGCGCGCTCGACCGGGCGCGCGACGCCATCCGCGGCCTGATGGCGCTCGCACCGGAGACGGCGACGATCCGCACGCACGACGGCCGCTGGCAGGAAACGCCGGCCGGGGAAGTCCGGCCGGGCGCCATCGCGCGCGTGCGGCCGGGCGAGCGGATCGCGCTCGACGGCGTGATCGTCGACGGACGCTCGACGGTCAACCAGGCGCCGATCACCGGCGAGAGCCTGCCGGTGGACAAGACCGGGGGCGACCCGGTGTTCGCCGGTACGATCAACGAGGCCGGCTCGTTCGAGTACCGCGTCACCGCCGAAGCCACGCAATCCACCCTGGCGCGCATCATCCACGCGGTGGAGGCGGCGCAGGGCGGCCGCGCCCCGACGCAGCGCTTCGTCGACCGCTTCGCCCGCGTCTATACGCCGGCGGTGTTCGCCGTCGCCCTGCTCGTCGCCGCGGTGCCGCCGCTCGCCCTCGACGGCGCCTGGACAGACTGGATCTACCGCGCGCTGGTGCTGCTGGTGATCGCCTGTCCGTGCGCGCTGGTCATCTCGACGCCGGTGACGATCGTCAGCGGCCTGGCGGCGGCGGCGCGCCAGGGCATCCTGATCAAGGGCGGCGCCTACCTGGAGGCGGGAGGCGCGCTCACCGCGCTCGCGCTCGACAAGACCGGAACGATCACCGAAGGCAGGCCGACCCTGACCGATCTCATCGCCATCGACGGCAGCGCCGGAACGGCGCGAATCCTCGCCGCCAGCCTGGCCGCACGCTCCGACCACCCGGTTTCGCTGGCCATCGCCCGCGCTGCCGAAGCAGCGGGCGCGCCCTTGCGCGAGGTGGCCGGATTCGCCGCCATCCCGGGGCGAGGCGTGCGCGGCGACATCGACGGCCACGCCTACCAGTTGGGCAACCACGGGCTGATCGAGGCGCTCGGGCTGTGCTCGGCGACGATCGAGGAACGGCTCGACGCGCTGGAGCGCCAGGGCAAGACGGCGGTCATGCTGGTCGGCCCCGCCGGCGTCCTGGCGATATTCGCGGTCGCCGACACGGTGCGCGAGACGAGCCGGCAGGCGATCGCCGAGCTTCACGCGCTCGGCGTCCGGACGCTGATGCTGAGCGGCGACAACGCCCACACCGCCGAAACCATCGCGCGGCGGGTCGGCATCGACGAGGCGCGGGGAAACCTGCTGCCGGAGGACAAGCTCCGGGTCGTCGAGGCGCTGCTCGCCGCGCCGGGCCGCGGCAAGGTCGGCATGGTCGGCGACGGCATCAACGACGCGCCGGCGCTGGCGCGCGCCGACATCGGCTTTGCCATGGGAGCGGCAGGCACGGACACCGCCATCGAGACGGCCGACGTGGCGCTGATGGACGACGACCTGCGCAAGATTCCCGCCTTCGTCCGCCTGTCGCGCGCGACCTCCCGGGTACTGGCGCAGAACATCGCGCTCGCGCTCGGCATCAAGGCAGCGTTCCTCGCGCTGACGGTCGCCGGCGAGGCGACGATGTGGATGGCGGTGTTCGCCGACATGGGCGCCAGCCTGCTGGTGGTGGCGAACGGGCTGCGGCTGCTGCGGCACGGGGCGCCGCCGCGCACGGACGCGGACAAAATCAGCGGCCGGGCGGCGACGCCGGGAGGCTGAAGCCGATCGTCGTCGTGCCCGAGGCGGAGCGGGCGAAGGTGGCGCCGCCGTGCATCCGCGCGATAGCGCCGACGATCGCCAGGCCGAGGCCGTGGCTGGAATCCCCGCGCTCCCGCGCCCTGTCCGCCCGGTAGAAGCGGTCGAACAGGCGCGGCAGATGCTCCGCCGGGATGGTCGGGCCGCGGTTGCTCACCGCGATGGAGACGCTGCCCGGCGGCGCCGCGTCGATGCCGATCTCGACGGTCGAGCCGCGCTCCGCGAAGCGGGTCGCGTTCGACAGGAGATTCGAGAGCGCCCGCTGCAGCAGGGGCACGTCGAAATCGCCGGCGACATCGCCGCGCACGCGCACGCTCAAACCCGCCTCGTGCAGCGCCGCGTCGTGAAACTCGGCGACTTCCCCGGCGAGTTGGCCGAGGCTCGCGAGCGGCCGCAGCCGCGCACGCGCGCCGCGATCGGCCTTGGACAGGAAGAGCATGTCGTTCACCACGCCGCGCAGGCGATGGAGATCCTCCAGATTCGAGCCGAGCACGTCGCGCAACTCGGCGATGTCGCGCTGCCGGTTCAGCGCCAGCTCGGTTTCCCCGATCAGCGTCGCCAGCGGCGTCCGCAGTTCATGCGCCACGTCCGCATTGAACCCCTCCAACTGTCGGTAGGCGTGCTCCAGGCGAACCAGCAGCGTGTTGAATTGCGCGATCAGCGGCTGCAGCTCCCGCGCCTGGCCGGCGCCGTTCAGCGGCTGTCCGACGTTCTCCGGGTTGAGCGCGGCGGCCTGCCGGACGAGGTCGTGCACCGGCAGCAGGGCGCGGCGCACGAGCCAGGTGCCGCCGGCCGACAGGGCGACGACGCCGGTCAGCGCGCTGGCCACAAGCGTCCACGCCAGGCGCCGCATCAGCTCGGCGTCCGGGCTGGTGTCCAGGGTCAGCTCGGCCTGCAGCGTGTCGGCGCTCGACCACGGCGAGGCGACGCGGAAGACGGCTCGCCGCTGTTGCCGCAGCTCGGCGGTGGGCGGCGTCGCGTAGATCAGCGTTTCGCCGTTCTCGGTCAGCCTCAGCCCCAGCTCGGAATGCCCGACGAAGAAATCGTCGAGCTTGTGGCGAAAGGACTTCAGATCGTCCACCGTCTCGATCTCGCCGAGCAGGTGCCGGACCAGCTCCTGCCGATGGTCGAGTTCCTTGTGCTGCTTTGCCGCGAAGCTCATGCCGGTGGCGACGTACACGGCGACGCAGACAGCGCCGAGGCCGACCAGCGTCAGCGCCGCCAGCCAGCCGGTCAGCCAGCGGCCGAGGGAACGGGGGGCGCGCACGCTCAGGAACTCCGGTCTTCGAGCACGTAGCCCATGCCGCGCACGGTGTGCAGCAGCTTGTTCTCGAAGGCGTCGTCGATCTTCCCCCGCAGGCGGCGCACCGCGACCTCGACGACGTTGGTGTTGCTGTCGAAGTTCATGTCCCAGACCTGCTCGGCCAGCGCGACACGCGACAGCACCTGCCCGCGTCGCCGCAGCAGCAGCGTGAGCAGGGTGAACTCCTTCGCCGTCAGATCGATCCGCCGGCCGGCGCGGAAAGCCTTTCTCCGCACCAGGTCGAGTTCCAGATCGGCCAGCCTGAGCAGCACCGGATGCGCCTCGCTCGCCGACATCGCACCGCGGCGCAGCAGCGCCTGGATGCGCGCCAGCAGCTCCGAAAGCGCGAAAGGCTTGACCAGATAATCGTCCGCGCCGGCCTGCAGGCCGGTGACGCGATCCTCGACGCTGTCGCGCGCGGTGAGCATGAGCACGGGCACCCGACTGCGATCCCGCAGTTCGCGCAGAAGCGCCAGGCCGTCGCGGCCCGGCAGCATGATGTCGAGCAGCACCAGATCGTAGCTTCCCTCGGTCGCGAGGTAGTGGCCGTCGATGCCGTCGCGGGCGACGTCGACCACGTAACTGTTCTCGCTGAGGGCCTTGCGCAGATACTCGGCGAGCTTGGGTTCGTCTTCGACGACCAGGATCTTCATGCGACCGATTATTGCCGAGCCGAGCCGGGGCCGGCATTACAAATTCGTAATCGGGCTGTTCGCGATTCGACGAGGGCGGCGACCTAGAGTGCGTCCGTGTCCGCCGGCGACGGCATTTCGCCGCCGGACCTCGGGCACGCTCTCGATAGAGAAAGGAGCTTCATCATGTCGAAAATTCGCGCCATCGTCCTTCTGCCCGCTCTCGCCGCCGCGCTGCTCGCCGCGCCGTCCTTCGCCGACACCGCCGCACCGACCCGGGCCGAGGTGTTGCAGGCACTGGAACGAGCCAAGGCGGACGGAAGCTACAACTACCGTTTCCTCGGATACCCCGGGCCGATCCGTCGCGCCGGTCCCGAGAAGACGCGGGCGCAGGTGCTGGAGGAACTGGAACGGGCCAAGGCGGACGGAAGCTACGACTACCGCTTCCTGGGCTATCCGGGCCCCTCCCGGAACGCCGCTCCCGGAAAGACGCGCGCGCAGGTGCTCGACGAACTTAGGAACATCTCGCCGGAAGAGCGGGCACGCATGATCAGTCTCTACGGCCCGCTCCACGACCGGTGAGGGGCGCCCTGAAATCCCGGCAGGCGGCCGTCAGCGCCCGCCGGCAGCCAGGAAGCGGCGGACGAAATCCGCCTCGGCCGCCGGCCGGCCGCTGAAGAAGCCCTGGTGCAGATCGACGCCGAGGTCGCGCAGCAGCACCAGTTGCGCCGAGGTCTCGACGCCCTCGGCGACGACCTCCAGCTCCAGGCTGTGCGCCATGGCGACGATGGCCGGGATCAGCGCGCCGCCCTCGGAGTAGTTGCCGTCCTCGTCGAACAGCGCGCCGACGAAGCTGCGGTCGATCTTCAGGCTGGTGAACGGCAGCCGGTGCAGGTAGGAGAGCGACGAATAGCCGGTGCCGAAATCGTCCAGCGCCAGCCGCACGCCGCGCCCGCGCAGCGCGCGCAGCACGGCGACGTGCTCGCCCTCGGCGCGCAGCAGCATGGACTCGGTGATCTCCAGTTCGAGCTGGCCGGGGTCGACGCCGTGCCGCTCGGCCGCCGCCAGCACGCGGCTCGTCAGGTCGCCGCTCCAGAACTGGCGCGGCGACAGGTTGATGGCCATGCGCAGCGGCCGCGGCAGCGCCCCGCGCCAGCGGCCGAGGCAGGCGACGGCGTTTTCCAGCACCCAGTCGCCGATCGGCACGATTAGGCCGGTCTCCTCGGCCACCGGGATGAAGCGGTCGGGCGGAATCCATTCCTCGCCGTCGCGCCAGCGCAGCAGCGCCTCGGCGCCGAGGAGGCGGCCGGTCGCCGTCTCGAACTGCGGCTGGTAGTGCAGCGCGAAGGCTTCCTGCTCGATGGCCCGGCGCAGCCGCGCCTCCATCGACGCACGGTGCAGCACGCGCTCCTTCATCGCCGGCGTGTGCCGGCGCACGGTGCCGCCGCCGTCGCGCTTGGCGGCGTACATCGCGGTGTCGGCGTTGCGCAGCAGTTGCTCGGCGTCGTCGCCGTCGTCCGGGAACAGGCTGAGGCCGACGCTGGCGCCGACGTGCAGGTGGTTGCCGTCGACCAGGAACGGCGTCTCCAGCAGTTCGAGCAGCGCCTGCGCCCGCGCCTCGGCGGCCTCGCGCCCGGTGACATCCGGCAGCAGCGCGATGAACTCGTCGCCGCCCTGGCGGACCAGCGTCTCGCCCGCGCGCACGCCGCCGGCGAGGCGCCCGGCGACGGCCTGCAGCAGGTGGTCGCCGAGGCGGTGGCCGAGCGAGTCGTTGATATCCTTGAAGCGGTCGAGGTCGATGAAGATCAGCGCGACGCAGCCGCCGGCCGACCGCGCCGCCGCCAGCGCCTCGTCGAGCCGCTCGGCAAGCAGGAAACGGTTGGACAACCCGGTCAACTGGTCGTGGCGGGCGAGGTGGGCGATCTGCTCCTCGTGCCGCTTGCGCTCCGTGACGTCGGTGACCGAGCCGGCCATCTGGTAGGCGACGCCGCGCGCATCGCGGACGGCGATGCCGCGCGAGGCGATCCAGCGGTATTCGCCGCTGTGCGAACGCACCCGGTACTCGCAGTAGAAGAACGGCGTGCGCCCCTTCAGGTGCTCGGCGACGGTGCGGTTGTAGTGCGCGCGGTCGTCCGGGTGCACCAGCTCCAGCCAGGCGTGCGTGTCGGGCAGGAAATTCTGGCTGTAGCCGAGGATTTCGAGCAGACGCGGGCCGACGGCGAGGCGCTTGCTCACCGGGTTCCATTCCCAGAAGCCGTCGTGCGCCGCCTGCATCGCCAGTTGGTAGGCGCGCTGCGTCGCGCGCAGGCGGCGCAACTGCCCGACGGTGCCGACGCCGCCGTAGAGGATCAGCGCCGCCAGCGCGACGAGCAGCGGCCACGGCGACTCCTGCCACCAGAGCAGCGCCAGCAGCGACAGCGCCGCCGCCAGCCCGGTCAGGCGCAGCGCGACACCACGTCCGGCGGCCGGCGGCGACCAGTCGGCGGTACGCGGCTGTGCCGCCTGCATACTCACGGGACGACTCTCCTGTCGCTGCGCGACATCCTCCCCGAAGGGTCGCGGCCGGCGGCGCAACGGCCGGGCCGGCGCCGGGCGGCGGACGAAAAGGGGAGGCGCGGAGGGACGGGCGGCCTGCTCACGATGCGATTCCGGGTTTTCCGTGCGTGCGGGTGAACGTTCCGGCGCCCCCGGATCGGAGGCGCCGCAGTCGGCAGTGTTCACCGCATGACGGCGACGGTCAAGCCCGCGCGTCAGCCGGCGCCCGGAGCCGCGGGCGGCGGCGGGAAACCCCGCGGCCGCCGCCCTGGCCTGGCCTTACTGCGGCATCACTTCCAGCGTCACGGCGTACATCAGGCGGCGCTCCTTGGCCGCCGGCACCGACACCTTGCCGTCCTTGGCCGAGGCTTCCAGCCAGTACATGCCCGGCTGCTCCCAGGTGAAGGCGAATTCGCCGCGTTCGTCGGTCTTCGCGGTCATTTCCTCCTGCCGGTCGCGGTAGCGCGTGGCGCCGCGGATCGCCGTCACCTCGACGCCGCTGACCGGCTGGCCGTCGAGCAGCAGCACGAAGCGGGCGCTCTCGCCGCTGACCAGGTCGTTGGGATGGGTGACCGGCCGCAGCTCCAGCCCCTGGCCGGCCGGCGACGGCACGGTCGGCTTGCCGAGCGTCACCCAGGTCTCGATGCGCCCGAGGCTTTCCGTGACCTGCAGGTCGGTGGCTTCCGCCGGGATTTCCCGGCCGAGCGCCTCGGGCGAGCCGCGCCAGCGCTTGCGCTCGCCCTTCAACTGGTAGCTGGCGAACAGGCCCCGGTTGACCACCGCCAGGCGGTAGCTGCCGGGCTGCTCGACGCGCAGGTCGAAGACGCTGCGCAGCTTGCCGCGGTGCGGGTTCTCGGCCGCCAGGCGCCGGCCGTCGGGCGCCAGGATTTCCAGGTTGTCGAGGGCCAGCGGCACATAGTTGAAGAAGAACAGGTCGTTGGAGACGGCGGCATCGACGGTAATGGTCTCGGCCTTGGCGAGCACGGTCGAGGACGGCAGCAGCCAGACGTTGTGGGCGCTGGCCGCGGTGGAGAAGGACAGGGTTCCGGCCGCCAGGGCGGCGAGGGCGATGGATCGCAGCATGGGAATCTCCTTGCGCAAAGGGAAACGGGGAAGAAAAGGCGGGGGTCGGCGAAGCGGCGTTCGCATCAGGGTTTCAGTTCGACGACGACGGCACCCAGCTCTTCCTTACCCTGCAACTGGAAGCGGGCCGGCTGCTGCGGCGGCCAGGCGAAGGGCTGGCTCAGCACCTCGCGGCCGCCCACTTCGCGGACGGCCTCGATCACCAGGCGGTAGTTGCCGGCGGGCAGCCTGGCGAGAACGCCGTCGGAGGTGTAGCTCAGCCGGTGCGAACCCGGCGCGCGGGTGGCGCTGGTCACGCCGTCTACGGGGAAGCTCAGTTCGCGGCCGCTCCTGCGCCACCACTGGCGCAGATCCTTGATCCACTTGACCCCCTCTTCATTGGCCATTTTCAGGTCGTACCAGACCGAGAGGTTGTGCACGTCCCGGCGCTCCCCTTCCAGCCAGACGGCGATGTAGGGGCGGTGGTACTCGGCCACGTTGAGGCGGGGGATCTCCAGTTGCACGGCCAGTTCGGCGGCCTGGGCCTGGTGGACCAGCGTCGCCCCGAGGAGGGCGCAGACGATCTTGCGATAAGGCATGGATACTCCGTCAATGCACGAACAAAACGATGAGCGCCGCGGGCAGCGCCAGGCCGCCGGCGACGAGCGGCCAGGTCATGCCGCGATTGGCCGCGTGCGCCTTGAGCAGCAGCAGGCCGGTGACCGAAAAGACCAGGCAGGCCACGGAAAAGATGTCGATGAACCAGGACCAGGCGGCGCCGGTGTGGCGCCCCTTGTGCAGGTCGTTGAGCCAGGAGATCCAGCCGCGGTCGGTGCGCTCGTATTCGACCTCACCGAGTTCGCGGTCGATGCGCAGCCAGGCGTCGCCGCCCGGCCGCGGCAGCGGCAGGTAGACCTCGTCGGCCGACCATTCGGCCGCCGCCGGCGCGGTGCGCAGCCCCATCTCGGCGCGCAGCCAGTCGCGCACGGCGGCCGGCAGCGGCGCGCCGGCAGCGTCGGTCTGGCCGTCGTTCAGGGTCTGCAGCAGGGCGTCGGGAAGCTGCGCCTCCTGGCGCGTGACGCTGGGCCTGGCCTCGATCTGGCCGGCGTGATTCAGGGTGATGCCGGTGACGGCGAAGAGAATCATCCCGACCAGGCAGATGGCCGAGCTGATCCAGTGCCACTGGTGCAGTTGCCGGACCCAGCGCGCGCGGCTCCGGGCGGCAGGAAGTGGGGGCGAGGCGGTGCGATCTTGCATGCGGAAGGGAAGCGAAACGCGCGTGGCGCCGACTGCCTGACGGCAGTCGGCGCCACGCACTCAGCCGATCAGAAGTCGATGTTGGCCGAAAGCCAGAAGGTACGGCCAAACGGCACCGTGCCCTTGGTCGACTGCGCAGACTTGTAGTATGCACTGCCGATCTGCGTCACACCAGCGGTGTCCACCCAGGTCTTGTACTTCGTGAAGTCCTTGTCGAGCAGGTTGAAGATGTTGGCATTGATCCGCACGTTGTTCGTGAGCTTGTACGAACCGCCCAGGTGCAGCAGGGAATAGCCCTTCAGATCGCCGAGGGCACGGTACTCGAGCAGGCTGTTTCCGGTCAGATCCTTCGCATCCTGGTCGAAGCGACGGCTCTTGCCCCGGTACTCGCCGCGCAGCCAGACATCGAGCTTGTCGGTCGCCGTCCAGCGCAGTTGCGCATTGGCGATGTGCTTGGCGGTGTCGCTGAGTTTGCCGGCATCCCGGCCGTTCTCGCGCACTTCGCTGTCGGTCCAGGTGTAGTTCATGTTGAGCGCCCAGCGCTCGGCCAGCGGGATGCGGGTGGACAGTTCGATACCCCAGGTCTTCGCTTCGTCCCGGTTGTCCATGTAGGTGGCGGCGGGGTTGGCGGCGCAGCTCGAAATCCACGCCACCGCACAGTCGCCGGCGCCGCTGACCATCTTGTCCTTGATCTTGTTGTGGAACAGCGTGGCCGAACCGCTGAAGCCGCGCGCGTTGTCGTAGAGCACGCCGAATTCGGTGTTGGTGCTCGTTTCCGGCTTGAGGTTCGGGTTGCCGATGGAGATCGACGTGCCCTGGCCGCCGATGCCGCTGACGCCGTCGATCAGACGATTGAGCGTCGGCGCCTTGAAGCCCTTGCTGACGCCGCCCTTCAAGGTCCACGCCTCGGTGGTGTTCCAGACCAGATAGGCGCGCGGGCTGACCTCGCCGCCGAAGGTATCGTGATCGTCGTAGCGCGCCCCGAAGGTGGCGGCGAGCGTCGGCGTCAGCCGCCATTCGTCTTCGGCGAACACCGACCATATGGTCTGGCTGTGCTTCTCGGTGAGCAGACCATCGACCAGCTTGGCATCCCACCACTGGGCGCCGACGGTCGCCACGTGAGACTCGCCGAGCGGCGCCACGAGCTTGGTGTCGAAGACCACGTTGGTCGTTTCCAGCTTGCGGTCGGTGCCGATGTCGGGCGAGCCGGCCGGCCGCGCCTCGGTCGGGATGGTGCGGCCTTCGGTCGTCGTCTCCGTCCGCATCAGGCTGGATTCGAGCACGCCGATGCCGAGGCGGGAAACGTGGCCGATGGCGACCTGGTCGCGGTTCAGGCGCATGTAGTCCTTGTAGCCGTAGGACTGGGGAACGGTGCCGCCGGTCAGGCAGTTGGTCCGGTCGACGCGGCCGAGGCGGCAGTCCTCGTTGTCGTACCAGGTTCTGCCCTGTTCGACGTCGAGCCAGATGTCGTTGCTCTTGTTCGGCGTCAGGGTCAGACGGGCGCCGATGTTGTACTGGCGGCTCTCCGCCGGCGCCGGGTCGCGCACGCCGCCGGCGGTGAGCTGCACGTCGGGGCGCAGACGCTCGGTGTCGTCGCGGCGATAGACGTTGCCGCGCAGCGCAATGCCGAGCACGTCCTGCGCGATCGGGCCGTTGGCGTAGAAATTGAGCTTGCGGGTATCGCCGAAGTCGCGGTCCTGCGGCAAGCCGACTTCGACGCCGACGGAACCGCCCCACTCCTTCGCCACCTTGCGCGTGATGATGTTCACCACGCCGCCCATCGCATCCGAACCGTAGAGCGTAGACATCGGGCCGCGAATGACCTCGATGCGCTCGATCGCCGAGATCGGCGGAATGAAGCTGGTCAGCGCGTCGCCGAAGCCGTTCGGCGCAACGTCGCCGGCAACGTTCTGGCGGCGGCCGTCGATGAGGATCAGCGTGTACTCGCTCGGCATGCCGCGGATGCTGATGTTCAGACCGCCGGTCTTGCCGGTGGCGCCGCGCACGTCGATGCCTTCCACGTCCAGGAGCGCTTCCGCGAGGTCGCGGAACTGCTTGGTTTCCAGATCCTGCCGCGTCACCACGGAAATGCTGGCCGGCGCATTCTTGAGCTCCTGCTCGAAGCCCGAGGCCGTGACCACGACGTCCGTCAGTTTGCGTTCGTCGCCGGCCTGCTGCGCCCAGGCGGCGCCGCAGGAGAAGAGCAGGGAAAGGGTCAGGGCAAGCGGCTTGCGGGAAGGAAAGGCGCGCTGCGGAAGTTTGGTCATTGATACGCTCCGGTCAGTCAGGAATTGAAAAATGTGGCTGGCTGGGTCGAAACGCATGCGGCCTCCCTCCCCTGGCTGGCTATTTTTTACAAATAGTAACAATTCTTACCTAGATTGTCATCAGCATCGGATACTCGCGACCCCTCGTGGCGCACCAGCAACGGCAAAGCGTGCGGTCGACATGTCGCTTCGCCAAGGCAGAACGAGGTGCTGCACCGCCTCGGAACGGCGCATCGGGGCAATCGCCGGCAGGTGTCGCGCCCACGCAACAGTGTTGCCGCCGCCGCCTCATTTATTGATACAAATCAAACAAGAACAATTCTCATTTGTTAGACTCCGATGCCTATCAAAGCCAGCCCGTTCCAACGCCTTCAAGGGAGATCGACATGCACTTCACGCTGCGCCCGCTAGCCGCCGCCCTCGCCGCCCTCTGCGCCAGCTCGCTGGCCTTCGCCGACACCACCCTCGCCCCGGTCAGCGTCACCGCCAAGGGCTACGAGGCCGACACCCTGTCCACCCCGGCGTCGGTCTTCGTCGCCGACGGTGATGAGCTGCGCCGCGACGGCGCCGAGAACCTCGGCGCGGCGCTGCGCGGCGAGCCCGGCTTCGCCGTCGCCAGCGACGGCGCGCAGGGGCAGAACCCGGTGATCCGCGGCCTGAAGAAGGAAAGCATCGTCCTGCTGGTCGACGGCATGCGCTTCAACTCGGCGCAGCCGGCCGGCGCCATCGCCTCGTTCATGTCGTTCGGGCTGGCCGACCGCGTCGAGGCGGTGAAGGGGCCGGCCTCGGTGCTCTACGGCACCGGCGCGCTCGGCGGCGCCATCAACGTGCTGACGCCGCAGGCGCGCTTCGAGCCGGGCGTGAAGTTCTCGGCCGGCGCCAGCTACGACAGCGCCAGCAAGGGCGTGCGCGGCACCGGCATCGGCAATTTCTCGCAGGGCGACCACGCGCTGATGCTCGGCGCCTCGCTCGCGCGCATCGACGACTACAAGGCGCCGGACGGCCGCGTCAGGCGCACCGGCTACGACTCCGACAGCTTCATCGGCCAGTACCGCTTCCGCATCGACGGCCAGCAGCAACTGCGCCTGTCGCTGCAGAAGCACCAGGACGAAGACGTCTGGTATCCGGGCTCGACCAAGCCCTTCACGCACCCGATGGCGCCGGTCGCCGCCGCCGTCGGCAGCACCACCGTGCATTCGCCGAAGCAGGACCGTTCGCTCGCCGAGATCGGCTACAGCTACAAGGGTTCGGGCGAGTCGCCGCTCAACTTCGACGTCCGCGCCTGGCGGCAGGAGATGGAACGGACCATTTACGCCTGGTCGAACCGCCTCAACCGCGACATCACGACGACGCACGTCAGCTTCACCACCGACGGCTTCGACGCCAAGGCCGACTGGCTGGTGCACCCGCAGCACCTGCTCTCCTTCGGCGTGAACCTGTGGGAGATGGACGCCTCGCCGCGGCGCCTGAACGCCAATCCGCCGAACAGCACCACCTACGTGCGCACCGACCCCTTCACCGACGGCCGCATCCGCGCCACCGGCTTCTACGTGCAGGACGACATGCGCTTCGGCAAGCTGAACGTGCTCGCCGCCGGCCGCTACGACCGGGTCAAGGGCGATGCCGACTCGGTGGCGAACTCGGCCAACCCGACCGGCCCGCGCGTCTCGACCGGCCTCGACCGCAGCGACAGCGCCTTCTCCGGCAGCCTCGGCGCCAGCTACGAGATCGCTCCGCTGCTGCGCCCCTACGCCAGCCTGTCGCGCGGCTTCCGCGCCGGCGAGATGCGCGAGCGCTACGAATCCTCGCCGCGCGGCGACGGCTATTTCTACGTCGGCAACCCGCAGGTGAAGCCGGAGATCTCGACGCAGCTCGAACTCGGCGTCAAGGGCCAGAACGAGAGGTTCATCTGGTCGGCGGCCGCCTTCCGCAACCGCATCAAGGACTACATGAGCGGCCAGGACATCTCCGGCACGCCCGCCGCCCTCGCCCTCTGCGGCCCGGCCAACCAGGGCGCCTGCAAGCAGACGGTGAACATCAGCAAGGTGATCATCGACGGCTTCGAGGCCAACGCCAAGTGGCAGGCCTGGCAGGGCCAGTGGCTGAAGGCCGGCGTCTCCATCCTGCGCGGCGACAACGAGGAGCTGAACGAGCCGCTGTTCCAGATGCCCGCCGACGAACTGCGCCTCGGCTGGGAAGGCCACGTCGCGCCGGGCTGGACGGCGGACGTCACCGGCCGCTTCGTGCGCGAGCAGAACCGCGTCGCCACCGTCTTCGCGCGCGGCAGCGAGAACAAGACCTCGGGCTTCGTCACCGCCGACCTCGGCGCCACCTATCGCCTGAACAAGCAGCATTCCTTCCGCGTCGCGCTGAAGAACGCCTTCGACCGCGAGTATCATGAGCACCTGACCGAGGGCGTCTCCGGCCAGGAGATCCACATGCCGGGCCGCAGCCTGGTGCTCTCGTGGAAGGGCGACTTCTGATGCACCACCCGATGCCCGGCCAAGCGCCGGGTCTTCAACAACCGACGAGGAACGCCGGATGATTCCGATCCACCGCCTCCTGCGCCGGACGATCGGCGGCTGCCTGATGGCAGCCGCCGTTTTCGCTTCCGCGCCCGCCATCGCCGACAAGCTGCCGAAGCTCACGCTCTCCGGCCCCTTCGCCGCCGTCTCCTACCCGCTGATCCACATGGCCGAGAGCGGCGCCTTGAAGGACGTGGCCGAAACGGTCGAGTTCGTGCCGTGGAAGGATCCGGACCAGTTGCGCGTGCTGGCCATCGACGGCAAGGCCAAGGTCGACTTCATCGCCATGCCGACCAACGTCGCCGCCAATCTGTACAACCGCGGCGTCAAGCTGCAGCTCGTGAACGTCTCGACCTGGGGCGTGCTCTGGCTGGTCTCGCGCGACAAGTCGCTGAAGACGCTCGCCGACTTCCAGGGCAAGGAAGTGCTGATGCCCTTCCGCGCCGACATGCCGGACATCGTCTTCCAGACGCTCGCCGACAAGGCCGGGCTGGACCCGAAGAAGAACTTCCGGCTGCGCTACGTCGGCACGCCGCTCGACGCGATGCAGTTGCTCATCGCGCGCCAGGCCGACCACGCGCTGCTCTCCGAACCGGCGGTGTCGATGGCGCTGCGGAAGACCAAGTCCTTCCCGGTCAGCCTCGTCGCGCCGGATCTGTACCGCGCCGTCGACCTGCAGCAGGAATGGGGCCGGCTGCTGCAGCGCGAGGCGCGCATCCCGCAGGCCGGCATCGCGGCGATGGGCCAGGCGCTCGCCGACCCGGCGCTGATCGAACGCTTCCAGCGGGCCTACGCCGATTCGCTCAAGTGGTGCGAGGCGAAGCCGGACGAGTGCGGCGCGATGGTCGCCAAGCGCGTCGACATGCTCACGGCCGAGGGCGTCGCCGACTCGGTGCGCGCCGACAACACCGCATTCGTGCCGGCGCAGCAGGCCAAGCCGGAACTCGAATTCTTCTTCACCCAACTGCACGCGCGCCAGCCCGCGCTGATCGGCGGCAGGCTGCCGGACGCGGCGTTCTATCACGCGCCGGCGCAATGAGCGCCGCCTGTCGGGCCGCCCCAAGGGCGGCGCAGCGTACGACATGGAGCGGGCGAGGCCCGCGAACCGTCGTCACCCCCTGCCCCGGGCAGGGGGTCGGGGGGATGGCGAAATGAGCCTCCTGCGCGCCTGGCTGGCCGGCATTCCGGCCTACCTGTGGAGCGGCTGGGGCGCCGTCGCCAGCCTGTTCCTGCTCTTCGCCGCCTGGGAGGGCGCCAGCGCCGCCTACGGCGCGCTGATCCTGCCCGACCCGGCGACCGTCTTCGCCACGCTCGCCGGCCTGATCGACAGCGGCGCCGCCTGGCCGGAGCTGGCCACCACCGCGCGCCGCGCGCTGATCGGCCTGACGCTGGCGATCGCCGCCGGCAGCACGCTCGGCATGCTCGCCGGCATCTCGATGACGGCGTCGATGATGTCGCGGCCGCTCGTCACCGTGCTGCTGGGCACGCCGCCGATCGCCTGGCTGGTGCTGGCCATGCTGTGGTTCGGCGCGAGCGACGGCACGCCGGTGTTCACCGTCTTCATCGCCTGCTTCCCGGTGATCTTCGTCGGCGCGCTGCAGGGCACGCGCACGCTCGACGGCCACCTCAAGGAGGTGGCGACGGTGTTCCGCCTGCCGGCGCGCATGAAGCTCTTCGACCTCTACCTGCCGCACGTCGTCTCCTACCTTTTCCCGGCGTGGATCACCGCGCTCGGCACCTCGTGGAAGGTGGTCGTCATGGCCGAGCTGCTGTCCTCGGCCGACGGCGTCGGCGCCGCGCTCGCGGTCAGTCGCTCGCACCTCGACACGGCGGCGACGCTGGCCTGGATCGCCGCCGTCGTCGGCACGCTGCTGGCCGTCGAATACCTGCTGCTGGAGCCAATCAAGCGCGAGCTGGAAGGCTGGCGGCGGCAGGAAGGCAGCGCCGCATGAGCGCCCCCGTCGCGCAGCCACAGGAGGGTCCGGTGAACCGCCGGCTCGCCATTCACGGCCTCAGCCACGCCTACGCGCTGCGTACGGTGCTCGACGGCATCGACCTCGACCTGCCGGCCGGCCGCACGGTCGCGCTGGTCGGCCCTTCGGGCTGCGGCAAGACGACGCTGCTGCACCTCTGCGCCGGCCTGCTGACGGTGCAGAAGGGGACGCTGGAAAACGGCTTCCTGCGGCCGTCGGTGATGTTCCAGCAGCCGCGCCTGATGCCGTGGAAGACGACGCGCGACAACATCGCGCTCGGCCTGAAGGCGCTCGGCGTGCCGGCCGGCGAACGCAGCGCGCGCGCCGAGGCCATGGGCCGCGCCGTCGGCCTCGACGCGCTGGCGCTCGACCAGTTCCCGCACGCGCTCTCCGGCGGCATGCAGAGCCGCGCCGCGCTCGCCCGCGCGCTGGCGCTCTCGCCCGACCTGCTGCTGATGGACGAGCCCTTCTCGGCGCTCGACGTCGGCCTCAAGGGCCAGTTGCACCGCCTGCTGCTCGACCACCAGGCGGCGCACGGGCTGGCCGTGCTGATGATCACGCACGACCTGATGGAGGCGGTGCGGCTGGCCGACGCCATCCTGGTCATGGCTGCCGACCCGGGACGCATCGTGCATCGCGTCGAGCTGACGACGCCGGCGCGGCGGCGCGGCGACGCCGAGGTCTACCGCACCACCGCCGAGCTGCTGCAGCATCCGGCGGTGTGCACAAGCTTCGGCCTCGAACCGCCGGCCGCCGACCCCGAGGCGGACGCAGACGGCGGCTGCGCCGTGCTGCCACTGCGCGCCGTCGGCGCCGACGGCGGCGCAACGCCGGCCCCGCGCAAGAAAGGCTTCTCGTGCTGAACCGCAACCCCGTCGCCGCCGGCCACCCGCTCTGGCTGTGCGGCTTCCGCCCCTTCTTCCTGGCCGCGGCCGGCGCCGCCGCCGGGCTGATCGCGCTGTGGATCGCCTTCCTCGGCCATGGCTTCCCGCTGCCGCCGGTGGTCGGCGGACCCTTCGTCTGGCACGCGCACGAACTGATCTTCGGCTTCGCGCTGGCCGCGGTGGCCGGCTTCGCGCTGACCGCCATCCCCGAGTTCACCGGCACCGCCGCCGTGCCACCGCGGCCGGTGCGGCTGCTCGCCGGCCTCTGGCTGCTCGGCCGCGCCGGCTTCTGGCTTTCCGGCTGGCTCGGCGCGCCGGCGCTCGCCGTCGCCGGCCTCGCCCATCTCGGCCTCGTCACCGGGCTGGTCGCGCTGCTCGCGCCGCGCCTGTTCAGCGATCCGGAGCGTCGCCACCTGTCGTTCCTGTGGGCCTTGCTCGCCTTCGGCCTGCTCATCGCCGGCTTCTACGCCGAGGCGCTGGCCGGCGGCGCGCCGGCGCGCTGGCTGTACGCGACCATCGGTCTCCTGATGATCCTCATCGTGCTGGCGATGAGCCGCATCTCGATGCGCATCGTGAACGCCGCCATCGACGAACAGGCCGACGCCGCGGGTGGCGATGCGAACGACGAGCGCGCGACCGAATACCGTGCCCGGCCGCCGAAGCGCAATCTCGCCGTGGTCTGCATCGCCGCCTACACCGCCGCCGAATTCCTCGCGCCCGGCGCGCGCATCGGCGGCTGGCTGGCGCTCGCCGCCGCCGCCGCGCTCTGCCACCTGCAGAGCGACTGGCACGTCGGCCGCGCGCTCTTCCGCCGCTGGCCGCTGATGCTCTTCGGCACCTACCTGATGATGGCCGCCGGCTACGGTCTGATCGGCTTCTCGCTGGTCGCCGGCACGGACGGCTTCTCGGCCGGCCGCCATCTGCTCACCGTCGGCGCGCTCGGGCTGGCCATCTACGCCGTGCTCAACATCGCCGGCCGCATGCACTGCGGCCGGCCGCTCGACGAGCGGGCGTGGGTGCCGCTCGGCGCCGCGGCGCTGGCGCTTTCGGCGCTGCTGCGCGCCGCCACCGCCCTGCCCGACGCCCCGGCCCCCCTGCTGCTGGCGCTCTCCGCGCTCTTCTGGCTGCTGCCCTTCGTCGTCTGGCTGTGGTACATGGCGCCGCTGCTTACCGGGCCGCGCACGGACGGCGGCACGGGCTGCGAGGGGATCATCGACGCCGCGCATCCGTGACCGGAGGGTTGGCGCGGATTCATGTCATTGGTATATCATTTCCAGCACCGATGACTGGAGAGCGCGAACATGAGCCGCAAACGACTACCCACGCTGGGCGGCAAATCCTTCGAGGGCATCAAGCAGACCAACGAGCATGGCGCCGAATACTGGAGCGCCCGCGACCTGCAAAATCTCCTCGGCTACAGCCAGTGGCGGCGCTTCGAACAGGCCGTCGAACGGGCGGTAACCTCTTGTGAACAATCGGGAAATCGCCCCGACTACCATTTTGCCGGCGCCGGCAAAATGGTCGACCTCGGATCGGGCAGCCAAAGAGCCGTCGAGGATTACCACCTTTCCCGCTTTGCCTGCTATCTCATCGCCCAGAACGGCGACCCGCGCAAGCCCGAGATCGCCCAGGCCCAGAAGTATTTCGCCGTCCAGACCCGCCGGCAGGAGCTGAACGATCAGGCCGCCGCCGACATGGAGCGGCTGGAACTGCGCAAGCAGACGGCCGAGGAATTCAAGGCCCTCTCCGGCGCCGCGCAGGATGCCGGCGTGCAGAGCCGGATGTTCGGCGTCTTCCACGACGCCGGCTACAAGGGCCTCTACGGCGGACTGGGGAGCGATGCCATCAAGCGGCGCAAGAGCATCCCGGAAAAGGACAAGCTGCTCGACCGCATGAACGCCACGGAACTCGCCGCCAACCAGTTCCGCATGACCCAGACCCGCGACAAGCTCGCCCGCGACGGCGTGCGCAACCAGGCGCGGGCGATCCGGACCCACGAACAGGTGGGCAAGGAAGTGCGCGACGCCATCGAGCGCATCGGCGGCACCCCGCCGGAAGACATTCCCGTCGCCGAGCACATCAAGGCGGTCGAGAAGCGCCTCAGGAAAGCCACGCCCAAGCTGGAACTCGACGAGCGGGAAGCCGGCGGCCTACTGGGAGAGACGGGCGCGAAGCCGGGCAGATAGCCCTTCCGGTCTTCAGCCCCGCCCGCGTCATCGACGACGCAGCCCCGGCGCACCGGCCCCCCAGGCGCGACGATTGAGATAGCCGCTCAGCAGCATGGCCGCCGGCACCAGGCCGGCCAGGAAGGCGAGCAGTTCGCCGACCGCGCCGAGCAGCGAACCGCCGTGGATCGGTTCGAGCAGCGCGACCAGGCCGTCGGCGCCGCGCCGGCTGCCGTCGTTGCGCACCGCCAGCAGTTGCCCGGAACGGGCGTCCAGAAACAGTTCCTGGGTTTCCCCCGCCCGCGGGCCGGTCGTCGGGATGAGATCCACGCGGAAGGCGCCGCCCGGCACGAAGGGCGCCATGACCAGGCGCGTCCGGCTGTCCGGATAGTGCGCCTTGGCCGCCTGCCAGGCCTGCCGCAGGCTCAGGCGCCGCTCTCCCGCATCCTCGGAGCGCAGGGCGAAGGAGCGGTCGAGCACGGTCTCGAACTGCAGGGCGATCCCGCTCGCCAGCAGCAGGGCGAGGATGGCGGCCGCTCCCAGTCCGAGACCGCGGTGCAGGCGCCCGGACCGGGTGTCGCGGATGCGATCGGCGGGCTTGCCGCGCAGCGCGCGGCGGCGCGCCAGCCAGGTCCGCACGCCGCTCCACAGCAGGAGGAGGAGCAGGACGGCGGCGCCGATCTGGAAGAACTTGCCGATGGCGCCGAGGGTCAGGTTGGTGTGGATGGCATGCACGAAGGCGAACAGTTCGAGGCGTCCCTGCGGCCATGCCCCGTAGGGACGCTCGACGAGACTTTCGCCGCTGTCCGGATGCAGGCGGGCGAGCCAGTAGAGCCGCTCGCCCGGCACGTGCGGATCGGGCGTCGGCCAGAAGGCGATCAGCAGCTTGCCGTCGCCGCCTTCCCGCTGCACGCCCATGCCGATGCCGTCCGGACGCTCCCGTTCCAGCCGGTCGGCGGCGCGCAGCAGCGCCTCCTCGCTGCCCGCGGCCGCGGCGATGGCGGGGTTCAGCCACTCGTCCAGCGTCGGCGCGACGACCAGCAGGCTGCCGCTCAGGCCCTGCAGGATGAAGACGAAGCCCAGCGTCCAGGCCAGGGCGCGATGCCAGGCGCGGCCCAGGACGGGGCCGCGCCCGCGCGAAACGGCCGGCATTGCCACGGCGGCGCTCAGAAGCGGCTGGTCAGCTTGACGCCGACCTCGCGCCCGGCGCCGAGCTGGGCGCCGATGCTGTCCGCATAGACGCGATATTCCGTGTCCGCAAGGTTCCTGCCGTAGAGACCGGTCTCGGTATCCCTGGCGACCTCCCGCATGAGCTGGGCATCGGCCACGGTATAGGCACCCTGGCGCAGGGTATTGTCCGGATCGAAATGATGCGCGCCGATCCGGCGCAGGCTGACGCCCGGCCGCCAGCGGCCACCCTCGCCCAGGCGCGCATTCCAGGCCAGGCTCAGGCTGTGGCGCGGCGCGTAGGCGACGCGCTTGCCGTCGTGCGGGCCGCTCCGGTAGCGGCTGTCGTTCACCATGCCGGCCAGCGTCAGTTCGTGCCGCTCGTCGATGCGGGCGCTCCATTGGAATTCGACGCCCCGGCTGCGCCCGTCGCCGAGATTGGACAGGGTCTGCAGGCCGAGGGGGCCGACCCAGCCCTGCACCTTCTCGCTGTCGATGCGATAGAGGGTCAATTCCACCCGCTGCCGCGCGTCGGCACTGCGCCATTTCCAGCCGGCCTCGACGCTGGTGGAGGTCTCGGAATCGTAGGGAATCGAATCCGCCGTGCCGCTGCCCGCCTTGTTGAAGCCGCCAGGCTTGAAGCCACGGCCGACGCCGGCGAAGAAACGCTGCTGCGCATCGGGCAGGAAGGCCAGCGCCAGCCGCGGCGTGACGGCCGTGAAGCGCCGGTCGTTGGCGTAGGTAACGTCGGTGCCCGGCGTGCCGCCGCTGCGCTGCATGTCCACCTCCGCCCGCTCGCTGGCCCAGCGCAGGCCGGCGCCCAGCTCCCAGCGTTCGGCGAAGCGCCAGGCGCCGTCGGCGAACACCGCCCGGTGCAGGACGTCGTTCTCCGAACGGGCGGCGCCCATCGTCATCGGCCCCCAGGCGAAGCTGCCGACCTGGCGGTCGAAGCCCAGCCGCTGGGAAGAAAGGCCGAACAGGGCATCGACGCCGGCGCCGCGGTAGGCGAAGCGCAGTTCGACGAAATCGCTGCGCTGCTGCTCGGGCGTCTCCATGCCGTAGGTGCCGATGGTCCGCTCGAGGTCCACCTTCTGCCGCGCCAGCACGCCGGCGAAGGACCAGCGTTCGTCGATCTCGTAGCGCAGATCCAGCGCCGCGTCGTCCACCGTGCGCGTCAGCGACGGGCGCGTGGCCACGGGCAGCACCGCACTGCGCGACAGGGGCGAGAAGGGAACGTAGTACTCCTCGTGCGAGCGGTAGCGTTCGCTGCCCGCGCGCAGGCGCAGCTCCAGGGGCACGGCGGGCGCGAGGTAGTGCAGGGCCAGCCGGCCGCCGGTGGTCCGGCGGTCGTCCACGTCGCGCATGCCGCGGCCGGGATCGTCCAGCGAACCGCCGTCGCGCTGGTCCGTCAGGCTGGCCTGGATGGCCAGGCCCGAGGGACCGAAGCCGCTGTCGGCGCCCGCCGTCAGGCGGTGGCCGCCGTCGTGGAACTGGACGTTCGTCCAGCCGGTGGCCTGGCTGCCGGGCCGCCGGCTTTCGACGTTGATCACGCCGCCCAGGGCGCCGCGCCCGTAGATCGCGCCCTGCGGCCCCTTCAGCAGTTCGACGCGGTCCACGTCGAGCAGCGACTGGGCATAGGCGTGGGGCAGTTGCGGCACGCCGTCCACGTACAGCGCCACGGCCGGCCCGTAGAAATCGGCGGAACCGATGCCGCGCACGGTCATGTTGTTGTAGACGCGGCTGCTGCGACCCATCGAGGCCAGTTCGGGGAAGGCGGCGTCGAGCCGGTCCGTGGCCTCGACGCCGGCCCGTTCGAGGGCCTCGCCGGTGCGCACGCTGACGCCGGCGGCAACGTCGAAACTCGCCTGCTGGCGCTTGTTGGCGGTGACCTCGACGTCGCCGAGCGTCGTCTCCGGATCGGCGGCGAGCGCCTGGCAGGCGGCACAGGCGAACGCGGCGGCAAGGCAGCGGGAAACGGGATTCATGGCAATGGCTCCTGGCGGATGAAATGCGGTCGGGCGCAGCTTAGGGCGGCAGCCGGCGCGGCCGGGAGCACGATCCGCCGGATCGGAGCATGATCCGTATATATAATAAGAATTCTCATTTCCACCGCACCGGACACCGCCGCGCCATGGCCAAGCCGATTGCCACGCCCCTGCCGAGACCGGCCATGCAGCCCAATCCGCTGGCCGGCGACGCGCCGGCGGTGAGTTCCCACTTCGCCCTGAGCGGCATCCGCTTCGGCGCGATCGGCGACAGCCTGCGGCTGGCCGTGGTCGATGGCGAAACGCAGGGCGAAATCGCCATGCGCACGCGCGTCGGCCCCCATCTCTCGCTCGCGCTGGTGGCCGAAGGGGACGGCTATTTCGCCATGGGCAGCCAGCCGGGACAGACCGCGCCCTGCCCCTTCGCCGGCGGCCACTGCTATCTGAGCTGGTCCTGGGAACGCTTCGACGGCATCGACTTCATTCCCGCCCACACGCGCTTCCGGGCGGCGATCCTGCAATTCCGCTCGCATCTGCGCCTGCTGGCCGAAGGCCAGCCGCCGGTCGCCCACGGCGGCCTGGCGCTCTTCCCCCACCCCAGGGCGCGGGCCTGGGTGGCGCGCCTGCCCATGGACGCCGCCCAGCGCGCGCAGACCGAGTCGCTGATCGACGCCGGCCTGCCCGTCGACCCGCTCGACGCGCTGCAGGTCGAATGCACCGCCCTGCAGATGCTGCACCGGGTCCTGCTCGGCCTGCGCACGCCGCCCCTGGCCGACGCCGCGGCGCTGCCGGCCGGCGCCCTCCGGCTTTCCGCCCGGCAGCGCCGCGCCCTGCTCGCCGCCCGCGGCTTCATCGAACGGAATGCGCGCCAGCCCCTGCAGGTCGCCGGCATCGCCGAGGCCGCCGGCATCGGCGCGCGCCTGCTGAAGGAAGCCTTCCCCGCCCTGTTCGGCGAAAGCGTCTATGCCTACGTGATCCATTGCCGGCTGGCGGAAGCGGCCCGGCTGCTGCGGCAGACCGAGGACGGCATCGGCGAGATCGCCGGCCGCTGCGGCTTTGCCAGCGGCAGCCACCTGGCGCGGCATTTCCGCCGCCGCTACGGCCAGTCGCCGGCGCGCTTCCGCGACGGCCTGCGCTGATCAGTTCCGCCCGCGCTTCAGTACCGCCGGATTGACGCCGAACTGCTTGCGGAACGCGGCGGCGAAATGGCTGGCGTTGGTATAGCCGAGATCGGCGGCGACCCGGATCACCGCTTCGCCGCGGCACAGGCGGCGGCGGGCCTCGTGCATGCGTTCCCGCATGAACAGCCCGTAGACGCTGTTGCCGAACAGCGCGCGGAAGCCGCGCTTCAGGCGGATCAGGCTGAGGCCGCTGGCGGCGGCCAGCGCGGCCAGGGTCGGCGCCTTGGCCAGGTTGGCGAGCAGGATGTCGCGCGCCCGTTTCAGGCGGATCTTCTCGGCGCCGGACAGGGATGCCGCCAGCGGGAAATTGGCCCCTTCCAGGAACGCGGCCACGAAGCTCAGGCCCCGCGCCTGGAGTTCCAGGCTGTTGCGGTCCGCCCCGTCCGTCGCGCCCAGCGCGCGATGCAGATGCCAGGCGGCGGCCTGCAGCTCGGCCCCCCTGACCCCATCGACGTAGCACCGGCCCCGGCGCACCGTCTCCTGCAGTTCGGTCGCCGCCACCTCGCTCCAGCCGAGCAGCACGTCCGGCCGGACCATGACGACGACGCTCGAATAGTCCCCGTGCTGCCGGAACCGGCCCTTCTCGCCG
This sequence comes from Rhodocyclaceae bacterium, assembly GCA_019455325.1. Lineage (GTDB taxonomy): Bacteria > Pseudomonadota > Gammaproteobacteria > Burkholderiales > Rhodocyclaceae > Proximibacter. The sequence goes on along the minus strand of JACFMQ010000007.1, from coordinate 168,201 downwards.
GGGCAGGAATGGATCACGCCGGCGCCGGAGACGGCCTCGCGCTCGCCGGCGAGCCGCCCGCCGCCCAGTTCCATCCGGGCCGAGCCCTCGACGACCCAGGTGAAGTGGATGCGCTCGCTGTCGTCGAGGATGCTCATCTGCCACGGCGCGGCGAAAGAGCCTTCCCATAGCTGCAGCTCGACGCCGTCCTGGATCGGCACGGTCTTCAGACGGCAGCGGTCGCCGGGCCGCGCGTTGAGGGCCGACGCATCGAACAGCAGCGCCGACGCCAGCATTTCTCCGGCCGTGCCGGCAAGCCCTTCGCTCATCCTGCGCTCCTCGAAAAAAACCGAATCGGACACTGCCGGCATCGATCCGGGTAGAGCCAAAAACAAGAATTATTATCATCGACAGCGGCACGACCTGACAAACCCACCCTTTCGGAAAAGACCATGCCGCAAACCGCCAGACCCCACGGACGCCGCGCCGGAAAGCCCGCGCCCTTCGCCGGAGGCACGCTGTACGCCGCCCTGCTTCTTGCCTTCGCGCCGGCCGCCGTCGCCGCCGCCGATGCCGCGCCGGCCGGCGCCCGCGCCGCCGACGAACAGGAGCTCCGCCCGGTGACCGTCACCGCCCGGCGCTCGGAAGAGCTGGCCCGTGATCTTCCCTTCAGCATCTCCACGATCGGCGGCGACGAGGCCGAGGCGCGCCGGCTGCACAGCCTGGAGGACGTGCTGCGGCAGGTTCCCTCGCTCGATTTCGTCGTGAATATGGGCACCGCCAACACCACGCTGCGGATGCGCGGCGTCGGCGCGCTGCAGAAGGTCAGCGGCGACGACACCTCCGTCGTCATCAACGTCGACGGCATGCCCATGTCGGCGTCGAACGCCACGCTCAACGTCCTCGACGTCGAGCGCGTGGAGGTCCTGAAAGGCCCGCAGGGCACCCTGTTCGGGCGCAACTCCGAGGCCGGGGCGGTCAACATCGTCACCCGCCGGCCGACGCGCTGGCTGGAAGGACAGGTGCGGGCGGAAATCGGCGAAGACCGCCAGCGCCTGCTCGAAGGCGTGATCAGCGGGCCGCTCTCCGACACCGTGGCGGCGCGCCTGGCGATCCGCGGCAGCGGCATGGACAGCTACATCCGCAACGACCGCGACGGCGACCCGCTGGCCGAGCCGCGCGAACTCAGCGCCCGCGCCAGCCTGCAGTGGGACGTCGCCCCCGCCACCCGCCTGAATTTCAGCGCCGGCCGCGAGGTCCAGAAGGACCGCGACTGGATCTACACCCTGCATCCCTACGGCAGCGAGCCGCACAGCAGCATCCCGCCCGGCAGCGAGGCGAACCGCCGCGCCGTCGACCGCTACAACGCCGAGCTGACGCACCGCTTCGAGCGTACCGAAATGACCCTCCTCACCGGCTACGCGCGGACGAACCACCGCAGCACCACGCCCATCTACGAGGGCCGGACCTACACCCGCCTGCTCGGCTTCGAACCCGACGCGATGTGGAACAGCCTGACCAAGGAAAAGGTCGGCAACCACGAGCTGCGCCTGTCGTCCCTCCCCGGCGCCGAAACGTTCTGGGTCGTCGGCGGCAACTTCCTCGATTCCGACCGCTCGCTGGACCGCTTCGACTCCTACGACACCTTCTACCCGGACAATCCCACGGCCTCCGACGCCCGGCGAAAATTCACGACGAAATCCCGCGCCCTGTTCGGGGAAGTCACCCTGCCCGTAGCCCGCGCCACGAAGCTGACGCTGGGCGGCCGCTACACCTGGGAACGGAAGACCTACAAGGCCCACTGGCTGGCCGACCCGACCAACGCCAGCCCGATCCGGGAAGCCTGGGATTCGCAAAGGCTCTCCGACGACTACGCCACCGGCCGGCTCGCCCTCAGCCACGCGCTGAACCCGCAGACCAACCTCTACGGCGTCTACGCGCGCGGCTACAAGACCGGCGGCTTCGACGACGAGGGCATCAACTTCACCGCCGGCGCCGAGGACGCGCCCTACCGGCCGGCCAAGGTCGACAGCTACGAGGCCGGCGTCAAGTACGAGAGCGCCGACCAGCGCCTCGGCCTCAACGCCGCGCTGTTCCTCAACCGCGTCGAGGACGACCACCTGCTGGCCTTCAACCCGCAGACCATGGCCACCGACAAGGAGAACCGCGACACCGAGAGCCGCGGCCTGGAAATCGAGGCGCAGTGGCGGATCGGCGGCGGCTGGTCGCTGTCCGGCGGGCTGGCCTACACCCGGGCCCGGATCGTCAGCGGCGACGGGCCGGCCGGCACCGCCCGCAAGGGCAACGACGTTCCCGAGGCGCCGCGCTGGGGCGGCAGCCTGACGGTCAGCTACCGCAGCGCCGTCGCGCCCATGCTCGGCATGCGCAGCCCGGTGCTCGACGCCCGGCTGACCAACCGCTACGTCGGCCGGCGCGCGGCCGACCCGCAGAACACCTTCGACCTCGCGGCCTACAACAAGCTCGACTTCCGCCTGGGCATCCGGGAAGGCGGCACCGAGGTCTACGTCTGGGCCGACAACCTGCTCGACAAGCAATACGACCTGTACGGCTACTACATCGCCCCGTACTTCCCCGGCGGCTCCGACGCGCGGATCGGCATGCCCGGGCGCGGCAGGTCGCTCGGGCTCGGCGTCTCGCACATGTTCTGACAGGTCATCCTGCAATGATTTGGTGTATTGGTGCTCTCGTGCTACTAAGTTGAAAGCCGCAATATCGCAAGGAGACTGCCATGAGCCGGCTCACGATCACGCTGGAAGATTCCCTCCATCGGGCGCTGAAAGAAACTGCGGCACGGCAGGGGCGCCCGATTGCCCGGATCATCGAGGAAAGCCTGCTGCTGCGGGGCATCAAGCCCATGGACAGCGCGCGGCAACTGGTCGCCCGGGCGCGCAGCCGTGCACGACTGCCAGACGAGGAGGCGCTCGATCTCTCCGTCGCAGAAACGCGCGCGGCGCGCGGCAGATGAAGCCGCATCTTTTCATCATCGATACCAACGTCCTTGTCGCCGGCCTGCTCACGGGCGACGCCGCCAGCCCCACGGCGCGCATTCTCGATGCCATGCTGGACGGGGCCTGCCTTGCCTGCTTTCTCCGGCGCTGCTTGCGGAATACCGCGCCGTGTTGCTCCGCCCGAAACTTTGCCGCGCCCACGGTCTCGATGAAGCCGAAGTCGACACGCTGCTGACCGAGATCACCGCCAACGCCGTTTGGCGAGAACCCGCGAACGATGCCACCCATGCCGCATCCGATCCGGGGGACGATCATCTGTGGGCCTTGCTGGCCAGCGAACTTGCCGCGGTGCTGGTGAGCGGGGATCGGCTGCTGCTGGAAAACCCGCGTCCCGGCAGCGCCATCGTATCGCCCACCGGCTGCCTGGATTTTCTCCGGCGCTGATCCCTGGCCGACAGCATCCTGCCGGGCACGGTCGCCGCCTCCTGCCGCCGCACCCGCGGCAGCCGCCGGATCACTTCAGCGACGCAGGATTGACGCCGAAGCGCTTGCGGAACGCCGCCGCGAAGTGGCTGACGTTCGCATAGCCGAGGTCGGTTGCCACCTCGGTGACGGAGCCGGCGCCGCTCAGCAGGCGCCGGCGGGCCTCGTGCATGCGCTCCTGCATGAACAGCCGTAAAGCCGCCAGCGCTAGGCCCAGCCCCTTCAGTCTCAACCACATGCGATTGCGCTCCGGTGCCTCCGGCAGGGTGCGGCTGAGCGACTGCACCGTTGCATACAGCTCGGCGCCACAGCAATCCCCGGCGAAGCACAACTAGCCGTCGCGCACCGAACGGCACAGTTCCGGGGCGACCACATCGCCCCAGACCGCGAACACATCCGGCCACATGTTCACCGACACGCTCACGTAGCTGCCCTGCTACCGGAACCGATCGCAGCATTTCGGCCCGGGAAGGATGGCGCCATGCCCATTCCTCCGACACGGATACCGAATCGGGTGCTAACCGAACCGATTCGGGTAGCTGAGCAAACAGGAACAATTATCATTAAGCCGTATTGCATTGAACAACGTCATAAAACCTAGAGCGAATCGTTCGAAAATTCAAAAATCATTCGCCATATAAAAGGGCTGAAAAACGAAAACTTCAACAAAAGTAGCCAGCTAGACAAACACTCCGCGGTGAAAAGTCGTGCTGTACACAAGGAATTTCATGCGAACTCATTGCTTTATTCCTGCCTTCCTCTTGGTGGCAGTTACACAGGTTTGGGCCGACTTGCCGCTCACTGTCGAGAATCTCATGACCGACAAAGGCAAAATCAAGCTCGATCTGTCTTTTGCCTACGCCAATGTGGACCGGGAGGGTATTTCCATTGGCACCCCCATCACCGTACAAACCGGCCCGACCTCCTTTGTTACCTTACCGACGGCAATCGGCGAAAGCATCGGCAACAGCGATGCTTTCGTAGGAACACTGGGGCTGCGTTACGGGCTTGCCGCCAAGGCCGAGGTATATGCGCGATTGAGCGGCCTATCATCCCGCCAGCGTAGCAGCGGCGTCTCGGGCACGTCATCGAACAGCGATTCCCGCTTCGCCGATGCCTGGATAGGCATCAACTACCAGTTCAAGGAGGATGATCACACACCCGCGCTACTGGGTTTTACCGAAATCGCCTTGAGCGAAAAACACCGCAGCGACAGCATAAGCTTCAAATCCGCCATGCTGGGAATAACCACATACAAAGCCATCGACCCTATCGTTTTCTCACTGACTGCTGGCTATCGTTTCAACCAGCGCCGTAAGGACGGCGACATGGATTACCAACCAAGCAACCTGATCCTCATCAACCCTTTGGTTGGCTTCGCGGTAAACGACCGAGTAACACTCACCACAGGAATTCAGTGGACACGACGCACGGCCGACAAAATTGACGGCAAAGCCCTGAGTATTGCCCGTACAGCAACAGATCTGATCCTTGGTGCGGGATACGGCTTCGACAAAGGCAACACCCTCAATGCAACCTTTAAGGCCAATACCTCAGGTAGTAATGGGACGGAGTTCAGAATGAACTGGCTTTATACATTCTGAGCATATTCAAGGCCGTCAGGCGAGAAAAAAATGGGCGGAACGGGCAACAAGCCCGATCCGCGCAAAATTTGGCGGTGGTAGCGCACCGCCAAAAGGTGCCTCGGAGCCTATCGAGGCTTTATTGTTGTTTTGGTGAAACACAAGGAGTCCACATCATGTCATTGAAACACATCTTTTTCGTCTTGGCGGCTACCGGCAGCATTATATCTACACAGGCATATGCCAGCGATGGAAAACTCCAAGCATCTGGCCAGCTCACTCCCAGCTTCACCCAAGCAGACGTGTATACGCTATTCGAAGCCTCAGACAAGCACATGCAACTGGCCACGCTGTCTACCGATGAAATGAAAGAAACAGAAGGAGCTTGGGTTTGGCTTTTCTACCTGTATGGACCACAGATGACTGCAGCCGCCATGTGGGGATACAACGCAGCACCTCGGCTTGGGTCCACGATTAATTCCATTCTTTACAAATAGAAGCCAAGATTAGTGATTGATAGCAACGGCAGTAGCAGGCAGGGGATCCCCTGCCTGCCTGTAACTGGAGTCAGGTTATGAAAAAATTCAATAACAACAGAGCCGAAAAGACTAGCGATGGCCCCATGGGCAACACGATATTCTGGCTAACCGTAGCAGAAATCACGATTCTAGGCCTCGGGTTTCTGGGTTGGGTGCTGGATTGGTATTGATGGGCAATGCGGAGGGCAAAATAATACGCACTGCCTGACAGCCATTCATTCAGTTCTTGAGTCGATACCAATCACTACCTCACTAGCTTGGTTACTTCGTGTCGGCCGTGATCATCTTGCTCGCCCATTGAACCGGGCCAATAGACAGGAGCCGATTTTGTCAGATTAGCCTCCTTTTACAAAGGAACAACCCATGCTTACAACTGCATTTTCACTATTCACACTCCGACAACAGCCTTTCGAACGATTCACATTTCCACGTTGGCAATCTGCACTGGCTATCACGCTAATTGGTTTTCTAGGCGGCTTTGGTTCCATCATGAGAGTGGGTGCTACTGAAATGCCCACCATGCCACTATGGTTACTCATCCCGGTAACGGTACTGTCGGTGTGGGCAGTTTTCCTCGTCACCATGGGCATCCTTCGCTGGTGGATGAAGCGCAGCGCCCGTTGGAATGGACAAGGCGATCTGTTCAACCTGTTGGCGGCTTCCTGGCTGGTGGCAAATTTCCTCGGCATAGGCACAGTGGCCTTGGGAGTGACGCCACTGCTGACCCTGCCGCTTTGGCTATACGCAGTGTGGGTCGGAGGTAATGCCCTATCCGGGGCGATTCCGAAGGCGAGCCTCGGCTATAGCATAGCTGGCATCATTATCGGCCTGATTCCCGCAATGCTTACCTCTGGTGTCATATTTGCCTTGGGCGGTATCGTCATGGCCGTGCTGGGCGTGGTTCCGATCTCGGAATCCGGCGCACCGCTGGGGGTAAGGTGAGTAAGTGGGCTCCCGTACTGCTTGCTGCGATCTTGCCAATCATTCTGGGACATAGCGCCCACGCCGCTGAAGGCAGCGTCGGCGAGAGTGCATGGGTTGTCACCCACAGCGCCACATTTCAGGTGGCGATCAAGAGCTGGAAGACCCTGCGCGATGCGCGCATCGTCAAGCAAGACCTTGACTACTCCTGCGGCGCGGCGTCGCTGGCCACCTTGCTCAATGCCTACTATGGTCAGGATGTAACCGAGGAGGCCTTGCTCAAGGCCATGGACAAAGGCGACGGCCGCGCCAGTTTCGACGACATGGCGCGTGCCCTGCCGCAGTTCGGCTTCAAAGCCCAAGGGTTTGCCGCCAGTTGGGCGCAATTGAGCAAGCTCAAGATACCTGTCGTTGTCTATGTAAACCATCGCCAAGACGATCACTTTTCCGTACTGCGCGGCATCAGTAACGAGGCAGTATGGTTGGCCGACCCGAGCCTTGGCAATCGTACCTACAGCCGCGAGCAGTTCCTGAGTATGTGGCAAACACGCGGGAAGAAAACTGATACGGGGCTGTCAGGCAAATTCCTGGCAGTACTGCCAGCCAAAGCAGGTATCCACTCAGTAGAAAATTTCTTCACTAAAACACCACGTCGCCAAGGTGCCAATGCGGTAGAACAGTTGGTATTCCGTCCTACAACACACTGAATCATGCACGGAGCCGCCGGCTCCAGCATACCCATGCTCGTTCCAATCCTCGACAGCATCCTGAGCACAGCCATCGTTTTCCGCTATCGCAACCCGCGGCAGCCGCCGGCTCACTTCAGCGACGCCGGATTAACACCGAACCGCTTGCGGAACGCCGCCGCGAAGTGGCTGACGTTCGCATAGCCGAGGTCGGTCGCCACCTCGGTCACGGAGCCGGCGCCGCTCAGCAGGCGCCGGCGGGCCTCGTGCATACGTTCCTGCATGAACAGCCCGTAGACGCTGTTGCCGAACAGCGCCCGGAAGCCGCGCTTGAGCTTGAGCAGGCTGAGACCGCTGTACGCCGCCAGTTCGGTCAGGGTCGGCGCCAGCGAGAGATCGGCGAGCAGCAGGTCGCGGGCGCGCAGCAGCTTCGCCCGGTCGGCGACGCCGACCCGCTGCGTCGGCGCCGACCGGCTTTCCAGCAGCAGCCCGCACAGCGCCAGACCCTGCCCCTTCAGCCACATGCGATTGCGCTCCGAAGCCTCCGGCAGGGCGCGGCAGAGCAACTGCGCCGTCGCGTGCAGCTCGGCGCCGCGGCAATCGCCGGCGAAGCACCAGCCGTCGCGCACCGAACGGCGCAGCTCCGGGTCGACCGCATCGCCCCAGGCCGCGAACACGTCCGGCCGCATCATCACCGCGACGCTGGCGTAGCTGCCCTGCTGCAGGAAGCGGCCGCGGCGCTCCGGCCCGAAATGGATGATGCCGGCCGCCGCACCGGCTTCCCAGAGCTGGCAGCGGCAGTGCCGACGGATCTCGCACGCCGCCTTGCCCTCCAGCACATAGGTGAAATGGACGCGGTCGCTGTCGTCGCGCAGGCACGTCTCCAGGGGCTGCGCGAAGTGGCCGCGCCAGAGCAGCAGCTCGACGCCGTCCTGCAGCGCCACCTGCGTCAGCCGGGATTCGTCGCCCGGCCCGCGGACGAGGCGCGAGACGTCGGCGATCAGCTCCGACGCCGCGATTTCCGCGGAAGAATCCGTTCCGATGGTCGATGACATGCGCGTCCCCCTGCCGGTCCGATGACCGAATCGGGTCGTGATCGACCCGATTCGGGTGGCGGAACAAATGGGAATAATTATCATCCACCGCGCTCACATTCCGCAAGGTGCCGGGGGGACTTCGACGACAGGGCATCGCACGTGCGCACACCGGGGCGGCCGCAAGCGCCGGCCGCCGACACTCTCCATGCTTTTTCGGAAACCCGCCATGAACAAGAAAACCCGCACCCGGTTCAAGCTGCGCGCCCTGGCCGCGGCCATCCCGCTAATCCCCCTTGCCGGCGCCCATGCCGCCGACGATCAGGCCAGGGCCCTGTCCTCCGTGACCGTCACCGCCAACAAGATCGAGCAGGATTTCCAGTCCGTGCCGCAGGCGATCACCGTCATCGACGGCGCGACGCTGGAAGAGAAAGGCATCACCCGGATCGCCGACCTGATCCACGAGATTCCGAACATGTCCGCCAACAAGTTCGGCCACGGCACCAGCGCCAGCTTCCGGGGCATAAACAACTCGATGTTCACCAACAACAATCCCGTCGTCGTCTACATCGACGGCGTTCCCTACTCCAACCGCTACGACTTCGATCCCTCGCTGGCCAACGTCGAGCGCGTCGAGGTGCTGCGCGGCCCGCAGGGTTCGCTGTACGGCAAGGACGCCATCGGCGGGGTCATCAACATCGTCACGAAGAAGCCGGGAGACGAGTGGCGCGGCGCGGTGGGCGTGGAACTGGCCGAGGACGACGGCCGCTTCGTCACCTTCAACACCAGCGGCACCCTGGCGAAGGACATGCTGTTTGCGGGCATCAACGGCCAGTACAAAAGCGACGACGGCTGGATCGAAAACACCTGGCCGGGCATGAAGAAGGACGCGGCGGCCGAACACAGCGGCAAGCTGGGCGCGTTTTTCCTGTGGACGCCCACGCGCGACCTCGACGCCCGGTTTTCCTTCTCGCAGGATCGCTATACCTCGCGCTGGTATGAAGGCGCGATAGCCGCGCCGGGCGGCACGCCGATCGGGAGTTTCTCGCGCCGCGCGGCGGAAAAAGCCAGTTTCGACGTCGCGCCCAAGGAGAGAGGCGACACCGACGCCCAGAGCCTGAACCTGACCTGGCGCCTGGGCGCGGTGACGCTGGACGCAGTGACCGCGCACAAGACCTTCAGTCTGGACGGCGTCTACGACGCCGACTTCATGGCCAATCCGCTCTATGCCGGACTGATCCAGTTCAACCAGACGGAAACGGAAAACTGGTCGCAGGAAATCCGGCTGTCGAGCAGCGCCACCGAGGGCCTGCGCTGGGTGGCGGGCCTGTATTTCGAGAAGGAAGAATACAAGCAGGGGCCTTACGGCATGCAGTTCCCCAATTTCGACCCCGCCACCTTCACCTACCTCGGCAATTTCGAGATGAACGCCGATTCGGTGACCGACACCAGCACCCGCGCGCTGTTCGGGCAGATCATCTATCCGTTCGGCAAGGCCGAACTGACGCTGGGTGGCCGCTGGCAGACCATCAAGAAGGACTTCGAGGTCGACACCTATTACCAGCCGGTGGGCATGGCATGGCCGGCGATGTACAGCCTGACGGACAAGAAAACCTGGAACGCCTTCCTGCCCAAAGCCGCGCTGAGCTACGCGCTCAACCAGAACTGGACGGCCTATGCCTCGTATTCCAAGGGCTACATGCCCGGCGGCTACAACTACTTCTCCAGCGGCGGCGTGGTCGCGGACAACCGCTTCAAGCCGCAGATTTCCGACAACTACGAAATCGGCATCAAGGGGCGCAGCGGCGATTTCACGCTGGCCGCCAACCTCTTCCACATGGACATCGAGGACATCCACATCTACAAGGCGCAGGGCGCGCTGTACACCACCAGCAACGCCAAGAAGGCCCATTCCACGGGCGCCGAACTCGAACTGACCTGGCTGCCGGCTAAAAACTGGGAGCTGAGCGGCGCGCTCGGCCTGATCCGCGCCAAATACGACGACTACGACGCCGGCACGCACGATTTCGACGGCAAGACCATCGAGAACACGCCCTCCCGCACGCTGCGCCTGAGCGCCGCCTATCTGGCGCCGGGCGGCGGCTACGCCCGCATCGACCTCAGGAACCAGGGGCGCGTCTTCTTCTACGACGACGCGGCCAAGGGCTTCGCGCGCGAAAAGGGCTACACCACCGTCGATCTCAAGGCCGGCTACCGCTTCGCCGACTGGGACGTCTATGCCTTCGTCCGCAACCTGACGGACGAGGAATACCTCACCGGCTTCATGTCGTCGGCAGCCGCGACCATGGCTTCCTTCGGCGCACCGCGCCGGGTCGGCGTCGGCGTCCGCTACCAGTTCTGAAATCCACCCGTCCGGGCCGCGCCGGCGGCCCGACGGCCCCCGGCGACGACGCCGAGCCGCTACAATCCGCTCCGACCCGCGCCGGCCGCACCCGCGGCCGGCCGTTCCCGACCCGCAGACACCTCCGCCATGCCTTCCTTCCGCTGGATTCCGCCACCGCTGGCCCGCACCGGCCGCACGACCCGCATCGTCCCCGCCCTGGCCATCGCCGCGGCCTGCGCTCTCGCCGTCGCCTTCGGCGCCGCTCCCGGCGACGACGCGGCCGCTGCTCCGCCGGCCGCGGCCAGGCCGGCGCTGACGGTCACCGTCGCCGCGCCGGAAACCGCCGACTGGCCGCGCACCCTGGCCGCCAACGGCAGCGTCGTCGCCTGGCAGGAGGCGGTGATCGGCGCCGAGATCGACAACTTCCGCATCGTCGAGGTGCGCGCCCAGGTCGGCGACCGGGTGAAGAAGGGCGAAGTGCTCGCCCGCATCGACGGCGACACGGTGGCCAGCGAGCTGGCCGCGGCGCGGGCGGCGGCGGCCGAACTGGCAGCCGGTCTGGCCGAGGCCGCCGGCAATGCCGTCCGCGCCCGCGAGCTGAAGGAAAAGGGTTTCTACAGCGCCCAGTTGCACGGCCAGTACCAGACCGCCGAGCACACCGCCGCCGCGCGCCTCGACGCGGCGCGGGCGCGACTGGCGGCGGCCGAGGTGAGGATGGCGAAGACCGCGGTGACGGCGCCGGACGACGGCGTCATCTCGGCCGCCACCGCCGCCGTCGGCTCGCTGACCCGCAGCGGCGAGGAGCTGTTCCGCCTGATCCGCGGCGGCCGCGTGGAATGGCGCGCCGAGGTGCCGGCGGCAGATCTCGCCAAGGTGCAGCCGGGCGCCGCGGCGACGCTGGCCGGGCCGGACGGCGAGCGCGTCGCCGGCCGCGTGCGGCTGGCCGCGCCGAGCGTGGACCCGCGCACCCGCAACGGGCTGGCCTACGTGGACCTGCCGGCGCCGGGGCCGCTGCGCGCCGGCATGTTCGCGCGCGGCGAGATCGAGCTCGGCCGCGCGCCGGCGCTGAGCCTGCCACAGTCGGCGGTGGTCCGGCGCGAAGGCTTCGCCTACGTGTTCCGGCTGGAAGCGGCGGACGGCGAAGCCGGCCAACTGCGCCGCGTGGCGCAGACCAAGGTGACGCCGGGGCGCCTCCAGGGCGACCGCGTCGAGATCCTCGCCGGCGTCGCGCCGCAGGACCGGGTGGTGGCGGCCGGCGCCGGCTTCCTCGCCGACGGCGACGCCGTGCGGCTGGCGGACGAGCGGCCATGAACGTCTCCGCCTGGTCGATCCGCAACCCGATTCCAGCCATCCTGTTCTTCGCGCTCTTGACGCTGGCCGGGCTGGTCTCCTTCCGCGCCATGGAAATCCAGCAGTTCATGGACGTGGACCTGCCCATGGTGCGCGTCACCGCCCTCCTGCCCGGCGCCGCGCCGGCGCAGATGGAAACCGAGGTGGCGCGCAAGATCGAGAACTCGGTGGCCGCCGTGCAGGGCCTCAAGCACGTCTACACCAAGGTGCTCGACGGCACGGCCATCGTCACCGCCGAGTTCCGCCTGGAAAAGCCGACGCAGGAGGCGGTGGACGACGTGCGCGACGCCGTCGCGCGCATCCGCTCCGACCTGCCCGGCGACCTCAAGGACCCGGTGGTGGAAAAGGTCGACCTCGCCGGCAGCCCGATCCTGACCTACACCGTGGCCTCGCCGCGCATGGACGAGGAAGCCCTGTCCTGGTTCGTCGACCACGAGGTGGCCAAGGCCATGCTCGGCGTGCGCGGCGTCGGCGCGGTGGCGCGGGTCGGCGGGGTGAGCCGGGAGATCCGCGTCGAGCCCGACCCGGCCAAGCTCCTGGCGCTGGACGCGACGGCGGCCGACATCTCGCGCCAGTTGCGGCGCATCCAACAGGAGGCCGGCGGCGGCCGCGCCGACCTCGGCGGCGCCGAGCAGGCGGTGCGCGCCATCGCCACCGTGGGCAGCGCCGAGGAGCTGGCGGCGCTGGACATCACCCTTTCCGACGGCCGCCGCGTCCGCCTCGACCAGATGGCGACGGTGGCCGACACGGTCGCCGAACGCCGTTCCGCGGCCCTGCTCGACGGCCGGCCGGTGGTCGGCTTCGAGATCGTCAGGAGCCGCGGCGCCGGCGAAGTGGCGGTGGCCGAGGCGGTGCGCGCGGCGCTGGAGAAGCTGCGCGCCGAGCATCCGGACATCGACATCGTCGAAGCCTTCAACTTCGTCGACCCGGTGCTCGACAACTACAGCGGGTCGATGTCGCTGCTCGCCGAGGGCGCGCTGCTGGCCGTGCTGGTGGTCTGGCTGTTCCTGCGCGACTGGCGCGCCACGCTGGTCTCGGCCACGGCCCTGCCGCTGTCCATCGTGCCCACCTTCGCCGCCATGCATCTGCTCGGCTTCACGCTGAACGTCGTCACCCTGCTCTCCATGTCGCTGGTGATCGGCATCCTGGTGGACGACGCCATCGTCGAGATCGAGAACATCATGCGCCACCTGGGCCAGGGCAAGAGCCCCCGGCAGGCGGCGATGGAAGCCGCCGACGAGATCGGCCTGGCGGTGATCGCCACCACCTTCACCCTGATCGCCGTCTTCCTGCCCACCGCCTTCATGGGCGGCGTTCCGGGCAAGTTCTTCGTCCAGTTCGGCTGGACCGCGGCCATCGCCGTGTTCTTCTCGCTGGTCGTGGCGCGCATGCTGACGCCGATGATGGCCGCCTACTGCCTGCGCCCGCCGCGCGCAGCGCACGCGCCGCGCTGGCTGGCGATCTATACGTCCTGGGCCGAATGGTGCCTCGCGCACCGCCCGGCGACGCTGGCCGCGGCCGCCGCCTTCTTCGCCGGCTCCTTCGCGCTGGTGCCGTACCTGCCGGCCGGCTTCATCCCGCCGGACGACCTGTCGCAGACCCAGGTCTACCTTTCCCTGCCGCCGGGCAGCACCTTCGAGGAGAGCCTGGCGACGGCGGAGCGGGCGCGCGCCATCGTGCAGCGGAACCCCCACGTCAGGATGGTCTACACCGCCGTCGGCGGCGGCAGGGCCGGCGGCGACCCCTTCGTCGCCGGCGCGGCCGAGGTGCGCAAGGCGACGCTCACCCTCAACCTGACGCCGCGCGGCGAGCGCGGCGGCGTCAGCAAGCAGGCCGTCGAGGGCGCGCTGCGCGCCGCGCTGGCGGAACTGCCGGGCGCGCGCGTCAGCGTCGGCCTCGGCTCGGCCAACGAAAAATACGTGCTGGTGCTGGCCGGCGAGAACGGCGATCAGCTCGCCGCCCACGCCCGCCAGGTGGAGCGCGAGCTGCGCGGCATCCCCGGCATCGGCAACGTCGTCACCACCGCCAGCCTGGTGCGGCCGGAACTCGTGGTGCGGCCGGATTTCGCGCGCATGGCCGACCTCGGCGTCACCTCGGCCGACCTCGCCGACACCCTGCGCGTCGCCACCGCCGGCGACTACGACCAGAGCCTGGCCAAGCTGAACCTCTCGCAGCGCCAGGTGCCGATCGTCGTCAAGCTGCCGCCGGCGGCGCGCCAGGACCTCGACCTGCTCGCCCGCCTGACCGTGCCCGGCGCACGCGGCCCGGTGGCGGTGGGCAACGTCGCCCGGCTGGAGATCGCCGGCGGGCCGGCGGAGATCGACCGCTACGACCGGCTGCGCAACATCAACTTCGAGATCGAGCTGAACGGCCAGCCGCTGGGCGAGGTGGAGAAGGCGACGCTGGCGCTGCCCAGCCTGAAGAACCTGCCGCCGGGCATCATGCAGACCACGGTCGGCGACGCCGAGGCCATGGCCGAGCTGTTCGCCAGCTTCGGCCTGGCCATGGCCACCGGCGTGCTCTGCATCTACGTGGTGCTGGTGCTGCTGTTCAAGGACTTCGTGCAGCCGGCGACGATCCTCGTCGCCCTCGTGCTCTCGGTGCCCGGCGCCTTCCTCGCCCTCTTCGTCACCGGCACCGCGCTGTCCATGCCCTCGATGATCGGCCTGATCATGCTGATGGGCATCGCGGCGAAGAACTCGATCCTGCTCATCGACTACGCCATCCTCGCCATGCGCGCCGGGCTGGACCGCCGCGCCGCCATGCTCGACGCCTGCCGCAAGCGCGCCCGGCCGATCGTCATGACCACCATGGCCATGGGCGCCGGCATGCTGCCGATCGCCGTCGGCTTCGGCACCGATCCGAGCTTCCGCGCGCCGATGGCCATCGTCGTCATCGGCGGCCTCGTCACCTCGACCTTCCTCAGCCTGCTGGTGGTGCCGGTGGTGTTCAGCTACGTCACCGGACTGATCGTCCGGCTGTGGCCGGGGCGCGTCGCCGGCGACCGAATGGGGTCGTGACCGACCCGATCCGGGTAGCGTAAATAATAGGAATTATTATCATCTCCGGCACTTATCCCGTACGAGTGCCGGAGGTGTTTCGATGACAGGGCAGACCTGCGAACTGGGCGGCGTCCCGGAAACCATGCTGTGGACGCTGCACAACCGGGCCAGCGAGGCCCTGCGCGCAGACGCCTGGCTGCGCGACGACGACGCGGTGCGCATCTACCGCGCCATCCGCTACGACTACGAGAAGAGCTTCGGCCGGCCGGATTCGTCGCACGCCATGCGCTCGCTGGTCTTCGACGAGGCGCTCAAACCGTGGCTCGCCGCCCACCCCGGCGGCACCGTGGTCGAGCTGGCCTGCGGACTGGAAACGCAGTTCCAGCGCTGCGACGACGGCCGGGTGCGCTGGCTGTGCGTCGACGTGCCGGAAGCCATCGACGTCCGCGAACGCTTCCTCTCGCCGAGCGAACGCTGCCGGCACCTGCGCCGGAGCGCGCTCGACCTGTCGTGGATGGACGAGGTCAACCCCGTGCACGGCGTCTTCGTCACCGCCCAGGGCCTGCTCATGTACTTCACCGAGGACGAGGTGCGGACGCTGCTGGCGACGCTGTGCGAACGCTTCCCCGGCGTCGAGCTGATGTTCGACACCATTCCCCCCTGGTTCTCGCGCAAGACCCTCAGCCCCGAGGGGCTGTGGAAGACCGGCCACTATCGGGCGCCGCCGATGCCCTGGGGCGTCCGCCGCGACCGCATCGAGCCGCTGCTGCGCGCGTGGTGCCCCGGCATCGCGGAAGTCCGCATCCTCACCTACCGGCGCATGCGCGGCTTTCCCGCCGCGCTGTTCCCCTGGCTGGTCCGCGTGCCCGGCCTGCGCAACGTCGCGCCGTGCATCGTGCACGCCCGCACCTGCTGAGCCCCGGCCGGCCCTCGCGGCGCCGGCCGCATCCCCGTCCCCGGTCCGGCGCCGCCCCGGCGCCCGCCCCCTTCACGATCACGAAAGCACACCGCCCATGTCCGACACTTCCGGCCTCTCCATCCGCGGTCTGACCAAGACCTACGGCAACGGCGTCAAGGCGCTCGCCGGCATCGACCTGAACGTCCCGCCCGGCCTCTACGGCCTGCTCGGCCCGAACGGCGCCGGCAAGAGCACGCTGATGCGCACGCTGGCCACGCTGCAGGCGCCCGACGCGGGCAGCATCCGGCTCGACGACGTCGACGTACTCGCCGACCCCGACCACCTGCGCCGCCGCCTCGGCTACCTGCCGCAGGCCATCGGCGCCTACCCCGGCGTCTCCGGCCGCGACCTGCTCGACCGCTTCGCCTGGCTGAAGGGCCGCACCGAGCGCGCCGACCGGCGCGCCGAGGTCGACGCGCTGCTCGACCGCGTGAACCTCGCCGACGCCGCCCACCGCGCCGTCGCCACCTACTCCGGCGGCATGCTGCGGCGCTTCGGCATCGCCATGGCGCTGATCGGCTCGCCGCGGCTGCTCATCGTCGACGAACCGACCGCCGGCCTCGACCCGGCCGAGCGCAACCGCTTCCACCGCGTGCTCGCCGACGTCGCCGCCGAGGCCGTGGTCCTCCTGTCCACGCACATCGTCGAGGACGTCGAGAACCTGTGCAGCCGCCTGGCCATCCTGGCGCGCGGCCGCATCGTCGCCGAGGGCACGCCGGCCGCGCTGAGCGACGCACTCGCCGGCCGCCTGTGGTCGCGCGTCGTGCCGCGCGGCGAGCCGCTGCCGGCGGCCGTGCAGCTCACCGCCGTGCCCACCGGCACGCTCGCCGTGGTCCTCGCCGACGCTTCGCCCGGCGCGGATTTCGCGCCGCATCCGGCCAGCCTGGAAGACGCCTACCACGTCGCGCTGGCCGCCGCCGGCCTCAGTGACGAGGAGGAGTGAATGAGCTTCTTCCTGCGCGAGGCCTGGCACGAATTCCGCGCCGGCATCAAGGGCGGCGTGCTGCCGCTGATCTACGTCGTCCTCACCGGCTACATCCTGCTGGTGATGACCAGCGCCGACAACCTGCGCAGCATGGGCGCGGTGGACATCCCGCGCAACGCGCCGGGGCTGGTCTATCTGATGACCTCGGGCGACGCCTTCTTCCTGTTCTTCGCCTGGGCCTGGGTCTTCGCCCAGCCCATCGTGCGCGACCGCAGCGCGCAACTGCACGAGATCGTGCTCGCCGCGCCGCTCTCCCTGCGCCAACTGCTCGCCGCGCGCTACGTCGGCGCGCTCGGCGTCGCGCTGCTGCTCGGCACCTCGCAGATCGTCGGCTTCCTCGCCGCGCCCCTGCTCGAAGCCGTCGGCGCCGTGCCGCCCGGCTCGGTGGCCGCCGCGCCGTGGGCCGCCTTCGGCTGGGCCTTCCTGATCTTCACGCTGCCGCTGGCGGCGGGCGCCGGCGCGCTGTACTTCATCGCCGCCCTGCGCAGCCGCAGCGTCGGCGGCGCCTTCGCCGTCGCCGCCGCGCTGATGGCCTTCTGGATGGTCGCCATGATCGTCTTCAAGGAAGGCCACGCCGATCCCTTCCTGGTCACCGTGCTCGATCCCTCGGGCTTTGCCGAGGCCGAGCACCAGGTCGTCGACCAGTGGACGCCGCACGAGAAAAGCACCGCGCTGCTGGCGCTGACCCCGGCCCTGCAGTTGAACCGGCTGCTCTGGGGCCTGCTGCCGATCGCGCTGCTGGCGCTGTTCGTCGCGCGGACGACGCGCGAATCCCTGCTGCACGGGCGCGGCGAGAAAAGCGAGAAAAGCCCGGCCGCGCCGGCGGCGGGCGGCGGGAAGCAGACGGCCGCTTCCGGGGCAACGCTGCCCGGCCCGATCGCCGGCAGTTCGTGGCTGCGCGCGGCAGCCGCCGAGGCGCGCTGGCAGGCCCGGCAGATCCTGAACCGGCGCAGCCTGTGGGTGGCGCTCGCCCTGCTCGTGCTGCTGGCGGTGGCCGCCGCCTTCGTGCACGGCATCCAGCACGCCTACGGCCCGATGGTCGCCCGCGCCGAGTACATCGCGCCGGTGCTGAGCCGGACCTTCTACCTGATCGTCGTCTTCATGGTCGCGGCGATGGTCGGCATGGCCGCCCGCCGCGACGAGCAGCCCGGCCTCTCGGAGATGTTCGACGCGGCGCCGGCGCCGAATTCGGTCCGCCTGGCCGGCCGCAGCGTCGCCGCGCTGGTCGTCGGCGTCGTCTGCGTGTCCATCCCGGCCCTCGGGACGGTCCTCGCCGGCCTGCTGACGACGCCGCACGGCACCGTCCTGCAGCCGGTCGTGCACCTGATGACGGTGCTGCTGCCGGCGATCCTGGAAATGGCGGCGATCACGCTGCTGCTGCACGCGCTGATCCGCCATCCGGGCACCGCGCACGCGGCGGCGATCCTCGTCGCCTTCATCATGGTGGTCAATTTCGAGGTCGGGCTGGTCACCTACCCGCCGTACCAGATCGGCAAGGGCGCCGGCATCGCGGTTTCCGGGCTGACCGGCTTCGCCCCGTGGAGCGAGAAGCTGCTCGCCAGCGATCTGTTCAAGCTGTCGCTGATCGCCGTTCTCGTCGCCCTCGCCGCCATCGTCGTCCGGCGCGGCACCGACGAGGGCTGGCGTCCACGCCTGCGCCAGTGGCGGCGCGGCCTCTTCGGCGCGCCCGGCCTGGCCGCCGTCGCCGGCGTCGTTGCGCTCGTCGGCTGCGCGGCCTGGCTGCATCAGCGCTACGTCACCGAAGGCGGCTACGAAACCCGCGAGCAGGAGCTGGCCGGGGACGCGGCCTGGGAAGAACGCTGGCTGCCGCGCCAGGGGGAATATTCGGTCGACGGCGGCGAGGTGCTTCTCACCGTGCGGCCGGCCGGCCGCGAACTGGAAGGCCGGTGGCGGCTCGAAGGCGTGCGCGTCTACGGCCCGGAGTTGCATGCCGCGCTGCCGAACGGCTTCGCGCTGCTGGCCGCGCAGGTCGACGGCCAGCCGGTCGAAGCCACGGTCGACGACGATCAACTGGCGATTCCGCTCGCCGACTGCCGGCACCGGGCCTGCGTCGTCGACATCGCCTGGCGCCTGCCCGTCGCCGGCTGGCCGGTCGTCGGCGACGGCGAGCTGGCGCATCCTTCGTGGCTGGTCGGCGATTCCTTCTGGCTGCGCGCCGGCGACGTCATGCCGCGCCTCGGCCTCGACGGCGACCGGGTGCTGCGGACACCGTCCGAGCGCACCCGCTTCGGCCTGCCGGCGCAATTCGCGCTGCCGGCCTGGCGGGCCGGCCTGGCCGACGTCGCCGCCGCGCCGTCCGGGGACTGGCGCTGGCGGGTCGAGGTCGAAGGCCGGGCCGACGCCGCGGCCCACGGCCGGCAAACCGGACTGCTCGACTTCGCCGCGCTGTTCGCCGCCGACGCCCGGCGAACCGAGGCGGACGGCGTCGTCCTGATCCACGACGCCAGCCGCGACGACGACGCCAGGGCCATCGCCGCCGACCTCGCGGCCATGCGCGCCTGCGTCGCCCGCCGCCTCGGCGCGGCGCCGGCCGTCGCCGCCGTCGCCCAGTGGCCGCGCGGCCTGCCGCCGGGCGACGGCGACGCGGCGCTGGCCGGCACGCTGCTGCTGCTCGCCGAGGAGCCGCACTGGGACGTGGCCGAGCGGGGCACCGGCCGGCTGGCGCGGCGCGCCGACATCGCCGCGGCGCTGGCGCGGCGGGCGGTGGCCGACGCCGCCGACCTGCGCGAGGGCCACGGCGCTGCCTGGCTGAGCGCCGGCCTGCCCGGCGCCGTCGGTCTGCTCTGCGTCGCCGAAAGCGACGGCGTCGGCGCGCTGCAGGCGCTGCTTTCGCGCGGTGCCCAGCGGACGACCGAGGCGCTGGCCAGCGCCGACGTGCCGGTCGGCCCGCTGGCGCTCGCCCGGCAGGGCGACTGGGCGGCCGACTACGCGCCGCTGGCGGCGCTGCCCTGGGCCTCCCGTCTCGAACCGGAAACGCTGCGCGCCCTGTTCGCCGCCGTCCGCGGCGCCGGCTCGGTGCGCGGGCCGCTGGCGGAAGCCTTCGGCGCCGACGAGACCGCGCTCTGGCTCGGCCCGCCGAACGCCGTCGACCTGCACGCCCGCGACGGCAGGCCGGCCGGCGAACGCTGGACGTGGCGCGACGGCGGCTGGCAGCCGGTGGCCGCACCGCCGCATCCGCTCGCCCTGCGCGTCGCCGACGGCCGCCTGCGCCGGGATGCGGAATCCGCTGCCGCCGCCGACGCCCTGTTCCTCGACGACTGGCCGGCCTACGAGCGCGAACCCAAGGACAACCGACGTGCCGCGGACTGAGGCCGGGCAAGGCGGCGCCTGGCGCATCATGCGCCCGGTGCGCGGCCAGATCCGCTTCGCCATGGCGCTCGCCGTCGCCTCGGCGATGTTCGGCCTGGCCGGCATGGGCCTGCTCGCGCTGACCCTGCATCGACTGATGGCGGCGCCGGCCCTCTGGCCCTGGGAAAGCGCGCTGGGCGTGCTGGCGTGCACCGCCGCCGCCTACCTGCTGCGCCTGACCGCCTTCGATCAATCCCACTACGCCGCCTTCCGCCTGGAAACCCTGCTGCGCACCGCCCTCGCCGAGCGCCTGGCGCGGGTTTCCCTGGGCTACGTGCAGGACGCCGGCGCCGGCGCGCTGGCCAAGGTCGTGTACGACGACGTCAAGGCGCTGCACGTCTTCGTCGCCGACAGCACGCCGCTCTACGCCCGCGCCTACGCAGCGCCCGTCGTCACCTTCGCCGCGCTGCTCTGGCTCGACTGGCGCCTGGCCCTGGGCGCGACGGCGGTGCTCGTCTTCGGCTTCGCCGTGCTCGCCCTGGCCATGCGCAACCGCGGCGAGATGACCCGCCTCTACAACGCGGCCCGCGAACAGGTCAGCGCCGCGGTCGTCGAGTTCGTGCAGGCGATGCCCGTAGTGCGCACCTTCGACAGCGGCGAGAGCACCTTCGGCCGCTACCGGCGCGCGCTCGACAACTACCTGGCGGTGGTTTCCCGCTGGTACCGCGAGGCCGGCTTCGCGGCGCGCTTCGCGATGGCCGTGCTCAACCCGATGCCGACGCTGGCGGTGCTGCTCTGGCTCGGCGCCTGGCTGACCTGGACGGACCGGCTGGACTTCGGCCGCTGGCTCGCCGTGCTGCTGCTCGGCACCGGCATGGCCGAGGCGATGATGCCGATGATGATGCTCAAGCACCTGGTGGACAGGGTGAAGCTCAGCATCGCCCGCATCGAGCAGGTGCTGGCCGCGCCGACGCAGCCGGCGACCGGGCAGGCCGGCAGGCCGGTCGACGCCAGCGTCCGCTTCGAGGACGTGGACTTCCGCTACGGCGAAGGCGGCGCCGAGGCGCTGGCCGGGGTCGGCTTCAGCGTCGCGCCGGGCAGCGTCGTCGCGCTGGTCGGCCCCTCGGGCGCCGGCAAGAGCACCGTGGCCCGGCTGATCCCGCGCTTCTGGGACGTCACCGCCGGCCGCATCCTGGTCGGCGGCGTCGACGTGCGCGAGATGCCGGCGGAAACCCTGATGCGGCACGTCGCCTTCGTCTTCCAGGAAAACTTCCTGTTCGCCGACAGCGTCGCCGCCAACATCCGGCTCGGCACGCCGGAGGCCGACATGGCGGCAGTGGTCGCGGCGGCGAAGGCGGCGCAGGCGCACGATTTCATCGCGGCGCTGCCGCAGGGCTACGACACGCCGGCCGGCGAGCGCGGCGCCTTCCTCTCCGGCGGCCAGCGGCAGCGCATCGCCATCGCCCGCGCCATCCTGCAGAACCGGCCGATCCTCGTGCTCGACGAGGCCACCGCCTTCGCCGACCCGGAGAACGAGGCCGCGCTCGTCGCCGCGCTCTCCGAACTGATGCGCGGCAAGACCGTGATCCTGGTCGCCCACCGCCTGAACACCGTGCGCGACGCCGACCGCATCCTCGTCTTCGACCGCGGCCGGCTGGTGGAACGCGGCCGACACGACGAACTGCTCGCCGGCGACGGCACCTACGCGCGCCTGTGGCGCAGCCACGAACGGGCGCAGTCCTGGGCGCTCGGCGGCAGGCCGGCGACGGAGGCCCGATGAACCTAAAAGACGAGAACACCTACCGCAGAGGCGCAGAGACGCAGAGATTCGCAGAGAAAACCAGGGCAGGAATGGCTCACCCGATGGGTCACTCCGTTTTTGATTTTCTCTGCGTCTCCTCTGCGTCTCTGCGCCTCTGCGGTGGGGGTCGACTGCGGTTTTCAGGATGAACGACATGCCCGCTTCCGTGAAGAAGATCACCCCCTGGCGCGAGACCTGGCGGCAACTGCTGCGCAGCACCGGCCGGCACGGCCGCGCCTTCCGCGCCAGCGTGATCGGCCTGGCCGCCGCCGCCGTGCTGCAGGGGCTGGCGCTGGCCTGCGTCGTGCCGCTGTTCGTCGCCGTCGCCACGGCGCGCGACGGCGACGCCGCGCTCGCCTGGCTGGTCGCGATGAGCGCGCTGATGGCGCTCGCCACCGTCTGCCGCTGGCTGGCCCAGGGCTTCGACTACCGCGGCCGCATGGCCGAGGCCACGCACGACCTGCGCACCCGCCTCGGCGAACAGTTGCGCCGGATGCCGCTGGAAAAGCTCCAGGACCGGCGGGCCGGCGAATTCAACGCCATGCTGCTCGGCAGCGTGGACGAGAACCTCGCCTACACGCTGACCATCCTCAACCTGATCCTGACCGCGCTGCTCGCCCCGCTGGCCTGCGCCCTCGCCCTGTTCGCCTTCGACTGGCGGCTGGCGCTGGCGCTGCTGCTCGTCTTTCCCGCCATCGTCCCCCTCTACCGCTGGCGCCGGCCCGCCTACGGGCGCGGCATGCGCGCGCTGGCGCAGGCGCACCAGCGGACCAGCGCCGACATCCTCGAATACGTGCAGGGCCTGCCGGTGCTGCGGGCGGCCTGCCAGACCGGCGAGAAGGCCGAACGCCTGCGCGCCGGCTTCGCGCACCTGGAGCACATCCAGACCCTCGGCCACCGGAAGGGCGCCCGGCCGAACCTCGTCGTCACCAGCGTCGTCGAACTCGGCCTGCTGCTGATGCTCGCCGCCGGCGTCGCCTGGGCCGTGGCCGGCACGCTCGACCCGGCGATCCTCGCCGCCGTCTTCGTCATCGTCGTGCGCTTCGCCGAGCCGCTGGCCACCTTCGTGATGTACACCGCCATCCTGGAACTGATCGAGACCGCGCTGGAAAACATCGAAACGCTGCTCGCCGTGCCCGCGCTGCCCGTCGCCGAGCCGGCGGCCGGCCGCCCGGCCGCCCACGACGTCGAATTCGACGACGTCCGCTTCCGCTACGCGCAGGCCGACGCGCCGTCGATCAAGGAGTTCAGCGCGACGCTGCCGGCGCGCAGCCTGACCGCGCTGGTCGGCCCCTCCGGCTCCGGCAAGACCACCGTCACCCGTCTGCTGATGCGCCACGCCGATCCGCAGCGCGGGCGCGTGCTCATCGGCGGCATCGACATCCGGCGCCTCCGGCCCGACCAGCTCAGCGCCATGATCTCGGCAGTCTTCCAGGACGTCTATCTCTTCGACGACAGCATCCTCGCCAACATCCGCATGGCCAGGCCGGGGGCCACCGACGAGGAAGTGGAAGCCGCCGCCCGCGCCGCCCACTGCCACGAATTCATCGCCCGCCTGCCCGACGGCTACCGCACCCGCGTCGGCGACATCGGCGGACGGCTCTCCGGCGGCGAGTGCCAGCGCATCTCCATCGCCCGCGCCCTGCTCAAGGACGCCCCCATCGTCGTCCTCGACGAACCCACCGCCGCGCTCGACAGCGAGAGCGAGGTCGCCGTACAGCAGGCCATCGACGCACTGGTCCGCGACCGGACCGTCATCGTCATCGCCCACCGCCTGTCCACCGTCGTCGGCGCCGACCAGATCCTGGTCCTCGACGACGGCCGGATCGTCGAGCGCGGCACGCACGCCGAACTGATCGCCGCCGACGGCCGCTACCGGGCCATGTGGGAAGCGCAGCAGCGGACCAAATCCTGGCACGTCGAGCGGCATGGCCATGCCGGCAGCCCGACGGCGCCCTGAGCGGGCGGCACAGCCCGTCTGCCGGAACCCGGAAATGGAGCGCCGCATGCCGCCAGGCCCGGATTCCCGTCGGGAACCGGGCCTCGACCAGTGCCGCAAGGCGCTGCAGGGCGCGGGCGTCATCGCTCCGGCGCCGCCCCCGGTACGCGCGGACTACGTGCGCCACGACATCGACCGGGAGATCGGCCAGGGCTGGATGGATCTGTACCAGGTCAACCACGGCATCCTGGTCGGACGCAGCGCCTACGACCTGCGCCCCGGCTCGTCGAAGAGCGCCGACATCGAAGGGCTTGCCGGCTATTTCGGCCTCCTGATCTCGCTGTCCGGCACCGTCTCCTGGAAAACCGGGAGCGCCGGCGACCGCCTCCCGGCGTGCGCGGTGGTCTTGTGCCCGTCGCAGGCGCCGAAGAAACGAGCCGTGTACGAGTGGAAGGACGGCTGCCCCTTCCTCGGCGTGGGCATCATGATCCCCGACGGGGTAATGGCCGAGATGATGGCGGAAAGCGGTCCGGGCAACATGTTCGACCCGGAGATCGTGCTGATGGACCGCGGCCACGGCCTGCACCGACAGGGCGTGCATACCGCGCACGCCCTGCTGCACGCATCGACGGCGACGACCGTCGGCCGGCTGCACGTGGAGTCCTTGGCGCTCGGCCTGGTCGCCCTGCTGGCCGGGCAGCGCGGCTGTGCGCCGAACTGCCCGCTGCCGTACCGCCAGCGCGTGGCCGTCGACGAAGTGCGGCACATCCTGCACGAGGAATTCGCCGCGCCGCACACCATCGCCTCGCTGGCCCGGCGGGCGCATCTCAACGAGTGCTACCTCAAGTCGGCCTTTCGCTGCGTCACCGGCCGGACCATCGCCGCCTATCTGCGCGGCATCCGCATGGACAGGGCGCGCGAGGCGATCGAGAGCGGGCGCATGAACGTCCTGCAGGCCGGCCTGTTCGTCGGCTACACCAGCCAGAGCATGTTTTCGGCGGCCTTCAAGGCGCACTACGGCTTCGCCCCTTCCTGCCTGAAATAGCGCAAGAAATTTTCCCGCCGGAAACGGCTTTCGCCCGCCATAGACAGACGCAGGCCCGGCATCTTCCGACAATCCACGGCTGTTCGTTCAATCATCCATGGCTGGGAGAATTCCATGCGCTCTCTGAAAAATCGCGGCACCGCAGGCACCCGGCAGATGCGCCGGCAACCGCTGGCCGTAGCCGTCGTACTGGCCCTTGCCGCCTGCCCGCCGGTTTCCGCCGCCGCCGACCGCACGGCGCCGGCCGAAGCCGATTCCACGACCGAGCTGCCCGCCGTCACCGTCACCGCCCGGCGCGGCAGCGAACAGGCCAAGGACGTGCCATTCGCCATCACCACGATCAGCGGCGAGCAACTGGAGCGCCGCCGCCTGCTGAATCTGGAGGAAACCCTGCGCCGCACGCCGGGCGTCGTGGTCGAGAACTTCGAGGGCGACGTCAGTTCCACCATCCGCATCCGGGGCGTGGGCACGCTCTACCACACCGGGCCGGACAGCAATTTCGTCGGCTTCACCGTGGACGGCGTGTCGATGTCGGGGCGCGACATTTCCATCGGCACGCTGGACATCGACCAGATCGAAGTGCTGAAGGGGCCGCAGGGCACGGTCTTCGGCCGCACCAGCGAGGCGGGCACGGTGAACGTGGTCAGCCGCAGGCCCGGCCGGGAACGCGAAGGCCACGTGCGCGCGGAAATCGGCGAGGAAGGCCAGCACCTGCAGGAAGCCGCCGTCGGCGGCCCGCTGTCGGAGAGCCTGAGCGGGCGCTTCGCGATCCGCCGTTCCGGCTACGACCACTGGATCGACAACCGCCATACCGGCAAACCCGAGGTCGAGCCCAGAGAACTGGCGTTTCGCGGCAGCCTGCGCTGGGACATCGGCGCCCGGACCTCCGCCCTGTTGATCGCCGAACGGCAGAAAAGCCGGCACAAACCGGTGATGCAGGTGATGATGCCGTACAAGGACCATCCCGCGCTCGACGTCCGGCCGGGCCTGATGGACGGCAACTTCCGCAGCCACGAGCGCTATTCGCTGGAACTCGATCACGACCTGGCGAACAGCCGCCTCACGTCCATCACCAGCCTGGTCAAGGTCGACATGGAGACGACCAGCGTATACGACCGCGCCTACTACCGGGCGCTGATGGGCATCGACATGGAATCGAGCCTGACCGGCGGCGTCAAGGGCGAAACGACGACCAGCCAGGAACTGCGCTGGCAGTCCCTGCCCGGCGCCGCGGTGTTCTGGACGAGCGGGCTGTATTTCATGGACAGCGACAGCGGCACCTACGTGGACGCCGGCCCCTGGTATCCGAAGGCGGACAACGACCTGTCCCAGCGCAGCCACGCGCTCTTCGGCGAAATCACCTACCCCGTCGCCGAACGCTGGAAACTCACCGGCGGCCTGCGCCACTCCTGGGACCGGAAGCGCGTGGCCTACCACGCGGTGGCGCAGCGCGCCGCGCTGCAGGACGACTACACCACCGGGCGCGTCGCCCTCTCCTATGCGCTGAACGCCGCGACCAACCTGTACG
This sequence comes from Rhodocyclaceae bacterium, assembly GCA_019455325.1. Classification (GTDB taxonomy): domain Bacteria; phylum Pseudomonadota; class Gammaproteobacteria; order Burkholderiales; family Rhodocyclaceae; genus Proximibacter. Next base: position 141,746 of record JACFMQ010000007.1, on the reverse strand, counting down.
GCGTGCTGTCGCGCGGCCATACCTCCGGCGGCTTCAAGAACTTCACCACCGGCATGACCGGCAGCAGCTACGACACGACGCCGACCAAGGCATCGTCCACGCTGTCCGGAGAGATCGGCTTCAAGACCGAGCTGCCGGCGCGCGGCCTGGCGCTGAACGGCGCTCTCTTCGTGAACGAGACCCGCGACAACCACCTGTGGGGCTTCGACCCGCTGACCAACGGCGCGCTCATCTTCAACGCCGACACCCGCAGCCGCGGCCTGGAGCTGGAGGGGAACTGGCGCCTCCACCCGCGCTTCCGGCTGTCCGCCGGCCTGACCCATACCCGCGCCGAGGTGGCGAAGACGGTCGCCGGCGTGTATGGCGGGGACGTGGCCGCGGGCAACCGCATCAAGGACGTGCCCCGCTGGAGCGGCCATCTGGGCGCCGAATACCATCACCCGCTGCCGGCCTTTGCCGGCCTGCACAATCCGCGGCTGAACCTCCAGGCGACCTACAGCTACATCGGCACGCGCCCGGCCGACCCGCAGAACAACTTCGACCTGAAGGCCTACGGCAAGCTCGACCTGCGCGCCGGCATCCAGGGCCGGAACCTCGAACTCTACGCCTGGGCAGACAACCTGCTGGACGAGGGATACGACCTCTTCGCCTACCAGTACACGCCATCCGTCCGGGTCGGCGTGCCGGGGCGCGGCCGCACCCTCGGCGTCGGCTTCAACTGGTTCTTCTGAGCGGGCTCACCGTTCGGCGTTCGACCGAGCGGCATCACAGACAGGGGCCGCCCCGCACCTGCCGGGGCGGACCTCGTGCATCGAAGGATAGAAGGATAAAGGATAGGAAATTCAACCCCTATGCCGCGAGTATCTCGGCGCTTGCCGCCCATAGCCAACCAGGAATTGCCACCGAAATTCCGCCGCACTTTCGCAAAACCCGCCCTCCTTGCCTGCCTGCGCCATGCAAGACGCCGGCCGTCTGGCGTCTTGCGGGGCGCAGGCGCAGGCTCACCCGGCAGAATCCTATAAGACTTTTTCCATCTGCATTTCGTCCATCGGGTATCGGCGTGCGCTGATTTCGTTCAATCGCCTTGCCGTTGCGACAATCCGCGACAGGTCAATCGAAGCGGCGACGAGTTTCTCGCGAACGGCCTTGTCGGCCGCGCCATTGCGCCGCGCCATTTGCAGCAGCGGGACGAGTTCCATGACATCGTTTTGGGTCTCGATCAGATAATCATCGAACGTCGGCTTATCCGTGGGAAGAAAAACTGAGAAGTTCGGCCCCGCGCCTGCATTGGATGCCTTTTCTTCCCAGATCAGCCGCCTCACCGCCAAATGCCGGTTGGCCTGCCGCCATTGCTCGCGGTTCAGCGAGACGTCGATCTCGCGCATTTCACGCACCGCCAGGGCGAGCGCCTCGTGCAAGCGCGCCAGATCCCTAGCCTGGACGGAATCGCTTGCCGGATGCTGGGCAACGCGTTGATCCAGGATCGCCAAGCCCATGCAAAAAACCAGCAACAGCAATCGGCCGGCCTCGCCACGCTCTTGATACTCCTCGCCGAATTCAACGACTTCACGCAAAACCAGGGTCGCATCCCACAACGCGAGCCATTTGTTGACGGGCGATTCCGACATAGCGATGGGGTAAGCCAGTGCATGCGCCGCGTCGCCGGGAATCTCCTTGTTCAAGGTCGTAATCAGGTCTGCCCGCGCTCTCAGTCGTTTGCCTCGCGCGTCCGCCCAGTCGTCAAAACCGATCGCCCATTCGCCCAGAAAGCCTTCGCAACCGGGAACGGCGATGAAGCCGCTGTGCGCATGCGAAGCCAGAACGGCCCGGTAACACCACGCTTCCCATGTCGGAGCATCGGCTGGCGATTCCGGGACAAGCGCTTTTCCCTTCAAAGCAAGGCCAATCGCCTCGATCAGCGCGTCATCCACGTCGGACGATGTACGCATGCCGTTTGCGGCTGTGCCGCATTGCAGCAATCGCTGGCGCATCAGCCAGGTCGACCAGCGCGCAAACAGCGGCAACGCATCCAGGCGTTTTGCCAAAATCTCGACGATTGCGCTCGAAAGCTTGGGAATTTCCTGTCGGGCGTTTTCCGTTTCGATCTCCGACGCGTCAAAGCGAGGGGATATGCGGGTTGCCTGCATCAACTCACCGCGCGCCATCACCAGCAACAAGGGGATCATGACCGAGCCGTTCCAAGTGCCGTCAGCGTCGAAAGCCGTCGGAGCGGACCTGGCGAATTCCTTCCACAGGCTGAAGGTGGACCATGCTTCTCCATGCACGAGCGCCGAATTGACGAGATGCGGATTTCTCGATTGCGAAACGATCCGAATGAATTCGGCAGGCGCCAGCGCCGCCAATAGGCGGAACAGAGGCGACTCCTCGTATTCGAAAAAATCGACGTCACACCGTCCAAACCAGATTTCTTCGAGCTTGTCCGCGCGCTCGTTCCAGTTTTCCCCGAATTGTTTGCGTTCGGTATTGCGGCGTTCAAACTGCGAGACAAGCGCGAAAGCGTCGAGCGCCTTGAAAGCCGTTTCGGCGAGTCCGATGAAGGCATCTCGCTTTCCGGCATCACCTTCCGCGCAAACCTTCATGACCCCGGACAACCAGTTCTCGATCTGCCAGGAATTGCTTTGGAGCTTTCTGACCCGTTCCCAAGTTGCCAATGATGGCGCCGCCGCCAGCGCTTCGGCGCAAGCCAGCGCCAGCAGCAGATTCGCGCTTTTGGGAATATCTGTCAGTTCAAGTCGGGCGCTGACATCGCCCATCCGTAGCTCCAACTCCGACAAGTCCTCACCGTCTCGCGCGATCCACTCGACCGCTTCCCTGAATGTTTTATCCCGCGCCACCGACGGACAGGCTTCAAGCAGCCGACGAACTCCCTCCTCCGGGTCGAAGAAAGAACTATCCAGAAACTGCCTGCTTTCGCACTCGCGTTCTCTGGTCCATTGAGGTGTCATTTTTGTTTTCCTTTGAAGGATTCAGCACTCCAAGCCATTTTGAAAAACTCTTCGGCGCCGTGGTCGGAAGCTCGCCATCCGCGGGTAGCCGCGCTCACCTGATGATGAAAACCGCCGACCGTCGCGCCGAAATGCCAAAGTTCGTCGTCGATGATCGCGAAACGGTCATGCACGTAGTCGAAGTTCTGCCGCAAAGTGAATCGCAGCTCGATGGCGCACTGCGGTCCACGTGGACGGGAGGCGCTGATCGTTTCCGCGTACCCCCCGAATTGTCCTGCCAAGTCGTCCTCCGCGTTTTTTCCGCCATGACGGGCAGTCAAGATTCGGATATCGGTGGCGGCAAAGCTCGCTTCCAGCATCCAACCGACGATCTGATCGATCCGGGTTTGGCGATTTCCTTTTTCTGGATCGAGGAAATGAGCGTCGATGATCCAGACCCTGTCTATTGCCTGCGAAACGGCCTCGCCGAACGTCGCCAGCGGGTCGGGGCTATCTGCCGCGTTTCTCGCTGCAATGGCCGCAAAATCGGGGAAACGATTCCTGTCGCCGTTAGGCAGGATTCCATATCCTGCCTGCGCCGCCCACAAAATGGCCTTTTGCGGAATCGGGCGTGTCGGCTTTGCCGCATCCTTGATTTCAAAACCAAAGGATTTCATTTTTCTGCGTTCTTCGCGACGCAGCTCCGTTGCTGCCGATAGGTATCGAACGAAATGGCCTGCTTCAGCATTTTCTCCAGTTCGCGCACGACCTCATCGGGATCGGGGAGCTTGACGATCATCGAGGCGCGTTCGCCCAGTGCATTGAGCGAGTTGCCCAGAAACCAAACCTGCTCATCGACGACCAGAAACCGGTCGTGCAATACGGGCGACTTTCTTGGAAGAACCAGAACTTCAAACTCGGGATTGCCGCTCGTCCTGACCTGGTCGACCTCTTGGCCGAACCGCTTCAGCTTCTCGTCGAGCGTCATGGACGGCGCATTTTCGCCTTCTTCCGGGAAGTGGCCGCCTTCAAACGCCAATCTCGACGTCAATACGATGATCTTTACCTTGTCGGTAGCGATCGCCAGCAAGTACTGCGGCACTTGCAGCACGCCGAAATACGGGTCGGCGACCATGATCCGGTTTCTCGCCCGTCCAACCCGCGCACGAATGAACGCCATCGCTTCGTCGCGCGACTTGTCGCCGAACCAGCGCTGATCGTAACGCGCCGCGTCGGCCTTCTTTTCACGATTTCTCGCGGCGATTCCTACGCGGACATTCATGCTGGGCGTGATCGGCGCGTCGCCGATCACGCTATCGAGGCCTTCTTGAGTTCGATGAACGCGATACTCGACATGACCGGACGACGGGGACTCATTCCTTGGGACGCGAACCCTTCTGGTTTGAGTTACGACGCCCATTCTCAAGTTCATCTGGCGCACGAAACCGGCCGGCGGGTGATACAGCAGAACGCCATGGACGGGATGCGTCACGACGTATCCGTAAGCGCCATCGCAAGCGCCTTTCTCCACCTCGAGAATGCCGTCGGCGGGAATTTCCAGCGTTTCAAAATTGGAAAGCAGTTGTGCCTGCTCGTCGAACATCGTGATCTTGACCCCATCGAGCGTCTTGCCCGGCCGGGGAACGAAACGGTAGAAAATCCGCTCGCCACGTGCATCGTCGGCGGGGAGCATGAAATTGTCGATTTGTCGGATGACGGGATCGGGCACCGCCAGGACGGCGCTGCCCAGATACTCCGAATAGTCCTTTAGATCGATGTGCAAGCGTCGGGCGAGGAATGCCAGCACTCCATCGTCGGCGAGCAGCGTTTCAAACCCTTCGTCACAGCCGAAGCGGCGATGCACCCTGGCAGGAACGCTGCCGATAAAAGGCGCGGGATTGCTTTTTCTCGAAAAGGTCTCGACCAACAGGCTTTCGCCGAAGGGGAGCCCCAGGCTCGGCCACGCGGGATGATCGACGAGATCCGGCGCCGACAACGCCAAACCGTCATAGTCGGTCTCGACGTCCTCGGGACGGGAAGGCGTCGGCGTCTTCGAATCGTTGCCGCCAAGCGCGCGATACCAAGCGATCGCCGCCGGAGCACTCAAGACCGTCCGCCGGAAGAAGACCGTCATCCCGCTTCTTCCAAACTTCCGCCGCTCGACTCCTGTCGTTTTTGCGGGAGGCGGTCTTTCCGGCGACAGCAGCGTCACGGTGGCGAACAACAGCCTCCCCGCTTCGCCCTGCTTTGCTTGCAGGGTCGCCAGCCGAATCACGGCCCATTGGAAATCGTCGACAAACGAAGGGTTGGAATGTTTCATACCACCTCAATGGCATCCAATGTCGAAGCGCAAGGACGCTCAAGACTCAATTCCCTTCTCGCCATAATGCCCCGATCGGTATCGCGAAAAGGCCTTCCCCGAACCGCGCGACGGCCTCGCCGTCGTATAGCACCACGCCGCACGAGAAATTCGGACCGTTCGCTTCCTTGAGCTTGCGCAGCCCGCGGAAGTCGGCTTCGGTCACCGTGGCGGCGGCCTTGACTTCCACGCCGGCGATATCGCACCCTTCGCGCTCAATGACGATATCGACTTCGTAACCGTCCTTGTCGCGAAAATGGTGGAATCCGAGGTTTCCATCATGCTTCCCGGCCTGGCGGCGAAGCTCCTGGAACACGAAAGTCTCCACCAATTGGCCGTACAGGCTTCGCTCTTTTGCCAGCAATGTTTCTGCGTCGATTCCGAGCAATGCGGCGGCCAGCCCGGTATCGCCCAGGTGGAGTTTCGGCGTCTTGACCAGCCGACTCAGCCGGTTGCTGTGCCAGGGAGGCAGGCGTTCGATCAGGAATATCCGTTCCAGCAAGGTCACATAATCGGCAATGGTCGGGCGGCTTACCTGGAATGGCGCGGCCAACTCGCTGACGTTGAGCAATCTCGCCGTTTGCCCGGCCGCCAGTTGCAGCAAGCGCGGCAGAACGTCAAGCGAAGCAATGCGCGCCAGTTCGCGGACGTCACGCTGCACCAGCGTCTCGATATAGGCCCGATACCACTCGCGACGGCGGCGACCGGCACTCCTCGCCAGGGCCGCGGGATAGCCGCCGGCAACGACGAGTTCGGCGAGTTCCTTGCCAAGCCGGGTAAAGGTTTGCGGCTTGAAGGAGGCGGCAAACAAGGTATCGATGAATTGCGGATTGCCACCGGCAAGTTCGCTCTGTGCCAGCGGATGGAGGCGCAGCAACTCCATGCGGCCGGCCAGCGAATCGGAGAGTTTCGGCGCCAGCAGGACGTTCGCCGACCCCGTCAGGATGAAACGCCCCACTCTCCGATCGCTATCGACGGCGGCTTTCAGCGAGACAAAGAGTTCCGGCATGCGTTGTATTTCGTCCAGTACCACCTTGTCCGGCAGGTCTGCCACAAAGCCAACCGGGTCTGCTTTGGCCGCGGCAAGGCGAACCGCGTCGTCGAAGGTTATATAGCCATAACCCGGGACGGTCTTGGCGAGGGTCGTCTTGCCGCATTGGCGAGGCCCGTGGATCAAGACAACCGGCGTGTCGGCAAGCGCCTCAAGCAAGCGCGGACGAATCAGGCGGTCGACGAAAGGGGGATGAGTCATTCGTCCAATTGTAACGATAGATATCGTCCACTTGAAAGGAGTACTTCCGTCCACTTGAAAAGTTTACGAATCTGTCGGCCACCGTGACGCGGGATGACCGGGAGGAGTCGTCGTACTCCCGCGTCACGCCGCGTCGAACCCCGCATCCTCGATGGCCTCGCTCTGCCGCCGACCGGCGAAGAGCACCAGCGCCACGTTCGGCGCCGCCGGACTGGGCTCGCATCGAAGCCCGTCGGGGAGTGCAGCCATGCAGTCCTCTACCGGCCTGCACAATCCGCGGCTGAACCTCCAGGCGACCTACAGCTACATCGGCACGCGCCCGGCCGACCCGCAGAACAACTTCGACCTGAAGGCCTACGGCAAGCTCGACCTGCGCGCCGGCATCCAGGGCCGGAACCTCGAACTCTACGCCTGGGCAGACAACCTGCTGGACGAGGGATACGACCTCTTCGCCTACCAGTACACGCCATCCGTCCGGGTCGGCGTGCCGGGGCGCGGCCGCACCCTCGGCGTCGGCTTCAACTGGTTCTTCTGAGCGGGCTCACCGTTCGGCGTTCGACCGAGCGGCATCGCGGGCAGGGTCCGCCCCGCACCTGCCGGGGCGGGCCCGCCGCTCGCCGGCGATGATCAGGTAGTTGGTCGTCCGCCCCGCACCTGCCGGGGCGGGCCTCGCACGTCGAGGCGGACAGATCCGTATTGCTATCGATTCTCGTTTATATGATCATCCGGCCTTGATGCGCTCCCCCCGACACCCGGTTTTCCGCCATAGCCAGATGCCTTCCCCTCTTCCCGCCTCAATGCGATGCCCGGCCGCGCCGGGGATCGCCTGATGCGCCGGTACGCCGCCATGTCCTCGCTCACCGCCGCAGAATCCGCCGACGATGCATTCGTGCTGTGCGAAGAATCCAGCCTGCTCGCCGGCCTGTGCGACATCGACCGCCGCCGCGGCGCCGGCCCCGTGCGCCATCTGCTGGCGCGCCTGCGGGCCGGGCACGGGCACGGCTGCATGGCCCTGCAGCGCTTCGACAGCGGTCTGGTGGTGGGACGCACCGACTACACCCTGCGCCAAGCGCGGCCGAGCCGGCACGACGACCTGGATTCGCACTTCGGCGTCATGCTGTTCCTGTCCGGCGGCTGCGAGGTGCGCATCCCCGAACTGGGCCTGCACTGCGCGCCGCAGCCGGGCGAACTGTGGCTGCGGCGCGGCAACCTGGGTTCGATCGGCGGCATCCAGCATGCCGGCGCGCACATCGCCGTCATCTCCCTGGAACTGCCCGCGCCCATGGTCGCCGCCTGGCACGAGGAGGGCTGCATCGCGCAGCGCCCGGCGCTGGCGAGGCTGCTCTGCGCCGGTGCCGGCCCCGGCCTGCTGCGCACCCAGGCCGCCGCCACGTCGGCAAGCATCGCCGCGCATCTGCTGGACCTGCCGGCGGTGCCGGGCGCGGTGCAGCGGCTCGAACTGGAAGCCGCCGCGCTGTCCCTGCTCGCCGCCGTGCTCGCGGAGGAAAAACGGCCGCCCGGCGCCCGGCTGACGCCGCGCCAGCGCAGCGCGGTGGACGAGGCCATCGACATCCTGCGCGCCGAACTGCTCGAACCGCCCACCATCGGCACGCTGGCACGCCGCGTCGGCCTCAACGAATGCAGCCTGAAGCAGGCCTTCCGCGCGTGCACCGGCCGCACCATCGGCGCCTTCGTGCGCGCTGAGCGGATGCAGCGCGCGCAGTCCCTGCTCGAAGCCGGCATCGGCAACGTGCAGGCGGTGGCCCACCACGTCGGCTACGCCAACGCCAGCAAGTTCGCCACCGCCTTCCGCCAGCAGTTCGGCGTGTCGCCGTCGCGCTTCGCCCGGCAGGCCGGCTGAGTCGAGGCTCCGGCGCGGAGCGGAGAAATTCCGTTTCGGGACCATGCGCCGCGCCAAGGCAGGAAATACTCGCGGCTTTCCTTTTCCACGCTCAGGAAGCTGCCATGAATACCGGATCGAACCCCTTTCCCGCGCCTCTGGCGCCGCTCGCGCTGGCCGTGCTGATCGCCTGGCCGCTGTCCGGCCAGGCTGTGCAGGACGATGGCGACGCCGGGGACAGGACGCTCGCCGACGTCACCGTGACCGCGCGCAAGATCGAGGAACGCCCGCAGGACGTGCCCTTCAGCCTCGGCGTGACCAGCGCCGATGAGATCGAGGACCGCCGCCTGCGCAGCCTGGAAAACGTGCTGGAACAGACCGTGGGCGTGCAGGTGATGTCGCTCGGCGACGCGGCCGGCACCGCCCTGCGCATCCGCGGCGTGGGGTCGGTGCAGCGGGTCGGCCAGGAAGACAGTTCGGTGACCATCTACCAGGACGGCGTGCCCAAGACGCTCGCCAACACCACCTTGAACACGCTCGACATCGAGCGCGTGGAAGTGCTCAAGGGACCGCAGGGCACCCTGTTCGGGCGCAGCAGCGAGGCCGGCGCGATCAACGTGCTGACCCGCCAGCCGACCCGCCATTTCGAAGGCTACGGCCGGGTGGAATACGGCAACGAGCACCAGCGCGCGCTGGAAAGCGTGCTCAGCGGGCCGCTGTCGGCCACGCTGGCGGGCCGTCTGGCGCTGCGCTACGACGAGCGCGACCACGTCGCCGACAACGTCAACACCGGCAAGCCGCTGATGCGCCCGCGCAACGCCGCCGCGCGCGGCAAGCTGCTGTGGCAGCCGGCTGCCGGCACCGACGCCACCCTGTCGCTGGCGGTCGAGGAGCAGAGCAACCAGAGCAGCGGCGGCACCATCCTGCGCCCCTACGGCAGCCGGCCGAGCGTGGACTACCGCCCCAGCGCCGCCGATTCGGACCAGCGGACCCGCCAGCTGGCGCTGGAAATCAACCACCGCCTGGCGGACATGCGCCTGACCTCGGTCAGCGGGCTTTCCAAGCGCACCTTCGACGACACCCTGCAGTTCTACGAAGGCCGGCTGTGGCAGCAACTGATCGGCTTCCAGCCGGACGGCTTCCGCCGCATGCACATCGACGAGCGGCTGCTGAGCCAGGAACTGCGCCTCTCTTCGCTGCCCGAGGCGCCGCTGCGCTGGGTGGCCGGGGTGAACGCCTTCGACAGCGAATACCGCTTCGACAACCTCGACTCCTACGACCGCTTCAACCCGGCCAACGTGCTCAACGCCGACATCCGGCGCCGCTTCGGCAGCCGCGCCTACGCCCTGTTCGGCGAGCTGACCGTACCGGTCGGCGAGGCCTTCAGCCTCACCGCCGGGCTGCGCCACACCTGGGAGAAAAAGCACCGCTCGATCGACTGGCAGGCCAATCCGGACAATCCCGGCGCGCTGCGCAGCGCCGCCGACCGCCACCGCCTGGACGAAGACTACACCACCGGACGGCTGGCGCTGGGCTACCGGCTCGACCCGACCACCAACCTGTACGCCGTGCTGGCGCGCGGCTACAAGAGCAGTGGCTTCATCGACCAGGACACCTCCGTCGCCCTGGGGATGCGCGAAACGCCCTATGCCGCCGCGCGCGTCAACAGCCATGAAGTGGGCGTCAAGCACCTGAGCGCGGACAGGCGCTTCGGCCTCAATGCCGCGCTCTTCCTCAACCGGAGCAGCGACGACCACCTGATGGTCTTCGACCCGGTCACCTGGGCGATGCGCCCGATGAACCTGGACACCCGCAGCCGCGGCTTCGAACTGGACCTCTCCTGGCAGGCCGCCCGCAGCTTCGGCCTGAACGCCGGGCTGAGCTTCGTCGACGCGCGCATCGAGGGCGGTCAGGCCCTGGCGGCGAGCGCGGCGCGGCGCGGCAACCGCCTGCCCGACAGCCCGCGCTGGAGCGCCTTCGTCTCGGCCACCCACAGCACGCCGCTGGCCGCGCTCGACGGCGCCATCCTGCGCACCACCCTCAGCGCCCGCCACGTCGGCAAGCGGGCCGCCGACGTGGAGAACAGCTTCGACCTGGACGCCTACACCAAGGTGGATCTGCGCGTCGCCCTGCTGCTCGGCAGCAGCGAACTGTACCTGTGGGCCGACAACCTGTTCGACAAGCAGTACGACCTGTACGCCTACCGCTATCCGGCCATGATCCCCGGCGGCGCGGACGCCACCATCGGCATTCCGGGCCGCGCGCGCATGCTCGGCATCGGCCTGGCGCACCATTTCTGATTCCCGATGCCGATGACGTCCATTCCGTCATCCGCCGGCGCGCTCCCCGCGCACCGGCTGGGCGACAGCGCCGGCGCGCTGCTGCACCTGTCCGCCCCCATCGTGCTGTCGCAACTGGCGCAGATGGGCAGCGCGGTGGTCGACGTGCTCATGGCCGGGCGCCTCGACACCGCCGCGCTCGGCGCCGTGGCCACCGGCGCGGCCGTATGGACGCCGGTCATGATCTTCCTGCTCGGCCTGCTGTACGCGCTCATCCCCGCCATCGGCCGCCTGCGCGGCGAGGGCCGCGAGCACGCGGTGCGCGCGACGGTGGCGCGCGGGCTGGCGGTCGGCCTCGGCGGCGGCGCGCTGCTCGGCGCGGCGATGGCTGCGCTGGCCGTGCCGCTGTTCCGCGCGGCCGGCGTCGATCCCGCGCTCATTCCGGACGCCGGCGACTACGTGCGCCTGGTCGCCTTCGGCCTGCCCGGCATGGGGCTGTTCCTCGCCATGCGCTTTCTCGTCGAAGCCTACGGCGCGCCCATGCCGGTCACCGCCACCATCGTGCTCGGCGTGGCGCTGAAGGTGCTGTGCAACCTCGCCTTCGTGTTCGGCCATTTCGGCGCAACGCCGCTGGGCGTGAGCGGCTTCGGCGTGTCCACGCTGGTGGCGTTCTGGGCCACCGGCCTGGTCATGGCCGCGCTGGCGCTGCGCCATCCGCGCCTGCGCGGCGCGTGGCAGGGGCCGCTGGCCGCCGCCGATCTGGGCGGGCGGGCGCTGCTGCGCTTCTGCACCGGCGGCCTGCCGATCGCCTTCAACTTCCTCTCCGACTACCTGGTCATGGCGGTGGTGGCGATCTTCATCGCCACCCTGGGGGCGGCGGCGATCGGCAGCCACCAGATCGCCTTCAACGTCCTGATGATCCTGCTGATGGCGCCGACCGGCCTGTCCATGGCCGCGACCATCCTGATCGCACGCGTGGCCGGCGGCGGCGACCGCGCGGAAGCGCGCCGCCTGATCGGCCTGACCCTGGGCATCGGCCTGGCGCTGGCCGTGCCGCTGGCGCTGCTCGCCAGCTTCCGGGCCGACACGCTGGCGGCGCTGTATTCGCGCGATCCGGCGGTGCTGGCGGCCACCGCCGAGCTGCTGCGCATCGTCGCCTGGCTGCTGGCGCTCGACGTGCTGGTGATCGCGCTCGGCTTCGTGCTGCGCGGCCTGGGCGACGCGGCCGGGCCGTTCGTCATTCTCGCCGCGGTGCATTGGCTGTTCAGCATCCCGCTCGGCCATGCGCTGTGCTTCACCGACCGGCTGGCCGCGCCCCTGGGCACCGTCGGCTGGTGGTACGCCCTCGCCGCCGGCCTCGCGCTCGCCGCCGCGCTGCTGCTGTGGCGGCTCGGCCGGCGCTTCGCTCATTTCCCCTGGAAGACATCGTGACACGCTCCCCCGCACCGCAAGCGGCCGGCATCTGGCCCCTGATGCGCCCGGTGATCGGCCGCGTGCGCCTGGCCATGGGCCTGGCCGCGCTGGGCGCCGCCGCCGGACTGGGCGCCATCGCCGCGCTGGCGCTCACCATAGACGCCCTGCTCGACCCGGCGCCGCGGCCCTGGCCGTGGGTCGGGCTGGCCGCCGCGCTCACCGTCGCCGCCTTCGTCCTGCGCGCGCTGGCCGCGCGCATCTCGCACTTCGCCGCCTTCGCGCTGGAAGCGCACCTGCGCACCGAGCTGGCCGCGCACCTGGCCGGCCTGCCGCTGGGCCATCTGGTCGACCAGGGTTCGGGCGCGCTGGCCAAGGTCATGCAGGACGACGTGAACAACCTGCATGCCTTCGTCGCCGACAGCACGCCGCTGCTCGGGCGCGGCACCGCCGCGCCGCTGCTCACGCTGGCGCTGCTGCTGTTCATCGACTGGCGGCTGGCGCTGGTGGCGCTGGGCGTGCTGGCGCTCGGGGCGGCGGCCATCCGCCTGGCGCTGCGCGACCACGTCGACCTGCAGCGCCGGTACGACGCCGAGTGCGAGCGCATCCACAACGCCGTGGTGGAGTTCGTCCAGGCCATGCCGGTGGTGCGCAGCTTCGACGACGGCAGTTCCTCGTTCAGCCGCTACCAGGCCGCGCTGGACGGCTTCCACGCGGTGCTGTCGCGCTGGCTGGCGGCCTCGGCGACCAGCGCGCGGCTGGGCATCGTGCTGCTCGGCCCGCTGCCGACGCTGCTGGCGCTGAGCGCCTGCGGGCTGTGGTGGGTGCAGGACGGCAGCCTGGGCTTCGCCGCCTGGATCGCGGTGCTGCTGCTCGGCACCGGCATGGCCGAATCCCTGATGCCGCTGATGTGGCTGACCCATTTCATCCGCAAGGCGGACGCCAGCGCGCGGCGCATCCAGGCGCTGCTGGCCGTGCCCGCGCTGGCGCTGCCGGAGCGGCCCCAACAGCCCATGGACGCCTCGGTGCGCTTCGACGACGTGGGCTTCGCCTACGCCGGACGCGCGGATGCCGCGCTCGACGGCGTCAGCTTCGAAGCGCCGAGCGGCAGCGTGACCGCGCTGGTCGGCCCCTCGGGCGCGGGCAAGAGCACGGTGGCGAAGCTGATCCCGCGCTTCTGGGACGTGACGCGCGGCGCGGTGTACGTGGGCGGCGCGGACGTGCGCGAGATGACGCCGGACGCGCTGCTGGGGCAGGTGGCCTTCGTCTTCCAGGACAGCTTCCTGTTCCACGACAGCATCGCCGACAACATCCGCCTCGGCCGCCCCGACGCCGACCAGGCGGCCATCGAAGCGGCGGCGCGCGCGGCGCAGGCGCACGACTTCATCCTGGCCCTGCCGCAGGGCTATGCCAGCGTCGCCGGCGAACGCGGCGCGCGCCTGTCCGGCGGGCAGCGCCAGCGCATCGCCATCGCCCGCGCCATCCTGCTCGACCGCCCCATCGTCGTGCTCGACGAAGCCACCGCCTTCGCCGACCCGGAGAACGAGGCGGCACTGGTCGCCGCGCTGGCCCACCTGATGCGCGGGCGCACCGTCATCGTCATCGCCCATCGCCTGGCGACCGTCCGCGACGCCGACCAGATCCTCGTCTTCGACCGGGGCCGCATCGCCGAACGCGGACGCCACGCCGAGCTGCTGGCCGCCGGCGGCGTCTACGCGCGCCTGTGGCACAGCCACGAACGCGCCCAGGGCTGGCAGTTGCGCCAGCGCACCGCAATGGAAATCCCGGCATGAACGCAGCCACGACCTCCGCTTCGTCCCCGTCCCTCGCCGGCCCGCCCGGCCTGCGCCAGACCTTCGCCCGCATGCTGCGCGTGGCCGGCGCGCAGGGGCCGGCGCTGCGCCGCAGCCTGTGGCTGTCGGCCGCCGCCGCCGCGGCGCAGGGGCTGGCCTTCGCCTGCTTCTATCCGCTGCTGGCGGCGGTGCTGCGCGATCCGCCCGATACCGCCGCGGCCTGGCGCTGGCTGGCCGCGCTGGGCGCCTGCGCGCTGGCCGACTGGGTGCTGCGCTGGCAGGCGCACGGTTTCGACTACTCGCATCGCCTCGGCGACGTGACCCACGACCTGCGCGTGCGCCTGGGCGAACAGTTGCGCCGCATGCCGCTGGAGGCGCTGCACCGCCGGCGCACCGGCGAACTGTCCGCGGTGCTGGCGGGCAACGTGGACGAGGTGGTGACGCCGATGGGCGCGGTGTCGGCCATCATCCTGCGCAGCCTGATCGTGCCGGCGGTGGCCGTGGCGGCGACCCTGTTCGTCGACTGGCGCCTGGCGCTGGCGATGATGGTGCTGTTCCCGCTCGCCCTGCCGCTGCACCGCGCGCGCCGCCGTACCGCCGCACGCACCATGCACGATCTGGCCGCGGCGCACGCGCGCACCGCGGCGGAGCTGGTGGAGTACGTCCAGGGGCTGCCGGTGCTGCGCGCCGCCCGCTGCACCGGCACGCGCGCCGCGCGCCTGCAGGACGCGCTGGCCGGGCTGCGGACGATGCAGGAAGACGCCCAGGCGCGCGACATGCGGCCGACCCTGCTGACCGCCAGCCTGGTCGAGATCGGCCTGGTCGTGGTGCTGGCGCTGGGCGTCTGGCGGGTGCTGGGCGGCGGGCTCGACGTCGCGGCGCTGGCCGCGCTGCTGGTGGTCGTGGTGCGCTTCGCCGAACCCCTGTCCATGTTGAGCGGCCTGAGCGCGGTGTTCGATCACATGGAAGCCGGGTTCGCGCAGATCGAACAGGTGCTGGCGATCCCGCCGCTGCCCATGTCGTCGCCGCCGGCCGTACCGCAGGCCTTCGGCGTGCGCTTCGACGACGTGGACTTCCGCTATGCCGGCCAGGAGGCCGGCGAGCCCGCGCTGCGCGGCATCGACTGCCATCTGCCGCCGCGTTCCCTGACCGCGCTGGTCGGCCCTTCCGGCTCCGGCAAGACCACCGTCACCCGCCTGCTGATGCGACACGCCGATCCGCAGCGCGGGCGCGTGCTCATCGGCGGCGCGGACGTGCGCGCCATCGCCCCGGCAACGCTCAACGCGCTGATCTCCGTCGTCTTCCAGGACGTCTATCTCTTCGACGACAGCATCCTCGCCAACATCCGCATGGCCAGGCCGGGGGCCACCGACGAGGAAGTGGAAGCCGCCGCCCGCGCCGCCCACTGCCACGAATTCATCGCCCGCCTGCCCGACGGCTACCGCACCCGCGTCGGCGACATCGGCGGACGGCTCTCCGGCGGCGAGTGCCAGCGCATCTCCATCGCCCGCGCCCTGCTCAAGGACGCCCCCATCGTCGTCCTCGACGAACCCACCGCCGCGCTCGACAGCGAGAGCGAGGTCGCCGTACAGCAGGCCATCGACGCACTGGTCCGCGACCGGACCGTCATCGTCATCGCCCACCGCCTGTCCACCGTCGTCGGCGCCGACCAGATCCTGGTCCTCGACGACGGCCGGATCGTCGAGCGCGGCACGCACGCCGAACTGATCGCCGCCGACGGCCGCTACCAGGCCATGTGGCAGGCCCAGCAGCAGGCCAAGTCGTGGCATCCCGGCCAGGCGGATTGACCTAGAATACCCACCCACCGACACGCCGGCCCGTCTCGCGCCGGCCACCGCCTGCGAAGGAAAACGACATGGCCAGCGAAACGCTGCCGCCCCGGCATCCCCCCTGCGAAACCGAGCTGCACACCCGGCACCCGCACGATTTCGGCCAGGGCCGCAAGCAGCGGGCGGAAACGCGCGCCCTGTGGGTGACGCTGCTGACCCTCGTCACCATGGTGGCGGAAGTGATCGGCGGCTGGCTCACCGCCTCGATGGCGCTGCTCGCCGACGGCATCCACATGGCCGGCCACGCGCTGGCGCTGGGGCTGGCCGCCGCGGCCTACTACCTGGCCCGCCGCCATGCCGGCAACCGCCGCCTGAGCCTGGGCAGCGGCAAGATCGGCGACCTCGCCGCCTATACCAGCGCGCTGTTTCTCGGCGCGAGCACGCTGTGGCTGGTGGCCGAGTCCATCCAGCGCCTGCTGCACCCGCAGCCGCTGATGGCGGCCGAGGCGATGACGGTGGCGGTCGCCGGCCTGGTCGTCAACCTGCTGTCCGCCTGGCTGCTGGCGGGCGGGCACGGGCATGCGCACCACCACGGCCACGCGCATAGACACGACGACGAGCATCGTCACGAACACGACCACTGCGACGCGCACGGGCACGCCCCCGCCGATGCCGGGCACGACCACGGCCCCCGGCAGGACAACAATCTCAGGGCCGCGCTGGTGCACGTGATCGCCGATGCGGTGACCTCGGTGGCCGCCATCGTCGGCCTGCTCGCGGCCTGGCTATGGGGCTGGCAGTGGCTGGACCCGGCGATCGCGCTGGTGGCCTCGCTGGTGATCCTGCGCTGGGCGGTCGGCCTGCTGCGCCAGACCGGCGCGGTGCTGCTCGACGCCGAAGGCCCGGACGGCCTGCGCGGCCAGGTGCGCGAGCGGCTGGAGAGCGTCGCCGGCACGCGCGTCGTCGACCTGCACCTGTGGTCCGTGGGACAGGGCGCGTGGACGCTGGTGGCCAGCGTGGTCAGCCACGCGCCGGCCTCGCCGGCCGACTACCGCGCCCGCCTGCACGGCCTGGCGGGCATTCACCACCCCATCATCGAAGTGCAGCAGTGCAGCGCCTGCGAGGAGCCGGGAGGGCCGGGGTGAACGGCGCGGACCTTGCCATGGCCGCGCCCGATGTTCCGCCATCGGCACGCGGTCGAGTCGGTCCTGGGCCGGGCAATACCGACCGACCTTTTCAGCCCCTTTCCGGCAATACGCCCAGCCGCCGCCAGGCAGGCAGCGCGTCGTGTTCGAAGGCGGCGAGCGTCCGGGCGTCCGCCGCCCCTGCGTCGAGCGCACGCACCGCCGCGACGAGCGCCGGGCCGCGCAGGGAAGGATCGTTGTCCAGCGCATGCGCGGCAAGCATTGCCGCACGCCCGGCGGGCAGGCCGGAACCGACGGCCGGCGCCGCCACCCAGGCATAGTCGTGCCCGGCGGCGGCCCGGCGCCACAAGGCCCGGTTGAGCGCCTGCGCCGGCGCCGCGTCCGATACGCTCTGGCAGGGATGGAGGTATCCCGCCCACAGCAGCATCTGGCAGGCCTGATTGAGCAGGCCGCCGCGCCCCGCGTAGCCGGGCGACGCCAGCAGATCGCGGAAGGAAGCCGAGCCGGCGCCGGCCAGCCTTTCCAGCAGGGGCGCGAACATTTCCGCCGGACCGTCGACCGGCCCGATGCGGGTCTCGAAGCGCAGCGCGCCGCCCGCCGGCGCCCCCGGCAGCGCGGCGAACCGCTGCACCAGCAGCGCATCGCGGTGTTCGGCGGCCGTCAGCGGCCGCGCGCCGCGTTGATGGATGTCGCGGCGCAGCGTCTGGTTGCGGGCGATGTCCTTGGCCGTCTCGCGCAGCGCCGTGTCGGCGATCGCGCCGATCGCCGCCTGCGTGCCGCCGGGCAGCGACACGGCGTCGATGTTCTCCAGCGGCGTGGCGCTGCCGACGAACGAACAGCCCGCCTGCCCGGCAGCCGCCAGCATGTCGGCCACGTGCAGCGGCTCCCAGTGCTCGCCGAGGAATTCATGGGCCAGGTAACCGGCGGAATGCCGCGCCGCCTGATCGAGCTGCGCCCCCAGTTCCGGCACCACGGCAAACTGGCCGGCGCCGCCGTCGCGCAGGCCGCGCAACAGCGCGAACCCGGACGCCAGCCCCTTGGCGGCGCCGGCGACTTCGGCGCTGCGCCGCAGCACGCGCTGCATCGCCATCATCGGCGCGCTGCCGGGCTGGGCCATGTAGCCCAGGCAGGCGATGCCGCCGGGCTTGAGCCAGCGTTCGACGATGCGCATCACCGCCCGCCGGTTGTCGGCAGAGATCCACGACAGCACGCCATGCAGCACGATGAAGTCCAGCGGCGGCAGCGCGGCCGCGTCGGCCTCGGCCAGCGCCGCGAAGCTGCGCCGCTGGAAATGCGCGTTGCCGATCCCGGCCTCTTCGGCCAGGGCGCCGGCGTGCGCGATGGCCGCCGGATCGAAATCCACGCCGTAGAACCTGCCGCCGGGATTGGCGGCGGCGGCGATGAGCGTCGTCAGGCCGGGGCCGCAGCCCAGTTCGCACCATGCGTAGGGCGCGGCGAGTCCGGGCGCGCGATGGCCGAGGGCGGTGACGGTGGCGGCCAGCCAGGCGGGCGTCAGTTCGCGGTGGAACAGGGCCGGGTAGGCGAGTCCGGCATGGTAGCCGTCGCCCATGAGGCCGGCATTCACGGTGCGGCCATCCGGTCCGCGTCCGCCATCCAGCGCAGCGCGAGCCCGATCGAGGCCGGCAGCACGGGGCCATGCCCAAGGCCCGGCAGCTCGCGGTATTCCGCCCGCAGCCCCGGCACCGCGCCCAGGCGCGCGGTGAATGCAGGAAGGGCGTCGGCGGGCAGCGCCGCGACGACGCGCTCGCGCTCCGCAGCACGCCCCGAAGGCGCCGGCCGCGCGCTGCCGCCTTCGGCGCCGCCGCGCAGCACCAGCAGGTGCGCCCGGCGGCCGGAGAAGGCATGGCCGAAGCGATCTTCCAGCGTCAGCAGATAGCCGTCGCGCCACCAGAGCGCGGGGCTGGCGGCGGCATAGTAGGCGAACGCATCCGGGCGCGTCAGCAAGGCGTAAAGCACGAACAGACCGCCGTAGGAATGTCCCCAAAGACCCTGGCGGGCGGCGTCGAGCGGCACCCGCCCGGCGACCTCGGGCTTGATCCGGTTCTGGATGAAATCGAGGAAGCCGGCGGCGCCGCCGTTCTTCCGCCCGGGATCGAGCGGGTCGACCTGCGGCGCCTCGCCGGGCAGCGGCGGCGTGTAATCGTAGGCGCGCCCGACCACGTCGAAACGCAGGCGCGTGTCGTAGCCGATGGTGACGATCACCGGCGGACCGGCCGCCGCCAGCTCGCCCAGCAGGGCGTCGTCGAGCGCCTCGATGGCGGCGTTGCCGTCGAGCAGGAAAACGGCCGGATAACCCGCCGTCGGCGGCGGCAGGCGCGGCCGCGCGATCTGGATGCGGTAGCGGCGCTCGCCGCCGGGCGCTTCCAGCAGCAGCGTCTCGAAGGTGTAATGCAGGGAGCCCCGGGCCACGATGTCCGGCTGTGAAGCGGGTTCGAGGCTGGGCTGGGCAATCGCCGCTCCCCCGCACAGCAGGAGAACGACGAACGACAGGACGGAAAAAAGACGCATCGCTGGCAGGACGACGAAAACGAAAAGCGCCCGGCTCGCGCCGGACGCGGAAAGCATCGCAAGGCCGCGGACAGCGGCCCTGCGACAGGCGGCAGCCGATCAGAACGACGTGGTCAGCGTAGCGTAGAACGCGCGGCCGGGCTCGTTGTACGTGTTGGCGCCGGCCGACGAGCCGTTGCCCTGGCGGTACAGCCTCTTGTCGAACAGATTGCTGATCCCGACCCGCACCTTCAGGTTCTTGTTGAAGGCATAGCCCGCGCTGACGCCCCACAGATGATAGGACGGCCGCACCAGCAGCGAATTGGCGGCGGTGACCACTTCTCCGGTCGAGCCCGATATGGTACGCGGCTTCTGCTCGCCGTAGAAAGTGCCGGCGAGCATGACGGAGAGCGCATCGCTGACCTGCCAGTCGAGCGTGGTATTCACCGTGTACTTCGGAATGATGGACAGCGGCTGGCCGAACTGATCCTCGTTGCGCGACATGTAGGTGACGTTGGTGCTCCAGTTGACGGTGCGCGTCACCGGCACCAGCAGATTCGCCTCGTAGCCGACGATGACCGCATCGGTGGCGTTCTCCCACTGCAGCACGCTGCCGGCGAGCGCGCCGGTGGTATTCAGCCGCGTCATCCCGGAAGTGATCTTGTTGTCGTAGTCGTTGCGGAAATACGTCAGGCCGGCGTTCCAGCCGTCGTGGGTATAGTTGATGCCGATTTCCTTGTTGACGCTGATTTCCGGATCGAGATTCTCGTTGCCCAGGACATAGCAGGGGTTGGGAAAGCCGACCGGACAGCCGTTGCCCATCGTGCTGTACAGATAGTTGGGGTTGATCTGGTACAGGTTGGGCGCCTTGAAGGTGCGGGCGACGCCGCCCTTCAGGGTGACTTCCGGCGTGATCATCCAGGAGGCGTTCAGCGCCGGACTCCAGTTGCTGCCGAATTCGCTGTGGCGGTCCAGGCGCACGCCCGGCGTCAGGATGAGGTTCTGGGTCAGCTCGATGTTGTCTTCGGCGAAGAAGGAAACGATGGTGGCGTCGATGTCGGTCGGACGCAGGCTGGCGGGAAGCACGCCGGGCCAGTTGATGCCGGCCGCGACGCCGGCCTGGACCGAGCGCGGGTCATCCAGTTTCTGGCGGTTCCATTCGGCGCCGGCGGTCAGCACCTGGTTGACGCCGAGCTTGAAGGGAATGTCGACCTGGCCGTTGAGCGTGAAGCCGTCCAGCTCGCTGGTGAACATCTCGGCGGTGTTGATGTTGCCTTCGCCGCCGCCCGCCGCGCCCTCGCCCAGGCGCCGGTTCTGCGTGTTCTCGTACTGGAAGTAGGCGCTGGACTTGCCGAACGACCATTCCCCCTTGTGCGAAATCGCATAGGTGCGGCGGGTCATGGTGTTGGTTTCCTTGCCGAGGAAGGAGGCCGGGTTGGCGCCCGTCGCCGTGCCCGGGTCGGTGGCGCTGGCGCCCAGGTTGGTGTCGCCCGCATAGATGTTGCCCTGGCGGGAATAGCCGGTCTCGAAGTCCACCGTCTGGCCGGTGGTCGGCTGCCAGCGCAGCAGCGCCCGCAGATCCTTGTTCTTCACCCCTTCCCGGCCGGCCGCATCGGTGCCGATCGCATCATTGACGTTGATGTCCGGCGCATCGCTGTCGGTCTTGTTGTAGTTGCCGGAGACGCGGAAACCCAGCCGATCGCCGATCGGCCCGCTGGCGCTGAAGTTGACGCGCCGGGTGTCGCCCTCGTCGGAATCCTCCGGCTGATTGGCGTAAAGCGACAGCGAGCCGCGCAGTTCCTCCGGGATGCCCTTGGTGATGATGTTCACCACGCCGCCGGCCGCGCCGTTGCCGTAGCGCGCCGCCGCCGGGCCGCGGATGACCTCGATGCTGGCGACTTCCTCGACCGGCACCCAGTTGGTGTCGCCGCGCGTGTCGCGCTCGCCGTTCCGGCTGTAGCGCACCGAGCTGCGGGAAGTGACCGGCTTGCCGTCGATCAGGATCAGGGTGTTCTCCGGCCCCATGCCGCGCAGGTCGATCTGGCGGTTGTTGCCGCGCGCGCCGGTGGAACCGTTGCCGGTGAGGTTGACGCCCGGCATGCGGCGGATGATGTCGGACAGGTCGTTGGCCGGCGGGCGCTTCTCGATGTCCTCGGCGGTGATGATGGAGACGCCGGGCATCTGCTTGAGCGTTTCCTCCGCCGTGCCGATCACGTGCACTTCGGAAAGGGTGGATTCATTCTGCTGGGCCAGGAGCACCGCCGGGGAGGCGCAGATCATGCCCACGGCAACGGCCAGCGGGCGGAGCGTCGAATGGGGTTGTTGCAGCTGCATTTGTACCGATCTCCCATGTTGAGTGATAAAATTTGTTGAGAACGATACTCGATTAGATTTTCCAGACTATGTTCGCCCCCGACACAAATCGACACAAAATCCGATCATGGGCACAGACCGCATCCTGGTCGTAGACGACCACCCCGAGATTTACCAGCCCCTGGCCACCTATCTCGGCCGCTACGGCTATCAGGTGACGACGGCCGAGGATGGAAAACAGATGCGCGAAGCCCTGGCCTGCGACCGCTTCGACCTGATCGTGCTCGACGTGATGCTGCCCGGCGAAGACGGCCTGTCGCTCTGCCGCTTCGTGCGCGAGCACCTGGACATTCCCGTGATCCTGCTCAGCGCGCTGGGAGAAATATCGGACCGCGTCGCCGGCCTGGAAATCGGCGCGGACGACTATCTGGTCAAGCCCTTCGACCCCAGGGAACTGGTCGCCCGCATCAAGGGCGTCATCAAGCGCACCCGCAGAACCGCTTTCCCCGCGCCCCGGCCGGGCATCTGCTACCGCTTCGCCGACTGGCTGGTGAACATCGAAAAACGCGAGGTCCGCAATCAGCTCGATGGGCAGCCGCTCGAACTCGGCAACGCGGAATTCCGCCTGCTCCAGGCACTGCTCGAAAACCCGAACACGGTGCTCAACCGCGAGCGCCTGCTCGACCTGACCAGCCGCCAGGAGAACAGCGTCTTCGACCGCAGCATCGACAGCCAGATCAGCCGCCTGCGCCGGAAACTCGGGGACGACGCGAGAACCCCGCGCCTGCTGCGTACCGTCTGGGGCGACGGCTACATGCTGACCGTCGACGTCGTCCGCTGCTAGCCGTGGCAGGCCGCCGGCTGTCGCTGACGAGCCAGTTGACCGGCCTGCTCGTGGCCGGGCTGCTGGCCACCAACCTGATCGCCATGCTGGTGAACGACAAGGCCTACGGGGACATTCCGCCGATCGAGAAAAAACAGGCCATCGAACGACTCGTCGTCGCCTACCGTCTTTTCGAAAAATGCGGCCAATGCGACGTCGACGCCTTGCTGCACGGCCTCAACCGCGGCCAGGCAAGGTTTTCCCTGAGCCCGGAGAACCCGCTCGCCGGTCACGCGATGAACGGCAGGGAATGGACCCTGGCCGCGCTCATCGAGGGCGCCGCGGATCTGCCCGAGAACTCGGTCACCGTCTTTCAGGACATCGACAACGACTGGCCGTTCACCCCGCTGGCATCGGAACACTGCGAACTGACCAGCGCCCTGCGGCTTGGCGAGCGCTGGCTGGTGGCGACGCAGCGCACGCCGATCCTGAACAAATGGTGGCGTCCCCTGCTGTTCTCCCTGCCGGCAAGCGTGTTGCCGGTCTTGTTGCTGGTCATCCTGTTCACCCGGCGCCTGCTGCGCCCCCTGGGCGATCTCGAAACCGCCGCCACCCGCATCAGCCGGGGGCAAAGCTTCGATCCGCTGGCGCTGCGGGGACCACGGGAAATCCGCTCGCTGATCGAGGCCTTCAACAGCATGCAGGAAAGCCTGGCCCGGCATATCCGCGACAAGACCTACATGCTGGCGGCGATCAGCCACGACCTGAGGACGCCGATCACCTCCCTGCGCCTGCGCGTCGAATTGCTCGAAGACGGCGAGGACAAGAACGGGATGATCCAGACCCTCGCCCAGTTGCAAGGCATGGTCGACGAAGCGCTGGCCTTCCTGCGCGACGACGCCGCCCAGGAAGCCAGCCGGCAGGTCGATGTTTCCGGCCTGCTCACGGAAATCACCGCCCAGCGATGCGCGATGGGCCAGCGGGTCGGTTTTTCCGGCCCGCGCGGATTCTTCGCCGTCTGCTATCCGCTGGCCTTGTCGAGAGCGATCAACAATCTGCTCGACAACGCGCTGTTCCACGGTTCGAGAGCGGAGATCAGCCTGCGGGTCCTGCCGCAGAAACTGGAAATCCGCATCGCGGACGACGGCCCCGGCATTCCGCCCGAATGGCAGGAGCGCGTTTTCGAGCCCTTCATCCGCATGGACAGGCAGAAAGGCCAAGGGCAGCGGAACGTCGGCCTGGGCCTCAGCATCGTCCGCGCCTGCATCAAACGCCACGGCGGCTCCGTCTTCCTGAAGAACGGCGAGGACTGCGGGCTGGCGGCGACGATCCATCTGCCGTTCCAGCCCGACGCCGAAGCGGCCTGACTCAAAGCAGCCAGGCGGACAGCACGCCGGCGACGAGCACCCCTGGCGCGAGATAGCGGATCGGACGCGGCGCGTAGGTCAGCAGCAGGCCGACCGCGATCGCCGCCAGGTTCAGGAATCCCAGCCAGGCGGCGATGCCGATCGACGTCCCGTAGCGTTCCAGCGCGGGCGCCAGCGAACAGGCCAGCAGCGCCCAGCCGACGATCGATGCCAGCAGGCGATGCAGCGCATCGGGCAGGGCCCCGAACACCTGCCTGGCGTGCCGCTCCATGCTCAGGCAGAGCGCGCCGAAACCGGCGAAGGCCGACGCAAAGATCAGGAAATTCACGTTTCTTCCTTCGGATTCAGTTGGCTTCCAGCGACAGATGCGGCTCGCCGGCGCTGCCGCCGGCCGCCGGCCGGCCCGCCTCTTTCCTGGCCGGCCGGGGGACGTGGTGCTGCACGCGGTAGGCGACGAAAAGCAGGGCGCCGCCGACGAACAGCGCGGCCAGGTCGAAACCGGCCACCTGCCAGGGGCCGTTCAGCATGCTGCGCCCCAGGTGCGCGCCGCCGGTCAGCCCGTTGAGCGCGGGCAGGAGCAGGAACAGCGCGGCGCCGGCCGCAAGCTGCTCGACCCAGGCGCGCTTGTGCCGGCGAACGGCGGCATGCGCGAAGGTCAGCCCCCAGACCGCGAAGAAGCCGAGGATTTCCAGCTCGCCGCGATCGCCCGCCGCCGCCGGAATGAAGCGGTTCGCCCAGAAATAGGCGGCGAGGGCGATCATCAGGCCGGCGATGGCGCCGACGTTCATGACCTCGACGAAGCGGTGCCCGCGCGGCAGGCAGCCCAGGGCCTCGCGCTCCTTCTGCCGCGACGCCAGCCAGAGCACCAGGCCGCTGGCGATCATGAGCGCGCCGAGGACGCCGGAAACGAACAGCAGCCAGCGCACCGCCGGCATGGCGAAACGCCCCTCGTGCACGGCGACGAACACGTTCCAGATGGCGCGGGTGGTCGTCGGCGGGCGCGCCGCGGCCGGCGGATCGAGCTCGTTCCCGGTGGCGCCGTCGAACAGCATGCGCCCGCCGCCGCGGGCCGTCAGCCGTTCGCCGAAGGCCTGGCGCATTTCCACGGTCGCCTGCGGCGTGCCCGGATTGTTCACGACGATGTTGCCCACGCCATGATCCGGCCATCGTTCGAGGGCCTGCCGATACAGGGGCCGAAGATCGGCCAGCGTCGCCCGGCCGCCGGCGTCGGCGCCGCGCCGGCCGGCCGCCTGGCCGGCGGGGGCCGCGTCCCGGCCGCCGCCGCGGAGTTCCTGACTGAAGGCGCGCCGATCCCCGTTGTAGGCGGCGTCCGCCGCCCAGGGCATCAGTTGGGTGGCCAGCAGCAGCAGGCCGGAGAAGGTGATCACGACATGGAAGGGCAGCGACAGCACGCCGGTGGCATTGTGTCCGTCCAGCCACGAACGCTTGCCCTTGGCCGGGCGGAACGTGAAGAAGTCCTTGAAGATGTTCCGGTGCACGACGACGCCGGTGACGATGGCGACGAACATCAGCATGGTGACGGCGCCGACGATCCACTGGCCCCAGGTCCGGTCCATGCCGTGCAACTGGTAGTGGAAGCGGTAGAGGAAATTGCCGCCGGCCGTGGCTCGCGGTTCGAGGACGCTGCCGGTCGACGGGTCCATCGTCAGGCGTTTGACCCCCCGGTTTCTTTCCTGCGGCCCCTGCTGCCCCTGGCGCATCTCGCCGCCGCCGGCGCGCGTTTCCGCGTTGCCGGGGCTGGCGGCGCGCTCGTCGCGCGGCCCGTTCGCCGGATTCACCGCCTCGCGGCCGCTGCCGGAACGCTCGGCGTTCCTCTCGCCGGCGGCGCGGCCCGGGCGGCTGCGCTCGGTTTCGCCGAGGGCACTCTCTTCCTGGGCCTCGCCGCCGCCCCCGCCTTGCGGCACGGCCTCGCGGTAGGAGAGACCGACGACCGGGCTGCGCGGCCCGGGCGGGTTGATCGTCCATTGCTGCGCGCCGGCCCCCTTTTCCGCCAGCAGGCCGAGGGCCTTCGGCAGCCAGTCGTCGCCGGCCGCCGCCGCATGCAGCTCCGGCTGCATCCACAACGTGATCTCATTGCGGAAGTAGGAAAGCCCGCCCGTCACGTAGATGGCGAACAGCAGCCAGCCCATGACCAGCCCGGTCCAGGTATGGACCCAGGACATCGACTGGCGGAAATGACGCGGCTTGTCGAATCTTATGCCGCAGCTCCCCTGAGCAGGGCGCCGAGCCATGCGCCCAGAATCACCGCCGGCAGCAGCAGGCCGGCGAAGGCGCGCACCAGCGTCGCCGCCGCGAAAACCCAGATGGCCGCCAGCAGATAGACGACGAAGGCCAGCATGACCGCGGCCATCACCGCGTCCACCCTGGGCAGCGGCAGGGCCAGCGAAAACGTGGCCGCCGCCAGCGCGGCCAGCCCGTAGCCGCCGAAGATCGCCAGCAGGGAACGCAGGGTCGTGTTGAGCCGCGGACGATGGTCGGCGAACGAAACGAAGCGGAATGTCGGATCCATGAAACCCACCTCCGTGAATACAATGAGATTCATTCTCGAACAAGAATGTGCAAAAAAATTGACGGCGGCCCGCTGCTTCAGGCGCCGGCTTCCGCCGCCTTCCAGCCGCCGCCGAGCGCCTTGCTCAGGTCGATCGCCGCCTGCAGCCGCGACAGCCGCAGCGTGACCAACTGGTCGCGGGCGGAGAAGACGGTACGCTGCGCCTCCAGCACCGAGAGCAGTTCGCCGGCCCCCTCGCGGTAGCGCAGCTCGGCCAGGCGCAGGGAGCGCGACGCCTGTTCGAGCACGGCCCGCTGGGCGATTTCCTGGCGTTCGCTCTTCTCGACGTTGCCCAGGCCGTCGTCGACTTCCTTCAGCGCGCTGCGCACCGCCTTCGAATAGTTGATGATCTGCACCGCCCGCTGCGAGCGCGCGCTTTCGGTCTGCAGGCGCAGGCGCCCGCCGTCGAAGATGTTCTGGGCTAGCGACAGCGCCATCGAGACGCTGCGGGTCGGATTCGCCAGATCGAGCAGGACCGCGCTGCTCAGGCCGCCGGACGCCGACAGCGAGGCGCTCGGCAGGAGCGCGGCGCGCGCCGCGGCGACGTTGGCGTCGCTGGCGGCGAGGGCGGCCTCGACGGCGGCGATGTCCGGCCGCCGCGCGATCAGGATCGGCGGCATCTCGGGCAGGATCGCCGGAATATGCAGCCCGACGAAGTCCTCTCCGGCGAACGCGGCCGCCTGCGGTATCTGGCCGAGCAGCAGGGCCAGCGCCGAATGCAGTTGGCGCACCTGGACGGCCAGCGGAATCAGCGCGGCCTGCTGCGACAGCACGGTGGTGCTCTGCTGCGCGACCTCCAGGCTGGTGGCGACGCCGTTGCGGTGGCGCGCCTCGACGATGGCGAGGATGCGCTGCGCCAGCGCCAGGTTCTCCTGCGCGATGCGCAGGCGCTCGTCCGCCGCCAGCGCCTGGAAATAGACGCTGGCGACGCCGGCGACGAGCGACAGGCGGGCGGCTTCGTGATCGAAGCGGCTCGCTTGCAGCGAAGCCTCGCCGGCCGCCACGTTCGCCGCGATCCGGCCCCACAGATCGAGCTCGTAGCTCACCGACAGGCCGAGGCTGCTGCCGTCGCGGCGGGTGGTCGTGCCGCCGTCGGGCGTGCTCCGGCTCTGCGAGGTGCCGGCGCTGCCGCCGACGCTCGGCAGGCGGGCGGCGCCGGCGATGCCGAGGGCGATCTCCGCCTGGCGGACGCGCTCGGCCGAGATCATCAGGTCCGGATTGCCCGCGAGCGCAAGCCCGACCAGGCGGTTCAGTTCGGCGGACGCGAAGCCTGTCCACCAGTCGGGCGCGACGCCGCTGGCGGCGGCCTGCCCGAGCGGCAGCGGCTCGCTCCATCTTTCCGGCAGTTGCATCCTGGGCAGCGAGGACGGCTCCTGGATCGCGCAGGCGCCGAGCAGGAGCCCGAAAACGGCCGCTGCCAGCGGGCCGCGATGCTTCGTCTTTTCCCTGGACATGGGTTCTCTTTCCTTATTCGGAGGCCAGCGCCACGACCGGGTCGAGGCCGGCCGCCTTGCGCGCCGGCAGGTAGCCGAAGACCAGCCCGGTGGCGAACGAACAGCCGAAGGCCAGCAGCACGGGCAGCAGCGAATACTGGATCGGCGTGCCGAAGGCCCCGATCACCGCGGCGGCGCCCAGGCCGCAGGCCACGCCGACGACGCCGCCGAGCGCCGAGACGACCAGCGCCTCGATCAGGAACTGCTGCATGATGTTGCCGGTGCGCGCGCCGGTGGCCATGCGGATGCCGATTTCCCGCGTCCGCTCGGTGACGCTGACCAGCATGATGTTCATCACGCCGATGCCGCCGACCAAGAGCGAGATCGCCGCAATCGAGCCGAGCAGGATGGTCATCGTGTTCTGCGTCTCGGTCGCCGCGTCGATGATCGAGGCCATGTTGCGGATCTGGAAGTCGACGGTGCCGTGCCGCGCCGCCAGCAGGGATTCGACCTCCGCCTGGGTGTCGTCGATGCGGGCGACGTCGTCGACCGCCACCGTCACGTTGCGCAGGAAACGCTGGCCGGAGAGGCGCAACTGGCTGGTCTGGTAGGGCACCAGGACGACGTCGTCCTGATCCTGGCCGTTCGGCGAGGCGCCGCGCTCGGCCATCACCCCGATCACCTGGAAGATCAGATTGTTGACCAGGACGTATTCGCCGAGCGGCGAACGGCCGTCGCGGAACAGCGCCCGCGCCACGGTCCGGCCGAGCACGGCGACCGTGGCGTAGCCGGCTTCGTCCTCGTCGGTGAAGAAGGTGCCTTCGGCCACGTGCCAGCGGCGCGCCAGGGGGAACTTGGCCGAGGTCCCCATGACGCTGGTCGAGTAGTCGGATTCCTCGTGGCGCAGCGTCGCGCTGCTCTCCTGCTCCGGCACGGCCGCGAGCACGTTGCGGACCTCCCGGTCGATGGCCTGGACGTCGGCCAGCACCAGCGTCGCCGTGTTGCGGAAGCCGCGCTGGTTGGGCGCGCCGGGGCGGACCAGCAGCAGGTTGGAGCCCATCGCGCTGATCCGGTCGAGCACCTGCTGCTTGGCGCCGTCGCCGATGGCCAGCATGGCGATCACCGAGGCGACGCCGATGACGATGCCGAGCAAGGTGAGAACGGAGCGGAAGACGTTGGCCCGCAGCGCGCGCAGCGCGCTCTTCGCGGATTCGTAGAGATCCGCCAGGCCGCTGCCCGGACGCGCCGCCGGCAGGTCTTCGGGCGCCGGCAGCCGGGCGGGCGGACGCGCGCCGGAGTCGGCAACCACGTTGCCGTCGCTCAGCTCGATGACCCGGCTCGCATGCGCGGCGACCGCGTGCGCATGCGTGATCAGGATCACCGTATGGCCGGCTTCCGACAGTTCCTTCAAGAGTTTCATGACGTCGGCGCCGCTCTTGCTGTCGAGGGCGCCGGTCGGTTCGTCGGCGAGGATCACGCGGCCGCCGTTCATCAGCGCGCGGGCGATCGAGACCCGCTGCTGCTGCCCGCCGGACAACTGGTTCGGCCGGTGGTGGCCGCGGTCGGAGAGCCCGAGGACCGCCAGCAGCTCGTCGGCCCGGCGGTGCCGCTCGGCCGGCGGCACGCCGGCGTACATCGCCGGCACCTCGACGTTTTCCGCCGCGGTCGCGGTGGCGATCAGGTTGTAGCTCTGGAAGACGAAGCCGAAGTCCTCGCGCCGCAGCCCGGCCAGGGCGTCGCGTTCGAGCCCGGAAACGTCCTCGCCGCGAAAGAGATAGGCGCCGGAAGTCGGCCGGTCCAGGCAGCCGAGGATGTTCATCAGCGTGGACTTGCCGGAGCCGGAAGCGCCGACGATGGCGACGAACTCGCCCTCGTGGATCGTCAGGTCCAGCCCGTGCAGCACCTCGACGGCCAGTTCCCCGTTCCGATAGGTCTTGGTGACGCCGCGCAGCTCGATCAGCGGCGCGGCCGGCCCTTCCTGCACGCGCATGCTAGCGGCCCCTGGGCACGCCGACGGGCGCGCCGCCGGGCATGCCCGGTATCTGGGACTGCGGCTGGCGGTTGTTCGACGAAGACTCGGAGCGCGCCTTTTCCTGCTCGCGCACGCCGGCCACCACCCGTTCCCCCTGCGCCAGACCGGAGATCACTTCGGCATGGATGCGGTTGCTGACGCCGACCGTCACCTGCCGTTCCTCGATGCTGCCGTCCGGCAGGATCACCTTGACGCGGGCCTCGCGCTGCCGCGCTTCCGACGACGCGCCGGCTCCGCCCGCCAAGGACGCCGCGGCGCTGCCGTTCCGCTCGCCCGCCGTCCGACGGCGCGCTTCGCTCCCCTCGTCCTGCGCCTGGGCGGAGACCGGGCGGACGGCCGCGGCATCGCCGGCGGCGTCGCGGCGGACATTGCGGGCCTCGCCGTCCGGTCGGCGGCGTTCCTGCCCGCCTTCGCCGCTCTGGCCGCGGCGCATTGCGGACGCTTCGCCGGCCGCCCCGTTGCGCGGCGCTGCCGCCTCACCGGCGGCGTCGCGGCGGGGGCTCCGGGCCTCGCCGTCCTGCTGGCGGCGTCCCCGCTCGTCCTCGCCGCCCTGGCCGCGACGCATTCCTGGCGCTTCGCCGGCCGCCTCGCCGGCGGCAGCATCGCGGCGGGCGCCCCGCGCCTCGCCAGGCATCCGCGCGTCTTCGCCGCCCTGGGCGCGGCGGCGCGCGCCCCTGGCCTCGCCTTCCACCTGCGCGCCGGCGACCGGGCGAACGGCAGCGGCCTCGCCGGCCGCCCCGCGCTGCGCCTCCGGCCCGGCGGCGTTCTGCCGCCGCGGGCCGGAAGCGGACTGGTTCAGCGCCGACATCGGCACCAGCAGCACATCGTGCACCTGCGCGACGACGAAAAACACCTGGGCGGTCATCTGGGTCATCAAGGTGCCGCTCTCGTTCGGCACCTCGAACAGGGCGTTGTAGAGGACGACGTTGTTGGTCACGGTCGGCGTCGGCTCGATCTTGTCCAGCTTGCCGTACCACCGCCGCCCCTGCCCGCCCAGCGTCGTGAAGTAGGCCGCCATGCCGGACCGCAGCTTGCTCACGTCGGCCTCGGAAACCTGGGTCTGGACGTTCATCACCGCCAGGTCGGCGATCCGCATCAGCGTCGGCGCCTGCTGGTTGGTGTTCAGCGTCTGCCCCTTCTTGGCGGCGATGCTGACCACGGTGCCGGCCATCGGCGCATAGATCCTGGTGTATTTCAGGTTGGCTTCCTCGACCCGGGTGCTCGCCCGCAACTGGTCGATCTGGGCGCGCAACTGGGCCATCTGGGCGCGCATGTTGGCGGCCTCGGTCTCGGCGTTCTGCAGGCTTTCCAGCGTCGCCGCCTCCTCGGCCACCAGGTTGCGGTAGCGCGCCAGATCGCGCTCGGCCTTGACCAGGCTCAGGCGCCGCTGCTCCAGTTGGGCTTCCAGCGAGCGCATCTGGGCCAGACTGGCCTCGACCCGCGCCGCCGACTGCTCGGCATCGATCTCGGCGAGCAGTTCGCCCTCCTTGACCGACTGCCCGACTTCGACGTGGATCTTCTCCAGTTGCCCCGACACCTGCGCGCCGACGTCGACGTAATCCCGCGGCTGCAGGGTGCCGGTGGCGGCGACGAGGTCTTCGATGTCGCCCCTGCGGACCTCCACGCCGATGACCTCCTGCGCGCTGCCGCCGTGCTTGCTCCACGACCATGCCGCCAGGGACAGCCCGCCGCCGATCAGAACGATCAGGAGCCCGAGAACGGGCGGTGAAACGCGGGCGAGCGCCCGATCGGCCTGCGTGCGCAACCAGCCCCGACCCTCTTTTTTCTTTTCCATACCGCTCCGCTCAAAGAAATCCGATCAACGGGCGGGAAATTAGCAGGCAATTAAGGAAACAATTCGGATGAATTATCATTTACGCCCTGTTACGTTTTCTCCCCGAGCACGGCATGCCCTCCTCCACTCACGCCGCCGGCTGGCGCCGCTACCTGCACTCGCTGGGCATCAAGCTGTTCCTGGCGATCGCCGGCGCGAACATCGTCCTCGTCGTCGCCGCCTACCAGATCTACAGCAGCAGCTTCGACCGGGGGCTGGTCGAATACCTGAACAAGGCCGACGAAGCGCGCCTGACGCCGCTGATCCAGCGGCTCGCCGACGGCTATCGCGAGCATGGGGACTGGGCCTGGGTCGCCGAAGACCGGCAGCGCTGGCAGGGCATGCTGCGCGAAGTGCTCGGCAACAGCCGCTTCCTGCGCCCTCCCGGCGGACCGCCGGCGCCCGCGGACGCCGGCCGGCCCGAACCGCCGCCGACCCTGACCATCGATCCGCGCATGCTGCTGCTCGACGCCGGGGGCACGGTCCTGATCGGCTCGACCGAGCGCGCCGGCCATGCCCAGCGCAGGCCGATCGAGGTCGACGGCCAGGTCGTCGGCTACCTCGCCTACATTCCGCGGCTGGCGATGATCGAATCGCTGGAACAGGTCTTCCAGGAGCAGCAGGCGCACCGTTTCCTGGCCATCGCCATCGGCATGCTGGCG
The DNA here is from genome assembly GCA_019455325.1 of Rhodocyclaceae bacterium. Taxonomy (GTDB): domain Bacteria; phylum Pseudomonadota; class Gammaproteobacteria; order Burkholderiales; family Rhodocyclaceae; genus Proximibacter. The sequence continues at coordinate 109,392 of JACFMQ010000007.1, read as the reverse complement.
GCCGTGCTGATCAATGCGGCCCTGATCGCGCACTGGCTGTCGCGCCGCCTCGAAGCCCTGCGCCACGGCGCCAACCGCCTGGCCGAGGGCGACTACGGCATGCGCATCGCCGTCGTCGGCCACGACGAATTCGCCCAGCTCGCCACCGACTTCAACGACCTGGCCAGCGCCCTGGAGCAGGCCCGGCACTCCCGCCGGCAGTGGATCGCCGACATCGCCCACGAGCTGCGCACGCCGCTGACCACATTGCGCGCAGAGGTCGAGGCGCTGCAGGACGGCGTCAGGCCGCTGACGCCGGCCGGCGTCAATTCGCTGGCCCAGGAAATCGGCCGCCTGACGCGGCTGGTCGACGACCTGCACCTGCTCTCGCTGTCCGACCTCGGCGCATTGAGCTATCGCTTCGCCCCGCTCGACCTCGGCGAGCTGATACGCGACTGTCTCGATGCCAGCCGGCAGACGATCGCCGAGCAGGAACTGGCCGTGGAACTCTCGCTGGCGCCGGACCTGTCGATCCGCGGCGACGGCGCCCGCCTCGGCCAGGTGTTCGGCAACCTGCTGCAGAACACCCTGCGCTACACCGACCCGCCGCGCCGCCTGCGCATCGAACTGAGCCGGCAGGACGGCTTCGCGCACGTGCGCTGGCAGGACTCCGCGCCCGGCGTCGACGAGCAGCACCTGGCCAGCCTGACCGAACGCCTGTACCGGGTCGACGAATCCCGCGCCCGGGCGAGCGGCGGCGCCGGCCTCGGACTGGCGATCGCCAAGGCGATCGTCGAGGGACACGGCGGCGGCCTGGCATGCGGGCACAGTCCGCTCGGCGGCCTGTGCTGGCAGATCCGGCTCCCCCTGGCCGCGGCGGAGCCGGCATGAACGAGCGCATCCTGATCGTCGAGGACGAAGCCAAGATCGCCGACATCCTGTGCGACTACCTGGCCCGCGAAGGCTACGCCACGCACCGCCTGCAGCGCGGCGACGAAGTGCTCCCTTGGCTGCGCGGGCATGCCGTCGACCTCGTCCTGCTCGACCTGATGCTGCCCGGCGTCTCCGGCCTCGAAATCTGCCGCGAGCTGCGTGCGAGCGGGCTTGCCGGCAATGCCGCGATCATCATGACCACCGCGCGCATCGAGGAATCGGACCGCCTGCTCGGCCTCGAACTCGGCGCCGACGACTACATCTGTAAGCCCTTCAGCCCGCGCGAGGTCGTCGCCCGGGTGAAGGCCGTGCTGCGCCGCACGCGCCCGAACGCCGGCGGCAGAACGGGGCTGGAACTCGACCTCGAACGCTGGCAGGCGAGCTGGCACGGCCGCGACCTCGGGCTGACCGCCATCGAATTCAGGCTGCTCAAGCAGATGGTCGACCAGCCGGGACGGATATTCAGCCGGGAGCAGCTCATGGATGCGATGCACGGCACCGACCGCATCGTCGCCGACCGGACGGTGGACAGCCACATCAAGAAGATACGGCGCAAGATCGCCGAGGTCGCGCCGGAAGCCGAACTCATCCGCTCGGTCTACGGCGTCGGCTACAAGTACGCGCCGGAATGAGCGGGTAACGCCGTCCCCGCCTACTTCCTCTCCTCGTCCGGCACGAACTTCAGCACGTTGCCGTTGATGCAGTAGCGCTTGCCGGTCGGCGGCGGGCCGTCGTCGAAGACGTGGCCGAGATGGATGCCGGAGCTGGCGCTGCGCACTTCGACCCGCTTCATCCGGGCGCCGAAATCGTCGTGCAGCGTGATGGCGCCGGGCAGCGGGTTGAAGAAGCTCGGCCAGCCGGTGCCGCTGTCGAACTTGGTGTCGCTCCTGAACAGCGGCGCGCCGGTGATCGGATCGACGAAGGTGCCGGGGCGCTTCTCGTCGAGATGGGAGCCGGTGCCGGGGCGCTCGGTGCCCTGCTCGAAGGCGATCTGCTGCTGCGCCGGCGTCAGCAGGTGGAAGCCGAGCCATTTCCAGAAGCGCGTCGCCTCGCCGTTGTAGCCGGTGTAGCGCGAGACTTCCTTGCCCTTCTCGAACAGCACGATGGTCGGCGTGGCGAACAGCGCCTTTTCCAGCGCCCAGCCGGTCGGCGCTTCCGGGTGGAGGGTGCGGACGACGGCGACCGGCGACTGCCAGCGGTCGAGCACCTCGGCCTTGAACTTGCGGCAGTAGGCGCAGTCGTCGGCTTCGAAGACGACCAGTTGCCGCTCGAAGGCGAGCGCCTTGCCGTCGAGCCGCGGCGCTTTCGCGGCCGCCGGCGGCGCTGCGGCGCCGGCCGCGTTCCCCGGATATTTGACGCCGGTGCCGCCGAGTCCGCAGTAGCCGTCCGGATTCTTTTTCAGGTAATCCTGATGGTATTCCTCGGCCGTGAAATATTTCTTCAGCGGCTCGATCTCGGTGGTGATCGGCCCGTAGCCCCGCGCCGTCAGCGCGCTCTGGTAGGCATCGCGGGTCTTCACGGCGACGGCGCGCTGGGCGTCGCTACGGGTATAGATGGCGCTGCGGTAATTGCTGCCGACGTCGTTGCCCTGGCGGTCGCCCTGCGTCGGGTCGTGGTTTTCCCAGAACTGGATCAGCACCCTTTCCAGGCTGACCTTGGCCGGGTCGAAAGTCACCTTGACCACTTCGGCATGGTTGCGCTTTGACGAAACCCCGGCCCGCCGCGCCTTTTCCTGCGCCAGCACCGTCTGGTAGCGCCCCTGAACCTCGCCGTTGGCGTAGCCGCTCTCGACGTCGAGCACGCCGGGCAGTTCGCCCATGCACTTTTCGGCGCCCCAGAAGCAGCCCATGCCGAGGACGATGCTGTCGCTGCTGGCGGCGCTGGCGCCGACGAGAAAACCGCTGACCATGAAGAGGATGATTCCTTGCAATATTCGACGGGGTGACATCGCTTGCCTCTGACCGACAACAAACCTAGATCATACCGGGAGCGGCCGGCGGGAATCGGTAGACGGCCGGACGGCGGCGTGGTTCCGTCAATCCCAGGTCAGCGCCCCGCCCGTCTGGTACTCGGTCACGCGCGTCTCGAAGAAGTTCTTCTCCTTCCGGAGATTCACCTGCTCGTCGAGCCACGGCAGCACGTTCGCCGCGCCGGAGAAGGGTTCGGCGAGGCCGAGCTGGCGCGCGCGCCGATTGGCGACGTGGCGGAACTGCTCGACGTGCAGCTCGGCCGAGTAGCCGAGGATCGGCTCGCGCAGGATGTAGCGGGCGTAGGCCGCCTCGGCCGCGTCGCACTCCTCCCACAGCGCGGCGATGGCGCGTTCGTCGAGGCGCAGGTTCTCCTCGGCGACCAACTGGCGCACGACGCGGATGCCGAAGGCGCAGTGCATCACCTCGTCGCGCATGATGTACTGCAACTGCTCGGCCGTGCCCTTCATCAGCCCGCGCCGCTGCAGCGCGAAGATCGGCGAGAAGCCGTTGTAGAACCAGCAGCCCTCGAAGATCGCGGCGAAGAAAAAATACGAAAGCGCGAATTCGTGCAGCGTGTCGCGGTCGGTCAGATCGAGGTCCGAACGCAGGATCGCCGACAGGCGCCGGTTGGACAGCGCGATCTTGCCGTGGATCTCGGGCACCACGCGGTAGCGGTTGTAGATCTCGCGCTGATCGATGCCCAACGTCTCGATGCAGTGCTGGTAGGTCCAGGTGTGCAGCGATTCCTCGAAGACCTGCCGCGCCTGGTAGATCTGCAGTTCCGGCGCGCTCATCTTCTCCATCACCGCGAGGCCGATGTTGCGCATGGCGAGGATGTCGGAGGTGGTCAGGTAGGCGAGCACGTTCTCGAACACGTGCCGCTCGGCCGGCGTCAGGCGGTGCGCGTAGTCGTGCACGTCCTGCGCCATGCTGATCTCCAGCGGCGTCCAGTGGTTGCGGTTGGCGTTCAGGAAGAACTGCCAGGCCCACGGGTACTTGAACGGCGCAAGCTGGTTGATGTCGGCGTGGCCGTTCACCACGCGCTTGTCCTCGGCGTCGACCGGGCGCAGCGCGGCGGGCGTGGCGATTTCCGGTTCGTCGAAGCTCAGGGTCGGGGTCATGAATCTCTCCTCTGCGGGATTTCGGGGGAATCAGGAAGCCATCGCAGCCACGGGCGGCCGGTACGTCTGCAAGGACAGCCGGATGATTCCAAGCTCGGCGAGTTCGCCGCGCAGGCGCTCGACCGCGGCCGCGTCCAGCTCCGGCGCGACGGTGAGGCGGATCTCGTGGTCCACGCCCGAGGCGAGCAGCGTTTCGAGCGCGGCGCGGGCCGCGCCGCCGCCGTCGCTGCCGACGATGCGCGCGTACTCGGCGAACGGCGCCTTGACGTCGAAGCCGACCCAGTCGAGCAGCGGCAGCACGGCGGCGAGCCGCTGCGGATAGATGCCGGCGGTATGCAGCGCGGTGGCGAAACCGAGCGCGCGCACCTCGGCGAGCGCCGCCGGCAGGCCGCGTTGCAGCAGCGGCTCGCCGCCGCTGAAGACGACGCCGTCGAGCAGGCCGCGCCGGCTTTCCAGCCAGGCCAGCACCTCGGCCCACGGCCGCTCGCCGCCGCCCGGCGGCAGCAGGTGCGGGTTGTGGCAATAGGTGCAGCGCCACGGGCAGCCCTGGCAGAAGACCACGGCGGCCAGCCGGCCGGGGAAGTCGATGGTGGTAAACGGCACCAGGCCGCCCACCGCCAGCACGGGTTCAGGCATGCACAGCCTGGCAGGGTTCAACGAAGTGCCGGCGCTCGCCGTGCTCGCCCTGCTTGCCGGGGTTGAACTCGGACACGGGCCGGTGGTAGCCCATGACGCGCGTCCACACTTCGCAGCGCTGACGTTCGTGTTCCGGCAGGTCGGGGGAGCGGTGCTTTTCGGACATGGCGTTTCCTTTCTTGGTCGGTGAAAAAATCAGTGTGCGGCCGCGCGCCGGGCGAGAATCTCTTCGTCGCACTTCGGGCAGAACTCGTGCTCGCCGGCGAGGTAGCCGTGCTTCGGGCAGATCGAGAAGGTCGGCGTGATCGTGATGTACGGCAGGCGGAAGCGGGAAAGCGCCGTGCGCACCAGTTGCCGGCAGGCGGCCGGCGTCGAGATGCGTTCGCGCATGTAGAGATGCAGCACGGTGCCGCCGGTGTAGCGCGTCTGCAGTTCGTCCTGGCGCAGCAGCGCCTCGAACGGGTCGTCGGTGAAGCCGACCGGCAACTGCGAGGAGTTGGTGTAGTAGGGCTTCTCCGTCGTGCCCGCCTGCAGGATGCCGGGCCAGCGCTTCCTGTCCTCCTTGGCGAAGCGGTAGGTGGTGCCCTCGGCCGGCGTCGCCTCCAGGTTGTAGAGGTTGCCGGTCTCTTCCTGATAATTGCGCATCTTGTCGCGCAGGCGGTCGAGCACGGCGAGCGCCAGTGCGTGCCCTTCCGGGTGCGTGATGTCGGCGGCGCCGCCGGTGAAGTTCCGCACCATCTCGTTCAGGCCGTTCACGCCGATGGTCGAGAAATGGTTGCGCAGCGTGCCGAGGTAGCGCTTGGTGTACGGAAAAAGGCCGTCGTCCATCAGCCGCTGCACGACCTTGCGCTTGATCTCCAGGCTCTCCTTCGCCATGTCGGCGAGGCGGTCGATGCGGGCCATCAGCGCCGCCTCGTCGCCGGCGTGCAGGAAGCCGAGGCGCGCGCAGTTGATCGTCACGACGCCGATCGAGCCGGTCTGCTCGGCCGAGCCGAACAGGCCGTTGCCGCGCTTCAGGAGTTCGCGCAGGTCGAGCTGCAGGCGGCAGCACATCGAGCGGATCTGGTTCGGCTTCATGTCCGAGTTGAGGAAGTTCTGGAAGTACGGCAGGCCGTACTTGGCGGTCATGGCGAACAGGCGCTCGGCGTTCTCCGACTCCCACGGGAAGTCGTGCGTGACGTTGTAGGTCGGGATCGGGAAGGTGAAGGCGCGGCCGCGCCGGTCGCCGGCGCTCATCACCTCAATGTAGGCGCGGTTGATCAGGTCCATCTCGGCCTGCAGATCGCCGTAGGCGAAGGGCATCTCGACGCCGCCGATCACCGGCACCTGCTCGCGCAGGTCTTCCGGGCAGACCCAGTCGAAGGTGAGGTTGGTAAAGGGCGTCTGCGTGCCCCAGCGCGAGGGCACGTTGAGGTTGTAGATGAACTCCTGCATGCCCTGGCGCACCTGGTCGAAGGAAAGCCCGTCCTTCTTCACGAAGGGCGCCAGGTAGGTGTCGAAGGAGCTGAACGCCTGCGCGCCGGCCCACTCGTTCTGCAGCGTGCCGAGGAAGTTCACCATCTGGCCGAGCGCGCTCGAAAAATGCTTCGGCGGATCGGCCTCGGGCTTGCCGGGCACGCCGTTGAAGCCCTCGAACAGCAACTGGCGCAGCGACCAGCCGGCGCAGTAGCCGGAGAGCATGTCGAGGTCGTGGATGTGAACGTCGGCGTCGCGGTGCGCCTGGCCGATCTCCGGCGGATAGACGTGCGACAGCCAGTAGTTGGCGACCACCTTGCCGGAGACGTTGAGGATCAGCCCGCCGAGCGAATAGCCCTGGTTGGCGTTGGCGCGCACGCGCCAGTCGGCGCGGTCGACGTACTCGTCGATGGCGGAGCCGACGTCGACCAGGGTGCGGCGGTCCTCGCGCAGCCGGCGGTGCTGGTCGCGGTAGGCGACGTAGGCGCGGAAGGTGGCGAGGTGGTTGGCGTCGACCAGCGTCTGCTCGACGATGTCCTGCACCTGCTCGACCGTCGGCGACGAGGCGCCGTAGCGGTGGCGGATGAACTTGAGCACGCGCGCGGTCAGGAGCTGCGCCTCGTCCGCGTCGAACTCGCCGCTGGCGGCGCCGGCGCGCGCCAGCGCCGAGGCGATGCGCGCCGGCTCGAAGGGCGCGTCGGCGCCGTCGCGGCGGACGATGCGGGCGGGCAGCGCCGGCGACTGGGCGGCGCCGAGGGGGGATTTCGTTTCAGTGACGTTCATTGGCAAGCCTCACATTCAGGGTCGTCGATGGCGCAGAAGCGCGGCTCCTCGGCGGGCGGCGCGGCGACGCGTTCGCCGTCGCCGACCTCCATGCCGGTGGCGCCGAGCGAGCGCAGGTAGTAGGTGGTTTTCAGTCCGCGCCGCCAGGCGAGCTGGTAGAGCGCGTCGAGCTGGCGGCCGGAGGCGCCGGCGACGTAGAGGTTGAGCGACTGCGCCTGGTCGATCCACTTCTGGCGCCGCGCCGCCGCCTCGACCAGCCAGGTCGGGTCGATCTCGAAGGCGGTCGCGTAGCGCGCCTTCAGCTCGGCCGGCACGCGTTCGATCTTCGCCAGCGAGCCGTGGTAGTACTTGAGGTCGGCGATCATCACCTCGTCCCACAGACCGAGCGCCTTGAGGTCGGCGACCAGCGCCTCGCCGACCATCGTGAACTCGCCGGAGAGGTTCGATTTCACGTACAGGTTCTGGTAGGCCGGCTCGATGCTCGCCGAGACGCCGACGATGTTGGCGATGGTCGCCGTCGGCGCGATCGCCAGGCAGTTCGAGTTGCGCATGCCGTGGGCCGCGATGCGCTCCCGCAGCGCGGCCCAGTCGAGGGTGGACGAGCGGTCCACCTCGACCGGCGTCGCGCGCTCGGCGGAAAGCAGGTCGATCGAGTCGGGCGGCAGGATACCGCGCTGCCACAGGCTGCCGCGGTAGCTCGAATAGACGCCGCGCTCCTCGGCCAGCCGGCTGGACGCCTCGTAGGCGTGGTAGGCGACGGCCTCCATCGAGCGGTCGGCGAAGTCGACGGCGGCTTCTGACGCATAGGCAATGCCGAGCCGGTGCAGGCAGTCCTGGAAACCCATGATGCCGAGCCCGACAGGCCGGTGCCGCAGGTTGGCGTTGCGCGCCTTGCCGACCGCGTAGTAGTTGATGTCGACGACGTTGTCGAGCATGCGCATGGCCGTGGCCACCGTGCGTCGCAGCTTGTCGTGGTCGAGCGTGCCGTCCGCGCGGAGGTGCGCCGGCAGGTTCACCGAGCCGAGGTTGCACACCGCCGTCTCCTCGTCCGAGGTGTTCAGCGTGATCTCGGTGCACAGGTTCGAGCTGTGCACGACGCCGGCGTGCCGCTGCGGCGAGCGCAGGTTGCAGGCATCCTTGAAGGCGATCCACGGATGCCCGGTCTCGAACAGCATGGTCAGCATCTTCCGCCAGAGCTGGCGCGCCGGCAGCTTCTTGAACAGGCGGATCTCGCCGCGCTCGGCCCGCTCCACGTGGCGCAGGTAGGCGTCCTCGAAGGCGCGGCCGACCTTGTCGTGCAGGTCGGGCACGTCGGACGGCGAGAACAGCGTCCACTCGCCGTCCTCGATCACGTACTGCATGAAGAGATCGGGCACCCAGTGCGCGGTGTTCATGTCGTGCGTGCGGCGGCGGTCGTCGCCGGTGTTCTTGCGCAGGTCGAGGAACTCCTCGATGTCGAGGTGCCAGGTTTCGAGGTAGGCGCAGACCGCGCCCTTGCGCTTGCCGCCCTGGTTAACCGCCACGGCCGTGTCGTTCACCACCTTGAGGAAGGGGATCACGCCCTGGCTGCTGCCGTTGGTGCCGCGGATGTGCGCGCCGAGAGCGCGCACCGGCGTCCAGTCGTTGCCGAGGCCGCCGGCGTACTTCTGCAGCAGCGCGTTCTCGCGGACCGCCGAGAAGATGCCGTCAAGGTCGTCCGGCACCGTCGTCAGGTAGCACGACGAGAGCTGCGGATGCGGCGTGCCGGCGTTGAACAGCGTCGGCGTCGAGCTCATGAAGTCGAAGCGCGAGAGCAGGTCGTAGAACTCGATGGCGCGTGCCTCGCGGTCGATCTCGTTGATCGCCAGGCCCATGGCCACGCGCATGAAGAAGACCTGCGGCAGCTCGATGCGGCGGCCGTCGACGTGCAGGAAATAGCGGTCGCAGAGCGTCTGCAGGCCGAGGTAGCGGAACTGCAGGTCGCGGCCGGCGTCGAGCGCGGCGGCGAGCCGCGCCAGGTCGAAGTCGGCCAGCCGCGGGTCGAGGCGGCCGGCATTGATGCCGATGCGCACGAACTCGGGCAGGTAAGCGCCGTAGCGCTCGCCCATCGCCGCCTGCGACACCGCTTCGCCCAGCACCTCGCGGCGCAGCGCGTGCAGCTGCAGCCGCGCCGTCACCCGGTCGTAGCCCGGATCGCGCTCGATCAGGTTGCGCGCGGCGAGCACCAGCGCGCGCTCGACCTCGGCGTATTCGATGCCGTCGTAGACGTCGCGCAGCGCCTGCTCGACGACCGGTGCCGGCGACACCGCCTCACCGATCCCGACGCACGCCTCGGCGGCCAATGCGTCGAGCGCGGCGCGTTCGAGCGGCCGGCGCACGCCGCCGTCGACGACGTGCAGGAGCGGCGCCGGCGCCACCTCGGTCGCCGCCCGCTCGGCGGCGCGCTTCTCGCGGTAGAGCACGTAGGCGCGCGCCACGTCCTGCTCGCCGGCGCGCATCAGCGCCAGCTCGACCTGGTCCTGGATGGCCTCGATGTGCACCGTGCCGCCGGCCGGCAGCCGGCGCAGCAGCGCCGCCACCACGGTCTCGGTGAGCCGCGCCACCTGCTCGCGGATGCGGCCGGACGGCGGCACCTGTACACCACCGTGCGCGCCCTCGACGGCGATGAACGCCTTGCTCATCGCCAGCGCGATCTTGCCGCTGTCGAAGGCCGCAACGCTGCCGTTGCGGCGGATCACCTGCAGCCCGGCGACGGAGAAATCGGTCCTGTCTCGATCCATTTATTTATCCTTCAGTTGGGGAAATCGGAATGCGGGACGGCCGCGCGGCCGCGACGGGCGCGCACGGGTACAAACGCTGATTCGCCGTTCAGGAAGGAAGCTGGTTGCGCCGGCATCGACCGTCTCCGCCAAAACGGGCGGGGACGGACCGCAGCGGCCCAAGGACCGGTGCGCGAGCGGCGGCAGACGGAAGACTCATGCTCGACCTCACGTTGGGGACACCCCGCCCCAAAACTGGATTAAGGAAGTGTCGAAGGCAGGTCTCCTGACTCTCGGCTCGACGCGCTTCGCCTGCCTTCCCGGAAGAAATCCAGTGGCACGTGTCGGCGCAGCGCTTGCCGATTACAGTTGCGGGGGCAGTTCCGGGTTGAGGTCTGCGACCTGGCACCGGATTCCCTATTGTTCCCCTTCGGGGAACCTTCGACGGCGCTCAGTCTAGTTCACGCCGTTTTGCGCTGTCAAGCGAAAGAACACAACAGGTAGTATGTGCAAAGGAAAAAACCACTATATATAGTGCCCTCACCCCAGGGCGAGCGAAGCACGCGCCGCGGCCGGCGGCGCCGGGAACGACGCGGCGGCCTTGTTCCCGAAGCGATTGTCGCCAACAATCGTTCCCTATCATGGAGCGAATGAGCCATGCCATCGCCTCGGACCTGAATTCTGGAACGCACCCGCTGCCGCCGCCGAGTGACGCCGGTCTGAACGGACCACTCATCGGCTAGAACACAGGCATGCAAGCCTGCCGTTCATTCATTTATCATCGTCGCTTACGTTAAAACCGCAAACCGCCGAATAGAGACAAAGGAGCACCATGCAATCCGGAGCCATTCAAGTGTTGAAAAACCACTTCGATGCCTTGAGCCAGCGCACCCCGGACGAAGGCGTCGAATTCTGGTTCGCCCGCGACCTCATGGAGCCCCTCGGGTACGCCCGCTGGGAGAATTTCCAGAGCGCCATCAAGCGGGCCATCGAGTCTTGCGAAACAACGGGTTACAAGATAGATGACCATTTTCGTGGCGTCACGAAAATGGTCAAGCTTGGCAGCAGCGCGGAACGACCCATCGACGATCTCATGCTCACCCGCTACGCCTGTTACCTCATCGCCCAGAACGGCGACCCGCGCAAGGAGCCCATCGCTTTTGCCCAAAGCTACTTCGCCATCCAGACGCGCAAGCAGGAGCTGATCGAAGATCGCATGCGCCTGCAAGCCCGGCTGGATGCCCGCGAACGCCTGCGCGAATCGGAAAAGACGCTTTCCCAGAACATTTACGAACGCGGCGTCGACGACGCCGGATTCGGACGTATTCGCTCCAAAGGGGATGCGGCGCTTTTCGGCGGGCATGGCACACAGGCGATGAAAGAGCGTTTCGGCATTGCCAAGGCCCGTCCCCTGGCCGACTTTCTGCCCACCCTGACCATTGCCGCCAAGAATCTGGCAACCGAAATCACCAATCACAACGTCAGTCAGGACGACTTGCAGGGAGAGTCTGCCATCGCCCGCGAGCATGTGCAGAACAACGAAAGCGTGCGCGACATGCTCGGCCAGCGTGGCATCAAGCCGGAACGGCTGCCGCCGGAAGAAGACATCAAGAAGCTGGAACGGCGAGTCAAGGCCGAGGAAAAGAAGCTCGTCCGGCAGTCGGGAACGCTGCCTGCCCCGAAAGACGAAGAATAGGTCGCGAACGTACTGCGACCGCATTTCGGCCTGCCGCGGCCTTGGCCCGTCCGGCATCTCGCCTTGGCATTGGGCGGTTCATTCAGGGAGTCAGAAAATGCACGCCACCGCACTTGACGCGCCGGCGCCAAGCACCATGCCGTTTACAAGCTGCCGAGCCGAGCGTGTTTACGTTCTGAACTGATCCGCGCGTTCGCCCTCGCGGGCGGAACGGCGCAGGCCAGAAGCAGCGGCTACGCCGTCGCCTAGCTGCCGGGCGACGCCGGCGACCAGCGCCCGACGCCGGTCTAAACGGACGGCCTCGCTCAGCCGCCCAGGCGCTCCCGTGCCGCCCTTGCCGCCGCCACCATCGCCCGCAGCGCCGCCTCGGTTTCCGGCCAGCCGCGGGTCTTCAGGCCGCAGTCCGGGTTGACCCAGAGATTGCCGGCCGGGATCACCGCCAGCGCCTTGTCGAGCAGGCGCGTCATCTCTTCCGTCGACGGCACGCGCGGCGAGTGGATGTCGTAGACGCCGGGGCCGATCTCGTTCGGATACTTGAACTCGCCGAAGGCGTGCAGCAGCTCCATGTCCGAGCGGCTGGTCTCGATGGTGATGACGTCGGCGTCCATGGCCGCGATCTCGGGCAGGATGTCGTTGAACTCCGAGTAGCACATGTGTGTGTGGATCTGCGTCTCGTCGGCGACGCCGGAGGCCGCCAGACGGAAGGCGCGGGTCGCCCAAGCGAGGTAGTCGCGCCAGGCCTCGCGGCGCAGCGGCAGGCCCTCGCGGATCGCCGGCTCGTCGATCTGGACGATGCCGATGCCGGCCCTTTCCAGATCGCTGACCTCGTCGCGCACGGCCAGCGCGATCTGCGCGGCGGTCGTCGAGCGCGGCTGATCGTCGCGCACGAAGGACCATTGCAGGGTGGTGATCGGCCCGGTCAGCATGCCCTTCATCGGCTTCTTCGTCAGGCTCTGGGCGTAGACCGTCCAGTCCACGGTCATCGGCCGCGAGCGCGACACGTCGCCGTAGATGATCGGCGGCTTGACGCAGCGCGATCCGTAGGACTGCACCCAGCCGTTGCCGGTGAAGCAGAAGCCGGCCAGTTGCTCGCCGAAATACTCGACCATGTCGTTGCGCTCGGCTTCGCCGTGCACCAGCACGTCGAGGCCCAGTGCTTCCTGGACGGCGACGGCGTGGGCGATTTCCTTCTCCATCGCCTTCCGATAGTCGGCCGCGTTCAGTTCGCCGCGCTTGAACGCGGCGCGCGCGGCGCGAATCTCGGCGGTCTGCGGGAAGGAGCCGATGGTCGTCGTCGGCAGCGGCGGCAGCCCGAAGCGATCGCGCTGCGCGCTCTGGCGCTGCGGGAACGGCGAGCGGCGGCGGTCGGCGTCGGCCGGCAGCGAGGCAAGGCGCTCGGCCACCGCCGGGTCGTTCACGCGGCGGCTGGCGCGGCGCGACTGGATCGCGGCGCGGGCCTGCGCCAGCGGCGCTTCGGCGGCCGGATCGCCGGCCAGCGCCTGCTTGAGCACGCGCAGTTCGTCGAGCTTGTCGACGGCGAAAGCCAGCCAGCCGCGCAGTTCCTCGTCCAGCCCGGTCTCGTCCGCGACGCTGAACGGTACGTGCAGCAGCGAGCACGACGGTGCCAGCCACAGGCTGCCGCCGCGCACTTCGTGCAGCCCGCGCAGCAGCCGCAGCGCGGCGTCGAGGTCGGTGCGCCAGACGTTGCGGCCGTCGACGACGCCGAGCGACAGCGCCTTGTGCGACGGCAGCCAGTCGGCGACGGCGGCGATTTCCTCGGGCGCGCGCACGCCGTCCACGTGCAGGCCGTGCACCGGCAGCCGGCAGGCCAGGCCGAGGTTCTCCTGCAGCGGCGAGAAATAGGTGGCGAGCAGCAGCGACACGCCGGCGCCCGCCAGATGGGCATAGGCCGGCTCGAACGCCTGCCGCCAGGCCGGCGGCAGGTCGAGGCCGAGGATCGGCTCGTCGATCTGCACCCACTGCACGCCCTGCGCCTTCAGCCGGGCGAGGATCGCCCCATAGACCGGCAGCAGCCGGTCGAGCAGGTCGAGGCGCGCGAAGCCGGCCGACTTCTCCTTACCCAGCCACAGGAAGGAGAGCGGCCCGAGCAGCACGGCCTTGACCGGATGGCCGAGGGCCAGGGCTTCGTCCACTTCCGCGAACAGGCGCTCGTCGGCCAGCGAGAAGGTCGTTTCCGGGGTGAATTCCGGGACCAGGTAGTGGTAGTTGGTGTCGAACCACTTGGTCATTTCCAGCGCCGGGCTGCCGGCTTCCGAAGCGCCGGCCTCGCGGGCGACGCCGCGGGCCAGCGTGAAGTAGCGGGCCAGCGCCGGCTCGTCGCCGGAAAAGCCGAAACGGGCCGGCTCGCAGCCGAGCAACTGGATGTGGTTGGCGACGTGGTCGTAATAGGCGAAATCGCCGACGGTGACGAAATCGAGGCCGGCGTCGCGCTGCAACTGCCAGTGCCGGGCGCGCAGCGCGCGGCCGACGGCGGCCAGTTCGTCGGCGGCGATCTCGCCGCGCCAGTGGCGTTCGAGGGCGAACTTCAGTTCGCGTTGGGCGCCCATGCGGGGGAAACCGAGCGTGTGGATCGTGGTCATGCCGACTACCTCTGATGAACGGTGGCTGCATCGTATGGCCGGCAATCCATGAAGTAAAATGGTCTTATTTCAACAAACGATGAATCTAACACATCGAAAATGCTGGAACGAATCCACCTGAACATCATCCGGGAAGTGGAAAGACAGGGCTCGCTGACCGCCGCCGCCGGCGTGCTGTGCCTGACCCAGTCGGCCTTGAGCCACAGCATGCGCAAGCTGGAACAGCAACTGGGCACCGACATCTGGCTGCGCGAGGGGCGCAGCCTGCGGCTGACCCAGGCCGGCCAGCACCTGCTCGCCGTCGCCAACCGGGTATTGCCGCAACTGTCGCTGGCCGAGGAGCGCCTGCGCCAGTTCGCCCAGGGCGAGCGCGGCACGCTGCGCATCGGCATGGAGTGCCATCCGTGCTACCAGTGGCTGCTCAAGGTCGTCGCCCCCTACCTCGCCGCCTGGCCGGACGTGGATGTCGACGTCAAGCAGAAATTCCAGTTCGGCGGCATCGGCGCGCTGTTCGCCTACGAGATCGACCTGCTGGTGACGCCGGACCCGCTGTTCAAGCCGGGCCTCGCCTTCCGGCCGGTCTTCGACTACGAGCAGGTGCTCGTGGTCAGCCGCGACCACCCGCTGGCCGGCGCGGATTTCGTCGAGCCGGCGCAGTTGACCGGCGAAGTGCTGATCACCTACCCGGTCGCCGTCGAGCGGCTCGACATCTACAACCTCTTCCTGCTGCCGGCCGGCGTCGCACCGAAGCGCCACAAGACCATCGAAACCACCGACATCCTGCTGCAGATGGTCGCCAGCGGCCGCGGCGTCAGCGCGCTGCCGCGCTGGCTGGCCGAGGAATACGCCGACGCACTCGACGTCGTGCCGGTGCGGCTCGGCAGGCGGGGCGTGGCCAAACAGATCTTTCTCGGCATCCGCGAGGCGGACGGCGAAATCGACTACCTCAAGGCATTCATCGAGCAGGCCGGCCGGATGCGGCAGATTTGACGCGGCATGGCATAAAAGCCAGCCGGCCGCGGCAACCCAGCCAACCCTTACCAAACTTCGTCATCCTCGGAACGGTCGGGCATCAAATCCGGCTATCCGTCGGTAGCGGCCTGATCTTGCAGCAACCCGGCCGCCTCGCCCTCCCCGGCCTTTTCCGTGATCACCTGTCCGACGCGGGCAAAAAGCGCCCGCCCGGCGGACCGGCGCCGCATCCCTTGATCGCGCAGCAAACCAAGCGCCCCATCTACGCCGCCGCTCTCGACCGCGTACCCCAGCGCAACGCGAAACTCCGGCGACGGCCGCATTTCCGGCGCATCGAAGTGCGGACCGAAAGCCAAGCGCAGCTTGTCGACGAGCCGCTCGATCAGATCGGGCAGGTAGCCGTTCCCGGAGGCCTCGGCAAGAGCCCGATGGAAATCGCCGTCCGGCGCAATCGCGGCCCGCGCCTTCACCGCCTCGCGGACAGCAAAGTCCTCCAGCAAATCGAGGACGTCGAACAACTGGACCACGTCCTCCCAAACCAGCCGCGCGACGAAACAGCCCTGGCGGGCGCGCAGTTCGACGACCCCTTCGCTGTCCAGCACTTTCAGCGCCTCGCGCAGCGGCGTGCGGCTGACGCCGTAGCCGCTGGCCAGCCTGAATTCGTCGATCGGCTCGCCGGGCGCCAGTTCGTGCCTGAAGATGCGCTCGCGCAGGGCATCGGCCAGCGCCTCGTAGAGCATGCGCGGGCGCAGGATTTCGGTTGCGCTGTCCTGGTTCATGACAGCTCCAGCAAAAGATCCTTGGCATCGACCCGCTCGCCCGGCGCCACGTGGACGCGGGCGACGGTGGCGTCGCGCTCGGCGGTGATCGCCGTTTCCATCTTCATCGCCTCCACGGACAGCAGCGGGCTGCCCTTCGTCACCTTCTGGCCCGGCTTGACCGCGACGGTGGCGACCATGCCGGGCATCGGCGCGGCGACGTGCGCCGGATTGCCTTCCTCGGCCTTCCGCCGGGCGTGCTTCTTCGCCTGCTGCCCGGCGCGGGCGATGCGCATCGGGCGCGGCTGGCCGTTCAGCTCGAAGAACAGCCGGGTTTCGCCGTCTTCCGGCGCCTCGCTCTCGCCGAGCAGGCGGACGACCAGGGTCTTGCCCTGGTCGATCTCGACGGCCATCTCGCCCCCTTCGCCGCCCCGGCCGAGGCCGTAGAAGAACACCGGCGTCGGCAGCACCGAGACGTCGCCGTAGCGGCGCCGGTGCTCGGCGAATTCAGCGAACACCTTCGGATACATCAGCCAACTGGCGAGATCGGCATCGCCGATCTGGTGCCCCACCGCCTTCTCGGCCGCCTTCCGTTCCTTTTCCAGGTCGACCGGCGGCAGGTGCGCGCCGACGCGGCCTTCGACCGGCGTCCGCCCCTTGAGGATGCGCGCCTGGATGCCCTTCGGAAAACCGTCGGCCGGGTAGCCGAGTTCGCCGCGCATCATCGAGACCACGGAATCCGGGAAGCCGATCTCCTTGTCCGGATTCGCCACGTCCTCCGGCGTCAGCTCGTTGGCCACCATGAACAGCGCCAGGTCGCCGACCACCTTGGACGACGGCGTCACCTTGACGATGTCGCCGAACAGCCGGTTCACGTCGGCGTAGGCCTGCGCCACCTCGTTCCAGCGGTGTTCCAGGCCCATCGCCCGCGCCTGCTCGCGCAGGTTGGTGTATTGGCCGCCGGGCATCTCGTGGCGATAGACGTCGGAAGTGCCGGCGCGGATGTCGGCCTCGAAGGGCGCGTAGCAGCGGCGCACGCCTTCCCAGTAGCGCGAGAACGGCGCGATGCGGCCGTGGGTCAGGCCGGTGTCGCGCTCGGTGTTCTCCAACGCGGCGACGATGGCGCCGAGGCTCGGCTGCGAGGTGAGTCCGCTCATCGCGTCCATGGCGCCGTCGACCGCGTCGACGCCGGCCTCCACCGCCGCCAGCACCGAGGCGACCGAGCCGCCGCTGGTGTCGTGCGTGTGGAAGTGGATCGGCAGGCCGACCTCCTCCTTCAGCGCCCTGACCAGCGCCCGCGCCGCCGGCGGCCGGCAGACGCCGGCCATGTCCTTGATGCCGAGGATGTGGGCGCCGGCCTTTTCCAGTTGCTTCGCCATGTCGACGTAGTACTTGAGGTGGTACTTGCTGCGCGCCGGGTCGAACAGGTCGCCGGTGTAGCAGATGGCGCCTTCGCACAGCGCGCCCGTGTCGATCACCGCGTCCATGGCGACGCGCATGTTGTCCACCCAGTTCAGCGAATCGAAGACGCGGAAGACGTCCATGCCATGCTTTGCTGCCTGCTGCACGAAATGGCGCACGACGTTGTCGGCGTAGTTGGTGTAGCCGACCGCGTTGGAGGCGCGCAGCAACATCTGGAAGAGCACGTTGGGCACCGCCTCGCGCAGCCGGTCGAGGCGCTGCCACGGGTCTTCCTTGAGGAAGCGCATGGCCACGTCGAAGGTCGCGCCGCCCCAGCATTCGAGCGAGAACAGGTCGGGCAGGAGGCGCGCGTAATGCGGCGCCACGGCGAGCATGTCGGCGGTGCGCATGCGCGTCGCGAACAGCGACTGGTGCGCGTCGCGCATCGTCGTGTCGGTGAGCAGCACGCGCTTCTGCTCGCGCATCCAGCGCGAAAAGCCTTGCGCGCCGAGTTCGCGCAGGCGGTCGCGGCTGCCCGGCAGCGGCGGCACGTCGGCCTCTATCCTGGGCAGCGGCGGCTTCGGCAGGGGCTGGCCAGGCTTCGCGCGGCCGGCCATCTCCGGGTTGCCGTTGACCGTCACGTCGCCGACGAAGCGCAAGAGGCGCGTCGCCCGGTCGCGGCGCGGCTTGAAGTTGAACAGTTCGGGCGTGGTGTCGATGAAGCGCGTCGTGCATTCGCCGTTCCGGAACGACGCATGGCCGATGACGTTTTCCAGGAAGGCGAGATTGGTCGACACGCCGCGGATGCGGAATTCGCGCAGCGCCCGGTCCATGCGGCGGATGGCCTCGTCGGCGTCGTGGCCGCGGGCGGTGACCTTGACCAGCAGCGAATCGTAGTAAGGCGTGATGATGGCGCCGGTGTAGGCGGTGCCGGCGTCGAGCCGGATGCCGGCGCCGGCCGCGCTGCGGTAGGCGGTGAGCTTGCCGTAGTCGGGCGCGAAGCCCTTCTCCGGGTCTTCGGTCGTCACCCGGCACTGCAGCGCGTGGCCGGAGAGGCGGATGTCGGCCTGCGCCGGCAGGAAGTCGCTGTCGCCGATTTTCCCGCCCTCGCTGACGACGATCTGCGCCTTGACCAGGTCGATGCCGGTCACTTCCTCGGTCACCGTGTGCTCGACCTGGATACGCGGATTGACCTCGATGAAGTAGAAGGCGCCGCTGTCGGCGTCCATCAGGAATTCGACGGTGCCGGCGTGCGTGTAGCCGACGCCGGCGGCGAGCTTCAAGGCGGCGGCGCACAGGGCCTCGCGCTGCCCGGCCGAGAGATACGGCGCCGGCGCGCGCTCGACGACCTTCTGGTTGCGCCGCTGCACCGAGCAGTCGCGCTCGAACAGGTGCACGCGCTGGCCGTGCAGGTCGCCGAGGATCTGCACCTCGACGTGGCGGGCGCGCACGACCATTTTTTCCAGGTAGACCTCGTCGTTGCCGAAGGCGGCGGCGGCTTCGCGGCGGGCGACCTCGATCGCCGGCAGCAGTTCGCTTTCATCGTCGATCGCGCGCATGCCGCGGCCGCCGCCGCCCCAGCTCGCCTTCAGCATCAACGGATAGCCGATGCCGACGGCGAGGCGGCGGCATTCCTCGGCGTCGTACGGAAGCGCGCCGGTCGCCGGCACCACCGGCACGCCGACCTTCTCGGCCAGCGCGCGCGCCGCCACCTTGTTGCCGAGTTCGCGCATCACTTCCGGCTTCGGGCCGATGAAGACGATGCCGGCCCTGGCGCAGGCTTCGGCGAAGTCCGGGTTTTCGGAGAGGAAGCCGTAGCCGGGGTGGATGGCGTCCACCTTCGCCTGCCTGGCGATGCGGATGATGTCGGCGGTGTCGAGATAGGCGGCGATCGGCTTCTTGCCGTCGCCGACCAGGTAGCTCTCGTCCGCCTTGAAGCGGTGCAGCGCGAAGCGGTCCTCGTTGGCGTAGATCGCCACCGTGCGCATGCCCAGCTCGGTCGCCGCGCGCATGATGCGGATGGCGATCTCGCTGCGGTTGGCGACCAGGATGCTGCGGATTTTTCTCATGGGCATGTCCTCGATGCACGGCATGGGTTGACGCCCTCCCGCCTTGCGGGAGAGGGGAGTTTTCGGGTCAGCTATAGCGCCTTTCCAGCGCGTCCCACTCGGGCTTGCCGACCAGGCGCTGGCGCTCGGCGAAGGGGGTCACCAGACCGCTGGATTCCTTCACCTCCTTCTCGTCGCGCAGCACGGTCAGCGCCTTCTGCATGCCCATCACCGCGCCCTGCAGCGCGGCGTTGGCGTAGAGCACGATGCCGAAGCCCAGCTCGCCGAGTTCGCCGGCGTTGAAGATCGGCGTCTTGCCGCCGATGACCATGTTCATCAACTGCGGCGCGGCGAGGCGCTGCGGCAGCGCGCGGATTTCGTCGGCGGTGGTCACGGCCTCGACGAACAGGATGTCGGCGCCGGCCTCGGCGAACTTCTGCGCGCGCTCGACGGCGGCCTCGAAGCCGTGCACGGCGGCGGCGTCGGTGCGCGCCATGATCAGGAAATCCGGATCGCGGCGGGCGTCGACCGCGGCCTTGATCTTGCCGACGGCTTCCTCGGTGGCGATCACGTCCTTGCCGGCGAAGTGGCCGCAGCGCTTGGGCGCCACCTGGTCTTCGAGCTGGATGCAGTCGGCGCCGGCGCGTTCGAGCGTGCGCACCGTGTGATAGACGTTGAGCGCGTTGCCGAAGCCGGTGTCGGCGTCGACGATCAGCGGCACTTCGACGGCGTCGCGGATGCGCGCCGTATGGTCGGCGATCTCGGCGAGCCCCATGAAGCCCTGGTCGGGCATGCCGAACCACATGTTGGTGACGCCGGCGCCGGTGACGTAGATGGCCTCGAAGCCGAGATCGGCGACGACCCTGGCCGACAGCGCATTGAACGCGCCGGGCACGATGACGCCGCGCTTGGCGGCGACCAGTTCCTTGAGTTTCCTGCGGGTGGACATGGTGAATTCCTCGATCAGAACGAATCGCCGGGCACGCGCACCCAGCCTTCCATCAGGATGCGGGCGCTGCGGCTCATGATGGCCTTGGTCACGGTCCATTGGCCGCTCTCGAATTTCGCCTCGGCGCCGACGCGCAGCGTGCCGGACGGATGCCCGAAGCGCACCGCGCTGCGCTCGCCGCCGCCGCCGGCCGCGAGGTTGACCAGCGTGCCGGGAATCGCCGCCGCCGTGCCGATAGCGACCGCTGCCGTGCCCATCATCGCGTGGTGCAGCTTGCCCATGGACAGCGCGCGCACCAGCAGGTCGACGTCGCTCGCCTGCACGGTTTTTCCGCTCGATGCGACGTAGTCGATCGGCGGCGCGACGAAGGCGATCTTCGGCGTGTGCTGGCGCCTGGCAGCGTCTTCCAGTTTGTCGATCAGGCCCATCTTCAACGCCCCGATGGCGCGCAGCGTCTCGAAGCCGGCCAGTGCCTCGGCATCATTGTTGATCGCGTCCTGCAATTCGCTGCCGGCGTAGCCGATGTCCTCGGCGTTCACGAAGATGGTCGGGATGCCGGCGTTGATCAGCGTCGCCTTCAGCCTGCCGCCGGTGACGAGCGACTCGGGCACGTCGAGTTCGTCGATGAGATTCCCGGTCGGGAACGTCGAACCGCCCTCGTCCGCCGGATCGACGAATTCGAGCACGATCTCGGCGGCCGGGAAGGTCACGCCGTCCAGATCGAAGTCGCCGGTTTCCTGCACCCGGCCGTCGGCGACCGGCACGTGGGCGACGATGGTCTTGCCGATGTTGGCCTGCCAGATGCGCACGACGCACACGCCGTTCTGCGCGCGCTCCGGATCGACGTAGCCGGCGTGGATGGCGAAGGCGCCGGCCGCCGTCGACAGGTTGCCGCAGTTGCCGGACCAGTCGACGAAATCGGTGTCGATGGCCACCTGACCGTAGAGGTAGTCGACGTCATGGCCCGGCCGCGCGCTCTTCGAGAGGACCACGCACTTGCTGGTGCTGGAGGTCGCCCCGCCCATGCCGTCGATGTGCTTGGCGTAGGGATCGGGGCTGCCGATCACGCGCTGGAACAGCCGGTTGCGCGCCTCGCCCGGCACACGGCAGCTTTCCGGCAGGTCTTCCAGGCGGAAGAACACGCCCTTGCTGGTGCCGCCGCGCATGTAGGTGGCGGGGATTCTGATTTGCGGTGTGTGGGTCATTGGTCTTTCGTCCTTTTGCTTGTCGGGCGCCCCCTCTCCCCCAGCCCCTCTCCCGCGAGGGGAGAGGGGAGTGAGGACGTGGCGCCGCTATCTGCCCCCCTCTCCCTTGACGGGAGAGGGGTTGGGGGAGAGGGTGAGGCAAGCGCTCCCCAAATGGCCGCCAGAACATCCTCCGTGCGCAACAGCACCTCATCGTTCCAGAAGCGCACGACCTTGAAGCCCTGCGCCTTCAGCCAGGCATCGCGCAGCCGGTCGCGCTCGCTGCCGTTGTGCTGCCCGCCGTCGACCTCGATGACCAGCCGCGCACCGAAATGCACGAAGTCCACGACGTACGGGCCGAGCGGCTGTTGCCGGCGGAATTTCTCGCCGACTAGGCGATGGGCACGCAGGTGGCGCCAGAGCAGGCGTTCGGCGTCGGTCATGTCTTGGCGCAGTTTTTTGGCGAATTGTTTTTGTTCCATGGCCCCCTCTCCCCAACCCCTCTCCCGCAAGGGGAGAGGGGCTGACTCTGTATGCTGGCCGGCAAATGGCTTCCCAAACCATATAGCATATTCCGCCACGCGCACTCCCCTCTCCCCTTGCGGGAGAGGGGCCGGGGGAGAGGGGGAAAAGGCCCCCGACATCATCAAGCAGCCCTTCCCGAAGCCAGAAAATCCTGGGCGAAGCGTTGCAGCACGCCGCCGGCCTCGTAGATCGACACTTCCTCGGCGGTATCCAGCCGGCAGGTCACCGGCACTTCCAGCGTCTCACCGTTCCTGCGACGAACGACCAGCGTCAGGTCGGCACACGGCTTGCGGTCGCCTTCCACGTCGTAGGTTTCGGAACCGTCCAGCCCGAGCGTCAGCCGCGTCGTGCCCGGCTTGAACTCCAGCGGCAGCACGCCCATGCCGATCAGGTTGGTGCGGTGGATGCGCTCGAAGCCCTCGGCGACGATGGCTTCCACCCCGGCCAGCCGCACGCCCTTGGCCGCCCAGTCGCGGCTCGACCCCTGCCCGTAATCGGCGCCGGCGACGACGATCAGCGGCTGCCGGCGCTGCAGGTAGGTCTCGATCGCCTCCCACATGCGCACGACCTTGCCGTCCGGCTCGACGCGGGTCAGCGAGCCCTTCTTCACCGCGCCATCGACCACGGCCATTTCGTTCACCAGTTGCGGGTTGGCAAAGGTGGCACGCATGGCCGTCAGGTGGTCGCCGCGGTGCGTCGCGTAGGAGTTGAAGTCTTCCTCCGGCAGGCCCATTTTCGCCAGGTATTCGCCGGCCGCGGAACTCGCCAGGATGGCGTTGGACGGCGACAGGTGGTCGGTGGTGATATTGTCCGGCAGCACCGCCAGCGGACGCATGTTCTTGAGCGTACGCGGATTGGCTGCCAGCGCACCGACGCCTTCGGTGTCCCAGTACGGCGGACGGCGGATGTAGGTAGACGTCGGCCGCCAGTCGTAGAGCGGGCTGGTCTTTCCGCCGCTGTCGCGATGCAGCGCAAACATCGGCTCATACACCTGGCGGAACTGCTCGGGCTTGACGCAGGCGGCGACGATGGCGTCGATCTCCTCGTCGGACGGCCACAGGTCCTTCAGGCGGATTTCCCTGCCGTCGACGGTGCCGAGCACGTCCTGCTCGATGTCGAAGCGCACCGTGCCGGCGATGGCGTAGGCGACGACCAGCGGCGGCGAGGCGAGAAAAGCCTGCTTGGCGTAGGGATGGATGCGGCCGTCGAAGTTGCGGTTGCCGGAGAGTACGGCGGTCGCGTAGACGTCGCGTTCGATGATCTCCTGCTGGATCTTCGGATCGAGCGCGCCGGACATGCCGTTGCAGGTGGTGCAGGCGTAGGCGACGATGCCGAAGCCGAGCTTTTCCAGCTCCGGCAGCAGGCCGGCTTCTTCCAGATACAGCCGGGCGACCTTGGAGCCGGGCGCGAACGAGGTCTTGACCCAGGGCTTGCGCGCGAGGCCCAAAGCGTTCGCCTTCTTCGCCAGCAGGCCGGCGGCGACGACGTTGCGCGGGTTCGACGTGTTCGTGCAACTGGTGATGGCGGCGATGATCACCGCCCCGTCCGGCAGCAGGCCGCCGCGCTCCTCGATCCAGGCCCGGTCGAGATTGACGGCGATGCCGCGCTCCTTCAGGGCCGAGGTCGGCAGCCGCCTGTGCGGGTTGGACGGGCCGGCCATGTTGCGCACCACGGTCGACAGGTCGAATTCGAGCACGCGCTCGTACTCGGCGGTTTTCAGCGCATCGCCCCACAGGCCGGCGGTCTTCGCATAGTGCTCGACCAGCGCCACCTGCTCCGGTTCGCGGCCGGTCAGCCTGAGGTAGTCGATGGTCTGCCGGTCGATGTGGAACATCGCGGCGGTGGCGCCGTATTCCGGGCACATGTTGGAGATCGTCGCGCGGTCGCCGATGGACAGGCTGTCCGCACCCTCGCCGAAGAACTCGACCCAGGCGCCAACCACCTTTTCCTTGCGCAGGAACTCGGTGAGGGCCAGCACGATGTCGGTGGCAGTGATACCCGGCTGGCGCCTGCCGGCGAGCCTGACGCCGACGATGTCCGGCAGCCGCATCATCGAGGGGCGGCCGAGCATCACGGTTTCGGCTTCCAGCCCGCCGACGCCGATGGCGATGACGCCGAGCGCATCGACGTGCGGCGTATGGCTGTCGGTGCCGACGCAGGTGTCCGGGAAAGCCACCCCGTCACGCACCTGCACGACCGGCGACATTTTCTCCAGATTGATCTGGTGCATGATGCCGTTGCCGGCCGGGATCACGTCCACGTTCTCGAAGGCGCGCTTCGTCCATTCGATGAAGTGGAAGCGGTCCTCGTTGCGGCGGTCTTCCACCGCGCGGTTCTTCTCGAAGGCATCCGGATCGCAGCCGCCGTACTCGACGGCGAGCGAATGGTCGACGATCAACTGCGTCGGCACCACCGGATTCACCCTGGCCGGGTCGCCGCCCTGTTCGGCGATGGCGTCACGCAGGCCGGCGAGGTCGACCAGCGCAGTCTGGCCGAGGATGTCGTGGCAGACGACGCGCGCCGGATACCACGGGAAGTCGAGATCGCGCTTGCGCTCGACCAGTTGCTTCAGCGCGTCAGTCAAGAGCGCCGGCTCGCAGCGGCGCACCAGTTGCTCGGCGAGCACGCGCGACACGTAGGGTAGCCCGTCCCAGGCGCCCGGCCGGATGGCGTCGACCGCCGCGCGCGCGTCGAAGTAGTCGAGCGACGTGCCGGGCAGCGGCTTGCGGTAAGCGTTGTTCATGGCGCGCCCGATCCTACTGGCGCTGCTCGATCGGCACGAACACGCGGTCTTCCGGCCCGACGTAGTTGGCGCTCGGCCGGATGATCTTGTTGTCGATGCGCTGCTCGACGATGTGCGCGGCCCAGCCCGAGGTGCGGGCGATGACGAAGAGCGGCGTGAACATCGCGGTCGGCACGCCCATCATGTGGTAGCTCACCGCGCTGAACCAGTCGAGGTTGGGGAACATCTTCTTCACCTCCCACATCACGCTTTCCAGCCGCTCGGCGATGTCGAACATCTTGGTCGAGCCGGCCGCCTCGGAAAGCTGGCGGGCGACGCCCTTGATCACCTCGTTGCGCGGGTCGGACACGGTATAGACCGGGTGGCCGAAGCCGATCACCACTTCCTTGGCCTCGACGCGGCGGCGGATGTCGGCCTCCGCCTCGTCCGGGCTGTCGTAGCGCTTCTGGATCTCGAACGCCACCTCGTTGGCGCCGCCGTGCTTCGGCCCGCGCAGCGCGCCGATGGCGCCGGTGATCGCCGAATACACGTCGGAGCCGGTGCCGGCGATGACGCGGCCGGTGAAGGTCGAGGCGTTGAACTCGTGCTCGGCGTAGAGGATCAGCGAGGTGTGCATGGCGCGCTCCCACAGCGCCGACGGCGTCTCGCCGTGCAGCAGGTGCAGGAAGTGGGCGCCGATCGAATCGTCGTCGGTCTCGACATCGATGCGCTTGCCGTTGGTCGCCCAGTGATACCAGTAGAGCAGCATCGAGCCGAGCGAGGCCATCAGCCGGTCAGCGATGTCGCGGGCGCCGGGAACGTTGTGGTCGTCCTTCTCCGGCAGCGCGCAGCCGAGCGCCGAGACGCCGGTGCGCATGACGTCCATCGGGTGCGCCGAGGCCGGCAGCGATTCGAGCGCCTCCCGAACGCTGGTCGGCAGGCCGCGCATGGACTTCAGCCTGGCCTTGTACGCCTTCAGCTCGGCGGCTGTCGGCAGCTTGCCGTGCACCAGCAGATGCGCGACCTCCTCGAATTCGCAGCGTTCGGCGACGTCGAGGATGTCGTAGCCGCGGTAGTGCAGATCGTTGCCGGTCTTGCCGACCGTGCACAGGGCGGTGTTGCCGGCGGTGACGCCGGACAGGGCGACGGACTTCTTCGGCTTGAAGCTGCTTTCCTGGACTGCGCTCATGTTCATCTCCTCGGATCGGTTGAAGTGGAACCGCGCTGCTTCGGGGCTTGCCTGCGGCGTCGGTTTTTCGCAATATACGCAGATGAAAACTCCAATACAGTCCTGAAAAGGCGGAGTTTTGCGAACAAGCGTCTGCGAATTTGCAAATCTTGCGAACATCGACGAGAGAGAAATGAAAAAGACCTTCATGGGCGTGCGCCTGAAGCGCCTGCGCGAAGAACGCGGCCTGACGCAGGTGGCGCTGGCGCGCGCGCTCGAACTGTCGCCGAGCTACCTGAACCAGCTCGAACAGAACCAGCGGCCGCTGACCGTGCCGGTGCTCCTGAAGCTCAACGCCGTCTTCGGCGTCGACGTGCAGCGCTTCTCCGAGGACGACGAGGCGCGCCTGATCACCGACCTGCGCGAGGTCTTCGACGAGGAAGCAGCGGGCGAAGGCGTCGCGCTCGCCGAAATCCGCGAACTGGCGGCGAACATGCCGGCGGTGGCGCGCACGCTGCTGCGGCTGGCCCGCCGCCAGCGCGAGGCGCAGGAGCGCGAGGAAGCCTGGGCCGCCCGGCTCGGCCTCGACCGCAGCGAACGCGGTGCGGCCAAGCCGATGCCGTTCGAGGAAGTGCGCGATTTCTTCTACGCCCGCCACAACCACATCGCCGAACTCGACGAACTGGCCGAGCGGCTGGCCGCCGCCTGGCTGCTGCGCCCCGGCGACGCGGCCGACGGGCTGGAAAAGCGGCTGACGCACGCGCACGGCATCCGCGTCGTGCGCGGCGCGTGGCAGGACGGCGACGGTGAGGCACAACGCCGTGAAGTTCAACGTCATTTCGACCCGGAGCAGAAGATCCTCACGCTGTCGCCGCGGCTGAGCGGCAGCCAGGCGGCGTTCCAGATGGCGACGCAGCTCGCCTTCCTCGAAGCCGCACCGCTGATCGACGCGCAGACGGACAAGGCCGAACTCTCCGGCGGCGAAGCCCGCCGGCTGGCCCGCATCGGGCTGGCCAACTACTTCGCCGGCGCCCTGATCCTGCCCTACCGGCCATTCCTCGAACGCGCCGAGCAACTGCGCTACGACATCGAACTGCTCGGCCGCGGCTTCGGCGTCGGCTTCGAGACCACCTGCCACCGGCTGTCGACGCTGCAGCGGCCGGAGGCGCGCGGCGTGCCCTTCTTCTTCGTGCGCGTCGACCGCGCCGGCAACATCTCGAAGCGCCAGTCGGCGACCGATTTCCACTTCTCGCGCATCGGCGGCACCTGCCCGCTGTGGAACGTCTACGAAGCCTTCGCCCAGCCCGGAAAAATCCTCACGCAGCTCGCCGCCATGCCCGACGGCCGCGCCTACCTGTGGGTGGCGCGCACCGTCTCGCGCAGCTACGGCGGCTTCGGCGCGCCGGGCCGGATTTTCTCGATCGGCCTCGGTTGCGACCTGCGCCACGCCGAACGGCTGGTCTACAGCCGGGGGCTGGACCTGAAGGCGAGCGAGCGTTTCATTCCGATCGGTGCCGGCTGCAAGGTGTGCCCGCGCGACAACTGCCCGCAGCGCGCCTTTCCGCAGGCCGGCGGCGCGCCGGCGGTGGACGAGAACTCGCGCAGCTTCTCGCCCTACGCCTGATTACGGGCATGGGTGGACGCCGCGTCCGGCGCGCCCCGAGGAAGCGGCGCGAATCCACGTCGCGAAAAGGTTTGTTATATACAAATAGATATAGAGATAATCCGGGTTGATCCCGAGTCGAACACGCGTCATTTCGTGGCGCCTCCGCCGAAACCACCTCAATCCCGATCGATCGACCATGCCGCCCGCCCGCCTTCCTGCCTCCTACTTCGGCATGATCCTTGGGCTTGCGGGCATGGGGCAGGCATGGCGAGCCGCCACCGTGCTCTGGGGGCTGCCCCGGGCCATCGGCGAAGGCGTGCTGCTGCTGGCCACGCTGATCTGGGCCTCGCTGCTGCTGACCTATCTGCGCCAGGCGCTGCGGCACCCCCAGTCCGTGCGCGCCGAGGCCGAACATCCGGTGCAAGGCGGCACGCCCGCCCTCATGGCCATCGCCACCATGCTCATCGCCATGGCGGTGCTGCCGTATTCGCGCACCGCCGCCGAATTCCTGGCCGCCGTTGCGCTGGCGGGACACCTGTCGTTTTCGCTGTGGCACACGGGAACGGTGTGGCGCGGCGGGCGCAGCCACCAGGACACGGTGCCCACAGTGTACCTGCCGACGGTGGCGGGCAATTTCACGAGCGGCGCCGTGCTCGGCGCGCTCGGGCTGGCGTCGTGGGGATGGCTCTTTCTCGGCGCCGGGGTGTTCTCGTGGCTCGCGCTCGAATCGCTGATGATCCACCGCATGCTCGGCCCCGAGCCCCTGCCCGTGCCGCAGCGTCCGCTGGTCGGCATTCAGTTCGCGCCGCCGGTCGTGTGCGGCATGGCCTGCCTGATGCTGTCGCCCGGCGCCCATGAGCCCTGGCTGCTGATGCTGTGGGGCTACGGGCTGTTCCAGTTGCTGCTGGGTCTGCGGATGCGGCCGTGGCTGGGCGAACAGCCGTTCGCGATGTCTTACTGGTCGTACACCTTCGGTATCGCGGCCACCACGATCTGCGCGCTGAAGCTCGCCATCAGCGGCGTCGATTCAGCGCGCGTCCTGGCCCTGCCCATCTTCGTGTGCGCCAACGCCTTCATCGGCTACCTCGCGATCAGGACGGCCGCACTCGTCGTGCGCGGGCGATTTCTGCGCTGACGCCGCCGGCTCCGCGCCGACGGCGTCCCCGCGCACGGGATCAGAATTTCCAGTTCAGATCGAGGCGTACGTCGCGGCCCGGTTCGGCGTAGCCGAGGATCGGCCCATTGATCGCCTGCACGCCGTAGGTCGCCTGATCGTAGTAGAACTTGTCGAACAGGTTGCGCACGCTGAGGGTGACGCGCACGCGCTCCCTGCCCCACGGCTGCCAGTTGGCCTGGACATCGTGCACCGTGTAGCCGTCCTTCTTCACGCTGGCGGCAAAGCCGGCCGGCCGGTAGCTGACGCTGTCGACGCGGCGCACGTTCCAGCCGAGGTCGAGGTTCCACGCGGCGAAGGAGTAGCCGGCGCTGGCCAGCCAGGTGCGGCCGAGCGTCGTGCCGAGGCTGAAGTCGCCGTCGCCGAGGTCGAAGCCGTTCAGCTCCGGCTTGGCGTCGGACACCGACAGGCCGAGGCGGACGGTGCCGTTGTTCCAGCCGCCGCCCAGCTCGTAGCCGTGCGACCTGGCCTTGCCGGCGTTCTCGCGCGTCGCCGTCGCCGGCGGACCGTTGCGATAGACGAGGTTGATGTAGTCGTCGATGGTCATGCGGAAGACCGAGCCCTTGAACGACCACGGCCCCTGGCCGTAGTTGAAGCCGAGTTCGACGTTCTTCGCCGTCTCCTCCTTGAGGTTGGCGACGTTGCGATAGATCAGCGGGCCGGGGCCGTTGTCGATCATGAAGGCTTCCTTCAGCCCGGCGCCGCGCACGGTGCGCGAGGCGCCGAGGCGGAAGCTGAGCGCGTCGGTGGCCTGCAGCGTCAGGCTGGCGTTCGGCGAGAAGCCGCTGCTGTCGAAGTCCTGGCGATGGTTGTCCTCGTACGAATACCAGTCGTAGCGCCCGCCCAGGCCGAGCAGGAACATCGAGCCGAGCGGGATGCTGCCCTCGGCGAAGAGGCCGCTGACCTCGCTCTTCTCCTTGCCGGTGTTGCCGTTCACGCCGATCCGGTTGGCGTTGACCGCCTCCAGGTCGCGGCGGTGGTGGTTGAGGCCGTAGCGCACGCTGGCCGCGCCGAGCTTCGAGTTCAGCGTCAGGTTGAGGCCGCTGGCCTCGATGCGCTCGCCGTAGCGATAGCCGATCGGCTTGGCGAAGACGGCCGTGGTGTTGGTCCGCATGTTGGTGGTTTCGTCGGAGAAGAACGTCAGCTCGCCTTCCGGCAGGCCGTTGCCGCCGGCGAAGCGGTAGCCCGCCGTCACCGTCTCCTGCTCCAGCTTCTGCGGCGTCGCCGGGCCGTTCACGATGCCCGGCATGTGCGGCCGCAGGAAGCGCACGCCCTCGTCCTCCAGCGACTGGTAGCTGGCGAACAGCTTGTGCCCCGGCGCGACCTCGAAATTCAGCTTGGCGAGCCGGCTGTCCTGCGTCGAGCCGCTGTGCTTCTGCGTCCGGCCGCGGCCGTCCTCGTAGTCGTCCGTCTTGTTGCGCTTGGCGTGGACGAGGAAGTCGAGGCCGCCGCCCGGCGCGCCGTAGACCGTCGCGCCGCCGCGCCAGCCGTCGTTCGAGGCGACGCCGCCGCTCAGCATGGCGCCGAAGGACTGGCCCGGACGCAGCAGGTCGCGCGCATCCCTGGTCGTCATCCGCACCGAGCCGGCCAGGCCGCCGGGGCTGACGCTGGAGACTGTGCCGCCCTTGTCGATCTCGATGCGCCTGAGCAGCTCCGGCTCGATCAGCACGCGGCCCTGGTGGTGGAAGACGTTGCCGCCCTGCGGCACGCCGTCGAGCGTGACGGTGAGCAGCGTGTCCTCGATCTCGCGCACGTAGATCTTCTGGGCGATCGTCGCGCCGCCGCCGCCGACGGCGACGCCGGTCTCGTTCTGCAGCGTCTCGCGCGTGTCGCGCGGCGCGCGGGCAGCGATGTCCTCGGACGAAACGACGGCGGTGGTGTCGCTGTAGGCTTGCTCGCTGACGACGACGGTCGACAGCGTGCGCTCCTGCGCCAGCGCGTGGCCGGCGAACAGGGTCAGCATGGCGAGGGTCAGGGGGCGCGGGGAAAGGCGCGGGCGGTTCGGCGAACCGGACATTTTCTTCATAGGGACACTCCGACTGGGACGGGGGCGGCCGAAGGCCGCATCGATGGCGATATAATGTGAATCGTTATCAAATGAATGCGGCGGCAGTATCCCAGAAACGCATCCGCGTTTTGTTTGCCGGAACGAGGAATATGTTTGACGCAGCATCCCGGGCATTCGCCGCCTGTCGACCGGGCGCCGTGACGCGGACGATCCGCCCCGCGCAACTGGCGGAAACGGTCGGCGCCGGCCTGCGCCAGGTGCAGCCCGACCCGGCCCAGGAGGCGCCGCCGATGGCCGGACGCTTCAGCCTTTCGCGCCTGCGCGAGGGGCTCTACCTGCACTGCACCGACGTCGAGTACCTGCGCGACATACACACCGGCTTCGCCACGCACGAAGGCGGCATCAAGATCATGCTCCGGCTGGAAAGCAGCGCCGAGATCAGCTTCGGCGGCGTGCCGATCAGCCTCGACGCCGGCCACGGCCCCGCCGCCACACCCTGCGGCGCGGTTCTCGCCCTCGCCGTGCCCGAGGATTTCGAGCGCCGCGCCCGCGCCGGCACGCACGAACGCATGGTGGTGCTGACGCTGGCGCAGGAATGGCTGGAAGCGAGCGGGCTCGCCGAGACATGCACGCGCCGGCACCTGGAGGTGGCGCGCTGGCAGCCGTCGGCGCGGGCCGTCGCCATCGCCGAACAGCTCGTCCGGCCGGAGGTCTTCGCCGGCCAGTTGCTTTCGCTCTATCAGGAGAGCCGGGCGCTGGAACTGATCGGCGAGGCGCTGGCGCGCACCGGCGGCGGCGAGGCGATGCGGCCGACCGAACTGCAGCCGGCGGAATTCGCGCGCGTGCAGCGTCTGCGCCGGCACCTGCAGGGCGGCGACTTCGACCGCTTCACGATGGATGACATCGCCCAGGCACTGGCCTGCAATGCGACGACGCTGCAGCACCACTTCCGCAAGGCTTTCGGCACGACGATCTTCGACTACCAGCGCAACTGTCGGCTGCAGCGCGCCGCCGAGGCGCTGCAGCGGCGCGGCGTATCCGTGGCGCAGGCCGCCGAGATCGCCGGCTACAGCAGCCAGGCGAATTTCTCGACGGCCTTCCGCCGCCGCTTCGGGCTGACGCCGAAGCAGGTGCGCACCCCGCTGTAGCCCGGCCGGCTACGCCGCGCCGGGCGGCGGCGTCAGTCCTGCTTGACCGTGAAAAAGTCCGTCAGCTCCTGCAACTGACCGGCCTGACCGCCCAGCTCCTCGGCCGTCGCCGCCAGCTCCTCCGAGGCCGACGCGTTCTGCTGCGTCGCCTTGTTCAACTGGCCCATCGCATTGTTGATCTGCGCCACGCCGCTCGACTGCTCTTCCGACGCCGAGGCGATCTCCTGCACCAGGTCCGAGGTCTTCTGGATCGTCGGCACCATTTCCGTCAGCAGCGTGCCCGCCCGCTCGGCCATCTTCACCGACGAGCCGGCCAGCTCCCCGATCTCCTGCGCCGCCACCTGGCTGCGCTCCGCGAGCTTCCTCACCTCGGCGGCTACCACCGCGAAGCCCTTGCCGTGCTCCCCGGCCCGCGCCGCCTCGATCGCCGCGTTCAGCGCCAGCAGGTTCGTCTGGTAGGCGATGTCGTCGATGATGCCGATCTTGTCGGCGATCGACTTCATCGCATCGACCGTCTTCGACACCGCTTCTCCCCCTTCGCCGGCTTCCTTCGCCGCCTTCGAGGCCATGTTGTCGGTCACCTTGGCGTTCTCGGTGTTCTGCGACACCGAGGCGGTCATCTCTTCCAGGCTGGCCGTCGTTTCTTCCACCGAGGCCGCCTGTTCGGAGGAAGCCTGGCTGAGCGACTGCGCCGTCGCCGACACTTGGCCGGAGGCGTTGGAGAGGGCATCGGCCGCGGTGATGATCTGGGCGATGGTCTCGGAGAGGCGGCCGATGGTGTTGTTGATCGCCTCCTTGAGGGTGGCGAAGTCGCCCTGATACGACTGGGTGATGGTCTGCGTCATGTCGCCGCGCTCCATGGCGCCCATGACGCGCTGCACGTCCTGGATCGGGGAGACGACGGCGTCGAGCGTGTCGTTGACGCCCTGGACGATGCGGCGGAAGTCGCCCTGATGCTTGCCGGCGTCGGCGCGGGTGTCGAGCTTGCCGGCGACGGCGGCGGCGGAGAGCATGTTGGCGTCGGCGACGAGTTCGTTGACGGCGTCGATGCAGGTGTTGAGGTTGTTCTTGATGGCGTTGAAGTCGCCGTTGTAGGCATCGGTGATGCGGGGCGGGATGTCGCCCTTGGAGATGCGGTCGACGTAGCTGGCGGCGACGTTGAGCGGGCCGATGACGGCGTCGAGGGTTTCATTGACGCCCTCGACGATCTTGCGGAAGTCGCCCTGGTGCTGGGTGGCGTCGGCGCGGGTGGAAAGCTTGCCGGCCACCGCGGCGGCGGAGAGCAGGCGGGCGTCGGCGATGAGCCGGCCGACGGCGTCGATGCAGGTGTTGAGGTTGTTCTTGATGGTGTTGAAGTCGCCGTTGTAGGCGTCGGTGATCTTCTCCGGGATGTCGCCCTTGGAGATGCGGTCGACGTAGTTGGCGGCCACGTTCAGCGGGCCGATCACCGCGTCCAGCGTCTGATTGACGCCGGCGACGATGCGGTGGAAGTCGCCCTGGTGGCGCGCGGCGTCGGCGCGGGTGGAGAGCTTGCCGTCGACCGCGGCCTTGGCCAGGGTATTGGCGTCGGCGACCATGGACTGGACGGCGCCCTGGACGCCGGCGACGGCGCGGACCACTTCGCCGACCTCGTCCTTCGCGTCGCTGGCGAGCTTGAAGTCGAAGTCGCCGACGGTCATCTTGCGCGCCGCCTCCACCACCTCGCCGATCGGCCGCGTGATGCTGCGCAGAATGATGAAGCCGAGCACGAAAGCCAGCAGGAACGCAGCCGCGCCGAGCGCCAGGGAAAGATTCTGCGCCCGGTCGGTCCGCGCGTCGGAGGCCCTGAAGAGCGCCCCGGCGCTTTCGTCGTAGAAGGACTGCAGCTTGCCGATCGCCGCCTGGAACTCGCGCATGCGCGGATTCATCTGCTGCAGCAGGGTCATGTTGGCGAGGGAGAAATCGCCTTCGAGCAAAAGCCTGACGGTCGGCGTCAAACCCTGAGAAAGTAGGCATCGACCGCCTTCTGCATTTCCGTCAGCAGGCGCCGCTCTTCGTCGCCGATGCCCTCGCGCGCCTGGAGGGTCTTCAGCGCTGCCGCCAGATCCTCCTGAGACTTGCGTATGGCATCGAAATGCACGGTCGCCGGATGGTCGTGCATGCGGGCGAATTCCGATTTCGGATCGTGCTGCATGACCAGCAGGCTTTGCAACTGGGTATTGACCAGCATGCTCTGGATGCGCCCGGCAATCGCGGTCGGTTCCAGCTTTTCGCGGTTGGTGACGTAAAGATCGGTCCGCGAGGTTTTCAGGTTCTGCAGCGCGAAGAGCGAGATCGCCACGAGAAACGCCAGGACGACAGCGATGAGGGCGCTCAGACGAACGCCGATTTTCAGGTTGTTCAACATCTCCCCTCCCCCGGGCAAGCGCCGGACGATCCGGACTGCCCTTGATCCTTGTTATGTATCGATGGCCTGCTGGCAGCCATCGCGAAGCGGCGCACCACGGTGGTGCGTCGAGGACCATTATAGGGTCAATCGCTCCCGCCACCACCGCCTCGCGGCAGGCGGCGTCAGGAGCAGGGGAAAGGCATCTTCGGCCGGGGGCGGGCTACGCCTCCTGCCGGCCGACGGCCTCGACCGCGCGGCCGAAGCTGGAGACGCCGGCGCTCTTCACGAACATGCACGGCTTGCCGGTGCGCTTGCACTGTGCCTTCACGCGCCAATAGGCGTTGTGGCTGATGCAGCCGACCTGGCAGATGACGATGTCGGCCGCAGCCAGCGCGCTGTCGATGCGCTGCAGGTTCTCCTCG
The DNA here is from genome assembly GCA_019455325.1 of Rhodocyclaceae bacterium. Classification (GTDB taxonomy): domain Bacteria; phylum Pseudomonadota; class Gammaproteobacteria; order Burkholderiales; family Rhodocyclaceae; genus Proximibacter. Next base: position 75,028 of record JACFMQ010000007.1, on the reverse strand, counting down.
ACGCCGCCGTCGTGGTGTACGAAACGGCCGCCCGACTGCTCGACCACCTCGCGATAGGAATCGACGGCGCCGGTACGCCCGCCGACGCAGAGTACGCACTTGCCGGCGAGATCGCGGGTGGCCGGCAGCTCGGCGGCCTCCTCCTCGGCGTCGATTTCGGCGGCCGGCGGCGGCTCCGGCGGCCGCACGGTGGCGCGCAGCCGGGCAAGCTCCCCGGCCAGCCCCTCGGCGCGCCGGCGTTCGGCGGCCTCCCGCGCCTCCGCGGCAGCGGCGCGCCGCGCCAGCGTTTCGCGCGTATCGAGATCGACGATGCGCGCGCGCAGCTCGGCCAGCTCCTTCGCCACCCGTGCACCGGCGGCCTCGGCCGCGGCCAGCTCGGCGCGCAGTCCGGCGGTCTCCTTCGCCGCCGCCTGCGTCGCGGCGACGCGGCCGGCGCGCGCCTCGTCCAGTTCGGCGCCCTGCGCGGCGAGTTGCCGGCGCAGTTCGGCGTTGTCGCGGCGCAGGCGCTCCATCGCCTGCAGGTCGGCACGCGTGCCGGCGCCGACCTGGTGCTGGATCATGTGGATGTCGGCGAAGATTTCCTGCTCCAGCTCCGCGTCCATCGCCGGATGCGTCCAGCAGGCCCAGAGCGTCGCCGGAATGGCGGTGCCGTCGGCAACCACCTGGCGCCAGGCGTTGCGCAGGCCGTCCGTGTCGCGCAGGCCGGCGAGCCCGCGCACGGCGAGACGGTAGCGCTGCTCCAGGGTCTTCTGCATCGCCTCGGCGAGCGGCGTGCGCTCCTCGCAGGCGCCGACCGCGGTGGTGTGCAGGACGAAATCGGTGGTCCCCGGCGGGAAATGCATGACCTTCTTCATCAGCGTCCGCAGTTCCTGGCAGTCGAAGCAGACGCCGACCAGCGGGCAGTGGAACTTGTGCGGCAGCTCCCACAGCCGGCGGCGGCGCGAGCCGGCCGGACGCGGCGGCGGCAGCAGGCCGTCGACCGGCGACGCGGCGACGCCGGCGCGACGCACCAGGCCGGCGACGTTGCCGAGCACGGCGAAGGGGAAGGCGGCGCTCATCGCAGCACCTCCCGCCCGTCTCCAGCCGCCGCGGCGAGGGCCGCCGCCAGCGCGTCGCGTTCGGCGGCGAGGCGGCGGTATTCGTCGCGCGTCGCGTCGAGCAGCGCCTGCAGCGTGCGCGCCCGTTCCGCGGCCTCGCGCAGACCGTCGTTGGCGGCGCTCAGCGCCATCAGCCGGCGCCCGAGGCTGACGATCGCCTCGCCCGAGGCATAGGCGACGAGCTGCTGACGCTGCTCCTCGCAGAGCGCGCGCAGCCGCGCCACTTCGTCGCTGAGGGCGGCGATCCGCCGCACGCTCGTGCGCAGATCGAAATCGCGCTCGCGGCGCAGGGCGACGAGCGAGCCATGAAGCTCCTCCGCCTCGCCCTCCTCGCGCTGGCGGATGCCCCGGTTCTCAAGCGGCGCAAGCATGACGGCCCTCCACGTGGCGTTCGAGGCGATGGCTGGCGCGCTCGCACAGCACGCGCACCTCGGCGTCGAGGTCGTCGCACTCGCACAGGCGGTCGAGCAGGCGGATGGCGTGACGGGCGGAATGCGGACAGCCGGTCTCCTGATGGATCAGCAACTGGCTGAGGGCGCCCGCCCAGAGATCACTCGTCGGCATGCAGTGCCTCCTCAGACCGAGCGCAGCGCCAGCCAGAGCAGACCGGCGGCAACGGCGATATTCAGATAAAGGCTGTCGGCGAGGACCGCCGGCCGCCGCGTCCGGCGCGATGGTGCATGGGCGCCACCGGCGGGCAGCGAAGGAACCTCGCCGCGCCGGGGAAGGATCGCGTTTTCGCTTTGATGTCGCATGTTGCCTCCGTGGGTTCGATTGCTGGCTGGCGTACTCGTCGCTGGCTGGATGATTGTTGAGAACAATTCTCAACCATGCAAAACGGAAAGTCAAGATAGATGAGAATTATTTTTATTGACTGCAACCGGCGCCAAGGGTCGCCATCGCCACCGCCGCCCCGTTCTACGCGCCGCCCGGCGCGCCCGAAGCGAAAGACGCTTGCCCGAGCATTCGCCACAACATATAATGCCACCCGTTCTCATTTGCGACATCGGGCGCCGGCCGAAGCCGGCGCCCGCAGCCGGCGGAAAACGGGTCGCAGCGCCGCTTCGCCGGCGCCGCCCCCGGCCTCCCCGCCGAAAGAATCCCAGCCAGCCGCGCGCCAGCCAACATCGAAACGCCTGACTGGAGACTCGCATGTCCCCCCTTCGTGCTCATCCGCAGCATCGCCTCGCCCTTTGTCCGCTGTTCGTCGCCGTCGCCGCGACCCTCGCCGCCATGCCGGCCGCCGCCGCCGAGCAGCAGTTGCGTGAAACCGTGGTCACCGCCACGCTCACCGAGCACGAGACGCGCACCGCGCCCGCCTCGGTGACGACGATCACGCGCGAGGAGCTCGAAACCCGCAACGCGAGCGACCTGCTCGACGCGCTGCGCGGCACGCCCGGCATCACGCTGATGCCGCGCCAGGTCGGCGGCCGCAAGACGATCGCCCTGCGCGGCTTCGAGGGCAAGCACACGCTGACGCTCGTCGACGGGCGCCGCATCTCCCCCTCGGACGACGTCGTCGGCCACTCGGACTACCAGTACGGCTGGCTGCCGGTCTCCGCCATCGAGCGCATCGAGGTGATCCGCGGCCCGATGTCGACGCTCTACGGCTCGGAGGCGCTGGGCGGCGTGGTCAACATGATCCTGCGCCGGCCGACCGACGCCTGGACCGGCTCGCTGGAAGTCGGCGGCTCGAACAACACCACCGGCCCGAGCGGCGACGGCGCGCGCGCCTCGTTCTTCGCCGCCGGCCCGGTCGGCGACGCGGTGACGCTGCGCTTCAACGGCGAGAGTTCGCGCCTCTCGCCGGTCGGCCAGATCGACGACCGCCGCTATTCGGAAATCGAAGGCCGCCGCACCGACAGCTTCGGCGTCGGCGGCTCGCTGCGCCTGAGCGCGCAGCAATACATCGAGGCCGACTGGCAGACCGGGCAAGACAGGCGCTGGTACGACGACGTCAATGCCACGCGCGGCCGCTACGAGAACACCTACCATATCGACCGCGAGCAGGGCAGCATCGCCTGGAAAGGCAATTTCGACGGCTGGCGCGGACAGTTGCGCGCCTACTTCAGCGAGATCGACATCAAGAACACCCGCACCAACGGCGTCTCCGCCACCCGTCCGCAGAACCTGCGCGACGAGGTCGTCGACGGCTTCGCGGCGCTGCGTCTCGGCCGGCACGAGCTGACCTTCGGCGGCGAATTCCGCGAAGAGACGCTGGAGAACAACGGCCTCATCGGCGGCAAGGACGATGCCACGCACAAGGCGCTGTTCGTCCAGGACGAGTTCTTCCTGACCGACACCCTCGCCCTGACCGCCGGCGTCCGCTTCGACAGGCACGAAATCTTCGGCTCGGAGACGAGTCCGCGCGCCTACCTCGTCTGGCAGCCGACCCCGGAACTCGTGCTCAAGGGCGGCTACGGCCACGCCTTCAAGGCGCCGACGCTGAAGCAGGCGTCGTCGGCCTACGTCGGCGCCGAGGGGCCGCACACCTTCCTCGGCAACGACGACATCAAGCCGGAAAGCTCCGACACCTTCGAGATTTCCGCCGACTGGCAGAGCGGTCCGCTCGCCCTGCGCTCGACGCTCTTCCGCTCGCGCGTCGAGGATCTGATCACCTCCCGCGTGCTGTACATCGTCGGCACTCGCCGCACCTATCTCTACGACAACATCAACAAGGCCACTCTCGCCGGCCTGGAAGCCGGTTTCACCTGGACCATCGTCCCCAGCCTGTCGTGGCATCTCGATCTCACCCGCCTGCGCACCAAGGACGAGGCCACCGGCAACGACCTGCCCAACCGCGCCGACCTGACCGTCGCCTCCAGCCTCGACTGGAAGCCGGGCGACGGCTGGAGCGCGCGCATCGGCGCCGAATACAACGGCGATACGAAGGACAGCACCAACGCTTCCCTGCCGAGCTATACGCTGTGGAACGCCAGCGTCGGCAAGAAGCTGAACAAGATCTTCGCCGTCCGCGCCGGCGTCAACAACCTGAGCGATGTTCGCCTCGCCGAACGTTCGCCGCTGTTCGGCTACGCCGAGCCGGGGCGGACGGTCTACGTCAATCTGCGCGCCGACTTCTGACCGCCCGCCGCACCTGCCGCCGGACGCACGCGCCGGCGGCAGGTGTGGGGCCGGCGCAACACGCCCCCGGTCGCGGACCGCGCGGCGCTTGCGAAAAGACCGGCCATCCGTATAATGCGATCCGTTCTCATTTTCGCTCAGGCGGAGCGATGGAGGCGGATCGGAGCCGCCCCCGCGCCCCCCGAGAACGGAGCGCGGCACCGTTGTCGCGCCGGATTCTTACCGACCAACCAAAGCCAGCCAGCCACGCGCCAGCCAGCCGAGAAGAAGTATGACTCAGGAGGCCCGCATGTCTACCGTTCGCGCACGCACGCGCCGTTTGTTCACCGTTCGTCCTCGCCCGCTCGCCACCGCCGTGGCCGCAGCGCTCGCCGTCGCCGTCCCCCCGACCTTCGCCGCCGACCAGGAGATGCGCGAGACCGTCGTCACCGCCACGCGCAGCGAAGCGGCCATCGACGACCTGCCGGTGACCGTCACCGCCGTCACGCGCGAGGACATGGATCGCCGGCCGGCGCTGGACGAAGCCGACCTCTTCCGCGACGACCCGGACATCGTCATGAACCGCGACCTGCGCCGGCACGGTGCGGCGTCGGTAAACATCCGCGGCATCGAGGACAACCGCATCGTGCAGACCGTCGACGGTGTGCGCATGGCCGATTTCTACACCTACGGCCCGACCAACTTCCAGGTGAACAATCCGCTCGGGGTGATGCCGGACTTCCTGCGCCAGGTCGAAATCGTGCGCGGCCCGGCTTCCAGCCTCTACGGTTCGGACGCGCTCGGCGGCGTCGTCGGCTACCTGACGCTGAACCCCTCGGACATCCTGCGCGGCGACGCCCGCACCGGCCTGCGCCTCAAGGGGAGCTGGACGGGCGCCAACGACGGCCTGACCGGCACGGTGATCGGCGCCTGGCGCGGCGACGCCGCCGAACTGCTGCTCGGCTATTCGCAAATCCGCAGCAATGAATTCGACAACGAGGGCCACAGCACCGGCACCCCCTCTACCGACCCTACACGCCCCGCCCTCCCCAACAGCCGCATCACCGGGAATCGCACCAAGCCCAACGAACTCCACAGCAACGACCGTGGCGGCATCGCCAAGCTGATCCTCAAGCCCGCCGCCGGCCACCGCGTGACGGCGACCCTGGACGGCCGCTACCAGCAGACGGAATCGGACATCCTTCGCCTGGATCAGTCGGAATACAACCGGATCGCATCGCAGAAGGGCGATGACGAAACTTCGCGCCTGCGCGCCAGCCTCGAATACGAGCACAAGCCGACCGGCGCCTTCTACGACCGGCTGACGGCGCGTCTGTCGCATCAAAGTACGAAGACCGACAACAACAACTACCAGAAACGCGAAAGAACCCTCTATTACTTCAGCGGCACCGGCTGTGCAGCGCGGGGAACGGGCGCCTTCAGCCCCGTGTACATGCCCGCCGTGATGCCGTTCGACCCGCGCGGCTGGGCCAACGCCAACTGCGACGTGGATCAGAAGTTCGAGATGGAGCAGACGCAGACCGCGCTCAACCTTCAACTGGAGTCGGCCTTCACGCTCGCCGGCGTTTCGCACCTCCTCACCTACGGCGCCGACCTGATGCGCCAGGAAGTCGAAACGAAGAGCGACACGACGATCACCCTCACCTCCACCCTTGCCGGCATCCCCCCCGCCGCCTTCGGCGCCTTCCCGCGGCCGGTCGGCGTCAACACGCTGACGCCGCCGCCCGTCGGCACCGTCACCAAGAACAACAATGGCGAGGTATACCCGCTGCGCTACTTCCCGAACGGCACGACGGACACCTTCGGCATCTTCGCGCAGGATGAAATCAGCTTCCTCGGCGACCGCCTGACGCTGACCCCCGGCATCCGCTACGACTGGTCCCGGCTCAAGCCGGATGTGGACGCGCTGGCTGCCGGATCGCTCACTGCCAACGGTCGGACGGCCTCTTCGCAGACCTATGACCGCATCTCGCCGAAGCTCGGCTGGCAGTGGAAATTCACGCCGGCGGTGGCAACCTACGGCCAGATCGCCAGCGGCTTCCGCGCGCCGAACTACAGCGAGGTCAACCAGTCCCTGCGCAACATCAACATCGGCTACGGCGTCATCCCGAACCCGGATCTGAAGCCGGAAACCAGCGTCGGTCTCGAACTCGGGCTGCGCGCCAGGGGCGAGAAGACGCACGGACAGGTGGCGGTGTTCAACAACCGCTACAAGGACTTCATCACCATGGTAGACCTCAACTGTCCGGCCGACCCCGATTGCATCCCCGGCCTCGCCAACGGCACCTCCCAGTCCCGGAACCTGAGCAAGGTTCGCATCTACGGTATGGAACTGCGCGGCAGTTGGGACTTCGCGCCGGGCTGGCAGGCAGACGGTGCCATCGCCTACGCGCACGGCACCGACGAGGGCGCCAACGAGCCGCTGAACAGCGTCGACCCGCTGCGCGCCAGCCTCGGCGTCAGCTACGCCACCGGCACCTGGGGCGCGGAGAGCCGCCTGCGCGCCGCCGCGCGCAAGTCGCGCGTCGATGACAGCACCACCTCCTACTACCGCACCCCCGGCTACGGCGTGTTCGATCTGGCCGCCTGGATCAAGCCGAGCCGCGATACGCGCGTGACCGTGGCGCTGAACAACGTGTTCGACAAGAAGTACTGGGTGTGGAGCGACATTCGTCACATGAGCGTGTTGAGCACCACGGCCGGCGTCGATTACTACTCGCAGCCCGGCCGCAACCTCCGCGTCGCCTTCCAGGCCGACTTCTAAGCCCTGCGGAAGGAAGAAGGAGACAGGCCCCGGCACGCGCGAGCGTGCCGGGGCATTTCACCAAAAGGAGACCCGATGGATCCGCGACCCCGATTACCCGACCCGACGGCCCTCGTCGCCGCGCTGATGTCGATGATGACGCGCTTTTCCTGCCTCGGCTGCCCGCGGCTGGCCGGCCGCATCCGGCGCAGCCTGGCGCTCCTGCAGCATTACCCCGACGACGAGATGTCGCCGCCGCTCAAGCAGCTCGCCGCCCGCCTCGAACGCGAATGGGCGCAGCTTCAGTTCGCCATTTCCGACCACCCTGATCACGCCGACCGGAACGACCATCCCGCCGCCCTGCCCGCCGCCAGCCAGTCGCTGCATTGATCCACGACCAGCAAGCCAACGTCCCATGCCTTTTGCCCGATTGCTTCGCCACGTCCTGCTCGCCGCCTCCGCCCTTGTCCTCAATACCGCCCTGGCGGACACCGTGCGCTTCGTCTCCATCAGCCCGGTGCCGCACGGCAAGTTCACCCGCCTCGCCGAGATCGGCGCGGCGCACGGCTTCACCGTCGATTCCGTGCAGGCCGAGAAACTGCCGGCCGACCAGGACGCCTCGCTGTGGCGGGGCGCCGACTTCGTCTTCTTCGACGCGCCGCGCGACCACCTGCAGGAAGCGGTGCGCGGCAAGGTCGCCAAGGCGCTGCCCGGCCTCACCGCGCCGCACATCTGGATGCACGACGCGAAGCCGAAGGCCGAGGGCTTCCCCAAGGAAATCGCCGACCGCCTGCATGCCTATTACGTGAACGGCGCGCGGCCGAACTTCGAGAACTTCTTCCGCACGCTGGCCGCCTGGCGCAAGGGGCAGCCGACGGACGGCATCCCGGCGCCGATCGTCTTTCCGAAGGCGGCGATCTACCACCCGCAGGCGCCCGGCCTCGTCTTCGCCGACACCGCCGACTACCTGCGCTGGAAGCAGGTCGACCCGGCGAAGAAGCCGCCGGTGATCGCCGTCTCGGTGCACCAGACCTATATCGGCAGCGAGCAGACCGCCTTCATCGACGACCTGATCGCGCGCATCGAGGCCGCCGGCGCCGTGCCGCTCGCCTGGTACGCACCGGTGATGGGGCCGCAGGGCGGCCTGCTCAGGCTGAACGGCAAACTCATCGCCGATGCCATCATCAACACGCAGATCGTCCTCGACCCGGAGGGGCGCCGCAAGGAGCTGGAGGCGCTCGGCATCCCGGTCATGCAGGCGCTCTCCTACCGCAAGGGCGACGAGGCCGACTGGCGCGCCGACCCGCAGGGCGTGCCGCTGATCGACGTGCCCTTCTTCCTCGCCCAGGGCGAATACGCCGGCATCACCGACGCGGTCGTCGCCGGCGCACAGACCAAGGGCGACGACGCGGTGACGGTGATCGGCGCGCAGTCGGACGCCGTCGTCAACAAGGCGATCAACCAGGTGCGCCTGCAGCGTCTGCCAAACGCCGACAAGAAGGTCGCGCTGATGTTCTGGAACTACCCGTCGGGCGAAAAGAACCTCTCCGCCTCCTTCCTCAACCTGCCGAAGAGCCTGGCGGCGACGCTGCAGGGCCTGCGCCAGGCCGGCTACGACGCGCAGCCGGAAGAGGAAGAGGCGCTGATCGGCAAGCTCCAGCGCCTGCTCGCGCCCTTCTACCGCGACGGCCAGTTGCCGGCGCTCCTCGCCGACGGCCTCGCCGACCGGCTGCCGGTCGCCGAATACCGCGCCTGGTTCTCCGCCCTGCCCGAAACCGTCCAGCGCGAGGTCACCGAACGCTGGGGCGCGCCGGAGAAATCGGCGATGGTCGTCCGCGAGGGCGGCGCCTCCTACTTCGTCGTCCCGCGCTTCGCCGCCGGCAAGATCTTCCTCCTGCCGCAGGCGCCGCGCGGCGAGAAATGGGAGGACAAGGAAAAGGCGATCTACCACTCGACCAAGTCCATTCCCTCGCACTACTACCTGGCGCAGTACCTGTGGGTGCGCACGCGCCTCAAGGCCGACGCGCTGGTGCACTACGGCACGCACGGCTCGCAGGAATGGCTGCCGGGCAAGGAGCGCGGTCTCTCGATGACCGACTACCCGATGCTCGCCATCGGCGACGTGCCGGTGGTCTACCCGTACATCGTCGACAACATCGGCGAGGCGATGCAGGCCAAGCGCCGCGGCCGCGCCACCATCGTCACGCACCAGACGCCGGCCTTCGCGCCGGCCGGCCTGCACGAGGCGACGGTGAAGATCCACGACCTGCTGCACGCCTGGGTCGCGCAGGAGGAAGGGGCGGTCAAGCTGAAGATCGCCACCGACCTCAAGGCGGCGGTGAAGAAGGAGCGCATCGACAAGGACATGGGCTGGAACGAGGCGAAGATCGACGCCGACTTCCGCGGCTTCGTCGACGCCCTGCACGTACACCTGCACGAACTCGCACAGACTGCGCAGCCGCTCGGCCTGCACACCTTCGCCACGCCGCCGAAGGAGACGCACCGCCTGGGCACCGTGCTGCTGATGCTCGGCAAGGGCTTCTGGGAAAGCGCGGCCAAGGCCGCCGGCGTCGCTGCCGGCGAGCTCGACGAGATGTTCGTCGACAGCTACGAGAAGACCGTCGAGGCGCCGCCGTTCAAGCTGTTCCGCGACTGGATGGACGGCCGCACGGCGAGGCCCGCCGACGAGAAGCTGGCCGAACGCTTCGAACAGGGCAAGACCTGGTACGGCCAGCTCGCCGCCGCCGGCGAGATGAACGGCCTCATCACGGGGCTCGCCGGGAAGTACATCCCGACCTCCTACGGCGGCGATCCGATGAAGAACCCGGACGCGCTGCCCACCGGCCGCAACCTCTACGGCTTCGATCCCTCGCGCGTACCGAGCAAGCAGGCCTGGGCGGCGGGCAAGGAAGCGGCCGAGGCGCTGATCGCGACGCACAAGGCAAAAACCGGCAAGTTCCCGAAGAAACTCGCCTTCTCGCTGTGGTCGATCGAGACCATGCGCCATCAGGGGCTGCTCGAAGCGCAGGCGCTGTGGATGATGGGCGTCGAGCCGGTGTGGGATGCCGGCGGCCGCGTCTCCGGCGTCAAGCTGGTGCCGCGCGACAAGCTCGGCCGGCCGCGCGTCGACGTCGTGCTCTCGGCCACCGGCCTCTACCGCGACCATTTCCCGAACGCCATGAAGCAGCTCGCCACGGCCGTGCAGATCGCCGCCCGCGCCGACGAGGCGGACAACCCGGTGTTCGAGAACAGCCGCGCCATCGCCGCCCGGCTGATGAAGCAGGGCGTGCCGGAGGCAGCGGCGACGAAGGCCGCCGAGACGCGCATGTTCTCCTCCGAATCCGGCGCCTACACCACCGGGCTGGACGACGCGGCGCTGGCCACCGACACCTGGAAGGGCAAGGCCGAGGGCGACCGCAAGCTGGCCAACCTGTACCTGGCGCGCATGCAGTTCGCCTACGGCGCGGACGAGGCCGACTGGGGCAGCCAGGGCGCCCTGGGCAATGCCGCCGCAACGAACGAAGCGGGCGGCAAGGGCGCCGAGATCAATCTCTACGCCGAGCACCTGAAGGGCACCGAGGGCGCCATCCTGGCGCGCTCCTCGAACCTCTACGGCATGCTCACCACCGACGATCCCTTCCAGTACCTCGGCGGCATCGGGCTCGCCGTGCGCCATCTCGACGGCAAGGCGCCGGAGCTGTACATCTCCAACCTGCGCGGCGCCGGCAGCGGCAAGGTCGAAGGCGCCGACGCCTTTCTCGCCAAGGAGCTGGCCACGCGCAACTTCCACCCCGGCTACATCAAGGGGCTGATGGACGAAGGCTACGCCGGCACGCTGGACGTCCTCAACGGCGTGAACAACTTCTCCGGCTGGACCATGGTCGCCCGCGAGATCGTGCGCGACGACCAGTGGCAGGAGTTCGTCGACGTCTACGTGCGCGACAAGCACCAGCTCGGCCTCAGGGAGTGGTTCGAGAAGCACAACCCGCACGCGCTGGCGCAGACCATCGAGCGCATGGTCGAAGCGGCGCGCCAGGGCTACTGGCAGGCCGATCCGCGCACGCTCGCCGAGCTGCGCGAGCGCTACAACGACCTCGCCCGCCGCCACGACGTGGTCACCGACAACCAGGCGTTCAAGGAATTCGTCGCCCCCGGCTTCGGCCTATCGGCGCTCCTCGCCTCGCTGCCGGCGACGCGGCCGCAGCAGGCGGCCGACCTGGTGCCGCCGCCGGTGCCGAGCGAGCCGCCGCCGATCATTGAAGGCATGCGCCTCGACAAGGTCGAGACGCCGCCGCCGGTCGTCTCGCTGGCCCTGGCGGTGATTCTGGTGCTCTCGTTCGTCACGGCCGCCGGCGCATGGCGGCAGGGGCGGCGGTTCGCCGGGTGATCGCCGCAGCACCGGCCACTGGCATGATGAACGCGAAATCGAGAGGTGTCCCCGCGTCGAGCCCGAGCGCCGCACGCGGGGGCGCGAGTTGCCCGCCCCGCCCCTTGCGAGAGAGGAGCGCGGGTATGGCTTGTCTTCTGGCGAAAGTACCCATGGCTTCCAACCCTATGAACACGAAAAACACGCTGCAAGCAGTCGCCCTTTGCTCTTTCCTCGCCCCGGCGCTCGCCGCCGAACCGGCGCCGACCCAGTTGAAGGAGGTCACCGTCACGGCGACCTCCGACGCGCTCGCCGAGCAGCGCGAGGCGGTATCGCAGAAAACGGTGATCGACCGCGCCGAGATCGAGGCGCTCGGCGGCCTGACGGTCGGCGAGGTGATCCGCAAGCTGCCCGGCATCGAGGCCGGCGAGCACGGCGCCGACGGCGGCATGGGCGCGCGCGCGCGCGGCATGAGCCGCGACGCGGTGCAGTTCCTGGTGAACGGCGAGCGGCCGACGGCCAACGCGCGCTTCGCGCTGACCCAGGTCGGGCGGATGCCGTCCGGCGAGCTGGAGCGCATCGAGATCCTGCGCGGCGGCTCGGCCGAATTCGGCGGCGCCGCGCCGGTGACGGTGAACCTCGTGATGAAGCAGCCGGTCGCGCGCGACTCGACCTCCGTGAAGCTCGCCGCCGGCCAGCGCGGCTCGGAGGCGAACGGGCAGACGACGTTCACCCGCGGCGGCGGCGAAGGCGGGTTTTCCTGGATCGTGCCGATCACCGTCAACCGCCACGGCATGCCGGTCGACCGCACGCTGCGGCGCGACTCCACCCTGAGCGGCGCCGATTGGGAAAGAGAGCGCGGCGACTACTCGATCAACGAATTCATCTTCTCGCCGCGGCTCTCGTGGCGGCGGGGGGCCGACCTGCTGACGCTCTGGCCGAGCTACTACCGCAACGACGGCAAGCGCGCGACGGACATCGACCACGGCAACGGCGGCGCGCGCGACGACCGCGAGGACAGCGGCATCCGCATCGCCCGGGTACGCGCCGAAGGAGAGATGCGCATGGGCGACTCGAAGCTCTCGGGCCGCGCCGCCATCATGCAGGGCCGCCGCACCGCCGACCGCGACCGCGTGGCGCGCGACGCGCTCGGCGCCGTCAGCGCCTGGACCGAGGCCGAGCGCCGCGAGGACCGCGAGTTCTCCGCCGCGCTGCGCCTGGACCGCGCCGTCGGCACGCACTTCCTGTCGACCGGCGTCGATTTCGCCCGGCACCGCCGCGACGACCGGCAGGGATTCGCCGGCGCCGTGGTCGGCGCCACCGACTTTTCCGGCAGCGAACGGCAGTGGACGCTCTGGCTCCAGGACGAGTGGGCGCTGCGTTCCGATCTGACGGCGACCCTCGGCCTGCGCGGCGAGCGCATGAGCATCGACACCGACGGCGACAGGCGCAGCCACGGCGCCGTCGATCCGGCGCTGGCGCTGCGCTGGGAGCCGGTCAGCGGCTGGGTCGCGCGCACCTCGCTCTCCGGCGCCATCCGCTTCCCCAAGCTGGACGAACTGACCGCCGTCGCCACGCGCGCGGCCTCGGCCAACACGCCGCTGGAACCGGACCGCGGCGGCAACCCGAACCTGAAGCCGGAGCGCATCGCCAACCTCGAAGCCGGGCTGGAGCGGCACCTCAGCGGCGGCGTGCTCGGCGCCAACGTCTATCTGCGCCATACGCAGGATTTCGTCGAGCGGCGCACGCGCCTCGAAGGCGCGCGCTGGGTCGAGCGGCCGGTCAACGAAGGCGACGCCCGCCACTGGGGGCTGGAACTCTCGGCCAAGCTGAGCCAGGCCGCCTTCCTGCCCAAGGACGGCAACCTGCGCGTCCAGTTGACGCTGCCGCGCGGCGAGGTCGACGACGAACAGCTCGGACGCACGCGCCGCCCGCGCGAGCTGCCGCGCTACACCTTCTCGCTCGGCTACGAGGACAGCCTGCCGGCCTGGCGCTCGACCTGGGGATTCCAGTGGCAGCGCAACGGCGAGGTGAAAACCCGCGTGCCGGGCGAGATCGCCGCCGACACGCGCCGCCGCGACCTGCTCGACGCCCACGTGACGCACCGGCTCGACAAGGTGTTCAACCTGCGCCTCTCGCTGCAGAACATCCTCGGCGCCGACACCCGCCGCTTCGCCTCGGCCTGGGAGGGCGTCGACGCCTGGCAACTGGCCACCCTCGAACCCGGCCAGCGCACCTGGCTGCTGTCGCTGGAAGGCAAGTGGTGATGCGCCGCCGCGTTCCGTAAACGGCGCGGCGCCGCGTCCTCGACCCATTCCCCTGCCGATGCATACGACATGAAATCCGCTTCCCTGCTCACGCTGGTGCTTTACCTGCTCTGCGGCGCCGCCGCGCACGCCGCGGACAAGGTGCTGTTCTTCTCGCCGATCATGGGCAAGCCGTCGCAGCAGGCGAAGTACGCCGCGGTCGCGCGCGCGGCGGCAAAGGAGGGGATGAGCGTCGAGCACCGCTTCACCGACGAGGTGCGGCCGGACGCGGCGCAGGCGCTGTTCGCGCAGTACCGCATCGTCATTTTCGACGCCCTGTCCGGCCCCGACTCGCTGGCGCCGGTGGCCGGGGAGTACGGCCGGGCCATCGCCGCCAATCCCGGCCTGATCGCCGTCGCCGCCGGGCTGGCGGGCACGCCGCTCTCCCAGAACGCGCCCGAGGGGGTCGAGCACGAGCTGCACCCCTACCTGCAGAACGGCGGCCAGGAAAACTTCATCCGGCTCGTGCGCTTCCTCAAGGTGCGCCTGCTCGGCGAATCCGGCAAGACCGAAGCGCCGCTGATCTTCCCGCAGGAGGCGCTCTACCACCCGGACGCGCCGAACCTCGTCTTCGCCGACACGGAAAGCTACCTCGGCTGGCGTCCGCCGAAGCCGGGGCAGGCGACGGTGGCGGTGATTTTTCACCGCAACCACCTGGCCGCCGATTCGCTCGCGCCCGTCGACGCCACGATCCGCGCGCTGGAAAAGCGCGGGCTGGCGGTGCTGCCCTACTACTCCGACATCGTCAGCGACTACCTCGGCGAAAAGTTCCTGATGAAGGACGGCAAGCCGCGGGCCGAGGTCGTCATCACGCACCAGGCGATGATCATGGACGCCGAAAAGGTGCGCGCCCAGGCCGCGCGGATCGGCGTGCCGGTCCTGCACGCGCTGCACTACCGCGACGGCGACGTCGAGGTCTGGCAGAAAGATCCCTCGGGCATCCATCTGACGCAGGTGCCGATGACGCTGGTCATGCCGGAGATCATCGGCTTCACCGACCCGATGATCGTCGCCGCCCAGGATGCGAAGACGAAGCGCATGGAACTGATTCCGGCGCAGCTCGACGCGCTGGTCGGCAAGGCCGCGGGCATGACGCGGCTGACCAAGCTGCCGAACGCCGACAAGAAGCTCGCGGTGTTCTTCTACAACTACCCGCCGGGCGTCTCGAACCTCGGCGCCGCCTTCCTCGACATCCCGAAATCGCTGGCCGCGCTCACGCAGGCGATGCAGGCGCGCGGCTACGCGGTGGAGCCGCGCGACGCGGCGTTCTTCGAGAAGGACGCCTGGGCGATGCTCAAGCCCTACTACAGCAAGGATCTCGCCGCCGACGTGCCGGCGCTGGTGAAGGACGGCTACGCCGCGCTCTGGCCGGTGGCGGCCTACCGCCGCTGGTACGACCGGCTGCCGCGCGAAGTGCGCGCCGGCATCGAGAAGCAGTGGGGCACGCCGGAAAAGAGCCGGATGACGGTGATGCACAAGGGCCAGCGCCATTTCGTCATTCCCCGCGTCGCGCTCGGCAAGGCCATCGTGCTGCCGCAGCCGCGCCGGAACGAGAGCGAGAACACCAAGGACGACTCGCTGCTCTACCACGACACCAACATTCCCGTGAACCACGCCTATCTCGCCGCCTACCAGTGGCTGCGCGAACAGGTCGGCATCGACGCGCTGGTGCACCTGGGCACGCACGGCACGCAGGAATGGCTGAGCGGCAAGGAGCGCGGCCTGTCGGTGTTCGACGACCCGTACCTCATTCTCGGCGACACGCCGGTGTTCTACCCCTACATCGCCGACAACCTCGCCGAAGGCATCCAGGCCCGGCGGCGCGGCCGCGCCGCGCTGATCTCGCATCTGACGCCGCCGTTCGCCGTCACCGGCACCTTCGACGAGATGAGCGAGATCGTGCGCCTCATCAACGAGTACGCCGCCGCCGGCGTCGAGTCGCTGAAGGAGAAGGCTTTCCAGACCATCCTGGACAAGGCGGTGGCGACCAAGCTCTACAAGGACATGGACTGGGAGAGCCGCGAAGACGCCGCGCGCGCGCGCGCGCGCCGCGACCCCGAGGGCTTCGTCGCCACACTGCAGGACTTCCTGATGGGCCTCTCCAACCAGGCGCAGCCTCTGGGCAACCACACGCTGGGCAGCCTGCCCAAGCGCGAGCACATGGTGTCGACGCTGGCGCTGATGCTCGGCAAGGATTTCCTCGTCGCCGCCGACGGACCCGAAGCCGCGAACGCGCGCGACTACAAGCTGTTCGAGGCATCGAACGCCGCCCGCCTGCTGGCCGAGCACGTGATCGACGGCAAGCCGCTGGACGGCGTCGCCGCCGGCCTGCGCCTGCACCTCGAAACCGCGCGCGGCCATTACGAAAAATTCCAGGCCAGCGACGAGATCGGCAGCCTGCTCGCCGGCCTCGAAGGACGCTACATCCCCACCGGCTACGGCGGCGACGTGGTGCGCAACCCCGACCTGCTGCCCACCGGCCGCAACATGTACGCCTTCGACCCGGCCAAGGTGCCGACGCGCAGCGCCTGGGAAACCGGCAAACAGCTCGCCGAACAGACGATCGAGGACTACCGCAGGCAGCACGGCCGCTACCCGGAGAAGCTCGTCTTCAACCTCTGGTCGCTGGAAACCATGCGCCACTTCGGCGTCATGGAGGCGCAGATTCTCGCGCTGATGGGCGCGCGGCCGGTGTGGAACGAGACCGGCATGCTCAACGACAACGTCGCCGAGATGGTCCGCGACCGGCTGCGGAACATGCCCGCGTTCATCTCCAGGGCCGCCGTCAGCACGCTGACCGGCGACCGCCTGCTCAAGGTCGCCGATTACCTGCCCGAGAGCGTGAAGAGCAAGCTGCCGCTGGCGCGCATGCGCGACATGCGCAACGTCGGCCGCGATGACATCATCGCCGTCGAGGTGATCCCGGCCGACGAGCTGAAGCGTCCGCGCATCGACGTGGTGGTGTCGGTCACCGGCCTCTACCGCGACACCTTCCCCGGCCCGATGAAGCGCCTGGCCGAGGCGGTGAAGAAGGTGGCGGCGCAGGACGAGCGCGACAACTTCGTCCGCCGCAACACGCAGACCCTGCGCCAGACCCTTGCCGGCCAGGGCGTGGCCGAGGACGAGGCCGAGGCGCTGTCTACCGTGCGCGTGTTCTCCAATCAGGTGGGCCAGTACGGCAACGGCGTTTCCGAAACCGCGACCGCCTCCGACACCTGGGAGAAGGACGACAAGATCGCGCGCAACTATCTCGACACCCTCGGCTACTACTTCGGCGCCGACGAGAAGCGCTGGGGCGAGAAGCGGGCGGGCCTCGACCTCTACGCCAAGAACCTCGCCGGCTCGGACGCCGTGATGTTCTCGCGCACCTCGAACCTCTACGGGCTGCTCACCTCCGACGATCCCTTCGGCTACTTCGGCGCGCTGTCGCTGGCCATCCGCAACCTTTCCGGCAAGTCGCCCGACAGCCTGATCGCCAACCTGCGCTCGGCCGACAACCCGCGCATGGAACCGACAGCCCGCTTCATGGCGCAGGAGCTGAAGGGGCGCCAGTTCCATCCGCAGTGGGTCACCGCGCAGCGCGACCAGGGCTACTCCGGCACGCTCAACGTGCTCGACTCGGTCGAGAATTTCTGGGGCTGGCAGGTCGTCGACCCGAACGCCGTGCGCGAAGACCAGTGGCAGGAGTTCCACGACGTCTACGTCCGCGACAAGCTCAAGCTCGGCACGCGCGAGTGGTTCGAGGACAAGAACCCGCGCGCGCTGGCGCAGATCGCCGAGCGCATGCTCGAAGCCAACCGCAAGGGCTACTGGCAGGCCGACGCCGACACGCTGAAGGAGCTGGTCGAGGTCGTCGAGGACGCGATGCGCCGCCACGACTTCGAGCCGATGAACGAGAAGGTGCTGCCCTTCGTCGAACAGTTGAAAGGCGCCGGCTACGGCCTCGACTTCGTCGCCCCGGCGCCGGGCAAGGCGGCCGCCCAGCCGCCGCAGATCGAGGGCCAGCGTCTCGAAAGACAGGCCGACGCCGCCGCCGCGCCGCCGGCCGACCTGCCGGAGTTCCTCGTGCTTGCGCTCATGCTGCTCGCGGTCACCACCGCGGCGGGCGCGCTGCGCCAGTCCGGGCGCCTGCCCGCATTCCGTTTCTTCAACACGCAAAGGAGTTTTTCATGAGCCATATGCTCGAAGTCTTGATGTACCAGGCCGGACAGGTCTTCCTGATTCCGACGCTCGCCGTCATCGCCCTGCTCTTCTTCTACGCCTTCTACGCGCTCGGCGCCTTCATCATCCAGTGGTGGCAGCGCCGGGGCCGCAGCATCTCGTTCGAGCAGACGCGCGGCTATCCGCTGATCGCCTGGGCGCGCGGCAAGACCGGGATCAACGAGGACGACCTCGACGTCATGGCCCACAAGCTGCTCGAAATACCGCGCGTGGCCACCCGCGTCGCCCCCATGCTCGGCCTCGTCGCCACCATGATTCCGATGGGGCCGGCGCTGAAGGGTCTCTCTGACGGCAATCTGGCGCAGGTTTCGGACAACCTCACCGTCGCCTTCTCGGCGGTCATCCTGGCGCTGATCGCCGCCTCGATCACCTACTGGATCGTTTCCGTGCAGCGGCGCTGGCTGGCCGAGGAGCTGGCCTGGCTGATGGCCGCCCGGTCCAACACCCAGGGAGCGGCGGCACAATGAAATTCCTGCACGAACCGGAATCCGACGACCCGATCCTGTCGGTGGTGAACCTCATCGACATCTTCCTCGTCATCATCGCCGCGCTGCTCATCACCGTGGCGCAGAATCCGCTGATGAATCCTTTCAACAAACAAGACGTGACGGTCATCACCGACCCTGGCAAACCGACCATGGAAGTGCTGATCAAGAAGGGCGAGAAAATCGAAAAATACAAGGCCACCGGCAGCATCGGCAGCGGCGACGGCGAAAAGGCCGGCGTTGCCTACCGCATGAAGGACGGCTCGATGGTCTATGTGCCGGAAGGCAGCGACGCGAACTAACCGTGCCCGACAACGGAGCAACGAATGGAAACCGCCGCCATCCACCCGCACGTCATCCTTGACTGCATCAACGCCCGCCGCTTCGGCGTCGAGTACCAGCCCTTCGTCGACCTGCGGAGCGGCGAGGTGCGCTGCCACGAGGCGCTGGCGCGCTTCGTCGCCGCCGACGGGCGCGGGCTGCCGCCGGACCGCGTGTTCGGCGCGCTGCACGACAACCCGCTGCTGCTGCTGCACACCGAACTGGAGATGAAGCGGCTGCAGATCGCCGAGGCGCCGGCGCACGGCGAGCTGTTCGTGAACCTCGACCCGGACAGCTACGTCGCCGGCGAGCGCGAGGACGGCGGCAACCTCTTCCTGCCGCTCTTCGTCGCCGAGCGGCAGCGGCTGGTCGTCGAGATCATCGAGAACCTGCACCTGCGCGACGTGACGACCTCGGAGCGGATGATCGCCGAACTCGCCGACGCCGACATCCGCATGGCCATCGACGACCTGTCGTCGTCGCGCGGCCTGGTCTCCTACGCGGCGCTGATGAGCGCCTGCTTCGTCAAGTTCGACCGTAGCTGGCTCGCCGGCGAGATGAGCGCGCGCCAGCGCACGCTGCTCACCTGGGCGCTGGCGCAGGCCGCCGACCTCGGCCTCGTCACCGTCCTCGAAGGCGTCGAGGACGAAACGCATCTGGCGCTCGCGCGGCAGATGGGCTTCGACTTGGCGCAGGGCTTCCTCTACCGCGACCGCTTCATCCGCCGCGGCTGCCAGCCCGGCAGGGCGGCGCATGCCGCGCCCCTGCCGGCGGCGGCCTGAACCGATAACCCCCGTCAATTCAACCCGAAAACAGAAAGGAAAATCATGGCCCGCTACACCGGCCCCCGCCTGAAGATCGTCCGCGCCCTCGGCGTCGAGCTGCCCGGACTCACCCGCAAGACCCCGAACCGCGACTACGGCCCCGGCCAGCACGGCGCCAAGCCGAAGCGCAAGTCCGGCTTCGGCGTGCAGTTGATGGAGAAGCAGAAGCTGCGCTACAACTACGGCGTGTCCGAGCGCCAGATCCAGCGCCTGTTCCGCGAGGCGAAGAACGACAAGGGACAGACCGGCGCCAAGCTGCTCGAACTGCTCGAACGGCGGCTCGACAACGTCGTCTTCCGCGCCGGCTTCGCGCCGACCACGGTCGCCGCCCGCCAACTGGTGAGCCACCGCCACCTGCTGCTCAACGGCCGGCCGGTGACGATCGCCTCGATCCGCGTCAAGCCGGGCGACGTCGTCTCGCTGTCGGAAAAGGCGCGGCGCATCCCGATGGTCGTCGAGTCGCTCGCCGAGCCGTCGCTGACGCCGCCGGAGTGGCTGAGCGTGGACACGACGAAAGGCTCGGCCACCGTCACCCGCCTGCCGGAAGCGAACGAGGTGCCGTTCCCGCTCGAAGTGCAGCACGTCGTCGAATACTACGCGGTGCGGCTGTAAGCCTCTGCGCCGCCGGTCGATCCCTGCACCGCACAGGATCGACCGGCGCGGCGCAGGCGATCCGCCAAGCTCACCGCACGACGCCCGCAAACGGCCACGGCTGAGGCTAGACTTAGGGAGGAACCATGTCTTTTGATAGAGCGATACTGAGAAAGAAGTGGTGGTTTGCAGCATCGCTGGTTTTTTCCTCGGCGCTCTCTCAAGCGTGGGTGTTTCGTGCCGCCGGACTCGCGTCGGAGCCAGAAAGCCTTGCTTCTCCAATGGCTCTTTTGCATTGCCTGGTTTTTGCGGGGCTGTGGTTTTTGTATTCCGTGCTTGGGGAATTTCTGGTTCTCCAGGTTTGGCCAGCCTTGGGGCGCCTCTTTGCCCACGCCAAAGACTAGCGGCCATATTCCGCCGCAGCGTTGGACATCGGCGGTGAACCTCATGAACCGTGAAGAACTCGAGAAATGGAAGGTCACTCGGCAGAAGGGGATGCTGAGATACGTTCTTGTGAGTGGCGTTCTGTCCTATGGATTTCCCATGTTCGTCGGCATGACGTTCATCCTGCCGTTCATCAGGCACCAGAACATACCCAGCATCGGCCTCTCTGCAATCATCTGGACGATCAGCGGCGCACTCTTCGGCTGGGCCATATGGCTACTCCAGGAGCATCAATATCGCAAGGCCGGCGGCTCCGATGTCTGACCATCGATACCACCGGATCTGCATGAAAGACCGCTCTGACCGGTGATTTCAAATCGCCGGCCGGAAAGGAAGGTCATGGCAACCGTATACAAATCGAAGATCGACTGGTGGTTTGCCGTCACTGGTCTGGGCGTAATGGCTGCATCCGTCTTGGCGAGCATCAACGTCATCGTGACAGACTCATCGCCCACGTGGCTGTGGTGGACAGCCCTCCTGACTGCCGGCATCGGTGTAGGTCTGCCGCTATGGCTTCTGCTCGGCACCGACTACGCTCTCGATGCCAAGCACTTGCATATCAAGAGCGGGCCATTCAGGTGGCAGGTCGCAATTGCGGACATCACCCGCATCACGCCAAGCTCGAGCCCGCTTTCCAGCCCGGCGCTGTCGCTCGACAGGCTGCGCATCGACTACGGTCGCGGCGCCTCGATCATGATCTCGCCGCGCGACAAGGAACGGTTCATCCGGGAGATCGAGGCATTGCGCCGCGATGGCTGAGCATCAGGGGGCACGAATGACGCGCCTTCTGCCGGAACGCATCGAGACTCCGCGGCTGACCCTGCGCCCGCCGGTGCCGCAGGACGCCGGGATCATCTTTGCCGCGTACTGCCAGGACGCGGCGGTCTGTCGCTACATGGTCTGGCTGCCGCATGCGTCCGTCGACACGACCCGCCAATTCATCGGCTGGTGCATCGCCGCGTGGGAAGGCAATGCGGTATTTCCATACATGCTCGTGCGAAAGAGCGATGCACGGGTTCTCGGGATGCTCGACGCCCGTTCGACGGAACACGGGCTGAACGTCGGCTACGTGCTGGCACGCGAGCACTGGGGCCATGGCTACATGCCGGAGGCGGTCCGGGCGCTTGCCGATACTGCGTTTCTGCAACCCGCGTTGTTTCGCATCGAGGCCACATGCGACGTCGAAAACCGTCCGTCGGCGCGAGTCCTTGAGAAAAGCGGTTTCGTCAGGGAAGGCCGCCTCGCACGATATACGATGCATCCGAACCTCTCCCCCGAACCGCGGGACTGCTGGATATACGCCAGATCGCGGTAAGGTGCGGTCGGCGACGGGAACGATCCTCGGCACTTCATTCCGGCAAACCGGTATCCGCCGGCCGGGATTGACGCTCCACCGCTCCCCGGAAGAAAATAAGAATAATTCTCGATATCAAGCCGACGGTTCTCGTCCTTTCCGGAGCACACCGTGTCCGCCGCCCATCCTGTCGCCGCGCTTTACGCCGATCACCACAACTGGCTACACGCCTGGCTGCGGCGCAAGCTCGGCTGCACGCACCGTGCCGCCGACCTCGCTCACGACACTTTCCTGCGCATCCTCAAGGGCGGCGAACTGCCGGAAATCCGGGAACCGCGCGCCTACCTGACCACCGTCGCCAAGGGGGTGCTGGTCAATTGGTACCAGCGTCAGGCGCTGGAACAGGCCTACCTCGAAGCGCTGGCAAGCCTGCCCGAGGCGGTCGCCCCATCCGAGGAAGAACGCTACCTGATCCTCGAAGCGCTGCAGGAACTGGACGCCCTGCTCAACGCGCTGCCGCCGCTGGTCAAACGCAGCTTCCTGCTCGCCCAGGTCGGCGAACTCAGGTACGAGGACATTGCCGCCCAGCTCGGCATTTCGCTGAGCACCGTCAAGCGCTACATGCGCCAGGCCTTCCGGCATTGCCTGGAACACATGCCGGACGACAGCCCATGAAATCCGCCGCCGCATCTGCCGTCATCTCTTCCGAGGCACTCGACGAAGCCGCCGACTGGCTGCTCCGACTGCGCGACGGCGAGGCCGATCGCCAGTCCTTCGAGCAATGGCGCAGCAGCAGCCCCGAACACGCACGAGCCTGGGCGCGGGCCGAAATGCTCCTCGGCAAGATCGCTGCCGTACCGCCTGCGCTCGCCCTGCCCGCGCTGGACCGCCCGACCCGCGGCGGCCGCCGGGCGGCGCTGGCGAAGATCGGCAAGCTTGCGCTGCTGCTCGGCCTGCTGCCGGCGGGCTGGACGGCGTGGAGCCTAATGGAACGCCAGGGCCTGTTCGCCGAATACCGCACCGCGGCCGGCGAACGTCGCGAACTGCGCCTCGCCGACGGCACGCGGCTGACGCTCAACACGGCGACCGCGGTCGACGTCCGGTTCAGCCCGGATTCCCGCCTGATCCTGCTGCGCACCGGCGAAATCCTCGTCGCCACCGGCCACGACGATGCCGCCGGGCGACCGCTGCAGGTCCTCACCCGGCACGGCGCGGCGACCCCGCTCGGCACGCGCTTCACGGTCCGCCAGGGCGACGGCGGAACCCACGTCGCCGTATTCGAAGGCCGCGTCCGCATTGCTCCCATGCGGGCCAGCGATGCCGCCCGCGTGCTCGAATCCGGTCAACGGGCCACCTACGGCGAAAGCGCCGTCACCCCGCCGCAGGCCACGGACGACAGCGCCAGCGCGTGGGCGCACGGCATGCTGCTCGCCGATGACATGCCGCTCAGCGAACTGGCCGCCGAACTCTCGCGCTACCGGCCGGGCCTGATCCACTGCGCCGGCGACGTCGCCGACTGGCGCGTCAGCGGCGCCTTCCCGGTCGGCGATGCGGCCGCCATCGACCGCTCGCTGGCCATGCTCGCCGCCACCCACCCGCTCGACATCCGGCGGCGGCTGAGCGGTCTATGGGTGACCCTGGGCGCGCGCCGGTAAAAAATTTTCCACGGGCTGACACTTTTTCCGGCGCCCGGCTGGCAAGCAGACAGAAACCCGCTTGCCACGAAAAGGAAACGCCATGCCCGCCCACCGGAACCGGACCCGAAAACTCAACCGCAGCCCACTGCAACACGCCCTCGCTGCCGCCCTGCTCGCTCTCTCGCTGAACGCCGGCGCGCAAATCCAGGCCATCGATCAACCGGCGCTCGACGCCACGCACAGCTACAGACAGCCGGCCGGCCCCCTCGGTCGCACGCTCGCCGCCTTCGCCACCCAGACCGGCCTGGCACTCTCCTTCGATCCGGCCCTGACCGAAGGTCTGAACAGCCCCGGACTGAGCGGTACCTATACCGTTCGCCAGGCGCTGGAACGCCTGCTCGCAGGCAGCGGTCTGGCGCCGGTCGCGCGCGGCGACGGCAGCTACACCCTGCGCAGGCTGCCGCCCGCCGCTCGGGAAGAAACGACGCTGGCGCCGGTCCGGGTCATTGCTATCACGGAGGGCTCCGGCTCCTACACCACCGGCCTCACCAACACCGCCACCAAGCTGAACCTGTCGCTGCGCGAGACGCCGCAATCGGTCACGGTGATAACGCACAAGCGCATGAATGACCAGGGGCTGGATGAAGTCGGCAAGGTGCTGGACCAGACCACGGGGCTGTATTTCAACAACACCAATGTCGTGGGAGGAGACTCCAACCCCATTTACTCACGAGGCTTCGAGCTGCAGAACTACCAGGTGGGCGGCATACCGCGCTCGCATCGCTTCGGCTTCAAGAACGACGTTTCCGACACCGCCGTCTTCGACCGCGTCGAAGTCGTGCGCGGCGCCAGCGGCCTGCTCAACGGCGTGGGCGAACCCTCGGGTGCCGTCAATCTGGTGCGCAAGCTGCCCACCCGTGAATTCCAGGCCCACGTTGCCGCCAAGGTCGGCTCATGGGATTTCTACCGGTCGGAAGCCGACCTGAGCGGCGCATTGACGGAAAACGGCAACGTCCGTGGCCGCATCGTCGGCGCGCATCAGGACAACGGCACCTTCGTCGATCGCGTGAACATGAAGAAGGAGGTCCTGTACGGCATCGTCGAGGCCGACCTGACGCCCAACACCATACTGTCGGCGGGCATCGAATACCAGCGCCACAAGACCACGGGCGCCGGCAGCCTGTTCTCCGCCGCGCCCATCTTCTTTCGGGACGGATCGACGACCGGTTTTGGCCCGTCCACCAATCTGGCTGCCGACTGGTCTTCCACCCAGCGGGACAACCAGACGCTGTTCGCCGGACTGGAGCACTACTTCGACAACGACTGGAAAATACGGCTGGATCTGGAACATTCCCGCAGGAAATACGACATCACGATTGGCGACGTCAGCCTGATGTACGCGAATCCTGGCAATGTAGGGTCGTTCCGAGGGTTCAAATATTATGGCGAACCTCAACAGAACTCGCTCGCACTGCATGCCACCGGGCCTTATCGGTTGTTTGGCCGGACGCATGAACTGGTCATCGGCGGCAGTTATTACGAGATGAAGGAGGACGGCAAGAGCCATAGCCGGATGGATACGCAAATTCCGACTTACGCCGATCTCTTCGATCTCATCGACACGGGCGATTACCCGCAAGGCAATATCAGCCCGACCGGCGCCGGCACCACACTGCACGATTGGCAAAGTGGTCTGTATGCCGCGACGCGGCTCAACCCCATGGACGGGGTATCGGTCATCGTCGGCGGCCGCCTGAGCAACTGGAAGACGCGCACGGATCGTTTCAACGCTGCCGGTGTCACAACCCGAGGTGAAACCAGCAAGGAATCCGCCGTCATCACCCCCTATGCCGGCATCGTCGTCGATGTGACCGATCATCTCTCCGTCTACGCCAGCTACACGGACATCTTCCAGCCCTCCACCCGCTACGACGAGAGCGGCAATCTGCTGGACCCTGCCGAAGGCAACAACGTGGAAGGAGGCGTCAAGCTGGCTTTGCTCGACAACCGCCTGAATGTCTCGGCATCGGTCTACCGGACCAAGAAAGACAATGTGCCGGAATACGTTCCCGGCATCATCGGCCCCAATGCCCAGTACGTTTACAAAGGCGTGGACGGCACCAAGACCAGCGGTTTCGAACTGGACATTGCCGGCGAGTTGACGCCACGATGGCAGGTCGCTGGCGGCTTCAGCTACAACAGGCCCGTGGATGCCAATGGCAACCCACGCCTGACCTACATTCCGCGCAAGATGTTCAAGCTGTTTACCAGCTACCAGCCGCGCTGGCTGCTGGAAGGCCTGACCCTCGGGGCCAACCTGCGCTGGCAGGATGCGGTTTCGACCACCAGCCCGTACCCCTATGCCCAGGGCAGCTTTGCCACGCTGGACCTGATGGCGCATTACGAGATCACCCGCAAGCTGAGCGCCACGCTCAACCTCAACAATGTGGCCGACAAACGCTACTACACCAACATCAACAGCGGCGGCTGGTACGGCGAACCGCGCAGCGCCTACCTCAACCTGCGCTACGCGTTCTGACGGATGACGCTATGGCACGGGGCCGCCGTGCCCACGGGCATGGCGGCCCAATCTTCTGGAAGGTTTCCGTGCCCGGCCACAGCGCGAACATTGACGTATGCCTGCCATATGCTAGGCTTCGTTCAGCTTCAATCGCACCATGAGGAATGACCATGCGCACAGTCTCCATCTTCCGCAACAGCCGCAACCAGGCCATCCGCATTCCCCGCGACATGGAATTCCAGGGCGTGTCGGAACTGGAAATCCTGCGCGACGGGGATACCCTGATCCTGCGGCCGGTGCGCCCCTCGTGGCGTTCGTTGCACAGCGTGCCGGCGGCGGATGCCGATTTTCTGACCGAGCGCGCCGACGTCGTCGAGGAAGGGCGCTTTCCGGGCAGCGACGCATGAGCCGCAAGACCTTCATGCTCGACACCAACATCTGTTCGTTCATCATGCGCGAACGTCCGGAGGCGGTGCTGGCGCGACTGGAAGCGGCGGTCACGCAACAGCACCGGATCGTGGTGTCGGCCATCACCTACTCGGAAATGCGTTTCGGCGCGATCGCGCCCAAGGCATCCCCGAAAGTGGCGGTCATGGTGGATGCGCTGGTCCAGCGTCTCGACGCGGTCCTGCCCTGGGACCAGGCCGCCGTGGATGCGACCGCGCGCCTGCGCGCCCTGCTGGCCGCGCGAGGCACCCCCATCGGCAACAACGACGCGGCCATCGCCGGGCATGCGCTGGCGGCGGGCTGCATCGTGGTCAGCAACAATGTCCGGGAGTTTGCCCGCGTCCCCGATTTGTTGCTGGAAGACTGGGCGGAGCATGTCGACGGGCGACGCGGCGCGCAGGAAAAGTAGTCAGCCGTTCCAAAAGCTCAGCGAGCGCCCTTCCTGAACACGTAGAACAGATTCGGTTCGCTGACGAGGTACAGCGTGCCGGCCTCGTCCATGGCCACGCCCTCGGCCTGCGGCACGTTTTCGCTGAGGCCGTGGCTGCCGCGCGAGAGCGACAGCGTGCTGATCGGCCGGCCGTCGGTGTCCAGCTCGACGACCAGCCGCGATTCGTGGGAAAGCGCCAGCAGGTGGCCGGTGCGGCGGTCGTACTGCAGGCTGGAGAGGTCGCGCACGAAGAGGCGGCGGTCGCGCTTCGGATCGTCGGCGATGTCGACGGCGAAATCCTTGTCCAGGTCCATCTCCGGGAAGCCGCGGACCTCGTAGATGCGCACCGGCTTTTCCTTGGCGACGAACAGGCGGCGCCCGTCCGGGTCCCAGGCCAGCCCTTCGAAGCCGCGATTGCCGCTGCGGCCGATGCCGATCGACAGGTGTCGGCTGCCGGCGGCAGCGAGCCGCTGCGTGTCGTCGTCGACGCGCACCTTGTAGAGGCGCTGGCGGCGTTCGTCGCTGATCACGTAGCGGCCGCGGCTGATGTATTCGACGGCCTCGGCGTCGCCGAAGCCGTCGAGCGCGATGCGGCGCAGGATGGCGCCGTCGAGCGACAGCTCGATCAGCTCGGCGTTGCGGTTGGTGACGGTGAACAGCGTCCGCCGGTCCGGGTCGTAGGTCAGCGCGGAAACGTTCTCCACGCCGGGCAGTTGCTGCCTCTCGACGGCCACCTCGTAGTCCGGCAGCCACAGCGAGCGTTGCTGCCATTCGGTGGCCATGAACCAGGACTCGACGACGAACCAGCCGCGCTCGAAGAGGCGCAGGTGCAGGCCAACCGCCGCCGCGGCAAGCAGTGCGGCGAGCAGAAAGGCGGCGACAAACGGGCGGATCATGTCGGGAAAAGCGGCGGCGCGGCATGGACGCCGCCGCCGGCCGCGCGCGACCTTCAGCCGGCGGCGACGCGCGGCAGGCCGTCGATCACCTCGCCGATCACCGTCGCATGGTCGAAGCCCTGCTGCAGGAAGATCGACAGCACCTCGGTGACGACCTCCGGCGCGCAGGAGACGAGCAGGCCGCCGCTGGTCTGCGGGTCGGCGAGCAGCATGCGCTCGGCCTCGCCGAGACGGTCGGCGACGGTGAGCAGGTTGCCGTAGCTCAGCAGGTTGCGCGTCGAGGCGCCGGTGACGAAGCCCTGGCGCGCGTAGTCGAGCGCGCCCGGCAGCAGCGGCAGCGCGTCGAAGCGCAGCGTCGCCGCCACCCGCGACGCCTTGCAGATTTCCAGCAGGTGGCCGGCCAGCCCGAAGCCGGTGACGTCGGTCATCGCATGCACGCCGTCGAGGCAGGCGAGCGCCGGCCCCGGCGTGTTGAGCTGCGTGGTCGAGGCGATCATCGCCGCGTAGTCGTGTTCGTTCAGCGCCCCCTTTTTGAAGGCCGCGGAGTGGATGCCGACGCCGAGCGCCTTGCCGAGGATCAGCTTGTCGCCGGGCCGGGCGCCGGCATTGCGCTTGACGTGGTCCGGCCGCACCAGGCCGATGGCGACGAGGCCGTAGATCGGCTCCGGCGAGTCGATGGTATGGCCGCCGGCGACCGGGATGCGCGCCTCGGCGCAGACCGATTCGCCGCCTTCGAGGATGCGCCGAATGGTGTCGGTATCGAGCTTGTCCACCGGCATGCCGACGATGGCCAGCGCGAAGAGCGGCGTGCCGCCCATCGCATAGACGTCGGAGATGGCGTTGGTGGCGGCGATCCGGCCGAAGTCGAAGGGATCGTCCACCACCGGCATGAAGAAGTCGGTGGTGGCGACGATGGCCTGCGTATCGTTCAGTTTCCAGACGGCGGCGTCGTCCGAGGTCTCGATGCCGACGAGCAGTTGCGGCGGCATGAACGGCGGCGCCGTCTTCGCCAGGATGCGTTCGAGCACGCCCGGCGCGATCTTGCAGCCGCAGCCGCCGCCGTGCGCGAGCTGGGTGAGGCGGACGGGAGAGGTCGTGCTGTCGGTCATGGTCTGAACACTGGGAGGGAAAGCCCCGATCTTAGCAGAGGCCGGCACGCCGGCGGCGCCCGCTCAGGCGGCGTCGAAGCCGGCGTCCTCGATCGCCGCGCGCAGCGCGGCGACGGTGACCTGCGCCGGGTCGTAGGCCACCGCCGCCTCGCCGGCCTCGAGCGAGACGCTCACCTCGCCGACGCCGGGCAACGCCTGCAGCACGCCGCCGACGTTCTTCACGCAGCCCTGGCAGCTCATGCCGCCGACCTTGATCACCACCCGTTCCATGTCGTTCTCTCCTGCATCGAATGCGCGTCGCTCAGGCGACGACGAAAGGCTGCGCGGCGAGGAGGCCGGCGAAGGCCTCGGCCGGCAGCGGCTTGCTGAAATGATACCCCTGCACCGCGTGGCAGCCCTGGCCGCGCAGCATCTCCAACTGCTCCGAGTTCTCCACGCCCTCGGCGATGACCTGCAGGCGCAGGCTCTGTCCCATCGAAATGACGGTGCTGGCGATCGCCCAGTCGTCGGCGTCGCTGACGATGTCGCGGACGAAGCTGCGGTCGATCTTCAGCTTGTCGATCGGGAAACGCTTCAGGTACGAGAGGCTGGAATAGCCGGTGCCGAAGTCGTCGATGGCCAGTTGCACGCCCATCACCGACAGCCGGCGCAGCGCCTGCACCGTGGTCTCGGCGTCCTCCATGACGATGCTCTCGGTCAGTTCCAGTTCGAGGTGTTCGGCGGGCAGGCCGGTGAGCCGCAGCACGCCGGCCACGGTTTCCTCGAAACGCTGCTGGCGGAACTGCGCCGACGAGAGGTTCACGGCGACGGTGATCGGCGGCAGGCCGGCGACGCGCCAGGCCGCCGCCTGCCGGCACGCCTCCTTGAGCACCCAGGCGCCGATCGGCACGATCAGCCCGCAGGCCTCGGCGATCGGGATGAACTTGGCCGGCGGAATGGTGCCGAGCTGCGGATGCTGCCAGCGCACCAGCGCCTCGGCGCCGACGATGCGGCCGCCGGCCAGCTCGACCTGCGGCTGGTAGTGCAGCACCAGTTCGCGCCGTTCGAGGGCGACGCGCAGGCTGTTCTCCAGCATCAGCCGTTCTAGGGCCGCTTCGTTCATCTCGCGGGCGAAGAACTGGTAGGCGTTGCGGCCGCTCTCCTTGGCCCGGTACATAGCCGTGTCGGCGTGCTTGAGCAGGGTCTGGAAGTCGCGCCCGTCCTGCGGGAAGAGGCCGATGCCGATCGACGGCGTCACCGTCAGGTGGTGGCCGTCGACGACGAAGGGCTGCGACACCGCCGCGAGAATCTTGCGGGCGACGCCGGCGGCGCCCTCGATGCTGCTCTCGGCGCAGACCACGACGAACTCGTCGCCGCCCAGCCGGGCCAGCGTGTCGGAGCGGCGCACGCACTCGCTCATGCGGCGGGCGACCTCGCAGAGCAGCAGGTCGCCGGTGAAGTGGCCGAGCGAGTCGTTGATCGTCTTGAAGTGGTCGAGGTCGATGAACAGCAGCGCGGCCAGCGTGCCGTCGCGCTCGGCCTGCGCCAGCACCTGGTCGACGCGGTCGTGCAGCAGCGTGCGGTTGGGCAGCCGGGTGAGCGGGTCGTAGTAGGCGAGCTGGCGGATGCGCGCCTCGGCGGCGTGGCGCTCGGAGATGTCGGTGGAGATGCCGATGTAGTTGATGATCCGGCCCTCGCTGTCGCGGTAGGCGCTGATCGTCAGCCAGACCGGGAAGATCTCGCCGTTCTTGCGCCGGTTCCACAGCTCGCCCTGCCAGACGCCGTCGCGCTCGATGGTCTCCCACATCGCCGCGTAGAACTCCGGCGGCTGCCGGCCGGAACGGAGGAAGCCCGGCGTCTGGCCGATCACCTCCTCGGCGGCGTAGCCGGTGATGCGCGTGAAGGCCGGGTTCACGGCGACGACGAGGCGCTCGGCGTCGGTGATCAGGATCACTTCCTCGCCGACGTCGAACACCCGCTGCGCCAGCCGCAGGCGTTCCTCCGCCTGCCGCCGCACCGAGATGTCGCGGAAGATCGCCTGCAACTGCTTGCGGCCGCCGGCCTCGATGACGCTGGTGCTGACCTCGACCGGCACGTCCTCGCCGTCGGCGTTGCGGATGCGCATCTCCTCCGGCGCGCCGCCGCCGCTGACGATGTGCCGGTGCAGCTCGGCCGCGTGCCGCGACCGCCGGTCCGGCGGGAAGATCTCGACCGAGGGCAGGCGCAGAAGTTGTTCGCGCGGGCGGCGCAGCAGCGTCTCGGCGGCGACGTTGGCCTCGACGATCACGCCGGCCTCGCCGTCGATGACGATGATGGCGTCCTGCGCCGACTCGAACAGCGCCCGGTAGCGGTTGCGCGATTCGCCGATCTGGTCCTCGACCAGGCGCTGCGCGGTCAGGTCGAAGACCGTGCCGACCGAGGCCGGCGCGCCGCTGAATCTCGCCGGCATGTCCATGATGGCGATCGGAAAGCGGCCGCCGTCCTTGCGCACGCCGATCACCTCGTAGGGGAAGCCGGGCTCGCCGGCGGCGCGGCGGCGCATCTGGTCGCTCAGCCAGTCGTGCTGCTCCGGCGCGACGATGTCGAGCGGCCCCATGGCCAGCAGCTCCTCCTCGCTGTAGCCGAAATAGTCGGCCAACCGCGGGTTCACGTAGACGAAGCGCATGTCCTGCAGCATGAAGATGCCGACCTGCGCCACGCGCATGATGCCGCTGTACTTCGCCTCGCTCTCGCGCAGCTCGCGCTCCTGCGCGATGCGCTGCGAGATGTCGCGCTGGATGCCGAAGACGCCGAGCGCCCGGCCCTCCTCGTCCACGTCGACGAGGAGCTGCATCTCGACCCACACCGACGCGCCGGCGTGCGGCGCCAGCTCGATGGTGGCGAGCGGACGCTGCGCCGCCAGGCAGTCGGCGAGCGCCTGCCGCCAGGCCGCCGCATCGCTCGCCGGCACGGCGTCGATGCCGGCGCCGGCGAGCGTCGTCGCGGTCCGCCCGCACTGCGCGGCGAAAGCCTCGTTCACGCGCAGGAAGCGCAGCGCGTCGAGCTGCGCGGCGGCGGCCTCGCGCGGCAGCGGCTCGGGGAAGCGCAGCGCGAAGCAGCCGTCGAGCGACTGCGCGAAGAAGTCGCCGAGCAGGCGCGAGGTCTCGCGCAGCGATTCCTTCACCGCGCGGCGCTCGGTGACATCGGTGGCGATGCCGGAGACAGCCACCGGCCGGCCGTCGGCGTCGGCCTCGACGGCCATCGCATCGCTGAACCAGGCTTCGCGGCCGTCCGGCAGCCGCAGCGGATACTCGGTGCGCGTGCGTGTCCGCCGGCCCGGCGCCGCCGCCGCCAGCGCCCGCAGATGCTCGGCGAGACGCGCGTTCGCCGCGTCCGGCAGGCGCGCGCGCGCCGCCGCCAGGCCGCCGGGCCGGCGCAGTTCGGCGAGCGGCACGCCGAACACCCGCTCGGCGCCGGCGCTGACGTACTCGTAGGCGTCGGCGAGCAGGTCGGCGCGATAGATGATGTACTCGGCGCAGTCGAGGATCTCGTGCAGCGCCTCCCGCTCGTCGGCCGGCGGCGCCGCGCCGTCCGTGCCTTGCATCTTCTCCGTCATGCGCCGCCGCCCTCCGCGCGCAGGGGCTGCCAGCGCTTCAACAGCAGCGAGTTGGACACCACCGAGACCGAGGAAAGCGCCATCGCCGCGCCGGCGACGACCGGATTGAGCAGGCCGAAGGCGGCCAGCGGGATGCCGAGCACGTTGTAGACGAAGGCGAAGAACAGGTTCTGCCGGATCTTGCCGAGCGTCGCCCGCGACAGCAGGATGGCGTCGGCGACGCCGGCGAGGTCGGCGCCGATCAGCGTCAGGTCGGCGGCCTCGATCGCCGCGTCCGAGCCGGCGCCGATGGCGAAGCCGACGTCGGCGGCGGCGAGCGCCGGCGCGTCGTTGATGCCGTCGCCGACCATCGCCACGTGGCGGCCCGCGCGCTTCAGCGCGTTGACCGCCGCCGCCTTGTCGCCGGGCAGGATGCCGGCGCGGAATTCGTCGATGCCGGCGGCGCGCGCCACGGCCGCCGCCGTCGCCGCGTTGTCGCCGGTGAGCATGACCACCGAGAGGCCCATCGCGCGCAGGCGGGCCACCGCCGCCGGCGAGGTCGGCCGCAGCGGGTCGGCGATCGCCAGCAGCGCCAGCGGCCGGCCGCCCTCGGCGAGCGCGACGACGGTCTTACCCTCCTCGCGCAGGCGCTGCAGCGTCGCCCGCGCGTCCTCGGCGAGCGCGCCCTCTTCCAGCCATTCCGGCGCGCCGAGGCGCAGCGCGCGGCCGTCGACGACGCCCTCGACGCCCTTGCCCGGCACCGCCCGGAAGTCGGCGACCGCGGGCGGCGCCAGGCCATCGGCGGCGGCCCGCGCCAGCACGGCGCGCGCCAGCGGATGCTCGGAGCCGCCTTCGAGCGCGGCGGCGAGGCCGAGCGCCGTCGCCGCGTCGCTGCCGAGGGTAACGACGTCGGTCACCTCCGGCTCGCCGCGCGTCAGCGTGCCGGTCTTGTCGACGGCGACGACGCCGATGCGCTCGGCGCGCTCCAGCGCCTCGGCGTTCTTCACCAGGATGCCGGCGGCGGCGCCGCGGCCGGTGCCGACCATGATCGCCGTCGGCGTCGCCAGCCCGAGCGCGCACGGACAGGCGATGACCAGCACGGCGACGGCGTTGATCAGCGCCTCGGCGAGATCGCCGGCAGCCAGCCACCAGCCGGCGAAGGTGACGAGCGCGACGACGCAGACCGCCGGCACGAAGACCGCCGAGATGCGGTCGGCGAGCTTCTGCACCGGCGCCTTCGAGCCCTGCGCCTCGGCCACCAGGCGGATGATGCCGGCCAAGAGCGTGTGCTCGCCGACGCCGGTGGCGCGGCAGCGCAACTGGCCGAGTTCGTTCTGCGTCGCGGCGAAGACGCGGTCGCCGGCGGCCTTGGCCACCGGCATGCTCTCGCCGGTGAGCATCGCCTCGTTCACGCTGGAAGCGCCGTCCTGCACCGTGCCGTCGACCGGCACGCTCTCGCCGGGGCGGACGACGAAGATGTCGCCGGGCAGCAGGCTGTCGGCCGGCACCTCGACCAGCGCGCCGTCGCGCTCGACGCGCGCCGTGCGCGGGCGCAGGCGGATCAGCGCCTCGATCGCCGCCGTCGTGCCAGCCTTGGCGCGCGCTTCCAGCAGCTTGCCCATCAGCACCAGCGTGATCACCGCCGCCGAAGCCTCGAAATAGACGTGCAGATGGGCCAGGCCGAAGACCGTGACCACCGCCGAGAAGCCCCAGGCCATGCTCGTGCCGAGCGCCACCAGCACGTC
The DNA here is from genome assembly GCA_019455325.1 of Rhodocyclaceae bacterium. Lineage (GTDB taxonomy): Bacteria > Pseudomonadota > Gammaproteobacteria > Burkholderiales > Rhodocyclaceae > Proximibacter. The sequence goes on along the minus strand of JACFMQ010000007.1, from coordinate 40,914 downwards.
CATGTTGGCGCCGGTGAGGCCGCCGCCGCGCAGCGCCTTCCAGGCGCCGTCGTAGAAGCGCCAGCCGATCCAGAACTGCACCGGCGTCGCCAGGAGGAGCTGCAGCCAGCGCGGGATCGGCTCGGCCATGTGCGCGCCGCCGTGTTCGCCATCGCCGAACATCCACGCCATCTGCGCGACCAGCGGCAGGGTCAGCGCCGCCGCGATCCAGAAGCGGCGCAGCTCGGCGCGGTAGGCCTCGGCGCGGCGCGCCTTCTCCTCCTCGCGCGAACGGTCGTCGGCGATGCGCGCGCCGAAGCCGGCCTTCTCGACGGCGGCGACGAGTTCCGCCGGCGTCGTCCGGCCGGGCACGAAGCGCACGCGCGCGCGCTCGGCGGCGAGGTTCACGCTCGCCTCGACGCCGGGCAGCCGGCGCAGCACCTTCTCGATGCGCGCCGCGCAGGCGGCGCAGGTCATGCCGGAGATGGCCAGCTCGACGGTCTGCGGCGGCACGGAGAAGCCGGCCTTCTCGATGGCGGCGACGACCGCCGCCGGCGCCGTCTCCCCGCCGGCGAGGCGCACCTGGGCGCGCTCGGCGGCGAGGTTCACGCTCGCCTCGACGCCGGGCAGGCGGTTCAGCACTTTCTCGATGCGCGCCGCGCAGGCGGCGCAGGTCATGCCGCCGACCGGCAGATCGAACTGGCGCATGGGATCGTTCATCGCTTCATTTCACCAACAGGACTGGACAGGAGGCAAGGCGCAGCACCCGATGCGCGACCGAGCCGAGAACAGCGTCGGCGAGCGCGCCGCGACCGCCGTTGCCGAGGACGATCCGGTCGCAGCCAAGCTCGCCGGCGACGCGGACGATGAGCTCGGCCGGGCTGCCGACGTGGATGTGGCGGACATAGGGAACGCCGGCCGCGGCGAGCAGACGCTCGGCCTCGGCGAGCTGCGCCAGGCTCTCCTCGCGGTAGTAGCGCTCCAGGCTGTCGTGGCCGATGAATTCCCCCGCCCGGCCGACCGGGATCGGCGGATGCACGTGCAGCAGATGCACGGCCGGCCGCTCGCGCCAGCGCCCGAGGTCGGCGATCAGGTGCGCGACGGCGTGCGCCGAACTTTCGGAACCGTCTACGGCAAGCAGTACGCTCATCTCGTCTTTCATCCAGTGGACGGGCGCGCTGCGCATCCGTCCGGTGTTTCCGTCTTCGCCCTCACGCCGCCTGCGCCAGGCGCCAGACGCCGAACAGCCCCCAGACGCCGAAGCCGGCGACCAGGACGCCCGCCACCGCGCGCAGCAGCGGCCGCTGCACGACGGCGCGCAGCCGCGCCAGCAGGAAGCCGGCGAGCAGCAGGTTGGGCAGCGTGCCGGCGCCGAAGGCGAGCATCAGCAGCCCACCCTTCTGCGCCGAACCCGACGTCAGCGCCGTCGCCAGCGCACTGTACACCAGCCCGCACGGCAGCCAGCCCCAGAGCAGCCCGAGCGGAAAGGCGCGGGCCGGCGTGTCGGCGGGCAGGAAGCGGCGCGTCAGCGGCTGCAGGCGTCGCCACAGATTCTGACCGAGACGCTCGACGAAGGCCAGCGCGCGCGTGGCGCCGGCGAGATAGAGGCCGAGCGCGACGAGCATCAGGTTGGCGGCGACGGCGAGCGCGAGGCGCAGCGGCAACTGCCCGGAGAGCGCCAGCGACAGCCCGCCGAGGGCGCCGACGAGCGCACCGGCGACGCCGTAGGAGACGATGCGGCCGAGATTGTAGGCGAGGTGCAGGGAAAGCCGCGGCGGGCCGCCGAACGACAGCGCGCCGACGATGCCGCCGCACATGCCGACGCAGTGCGTGCCGCCGAGCAGGCCGACGAGGAACAGCGCGAGATAGTCCAAAGGCCGGTGAGGAGGAAGGAGTGAGGAGTGAGGAGTGAGGAGTGAGGAGTGAGGAGTGTACCGCTTTCGCTCCTCACTCCTCACTCATGACTCCTCACTGCTTCAAATAACCTTGGAGTAGCGCGTGCGCTGCCGGTCGGCGCGCAGATAGCGGTCGAAGACCATCGAGATCGCGCGCACCAGCATGCGGCCCGGCGGCAGCACGGTGATCCACTTGTCGTCGACCTTGACCAGACCGGCGGCCTGCATCTCGCGCAGGTCTTCCAGTTCGGCGGCGAAGTACTTGCGGAAGTCGATCAGGTGCGCGATCTCGATCGACTCCAGCGACAGCTCGAAGTGGCACATCAGCGCCTGGATGATGGCGCGGCGCAGGATGTCGTCGGCCGAGAGCTCGATGCCGCGATAGACCGGCAGGATGCCGGCGTCGAGCCGGTCGTAGTACTCGTCGAGCGTCTTCACGTTCTGCTCGTAGGTCGGCCCGACCTTGCCGATGGCCGAGATGCCGAAGGCCAAGAGGTCGCAGTCGGCGTAGGTCGAGTAGCCCTGGAAGTTGCGGTGCAGGCGCCCCTGGCGCTGCGCCACCGCCAGCTCGTCCTCGGGCTTGGCGAAGTGGTCCATGCCGATATAGACGTAGCCGGCCTCGGTCAGCTTGCGGATGGCCAGCGACAGGATCTGCATCCTGGAGTCCGGCGACGGCAGGTCGGCGTCGGCGATGCGCCGCTGCGGCTTGAACAGGCTCGGCAGGTGCGCGTAGTTGTAGATCGACAGGCGGTCCGGATCCATCGCCAGCACGCGTTCGAGCGTGCGGTTGAAGCCCATCACCGTCTGGAACGGCAGGCCGTAGATCAGGTCGATCGACACCGACTTGAAGCCGCTGCCGCGCGCGGCGCGGATCACGGTCTCGGTCTCGGCCTCGCTCTGGATGCGGTTCACCGCCTGCTGCACGCGCTCGTCGAAATCCTGCACGCCGAGGCTCATGCGGTTGAAGCCGAGTTCGCCGAGAAGCTGCACGGTGGCCACGTCGACCTTGCGCGGGTCGACCTCGATCGAGTACTCGCCGCCGTCGAGCAGGCGGAAGTGCTTCCTGGTCGACGCCATCAGCTGCCGCATCTCGTCGTGCGAGAGGAAGGTCGGCGTGCCGCCGCCCCAGTGCAGCTGGATCACGTCGTGATCGCCGTCCAGGTACTCGCTCTGCAGCGCCAGCTCCTTCGCCAGGTATTTCAGATACTTGGCCGAGCGCCCGTGATCCTTGGTGATGATCTTGTTGCAGGCGCAGTAATAGCAGATGGTGTTGCAGAAGGGGATGTGAAAGTATAATGAAAGCGGCCGGCTGATGCCGCCGATGTTCCGCTTGCCCAGCCATAGCCTGTAGGCTTCCGCGTCGAAGGCTTCGACGAAGCGGTCCGCCGTCGGATACGACGTGTAGCGTGGACCATTGATGTCGAAGCGACGGATGATCTGCGGATCGAAAACGAGGTTGGGTGCGGTGATGCTCATCGGAGGCAAGCGGTACGTGTGCGGCGGATTATCACGGAGGCCGTAAACGCGCACGTTGACATGGATCAAAGGGGCTTCAGACCCCTCGGAAAGCGAACCCCCGATAGACCGGAGCGAGCATGCCCAACAGAAAGATCGCCACCCCCATCACGCTGATCGACGTCAAGTCGGCCTGTTCCAACTGCAACCTGCACGAGCTGTGCCTGCCGCTCGGCCTGTCGCACGCCGAGATCGAGAAGCTCGACGAAGTGGTCGCCAACCGCCGCCGCCTGAAGCGCGGCGAGCACCTGTACCGCGCCGGACAGCCCTTCGACGCCATCTACGCGGTGCGCAGCGGCTTCTTCAAGACCGACGTGCTGCTCGAGGACGGCCGCGAGCAGGTCACCGGCTTCCAGATGACCGGCGAGCTGCTCGGCCTGGACGGCATCAGCACCGAGCACCATTCCTGTAACGCCGTGGCGCTCGAGGACAGCGAGGTCTGTACGATCCCCTTCCTGCACCTGGAAGGGCTCTCGCGCGAAATCCAGACCCTGCAGCACCATTTCCACAAGGTGATGAGCCGCGAGATCGTGCGCGACCACGGCGTCATGATGCTGCTCGGCACCATGCGCGCCGAGGAGCGGCTGGCCGCCTTCCTGCTCAACCTGTCGCAGCGCTTCACCGCGCGCGGTTATTCGCCGGCCGAGTTCTACCTGCGCATGACGCGCGAGGAGATCGGCAGCTACCTCGGGCTGAAGCTCGAAACCGTCAGCCGCGCCTTCTCCCGCTTCCAGGAGGAAGGGCTGATCGCCGTGCAGCAGAAGCACGTGCGCATCCTCAACACCCCCGGCCTGAAGCGGCTGATGAGCCACCAGCAGGGCCGCGGCTGAGGCCGCGCCCCGTTCAGCCGAGCCAGCCGAGCGGGTTGCGCGTCAGCGCCACCATCACGATGTAGCCGAAGGCCGCCAGCGCGGCGACGAACCAGGCCGCGCGCTGCGCCTTGGTGCGCCCGCGTTTGAGGGCCATCATGCCGAAGACGATGTAGGCGAGCAGGCCGACCAGCTTGGCCGTCAGCCAGGACAGCACGATGGGGTACTGCGCGCTGATCACCACCATGGCGACGGCGCTGGCGAAGAGCACGGTGTCGATCACGTGCGGCAGCACCTTGAGCAGCCGGCGCTGCAGCAGCGGCGAGTCGGCGAGCATGAGCAGCCAGCGGACGACGAAGCCGCTGATCGAGAGGACCACGGCGGTCAGGTGAATGTGCTTGAGTGCCAGATAGCTCATCATCGTTCTACCCCGGTCGCCCGTCCGGGCGCGGTTTCAGATACATCGAGAGGTGCACGCGGCCCCACGTGCCGAAGACGGCGAGCCAGCCGAGCGCGCTCAGCCAGATCGGATCGAGCGCGCCGCCGCCCTCCGCCCATTCGCCGGAGAGGCGCAGCAGCGCGACGCCCTGGACCAACCAGAACAGCCGCCAGGACCAGACGTCCGACGAGATCAGCCGGCCGGAGTGGCCGAGCGTCACCCGCGTCACCATGCCGATCAGGATCGACGCGAAATAGCCGACGGTCAGCGCGTGCAGCGGCGCCCGTCCGCCCCATTCGACGCCGGCGAGCGCGGCGGCGCTCTGTGCGGCGAAGAGGAGCAGCGCGACGCCGAGCCAGACGCCGGCCAGGTGATGCATCGCCAGGAGGTGCGAGACGAAGGCCTTGCGCAACTGCCAGCGCCAGGAAAGCCACAGCGCCGTGGCGCCGCCGACGGCATCCATCGGCCACAGCCACTCCCGCCAGCCGGCGATCGCCAGCAGCGCGTGGCCGGCGCAGCAGCCGAGGACGATCCAGTACGGCAGCCGGCCGCGATATTCGTCGTAGCCGCGGATGACGCTGCCGGAGAAGAAAGGCAGCATGCGGTAGGTGACGGTGAAGAACACCGGCACCAGGAAGAGCCAGAGGCCGATCTCGGTCGCCGCGCCGATCAGCGCCGCGTCGGTCAGCGCGATGCCGGCGGCGAACAGCGGCAGGCCGGCGCCGCCGGCGGCGAGCGCGGCGAGGACGACCCAGGCGTGCGTCTTGCGCACGTTCATCGAAGCGCGCACGCTGGCGAACAGCGCGCGCCAGCCAAGCCACCAGCCGGCGGCGGCGACGGCCATGCCGAGCGGCAGCAGCGGCGCCGCCAGGAGGCCGGCGTAGAAGCTCAGCCAGCCGGCGGCGAGGAGGCCGAAGGCGGGAACGTATTGCCGCTGTTCGAGCGGCCCCTGCGCCACCCACTTCGGCAGCGCCGTCATCAGGAAGCCGAAGATGAAGAAGCTGAACAGCCCATAGACCATCAGCGCCGCATGCAGCCAGACCGCCGGCGCCGGCCAGGACGGCGCCGCGTACAGCCCGGCGTAGCGGGCGCCGAGGTCGCCGGCCCAGAGCAGCATGGCGCAGAGCGCCTGCAGCGCGCCGGCGAAGAACATCATCCGGTGCGGCGCGGCGAAGAAGACCGGGCGCAGGTTCATGCGCCGCCTCCCCGCCCCAGCTCGGCCAGCCGGGCGTCGACCAGCGCCGCGTGCCGGCGGTAGACGCCGAACGACGAAAAGAGGTTGCCGGCGAGCAGCGCGGCGGCCACGAACAAAGCCAGCCCGGCCGGCCGCGCCAGCCAGTCCGGCCACAGCACGGCGCCGGCGAGCAGCGCGCAGGCGGTGAAATGGGCGAGCATCTGGCGCCGCATCGGCGCCTCGGCGAGCACCGCCTTCATGTTCGGCGCCACCACCTTGCCCTGGCCGCGGTTCTGCAGGTGCAGCCAGACGAGGAAGGGGACGATCTTGTAGAGCATGCCGACGATCACCGACATGAAGCCGCCGGCGAGCACCAGCACGCCGAAGAGCAGCGGCCACTCGTCGCGCTCGCCGAGCGCCGGCACCAGCGCCGCCAGCAGCCACAGCGCGCAGGCGGCCAGCCCGCAGAGCATGGCGGTGCGCCACAGGCGCTGCGTCGCGTCCGGGCGCGCCCGCCGGCTGCGCGCCTGCAGCCACAGCGTCGCCGCGCAGAAGGTGCCGCACAGCCAGACGAGCAGGGCTTGCAGCAGACCGAGGAACAGCGGCCAGTCGAAGAACGTGGCGAGCGCCATGAGCGCCGCGGCGAGCAGCAGGCCGCCGCCGAAGAAGCGGCTGAACCAGCGGGGATAGGGCGGCGTCATCTGGAACATCGGCACGACGACGTAGGCCACCGCCGACAGCAGGCCAACGCCCCAGGCGCCGAGCCCCCAACTGGCGTGCAGGTTGGTCGTCTCGATCAGCGGCAGCGCCCAGCGCTCGGTCATGCCGCCGGCGAGCGTGGCGCCGAGGACGAGGGCGCCGGCGAGCGCGACCAGCGCCAGCTTCAGGCCGCCGATGGTCGGGCCGGTCGCCGGCACGCCGGCCAGCGCACGGCCGGCGGCGACGACGAAAAGGCCGATGCCGGCGCCGAGCAGCAGCACCGCCAGCCAGAAGCCGAACGGCAGCAGGTCGAGGAAGGCGGCGGCGAGCGCCAGCGCGCCGGCGGTCAACAGGACGTGTACGGCGCGGGCCACGGCCAGCGGGTGGGCCAGATTGGCGCCGGCGACCACCGGCAGGATCTGGATCGCCGCGCCGAGCATCACCTGCAGCATGAAGCCGAGGACGACGAGGTGCGTCAGCGCCAGCGTCTCCGGCACCCAGCGCGAGACGAAGATCTGCGGGCCGGTGAACAGCAGCAGCACGCCGGCGAGCATGATGAAGAAGGGGGCGGTGACGAAGAAACGGAAAGGCGCCGCAAGCGGCGGCGCCTGCTCGAAAGCCAGGAGAGCCTGCATGGGCGCTACCGCGTCAGGCCGGCGCGTGCCAGATCAGGATCTCCACGGTGCCGTCGGCGACATGCTCGGCCTCGTGGCGGAAGCCGTTGTTGGCCAGCGCCTTGTACAGCGGATACGGCTCGCGGTAGAGCAGCAGCAGCAGTTTCTCGCCGCGCGGCAGATGGTCGAGCGCGTCCATCGTCAGCACGAAGGGTTCGGGCGGCTCCAGGCCGCGCGCGTCGATGACGCGCTCGCTCTTCGCATGCGTCATGCGGCGGCTCCGGGCATCTCCGAGCGCAGCGCCGGCAGGATCGACTCGGATTCGTAGAGCAGATGCTGGTCGCACATCGGATAGAGGATGTTCTCCTCCTTCATGTTGTGCTGCTGCATCATGATCAGCAGGGTCTCGGCGTCGCCGGCGTAGGCGTCGGCATCGCCGGCGGCCAGCGCCGCGGCGGCGGAGCGCATCAGTTCGCGCATCTGCACGTGCTCGCTGCGCATCACCTGCGTCGGCCCCATCGACATGCCGGTCTTGCGTTCGAAGGCGGGAAAGAGCACGCCTTCCTCGGCGGCGAAATGGTGCAGCACGTCGTCCTGGAAGCGGACGAAGGCGGCGGCGGCCGCGGCCTTGTCGCCGTCGGCCATCGCCTGCTCGACTTCGGCGAACACGTCGTCGCAGCGGCGGTGGTCGTCGGTCATGAAATCTCTGATGGTGGTCATGGTCTGATGCCCTGTCGGTTGTCCGGGCATTGTCAGTTTCGCCTGACAGAGGGGCATTGACTGAAATCAAAAAGACTTCACCCAGCGCCGCCGACGGCCGCGCTCAGGCGCGCGTGACGCCGACGGTGAGCCCGTCGAACCAGTCGATGAAGCGCTGCACGTCGGCGCCGCGATAGATGGCGCCGTGCTGCGGGCACATCATGTCGATGTCCATCTGCGAGACGCGCTCGCACCAGTGCCGCTTGGCCTCGTTCGAGCCCATCCAGCGCCGGTGGAAGGCCTCGGCGTGGCGGATGTGGGCGGCGAAATCCTCGACGAAGAGATTCTGGGCGTCGGCCGGCAGCAGCGCCGCGCCGACGTCGCCGGAGAAGAGGATCTTCGCCTGCCGGTCGTAGAGGTGCAGGTTGCCCGAGGAATGCAGGTAGTGCGCGGGCACGGCCTGCAGCGGCAGGCCGGCGAGCGGGATGCCGCAGCCCTCGTCGGGCAGCGCGACGAAGGTCTCGGCGGTGCCGCCGAAATGCGGGATGAAGCTGTCCCACAGCCAGCTCACGTAGCACTTCATGCTTGGATTGAATTCGAGCCACAGCGCCAGCGAGGAGATCATGTCCGGGTCCTGGTGCGAGGCGAAGATGCCGACCAGCTTCGACGGGTCGAACTCGGCCGAGAGCGCCGAGAACACCGCCGGAAAGATCTCCGAGCCGCCCGGATCGAGCAGCAGCCCCTGGCCGGCGTGCTGCACCAGATACTCGTTGGTGTCGATCAGGTGTTCGGGCCGGGCCGGATCGCGGACGATCGCCGTCCACTTGTGGGAGCCTTCCTCGAAGATGGTCTGGGTGGTCTTCATGCGCTTCCTCCGAAAAAGCTCGAATGCCGCAGCTTGTCCAGCGACGAGCGGATTTCCTCGACGATGCCGTCGAACTCGCCGGACACCTGCCCGAGCGAGGCGGCGAAGCCGGCGCCGTAGGCCGCCTCGATCTTCGCCGACTTGGCCAGCACGCCGCCCAGCTCGACCAGGCGCGCGGCGTCCTCGACGGCCATGCGCAGTTCGCGGCGCAGCGCCGCGATGCGCTGCGCGCACTCGGCGTGGCGGGCGGCGCGGCGCTCGAGCACGGCGGCGAGCCGCGCATCGTCCGGCACTTCCGCCGCCGTACGGCGGAACAGTTCGTCCTGGCGGGATTCCTGCAGGATCACCGAGACCTCGGCGACCGATTCGTGGATCAGCCGGGTCAGCGTCATCATGCTTTCGTGCAGGTCCTTGGAGAAGACGCGCAGTTCGTTGGAGAGCACGCCGAAGCCGAGCGCCGCATTGCCGGCCCGCTTGGCGAGGAAGATGGCGTTGAGCGCCATGATGTTGATCTTGAAGGCGACGGCGACGACGCGCTTGATCTCCTCGTTGATGCGCACGATGCGCAGCAGGTCGAGGGCGGAGCCGGACGGCGGGCGCCCGCGCCCGTCCCCTTCGCCCACAGTCGATTCCGTCATCGTCGCCCCCTTCCGCTGGTCCGTCGGCCGCAGCCGGCCGCTACTGTATCAGCCCGCCCGGCCGGCGGTCACCTTTCGAGGACGTAGGTGCCGGGCGCCGGGCCGAGGTCCGGGCAGGCGCCCGGCTTTGCCGACGGCGGCGCCGCCAGCGGCCCGCACTTCGGCCGCAGCCAGGCCGCCCAGTCCTCCCACCACGTGCCCGGCTTCTTCTCGGCGTGCTCCAGCCAGAGCTCGAAGTGGTCGTTGCGCTCCGGCTCGCCGACCCGGAAGCTGCGCTTGGGCGGATGCACCGGCGGGTTGACGATGCCGAGGATGTGGCCCGAGGTGGACAGCACGAAACGCACCGACGCGCCGACGTTCACATACTTGCGGATGCGGTAGCACTGGCGCCACGGCGCGATGTGGTCGTCCTCGGCGGTGACCGCGTAGAGCGGCTGCGTGATGCGGTCGAGGTCGATCGGCTCGCCGGCGACGGTCAGCGCGTCGCGCTTGAGCAGGTTGTTGTTCAGGTACATCTCGCGCAGATAGAACGAATGCATGGCCTGCGGCATGCGCGTCGTGTCCATGTTCCAGAAGAGCACGTCGAACGGCGGCGGCGATTCGCCGTACAGGTAGCTGTTCACGAAGTAGTGCCAGATCAGCCCGTTCGAGCGCAGCATGCGGAAGCTCGCCGCCATCTCGCTGCCGTCGAGGTAGCCTTTCTTCGCCATCGACTGCTCCAGCCAGCGCACGCTGCCCTCGTCGATGAAGACCTCGATGTCGCCGGGGCTGGCGAAATCGGTCAGCGTCGTCAGCAGCGTCCAGCAGGCGACCGGCACCTTGTCGGCGCCGTAGCGGCGGTTGGCCCAGGCCATGTAGGTGGCGACCAGCGTGCCGCCGATGCAGTAGCCGGCGAGCGCCACCTGCGGCACCTTGCACAGCTTGCGGACGAAGCTCACCGTCTCGTCCACGCCCTCGCGCAGGTAGTCGTCGAAGCCGACGTCGGCCATGTCGGCGCCGGGGTTCTTCCAGCTCGTGACGAACACCGAGAAGCCCTGCTCGACGAGCCAGCGGAGCATGCTCTTCTTCGGCGTCAGGTCGAGGATGTAGTACTTGTTGATCCACGGCGTGACGATCAGGAGCGGCGTCTTGTGCACCTTCTCCGTCGTCGGCGCGTAGTGGATCAGCTCGACCAGGCGGTTGCGGAAGACCACCCGCCCCGGCGTCGTCGCCAGATCCTTGCCGACGGTGAAGGCGTCCTCGTCGACCATGCGCACGTTCTTCGCCTGCAGGTCGCCCAGGAAATTCCGGAAGCCCCGGCGCAGGCTCTCGCCGCGGCTGTCGACGCATTTGCGCATGGCCACCGGGTTGGTCAGGAAGAAGTTCGTCGGCGCCGCCGCGTTCAGCCACTTGCGCACCCAGAAGGCGGCACGCCGGCGCGCCTTCTCGGAGAGGCCCGGCGTCTCGTAGCACATGTCTTCGAGGCGGTGCGTCAGCGCCAGGTAGGATTCCTTGACGATGTCCCAGGTCGCCGACTCCTGCCAGACCGGATCGACGAAGCGCGTGTCGTCGGCGTTCGGCGTCACCACGTCCTCGCCGTCGAGGCCCAGGGCCCGCCGCGCGAGGTGCGCCTGCAGCGCGAGCACGTCGCCGGAGAGCGCGGCCATGGCGCGCGCCAGCTCCTGCGGATGCGTCAGCCAGGCGGCCTGGGCGTTGAGGATCGAAGTCGTCGCTCCGAACGGGTCGATCTGCTTGCCGATCGCCTCGGCGATCTCCTCGAACGGACTGGCGCCGCCGAGGTCGATGCCGCGATGCCCGCGTGCGGAACGGATGCCGTCGGTCATGGTGCGTCTCCCGAAATTACCGTGCCTGCCACCCTACCACAGGCGGGCTTCGGACCTGTAGGCGGGAATCTCGACGCCCGGCCAGCCGAGCCGGTCGCGGATCGCCCCGGCGAAGATGGTCGCCGCGCCGCTCTCGCCATGCACCACGAAGGTGCGCGCCGGCGGCCGGCGGAAATGCCCCAGCCAGTCGAGCAGCGCCGCCTGGTCGGCGTGCGCCGACAGGCCGCCGATGGTGTGGATGGACGCCCGCACCGGCACCTGCTGGCTGAAGATGCGCACCGCGCGGGCGCCGTCGACCAGCCGCCGGCCGAGCGTGCCGGCCGCCTGGAAGCCGGTGATCAGCACCGCGCATTCCGGCCGCGGCAGGTTGTTGCGCAGGTGGTACTTGATCCGCCCGGCCTCGCACATGCCGCTCGCCGACAGGATCACCGCGCCCTCGCGCACGTCGTTCAAGGCCATCGACTCCATGACGTCGGCGACGAAGTGCACGTCCATCTGCTGCGGGTGCCGGCGCTGCCACTCGATCAGCTCGCGCGTCTCCTCGTCGAGCAGGTTGGTGTGCTGCAGCGTGATCTGGGTCACCGCCTTGGCCATCGGCGAATCGACGTGCAGGCGCAGCGGCGCCGCCAGCCGGCCGTCGCGGACGAGCCGGGTGAGGACGTAGATCAGCTCCTGCGTGCGGCCGACGGCGAAGGCCGGGATGATGACGTTGCCGCGCCGTTCGCGCAGCGTGCGGCGGAAGGACTCGACCAGCTCCACCTCGGTTTCCTGCAGCGGCCGGTGCAGGCGGTTGCCGTAGGTGGACTCGACGATCAGCGCATCGGCCTCGTGCACCGGCGTCGGATCGTTGATCACCGGCCGCCCGGGCTGGCCGATGTCGCCGGAGAAGACCAGCCGGCGGCCGTCGACGCGGATCTCGATGATCGCCGAGCCGAGGATGTGGCCGGCGTCGAAGAAGCGCACCTGCACGTCCGGATGCGGCGAGAACGATTCTTCGTAGGCGACGGCGCGCAGGTGCTTCAGCGCATCCATCGCCTGCGTCACCGAGTACAGCGGCTGCGGGCTGCCGCGCAGCGAGGCGTTGCGCCGGTGCCGGTTGCGCAGCTCCCACTCGGCGTCCTTCTCCTGGATGTGGGCGCTGTCGAGCAGCATCACGCGCAGCAGGTCGACGGTCGCCGCCGTCGTATAGACCGGCCCGCGGTAGCCGAGCATGATCAGCCGCGGCAGCAGGCCGGAGTGGTCGATGTGCGCGTGCGTGAGGAGGACGAAGTCGAGCTTGCGCACGTCGAAGGGCAGCGCGTGCAGGTTCTTCTGGCGGGCATCGCTGCCGCCCTGGAACATGCCGCAGTCGACCAGGAACGAGAGGCCCGCCCCGCTGACCAGATAGCAGGAGCCCGTGACCTCGCCGGCGGCGCCGAGAAACTGGATGTTCATGATGTCGCGATTGTTGCACCGATCGCCCGTCCCTGTTTGATTTCGGTCAATTCCGGGCTACGATGCGGGACCTATAGTGGAAGCACGATAAACGGGAGAGACTGCGATGTTCAAGCACATTCTGGTACCGACCGACGGCTCCGAGCTTTCCCAGGAAGCGGTACGCCGCGCCGCCACCTTCGCCAAGGAAGCGGGCGCCCGCATCACCGCCTTCTACGCCAAGCCGGAGTACCCCGTGGCCTATTACGGCGAGGGCGCGCTGATCGACCCGACGACGCCGGAAAAATTCGCCGAGCTGGCCGAAGAGCAGGCGCAGCAGGTGCTCGGCTTCGCCGCCGAGGCCTGCGCCGCGGCCGGCGTCGATTGCAGCAGGCTGACGCTGACCAGCGACGTGCCCTACGAGGCGATCATCGAGGCCGCCGAGCAGTCCGGCTGCGACCTGATCTTCATGGCCTCGCACGGCCGCCGCGGCATCAGCAGCCTGCTGCTCGGCAGCGAGACCAACAAGGTGCTGACGCACTCGAAGGTGCCGGTGCTCGTCTATCGCTGAGCGCGCGGCAGAAGCCGCGCGAGTTCGCGGCCGTCGCGCGCGTCGCAGACGACGAGCGCCTCGAGCGCGCCGATCAGGTAGTACTTCTTCAGCGTGAAATCCACCGGGCGGGCATGCACCGCCTTCCAGAAGGTCGTGCTCTCCGCCGTCGCCGGCTCGCCGAGGCGGGCGAGCGCGACCAGGCGCAGCGGCGCCCCGGCAGCCTCGGGCGGCAGCGGCACGACGAAGCCGGCGGCGCCGCGCGGGTAGAAACGGTAGGGATTGTCGAAGGCGAGAAAGTAGTCGTGGCGCCGCTCGACGCGCGTCTCCTGCGGCACGCCGACCATTTCCTCCTGCACGTAGGGCTTGCCCGCCTCGGTCAGCGACTGCAGCGGCAGGAACTTCCAGCGGTAGTAGTCCGCGTCCTCCGGCTGCGCCTGCGGCTGCCAGCTCCAGCCCTCGGCGACGTCGTTGTAGAACATGTCGTAGGACAGACGGCCGTCGGTGACCGCTGCGCGGCCGTCGTCGATGGCCAGGTCGACGGCGACCGGCAGGCCGCGCCGCGCGTCGGGCGCCAGGGAGAGCACGCCGGCATGGCGCTCGGCCGCCGGCGGCTGCGGCGCACAGGGGCCCGCGCCCGCCGCGGCGCCAGAAAAAAGAACGGCGACCAAGGTCGCCGAAATCGAATGAAAGAGGAGACGCATCGCCAAATGACGTCATCGACACCGCATATGCGGCAGGACGGATGCTAAGCGGCCGCCGCGTCGGCCGCCATGATCTGGATCAACCTTTTTTACAATTCCCTTACCATCGCGCGCAGCAGATCGTGACAGAACGTCTGCAGCCGCGGCCACGCCGCCTCCAGGTGTGCGGCCGCGGCCGGGCTGAGCCCCTCGCCCAGCGCGAAATGTTCGCCGCGCACGCAGAGCACGCTCGTCGGCGGCGGCTCGCCGCCGACGACGCGGCGATAGACGGCGAGCACCGCCGCCGGCGGGATCGCGTGCGTACCGTGCCCGAGCGCGTCATCGGGCTGCGCCGGCCGCAGCGTGAACGGCGCCGGCGTACCCTCGCCGGCGTCGATGAACAGCGCCGCCGCCCGTCCCTGCAGATCGAGCGCGTGCTCGACCTGGAACTGGAAATCCTCGATCAGCTCGAAATGCCCGGCGACGCCCTCGGCGCGCAACCATCCGTCGAGGCGGGCGAGCAGCAGCGGCCCGAGCGCGTCGTCGCCGCGGCTCGGGTTGCCGCAGGCGAGGACGACGAAGGGCGCGACGGATGCGCTCACGCGTCGCGCTGCAGCCGGTGCACCAGCGTGCCGGCGGCGTCGACCAGCTCGACGGCGAGCGGCATCTTGCCAAGCGCGTGCGTGGCGCAGGAGAGGCACGGGTCGTAGGCGCGGATCGCCACCTCGATGTGGTTGAGCAGCCCCTCGGTGATCTCGCGGCCGTGCAGGTAGCGGCGGGCGACGTGGCGGATGGCCTCGTTCATCGCCTGGTTGTTGTGCGTCGTCGACACGATCAGGTTGCACATGCTGACCAGGTCGTTCTCGTCGACGCGGTAGTGGTGGATCAGCGTGCCGCGCGGCGCCTCGATCATGCCGAAGCCCTCGAAGCCGCGCTCGCCGGTGGTCATCAGATCGCCGCCGAGGATGTCCGGATCGTGCAGCAGGTCCTTGATCGTCTCCGCCGCGTGCAGCATCTCGATCATGCGCGTCCAGTGGTAGCCGAGCGCGGTGTGCATCGGCATGCCGCCGGCGTAGTCGAGGAACTCGCGGCGCTCGGCGTCGGCGAGCGGCGTCGGGATCGAATCGCAGTTCTGCACGCGCGCGAGCGGGCCGACCTTGTACCAGCCGCGCTCGTTGCCGAGCGCGCGGAAGTACGGGAACTTCATGTAGCTCCAGGGCTTCACCTCCTCCTGGATGTATTTCTCGTAGTCGGCCTGGGCGACGCCGTCGAAGTGGATGGCGCCACTGTCGTCGCGCGCGCGCAGGCGGCCGTCGTAGAGATCCATCTGCCCGTCGGCGCCGATCAGCGACATGAAGTGCGAGCGGAAGATGCCGAAGCTGTTGTACAGCGCCGGGTCGGTCTCGTGCAGCTCGCGCGCCAGATGCACCGCGTCGCGGCACCAGGCGACGATCTGGTAGATGTCCTTGAGCAGGTAGTCACGCTCCTCGACGCTGAGCGACTTGTTCACGCCGCCGGGAATCGAGCCGGTGCCGTGGATACGCTTGCCGGCGGTGAGGCGGATCGCCTCCTGGCCGAACTTGCGGATGAGCACGCCGCGGCGCGCCGTCTCCGGGTGCTTCGCGGCGACGCCGACGATGTTGCGCTGGCCGACCTCGCTGTCGAAGCCGAAGAGCAGGTCCGGCGAGCACAGGTGGAAGAAGTGCAGCGCGTGCGACTGCATGATCTGGCCGTAGTGCATCAGGCGGCGGATCTTCTCGGCGGTCGGGGTAAGCCGCTTCGCGCCGACGATCGCGTCCATCGCCTTCGACGCCGCCAAGTGGTGCGACACCGGGCAGATGCCGCACAGGCGCTGCACCATCACCGGCACTTCCCAGTACGGGCGGCCCTGGATGAACTTCTCGAAGCCGCGGAACTCGACGATGTGCAGGCGCACCTGCCGCACCTTGTTGTCCTCGTCGAGCAGCAGCGTCACCTTGCCGTGGCCCTCGACGCGCGACACCGGGTCGATGGCGACGCGGCGCAGCTTCTCGGGGTGCTCGGCGGTTTCCAGATGGTAGGTCATGGTCGTCCTCAGTCGTAGCGCAGCACGCCGAAGCCGAGCTGCGGATCGCGGCCGGCGGCGATGTCGGTCAGCGCCTTCCAGATCGCCTCGCCGGACGGCGGGCAGCCGGGGATGAACCAGTCGATCTTCACCACCTCGTGCAGCGGGTGCACCTTGTCCAGCGGCAGCGGCAGCTCGGGATCGTTCGGGATCAGGCCCTGCGTGATGCCGGGGCTGGTGTGATAGACCTCTTCGAGGATCTCGGTCAGCTTGAGGTGGTTGCGCTGCGCCGGCAGGCCGCCGTTCACCGCGCAGGCGCCGAGCGCCACCAGCTTCTTGCAGCGGGCGCGGAACTCGCGCAGCACGTGCACGTTCTCGGCGTTGCACAGACCGCCCTCGATCAGGCCGAGGTCGCAGTCGCCGACCTCCTTGATGTCGGTCAGCGGCGAGCGGTCGAACTCGACCAGCTCGACCAGCTCGAACAGGTGCTCGTCGATGTCGAGAAAGGACATGTGGCAGCCGAAGCAGCCGGCCAGCGAGGTGGTGGCGACGCGCAGCTTCTTCTTCACCGGGGCGTCCATCTCATTCCTCCGTTTCCGAGATCGGCGCCTTGTCGTAGGTGCGCTCGCCGATCGGCACCGCGAAGCCGCGCCGCTTCTTCAGGATGACGCCGACCGGACAGACCTCCAGCGCCTTGTCGCCGATCGCCGCGTCGGTGTCGGCCAGCCGGCCGGAGGCGGCGTTGACCACCAGCTTCGTGCCGATGCCGCGGCCGGAGAGCGCGAACACGCACTTGCCGTCGACGTCGCGGCTGGCGCGCACGCACAGCGAACAGAGGATGCAGCGGTTGAAGTCGAGCAGCACCTCCGGATGCGAGGCGTCGACCGGCCGGCTCGGATAGAAGTGGTCGAAGTGCGGCGTCATCATGCCCAGCTCGTAGGCCGTGGCCTGCAGCTTGCAGTCGCCGCTCTTCTCGCACGACGGGCAGAAGTGGTTGCCCTCGACGAAGAGCATCTGCAGCAGCGTGCGCCGCTCGCCGTTGAGCGCCTCGGTGTCGCTCTCGACCGTCTGCCCGGCCGCCGCCTGCGTCGTGCACGAGGCCATGTGCCGGCCGTTCACCGTCACCGTACACAGCTTGCACGAACCGTGCGGCTTGAACTCCGGGTGGTAGCAGAGGTGCGGAATCCAGCGGCCGGCGTCGTGCGCCGCCTGGATGATGGTCTGCCCGTCGCGGAAGGGGATTTCCTCGCCGTCGAGCGTGAACGTCTGACTCATTTCGCCTCCTCGCCGTGGATCGCCAGGTGCGCGCCGGCGTCGTCGCGGCCGGTCATCTGCCGCGCCGGCGCCAGCGCCCGGTCGAGGTCGAAGGCCGGCTCGAAGCTGCGGTTCGACAGCCGCCGCTCGTAGGCCGGCCGGAAGCGCGCGATGGTGTCGAGCACCGGGTTGCAGGCCGAGTGGCCGAGACCGCAGTGGCTCATCTGTTGCAGGATGTGGTTCATCTTCTCGATCTCGGCGAAGTCGTAGGGCGAACCGTGGCCGTTGGCCAGCTTGTCCATCAGGTTCTTCAGGAGCGAGGTGCCGACGCGGCACGGCGTGCAGAAGCCGCAGCTCTCGTGCGCGAAGAAGTGCGCGAAGTTGCGCGCCACCTCGAACATGTCGCGGCGCCTGTCGAAGACCATGAAGGCGCCGGCCGAGGGCACGTCCTCGAAGGCGATGCGGCGGCCGAACTCGGCCTCGCCGACGCAGGTGCCGGACGGCCCGCCGACCTGCACCGCCTGCGCGTCGCGCGCGCCGGCCGCTTCGAGCACCTCGGCGACGGTGACGCCGAACGGGAATTCATAGACGCCCGGCGCGGCCACGTCGCCCGACACCGACAGCAGCTTCGTCCCCGTCGACGCCTCGGTGCCGATGCCGGCGAACCAGTCGCCGCCGTTGAGCGCGATCAGCGCCGAGCAGGCCAGGGTCTCGACGTTGTCGACCACCGTCGGCAGGCCGAGGTAGCCGTGCGTCACCGGGAACGGCGGCCGGTTGCGCGGCGTGCCGCGCTTGCCTTCGAGCGATTCGATCAGCGCCGACTCTTCGCCGCAGACGTAGGCGCCGGCGCCGACGTGGATCTCGATGTCGAAATCGGCGCCGGCCATGCCGAGGATCGCCGGGCCGAGCAGGCCGGCCGCGCGCCGCCGCGCCAGCACGCCTTCGAGCTTGTCCAGCAGGTAGCGGTACTCGCCGCGCAGGTAGAGGAAGCCGCGCCGCGCGCCGACGGCCAGCGCGGCGACGGTCATGCCCTCGAAGACGAGATCGGCGTGGCTGTTGAGCAGCACGCGGTCCTTGAAGGTGCCCGGCTCGCCCTCGTCGGCGTTGCAGACGACGATGCGGCAGCCGCCCTCGGGCACCGGCGCGTTGCGGCAGGCGTCCCATTTCAGCGCCGTCGAGAAGCCGGCGCCGCCGCGGCCGCGCAGGCCCGAGCGGCGCAGTTCGTCGATCAGCGCCGCCGGGCCGGCCACGCCCTGCGGCAGCCCCTCGCGCCAGGAGCGGGTGTTCGAGGCCTCGGTGCCGACCCGGTCGATGCGCGCGCGCGCGGCGCGCAGCGCGTCGCCCGGCCGCAGGCCGGCGTCGAGCAGCACGTCGCGGCGGCGCACGTTGTCGGCGACGGCGAACAGCTCGGCCGGCCAGTCGGCGAGCGGCACGGCGCCGCGGATCAGCTCGCACAGCCGGTCGACGCGCGCCTCGTCGAGGTTCGGCACGCTCAGGTTGTTCACCAGCAGCGCCGGCCCCTGGTCGCTCATGCCGATGCAGGAGGTGGTGTCGACGCTGACCAGCCCGTCCTCCGAGACCTTGCCCTGCTCCACCCAGAGGTTGCGGCACATGCGTTCGAGCAGCGCGGCGCCGCCCTGCATGCGCTCGACGATGTTGTCGGCGAAGAGCACGCGGTAGCGGCCGCGCGGGCGGGTGTAGAAGAAGCTGTAGAAGCCGGCGACGCCCTCGATCTTGGCGTGCGGCAAGGCGAGCGCGCGGCGGATGAATTCGATGGCTTGCGGCGAAATCCAGTCCAGCGCCTCCTGCGTCTCGCGCAGGATCTGCACCAGCGCCGTCGGATCGTTGCGCCAGCGCGCCAGAATCGGCGCCAGCGCGCTTGCGACATCCCTCTCTTGGTCGTGCATGCAGCCCCCATTGAACTTCGGCGGATCGTGCCGAGCATAGCGCGGCAGCGGGCAAAGACTCTGACGCAGATCAAGCGGGCGGCCATCATGTGCATCTGCAACAATCCGGAAACAATCGGCAACCATGCTTTTCTGCGCGGTGCGCGCTTTGCCGCGAACGCTTCTTGCGGCGGCGCAGCAACCTATATACTTCGGCTGTCACGCAACCGGGAGTGGAGCATGGAACAGGCAGGACACGGCGGGCAGTATCTGGAAAACCGGACCTACGCCGAGATCGAGATCGGCGACAGCGCGTCTCTGGTGCGCACGCTGCGGCCGGAGGACATCCAGTTGTTCGCGGTGATGACCGGCGACATCAATCCGGCCATCGTCGACCAGGAATTCGCCAACAGCGGCATCTTCCGCGAGGTGATCGCGCACGGCATGTGGTCGGCGTCGCTGATCTCGACCGTGCTCGGCACGCAGTATCCGGGGCCGGGCACCATCCTCGTCGACCAGTCGCTGCAGTTCGTGCGGCCGGTGACGATCGGCGACACGATCACCATCCGGGTCACCGTCAAGCAGAAGTTCGACCACAACCAGCACGTGCTCTTCGACTGCACCTGCACCAACCAGGACGGCCTGGATGCGATCGTCGGCACCGTCGAGGCGCTCGCCCCGCGCGAGAAGGTGAGGCGGGCGAAGATCACGCTGCCCGACATCCTCATCTCCGACAAGCGCGGCCGCTACGAGCTGCTGCTGGCGAAGACGCGCGGCCTGCCGCCGATCGACATGGCGGTGGCCCATCCGTGCGACGTCGAGTCGCTCAAGGGGCCGCTGCTCGCCGCCGAGGCCGGGCTGATCGAGCCGATCCTGGTCGGCCCGGAGAAGAAGATCCGCGCGCTCGCCGAGGAGCACGGCTTCGACATCAGCCGCTTCCGCATCGTCAACGTCAAGCACAGCCACGAGGCGGCGGCGATGGCCGTGACGCTGGTCCGGAACGGCGACGCCGACGCGCTGATGAAGGGCAGCCTGCACACCGACGAACTGATGGGCGAGGTCGTCTCGCGCGCCGGCGGCCTGCGCACCGGCCGCCGCCTCTCCCACGTCTTCGTCATGGACGTGCCGACCTATCCGAAGCCGCTCCTGATCACCGACGCGGCGATCAACATCGCGCCGACGCTGGAAGAGAAGGTGCACATCATCCAGAACGCCATCGACCTCGCGCACGTCCTCGGCCGGCCGGAGCCGAAGGTGGCGATCCTGTCGGCGGTGGAGACGGTCAATCCGAAGATCGAGTCGACGCTGCACGCCGCCGCGCTGTGCAAGATGGCCGACCGCGGCCAGATCAAGGGCGGCGTGCTCGACGGCCCGCTCGCCTTCGACAACGCCATCTCGCTCGTCGCCGCCAAGACCAAGGGCATCAAGTCGGCGGTCGCCGGCGACGCCGACATCCTCGTCGTGCCCGACCTCGAATCCGGCAACATGGTCGCCAAGCAGCTCGAATACCTGGCCAACGCGCTCACTGCCGGCGTCGTCCTCGGCGCCGCCGTGCCGATCGTGCTCACCAGCCGCGCCGACACCGCCGAGACGCGCACCGCCTCGTGCGCCATCGCCGCGCTGATCGCCCACGCCAAGCGCAAGGCCGCCGAATGATGCCTTTCGCCGCCATCCCCCCTGCCCCCTTCCCGCGGCAGGGAACAATCACGGTTCGGCCGCCGGTTCGCCTTCCGGGCGCTGTCTCGCTGCCGCCCTGGGGCGGCCCGGCGGAGGCCGCATGAGCCGCGCCATCCTGACCATCAACGCCGGCTCCTCGTCGATCAAGTTCGCGCTCTACGCGCTCGACGAGGCGCTGGCCCGGCATCCCTTTCTCAGCGGCCAGATCGACGGCCTCGGCGCCGCCGCCCGGCTGACGGCGAAGAACGCCGCCGGCGCGGCGCTGGCCGACGAGGCGCTGCCGGCCGGCATCAAGCACGCGGCGGCCTTCGACGCGCTGCTCGCCTGGCTGGACGCGCACCCGCAGAACTCGCGCCGCATCACCGCCGTCGGCCACCGCGTGGTGCACGGCGGCGAGCTGTACGCGCAGCCGGTGCGCCTCGACGCGGCCGCGGTCACGGCGCTCGAACGCTTCGTCTCGCTGGCGCCGCTGCACCAGCCGCACAACCTCAACGGCATCCGGGCGCTGTCCGCGCGCCTGCCCGACGTGCCGCAGGTGGCCTGCTTCGACACCGCCTTCCACCGCACGCAGCCGCCGCTGGCGCAGCTCTTCGCGCTGCCGCGCGCGCTCACCGCCGAAGGCGTGCGCCGCTACGGCTTCCACGGCCTCTCGTACGAATACGTCGCGCGCGTGCTGCCCGAGCACAGCGGCCGCGCCGACGGCCGCGTCATCGTCGCCCACCTCGGCAACGGCGCCAGCATGTGCGCCATGATCAAACGCAGGAGCCAGGCCACGTCGATGGGCTTCACGGCCATCGACGGCCTGATGATGGGCACGCGCACCGGCGCCCTCGACCCCGGCGTGGTCCTCTACCTGATGCAGGAGAAGGGGATGGACGCGAAGGCCATCGAGCGGCTGCTCTACAAGGAATCGGGCCTGCTCGGCGTCTCCGGCATCAGCCAGGACATGCGCACGCTGCTCGCCAGCGACGATGCGCATGCCGCCGAGGCCGTGGATCTCTTCTGCTACCGCATCGTGCGCGAGGTCGGCGCGCTCGCCGCCTGCATCGGCGGCCTCGACGCGCTGGTGTTCACCGGCGGCATCGGCGAGCACGCCGGCGAGGTCCGCCGCCGCGTCTGCGCCGGCCTCGGCTGGCTCGGCATCGACCTCGACGAAGCCGCCAACGCCGCCGGCGCGACGCGCATCGGCCGCGCCGACGGCCGCACCGAGGCGCTGGTCATCCCGACCGACGAAGAGTGGATGATCGCGCAGCACACCCGCGATCTGATCTGATCACGTCCTGACCTTTCCGCACCAGGGGCCTCCCTTGGTGCGGCGCAGCATTTCCTTTCTCCGGAGCGACCGCAGACCGCCGAATCCCCCTGTTCACGGGGGTTTTCGGCGCCTGCATCGGGCGCGGCAGGAAAACTACATCTAGTCAAGTTCTTGCCTTCACCTACTACATATAGTAGTTTTCAGGGAGCCCGCTCAACCAGAAAAACAGGCTACCCCTTCATACCCCACAGCTCAACAAGTCGAACAGGATGAGATCATGACTACCGCCGCCAAGCAGTTGCCGCTGTCGAACGTACCCGACGCACCCGAGGTCGGGCCGCTGCCGGAACAGGAAATCTCCGTCGAAGTGCTCGTCGAGAAGTACGCCAAGGGCAAGGAAACCAGCGTCCACGACGTGCGCCGCCGCGTCGCCGCCGCGCTCGCCGCGGCCGAGGAGGAAAAGAACCGGCCGCACTGGGAAGCGAAGTTCCTGTGGGCGCAGGAAAACGGCTTCGTGCCGGCCGGCCGCATCAACTCCGCCGCCGGCACCGACCTCGCGGCGACCTTGATCAACTGCTTCGTGCAGCCGGTCGGCGACTCGATCGTCGAGACCGTCGACGGCAAGCCCGGCATCTACACCGCGCTCGCCCAGGCCGCCGAGACCATGCGCCGCGGCGGCGGCGTCGGCTACGACTTCTCGTCGATCCGCCCGGTCGGCGCGCTGGTCAAGGGCACGCACTCGCGCGCCTCCGGCCCGGTCTCCTACATGCGCGTCTTCGACCGCTCGTGCGAGACCGTCGAGTCGGCCGGCGCCCGCCGCGGCGCGCAGATGGGCGTGCTGCGCTGCGACCACCCGGACATCGAGGACTTCATCCACGCCAAGGACCACGGCGACCTGACCAACTTCAACATCTCGATCGGCGTCAGCGACGCCTTCATGCAGGCCGTGGACGCCGACGCCGACGTCGAGCTGACGCACCGCGCCGAGCCGAACGCGGACATGAAGGCCAACGGCGCCTACCAGCGCGAGGACGGCCTGTGGGTCTACCGCAGGGTGCGCGCGCGCGACCTGTGGGACCAGGTGATGAAGTCCACCTACGACCATGCCGAGCCGGGGATTCTCTTCCTCGACCGCATGAACAAGGACAACAACCTCAACTACTGCGAGCTGATCGAGGCCACCAACCCCTGCGCCGAGCAGCCGCTGCCGCCCTACGGCTGCTGCTGCCTGGGCTCGATCAACCTGACGCTGTTCGTCAAGCACCCGTTCACCGACCTCGCCGAGTTCGATTTCGACGCCTTCGGCGAAGTGATCAAGGTCTCGGTGCGCATGCTCGACAACGTGCTCGACGTCACCGCCTGGCCGCTCGAACGACAGAAGGAGGAAGCCGCCAACAAGCGCCGCGTCGGCCTCGGCTTCACCGGCCTGGGCGACGCGCTGGCCATGCTCCGCCTGCGCTACGACCGGCCCGAGGCGCGCGCCATGGCCGCGCGCGTCTCCGAGTACATGCGCGACATCGCCTACCTGGCCTCGGTCGATCTGGCCAAGGAGCGCGGCCCGTTCCCGCTGTTCAACGCCGAGCTCTATCTCTCCGGCGGCAACTTCGCGTCGCGCCTGCCGGCCGACGTGAAGAACGACATCCGCAAGCATGGTCTCCGGAACTCGCACCTGCTCTCCATCGCGCCGACCGGCACGATCTCGCTGGCCTTCGCCGACAACGCGTCGAACGGCATCGAGCCGCCGTTCTCGTGGACCTACAGCCGCAAGAAGCGCATGCCCGACGGTACGCTCAAGGAATACGCGGTCGAGGACTATGCCTGGCGCCTGTTCCGGCACCTCGGCGGCGACGCCGAGAAGCTGCCCGACTACTTCGTCACCGCGCTGGAAATCTCGGCGCAGGCGCACGAGGAGATGGTCGCCGCGGTCGCGCCGTACATCGACACCTCGATCTCGAAGACGGTGAACGTGCCGGCCGACTATCCCTACGAGGATTTCCAGGACCTCTACCTGGCCGCCTGGAAGTCGGGCCTCAAGGGGCTCGCCACCTACCGCCCGAACAGCGTGCTCGGCTCGGTGCTCTCGGTCGAGCCGGCGAAGGCCGAGCAGGACGCCAAGGCGCCGCAGGACTTCGTCACCGGCGACGCCAACCGCCGCCTGACGATCAAGAACCTGCCGGCGCCGGTGCTCTCGTCGCTGCGCTGGCCGGGCCGGCCGAATCTGCCGGAAGGCAACCTGGCCTGGACCTACATGATCGACCACCCGCAAGGGAAGTTCGCGCTGTTCGTCGGCCACATCGAGCAGGAAGGCGCCAACTGGCCGTTCGAGGTGTGGGTGAACGGCCCGGCGCAGCCGCGCGGCCTGGGCGCCGTCGCCAAGACGCTGTCCATGGACATGCGCGCCAACGACCGCGCCTGGCTCGAACTGAAGCTCGAATCGCTGGCCAAGACGCCGGAGGGCGAAGGCTTCCCGATGTCCTTCCCGCCGCACGGCGAGAAGAAGCAGATGCCGGGCGTCGTCGCTGCCATGGCTCAACTCATCCACTACCGCGTCGAGCAGATCGGCGGCTTCAAGCAGGAAGGCCCGACGCCGGTGCTCGACGCGCTGTTCAGCCTGAAGGAGCCGAAGACCGGCACCGACGGCACGCTCTCGTGGACCGTCGACGTCTTCAACCCGGCCACCGGCGAAGACTTCGTGCTCGGCATGAAGGAAATCATGCTGCCGGACGGCGTCACCCGCCCGTACTCGGTCTGGCTCTCCGGCAACTACCCGCGCGCGCTCGACGGCCTGACCAAGCTGCTCTCGCTCGACATGCGCGTGCTCGATCCGGCCTGGATCGGCATGAAGCTCAGGAAGCTGCTCGACTACCCGGAGCCGCTCGGCGACTTCATGGCCTTCATGCCGGGCACGCGCAAGCAGGCCAACTACCCGTCGACGGTGGCCTATCTCGCGCACCTGATCATCCACCGCTACGCCATGCTCGGCATCCTCGACGAGAACGGCTACCCGGTGCAGCAGATGGGCATCCTGCAGGCGCCGGACGAGCCGTCGAACAGCGTCCGGCCGACGCAAGGGAAGCTGTGCGGCGAGTGCGGCAACACCACCGTCATCCGCAAGGACGGCTGCGATTTCTGCACCGCCTGCGGCGCCGTCGGCACCTGCGGTTAACCCGCATTACTTATCGGGTTTATACTGGCGGGGCACCCGGGGGGGTGCCCCGTTTTTTCGCATGAAGCAGAACGATTCAGCGGGCATCGGGTCGCAGCAGCACCATCCTTCGCAAAGAGGAAAAAGCACGATGAGCCGCGTCGCTCATATCGTCTGGACGAAACTGACCGGGCTCATGCCCGGCGAACTGAACCGATCCGAGCTCGTCTGGCTGCTCTCGCCACACGCCCACTTCTCCCTCCTCGCCCGGCGCCGGGCGACGATGATCGTGAACCGGGTCCGCCTGTTCGCCTTCCTCTTCGCCGTGCTGACGCCGCTGTGGACCTTCATCGACTACTTCGCCTTCCCGTACCCGCTCTGGGCGTCGCTGGCCGCGCTGCGCATCGCCGCCAGCATCGCCTTCGGCCTCATCGTCATCGGCTACCGGCCGTCCGGCAGCCTGCCCGACGCCTACCGCGCGATGGCCCTGCTCTTCGCCGTGCCGACGATCTTCTACGTCGCCTCGCACCAGTTGCTGTCCGGGCACCAGTTGGCCGGGCTGTCGGCGGCCATCGCCACCGGCTACGCCTTCCTGCCCTTCGTGCTGCTCGCCGGCCTGGCGATCTTCCCGCTGACCTTCATCGAGAACATCCTGATCGCCAGCCCGATCCTGTTCGCGCAGGCGCTCTCCGGCTACATGCGCTGGTCCACGCTCGACTGGCCGTCGTTCGCCGGCGCCTTCTGGCTGCTGACGCTGATCACCGGCGTCTCCAACCTCGCCGGCATGAGCCAGCTCGCGTTCATGATCGCGCTCGTCCGGCAGGCCATCCGCGACCCGCTGACCGGCAGCTTCTCGCGGCGCAGCGGCGAGGAAACGCTGGAGATGCAGTTCACCCTCGCCCGCCGCAGCAACGCGCCGCTGGCCGTGGCCTTCGTCGACCTCGACCACTTCAAGAGCGTGAACGACGGCTTCGGCCACGAAGCCGGCGACCAGGTGCTGACCGAGGCCGCCGCCCGCATCACCAACAACCTGCGGCGCGGCGACATGCTCGTGCGCTGGGGCGGCGAGGAGTTCGTCCTGGTGCTGCCGAACACCGACATCGGACAGGCGCGCGACGTGCTCGCCCGCCTGCGCCAGCGCGGCTTCGGCAAGCGCCCCGACGGTTCGCCGGTGACCGCCAGCATCGGCATCGCCGAGCGCAACCAGGAAAACGTCGAGGACTGGCGCCAACTGGTCGAGGTCGCCGACCGGCGCATGTACCTGGCGAAGACCGGCGGCCGCGACCGCATCGTCCACGCCTGTCCGGGGGAATGCCCGGCGCCGCAGCCGACGGTTTAATCCCAGTCGCCGGCGAGCAGCTTCTCCGCCCAGAACAGCGCGGTGATCGTCTTCGCGTCGGTGATGCGGCCGTCGCGCACCGCCGCCACGGCCTCGGCCAGCGACAGCGTGAGGACGTCGAGAAATTCGTTGTGGTCGAGCGAGGGCTCGGCCACCTTGACCAGGCCGCGGGCGAGAAAGATCTCGATGCGCTCGTCCGAATAGCCGATGCACGGGTGCATCACGCCGAGATGGCGCCACGTCGCCGCCTCGTAGCCGGTCTCTTCGAGCAGCTCGCGCCGCGCCGTCCGCTCGATGGCCTCGCCGGCGTCGATCTTGCCCGCCGGCAGCTCCAGGAAATCGCGCTGCAGGGGATAGCGGAACTGGTTCTCGAAGAGCAGGCGGTCGTCGTCGAGCACGGCGACGATCACCACCGCCCCCGGGTGCACGATGTACTCGCGCACGCTCTCGCCGCCGTCCGGCAGGCGCACGCGGTCGCGGCGCACGTCGAGCAGCACGCCGTCGAAGACCTGCGTGCCGTCGATTCTTTCTTCGTGCAGATGTGACATGGGGTTCCTCCAAGCGACGAGGCCCGCATGCGCGGGCCTCGGGGAATGCTGCGGCGAAGGCGCACCGGGTCAGGCGATCGAGCGCAGCAGCGTGTAGGCGCACAGGGACATCAGCACCTGCGGGAAGATGCCGAACAGGGCGACGGCCACGCCGTTGGCCGACAGCAGCACCTTGGTGAAGACCGGCGCCTCGATCGGCGACGGGTCGGCCGGCGGATCGAAGAACATCAGCTTGACCACGCGCAGGTAGTAGAAGGCGCCGATCAGCGAGAAGATGACGGCGGCGATGGCCAGCCACATGTAGCCGGCGGCGACCACGGCCTGCAGCACCGAGAGCTTGGCGAAGAAGCCGACGAAGACCGGGATGCCGGCCATCGAGAACATGAGCATCATCATGATGCCGGCGAACCACGGGCTGCGCTTGAACAGCCCCTTGTAGTCGTCGAGCGCGTCGGCCTCGAAGCCGGAGCGGGCCATGAGCAGGATCATGCCGAAGGTGGCGGTGCTGGTCAGCACGTAGGTGACGACGTAGAACATCGACGAGCTGTAGGCGTTCAGCGCGTAGCGCGGATCGCCGTCAACGACGCCGGAGACCAGGCCGAGCAGCATGAAGCCCATGTGCGAGATGGCCGAGTAGGCGAGCATGCGCTTGATGTTGGTCTGGGCGATCGCCGCCAGGTTGCCGATGGCCATCGACAGCACCGACAGGATGAGCAGCATCTGCTGCCAATCGTTGGACAGCACGAGCAGGCCATTGACCAGCATGCGGATGACGATGGCGAAGGCGGCGAGCTTCGGCGCCGAGCCGATGAGCAGCGTGATCGCCGTCGGCGCGCCGTGGTAGACGTCGGGGATCCACATGTGGAACGGCACGACGCCGAGCTTGAAGGCGATGCCGGCGACGAGGAAGGCCAGCCCGAGCGCCAGCACGGTCTTGTTGGCGCCGCCCATCTGCAGGCGTTCGGCGACGCCGGTGATCTCCAGCGTGCCGGTGGCGCCGTAGATCATCGAGATGCCGTAGAGCAGCAGGCCGGAGGCGAGCGCGCCGAGGACGAAGTACTTCATCGCCGCCTCGGTGGCCTGCACCGAGTCGCGGTTCAGCGCGACCATGGCGTAGAGCGACAGCGACAGCAGTTCCAGGCCGATGTAGATGGTCAGGAAGTGGTTCGCCGAGATCATGACCATCATGCCGAGCGTGGCGAACAGCGTCAGCGTGTAGAACTCGCCCTTGGCCTGCGGCGCGCGTTCGAGCATGTAGGCGCGCGAGTAGAAGATGACGACGATGACCGTGGCGTAGAGGAGCAGCTTGAGGAAGTCGCCCATCAGGTCGTCGACGAACATGCCGCTGAACGTGTAGACGATCTCGCCGGTGCTGGTGACGAAGGTGATCATGAAGGCGCCGGCCAGCGTCAGCTGCGTCAGCAGGAAGGTCAGCGTGCGCCGGGCATCCTTGACGAAGACGTCGATGAGCAGGATGGCGCAGGCCATCACCAGCAGGAAAATCTCCGCACTCGCCGGCGCCAGGTCCGGCAGCACGAAATTGATTTCGGAAAGCGTCATGTCGATATCCGGATTATTGAATCTTGGTCACGGCCACGTGGCGCAGCAGGTCGTTGACCGAGGCGTGCATCACCTCGGTGAAGGGCAGCGGATGCAGGCCCATGTACAGCGTGCCGGCGGCGAGCAGCGCGAGGATCAGGAACTCGCGGCCGTTGATGTCCTCCATCTCCTCGACGTGGTGGTTGCCGACCTTGCCGAAGATGACGCGCTTGTACATCCACAGCGTGTAGGCGGCGCCGACGATCATCGTCGAGGCGGCGAAGAAGGCGACCCAGAAGTTGTACTGGACGGCGCCGAGGATGACCATGAATTCGCCGACGAAGCCGGAGGTCGCCGGCAGGCCGGCGTTGGCCATGGCGAACAGCATGAAGAACGCGGCGAACTTCGGCATCTTGTTCACGACGCCGCCGTAGTCGGCGATCTGGCGCGAGTGCACGCGGTCGTACATGACGCCGATGCAGAAGAACATGGCGCCCGAGACGAAGCCGTGCGAGATCATCTGCACCAGCGCGCCCTCGACGCCCATGGCGTTGAACATGAAGAAGCCGAGCGTGACGAAGCCCATGTGCGCGATCGACGAGTAGGCGACCAGCTTCTTCATGTCGGTCTGGACCAGCGCGACGAAGCCGATATAGACGACGGCGATCAGCGACAGCGCGATGACGAAGCCGGCCAGTTCCTGCGAGGCGTCCGGCGCGATCGGCAGCGAGAAGCGGAGGAAGCCGTAGGCGCCGAGCTTGAGGCCGATCGCCGCCAGCACGATGGAGCCGCCGGTCGGCGCCTCGACGTGCGCGTCAGGCAGCCAGGTGTGCACCGGCCACATCGGCACCTTGACGGCGAAGGCGACGAGGAAGGCGAGGAAGATCCAGATCTGCGTGCCCAGCGGGATCGGCAGCTGGTGCCAGTCGAGGATCGAGAAGCTGCCGCCGGAGTTGATGAACAGGTAGAGCAGCGCGATCAGGAAGAGCAGCGAGCCGGCGAGCGTGTAGAGGAAGAACTTGATCGCCGCATAGACGCGGTTCGGGCCGCCCCAGATGCCGATGATCAGGTACAGCGGGATCAGCGAAGCCTCGAAGAAGACGTAGAACAGCATGCCGTCGAGCGAGGTGAAGATGCCGTTCATCAGGCCCGACATGATCAGGAAGCCGGCGTTGTACTGGGCCACCTTCTGCTCGATCACCTGCCAGCCGGCGAGCACGACGATGACGGTGATGAAGCTGTTGAGGATCACGAACAGCATCGAGATGCCGTCGACGCCGAGGTGGTAGTTGATGTTGAAGCGCGGGATCCAGGTCTTCAGCTCGACGAACTGCATGGCGCTGGTCGCGTAGTCGAAACCGGTCCACAGCGGTATCGTCACCAAGAGGCCGAGGACGGCGCCGACCAGGGACAGCGCGCGCGCCAGCGGCGCATTGCGGTCCGCGCCGGTGGCCAGCACGACGAGGCCGGCGAGGATCGGGATCCAGATGGCGAGGGAGAGAAGCGGGTAGCCAGACATATCGTTCCCAGTTTCGTTCTTATCAGGCGCGGACCCAGAAGGTCAGCAGCACAACCAGACCAATGATCATGGTGAAGGCGTAGCTGTAGATGTGACCGGTCTGGAAGAAGCGGACGACGGAGGCGATCCAGCCCACCGCCTTCGCCGAACCGTTGACCATCACGCCGTCGATCACCGCCACGTCGCCGCCCTTCCACAGGCCCGTGCCGAGCTTCTTCGCGCCGCCGGCGAAGAAGACTTCGTTGAACCTGTCGAAGTAGTACTTGTTGTCGAGGAGGGTGTACAGCCACTCGAAGCGGGCCTTGATCGCCGCCGGGATGTCCGGGCGCTTCATGTAGAAGTACCAGGAGACGACGACGCCGGCGAGCGCCAGCCAGAACGGCAGCGTGACGAAGGCGTGCATGGCGAGCGCGCCGGCGCCGTGGAAGTGCTCGGCGAGCACGGCCATCGCCGGGTGCGCGGCGGCATCGACGTGGATCACGTCCTTGAAGAAATCGCCGAAGAGCATCGGGCCGATGCCGATGTAGCCGATGATCACCGACGGCACGGCCAGCGCCACGAGCGGCAGCGTCACCACCCACGGCGACTCGTGCGGCTTCTGGCCCGGCGCCAGGCCGTGGTGGTGCTCGTCGTGGTCGTCGTGCGCGTCGTGGCCATCGCCGTGAGCGTGATCGTCGCCATGGGCGGCGGCGTGATCGTCGTGCGCCGCGGCGTGGCCGTGGTCAGCGTGCGCCTTGCCGAAGCGCTCCTCGCCGTGGAAGACCAGGAAGTACATGCGGAACGAGTAGAAGGCGGTGACGAAGACGCCGGCGAGCACGGCGAAGTAGGCGAAGCCGGCGCCCGGCACGGTCGAGTACTTGACCGCCTCGATGATCATGTCCTTGGAGTAGAAGCCGGCGAACAGCGGCGTGCCGATCAGCGCAAGCGAGCCGATCAGCGAGGTGATCCAGGTCACCGGCATGTATTTGCGCAGGCCGCCCATGTTGCGGATGTCCTGGTCGTGGTGCATGCCGATGATCACCGAGCCGGCGGCGAGGAACAGCAGCGCCTTGAAGAAGGCGTGCGTCATCAGGTGGAAGATCGCCACCGAGTAGGCCGAGGCGCCGAGCGCCACGGTCATGTAGCCGAGCTGCGACAGCGTCGAGTAGGCGACGACGCGCTTGATGTCGTTCTGGATGATGCCGAGGAAGCCCATGAACAGCGCGGTGATGGCGCCGATGACGATGACGAAGGAGAGCGCCGTCGTCGACAGCTCGAACAGCGGCGACATGCGCGCGACCATGAAGATGCCGGCGGTGACCATCGTCGCCGCGTGGATCAGCGCCGAGATCGGCGTCGGGCCTTCCATCGAGTCCGGCAGCCAGACGTGCAGCGGCACCTGCGCCGACTTGCCCATGGCGCCGATGAACAGCAGGATGCAGGTGACGCTCATCAGCGACCACTCGGCCGCGCCCCAGATGTTGATCGTCTTGTCGGCGAACTGCGGCGCCGCCTCGAACACGGTCTTGTAGTCGAGCGAGCCGAACCAGGCGAGGATCAGGCCGATGCCGAGGATGAAGCCGAAGTCGCCGACGCGGTTGACCAGGAAGGCCTTCATGTTGGCGAAGATCGCCGTCGGCCGGGTGTACCAGAAGCCGATCAGCAGGTACGAGACCAGGCCCACCGCCTCCCAGCCGAAGAAGAGCTGCATGAAGTTGTTGCTCATGACGAGCATCAGCATCGAGAAGGTGAACAGCGAGATGTAGCTGAAGAAGCGGTTGTAGCCCGGGTCTTCCTGCATGTAGCCGATGGTGTAGACGTGCACCATCAGCGACACCGAGGTCACCACCAGCATCATCGTCGCCGTCAGCGAGTCGATCAGGAAGCCGACCTCGAAGCGGTAGTCGCCGGAGGTCAGCCACTGGTAGACCGGGCCGTTGAAGGTGTTGCCGGCCATCACGTCCTTGAAGATGAAGCACGAGGCGACGAAGGCGACGGCGACGCCGGCGATGGTCGCGGTGTGCGCCACCCAGCGCGGGATGATGCGGCAGAACAGGCCGGCGATCATCGCGCCGACGAGGGGCGCCAGCGGCACCAGCAGATAGAGGCTCTTCATTTCCATGCTTAACCCTTCAGGCTGCCCAGGTCATCCACGTGGATCGACTGCAGGTTGCGGAACAGCACGACCAGGATGGCGAGACCGATCGCCGCCTCGGCGGCGGCAACGGTGAGAATGAACAGGACGAACACCTGTCCGGCCATGTCGCCGAGGAAATGCGAGAAGGCGACGAAGTTCATGTTCACCGCCAGCAGCATCAGCTCGAGCGCCATCATCAGCACGATCAGGTTCTTCCGGTTGAGGAAGATGCCGACGACGCCGATCGAGAAGAGGATCGCGCCGAGGATCAGGAAATGCGAGAGTGTCAGCAAGGTTACCCCCAATTGTTCGTCTTTTCCGGGCGAGCGGGCCGGGCCCGCCGCCTCCGATGCTTCTTCGCTATCAGTCCTTGCCTTCCGCAGGCATCTGCAGCACGCGCACGCGGTCGGCGGCGCGGACGCGGATCTGCTCGGCCGGATCCTTCGCCTTGCTCGGCTTCTTGCCGCGGTGCGTGAGCACCACCGCGGCGATGGTGGCGACCAGCAGGATGACGGCGGCGAGGATGAACGGGTAGGCGTGCTCGCTCACCAGGAGCCGCGCCAGTTCCTTCGTGTTCGAGCCGTCGGCCGCCATCTGCGGCGCGTCGGACAGGGCCACGCCCATGTAGTTGGCGCTCAACACGGCGCCGAGCTCGAAGAGCATGACCGCGCCGACGATGGCGCCGAGCGGCAGGTAGCGCCAGAACTTCTCGCGCAGGCGATCGACGTTGATGTCGAGCATCATGACGACGAAGAGCAGCAGCACCATGACCGCGCCGACGTAGATGAGGATGATGCCGATGGCCAGGAACTCGGCCTGCAGCAGCGCCCAGACGCCGCCGGCCGAGAAGAAGGCGAGGATCAGGTGCAGCACGGCGACCACCGGATGGCGCGCGGTGATCACGCGCAGCGCGGCATACACCAGGATCGCTGCCAGGCAATAGAAAACGACTGTCTTGAACTCCATCATTCGTCCCCGTTCAGCGATATTTGGCGTCGGCCTCGCGGTCGGCCGCGATCTGCGCTTCGTAGCGGTCGCCGTTGGCCAGCAGCATGGGCTTGGTGTAGTACAGGTCGCCGCGCTTCTCGCCGTGATACTCGAAGATGCGCGTCTCGACGATGGCGTCGACCGGACAGGCTTCCTCGCAGAAGCCGCAGAAGATGCACTTGGTCAGGTCGATGTCGTAGCGCGTCGTGCGGCGCGAGCCGTCCTCGCGCTGGTCGGATTCGATGGTGATGGCCAGCGCCGGGCAGACCGCCTCGCACAGCTTGCAGGCGATGCAGCGCTCCTCGCCGTTCGGATAGCGGCGCAGCGCGTGCAGGCCGCGGAAGCGGGCGCTCTGCGGCGTCTTTTCCTCGGGATACTGGACGGTGATCTTGCGGGCGAACAGGTAGCGCCCGGTGACCGACATGCCCTTGAACAGCTCCTTGAGGAGCAGGCTGTTGAATACTTCCTTGATGGCACCCATGTCTAGCCTCTTACTTCCAGATGTTCCACGGCGAGATCATCCACACGCCGACGAACGGCACCCAGATGAAGCAGAGCGGGAGAAAGACCTTCCAGCCCAGGCGCATCAACTGGTCGTAGCGATAGCGCGGGAAGGTGGCCCGGAACCACAGGAACAGCAGCAGGATGAACGACATCTTGGCGAACAGCCAGAGAATGCCGTCCGGCAGAAAACCGACCGGCGACAGCCAGCCGCCGAGGAACAGCAGCGAGGTCAGCGCCGCGATCAGGATCATGTTCGCGTATTCGGCGAGGAAGAACAGCGCGAAGGCCATGCCCGAATATTCGGCGTGGAAGCCGGCGACGATTTCCGATTCGCCCTCCGAGAGGTCGAATGGCGCGCGGTTGGTCTCGGCGACGCCGGAGATCAGGTAGACCACGAACATCGGCAGCAGCGGCAGCCAGTTCCACGACAGGAAGTTGAGGCCGATGCCGGCGAACATGCCACTATCCTGCGCGCGCACGATGTCGACCAGGTTCAGGCTGTTGGAGACCATCAGCACGGCGATCAGCGCGAAGCCCATCGACACTTCGTAGGACACCATCTGCGCGGCCGAGCGCATGGCGCCGAGGAAGGCGTACTTCGAGTTCGAGGCCCAGCCGGCGAGGATGATGCCGTAGACGCCGAGCGAGGCGATGGCCATGATGTAGAGCAGGCTGGCGTCGATGTTCGCCAGCACCAGCGTATCGCTGAACGGGACGACGGCCCAGGCGGCCAGCGCCGGCGCCATCGCCAGGCCGGGCGCCATCAGGAAGATCCAGGTGTTGGACTTCGCCGGGACGATGATTTCCTTGAGCAGCAGCTTGACGCCGTCGGCGATCGGCTGGATCAGACCCCACGGGCCGACGCGGTTCGGGCCGATGCGCACCTGCATCCAGCCGATGATCTTGCGCTCCCAGAAGGTCAGGTAGGCGACGCCGAGCAGCAGCGGCAGGACAATGGCGACGATCTTGACCAGCGTCCACACCAGCGGCCAGACCGGGCCGAACACCCCGGAGAAATAGTTCAGCAGCGCATCCATTTACGCACGCTCCACGGTAATCGCGCCGAACAGGTCGCCCAGACCGGCGGTCGTTGCATGCGCGGCGGCGACGCGAACGCAGCCGGCCGGCACCGTTTCATCGAGTTTCGCGACCAGTGCCGCGCTGCCCGCCCCCTGGCGGACGACGACGCCGGCGCCGTCGGCTAGGCCGGCCTCGGCCAGCGTCGCCGCGCACATGCGCGCCGTCGGCGGCGCCGCGTCGCGGGTCGCTTGCAGCGCCGGCGCGCGGCGCGCCAGCGGGTCGGCGAAGTGGATCGGCACGTCGCCGATGCGCTGCAGGCCGGCAGCGCGCTCGCCCATCGCCGGCACCACGTCCTTGACGCCGTTGTCGAGGCCGGTGACGAACTCGGCATTGGCCGAGACCACGGTGTCGCGCACCGCTTCGCTCGACGTGAAGTCGAAGCCGGCAAGGCCGAGCACGTTGCCGAGCACGCGCAGCACCTTCCAGCCCGGACGCGCCTCGCCCAGCGGCGGGACGACGCCGTTGAAGCGCTGGACGCGGCCCTCAGTATTGACGAAGGTGCCGGAAGTTTCGGTGAAGGGCGAGATCGGCAGCAGCGCGTCAGCGCATTCGGCCATGGCGCCGTCCTTGAACGGCGTCAGGACGACGGTCAGCGCCGCCTGCTTGAGCGCGGCGACGGCGAGCTGGCCGTTGTGCGCGTCGCGGTCGAGGTCGGCGCCGAGCACGACGTAGGCCTGGCGCGGCTGCGCCAGCATCTCGTAGGCGTTCAAGCCGTTGGCCGTCGGCAGCGCGCCGGCGACGTAGCCGCCGAGGCTGTTCGCTGCCTCGCCGAGGAAGCCGAAGCCGGCGCCGGTGAGCTTCGCCAGCTCCTGCGCCAGCGCGTGCAGCGCGGCAGCCTGCGGGTGCTGCTCGGCGACGTTGCCGAGGAAGATGTGCCGCTTCTCGCCTTCGATCAGGCTCTGCGCGATGGCCTTGGCCTTGTCGCACGGCTCGATGCCGTCGAAGCCCGAAATTGCCGGCACGCCCTTGGCGTAGGCCGCGGCCTTGACGATGGCGGCGACCACCAGCACGAGGTCGGACGGCGAAACGCTGAAGTTCTGATGCAGCTTGATCAGTTGATCGTCGCCGCCGACGGTGACGAGACTGAGCTTGGTGAATTTCTTGGCAGCCTGGCGCAGGCGCTGCGCGATCAGCGGCTGCTCCTTGCGCAGGAAGCTGCCGATGACCAGCGCCGCGTCGAGGTCGGCGATCTCGGCGAACTTGAGGCCGAGCCACGGCCGGCCGGCGAGCTTGCCGTCGGCCGAGAAGTCGCGGCGGCGCAGGCGGAAGTCGATGTTCTTCGAGCCGAGGCCGGCGACGACCTTCTTCAAGAGCGCCAGCTCTTCCAGCGTCGAATGCGGCGAGGCGAGCGCGCCGAGCGCCGACGGGCCGTGCTCGCGGACGACGTCGTTGAGGCCGTGCGCCACGTAGTCGAGGGCGACGTTCCATTCGACCTCGCGCAGTTGGCCGTCGACGCGGATCATCGGCTTCGTCAGGCGGGCGTCGCTATTCACCGCCTCGTACGAGAAACGGTCCTTGTCGGAGATCCAGCACTCGTTGACCTCCTCGTTCTCGCGCGGCAGGACGCGCATGACTCGGCTGTTCTTGACCTGGACGACGAGGTTGGCGCCGACGGCGTCGTGCGGGCTGACCGACTTGCGGCGCTGCAATTCCCAAGAACGGGCGGCGTAGCGGAACGGCTTGGAAGTGAGTGCGCCGACCGGGCACAGGTCGATCATGTTGCCCGACAGCTCGGAGTCGACCGAGCGGCCGACGAAGGTCTGGATCTCGGAGTGCATGTTGCGGTTGGCCATGCCGAGTTCCATGATGCCGGCGATTTCCTGGCCGAAGCGCACGCAACGGGTGCAATGGATGCAGCGGCTCATCTCCTCCATCGAGATCAGCGGGCCAACGTTCTTGTGGAAGACGACGCGCTTCTCTTCCTGGTAGCGCGAGCCGCCGGCGCCGTAGCCGACGGCCAGATCCTGCAACTGGCACTCGCCGCCCTGGTCGCAGATCGGGCAGTCGAGCGGGTGGTTGATCAGCAGAAACTCCATCACGCCCTTCTGCGCCTTGACGGCCAGATCGGAGTGCGTGAATACCTTCATGCCGTTGGTCACCGGCGTCGCGCAGGCGGGCAGCGGCTTCGGCGCCTTCTCGACCTGCACCAGGCACATGCGGCAGTTGGCGGCGATCGAGAGTTTCTTGTGGTAGCAGAAGTGCGGGATGTAGGCCCCGACCTGCTGGGCGGCGTCCATGACGGTGCTGCCGTCCGGGACCTGTACCTGCTTGCCGTCGATTTCGATTTCCAGCATGTCCGTGTACCTTAAGCCTTAGCCGTGAAGAAGCCGCTGCCGGCGCGCTGGACGTCGGCAGGAACGAGGCACTTCTTGTGTTCGATGTGGTATTCGAACTCGCTGGCGAAGTGCTTGGTGAAGCTCTGCACCGGCAGCGAGGCGGCATCGCCGAGGGCGCAGATGGTGCGGCCCATGATGTTGTTGAGGACGCTGTTGAGCATGCCCAGGTCTTCCGGGCGGCCCGCGCCGTTCTCGATGCGATGCACGATCTTGTACAGCCACGAGGTGCCTTCGCGGCAGGGCGTGCACTGGCCGCAGGACTCTTCGAAGTAGAAGAAGGAGAGGCGTTCGAGCGCCTTCACCATGCAGGTCGTCTCGTCCATGATGATCACCGCGCCGGAGCCGAGCATCGAACCGGCCTTGGCGATGGAATCGTAGTCCATCGTCGTGTCCATCATGATGTCGCCCGGAACCACCGGCGCCGACGAACCGCCGGGGATGCAGGCCTTCAGCTTGCGGCCGCCGCGCATGCCGCCGGCCATTTCGAGCAGCGTCGCGAACGGCGTGCCGAGCGGGATCTCGTAGTTTCCGGGGCGATTGACGTGGCCCGAGATCGAAAAGAGCTTGGTGCCGCCGTTGTTCGGCTTGCCGGCTTCCAGGAAGGCCTGGCCGCCCATGTTCAGGATGAACGGGATCGAGCCGAAGGTCTCGGTGTTGTTGATCGTCGTCGGCTTGCCGTAGAGGCCGAACGAGGCCGGGAACGGCGGCTTGAAGCGCGGCTGGCCCTTCTTGCCCTCGATCGATTCAAGCAGCGCGGTTTCCTCGCCGCAGATGTAGGCGCCGTAGCCGTGGTGCGCGAAGAGGTCGAAGTCGAAGCCGGAGCCGAGGATGTCCCGGCCGAGGAGGCCGGCGGCGCGCGCCTCGTCGAGCGCTTCCTCGAAGCGCGTGTAGATTTCCCAGACTTCGCCGTGGATGTAGTTGTAGCCGCGGTTGGCGCCCATCGCGTAGGCGGCGATGGCCATGCCCTCGATCACCGAGTGCGGGTTGTAGCGCAGGATGTCGCGGTCCTTGAAGGTGCCCGGCTCGCCCTCGTCCGAGTTGCAGACGACGTACTTGTCGCCGGGGAACGAGCGCGGCATGAACGACCACTTCAGGCCGGTCGGAAAGCCGGCGCCGCCGCGGCCGCGCAGCACCGAGGTCTTCACCTCGGCGATGACCTGCTCCTGTGGAATCTTTTCTTCGAGGATGCGCTTCAGCGCCTTGTAGCCGCCGCGCTTGACGTAGTCGGCGAGACGCCACGCGTTGTCGCCGTCCAGCCCGGCCGAGAGGACCGGGTCGATTGCACCGAGGATCGCCATTATTCGAGCTCCGCCAGCAATTTGTCGATCTGCTCCGGATTCATCCACGAGCACATCTTGCGGTTGTTGACGATCATCACCGGCGCGTCGCCGCAGGCGCCCATGCACTCGCCCTGCTTGAGCGTGAACTTGCCGTCCGCCGTGGTCTCGTTGTAGTCGATGCCGAGCTTCCGCTTCAGGTACTCGCCGGCATCGACGCCGCCGGTGAGCATGCACGGCAGGTTGGTGCACACCGTCAGCTTGTACCTGCCGACCGGCTGCAGGTCGTACATGTTGTAGAAGGAAGCGACTTCATACGCGGCGATCGGCTCGATGCCGATGTAGCGGGCGACTTCCTCGATGGTTTCGGAAGCCAGCCAGCCCTTCTCTTCCTGGGCGATGGCCAGACCGGCCATGATCGCCGACTGGCGCTGGTCGGCCGGATACTTCGCCAGTTCGCGGTCGATCTTCTTGAGGGATTCGGGAGTCAGCATCAGCGGTCAATCTCACCAAAAACGACGTCCTGGGAACCGATGATCGTGACGACATCGGCAAGCATGTGGCCGCGCGCCATCTCGTCCATGGCCGAGAGGTGCACATAGCCCGGCGCGCGAATCTTCATGCGGTACGGCTTGTTGGCGCCGTCGGAGACGAAGTAGATGCCGAACTCGCCCTTCGGATGCTCGACGGCGGCGTAGGCTTCGCCCTCCGGCACGTGGATGCCCTCGGAGAAGAGCTTGAAGTGGTGGATCAGCTCCTCCATGTTCGACTTCATGCTCTCGCGCGGCGGCGGCGCCACCTTGTAGTTATCGGTGATGACCGGGCCGGGATTCTTGCGCAGCCAGTCGATGCACTGCTTCATGATGCGGTTCGACTGACGCATCTCTTCCATGCGCACCAGGTAGCGGCTGTAGGAGTCGCCGGTGACGCCGACCGGGATGTCGAAGTCGAGGCGGTCATAGACCTCGTACGGCTGCTTCTTGCGCAGATCCCAGGCGATGCCCGAACCGCGCAGCATGGCGCCGGAGAAGCCGAGCTGCAGCGCGCGTTCCGGCGTGACGATGCCGACGTCGACCAGGCGCTGCTTCCAGATGCGGTTGTCGGTGAGCAGCGTCTCGTATTCGTCGAGCAGCTTCGGGAAGCGGTTGGTGAAGTCTTCCAGGAAGTCGAGCAGCGAGCCGGAGCGCGCCTCGTTCAGCGCCTTCAGGTCGGCGCCCTTCTTCCACTTGTTCTCGGTGTACTGCGGCATGCGGTCCGGCAGGTCGCGATAGACGCCGCCCGGACGGTAGTAGGCGGCGTGCATGCGCGCGCCGGACACGGCCTCGTAGGCGTCGACCAGATCCTCGCGCTCGCGGAAGGCGTAGAGCACCATGGTCATGGCGCCGACGTCGAGACCGTGACAGCCGACCCACAGCAGGTGGTTGAGGATGCGCGTAATCTCGTCGAAGAGAACGCGGATGTACTGCGCGCGCACCGGCACCTCGACCTGCAGCAGCTTCTCGATGGCCAAGCAGTAGGCGTGCTCGTTGACCATCATCGAGCAGTAGTCGAGACGGTCCATGTACGGCACGGACTGGACCCAGGTGCGCGTCTCGGCGAGCTTCTCGGTGGCGCGGTGCAGCAGGCCGATGTGCGGATCGGCGCGCAGGACGACTTCGCCGTCCATTTCCAGCACCAGGCGCAGCACGCCGTGCGCGGCCGGGTGCTGCGGGCCGAAGTTCAGGGTATAGCTATGGATCTCGGCCATCTCAGAGATCTCCGTAGGTTTCTTCGCGCACGATGCGCGGGGTGTTTTCGCGCGGCTCGATCGTCACCGGCTGGTAGATGACGCGGCGCTGGTCCGGGTCGTAGCGCATCTCGACGTAGCCCGAGACCGGGAAGTCCTTGCGGAACGGATGGCCGATGAAGCCGTAGTCGGTGAGGATGCGGCGCAGGTCGTTGTGGCCCGGGAAGACGATGCCGTAGAGATCGAAGGCCTCGCGCTCGAACCAGTTGACGCTGGCCCACAGGCCGGTGATCGACGGCACCGACGGGAAGTCGTCGCTGTCGGCGAAGACGCGCACGCGCAGGCGCAGGTTGTTCTCCACCGACAGCAGATGCACGACGACGGCGAAGCGCGGCCCCTGCCGCTCGCCGCTGCCGTAGGTCGCGTAGTCGACGCCGCAGAGGTCGGCGACTTCGTCGAAGCGCAGTTCGGCTTCGTCGCGCAGCGTCTGCATGACGTCGAGGTAGTCGCCGACGGCGACCTCGATGGTGACTTCGCCCAGGGCGAGCTTCTTCGACTTGATGCGCTCGCCGAGGTGTTTTTCCAGATTCTGGCTGAGTGTTTCCAGCTTCGCGGACATGAGGCGCTCTCGGAGAAATTAACGGGCGATGGTGTTGGTGCGGCGGATCTTGTTCTGCAGCTGGATCAGCCCGTAGAGGAGCGCCTCGGCGGTCGGCGGACAGCCGGGAACGTAGATGTCGACCGGCACGATGCGGTCGCAGCCGCGCACCACCGAGTAGGAGTAGTGGTAGTAGCCGCCGCCGTTGGCACAGGAGCCCATCGACACCACCCAGCGCGGCTCGGCCATCTGGTCG
Organism: Rhodocyclaceae bacterium; assembly: GCA_019455325.1. Lineage (GTDB taxonomy): Bacteria > Pseudomonadota > Gammaproteobacteria > Burkholderiales > Rhodocyclaceae > Proximibacter. The sequence continues at coordinate 33 of JACFMQ010000007.1, read as the reverse complement.
TAGACCTTGCGCAGCGCCGGCGCCATCTTGTTG
>JACFMQ010000019.1 GCA_019455325.1 Rhodocyclaceae bacterium | reverse complement strand
TCTGCCCGTTCGCCAAGGGCGGCAAGGTCGGCCTGTTCGGCGGCGCCGGCGTCGGCAAGACCGTCAACATGATGGAGCTGATCAACAACATCGCCAAGCAGCACTCGGGTCTGTCGGTGTTCGCCGGCGTCGGCGAGCGGACCCGCGAGGGCAACGACTTCTACCACGAGATGAAGGACTCGAACGTTCTCGACAAGGTGGCGATGGTCTTCGGCCAGATGAACGAGCCGCCGGGCAACCGTCTGCGCGTGGCGCTGACCGGCCTGACCATGGCCGAGCGCTTCCGCGACGACGGCCGCGACATCCTGCTCTTCATCGACAACATCTACCGCTACACGCTGGCCGGTACCGAAGTGTCGGCGCTGCTCGGCCGGATGCCGTCCGCCGTGGGCTACCAGCCGACGCTGGCCGAGGAAATGGGCCGCCTGCAGGAGCGCATCACCTCGACCAAGGTCGGCTCGATCACCTCGATCCAGGCCGTGTATGTGCCTGCCGATGACTTGACCGACCCGTCGCCGGCCACCACCTTCCTGCACCTCGACTCGACCGTCGTGCTGTCGCGCGACATCGCCGCGCTGGGTATCTACCCGGCCGTCGATCCGCTCGACTCGACCTCGCGCCAGCTCGACCCGCAGGTCGTCGGCGAAGAGCACTACTCGGTCGCCCGTCAGGTGCAGACGACGCTGCAGCGCTACAAGGAACTGCGCGACATCATCGCCATTCTCGGCATGGACGAACTGTCGCCGGAAGACAAGCTGGCCGTGTCCCGCGCCCGCAAGATCCAGCGCTTCCTGTCGCAGCCGTTCCACGTCGCCGAAGTGTTCACCGGTTCGCCCGGCAAGTTCGTTTCGCTCAAGGACACGATCAAGGGCTTCAAGATGATCGTTTCCGGCGAGTGCGACGCGCTGCCCGAGCAGGCCTTCTACATGGTCGGCGGCATCGAGGAAGTCTTCGAGAAGGCCAAGACGCTGCAGTAATCGCGGCATTTAATGGGAGAACCCGGCAATGGCAATTACCGTACATTGCGACGTGGTGAGCGCTGAAGAACAGATCTTCTCGGGCATCGTCGAATTCGGCGTGTTCCCCGGCGAAGCCGGCGAGCTTGGGGTGTATCCGCACCACACGCCGCTGCTGACCCGGATCAAGCCCGGCACGATCCGTCTGAAGGTGCCTGCCCAGGCCGACTACGAGCTGGTCTACGTTTCGGGCGGCATGCTCGAGGTGCAGCCGAACATGATCACCGTGCTCGCCGACACCGCCATCCGCGCCCATGACCTGGACGAGGCCAAGGCGCTGGAAGCGAAGAAGCATGCGGAAGAGGCGCTCGCCAACCGCAACGCCGAAATGGACTACGCCACGGCGGAAGCCGAGCTGGCCCAGGCCGTTGCCCAGTTGCAGGCGATCAAGAAGCTGAAGAACCGCCACTGAGCGCGCGCAAGCGTCGAACGAAAAAGGCAGCCTCGGCTGCCTTTTTCTTTGCTGCGTGCCCGCCGTCCGGCGCTATTTTTCCAGCCGCGCCAGCCGGCCTTCGAGCCGCGCCAGCGCGTCGCCGAGCGCGGCCAGCTCGCGGGCGAAGGCCGCCGCCTCGTCGCGGCGCACCAGCAGGTGCACTTCCTCGATCAGGTACTCGCCGACGTTGGCGCCGAGCCGCTGCGTCTGCTCGCCGCCGGCAGCGAGCAGCGCCCGCCCCGCGCTCGCCATGCGATGCGCCGCGATGTCGCCGACGACGCCGGCGAGATCGGCCTCGACGTCCCAGCGCAGGTTGCGCACGACGAAGCCGAGCGCTTCGGCGAAGTCCGCGGCGCCGCTGACGTGCGCGCTGGCGAAGAGCGACGCGCGGTCGCCGAGCAGGCGGAACGGCGCGTCGTCCGGGAGGCGGATGGTCACCGCCGCGGCCGCGTCGTCCGCGCACGGCGCGAGGCTGCCGTCGCCGGCGACGACGAGGGTCTGCGCGAAGGGGCCGAAGGCGAAGCGCGCGCGCTGCCCGGCGAAGGGTTTCAGGCGCGTCTGCGCCCAGCCTTCGGCGGCGAGCAGGCGATTGACGAAGGCGAAGGTTGCCCGGCGCAGCATCAGGAATCCCGGCCGTGCATCGCCGCTCAGAACTTGAAGCCGCGGTGCAGCGCGCAGACGCCGAGCGTCAGGTTGAAGTAGTCGACCCGTTCGAGGCCGGCCTGCTCCATCATCGTCTTCATCGTCTCCTGGTCCGGGTGCACGCGGATCGACTCGGCGAGGTAGCGGTAGCTCGCCTCGTCCTTGACCAGCAACTGGCCGATGCGCGGGATGACGTTGAACGAATAGAAGTCGTAGACCGGCGCCAGCGGCTTCCACACCTGCGAGAATTCGAGCACCAGCAGCCGGCCGCCGGGCCGCAGCACGCGCCGCATCTCCTTCAGCGCCGCGTCCTTGTGCGTCATGTTGCGCAGGCCGAAGGCGACCGTCACGCAGTCGAACCAGTCGTCCGGGAAGGGCAGCTTCTCAGCGTCGCACTGCGCCACCGGCGTGATGAAGCCCTTGTCGCACAGCCGGTCGCGGCCGCGCGTCAGCATCGCGTTGTTGATGTCGGTGAGCCAGACCTGGCCGCTCCTGCCGACGCGCTTCAGGAAGGCGAGCGACAGGTCGCCGGTGCCGCCGGCCACGTCGAGCACGCGCGAGCCCTCGCGCACGCCGCTCTTGGCGATGGTGAACGCCTTCCACAGGCGATGCAGGCCGCCGGACATGACGTCGTTCATCAGGTCGTAGCGCTGCGCCACGGAATCGAAAACGTCGGCGACGCGGCGGGCCTTCTCGGCCTCCTGCACGTTTTCGTAGCCGAAATGGGTGGTCTTGTCGTTCATGGTCGCGCTCAGTGGTGGCCGCAGCCGCCCTTGGCCTTCGGCGGTTCCGGCGGATTGTCTTCGGGATCGCGGCTCTTGCCCTCCGCGGCCAGCCGGTCGAGGTAGGTCTGCCACAGCTCGTCGCGGTGCTTGCCCAGGTTGTAGAGCATGTCCCAGGAATAGAGGCCGCTGTCGTGGCCGTCGGAGAACACCGGCCGGACGGCGTAGTTGCCGACCGGCTCGATGCGTTCGACGGTGACCTCGCGCTTGCCGACCTGCAGGGTTTCCTGCCCCGGTCCGTGGCCGCGCGCTTCGGCCGACGGCGTGAACACGCGCAGGTATTCGTAGGAAAGCTCGAAGCGCTCGCCGCCGGCGAAGGCGATTTCGAGAATGCGCGACTTCTGGTGCAGCCTGATTTCGGTGGGAACAGGGATTTCGTTGCCAGGTCCGGCCATGATGCGGCTCCGGGATGCTTTGCGAGCCCGTAATGATACTCCGGAAGGCCCGCCGACGGGCCGGCTGCGGCTCAGCCGGCGCCCAGCCGCCGGCGCAGTTCGCCGGCCAGTTCGTGCCGCGGCACGGCGGCGCGCGGTGCGCTGGCCGTGCGCTGCGGCGCGCCCCAGATCGGCTGCGGGAAGTGCCGGTCGTCGCGCCAGCGCGGGATGACGTGCCAGTGCACGTGCGGCACGAGATTGCCCAAGCTGGCCAGGTTGATCTTGTCCGGGCAGCAGAGTTTGCGCAGCGTGGCCTCGACGGCGAGAACGACGCGCATCAGCGCCGCCTGCTCGGCGTCGGCGAGGTCGGTCATCTCGCGCACGTGGCGTTTGACGACGACGCGACAGAAGCCCGGGTAGTCGGCATCGTCGACGGCGACGACGCGGCACAGCGCGTCCTCCCACAGCGGTTCGCCGCCGGGGCGGTGGCACAGCTCGCACTCGTCCGCGGGCTCTGCGAGGTGCTTCTGCAGCGTGTCGATTTCCGTCTGCAGGCCGTCTTTCCTGTCGCTCATCGCCCTTCCCTCCGCTACAGCAGCACGCGCTCGATGCCGCCGCTGTTCGCCTTGCTGACGTAGTCGCGCATCCAGTCCGGGCCGAGCAGGTGTTTCGCCATCTCGACGACGATGTAGTCCGACTTCATGTCGGCGTCGTCGTTGTAGCGCGACAGGCCCTGCAGGCAGGATGGGCAGGAGGTGAGCATCTTCACCTGGCCGGCGAAGCCGTCGGCGCGCAGCTTGGCCGCGCCCTTCTCGATCTCCAGTTGCTTGCGCGAGCGCACCTGCGTCGAGATGTCCGGCCGCGCCACGGCCAGCGTGCCGGACTCGCCGCAGCAGCGGTCGGAGAGATCGACCGGCTGGCCCATGAGTTCGTTCACCACCTTGATGCCCTGCATCGTCTTCATCGGCGCGTGGCAGGGCTCGTGGTACATGTAGCGCACGCCGTCGACGCCGTCGAGCTTCACGCCCTTTTCGAGCAGGTACTCGTGGATGTCGAGCAACCGGCAGCCGGGGAAGATCTTGTCGAATTCGTACTTCAGCAACTGGTCCATGCAGGTGCCGCAGGAGACGATCACCGTCTTGATGTCGAGGTAGTTCAGCGTGTTGGCGACGCGGTGGAAGAGCACGCGGTTGTCGGCGGTGATCTTCTGCCCGGCGTCCTCCTCGCCGGCCGCGGTCTGCGGGTAGCCGCAGCAGAGGTAGCCGGGCGGCAGCACGGTGGCCGTGCCCAGCTCGTAGAGCATGGCCTGCGTGGCCAGGCCCACCTGCGAGAACAGGCGCTCCGAGCCGCAGCCGGGGAAGTAGAAGACCGCGTCCGAATCTTCCTTGAACTTCTGCGGGTCGCGGATCACCGGCACGATCTTGTCGTCCTCGATGTCCAAGAGCGCGCGCGAGGTGCGCTTGGGCAGCCCGCCCGGCATCGGCTTGTTGATGAAGTGGATGACCTGCGCCTTGATCGGCGCCTTGCCGAGCGTCGCCGGCGGCGCCTTGACCTGGCCCTGGATCAGGCCGAGCCACTTGCCGACGCGGTAGCCGAGGCGCTGCGCCTTGTAGCCCCACTCGATCATGCCCTTGCGGATCAGCTTGATCGTCGCCGGGTCCTTGGCCGTGAGGAAGGCCATGGCCGCCGCCTTGCCGGGGTTGAACGACTTCTTGCCTTGGTTGCGCAGGAGGTTCCGCATCTTCACCGTGACGTCGCCGAAGTCGATGTCCACCGGGCAGGGCTTCTCGCACTTGTGGCAGATCGTGCAGTGGTCGGCGACGTCCTCGAACTCGGCCCAGTGCGCGAGCGACACGCCGCGGCGGGTCTGCTCCTCGTAGAGGAAGGCCTCGATCAGCAGCGAGGTGCCGAGGATCTTGTTGCGCGGCGAGTAGAGCAGGTTGGCGCGCGGCACGTGCGTCGAGCACACCGGCTTGCACTTGCCGCAGCGCAGGCAGTCCTTGATGTCGTGCGAGATCTCGCCGATCTCGGTCTGCTCCATGATGATCGACTCGTGGCCCATCAGGTTGAAGCTGGGCGTGTAGGCGTCGTCGAGGTTGGCCTGGCGCGCGTCGGCGAAGGGCTCGGCCGCGGCGCCGCGCAGCAGCTTGCCGCGGTTGAAGCGGCCCTGCGGGTCGACCTTCTTCTTGTAGGCCCAGAACGAGGCCATTTCCTCGTCCGTGAGGTAGTCGAGCTTGGTGATGCCGATGCCGTGCTCGCCGGAGATGACGCCGTCGAGCGAGCGAGCCAGCGCCATGATGCGGTCGACCGCGCGGTTGGCGGTCTGCAGCATCTCGTAGTTGTCCGAGTTCACCGGGATGTTGGTGTGCACGTTGCCGTCGCCGGCGTGCATGTGCAGCGCGACGAAGACGCGGCCGCGCAGCACTTCCGCGTGGATCGCCTCGATGCGGTCGAGCACCCGCCGGAACACCGTGCCGTCGAAGAACTCGGCGAGCTGCGCCTTGAGTTCGCTCTTCCACGAAGTGCGGATCGAATAGTCCTGAAGGCGGTGGAAGAGCGTCGGGTCGGCGGCGCGGTTGGAGAGCTCGCCGGCCTCGACGCCGTAGTCGGCGAACTGCTTCTCGGCCGCGGCGAGCGGCGTGTCCAGGTTGTCGAGCAGCCACTGCCAGCGGCGGCGCACGCCGGCCACGTGGTCGAGCGCGGCCTGGCGGAGGTCGCCGATGAGCACATCCTTGCCGAGCTCGGCGTCGCCGGCGTCGAGCGGCAGCTCGCCTTGCAGGAACTCGGCCAGCGCGTCGCACAGCGCCAGCTTGTTCTGCGTCGACAGCTCGATGTTGATGCGCTCGATGCCGTCGCAGTAGTCGCCCATGCGCGGCAGCGGGATCACCACGTCCTCGTTCACCTTGAAGGCGTTGGTGTGCTTGGAGATCGCCGCGGTGCGCGAGCGGTCGAGCCAGAACTTCTTGCGCTGCTCGGCGGAGACGGCGATGAAGCCCTCGGCGCCGCGCGCGTTGGTCATGCGGATCACGGCCGAGGCGGCGTTCATCACCGCGTCCTCGTCGTGGCCGACGATGTCGCCGAGCAGCACCATCTTCGGCCGGCCGTGGCGCTTGGCCTTGGTCGTGTAGCCGACGGCCTTGACGTAGCGCTCGTCCAGATGTTCGAGGCCGGCGAGCAGCACGCCGGCCTTGTTGCCTTCGCCGCCCGGCTTGAACCAGTCGGTGATCTCGACGATCGCCGGCACGGCCTCGCGCACTTGGCCGAAGAACTCCAGGCAGACGGTGCGCGTCACCGGCGGCATCTTGTGCAGCACCCAGCGCGCGGCGACGATCAGGCCGTCGGTGCCTTCCTTCTGCACGCCCGGCACGCCGCCGAGGAACTTGTCGGTGACGTCCTTGCCCAGCCCGTCCTTGCGGCAGTGGGCGCCGGGCATGGACAGCTCCTCCTCGGCGAGCAGCTTCCTGCCGGTCGGGTCGAAGCGGCGGATGCGGAAGCGCACCGTGTGCTGCTCGTGGATCTTGCCGAAGTTGTGGTCCAGCCGCTCGACTTCCAGCCAGTTGCCGTCCGGGTCGACCATCTTCCACCAGGCCAGGTTGTCGAGCGCCGTGCCCCACAGCACGGCCTTCTTGCCGCCGGCGTTCATGGCGATGTTGCCGCCGATGCACGAGGCCGAGGCCGAGGTCGGGTCGACGGCGAAGACGCGGCCGGCGGCGGCCGCCGCTTCCGCCACCTTTTCGGTGACGACGCCGGCGCCGGTGCGGATGGTCGCGTACTTGTCGCTGTGGCCGGGCAGCACCAGTTCCTCGACCGGGCCGATGTCGATCAGCTTTTCGGTGTTGATCACCGCCGCGTACGGCGTCAGCGGCACGGCGCCGCCGGTGTAGCCGGTGCCGCCGCCGCGCGGGATGATGGTCAGCCCGAGTTCGATGCACGCTTTCACCAGCGGCGCCATCTCGTCCTCGGTGTCCGGGCAGAGGACGACGAAGGGATACTCGATGCGCCAGTCCGTGGCGTCGGTGACGTGCGAGACGCGGGCGAGCCCGTCGAAGGCGATGTTGTCGCGGCGCGTGTGCTTCGCCAGCACCTTCAGCGCCTTGGCGCGCAGCTTCGCCGTTTCCTCGAAGCGATGCGCAAAGGCGTCCACCGCTGCCTGCGCCGCGTCGATCAGCTTCAGCACCCTGTCGTTGCCCTGGCGGCGCTTGTCGATCTCGCCCAGGCGGTGGCGCAGCGCGTCGATCAGCGCGCGCCGGCGGTCGCCGTTGGCGAGCAGGTCGTCTTCCAGGTAGGGATTGCGCTGCACCACCCAGATGTCGCCGAGCACCTCGTAGAGCATGCGCGCCGAGCGGCCGGTGACGCGCTCGCTGCGCAGCGCGTCGAGGATCGCCCAGTTCTCGCGGCCGAGCAGGCGGATGACGATCTCGCGGTCGGAGAACGAGGTGTAGTTGTACGGAATTTCGCGCAGGCGGGCGGTCATGGCCGATCAGTGAGGCTTCAAAAACGGAATTTTATCGTATCGCAATGCAGCATGCGGAAGGGGATAGACCGGGCGCGCGGCGAAACGTTTCTCCGCTACGGCACGGCGCCCTGCGCCACCAGCCAGTAGCGCGCGAACTTGCCGAGCGCCATGAACAGCGCGCACGGCAGCCAGGCGAGGCGCAGCCAGCCGGCGGCGATGCACAGCGCGTCGCCGACCAGCGGCGCCCAGGCCAAGAGCAGCGCCGGGCTGCCCCAGCGGCGCAGCGTTTCGAGCTGCGGCAGCGTTTCCAGCCGCCGCCACTTCGGCAGCCAGCGGCCGCAGGCCCAGGAGGTCATGCCGCCGAGCGTGTTGCCGAGGGTGGCCAGCGCCAGCGCCGGCGCGAGTTCGCCGGGGTGCAGCCGGAGAAAGGCGAAGAGCGCCGCCTCCGAGCCGCCGGGCAGCAGCGTCGCGGCCAGGAAGCTGGCGGCGAAAAGCCCCCACAGCCCGGCATCGGCGGAAATTGGCAGCCAGTCCAAGGTGTTAGAATTCCCGGCTTACTCAGGGATGGAAGAAAAGAAGCGCATGCACCCGGATCCGGATTATCTGGAAAAAATCCTCAACGCGCAGGTTTACGACGTGGCCGTCGAGTCGCCGCTCGAACTCGCCCCCAATCTGTCCGACCGCCTCGGCAACCGCCTCTACCTGAAGCGCGAGGACGTGCAGCCGGTCTTCTCGTTCAAGCTGCGCGGCGCCTACAACAAGATCGCCCACCTCTCGCCGGAGAAGCTGAAGCGCGGCGTCATCTGCGCCTCGGCCGGCAACCACGCGCAGGGCGTGGCGCTGTCGGCGGCGAGGATCGGCTGCCGGGCGGTGATCGTCATGCCGACGACGACGCCGCAGATCAAGGTGCAGGCGGTCAGGAGCCGCGGCGGCGAGGTGGTGCTCGCCGGCCTTTCCTACGACGAGGCCTACGCGCACGCGCTCGAACTCGAGAAGGCGGAGCGGCTCACCTTCGTGCACCCCTTCGACGACCCCGAGGTGATCGCCGGCCAGGGCACGATCGGCATGGAGATCCTGCGCCAGCATCCGAAGCCGATCCACGCCGTGTTCGTCGCCATCGGCGGCGGCGGGCTGGCCGCCGGCATCGGCGCCTACGTCAAGCGCCTGCGTCCGGAAACCAAGGTGATCGGCGTCGAGACCTTCGACGCCGACGCCATGGCCAGGTCGCTCGCCGCCGGCCGGCGCGTGCGCCTCGACCAGGTCGGCCTGTTTGCCGACGGCACGGCGGTGAAGTTCGTCGGCGAGGAAACCTTCCGCGTGTGCAAGGAAGTGCTCGACGAAGTGATCCTGGTCGACACCGACGCCATCTGCGCGGCGATCAAGGATGTCTTCGAGGATACGCGCTCGATCCTCGAACCCTCGGGCGCGCTGGCCATCGCCGGCGCCAAGGCCTACGCCGCGCAGCACCGGTTCAAGGACAAGGCGCTGGTGGCCGTGGCCTCCGGTGCCAACACCAACTTCGACCGCCTGCGCTTCGTCGCCGAGCGCGCCGAGATCGGCGAGCAGCGCGAGGCCGTGCTCGCCGTCACGCTGCCGGAGCGGCCCGGCGCCTACAAGCAGTTCGTCGCGCTGATCGGCTCGCACAACATCACCGAGTTCAACTACCGCTACAACGACCGCAACGAGGCGCACGTCTTCGTCGGCATCCAGGTCGCCAGCCGCGCCGAGTCGCTGAAGCTGGTCGACAGCCTGCAGAAGCACGGCTACCCGACGCTCGACCTGACCGACGACGAGATGGCCAAGCTGCACGTCCGCCACCTGGTCGGCGGCCACGCGCCGGGGATCGACAACGAGATACTCTACCGCTTCGAGTTCCCGGAGCGGCCGGGCGCGCTGATGAATTTCCTGAACAACATGAGCGCCGGCTGGAACATCACGCTGTTCCACTATCGCAACCACGGCGCCGACTACGGCCGCGTGCTCGTCGGCATGCAGGTGTCGCCGGCGGAGAACGGCGCGTTCAAGGACTTCCTGAAGAACCTCGGCTACGCGCACTGGGAGGAGACGCAGAACCCGGCGTACAAGCTGTTTCTCGGTTAATTCCTCTTGGTTATAGCTTTATTGAAATAGATTCTTTCTCAGAATAAGTTTGCCTGAATAGACTCCGGTCAATCGCCTTTTCCGCCTTTGTCCGGAGTCTCCATGAAACGCCCGCTGCGCGCCGCCCTCGTCGGCGCCGCCTTCCTCGCCGGCAGCGCCTTCGCCCAGAACGGCCTGCTCAACGTCTCCTACGATCCGACGCGCGAGCTCTACCAGGAGTTCAACGCCGCCTTCGCGCGCCAGCAGGCGCAGGCCGGTGGCGAGACGCCGCGCATCCGCCAGTCGCACGGCGGTTCGGGCAAGCAGGCGCGTTCGGTCGCCGACGGCCTGGCCGCCGACGTCGTCACGCTGGCGCTGGCCTACGACGTCGACCTGCTGGCGCAGCAGAAGCTGCTGCCGGCCGACTGGCAGAAGCGCCTGCCGCACAACAGCGCGCCCTACACGTCGACCATCGTCTTCCTCGTGCGCAAGGGCAATCCGAAGCGGATTCTCGACTGGCCCGACCTGGCGCGGCCGGGCGTGTCGGTGGTGACGCCGAACCCGAAGACCTCCGGCGGCGCCCGCTGGAACTACCTCGCGGCCTGGGGCTACGCGCTGAAACAGCCGGGCGGCAGCGAGGCCACGGCGCAGGCGCTGGTCGCCGGCATCTTCAAGAACGTCGCCGTGCTCGACTCGGGCGCGCGCGGCGCGACGACGACCTTTCTCGAACGCGGCATCGGCGACGTACTGATCACCTGGGAGAACGAGGCGCACCTGGCGGTGAAGGAGATCGGGCCGAGCAAGGTCGACCTGGTCGTGCCCTCGCTGTCCATCCTCGCCGAACCGCCGGTCGCCGTCGTGGACAAATATGCCGACAAGCACGGCACGCAGAAGCTGGCGCGCGCCTACCTCGACTACCTGTACTCGCCGGAAGGGCAGGAGATTGCCGCCAGACACTACTTCCGCCCGCGCGACGCGCAGGTCGCCGCCAAGTACGCGGCGCAGTTCCCGCCGGTGAAGCTGTTCACCATCGACGAAGTTTTCGGCGGCTGGCAGAAGGCGCACCAGGCGCACTTCGCCGACGGCGCCGGCTTCGACCGGATCAGCCGCCGCTGAACCCCTGCGCCAGGAGACCGCCATGCCGCTCGCCGAACTCGTCCATTACCTGAACCGGCAGAACCGCGACAGCTACGGCGCCGGGATCTGCCCCGGCGACGGCCTGTCGATCGGCCCGGCCGGCGTCCTCGGCCACGACGGCGACCTGCTGCTGCGCAGCGTCTTCCAGCCGGTGAGCGCCGCCCGCGGCGGCCGCGTCATCGGCCACGAGGCGCTGCTGCGCGCGGAGTCGGACGACGGCGAGTCGCTGACCGCGGCCGACGTCTTCCGCCGCCCGGCCTCGCCGGAGAAGCTGATCTACCTCGACCGCCTGTGCCGCACGCTGCACGCGCTCAACTACCTGCAGCTCACCCGCGCCGGCGGCGGCACGCTGTTCCTCAACGTCGAGCCGCGCCACGTGCGCGCCGTGACTTCCGGCCACGGCTTGGTGTTCGAGGCGATCCTGAAGCGCTGCGGCCTGTCGCCGGAGAACATCTTCTTCGAACTGCGCGCCGGCGAGTTGACCGGCGACCCGGCGACGCTCGCCGACGCGCTCGCCGCCTACCGCGCGCGCGGCTACCGCATCGCCATCGACCAGGCCGGGCCGGACCTCGACCGCACGCTGCTGGCGACGCTGCGGCCGGAGCTGGTCAAGTTCGACGTGCGCACGCTCGAACGCTGGCGCGGCGCCGGCAGCGCCGAGAACGCGGCCGCCGACGCGGCGCGCGCCTGCCGCGAGATCGGCGCCGAGATCGCGGCGACGCACGTGGCGGCGGTGCGCCACCTGGCGCCGGCGCGCGCCTTCGCCGCCGACTACCTGCAGGGGCATTACCTGGCGCCGCCGTCGCCCGACCTCGGCCGCGGCGAACTCCCGTCGCTGCCGCTTGCCGAAGACGATGCGGCGCTCGCGCCGATCCGCGGTTAGCCGCTAGACTGCGGGTTTCCCCCATCACCGTCTGGAAGGCTCGCCCATGGCCCGGAACATCGCCGACAACGTCACCGCCCTCATCGGCAACACGCCGCTGGTTCGCCTCAACCGCATCGCCGCCGGCATCGACGGCACGGTCGTCGCCAAGCTGGAATTCTGCAACCCCGCGCACAGCGTCAAGGACCGCATCGCCGCGGCGATGATCGACGCCGCCGAGGCCGCCGGCAGGATCGGCCCGGACACCGTGGTGCTCGAACCGACCTCGGGCAACACCGGCATCGGTCTGGCCATGGTCTGCGCCGCGCGCGGCATCAAGTGCGCCTTCGTCATGCCGGAGACGATGAGCCGCGAGCGGCGCCTGCTGCTGAAAGCCTACGGCGCCGAGCTGATCCTGACGCCGGGGCCGGACGGCATGGGCGGCGCGATCAGGAAGGCCGAGGAACTGGCCGCGTCCGACCCGCGCTACTTCGTGCCGCAGCAGTTCGAGAACCCGGCCAACCCGGAAGTGCATCGCCGCACCACCGCCGAGGAAGTCTGGCGCGACACCGACGGCGCCGTCGACATCTTCGTCGCCGGCGTCGGCACCGGCGGCACGATCACCGGCGTCGGCGAGGTGCTGAAGGCGAGGAAGCCCGGCGTGCAGGTCGTCGCCGTCGAACCTGACGCCTCGCCGGTGCTCTCCGGCGGCGAGAAGGGGCCGCACCCGATCCAGGGCATCGGCGCCGGCTTCGTGCCGAAGGTGCTGAACACGGCGGCCTACGACGAGGTGTTCCGCGTCAAAAACGAGGACGCGTTCACCGTGGCCCGCCGCATGGCGACCGAGGAGGGCCTGCTCGTCGGCATCTCCTCCGGCGCCGCCGTGCATGCCGCGCTGGAAGTCGCGCGCCGGCCGGAGAATGCCGGCAAGCTGACGGTGGTGGTGATCCCCTCGTTCGGCGAACGCTACCTGTCGACCGTTCTCTACTCGCATCTGGAAGTCTGAGCCGGTGGCGGACGGCGGCGATCCCTTCGGTTTCGACCGGGTCGTCGACCGCCGCGGCGGCGACTCGGTCAAGTGGAACCGCTACGCCGGCGCCAACGTCCTGCCGCTGTGGGTCGCGGACATGGACTTCGCGGCGCCGCCGGCGGTGCTCGCTGCGCTGCAAGGGCGCGTCGAACACGGCGTCTTCGGCTACGCCGAGCCGTCGCCGGCGCTCACTGCCGCCGTGCTCGGCCACCTCGAAGGCGAATACGGCTGGCGCATCGACCCGGACTGGCTGGTCTGGCTGCCGGGACTGGTCAGCGGCCTCAACCTCGCCTGCCGCGCCGTCGCCGGCAGCGTGCTGACGGCGACGCCGGTCTATCCGCCCTTCCTGTCGGCGCCGCGTTTTTCGGGGCGGGCGCCGACCGCCGTGCCGCTGCGTCATGACGGCCGACGCTGGACCTGGGACTGGCCGGCGCTGGCAGCGGCCGCCGCCGACGCCCGCCTGCTGCTGCTCTGCCATCCGCACAACCCGGTCGGCCGCGCCTGGGACGACGGCGAGCTGGCCGAACTCGCCGCCTTCTGCCGCCGCCGCGAACTGATCGTCTGTTCCGACGAAATCCACTGCGACCTGATCCTCGACGGCCGTCGCCACCGGCCGTGGGCGACGCTCGGTGACGACCTGGCGGCGCGCAGCATCACGCTGATGGCGCCGTCGAAGACCTTCAACGTGCCCGGCCTCGGCTGCGCCTTCGCGGTGATTCCCGACGCCGGCCTGCGCCGCGCCTTCACGCGCGCCATGGCCGGCATCGTGCCGCACGTGAACGCGCTCGGCTTCGTCGCCTGCGAGGCAGCCTTCGCCGAGGCCGGCGACTGGCGCCGCGCGCTGCTCGCCGTGCTCCGCCGCAACCGCGACCGCGTCGCGGCGGCGGTGGCGGCGCTGCCGCCGCTGGCGACGACGCACGTCGAGGCCACCTATCTCGCCTGGATCGACGTGCGCGGGCTGAACCTGCTGCATCCGCAGCGGCATTTCGAGACGCACGGGCTGGGGCTCTCCGACGGCGCCGACTTCGGCGCGCCCGGCTGGCTGCGGCTGAACTTCGGCTGCCCGGAAGCGATCCTCGACGAGGCGCTGCGCCGGCTCGCGGCCGGCGTTGCCGCTGCCTGCTGAGGCCGAAAGTCCACCGCAGAGACGCAGAGGCGCAGAGGGAACGCAGAGAAATTCAGATTTGGTTTTCCTCTGCGAAATCTCTGCGCCTCTGCGTCTCTGCGGTAGGTGTTGCGTTCACCCGGTGCGCTGGCAGCCCGATTCGGTGACCACCGCGTCGAGCGGCAGGTCGTGCGCCGCCGGCCGGATGCTGGCGACGCGCTGGAAGTCGAAGCCGACGCCGATGGCCAGCGGGCGCGGCGCCAGCGCGGCCAGCGTGCGGTCGAAGAAGCCGCCGCCGTAGCCGAGCCGGTGGTTGCCGGCGTCGAAGGCGTTCACCGGCAGCAGCAGCGCCTGCGGCGTCAGGAAGTCGCCGTCGGTCGGCGTCGGGATGCCGTAGCGGTCGGGCGCGAGCGGCTGCTCCGGCCACCATTCGCGGAAGGCGAGCGGCTCGCCGGCGCGCACCACCACCGGCAACGCGGCGCGGCCGCCGGCGGCGAGCAGGCCGGCGACGAAGGACCGCAGGTCGGGCTCGTTCTGCACCGGCCAGCAGAAGCCGACGACGCGGCCGGCGAGATCGGGAAAGGCGTCCGCCAGCCGCGCGCGCACGGCCGCCGACAGCGCCGCGTGTTCCTCCGCCGGCAGCGCCGTGCGGCGGGCGATCATGTCGCGCCGCAGGGCCTGCCGGAATTCGCGGTCTTCGTCGTTTTCGCAGGGTGTCGCCGTCGTCATTGTGCTATGCTCGCCGCACTCGTTGATCCCGGCTCAGGCCCCGTCGCACAAGGGTTTTGGCCATTTCCGCAGCTTATCACATGACGTTTTTCCGCTCCGCCGTCCTGCTTTCCTCCTTCGCCGCCTGCTGTCTGCTCGCCGCCCCCCCGGCCGGCGCCGACGAACGCATCCTCGCCGCGCGCGACGCGCTGCGCGCCGGCGATCAGATCCGCTTCGAGCGCCTCGCCGGCGAGCTGCGCAACCACGACCTGGCCCCCTGGCTGGATTACTGGCGCCTCGCCGCCGGCCTGCCCGACCGCTTCGACGTCGCCGCCGCCCGCGACTTCCTCGCCCGCCACGAACGGACCTACGTCGCCGAGAAACTGCGCGGCGACTGGCTGAAGACGCTCGGCAAGGAGCAGCGCTGGGCCGAGTTCGACGTCGAATTCGGCAAACTCGTCGCGCCCGACCAGGAGCTTTCCTGCTACGCGCTGCAGAGCCGCCGCGCGCGCGGCGACGCGACCATGCTCGACGCCGCGCTGCCGCTCTGGCTGACCCTGATCGACCCGCCGGAGCCGTGCCACCCGGTGCTCGAAGCGCTGATCTGGGAGAAGCGCGTGCTCGCCGACGAGGTCTGGGCGCGCATCCGCCGCCAGTTCGAGGCGAACAAGGTCGCCGCCGCACGCTACAGCGCCAATTACCTGCCGCCGTCGCAGACGCCGACCCCGGCGCAGCTCACGGCGACGATCGAACGGCCGCTGCCGACGCTGGTCAAGCTGCCGGCGGACTGGGCGGAGAAGCGCCTTGGCCGCGAACTGGCGGTGCTCGCCGTGCAGCGCGTCGCCCGCAGCGATCCGCAGCAGGCCGCCACGCAACTGGAAAAACTGGCGCCGAAGCTGGACGAGGGACAGCGCGCCTGGGCCTGGGCGCAGATCGGCTGGCAGGCGGCGCTGCGCCACCAGCCGGAGTCCGTCGACTGGTTCCGACGCGCCGGCGACCCGGCGCTCTCCGACGATCTGGCGCAGTGGCGCGTGCGCGCCGCGCTGCGCGCGCAGGACTGGGGCTTCGTGCGCACGGCCGTCGAGCGGATGCCGCCGGCGCTCGCCGCGCTGCCGGAATGGACCTACTGGCTCGGCCGCGCCTACAAGGCCGGCGGCCAGCTCGGCGAGGCCGAGGCGCTGTTCCGGCGCCTTTCCGGCCTGCCGAGCTTCTACGGCAACCTCGCCGACGACGAGCTCGAGCAACTGATCACCGTGCCGCCGCGGGCAGCGGCGCTGACGCCCGAGGAGCTGGCCGCCGCCGCCGCCAATCCCGGCCTGCGGCGCGCGCTGGCGCTGCTGCGCCTGAACGCCCGCATCGAGGGCGTGCGCGAGTGGAACTGGACGCTGCGCGGCATGGACGACCGGCAACTGCTCGCCGCCGCCGAGCTGGCCCGGCGCAACGACGTCTACGACCGCGCCATCGCCGCCGCCGACCGCACGCGGAACGAACACGACTACAGCCTGCGCTACCTCGCCCCCTTCGGCGAACAGGTGCGGCCGGCGGCGAAGAAGCAGGCGCTCGACGACGCCTGGGTCTACGGCCTGATGCGCCAGGAGAGCCGCTTCGTCACCGATGCCCGCTCCTCGGCCGGCGCCTCCGGCCTGATGCAACTGATGCCGGCGACCGCCAAGTGGGTGGCGAAGAAGATCGGGCTGGCCAACTACAGCCACGGCCGGGTGAACGACACCGAGACCAACCTGCTGCTCGGCACCAGCTACATGCGCATGGTCATGGAAAGCCTCGACAACCATCCGGTGCTGGCCTCCGCCGCCTACAACGCCGGCCCCGGCCGCGCCCGTCGGTGGCGCGCCGAGCGGCCGCTGGAGGGCGCCATCTACGCCGAGACCATCCCCTTCAGCGAGACGCGCGACTACGTGAAGAAGGTGATGAGCAACGCCGTCTACTACTCGGTGCTGTTCGAGGGGCGGCCGCAGACGCTGAAATCCCGCCTCGGCGTCGTCGGTCCGCGCGGCGAGGCGCCGGCGGGCGAAGACCTGCCCTGAGCGGCGGGCGTCCGTCTCAGCCGGTCGCCTTGCGCGGGCGCAGCTCGCGGCCGGCCCAGCGCGCGAACTCGGCGCGCGTGCAACTGCCCAGCCGGTGCCGCCCCTTGCCGTCGACGACGCGATAGACGAGGACGTCCTGCTCCGGCCGCTCGCCGGCGTGCCGGTCGACGATCTGGCGCACCGACCAGTGGCGGCCCGACTTCCGGCCGCCGTAGCAGCGGCCGACGGCGAAGCCCGGCGGCGGCACGCCGCGCTCCTCGCGGGCGAGCGCCAGCGACTGTTCGATCACTTCCTGCAGCTCTTCCGGCGCCACGTCCACGACCACGTTGAGGCGCGCCATCGCCTGCCGGACGTGGCGCTCGTCCGGCAGCGCGTCGTCGGCGCCGTGTCCGGCCTCGACGTGCACGTAGCGCATCAGGCTCGCCGGATACCGGCGCCAGGCGAAGGGATAGTTCCAGGCGATGCCGGCGGCGATCAGCAGCAGGCAGTTCACGCCGACCGGAAAGAGGGCGTAGGCGAAACCGAGCTGGTGGATCTCCGGGCCGCCGATCACCGCTGCCAGCGCCGTGGCGCCGCCCGGCGGGTGGATGCAGCGCGCCGCGTGCATGACGGCGATGGACAGCGCGACCGCCGCCGCCGCGGCCAGCGTCGGCTCCGGCAGCCAGCGCTGGCAGGCGACGCCGACCAGCGCCGCCAGCAGGTTGCCGGCGAGCACTGACCACGGCTGCGCGAACAGGCTGTGCGGCGCGGCGAAGACGAGCACCGCCGTGGCGCCGAGCGAGGGCACGACGAAAACCGCCGCGTCGCGGCCGAGCAGCGCGTGCGTCAGGGCGACGACGACGGCGACGCCGAGCAGCGCGCCGAGCGCCGCCGCCCAGCGCTCGCTGCGATGCTGCGCGGCCGCCGGAAAACCGAGGAAATGCCCGAGCCGGGCCGGGACCGACTTCGCTGTCTGCTGCGTCACTGACTTGCCTGTAAGGATTTCACGATGCGCCGACCGGGCGTCGGCGTCCGGCATTCTGACGATTCCGCAGAAAATATCAATCCATGATGTAATAGGGTCATTCGCCGGCGCCCGCGCAGCGCCCCCGGAATCGCGCGCAGACGCCCCGTTCCAGGCGGATTTGCCTTAAAATACGGCCCTTTACGCAACCAACGAGTCGGACTCGATCATGATCAAGAATGTGTTGCTTCTGGGAGGAAGCGGTTTCGTCGGTACGTCGATTGCCAACCGCCTGTCGCAGGCCGGCGTGAACGTCACCATCGCCAGCCGCCGCCGCGAGCGCGGCAAGGCCAACATCATGCTGCCGCAGGTCGAGGTGGTCGAAGCCGACGTCCACGACGAGGCGGCGCTGGTCGAGCTGATGCGCGGCCAGGACGCGGTGATCAACCTGATCGGCATCCTGCACGACCGCGATTCGCAGATTCCCTACGGCAAGGGCTTCGCCGCCGTGCACGTCGAGCTGCCGCGCAAGATCGTCGCCGCCATGAAGCAGGCCGGCGTCCGCCGCCTGGTGCACATGAGCGCGCTCGGCGCCGACCCGCAGGGCTGCTCCGAGTACCTGCGCTCGAAGGGCGAGGGCGAGGCGATCGTCATGGCCGCCGCCGGCGAACTCGACGTCACGGTATTCCGGCCGTCGGTGATCTTCGGCATCGGCGACAGCTTCCTCAACGTCTTCGCCAAGATCTTCCGGCTGGCGCCGTTCTTCGCCGCTGGCGGCATGCGCGCGAAGTTCCAGCCGGTCTACGTCGGCGACGTCGCCGACGCCTTCGTCTCCTGCCTCGGCAAGCTCGCCACCTTCGGCCAGCGCTACGAGCTGTGCGGCCCGAAGGTCTACACGCTGCGCGAGCTGGTCGAGTACGTGCGCGACCTGACCGGCAACCAGCACAAGAAGGTCAAGGAGCTCTCGGACCTGTGGGCCTACCTGCAGGCCGGCATCCTCTGGCTGCTGCCGAATCCGCCGATGTCGCCGGACAACCTGCGCTCGATGGACGCGGACAACGTCGCCAGCGCCGACGGCCAGACCTATCCGGGCTGGAACCCGACGCCGCTGGAAGCCGTCGCGCCGACCTACCTCGGCAAGGTGGCGCCGAAGTCGAAGCTCGACGACTTCCGCTTCCACGCCGGCCGCTGAGCCTCTACGAGGAGAGATGAACGTGCGCCAGCTCGTCATCGGCGACAAGAACCTCTCCTCGTGGTCGCTGCGGCCGTGGCTGGCGCTCACCGTCGCCGGCATCGACTTCGCCGAGGTGAACGTCCGCCTGGGCCGGCCGGAGACGAAGGCGGCGATCCTGCGCCATTCGCCGTCGGGCAAGGTGCCGTGCCTGATCGACGGCCGCACGCTCGTCTGGGATTCGCTGGCCATCTGCGAATACGCCGCCGAACTGGCGCCGGCGTTGTGGCCGGCCGACGCGGCGGCGCGCGCCGAGGCGCGGGCGGTCAGCGCCGAGATGCACTCGGGCTTCACCGCGCTGCGCCAGAACATGCCCATGGAAGTCTGCGCGTCGCGGCCGGGCGAGGGCCGCACGCCCGAGGTCGAGGCCGACGTCGCCCGCATCCTCGCCATCTGGGAAGCCTGCCGCGCCCGCCACGGCGCCGGCGGCCCCTTCCTCTTCGGCGCCTTCAGCATCGCCGATGCCATGTACGCGCCGGTGGTCTGGCGCTTCACCACCTACGCCGTCGCCGTGCCGCCGGTCGTCCGCGCCTGGATGGACGCGATGCTGGCGCTGCCGGCGATGCAGGCATGGCGCGCCGGCGCCGCCGCCGAGCTGGTCGCGCGCCCGGCTTGATGCGCGCCTTGCCGTCGTTCCCCCGTTTTCCCCCCGCGTGACGCCCCGCCCGACCAAGGATCTGCCGCCGCTGTGCAGCTACGTCGTCGGCGGCGCCGTGCGCGACCGGCTGCTCGGCCTGCCGGTGCAGGACCGCGACCACGTGGTCGTCGGCGCCACGCCCGAGGACCTGCTGGCGCGCGGCTTCCGCCCGGTCGGCCGGGATTTCCCGGTGTTCCTGCACCCCGAGACGCACGAGGAGTACGCGCTCGCCCGCACCGAGCGCAAGACGGCGCCGGGCTATGCGGGCTTCGCCTGCCACGCGGCGCCGGACGTGACGCTGGAAGACGACCTGGCGCGCCGCGACCTGACCATCAATGCGATGGCGGAAGGCGAGGATGGCGCGCTGGTCGACCCCTACGGCGGCCGCCGCGACCTGGCGGCGAAGGTCTTCCGCCACGTCGGCCCGGCCTTCGTCGAGGACCCGGTGCGCATCCTGCGCGTCGCGCGCTTCGCCGCACGCTTCGCCGATTTCACGGTGGCGCCGGAGACGCTGGCATTGATGCGGACGATGGTGGACAACGGCGAAGTCGATGCGCTGGTGCCCGAACGCGTCTGGCAGGAGCTGGCGCGCGGGCTGATGGAAACGCGGCCGTCGCGCCTGTTCGTCGTGCTGCGCGACTGCGGCGCGCTCGCCCGCCTGCTGCCCGAGCTCGACCGCCTGTTCGGCGTGCCGCAGCGCGCCGAGTATCACCCGGAGATCGATACCGGCGTGCACGTGATGATGGTCGTCGACGCCGCGGCGCGCGCCGGCCGCGCCCTGCCGGTGCGCTTCGCGGCGCTGCTGCACGACCTCGGCAAGGGCACGACGCCGAAGGACGAATGGCCGCGCCACATCGCGCACGAGCAGCGCAGCGTCAAGCTTGTCGACGCGGTCTGCGCGCGCCTGCGTGCGCCGGCCGACTGCCGCGAGCTGGCGCTGCTCGTCGCGCGCTACCACGGCGACGTGCACCGCGCCGCCGAGCTGCGTCCGGAAACCATGGTGCGCCTGTTCGAGAAGAGCGACGCGCTGCGCCGGCCGCAGCGCTTCGCGCAACTGCTGGAAGCCTGCGCCGCCGACTTCAACGGCCGCCTCGGCTGGGAGGAGAAGCCCTATCCGCAGGCCGGGCTGCTCGCGCAGATGCTGACGGCGGCGCAGGCGGTGCCGGCCGGCGAGATCGCCAAATCCTGCGCCGGCGAGCCGGCGCGCATCGCGGAACGCATCCGCGCGGCGCGGGTGGCGGCGGTGGCGGCGCTGCGCCGGTCAGGCTAGAGCAGGCGGCCGACGGCGACGAAGAGCAGCGAGAGCAGGATCGTCGAGGCGAAGGGAAAGAAGTAGTCGCGGCCGCGCCAGCGCACCGATACGTCGCCGGGCAGGCCGCGTCCGGGCAGGCGCCGGCGCAGCGCCGGCGTCAGCAGGCCGAGCGCGACGACGACGACGGTGATGGTGAGCAGCCACTTCAGCATCGGCGGTGCCGGTCTGTCGGCCGCTGGCGCGCGGCGTCGCCGCGAAAGCGCATGCATTGCGCATTCGGTGCGGGGGTGGCGGCGGTGTGGCGTGGGTCGGCTGGCATGTGTCGAATCCTCGCGGTCGCTTGCGCGGCGGCCGGAAGATCGCATTTAATCACGGAAGCGCGAATTGCGTGACCTGCATCGAGGAACCTTTTGATTACCTTCTACACCTGGGCGACGCCCAACGGCCGCAAGGTCGCGATCATGCTCGAGGAGTGCGCGCTCCCGTACCTGGTCCGGCCGGTCGACATCACCCGCGGCGAGCAGTTCGCCGCCGATTTCGTCACCATCAACCCGAATTCCAAGATTCCCGCCATCGTCGACGACGAAGGGCCGCTGACCGTCTTCGAGTCTGGCGCGATCCTCGTCTACCTCGCCGAGAAGGTCGGGCGCTTCCTGCCCGCCGCCGGTCCGGCGCGCTACGCGACGCTGCAGTGGCTGATGTTCCAGATGGGCGGCGTCGGGCCGATCTTCGGACAGGCGCATCACTTCCTGCGCTTCGCGCCGCAGCCGGTGCCCTACGCCATCGAGCGCTACGGCAAGGAGACGCGGCGCCTCTACGGCGTGCTCGACGCCCGCCTCGGCGAGGCCGAATACCTCGCCGGCGACTATTCGATCGCCGACATCGCGACCTTTCCGTGGGTCGCGCGGCACGACTGGCAGCAGGTCGACCTCGCCGATTTCCCGCACGTCCGCCGCTGGTTCGACGCGGTCGGCGCCCGCCCGGCGGTGCAGCGCGGCATGGCGGTGCCAGCATGATCGCCCGGCGCGTCGACGGTATCGAAGTCCTCTCCTGCGAACCCGAACGGCGTCGGCATGCGGCGCCGCTGCTCTTCGTGCACGGCGCCTTCGCCGGCGCCTGGGTGTGGGACGAGCACTTCCTGCCCTGGTTCGCGGCGCAGGGCTTCAGCGCGCACGCGCTGTCGCTGCGCGGCCACGGCGGCAGCACGGGGCGCGAGCGCATCGACTGGCTGAGCGTCCACGACTACGTCGAGGACGTCGCGGCGACGGTCGCCGACCTCGGCGCGGCGCCGGTGCTGATCGGCCATTCGATGGGCGGCTTCGTCGTGCAGAAGTACCTCGAACACCATGCCGTGCCGGCGGCCGTGCTGATGTGCTCGGTGCCGCCGCAGGGCCTCGTCGCCGCGCAGTTCTCGCTGCTCTTCGAGAAGCCGGGGCTGATGGTCGAGATCAACCGCCTGCTCGGCGGCGGCGACGTCGCCCTCGACGTGCTACGCGAGGCGCTGTTCGCGCAGGAGGTGAGCGACGACACGCTGCGCCGCTACTACCGGCTGATGCAGCCCGAGTCGCAGCGCGCGATCTGGGACATGTCGATGTTCGGCCTGCCCAACCTGAAGGCCATGCACCGGCCGCCGCTGCTCGTGCTCGGCGCGGAAAAGGACGTACTGATCCCGCCCTTCCTGGTGCAGTCGACGGCGCGTACCTACGGCGTCGGAGACCGCATCTTCCGCGGCTTGGGCCACGGCGTCATGCTGGAAAAGGATTGGCTGCACGTCGCGGAGACGATCCGCGACTGGCTGGCGGAGGTCGCCGTCTAGGCGAAGACGTCGACGCCGCCGCCGAGGTGCGGCGGGTTGTCGTACTGCGGCGGCTGCGGCAGCG
Organism: Rhodocyclaceae bacterium; assembly: GCA_019455325.1. Classification (GTDB taxonomy): domain Bacteria; phylum Pseudomonadota; class Gammaproteobacteria; order Burkholderiales; family Rhodocyclaceae; genus Proximibacter. Next base: position 21,484 of record JACFMQ010000019.1, on the reverse strand, counting down.
CCGCGATCAGTTGCGCGGCGTTCTGCGCCTGCGCCTCCAGGGCCTTCTTCAGCACCAGCGTGCCGACGGCATCGCCCGTGCGGCCGCTGGCGAGGGCGGAAACGGCGCTGGCAACGGCGGTTGTGTCCATGTTCGCTACTCCTCGACGACGGTTCATTATCGCCCGCCTCGTCCGAAAGTAAAGCCGCCGGCCGCTCAAGCTTTCGCCGCGGCGTCCGATGAATCAATCGTGGACGCCGCGCGCGGAGGTACGAGATGGTGATCGTCATGGAAACGGATACGGGCAGGGTGCTGGAAGCGACCGTCGTCGCCTACGACGACGAGGTGCTGAACGCCGGCTGGGCCGAGGTGCCGCAGATCGAGGCGCGGCTGCAGGAGCGGACCGTCGTCCGCGAGACGCCGGCCGGCGACGTCGACGGCTACCTGGCGCGGCTCTACGCCGCACAGGGCATGGTCGGCCGCTGAACGCTCGCCGCGCCGGCGGCCGCCGGCCGGGACGCCTCCAGATCGGCCGCGTACTGCCGGCTGACCTCGTCGAGCACTTCCTACAGCGTCGCGCTGCGGTCGCCGCTGACGAAGCCGACGAGCGGTTCTTCGATGCCGCGGCCGAGGGCGATGACCTTGAACAGCTCGCCCATCTCCGCCGGCGAGATCAGCTTCTGCGCAGCGTTGGCCAGCGGCAGGTAGCGGCGCGCGTCGTCGGCCGGCGTGCGCGCCAGCACCTCGGTCAGGCCGCAGTCGAAGAGGAAGGCGGCCTGCGTCGTGTACCCGAGGAAGTCCAGCCCGGCCTCGGTGCCGGCCTCGGCGATGGCCGTGAAGTCGACGTGCGCGGTGATGTCCTGCAGGCCCGGCAGGTAGAAGGGGTCGGCGTGGGCGTGGTGGCGGTAGTGGCACATTAGCGTGCCCTCGCCGCGCTGCGGGTGGTAGAACTCGCGGCGCGGGAAGCCGTAGTCGATCAGCAGCAGTGCGCCGCGACCGAGGATGTCGGCCCACGACGTGGTCCACGCGGCGGCGGCCAGCCCGATCTCGGAAAGATAGCCGCCGCCCGGTACGCCCTCGCCGGCGAGCGTCTGCGCGCGCGCCAGCACGGCGCCGGTGGCCGGCCGTTCTTGCCAGACGAATCCGTCGCCGTTGCCAGCCACGCCGCGCTCGAGGATCGCCTCGTCGCGCCAGCGCACGAGGTGCACCGGCAGCGCGTCGAGCAGTTCATTGGCCAGCACCAGCCCGTCGAAGCGTTCTGGCAGCCGGTCGAGCCAGCGCACGCGGTCGATGAGCTGCGGTACGGTCGCCGCCAGCGTTGCACGCTGCCGCTCGCGCAGTTCGCCGGAGAGTTCGAGGATGGCGTAGGTCTCGGGCAGCGCGCCGCGGCGCTCCAGTTCCTGCAGCAGGTCAGCAGCGAGCCGGCCGGAGCCGGCGCCGGCCTCGATCACGTGCGGCGCGCTCGCTGCCGTCACCTGCGCTGCCTGCGTCGCCAGCGTCTGCGCGAAGGCCGGCGTCAGCTCCGGCGCCGTGACGAAGTCGCCGGCCGCGCCGAACTTGCGCGCGCCGCCCGAGTAATAGCCGAGGCCCGGCGCGTAGAGCGCCAGCTCCATGAAGCGGGCGAAGTCGATCCAGCCGCCGGCGGCGGCGATCTCCTCGGCGATGCGTCGGGTCAGGCGCCGGCTGTGCGCCAGCGCATCGGGGTCGGGGGGCGGCAGGGCCATGGCGGCGGGAGCGGGAGGCGAAAAGCCGCCATTCTACGGGCTTCGGCGCTTGCCGCGTGGGGCATGCCGGGGAAGTCTCCGGTAAACTCGCACTTTTCGTGCAAGGAGCCGGCGATGGGCGAGTCCGCTTTTCCTCCGCTGCGCGGCAAGGCCGTGCTCGTCACCGGCGCCGCGCGCCGCGTCGGCAGCGCCATCGCGCGCCACCTGCATCGGCAGGGCGCCAGCGTCGCGCTGCACTACCGGGCGGCGGCGGCCGAGGCCGAGGCGCTGGTCGCCGAGTTCAACGCGACGCGGCCGCGTTCGGCGCTGGCGCTGCAGGCCGACCTGCGCGACACTGCGGCGCTGCCGCTCCTGGTCGCCGACGTGCTGGCCGGCTTCGGCCGGCTCGATGGGCTGGTGAACAACGCCTCCAGCTTCTTTCCGACGGCGCTCGGCGAGATCGACGAGGCGGCCTGGGACGACCTCGTCGGCAGCAACTTCAAGGCGCCGCTGTTTCTTTCCCAGGCGGCGGCGCCGGCCTTGCGCGAGCACGGCGGCGCCATCGTGAACATCACCGACGTGCACGCCGCGCGGCCGCTCAAGGGCTATCCGCTGTACAGCGCGGCCAAGGGCGCGCTGCTGACGCTGACGCGCGCGCTCGCCGTCGAGCTGGCGCCGGAAGTGCGGGTGAACGCGGTGGCGCCGGGGCCGATCCTGTGGCCGGAGGACGGCCAGTTCGACGACGCGACGCGCGTCGACATCGTCCGCCGCACGCCGCTGCAGCGGGAAGGCCGCCCGGAGGACGTCGCCGGCGCCGTGGCCTATCTGCTCGCCGCGCCCTACGTCACGGGGCAAGTGATCAACGTGGACGGCGGTCGCACCGCCTATTTGTAAGAAAGCATCGTGGAAACCTCGAACAACCTGCAGAAACTCTTCAAGCGCCTGACCGGCAACGTCGGCCGCGCGATCGCCGACTACAACATGATCGAGGACGGCGACACCGTGCTCGTCTGCGTCTCCGGCGGCAAGGATTCGTACACGCTCCTCTCCGTCCTGATGGCGCTGCGCGAGCGGGCGCCGGTCGAGTTCCGCCTGGTGGCGATGAACCTCGACCAGAAGCAGCCGGGCTTCCCGGAGGAGGTGCTGCCCGGCTACTTCAAAAAGATCGGCGTCGATTTCCGCATCGTCGAGGCCGACACCTACTCGGTGGTCAAGGAGAAGATCCCCGAGGGCAAGACCACCTGCTCGCTGTGCTCGCGGCTGCGGCGCGGCATCATCTACCGCACGGCCAAGGAACTCGGCGCCAACAAGATCGCGCTCGGCCACCACCGCGACGACATGGTGCACACGCTGTTCCTCAACCTCTTCTTCGGCGGCAAGATCAAGGCCATGCCGCCGAAGCTGGTCACCGACGACGGCGCGCACGTCGTCATCCGGCCGCTCGCCTACTGCGCCGAGGCCGACATCGCCCGCTTCGCGCGCGGCATGGAATACCCGATCATTCCGTGCAACCTGTGCGGCTCGCAGGAGAACATGCAGCGCCAGAAGATCCGCGAGATGATGCAGGACTGGGACCGCCGCTACCCGGGGCGCACCGAGTCGGTGTTCACCGCGCTGCAGAACGTCGTGCCCTCGCACCTCGCCGACAACGCGCTGTTCGACTTCCGCGGCCTCAGTCTCGGCGACGCGGTGGATGAGGGCGACACCGCCTTCGACGGTCCGCAGTTCGGCGTCGAGCTGAGCCTGCCGGAGCCGTTCCCGGTGCCGGTTGCGGCTTCCTGACCCGGGGGCGGCGACATGGAGCGGGAGCTGTCCGTCCTTTTCGCGGACGTGGCCGGGAGCGCGAAGCTGTATGCGAAGCTCGGCGACGCGGAAGCCGCGTATGCCGTCGAGCGCTGCGTCAAGCGCATGGAACGTTCGGTCGAGGGATTCCGTGGGCGCGTCGTCAAGCTTGCCGGCGGCGAGCTGATGGCCGTTTTCGCCGGCCCGGAGGACGCCGTCCACGCCGCCGGCGACATGCTGCAGCGAATCGACGATCTGCCGCCGGTGTCCGGCGTCAAGCTCGCCGTTCGCCTCGGCTTTCATCATGGGCCGGCGGCCGAGGAGGGGGGCGAGCTCACCGGCGACGCCGTCGGGCGGGCGGCGCGCCTCGCCGGGCTGGCGCGCGCCGGCCAGGCGCTGACCGGCGGCGACACGGTCGCCCGCCTGCCGGAGCTGCTGCAACTGTCGATGCGGGCGCTCGAACCGGGCTCGGATCGGGAAAAGATAGTCGGCGTGCGGCTCTTCGAGGTGCTTTGGCAGGACGGCCCCATCTCCGCCCGTCCGTCGTCACCGGCCGCGCTGCGCCTGCGTCTGCACTATGCCGGCAGGTCCTTCGTGCTCGACGAGCGGCTCTGCCGCCTGTCGCTCGGCCGCGATGCCGCCTGCGACGTGCTCGTGCGCGACCGGCGTGCCTCCCGCCAGCACGCGCGGCTCGAACGCCGCGACGGCGACTGGATGCTCGCCGACCTGTCCACCAACGGCACCTACGTCACCATCGACGGCGCTGCGGAGGTCCTCCTGCACCGCGGCGAGATGGCCCTGCGCGGCGCCGGCCGCATCGCCTTCGCGGCGCCGGCGGACAGCGCCGGCGCCGACGTCGCCGAGTTCGAGCTCGTTCCCTGAGACGGCGCCCGCCGGACAAACGAAAAGGCCGGCCTCGCCGGCCGGCCCGTCCTCGCGGCGGCGACGCTCAGCTACCGGCGCCGTCCGCCTGGCACTTCTTGACGAAGCTGGTGCGGGCGGCGCCGGCCAGCTTCTTCTCGTCGGCCTGCGCCTCGCAGCCGGACGCCGCGACCTGGCCGCCGGACAGGCATTCCTTCATGAACGCCTTGCGTTCGTCGCCGGTCTTGCCGGTCGCCTGCGCGTTGCAGGTCTTCATCCTCTCCCGCTGGGCCTTCTGCGCCGGCGAGGCTTCCTTCTTCGGAGCGTCGGTCTTCTTGTCGTCGGCGGCGATGGCGCCGCCGGCGGCGAGCGCCAGAGAGAGCAGTGCGATAGCGAGTTTCATCGGCGTTTCCTCCTGAGTCGGTTAATGACGTTGGAATTATAAGTCCGATTCATATGTCATCGTCAAGCAGCGCGCGCTGCTGGCGATTGACGAACTCCTGCATGCTGTCGATGCCGCGCAGTTGCAGGATGGTGTTGCGCACCGCGGCCTCCAGCAGCACCGCCAGGTTGCGGCCGGCGGCGACCGGCACGATCACCTTGCGGATCGGCACGCCGAGGATTTCCTGCGTCTGCGCATCGAGCGGCAGGCGCGGCGCGTCGACGCCGGCGAGCGGCTTCTGCAGGTGCACGATCAGCTTGAGCTTCATCTTCCGCCGCGACGCGGTCTCGCCGAAGATGGTGCGGATGTTCAAGAGGCCGAGGCCGCGCACTTCGAGGTAGTCGCGCAGCATGCCCGGGCAGCGGCCTTCGACGGTGGTCGGCGCCAGCCGCGCCAGCTCGACGACGTCGTCGGCGACCAGGCCGTGGCCGCGCGAGATCAGTTCGAGCGCCAGCTCCGACTTGCCGACGCCGGAGTCGCCGGTGATCAGCACGCCCATGCCGAGCACGTCCATGAACACGCCGTGGATCGAGGTGGTGTCGGCCAGCCGCCGGGCGAGGTAGATGCGCAGCAGGTCGATCACCGCCGAGCACGGCTTCGGGCTGGTGAACAGCGGCGTGCCGCTGGTCTCGCAGGCTTCGAGGACGACCGGCAGGGCTTCCAGGCCGTCGGCGAAGATGATGCCCGGCGGGTCGTCGGCGATCAGTTCGGAGATCTGCGTCGTCAGGCGCTTCGGGCTGACGCGCTGCGCCCAGTCGTACTCGGCCTGGCCGATGACCTGCAGGCGCTCGCAGTGGATCAGGTTGAGGTGGCCGATGATGTCGGCGCCGTAGTTGCCGGACTCCTTGAGCACCAACTGGCGGTCGACGCCGATGGCGGCGATCCAGTTCAACTGCAGCGTTTCGCGGTGGTCCTCGTAAAGCTGGGCAATGCTGAACTGGCGCATGGCGCGGCCGCCTTCAGTCGGCGATGAACAGCCGCCGCGCCGACTCGGCGTCGGGGGCGGCGAGCAGCGCCTCGCGGAACTCGCGGTCGGAGAAGCGCTGGGCGAGTTCGGAGAGGATCTGCAGGTGCAGCTCGTTCGCCTGCTCCGGGACGAGCAGGATGAAGAGCAGCGAAACCGGCTTGCCGTCGGGCGCGTCGAAGGGCACCGGCCCCGCCAGGCGCAGGAAGGCGCCGTGCGCGTCCTTCAGTCCCTTGATGCGGCCGTGCGGAATGGCGACGCCCTGGCCGAGGCCGGTCGAGCCGAGTTTCTCCCGGGCGAACAGGCTGTCGAAGACGGTGGCGCGGGCGATGCCGTGATGATTTTCGAAAAGCAGGCCGGCCTGTTCGAAGACCCGTTTCTTGCTGCCGGCGTCGAGATCGAGCAGGACGTTCTCGGTCGGCAGGAGGTTGGCAATGGGGCTCATGCGGCGTCTGGATGCGGCGGGAAAGTTGATCGGCGGGGGGCGCCGCGGCCGTGCCGGCGGCGCCTTCCCCGGTGGGATGCGGCGTGGGCCGTCTTATTCGGCGAGTTCGCGGACCGCGGCCTTGTCGGAGCGGTGATGGTCCTGGACCTTCTGCTTGTACTTCTGGACCTGACGGTCGAGCTTGTCGACCAGGCTGTCGATGGCGGCATAGAGGTCGCCGTCGTCGGCTTCGACGAAGATGTCCTTGCCACGGACGTGCACCGTGACCTCGGCCTTCTGCTTCAGCTTCTCCACGGAGAGGATCACGTTCACGTCGATCACGTGATCGAAGTGGCGCGTCACGCGCTCGAGCTTGGCCGTTACGTAATCGCGGATCGCCGGCGTCACTTCGAGGTGGTGTCCACTGATCTGCAGGTTCATGGTGAGGCTCCTTTCACAGGCTCTTGCGTAGATTGACCGGCGGGATGTTGAGCGCTTCTCGGTATTTTGCAATCGTTCGTCGCGCCACGACAATCCCCTGCTGGCCAAGGATTTCCGCTATCTGGCTGTCAGACAACGGTTTTTTCGGGTCTTCGGCGCCCACCAGCTGCTTGATCAGCGCGCGGATGGCGGTCGCCGAACAGGCGCCCCCGGTATCGGTGGCGACGTGGCTGCCGAAAAAATACTTCAGTTCGAAAATGCCGCGCGGCGTCGCCATGTACTTCTGCGTCGTCACGCGCGACACGGTGGATTCGTGCAGACCGAGGATGTCGGCGATCTCGCGCAGCACCAGCGGGCGCATGGCCACCTCGCCATGTTCGAAGAACTGGCGCTGGCGGTCAACGATGGTCTGCGAGACGCGCAGGATGGTGTCGAAGCGCTGCTGCACGTTCTTGATCAGCCAGCGCGCCTCCTGCAGCTGGCCGGCGAGCCCGGAGCCGCGCTGGCCGGCGAGCACCTCGGCGTAGAGGCGGTTGATGCGCAGGCGCGGATAGGCGTCGGAGTTGATGCTGGCGCGCCACTGGCTGCGCACCTTCTTCACGATCACGTCGGGGATGATGTAGCGCGCGTCGAGCGGTGCGTACTGGGCGCCGGGGCGCGGGTTGAGGCTCTTGATCAGCGCGTGCGCGGCGCGCAGCGCGTCGTCGTCGCAGCCGGCGAGCTTCTTGATGCGCGCGAAGTCGCGCGCCGCGAGCAGTTCGAGGTGCTGGCGGACCACGATCAGCGCCAGGTCGCGCGCGGCGTCCGCCGGCAGCGCCGCCAGCTGCAGCGCCAGGCATTCCTGCGCGTTGCGCGCGCCGATGCCGGTCGGATCGAAGTGCTGCAGGTGCATGAGCGCGATCTGCAGCTCCTCCGGCTCGATCTCCAGCTCCGGCGGCAGGATGTCGGCGATTTCGTCGAGCGTCTGCGACAAATAGCCGTCCTCGTCGAGCGCCTCGATCAGCACGCGCACCAGCATGCGGTCGCGGTCGGGCAGCGGCGTCAGGCCGAGCTGCCAGATCAGGTGGTCGGAAAGCGAGGTGGTCGCCGCCTGGATGTCCTGGTAGTCGTTGTCCTCGTCGCCGCTGCCGTTGCCGGACGAAGCGATGCCGGGGCTGCCGTCGCCCGGCCAGCCCTCGTCGTCGGTGTGCGGCCGTTCCTCCTCGGGCGGCGCCGCGTCGGCGGCGGCCGCGCTGTCCTCGCCCGCCTCGCGTTCATTACTGCCGGCGGGGCCCGGTGGCGGCACGAAGTGGTCTTCGTCCTCGCGTTCGAGCAGGGGATTCTCCAGCAGGAATTTCTCCAGTTCCTGGTTGAGCTCGAGCGTAGAGAGCTGCAACAGCCGGATCGACTGCTGTAGCTGCGGAGTCAGTGCCAGGTGCTGCGAAAGTTTGAGCTGGAGGGCGGGTCTCATGCGCGGCGCGGAACGGCCGGGTCGGCGGTTCGGATTCTCGGAGGATCAGAGGCGGAAGTTCTCGCCCAGATAGACCTTGCGGACGTCCTCATTATAGATGATTTCGTCCGGCTGGCCGGAAGCCAGCACCGAGCCGGCGTTGATGATGTAGGCCCGGTCGCAGATGCCGAGCGTCTCGCGCACGTTGTGGTCGGTGATGAGGACGCCGATGTTGCGCTCCCTGAGGAAGCGGATGATCTTCTGGATCTCCAGCACGGCGATCGGGTCGACGCCGGCGAAGGGCTCGTCGAGCAGGATGAAGCGCGGCTGCGTCGCCAGCGCGCGGGCGATCTCGACGCGCCGGCGCTCGCCGCCGGAGAGCGAGGCGGCCGAGTTGTTGCGGATGTGCGTGATGTGCAGCTCTTCGAGCAGGCTTTCCAGCCGGCGCTGGATCTCGTCCTTCGGCAGGTTCTGCAGTTCGAGCACGGCCCGGATGTTCTCGGTGACGTTCAGCTTGCGGAACACCGAGGCCTCCTGCGGCAGATAGGAGACGCCCATCTGCGCGCGGCGGTGGATCGGGAAATGGGTGATCTTGGCGTCGTCGATGTAGACGTCGCCGCCGTCCGAGGCGACGAGGCCGACGATCATGTAGAAGGTCGTCGTCTTGCCGGCGCCGTTCGGCCCGAGCAGGCCGACCACCTCGCCGCTGCCGACCGCGAAGGAGACGTCGTGCACGACGGTGCGCTTCTTGTAGCGCTTGTTCAGGTTGTGGGCGGAGAGCCTGCTCCCGGGCTGGTCCGACATGGCTATTCTTCTTCCTGTTCGTTGCCTTCGCCGCGCAGCACGCGGCGGATCGTGTCGCCGGAAAATCCCCGGTTGCCCAGATAGCGGGCCTGTCTGGCCCGCTCGGCGGCGTCAGCCGCGAGTGTACCGAACTTCCGCCGCCAAATCGCATATGCCCGCGCCACTTCGTCGCCGGCGCCGGCCAGCGCCGCCTCGACCGTTTCTTCCGTGACGCCCTGCGTCTTCAGTTCCTGCGCCAGCCGCGCGTTGCCGTAGCGGCCACTGCGGCCGCTCACGCGCATCTCGGCGTAGCGGGCGTCGGAAAGCAGACGACGCCCGGCCAGTTCGTCGAGCAGGGCGTCGAGGGTTTCCTCCGATTCGGCGTGCGGCGCCAGCTTCTTCTTCAGTTCGGCGCGCGCATGGTCCCGCCGCGCCAGCAGCCGCAGGGCGCGCTGGCGCAGCTCGTCCATCTCAGGCTTCGGCGGCGGCCAGCGGGCGCGGCGAGGCGACGCCGACGGCTTCGCGGACCCGCGCCTCGATCTCCTGGGCGATGGCCGGGTTGGCCTTGAGGAATTCGCGCGCGTTGTCCTTGCCCTGGCCGATCTTCTCGCCCTTGTAGGCGTACCAGGCGCCGGACTTGTCGACCAGCTTGTGGGCGACGCCGAGCTCGATGATCTCGCCCTCGCGCGAGGTGCCCTCGCCGTAGAGGATGTCGAAGATGGCCTCGCGGAACGGCGGCGCCACCTTGTTCTTGACGACCTTGACCTTGGTCTCGTTGCCGATCACCTCGTCGCCCTTCTTGATGCCGCCGATGCGGCGGATGTCGAGGCGCACCGAGGCGTAGAACTTGAGCGCGTTGCCGCCGGTGGTGGTTTCCGGCGAACCGAACATGACGCCGATCTTCATGCGGATCTGGTTGATGAAGATGACCAGCGTGTTCGTCTTCTTGATGTTGGCGGTGAGCTTCCTGAGCGCCTGGCTCATCAGGCGGGCGTGCAGGCCGACCATCTGGTCGCCCATCTCGCCCTCGATTTCGGCGCGCGGCGTCAGCGCGGCGACCGAGTCGATGACGATGACGTCGACGCCGCCGGAGCGGACCAGCATGTCGGCGATCTCCAGCGCCTGCTCGCCGGTGTCCGGCTGCGAAATGAGCAGGTCGTTGAGGTTCACGCCGAGCTTCTGCGCGTAGGACGGATCGAGCGCGTGCTCGGCGTCGATGAAGGCGGCGGTGCCGCCCAGCTTCTGCATCTCGGCGACGACCTGCAGCGTCAGCGTCGTCTTGCCCGAGGATTCCGGACCGTAGATCTCGACGACGCGGCCGCGCGGCAGGCCGCCGATGCCCAGCGCGATGTCGAGGCCGAGCGAGCCGGTGGACACGACCTGGATGTCGTTCTCGACGCTGCCCTCGCCCATCTTCATGATCGAGCCCTTGCCGAACTGCTTTTCGATCTGCGCCAGCGCCGCGGCCAGTGCCTTTGCCTTGTTGTCGTCCATGTGTCGTCCTTGTCTGAGGTTGCGCGGATTATCGCACGGTGCCGTGGGGCCTCTGTGCGTGCCCCACTGTGATTGCATACAGTGTAATTATATACAGTATTTTTTGCGTGTCGAGCGGCTCAGGCGAGCATCGGCCCGAGGCGGACCAGCAGCCCGGCGAGCGCGTGCTCGACCGCGGCCCGCCGCACCGCCTCGCGGTCGCCGGGGAAGCGGCGGGTTTCGCAGGCGGTCGAGCCGTCCGCGCCGGCCCAGGCGAAGCACACGGTGCCGACCGGCTTCTCCGGCGAGCCGCCCGCAGGGCCGGCGATGCCGGTGACGGCGAGCGCCCACTGCGCCCGGCTGCGGCGCAGCGCGCCGGCGGCCATCTCGATCGCCGTCGCCTCGCTGACCGCGCCGTGGCGGGCGAGGGTGTCCGGGGCGACGCCGAGCAGGTCGACCTTGGCTTCGTTCGAGTAGGTGACGAAGCCGCGCTCGAACCACGCCGAGCTGCCGGCGACGGCCGTGACGCACTGCGCGACCCAGCCGCCGGTGCAGGATTCGGCGGTGGCGAGCGCTTCCCCGCGCGCGGCGAGGCGGGCGCCGACTTCGGCGGCGAGGGCGTCGAGCCTTTCCCGTTCGCCGTCCATCAGCTCAGGATGTACTTCAGCAGCGCCAGCGACAGCACCGTGTAGGCGGCGGCGAAGACATCGTCGGTCATGACGCCGAAGCCGTTCTTGATGCGGTCGAAGTTGCAGGCCGGCGGCGGCTTGACGATGTCGAAGAAGCGGAACAGGAGGAAGGCCGCTATCCACCACGGCCAGCCTGCCGGCGCCATGAAGAGGACGAACCAGAAAGGTACGATCTCGTCCCAGACGATGCTGCCGTGGTCGGCCTCGCCGAGCGCCTTGCCGGTGGTGTTGCAGGCGACGATGCCGAACAGGTAGCCGGTGACGAGGAAGAGCGCGAAGCCGAGCTCGTCGAACCACGGCCGGATCAGCGGATAGGCGGCGAGCGCGAAGAGCGTGCCGACGGTGCCCGGCGCCCACGGCGACAGGCCGCTGCCGAAGCCGCAGGCGATCAGGTGCGCCGGGTGGCGGAAGAGGAAGGCGACGGAAGGCGGCGTCGATCGCTTAGCCAAAATGGTCGAATCCCTTGACGTCGAGCGGCAGGGGCTGGTCGTCGGCGTCGAACAGGCGGGTTTCGCCCACCGGCCGGTCGCCGCCGGCGGCGACGGTGCGGCCGATGCGCCAGAGCGGCAGGTCGAGCTCGGCGGCGAGCGTGACCACCCGCTGGCGGTCGGCGCTCGCCGTCGTGAAGCACAGTTCGTAGTCGTCGCCGCCGGCGAGCTGGCATTCGCGGGCGAGCTTCGGCTCGGCGCCCGGCGGCAGCAGCGGAAACTGGCCTTCGCAGAGGTCGGCGGCGAGCCCGGAGCGTTCGAGGATGTGGCCGAGGTCGGCGACGAGGCCGTCGGAGACGTCGATGGCGGCCGTCGCCAGGCCGCGCAGCCGCAGCCCGAGTTCGACGCGCGGCAGCGGTCGCTGCAGCGCCGTCGTGCAGCGCTTCGCCAGCGCCTCGGGCAGCGCCGTCCGGCCTTGCAGGTGGGCCAGCCCGAGCGCGGCGAGCCCCGGCTGGCCGGAGACCCAGACGTCCTCGCCGGCGCCCGCGCCGTCGCGGCGCAGCGCGGCGCCGGCGGGCAGCTCGCCGATGGCGGTGACGCACAGGTTGCGCGGCCCGCGCGTGGTGTCGCCGCCGATGACCTCGGCGCCGTAGCGCCTGGCGCAGGCGAAGAAACCGTCGGCGAAGGCGGCGATCCACGCCTCGTCGGCGGCCGGCAGCGCGCCGGCGAGCAGCGCCCAGCGCGGCGTGGCGCCCATCGCGGCGAGGTCGGAGAGGTTCACCGCCAGCGTCTTCCAGCCGAGCTGCCCGGGGTCGGTATCGGGCAGGAAGTGCGTGCCCTCGACCAGCATGTCGGTGGTGATCGCCAGCGCCATGCCCGGCGAAGGCTGAATCAGCGCGCAGTCGTCGCCGGGGCCGAGCAGCGCCGAGGGGGTGGCGCGCGCGAAGTGGCGCGCGATCAGCTCGAATTCGGACGGCACGGCCGTCTTCTACTTGCCGCGCCGGCGCGCCTCGACCTCGACCGGGCGCAGCTTCGCCGCCAGCTTGTCGAGCACGCCGTTCACGTACTTGTGGCCGTCGGTGCCGCCGTAGGATTTCGCCAGCTCGATCGCCTCGTTGATGACCACGCGGTACGGCGTCTCCGGGTGGGCGTACAGCTCGTAGCCGCCGAGCAGCAGGACGCTGGCCTCGATCGGCGACAGCTCGTCGAAGCGGCGGTCGAGGTACGGCTGGAGCGCCTCGCACAGCGCAGTGCGCTCCTTCAGCACGCCGCGCAGCAGGTCGAGGAAGAAATTGCGGTCGGCCTTCTCGAAGCCGGCGATCTCGTGCGCGTGCGCCTCGATCGCGGCCTCGTCGGCGCCGCCGATGCGCCACTGGTAGAGGCCCTGCAGCGCGAACTCGCGGGCGCGCCGGCGCGGCGACTTGGTGGCACCGCCGGCCGGCTTCTTGACGGGCTTGTTCGGGGTGTCGCTCATTTCCGCTCCGTCCGTTCCGACAGCGTGCGCAGCAGGTTGGCCATCTCGACGGCGGCCTGCGCGCAGTCGGCGCCCTTCTGCTGCATGCGGGCGAGCGCCTGGTCGTCGTCCTCGCAGGTGAGGATGCCGTTGGCGATCGGGATGCCGGTGTCGAGCTGCACTTCCATGACCGCGCGGCAGGCGTCGTTGGACACCACCTCGAAGTGGTAGGTCTCGCCGCGGATCACCGCGCCGAGCGCGATCAGCGCGTCGAAGCGGTCGCTCTGCGCCATCGTCTGCAGCGCCAGCGGGATTTCGAGCGCGCCGGGCACGCTGGCGATGACGATGTCGTCGGCAGCGACGCCGAGCTTCTTCAGCTCGGCCGTGCACGCCGAGAGCAGGCCCTCGCAGACGTCGAGGTTGAAGCGGGCCATGACCACGCCGACCCTGAGGCCGGCGCCGTCGAGGTTCTGTTCGATTTCCGGGATGTCGTCGTAGCGGGGCATGTCGGTTCAGTCCAACTCGTTGGGGGTGGCGGCGTAGCCGGTGACTTCGAGGTCGAAGCCGGCCATGGAAGGCATCTTGCGCGGGCTGGCCAGGAGCTTCATGCGGCCGACGCCGAGGTTCTTCAGGATCTGCGCGCCGATGCCGTAGATGCGCGGGTCCCACTTCACCGTCGGGCGCGCGCTGTCCGGCTCGGCGGTCAGCCGGGCGAGCAGGTCGGCGCCGTTCTCCGGCCGGTGCAGCAGCACGATGACGCCGTGGCCGTGCCGGGCCAGCGCCTCCTGCGCCTGGTCGAGCGTGAACGCGGCGCGGCGGCTGGCCGGGTCGAGGAAGTCGAGCACGGAGAGCGGCTCGTGCACGCGCACCAGCGTCTCCACGTCGGCGCGGATCTCGCCCTTGGTCAGCGCCAGGTGCGTGGTGCCGCCGACGCGGTCGGCGAAGGCGTGCAGCGTGAAGTCGCCGTGCGCGGTGGCCACCGGCTTGGAGGCGACGCGCTCGATCAGCGTCTCCGACTTGGCGCGGTAGTGGATCAGGTCGGCGATGGTGCCGATCTTCAGCCCGTGCCGGCGGCCGAACTCGATCAGCTCGGGCAGGCGGGCCATCGTGCCGTCCTCGTTCAGCACTTCGCAGATCACCGACGACGGTTCCAGACCCGAGAGCGCGGCCAGGTCGCAGCCGGCCTCGGTGTGGCCGGCGCGCACCAGCACGCCGCCGGAACGCGCCATGATCGGGAAGATGTGGCCGGGCTGGACGATGTCGTCCGGCGTCGCGTCCTTCGCCACCGCCGCCTGCACGGTGCGCGCGCGGTCGGCGGCCGAGATGCCGGTGGTGATGCCCTCGGCGGCCTCGATCGAAACGGTGAAGGCGGTGCCGTAGGGCGTCTTGTTGTCGCGCGCCATCTGCGTCAGGCCGAGGCGCTTGCAGCGTTCCTCGGTCAGCGTCAGGCAGACGAGGCCGCGGCAGTGCGTGACCATGAAGTTGATCGCCTCGGGCGTGACGAACTCCGAGGCGACGATGACGTCGCCTTCGTTCTCGCGGTCTTCCTCGTCGACGAGGATGACCATCTTGCCCGCGCCGATGTCGGCGAGGATGTCCTCGATCGGGGAAATGCCGGTCAGGGTCGGTGCCATCATGCCTCCGGGTTCAACAGGCGCTCGCAGTAGCGGGCGATCAGGTCGACTTCGAGGTTGACCCTGGCGCCGGGCGCGAGCAGCCGCAAGGTGGTGTTCTGCAGCGTGTGCGGAATCAGGTTGATCGTGAAGTCGGCGCCGGCGACGTCGTTGGTCGTCAGGCTGACGCCGTTCACGGTGATCGACCCCTTGCGCGCGATGTACCGGGCCAGGGCCTGCGGCGCGCGGATTTCGAGCAGGCGGTTGTCGCCCACGGCGTCGAAGCGCAGCACCTCGCCGACGCCGTCGACGTGGCCGGAGACGAGGTGGCCGCCGAGACGGTCGGAGACGCGCAGCGCCTTCTCCAGATTGATCTCGCCCGGCGCGGCGAGGCCGGCGGTGCAGGAGAGCGTCTCCGGCGAGGCGTCGACGCGGAAATGATTGCCTTCCTTCTCGACCACGGTCAGGCAGACGCCGTTGCAGGCGATCGAATCGCCGAGCGCGACGTCGTCGAGACCGAGCGCGCCGGCCTCGACGGTCAGGCGGACGGTGTTCTTCTCGTCGGCGCGGGCGGAAAGATGGGTGATGCGGCCGACGGCGGCCACGATGCCTGAGAACATTGGTTTAAAGATCAATGGATTGGGGGCCGGATTGTAGCATGGGCGGCCTGCGCACGGCCTGCCGGGGCGGGAGTAGAATCGTTTCGGAAACCACTCGCAGGGAGAAAAACATGGCAAGCCTGACACCCGCCGACATCCGCGCCGTCGCCCTCGTCGGCCACGGCGCCGCCGGCAAGACGACGCTGGCCGAGGCGCTGCTCGCCGCCGCCGGCGCCATCGCCGCGAAAGGCAGCGTCGAGAAGGGCAGCACCGTCTGCGACTTCGACCCGCTGGAAAAGGAGCTTGGCCATTCGCTGACGAGCGCCCTGACCGGCTTCGAGTGGTCCGGCGTGCGCGTGCACCTCGCCGACACGCCCGGCTATCCCGACTTCGCCGGACAGGCGATCGGCGCGCTGGCGGCGGTGGACACCGCGCTCGTCGTGGTCAACGCGCAGACCGGCATCGAGCTTGCCACCGAGCGCATGATGAAGTGGGCCGGCGAGCGCGGGCTGTGCCGGATGATCGTCATCAACAAGATCGACTGCGACAACCTCGACCTGCCAAAGCTGGTCGGCGAGATCCGCGAACGCTTCGGCACGGCCTGCATGCTCCTCGACCTGCCGGCGCACGACCGGCACGACGTCGTCGAGGTGCTCGGCCACGACGACGGCGACGCCGACTTCGCGTCGGTCGCCGCCGCGCACCGCGCGCTGATCGACCAGATCGTCGAGGAGGACGAGGACCTGCTGGCGAAGTACCTGGAGGACGGCGCCGATCCCAGCCCCGAGGCGCTGCACGCGCCGTTCGAGAAGGCGCTGCGCGCAGGCCATCTGATCCCGATCCTGTTCGTCTCGGCGAAGACCGGCGCCGGCGTGCGCGAACTGCTCGACGCGCTGGCGAAACTCGCGCCGAACCCGGCCGAGGGCAACCCGCCGCCGTTCTGGCGCGGCGAACCCGGTGGGCCGGCGGCCGCCTTCCATGCCGAGCCCGACCCGGAAAAGCACGTGCTGGCGCACGTCTTCAAGGTCGTCGTCGATCCGTACATGGGCAGGATCGGCGTCTTCCGCGTGCATCAGGGCACGCTCAGGAAGGAGCAGCAGCTCTTCGTCGGCGACGGCAAGCGGCCGTTCAAGGTGACGCACCTCTACCGCCTGCAGGGCAAGGACACGATCGAGGTGGACGCGCTGCTGCCGGGCGAAATCGGCGCCGTCGCCAAGGTCGACGAGATCGAGTTCGACAGCGTGCTGCACGACTCGCACGACGAGGACCACATCCACCTGAAGGCGCTCGAATTCCCGCTGCCGATGGCCGGGCTGGCCGTCGAGACGAAGAAGAAGGGTGACGAGCAGCGCCTCTTCGACATCCTCGGCAAGCTGGCGGCGGAAGACCCGACCTTCCGCGTCGAGCGCCACCCGACGACCAACGAGACGGTGATCCGCGGCCTCGGCGACATGCACCTCAAGGCCAAGCTGGCCAAGATGGCGCAGCAGTACCGGCTCGAACTCGACACCCGGCCGCCGCGCATCCCGTACCGCGAGACGATCACCGGCTTTGCCGAGACCACCTGGCGGCACAAGAAGCAGAGCGGCGGCGCCGGCCAGTTCGGCGAGGTGGCGCTGAAGGTCGAACCGCTCGAACGCGGCGCCGGCTTCGAGTTCGTCGACGTGGTCAAGGGCGGGGCGATTCCCGGCACCTTCATGCCGGCGGTCGAGAAGGGCGTCAGGCAGGCGCTCGCCGACGGCGTCATCGCCGGCTTCCCGGTCGAGGACGTGCGCGTCACGGTGTTCGACGGCAAGACGCACCCGGTCGACGGCAAGGAGGTCGCCTTCTTCACCGCCGGCCGCAAGGCGGCGATGGCGGCGGTGCGCGAGGCGCGGCCGATCGTGCTGGAGCCGGTCGTCGACATCGAGATCCTGGCGCCGGAAGCGGCCATCGGCGACCTCGCCGGCGACCTCGCCGGCAAGCGCGGCCACGTCACCGGCACCGGCCAGCGCGGCGGCATGACGGCGATCAGCGGCCAGGTGCCGCTCGCCGAGCTGAACGACTACCAGTCGCGGCTGAAGTCGCTGACCGGCGGCCAGGGCAGCTACAGCCTGGCCTTCAGCCACTACGCGCCGGTGCCGCCGAACGTGCAGCAGCAATTGACCGCGCAGCACAAGTCGGGCGACGACGACGAGTGAGGCCGGCCGGCGGTCCGTCGCCGGTGCTATGATTCCGGTATATCTCCGGGCGGGGGGAAGCGCAGGCTTCGGTCCGGATCCCGGCGGCCCGCCGCCGGCAACGACGACAAGCGAAAAAACGACGGCATGTACCGGGCCCGGCAGGAAACGACACCGCTCGAGAGCTTCTTCTTCAAGCTCCCGGAAACCTTTCTCCTGGTTTTCGGCGAGGATCTGAGGCTGCACCTGATCAGCGACGCCTGGCTGGAAACGCTCGGCTACGAGCGGCAGGAGGCGTTGCCGGAGAGCTTCCTCGACCTGCTGCACGCCGACGACCGGGCCGCTGTCGCCGAGAAGCTCGCCGGCCTCAGCGCGGAGAATCCGACGCTGCGCTTTTCCGCCCGCTGCCGCCGCGTCGACGGCTCCTGCCTCGGCATCATCTGGAACGTCAGCTTCGACGCCGCGCGGCGGGCCTGCTACGCCTCGGCGCACGAGACCGCGGTCGACCTGCGCGGCGAGGGCGCGCACCTGCCGGACATGTTCGTCGACGGCCTGACCGGGCTGCCCAACCGCAGCCTGTTCCTCGACCGCATCGAACACACGCTGCACCGGCGCGAGCGGCGCAAGGACCTGAACTTCGCCGTCCTGCACTGCGGCATCGACCGCTTCAAGGTGGTCAATCACAGCCTCGGCCACCGCATGGGCGACCTGCTGCTGATGAGCGTCGCCGGCGTGCTGCGCGACGCGGTGCGGCCGACCGACATGGTGGCGCGGCTGGCCGGCGACGAATTCGGCATCCTGCTCGAAGACATCCGCGACGTCGGCGCCACGCTGCTCGTCGTCGACCGCATCCAGCAGAAGCTGGTGATGCCCTTTTCGCTCGACGGCCACGAGGTGTTCATCACCGTCTCCTTCGGCATCGTCGTCAGCGGCGACGCGCCGCTCGCGCCGGACGGCATCCTGCGCGACGCCAATCTGTCGATGGTGCAGGCGAAGGCGCACGGCGGCGGCAACTACGTGCTCTTCGACAAGCGGATGCACGACCGCGCGGTGCAGCGCATGGCGCTGGAGATCGACCTGCGGCACGCCCTCGACGGCGGCCAGTTCGAGGCCTACTTCCAGCCCATCGTCGCCCTCGCCGACCGGCGCCTGGTCGGCTTCGAGGCCCTGGCCCGCTGGCGCCACCCGAAGAAGGGGCTGATCTCGCCGATCGAGTTCATCCCGATCGCCGAGGAGTCCGGCCTCATCGTTCCGCTCGGCCGCTGGATGCTGCGCGAGGCCTGCCGCCGGGCGCGCGACTGGCAGTTGCGCTTTCCCGAGCATCCGCCGCTGTCGGTCAGCGTCAACCTGTCGGCCCGCCAGCTCGCACACCCCACGCTCGTCGACGACGTCGCCGCCAGCCTCGCCGAGAGCGGCCTGCCGGCCGCGCTGCTCAAGCTGGAGATCACCGAGAGCGCGATGATGGAGGGCGCCGGCGCCGTCGTCGCCGTCCTCGAGCGCCTGCGCGCGATGGGCATCCGCCTGCTGCTCGACGATTTCGGCACCGGCTACTCCTCGCTCAGCTACCTGCACCGCCTGCCGATCGACACGCTCAAGATCGACCGTTCCTTCATCGCCGACATGCACCGGAACCCGACCGACCGGCACTTCGTCGAGACCATCGTGCACCTCGCCCACAAGCTCGGCCGCGACGTGGTCTGCGAGGGCGTCGAGCTGGCCGTGCAGGCCGACCTCCTCGCCGCCATGGGCGTCGAATACAGCCAGGGCTTCCTCCATTCCCGCCCGGTCGCCGCGCACGAGGCCGAGTTGCTGATCATCACCGGCCTGAACGCCTAGTGACGGCGGCCGGGCGGCATGTCCGCCCGCCGCCTATGACCTTATGCATACTTGGGCCGCCGCCGAAGGCGTGGTACGGTCTACCCGTTGCCGGCGGGAACACCGGTGCAGCCGGGCCTGCGGCCGCTCCCCCGGTCGCCGTGCCGCCCGCGAACCAGCCCAAAAGAAGAATCATGGACACCCTTTCCGAACTGGACTCGCTGATCAAGCGCTTCGACGTGCCGCCGTGCCCCGCCGTGGTCGGCGAACTGCAGCGCGAACTGCGCAAGGAGGCCGCCAACGCCGCCAGGGTGGCGCGCCTGATCAGCCGCGACGTCGGCCTCGCCGGCGCCGTCATGCGCCTGGTCAACTCGCCGGCCTTCGGCACCGGCCGCGACGTCGGCTCGATCAACGAGGCGCTGCAGATTCTCGGCTTCGGCCGCATCTTCGACCTCGTTGCCGGCGAGCTGCTGAAGAAGTCGCTCGATGCCGGCGGCCCCCGCCTCGACCGCTACTGGGACAGCGCCGCCCTCTGTGCCGATCTCTGCGCCGACCTCGCTTGTCGCCTGCCCGGCACGAAGCGCGAAACCGCCTATTGCTTCGGTCTCTTCCACGACTGCGGCATTCCGCTGCTGATGCGGCGCTTCCCCGACTACCGCCAGACGCTGATCGCGGCCAACGCGGAAAGCGGCCTCGGCCTGCTCGCCGTCGAGGAGGCGAAGCACGGCACCAGCCACCCGGTCGTCGGCTATCTGCTCGCCCGCACCTGGGGGCTTTCCGAAACGCTCTGCGAGGCCATCCGCGCGCACCACAACTACGAGGTGCTCGACCCGCAGTCGCCGGCCCGCCTGCCCGACGAGGTCTGCGCGCTGATCGCCATCTGCGCCATCGCCGAGCACGTCGCCTCGCTCCACCTGCGCACGCGCGAGGAAGGCCAGTGGCCGGCGGCGCGCGGCCGCGTCCAGGCCTTCTTCGGTCTGGCCGATGCCGACATGAACGATCTCATCGACGACATGCTGCTCGATCTGCAGACGGCGAGTGCGGCCTGAGTAGTACGGAAGTTTCGTTGAACGGCAGGCTAATTGAAGCTGTTCGCCGGCACCACCGCCAGTTCATTCTTATTCTTGACATAAGAAAAGCCGATGTGCGATTCTTATTCTGTCTTGTGTTAAGAAAGGAATGATGGAATGCAAACTATCGAGATCGATACCGACGTCTTTGCCTACCTGCAAAAGAACGCTCGGCCATTCGTTGATACCCCGAACTCAACTCTTCGGCGGCTGCTTGGCCTTGATGTCTCAAAGGCCCAACCCCAAAAAAAATCGCCGGTAGCCTCCGACGTTGACCTTGATGCACTTCTCGCCGAGAGCCTAGCTATTGCCGCTGTGCGAAGTAAAGCCCCTAAAGCCAATTTACAGTTGCTAACCCAAACGGGAGTTCTCCGAAATAACCAGAAGTTGTATCTCATCGACTATCAAGGCAAGCGCGTACAGAAAGTTTCGGCTTCTGTCTTGGGCGCAGATCTGATCTACAACGGGCAACGGTATTCCATGAGCAATCTTGCTCGACAACTGCTTGGTCAGGCGGGTTTCAAGAGCAATTCAGTCCGGGGGCCTGCTCACTGGATTACTGATGACGGAAAGACGGTGAAAGACCTCTGGCAGCAGTACCTTGATAGCCAGTCGAAGAAGTAAAGGCAATGGCTAACGCTATGAGAGGAGGCTCTGTCTATCGGCGGTGTGAATTAGGGCGCTCATGTTTATGAATAGCCAGAGGCTTCGCATCGCTGTTATTGCCGCATCAGTAACTTCGGCCAGTCTTGCCTTGGCAGAGGCTCCACAGAATGCCAGAGCTTTAGTGTGTCAGGCTGGCCCCGGTGCCGTGACCGAGTGGAAAGGCCAAAATCCGATCACTAGCCCCTCAAATAACGAAATTACCTTCACGTTCAGTGAATTGAATCAGACGGCAGGTACTGCACGGCTTAGTGGTCCAGGTGGCTCAAGCATTGTCGGAATGTTGGTCACGGCAGCCGGTGTAACGTTTGTTGAAAAGTTGAGCAGCGGTGGCATCGTTGTCACAACGGTATACGCTTCTACGGAGCGTACCGCTCGGACATACCTTATGGCAGATACGAGGCACAACTCAATCCTTGGCTCTCCTATTGTTTCTCAGTTTTTCGGCATATGCAGAGGTCAGTTCTAGCTTGCTAATATAAGGGCGGAACGCCTTCGTTTTTCGTTTAACAAGACATCTTTCAGCTTCGCAGATATGCCAGCTTCGGCACGCATCTAACCATGAAGAAAACCGACGGTCTCACACCCTGTCGGTTTTCTTCTTGGCGCGGATGGAACACGCATCCCCACCGTTCTCCGCGCCATCAGCACCTCGCCATTGTAATGACCCAGTAAAAACCTGCTCAGGTGTTAACCTTGAAAGAGTGGAAGACG
>JACFMQ010000006.1 GCA_019455325.1 Rhodocyclaceae bacterium | reverse complement strand
AAACCTTGCTACTTCGTGCGAGCACTCAATTTAATTGCATCGCCATCCATTCGGACGGCTCACAACCAGACCAAGCACCCACACCTATCGGTTGTCCTGTTTTTAAAGAGCTTGCAAATCAATGAGTTGCTATCGATTTGCCGCTTCGCCTCATCAGCGAAGCTGCGCATTGTACAGGCTTTGTTTCTTGCGTCAACTCTTTTTGAAAACTTTTTCAGAAGAGCGACCCGCCTGCACAAGCAAAACGCAAAAACCATAACTATTTGATTAATTTGCGTTTTTGTCCGCCGCCGAAGCAGCGAAAGATGCGCATTATACAGACCCCGGCAGCACCGTCAACACCTCGTTTGTCGATTTTTCGAAAGATTTCTCGAAAAACTCATAACTCCTTGATCCGCAACGATCAGCGGAACTCGATCCGTGCAAACTTGCGCTTGCCGACCTGCAGCACCAGGGGCTTGTCGCCCCCCAGCACGAGCCCCTTGTCCTCGACCTTGACGCCGTCGACCTTGACCCCGCCCTGCTCGATCATGCGCATGGCCTCCGAGGTGCTGGCCGTCAGGCCGGCCTGCTTCAGCACCTGCACGATGGTCGGCGCCGGCGTCTGCAGCGGAATGACGACCTGTGGGATGTCGTCGGGGATCGCTCCCTGACGAAAGCGCGCCTCGAAGTCGGTGAGCGCGTCCTCGGCCGCCTTCTGTCCATGGAAGCGGGCGACGATCTCCTGCGCCAGCATCACTTTCACATCGCGCGGATTCCGGCCGTCGGCCACTTCCCTGCGCAAGCCGGCGATCTCCGCGCTGCCGCGGAAGGACAGCAGATCGTAGTAACGCCACATGAGAACGTCGGATACGGACATGAGCTTGCCGAAGATTTCACGCGGCGGCTCGCTGATCCCCACATAGTTGCCCAGGGACTTCGACATCTTGTTTACACCGTCGAGCCCCTCCAGCAGCGGCATCATCAGCACGCACTGCGGCGCCTGGCCGTAATGCTTCTGCAGCTCGCGGCCGACCAGCAGATTGAACTTCTGGTCGGAGCCGCCGAGTTCGACATCGGCACGCATGGCGACGGAATCGTAGCCTTGGCACAGGGGATAGAGGAATTCGTGAATGGCGATCGGCTGCCCGTTGGCGTAGCGCTTCGAGAAATCGTCGCGTTCGAGCATTCGCGCCACGGTGTGCAGGGCAGCCAGTCTGATCATGCCGGCGGCGCCGATCGGTTCGAACCAAGTCGAGTTGAAGCAGATTTCGGTGCGCTCGGGATCGAGAATCTTGAACACCTGCTCCTGATAGGTGCGGGCATTGTCGAGAATCTGCTCGCGGGAGAGCGGCGGGCGGGTCACATTCTTGCCGCTCGGGTCGCCGATCATGCCGGTGAAGTCGCCGATCAGGAACATGATGTGATGCCCCAGTTCCTGGAAATGGCGCATCTTGTTGATCAGCACCGTATGCCCCAGGTGCAGATCCGGCGCCGTCGGGTCGAAGCCCGCCTTGACCCGCAGAGGACGGCCGCTCTTCAGTTTTTCGATCAGGTCGGCCTCGATCAGCAGTTCGTCGGCGCCTCGCTTGATCAATTCCAGAGACTCTTCCAGTGTGCGCATGACCTACCCCAAGGATTGATGCATCCGGTACTTGCCCGGTTAAATTTTTGTTACACTGCCGCGATTATTTTCCGGTGCCGGCGCCAGTGAACAGTCAAAAGAGCCGCATTCTAGCGCAATCGCAACGCGCGATCGAACGCCTCTCCCGCCACCGGCGGGCAGCCGTCGGCCTGGCCGTCGCATCGTGCTTCGGCGTGGTCACCGCATTCGCCGTCGCACCGCCGCGAGATGCCTCGCAGGTCACCCTGCAGACGGTCGTCGAGCGACTGGCAACCCCCTCCGTCGCCGTCATTCCCGGGACCGAGCACGGCTTCCTCCGCGAGGAAACCGTACAGCGCGGCGACACACTAGCCAACCTGTTCGCCCGGCTGGGCATCGACGACAAGGAAGCATTCGACTTCATCCGCACCGACGGCACCGCCCAGCTCATCGCACGCCAGTTGCGCCCCGGCAAACAGGTGACGGCGCGCACGACGGAAAGCGGTGAGCTCCTCGCGCTGCACTTCCCGGTCAACGGCAAGGATGCCCTGCTCACGGTGACGCGAGGAGAGGGCGGGCTGCAGGCGCGCGAGGAGGAGGTCGCCCTCGAGGTGCGCACGGACGTCCGCTCCGGCGAAATCCGCTATTCGCTGTTCGGCGCAACCGATGCAGCCGGTATTCCCGACAACATCGCCACACAGCTCGCCGACATCTTCGGCGGCGACATCGACTTTCACCGCGACCTGCGCAAGGGCGACCGCTTCAGCGTGGTCTACGAGATGCTCTACCAGCGCGGGCAGCCGATCCGCGGCGGCCGCATTCTTGCGGCGGAATTCACGAACGACCAGAAGACCTACCAGGCCTATTGGTATGGTGGCGAAGGCAACCGGCAGGGCGGCTACTACACTGCCGACGGGAAAAATCTGCGCAAGGCCTTCCTGCGCTCACCGCTCGAATTCTCGCGCGTGACCTCGGGCTTCACGACCAACCGCTTCCACCCCGTGCTCAAGACCTGGCGGGCGCACAAGGGCGTGGACTACGGTGCGCCGATCGGCACCAAGGTGCGCAGCGTCGCCGACGGAACCGTCGAATTCGCCGGCCGCCAAGGCGGCTACGGCAACCTCGTGATCATCCGCCACCACGGCGCCTATTCGACCGCCTACGGGCACCTGAATGGTTTCGTCGCAGGCATCCGCAAGGGCACGCGCGTCGCCCAGGGCGATACCATTGGCTACGTCGGCCAGACCGGGCTGGCATCGGGGCCGCATCTCCACTACGAATTCCGGGTCCGGAACCAGCAGGTCAATCCGCTGGCCGTCACCATGCCCTCTGCGCCGCCGCTGAATCCGGCGGAGATCGCCCGCTTCCGGAACCTGACGGAGCCGCTGCGCGCCCACCTCCAGATGAGTATCGAGTCGAGAATGCAGGTCGCGGCGAACTAGGCGGCGCAAAGCGGCAAGGCAGAAAAAAAGGCGACCGGGCGGTCGCCTTTTTCATTCCTGCGGGTACGGTCAGGCAGAGAACGAGGATCCGCAGCCGCAGGTCGACGAGGCGTTCGGGTTCTTGATCACGAATTGCGACCCCTCGATGCCCTCGGTGTAGTCGATCTCGGCGCCGACCAGATACTGGTAGCTCATCGGATCGACGAGCAGGGTGACGCCGTTCTTTTCAAGCGTCGTATCATCCTCGTTCATCACCTCGTCGAAGGTGAAGCCGTACTGGAAGCCAGAGCATCCGCCGCCGGTCACGAAAACGCGCAGCTTGAGATCGGCGTTGCCCTCTTCCTCGATGAGTTCCTTGACCTTACTGGCCGCCGCATCGGTGAAAATGAACGGGGACGGCATTTCGGTAACTGCGTTCATACTTTGCTCCTGGCAATCGCCAAATCAGAAGTGACTCAATTCGCGCTCGACGCAAGCTTCAATTCGACGGTACGCGCGTTCGTCTGATGGACGAGGCGCCCTTGCACCACGGCGCCCTGCTGCATTTCGAGGTGATGGTATTCGACATCGCCTGTGACACGCGCGTTCGGCTGAAGTTCAAGCGAATCGCTGGCGCTCACCGGACCGACGACGGTGCCGTTGATGACGAGGTGAGCGACGTCGATCTTGCCCTCGATCCTGGCGTGCTCGCTGACCATCAGCGTACTGGCGACGCCCTTCTCGGCGCAGACGTTGCCCTTCACCTCGCCGTCGACGCGCAGCCCGCCGGTAAACGTCACGTTGCCTTCGATACGCGTCCCGGCGCCGATCAGGCTGTCGATCTTGCTTTGCGGTTTGCTACTTTTATTCTTGCCGAACATCGCAACGCCTCCTCTCAGAGGTTGATCGTCTGCCGGGTACGAACCACTCCTTCCTGGAGGACGTGCACCTCGACACTCTTCAGGACGGCCCCGGGAGGGACCGGCAAGATTCCTTCCGCTCGGTGGAAATTCCGCACTTCCAATTGGTAACGCCGCGCGCTCGCGTCGCCCTCGGGCGGGAGGCTGATCATAGCATCTTTGCCCCCCTGCCGCACCGTCACGAAAAACCGCAGTTCGCCGCGAAACTCCTTTTGCTGCCGCGTGGCGTTATGCACCAGCAGCATCCGGTAGCGGTAAGCGCCGGTCTGGACGTCCGGTTCGATACGGAAGCGGTTGATGCGCAGACCCGGCTCGCTGCCACCGGCGCCGGGGACAAGCCCCTCGAAGAAGGCGAGATCCTGCTTCATCGCTGCGTTCTCGGCCTCGAGCACCTTCACCTGCTGCGCCAGTTGCTGCTGGGCGACGCGCTCGATCTTCAGATTGCTGTCGGCGGTACTGGCCACGCCGCGAACGGCCAACAGCTCCGCCTCCAGCTCGGCGACGCGGGCCTGCAATTCGGCCAGCGCCTGCGCGCTGCTCTGGCTGTCGAAACCGGCGATCCGGCGCCCGGCATCGTAGATCCAGGCCGCAGAGGCCAGAGAGATAGACAGGACGACGACGGCCGCTAGCGCGCGCCAGTGCCAGGCGACCTGCGTGCGCACCGCCACCTTCGGCGCGCTGATTCCGAAGCGCTGGCGAAGGCGCCTGAGTCTCAGGGCAGCACCGGGAGCTGCCATAACCCGGTCTTCTCCTCGATTCCGAACATGATGTTCATATTCTGCACCGCCTGCCCCGCAGCCCCCTTGACGAGGTTGTCGATCACCGACAGGACGACCAGCGTGTCGCCATCCTGCGGGCGATGCACGGCGATACGGCAGACGTTGGCCGAGCGGACGGAGCGGGTTTCCGGATGCGATTTCGGCGGCAGCACGTCGACGAACGGCTCATCCGCATAGCGCGACGCGAACAGCGACTGGAAATCGGCCTCCTTGGTGATTCGCGCGTAGAGCGTCGCATGAATGCCGCGAATCAGCGGCGTCAGGTGCGGCACGAAGGTCAGGCCGACCGGCTGTCCGGCCATCCGCGCCAGCCCCTGACGGATCTCGGGCAGGTGACGGTGCCCGGGCACGCCATAGGCCTTGAAGTTGTCCGAAGCCTCGGAGAACAGGATATGCGTCTCCGCCTTCCGACCGGCGCCGGACACGCCCGACTTCGCGTCGGCGACGAGATGATCGCGGTCGACGACGCCAGCCTCGACGAGCGGCATGAAGCCCAGTTGGACCGCCGTCGGATAACACCCGGGGTTGGCGACGAGGCGCGCTTCACGGATGACCGCCCGGTTGACCTCGGGCAGTCCGTAGACCGCCCGCTCGACCCACTCCGGACAGGCGTGCCGCATGCCGTACCACTTTTCCCACTCGGCGATGTCCGAGATGCGGAAATCGGCGGCGAGGTCGACGACGCGGACGCCGCGCTCGAGCAGGGCCGGCGCCTGCTGCATCGCCACGCCGTTCGGCGTGGCGAAGAAGACCACGTCGCACGCCGCCAGATCGGCCTTGGCCGGATCCTCGAAATTCAGATCGACTCGCCCGCGCAGGCTGGGAAACATGTCGGCGACGCCGGTGCCGGCCTCGCCGCGGGACGTGATCGCGCGCAGCTCGACCTCCGGGTGCTGGGCCAACAAGCGCAAGAGTTCGACCCCGGTATAACCGGTCCCGCCAACGATACCCACCTTGATCATTACCGTTCTCCTCGACAGACCCGCAATGATAATCGCCGCTCGCCCGAAAAACAAAAAAGCCGCCCGCAGGCGGCTTTTCCGATCGCACGAAGGCGCTTAGCGCTTCGAGAACTGCTTGCGACGGCGCGCCTTGTGCAGGCCGACCTTCTTACGCTCGACCTCGCGCGCGTCGCGCGTGACGAAACCGGCCTTCGACAGGGCGGGCTTGAGCGCGACATCGTATTCGATCAGCGCACGGGTGATGCCGTGACGCACGGCGCCGGCCTGGCCGGACTCGCCGCCGCCGTCGACGTTCACCATGATGTCGAAGGTGTTCAGATGCTCGACCAGTTCGAGCGGCTGGCGGACGACCATGCGACCGGTCTCGCGGGAGAAGAAGACGTCGATCGGCTTGCCATTGACGACGATGGCGCCGCTGCCGCGCTTCATGAAGACACGGGCGACCGCGCTCTTGCGACGGCCGGTACCGTAGAAATAGTTTTCAGCCATTCTGACGCCCCTTAGATTTCCAGAACTTTCGGCTGCTGCGCGCTGTGCGGATGCGCGCCGCCGGCGTAGCACTTCATCTTCTTGAGCATGGCGTAGCCGAGCGGTCCCTTCGGCAGCATGCCCTTCACGGCCTTCTCCAGGATGCGCGACGGGAAGCGCTGCTGCAGCTTGGCGAAGTTGGTCTCGTAGATGCCGCCCGGGTAGCCGGAGTGGCGGAAGTATTTCTTGTCCTCGGCCTTGTTGCCGGTGACCTTGATCTTGTCGACGTTCACCACGACGATGAAATCGCCGGTATCGACGTGCGGCGTATAGATCGCCTTGTGCTTGCCGCGCAGGCGGTGAGCGATTTCGGTAGCGAGGCGGCCGAGCACCTTGTCGGTGGCATCAACCACAAACCACTCGCGCGTCACCTCATGTGGCTTGGCGGAAAATGTCTTCATTGGCGCCCTCTTGTTCGAGCCTTGATAACGGAAAGCCGCGCATTCTATGCCAGTCCGCAGAAGACTGTCAAACAAATCACGCGCACACGTGCAAAAAAAAGCGCGACTCACATGGAGTCGCGCTAAATCCACACCAAAGGAGGAGGGTGGAGGAGACAAGCTGAAGACATTCAAATCGCGCTGTTCGTGCAGATCAAACGTCAGGTTGAACGAAGTATGCGCCGGATGAAGACCAAAAGCAAGGGCTATTTGTGCATTGCACTAGGACAGTGGTTATGCATAGATACATAAAATCTATATGTCGATTTATCTTTAAAAATCAATATAAAAATAAACAAAAACAAAATTGTTTCACCAATGGTTAAATGTCACGGCGCGATATTGGAGTTTTGCCCAGGTCTGATTTGCTGCATCGCAGCACGGCAATTTTGGCAAGCGCCCCCTCTACCGATAGAATTTTGAGTTTTTGGCAGGAACAGATGATGGAATGCAAGGTGAGGTGGGCCGGCGAGGGCGTGTCGTTCGAAGCGCACACGGCCAGCGGCCACACGCTGATCATGGATGGCGCCCCCGAAGCCGGCGGCAGCAACCTCGGGCCGAGGCCGATGGAACTGTTGCTGGCAGGAACCGGCGGCTGCACCGCCTTCGACGTGGTGCTGATACTGAGAAAGGGGCGGCACGACGTGACCGGCTGCGAGGTCTCGCTCGACGCCACGCGCGCCGAGAGCGATCCGAAGGTCTTCACGCGCATTCACTTCCATTTCACCGTGACCGGCCGCAACCTGCGTCAGGACGTCGTGAAGCGGGCGATCGAACTCTCCAAGGAAAAATACTGCTCGGCGTCGATCATGCTCGCCAAGACGGCCGAGATCACCTACGACCTCGAAATCGTCGAAGCCTGATACGAACCGGCCGGGGCCAGACGCCGGCTACAGGTAGTAGGCAAGCCGCGTCATGAAGCCGGACGCGACCCGCATCGCCATGCCGACGGGCCGCGGCAGTTCGGCCGCACCGAGGCGGACGGCCGCGGCCGCATGGGCCAGTTCGTCGCTCCGCATCTGCGCGACGATCGCCCGGGAACGGCGATCGGCCGCCGGCAGGCGTTTCAGGTGACCGTCGAGGTGCGCGCCGACCTGCCGCTCCGTCTCGGCCAGAAAACCCAGATTCCAGCGGTCCCCGCCCGCTCCCGCGGCCAGCCCGATCGCCAGGGCACCGCCGTACCAGAGCGGATTGAGCAGGCTCTTGCGCCCGCCCAGTTCGGCGATCCGCGCCTCCGTCCAGGCCAGATGCTCGGTCTCCTCCTGCGCCGCCTGCGCGAGTTCCACGCGCAGCGAAGGCGTGCGCGAAGTCACCGATTGCCCTTGATAGAGCGCCTGCGCACAGATCTCCCCGACATGGTTCACGCGCATCAAGGCCGCGGCGTGGCGGCGCTCGCGCTCGGAAAGATCGGCCTCAGGAAGGTCCGCGGCGGGGTTCGGGCGACGGCTGGCGGCAGAGAGGGCGACCGCCCGCAGGGCCTTGTCGAATTCGACGATCAGACGATCCAGATTCATTGTCCTTGCCCTTCACCGACCCGCTTCATCGCCGCGGTCGGATCGACGGAAATGTCATGTACGACGCAGACCTCTCCATCGCCGACAGGTTCCCGGGCGAGAACGACCAGCGAATCGGCTACTTCTCCCCGCACAGACGGCGGGACGGCGTTTCGACGGAGCGATCAGCGGGCGATCGCCGCCGGATTGCCCGTCGCCAGGACGCGACGGGCGCCCGCGGTGTCGCTGACGGATCCGCCGGTCGTGCAGAAATAATCCTTGAACAGCGCCGCGTGGTGACGATTGAGATTGTTGTCCACGATGCGCACCCACTCGCTCTTGCGCGCCTTCGACCACGATCCGTCCCGCCGGCCGAAGGCATACACCCGCCTTTCCGCCGTCTCGCAGCGCATGCCTTCGTAAGTCACGTTGCGCACGCCCCCCGAGCTCGTGATGACGAGCGTGTAGCGGATCACATCGTCCGCGCCGTAGGTCACCGACTGCACATCCACGGCGAAACGGTTCTCCGTCCGGGAGCCGACGTCGATCGGAACCAGATCTCCGTCGACCGGCGCCGGCGGCAGTTGGGATTCCGCTTCCGCCCACTCCTTCTCCTCGAAAGCGTCCTCCCGGCCGCCGAGGATGTTCTTCTGGAGCAATTCCAGATCCTCCGGCACGCTTGCTGCGACGGCGGCGCAGGAGGCCGTGCCGATCAGCGCCGCCAGCAGGGCCTGGCGCAGCAGCCTGCAGCAATGGTTGTCATGCCCCATGCGGCTCTTCTCCTCCGCCGGCAGCGGCCGCGTTGCGACGACCGGGGAAAGCGCGCTCGCGCTGCCGCGAGCGCCGCCGGTCGGCGTCGATGTAGCGCGCCAGTTCATTCAGCGCCTGCTCGTAGACGCCGCGCTTGAATTCGATGACGACGTCGAGCGGCACCCAGTAGCAGTTCCAGCGCCAGGCGTCGAACTCGGGGTGATCGGAAGCGCGCAGCGAGACGTCGCTGTCCCGGCCGACGAGGCGCAAGAGGAACCAGATCTGCTTCTGCCCCTTGTAGCTGCCGCGCCATTCGCGCTTGATCCACTGCATCGGCACGTCGTAACGCAGCCAGTCCCGGGTTCTGCCGAGAATGCGAACGTGCTCGGGGCGCAGACCGACCTCCTCGTGCAGCTCCCGGTACATGGCTTCTTCCGGGGTTTCGCCCCGTTTGATGCCGCCTTGCGGAAACTGCCAGGAGTGTTCCTTGATGCGCTTGCCCCAGAAAACCTCGTTCTTTGCGTTACAAAGAATGATGCCGACGTTCGGGCGATAGCCTTCACGATCGAGCATGTCGATTCCTGCAAAAATTGTAAGTTGGCTCAATTTTTCCACAATTCCCGCCCCTTGGAAAGCAAAGCGGGGCCGGCGATTGCGCCCACCACGGCCGTTCGCGCTCTAGTAGAATCGCCGCTTCGATTTCATTTCGCGAGCAAGCCATGCGCACCACGCAGTTCTTCCTCTCCACCCTCAAGGAAGCCCCGTCGGACGCCGAGATCGTCAGCCACAAACTGATGCTCCGCGCCGGCCTGATCAAGCGGCTGGCCGGCGGCATCTACACCTGGATGCCGCTCGGACTGCGCATCCTGAGGAAGGTGGAAAACGTCGTGCGCGAGGAGATGAACCGGGCCGGCGCCGTCGAGCTGCTGATGCCGGCGGTGGTGCCCGCCGAGCTGTGGCAGGAAACCGGCCGCTGGGAGAAGTACGGCCCCGAGCTGCTGCGCTTCAAGGACCGCCACCAGCGCGACTTCGTCATCGGCCCGACGCACGAGGAAGTGATCACCGACGTCGTGCGCAAGGACGTGAAGAGCTACCGCCAGTTGCCGGTCCACCTTTACCAGGTGCAGAGCAAGTTCCGCGACGAGATCCGGCCGCGCTTCGGCGTCATGCGCGGCCGCGAGTTCCTGATGAAGGACGGCTACTCGTTCCACGCCTCGTTCGCGGATCTGGAACGCGAATACCGCAACATGCACGACACCTACGGCCGCATCTTCACGCGGCTTGGGCTGAAGTTCCGCGCCGTCGCCGCCGACACCGGCGCGATCGGCGGCACCGGTTCGCACGAATTCCACGTGCTCGCCGACTCCGGCGAGGACGCCATCGCTTTCTGCCCGGACTCGGACTACGCTGCCAACGTCGAGCTGGCCGAGGCGCTGGCGCCGGCGACGCCGCGCGGCGCGGCCGGCGCGGCGATGGCCAAGGTGGCGACGCCGGACCGCGTCCGCTGCGAGGACGTCGCCGATTTCCTCAAATTGCCGCTGGAAAAGACGGTCAAGGCCATCGCCGTGATGCACGACGACGAATTCGTGCTGCTGCTCCTGCGCGGCGACCACAATCTGAACGAGGTCAAGGCCGGCAAGCTGCCCGGCCTCGATCCGTTCCGCTTTGCGACGGATGCCGAGGTCGAGCGCTTCCTCGGCTGCAAGCCCGGCTACATCGGCCCGGTCGGCGTCGACGCGGCGACGGTGCGCGTCATCGCCGACCGCACGGTGGCGGCGATGAACGACTTCGTCTGCGGCGCCAACGCCGAGGGCTTCCACCTGACGAACGTGAACTGGGGCCGCGACCTGCCGGAGCCCTCGCTCGTCGCCGACATCCGCAACGTCGTCGCCGGCGACCCGTCGCCGGACGGCAAGGGCACGCTCGGCCTCTGCCGCGGCATCGAGGTCGGCCACATCTTCCAGCTGCGCACGAAATATTCGGAAGCGATGGGGTGCACCTTCCTCGACGAGAACGGCAAGGCGCAGGTCATGGAGATGGGCTGCTACGGCATCGGCGTCAGCCGCATCGTCGGCGCCGCCATCGAGCAGGGCCACGACGAGCGCGGCATCGTCTTCCCGGCGGCGATCGCGCCCTTCGCGGTGTGCATCGTGCCCATGGGCTACGCCAAGAGCGAGGCGGTGAAAACCGCCGCCGACAAACTCTACGAGGCGCTGCGCGCGGCCGGCGTCGACGTCGTGCTCGACGACCGCAACGAGCGGCCGGGCGTGATGTTCGCCGACATGGAGCTGATCGGTGTGCCGCACCGCGTCGTCGTCGGCGAGCGCGGCCTCAGCGAGGGCAAGCTGGAATACAAGGGGCGCACCGACGCCGAGGCGCAGATGATCGAGATCGGCGACATGGTCGCCTTCCTCGGGGAGAAACTGTGCGCCTGAACGGCGCCCTGATTGCCCTGCTGCTGGCGCTCACCTCACCGACGGCGAGCGCCGGCGCCCAGAAATACGAACCGCTCTCCGCCAGCGTCCAGGCCTCGCTGCAGAAGGCGGTATCCGACAAGCGCCCGCCGACCTCGTCGTTCAGGCATTCGATCGACGCCGTCGACTGGCTGGAAGTCATGTCGGCGCGGCTGAGCAAGCGCCTGCCGGACCAGGAATACCGGCTGGAACTGCTGCGCACGGTGCACTACGAGGCGACGCGCGCCGGCCTCGACCCGCAACTGGTGCTCGGCCTGATCCAGGTGGAAAGCGGCTTCCGGAAATACGCCGTGTCGAGCGCCGGCGCCCGCGGCTACATGCAGGTGATGCCGTTCTGGGTACAACTGATCGGCCGCTCGGAGGACAACCTCTTCCACCTGCGGACCAATCTCCGCTACGGCTGCACCATCCTGCGCCACTACCTCGACATCGAGCAGGGCGACCTGTACCGGGCGCTCGGCCGCTACAACGGCAGCCTCGGCCGCCCGGACTACCCGAACAAGGTGCGCGCCGCCTGGCACAAGCAGTGGGGCTACGCGCCGCCGGCGCGGCCGTAGTTCAGCGCATCATGCCGCCGGGCATCAGCCCCTTCATGCCGCGCATCAGCTTGCCGAAGCCGCCCTTGGAGAACTGCTTCATCATTTTCTGCGTCTGCTCGAACTGATTGAGCAGCCGGTTCACTTCCTGCACCTGCACGCCGGCGCCGGTGGCGATGCGGCGCTTGCGGCTGGCCTTGATCAGCTCGGGCTTGGCGCGCTCGGTCGGCGTCATCGAATCGATGATGCCCTCGATGCGGCGGATCATCTTGTCCTCGGTGCCGGGCGCCACCTGGCTGGCTGCCTGCGCGAACTGCGCCGGCAGCTTGTCCATCAGCGAGGCCATGCCGCCCATCTTGCGCATCTGGCCGATCTGCTCCTTGAAGTCGTTGAGGTCGAAGCCCTTGCCGGACTTGAGCTTCTTGGCGAAGGCGAGCGCCTTCTCCTCGTCGACGCCCTTCTGCGCTTCCTCGATCAGCGACAGCACGTCGCCCATGCCGAGGATGCGCGAGGCCATCCGTTCCGGGTGGAAGGGTTCCAGGCCGGAAAGCTTCTCGCCGACGCCGGCGAACTTGAGCGGCTTGC
Organism: Rhodocyclaceae bacterium; assembly: GCA_019455325.1. Lineage (GTDB taxonomy): Bacteria > Pseudomonadota > Gammaproteobacteria > Burkholderiales > Rhodocyclaceae > Proximibacter. The sequence continues at coordinate 202,017 of JACFMQ010000006.1, read as the reverse complement.
CGGTGACGTGGCGGACCGACAGCGCGGCGCCGCCGCGGGCGTCGCCGTCGAGCTTGGTGAGGACGACGCCGGTCAGCGGCAGCGCGTCGTTGAAGGCCTTGGCCGTGTTCACCGCGTCCTGGCCGAGCATCGCGTCGACGACGAACAGCGTCTCGATCGGCTTCACCGCCGCGTGCAGTTCGGCGATCTCCTGCATCATCGCCTCGTCGATCGCCAGCCGGCCGGCGGTGTCGACCAGCAGCACGTCGTGGTAGTGGCGCTTCGCCCAGTCGACCGCGGCGCGGGCGATGTCCACCGGCCTGTCGGTCGTGGCCGACGGGAAGAAGTCGGCGCCGGCCTGGCCGGCCACGGTCTTCAACTGCTCGATCGCCGCCGGGCGGTAGACGTCGCAACTGACGACGAGCACCTTCTTCTTCTGCGTGTCCTTGAGGAACTTCGCCAGCTTGCCGACCGTCGTCGTCTTGCCGGCGCCCTGCAGGCCGGCCATCAGGATCACCGCCGGCGGCTGCGTCGCCAGGTCGAGGCCGACGTTGGCCTCGCCCATGATCTTGGTCATCTCGCGGTGCACGACGCCGACCAGCGCCTGGCCCGGCGTCAGCGAGCCGACGACTTCCTCGCCGACGGCCTTTTCCCGGACCGCGGCGATGAAATCCTTGACCACCGGCAGCGCCACGTCGGCTTCGAGCAGGGCCAGGCGCACTTCGCGCAGGGCGTCGGAAATGTTGGCTTCCGTCAGGCGTGCCTCGCCCTTCAGGGTCTTCATGACGCGCGCAAGGCGCTGGGTCAGGTTGTCGAGCATCCGCAATCCCGCTTGGTGTAAACTTCAATGATGCCCGGCATTCTACTGCACCTTCTGCCCAACATCCTGGCCGCCGTCCTCTACGCGCTGCTCGGCCTGCACTTCTGGCGCACGCGCTGGAAGGAGACCGACAAGCCGCTGGCCGCGCAGCCGATGCAGGAGTGGGAGCGCAGCGCCATCGGCGGCACCCTGCTGGTGCACGGCTTCGGGCTCTATACCGGCCTGTTCGTCGCCGGCGCCATGCAGTTCTCGTTCAGCCTGGCGCTCTCGCTGATGCTCTGGCTGGCGGTCTTCATCTACTGGCTGGAAAGCTTCCGTTCGCGCATGGACGGCCTGCAGCCGATGGTCCTGCCGCTGGCCGCGGCGTGCACGGCGCTGCCGGTGGTCTTCCCGGAGGCGCACGTGCTGACGCACGCCGGCACCTGGGGCTTCCGCCTGCACTTCATCGCCGCCATGCTCGCCTACAGCCTGTTCACGCTGTCGGCGCTGCACGCGGTGTTCATGGGCTACACCGAGCGCAAGCTGCACCAGCGCGCGCTGACCAAGAGCCTGGCCAGCCTGCCGCCGCTGCTGACCATGGAGGCGTTGCTCTTCCGCATGATCGCGGTCGGCTTCCTGCTGCTCACCGCGGCGCTGGTCAGCGGTTCGTTCTTCTCGGAAGAGATCTTCGGCAAGGCGCTGACGCTCGACCACAAGACCCTGTTCGCCTTCGTCTCCTGGGGCATCTTCGCCGCGCTGCTGGTCGGCCGGCACGCTCGCGGCTGGCGCGGGCGGACGGCGCTGCGCTGGACGGTGGCCGGCTTCGTGGTGCTGCTCCTGGCCTACATCGGCAGCCGTTTCGTCCTCGAAGTCGTCATCGGCCGCGCCGGCGGCTGAGGCCCGCCGCGCCTTTCTTTACAAAGGGGGAAGCGCGTAGCATCATCCCCCCGGTCGCGCCGGCGTGCACAATCATTTGAATTTTCGAGCTTATGGCAGCAAACCCGCAGCAGGCTCCCCTCAGCGGCCTCGCCCGCGCTCTGGTCCAGGCCGGACGCCTCAAGGAGGCGGAGGCGGAGGCCATGCTCGCGCAGTCGGCGGCCAGCGGGACCTCGCTGATCGAACAGATCGCCAATGCGCGGAAGATGACCGCGCTCGAGGTCGCCGGCTTCGCCGCCGAGACCTTCGGCTATCCGCTGTTCGATCTCTCGGCCTTCGACGACGCGCACATCCCGGCCAACGCCATCGACCGCAAGCTGATCGGCTCGCACAAGGTCATCCCGCTGCACAAGCGCGGCAACCGGCTGGCCATCGCCACCGCCGACCCGACGAACCTGCGGGCGCTCGACGAGATCCGCTTCCAGACCAGCCTGATCGTCGACCCGGTCGTCGTCGAGGAACCGAAGCTGCTGCCGCTGGTGGCCAAGCTGTCGGAGCCGGCCGAGGAGGCGCTGAAGAGCTTCGCCAGCGAGGACATCAACCTCGAATTCAGCGACGAAGAGGCGCAGGCCAGCGCCGACGAGGCCCTGGCCGTCGAGGTGGACGACGCGCCGGTCGTCAAGTTCATCCAGAAGATGCTGCTCGACGCGATCAACGACGGCGCCTCCGACATCCACTTCGAGCCCTACGAGAAGTTCTACCGCATCCGCTTCCGCGTCGACGGCACGCTGCGCGAGGTGGCGACGCCGCCGCTGGTGATCAAGGACAAGATCGCCTCGCGCATCAAGGTCATCTCGCGCCTGAACATCGCCGAGAAGCGCGTGCCGCAGGACGGCCGCATGAAGCTCGTGCTGTCCAAGAGCCGGGCCATCGACTTCCGCGTCAGCACGCTGCCGACCCTGCACGGCGAAAAGATCGTGCTGCGCATCCTCGATCCGGCCAGCGCCACGCTCGGCATCGACGCCCTCGGCTACGACCCGGACCAGAAGGAACACCTGCTCGACGCCATCGGCCGCCCCTACGGCATGGTCCTCGTCACCGGCCCGACCGGTTCCGGCAAGACGGTTTCGCTCTATACCTGCCTGAACATCCTCAACCAGCCCGGCATCAACATCTCGACGGCCGAGGATCCGGCGGAAATCCCGCTCGCCGGCATCAACCAGGTCAACGTCGACGACCGGGCCGGCCTGACCTTCGCCGCCGCGCTCAAGTCCTTTCTCCGTCAGGATCCGGACATCATCATGGTCGGCGAGATCCGCGACCTGGAAACGGCGGAGATCGCCGTCAAGGCCGCGCAGACCGGCCACCTGGTGCTGTCGACGCTGCACACCAACGACGCGCCGCAGACGCTGACCCGCCTGATGAACATGGGCGTGCCCCTGTACAACATCGCCTCCAGCGTGCTGCTGATCACCGCGCAGCGCCTGGCGCGCCGCCTGTGCACGTGCAAGGTGCCGCTCGACGCGCCGACCGAGGCGCTGCTCGACGCCGGCTTCACGGAGGCCGACATCGACGACACCTGGACCCTCTACGGCCCGGGCGGCTGCGACCGCTGCAAGGGCTCCGGCTACAAGGGACGGGTCGGCATCTACCAGGTGATGCCGGTGACCGAGGAAATCCAGCGCATCATCCTGGCCGGCGGCACGGCGCTGGACATCGCCGCGCAGGCGCAGCGGGAGGGCGTCCGCGATCTGCGGCGCTCGGGGCTGATCAAGGCCATGCAGGGGGTGACCTCCCTCGAAGAAGTGCTGAACACCACGAACGCATAGGCAGGAAAGCGAAGGGAGCGCGATGGCCACAGCGAAGACGGTGAGGAAGCCGGCCCTTGCCAAGGAATACACCTTCCTCTGGGAGGGCAAAAACCAGGGCGGCAAGGAGATCCGCGGCGAGATGCGCGCGCCCGGCGAGTCGGTCGTGCACGCCACCCTGCGGCGGCAGGGCATCCGCGTCACCAAGGTCAGCAAGCAGCGCTTCGCCGCCGGCCGCAAGATCACGGACAAGGACATCACGCTCTTCACCCGGCAACTGGCGACGATGATGAAGGCCGGGGTGCCGCTGCTGCAGGCCTTCGACATCGTCGGCCGCGGCCACGCCAACCCCGCCGTCGGCAAGATGCTGCTGGACATCAAGAGCGACGTGGAGACCGGCTCCTCGCTCTCGCAGGCGTTCCGCAAGCACCCCCTGCACTTCGACGCGCTGTACTGCAACCTGGTCGCCGCCGGCGAGCAGGCCGGCATCCTGGAGACGCTGCTCGACCGCCTGGCGACCTACAAGGAGAAGATGCAGGCGCTGAAATCCAAGATCAAGTCCGCCCTCTTCTACCCGATGGCGATCATCATCATGGCCTTCGTCATCACGGCGGTGATCATGATCTTCGTCATTCCGGCGTTCAAGGAGGTGTTCAGGAGCTTCGGCGCCGACCTGCCGACGCCGACCATCGTCGTCATCGCCATGTCGGACTTCTTCGTCGAGCACTGGTGGCTGATCTTCGCCTCGATCGGCGGCACGATATACGCCGCCCTGCAAGCCTACCGGCGCTCGGAGGGCATCCGCGCCGTCTGCGACCGGTACGCGCTGCGGCTGCCGGTGTTCGGCGACGTGATCCGCAAGTCGACGGTGGCGCGCTGGACGCGCACGCTGGCGACGATGTTCGCCGCCGGCGTGCCGCTCGTGGAATCGCTGGATTCGGTCGGCGGCGCCTCCGGCAATTACATCTACAAGCTCGGCACCCGCGAGATCCAGGGCGAGGTGGCGACCGGCACCAACCTGACCACGGCCATGCAGAACAGCAAGCTGTTCGACAACATGGTCATCCAGATGGTCGCCATCGGCGAGGAGTCGGGGGCGCTCGACGCCATGCTGGAGAAGGTCGCCGGCTTCCTGGAGGCCGAGGTCGACGACGCGGTCGAGGCGCTTTCCAGCCTGATGGAGCCGATCATCATGGCCGTGCTCGGCGTGCTCATCGGCGGCCTGGTCATCGCCATGTACCTGCCGATCTTCAAGCTCGGCGCCGTCGTCGGATGATCGCCGCGCTGCACGATCCCGTCGCCTTCGCGGCGCTTGCCGGGCTGCTCGGACTCGTCGTCGGCAGCTTCCTCAACGTCGTCATCCACCGCCTGCCGAAGATGATGGAGCAGGACTGGGCGAACCAGTGCGCCGAGCTGCGCGGCGAGGCGCCGCCCGCCGGCGAGCGGCTGAGCCTGGCGACGCCGCGCTCCCGCTGTCCGCACTGCGGCCACGGCATCACGGCGCTGGAAAATGTGCCCCTCCTCAGTTGGCTGCTCCTGCGCGGCCGCTGCGCCGCCTGCAAGGCGCCGATCTCGGCGCGCTATCCGCTGGTCGAGGCCGTCAGCGGCCTCCTCTCCGCCTACGCCGCCTGGCACTTCGGCCCGACGCTGGCCGCGGCCGGCGCCATCCTCTTCGTCTGGGCGATGATCGCGCTCACCGGCATCGACATCGACACGCAGTTGCTGCCGGACAGCATCACGCTGCCGCTGATCTGGCTCGGCCTGCTGCTCAACCTCGCCGGCACCTACGCCGCGCTGCCCTCGGCGGTGATCGGCGCGGTCGCCGGCTACCTCTCGCTGTGGTCCGTCTACTGGGCCTTCAAGCTGGCGACCGGCAAGGAGGGCATGGGCTACGGCGACTTCAAGCTGCTCGCCGCCATCGGCGCCTGGCTCGGCTGGCAGGCGCTGCCGGCCGCCATCCTGCTCTCCTCGCTGGTCGGCGCGGTCGTCGGCATCGGCCTGATCGTGCTCGCCCGGCGGGGCCGCAACGTGCCGATTCCCTTCGGCCCGTATCTCGCCGCGGCCGGGCTGATCTCCCTGTTCTGGGGAAAGCAGTTGAACCACGTCTGGCTCGGGCTCTTCTGAAGCGCGCTTAGGCGCTTGAAAAATACCGCCTTTTCCCCCACATCGACGATCCGGAGAGCCGATTCCGACACGGCGGCTCAGGTATAATCGCGCGTTTTGGAGGATTCCATGCCCATCTACGAATATCGCTGCGGATCCTGCGGTTTCCAGAAGGATCACCTGCAGAAGCTGTCCGATCCCGTGCTCACGATCTGTCCGGAGTGCGGCGCCGAGAGCTATGCCAAGCAGCTTTCCGCCGCCGGCTTCCAGTTGAAGGGCAGCGGCTGGTACGCCACCGACTTCAAGGGCGGCGGCAGCAGCAAGCCCGAGGCCAAGCCCGCCGACAATCCGCCGCCTTGCCAGGGCGGCGCCGGAGGTTGTGCGTGCGCGGGCAGTTGATTCGCCGCTACTTCGTCACCGGCCTCCTGATCTGGGTGCCCCTGGCGATCACCGCCTGGGTGCTGTCGCTCATCGTCGGCACGCTGGACCAGTCGCTCCACCTCCTGCCGCTGACCATCCACCCGAAGCGCTGGCTCGGCTTCGACCTGCCGGGCGCCGGCGTCGTGCTGACGCTGCTGATCATCTTCGTCACCGGCGTGCTCGCCGCGAATTTCATCGGCCAGCACCTGGTGGTCTGGTGGGAGCGCCTGCTCGCCCGCATCCCGGTGGTCAACTCGATCTACAAGAGCGTCAAGCAGGTCTCCGACACCCTCTTCTCGCCGTCCGGCAACGCCTTCCGCAAGGCGCTGCTGGTCCAGTACCCGCGCCAGGGCGCGTGGACCATCGCCTTCCTCACCGGCCAGCCGGGCGGCGACGTGGTCAACCATCTCGGCGGCGACTACGTCAGCGTCTACGTGCCGACGACGCCGAACCCGACCTCCGGCTTCTTCCTGATGATGCCCAGGCAGGACGTCGTCGAACTCGACATGAGCGTGGACGAAGCGCTCAAGTACATCATCTCCATGGGCGTCGTGGCGCCGCCGGCCAAGGCCGGCGCCGCGCTGCCGACGCGCAGCGCCTGAACAGAACACTCTCCAACCCGGAATCACCATGCGTACTCACTACTGCGGACAACTCGACTCGAAACTCATCGGCCAGGAAGTCGCCCTTTGCGGCTGGGCGCACCGTCGCCGCGACCACGGCGGCGTCATCTTCATCGACCTCAGGGACCGCGAGGGCCTTGCCCAGGTGGTCTGCGACCCGGACCGCCCGGAGATGTTCGCCACCGCCGAATCCGTGCGTAACGAGTTCTGCCTGAAGATCACCGGCAAGGTCCGTCCGCGCCCGGAGGGCACGACCAACGCCAACCTCGCCTCGGGCGAGATCGAGGTGCTGTGCCACGCCATCGAGGTGTTGAACCCGTCGGTGACGCCGCCGTTCCAGCTCGACGAGGACAACCTCTCGGAGAACGTGCGCCTCACGCACCGCGTCATCGACCTGCGCCGGCCGCAGATGCAGAACAACCTGATGCTGCGCTACAAGACGGCGCGCGCCTTCCGCCGCTTCCTCGACGACAACGGCTTCATCGACGTCGAGACGCCGATGCTCACCAAGTCCACGCCGGAAGGCGCGCGCGACTACCTGGTGCCGTCGCGCGTGCATCCGGGCCAGTTCTTCGCGCTGCCGCAGTCGCCGCAGCTCTTCAAGCAGCTCCTGATGGTCGCCGGCTTCGACCGCTACTACCAGATCACCAAGTGCTTCCGCGACGAGGACCTGCGCGCCGACCGCCAGCCGGAGTTCACCCAGGTCGATATCGAGACCTCGTTCATGAGCGAGCACGAGATCACCGCGGTGATGGAGAAGCTGATGCGCACCGTATTCAAGGAGGCGATCGACGTCGACCTGCCGGAATTCCCGCGCATGTCCTACGCTGAAGCCATGCGCCGCTTCGGCTCGGACAAGCCGGACCTGCGCGTCACGCTCGAACTCACCGAAGTCACCGACGCCTTCAGGGACGTCGCCTTCAAGGTCTTCGCCTCGGTCGCCAACAGCGAGGGCGGCCGCATCGCGGCGATGCGCATCCCCGGCGGCGCCACGCTGACGCGCGGCGAGATCGACGGCTACACGCAGTTCGTCGGCATCTACGGCGCCAAGGGGCTGGCCTACATCAAGGTGAACGACGTCACGCAGCCGAACGAGACCGGCCTGCAGTCGCCGATCGTCAAGAACCTCTCCGAAGCCTCGCTCAGGACCGTGCTCGAACGCACCGGCGCGCAGTCCGGCGACCTGATCTTCTTCGGCGCCGACAAGGCGAAGGTGGTGAACGACGCGCTCGGCGCGCTGCGCGTGAAGATCGGCCACGAGAAGGGCTACCTCACCGGCGCCAAGTGGGCGCCGCTGTGGGTCGTCGACTTCCCGATGTTCGAGTACGACGACGAGAACAAGCGCTGGACCGCCTGCCACCACCCCTTCACCAGCCCGAAGGACGAGCACATGGACCTGCTCGTCAGCGATCCGGGCAAGTGCCTGGCGAAAGCCTACGACCTGGCGCTGAACGGCTGGGAGCTGGGCGGCGGCTCGGTGCGTATCCACCGCGCCGACGTGCAGGAGAAGGTCTTCGCCGCGCTCGCCATCGGGCCGGAGGAGCAGCAGGCCAAGTTCGGCTTCCTGCTCGACGCGCTCAAGTACGGCGCGCCGCCGCACGGCGGCCTGGCCTTCGGCCTGGACCGCATCGTCACGATGATGACCGGCGCCGAGTCGATCCGCGACGTGATCGCCTTCCCGAAGACGCAGCGCGCGCAGTGTCTGCTCACCGACGCGCCGAGCGCCGTCGACGAGAAGCAGTTGCGCGAGCTGCACGTCCGCCTGCGCCAGAAGGTCGAAACGCAGGTCGAAGTGGGCAAGGCCTGAGCGAAGATGCGCGCGCAGTCGGCTGCGCTGTTGCGCCCGCTTCTGCACTTTCTCTTCGCCCTCGCGCTGGCGGCCTGCCTCGGCAGCGCCGCCGCCCGCGAAGCGGCGGACGAGGTCGCTCTCGCGGCGCTGCCGCCGGAGGCGCGGCAGACGCTGCAGCGGATCAAGGCCGGCGGCCCCTTCCCCTACCCGCGGAAGGACGGCAGCACCTTCAACAACTTCGAGAAGCGGCTGCCGCCGAAGCCGCGCGGCCATTACCGCGAATACACGGTGCCGACGCCCGGCGCGCGCAGCCGCGGCGCCCGCCGCATCGTCGCCGGCAGTCCGCCCGCGGTCTCCGGCGAGTACTACTACACCGACGACCACTACCGCAGCTTCCGCCGCATCCGGGAATAGGAGGCAGACGATGAACGCGACCGCCAGCACGCTCCGGCCACTGCTCGCCAAGGGCCGCCTCGCCGGCATCTACCACCTGCCGCACGGCGACCGGCAGGCGCTCGCGGACGCCGCCCGCGACCTCGGCTTCGCCCTGCTGCAGACCGACCTCGCCGACGTCCGCGAGGCACCGGCCGCCCTCGAACGGCTGGGCCGCGACCTCTGCCTGCCGGACTGGTACGGCGCCAACTACGACGCGCTCGCCGACTGCCTGACCGACCTCGGCTGGAACGAGGCGCCCGGCTACGTGCTGCTGGTGAGCGGCGCCGACGAACTGCACGCGCACGACGAAAACGCCCTGCGCACGCTCAACGAGGTGTTCGCCGCGGTTGTCGACTACTGGCGCGAGGCCGACGTTCCCTTCTGGGTGCTCCACGACATGCGCCCGGACGGGCTGGCGAGCCTGCCGACGCTGGCCGCCGGATGAGCTACAAGACGCCGGTGTCGGTGCTGGTGGTGATCCACACGCCGGCGCTCGACGTGCTGCTGCTCGAACGCGCCGCGCATCCGGGCTACTGGCAGTCCGTCACCGGCAGCGTCGAGGCCGGGGAAAGCCTGCTGCAGACGGCGGTGCGCGAAGTCGCCGAGGAGACCGGCATCGCCGTCGCCCCGGAACGCATCGTCGACTGGCGGCAGACCAACGTCTACGAGATTTTCCCGGAGTGGCGCCACCGCTACGCCCCCGGCGTCACGCAGAACGTCGAGCACGTGTTCTCGCTCGAAGTGCCGCACGACACTCCGATCCGCACCGCACCCGAGGAACATCTCGGCCATTGCTGGCTGCCGCTCGGGGAAGCCGCCGCCAAGGTGTTCTCGTGGAGCAACCGCGACGCCATCCTCGCCCTGCGGCAACGCCGACCGAACTGACCACGGGCCGAAGCGCAAGCCTCGCCCTTCAGGGCGAGGTCAAGCGAGACAAGCCCGTTCCGGCGTCGAAGGCGCCCCCGTTTCGTGGCGAGGAAGTTTCCGCCTTCAGGCGGGAGTGACTCACCGAAACATGCCACCCCGACCGCCAAACGCTGCCACTGCCACGCCAAATCGCCCGCCCGGGCCTTGCCGCGAACCGCCGCCATGACGGCAAGCCATTGAATCGATTGCGCGAGCCCCCATCGCCGCGAGATGGCACGACTATTGATAAGCAAACACTGATATACAATCCGGGAGCAGTCGCCTCCGCGCCCGGAAACGCGTTGCGACATCAGCGAGGAGAAAGCCATGTCCGAATGTGCCTGTCAGGGAAATTCCTTCACCGTCTGCGACAGCCCGACCCGCCGGCAATGGCTGATCGCCACCGCCGGCACGGGCGGCGCGCTGGCGGTCGTCGCCGCCGCGCCCTTCGTCTCCAGCCTGATGCCCTCCGAGCGCGCGCTGGCGGCCGGCGCGCCGGTGGAAGCGGACGTCGGCAAGCTCGCGCCGGGCGACATGCTGGTCGTCGAGTGGCGCGGCAAGCCCGTCTGGATACTGCACCGCACGCCGGAAATGCTGGCCTCGCTGAAAAAGGCCGAACCCATGCTCGCCGACCCCGCCTCGGAGAAGCCGCAGCAGCCCGGCTACGCGGCGAACGAGACCCGCTCGCGCAGGCCGGAGCTGCTGGTCGCCGTCGGCATCTGCACGCACCTCGGCTGCTCGCCGTCGCCGGCCTTCGCGCCGGGCGACCCGGCGCTCGGCGCCGACTGGCCCGGCGGCTTCCTCTGCCCCTGCCACGGATCGACCTTCGATTTCGCCGGCCGGGTGTTCAGGAACAAGCCGGCGCCGACCAATCTGGAAATTCCGCCGCACCAGTACCTGAGCGACACGCGCCTGCTCATCGGCGCGGACGACCCGCCCTCCGCCTGAGCCGGCGAAGGACGAGCGAAATCGAACCCACCCACCGGAGAACGAACACCATGGAATTGAAGCAAACGCTGTTGCAGGAGAAATACCCGATCTTCGTCGCCGAGATCGGCAAAACGGAAACCGGCCATACGACGATCGAGGCGCTGGTCGATCACTACAAGGCGCGGATCGCCGAAAACCCGAAGGTGCAGTTCATCGGCGTATTCGACCACCACGCGCACACGCGGCGGATCGGCGGGCAGATCGCCGAGGGCATCGACGCCGCCGTGGACATCGTCTTCTGCTTCGGCCACGCCATCCCCGATCCGCGGGTACTGGCCGTTCGTCCCCGCGCGATCGGCATTGCGGACATGGGCGACAGATTCGTCGTCAGCTTCATGGAGGCGCCGATGCCGGTCGCCAACGATGCGATGAAAGCCTGGACGCACGCGCTGTGCGAGGCATGAGCGCAGGCCATCCGACGCAATCGCGGGTCGGCGGCGGCGATTCCCTGGAGTCCTTCCGATGACCGAACTGCTCTCGCGTCTCTCGAAGCATCTCGTCCTGGCCATCCCGGCGACGATGCTGCTGGGCTTTTGCTTCGGCCTGGCGGCGCCGAGCGACTGGCTGAAATCGCTGATCGTGCCGCTGACCTTCCTGATGGTCTATCCGATGATGGTCACCCTCAGGCTCGGCAAGGTGCTGGAAGGCGGCGACGGCAAGGCGCAGCTGCTCGCGCAGGCGCTCAACTTCGGCGTCATTCCCTTCGTCGCGCTGGCCCTCGGGCACCTGTTCTTCGCCGGCGAGGCCGGCTACGCGGTGGGCCTGCTGCTGGCCGCCCTGCTGCCGACCTCGGGCATGACGATCTCCTGGACCGGCCTCGCCGGCGGCAACCTCGGCGCCGCCGTCAAGATGACCGTCGTCGGCCTGATCCTCGGCTCGCTGGCCACGCCGTTCTACCTCCAGTGGCTGATGGGCGCGCGCATCGACGTCGATCTCGGCGCCGTGTTCGCGCAGATCGCCTTCGTCGTGCTGCTGCCCATGCTCGCCGGGTACGTCACCCAGCGCCGCCTCGTCGCCAGGCACGGACAGAAGCGGTTCCAGAGCGAATGGGCGCCGCGCTTCCCGCCTTTCTCGACCCTCGGCGTCCTCGGCATCGTCTTCGTGGCCATGGCGCTGAAGGCCGGGCAACTGCTCGAACGCCCGGCCGAGCTGCTGCACCTCGTCCTTCCCCTGCTCGCCCTCTACGCCATCAACTACCTGATCAGCAGTCTGGTCGCGCGCCTGCTGCTGCCGCGCGGCGACGCCATCGCGCTGGTCTACGGCACGGTGATGCGCAATCTCTCGATCGCCCTGGCGCTCGCCATGAACGCCTTCGGCGGCGCCGGCTCGGACGCCGCGCTGGTGATCACGCTGGCCTACGTCGTCCAGGTGCAATCGGCGGCCTGGTTCGTGCGGCTGACCGACCGCCTCTTCGGCAGGCGCGAGGCGACGGCCTGAGCGACGCCGGCGCCGACAAAGGGCGAGAGAGGACTTGAAATGCCGCCGTCCCGCCCTATCTTGATTGCATCGGAAGCATCCCGTTCAACCGCATCGAGGAGAAACGCATGAACCATCTGACCCGACTCGACCCGTTCGACGACCTGTTCCGCGGCTTTTTCGTCCGCCCCGTGGACATGGGCAACCCGCCGCAGCAGCCGTCGATCAGGATGGACGTCAAGGAAGAAGCCGACGCCTACAAGGTCCACGCCGAACTGCCGGGCGTGAAGAAGGAGGACATCCACGTCACCATCGACGGCAGCCAGGTATCGATCGCCGCGGAAGTGCGGCAGGAGAAGGAAGTGAAGGAAGGCGAGCGCGTGCTGCGCGCGGAGCGTTACTTCGGCAAGATCGCCCGCTCCTTCCAGTTGGCGCAGGAGATCGACGACGGCCAGGCCGTGGCGAAATTCAGCGACGGCGTGCTCGAACTGACGCTGCCCAAGCGCGCCGCCACCGCCAGCAAGCGCCTGACCATCGCCTGACCGGCGGACGCATCCGCCCGCGCGCCGACGCCTGCCGCGTCGGCGCTTTTTCGTCTACGCCGCGCCTCGGCCGCCGGCGAAACCTGGCGCTATCATTGGCGGACACGATCACCAGGGAGCTTTCCGCATGAAGACCGCCAGCCGCATCGCCGTTCTCACCGCCGCGCTCGCCGCCGGCGCCGCCCTCGCCGACGCCGGGGAGGCGACGGCGCCGGACGAGGCGGAGCCGCGCCTGATCGAACAGACATCCGCCGAGGAGGCGGCCCGGCGCCGGCGCGAGGAAGCCGAGGCGCAGCAGTTGGCGGCGCGGAAGGAAGCCGAGGAACACAGGCGCGAGCGCGAACGGCGGTGCGTGATCCGCCCGGTGATGAGCGACGCCGAGATCGCCACGTGCAAGGAAGTCTGGCGCTGATCCCGGCGCGCCGCCGGCGGCCCATCCGCCGGCCTTTCTCCGTTTGGCGCCGGCTGTCGCCGGCGTTAAAATCCGCCGTCCCCATCGAGCGCACTCACCAGGAACCGCCGCCATGACCGCCACGCCCGCCGACACGCCCTCTTCCGCCCAGGCCGCCATCCTCGCCGAGGCGCTGCCCTACATCAAGCGGTTCCACGGCAGGACCATCGTCGTCAAGTACGGCGGCAACGCGATGACCGACGAGCATCTCAAGCAGTGCTTCGCGCGCGACGTCGTGCTCTTGAAGCTGGTCGGCATGAACGTCGTCGTCGTGCACGGCGGCGGCCCGCAGATCGAGAACCTGCTCGCCCGCGTCGGCAAGAAGGGCGAATTCGTCCAGGGCATGCGCGTCACCGACGCCGAGACCATGGAAGTGGTCGAGATGGTGCTCGGCGGCCAGGTGAACAAGGACGTCGTGAACCTGATCAACCAGGCCGGCGGCAAGGCCGTCGGCCTCACCGGCAAGGACGGCAACTTCATCCGCGCGCAGAAGCTCAGGCTGCCGAACAAGGACAATCCGGGCGACCTGATCGACGTCGGCGCGGTCGGCGACATCGTGCAGATCGATCCCTCGCTGATCGGCCACCTCGAAGGCGGCGGCTTCATCCCGGTGATCGCGCCGATCGGCGTCGGCAAGGACGGCGAGACCTACAACATCAACGCCGACGTCGTCGCCGGCAAGATCGCCGAGGTGCTCAAGGCCGAGAAGCTGGTGCTGCTCACCAACACGCCGGGCGTGCTCGACCAGAAGGGCAACCTGATCACCGGCATCACGCCGAAGCAGATCGACGACATGGTCGACGACGGCACGCTCTCCGGCGGCATGCTGCCGAAGATCGGCTCGGCGCTCGACGCCGCCAAGAACGGCGTGAAGAGCGTGCACATCATCGACGGCCGCGTCGAGCACGCGCTGCTGCTGGAAATCCTCACCGACCACGGCGTCGGCACGATGATCAAGTCGCACTGATGCAGAGAGGAGGAAGGAGTCAGGAGTGAGGAGGAAAAACCGGGGGGGCCGCTCCTCTCTCCTTACTCCTTCCTCCTCACAGACAGCCGCACGCGCGGAGCGCGTGTGGCTGTTCGACCTGGACAACACGCTGCACGACGCCAGTCCGCACATCTTTCCGCACATCAACCGCTCGATGCGCGAGTACATCGAGCGCCATCTCGGCGTCGACGCGCAGGAGGCGACGCGCATCCGGCTGGACTACTGGTCGCGCTACGGCGCGACGCTGACCGGCCTGATGCGCCACCACGGCACCGACCCCGAGCACTTCCTGCGGGAAACGCACCGCTTTCCCGAACTGGAGCGCATGGTCGTCTTCGAGCGTGGCGTGCGCGCCATGCTGCGGCGGTTGCCCGGCCGCAAGATCGTCTTCTCGAACGCGCCGCGCCACTACGCCGAGGCCGTGCTGCGCCTCACCGGCATCCGCCGCGAGTTCGACGCCGTCTATCCGATCGAAAAGCTCCGCTTCCGCCCGAAGCCGGCGCTCGCCGGCTTCCTGCGCCTCTTGCGCCGCGAACGGCTGGACCCGCGGCGTTGCGTCATGGTCGAGGACAGCCTCGCCAACCTCGTCACCGCCCGCCGGCTCGGCATGCGGACCGTGTGGGTGAGCGCCGGCTTACGCCGTTCGCCTTACGTCGACGTGCGGCTCGCACGCATCACGCATTTGCCGGGCTTCCTCGGCCGGCTATAATCGCCGCCAGCCGCCGGTCGTGAACGCGCGGACGCAGAACGATCAACGCACAGGGGAGCTGGACATGCCGAAACCCGGCGAACGCAAGCTGCAGATCCTGCAGACGCTGGCAGAGATGCTGGAAAACCCGAAGGGGGAGAAGATCACCACCGCCGCGCTGGCGGCAAAGCTCGACTGCTCGGAGGCCGCGCTCTACCGCCACTTCGCGAGCAAGGCGCAGATGTTCGAGGGGCTGATCGAGTTCATCGAATCGAGCCTCTTTTCGGTGATCAACCAGGTGCAGGCCGAGGAGCAGGAAGGCCTCGTCCAGGTCGAGCACATCCTCGCGCTGCTGCTGCGCTTCGCGCAGAAGAACCGCGGCATGACGCGCGTGCTCATCGGCGAGGCGCTGGTGAACGAAAACGAGCGCCTGCAGGCGCGCATCAACGCGCTGCTCGACAAGATCGAGGCGGCCCTGAAGCAGTCGCTGCGCGTCGCCGCGACGCAGGGCCGCGTCGACGCCGAGCTCGACGTCGGCGCGCTGGCCAACGTGCTGGTCAGCTACGCCATCGGCCGCTGGCAGGCCTACGCCAAGTCCGGCTTCGCCCGCGAACCGCTGGCGCAGTGGGCGCAGCAGTGGCCGATGCTGGCCGTGGCGATCCTCGCCAGCCGCGCCGCCTGACGCCCTCTCACGCGGGCGACGGGGCCTGCATCTCCGGCGTGCTGCCGTAGCGCGCCGTCTCCGCCACCAGCCAGTCGCGGAAATCCATCAGCGCCGCGCCCTGCGCCTTGCGCTCGGGCACGATGAAGTAATAGGCGCGTTCGCTGCGCTGGGCGTGCGGACAGGGGGCGATCAGCCATCCTTCGTCGAGTTCGCGGCGGATCAGGAAGGGCGGGATCAGCGCCACGCCCAGACACTGTATCGCCGCCTCGGAGAGCATGGAGAAGAGCTCCAGGCGGGCGCCGCTCATGTCTTGCGAAATACTCACACCGGCCGACTCGAACCACTGCCGCCAGGCATAGGGACGGGTGGTCTGCTGCAGGAGCGGCAGCCGGGCGATCTCGGCCGGCGTCATCGCCGGCCGCGCGCCCGGCAGGTTCGGGCTGCACACGGGCACGGGGTATTCGCGCATCAGGAAATGCGCTTCGGTCCCCGGCCAGCCGGCGTCGCCGAAGTAGATCGCCGCGTCGAACTCGGTTTCGTCGAACATGAAAGGGCGCGTGCTGGTGCTGAGGTTGATGGTCACGTCCGGGCGGCGCGCCAGGAAGGCGGGCAGGCGCGGCAGCAGCCAGCGCGTGGCGATTGTCGGCAGAGTGGCGATTTCGAGCGTCGCGCCGCTGCCCCGCTGGGCCATCACCGCCAGGGTGTCGCGCTCGACGGCGTCGAGCCGCGCCGCCACCTTGCGGCTGTAGCCGATGCCGGCCTCGGTGAGCCGCACGCCGCGCCGCGTGCGCCGGAACAGCGCCACGCCGAGGAACTCCTCCAGCGCCGCGATCTGGCGGCAGACGGCGCTCTGCGTCAGCGCCAGTTCGTCGGCGGCGCGGGTGAAGCTCTCGTGCCGCGCGGCGGCGTTGAAGGCCAGCAGGGCGGCGGTGCTCGGGATCTTTCTGCGCATGGGCGGCTTCCTCGCAGGTATGGCTCCGGTATTCCGGAGTGATGAAAACGCACAGCTTACTGCCAATTTCTCGTTTGTTCGCGCTGTCGCCGCTCCTTAAGATGCCCTGGTCCGCGGCCCTCATTCCGGCGGCCGCCCACAGCGAACAAAAGAGGAGACGACATGGCTGCCAGCAAGGCCACCTTCGACTGGGCCGATCCGCTGTTTCTCGACGGCCAGCTCACCGACGTCGAACGCATGGTGCGCGACACGGCCCGCGCCTACTGCCAGGGCGAACTGCTGCCGCGCGTGCAGCAAGCCTTCCGCCACGAACGCACCGACCGCGAAATCTTCAACGAAATGGGCGAACTCGGGCTGCTCGGCCCGACCATCCCCGAGGAATACGGCGGCGCCGGCATGAACTACGTTTCCTACGGCCTCATCGCCCGCGAGGTCGAGCGCGTCGATTCCGGCTACCGCTCGATGATGAGCGTGCAGTCCTCGCTGGTGATGGTGCCCATCTTCGAATTCGGCAGCGAGGCGCAGAAGCGCAAATACCTGCCCCGGCTCGCCACCGGCGAATGGGTCGGCTGCTTCGGCCTGACCGAGCCGAACCACGGCTCCGACCCCGGCGGCATGCTCACCCGCGCCAGGAAGGTCGAGGGCGGCTACGCGCTCAGCGGCAGCAAGATGTGGATCACCAACAGCCCGATCGCCGACGTGTTCGTGGTCTGGGCCAAGGACGACGCCGGCGACATCCGCGGCTTCGTTCTGGAAAAGGGCTGGAAGGGGCTTTCGGCGCCGGCCATCCACGGCAAGGTCGGCCTGCGCGCCTCGATCACCGGCGAAGTGGTGATGGACGAGGTCTTCTGCCCCGAGGAAAACGCCTTTCCGGACGTGCGCGGCCTCAAGGGGCCGTTCACCTGTCTCAACTCCGCCCGCTACGGCATTGCCTGGGGCGCGCTCGGCGCGGCCGAAGCCTGCTACGAGACGGCACGCCGCTACACGCTGGAACGCCAGCAGTTCGGCCGGCCGCTCGCCGCCAACCAGCTCGTCCAGAAAAAGCTGGCCGACATGCTCACCGAGATCGCCATCGGCCTGCAGGGCTGCCTGCGCCTCGGCCGCATGAAGGACGAGGGCACGGCGGCGGTCGAGCTGACCTCGATCATGAAGCGCAACTCCTGCGGCAAGGCGCTCGACATCGCCCGCACGGCGCGCGACATGCTCGGCGGCAACGGCATCTCCGACGAATTCTGCGTGGCGCGCCACCTGGTGAACCTCGAAGTGGTGAACACCTACGAAGGCACGCACGACATCCACGCACTGATTCTCGGCCGCGCCATCACCGGCATCGCGGCGTTCGCCAATTGACACCCGCGATGTCCGGCGCGCTTTCGCACATCCGCGTTCTCGACCTGTCGCGCATTCTCGCCGGCCCCTGGGCGAGCCAGTTGCTCGGCGACCTCGGCGCCGACGTGATCAAGGTCGAACGGCCGGGGAGCGGCGACGACACCCGCGGCTGGGGGCCGCCCTTTCTCAAGGACGAGACCGGACAGGACACCGGCGTCGCCGCCTACTACCTGGGCACCAATCGCAACAAGCGTTCGGTGACCATCGACATCACCCGGCCCGAGGGGCAGGAGCTGGTGCGGCGACTGGCGGCGGAATCCGACGTGTTCCTGGAAAACTTCAAGCTCGGCGGCCTGGCGCAATACGGCCTCGACTACGCCGCGCTGAAGGCGGTGAATCCGCGCCTCGTCTATTGCTCGATCACCGGCTTCGGCCAGGACGGCCCCTATGCGCCGCGCGCCGGCTACGACTTTCTCATCCAGGGTCTGGGCGGGCTGATGAGCATCACCGGCCGGCCCGACGGCGAGGCGGGCGGCGGGCCGATGAAGACCGGCGTGGCGCTCACCGACATCCTCACCGGGCTCTACGCCGCCAACGCCATCCTCGCCGCGCTCGCCTGGCGCGACCGGAGCGGCGAAGGGCAGTTCATCGACCTCGCGCTGCTCGACGTGCAGGTAGCCTGCCTCGCCAACCAGGCGATGAACTACCTCGTCACCGGCGAAAACCCGGTGCGGCTGGGCAACGCCCACCCGAACATCGTGCCCTACCAGGATTTCCCCACGGCCGACGGCCACATGATCCTCGCCATCGGCAACGACGGCCAGTTCGCCCGCTTCTGCGCCGAGGCCGGCGCGCCCGAGCTGGCGGCCGACGCGCGCTACGCCAGCAACAGGGCGCGGGTGGAAAACCGCGCCGCGCTGATCCCGGCCCTCGAACGCCTGACCGCGACGCGCAGCACCGCCGACTGGGTGGCGGCGCTCGAAACCCTTGCCGTGCCCTGCGGTCCGATCAACACCCTCGCCGACGTGTTCGCCGACTCGCAGGTACGGGCGCGCGGCCTCGAAGTGCGGCTGCCGCATGCGCTCGCCGGCAGCGTACCGCTGGTCGCCAGTCCCATGCGCCTGTCGGCGACGCCGGTCGAATACCGCAATCCGCCGCCGTCCCTGGGCGAGCACACCGGCGAGGTGCTGCGCGAGACGCTCGGGCTCGATGCGGCGCAGATCGCCGCGTTGCGCGGCGCCGGCGCAATCTGAATACTTGCGCGAGGGAGGATCGCTACCGACAAATACAACAACATCCAGACAGCAGCTTCCAGTTTCACCACAACACAGAGGAGACAAACCATGAGCAAACTGCTGCGCACCCTGCTGCTCTCCGCCGTCATGGCGGCGGGTTCCGCCACGACCCAGGCGGCGGAATTCATCAACGTCCTCACCGGCGGCACCGGCGGGGTCTACTACCCGATGGGCGTGGCCCTGAGCCAGACCTACGGCAAGGTGCTGCCCGGCGCCAAGGTGTCCGTGCAGGTGACCAAGGCCAGCGCCGAGAACCTCAACCTGCTCCAGGCCGGACGCGGCGAGGTCGGCTTCACCCTCGGCGACGCGCTCTCGGACGCCTGGAAGGGCCGCGAGGAATCCGGCTTCAAGACGCCGCTCAAGAAGCTGCGCACCCTGGCCGCCATCTACCCCAACTACATCCAGATCGTCGCCAGCGCCGACTCCGGCATCAAGACTCTGGCTGACCTCAAGGGCAAGCGCATCTCCGTCGGCGCGCCGAAGAGCGGCACGGAGCTGAACGCCCGCGCCGTGCTCAAGGCCGCCGGCCTGTCCTACCAGGACTTCGCCAAGGTGGAATACCTGCCTTTCGGCGAATCGGTCGAACTCATGAAGAACCGCCAGCTCGACGTCACGCTCCAGTCCGCCGGCCTCGGCGTCTCCGCCCTGCGCGATCTGGCCACGGCGCAGAAGATCGTGGTCGTGCCGGTGCCCGTCGACGTCATCGAGCGCATCGGCGATCCGGCGTACCAGCCGGGCGTCGTTCCCGCCAAGACCTACGACGGCCAGAACGCCGACGTGCCGACGGTGAAGATCCAGAACTTCCTGGTGACGCACGAGGGCGTCTCCGCCGACACGGTCTACGCGATGACCAAGTCGATGTACGAGAGCCTCGACCACCTCGTCGCCGCCCACGCGGTCGCCAAGAGCATCCAGAAGGAGAACGGGCCGCTCGACCCGCCCGCGCCGCTGCATCCGGGCGCCGAGCGCTACTTCCGCGAAGCCGGGCTGCTCAAGTAGGCGCCGGGCGCGCTTCCGTCGAGCGTCGGAACGGCGCGCTCCCGGCACGGCCGCCTCCGCTGCATGCCGTCATGCAGCCGGGGGGCGGCCGCACCGGAGCGTGCCGGCATGCGCGCGCAAGGATGCGTTCTGCCAGACCGGGAGTACGGCATCGCCCCCCATCTTCACCCAGAGGTACCGTCATGAGTTCTCCGCACGCCATTCCCGGCCTGACGCCGGAACCCGCCGGCGAGGCCGCCGCGGAATTCAACGAGCACGGCGCGCAGCGCAGGCTCGGTGGCCTGACGCTCAAGGTCTTCACCGCCCTTTGCCTGGCCTTTTCCACTTACCAACTGGTGGTGGCGGCCTTCCACCCGCTGTCCAGCCAGGTCACCCGCTCCCTGCACGTGGGTTTCCTGCTGACCCTGACCTTTCTCCTCTATCCGGCAGGCAAACGGAGCAAGCTGCACCGACTGGCGCCCGCCGACGCCGCGCTCGCCGTGCTCTGCTTCGCCCTCGGCACCTACCACTGGATTTTCGAGGCGGACCTGATCCTGCGCTCCGGCGACCCGTCGACGCTCGACCTGGTGGTCGGCTGCGCGCTCGTCGTGCTGCTCTTCGAGGCCGCCCGGCGCATCCTCGGCCTGGCCCTGCCGCTCGTCTGCGCCGCCTTCCTGCTCTATGGACTCTTCGGCCAGTACCTGCCCGGCGACCTGGCGCACCGAGGCTACGGCTTCGACCAGATCATCAACCAGTTGGCGCTCGGCACCGAAGGCATCTTCGGCATCCCGACCCTGGTCTCGGCCACCTACATCTTCCTCTTCATCCTCTTCGGCGCCTTCCTCGAACACGCGGGGATGATCCACCTGTTCAACTCGCTGGCCCTCGGCCTGGTCGGGCACGCCCGGGGCGGTCCGGCCAAGGTGGCGGTGTTCTCCTCCGGCTTCATGGGCACCATCTCCGGCTCCGGCGTCGCCAACGTGCTCACCGTCGGCAGCTTCACCATTCCGCTGATGAAGCGCTTCGGCTATTCCGGCATCTTCGCCGGCGCGGTCGAGGCGACGGCCTCGATGGGCGGCCAGATCATGCCGCCGGTGATGGGCGCGGTGGCCTTCATCATGGCCGAGACGCTCAACGTCCCCTATGCCGAAATCGTCAAGGCCGCCGTCATCCCGGCGATGCTCTATTACTTCACCGCCTTCTGGATGGTGCATCTGGAGGCCGGGAAGAAGAACCTGCTCGGCCTGCCCAAGGAGCAATGCCCCAACCCCTGGCGCGCGCTGAAGGAAAACTGGTATCTGGTGCTGCCGCTGGCGGTGCTGGTGTTCATGCTCTTCCACGGCTTCACCCCGATGTTCTCCGGCATGATGGGGCTGGCGCTCACCGCCATCCTCATTCTCGGCGCGGCGGTGGCGGCGCGCATCAGCCAGCAGGCCTTCCGCTACGTCTTCTGGCTGGCCTGCGGCCTGGGCGCGGCGTCCTTCGCCAAGTGGGGCATCGTGCCGGTGCTCGCCACCATCGCCGTGCTGGTGGCCGTGGTCGCCATGATCAAGGGCGGCAGGAAGACCCTGCACACCCTGAAAATGTCGCTCGCCGACGGCGCCCGCCAGGCGCTGCCGGTGGGCGTGGCCTGCGCCATCGTCGGCGTCATCATCGGCACGCTGACGCTGACCGGCGCGGCGTCCAGCTTCGCCGGCTTCATCCTGGAAGTGGGCAAGGAAAGCCTCTTTTTCTCGCTGGTGCTGACGATGGGAGTGTGCCTGCTCCTCGGCATGGGCATCCCGACCATTCCCAACTACATCATCACCAGCTCGATCGCGGCGCCGGCGCTGCTCGAACTGGGCGTGCCGCTGATCATCAGCCACATGTTCGTCTTCTATTTCGGCATCATGGCCGACCTGACGCCGCCGGTGGCGCTGGCGGCCTTCGCGGCGGCGAGCATCTCGAAGGAGTCGCCGATGAAGACCGGCATCAAGGCCACCCAGATCGCCATCGCCGGCTTCGTCGTGCCCTACATGGCGGTCTACGATCCGGTGCTGATGCTGCAGGGCGACTGGACCTTCGCGGCCGTGGCCTACATCGTCGGCAAGGCGCTGCTCGCCGTCTGCCTGTGGGGCGCGGCGGCGACGGGCTACCTGTGGCAGCCGCTGTCCTGGCCCGCCCGCATCCTGGCGACGTTGGGCGCCGGCTCTCTGGTCGTGGCCTCGACCATCAGCGACCAGATCGGCTTCGCGCTGGCGGCGATCTTCCTCGCCTGGCAGCTCCTGCGCCGGCGCGCTCAGGCGGCCGCCTGAGACGCGACCGGCAAGGACGCAGCGTGGCCGGCGGCCTGTTCCTCTGCCTTGCCCTGGTCTCACCCGCCGGGGCCGGGGTGACGCTGCCCGCCGCGACCGCGACCCTGGCATGGACGCATTCCATCGAGAAGATACGCTGGGAGGAGGATTGGCGCGCGGTCGAGACCGGCGACGGAGGCGTACTGGTGCTGGAGGAGGCGCGCGTCCGCGGCCACGGCGCCGGCATGGAGCCGCCGGCAGGCGCCGTGCTCGACCGGGGCGTGTGGCGCTATCGCCCGGCCCTGCCGCCGCAGGCGGCGGTGCGCCTTGCGCACTCCCCCTACGCCGCGCCCTACGTTCTATGCGCGGCGGGCGAATGCCGCTCTCTGGAAGACTGGCTGCCCGGCGGCATGCCCGAACACGCGGTGGTCGAACTGCGCCCCTGTCCGGGGCCGGAGTAGGCCCGACGCTTCTCGCGGCGGGCCTCGTGCATCGATGCGTGCGCGCCTACTGCTTCAGCCAGGCCGCCGCGTCGAGCGCGAAGTAGGTCAGGATGCCGTCGGCGCCGGCGCGCTTGAAGCCGAGCAGCGCCTCCAGCACGCAGGCTTCCTCGTTCAGCCAGCCGTTCTGCGCGGCGGCCTTGAGCATCGCGTACTCGCCGCTGACCTGGTAGACGTAGGTCGGCACCTTCAGCTCTTCCTTCACGCGGCGGACGATGTCGAGGTAGGGCATGCCCGGCTTGACCATCACCATGTCGGCGCCCTCGGCGAGGTCGAGGGCGACCTCGCGGATCGCCTCGTCGCTGTTCGCCGGGTCCATCTGGTAGGTGTACTTGTTGCCCTTGCCGAGGTTGGCGGCCGAGCCGACCGCGTCGCGGAACGGGCCGTAGAACGACGACGCGTACTTCGCCGAGTAGGCGAGGATGCGCGTGTAGATCAGCCGCTTCGCTTCCAGCGCCGAACGGATCGCGCCGACGCGGCCGTCCATCATGTCGGAGGGCGCCACCACGTCGGCGCCGGCCTCGGCGTGGCAGAGCGCCTGCTGCACCAGCACGGCCAGCGTCTCGTCGTTGAGCACGTAGCCCGTCTCGTCGATCAGCCCGTCCTGGCCGTGGATGGTGTAGGGATCGAGGGCGACGTCGGTGATCACGCCGAGTTCCGGGAATTCCTTCTTCAGCGCGCGCACGACGCGCGGCACCAGGCCCTCGGGGTTGTACGCCTCCTCGGCGCCTTCGCTCTTGTATGCCTGGTCCACCACCGGGAACAGCGCCAGCGCCGGCACCCCCAGGGTGAGCGCCCGCTCCGCCGTCTTCAGCAGCAGGTCGAGGCTCTGCCGTTCGACGCCGGGCATCGACGACACCTGCTCGACGCGCTTCTCGCCGTCGAGCACGAACACCGGGTAGATGAAGTCGTCGGGGGTCAGCACCGACTCGCGCATCAGGCGGCGCGAAAAATCGTCGCGGCGCATGCGGCGCATGCGGGTGCCGGGAAACCGGCCGGCGGGATCGAAAGCACTCATAAAAACCCCTAAATCAAACATAAACAACATGAATTCGGAGGGCCGGGAACTTTTCTCGTCGCCGCAGGCTCTCAACCCGCAGATGGTTCGCCGTCTCCCGCTTTACCTCCCTGAGCGGGTGCCTTAATCTCATTAAGGCATTTTAGCCCCCGGTTCCCCCTTTACCGGGGGCTTTCTTTTTCTCCGCCCGGCGCGCGGCCAGCCGCGCCGCGAGTTCCGGATTGCGCTTCTCGCCCGGTGCCAGCACGCGCTTCGCCGGCGCCGGCCGCGCCGCCGGCGCGGCCTCGATGCCGAGCCACTTGCCGAGCACCGCCTCCGCCGCCTCGATGCCCGTCTTCTTCAGGCTGGAAAAGAGCTGCACCGAACACTGCTCGCCGAGCGCCGCCACCGCCTCGCGCACCTCGCGCAGCGTCTGCGTCTGCTGCTGGCGCGTCAGCTTGTCGGCCTTGGTCAGCAGGATGTGCAGCGGCTTGCCGGTCGGCGCGAACCATTCGATCAACTGCACGTCGAGGTCGGTCAGCGGATGCCGGCTGTCCATGATCAGGACGATGCCCTTGAGCGGCGCGCGGCCTTCGAGGTAGGGGCCGATCAGGCTTTCCCAGGCGCCGCGCACCTCCTCCGGCGCCTTCGCGTAGCCGTAGCCCGGCAGGTCCACGAGGAAGCGGCCCTCGGCCAGCCGGAAGTAGTTGAGGTGCTGCGTCCGCCCCGGCGTCTTCGAGACGAAGGCGAGCCGGGTATGGTCGGCCAGCGTGTTGATCGCCGAGGACTTGCCGGCGTTCGAGCGGCCGGCGAAGGCGACTTCGGCGACGGCTTCCGGCGGCAGGTCGCGCAGGTGGGCGACGGTGGTGAAGAAGGCGGCTTTTCGGAACAGGGGCATCGGAATCGGGGGCGGGCCGCGCATGGCGACCACATGGCGCTGGAAGGCAAAACTGCTATAGAATAACAGGTTTGCTAATTCCCATCTCTGGCCCGATGCCGACAAGAAGGAGGAGTCTGGACATGATCCGTACCACGGCAATGGCAGTGCTGCTCGCTGCCGCTCTCAACGCGAACGCTACCGAACAAGCCGCAGCTCCGAAGGCGGACCCCGCCAAGGGCAAGGAAATCGCGGAAACCATCTGCATTGCCTGTCACGGCGTCGACGGCAACAGCCCGGACCCCGCCAATCCGAACATCGCCGGCCTCGGCGCCGACTACATCTACAAGCAACTGTCCAACTTCAAGGCGCCGGAAGACGGGCCCGCGCTGCGCGACAGCCCGATCATGGGCGGCATGGTCGCCGGCCTCTCGAGCGAGGACATGAAGAACCTCGCCGCCCACTACAGCCGGCAGAAGCAGACGCCCGCCGCCGCCGGCGACGAAACGCTGATCGCCGAAGGCAGGAAGCTCTGGCGCCAGGGCGATTTCGCCAGGGGCATCCCGGCCTGTGCCGGCTGTCACGGCCCGGCCGGCGCCGGCCTGCCGGCGCAGTACCCCCGCCTCGCCGGACAGTTCAAGGAATACACCGAGGACCAGTTGAAGAAGTTCCGCCTCGGCGAGCGCGCCAACGACCCGGAGAAGATGATGCGCATGATCGCCGACAAGATGTCCGACCGGCAGATCAAGGCCATCGCGGAGTACGCCGCCGGCCTGCGCTGAAGGTTCGCCTCCACCCACGAAAAAGCGGCCGCCGGCCGCTTTTTCGTTTTATTGCCCCCGGCGCATGGCGATTGCGCCTGCGGGGAGCCCTTCGTCACCCGCCGCCGGTTTCCGGCAGATGGCGGTCGAATTCATTGGCTAGGGACTGGGCCGTCGCTTCCATCAGGAACCCGCGGAATTCCCTGCACGCCGGCATCAGCCGCTTGGCGTTCATGTGCACGACGTACCAGGTTCTTTCGACGGGCGTCCCGACGGCGCGGAGAATGCTGACTTCCCCGGTCTTCAGTTCCAGCGGCAGCGTATGCAGGGAGAGCAGGCTGATGCCCATGCCGGCCATGACGGCCTGCTTGATGGTTTCGTTGCTGCCCATGCTGATCGTGCGCGCCGGTGAAAACAGGTGGTTCTTGAACATTTCCTCGGCGACGCGGCGGGAACCGGAGCCCTCCTCCCGGAGCAGGAAGGTCTCGCTGCGCAGTTCGTGCAGGTCGAAGCCGCGGGCGTCGCGCAGCGGATGGCCGGACGGGCCGACCAGGACATAGGGATGGCGGGCGATCGCTTCGCCGTGGGCGTCGATCTCGACCGGGATGCGGCCCATCACGGCGAGATCGATGGCGTTGTCCTGCAGCTTCTGCAGCAGCATGGCGCGGTTGCCGACCGTGAACTGCACGTCGATGCCGGGGTGGGCCTGCGCGAACGTGGCGAGCAGGCGCGGCATGAAGTACTTGGCGGTGCTGACCAGGCCGACCGAGATCTGGCCGCTTTCGGCGCCGGCCAGCGAATTCAGGCTGGCCTCGGCGTCCTTGATTTCGCCGAGGATGCGCAGCGCGTGGTGGACCAGCAGCTCGCCGGCGCCGGTCAGCGCGACGCCGCGGCCCATGCGCTCGAACAGCGGCAGGCCGACGTTGTCTTCGAGCTGCTTCAACTGCATCGACACGGCCGGCGGCGTCAGGTGCAGTTCCTCGGCGGCGCGGGCGTAGCTCAGATGGCGGGCGGCGACGACGAAAATCTGCAGTTGGCGCAGCGTCAGGTTGCGGACCAGGTTCATGGCGGGTTGATCGCTCGGCGTCCGGATTGAAGCAATCGCTTGACTCTAGAGGCTGATCGCGGCCCGGTCAAACGGCAAAAAAGCCCCGCCGGGGCGGGGCTGGCCGCAGGGTTCAGGCGGCGAGCCGAAGTTTTTGCCGCCAGCCCGGGTAGAACCTGTCGGCATCCTGCGGGAAGGATTCGAAGGCGCGGGCGAATTCGCGGTGCTCGCGCGCCCACTGCAGCGGATCGGCGCCGGCCTTCCAGCACTCGTAGGCCTGGCGCAGCGAACGGGCGCCGTCGGCCGGGCTGTCGATGTGGCCGTAGGAACCGCCGCCGGCCGTGTTGATCACGTTGCCGTGGCCGAGGTTGTCGAAGAAGCCGGGCAGGCGCAGCGCGTTCATGCCGCCGGAGATGATCGGCACGGTCGGCTTCATGCCGTACCACGCCTGCGGATAGACCGGCCCCTGGAAGCTGTCGCGCTCGATGATGTAGGCGCAGGTGCGGTCGTCCCTGTCCCCTTCCATCTTGCCGTAGCCCATGGTGCCGACGTGGATGCCGGAAGCGCCCTGCAGGCGGCTCATCTTGGCCAGCACGTAGGCGGTGTAGCCGCGCCTGCTCTGCGGGCTGGTGACGGCGCCGTGGCCGGCGCGGTGGTAGTGCAGGAACTGGCTGGCGAAGTGGCGCCGGGCGGTGGTGACCATGCCCGGCCCGCCGACGTAGCCGTCGACCAGGAAGGCCACCTTGTCGGCGTCCGGGCCGAAGATTTCGAGGATGTACTCGCCGCGCGCGACCATCTCGTGATGGTCGTCGGCGGTGATGTTGGCGGAGAACAGCTTGGCTTCGCCGGTTTCGTCCATGGCCCGCTTCATCGCGTCGTAGACCAGCGGGATGGTCCGCTTCATCGGTGCGAAGACCTGGTTGCCCTGCGGCTCGTCGTTCTTGATGAAGTCGCCGCCGAGCCAGAACTCGTAGGCGGCGCGGGCGAAGGGCTCGGGGCGCAGGCCGAGCTTGGGCTTGATGATCGTGCCCGAGATGTAGCCGCCGTCGACGACCGGCCGGCCGAGCGTGCGCCAGAGGTCGGCGATGCCCTTGCTGGGGCCGTCGAACAGTTCGACGGCGCGGCGCGGCATGTGGAAGTCGACCATCTTGGCGTACTCGATGTCGCCCATGCCCTGGTTGTTGCCGATGGTCAGCGTCAGGAAGGAGACCAGCATCATCCGTC
Source organism: Rhodocyclaceae bacterium (assembly GCA_019455325.1). Taxonomy (GTDB): domain Bacteria; phylum Pseudomonadota; class Gammaproteobacteria; order Burkholderiales; family Rhodocyclaceae; genus Proximibacter. Next base: position 174,309 of record JACFMQ010000006.1, on the reverse strand, counting down.
CGTCGATCAGGTTGCGGTCGAACAGGTCGAGCGGGTAGGCGATGCGCATGTCCTCGTTCGCCTCGTCGATGTGATAGACCAGCGCATCGACGCCGCGCGTGAAGTCGTCGGTGGTGCAGACCTCGACATTGGTGCCGGTGGACGACTCGGCGGCGAAGTGGGCGGCGGCTTCGAGGTAGCCGTACCCGGTTTTCGGTCGCATCCGGTAGGCGCACAGGATGTGCCCACCACCGGCGATCAGGTCGGCTTCCTTCAGGCTGAGGTCGGCGTAGCGGTTCGATTGGTCCATCGTGTTGTCTCCGTCGTGGGTGGGCTGCAATGGCTTGCATCTTAGGAAGGGAGACAGGTAAATAACAGTCACGTATTTTTACGGCATCAGTCAAGGATTTCTTATCCTTCGACGCCCCGGAGCCGGCACTCATCCGTTGCCGCAGCGCGCCAGCAGGTCCGCGAGCGATGCCTGATCCAGTCCTTCCACGACCAGCCTCGCCCCGGCGAAATCCTGCCCCCGCGAATACTCGCCGACCGTGACCAGGCACGACAGCCCGGCGCCGAGCGCGGCGCGCAGGCCGTTTTCCGAATCCTCGACGGCGAGGCAGGCGGCGGCCGGCAGGGCCAGGCGGTCGAGCACCCAGCGGTAGATGTCGGGCGCCGGCTTCTTGGCGGCGACGACGTCGCCGGCGCCGATCACCGTGAAGGCGGCGCCGGCCGCGGCGCGGAGATTGGCGCGCAGCAGCGCGTCGACGTTTTCCGGCGAGGTCGTCGTCGCGATGGCCAGGCGCAGGCCGGCGGCGCGGGCTTCGTCGATCAGCCGGGCGACGCCGGGGCGCAGCGGGATCGCCCCGGCGGCGACGAGATTCATGTAGCAGGCGGTTTTCGCCCAGTGCAGCCGGCCGACCAGCGCCGGGAAATCGGCGCGGCACGCCAGGTCCGGCGCATGACGGGCGGCGAAATGCGCGATGCGTTCCTTGCCGCCGCTCACCGCGAGCAGTTCGCCGTAGGTCGCGGCGTCCCAGTGCCAGGGCAGGCCGGCGTCGGCGAAGGCGGCGTTGAAGGCGACGCGGTGGCCGTCGCGCTCGGTCTCGGCGAGCGTGCCGTCGACGTCGAAGATCAGGGCCTGATATCCGTGCATCGGATCACGATAGTGGCGCGGTCGCCGTCCGGCCAGTCAGCTTTTCTGACGCCGGCAGTCAGCGAAATTGAATAAGCCATGGCTTAAGCGGTGCGTAAGAAATACTGACTTTGTCTTAAGTAACAAGTCGCTTATCGTGAATTCACCCCGCACCGACAACTACAACAACGACTGGAGACAAGACCATGCTATCCGGACGCACCACGCTGTCGAAGTTCGTCATCGAACACACCCGCGGCCAGCACAGCGAGCTGGGGGCGCTGCTGGTCGACGTCGCGGCGGCGGTCAAGAGCATCTCGGCGCTGGTCGGCAAGGGGGCGCTGTCCGGGTTTGCCGGCCTGGCGGCGGCGACCAACGTGCAGGGCGAGGCGCAGAAGAAGATCGACGTGCTGGCCAACGAGGCCATCCTGAGCCATTGCGAATGGGGCGGCCAACTGGCCGGCATGGTTTCCGAGGAAATGGAGGCGGCCTACCGGATTCCCGACGATTACCCGCGCGGCCGCTACCTGCTGCTCTTCGATCCGCTCGACGGCTCGTCGAACAGCGACGTGAACGTGTCGGTCGGCAGCATTTTCTCGATCCTCTCGCGGCCGGCCGCGGGCGACGCCGCAGACGCCGATTTCCTGCGTCCGGGCAGCGAGCAGGTCGCCGCCGGCTACGCCATCTACGGGCCGGCGACGATGCTGGTGCTGAGCGTCGGGAGCGGCACGCACGGCTTCACGCTCGACCGCGAGAGCGGCAACTTCATCCTCACCCACCCGGACATCCGCGTGCCGGCCGAAACCCGCGAGTTCGCCATCAACACCTCGAACGAACGCTTCTGGGAAGCGCCGGTGCAGCGCTACGTGGCCGAATGCAAGGCCGGCCGCAGCGGCGTGCGCGGCGTCGATTTCAACATGCGCTGGATCGCCTCGATGGTCGCCGAAGTGCATCGCATCCTGATGCGCGGCGGCATCTTCATGTATCCGAAGGACCACCGCGATCCGGCCAGGCCCGGTCGCCTGCGCCTGCTGTACGAAGCCAACCCGATGGCCATGCTGATCGAGCAGGCCGGCGGGGCGGCCAGTACCGGGCGCGGGCGTATCCTCGACGTCGAACCGGAAACCCTGCACCAGCGCGTGCCGGTGATCCTCGGCTCGCGCGACGAGGTCGAGCGGGTCGAGCGCTACCACCGCGAATTCGACACCGGCACCGACCGTCCCTTCGTTTCGCCGCTGTTCGCCGAACGCTCGCTGTTCCGCGACTAGGCCGCCGCTTTCCAGGTTCCCGGAGTCCCCGCCATGTCCGTCAAGCACCCGATCATCGCCATCACCGGCTCGTCCGGTGCCGGCACCAGCACCGTGATGCAGAGCTTCCAGCACGTCTTCCGGCGCGAGAAGCTCAACGCCCAGATCGTCGAGGGCGATTCCTTCCACCGCTACGACCGCATCGAGATGCGCGCCGAGATGAAGGCGCAGGAGGAGAAGGGCGACCTCAACTTCAGCCACTTCGGGCCTGAGGCCAACCTGCTCGCCGAGCTGGAGGAACTGTTCGTCGATTACGGCCGCACCGGCAGCGGCAAGGTGCGCAAGTACCTGCACGACGCCGGCGAGGCCGAGCCGTGGGGCCAGCCGCCCGGCACCTTCACGCCGTGGCAGGAGATCCCGGACGGTACCGACCTGATGTTCTACGAAGGACTGCACGGCGCCTGGAGCGGCGACGGCATCGACATCGCGGCGCACGTCGACCTGTGCGTCGGCGTCGTGCCGATCATCAACCTGGAGTGGATCCAGAAGCTGCACCGCGACAAGAAGACGCGCGGCTACTCGCAGGAAGCCATCGTCGACACCATCCTGCGCCGCATGCCGGACTACGTGAACCACCTGTGCCCGCAGTTCAGCCGCACGCACGTCAATTTCCAGCGCGTGCCCATCGTCGACACGTCGAACCCCTTCATCGCGCGCGACATCCCGAGCGCCGACGAGAGCATGGTGGTGATCCGCTTCGCCAACCCGAAGGGCATCGACTTCCAGTACCTGCTCAACATGCTCCACGGCAGCATGCTGACCCGCCCGAACACGCTGGTCGTGCCCGGCGGCAAGATGGGCCTGGCCATGCAGATGATCTTCACGCCGATGGTCCTGCGCCTGATGGACCAGAAGCGCCGCGCCTGAACCGAGGAGAGAACGCCATGGAACGTGACCCGACCCCGCTCGCGCTGCGCCGCGACCTTGCCAACGCGCTGCGCTTCCTCGCGGCCGACGCCGTCGAGCAGGCGAAATCCGGCCATCCCGGCGCGCCGCTCGGCATGGCCGACATCGCCGAAGTGCTGTGGCGCGACCACCTCAGGCACAACCCGGCGAACCCGCGCTGGCCGGACCGCGACCGCTTCGTGCTGTCGAACGGCCACGGCTCGATGCTGCTCTATGCCTTGCTGCACCTGACCCGCTACGACCTGCCGCTGGCCGAGCTGAAGCGCTTCCGCCGGCTCGGCAGCAAGACCGCCGGACACCCGGAAACCGGCCACACGCCGGGCGTCGAGACGACCACCGGGCCGCTCGGCCAGGGCCTGGCCAACGCGGTCGGCATGGCGCTCGCCGAGAAGCTGCTGGCGCAGCGCTACAACCGGCCGGGGATGAAGATCGTCGATCACCGCACCTGGGTCTTCCTCGGCGACGGCTGCCTGATGGAAGGCATCAGCCACGAAGCCTGCTCGCTGGCCGGCGTCTGGGGGCTGGACAAGCTGGTCGCCGTCTACGACGACAACGGCATCTCCATCGACGGCCGCGTCGCCGGCTGGTTCCGCGACGACACGCCGGCGCGTTTTCGCGCCTACGGCTGGCACGTCGTCGGCCCGCTCGACGGGCACGACACGACCGCGATCGCCGCCGCCATCGCCGCGGCGAAGCGCGTGCGCGACCAGCCGGTGCTGATCGTCTGCCGCACGCAGATCGGCCGGGGCGCGCCGAGCAAGGCCGGCACGCACGACGTGCATGGCGCGCCGCTCGGCGCCGCCGAGATCGACGCCATGCGCAGCGCGCTGGACTGGCCGTACGCGCCGTTCGAGGTGCCGGACGCGCTGCGCGCCGCGTGGGATGCGCGCGCCGCGGGCGCCGCCGCCGAGGCCGCCTGGCGCGAGACTTTCGCCGCCTACCGCGCGCACTATCCGGAACTCGCCGCCGAGTTCGAACGCACGCAGGCCGGCGGCCTGCCGCAAGCCTGGCCGGAAATCCGCGGCGAACTGCTGGCGACGGCCGCCGCGAAAATGGCCGCGACGGCCGGCGGCATCGCCAGCCGCAAGTCCTCGCAGAACTGCCTCGATGTCCTCGTCGACCGCATCCCCGAGCTGCTCGGCGGCTCGGCCGACCTGACCGGTTCCAACCTGACCGCCGGCAAGGGCAGCCGCGCGCTGCACGAGCCTGGCGCCGGGACCGCGGCCGACGCGGTGCCGAACTACGTTTCCTACGGCGTGCGCGAGTTCGGCATGGGCGCGGTGATGAACGGCGTCGCGCTGCACGGCGGGCTGATTCCCTACGGCGGCACCTTCGCGGTGTTCTCCGATTACTCGCGCAACGCGATCCGCATGAGCGCGCTGATGCAGCAGCGCGTCGTGCACGTGCTGACCCACGATTCGATCGGCCTCGGCGAGGACGGCCCGACGCACCAGCCGGTCGAGCACGTCGGCAGCCTGCGCCTGATTCCCGGCCTCGACGTCTGGCGGCCGTGCGACGAGCTGGAAACGGCGGCGGCCTGGATTGCCGCGCTGGAACGCCGCGACGGCCCGAGCGCCCTGTTCCTGTCGCGGCAGAACCTCGAACAGTGCGGCGACCGGCCCGGCCGCGCCGACGACGCCGCGCGCGGCGGCTACGTGCTGCGCGAGGCCGACGGGCCGGCGCAGGCGGCGATCCTGGCCACGGGTTCGGAGATCGGCATCGCGCTCGCCGCGCAGCGCCGGCTGGCCGAGCAGGGCATCGCCGTGCGCGTCGTGTCGATGCCCTGCTGCGCGCGCTTCGACCGGCAGCCGGCCGACTGGCGGCGCGCCGTGCTGCCGCCGGGACTGCCGCGCGTCGCCATCGAGGCGGCGCACCCCGATCCGTGGCGCAAGTACGTCGGGCTGGACGGCGACGTGCTCGGCGTCGACGGCTTCGGCGAATCGGCGCCGGCCGCCGCGCTGTACGCGCGTTTCGGGCTGGATGCCGAGCATCTGGCGCGCGCCGTGATCGACACCATCGTGCGCAACAGCGACAGCGACGGTGATTTCTGACGCCTGCGATTTCACAAAAACCAGGAGACAACCCATGCCGATACGGGTGGCAATCAACGGCTTCGGCCGCATCGGGCGCATGGCCTTCCGGGCCATCGCCAGCGAGGCGGAATTCGCCGACATCGAGGTGGTCGCGATCAACGACCTGCTCGATGCGGACTACCTCGCCTACCTGCTGACGCATGATTCGGTGCACGGCCGCTTTCCCGGCAAAGTCGCCGTCGACCGCGACACGCTGGTCGTCGACGGCCGGCGCATCCAGCTCAGCGCCGAGCGCGATCCGGCGGCGCTGAACTGGCGCGGGGTCGAGGCCGATCTGGTGATCGAGGCGACCGGCTTCTTCCTGACCGAGGCAAGCTGCCGCGCCCACCTCGCCGCCGGCGCCCGCCGGGTCGTGCAGTCGGCGCCGGCCAAGGACGACACGCCGATGTTCGTCTACGGCGTCAATCACGCCGACTACGCCGGCCAGGCCATCGTCTCGGCGGCCTCCTGCACGACCAACGGGCTGGCGCCGGTGGCCAAGGTGCTCAACGACCGCTTCGGCATCCGGCGCGGCCTGATGAGCACCGTGCATGCAGCGACCGCCACGCAAAAGACCGTGGACGGCCCGTCCGGCAAGGACTGGCGCGGCGGCCGCGGCATCCTCGAAAACATCATCCCGGCCTCGACCGGCGCCGCCCAGGCGGTCGGCAAGGTGATCCCGGCGCTGAACGGCCGGCTGACCGGCATGGCCTTCCGCGTGCCGACCTCGGACGTCTCGGTCGTCGACCTGACCGTCGAGCTGGACCGCGAGGCGAGCTACGCCGACATCTGCGCGGCGATGCGCGAGGCGGCCGCCGGCGCGCTGCAGGGCGTGCTCGCCTACAGCGAGGACGCGGCGGTGTCGACCGACTTCCGCGGCTGCCCGCAGCCCTCGGTGTTCGACGCCGGCGCCGGCATCGCGCTCGATCCGACCTTCGTCAAGGTCGTCGCCTGGTACGACAACGAGTACGGCTACACCTGCAACCTGCTGCGCCTGGCCCGCTACATCAGCCAGCCGCGCGCGCACTGAGGAGGCGGCGATGGCACTGATCTCCCTGCGCCAGTTGCTCGACCACGCGGCCGAGCACGCCTACGGCCTCCCCGCCTTCAACGTCAACAACCTGGAACAGATCCAGGCCATCATGCAGGCCGCCGAATCCTGCGACAGCCCGGTGATCCTGCAGGCCTCGGCCGGCGCCCGCAAGTACGCCGGCGAGCCTTTCCTGCGGAAGCTGGTCGAGGCCGCCATCGAGCAGTACCCGGACATCCCGGTCTGCCTGCACCAGGACCACGGCGCCTCGCCGGCCGTCTGCCAGCAGGCCATGCGCAGCGGCTTCTCGAGCGTGATGATGGACGGCTCGCTGGGCACCGACGGCAAGACGCCGACCCCCTACGCCTACAACGTCGAGGTCACCGCCAAGGTGGTCGACATGGCGCACGCGATCGGCGTCTCGGTCGAGGGCGAACTGGGCTGCCTCGGTTCGCTGGAAACCGGCGAGGCCGGCGAGGAGGACGGCGTCGGCGCCGCCGGCAAACTGGACCACAGCCAGTTGCTGACCGACCCCGACGAGGCCGCCGACTTCGTCGCGGCGACCGGCGTTGACGCGCTGGCCATCGCCATCGGCACCAGCCACGGCGCCTACAAGTTCACGCGGCCGCCGACCGGCGAGATTCTCGCCATCGAGCGCATCAAGGCCATCCATGCGCGCATCCCGCGCACCCATCTGGTGATGCACGGATCGAGCAGCGTGCCCCAGGAATGGCTGGCGGTCATCCGCGAGCACGGCGGTGCGATCAAGGAAACCTACGGCGTGCCGGTCGAGGAGATCGTCGAGGGCATCAGGCACGGCGTGCGCAAGGTCAACATCGACACCGACATTCGCCTGGCGATGACCGGCGCGATGCGCCGGGCGATGGCCGAGAAGCCGGAGGAATTCGACCCGCGCGCCTTCCTGAAGGCGGCGGTGGCAGCGGCGCGCGACCTGTGCCGGGCGCGCTTCGAGGCCTTCGGCTCGGCCGGCCGGGCCAGCCGGATCAAGCCGCTGCCGCTGGAAAAGATGGCCGCCGCCTATCGCTGATTTTGCTGTACTCCGCGCGACCCTGCGTCGTCTTTGGCCCCGTTCGCGGGGTCTTTTTTTGCCGAGGAAACTGCCATGCCCGATCCCGATTTCATCCTCGCCCCGAGCCTCCTGTCGGCCGATTTCGCCAGGCTGGGCGAAGAGGTGGCGAATGTCGCCGCCGCCGGCGCCGACTGGATCCACTTCGACGTCATGGACAACCACTACGTGCCCAACCTGACCATGGGCCCGCAGGTCTGCGCGGCGATCCGGCTGTACACGACGGTGCCGATCGACGTGCACCTGATGGTCAGGCCGGTCGACCGCATCATTCCCGATTTCATCAAGGCCGGCGCCGACATCGTCACCTTTCATCCCGAGGCGTCCGATCACGTCGACCGCAGCCTGGCGCTGATCCGCGAGGGCGGCTGCCGGGCCGGCCTGGTCTTCAACCCGGCGACGCCGCTCGACTGGCTGGACCACGTGATGGACAAGCTCGACGTGGTGCTGCTGATGGGCGTCAATCCCGGTTTCGGCGGCCAGAAGTTCATCGCGTCGGCGCTCGCCAAGGCACGCGCCGCGCGCGCGAAGATCGACGCCTACGCGCGGGAGAGCGGGCGATGCATCCGGCTGGAAATCGACGGCGGGGTCAACCCGGCCAACGTCGCGGAAATCGCCCGCGCCGGCGTCGACGCCTTCGTCGCCGGCTCGGCCGTGTTCGGCGCCGGCCGCGACGACGACCCGCACCGCTACGACACGATCATCCGGACCCTGCGCTCGGCGCTCGAAGAGGCGCGGCCCGACTGACGACGCGCCACCCGCTGCATGCCTCCCGGCGGGGCCGCTTTCATGCAGGGTTTTCCTTATCGTTGTGAGTCATAAATTAATTGAACAATGAAGTTTGCCCCCTGTCTGAGGTATCGTATGTCCGATACCGGAGGATGGGATGGGCAGACCGAACGCGGAAATCGTGCTGAATGCTGCCGAGCGCGAGCAGCTCGAAGCATGGGGACATCGGCGCAAGACAGCCCGGGCATTGGCGCTCCGCGCCCGCATCATTCTCGAATGCGCCACGGGAATCGACAGCAAGCGGGTCGCCCGGCAGGTTTCGGTAAGCCCGCAAACCGTCTCGAAATGGCGCAACCGCTTCGCCACGGCCCGGCTCGATGGCCTGCGCGACGCGCCCCGTCCTGGAGCGCCCCGTACGATAGACGATGCGCGCATCGATGCGCTCATTGAGAAGACGCTCGAAACGGCGCCGAAAAATGCGACCCGCTGGAGCACGCGGAGCATGGCGCGCGAAACCGGGCTGTCGCAAACCGCGGTCAGCCGCATCTGGCGCGCTTTCGGTCTGCGGCCCCATCGCCAGGAAACCTTCAAGCCATCCACCGACCCGCTTCTCGTCAACGAGAGGCGCTGGCTTCAGGCGCCGGGACCAAACCCGGGCGATCGCCTACGAACTGCCGGTTCAGGACATACCCGCAGCACCCCTGCATAGACCCCAAGGAGGTAAACAATGAAAACGCTCAGACAACTCCTCGCCGGCAAGCCGCAGCCGCTGGCCGCCGTGGCGCCGAAGGACACCGTGTTCCACGCGCTGAAGGTGATGGCCGACAACCGCGTCGGCGCCGTGCTCGTCCTCGACGGCGAGCGTCTCGTCGGCATCTTTTCCGAGCGCGACTACGCGCGCAAGGTGATCCTCGTCGGCAAGGCGTCGAAGGACACCCGCGTCGAGGAGATCATGACCGACAAGGTGATGTACGCGACGCCGGAAAACACCGTCGCAGAATGCATGGCGCTGATGACCGAGGGCCACTTCCGCCATCTGCCGGTGCTCGACGACAACCAGCAGATCGCCGGCATCGTCTCGATCGGCGACCTGGTCAAGGAAACGATCAGCGAGCAGCAGTTCATCATCGAGCAGTTGAAGCACTACATCGCCGGTTGATGCGTGCCCGGCGGATTCGGCCGACTGCCGACCGCCCGGCAACGGCTACGCCGGCATGGACCTGAAGAGGCTCTTCTGATGCGAACGCCGCCAACGCTCACCGACCGCCGGCTCGCCGCCGTCAAGGTGGCGCTCTTCGTCGCCGCGCTGGCGCCGGCCGCGCACCTCGTCTGGGATCTCGCCTTCGACGGCCTCGGCCCGGACCCGGTCGAGGCGCTGCAGCGCCGCACCGGCGCGTGGACCTTGAACTTCCTGCTGCTGACGCTGGCGGTGACGCCGCTGCGCAGTATCACCGGCCTGCACTGGCTGCTCCGCTTGCGCCGCATGCTCGGCCTCTACGCCTTCTTCTACGGCACGCTGCACTTCCTCGTCTTCATCGGCTTCGACCACGCCTTCGACGTCGACGCCATCGCCCGCGACGTCCTCAAGCGTCCGTTCACCGCCGTCGGCTTCGCCGCCTGGGCGATCATGCTGCCGCTGGCGCTGACCTCGCACCAGGGCGCCATCCGCGCGCTCGGCGGCAGGCGCTGGCAGGCGCTGCACCGCAGCGTCTACGCCGCCGGCATCCTCGCCGCGCTGCATTATCTCTGGCTGGCGGAGGCGCTGCTCTGGCCGATCCTCTACGCGACGCTGCTCGCGCTGCTGCTCGGCTGGCGCGCGCAGGACCGCATCCGCCGCCATCGGCCGTGGCCGACGCCGCCGAAGGTGCAGCCGATCCGTTTCTTCAGGAAGTAGCTTCGTCTTCGCGCAGGCGGCGCCGCAGCCGCGCCTCGGCGCGGGCGCGCGACTCTTTCTTTTCGTCCTTGCGCTCGTGCGCGCCGCCCTTTTGCAACAGCGGCTGCACGGCCAGCGGATTGCGCGGCTTCAGCCGCTTCGCGCGCTTCACGCCGGCTTCTTCCGCGGCTCGAAGCGGACGATGGCGCGGCCGTCGGCGGTCTGCTTCGGTTCGCCCTTCCAGGCGTGCCCGTAGACCACCTCGAAGGTCGCCGGAATGCGGCCATCCTGCGCCAGCCGCGCCAGCGCCGCGCGCACGCGCTGCCAGACGCCGCGGCCGGCCAGCCCCTTGCGTCGCCCGGTCATGGCGCAGCCTTCGCCGGCGACGCGCAGCTCGCGCACCAGGTCGTCGACGCTGGCATAGGTCAGCGTCAGCACCTCCATGTCCATCACCGGATCGGCGAAGCCGCACTCGACGAGCATGTCGCCGAGGTCGTGCATGTCGGTGAAGCGCTGCCGGTGCGCGTCGCCGTCGCCGAAGGCGGCGGCAAGCTCGCGCAGCGTATCCGGGCCGAAGGTCGAAAACATGAACAGGCCGCCGACTTCCAGCGTACGCAGTGCCTCGCGGAAGGCCGGGCGCGGCTCGTCGAGCCAGTGCAGCAGCAGGTTCGACCAGATCAGGCCGAGGCTGCCGTGCGCCAGCGGCAGACGCTCGGCGTCGGCGGCGACGAAGGCTGCGGCCTGCGGCTTGAGGAAGGGCATCAGCCGCGACAGGAAGGTCTTCTCGCGGCGCGCGGCCTGCAGCATGGGCAGCGTGAAGTCGGCGCCGACGAGGCGGGCGTCGCGGTAGCGTTCGCGCAGCGCGGTCAGGCTGGCGCCGGTGCTGCAGCCGAGGTCGAGGATGCGCTTCGGCGCGATGCGCACGTAGTCGAGCCGTTCGAGCATGCGCCGGTCGACCTCGCGCGCGAGGAAGGCCGCCGCATCGTAGCCGGCGGCGGCGCGGGAGAAGTTGCGCCGCACCTGGCGCGCGTCGACGAAGCGGGCGGGGTCGGGCGCGGCGGCCATGCGCGTCAGATGGCGCGCAGACCGAGCTTCCCGAACAGCGCCTCGTCCCGGCTCACGTCCGGGTTGCCGGTGGTCAGCAGCTTGTCGCCGTAGAACATCGAGTTGGCGCCGGCGAGGAAGCACAGCGCCTGCATCTCCTCGCTCATCTCTTCGCGGCCGGCGGAGAGGCGGACGAAGGAAGTCGGCATGGTGATGCGCGCGGCGGCGATGGTGCGCACGAACTCGAAATTGTCGACGCCCTTCACGTTGGCCATCGGCGTGCCGGGAATGGCGACCAGGTTGTTGATCGGCACCGACTCCGGCGCCGGGCTCAGGTTGGCGAGCTGCACGATCAGCGCGGCGCGGTTCCGGCGCGACTCGCCCATGCCGACGATGCCGCCGGAGCAGACGTTGATGCCGGCCTTGCGGACCTCGCCGATGGTGTCGATGCGGTCCTGCTGCGTATGCGTGGAGATCACCTGGCCGTAGAACTCGGCGGCGGTGTCGAGGTTGTGGTTGTAGTAGTCGAGGCCGGCCTCGGCCAGCTTCTCGGCCTGGCCTTCCTTGAGCATGCCGAGCGTGACGCAGGTCTGCAGGCCGAGCGCCTTCACCTCGCGGATCATCTCCAGCACCGGCTCCAGATCCTTGTCCTTCGGCCCGCGCCAGGCCGCGCCCATGCAGAAGCGCGAAGCGCCCTTGTCCTTCGCCGCCCTGGCGGCGGCGACCACGTCCTCGACCGGCATCAGCTTCTCGCGCTCGAGTTCGGCGGCCTTGTGCCGCGCCGACTGCGAGCAGTAGCCGCAGTCCTCCGAGCAGCCGCCGGTCTTGACCGAAAGCAGCGTCGAGCGTTGAATGGCATTGGCATCGAAATGCTGGCGATGCACCTGCTGCGCGCGCCAGACCAGATCCATGAACGGCAGTTCGAACAGCGCCTCGACCTCGGCGACAGTCCAGCGGTCGGCGGCAGGAGCGGAAAGAGACGCCGGCAGCGGCTGGGGAATGGCATTCATGGAATCACCTGAAGAAAAACGGGGCGCGACGGCCGGAGAAGAAAGCGGATATGCGAATTCGGGGCTGCGCAGCGCAGCCGTTTCCGTACCAACGGGTACGGCCCATAATTATGAATAATTGCCGAAGCCAATATAAATGTCAATTCTAGCGGAAAAGGTCGCCACGCTCCGACGCCGGCTGCTCGACGCCCTGCTGCCGCAGGACTGCCTGCTCTGCCTGGCGCCCGCCGGCGGCGACCTGCTCTGCGCGGCGTGCGCCGCCGGCCTGCCGCAACTGCCGCCGGCGCGTTGCCCGCGCTGCGCGCAGCCGGCCGCGGGCGGCGCCGTCTGCGGCCGCTGCCAGCGACAGCCGCCGCACTTCGACGCGCTGCTGGCGCTGCACCCCTACGCCTTTCCCATCGACGGCCTGATCCAGCGGCTGAAATACGGCAGCGAGCTGGCCGTCGCCGCTCACTTCGGCGCGGCGCTGGCGGACGCCTGCCGCGGCCTCGACGCCGACCTGATCGTGCCGATGCCGCTGCACCCGGCCCGCCTCGCCGAACGCGGCTTCAACCAGGCGATGGAGATCACCCGCGCGCTGTCGCGCGGGCTCGGCGTGCCGGTCGCCGCCCATGCCTGCGTCCGCGCGAAGCGGACGTCGCCGCAGGAAGGGTTGAGCCCGAACGAACGCCGCCGCAACCTGCGCAACGCGTTTTCCTGCGCCGGCGATTTCGCCGATCGCCACCTGCTGCTCGTCGACGACGTCGCCACCACCGGCGCCAGCGCCGACGAGTGCGCGCGCACGCTGAAGCGGCACGGCGCCGGGCGCGTCAGCGTTGCCGTCGTCGCGCGCACGTTGCTTGATTGAAATAGGGAAAAGGCTAACGTCCACCGCAGAGACGCAGAGGCGCAGAGGGACGCAGAGAAAATCAGAAACGGAAGACCCATCGGGTGAGCCATTCCTGCTTTGGTTTCCTCTGCGAATCTCTGCGCCTCTGCGTCTCTGCGGTGGACGTTCCACCCTCCTCAGCGCAGCTTCTGATCAACGAGCGCGGCCAGATCGGCGTTCAGCGAGCCGCTCTGGCGCGCGCGCAGAAAGGCTTCGCGCGCCTCGGCGGCGTGCTGCCCGGCCTCCAGCGCAAGCCCGAGGCCGAGCCACCAGCGGCCGTCGCCGGGCGCGATGCGGGCCGCCGCACGGTAATGCTCGACCGCCGCCTGATGACGGTCGAGGCGGTGCGCGAGGTAGCCGGCGAAGCCAAGATAGTCGGCGTTCGCCGAGGCGAACGGCAGCGATCCCTGCAGGATGCCGGCCGCCGCCCCCGGGTCGCCGCGATCGACGAGCAGGCGCGCCGCGCTCATCGCCCACTGGATCTGCCCCGGCTGCGCAGCAAGCCCCTCGACGAGGAGCGCCAGCGCCTCGTCGCGCCGCCCCAGATCGACGAGCAGGCGGGCGAGCAGTTGGCGCGACGACACGTGGCCGCCATCCCGGCGCAGGACGTCGAGCAGGAGGTCGACCGCCTCCGCCGGACGACCGCCGGTGACCAGCGCGACGGCGCGTTGATGGTCCGCATCGGCCTGCTCGCGCACGCTCTTCGCCGGCGGCCGCTTCTCGACGACGCCGGCGGCCGTCGGTGCCGGAACTGGCGAGGCCGGCGCCGCAGCGGGGGCGCGCACAGCCGCCGGTGCTGCCGGCTGCGCGCCCGGGGCAGCCGGCGCGACGGCCGGCGTTGCCGGGGCGGCCGGAGCAGGCGACGGCTCTGCGACTCGCGCCGGCGGAGACGGAGCCGCCACGGGCGCGGCCGGGGCGGGGGGCGAAACGGCCGGTGCAGGGACGACCGGCGCGGCGGGTACGACAGGCGGCGGCATGTCCGCCGGCGCCGGCCAGGCCGGAACGGCGGCCGAAGGCGGCAGCCCCGGCGCTTCCGATGCGCCCTCCGCGCCTTCGCCGGCCGGTGGCAGCGCGACGGGCGCCGGCACGGCCGCCGCGATCGGCGCCGACGCCTCGGCCGTATCGAAACCTGAGCCGAAGCGCTCATAGGCCAGCCAGCCACCGCCGGCAGCGAGAAGCAGCGCCGCGCCGCCCACGAAAAGACGACGCCAGCCGCCGCCGGCAGGCGCCGCCGGCAGGGCGCGCACCTCGCGGTGCAGCCCCTTGCGGGCCTCGGCGGCGTGCCTGGCGTCGAGGTCCTTCAGCATCTGGTTGATCAGGCTCATCTTGCGTCTCTCTCTACCACCAGCCGGGCGAGCCCGCGCCCTCGGTATCGCGCGCCGCGCCGCGCACGTGGCGGCGGCGCACCGACTGACGCCCTTCGCCGAAGGCGGAAAGCAGCGACTTGTGCGCGAGGATGTTGATCAGCCGCGGCGTGCCGCGCGAGGCGCGGCGCAGGGCGCGCACGGCGCCGTCGCTGAACATCGGCTCGCCGCGGTAGCCGGCAACGCGCAGGCGGTGCTGCAGATAGAGCGCCACCTCCGCGCGGCCGAGGCCGGACAGCCGGTGATGGAAACCGATCCGCTGCAGCAACTGGCGCACCGAGGGATCGGCAAGCTTCTCGTCGAGCTCGGGCTGGCCGAAGAGGACGATCTGCAACAGCTTGCGCTTCTCGGTCTCCAGGTTCGACACCAGGCGCAGCGCCTCCAGCGTCGGCAGCGGCATGGCCTGCGCCTCGTCGATGCAGAGCACGACCCGCCGCCCCTGGCGGGCATGGTCGAGCAGCCCGAGGTTGATTCTCTTCAGCAGGTGGAACTGGTCCAGGCCGTCGGCGTCGCCGAGCTGCAGTTCCTCGGCCAGGGCGCGCAGCAGCGTGTCCGGGTCCAGGTACGGATTCGGCAGGTAGGCGGTGACCGCGCCGCCGTCGCCGAGGGTCTGCAGCAGGCGCCGGCAGAGCAGCGTCTTGCCGGTGCCGACCTCGCCGGTGATCTTGACGAAGCCCTCGCCGCACTGCAGCGCGACGAGCAGCGTGTTGAGCGCCTCCTGATGCGACTGGGCGGAAAAGGCGAATCCGGTGTCCGGCGTGATGCGGAAGGGGAACTCGCTGAGGCCGAAGTGTTGCAGGTACACGGGCGCGCCCTGCTATTCGCTGCGCGGCGGCCGCGTGCGCGGGTCCATCTTTTCGAGGCGGCCGGCCGTGTCGAGCAGATCCTGCTTCCAGCTCTGCGCGTTCTGGATGATCGTCGGCTTGATCAGCACGACCAGTTCGCGCTTGCGGAAACCGCTGCCGCGCTGCCCGAACAGCGTGCCGACGCCGGAGGCCGACGCCAGGCCGGGCAGGCCGTTGTTGTCGCGACCCTGCTCCTGGCTCATCAGGCCGCCGATGGCGACGATGTAGCCGTCCTGCACGCGCACGACGGCATCCGTCTCGTTGATCGACGAGGAGGCGAGCGGCAGCCTGAAGTCGCCGAGGGAGCCGAGATTCACCTCCTTGACCCGCTCCTGAACGACGGTCACCGACGGGTGGACGTGCAGGATCACGTTGCCGTCGTCGTCGATCTGCGGCGTCACGTCGAGCGCCACGCCGGAGAAGAAGGGCTGCAGCGTGATCGTCGGCGTCGTCACGTTGCTCGTGCCGCTGCTCGTCGTCGTCGTGCTGATGTTGGTGACGTAGTAGTCGTCGGTGCCGACCTTGAGCACCGCCTTCTGGTTATTGATGGTGGCCACGCGCGGGCTGGAGAGCACCTGCATGTCGCCCTGCGTTTCGAGGAAGGAGAGCAGCGCGGCGAAGTTCGCCGTCTGCAGCGCCAGGCCGAAGATGCCCTTGCCGGCCGCGCTCGTCGCCAGCGCGCCGGCCGCGCCCGGCAAAACCGCCGCCGCCGTGCCTGGCGACAGGTCGCGGAAGTTGCCGCCCGCCAGCGTGCCGCCGGCGTTGCCGACGATCGCGCCGGAGGTGTCGAGCGTGGTACCCGGCGCCATCATGCCGTAGGCGAAGCGGTTGCTGTTGCCGCCGAAGTGCGCCCAGTTGATACCGGTCTGGTAGGTCTCGGAAAGCGACACCTCGACGATCTTCGCTTCCAGCATCACCTGCCGTTCGACGATGACCTGCGTCGCCTTCAGGTATTTCTCGACGGCGCGCAGGTCGGCCGGCAGCGCCTTCACCAGGACGACGCCGGAATGCGCATTGACGATGACGCTGCGCCCGTCGCCCGTGCCGACGATGGTATCCAGCGCCTCGCTCAGGTCGCGCCAGAAATTCGCCTCGTTGCGCGTCCGCACGCGCGCGCTGTCCGACGACGAGGTCGTCAGTTCCCCGGCCCCGGCCTGCTGGACGGGCTGAGCGGGCTGCGCGGCGCCGCCGCTGTTCGTGCTGCCGCTCGGATTGACGACGCTCGGCGAACTGGAAGTGACGCGCGTATCGGTCACGCCCTGCCGGCTGCTCGACAGGTAGTTGATCTGGAAGATGCGCGTCTGCAGCGTGTTCGGCTGGATGAAGATGCGCGTGCCCTTGACCGTGAAGTCGTAGCCGTAGAGGTCGCGGATCGTTTCCAGCGCCTCGCGCACGGTGACGTTCTTCAGGTTCAGCGAAATCTGCCCGGTCACGTCCGGCGGCACCAGCATCGAAAAGCGCGTGCCGGAAACGATGGCCATGAACACCTGCGCCGCCGGCGCGCCGCTGACCGCCAGGTCGAAGCGGTGCTCGGGCGCCGCCGGCTCGACGCCGAGGTCGATCGGCGGCAGCATGGCCTGGTCGATGGCGGCGGCGTCCACCGGCCGGCCCGAGGTGGCGGCGGCCCGCACTTCGTCGCCGATCCGGTCGAAGGTCAGCCCCGGCCGGCGCTCCGGCGTCGAACAGGCGCCGAGGAACAGCAGGGACACGACAGCCAGCAGGGCCGCGAAACGGGGAACGGGTTTCAAACGCATGGGACTCCTAGTTCCGTTTTCTGTCGGGCCGGGCCGCGGCCTTCGTCTCGTTGGGCTTCATCGTCTTTTCCACGTCCGGCGTCAGGAACAGGCGCTCGACGCCGCCCGGCCCTTCTAGCACCACCCCGTTCTCGAAAACCCGGGTCAGGCGGGCGCCGCGCACCGTGTCGCCGAGGCCGACCCGCTCGCCGTCGATCACCGCCACCGGCCGGCCGCTGCGCGGCAGCACGACCGACGTCAGCCCGGCCACCGCATCCACGCCCGCCCCACCGCCGGAAAAACCGGCCGGCGGCTGCGTCGGGTCGCCCGGCAGCAAGGCGGCGGCCATCGCCGGCGCCGCCACCAGGCACGCCGCCAGCAGGAAGAGGGATCGCCGCGCGCTCATATCGCCAGCCACGCCCTGCCCTTATTCAAGGTATGCACGGTCAGCACGAGGCGCGCGCGGGGATGCTCGATCACGGTGAAACGAGCGTCGCCCCACAGCATCTTCTGCGGCCCTGCCTCGATCTGCGCCAGCCAGGCGTACAGATCGGCGTAGCTCCCCTCGACCTCCAGTTCGAGGCCGTGCCGGAACAGCGCGGCCTCTTCGGCGGCGCCCGCTTCCTGCCCCTGCGGCTTCCCGGCGCGCTGCGGCGTTCCGCTGCCGGAGCCACCGATGGCCCCCCGCAGGGTATCGACGACGGCCGCCACACCGCCGGCCAGGACGCCGTCTCCCGCCAGCGGGACCGGCGGCAGCGATTTCAGGCCGACTAGGCGCAGGCGCGGATAGCCGGCGAGCAATTGTTCGAGCAGATCGCTCATCCTTTCGGGCGGAACGAAGCTCGTGGACAGCGCCTCCAGCTCCGCATCCAGGCCCGCCAGCTCGGCCCTCAGACGCGCCAGCCGCTCCCGCTTCGGCGCATCCGGATCGTTGCGCACCTGGTTCGCGAGGTCCGCCACCGATGCCGTCAGCGTCCGCGCCTCCGCGCGCTGCTGCTCGATCCGCTGCTGAAGCGCCCGGGATTCGGCCAGCGTCGGATCGACGAACAGCGCGTTGCCGAGCAGGAGCGTCCCGCCGACCAGCGTCAGCGCCAGCAGCATGCGCTCGCGCGGCGCCCGCGCGTCGAAGCGCTCCGCCAGAGTCCGCCAGCCCTGCCGCAGCGCCTTCATGGCGCCCTCCCGGCCGGCTCCGCCGGCGGCGGCAAGGAGGCGCGCAGCGAGAACTCGACGAAACGCACCGCGGCCACCGGCCCGGCGGCGCCCGGCGCGGGCGCGGCACCGATACCGGCACCGGCGGCGAGCGTCGGCGCCGCCGGTGCGGCCGGCGACGTCGGCACGGGCGGCGACAGTGGCGTGCCGGCCTCCACCCCCGTCATGTCGAGCGCGGCGAAGCGCCGGCCGCGGAACGCCGGTTCACCGTTGAGCCGACGGATGTAGACCGGCAGCAGCAAGGGGTCCAGTACGCGGCCGCGCAGGTCGAAGCCGCCGGGGCCGATGCCGAAGCCGGTCAGCCACAGACCTTCCAGCCGCTGCCGGGAAAAGCCGAGCATGGCCTCGGCCACGCCGCCCGGCGCGGCCGCCAGGCCGCGCGCCAGATCGAGCGACTCCCGGCGCTGTGCCACCTCTGCCTCGGCCCGCTCCAGCGCCTTGTCCAGCGAGGCATCGCTCTTGCGCCCCGCCAGCGCCGATTGCATCGACTGTGTCGCCTGCCGCGCCTGTGTCAGTTGCCCGGCGACGGCGACCTGCTCGCGCGCGCCCTCGGCAAGCCGCCACTGCGCCACCGCCGCACCGACGACGACGAGCAGAAGCGCTGCCCCGGTCGCTGCCGCCACGTTGCGGAAGCACAGCAGATCCCGCTTCGGCCGCAATGCCGGGTTCAGCAGATTGATGTCCTGGCTCACGTCGCCTCCGAGGAACGCAGGGCCGCGCCGAGCGCCGGCAGGCACTCCGCCTGCCGGGCGGCATCGCTCAGTTCAGGCACCCGGGACAGGTCGCAGACGGCGGCGAGATCCATCGCCCGCACCGGCACGTAGAGATTCTCGGCCAGGTAGGGCAGAAGCTCCGGCACCTCCGGCGCGCTCGCCACCACCATGCCCGACACCGAGATGAAGCTGTACTGGCGGTCGAAGTTGTCCAGCGTGCGCTGCAGTTCCAGCATCACCCGCTCCAGCAGTTGCGGACGCCGCTCCGCGTCCATCATCTGCCGCGCCGAAATCTCGATCCGCCGCATCGCGTACAGCTCGCCGCGGTAGGTGATGGTGAGCAGGCCGCCCCGGCCGTCGAAATAGAGGAAGCCCAGCCCCCGGTTCTCCTCCTCGAACAGGGCGGCGACGTTCCGCTGCGCGAACTCGGGAATATCGATCGCCCGCAGCGGCACCCTGGCCTCGTCGAACTGGCGCATCAGCGGTCCGATGACGCCGGCCCCAGCCGCCACCGCGAAGACGGACGCCTTGCGGCCGGCGCCGCTCTCCATGGGAATGTCGACGACGCCGATGCTGGCGCCGTCCACGGGGAAATCGACGATGCCCTTGAGCTGCCAGCGCAGGGCCTCGACCCGCTCCTCCGGCGGCACCTCGGGCGCATCGAGCTGCACGATCTGGTACTGGCCGGGCTGGAGCAGAGTGGTGCAGGACTGGGCGCCGAGCTTGCGCGCCGCGCGCAGCGCAGCGAGCGAGGCCTCGACGGAGCCGGTGACGCGGACGGACTCGAAGCCGAGGGCGGCGGGTCTGCCGCTGGCATCGCGCAGCACCTGCGCGAGATCGATGCGATCGCCGAACGGCAGCACCGCCATCCAGCCCTGGTCCGATCGACCGCCTCTCGACGAAAACCGCAATGCTTCCCCCTATTGTCCGCTGTTGACCGGCGGCTCTGTGGCCATCGGCGCTCGCAACCCGGAATATTACTACGTTACCGCGCCGGCCAGTGGCGGAGGGCATCATCCGTCGACGACGGCGCCCTCCTGCATTGGCACGCCCTGCCGGCATGGAAGACGGCGCAGCCGGCTCAACTGCCCGTATCTCCGGCGAGGACCACGCGCGTGCGCTCGACGTAGTTCGGCGCGCCGCCGGCAGCCGCGTCCACGCCCCCGCACCCGCCGCAGGCAGCCGCATTGCAGGCGACAGCCGTGATCGTGTAGAGGCGGACCGTGCGGACGACGCCCGGCGAACTCTCGCCCTCGTTGTAAGCGCTCGCCACGCAGCACACCAGCACGTTGAAACCGGTGTTCGCCGTCAGGTTCAGCGCTTGGTTCCGGGCGCCCGTCGAGCACTGGGTATTCGGACCTGCCCAGTCCACGTCGTTGAGCGCCATGAACAGCCCCCATTCGTTGCCCGCCCTCGCCGCCTGCCAAGCCCTCGCCGCCGCCATGTCCTGCGCCGACGACGACTGCTGCCCGGCGCCGAGGGCGACGATGGCACCGGCCAGCGCCGCCAGGATGACCAGGACGACGATGGCGGCCACCATGCCGAGGCCGCGCTGCCCGGAGCGAAAAGGGGTCCGCCTCATGGCACGTTGTCCACGTGCACGCCGTGCGCGAGCGAGATCGCCTCGCCGCCGCGCCCGAGTGCGAGGGTCATCCAGAGGTACCCGCTCTGCTCCCCGCCCATGTTGGCCTGGTAGAGGAATTCGCAGGAGAGGACGTCGGTTGCCAGCACGTCGCCACCCGCCGGGCAGGCTGCCGCTCTGGCAAAAGCTCCCACCGACCGCCGCAGGCGACCGTTCGTGCAGGTGTAGACCACCGACGGCTCGCCCGCTGCCACCACTTGGAAGCTCCCGCCGTCGTAACCGCCGGCCATCGGGTTGCGCGACAGCGTCACCCGCTGCATCCCGAACGCTGCCTTCGGCACCGGAGCGACGGCTGTCACCGTGGCGCGGCTCGACCCGTCATAGACGTCGTTGCCGTTCTGGTTGTTGACGACGATGACATTGCCGCCCTGTAGAGCGGCCTGTGCGCCGCTGAAGCGCGCCAGCAGCACGTCGAAGGTCACGACCGCACTGGCCAGGGCCGACGCATCGGGGAAGGCGGCGCAATCGCCGGCACCGGGGCAGGTCGCGTCATCGTTGGTCAGGTCGATGCCTTTGCGATAGCGGCCACCGCCCACCGTCGGCACCAGTTGCAGGCAGGCAGAGCCGTCGCCGACGGTCGTTGCGTCGATGAGGTTCAGCGAATTGGGCACGGCTCGCCGCACGTCCTGCGCCACCCGGCGCAGCGCGGTATCTGCGATGTCGGTCAGGTCGGCCCGGCGACGGGCGTCGAAATAGCCGTCGATCAGGGGCCGGAAGAAAGCCATGAAACCGCTGGCCAGCACGCCGAGCACGACGATGACGATGACCAGTTCGACCAGCGTGAATCCTGCAGTGTGCCGCTTCATGGGAGCGTACGCCAAGTGGTGAGCGCGAACAGCTCGTTACCTCGGCTGGCGGTGACGGTAATCTGCCGGGCCGCGATGCCCTGCCAGTTCGGCACGTCCACGACCTGAACGGCAACCGCATAGCCGTTCAGGTCCGCCACCCCTATACCGTCCGGCGTACAGACGCCTTGGTTGTAGCCATGATAGTCGAGAAGATCGTCGGCGTTGCTGCGGTTGCAGCCGGCGATGTTGCCGGGGCCGGCCGTCCAGGGTTTCTGCGCGACCTCATCGATCATGCCCTCGGCCAAGCTGATCAACTGCTTACGCACCAGCGGATCGGCCGAGCCGCGAACCGCCGCCGAGAAGGCAGAGACGATGCCGGCCAGACCGACGCCGATGACCACGATGGCGACGATCAACTCGACCAGGGTCCAGCCTCCGTTCCGTTTATATCGCATCACCGATGAACCCCGTGCTGCCGACAACGCGGAGGCCCAGGCCGTCCACTTCGACAGCGACCCCGGCGAGCGCGATACCGGCGACGTCCGTCGTCACCCGGCCGTCGGGCTGGAAGAAGAGGTCCGGTGGCACTGCCGAGAACACGGCCTTGGCGCCGTTGCCGACCACCGCATTACCGGGACTGCCTGGGATCGCCAGCGGGGTGTTGTTGCACGCCCCCGCCCTGTTCGTGTCGATGGTGAGCGTCACGCTGCCGGCAGCGAACGCCGCGCACACCATGCGCCGCTGGGCGATCGCCGTCTTGTGCGCGTGGCGCAGCGCGGCCATCGCGCGGTCGCGGAATTCCATACTGCGGAATATATCAACGCCATCCATGCGCGGCAGGGCCACCACTGCGAGGATACCGATCAGAACCATGATCGTTATCAGCTCGACCAGCGTGAAGCCCGAGGATGCGCGCGCCCCGTACATGGCTCAGTAAAGCTCCCGGATATGGATCGTCCGCCGGCGCTCCGGCGAGAAGATGCCGAAGGTTGCCTTGGCCGAGGGATTCGATCCATAGCCCGCATCGTCGCCCCAGTTGCCCCGCAGCCACGTCGGAACGCCGAGCGTCAGGATGCAGGTACCAGGCGACGCAGGGGCGACGGCGATGTCCGCCTTGCCATCGTCCAGCGTCCCCGTCGGCGTCGGCACCGTCCATGCCGCCCCCGACACATTGCACGAAGGGTAGCTCGCCGAAAACGCCCCCAACGAGGTCAGCGCATCATTCGCGTTCAGCACCCAGGACCGGCCCGACCAGTACTGCGCCTCCACCGGCACCTTCAGCGGCGACACCGAACCGTAGGCGTTGGTCAGGCGCAGGCGGCCGAAGCGGGCGTCGGCCGTAAACAGCTTGCGCACCAGCATCGTCTCCGTCGCCCCCGGATTGCAGTTGCTGTTCTCGCTGCCGCTGCCAACGTCGAGGTTCACGCAGTGGGCGGTATCCGTCGACAGGCGCGGCGGCAGGGTGACGCCGTCGGCGTCGAGCGGCTTCATCCCGACCTTCAGGGCGGGATAGGGGCCATCCGGCGTGACAATGCCCGCCGCTTCCTTGCGCGCAAAGATCAGGTTGAACCTGAAATAACTCTTGCCGTCGCTCCACCCGGGCGTCGAACCATTTTTGTCGGTGGTATTGGTCGGCGCTGCGCTATGCGTGCCCGACGCATCCAGGAACAGTCGGTCGCTCAGGTTCGTCGCGCCGCTCACTGCCCCCAGGCCCAGCGCGGTCGTCCATTTGACCAGGTCGGCGCCCAGCGTCTGCCCGTCCAGCTTGGCGAAGTCACCCACGTAATTCAGCGTTCGCCCTTCTGCCGCGTTGTACGCCGCCAGCGTCACCTTCACCTGCATCGGCTCGCCCATGTAGGTGAACGCGCTGGCCGCACCTCCCGGCGGTACGGTGATGTCGCTGCGCGTCTGCACCAGGGCCATCACCGGCGTGCCCTCCTCGTCGATCTCCGGCACGACGCCGAAATGGTGCGGCACGAAGCGACCGACGATGACTCGCCCGCGCACCTTGAAACCGCTCTGGCCCAGATAGTCGGTCGGAGCGTTGGTCGTCTCGGCAAGCAGCGTGAAGCTGCCGACCTCGCTGTAGTTCAGGTTGGCCACTGAGGCAATGCCCTCGCTCTCGGAGACCTGAAAGGCGGCCTTAGCCAGTATCGCCGCCGAGGCGCCTTGCAGCAGCACTCCTCTGACCCCGCTCACGGGCGTATAGCCGCCATCCGGATCGACCTTGAGTACCGTCTCCCAGGCGAAATTTCTCGTCGTCGCCTGCTCCACGGTAGTCTCTCCGATTTTCGTCAGATCCGCATCGATCCGCGGCTGGCCGTCGTAAATGCCGCCGTCGACATCGTCCGCTGCATCCCAGACGACTCCACGCACCGTGGCGCTGAAGCTCTCGCCTGCCGCCTTGAACTTCGTCCCGTCATGGGTCAAGGTCTTCGGATTGCCGGACACATCCACCAGGAATGCAAAAGGCCGCACATGGAAGGTCGTCGCGCCGTGGATCGTCACCGCCGGACGGGGCGGCGGGCCGGCGTCCGCGCTCTGCGCCTTCCGGGCGTGCAGCGTGACGCGGCCGGCGTCGCGGTAGTTCAGCACGAAGGGCGCATAGCCGTTGCCGTCGAAGTTCAGCGTCACGTTGGTATACGCACCGCTGCTCGCGGAGATCGCACCATTGGCGTTACGCGCCACGTCGGCCGACGTGGCGCCGGCGATGTTCATCAGATTGGCGGCGGTGCAGGTCGACGGTTCGTTGCATTCGTAGCCGAACTGGATCACGTTGCCCCCCGTCGGCAGGCCGCCGACGCAGGCGCCGGTCTCCGTGTCCGTCCGCACCGCGCGCAGGTAGAGGTTCTGCCCATCGGGCGCATGGTTCGACGGCTTGCCGGCGATCTGGAGACTCGAAACGGCCCCGCAGGTGGCGGTGGCCGGCGTACCGGTGCAGGCATAAACCCTGAACGCGGCATCGGCGAAGGTCGCGTTCGGGTCCTCCGTCGCGCTCTCCGTCCGCGCGCCCTCGCTGACGTTGACGTTCACGACGCCCGGCGTTGTCCTCGTCAGCCAGAAATCGACCTGGCTATCCGTGCCGCCGAAGGTATGGGTGCTGCCACCGCTGCCGGAAACGATGCTGCCGCCGCCGGTCGTGGAGACGGTGATCGTCGTGCCGGCCGGGGGATTGACCGGCGCATGATTGCTGTCGTGCGCCGTGATCTGCACCTTCAGCGCCTCGCAGGTGACGCCAGCGTTCCCGTTCGGGAAGCTGATTGCGTAGTGGGCTATCGTTACCGGCAGCCCACCCTCGCAGCGATCGTTGTATTGGCCCGGATTGACATTCGAGTTCGTGTTTGAGGTGCACACGCCATGCACGGTACTCGAATTCGAAATCGTCACCGCGCTTGACCAGTTCCCCCCCGTCACGTTGCCGTAAACGGTCGAATTGCTAATGTTGACCACGTTGTTGCTGGACACGTCGACCGGAGACTCCGACGAACCCAGCGTGCTGCCGTTGATGTTGATCGCCACGTTGCTGGTGATGACTGAGCCGCTGGGGATGGTGGCATTGTTGATGGTGATCCCGCCGCCGCCGCTGGAATAGATCGCCCCCGACACCGTGCCGCCGTTGATGGTCACGGTATTGTTGTCGCTGCGGATGCCGTTGCCGACGTTGGTGTTGTTGGTCGTCACCGCGCAGCAGGTCGAATGCACCTGACCGACCACCGAGCCGCCGGTCAGGGAAATCGCCCCGCTGCTCGCCGTCACGTTGCCGCTGAGCGTCACGCCGCCGGAGGCGGTAACGCCGTTGTTGCCGTTGACGTTCCCCGCCACCGAACCGCCGGCCAGGGAAATCGACCCGTTGCTCGACGTCACGCTGCCGCTGAAGATCACGCCGCCGGAGGCGGTGACGCCGTTGTTACCGCTGACGTTCCCTGCCACCGAACCGCCGCCGGTCAGGGAAATCGCCCCGCTCGCCGTCACGCTGCTGCCGAACACCGTGCCGCCGCTGGCCGAGATGCCGCTTGACGAAGCATTGACCGCCCCCGTGATCGAACCACCGGTTATGGTTATGGAGCCTCCGCCGCCGGTCTTGGTAACGGTGCCGTTGACGGTAGTGCTGGTCAGAGTGATCGTACCGCTGCCTGCCGTCAGATTGCCTCGGATGACGGTGCCGCTGCCGCTCGCCGTCAGGTCTCCCCACTCGGTCGCCAGATTGACCGACGCCGACGCAGTACCGATGGCATTGTTGCCGCTGAGCGTGATGCCGGCCTTGGCCAGCACGGTGATCGCCCCCGACGGTGAGATGCTGTCGCCGGCGGCAAGCGTAGTGGCGCCGTTGCAGGTCCAGGTGCTGCCGCTCTGCGACCAACTGCCATTGCTGCACGAAGGAAAGCTGCTCCCGGAAAACGTATAGACCGCCGCCCGCGCCGCGAGCGGCGACAACAGCAGCAGGAGCAGCAGCAGGAACGACAGCCCGGCGCGCGCGCCGGGAAGCGGCTGGCGGCTGACTGTGGCGCGGCCGAGGCGGATCATGTGTTCTCCATGATGGAAACCGGCGGTCGCGGAAAGACTGGCTGCCCCCTGTGTCATGGCGGCGATTTTACGCTGCCTCCGCCGGCCGTGCGCATGTATCCCCGCCGTCGGGGTGCAGTTCCACCAGTCTGTGAGAGATCGGCATTAAGCACGGCCAGGGGCAGGACGACTTCACCGTCGACCCGCGCCGTTTCTGGCTCCTGCTGCTGGCGCACGGCTATCAGGAAATCGCCGTCGGCAGCGAACACGCCCTGCTCGCCGGGGAACTGCCGCCGCACCACAAGGACCTGTTCGACCACATATCTCATCGCGCAGGCGCGCGAGGAAGGGCTCACTCTGTGACGGTCGACCGGGCCGTTACCAGATACAGGGCGCCCGTGGTAAGGGTGTAGTTGAATTCCGGCGATGTCTCGTCACCGTAGACGGAAACGGCCCGGATCGCTCCGGGCCGTTGTGTTCTATTGCATCGACTTTCGGTAGCAGACGCTACTGGATATTACTTAGTTCCCAGCAATACGAAACTAGCAGTTTTCGTGTTGTCATCATTATTGGTGACCGTACACGTCACGTTATCGCCCACATTCGTTGGGGTGCCGGCTCCGGAGATGTTGTATTTCCCCGAATCGCTAGCATGGAACTCTACCCCAGCCTGAATCAAGTTGGCAGCAACAGTAAGGGTGCAACCACCTGAGGTATCAACAACACCACCTCCTGTTGTGGCAGCCGACGATAGCGCAGCGCTCTGAACCTGGCCTTTCGCCAAGGACGCAGCGTAATTGATGGAGCTACCGGAATTCAGGGCGCCTGCGACACCGTCGGTCGCTGCTTGGCGCGCCTCTCCGGACATATCGACGAATTTCGGCAGCGCAGTGGCGGCCAGAATGCCGAGAATCACGATCACGACGATCAGTTCGACCAGCGTGAAGCCCTTTTGCATCGTTTTCATTGCTCGCTCCTTGAAAAAAACGGGGTAGATCAACACCCGGCGATCGTCAGGCCGCTGATATCGGCGGCACGTCCGGCGACAGTCGGCTGGGTATAGGTAAAGAAACAGTTGCTCGCATCGGTGGCACCGACCACGCCGAAGGTGGCGCTGCCGCTGCTCGTCGAGTAGGTGTAACCCTCGGCCTCCAGTTGCGCCTGCGTCGGGTTGAAGATGCCGGTGAGGCCGGCGGCCGAGAGGATGCCGGGGCTGCCGGAGAACGGCGAGACCTGCGGGTAGCCGAAGATCAGATGGATGATGCCGCTCTCGGTGCACACGGTGCCGGTCGGGCCGTTGCTGTTGTCGGCGGTGGCGCCGCCGCCGGCGCAGGGGATCGGGTCGGCGACGCCGCCGCGCGAGAGGGTGGCGGCGTGCACCAGCGCCGAGGCGGCGGAGACGCTGCCGCGCGCGGCCTGCAGCTTGGCGATGCGTGCATCGCGCTGCAGGTTGATGAAGCGCGGCAGGGCGACGGCGGCGAGGATGCCGAGGATGATGACGACGACGATCAGTTCGATCAGCGTGAAGCCGCCCGCCCCTCCGCACACCCTTGTTCTTTTCATGGCCGACACGTACGAATTCTCCGACAAGACGCTGCAATCATACTGCACCGCACGGCGCGTGCGGGCAATTTACTTCCTTTCCACGCCCGCATCGCCCGGCCCGACGCGGGCGAGGCCGACCCCGCCGAGTACCGCGCCATCCGCCACGCCGCCCGCCCGGCGTTCGATGCGGAAGCGCCATTCGTCGCCGGCGCGAAAGCGGTAGACGAGCGCCCGCTCGCCGCGCGCATAGAACCAGACGCCCCGCCCGGCCGCCGCATCCGCGGTATCGACCTCACCGGCGTAGCTGGCCGGCGCCCGGCCGGTCCAGACGACCGGGTTGTCGCTCGCCGGCAGCGTGCCGCCGAAGCCTTCGCGGTGCGCCAGCCGGTCGAGCAGTTCGACGCGCAGCGCGGCGACCTCGGCCTGTGCGGTGGCTTCCTCGACCTCCCGCCGCGTTTCGTCGAGCGCGCCGAGCAGGAAGTGGGCGAGCACGCCGAGGACGGCGGCAACGACGACGAATTCGAGCTTCCGGTCGCGCGCGCCGGCCATGGTCAACGCTTGAGCGCGGCCTTACCGAGATCCCACATCGGCAGGAAGACGCCGAGCGCGAGGATGAGGACCAGGATGCCGAGGGCGACGATGAGGATCGGCTCGATCTGCTGGCCGAGGGTCTTCAGCTCGTATTCGACCTCGTTCTGATACATCTGGCCGATCTCTTCCATCATGTCGTCGAGCGCGCCCGACTCCTCGCCGACGGCGACCATCTGCAGCACCACCGGCGTGAATATCTTCGTGCCGATGGCGGCGCGCAGCACGCTTTCGCCGCGCTCGACGTTCTCGCGCATGGCCTCGATGCGCCTGGCAACGTAGCTGTTGTCCACCGTCTGCGCCGAGTTGGACAGCGCCTGCATGATCGGCACGCCGCTGCGCGAGCCGAGCGCGAAGCTGCGCGCGAAGCGGGCGAGCGCGGCCTTGCGCAGGATTTTGCCGGCGATCGGGATGCGCAGCGTGATCGCCTCCCAGCGGTAGCGCCCGGCCGGCGTGGCGACCCAGGCGCGGAAGGCGAAGAAGCCACCGACCGCGGCCGCCAGCATGTACGGCCACCCATTGAGGAAGAACTGCGAGGTGGCAAGCAGGATCTTCGTCATCAGCGGCAGTTCGGCGCCGAAGCCGGCGAAGACCTTGGCGAAGGCGGGGATGACGAAGAGGTTGATGACGACGATGGCGGCGACCATCGCCAGCACGACGAAGCTCGGGTAGCGCAGCGCGGACTTGACCTGCTCGCGCATGTAGCGCTCGAATTCGAGGTGCTCGAAAAGGCGCAGGAAGATCGCGTCGAGCAGGCCGGTGGCCTCGCCGACGCGCACCATCGACAAGTAGAACGGGGAGAACGTCCGCGGATGCCGGGCGAGCGACGCGGACAGGTCGCGGCCGCCCTCCAGGCTTTCGCGCACGTCGCGGATCACGTCCTTCATCGCCGGGTTGATCGCCGACTCCTGCAGGCCGGCAAGCGCGCGCATGATCGGCACGCCGGCCTTGAGCAGGGTGTGCATCTGCCGGCTGAAAAGCAGAAGGTCGAGGTGGCCGACCTTCGGCCGGAACAGCGAAAGGCC
Source organism: Rhodocyclaceae bacterium (assembly GCA_019455325.1). GTDB lineage: Bacteria > Pseudomonadota > Gammaproteobacteria > Burkholderiales > Rhodocyclaceae > Proximibacter. The sequence continues at coordinate 145,317 of JACFMQ010000006.1, read as the reverse complement.
GGTCGACGCGCCGGATTTCTTCGCGCCGGCAGGCTGCTCGCGGATGTCGACCGGGACCACGCCCTGGCCGAACAGCAGGTCGGCGGCGGCGCCGGGCGAGGCGGCTTCGAGCACGCCCTCGACCAGTTGGCCGCCCGGGCTGCGGGCCTTGTAGGCAAAGTGGGCCATCGTCGGCGTCTCAGTCGTCGAACTGGTTGCTGATGCGCATGGCCTCGTCGATGGTCGTCCGCCCCTGCACGACCAGGTGCACGGCGTCGCGGCGCAGCGTCCGCCCGGCCATCTGCCGGCGCGCGGCCTGGACGAAGAGGCCGGTGTCCTCGTGGTTGATCGCCTCGACCAGTTCGTTGGTCATTTCGAGTATCTCGTAGACGCCCGTCCGCCCCTGGTAGCCGGTGCCGTTGCAGTGCGTGCAGCCGGTTCCCTGACGATAGACGTGTTCGTCGACCTTGTCGCCCAGTTCGTAGTGCAGCCACTCACGCTCGTTCGGCGTCGGTATGCGCGTCTCGGCGCAGTTCTCGCAGAGCACGCGCACGAGGCGCTGCGCCAGCACCATCTGCAGCGACAGCGCGACCATGTAGCGCGGCACGCCCATGTCGAGCAGGCGGATCGGCGTCGAGATGACGTCGTTGGTGTGCAGCGTGGACAGCACCATGTGGCCGGTGATCGACGCGCGCATGCCGATCTCGGCGGTGGTCTGGTCGCGCATCTCGCCGACGAGGATGACGTCCGGGTCCTGACGCAGCGCAGTGCGCAGCACGCGCTCGAAGGAAAGGTCGATCTTCTCGTGCACCTGCACCTGGTTGATGCCGGGCAGGCGGTATTCGACCGGGTCCTCGACGGTGATGATCTTCTTCTCCGGCGAGTTCAGTTCGGCGAGCGCGGCGTAGAGCGTGGTCGTCTTGCCGGAGCCGGTGGGGCCGGTGACGAGGACCATGCCGGACGGCCGGCGGATGGCGTTGCGCAGGCGGTCGAGGATGTGCGGCGGGATGTTCATGCGGTCCAGCCCAAGCAGCCCGGTGTTCTGGTTGAGCAGGCGCATGACCACCGATTCGCCGTACTGCGTCGGCATCGTCGAGAGGCGCACGTCGACGGGGTTGTTGCGAACCTTGATGTGGAAGCGGCCGTCCTGCGGCAGCCGCTTCTCCGAGATGTCGAGGCCGGACATCAGCTTCAGGCGCAGCGCGACGGCGGCGGCGACCTTGGCGTCGGCCTCGGTCTGGATGTGCAGCACGCCGTCGATGCGGAAGCGGATGCGCAGCGCGCGCTCCTGCGGCTCGATGTGGATGTCGGAAGCGCGCGTGCGCATGGCTTCCTCGAACACCGTCTGCAACAGCTTGACGACCGGCGCGTCCTCGGCGCCGGGTGCCAAGCCGAGCAGTTCGCCGAACTCGATCGGGACGTCGCCCAGTTCGGCCGTCAGTTCCCTGGCGAGGCCGGAAATTTCCTCGGTGCGGTGATAGACGCGGTCGATCGTCGCCAGCAACTGGCTTTCGGTGACCACCGCCTGCTCGATGTCGCGGCGGACGATGCGGACGACCTCGTCGTAGGCGGCGAGGTCGGTCGGGTCGGAGAAGCCGACGCGCAGGCGCCCGTCCGTTTCGTCGAGGATGAGCGCGCGGAAGCGCCGGGCCGGCGCTTCCGGCAACAGCCGGATCAGATCCGGATGCGGCTTGAACTGCTTGAGGTCGAGGAAAGGGATGCGCAACTGGCCGGCCAGCGCCCTGGAAATCTCCTCTTCCGTAACGTAGCCGCTATCGACGAAAATGCGGCCGAGCTTGCGTCCGCTGCGCCGCTGTTCATCGAGCGAGGTTTTGAGCTGCTCGTCGGTGAGCAGCCCCCGTGCGATGAGAAGATCTCCGAGACGAATCTTTTCCGGGCGGGTCATGCAGGCTCCAGTGTTTTCTAATTATCGATCGCGGCCGGGTGTTTCCTCGGCTCTCCGACCAGCCGCCCCTTTTACGCCGCTTTCCCGAGACTGACAAGTGTTCGCCGTCATCCTCTACCAGCCCGAAATCCCACCCAACACGGGCAACGTCATCCGCCTGTGCGCCAACGCCGGCGCCGATCTGCACCTGGTGGAGCCGCTCGGCTACCGCTGGGACGACCGCGAACTGAAGCGCGCCGGGCTCGATTATCACGAGTACACGCGCGTGCAGCGGCACGCCGACTGGGCCGCCTGCCAGGCGGCGCTGGCCGGGCGACGGCTGTTCGCGCTGACGACCAAGGCCGGCCGCCGCCACGACGCGCCGGCCTTCGCGCCCGGCGACGTCTTCGTCTTCGGCCCGGAGAGCCGCGGCCTGCCGGACGAACTGCTCGCCGAATTCGCGCCGGAGCAACGCCTGCGCCTGCCGATGCTGCCGGAGCGGCGCAGCGTCAATCTCTCGAACGCGGTGGCGGTGACGGTGTACGAAGCCTGGCGGCAGCACGGCTTCGCCGGCGGCGTCTGAGGCAGGATCAGCCCGGTCGCGGCAAGGGGTGCTGCGCCTGCTCTCGGCTCAGCTGCGCGACGAAGTTGGCGAAAGGCTCGATGTCGCCCCAAGAGCTGGCCCGTTCCAGCGCTTCCATGTAGACCGGCCGTTGCTGCACCGGGATGACCGTCCAGACGTAGCCGCCGGCCACCAGCATCGCATTCATCAGGAAGCGGGCCAGTCGCCCGTTTCCATCCATGTAGGGGTGAATGAAGACGAACAGGAAGTGGCCAAGCACGGCGCGAACGGCCGGATGAGGCTCGTTTGCGATGAGCTCGAAGAGCGCGGGCATGCAGTCGCGCACGGCTTGACTGGCGGGCGGAACGTGCAGGGCGCCGCGGATGAACACCGGGTGGTTGCGCCAGCCCGCCAGATCCGCGGGCCTGAGCAGACCGGCCTGCACGCCCGGACTGAAAAGGGCAAGATGCCAGGCGCTCAGTGCTGCGCGCAAGCTCCTGGCGTCCGGCTGCCCGGCTCGATGCAGCATCGTCCCGGCCACGAACTCCCTGACGAGCCGGTGCGCCTCGAAATACCCCTTCGCGGCCATTGCGTCGCGCTGTTGCCGGTCGGCACCGTCGGGATTCCAGTCGCCGTTGCGAATTCTTTCGATCAGATCGGCGGTGACACGATAGCCCTCGATGGACAGCGAGTGATAGGCATCGGCCACGTAGCGCGCCTCGATCTCCCGGAGTATCCGCGTCGAATCCGAGGGTAAGGCCCCGGGGGGAGGGAAAGCCGCGATCACCGTGGCGCGCATGTTTTCCCAGTTCAGGCGCAGACGCTGCACATGGGGTGAGACGGGGTGCCCCGGCGGCAGCGGCGGCGGCGGCGCATCGAAGGGCGAGCTTTCCTGGATCGTGTAGCCGGCGCCGCGCATGGCATGGGTGATCTCGTCTGCGAAATCGCTCCGCCCCATCGCTCGGAACGCAGCCGCAAGCCGCCCGGCGATGACGGAGTGGGCGCCGTCCAGCAGTCGCCGAAGCAGAGTCGCCGTATCGTCGACCATGCCCAGGGCGATGCGTGCAGCCAGCGGCTGTTGCACGAAAAACGATGGCGAAGCGGCGACGAGCGCATCGCTCGGGTTCACGAGACGGATGCCCTGATTTTCCGCGTGCGGCTCGGACGGCAGGACCGCCGACGCGCGGTAGATGAACAGCGAACAGTCGTGAGGCAGGCGCACCAACTGGTTGTTGCCCGCCGGCGACCATATCTGCAGTTGTCGAGGCAGCGTGCGTTCGCCGGAGTGCAGCAGGAGGGATTGATCGGGGCCGAGGTGCCAGTCCCGGCCGAATCGGTCGTCGCAGTAGCCGGCGACGAAGTCGCGCATGCCGGCGAACCATGCGGCCGTGCCGCCGGTGACGCTGCCCGTGGGCGCATCCGGGCGAGCGGGCAGATACCAGCCCTTGATGACTTCTTCCAGATAGCCCGCCCGGCACAGACGCTCCCGATGGGTTCGTGACAGCGCGGCGCCGCGAATCGCGCGCAAACCCTCGTCCTGGAGCGCCTTCAAGCGTTCGAGAGAAGCGGCGAGTTTTTGGCTCGGTGGGTTCATGGCGTGACGATCGCACTACTATCGCGTTTCGTCAACGCACTACTTTTGTGTCACGACCCGCTTGGGGCAACTGAAAACGCCGCTCAGGCCGTTTCGATCTTCGGATCGCGGGCGAGCAGTTGCTCGACGGCTTCGGCGGCGCCGACGCCGTGGTGGAGGATGGCGTCGACCGCCTGCGTGATCGGCATGTCGATGCCGAGCCGCCCGGCGAGGCCGGCAACCTCGCGCGCGGTGCTCACGCCCTCGGCGACGTGGCCGAGGTCTTCGAGGATCTGCGGCAGCGTCTTGCCGGCGGCGAGCGCCAGCCCGACGCGGCGGTTGCGGGAAAGGTCGCCGGTGCAGGTGAGGATCAGGTCGCCCATGCCGGCCAGCCCCATGAAGGTCTCGCGCTTGCCGCCGAGCGCCAGGCCGAGGCGGGCGATCTCGGCCAGCCCGCGGGTGATCAGCGCGGCGCGCGCGTTCAGCCCGAGGCCGAGGCCGTCGGAAATGCCGGTGGCGATGGCCAGCACGTTCTTCACGGCGCCGCCGACCTCGACGCCGGGCAGGTCGTCGTTGGCGTAGATGCGCAGGCGCGGCGTGTGCAGCGCGAGCGCCGTGTCGCGGGCGAAGTCGGCGTCGTTGGCAGCCAGCGTCACCGCCGTCGGCAGGCCCCTGGCCACCTCCTCGGCGAAGCTCGGGCCGGAGAGCGCGCCATAGACGGCGGCGGCGCCCAGCTCCTCGGCGGCGATGGCGTGCGGCAGCTTGCCGGAACCCGCCTCCAGGCCCTTGCACACCCAGATCAGCGGCTTCACCGTGCCGTCGGCGACCAGGCGCCGCAGCGTCGGGCGCAGGCCGGCGAGCGGCGTCGCCAGCACGAGCAGGTCGGCGTCGGCGACGGCGGCGGAAAAATCGGCTTCGACAAGGAGTTCGTCGGGCAGACGGTGGCCGGGCAGGAAGCGGCGGTTCTCGCGCGTTTCGAGCATGTCGCGCACGACCTCGGCCTCGCGCGCCCAGAGCGCGACGCGATGGCGGCCGGCGAAGGCGATGGCCAGCGCCGTGCCCCAGGCACCGGCGGAAACGACGCAGAGCTTCACAGCCCCCAGACCTGGTTGCCGCGGACGAAGCCGCTCTGGCCGTCGCGGTGGCGCACCCGGACCCAGCCGCCGAGGCCACTTTCGAGCAGTTCGAGGGCGACGCCCTTCTCCGCCTCGAAGACCAGCGGCGCGCCGTCGTCCGCCGTGCCGCGCACCTGCGCGCGGTCGGCGACGACCTGCACGGTGCGCTGCTCGGAGAGATGCTTGCGCTCGATCCAGGCCAGGCCGCCGTCGGCGTCGCGCACCTTGGACCAGCCTTCGAGGTTGACCACGGCCTCGACCGGCGTGTGCCGGCGGACGACGAAGAGCGGCTTGCCCTTCACCGACGGTGCGTCGTAGAGCACCGTCGCCGCCCCCACCGAGCGGTATTCGATGGCGAAGGCCGGCGCCGCTGCGATCAGCAGCGCCAGGGCCGCCGGCGTCATCGGAAGGCTGCGCTTCGCCATCGGGAACTCCTTACTGGACGGGGACTTCCTGCGGGCCGGCGGCGGCCTGCTGGGCTTCCGCCTCCTGCATGCGGGCCATGTACAGGCCCTCGAAATTGACCGGCTGCAGCACCACCGGCGAGAAGCCGGCGCGGGTGACGGCGTCCGAAATCACCTCGCGCGCATACGGGAAGAGGATGTTCGGGCAGGCGATGGCGATCAGCGGCTCCAGGTTTTCCTCGGGCACGTTGAAGATGCGGAAGATGCCCGCCTGGCCGGCCTCGACGAGGAACACGTTCTTCTCGCCGATGCGCGCGGTGACGGTGACCGTCAGCAGGACTTCGTAGGCGCCGTCGCCGAGGTTCCGGCCGTTGGTCTGCAACTGGATCTCGACCTGCGGCGACTCGCGTTCGAGGAAGACTTCGGGCGCGTTCGGCACCTCGATGGAGAGATCCTTCAGGTAGAGTTTTTCGATCGAGAAGGACGGGGATTCCTGCTGTTCACTCATGACGATGCTTTCTTCGATGGATGGATTGATCGGAAAAATCAGTGCTCGCCGGCCAGCAGCGGCAGCAGCCCGCCGGCCCGGTCGAGGGCGATCAGCTCGTCGCAGCCGCCGACGTGCGTATCGCCGATGTAGATCTGCGGCACCGTGCGGCGGCCGGTGCGCTGCATCATTTCCTCGCGCCGCGCCGGGTCGAGGTCCACGCGGATCTTCTCGATCTCGGCGACGCCGCGCGTGCGCAGCAGTTGCTCGGCGCGCACGCAGTACGGGCAGACCGCCGTGCTGTACATCAATACGCGCGGCCCGCTCACTTGCGCTCGCCCTTGCTGGTCAGCGGCAGGCCGGCCTTGCGCCAGGCGGCGAGGCCGCCGTCGAGGTTGACGGCGCGCTCGATGCCGAGCTTCTTCAGCTCCCTGGCCGCCCGGCCGCTGCGGATGCCGGTCTCGCAGCAGACGATCACCGGCTTGCCCTTCATCTTTTCGAGATCGGCGGCGCGCTCGCCGAACTTGGCCACCGGGATGTTGCGGGCGCCGATCAGGTGGCCGCCGGCGAACTCGGCCGCATCGCGCACGTCGATCACCTGCGCGTCCTCGCGGTTGATCAGGTTCGTCGCCTCGCTCGTCGTGACGCGCGGACCGCCGATGCCGAAGCCGGTGGCGAGCAGCATGGCGCCGCTGGTGACGGCGAGGATGACGAGCAGGATGTTTTGCTGAATGAACTCCAAGGGAAACTCCGTCGGTAATCGATGACGGCCGCCCGGCCAGGCCCGCGCCCGGCCGGCGGCGGCCTCACGCGTTCAGGGGGATGCCGCAGAAGACCTCGCGCATCATGCCGATCAACTGCAGCGTGCGCTGGTCGCCGACGCGATAATAGACGCGGTTGGCGTCCTTGCGCGTCATCAGCACGCCCTTCTCGCGCAGGATGGCGAGATGCTGCGAGATGTTGCTCTGGGACGTGCCGACCGCATCGACGATTTCCTGCACGCAGGCCTCTTCCGGGCCGATCACGCAGAGAATCTTGAGCCGCAGCGGATGCGAGATTGCCTTCAGCGCGCGCGCCGCCTGCTCGATGTGTTCCTGCTTTTCGATGAGGTTGATGGTGTGGTCCAAGATGGTTGAGGTTCGTGCGGTGGGTCGATTCATTATAAAATGTTTCATCAGTTTAACCCAATGAACGCGCCCTTCCGGCGATTTGTTGCCGGCCCCCCGCCGGCGCGCCGACACCCCGCCGCCATGCCCGAGAAAACCGCCGCCGCCCCGCATTGCCGCCGGCACGCCGCCGGAGCCGGACACGCCCTTGTTCGCCGACCGCCCCGCCGCTAGACGCCTGCTCGCCGTCGCCGCCGGCCTCCTCGCGCTCGCCGGGGCGCCGGCCGTCGCCGCCGAGCGCGCGCCGCCGACCGGCAAGGAGGTCGCCGAGAAGCAGGCGGACCTGAAGGAGCTGCGCGCGCGCATCGAGGATCTGCGCAAGGAGATCTCCGCCGCCGAAGGCTCTCGCTCGGAAGTCACCGACCAGTTGAAGGATTCCGAACGCGCCATCTCCGGCGCCCAGCGCGAGCTGCGCGACCTCGGCGAGGAGAAGGCCGGCCTGCAGGGCTCGCTGCGCGATCTCGGCCGGCAGTCCCGCGAGCTGGAAACCGAGCTGGCAACGCAGCAGGCGCAGTTGGAGCGCCTGCTGCTCGGCCAGTACCTGCGCGGCACGCCGGACCCGCTGCGCCTGCTGCTGAACGGCGACGACCCGAACCGGCTGGCCCGCGACCTCTACTACTTGGGCGCGATCGCGCGCGCGCGCAGCGAGATGCTGGCGCAGGTCGAGGCCACGCTGAAACGCCAGCGGGCGCTCGCCGCGCAGACGCAGGAGCGGGCGGCGGCACTGGCCGCGGTCGAGACGCGGCAGAAGGAGAAGCACGCGCGGCTGGTCGCGCTGCGCGACCAGCGCAAGGCGACGCTCTCGAAGATTTCGACGCAGATCGCCGCGCAGAAGAAGCAGGTCGGCAGCCTGCAGCGCGACGAGAAGCGCATGACGCAACTGATCGACCGGCTGAGCAAGCTGATCGCCGAGCGCGCCAGGGCGCAGCGGGAGGCGGCGCGGCGCGCGGCGCCGGCGAAGCCTGCGCGCCCCGGCGCCGCCGAGGTCGAGAACGCGCACCTGCCGCAGGCGACGGCGGCCGGCAGCTTCGCCCGCCTGCGCGGCAGCCTGCGCCTGCCGGTGAAGGGCACCGTCGGCAACCGCTTCGGCGGCCCGCGCCAGGAAGGCAGCACGTGGAAGGGCCTGTTCATCCGCAGCGCCGCCGGCAGCGAGGTGAAGGCGATCGCCGCCGGCAGCGTCGTCTTCGCGGACTGGATGCGCGGCTTCGGCAACCTCTTGATCGTCGACCACGGCGACGCCTATCTGTCGATCTACGGCAACAACGACGCGCTGCTGAAAAACGTCGGCGACGCCGTGCGCGGCGGCGACACCGTGGCCACCGTGGGCAACAGCGGTGGCAACCCGGAATCCGGGCTATACTTCGAAATCAGGCACCAGGGGCAGCCCGTAGACCCCCTGAAATGGGCCACACTCAAGTGATTCGGGCAGGAGTTCTCGCATGACAGGCAAGTTGAAAAGGGCGGGCCTGATCGGCACCGGCTTCGTCGCCGGTGTACTGATCAGCCTCCAGTTCTCGGCGATCGCCGACAAGGACGTCCGCGGCGGGCTGCCGGTCGAGGAACTGCGCACCTTCGCCGAGGTTTTCAACGCCATCAAGCAGGGCTACGTCGAACCGGTCGAGGACAAGAAGCTGATCACGCACGCGATCAGCGGCATGCTCTCCAACCTCGACCCGCACTCCGCCTACCTCGACGCCGACGCCTTCAAGGATCTGCAGGTCGGCACGCAGGGCGAGTTCGGCGGCCTCGGCATCGAGGTCGGCATGGAGGACGGCCTGATCAAGGTCATCTCGCCGATCGAGGACACCCCGGCCTACCGCGCCGGCATCAAGACCGGCGACCTGATCTTCAAGCTCGACGACACGCCGGTGAAGGGGATGACGCTCTCGGACGCGGTGAAGAAGATGCGCGGCAAGCCGAAGACGCAGATCCGCCTCTCCATCCTCAGGAAGGGCGAGGCGAAGCCGCTCGAAATCACGCTCACGCGCGAGGTAATCAAGGTGCAGAGCGTCAAGTCGAAGCTGGTCGAGCCCGGCTACGGCTACGTGCGCGTCACCTCCTTCCAGGAGAACACCGGCTCGGCCGTGGTCAAGCACCTGAACGACCTGTACAAGCCGGGCGAGCTGAAGGGGCTGGTGCTCGACCTGCGCAACGACCCGGGCGGCCTGCTCAACGCCGCGGTCGGCGTCGCCGCCGCCTTCCTGCCGCCGAAGGCGCTGGTCACCTCGACCGACGGCCGCACCGAGGACGCCAAGCACAAGTATTACGCGACGCCCGACGACTACCTGCGCGGCGGCAAGCGCGACGACTACATCAAGGACGTGCCGGCGCAGGCCTACAAGGTGCCGATGGTGGTGCTGGTGAACGCCGGTTCGGCGTCGGCCTCGGAGATCGTCGCCGGCGCGCTGCAGGACCACAAGCGGGCGGTGATCATGGGCACGCAGACCTTCGGCAAGGGCTCGGTGCAGAGCGTGCTGCCGCTGCCCGGCAACACCGCGATCAAGCTGACCACGGCGCGCTACTACACGCCGTCGGGCCGCTCGATCCAGGCCAAGGGCATCGAGCCGGACATCGTCGTCGAGGAGACGGCAAACGGCGACGGCTTCCGCCGCGTGCGCGAGGCCGACCTGGAGCGGCACCTCGACAACGACAAGGAAACGCCGCCGGCCAAGGAAGCGCCGAAGCCGCAGGACAAGCCGACGGCGAAGCCGAAGGCCAACGGCGACGACGGCGAGCAGGAGACGCCGCCGGTCGAACTGGCGTCGAAGAACGACTATCAGTTGAAGCAGGCGCTCAACCTGCTCAAGGGCCTGCAGATCATGCAGAGCAAGCCCTGAGCGCACCGGCCGGGCCGGCCGGGTTTTGCAAGCGGAGGAGAGAAGAATGACAGCGGACAGTTCCTCGAAGAAGGATCCGGCGCTCTACAAGCAGCGAGAGATTCTGTTCTCGAAGTTTCCCCCCGGCCAGGTGCCGGAGGCCGGCGATCACCTCTCAGCCAAGGAGGCGCTGGCGGTCGAGGCGCACATCGAGCGGCGGGCCGTCGCGGTCGGCTACGAGCTGACGCGCTACACCCTCGACGAACTGGAGGGGGAACTGGTCGAGAAGGGCTTCCACCTCGACAACACCCTGTTTTCGAAGCTGACGCGCGCGCTCATCCGCTACACGGAAGAGACCCAGTTGCACAACCTCGACGCCCCGGAGCACCGCCGCAAGCGCGCCGACGAAGCCTACGTGCGCGCCTGGGAGCAGCACCCGCACGGCGACCGCGACGACACCCCGCCGGAGTGGCGGGAATACAAGTAGGGCGCGCAGCGGCCGGCGCCGATCGTGCGCCGAAGCCGGCGGCGCCCGCCGCGCCGCCAGAGAGAGCCTTCCGATGGACGACCAGCAGCTTCTCCGCTATTCCCGCCACCTGCTCCTCGACCAGATCGGCATCGAGGGCCAGGAACGCATCGTCGGCGCGCACGCGCTGGTGATCGGCGCCGGCGGCCTCGGCTCGCCGGCCGCGCTCTACCTCGCCTCGGCCGGCGTCGGCCGGATCACGCTGGCCGACGACGACGCCGTCGACCTGACCAACCTGCAGCGGCAGATCCTGCACACGCAGGAACGCATCGGCCAGATGAAGGCCGTTTCCGGACGCACCGCGCTCGGCCTGATCAACCCGGAGGTGCAGGTCGAGGCGCTCGTCGAGCGGCTGGCCGGAGACGCGCTCGGCGCCGCGGTCGCCGCCGCCGACGTGGTCCTCGACTGCTGCGACAACTTCGCCACGCGGCACGCGGTCAACCGCGCCTGCGTGCAGCACCGCAAGCCGCTGGTGTCCGGCGCGGCGATCCGCTTCGACGGCCAGCTCTCGGTGTTCGACCCGCGCCGTCCGGCCTCGCCGTGCTACCACTGCCTGTTCCCGGAGGGCGAGGACGTCGAGGAGGTGCGCTGCGCGGTGATGGGCGTCTTCGCGCCGCTCACCGGCATCATCGGCGCCACGCAGGCGGCCGAGGCGCTGAAGCTGATCGTCGGCTGCGGCGAGCCGGCGGTCGGCCGGCTGCTGCTGCTCGACGGGCTGTCGATGGAATGGCGCAGCGTGAAGTTCGGGCGCGATCCCGGCTGCGCGGTGTGCGGTAATCCGGGGGGTGGAATGGACGGCGTGAACACCTACCGCAGAGACGCAGAGGCGCAGAGGTAACGCAGAGAAGTGCCTGGCCTCGGTTTTCCCCTGCGGACCTCTGCGCCTCTGCGTCTCTGCGGTGGACGTTCGCCTTTTCGTGCGATCGCCCTGTGGCCCTACCCAAGCCGGGCGACGATGCGCAGGTCGGCGCCGATCCGGCGCACGTCGCGCCACTGCAGCGTGCGCTTGTCGGCGAGCGAGGCCAGCGCCGGCAGCGCGAACAGCCCGCGCGCGGCGTCGCCGATCAGGCTCGGCGCCAGGTAGAGCAGCAGCTCGTCCACCAGCCCCTCGCGCAGCAGCGAGCCGTTGAGGCGGAAGCCGGCCTCGGCGTGCACCTCGTTGATGCCTCGCCGCGCCAGCTCGGCGAGCGCCGCCGCCAGGTCGACCTTGCCGGCGGCGTCCGGCAGCAGCAGCACCTCGGCGCCGCGCGCGGAAAGCGCCGCGGCGCGCGCCGCGTCGGCGACGGCGCCGATCAGCAGCACCTTGCCGCCGTCCAGGATGCGCGCCGTCGGCGGCGTCTCCAGCCGGCTGTCGACGACCACGCGCAGCGGCTGCCGCGTCGTGTCGACGTCGCGCACGGTGAGCCGCGGATCGTCGTCGCGCACCGTGCCGACGCCGGTCAGCACGGCGCAGGCGCGCGCCCGCCAGCGGTGGCCGTCGCGCCGCGCCTCGGCGCCGGTGATCCATTGACTCTCGCCGTTCTCCAGCGCCGTCCGGCCGTCGAGGCTGGCGGCGACCTTCAGGCGCAGCCACGGCCGGCCGCGCGTCATGCGCGCGACGAAGCCGACGTTGAGTTCGTGCGCCTCGTTTTCCAGCAGGCCGCTCGCCGTGGCGATGCCGGCGGCGGCGAGCCGCGCCAGTCCCTGCCCGGCGACCAGCGGGTTCGGGTCGGCCATCGCCGCGACGACGCGGGCGACGCCGGCCGCGATCAGCGCATCGACGCAGGGCGGCGTGCGGCCGTGGTGGTTGCAGGGTTCGAGCGTGACGTAGGCGGTGGCGCCGGCCGCCGCGGCGCCCGCCGCGCGCAGCGCGTGCACCTCGGCGTGCGCTTCGCCCGCGCGCTCGTGCCAGCCTTCGCCGACGACGGCGCCGTCCTTGACCAGCACGCAGCCGACGCGCGGATTGGGCGAGGTGGTGAACAGGCCGCGCTCGGCGAGCCGCAGCGCGCGCGCCATGTGTTCGTGGTCGGCGGCGCTGAACATCGGCGGCGGCTCAGCGGCGGCGGGAGGTCGAGCGCGGAGAGACTTCGCGGATCACGTCGGAGAAGTCGTCGACGTCCTCGAAGTCGCGGTAGACCGAGGCGAAGCGGATGTAGGCGACCTTGTCGATCTTCTTCAGCTCGCGCATCACCATCTCGCCGATCTTTTCCGACGGGATTTCGCGCTCGCCGAGCGCCAGCAGCTTCTCCTCGATGCGCGTGATGGCGCCCTCGACCGCCTCGGTCGTTGCCGGGCGCTTGCGCAAGGCCAGCCAGAAGCTGGCGGCGAGCTTGTCGCGGTCGTAGTCGACGCGCGAGCCGTTCTTCTTCACCACCTGCGGCAGGCGAATCTCGGCCCGCTCGTAGGTGGTGAAGCGCTTGTCGCAGGAGAGGCAGCGACGGCGGCGGCGGACGATGTCACCGTCGTCGTTGATGCGCGTATCGACGACGGTGGTTTCCGCGGCACCGCAGAACGGGCATCTCATGCGCGATCAGGCCCCGTAGACCGGGAACTTCCGGCACAGCGCGGCGACCTCGTCGCGCACGCGGGCCAGCACCGCGTCGTCGTTCGGCGCGTCGAGCACGTCGGCGACCAGGTGCGCGACGCGCTCGGCCTCGATCTCGGTGAAGCCGCGCGTGGTCATCGCCGGCGAGCCGATGCGGATGCCGGAGGTGACGAAGGGCTTCTGCGGGTCGTTCGGGATGCCGTTCTTGTTCACCGTGATGTGCGCCCGGCCGAGCGCCGCCTCGGCGTCCTTGCCGGTGAGGTTCTTGGCGCGCAGATCGACCAGGAAGACGTGCGACTCGGTGCGGCCGGAGACGATGCGCAGGCCGCGCTCCTCGCCGAGCACGCGCGCCATGACGCGGGCGTTCATGATCACCTGTTCCTGGTAGTTGCGGAACGCGGGCGACGCGGCCTCCTTGAAGGCCACGGCCTTGGCGGCGATGACGTGCATCAGCGGGCCGCCCTGCAGGCCGGGGAAGATCGCCGAATTGATCGCCTTCTCGTGCTCGGCGCGCATCAATATGATGCCGCCCCTGGGGCCGCGCAGCGTCTTGTGCGTGGTCGAGGTGACGACGTCGGCGTGCGGCACCGGGTTCGGGTAGAAGCCGGCGGCGACGAGGCCGGCGTAGTGCGCCATGTCGACCCAGAAGATGGCGCCGACTTCCTTCGCCACCTTGGCGAAGCGCTCGAAGTCGATGCGCAGCGAATAGGCCGAGGCGCCGGCGATGATGATCTTCGGCTTGTGCTCGCGGGCGAGCGCGGCCATGCGCTCGTAGTCGATCTCTTCCTTCTCGTCCAGGCCGTAGGCGACGACGTTGAACCATTTGCCGGACATGTTGAGCGGCATGCCGTGCGTCAGGTGGCCGCCTTCGGAAAGGCTCATGCCCATGATGGTGTCGCCCGGCTTGGCGAAGGCCATCAGCACCGCCTGGTTGGCCTGCGAGCCGGAGTTCGCCTGGACGTTGGCACAGTCGGCGCCGAACAGCTTCTTCAGGCGGTCGATGGCCAGTTGCTCGGCCTTGTCGACGTATTCGCAGCCGCCGTAGTAGCGCTTGCCGGGGTAGCCCTCGGCGTACTTGTTGGTCAGTTGCGAGCCCTGCGCCTGCATCACGGCATGACTGACGTAGTTCTCGGAAGCGATCAGCTCGATGTGGTCTTCCTGGCGACGGTTTTCTTCCTCGATCGCCTGCCACAGTTCGGGATCGACCTTGTTCAGGGTGTCTTTCGCGGAAAACATCGGGTGCCTCGCAAACCGTTGAAAAGGGGACGGATTGTAGCATGCGGCCATGCGCCGCAAGCGGGCGCTCAGGCCATGTCCAGCTCGTCGAGCGCGCCGTGGTCGAGGTGCCGGGTGTCCGCCCAGGATTCGATGCGCCAGCCGTCCGCCGCGGCCACGATCCAGTTCAGCCCGGTGTTCGGGATGAGGAAGTCGCGCGGGGTCTCCAGGGCGTTGCCGCGCACGAAGCGGTTGATGACGTCGAGCACGCCGCCGTGGGTGACGACGACGACGGTCTGGCCGGGGTGCGCCGCCCGCATCGCCTCGATCCGCCCGGTGACGCGCGCGAACAGCGCGCCCAGGCTCTCGCCGCCCTGCGGGAAGGCGTAGTCCGGCCGGCGGCGCTCGAAGGCGGCGTAGTCCTCGGGGAAGCGCTGCCGGGCCTCGTCGTAGGTCAGCCCCTCGAAGACGCCGTAGCGCCGCTCGCGCAGCTCGGGCGCCAGTTGCAGCGGCAGGCCGAGCGCGGCGGCCAGCCGCTCGGCGGTCTGCCGGGCGCGCAGCAGGTCGCTGCTGTAGAGGACCGACGGCCGCCGCGGCTCCGCCGCCAGCCAGCGGCCGGCCAGTTCCGCCTGGTGCAGCCCTTCGTCGTCGAGGCCGACGTCGGTATGCCCCTGGATGCGGCGCTCGGCGTTCCACGGCGTCTCGCCGTGCCGGACGAAGCAGAAGCGCGTGTCTACAGGGCCGGCGCGGCGATCTTCCGCATTGTGGGAAAGGATACGCATAAATGAATCCGTGAAAAAATAGGCCTCTAGCGAAAAAGAAGGTCAGGTCGTCTGACAACCTACGTGCTATGATCCCGGACCATTCGGCCACGAGCCGGATGCCCGTTTGCCAACCGGTACCAGAAGACCGGGATTCTATCGCCACACTCGGAGGGACAACCCGTGAATGCATTACTCAGCCTGTCGCGTCTGATCGACGCGATGAACGAGAGAATAGGCCGGTCGGCCATGTGGCTGCTCCTTGCCGCCGTTCTCATCAGCGCGGTCAATGCGGTCGTGCGCAAGACCTTCAACTGGAGTTCGAACGCCTTTCTCGAAATCCAGTGGTACCTGTTCTCCGGCGCCTTCCTGCTCGGCGCCTCGTACACGCTGCTGCACAACGAGCACGTGCGCATCGACGTCATCGCCAGCAAGCTCTCGAAGCGCGCCCAGACCTGGATCGAGGTCTGCGGCTCCGCACTCTTCCTGCTGCCCCTCTGCGCCATGATGGTCTGGACCTCCATCCCGTGGGCGATGAACTCCTTCCATTCGCAGGAAGTCTCGGTCAACGCCGGCGGCCTGATCCTGTGGCCGGCCAAGATGCTGGTCCCCGTCGGCTTCGTGCTGCTTGCGCTGCAGGGCCTATCCGAACTGGTCAAGCGCATCGCCTTCCTGCGCGGCGCCATTCCCGACCCGACCGAGAAGCACGTCTTCCCGACCGCCGAGGAGAACCTGATCGAAGAAATCAAGAAGATGCAGGGAGACAAGCAATGATCGAATTCCTGTCGGCCAACATGGCCCCGGTCATCTTCGTCGCCATGGTCGCCTTCATGCTGCTCGGCTACCCGGTGGCCTTCGCGCTGGCCGCCAACGGCATCTTCTTCGGCCTCGTCGGCATCGAGCTCGGCCTCTTGCAGCCCTCGCTGTTCGGCGCCATGCCGGAACGCATCTTCGGCGTGATGGGCAACGAGACGCTGCTGGCGATCCCCTTCTTCACGCTGATGGGCCTGATCCTGGAGCGCTCCGGCATGGCCGAGGATCTGCTCGACACGATCGGCCAGCTCTTCGGTCCGATCCGCGGCGGCCTCGCCTACGCCGTGGTCTTCGTCGGCGCGCTGCTCGCCGCGACCACCGGCGTCGTCGCCGCCTCGGTGATCTCGATGGGCCTGATCTCGCTGCCGATCATGCTGCGCTACGGCTACGACCGGCGGCTGGCTTCCGGCGTCATCGCCGCCTCCGGCACGCTGGCGCAGATCATCCCGCCGTCGCTGGTGCTGATCATCATGGCCGACCAGCTCGGCCGCTCGGTCGGCGACATGTACAAGGGCGCCTTCATCCCCGGCTTCGTGCTGAGCAGCCTCTACGTCGGCTACATCCTGCTGGTCACGCTGTTCAAGCCGCAGTTCGCGCCGGCGCTGCCGCCGGAGGCGCGCAGCTTCCGCGAGCCGAACGGCAAGACCGGCAGCACCTCGCTGCTGATCCTGACCGCCGTCTCGGTCGCCGGCGCCCTCGCCTTCGCCGAGAGCCTGCCCGAGGAAACGGCCACCGACGAGACGATCGTCCTGGCCATGATGGTCGGCATCAGCATCGCCTTTGCCGCCTCGGTGATCAACCGGCTGTTCAAGATCGGCATGCTGTCGGCCATGGCCGAGAAGGTCACCTTCGTGCTGATCCCGCCGCTGGCGCTGATCTTCCTCGTGCTCGGCACCATCTTCCTCGGCGTCGCCACGCCGACCGAGGGCGGCGCCATGGGCGCCACCGGCGCGCTGATCATGGCCATATCGCGCAAGCGCCTGACCCTGCCGCTGCTCAAGCAGGCGATGAACTCGACCTTGAAGCTCACCTCCTTCGTCGTCTTCATCCTCGTCGGCGCCCGCGTCTTCTCGCTGACCTTCTACGGCGTCGACGGCCACCGCTGGGTCGAGCACCTGCTGCTCGACCTGCCCGGCGGCGAGATCGGCTTCCTGATCGTGGTCAACGTGATGGTCTTCCTGCTGGCCTTCTTCCTCGACTTCTTCGAGCTGTCGTTCATCGTCGTGCCGCTGCTCGGCCCGGTCGCGGAGAAGCTGGGCATCGACCTGATCTGGTTCGGCGTGCTGCTGGCGGTGAACATGCAGACCTCGTTCATGCACCCGCCGTTCGGCTTCGCGCTCTTCTACCTGCGCTCGGTGGCGCCGGCCAAGGAGTACCTCGACAAGCTCACCGGCAGGAAGATCGCGCCGGTGACGACGATGCAGATCTACTGGGGCGCCGTGCCGTTCGTGTGCATCCAGATCATCATGGTGGCCATCGTCATCGCCTTCCCGCAGCTCGTCACCGGCAGCTTCGACAAGGACATCGTGGTCGATCTGGACAAGGTGCAGATCGAGGTGCCGATGGGCGACTACGGCGCGCCGCCGCCGTTCGAGACGCCGGCGATGGACGGACAGTCCGCCCCGGCGGAAGAGGACCCGGGCAAGGCGATCCTCGAATCGATGCAGAAGGACGGCGGTTCGCAGTAGGCGCCGCCAGCGGTACGGAAAACGGGCACCTCGGTGCCCGTTTTTTTTTTCGCTCGCGCGAGACGGCGCCGGGACCGCCCACGGCGGGCGCGGCTGCGGCGAGGACGTACGGGCTCATCGTAGCAGTCGCTGGCTTCCGCCCCCTGTCGCACGCCCGGAAACGCCTGGCGGCGCTGCGCCGGCCGGGGAAAGCCCGCCGCCGGCCGCCGCGCCGGGCAGCAAAAACGGGCGCCGCGGCGCCCGTTCCTGGGAAAACGCTACCGGCCGCGGCCGGCGACGGCGGCGCCTCAGCGCGCCGTCTGCACGGCCGCCGGCGCGTCGTGCGGCACATCCGGGTGCCAGCCGAGCAGCGCGTACATGACGCCGAAGCCGACCACGTAGGCGAGCGCCACGTGCCAGCCGTGGCGCAGCCAGTTGCCGACCGACTTCGCTTCCGGATACATGTTGGAGAGCGCGACGCCGGCCGACGAGCCGAACCACATCATCGAACCGCCGAAGCCGACGGCGTAGGCCAGGAAGCCCCAGTCGTAGCCGCCCTGCTTCAGCGCCAGCGCGGTCAGCGGAATGTTGTCGAAGACCGCCGAGACGATGCCGAGGCCGAAGGCGGTCAGCGCCGAGGCGGTCGGCAGCTTCTCGACCGGCATCATCGACGCGCAGGAGACCAGCGACAGCAGGAAGATCGTGCCCTTGAAGGTCTCCGGCAGCAGCTCCCAGTCGTGGCGGCGCAGCCGCGCGGTGAGCAGGATGGCCAGCCAGACGGCGACGCCGATGAAGGGGAAGGACTCGGCCAGGTGGTTGAAGCGCAGGTTGACGACGACGTTGGCGGCGATGGCGAAGACCAGGATCAGCGCGACGATGAAGATGCGCCCCCAGTCGATGTGCGTGTGCGCGTGCGTCGTCTTCAGGATCGGCGAGTAGGCGTGCTGCTGCCGGGCGGCGACGACGCCGGTGATGACCAGCGCGACAGCGGCGGCGACGTAGGCGTCGACGACGACCAGCGGGCTGACGCCGGCGATCCACATCATCGTCGTCGTCGTGTCGCCGACCACCGAGCCGGAGCCGCCGGCGTTCGAGGCGGCGACGATCGCCGCCAGGTAGCCGATGTGCACGCGCGCCTTGAACAACTGGTGCGCCATGGCGCCGCCGATCAGCGCGGCGGCGATGTTGTCGAGGAAGGAGGAGATGACGAAGACCATCACCAGCATGACGAAGGCGCCCTTCCAGTCGCTCGGCAGGTACTTCGGCAGCACCACCGGCACGTGGCTCTTCTCGAAGTGCCGGGCGAGCAGCGCAAAGCCCATGAGCAGGCAGAACAGGTTGGCGAGCGTCACCCACTCGTGCGCGAAATGGCCGGCCAGCCCGGCGATGCCGTCGCCGGTCCGGAAGCCGGTGAAGGCGAGCTTGTAGAGCGAGATCGCGACCAGCCCGGCAAGGCCGACATAGAGCGTGTGGTTGTGGAACAGCGCGACGCCGAGCAGGGTCAGCGCGAACAGGATGAAGTCGACCGGGATGCCGGCGAGCGTCGGCGACTCGCCCGCCCAGGCAGGCAGGGCGGCAAGGAGAAGCGGCAGGCAGCGGACGAGAAGTTTGGCGTGGACCATGAAAACCCCTGGTTGTCAGACATATTTTGGTCCCGGGATTCTAACAACCTTGGTCAAAACGCGTAAGCGGTTCACGTATACAAAATCGCCGCAAAAAAAACGACGGGAGCCGCAGCCCCCGTCGCTCTTGCCGATGCCCTGGCGGATCAGCGTACGCTGTACATGTAGTTCGAGTAGGCGCCCTCGGCCACGCGGAACCACAGGTTCTGGTCGTCGAGGAACTTCTTGTAGTCGTCGTAGACCTTCTTGAAGTCCGCGTTCTTGGCGGCGATCTCGGCATAGACCTCCATCGCCGCCTTGTGGCAGGCGTCCATCACCGGCTTCGGGAACTGGCGCAACTGCGTGCCGGCGCCGACCAGTTGCTTCAGGGCGGTCGGGTTCTTGGCGTCGTACTTGGCCATCATGTCCACGTGCGCGTCGGCGCAGGCCGCTTCGAGGATGGCCTGGTACTCCTTGGGCAGGGCGTCGAACTTCTGCTTGTTGACGTAGACGGAGATCTGCGGACCGCCCTCCCACCAGCCGGGGTAGTAGTAGAACTTGGCGACCTTGTTGAAGCCGAGCTTCTGGTCGTCGTACGGGCCGATCCATTCAGCGGCGTCGATCGTGCCCTTTTCCAGCGACGGATAGATGTCGCCGCCCGGAATCTGCTGCGGCACCGAACCGAGCTTGGCGATCACCTGGCCGGCGAAGCCGCCGATGCGCATCTTCAGGCCCTGCAGGTCGGCCACGGTCTTGATCTCCTTGCGGAACCAGCCGCCCATCTGGACGCCGGTGTTGCCGCAGGGAATGGCGACGATGTTCGCCTTGGCGAAGAAGTCGCCCATCAGCTTGGCGCCGTTGCCGTGGCGGTACCAGGCGTCGGTCTGGCGGTTGGTCAGGCCGAAGGGAATCGCGGTATCGAAGGCGTACGTGGGGTCCTTGCCGAAGAAATAGTAGGAGCAGGTGTGCCCCATCTCGACGGTGTTGTCCTTGACCGCATCGTGCACGCCGGGGCCGGGAACGATCTCGCCGGAAGCGAACACCTGGATCTGGAACTTGCCGCCGGTCATCTCGGCAACGCGCTTGGCCATCACCTCGGCGCCGCCGTAGATGGTGTCAAGGCTCTTCGGGAAGCTGGAGGCGAGGCGCCACTTGATGGCCGGCAGGTCGGCGGCCATCGCCGGCATGGCAGCGGCGCCGACGGCGACACCGGCACCCGCTTTCAGGAAAGAACGACGTTCCATGCATATCTCCTCTGTGTTGTTGTTCCGCTGACACCCCCTCCGCCCTGCGGGCAGAAGGGGCAGCGGATGAAACGATACCACCATCGCAAAAGGCTGCCGAACGTTTCGCATCGCGGGAACGCAGCCCCGGCGCGCGAAAAAACGGGGGCCGCAGCCCCCGTTCCGGTCCGGCATGGCGCCGCCGCTTACCTGACGCTGTACATGTAGCTGGCGTACGAGCCTTCGGCGATGCGGTGCCACAGGTTCTGGTCGGCCATGAACTTCTTGTAGTCGTCGTAGATCTTCTTGAACTCCGGGTTCTTCGCCGCGGTCTCGGCGTAGAGCTCCTGCGCTGCCTTGTAGCAGGCGTCCATGACCTCCTTCGGGAACGGCCGCAACTGCGCGCCGGCGCCGACCAGTTGCTTCAAGGCGGTCGGGTTCTTCGCGTCGTATTCGGACATCATCTCGACGTGCGCGTCGGCGCAGGCGAGTTCGAGGATGGTCTGGTATTCCTTCGGCAGCGAGGCCCACAGCTTGGTGTTGACGTACAGCGAGAGCTGCAGACCGCCTTCCCACCAGCCCGGGTAGTAGTAGAACTTGGCGACCTTGTTGAAGCCGAGCTTCTGGTCGTCGTACGGGCCGATCCATTCAGCGGCGTCGATCGTGCCCTTTTCCAGCGACGGATAGATGTCGCCGCCCGGAATCTGCTGCGGCACCGAACCGAGCTTGGCGATCACCTGGCCGGCGAAGCCGCCGATGCGCATCTTCAGGCCCTGCAGGTCGGCCACGGTCTTGATCTCCTTGCGGAACCAGCCGCCCATCTGGGTGCCGGTGTTGCCGGCCGGGATGGTGTGGATGTTGTGCTTGGCGTAGAACTCGCGGACCAGCTTCTTGCCGTTGCCCCAGCGATACCAGGCGTCGACCTGGCGGCTGGTCATGCCGAAGGGGATGGTGCCGTCGAAGGCGAACGTGGGGTCCTTGCCGACGAAGTAGTAGGAGGCGGTGTGCGCCATCTCGACGGTGCCGTCCTTGACCGCGTCGAGCACGCCGAACGGCGGCACGATCTCGCCGCCGGCGAAGACCTGGATCTGGAACTTGCCGTTGGTGGCCTCGGCCACGCGCCGGGCGACGACTTCGGCGCCGCCGTAGATGGTGTCGAGGCTCTTCGGGAAGCTCGACGCCAGGCGCCACTTGATGGTCGGGGCGTCGGCGGCGATCGCCGGCATGGCGGCGGCGGTGCCGACGGCAAGACCGACGCCGGCTTTTTTCAGAAAGGAACGACGTTCCATAGAGTTGTCTCCTCCAAGTTAGTAGTCAAACAGCCATTGGTTGGATCAGTTGCGACGGCATCACGAAGGTCTTCGCGCTGCAGACGACTCACGCGATAGCCTGCCGTTCGTTTCCGTACTACCGGGCTCCGGCGGGCGGGAAGAGAGAAGTCTCCCGGACACCTTGACTCCTTGTGAGCCGAAAACCGGGTCATCATACAACTTTTTTCCGGCAAGTGAACCCCGCCGGCGGGAACGCCGGGGCGGGGCGAGGCGGGACTAGGAAGGGATCAGTTGCCGGCGACCTGGAGGCCGTCGACGAGGAGCGAGCCGACCTGCTTGGAGCCGCGGCAGACGACGTCGCTGCCGACGGCGACGAGGTTCTGGAACATGTCGCGCAGGTTGCCGGCGATGGTGATCTCCTCGACCGGGTGCTGGATTTCGCCGCGCTCGACCCAGTAGCCGGCGGCGCCGCGCGAGTAGTCGCCGGTGACGTAGTTGACGCCGTGGCCGAGCAGTTCGGTGACGAGCACGCCGCGGTCCATGCGCCGGATCAGGCCGGCGAGGTCGTCGGCGCCGGGGCGGACGATCAGGTTGTGGCAGCCGCCGGCGTTGCCGGTGGTCTGCATGCCCAGCTTGCGCGCCGTGTACACGCTGAGGAAATAGCCCTGCAGCACGCCGTCGGCGACCACCTCGCGGTCGCGCGTGGCGACACCGTCGTTGTCGAAGGCGGAGGACGCCAGCCCGCGCGGCAGGTGCGGCCGCTCGCTGATCGACACGTGCGCCGGGAAGATCTGCCGGCCGAGGCTGTCGAGCAGGAACGAGGACTTGCGGTAGAGGCTGCCGCCGCTGACCGCGTGCGTGAAGCTGCCGATCAGGCCGGCGGCGAGCGGCGCCTCGAACAGCACCGGCACCTTGCAGGTGCGGATCTTCTTCGCGCCGAGGCGGGCGAGCGCGCGCCGCGCCGCGTAGTCGCCGATCGCCTCCGGCGCGGCCAGCGCAGTGCCGTCGCGCGCCGTCGAATACCAGTCGTCGCGCTGCATGGCGTCGCCCTCGCCGGCGATCACCGAGCAGGCGACGTAGTGGCGCGAGCTCGGGTAGCCGGCCATGAAGCCGTGGCTGTTGGCGGCGACGAACTGCGCCTCCTGCGTGGACACGCTGGCGCCCTCGGAGTTGGTGACCAGCGGGCTGACGGCGAAGGCCGCGTCCTCGCAGCGCCGCGCCAGGTCGATCGCCGCCTCGACCGGCAGATCCCACGGGTGGTAGAGGTCGAGGTCGGGCATCGTCGTCGCCAGCAGCTCCGGCTCGGCCAGCCCGGCGCAGGCGTCCTCGGCGGTGAAGCGGGCGATGGCCAGCGCCGCATCCACGGTTTCCCTGAGCGCCGCCGGCGAAAAGTCGGAGGTGCTGGCGTAGCCCTTGCGCTGGCCGAGATAGACGGTGACGCCGACGCCCTTGTCGCGGTTGTACTCGATCGTCTCGACCTCGCCGCAGCGCACCGTCACCGACTGGCCGAAGCCTTCCGAGACGTCGACGTCGCAGGCCGAGGCGCCCTGTCTGCGGGCGTGGGCGAGCGCGTCGGCGGCCAGTTGCTGCAGGGTCTCGAAGCGGTAGCTGAAGCGGGAAGGCGTGGCGGCGCGCGGCATGGTCGGCTGGTCCTGGCGTTCGGGAATGGCGGGAAAGCCGCTATCATAGCAGCCCGTCCCGCCCGCCCCGAGCCGCACCATGTCCGCCGCCGACGACCGCGAACCCCTGTCGAAAACCCGCAAGAAGCAGCAGATGGAAGCCTTGCAGTCGCTCGGCGAAGAACTCGCCGCGCTGCCCGCCGACAGCCTGAAGCGGATCGACGTTCCCGAGCACCTGCGCGATGCATTGCGCGAAGCGCAGCGGATGAACAGCCACGGCGCCAAGCGGCGGCAACTGCAATACATCGGCAAGCTGATGCGCGACATCGATCCGGAGCCGATCCGCGCCGCGCTCGCCGATCTGCGCGGCGAATCGGCGGTCGAAGTCGCGCGCATGCACCGCATCGAGCGCCTGCGCACGCGGCTGATGGAGGACGAGCAGACCCTCGCCGACGTCGCCGCCGCCTACCCCGGCGCCGACCTGCAGCACCTGCGCGCGCTGCGCCGCAGCGCGCTGAAGGAACAGGAGGGGCAGAAGCCGCCGCGCAGCTACCGCGCGATCTTCCAGGAACTGAAGGCGCTGGACGCGGGCAAGGCCGTGGCCGTGGCCGGAGACGACGATGGCGACTGAGCAACTGTTGATCGGCCTGGTCTCGGTCAGCGACCGCGCCGCGCAGGGCGTCTACGAGGACAAGGGCATTCCGGCGCTGCGCGACTGGTTCGGCCGCGCGCTGACCTCGCCGTGGCGCATGGAGACGCGGCTGATCCCGGACGAGCGGGCGCAGATCGAGGCGACGCTGATCGAGCTGGTGGACGAGGTCGGCTGCCACCTGGTGCTGACCACCGGCGGCACCGGCCCGGCGCCGCGCGACCTCACGCCGGAGGCGACGCTGGCGGTGGCCGACCGGGTGATGCCGGGCTTCGGCGAGCAGATGCGGCAGATCAGCCTGAACTTCGTGCCGACCGCCATCCTCTCGCGGCAGGTCGGCGTCATCCGCGGGCAGGCGCTGATCCTCAACCTGCCGGGGCAGCCGAAGTCGATCCAGGAAACGCTGGAAGGGCTGAAGGACGCTGACGGACAGACCAAGGTGCCGGGCATCTTCGCCGCCGTGCCCTACTGCCTCGACCTGATCGGCGGCCCGTACGTGGACACCGACGAGGCCGTGGTCAAGGCTTTCCGGCCGAAGTCGGCGATCCGTCCGAAGTGATCGTTTAGAATGTCCGCTTCACCCCGGACGACCCGCAAGCGATGCAGCCCTACCTCGACCTGATGCGGCACGTGCTGACGCACGGCCACGCCAAGACCGACCGCACCGGCACCGGCACGCGCTCGGTGTTCGGCTGGCAGATGCGCTTCGACCTGGAACAGGGCTTCCCGCTGCTGACGACGAAGAAGCTGCACCTCCGGTCGATCATCCACGAACTGCTGTGGTTCCTCGCCGGCGACACGAACATCAAATACCTGCGCGACAACGGCGTGCGCATCTGGGACGAGTGGGCCGACGAGAACGGCGACCTCGGCCCGGTCTACGGCCACCAGTGGCGCCACTGGCAGACCGCCGACGGCCGCGAGATCGACCAGATCGCGCAGCTCGTCGCGGGCCTCAAGCACAACCCGGATTCGCGCCGGCACCTGGTCAGCGCCTGGAACCCCGGCGACGTCGAGCACATGGCGCTGCCGCCGTGCCACGCGCTGTTCCAGTTCTACGTCGCCGACGGCCGGCTCTCCTGCCAGCTCTACCAGCGCAGCGCCGACATCTTCCTCGGCGTGCCGTTCAACGTCGCCTCCTACGCGCTGCTGACGCTGATGCTGGCGCAGGTCTGCGGCTACCGGCCGGGCGATTTCGTGCACACGCTCGGCGACGCGCACCTCTACAGCAACCACCTGGCGCAGGCCGAGCTGCAACTGACGCGCGCACCGCGGCCGCTGCCGACGATGCGCCTGAACCCCGAGGTCGACGACCTCTTCGCCTTCCGCTTCGAGGACTTCACGCTCGAAGGCTACGACCCGCACCCGCACATCGCGGCGCCGGTCGCCGTCTAGCCGCGCCGTCCAGCCGATGAACGCGCGCATCGTCGACACACCCGCCTGGCAGGCCCTCGCCCGACACGCCGAGGCGCTGCGCGGCAAGCACCTGCGCCGCTTCTTCGCCGACGACGCGCAGCGTTTCGCCCGCTTCTCGCTGGAAAGCGAAGGGCTGCTCTTCGACTACTCGAAGCAGCGCGTCGACGCCGAGGCCATGCGCCTGCTCGCCGACCTCGCCCGAGCGGCCGACGTGCGCGGCTGGATCGAGCGCATGTTCGCCGGCGAAACGGTCAACGAGAGCGAAGGCCGCGCCGCGCTGCACGTCGCGCTGCGCAGCAGCGCCGCGCGCTGGACGCTGCCCTCGGGCGAGGACGCGATGCCGGGCATCCGCACCGCCCGCGAGCAGATGCGCCGCTTCTGCGACGCGGTGCGCAGCGGCGCGCTGCGCGGCTATTCCGGCGAACCGATCCGCGCCGTGGTGAACATCGGCATCGGCGGCTCCGACCTCGGCCCGCGCATGGCGACGGCGGCGCTCGCCGCCTTCGCCCATCCGTCGCTGCGCGTCCGCTACGTCTCCAACCTCGACGCCGCCGACCTGGCGCGGGTGCTCGAAGAACTCGACCCGCGCAGCACGCTGTTCATCGTCACCAGCAAGACCTTCAGCACGCTGGAGACGCTGACCAACGCCAAGAGCGCCCGCGACTGGCTGCTCGCCGCCGCCGGCGACGCCGCCGACGCGGCCATGGAACGGCAGTTCGCGGCGGTCACCGCCAACGCCGGCGAGGCGCTGCGCTTCGGCGTCGCCGCCGGCCGCATCTTCGCCTTCGCCGACTGGGTCGGCGGCCGCTTCTCGCTGTGGTCGCCGGTCGGCCTGCCGCTGGCGCTGGCCGTCGGCATGGACGCCTTCGAACACATGCTCGCCGGCGCCGAGCGCATGGACCGCCATTTCCGCGAGGCACCGGTCGAGCGCAACCTGCCGCTGCTGATGGCGCTGATCGGCCTGTGGAACATCAACTTCCTCGGCGCCACGAACCTGTCAATCTCGCCGTACAGCCAGTCCCTGCGCTGGCTGCCGGAGTATCTGCAGCAGCTCGACATGGAATCGAACGGCAAGTCGCGGCGCCCGGACGGCGCGCCGGTCGACGCGCACACCGCGCCGGTGGTCTGGGGCGGCGCCGGCAGCAACACGCAGCACGCCTACTTCCAGTTGCTGCACCAGGGCGGCTGGCTGATCCCGAGCGACTTCATCGCCTTCGCCGAAAGCGACCAGCCGCTGCCCGGCCACCACGAAAAGCTGCTCGCCAATTGCCTGGCGCAGGCCGAGGCGCTGGCCTTCGGCAGCGACAGCGACGACCCGCTGCGCGCCTGCCCCGGCAACCAGCCGTCGTCCACGCTGCTGCTGCCGCGGCTGACGCCGGAAACCCTCGGCCTGCTGCTCGCCGCCTACGAGCACAAGGTCTGCGCGCAGGCCGCGATCTGGGGCATCAACCCCTTCGACCAGTGGGGCGTCGAGCTCGGCAAGAAGCTCGCCGCCCGCCTGCTGCCGGCGGTCGAGGCCGCCGCGCCGGTCGACGCCGACGCGTCGACCGCCGGCCTCGTCGCCTGGCTGCACCGTCACCGGAGAAGCGTATGACCGTCGTTTCGCTGATTGCCGCCATGGACCGGCGACGCCTGATCGGGCGCGACAACGCGCTGCCCTGGCGGCTGCCCGAGGATCTCCGCCACTTCAAGGCGACGACGCTCGGCAAGCCGGTGATCATGGGACGCAAGACCTGGGAATCGCTCGGCCGGCCGCTGCCGGAGCGGCGCAACATCGTCGTCAGCCGCAACGCCGGCTACGCGGCTGCCGGCGCCGAGCTGGCCGCCTCGCTGCCGGCCGCGCTGGCGCGGGCCGGCGACGTCGACGAAGCCTTCGTCATCGGCGGCGCCGAGCTGTACCGGCAGGCGCTGCCGCTGGCGCAGCGGCTCTACCTGACCGAGATCGACGCCGAGTTCGCCGGCGACGCCTGGTTTCCGGAATTCGCCGCGGCCGAATGGCGGGAGGCCGCGCGCGAAGCGCGGGTCAGCGCCGACGGCCTCGCCTTCGCCTTCGTCCGCTACGAGCGCATCTAACCGCCGCGCCGGCGGCTGCCGGCGCCGTCCCGCCGCGTCTCGCGCTCGATCCGGTTGTATTCCTCCAGGCAGCGGCCAAGGGACTGGCCCAGGCCGGCGGCGCCGCCGACGGTGCAGCCGCCCGGCCCGAGCGCCGGCGGATCGTTGGCCACCGAGGGCGTCGGCCCATCCTTGACCGGCGTCACCGCCGGCGCCGCGGCCCGCACCGGCGGCGCGGCCGGCGAGCGCCGCTCGGGCACCGCCGGCGGCAGCGGCGCGGCGGCGGCCGGCGCCGGCGCGGAGGGTTCCGGATCGGCAGGAGCACCGGCTACCGGACCAGCGGGCGCCGGGCTCGCCGGCGCTGGCGGTACGGCAGCGGGCGGCGGTGCCTCGGTCTTCGCCGGCGCGGCGGCAGGCACCGGAGCCGCCGGAACGACGGCGGCCGGCGGCGCATCGCCGGCCATGATCGCTTCGTGCGCCCTGCGCGCAGCTTCCAGCCGGTCGAGGTTCTCCGGCGAATTGGCCACCGCCTCGTTCTCGGCCTGGGCGCGGGCATGCGCCTCGGCGCGGCTGCGCTCCGCCTCCTGGCGCTGGCTCTTCGCCAGGTAAGCCCAGCCGCCGGCGACGGCCACGACCAGCAGCAGGAAGCCCACGGCCACCGCCGCCATGGTTCGCGGCGGCAGGCGGAAGCGCGGCCCGCCGGTCGCATCGGCGTCGATTCTCGCTTCGGCTTCGTCGGTCTGCATGGCACCCTCGTCGTCGCGGGACGACGCCCGCTGCTTATCAAGATAATTTACGGCAGGCCGCGGAAAATCTGAAACCGCGGCAGCAGCGCCAGCGCACCGGCTGACTATTTTTTAGGCAGGGCTTGCGGTACAATCCGCGCCTTCCCTGCCACCGACACAGTACGCTCTCCGCCATGGAATTCTGCGGCTTCACGCTCCGCAACAACCTCTTCGTCGCCCCCATGGCGGGCGTCACCGATCGGCCGTTCCGCCAACTGTGCAAGAAGCTCGGCGCCGGGCTGGCGGTGTCCGAGATGGTCACCTCCAATTCCCTGCTCTACGGCAGCGCGAAGACCATCCGCCGCGCGAATCACGCCGGCGAGGTGGAGCCGGTGTCGGTGCAGATCGCCGGCGCCGACCCGGCGATGATGGCCGAAGCGGCCCGCCACAACGTCGCCAACGGCGCGCAGATCATCGACATCAACATGGGCTGCCCGGCGAAGAAGGTGTGCAACGTGCAGGCCGGCTCGGCGCTGCTGCGCGACGAGCCGCTGGTCGGGCGCATCCTGGAAGCCGTGGTGCGCGCCGTGCCGGAGACGCCGGTGACGCTGAAGATCCGCACCGGCTGGGACAGCCACAGCCGGAACGCGCTCGCCATCCTGAAGATCGCCGAGAGCGCCGGCATCCGCGCGCTGGCGATCCACGGCCGCACGCGCTGCCAGCAGTACACCGGGCAGGCCGAGTACGACACGATCCGCGCGGTGAAGCGGGAAGCGCGCATCCCGATCGTCGCCAACGGCGACATCGGTTCGCCCGAGAAGGCCAAGGCCGTGCTCGACCACACCGGCGCCGACGCGATCATGATCGGCCGCGCCGCGCAGGGCCGGCCGTGGCTGTTCCGCGAGATCGAGCATTTCCTGAGCACCGGCGAGCGCCTGCCGCCGGCGCGCGTCGACGAGATCCACGCGATCCTCTGCGCGCACCTCGAGGACCTGTACGGTTTCTACGGCGTCGACACGGGCATGCGCGTCGCCAGGAAGCACATCGCCTGGTACACCAAGGGCCTGGTCGGTTCCGCCGCCTTCCGCCACGCGATGAACCAGTTGCCGACGCTGGAGCAGCAGCGGCAGGCGGTGAACGACTTTTTTTTCCGGCTCGCCGAACAGGGCGAGCATCTCCGCTATTCCGATGGCGAGAACAGCGAAGCACCCGACGCGCTCGCCGCCTGAGCGACGCCGGCAACAAACGACAATAAAGGGGAAGGGCAAAATGGCCCGTAGCAACGACATATCGGCGTGCGTCGCCGGCGCATTGGAAAAATACTTTCGCGACCTCGACGGCGAGATGCCGTGCGCGATCTACGACATGGTGCTGAAGAACGTCGAGAAGCCCATGCTCGAAGTGGTCCTGCAGCAGGCCGGCGGCAACCAGACGCTGGCCGCGGAGATGCTCGGCATCAACCGCAACACGCTCAGGAAGAAGCTCACCGAATACCAACTGCTCTGATGCCCGCCATGAAAATCCGCCAAGCCCTCCTTTCCGTCTCCGACAAGACGGGCGTCCTCGAATTCGCCCAGGGGCTCGCCGCCCGGGGCGTGAAGCTGCTGTCCACCGGCGGCACCGCCAAGCTCTTGCGCGAGGCCGGTCTCGCCGTCACCGAGATCGGCGATCACACCGGCTTTCCGGAAATGCTCGACGGCCGCGTCAAGACGCTGCACCCGAAGGTGCACGGCGGCATCCTCGCCCGCCGCGATTCGCCCGAGCACATGGCGACGATCGAGGCGCACGGCATCCCGACCATCGACCTGGTCTGCGTGAACCTCTACCCGTTCGCCGCGACCGTCGCCAAGCCGGGCGTGACGCTGGAAGACGCGATCGAGAACATCGACATCGGCGGCCCGGCGATGGTCCGCTCGTCGGCGAAGAACTACGCCGGCGTCGCCATCGTCACCGACCCGGCCGACTACGCGCCGCTGCTCGCCGAGATGAAGGCGAACGACGGCGGCCTAGCGCTCGCCACCCGCTTCGACCTCGCCAAGAAGGCATTCACGCACACCGCGCGCTACGACGGCATGATCGCCAACTGGCTGACCGGCCTCGCGGACGGCGCCGAGGCCAAGCCGGCCGAGGCCGCGCCGGCCCCGTCGACCTTCCCGGCCAGGCTGCAGCTCGCCTTCGACCGCGTCGAGACGCTGCGCTACGGCGAGAACGCGCACCAGCACGCCGCCTTCTACCGCGACACCCATCCGGTCGCCGGCGGCATCGCCGCCTACGCGCAACTGCAGGGCAAGGAGCTTTCCTACAACAACATCGCCGACGCCGACGCGGCGTGGGAATGCGTGAAGACCTTCGACGCGCCGGCCTGCGTCATCATCAAGCACGCCAACCCGTGCGGCGTGGCCGTCGACGGCACGCTGCTCGGCGCCTACGAGAAGTCCTTCAAGACCGATTCGACCTCGGCCTTCGGCGGCATCATCGCCTTCAACGGCGAGGTCGGTCTCAACGTGGTGAACGCCATGAACGAGCGCAAGCACTTCGTCGAAGTGCTCATCGCGCCGGCCTTCACCGCCGAAGCCAAGGCCGCGCTCGCCGCCAAGCAGAACCTGCGCGTGCTCGTCGTGCCGCTGGCCCGCGACCTGAACGCGCTCGAATTCAAGCGCGTCGGCGGCGGCCTGCTGGTGCAGACGGCCGACGACTTCACGGCCCGCGCCGCCGGCCTCAAGGTGGTCACCAGGAAGCAGCCGACCGCGCAGCAGATCGAGGACCTGCTCTTCGCCGAGCGCGTCGCCAAGTTCGTCAAGTCCAACGCCATCGTCTTCTGCGGCGGCGGCATGACGCTCGGCGTCGGCGCCGGCCAGATGAGCCGCGTCGATTCGACGAAGATCGCCAGCATCAAGGCGCAGGCCGCCGGCCTCGAACTGAAGGGCTCGGTGGTCGCCTCGGACGCCTTCTTCCCGTTCCGCGACGGCGTCGACGTGCTCGCCGAGGCCGGCGCCGTCGCCGTCATCCAGCCGGGCGGCTCGATGCGCGACGAGGAAGTGATCGCGGCGGCCGACGAGCACGGGCTGGCGATGGTGTTCACCGGCGCGCGGCATTTCCGGCACTGATTGGCTGCATATGGAGGCAGCGCGCCAACTCGGCGAAATCGAACTTGCGATCGTGCACCTGCGCGGCCAGCGGGCATTGCTCTCCACCGATCTGGCAGGGATGTACGAAGTCGAACCGCGCGCACTGATGCAGGCAGTGAAGCGCAACAGCGCACGCTTTCCTGACGACTTCATGTTTCAACTGACGACGGACGAATGGTCGAACTTGAAATCACAATCTGTGACTTCAAGTTGGGGAGGCGTACGCACTCCGCCCTACGCCTTCACCGAGCAGGGCGTCGCCATGCTTTCCAGCGTGCTGCGCAGCGAACGGGCGATCCGGGTCAACATCGAAATCATGCGCGCCTTCGTCCGCCTGCGGCGGATGTTGAGCGAGCATCAGGAACTTTCCCGGCGCATCGATGAACTGGAAGGGCGCTACGACCAGCAGTTCCGCTCGGTCTTCGACGCCATCCGGCAGTTGATGACCCCGCCGGCCAGTCCGAAGAATCCGATCGGCTTCACCGCCGACATCGCAACAACGAAAGGCAAGAAGCCATGAAACTCCTCGTCATCGGTTCCGGCGGCCGCGAGCACGCGCTCGCCTGGCGGCTCGCGAAGACGCCCGGCCTGCAGCGGGTCTTCGTCGCCCCCGGCAACGCCGGCACGGCGCGCGAGAACGAGCTGCAGAACGTCGCCGTCACCGATCCGGCCGCGCTCGCCGACTTCGCCGAGAAGGAAGGCGTGCACCTCACCGTCGTCGGCCCGGAGGCGCCGCTCGCCGCCGGCGTCGTGAACGTCTTCCGCGCGCGCGGCCTGAAGATTTTCGGCCCGACCAGGGAAGCCGCGCAGCTCGAATCGTCGAAGGATTTCGCCAAGCGCTTCATGGCCCGGCACGGGATTCCGACCGCCGCCTTCGAAACCTTCGCCGACCCCGCCGCCGCGCACGCCTACGTCGACCGCATCGGCGCGCCGATCGTCGTCAAGGCCGACGGGCTGGCCGCCGGCAAGGGCGTCGTCGTCGCCGCGACGCTTGCGGAAGCGCACGCCGCCATCGACGACATGCTCTCCGGCAACAAACTGGGCGACGCCGGCGCGCGCGTCGTCGTCGAGGAATTCCTGGAGGGCGAGGAAGCCAGCTTCATCGTCATGGTCGACGGCAGGAACGTGCTGCCGCTCGCCTCCAGCCAGGACCACAAGCGCATCTTCGACGGCGACGCCGGCCCGAACACCGGCGGCATGGGCGCCTATTCGCCGGCGCCGGTGGTGACGCCGGAAGTCCACGCCAAGGCGATGCGCGAGATCATCCTGCCGACGGTGAAGGGCATGGCCGCCGACGGCATTCCCTTCACCGGCTTCCTCTATGCCGGCCTGATGATCGGCAAGGACGGCAGCGTCAAGACGCTGGAATTCAACTGCCGCATGGGCGACCCGGAAACCCAGCCGATCCTGATGCGCCTGAAGTCCGACCTGGTCGAACTGCTCGAGCACGGCATCGACGGCACGCTCGACCAGGTCGAGGCCGAATGGGACCGCCGCGTCGCGCTCGGCGTCGTGCTCGCCGCCGCCAACTACCCGGACGCGCCGCGGAAGGGCGACGTGGTCCACGGCCTGCCGGTCGGCAACAGCTTCGGCGAGGACGCGCACGTCTTCCACGCCGGCACCGCCGAGAAGGACGGCCAGGTGGTCACCAGCGGCGGTCGCGTGCTGTGCGTGACGGCGCTCGGCGAGAACGTGAAGCTCGCGCAGAAGCGCGCCTACGAGGCGGCCGCGCAGATCGGCTTCGATGGCATGCAGTACCGGAAGGACATCGGGTATCGCGCGATTGCGCGTTAGCCGGTGTCCTTCAGTGAGGAGTGAGGAGGGAAGAGTGAGGAGTACACCGGCAGAATCCACCGAGGAGAGGGCGGGTTTGCTCCTCACTCCTTACTCCTCGCTCCTCTCTGAATACTTCACGAGCCTGCAGTCGCGCGTCGTCGCCGAACTGGAAGCCTTCGACGGCCAGCCCTTCCGCAGCGATTCCTGGACGCGCCCGGAAGGCGGCGGCGGCGTCTCGCGGCTGATCGAACAGGGGAACTGCTTCGAGCGCGGCGGCGTCAATTTCTCGCACGTCGCCGGCCGCGCGCTGCCGGCCTCGGCCACCGCCGCGCGGCCGCAGCTCGCCGGCCGCGCCTGGGAGGCGATGGGCGTGTCGCTCGTCCTGCACCCGGAGAACCCGTACTGCCCGACCGCGCACATGAACGTGCGCTGCTTCGTCGCCACCAAGGACGGCGAGGACGACGTCTGGTGGTTCGGCGGCGGCATGGACCTGACGCCGTACTACGCCTTCGAGGCCGACGTGCGCCACTTCCACGCCGCCTGCAAGACGGCGCTGGCGCCGTTCGGCGACGGCGTGCACGCGCAGTACAAGAAATGGTGCGACGAGTATTTCTTCCTGAAGCACCGCAACGAGCCGCGCGGCGTCGGCGGCGTCTTCTTCGACGATCTGAACGACGGCGGCTTCGAGCGCTGCTTCGCGCTGACGCAGGCGGTCGGCGAGGTGTTCACGCAAGCCTACCTGCCGATCCTGGCCAAGCGCCGCGACACGCCGTACGGCGAGCGCGAGCGCGACTTCCAGGCTTACCGCCGCGGCCGCTACGTCGAGTTCAACCTGGTCTGGGACCGCGGCACGCTGTTCGGCCTGCAGTCCGGCGGGCGCACCGAATCGATCCTGATGTCGCTGCCGCCGGTCGTGAAATGGCGCTACGACTGGCAGCCGGCCGCCGGCACGCCGGAGGCCGAGCTGTACGAGAAATACCTGCCGCCGCGCGACTGGGCCTGAAAGGCTACTTCAGCTTGCCGGTCATCACGCGCAGACGCTCCGGGTCGCGGATGTCGACCTTGCCGCCGCCGCCGGAAAGATTGCCGCAGGCGCACTGCGCCGGCGCGTGCGGCACCGAGTTCACGATCACCTGGCAGTCGAGGCATTCGTAGTAGTACATCGCCCCCGTCGGCAGAGGCTCCGACGGCGCCGGCGTCACCGGCGTGAAGCGATAGATTTTCCGCAGATCGAGATTCAGCATTTTTCCTCCCCCACAAATCCGGTTCGTGTTCGCGCGTATCTTCAGCCCGGCGGCAACTGGGCGGCGACGCGGTAATGGCGGTTGGCCTCGGCTTCGCGCCCGAGCGCGTCCGCCATGCGCGCCAGTTCGAGGCGGGCTTCGCGGCTCTCGGCCAGCGACAGCGACGCCTCCAGATAGCTCTGCGCCTTGCCCCACAACTGCCGGCGCATGCACAGCCGCCCCAGCGCCACCAGCAACGAGGCTTCGTGCGGATGCCGCGTCAGCCACTCCTCGGCGCGGGCGATGCGGGCGACGGCGTCGTCGCCCTCACCGCGGCCGTAGAGGTCGGCCAGCTCGGCGTCCCATCCCTGCTCCAGTTGGCGCTCGATGCAGCGGCGCGCGTCGTCGTGCGCACCGAGCGCGGTCAGCGCGGCGGCGGCGGCCTGCGTCAGGCGCGGACCGAATTCGCCGGCCGGCACCTTGTCGAGATAGGCGCGCAGCAGCGCGAGATCGCTGCGGCGGCGGGCGACGTTCTCCTGGTGCGCCTTCAGCTTCAGCTCGCGCGCCGCCTCGGCGGCCAGCGCGCCGCGCTTCTCCAGCAGGCGGGCGATGCGCAGCACCTCGTCCCAGTCGCCGCAGCCCTGCCGCGCGCGCAGCTCCAGCCGGAGCGCGGCGATGTGGCGGCCGGCCAGGTGCTGCAGACGGGCGAGGATCATCACCGCGTCCTCGAAGCGGCGGCCCTCGATGCACATCTCGGCTTCCAGCATCAGCCGCGCCGCGGCCGTGCGCGCGTCGTCCTGCGTGGCGCGGTCCAGCCAGGCCTGCTGCTTGTCCGATTCGCGCATGCGCTGCGCGGCGCGCGCCGCGATCAGCGCCGCCAGCCCCGGCGCCTCGCCGGCGGCGTGCGCTTCCGCCGCCTTCTTCAGCGCGTGGCCGAAGCGCCCCTCGAAGAGCAGGCGCACGGCTTCCTGGAAGATGGCCGCCGCCTTCGCCCGCCGCCGCCGCTCGCGGAAGGCGCGGACGCGGTCGGGCAGGGCCAGCGTCGCGGCGACGCCGCGCAGCAGCAGGTAGAGCAGCAGGAAGGCGACGGCCAGCGCGAACAGCGCGAGGTTGAGCGTGACTTCCATGCGCCACGGCGGCAGCACCAGCAGCAGATAGCCGTCGTTGAAGCGGGCCACCAGCGACAGGCCGACGGCCAGCGCGAACAGCGAAAGGACCCAGAACAGGCCCTTCATTTGCGGCCGCCCCGCGGCTCGCGCTCGCGCGTCGCGCGGAAGCTGCGGATCGCCGACAGGCTCTCGTTCAAGGTCGGCAGCTCGATGCCGAGCTCGGAACCGCCGAGCTGCCTGAGTGCGCCGACGGCGGTCTGCACCGATTTGTCGCGCACGTCGAAGTGGCGTTCGAGCAGCGCCTGCGCGGCCTTCAGCTCGTTGCGGAAGGTCCACTGGTCGCGCGCGAGCATCGCCAGACGGGCGCTGAGCAGGCGCAGCTTGAGATTCTCGCGCAGGAAGAAGACCTGGCCGGGGGCGAGCAGCACCGGCTCGTCGCGGTCGAAGCGCTGGATGCGCACCAGCCCCTTCATCTCGTTCCAGGCGTCGAGCAGCGCGAGCTGCCAGGCCGGCGCGTCCGGCGCTGCCGCCGTCGGCGGCGCCGACTCGGCGCGCGGCCGCACGTCGATCGCCAGCGGCAGCGCGTCGATGGCGGTGACGACGCTTTCCAGGCGCACGCTCATGCCGGGCAGGTCGATCTGCGGCACCGCCTTCAGGCGGTCGAGGTCGCGGCCGAAGGCCTTGCGCAGGCCGATGTAGTGCGGTAGCGGCGACGCCCCCAGGCGCGCGTCGGCCGCCTGCAGCGCCATCACCGCGCCCTGCACGTTGCCGGCGAGTTGCAGTTGCTGCGCCGCCAGCGTGACGCCCTGCTCGATCTCGGAGAGCGCCCATTCGTCGCGGTTGCGCGCCAGATCCTGGTACAGGTTCTCCAGCGCCGCCTGCTGGCTCTGCGACTCGGCCAGCCGGGCGTCGAGCTCGCCGAGCCGGGTCTGCAGCGCCGTCACCTGATCCTGCGCCTGCTTCGCCAGCAGGCGGCTTTCCTTCGCCGCCAGGTCGCTCTCCGCCAGGCGGCGCGCCAGTTCCTGCTGGGTCTCGACGAGGCGCAGGCGGGTCTCGAACCACTGCCAGGCGAACAGGCCGACGACGACGAGGCCGAGCAGCAGCCACGGACTCAGCCGGGACGCGGTCCGGCCGGCGGCGGGAGCGGCCGGCGCCGCGGCGTTTTCGGGCGCCGGCGGCGGCGCGGCGCTTTCGGCGGACGGCGATGATGCCGGCTTGGCGGATTCTTCAGTCATGATGCGGCCAATTATACGTACACAGTCCTTCGATGATCCCGGCATCGGCCGGCGCGGTGAGGACGACGCAGGCCAGCCCGAGCGCCGCCGCGTTCTCGGCGATGCGCGCGTGCGGCACGAACACCGGCGTCGCCGCGAGACGCGCGCGGCCGTCGGCGTCGAGCATGTCGACCAGGTAGCGCAGCCCCTCGCTGCTCGACACGGTGAAGGCGTCGATGCCGCCGGCGCGCCAGCGTGCGAGCAGCGGCGCCGCGCCCTCGGCGGGCGCGCTGCGCGCGTAGCAGGGAATGCGGTCGACGGTCGCGCCGCGCGCGGCGAGCGTGTCGCCGAGCAGCTCGCGGCCGCCGTCGCCGCGGAAGATGACGACGCGCCGGCCGGCGACCCGCCCGGCCTGCAGTTCGGGCAGTTCGAGCAGGGCCTCGGAATCGAAGCGTTCGCTCGGCGCGACGGTGCCGTGCACGCCGTGCGCGGCGAGCGCGCGCACCGTGCCCTGGCCGACCGCCGCCGGCGTCAGCCCGGCCGGCCACGGGCCGCGGGCGAGGATCGCCGGCAGGCTGTGGTCGACGGCGTTCGGGCTGATGAAAACGGCGAGCGCGTAGTCGGCGAGCCGCGCAACGGCGGCGGCGAGCGGCGCCGGGTCGGGCGCCGGGCCGATTTCGAGCAGCGGGAAGACGAACGGTTCGCCGCCGGCCGCGCGGATCGCGCAGGCCAGGGCGTCGGCCTGCGCGCGCGGGCGGGTGACGACGATCGTCCGCCCGGCGAGCGGAGCGGGCGACGCGGCCATCAGGCGCCGGCGGCGAGCTTTTCGAGGATCGCCTCGGCGCCCTGGTCGCGCAGCACCTGCGCCAGGATGCGGCCGATCGCGTCGGCGTCCGCCGGCTGGCCGCGCAGTTCGCCGGCGACCATCTCCTTGCCGTCCGGCGTGGCGACGAAGCCGCGCAGCCAGACCTCGCCGGCCTCGATAACGGCGTAGCCGCCGAGCGGCACCTGGCAACTGCCGCCGAGCGCGCGCGAGAAGGCGCGTTCGGCGGTGACGCAGGCGGCCGTCTCGGCATCGTTCAGCGGCGCCACCCAGGCCGCGGCGTCGGCGCGGTCGGCGCACACCTCGATGCCGAGCGCGCCCTGCCCCGGCGCCGGCAGCGACTGCTCGGGTGTCAGGATGGCCTTGATCCGCTCCTTCAGTCCGAGGCGGATGAGACCGGCGGCGGCGAGGATGATGGCGTCGTACTGGCCGTCGTCGAGCTTCCTCAGGCGCGTGTCGAGGTTGCCGCGCAGCGGTTCGATCCTGAGCTGCGGGTACTTGGCGCGCAGGATCGCCTCGCGGCGCAGGCTGGAGGTGCCGACGACGGCGCCGGCGGGCAGTTCGTCGAGACCGGCGTATTTGTTCGAGACGAAGGCGTCGCGCGGGTTCTCGCGCGCCGTGATGGCGACCAGCGAGAAGCCTTCCGGCATCTCCATCGGCACGTCCTTCAGCGAATGCACGGCGAGGTCGGCGCGGCCTTCCTGCATCGCCACTTCCAGCTCCTTGATGAACAGGCCCTTGCCGCCGATCTGCGCGAGCGGCCGGTCGAGGATCTGGTCGCCGCGGGTGGTCATGCCGAGGATGCCGACCTCGGCGCCGCCCCATAGACCGCTCAGGCGGTCGCGGATATGCTCCGCCTGCCACATGGCGAGACGGGATTCGCGCGAGGCGATGGTGATTTTCTTCGGTGCGGAAGCTGCGGAACTCAAGGCGGGATCTCCGGAATCATGGCCTTTCGGCCGGCGGTGGCGAGGCGCGATTTTATCATGCCGGCGCCCGGCCAAGGCCCGCCGGAGCAGGAATGAGGGGGTTGTGATGAACAAGCTAACATCCACCGCAGAGGCGCAGAGACGCAGAGGGGACGCAGAGAAAAGCAAAACAGAAATAGGCTTGCTCGATGAGGTTGTTCCGTTTTTGAGTCTTTGACTTTCTCTGCGAATCTCTGCGTCTCTGCGCCTCTGCGGTAGGTGTTTCGTGTTTTGAATCGAGATATCAGGAATGAACGACAAACCCGACCACCTGCGACCCGAACTGCCCGATTTCTGGGACAAGCGATTCGACGAGGGCGTCACGCCGTGGGCCGCCGGCGGCGTGCCGGCGGCGCTCGCCGACTACGCGGCGGGCCGCGGCGACCGGCCGCGCACGCTGGTCCCCGGCTGCGGCCACGCCTGGGAGGCCGGCTGGCTGGCGGCGCGCGGCTGGGACGTGACCGCGCTCGACTTCTCGCCGGCCGCCGTCGCCACGGCGCGCGCCACGCTCGGCGACTGGCCGGGGCAACTGCTCTGCGCCGATTTCTTCACCTTCGCGCCGGAGACGCCGTTCGACCTGGTCTACGAGCGCGCCTTCCTCTGCGCCATGCCGCGCCGGCTGTGGCCGGACTACGGCCGGCGCATGCACGAACTGCTGGCGCCGGACGGCGTGCTGGCGGGCCTTTTCTTCTTCGACGACACGCCGAAGGGACCGCCCTTCGGCATCCGGCCGGAGGAGCTCGACGCCCTGCTCGGGCCGTGGTTCACACGCGAGGACGACCGGCCGGCGACGGATTCGCTGCCGGTCTTCGCCGGCCGCGAGCGCTGGCAGGTGTGGCGCCGGATCGCTTGAGGGACGCTCAGTCCTGGTTCTGCAGCGTCGTCAGATAGGCGAGGACGTCCTGCAGGTCCGGCTCCTGCAGGCCGTAGAGCACGCCCGTCTTGGCGTCGTCCTCGTCGTGCGGGCGCTCGGCGGCAAGGTAGGCCTTCATCTGCTTCATCAGGTAGTTGGTGTACTGCCCGGCGATCATCGGGAACATGCCCCGGCCCTGCCCTTCCTTGCCGTGGCAACTGGCGCACTGCTTCTGGTAGATCTGGCCGCCCTTGTCGATGTCGCCCTCGACGCGCGGCACGATCATCACCTTCTCGACCATCTGCAGGCGGGTGAGCGCATCCTCGTCGCCGGTGAAGGTCGGCATCTTCGTCGGCAACTGGATCTGCGCCAGCCAGTCGGAGACGAGCTTCATGTCCTCGTCCGGCAGGTCGCGCTCCTTGGTGTAGGGGTACATCGGCAGGTTGATGCGCGCCTGCGACTGGAAGTTCTTCAACTGCTGGAACATGTAGCGCGTCTGCTGGCCGGCGATGCGCGGGTACTCGCCCTTCTTGCCGCCGGCGCCGAACTCGCCGTGGCAGGCGGCGCACGGTCCGTAGATTTCCTTGGCCTTTTCCTCGTCGAGAGCGAGCGCCGGCGAGGCCAGCAGGCAGGCGCCGACGATCGCGGCGAAGCGTTTGATTCTTTTCATGAAAACGGTCCTCTCGGGGGAGCCGCGATTATAGTTCGGCGCCGCCGCCGGCCTGTTTGATGCCGGTCAAGAAGTGCGGCGAAACGCCGCGCGGAACGGCGCCCGCGTCACAGGCCGAAGAACTCGCGGATGCGCTGGACGATCGCCGCGCGGTGCTCGGCGCGCTCGCCGTCGCTGCGCTGGCTGCGGTATTCGTTCTCCAGCGCCTCGATCTGCTGCGGGCGCTCGGAAAGCGCGTGCGACATGCTGTCGGCAAGCGCCGGCCGGGCGCGGATGATGTCCTCGAAGCCGGCCTTGTCGAGGCGGTAGCACTCGACGTCGGTGGCGGCGACGACCGTCGCCGCGCGCGGCGCGCCGGTCATCAGCCCCATCTCGCCGAAGACGCTGCCGGACGGCAGGTGCGTGAGCGGACGACGCTCGCCGGTCGGCGCCTCCCAGAAGACGTCGGCCTCGCCGCTGGCGATGATGTACAGCCAGTGGGCGACGGCACCCTGGCGGGTGATCACGCCGCCCTTGGCAAAGGGCGCGTAGACCAGGCGCTCGGCCATCTTGTGCCGCTCGTTCTCGTCGAGCGAGGCGAACAGTTCGACGCCGGAGAGCGCCCGCCGGCGGCGGGCCAGCTCGCGCTGCCAGACCGCCTCGCGGTGCGCGTCGCCCTCCTGCACGAGGTGCACGATCTGGTCCGGCAGCGCCATGCGCCAGCCGTTGCGCTGCACCGTCGCCAGCACGTGCGCGCGCACCGCCGAGTCGGTCGGGTCGTCGTCCTGCGGGTCGATCAGCCAGTAGCGCAGCGCGTAGCGCACCGAGCCGGGCGCGAAGTCCATGGCCACGCAGGACGGCGGCGGCGCGTGCGCGACGTTGGCGATCTCCGCCTCGGCCACGGCGCGCTCGACGGCGCCGATGACCAGCGACGGGTTGACGCTGTAATCGACGTTGAAGCCGATCCAGCGCCGCCAGCCGGCGACGCCGAGGTCGCGGTCGGCGAGCACCGAGAACTTGCCCTTCATCAACTGGCTGTTCGGCACCACGACCTTCTCGCCGTTGCGCGTCAGGATCGCCGTGTAGCGCCACTGGATCTCGACGACGCGGCCGGAAAGATCGTCCAGCTTCACCCAGTCGCCGATCTCCAGCGAGTTGTCGAGCTGCAGCGCCAGCCCGCCGAGGATGTTGCCGAGCGTGTCCTGCATGGCGAAGACGAGCACGGCGGTGATCACCGCCGAGGTGGCGACCAGGCTGGACAGCTCGACACCGGCGGCAGAGAGCCGGATCATCGCCCACAGCAGGTAGCCGGCGATGACGACGATGTCTTCGAGGATGCGCGGCGTCGTCACCTTCAGCGCCGGCAGCACGACGCGGAAGGCGGTCAGCCCGGCGAGCCGGATGAGGACCAGGCCGAGGCCGAGCAGCGCCGCCTGGTGCAGGCCGCCGGCGATCGCCGGCCGCCCCTGCCAGGCGAAGACCGCGGCCAGCGCGTCGAGGCCGAGCCAGCAGGCGAGGAAGAGCAGCGAATGCTTGAGCGGCGTCCGCCCGCCGGGGAGGAAGCGGTAGAGCGCCGCGGCGAACAGCAGCGAAGCGCCGAGGAGATAGGGCGTGGCGTCGCGCCAGAGGTCGAGGACTGCGTCGCTCACGTCGACAGTTGCCGCGCGTAGGACTTCACCACCGGCCACTGCCGGCGGCTCACCGGCAGTTGCTCCGGCACGTCGCGCAGCAGCGCCAGCCAGTGCGCGTCGGCGTCTTCGGCGCCGTCGCGGGCGAAGCCGATGATCGCCTCCTTCGCCGCCAGCACGCTGCGGTGCAGGCGGATGAAGCGCTGCGCGAACTCCTGTTCGAGCTGCGTCAGCGATTCGTCGAGCAGGTACTCGCGCTCCCTGGTGCGCGCCGTCACGTACTTCAGGTCGGCCCGCAGGTAGAGCACCTCGTCGATCGGCACCAGCAGCAGCCGGCCGCGCTCGTGGCACGAGAGATGGCTGCGGCCCTCCGGCCGCAGGGCCTGCAGCGCCTCGGCGGGCGGCGGCCGCAGCGCCTTCGCCCGGGCCAGCGCGGCCGCCAGCCGCGCCGCGCGCACCGGCTTCAGCAGGTAGTCCACGGCGTGCAGCTCGAAGGCGCGGACGGCGTAGACGTCGTAGGCGGTGGTGAAGATCAGCGCCGGCGGCCGCGGCAGCCGGGCGAGGTGCTGCGCCAGCTCGACGCCGTCCATCTTCGGCATGCGGATGTCGACCAGCGCCACGTCCGCCGGCGCGCGTTCGAGCAGATCGAGGGCGGCAAGCCCGTCGCCGGCCTCGCCGACGACGCGCGTCGGCTGTTCGTCGGCGAGGTCGCCGAGCAGCTCGCGCAGCCGCACGCGCGCCGGCGCCTCGTCATCGACGATGAGGACGCTCAGTTCCTGCATGGCAGCACCATGTGCACGACGTAGCTCCCATTTTCCTCGCGCGCTTCCAGGCGGGCCTCCAGGTCGTAATACAGCGCCAGGCGCTCGCGGATGTTGGCCAGCGCCATGCGGTTGCCGGCGCCGGGCACGCCGCCGGCGCCGACCGGGTTGCTCAGTTCGATGCTCAGCTCGTCGCCGCGGCGCGCGAAGCGGATGCGGATGGCGGCGGGCGCCGCCGCCGGCTCCACGCCATGATAGACCGCATTTTCGAGCAGCGGCTGCAGCAGCAGCGGCGGCACGCGCAGCTCGCCGGGCAGGTCGTCGATCGTCCACTCGACCTGCAGGCGATCGCCGAGGCGCAGTTTTTCGAGGTCGAGATACTGGCGGCAGAGGGCGATCTCGTCGGCGAGCGGCACCAGGTCGCGGTGGTCGCGCATCGACGCGCGGAAGAGGTCCGCCAGTTCCTCGAGCGCGCGCTCGGCGCGGCGCGGTTCGGCGCGGATCAGCGAGAGCACGGCGTTCAGGCTGTTGAACAGGAAGTGCGGGCGGATGCGCGCGGTCAGCGCCTGCAGGCGCGCTTCGGCGACGGCCGGCGACAGCGCGTCGGCGCGCAGGCGGAAGTAGGCGAGCATGACGCCGGCGCAGCCCATGGCGAGCAGCGCGGCGCGCGCGATCGCCGCCCAGCCGCCGTCGGCGAAGCCCATGAAGCGCCAGAAATCCTGCAGCAGCGCCGCCAGCAGCGCGACGAGGACGAGCACCGCCGCCGCCGCGACGCGGTACGGCAGGCGCCACAGGAGGTCGCGCAGCGCCGCCAGCAGCAGCAGGCCGGCCAGCAGCAGCGGCTCGACCCAGGCGGCGAACTCGACGTAGCGCGCCGGCCAGGCGGCGAGCTGCGTCGCCTGCACCAGCGCCGCGGCGAGCGCCAGCAGGTTCACGCCGAGCAGCAGGCGGAGCATGACGCCGAGGTTGCGGAAGTCCGGCAGCCGGCG
This sequence comes from Rhodocyclaceae bacterium, assembly GCA_019455325.1. Classification (GTDB taxonomy): domain Bacteria; phylum Pseudomonadota; class Gammaproteobacteria; order Burkholderiales; family Rhodocyclaceae; genus Proximibacter. Next base: position 102,147 of record JACFMQ010000006.1, on the reverse strand, counting down.
GCCGACAGGGTTTTGCCTTATACTTGCCATCCCTTTGAAATCGCTTGAATTCAGGCGGTTCGAGCCATTCTAGCCGACAACCCCGCGCATCCATCATGAGCCACAACGACACCTCGCAATACACCTGGGCCGGCCGCTTCTCCGAGCCGATGTCCGACCTCGTCAAACGCTACACGGCCTCGGTCGATTTCGACAAGCGCATGTGGCGCCAGGACATCCGCGGGTCGCTGGCGCACGCGAAGATGCTGGCGAAGCAGGGCATCATCGGCGGCCAGGATCTCGCCGACATCGAGCGCGGCATGCAGCAGGTGCGGGAGGAGATCGAATCCGGCCGCTTCGAGTGGTCGCTCGACCTGGAGGACGTGCACCTCAACGTCGAGAAGCGCCTGACCGCGCTCGTCGGCGACGCGGGGAAGCGTCTGCACACCGGCCGCTCGCGCAACGACCAGGTGGCCACCGACATCCGCCTGTGGCTGCGCGACACGATCGACGACATCCTGGCGCTGATCCGCGCGTTCCAGGAAAACCTGCTCAAGCTCGCCGAGAAGGAAGCGGCGACGCCGATGCCCGGCTCCACGCACCTGCAGGTAGCGCAGCCGGTCACCTTCGGCCACCACCTGCTCGCCTACTTCGAGATGGCGCAGCGCGACAAGGAACGCTTCCTCGACTGCCGCCGGCGCATGAACCGCCTGCCGCTCGGCGCCGCCGCGCTGGCCGGCACGACCTATCCGATCGACCGCGAGTTCGTCGCCCAGGAGCTGGGCTTCGACGGCGTCTGCGAGAACTCGCTCGACGCGGTCTCCGACCGCGACTTCGGCATCGAATTCTGCGCCGCCGCCGCGCTGCTGATGACGCACTTCTCGCGCCTTTCCGAAGAGCTGGTGCTGTGGATGAACCCGCGCTTCGGCTTCGTCCGGATCGCCGACCGCTTCTGCACCGGCTCCTCGATCATGCCGCAGAAGAAGAACCCGGACGTGCCGGAGCTGGCGCGCGGCAAGACCGGCCGCGTGAACGGCAGCCTGATCTCGCTCTTGACGCTGATGAAGGGCCAGCCGCTCGCCTACAACAAGGACAACCAGGAAGACAAGGAGCCGCTGTTCGACGCCGCCGACACGGTCACGGACACGCTGCGCATCTTCGCCGACATGATGGGCGGCATCGAGGCGCGGCCGGAAAACATGCGCCAGGCGCTGACGCAGGGTTTCGCCACGGCGACCGACCTCGCCGACTACCTGACCAAGAAGGGCCAGCCCTTCCGCGACGCGCACGAGGCGGTCGGCCTCGCGGTGAAGCGCGCCGAGGAACTGGGCGTCGACCTGCCGCAACTGCCGCTCGCCGAGCTGCAGACATTCTCGCCGCTGATCGCCGACGACGTCTTCGCCGTGCTCACCGTCGAAGGCTCGCTCGCCGCGCGCGACCACGTCGGCGGTACGGCGCCGAACCAGGTGCGCGCCGCCGTCGCGCGCGCCCGCGCCCGCCTCTAGGCCCGGCGCGCGCTCACTGCGCGCAGTCGATGCGGTACTCCGACTTCTGGCCCTCGGTCCAGGAGAGCGTGCTGCGCACCGTCTTCGCCGTGCCGTCGAAGAGCACGTCGAAGCGCGCCGCCTCGCCCCAACTGTCGCAGTAGCGCCACTCCCAGACCAGCTCGTCGCGCGCCGGAAAGTACGCGGTCCACTGCGGCTGCGGCGGGCCGAGCAGGCGCAGCACCTCGTCCTGCGTCATGCCCGCCTGCACGCGGGCGAAGTGGACGGCGTCGAGCACGTTGACGATGCGTTCCAGCCGGCCCGCGGCATCGACGAAGACCATGTACGTATGCACCCCGGCCGGGCCGCGCGGATAGGCGAGCTGGGCGCCGCCGCCGGGCCGCGCCCAGCGCATCGCCGGCGCGCCCATCGTCGCCAGCACCTCGGCCTCGCCGGCGACGCCCGGCACCAGGCCGCGCCCCGAGTAGCCGGCGCAGGCGGACAGGAAGAGACAGCAGACGACGGCGAAGCATCGGACGGACATGGCGCGCTTCCGGAGAGATTCCGGCGCATTGTGGCGCAAGGCCGCCATCGGCGCCAGGGACGGCTTGCCCGAGGCGCGAGGCGCATGATAAATTAGATTATTCTAATATTCTTCAACAAAAGCCATGAGCAAATCCTTCGTCACCATCACCCGCGACGTCGCACAGGGCATGGAAGCCTTGCGCCAGGAAATTCCGGAAACCATGCAGGGCTTCGGCGCGATGGCGAAGTCGGCGCTGAAGGGCGGCGCCATCGACGAGCTGCACAAGGAACTGATCGCGCTCGCCATCGGCGTCGCCAGCCGCTGCGACGCCTGCATCGGCTTCCACGTCAAGGCGCTGATCCGCCTCGGCGTCAGCCGCGAGCAACTGATGGAAACGCTCGGCATCTGCACCTACATGGGCGGCGGGCCGTCGCTGATGTACGCCGCCGAGGCGGTGCGCGCCTACGACGAATTCACCGCCCGCACGGCGGCGCCGAGCGCGGCCGGCGCCTGAGCCGCCGATGGATTGGGGGCTGCTGGCCGCCGTCGCCGGCCCGGCGGCGCTGCTGCCGCTGCTGCTGCCGCGCTTTCGCGCCGGCCTTCGCCGCAGCCTCGCCCCGGAACGGACGACCGCCGGCGGCACGCCGGCCGACTTCGCGCTGCCGGCGCGCGAAATCACCCTCGACGGCAGCAACGGCAAGCGGCTGTTCGCCTGGTACGCGCCGGCGCCCGGCGCGACGACGGCAATCGTGCTGCTGCACGGCTGGGGCGGCAACGCCGGCCACCTCCTGCCGCTGGCGGCGCCGCTCTATGCCGCCGGACACGCGGTGCTGCTGCTCGACGCCCGCTGCCACGGGCGCAGCGACGAAGACGATTTCGCCTCGATGCCGCGCTTCGCGGAAGACCTCGAATGCGCCCTCGCCTGGCTGCGCCGGCAGCCGGAAACGGCGGACGCGCGACTGGCCACCGTCGGCCATTCGGTCGGCGCCGCCGCGGCGCTGCTCGCCGCCGCGCGCGGCGACGCGCTGGCGGCGGTGGTCAGCGTCGCCGCCTTCGCCCACCCCGAGTCGATCATGCGCCGCTTCCTGGCGGCGAAGCGCATCCCCTTCGTGCCGCTCGGCTGGTACGCGCTGCGCTACGTCGAGCGCGTCATCGGCCAGCGCTTCGACGCCATCGCGCCGGAGAACACGATCCGCGACGTCCGCTGCCCGATACTGCTCGTGCATGGCCGCGACGATGTGACGGTGCCCGTCGACGACGCGCGGCGGCTGGCCGAACGCGCCGCCGGCCGCGCCCGCCTGCTGCTGCTGCCGGGAGACCACGAGCGCATCGACGCCGAGGGCGACGGCATGGCGACGCTGCTCGCCTTCCTCGCCGGCGCGCTGCGTCCGCGCGCATGAAAAATGCGCCCCCATGCTCCCCCACTGCGTGAGGTCGCTGCCCCCCAAGGGGGCGCTTTTCATCTTGGGGCGGCCCGGCGATGAAAAAGGGGGCCGCAGCCCCCTCGTCGAATGCGCCGCGGAATCAGGCGTCGCCGAGCCCGGCGAGCATCTGCTGCAGTTCGCCGGCCTGGTACATCTCGGTCATGATGTCCGAGCCGCCGACGAATTCGCCCTTGACGAACAACTGCGGGATGGTCGGCCAGTTCGCGTAGTCCTTGATACCCTGGCGGATGTCCGGGTTCTCCAGCACGTTGACGCTGTAGAACGCGTTCACACCGCAGGCATTGAGGATCTGCACGGCGCGCGCGGAAAAGCCGCACTGCGGAAACTGCGGCGTGCCCTTCATGTAGAGGACCACCGGATTGCCGGTGACCTGCTGGTGGATGATGGCCTGAACGTCTTGAGTATCCATGTCGGGAGTCCAATAGTTGAGTTGTTTTCTCGGCTATTCTAGCAGCCCGGATCGCTCCGCGAAACCGCGCCCGAGGGTCAGGCCGGCGCCCGCTCGAAGACGGGCAGATGGTGGGAAAGCCGCTCTTCCAGCAGGTAGCGGCCGTCCGCGTCGAAGCGGACGAACTGCAGGCCGGCGCGGAAGCACATGTGATCGTTCGAATACACCGAGTAGACCAGCTTCGAGTGGACGGTGATGGTCTTCTGCTCCTGGCCGCGGATGAGCGGCGGCGGCAGCAGGACCAGGGTCAGCCGTTCGACGCTGCGCAGATGCAGTTCGGTGAGCACGGAGGCGCCGCCGACCGACAGGTCGTGCAGACGCCCCTCGATCAACTGGCCGCCGCCGGCCTCCTGGCCGATGAGCAGTGCTGCCGGCCAGCGGAGGCGGTAGCGGAAGTGGCGACGCTGGTCCTTCATGGGAGGCGAATCGAGGCTGCGAGAAAAAGGCGCTCAATTATAAGCGCAAGCGTTGCCGCGCCCTTGACGGCGATCAAGGACTGCGCGGCCGTCAGCCGGCGGCCGCGCGGGCGCCGGTGACGCGCTCGACGCCGGAGAGATCCGGCCAGGTGGACACGTCCACGTACGGGCCGGCGGCGAGCAGACCGCGCACCGCGTCGGCCTGGTCGTAGCCGTGCTCGATCAGCAGCAGGCCGCCGGCGACGAGGTGCGCCGGCGCGTCGGCGACGATGCGGCGGATGCAGGAAAGGCCGTCGGCGCCGTCGGTCAGCGCCAGGTCCGGTTCGAAGGGCAGGCCGTCCTGCAGGAGATGCGGGTCGCGCGCGGCGACGTAGGGCGGGTTGGCGACGATCAGCTCGAAACGCTCGTCGCCGAGCGCCGCAAACCAGTCGCTCTCGACGAAGCCGACCTTGCCGCCGAGGCGCGCGGCATTCTCGCGGGCGACGGCGAGCGCCGCCGGCGACACGTCGACGGCGAGCACCGCCGCCTCCGGGTGCTCGCAGGCGATACTCACGGCGATGGCGCCGCTGCCGGTGCCGAGGTCGAGCACGCGCGGCCAGGCCAGCGTCTTCAGGTGCTTCAAGGCCAGCGTGACGATCAGTTCGGTATCCGGACGCGGGATGAGCACGTCCGGCGTCACCCGGAAACTGCGGCTGTAGAAATCCTTCTCGCCGACCAGGTAGGCCACCGGCTCGCCGCGCTCGCGGCGCAGCACCAGCGTCATGAAGGCCTCGATCTCGTCGCCGGCGAGCCGGCGGTCCGGGTCGGCGAGGAACTGCGCGTGCGTGATGCCGAGCAGGTGCTGCATCAGCAGCCGCGCGTCGAGCCGCGGGATGCGCCGCCGCACCTGCTCGACAGCGGCGCGGACCGTGCTCGTCACGTCTCGGCCAGCGCCGCCAGCAGCTCGGCCTGGTGCTCGGTGGCGAGCGCGGCGATCAGCTCGTCCAGGTCGCCGTCCATGATCGCCTCGATCCGGTACAGCGTCAGGTTGATGCGGTGGTCGGTGACGCGGCCCTGCGGGAAGTTGTAGGTGCGGATGCGCTCGGAGCGGTCGCCGCTGCCGATCAGGCTCTTCCGCTGCGCCGCCTCCTTCGCCTGCGCCGCGCGCAGTTGCGCGTCGTTGATGCGCGCGGCCAGTACGCGCATGGCCTGCGCCTTGTTCTGGTGCTGCGAGCGGCCGTCCTGACATTCGACGACGATGCCGGTCGGCACGTGCGTGAGGCGCACCGCCGAGTCGGTCTTGTTGATGTGCTGGCCGCCGGCGCCGGAGGCGCGGAAGGTGTCGATGCGCAGGTCGGCGGGATTGATCTGCACGTCCTCGATCTCGTCCGCCTCGGGCATCACGGCGACAGTGCACGCCGAGGTGTGGATGCGCCCCTGCGCCTCGGTCTCCGGCACGCGCTGCACGCGGTGGCCGCCGGACTCGAACTTGAGTTGCGAATAGGCGCCGTGGCCGGCGATGCGGGCGATGATCTCCCGGTAGCCGCCGAGGTCCGATTCCGAGGACGACAGCACCTCGACCTGCCAGCGCCGGCGCTCAGCGTAGCGCGAGTACATGCGGAAGAGGTCGGCGGAAAAGAGCGCCGACTCCTCGCCGCCGGTGCCGGCGCGGATTTCCAGGATAACGCTGCGCTCGTCGTTGGGATCCTTCGGCAGCAGCAGCCGCTGCAGCTCGGTCGCCAATTCGGGCAGGCGCGCCTTCGCCGCCTTCATCTCCTCCTCGGCGAAATCCCGCATGTCCGGATCGGCGAGCAGCGCCCCGGCTTCGGCGAGGTCGCGCTCGGCCTTGCGGTATTCGGCGAAGAGCGCGGCCACCGGCTCGATCTCGGCGCGCTCGCGGGAGAGCTTGGTGAACTGCGCCATGTCGCGCGCCGTGTCGCCGCTGGCGAGCAGCAGGTCGACCTCTTCGAGGCGGCCGGCGAGGTGGTCGAGCTTGTCGCGGATGCTTTGCTTCATGGAGTCGGAGGAGACGGACGGGCGGCGGCGCCGGATCGGCGGCGCTACTCGCCGTGCAGGTGGAAGAGGCGCGACGCGCACTGGCGCAGCGCCTCGCGGTCGACGACGCCGCCGGCCGAGTTGAGCGCCTGCGTCGGCGCGTGCAGGAACTTGTTGGTCAAGCGGTGCGAGAGCTGGTCGAGCACCCGTTCCGGATTCTCGCCTTTCGCCAGCAGCTTCAGCGCGTGCTCCATCTCGTGCCGGCGCATGCGCTCGGCGGCGTCGCGCAGCGCGCGGATCAGCGGCACGGTGTCGCGCGTCTCCAGCCAGGCGATGAAGGTGTCGACCTGCGCGGCGATGATCGCCTCGGCCTCGACCACCGCCGCCTGCCGCGATTCCAGCCCGGACTCGACGACCTGGGCGAGGTCGTCGACGGTGTAGAGGAAGACGTCGTCGAGCTCGCCGACCTCGGGCTCGATGTCGCGCGGCACGGCCAGGTCGACCATGAACATCGGCCGGTGGCGGCGTGCCTTGATCGCGCGCTCGACCATGCCCAGGCCGATGATCGGCAGCGGACTGGCGGTGCACGAGACGACGATGTCGAAGTGGCCGAGCCGGTCGGCGATCTCGTCGAGGCGCATGACCGAACCACCGAAGCGCTCCGCCAGCGCGCGGCCGCGTTCGAGCGTGCGGTTGGCGATGACGATCTCCTTCGGCTGCTGCGCGGCGAAGTGCGTGGCGCACAGCTCGATCATCTCGCCGGCGCCGACGAAGAGGATGCGCTGGTCGGCGAGGTGCTCGAAGATGCGCTCGGCCAGATGCACGCCGGCAGCGGCCATGGAGACGATGTTGGCGCCGATGGCGGTGGTCGAGCGCACTTCCTTGGCCACCGCGAAGGCGCGCTGGAACATCTTGTGCAGGTGCGTGCCGAGCGTGCCGGCGGCCTCGGCGACGCGCACCGCGTCCTTCATCTGGCCGAGGATCTGCGGTTCGCCGATGACCATCGAATCCAGCCCGGAGGCGACGCGGAAGGCGTGGCGGATGGCCTCGCGCTGCGGCAGCGTATACACGTAGGGCTGGATCGACTGCAGGTCGATGGCGTGGTAGCGGATCAGCCAGTCGACGGCCGTCTCCGGCGCGTCGGCGGCGCAGTAGATTTCGGTGCGGTTGCAGGTGGACAGGATCGCCGCCTCGCGCACGGCGTTGGCGCGCGTCAGGTCGGAGAGCGCGTGGGAGAGCCTGTCGGCGTGGAACGCCACCTGCTCGCGCACGGACAGCGGCGCGGTATGGTGGTTGATGCCGAGCGTGAACAGCGCCATGCGCGAAAAGACCCTAGGGGAGTTGGGGGCGGATTATATCATTCGCCCCCGGCTACCTCCGGCTGATGCAGATCAAGACGACGGCACGTTTTCCGCCGGCCGGCACGCCGGCTCAGATGCCCGAACCGCCCTCCTCGAGCGGATAGGCGGCCGCCTCCGGCGCGGCGAAGACCTTGACCTGGCGCGGCCTGAGCCAGACGTGCTGGCCCTTGGCCAGGCCGAGACCGTCGGCGCGCTCGCGCGTCAGCTCGACCTCGATCAGCTCCGAGGCGTGCGCCAGTTCGACGCGCACCACCGGGCCGATCGGGTGCACGTCCTGCACCTGCGCTTCCAGCCCGTTGGCCACCGGCGCGTGCTCGATGTCGATCTCGTGCGGGCGGACAAAGGCCAGCGTCTCGCCGTCGCCGGCGCTCTCGCCGCGGCCGACCTCGGCCCAGGCGCCGTGCACGCGGCTGCGGAAGACGTTCACGTTGCCGAGGAACTGGTAGACGAAGGGCGAGGCCGGGTTCGAATAGACCTCGTCCGGCGAGCCGATCTGCTCGATGCGGCCGTGGTTCATGACGACGACGCGGTCAGCCACTTCCAGCGCCTCCTCCTGGTCGTGCGTGACGAAGACCGAGGAGATGTGCATCTCGTCGTGCAGCCGGCGGAGCCAGCGGCGCAGTTCCTTGCGGACCTTGGTGTCGAGCGCGCCGAAGGGCTCGTCGAGCAGCAGCACCTTCGGTTCGACGGCGAGCGCGCGGGCGAGCGCGATGCGCTGCCGCTGGCCGCCGGAAAGCTGCGACGGATAGCGGTCGGCCAGCCAGTCGAGCTGGACGAGGGCGAGCAGGTCCATCACCCGCTTCCTGATCTCGGCATTGCCCGGCCGCTCCTTCCTGGGCTTCACGCGCAGGCCGAAGGCGACGTTCTCGAACACCGTCATGTGCCGGAACAGCGCGTAGTGCTGGAAGACGAAGCCGACGTTGCGGTCGCGCGCGTGCAAGTGCGTCGCCTCCTGGCCGGAGAACAGCACCTCGCCGCCGTCGGCCGTTTCCATGCCGGCGATGATGCGCAGCAGCGTCGTCTTGCCGCAGCCGGAGGGGCCGAGCAGCGCGACCAGCTCGCCGGTCGGGATTTCGAGGTCGATGCCGTCGAGCGCGACGAAGTTGCCGAAGCGCTTCGTGATGTTCTGGATGGTGATGCTCATGTTTGAACCCGTGAGGAGAGAGGAGTGTTCGCGGCACGAGGAGGGTTTACTCCTTACTCCTCACGCCTCACTCCTCACCGCTTCAGGCGGCAAGTCCGCCTGAAGCATCGCCGTTTCCTTCTGCATGCGCCACTCGACGATGGTCTTGGCGACCAGCGTCACCAGCGCCAGCAGCGCCAGCACCGAGGCGGCGGCGAAGGCGCCGACGGCGTTGTATTCGTTGTAGAGGATCTCGACGTGCAGCGGCAGCGTGTTCGTCTCGCCGCGGATGTGGCCGGAGACCACCGACACCGCGCCGAATTCGCCGAGCGCGCGCGCGTTGGCGAGGATCACGCCGTAGAGCAGGCCCCACTTGATGTTCGGCAGCGTCACCCGCCGGAACATCTGCCAGCCGGAGGCGCCGAGCGAGACGGCGGCCTCCTCCTCCTCCCGCCCCTGCGCCTGCATCAGCGGGATCAGCTCGCGCGCGACGAAGGGGAAGGTGATGAACAGCGTCGCCAGGATCATGCCCGGCACGGCGAAGATGATCCGGAAGTCGTGCTCCGAGAGCCAGGGACCGAACCAGCCGCGGGCGCCGAAGAGCAGGATGAAGAGCATGCCGGCGACCACCGGCGAGACGGCGAACGGCAGGTCGATCAGCGTGGTCAAGAGGCTCTTGCCGCGGAAGTCGAAGCGGGCGATGGCCCAGGCCGCGGCCACGCCGAAGAGCACGTTGAAGGGCAGCACGACGAGCGCGATGACGAGCGAGAGCAGCACCGCGTGCTGCGTCTCCGGATCGGCGAGCGCGCTCAGGTAGGCCGGCACGCCGGCGGCCAGGGCTTCGACGAAGACGGCGACGAGCGGCAGCCCGAGGAACAGCGCGAGGAAGCCGAGCGCGACCGCGGTCAGCGTGAGGCGCACCCAGCGCGGCTCGGCGTTGGCGCGACGGGCATTCATGCCGTTCTCCCTTTATGCCGGCTGGCCGCCCACCACTGCAGCGCATTGATCGTCAGCAGCAGGACGAAGGAGATGGCCAGCATGACCACGGCCAGCGCCGTGGCGCCGACCACGTCCTGCTGTTCGAGCTTGGCGATGATCAGCAGCGGCGTGATCTCGGAGACCATCGGCAGGTTGCCGGCGATGAAGATGACCGAACCGAACTCGCCGAGCGCGCGCGAGAAGGCGAGCGTGAAGCCGGTCAGCAGCGCCGGGAAGATCGCCGGGAAGAGCACCTTGGCGAAGGTCTGCCAGCGCGAGGCGCCGAGCGAGGCGGCGGCCTCCTCGATCTCCGGTTCGATGTCCTCGATCACCGGCTGCAGCGTGCGCACGATGAACGGCAGCGTGATGAAGGCGAGCGCGACGACGATGCCGTACGGCGTGTAGGCGATCTTCACGCCGAGCGGCTCCAGGTGGCGGCCGATCCAGCCGTTGCCGGCGTAGAGCGTGGCCAGCGTGATGCCGGCGACCGCCGTCGGCAGCGCGAACGGCAGGTCGACGAAGGCGTCGACCAGGCGCTTGCCGGGGAACGGATAGCGCACCAGCACCCAGGCGACGAGCGTGCCGAAGACGGCGTTGATCGCCGCCGCGGCGAACGAGGCGCCGAAGCTGACGCGATAGGAGGCGATCGCCTGCTCGGTCGTGGCGATCCGCCAGAACTCGGCGAAGGTGAGCGTGCTCGCCTTGAGCACCAGCCCGCCCAGCGGAATCAGCACGAGCAGCGAGAGATAGACGAGGGCGTAGCCGAGCGAAAGGCCGAAGCCGGGCAGCACGCGTCGCGAGGAAGAGGTCATGGAAAGAAAGGCGCCGCCGTACGGCGGCGCCGGCAGGATTCGTCGTTGTCGTTTATTTTACCTGGGAGATCTGGTCGAAGCTGCCGCCGTCCTTGAAGTGCGCCGGCGATGCCTTGCTCCAGCCGCCGAACACCTCGTCGACGGTGAAGGTGTTGATCGACGGGAACTGCGCCGCGTACTTCTTCAGCACCTCGGGATCGCGCGGCCGCAGGTAGTTCTGCGCGGCGTTCTCCTGGCCATCCTTCGACCACAGGTATTCGAGGTAGGCCTGCGCCTGCTTGCGCGTGCCCTTCTTCTCGACCACCTTCTCGACGATCGCCACCGGGAACTCGGTGAGGATGGAGAGCGAGGGATAGACCACCTCGAACTCGCCGCGGCCGAACTCGCGGGCGATCAGCTCGGCCTCGGACTCGAAGGTGACGAGCACGTCGCCGATGCGGCGCTGCATGAAGGTGGTCGTCGCGTCGCGGCCGCCGGCGGCGAAGAGCGGTGCGTTCTTCAGGAGCTTGCCGACGAATTCCCGCGCCGAGGCGTCGCTGCCGCCCGGCTGCCGGAGCGCGTAGCCCCAGGCGGCGAGGTAGGAGTAGCGACCGTTGCCGGTGTTCTTCGGGTGCGGCAGGATCACCTGCACGCCCGACTTCGCCAGATCGTTCCAGTCCTTCAGCGCCTTCGGGTTGCCCTTCCTGACGATGAACACCATGGTCGAGGTGTAGGGCGAGGCGTTGGTCGGGTACCGCTTCGCGTAGTCGGCGGCGACCAGCCCGCGCTCGGCGAGAAAGTCGACGTCGGTGGCCTGGTTCATCGTCACCACGTCGGCCTCCAGCCCGTCGGCGACGGCGCGCACCTGCTTGGTCGAGCCGGCGTGCGACTGCTTGAGTTCGATGTTCTCGCCGGTCTTCGCCTTCCAGTGCTTCTGGAACAGCGGGTTGTAGTCCTTGTAGAAGTCGCGGGCGACGTCGTAGGAGACGTTGAGCAGCGACGGATCGGCGAAGGCCGGCACGGCGAGGCCGAGGGCGAGCGAGGCGACGGCGAGCTTTCTGGCGAGGAATTTCATGTGGCGGCTCCGGGAAATTCGGGTTGAGCCGGGACTATAAGGAACCTGGCATAGAACGACAAAGCATATTTTGTGATTTGCTTATTTCTAAATATTAGATTCAGACTAAAACAAGGCCCGCAAACGGGATGTGCGGCTGCGGAGGAAGCTCGCAAAAAAATGCCGCCCGATCGTTCCGGGCGGCATTTCCAGATGCGGGGACTGCCGACCAAAGGCCGGCCATCCCGGCGATCAGAAGCTGTGGTTGATACCGGCAGTGAAGATGCTGACCTTCCCGCCGAGGTTACCACCAAGAGCACCGCTACTACCGACGCCCCAACTGGCGTACCTCGGGAGGCGATCGTCGTTGTCCAGAACACCGTAGGTGGTATACAGAGTGGTGCGCTTGGACAGCGAATGACGGTAGCCGATCGCCCAGCCGTCGGTGCTGCCCGCGTTGGTGCGATCCCAGTCCGCCTTGGCGTAGGCCAGTTGAATCGAGCCGTTGCCGAACACCGGCACGTTGACGCCGGCGGACCAGATCTTGTTGCTGCCTTCGTTCGCGGAGGTACCGTTCTTGTCGTCCATGGCCTGGTAGGAGGCGAAGAGCTTGACGACCTTGAGGTCGTAGGAACCCATCACCGCCCATTCGTTTATGTCATCGCCCGTAGCAACGACACCACCGGGCAGGGACCAGTGCGTAGTGCCAGCAGGGGCGGCGGTCGTTTGCACATCTCTGCGTTGCTGGAACACCAGATCCAGGTTCAGCGGGCCGTTCGCATAGTTCAGGCCGGCACCGAAGAAGCCGTTGTCGCTCGTGCTGACACCGGGGGCGGAAAGCGACTCGCCGAAGCCGTAAATCGCGTTGACCGAGAAGCCGTTCCACTTCGGCGAGGCGTAGCTGATGCTGTTGCTGATGCGCGCTGCGCCATCGCCGGTGATCGTATTGGCGCCGGTCAGACGATTGAGCGGGCTCTGGCGGGTAGAACCGCCGAACGGGTTGTTGCGGCCGGAAGCGGCGTAACCCGGCGCGTACTGACGACCGAGGGCGACCGTGCCAAACGACGTGCTGTTCAGGCCGATGTAGCTCTGACGGGAGGTGTTGCTGGTGCCTCCAATGCCGGAATTGACGTCGGGATCCAGAGCGTATTCCAGTACGAAGACCGCCTTCAGGCCGTTGCCCAAGCCTTCTTCACCCTTGAAGCCGATGCGCGAACCGCCGAGGAGGTTAGGCGCGATCCCGCTGAAGTTGGACGAACCGCCGCCGGCCCGGTCGCCGGAAGTATAGGCATAGCCAACATCGACGACGCCGTAGACGGTGACGTTCGACTGCGCGAAGGCGACGCCGGAAAACGCGGCAGCCATGGCGAGCACGGCGGATTTCTTGTTCAGCAAAGTCATTGATATCCCCTAGAAGTTGAACACGTGATGAAATTTCGTAGCCACCATCCATATCGCGGCAAACCGATGCGGAAAGGGATGTGGTCGAGGCGAATGCTAGGGAGCGGGTGTTACAGAACGATTACCCTTCCTTGAACGCCGCCCCGCCGGACGCGGTGGTGTGGCGGCGTTGCCACACCGGCGGCCGCCGCCTCGTCCGCGGACCGAACGGCGCCGCCAGGGCGGCGGTTTGCGCCGAACGGGGTTTTTTTCTACAATCCGGAATCGTCCGAGAAGATTTCGGGCTTTTACTCATCTGCTGGTTGGAGAGGACGCCATGTCTAGCGACGCCCTGTTCCAATTGGGGATAGTTTCAGTCTGTCTGAACGCCTCCCAAACGGAAATTTCGACAAGGGGACCTTCGGCGAGCCCGAATGCCCCGCGGTTCCGTGTGCCGGCGCGCCGCGCCGCGCTCCCGGGGCACCTGCCGATGCACTGCCGCGACCACGCGGACACTGAGCTCCCGCCCCCATCCCGCCTGCACCACGCCCGGCAGCATCCTTCGCTGCTCTGCGGCCAGCGGCACTCCTGAAGCGGTCCCGGACCGCGCCCCCCTTTCCGGCACGCCCGTCGCGGCGCGCCGGCCGAACCATCCGCGCCCGCCACGGCGGGCGGCCATGTCCGCGCCGAGAGTGATGATCCAGACGCCTTACTACCTCATCGACAAAGCCCGCCTGCTCGCCAACCTGCAGCGCATCGCGACGCTCCGCCGGGAATCCGGCGCCAAGGTCGTGCTGGCGCTGAAGTGCTTCGCCACCTGGGCGGTCTTCGACCTGATGCGCGAGTACATGGACGGCACCACCTCCTCGTCGCTCTACGAGGTGCGCCTGGGCAAGGAAAAGTTCGGCGGGGAGACGCACGCCTACAGCGTGGCCTATGCCGACCACGAGATCGACGAGGTCGTGTCCCATGCCGACAAGATCATCTTCAACAGCCTGGGCCAGCTCGAACGCCACGGCGGGCGCGCCGGCGGCAAGCCGGTGGGCCTGCGCCTCAACCCCGGCGTCAGCGCGTCGGGCTTCGACCTGGCCGACCCGGTCCGCCCGTTCAGCCGCCTCGGCGAGAGCGACCCGGCGCGCGTCGCCGAGGCGCTCGGGCGCATCGACGGCTTCATGATCCACAACAACTGCGAAAACCGCGACTTCGAGCGCTTCGACGCCATGCTGACGCAGATCGAAGAGCGCTTCGGCGCCCTGATCGAGCGGGTCGGCTGGGTCAGCCTCGGCGGCGGCATCCACTTCACCGCGCCGGAGTATCCGCTGGCGTCGTTCTGCGCCCGGCTCCGGGATTTCGCCGCGCGCTACGGGGTGCAGGTCTATCTCGAACCGGGCGAGGCGGCGGTGACCGACAGCGCCAGCCTGGAGGTCTCGGTGCTCGACACGCTCCACCACGGCAAGCCGCTCGCCGTTGTGGACGCGTCGACCGAGGCGCACATGCTCGACCTGCTCATCTACCGGGAAAGCGCGCGCGTCGAGCCGGACGCCGGTCCGCACCGCTATCTCGTCTATGGCCGGTCCTGCCTGGCCGGCGACATCTTCGGCGAATTCGACTTCCCCGAACCCCTGCGGGTCGGCAGCCGGATTTCGATTCGCAATGCCGCCGGCTACACCATGGTCAAGAAGAACTGGTTCAACGGTTTGACCATGCCGGCCATCGCCGTCCGGGAACTGGACGGCAGCGAGCGCCTGGTACGGCAGTTTGCGTTCCAGGACTACGTGAACAGCCTTTCGTAGAAGTGCGGACGGTATCAAGAGGGAGGGACACCAGCATGAAGAGGAACATTCTCATCGTCGGTGCCGGCGGCGTCGCCCACGTCGCGGCTCACAAGATCGCCCGGAACGGCGCCCGCTTCGGCGAGATCCACATCGCCTCGCGCTCGCGGCGCAAGGCCGACGCCATCGTCGAATCGATCCGCGCCAGGGGCGGTCCGCGGCAGCCGGCCGTGCTGCGCACGCACGCGCTCGACGCGCTCGACGTCGCCGCCACCGAGGCGCTGATCCGCGCCACCGGCGCCGGCATCGTGCTCAACCTGGGATCGGCCTTCCTCAACATGCCGGTGCTGCAAGCCTGTCTGCACACCGGCGCCGCCTACATCGACACGGCCATCCACGAAGACCCGGCGAGGGTCTGCGAGGCGCCGCCGTGGTACGGCAACTACGAGTGGAAGCGCCGCGAAGCCTGCGAGAAGGCCGGCGTGACCGCCATCCTCGGCGCGGGCTTCGACCCCGGCGTGGTCAATGCCTACGCCCGGCTGGCCGTGGACGAGCACTTCGACCGCGTGGACTCGATCGACATCATCGACATCAACGCCGGCAGCCATGGCCGCTACTTCGCGACCAACTTCGACCCGGAGGTGAACTTCCGCGAGTTCACCGGCACCGTCTGGTCCTGGCAGGGCCGGCAATGGCAAGCGGCGAAGATGTTCGAGCACCGGCGGGAATGGGAGCTGCCCGTGGTCGGCCGCCAGACCACCTACCTGACCGGCCACGACGAACTGCACTCGCTGTCGCAGCACCTGGACGTGCCGGACATCCGCTTCTGGATGAGCTTCGGCGAGCACTACATCAACGTCTTCACCGTGCTCAGGAACCTCGGCCTGCTGTCCGAGAAGCCGGTGCGCACCGCCGAGGGGCTGGAAGTCGTGCCGCTGAAGGTGGTCAAGGCGGTGCTGCCCGATCCGGCTTCGCTGGCCCCCGCCTACACGGGCAAGACCTGCATCGGCAACCTGATGCGCGGCGTGAAGAACGGCCGGGAGCGCGAGGTCTTCATCTACAACGTCGCCGACCACGCCGAGTGCTACCGCGAAGTCGGCAGCCAGGCGATCGCCTACACCGCCGGCGTGCCGGCGGCCGCGGCCGCGCTGCTGGTCGCCGAGGGCACCTGGGACGTGCGCCGCATGGCCAACGTCGAGCAACTGCCGGCGCGCCCCTTCCTCGACCTGCTGGCCGAGCTGGGGCTGGAAACCCGGCTGCGCGAGAACGGCCGGGATCTGCCCGTGGCCGTATGCCGGGACCGCGCGGCGGCCTGAAGACCGGCAGGGGCGGAAAACGAAACGCCCAGCCGATGGGCTGGGCGTGGAATGGTGGTGGCCAGTCGCGGAATCGAACCACGGACACGCGGATTTTCAATAAGCCACCTGTCATCAGCGATCATCGTCCCCGGATTCAGGATCAAGACCTACCGCCTTGGTGATGGCGGCATCTATCGTCTGTGCGAACTTGAGGTTGTGCGCCGGACTCAGGTGCGCGTACCGCCGCACCATCGCGGCGGTTTTCCAACTGCCCATTTCCTGTAACGCATACAGCGGTACCCCCTCCTGCACGAGCCAGCTCGCCCAAGTGTGGCGCAGGTCGTGCCAGCGGAAATTCTCGATACCTGCTCGATCCAGCGCCTTGTACCAGGCCCTCGTGGTGAAACGCTGAATCGGCCTGCCTTGATAGGTGAATACCCATTCGCGGTGTATCCGACGCCTGGCGTGCAGAATCGCCATGGCGTTGTCGTTCAGGCTGACACTCATGTCTTCGCCGTTCTTGGTCTGGTCGCCATACAGCCAAAGTACCCGGCGGCCGAGGTCGATTTGTTCCCATCGGAGCATGCCGACGTTGCCGGCACGGAGGCCGGTCGACAAGGCAAAAATCGCGGCATGCTGTTGATGCGGCGGCAGCTCGGCGAGTAGCGTCCGGGCCTGCTCAGGCTTGAGCCAGCGGACACGGCGCTGGCGTTCCGGGTGTAGGCGGATGTGCGGCGCTCGGTCGATCCAGCGCCATTCGCGCTCGGCTCGGCGGAGGATGGCACGGATCAATGCCAGGTAGCGATTGACGGTCGAGGGCTTGACCGTCAGGGCCTTTTCGTCGGCAAGGTCAGCCACGTCATCGCGCGTGATTTCAGACAGGCTTCTGTCGTTCCAGCGTTCCCCGATCCATTCGAGTTTCTGCCGATCGTCACGATGACTGCGCTTGTGTCTGGTCTCGTGCAGCCATTTCTCAGCAGCATTTTTCCATGTCGAAGCCATGCCGGAATTATACCGGCGACAGGCCCAAAAGCCGCGCCAATACAGGGATTCCGCCATATTGCGATTCCGCTTCGCGGACCGCGCCCTGACAGGGTTTCGCTATTCGCTCATCGCTACGCGACGCCTTCGGCGCCCTTCTGGTCGCTATCGCCTGCGCGCTCCGCTTGCTTACCCCACCCTCAACCGCTTCGCGGCGCCCTTCGGGACGCGCTCCCTGAGGGAGCGTTGCAATAGCGACGGCGTCCCGCCGTCATGGTTTGCCGGCGCGTGCTCAACCTCCCGTGATCCATCCGTTCCGTCTTCGCCCCCAAGGTCTCCGCAAGTTAGATAGGCCGGCAACCAGTCACGCCAGCAAAAAACGCTGGCATGCCCGCTTGCTTGCCAGAAAACACAAAGCGCTTCGCGCAGGGCTCCGACGCTTTTGTAAGGGGGCGAAGACGGAACGGATGGATCACTCACAGGAGGAAACAACGATGTACGCACCGGAAACCCAGAACAGCAACGGCAGGGGCTCCACGGCCCAGATGTGGATAACTTCTGATCAAGGCGACCAGGTCATGCAGACCAGCACGCGCTACTGCCGAATCAGTGAATACGGGCCGGAGACAGGCCCTTACTTTGCCGGTAAATGGCATTGGTCTGCCCGCAGCCAGACCAACCCCGCCCAGGGAACCAGCGGTATCGCTAAAGACAAGGCCCAGGCAAAAGAAACCGCCGAGCGGTATGCAGCCATGTCCGATGCGGAATTGACCGAGATCGCTGCACAAGAGCCCCTGAAGAAGCTCGAAGAAATCGGCTATCAGCCGCGGTCGAGCATCGAATACAGCCGCGGCTATGAAGACGGCTACAAGGCGGCGATGGAGAAGCTTGCCGAGTTCCTGAACCTGAACCTTGCGAAGGAGTAACGACCATGACGACGACTCAAAATGTTTCGCATGCGAAACCGAAAGCGGCAGCGAAGAAGCCGACGAAGCAGCAGGCCGCCGCCGCGGCCGTGGCCAAGATGCGGCAGGCATCGCTCAACATCCCGGCGCCGAGCACGCCGCCGTCCGAGCTGATGATGGTGCCGCTGACATTGATCGAGACGCGGAAGCAAGTGCGGACGACGTTTGACGAGGCATCGCTGCAGGAGCTGGCGCAGGATATCGCCGTGCGGGGCGTGCTGCAGCCGATCCTCCTGCGGCCGAATCCGGGAATGGCCAACTACCTGGTGATCGCCGGCGAGCGGCGGCTGCGCGCCGCACGCCTGGCGCAGCTCGACACCATCCCGGCAATCATCGGCGAGGTCGACAACGACACGGCCAGCATGATGCAGCTCGCCGAGAACATCCAGCGCGAAGACCTTGGCCTGGCCGACGAGGCGGCGGCCGTGCGCAAGCTATACGACCTGGTCGGCGGGAGTGTGACAGCCGCGGCCGAGCGGCTGCACAAGTCAAAGGCGTGGGTGTCGAAGCGACTCGCGGCGAGCTGCCCGAACCTGGCGTGGCAAGCGCGGCAGCTGCTCGATGAATGCGTCACCGAGGATCTGGAGATCGTGTTGACGGTCGACAAGATCGCACAGCTCTGCCACTGGGAAAGCAGAGAGATCGCGGAAGCCGTGAAGAAAGGCCAGGCCGGACGGCAGACGGTGCGGGAGAAGCTCGACGAGGTCAAGGCGAGGATCGAGGCGGAGAAGGCAGAGCAGGAGCAAGCGCGCCAGGCAGCCGAGACCGAGGCCGCCAGCCCGGAGGCGAAGGCGCAGCGGGAACAGAAGGCGCATGAGCGCGCGGTCGAGGCAGCGAACGAGGCCGAGCGCAGGCGGCTCGATCCGAACATACTGGTGTGGGATTACGACTGCGGCGACTTGGCCGACGATCAGCGCCAGGCGCTCAGCCAGCACCTTGAAAAGATCCATGAGCGCGGGAAGAAGGATACCCCCGTCGCCCGCCTGCAAAAGGTCATGGAAATCTGCTGCGACAATAAAACGGCAGCGATCGAGATCGCCGCATACGTGGCCGGCAGTCAGGACATCCTCTTCGACCTGACGGAGTTGATCGAGGTCACCATGGACGCCGAGCAGCACTGATGTTTCGCATGCGAAACACCGGCAGGCCGACTTTGAACTTCGCCGGCTTGCCAGTATCCTTTAACTCATAGGAGGTATGATCATGAGCACCGTTCTAGATCCTCGCGTGTCGGAGTTCGAGACCGACGAACAAGCCGCCAGCTATGACCGCTGGTTCCGCGCCAAGGTCCAGGAAGCCATTGACAGCAAGGAACCGTGCCTGCCGCACGACGAGGCAATGGCGCGGGTAGACCGACTGCTGGAAGAGCGTAGGAAAAAGCGTGCTGCCGGTTGAATGGTCGAATGAGGCACAGCTCGACCTGGCCGAGATTCAGGGCTACATCGAGCAGTTCGCACCAGCGGCGGCACTGGCCTTGCGCGAAACCATCGAGACGGGCGTAGAGCGATTGGCATCGATGCCGTTCGCGTGCAAGCCCGGACGAATCCCTGGCACGCGGGAATACGTCGCGCATCCCAATTACATCGTTGTGTACCGCGTCGACATGATCCGCGTTCGGGTGCTGCGCGTCGTGCATGCTCGGCAGGAATACCCGTAAATGGAGCCAGCCGAGAAAGCCACCCTCCTCCGCGCAGGCCTCGACGCCGAAGGGCTCGATAGCGCGGAGATCGCGCAGCGGCTTTGCCTGGCCATCGGCTATCTCACCAGCCAGGACAAGGCCAAGCGCGAAACCGCCAAGCGGCGAATACGCGAATACATCGAGATCGGAAAAAGCAAAACCGGGGCATAACCCCGGTTTTTTTCGCCGGCAGGGCTCCGCCCTGCACCCGCAAGGGGCTGCACCCCTTGACCCGCTCCCCCGGCTTCGCCGGATGCGGGCTTCGCCCTTCGCTACCAGCGTCAATGTTTCGCATGCGAAACAATCGTCACAGCGTCTTGCAGCGGCGCCTGTACATCTCGTCGTTGATTTCGCGATGACGATCCGTCAGCCACTGCGTGGAATGCTGCCGCTGCTGATTGACGATGCTCTTCTTCACGGCATCGAGCCGCCTGCATTCGGCCACGTTTAACGCATCAGCTCGATTCGCTGCCTCACGGTCCGCAAGCCTACGCGCCTCATGCTCGCGGTCCAGGGCATCATTCCGTGCCTCGTATTCCCGAAGCATCCGGCGCTCGCCAGTCGTCAGACCGCCACCGATCACGCTCAACGGCGTGAAGCTCTCCGGCGTCCTGATCCGCTTCGTCGTGGCGCCGAGCACCTCGCATGGACGATCCGTCATGAGTTCCCGGCCATCCTTGACGCACACATAGATGATGTCCTGCGCAACCGCAGGCGAGACGCCGGCGAGCGCGCAGGTCATGTAGATGCAGATTTTTCCGATCCGGCCGATCATGACAAAATCTTAGCACGGAGGAATTGGAAATTTCCCCTCCCCACGAGTAGCGCAGGCAAACCACTCGTAACGCGCCAAGCGGCGCTCATCGTCCGACGTCCCGGCACAGGCCGACAGCATCACCAGGGCGAGCAGCAACAGGGGTT
Source organism: Rhodocyclaceae bacterium (assembly GCA_019455325.1). Lineage (GTDB taxonomy): Bacteria > Pseudomonadota > Gammaproteobacteria > Burkholderiales > Rhodocyclaceae > Proximibacter. Next base: position 81,573 of record JACFMQ010000006.1, on the reverse strand, counting down.
TCATCGACACGTGCGCGAGCTGGTGGCGCCCTCGAAGTAGGCGAGGCAATCGGACACCAAGCGATCGCGGCCGCGGTCGCAGGCGCACAGCAGAACAGCAGCGAAAATCGCAACGCTCAAATGCTTCATGGCGGGGTCGCGCCGGCAGCGCCGCCTCGTCGCATCGGCTCCTCGGCGGCGCTGCCGGCGCTCGACTTGGCGATCTGGATACCGCGCGGCGACGGTTCGCGGCCGCAGCGGACGATCTGCGTAAAACCCTGTATCTGGAACCTGACGGCGCACGGCCCCATGTCCGTCATCGTGTAGCCGGCCTTGAGGTAGTCGTCACTGGTCAGCATGGTGTCGCCGGCGTCGATGTAGTACCGCTTCTTGCCGCGCCAGACCGACGTGCCCATGATCACCGGATCCACGTCGAGGTACGGATAGGCTAGGTCAGCAGGAAAACCGCGCTGCGCCCCATGAGCCACAACAGCGTCACCCCGATAGCCAGGCGCAGCAGGACGAGCAGCAGGAGCCGGCCCACCAGCCGGAACACCGGGCGGATTTGGTTGAGCAGTTGGCGCAGCAGGCCGGCCAGTTGGCGGAGTATCCAGAACGGTGCCGCCATTACGGAGAGCAAAATACCCACCGATGACCAAAAAGCCCACCAGGAGCAATATCCGCGGATTCGAGAAAAGATTGATGCCGTTCCGCGTGTCGCTGACCTTGCCGGTGGCCGTGCTGTCGTAGAGCTTCCAGACATAGCTTGGAACCTTTTTGCGGACGATGGAGAAGAAGTGGCTTTCGGCCGTGCCCGCGTCGTCCGGCGCGTGAAAGCCCTCGATATAGCGGCCACGGAAACCGAGAAGCGCGAGGTTTTTGTGCTTGTAGGCGGCGTCGGCGACGCCGCGAATGTCGTCGCGGATTTTCCGGATGTTCGGCGTCGTCAGGACAATGTCCCAGTTCCAATGGCGGTGCTTGTCGAACGCCATCGCCCAATCGGCCGGGCGGTTGTCTTCGAGCGCCTTTTGCCGGCCGCCGGGATAGTTCAGCTTCGCCAGATCGGCATCACGCCACCAGCGCGGCCAGATGTCCTGAGCCTCGTCGAGGAACAGGTAGGCGCCCTCGGGTAGCCAGTGGAACCACTTGTGCAGCTTCTCCCTGCCCTCTTCGGTGCGGTCGTCGATCCAGATCAGGTCGAAGGATTCGGGGATGTCGTCGAAGTGGTCGAGCACGCGCCGGCGACTCATGCCGCGCACGTTCGTGACGATCAGGCGCCCTTCCCTCGCTTCGCGCAGGAAGTCATCGCCGATGGCGCCGGAGGTCTTGTAGGCGCCGGGCGGGCCGTGGTGAATCTTGATCGGCATCAGCTGCTTTCAACCGATTCCTGCTCGCGTCGCTCGGCATCCTCGCGCCACATTTCGTTGTAGCTCAGCTCCTGAGCATCAAGATCACGACGAAACTGAAGCGCTTCAATCTCCCCTAGATGCTCGACGATGCGAGCATCGCACCAATCGATATCCTCCCGGAGACGCGCAATCTCGGCATCAAGCCTGTCAACTTCGGCACTCATCATCACCACCCCATCGGTAAGAAACGAAGAACAAACCGGGTGCCGAGCGCGGACAGGATCATGTTCACGGCGTCCGGCACCTTGAAGAACATCAGGTTCGACAGCGTGACGCTGTCAAAGCTACCCCACGCGGCATTGAGCGCCGACGTGACGCCAAGGTTGGCGATCAGCGTATTGGCGATTTTCCAAGAGAAATCGAGCGTCCAGAGCATCGTCTTGAGCTTGAGCAGCATCAGCCACTCGATCAGCGAGGCGAAGGCACCGGTGATCAACTCATAGATGCCGGTGGAGAAGAATTCCGTGATCCAACTGAATAGAGCTTCCATGCGTCACCTGAAAATAATGACGAGCGAGGCCAGCGCCGCGATCACCAAGATCGCGATCTGGAGAGGTTGAAGGTTGCCTTCCTGCGTCGCAAAGCACAGGTTGAAATTGATGCCGAGCGCGCGGACGGGGACACCGCCATCGCAGGGCAAGCCGCCGCTGCCTGTCTGCATCGTCTGGAACAGGCCGGCGATCTGGGTCTTGATCTGATTGACCTTGGCCGTCAGCGCCTGTTCGGCATCTTCGATGTCGGATTCCTTGCCGGGAAACTCGCCCTTGGTCGGCTTGGTGAAGCCGGGTTTGCATGCCGGGCTGTCCGGGTTCGCCTTGCAGGCACCATTACCGGTCGTCGTTGTCGTCGTTTCACCGTCCGGCTTTTCTCCGGTGCTGCCGCCGCCGGATACCGTCGTGACGGTCGTCGTGGTGCAGGAGCCGGCGCCGCTGCAAACCGTCGTCGTGTTCGTGGTTTCCTTGCCGGTCGTGCCGTCCGGCCGGGTGACGGTCTGCTCCGTCTTGTTCTTGGTGCTCACCTGATCGGGCTGGACGCAAACCGTTTTGCCGTTGACCTGCCCGTAAGCCTTGCCCTGGCTTACACAATCGGATTCGGGCGAATCCTTGGGCAACGGTTCGGCCGGCTTGGGATCGTCATCACCGGCCGGCGCGTCAGGGTCGCAGGTATTGCCAGTAGAAGGGCCGAGGCCGCAGCCATAGGCGCCAGTCTCGGGAAATCTCACGCATGTAGTGGTCGGGAAAACGCAGGCGTCGACGCAAACACTGCCGGGCATAGAACCGCCACTACCGCTTGCACCGCCAAGACCTGCAGGAGAAAAGCCTTCAGGGTGAATGCACTTGGGAACGCAGTTGCCATTCGCGTCACGATATTCGTAATGACGCGAGCAAGGGATCGGAACGCAAACGCCGGATGAATTCGGCTCCTCACCTGGCGGGCATTCCGGACCGCGGCAGATGCCGTCTTCGCCGCGTGTTTCGCCCTCAGCGCAATCGGGGCGCGTGCAGACATTACCTGAACTAGAAAATGTCCAGCCTTGACCAGTCGGGCAGTTATAGGCAATGCCGTTTTGCCATTGAGACCAACCAACACAACCGTCAGGCGCTTTAATGTGGGAACCAGCCGCCTCACATGCGAGCTGATAAAGAACCGACGACTGATCCATACCGACCCAAACAGTCGGACCATACACAATCGGACTCGACAAGGTATGAACGCGAGCCCACCGCATCTGAACAGCCGGAATAGTCTCGGCCATCGAGAGCAGCGGCACCGCCGCAGCGATGCAGCCGACCAGGAACCACAGAAAGTTACGGAAATTCCGGCTCACAACGAGGCGGTCCGAACGCCGATGACGAAGCAGCAGCCAAGCAGCGTGCCGATGATGAGCGAGAGCATGATTCCCTCCCCAGGGGATTCGGCCCCGACCGCCGCGCAGCGACGGGGCCGAGGCGATTACATCTTCTTGACGAGGCCGATGATCACGCCGACGACGACCAGCGCCGCGACAGCCGCGACGACGTAGCCGCCAACGGTCAGGCCGTCGCCCTTGGCCGCGTCGATGCCGGTCTGAGCGGCCTGCGCCAGACCGCTCGCCTGCGCGAACGACTCGACGGCGACCGCCATCGAGGTGCCGGCGAAGGCGACCTTGGCCGCGATGCTGTTGCCGAACTTCTTGACTTGAGTGATGAGCTTCATGGTGTTACCTCCACTTAGGGTGTCCGGAATTTCCGGACGGTTGAAATGACCAGTCCGACACCGAAGCCGGCGGCCCACATCGCAACGGCACCTCCCGCCCCGAGGGCGATCAGCGCCGTGTCGATTCCTGTCGTGGCTCCCTGCAGCGACGCGTATTCCGCGCCGCTCATGTAGAGCCACTCGCATGATTCGTAACCACCCGCAGGCACCGCAGCCGACTGCAATTGCAGGACCGGCGGCGAGCCCCACGAATTGACCAGCGTTGCGCAGGTAGTCATCAGCCATTCCTTGGCGGACGGGAAAGCCAGAGGCCCGTGAGGAAGCCACAGGCCAAGGCGAGGCCGAGGACAAGTGCGAAGGCGTAGGTCGTGGTTTCCATGCTGACGACGACTGCCTCCGACGTGGCCAGCGCGATGTCAGCAGCAAGGTCGGCACAGTCCATCATGCGGATTCCTTAAAAATGTTTCGCATGCGAAACAGACTCAACTCGATCGGGGGGCTCGAAGAAACTGAAAACCTCGAAGTCCTGATCGAAATGAATCCGGCCGGTTTCAATCGCGCATTCCAGGTCGGGAGCACGGCCCGCGAGGCGCAGCGAGCGCACCATATGCAACTCGGCCGACAGAAAGTGACCTGTCGACTTGCACTGCACGACCCAGACGCGCTCCACGTCCTGGAGCATGATCAGCTCGCCGCGCTTGCCGCGTTCTTGGCGTGCGACACCGACAGCGGCTTGAAGCCGTGGCATTCGTAGCCCTTCGTCGTCAACGTCAGATCCAACTCGGCCTCGATCGGGAACGGCAGGTTCTTCATCTTCGCGAACTCGTCCGACTTGCCGAACTTGATCGGATGCGCGTTGAACCCCTTTTCCGTGCCGGCTCGCTCGCTGACCGGCATCACCACGTAGATCGTGGTGGAGTCATAGTTCGTGCCTTCGACCTCGCCCTTGAAACCCTTGGCGCCGAGGATTTGAAACTTGCCTTTGAATTCCATTTTTGAATCTCCGTCGTTTGTGTTTCGCATGCGAAACAGTGGTTGAGTGCCTGCGGATTTGGCCGACTACCACGCAGCAATGGCCGTATCCAATGGCGGGTATTCCCGTTTCCTGTCATGCAGCCAATCGCCGCCAAACAAGTACGAGGGAACCTTGAGTCGCGACGGAATTTCGTCGCGGATGATCTTGGCAATCACGGCTTCCGGACTGCCCTCGATCTGAAGCAGCGCGTTGATCCAGGCGCCGACCTGTTTCTTCAGCCAGGCGCAGCCGGATTCGTAAGTGACTTCCGCTTTTTTCTGTTCGGTAACGATCCGTTCCTGACGCTCGCTGATCCAGGCGAATGCGGGATAGCAGGCAGCGAGATAGCAGCCGGCTTCGAGCAGGGCCTCGAAGGGAATGGTGCGGCCAATACTCTTCAGCTCGGCCTCGACGCGATTCCATTCGCTGGACTTGTCACCGAGCTCGCGACCCTTCTCATAAATTCGGGCGAACTTCCCATTGCTACGATGACCGACATAGAAGGTACGGCCCTTGCCGTTCGGACGTTTCCAGTTGCCGCGTTTTTCGCAATCGGGCATACGGCCACCATTGCAGTAGAGGCCGGCATCGAAGTCGGCATCAGCTTTATCGACGCTGTAACGCTCGCCGGTAAAGTCGTCGTGCGCGAGATCGATGCGGGTGATCTTGGCGTGGTGGCGATGGAATACCAGCCAGTCATAGAGGCGCTTTTCCCAACCGGGCGCCGCTGCCGCGCAGCCCGCACCAGAGAGCATCACCAGTACGGTGCTGCGCTGGCCGCCGTAGCAGACCATGCCGCACCCCTCGCCGAGCACGAAGGATCGCTTGTAGAAGTTAGCGCCGGTCGGGCGCTCGGCGGTAATACCGAAGCCGAAGATTTTCAGGCACGCGACGCTGACACGAGCAATAACTTCATCATCCGTCACGGGCGAACCGTTGAAGAACTCCATTCCCGGCGACCGATGGTAGTAAGCGGATTCGTGGCTGGTGTAGTTCACCCAATCCACAAAGGCCGTATCGCCGCCCCATCCTCGACGAGCAGGTACCTCGACGATCTGGCCGTCTTCGAGAACCAGCCGTGCCGGCGCGTCTTCAGACTTTCCCCCCATGTTATTAGCGGGGGCCGGCAGCAGAGCGCGCTGCCGCGCATCGCGCGCTGCCGCCAGCCGCTCATGCGCGGCCTTGAGGGATTCCGATACAACCTCGCCAATCCGGGCAAAATCGGATTCAGTCAGCAGACCGAGATCGGCGGGGATCGCGTGCGGGATTTTCATTGGGTAACCCGACCCAAAGAAAAATCACGGTCCATGAAGTAGGAATTCATCGCTCGGGCCGGCTCGCTATCATTGACAGCCTGCTCAACCAGCAGATCAACACAGATGCGCGGATCGCTTGAAACCATGCAGCCGCGAGCAGCAAACGTCGGACCGCTCGGCGGACCAGGCTGCGCAAAAACACCGTCGCAACGGAAAAGCCCCGTACGAATTGCCTTTTCAGTCATCGGACCTCCCTGTCCAGTTGCAGACCAGCCGGCGCTGGTCTATCGTTCGGGCACAAAGCAGTTTTGCTTTGTAGCAAAATTGCTAGGCAAGATATGCAAGCAAGTTTGCTATGTCAACCCCTGACGAAGGTCATAGATGGAATTGCGCGACTACATCGAAGCGGGAATAGAGAAATGCGGAACCGCTGTTTCGCTTGCGAAACTGCTAGGGCAAGTCCCGACCGTCATCTACAACGCGAAAGCGCATCAAAGAGGATTGCCCGAATATGCTTGCGTCAAACTAGCGCAGTTACTCGGCGTGCCTGAAATAGAGTTGATCGCAGCATCACAGCTTGCAACCGAAAAGAACCCAGAAAAGCGGGAGGTGTGGCTGCCTTTCGTCCTGGCGGCCGAAGCCCGGAGAGCCGCCGAGCTGGAGAAGACGAAGGCAGAAACGACGACGGCCCCCGAAAGGGAGCCGTCTGAATTGGTGGCCAGTCGCGGAATCGAACCACGGACACGCGGATTTTCAATCCGCTGCTCTACCAACTGAGCTAACTGGCCAAAGCGAGCGCGCATTATAGCGACGCCCCCGCCCTCCGTCAAAACCCTTCTTGTCCCGGCGCCCCGCCGCTCGCCGGCGGCGGCCGGCGGCCGGCGGCGAGAACGCCGAGGTGCCGGCGCACGCGGACCTCGTCCCACATCGCGGCGGCGCGCGGGTCGCGGTAGAGCAACGAACCGACGATGACGGCGAGGAAGCCGAGCGGCACGGAGACGAGGCCGGGGTTGCGCAATCCGAACCACGGCGCCTCCAGGCCGACCAGCGACGTCGTCTGCTGCCGGTGGCGCTCGATGTCATCGCGCGCGCGGGCGACGGCGCGGCCGAGCGCGGCGCGCTCCTTCTTCGCCTGCTCGACGCGCTCGGGATCGTCGGCGGCAAGCGCCTTCTCGATCAGCGCCAGGCGCGCCGGCGCCTCGTCGAGCACCTGCTGCGCGGCGGCGACGACGGTCTTCGGGTAGGTCATGTTCGGCGAGACGAGGATCAGGCCGACGGCGGCGACGGCGCCGACGACCATGCCGGCGACGACGCCGCCGGTGTTGCAGCGGCGCCAGAAGAGGGTCATGAACACGGCCGGGAAATTGGCCGAGGCGGCGACGGCGAAGGTGAGCGCGACCAGGTGGGCGACGTTCTGCCCCTTGGCGGCGATGCCGAGCAGGATGGCGAGGCCGCCGAAGAGCGCCGCGGCGACGCGCGCCGCGCGCACCTGCTCCTCGGCGCCCGCCCGGCCGTTGCGGACGACGCCGACGTAGAGGTCGTGCGCGATCGCCGAGGCCGCGGCGAGGACGAGCCCGGCGACGACGGCGATGATGGTGGCGAAGGCGGCGGCGGCGACGAGGGCCAGCATGAGGTTGCCGAAGAGGCTCTCCGGCCCGCCGCCGAGGGCCTGCGCGAGCAGCGGCGCGGCCATGTTGCCGCCGGCGTCGACCTCCGCGATCGCCGGCGCGCCGACCTTGAGCGCGGCGCCGAGGCCGAGGAACAGCGTCAGCACGTAGAAGCCGCCGATGATGACCATCGCCCAGACCACCGACATGCGCGCCGCGCGCGCCGTCGGTACGGTGAAGAAGCGCATCAGGATGTGCGGCAGGCCGGCGGTGCCGAAGACCAGCGCGACGCCGAGCGAGATCTGGTCGATCGGCGTCGCGAACAGCAGGCCGGGTTCGAGGAAACGCCGGCCGAGTTCCTCGGGCGTCATGCCGGCGGCGGCGTCGCCGAGCACCGCGGCGACGCGCTTGTGCACGCCGGCGTCGGCGACGACCTGCGCGAAGAAGCCGTCGAGGAAGCCGTACTGGCGCCATACCAGCGCCACCATGGCCAGCGACGCGGCGACCAGCAGCACGGCCTTGACGATCTGCACCCAGGTCGTCGCCACCATGCCGCCGAAGACGACGTAGGCCAGCATCAGCACGCCGACGGCGATCACCGAGATCTCGTAGTCGATGCCGATCAGCGTCTTCACCAGCACGCCGGCGCCGACCATCTGCGCGACGAGGTAGCAGGCGGACACGGTGACCACCGACAGCGCGCCGAGGATGCGCGCCTTGCGCGGGTCGTTGCGGTAGGCAAGGATGTCGGAGAGCGTGTACCGGCCGATGTTGCGACAGGGTTCGGCGATGAGCAGCAGCACCGCGGCATAGGCGACCAGCCAGCCGACCGAATACATGAAGCCGTCGTAGCCCCAGAGGGCGATCAGCCCGGTGGTGCCGAGGAAGGAGGCGGACGACAGGTAGTCGCCGGCGATCGCCCAGCCGTTCTGCATGCCGGAGACGCCGCCGCCGGTCGTGTAGAAGTCGGTGGGCGTGCGCACGCGGCGGGCGGCGGCGTAGGTGGCGAGCAGGGTCAGGCCGACGATCGCGGCGAAGACGGCGAAGCTCAGCCAGCGGTACTCGTCCGGCACCACGGCCAGCGGCTGCGCCGACGCCGGCGCGGCGACCGCGGCCAGCGGCAGCAGGCCGGCGGCGCGGCCACCGCTCATGCGTCCCTCCCGGCGCCGGCATGGGTACGCGCCGCGGCTTCGTCGGCGAGCGCCCCGGCCAGCCGGTCGAAGTCGCGGCCGGCGCGGCGGGCGTAGAGGACGGCGACGCCGCAGGCGAAGACGAATTCGGAAAGTGCGAAAAGCAGGCCGGCGTTCACCGCGCCGGCGACCCGGACCCGGAAGATCTCGGGGAAGTACGCCGCGCCGATCGGCAGCATGAAGTAGTAGATGGCCGAGGCAGCCACCAGGAAACCGAGGAAGCGCATCTTGCGCCGATGCAGTTCCCGAAAACGGGGATCGGCGTTGATCGCCGCCCAGTCGATGGCCGGATCGCCCATGTCTCTTCCGCCTTCTGTCCGCCGCCGCAGTGTTCTTTTCCGGCCACTCTAGGAAGCATTCCTTACAGCGGGCTGACCACGGGCCAAAGCGCAAGCCTCGCCCTTCAGGGCGAGGTCAAGCCTGAAGGCGGGCGTGACTCAGCGGCATGGGCACGCTCAGACGAAACCGCTCGGCGGATTGCGCGGACCTTGCACGCCGCGCATGCCGAGTTCGCCCTCGACCTGGGCGTCGAACTCCGGCCGGGCGGCGAGCGGGCGGTAGCGCGGGAAGACGACGCGGGCGACGGCGCCGCGCTCGTTCGGGTTCGGCCGCAGGCTGGCCTCGGCGCCGTGCAGTTCGGCGATCTCGCGCACGATCGGCAGGCCGAGGCCGGAACCGTCGGTGCCGGTGCCATCGACGCGGAAGAAGCGCTCGAAGACGAGCGCCGCCTGCGCCTCGGTGATGCCGATGCCGTTGTCCTCGACTTCGAGGGTGACGGCGTCGTCCCCGACGAGGACGCGGCAGGTGACGCGGCCGTCGGCCGGCGTGTAGCGCAACGCGTTGTCGATCAGGTTGCTGACCAGCTCGCGCAGCAGGAAGGCGCTGCCCATGATCTCGGAGGACGGCGCCGGCTCGTAGCCGAGGTCGATGCGCCGGTCGAGCGCGCGCATCACCCATTCGCCGACCTGCTCGCGCAGCAGGAGGTCGAGGTTGAGCGGAACCAGCGACTGGCGCGCGGCGTCGCTCGCCTCGGCGCGCGCCAGCGTCAGCAGTTGGTTGACCAGGTGCGCGGCGCGGTCGACGCCGGTGGCGATCTGGCGCAGCGAGTTCTTCAGCTCCTCCGGGTCGGACTCGCGCATCGCCAGTTGCGCCTGCGTCTTCAGGCCGGTGAGCGGCGTGCGCAACTGGTGCGCGGCGTCGGCGATGAAGCGCTGCTGCGCGTCGAGGTTGCCGCGCATGCGTTCGAGCATGGCGTTGAAGGCGTCGATCAGCGGCTGCAGCTCTTCCGGCACGCGCCGCGTGCGGATCGGCGACATGTCGCTCTCGCCGCGCGCCTCGATCCGCTCGCGCAGCACGGTCAGCGGACGCAGCCCCTGGGAGAGGCCGAACCAGACGAGGACCACGGCCAGCGGAATGATCACGAACTGCGGCAGGATGACGCTGGCGATGATCTTGTTGGCGAGCTGCGAACGCTTCTCCAGCGTCTCGCCGACCTCGACCAACAGCCAGCGCTCGCGCGGCATGTTCGGTTCGCCGACGTAGGTGTAGGCGACGCGCAGGTCCTGGCCGCCGGCCTCGACGTCGCGGAAATAGATCTCGCCGAGCTCGTCCTCCTGGTAGGCGAGGTCGTCGGCGACCGGCAGTTCGGAATCGCCGGCGAGCTTGACGCCCTTGCGGTTGAGCACGTGGAAATAGACGTCGTCGATCTCGTCGGCGCGCAGCATGGCGCGCGCCGAGGCCGGCAGGCTGATCTGCGCGCGGCCGCCGACGAACTTGATCTGGCGGGCGACGGCGTTCACGTTCTCGCGCAGCGCCTGGTCGTAGGGATAGCTGGCGACGGCGGTGGCGAAGTAGTGGGTGACGGCGATCGAGATCGGCCAGACGAAGAGCAGCGGGGCGAGCATCCAGTCGAGGATCTCGCCGAAGAGCGAACGCTGTCCGTCAGGCGCTGCGGGTTTCCTGCTGTTTTTCAAGGCAGTATCCGAGGCCGCGCACGGTGGCGATGCGCACGCCGCCCGGCTCCAGCTTCTTGCGCAGGCGGTGCACGTAGACCTCGATGGCGTTGTGGCTCACCTCCTCGCCCCAGCCGCACAGGTGGTCCACCAACTGGTCCTTGCTGACCAGGCGGCCGGCGCGCGCCAGCAGGATTTCGAGCAGGCCCAGCTCGCGCGCCGAGAGGTCGAGCATCTGGCCGTTGAGCAGCGCCGCCCGGCCGACCTGGTCGTAGGAGAGCGCGCCGCACTGCACCAGCGGCGTGGTGCCGCTGGAGCGCCGCGTCAGCGCGCGCACGCGCGCCTCCAGTTCGGGCAGCTCGAAGGGCTTGACCATGTAGTCGTCGGCGCCGAGGTCGAGGCCGCGCACGCGGTCGCTGGTGCCGTCGAGCGCGGTCAGGATCAGCACCGGCAGGGCGCTGCCGCGCCCGCGCAGGCGCTTCAGCACCTCCAGCCCGGGCATCTTCGGCAGACCGAGGTCGAGGATCAGCAGGTCGTAGGTATTGGCCATCAGAGCGGTGTCGGCGTCGACGCCGTTGGCCGCGCGGTCGACGGCGTAGCCGCTGCTGCGCAGCGACCGGCAGAGGCCGTCGGCGATGATGGGATCGTCTTCGGCGATCAGGATGCGCATGGAGGGAATGCCCTGTCGGAGGTGAAATCGAATTCGAACCGCGTTTGAAACACGTAAGACTGCTGTAAGCGTGGAACTATAGCATTCGCCCCGCTGTTCTCCTTTTATGGTCTCGGAGCCGGCGGCGCAAGCTGCGGCTCAGGGGGCGGTTCGAACCTGCACCGGACGGCCCCCTACCTCCTTTTTCCCTCCCGCTTCCCCCCGCCTTCTCCGCATCCGGCACGCGCCGCGTCCGCCGGGCATCGGAATTTTCCTATACGCAACATAAACCCGCGCCGATTGTGTGGTCTTTTCGCACGCCCCTACACTCCGCCCCAGAAGCACCAGAAGGTTTTCGGCATCACGTTTTCGCACATCGACACAGGAAAGGCAACGCAATGAAGACCCACAAACGTACCGCCACCCTGCTCGGCGCCTCGATCGCCGCGCTTCTGCTGACCTCGCCGGCGCACGCCCTCGACGCGGACGCAGCCCAGGCGCTGGCCAAGAAGAACGACTGCTTCAAGTGCCACGCCCTGGACAAGACGAAAAAAGGCCCGTCCTTCAAGAAGATCTCCGCGAAGTTCAAGGGCAAGAGCGACGCCGTGGACAAGGTCGTCACGAACATCACCACGGGTCCCAAGGTGAAGCTCGAGGACGGGACGGAAGAGGACCACAAGATCATCGAAACGAAGGACAAGGCCGAGATGATGAATCTGGTCGAATGGATTCTTTCGCGCTGAACGTCGGGGGGTAGGTGGGAGGGCGCTCCGGGTGCGGGGCGCCCTCGATCGAACATAGAAGGGGATTGGGGGTAATGATGAAATCACTAAGACAATTGCTGGTGCTGTCCGCGGCGCTCGGCCTGCTGGGAACGGCGGGTACGGGCGCTGCTCTCGCTGCCGGATCGGAAGGCGCCAAGGCGGAACCCAAGGATCTGATCCTGAAGGGCGACGCCAAATGTACCGGCTGCCACGACGAGGCCGACGACACGAAGCCGACGATGCTCGACCTGAAGCCGTCCGTGCTCTCGATCGGCAAGACCAAGCACGGCACCCGCGCCGACGGCCGCACGCCGACCTGCGTCGACTGCCACGGGGAAAGCGACAAGCACGTCGGCCACAAGGGCAGCGGCAAGCCGCCGAAGGCCGACCGCACCTACGACAAGAACAGCAAGACGCCGGTGGACGCCCGCAACGAGTCCTGTCTGAACTGCCACCAGGGTGGCAAGCACATGAACTGGCAGTCGAGCACGCACGCCAACCGCGACGTCGCCTGCACCTCCTGCCACACGGTGCACAGCAGCCACGACAAGGTGCGCGAGAAGAAGACGCAGACCGAGGTCTGCTACACCTGCCACAAGGAACAGCGCAACCAGATGAACCGTCCGTCGCACCACCCGGTGCCGGAGGGCCAGATGCTCTGCACTTCCTGCCACGACGTGCATAACGACAATCCGAAGGCGCTCATCAAGAGCAGCACCAACGACACCTGCTACACCTGCCACATGGAGAAGCGCGGTCCGTTCGTGCATGCCCACCAGCCGGTGACCGAGGATTGCGGCATCTGCCACCAGCCGCACGGCACGACTTCGCCCAGCCTCCTGAAGAGCCGCGCGCCCTTCCTGTGCCAGAGCTGTCACGACCCGCTGTCGCACCACGGCTCCGCCGTCGGCCAGCCGACGGGCGGCGTCGGCAGCGCCACCGGCAAGTTCCAGACCGTCGGCCGCGCCTGCATGAACTGCCACACCAACATTCACGGGGGCAACAGCACGCTGAACAACAGCCAAACCGAAAGCCTGCGTCGCTAAAGGGGGATCGATCATGTTCATCACACACAAGCAATTTCGCCTGACCGCCGTCGCCGCCGCGCTGACGGCAGTGTTCGGCACCGCGCTGGCCGACGACGAGCTGGCCGAATTCATCGAACCGGAAAGCACGGTCTCGGTCGGCATCGGCAGTTGGTCGGGCGACCGCAAGCAGATGGGTACCTACGACGGAATGCGGGACAGCGGGGCCTACGGCCTGATCGACGCCGACGTCGTCAAGCGGGACAACGAAACCGGCACCTGGTACAAGTTCCAGGCCACCGACCTCGGCCTGGAAAACCGGGAGGTGAAGGCGGAAATCCTGCGCCAGGGCGATGCCGGCATCTCGCTGGAGTACAACAACATCACCCGCGACGATCCGAAGGAGGTCCTGACGACGCTGACCGGCGTGCACGGCACCACCCAGGTCGAAGGCGGCGGGCCGATGCGCAAGGTCGAACTGGGCACGCGGCGCGAGCAGGTGAATCTGGGTCTCTACAAGAACCTGTGGCCGGGGCTGGATTTCAACCTCAGCTTCAAGAACGAGAACAAGGACGGCAACCGCCTCATTTCCCGGGGCGACGCCTTCCGCTTCGTCTCCGAGCCGATCGACTCGACCACCCGCCAACTGGAAGCGCGCCTGAGCTACACCGTCGGCAAGTTCCAGTTGCAGGGCGGCTACTACGGAAGCTGGTACAGCACGAAGAACACCATCACCTCCGTGCTGCCGACGGCGACGCCGACGGCGACGGCCGGCTTCCTGTCGCAGGGGCTGGACAACGAGGCGCACCAGCTTTTCCTGAACGGCGGCTACAACTTCAGCAAGACGACGCGCGCCACCTTCAAGCTGGAGCGTGCGCGCGCCACGCAGGACGACAGCCTGGCGCAGCCCGGCGGCGTCTTCGTCGGCGCCCCGAAGAGCCTGAACGCCAAGGTGACGACCACGCTCGCGCAGGTCGGCCTGAACACCCGCCCGATCAAGGATCTGACGATCAACGCCAACCTGCGCTACCACGACGTCGACGACGACACGCCGGTCGTCGCCACCAACGGCGCCGGCACCGCGCCGCACTACGTCGGCTACTCCTACCGCACGGTCAGCGGCAAGCTGGAAGGCACGTATCGCCTGGACGACAACTACAGCCTGAGCGCCGGCATCGAGGACAAGCACCAGGATCGCACCATGCCGGTGAACATCAGCGGCGGCGACAAGGTGATCGTCGTGCCCTTCCGCAGGAAGCTGGAAGAGCTGACGAGCCGCGTCGAACTGCGCCGCTCGCTGTCGGACACGATGAACGGCGCGCTCTCCTGGCAGCACATCGACCGCAGCGGCGGCGGCTACAAGGCGGCCCAGGCGGGCAACGATGCCGCCGGCGGCCTGACGGACGTGCGCAACATCACCAACCCGATGAACGTCGCCGACCGCAAGCGCGACAAGCTGCGCTTCGCCTTCGACTGGTCGCCGACGAACGCGCTCTCGCTGCAATTCACCGCCGAGGAGAGCCGTGACCGCTACGACAACGATGCCCCGCGCACCTTCGGTCTGGACAAGGGCGACGGCCGCCTCTACGGCATCGACGCGGCCTGGACGCTCACCGAGAAGTTCAAGCTGACGGCCTGGTACTCCTGGGATCAGAACCGCGCCCAGCAGCTCGCCTACCGTTCGGCCGGCAGCGGCGGCAACCAGCCGGCGGTCAAGGACTACGACCTGAAGGACACCACCAACGCCCTCGGCGTCGGCTTCCGCACCGAGGTGAATTCCCGCCTGAACGTGGGCGGCGATCTGGAAGCGTCGCGCAACGTCAGCCGCTTCAGGCAGGACATCCTCCCGCTCGCGGGCGGTGCGCCGGCCGCCGAAGCCGGCTTCGTCACCGGGGTGCCGGACATCCACACGCGGCACCTGCGCCTCAGCCTGTTCTCGGTCTACGCCCTGAACAAGCAGTCCGACCTGCGCTTCGACGTCATCCACGAACGCTGGAAGACCGACGACTGGACGTGGCAGTTCGCCAACGGCACGGCGCTGATCGACGCCGGCGGCAGCACCTACCTGACCGACCCGAAGGAGACCGCCAATTTCGTAGGCGTGCGCTACATCTACAAGTTCCAATGAGCCGCACGCGCAATACGTGAGTTCCTCTCTCCTGGCGATGCCCGACGGCCCTCATGGCGCTTCCTCCATGACCCTTGGGCATCGCATCTTTTTTTGCGGGCGAGCCTCACGCTCCGACAGAAAGACGCTCTCCTCTCTCTGAAAGACCGACCATGTACAAAAACCTCGCTGTACGGGCCATCGCCGTCTGCGCATTCCTGTTCGCCGTCCCGGCGAGCGCAGCGACCGCGAAGAGCCCCGCCGCCGGCCCCTGGCCGTCGCAGCTCGACGACGCCACCTGCCTCACCTGCCACGCCACCGGCAAGCGCAAGATCGAGGTGCCGGGCAACGACGACGAGAACCGGCCGCTGGCCCACGTCGACACCGCCAAGCTCGACCAGAGCGTGCACGGCAAGGTGCAGTGCGTGGCCTGCCACACCGACATCGTCGACGCCAAGGAAAACCATGCCAAGGCCGCCGACGCGGTGAAGCCCGACTGCGTCAGTTGCCACGAGCGGCTCTGGGAAGACGCCAGGAAGACCGGCGTGGACAAGACGAGGCCGCGTCTCGGCATCGTCGTCGACAACATCGCCGCCTACCGCGACTCCTTCCACGCGCGCCCGGACGCCGACAATCCGGACCAGCCGAAGGCGACCTGCCACCAGTGCCACGCCACGCACGAATTCTCGGTGCCGCCGAAGGGCGGGCCGGCGCGCGACCAGTGGCGCCTGGGCATACCCAAGACCTGCGGCGCGCAGTGCCACGAGGACCAGCTCGAGGATTTCGAGACCTCGGTGCACGGCGAGCTGCTGCTCGGCAAGGGTGATCCGAAGGGCGCGACCTGCACCGACTGCCACACCTCGCACGAGGTCGTCGGCGCCTCCTCCGACCCCTTCAAGATCCACAACGTCGAGGCCTGCGGCGACTGCCACAAGGACGAGCTGCACAGCTACCGCGACACCTACCACGGCCAGGTGCACAAGCTCGGCTTCACCTACACCGCCAAGTGCTCGAACTGCCACGGCAGCCACGGCATCAAGGCCGGCGACGATCCGGAATCGAAGGTGCATCCGGACAACCGGCTGAAGACCTGCCGGAGCTGCCACAACGGCAAGAAGGACGGCCTGCCGCTGGCCAGCGAGGGCTTCATCACCTTCGGCCCGCACGCCAACAGCCACGACTTCGATAAGTATCCGCAGATGTGGATCACGACCAAGTTCATGGTCGGCCTGCTGATCGGCGTCTTCGCCTTCTTCTGGCTGCACTGCATCCTGTGGTACTACCGCGAATGGCAGGAGCGCAAGGCGCGCAAGACGGAAACCCGCATCCGCACCGAGGAGGCGCTCGGCGGCCAGTACGCCGGCAAGCACTTCGTCCGCTTCGCCTGGGGCTGGCGCGTCGCCCACCTGTGCTTCGCGCTGGTGACGATGACGCTGGTGCTGACCGGCACCACCGTGATGTTCGCCGACAGCTCGTGGGCGCCGGTCGTCGCCGAAGCCTTCGGCGGGCCGAAGGTGCTCGGCTTCATCCACCGCATCGCGGCGGCGTTCTTCGTCGGCATCTTCATGATCCACTTCATCTACGTCATGCAGAAGCTGCTGCGCGACAAGAGCTTCCGCTGGTTCGGCCCGGATTCGCTGATCCCGAACTGGAAGGACCTCAAGGACTGCTGGGGCATGTTCAAGTGGTTCGTCGGCAAGGGGCCGCGGCCGCAGTTCGACCGCTGGACCTACTTCGAGAAGTTCGACTACTGGGCGGTCTTCTGGGGTGTGAACATCATCGGCTGGAGCGGCCTGATGCTCGCCTTCCCGCACGTCACCGCGCAGTTCCTGCCGGGCTGGGTGTTCAACGTGGCGACGCTGGTGCATGGCGAAGAGGCTTTCCTCGCCGCCGTCTTCCTCTTCACGGTGCACTTCTTCAACAACCACTTCCGGCCGGACAAGCTGCCGCCGCCCGACGTGGTGATGTTCACCGGCACCCAGTCGATCGAAGAGTTCAGCCACGAGCATCCGGCGCAGTACAAGCGCCTGGTCGAAAGCGGCGAGATCGAGCAGTACCTGGTCGATGCGCCGTCCCGGCAGATGCACGTCGGCTCGGTGATCCTCGGCCTGACGCTGATCACCGCCGGCCTGACGCTGCTGGTACTGGTGACGACGGGCTTCTTCAAGATTTGAGGGCCTGGCAGCACGGGCTCGATTTCGGGAGGGATTCGTCCCTCCCTTTTTTTCTTTTGGGCAGGGAATTTCCGCCCAGTCCGATCCGGAAATCTGCGAGGATTCGGCCATGAGGAAACAGTGCAGGCGCGGTGGACGAAGCCCCCGGACAGCGGGGCGGAGACAGGACGATGCGGGGCGGCGCCGGGAAGGATCCGGCAAGTGACGCTCCGTTCCAGCGGCCGCCGGCTCGTCGCCTATGTCGGCGCCTACGTCGGCACGTCGGTGAGGGCGGTGCTCCTGCTCTCGCTGATGACCTGCCTGGTGATCGTCGTCGCCACGGCGGCGCTGATCCTGGATCTCCGCCAGCGCGAGCTGAAGCACGCCCGGGAAACCATCGTCGGCCTCAGCCGGGTGCTCTCCGACCAGACGACGCGCACCTTCGACAGCGTCCTCCTGACCATGCGCGCGACCCGCGAGCGGCTTTCCGACGACATCGGCAGCCGCCTCGAACTCGACAACCTGCTCGTCCACTACCTGCTCCAGGCCCGCACCTCCGGCCTGCCGCAGGTGAAGTCGATCTTCCTGGTCGACAGCCAGGGGCGCGGCGTCAACTCGTCGCGCCCCGACTTCATCCGCAACCTGTCGATGCAGAACCGGGAATTCTTCCGCTATCACGCGGACGGCGGGCCGAACGAGGTCTTCATCAGCAACGCCGAGCGGGCCAGCGTGGACGGCCAATGGACCTACTACGTCAGCATCCCGCTGCGCGACGCCCGGGGGAACTTCCGCGGCACCATCGCCGCGGCGATCAGCATCGAATACTTCGAATCGCTCTACCAGTCGATCACGCTGAAGTCCGTCAGCCACATCCTGCTGCTCAACCGGCAGGGCGCCCGCCTCGCCGGCACGCCGCGCGACAGCGCCCGCACCGGCATGATCGAGGGCGACCGGGAGGCGCTGCAGACGCTGCGCGACCAGAGCGGCGGCAGCGTCGTCGAGACGAGCATCGGCCCGGCGGAAGACCGGCGCTTCGTCGCCTACCGGAGCATCGCCAACTACCCTCTGGACCTCAGCGTCGCCGTCACCGAACGGGACGCGCTGCTGCCGTGGCGGCACACCGCGCAGATGATCGCCGCCGGCACCGCGCTCGTGCACATCTTCATCCTGGTCGTCGCGCTGGCGACGATCAGGAACCTGCACCGCAAGGAGGGCCTGGAAACCCGGCTCAAGGAGCGCGACGACCAGATCCGGCACATGGTCCAGTCGGTGCGCGACGCCATCGTCACGGCCGATTCGTCGCGGCGGATCGTCCTCTTCAACTACGCGGCGGAAAGGCTTTTCGACACGAAGGCGGCGGACGCGGTCGGCCGCCCGATCGGGGAACTGCTCTACAGCGGCCTGAGCGAGCAGCAGCGCGCCTACCTGCGCCGCCAGTTGGAGGAAGGCTGGCGGTCGCCGACCAGCTTCGCCGTGCTGACCAACATCGAGCTGCGGCGGGACGAACGCGAGGTGCCGGTGGAGATCAGCCTGTCGACCAGCTCGTTCCACGGCGACATCCTGCTCACCGCCGTGTTCCGCGACCTCAGCGAAAGCCAGCGCGCGGAGCGCGAACTGCTGGAAACGAACCGGCAGTTGCAGGAGCTGTCGGCCTCGCAGCAGAACGTCCGCGAGCAGGAGCGCACGGGCATCGCCCGGGAACTGCACGACGAACTCGGCCAGTTGCTCACCGGCATCCGCATGGAAATCTCGTGGCTGGGCCGGCGCCTGCCGCCGGATCTGTCGGCGGAGGCGGGCAAGGTCAAGTCGATCAAGGGGCAGATCGACCAGGCGATCGCCTCGGTGCGCCGCATTTCCTCGGAGCTGCGGCCGCTCGTGCTCGACGACCTCGGCCTGTCGGCCGCCGCCGCCTGGTACGTCAACCAGTTCTCGGAGCGCACGGGCATCCAGGTGCGGCTCGATCTGCCGCCGGAAAACCCGCAGCAGGGCGGCGCCGTGGCCACCGCCCTGTTCCGGGTTCTGCAGGAATCGCTGACCAATGTCGCCCGGCACGCCGGCGCCTCCGCCATCGACGTCCGCCTGCTGCGGAGCGACGAGGAATGGGCGCTGCACATCGCCGACAACGGCAAGGGCTTCGTCCACGACCCGAGCCGGCGCGGCAGCCTCGGCCTGATCGGCATGCGCGAGCGCGTGCAGACGCTCAGCGGGCGTTTCTCCGTGACCACGTCCCCTGGACAGGGCACCTTGATCGAGGCGACGATCCCCCTTGAAAGATCGAGAGAGGTGAAATGATGGAAAGATTCGAAGTCCTGCTGGCGGACGACCACGCCATCATCCGCGACGGCCTGAAGCAGATCCTGGACGACACCGAGGACTTCACGGTGGCCGGCCAGGCGGCGAACGGCAACGAACTCATGCACCTCGTCCGCGAGCGGCCCTGGGACGTGCTCATCCTCGACATGTCGATGCCGGGGCGCAACGGCCTGGATCTGATCCGCATGGTCAAGGACGAACGGCCCGAGCTGCCGATCCTCGTCCTCAGCATGCACCACGAGGAGCAGTACGCGGTGCGCGCGCTGCAGGCCGGCGCCTCCGGCTACCTGACCAAGGAGACCGAGACCGAGATCCTGATCTCGGCGATCCGCCAGATCACCCGCGGCGGCGTCTACGTCAGCCAGAAGGTGGCGGCGCTGATGGTGCACGGCATCCGGCCGAAGGCCGACCACCTGCCGCACGACCTGCTGTCCGACCGCGAATATCAAGTGTTCAACATGATCGTCGCCGGCCGCGGCCTGACCGAGATCGCGGCCGAGCTTTCGCTCAGCGTGAAGACCGTCAGCACGCACAAGACCCACATCCTGCAGAAGATGGGCCTGAGCAACGTGGCGGAGCTGGTGCGCTACGCCATCTCGCACGGGCTCGCCCGCCCATCCGATTTCTGAGGCGGCGAACGCCGAGACCCGCCGGACCTCGGGCCGGCGGTGGACGAAAAAAGGCCCGGGCCGAAGCCCGGGCCTTTTCTTGGGTGGCTACCCCGGAGGCTTAGTGGGCGCTCGCGCCCGCGGCGCCGACGCCGGTCTCCGAACGGATCTGCTGGTCGAGGTACAGCTCACGCTCCTTCGTCGCCTGGGCCGACTTGTCGAGGATCGACACCAGCCAGATCGTGAAGAAGGCGGCGGTCATCGAGAACAGCGCGGCCGAGTTGTACGGGAACCAGGCCGAGCCCTTCGGGTTGTGCATCACCGCTTCCCACACCGAGGCCGAACCGATGGTCAGCACGGTGGCCAGGACCAGGCCGACGAAGCCGCCGACGACGGCACCGCGGGTCGTGCAATCCTTCCACAGCACCGACATGAAGAGCACCGGGAAGTTGCCCGAGCAGGCGATGGTGAAGGCCAGCATCACCATGTAGGCGACGTTCTCCTTCTCGAAGGCGATGCCGAGCACGATGGCCAGGATGCCGAGAGCGACAGTGGCCATCTTCGACACGCGCAGCTCTTCGGCCGACGAGGCCTGACCCTTGCGGATCACCGAGGCGTACAGGTCATGCGACACGGCGGAGGCGCCGGCCAGCGTCAGACCGGCGACCACGGCGAGGATGGTGGCGAAGGCCACGGCCGAGATGAAGCCGAGGAACAGGTTGCCGCCCACGGCACCGGAGAGATGCACCGCCGCCATGTTGCCGCCGCCCTTCAGGCCACCGGCCAGTTCGCCGCCGACGTAGTACTCGCCCGGGTTGGCGATCAGGTTGGTGATGGCGCCGAAGCCGATGATGAAGGTCAGGATGTAGAAGTAACCGATCCAGGTCGTCGCCCAGGCCACCGACTTGCGGGCTTCCTTGGCGTTCGGCACGGTGAAGAAGCGCATCAGGATGTGCGGCAGGCCGGCGGTGCCGAACATCAGCGCCATGCCGACGGAGATCGCCGAGATCGGATCCTTGATCAGTGCGCCCGGCGCCATGATCGCATCCTTCTTCGAGTGGATCTCGGTCGCCTTGGTGAACAGCGCCTCCGGCGAGAAGCCGAACTGGACCAGCACGGCCAGCGCCATGAAGGTCGCGCCGCCGAGCAGCATCACGGCCTTGATGATCTGCACCCAGGTCGTCGCCGTCATGCCGCCGAAGAGCACGTAGGCGAGCATGATGATGCCGACCAGGATCTCGGCGTAGATGTACTCCATGCCGAAGAGGATCTTGATCAACTGACCGGCACCGACCATCTGCGCGATCATGTAGAAGGCGACGACGATCAGCGACGAAAAGGCGGCGAAGATGCGCACCGGGGTCTGCGAGAAGCGGTAGGCGGCGACGTCGGCGAAGGTGAACTTGCCGAGGTTGCGCAGCCGTTCGGCCATCAGGAAGGTGATGATCGGCCAGCCGACCAGCCAGCCGATCGAGAAGATCAGGCCGTCGAAGCCGTTGGCGAACACGAGGCCCGAGATGCCGAGGAACGAGGCCGCCGACATGTAGTCGCCGGCGATCGCCAGGCCGTTCTGGAAGCCGGTGATGCCGCCGCCGGCGGTGTAGAAGTCGGCCGCCGACTTGGTCTTGGCCGCGGCCCACTTCGTGATCCACAGCGTGGCGGCGACGAAGATGGCGAACATGGTGATCGCCGTCCAGTTGGTCGCCTGCTTCTGCGCCTGGCCGAGATCGGCGCCGGCCGCGATGGCGCCGCCGGCGACGGAGAGGGCCGCGACTGCGGCGAGGATGTGCTTGATATTCATGTTATTTCGTCGCCTCCTTGAGAATCGCAGCCGCTTCGTCGTCGAACTCGGTGTTCGAGCGACGGACGAAGATCCAGGTGATGATGATCGTGAACACGATCACGCCGAGACCGATCGGCACGCCGATGCTCGTGGTCATGCCCGCGCCCAGCTTCTGGGCGAGGAAGGTCGGGTTGTAGGCGACCAACAGGATGAAGCCGTAGTAGGCCACCGCACCGAGGATCGTCATAACGACGGAATAGCTGTTGCGTTTCGAAACGAAGCGCTGGAACGCCGGGTTGGCAGCGATCTTGTTGCTTATCTCTTGTGACATCGAGTGCTCCTCTCTTTGTGACGTTATCGACTCTTTTCAGAGTTCAGGCGCCACTATACGGAGCTTCACTGACGCTGCTCTTACGCTATGGGAAATGCTTTTCGGGAAAGCGGATCGCGGCGAAAAGCGCCGTGGCACAAGGATTTTTGCGACGTCGGGAGAACGCGGCCCGGCGCATGGAAGGCCGCGCCATGCTGACGCCACGCTGACGGAAACGAAAGGCGTCAGCCGTCGCACGGCGCCGGAAAGGCCACCTCGACCCGCGCCCCGCCGACGGCCGCATCGCCGATGTGGATCGTGGCACCGTGCTGGTCGGCGATGCGCCGCACGATGGCCAGACCGAGGCCGCAGCCGTCGTCCGAATCGGCGCGGCCGCGGAAGAAACGCTCGAAAACGCGCTCGCGCTGGCCGGGCGGAATGCCCGGACCGCTGTCCTCGACGACGACGAGCGCGCCGCCGTCCCCGGCGCGCCGACAGCGCAGCGTCACCTCCCCGCCCGCCGGCGTATAGCGGATGGCGTTGTCGACGAGGTTGCCGATCAATTCCCGGAGGAGCAGCGGGTTCCCGACGACGCTCGCCTCCGCGAGGTCGAAGCCGAGATCGACGTTGCGCTCGATGGCCATGCGCAGCCACGGATCGGCGCTCTCCTCGATCAGGCCGCGCAGGGACACGGTCCGCTGCGCCGGCAGGGCGCCGGGCTCGGCGCGGGCCAGCGCGAGCAACTGGTTGACCAGGCGCGACAGGCGCTGCACGGCGGCGAGGATGTGCGGCAGGCGCGCCGTGTCGCCGGTCTGCACGGCCGATTCGACCTGCGCCTGCAGGCCGGCGATCGGCGTGCGCAACTGATGCGCGGCGTCGGCGACGAAATGCCGCTGGGCGCCGAGGGCGACGTCGAGGCGCCGCAGCAGGCGGTCGATTTCGTCGGCCAGGGGCTGCAGCTCGGTCGGCAGGCCGCTGTCGCCGACCGGACTGAGGTCGACCGGCGAACGCCGCGACAGGCGGTCGCGCAGCGCCTCGAGCGGCCGCAGGCCGAGATTGACGCCGAACATGACGAGGGCGATCGTCGCCGCCGAAAGCAGGAACGCGGGCACGACGATGCTGAGCAGGATGTCGCCGACCTGCTTCTCGCGCTTGGCCAGGGTCTCGGCGACGACGACGGTCAGCTCGTGGCCGTCCTTCTGCGTGACGAGGACGACGCCGCGCACGTCCCGGCCGCGGATGCGGCTGTTGAAGAACAGCTTGCCGTCGGCGAAGGCGTCGGGGCCGGAGATGTCCCTGGGAAAGAGGCCGTGCGAAGCGCCCTGGAAGGTGCTCGGCGCGTTCTCCGGAAAGAGCCCCTCCTCGCCGGCGAGCAGTTCGCCGCGCGAGCCGTAGACGGCGAAGTGGATGCGGTCGAAGGGGTCGGCGAAGAGAATCTGCAGCCCCTGCGGCGGCAGGTCGAGCGTCGGCCGCCCGCCGCGCGTCTCGACCTGGTTGGCGAGCGCCAGCGCCAGGTTGAGCAGCGAGCGGTCGTAGGCGCGGTTGGCGTTGCCGGAGGCGACGAGATAGGCGCTGGTGCCGCTGGCGACGAGGATGAACGCCACGCCCGGCAGCAGCCAGGCGAGGAGCAGTTGACGCAGGCTACGCGGGTGAAGACTTTGGTTTTTCAAGGTAGTAGCCCATGCCGCGGACGGTGCGGATGTTGACGCCGGCCGGTTCGAGCTTGCCGCGCAGCCGGGAGATGATCTTCTCGACCGCGTTCGGGGTGATCTCCTCGTCCCAGTTGTACAGCGACTGCATGACGAGGTCCTTGCTGACGATGCGGTTGGCGCGCAAGGCGAGGAATTCCAGCGCCGACCACTCGCGCGCGGTGAGGTCGAGCGGCTGCTCGCCGATCCAGGCGCGGCGCGCGGCGGTGTCGAGGTCGAGGTTGCCCAGCCGCAGCATCGGATCGGACTTGCCCTGGCCGCGCCGGGTCAGCGCCCGGATGCGCGCCTCCAGTTCGGCCACCGCCACCGGCTTGACGAGATAGTCGTCGGCGCCGAGGTCGAGCAGGCGGATGCGTTCGTCGAGCATCTCGCGCGCCGAGACGACCAGCACCGGCATGTCCTGCCGGCGGCCGCGCAGGCGCTTGAGCACCTCGGAGCCGTCGAGGCCGGGCAGGCCGAGGTCGAGGATCACGACGTCGTACTCGCGCTCGGCCAGCCAGGCGTCCGCATGCCGGCCGTCGGCGGCCCGCTCGACGACGTGCCCGGCGTGGCGCAGGCCGCGCGCGATGCCGTCGGCCAGCAGTTCGTCGTCTTCGATCAGCAATACCCGCATCGTTCCGCTCCCTTCGTCCGGCGGCAAGGTTACCGCGTCGCCCGGCGAGCGGAAAGCCCCACCGCCGGCCGGCGACGGCCGGAAAAAAGAGAAAGCCCCGGCCGGCCGAGGCCGAACGGGGCTTTCCGCGGGAGGGCCGGGCCGGGAGCGGATCCCGGCCGGCCGGACCGGCAATTACATTACATGCCCATATCCATACCGCCCATGCCACCCATGCCGCCCATGCCCGGCATGCCGCCGGCGGCCGGCTTGTCCTCGACCAGCTCGGCGACCATGCAGTCGGTGGTGAGCATCAGGCCGGCGACCGAGGCGGCGTTCTGCAGCGCGGTGCGGGTGACCTTGGTCGGGTCGAGCACGCCCATCTCGACCAGATCGCCGTACTCGCCGGTAGCCGCGTTGTAGCCGTAGTTGCCCTGGCCCTTGACCACTTCGTTCACCACCACCGACGGCTCGTCGCCGGCGTTGGCGACGATCTCGCGCAGCGGCTGCTCCATCGCGCGCAGCACGATCTTGATGCCGGCGTCCTGGTCGTGGTTGTCGCCCTTGAGGCCGGTGATCTGGGCACGCGCGCGCAGCAGCGCGACGCCGCCGCCGGCGACGATGCCTTCTTCCACGGCAGCGCGGGTGGCGTGCAGCGCGTCCTCGACGCGGGCCTTCTTCTCCTTCATCTCGACTTCGGTGGCGGCACCGACCTTGATCACGGCAACGCCGCCGGCCAGCTTGGCGACGCGCTCCTGCAGCTTCTCGCGGTCGTAGTCGCTGGTGGCTTCCTCGATCTGCACGCGGATCTGCTTGACGCGCGCCTCGATGGCCTTCTCGTCGCCGGCGCCGTCGATGATCGTGGTGTTTTCCTTGGCGATCTCGACGCGCTTCGCCTGGCCGAGGTCCTTCAGCGTGGCCTTTTCGAGGGTCAGGCCGGTCTCTTCCGAGATGACGACGCCGCCGGTGAGGATGGCGATGTCTTCCAGCATGGCCTTGCGGCGGTCGCCGAAGCCCGGCGCCTTGACGGCGACGGTCTTGAGGATGCCGCGGATGTTGTTCACCACCAGGGTGGCCAGCGCCTCGCCCTCGACGTCCTCGGCGATGATCAGCAGCGGACGGCCGGCCTTGGCGACTTGCTCCAGCACCGGCAGCAGGTCGCGGATGTTCGAGATCTTCTTGTCGAAGAGCAGGACGAAGGGGTTTTCGAGCAGGGCGATCTGCTTCTCGGGGTTGTTGATGAAGTACGGCGACAGGTAGCCGCGGTCGAACTGCATGCCCTCGACCACGTCGAGTTCATTGTCCAGCGACTTGCCGTCCTCGACGGTGATGACGCCTTCCTTGCCGACTTTCTCCATGGCCTGGGCGATGATGTCGCCGATCGAGGTGTCGGAGTTGGCGGAGATCGAGCCGACCTGGGCGATCTCCTTGTTGGTCGTGCACGGCTTGGAAATCTTCTTCAGTTCCTCGATGGTGGCGGCAACGGCCTTGTCGATGCCGCGCTTGAGATCCATCGGGTTCATGCCGGCGGCGACGAACTTCATGCCTTCGCGGACGATCGACTGGGCGAGCACGGTGGCGGTGGTGGTGCCGTCGCCGGCGATGTCGGAGGTCTTCGAGGCGACTTCCTTGACCATCTGCGCGCCCATGTTGGCGAACTTGTCCTTCAGCTCGATTTCCTTGGCGACCGAAACGCCGTCCTTGGTCACGGTCGGCGCGCCGAACGAGCGCTCCAGAACCACGTTGCGGCCCTTCGGACCGAGGGTCACCTTGACCGCGTCGGCCAGGATGTTGATGCCCTCGACCATGCGGGCGCGGGCGGAATCACCGAACTTGACTTCTTTGGCTGCCATTTATGTATCTCCTATTCTTCGTTTGCAAAGGCGCGATCAGGCTTCCAGCACGCCCATGATGTCTTCTTCGCGCATGACCAGCAGTTCCTGGCCATCGACCTTGACCGTCTGGCCGGCGTACTTGCCGAACAGCACGCGGTCGCCGACCTTGACGTCGACGGCGATGTGCTTGCCGTTCTCGTCGCGCTTGCCCGGGCCGACGGCCAGGATTTCGCCCTGGTCCGGCTTTTCGCCGGCGGTATCGGGGATGACGATGCCGGAAGCGGTGGTGCGCTCGGCTTCGATGCGCTTGACGATCACACGGTCGTGCAACGGACGGATTTTCATCGAATTCTCCTTGGTTCAAAGCGGTAGTGATTGCTGACAACGCCAACGGCGGCTGTCCTGCGACGCCCGCGGTGCGG
Source organism: Rhodocyclaceae bacterium (assembly GCA_019455325.1). Lineage (GTDB taxonomy): Bacteria > Pseudomonadota > Gammaproteobacteria > Burkholderiales > Rhodocyclaceae > Proximibacter. The sequence goes on along the minus strand of JACFMQ010000006.1, from coordinate 54,699 downwards.
GATCGCGACGGGCCGTGTTAGCACTCAAAGCCAACGAGTGCCAATGATAGGGACAGCCCCGGCGGATTTCAAGTCGACCGCGCAGCGCCGCCGACGAATGCGCATTTGTGCCGGAACAGTGCAATGGGTGGGCATATCCGGCGGCCTATTGTAGCCTTTAAGGAAACAAAGTGATTCTGCTACGGAGGCTTATTCTTTCCATTTGATAGACATATCATCCGAAAAAACAAAGGAAAACACGCATTCGGCGGGCGCCCGGAAGACAGAGCGCGCAGCGCCGGATTGTCGTTTATGAGGAACGGTTTCCACCCAGGAACCCGTTCCGATCGATGCGAATGGATGAACGAATGGACATGAAGACCGGATTCACCAACTGGCACGCCGTCGAGTGCGACGCCTTCGGACGCCTGAGCGGCCTGACGGCGCGCAGCGGCCCGGCGGCCGGCGCGGCCGCGCGCCGCATCCTGGTTCCGGTCGACGGTTCGGCGGCCGCGCTCGGCGCGCTGCACGTCGCCCTGCGCATGGCCGACGGCCCGGCCGACGTCGAGGTGCACCTGCTCAACGCGCAGATCGTCCTCGGCGCCGGCGAACGCGACGACACGCTGCTGCGGCAGGGCCTCGCCGACACCTGGGCGGCGCGCGCCGCGCTCGACGAGGCGGGTCTTCCCTACCTGCTGCGCCTCGTCGCCGCCAACCCGGCCGAGGCGATCCTGGCACACGCGCGCGAGCACGCCGCCGCCGAGATCGTCATGGGCGCCGACGGCGCCGGCAGCGTCGCCTGCGCGCTGCTCGGCTCGGTGGCCATGGACGTGCTGGCGAAGGCCGGGGTGCCGGTGACGCTGGCCAAGTCCGGCTGCCGCGCCGGGGAGTTTCCCGCCGAATGGGTGGACTGGCTGATCGCCTGCGACGGCTCGGCGGCGTCGCTGCGCGCGCTGCGCTACGCGCTGGCGCAGTTCGCCGGCCGGCCGCGCGCGCCGCGCCTGCACCTGCTCAACGTGCGCCCGCCCGCGGGACCGCTGCCGGCGACGCCGGACGTGGCGACGATGGCCGCGGAGCGCGAGCAGGCCGCCGTCGACTGCCGCGAGGCCCTGGACGCGCTCGCCGCCGCCGGCGTCGGCTACGACTTCCACGTCGCCTTCGGCGATCCGGTGGCGAAGATCCTCGAAGTCGCCGAGGACGTCGGCTGCGGCCACCTGGTGATGGGCACGCGCGGCCTCGGCTGGCTCGGCGGCCTGCTGCTCGGCTCGATCTCCGGCGGCGTGCTGCGCCGCTCGCCGCTGCCCGTGACCCTGATCCGGTGACGCCGCGAGATGAACGCCGCCTACCCCATCGAACAACTGGCCACCGGCACCGTCCCCGGCCCGCAGCTCGCCTTCGCCAGAAAGGCGCGCGAGCTGCTGCCCGACGGCGGCGACTTCGCGCGCGAAGCGACGCGCGACGGCCTGCTCATCCTCGGCCGCACGGAAGCCGACCTCGCCGAGCCGCGGCGTCTCCTGCGCGACGCCTTCGGCGCCGGCGTCCGCTTCTCGACGCCGGGCGTGCGCCTGCTCTACGCCGACGGCTGGCAGCAGCCGATCATGGGCTTTCGCGTCGTCGCTGCGCCGGCCGACGTCCGACCGATCGAAGCCTGCCTGGCGCGGCGCGCGGCGGAAATCTCCGACGTCGAGGTCCGCCCGGACAGCGGCGTCATCCGCGGCCAGGCGCCGCTCGCCACGCTGCTCGGCTACCCGCGCGCGCTGCGGCGCCTGAGCGGCGGCACCGCCCACGCGACCCTCTGGCTCAGCCACTACCGGCCACTGTGGTCGTATTCCTCCGAAACGATGGCCTGTTACCCGGGATGAACGACATGGAAACGCTCTTCACGCACCTCGCCCGGCGGCAGCTCGCCGCCCTCGACACCTCGCTGGCCGTCGGCCGTGCCGGGCTGGCCTCGTTCGGCCGGCTGACCGAGCTGAACCTGGCCGTCGCCCGCGCCGCCGTCGACGACGCCTCGCTCGTCGCGCTGCGCCTGGTCGCCGCGCAGACGCCGGGCGAAGCGGCGGCAGAACTGAGCGCCGGCCTGCCGCCGCAGGTCGAGCGCTTCGCCCTCTATTGCGCCGCCTGCCGCGAAATCGGCCGCGGGCTGAACCGGAGCCTGGCCGCGGCGCTGCCGGCGGAGGAGCCGCCGGCGAAATGAGCGCGACGATCGCCCCGACCGACCGCGCCGTCGACCTGACGCGCGACTTCGTCCGCGCCAAGCGCCCCTGCGCCGACGGCTTCCGCTGGTTCCTGCGCCGCTACGGCGACGGCGGCGACTACCAGGAGCTGCTCGACGCCCTCGTCGCCGACGGGCGGATCAACGACGCCTGCTGGCTGCTCGACCAGTTCGGGCCGACCGACGCCGTGCTCGTGCTCGACCGCCTCGACGCCGACGCGCTGGTCTTCGCCGGCAGCGTCGAGGTGCGCGGCGGCATCGAGGCCGCCGGCCTCCTGCGCGCCGGCCGGGACATCCGCGCGGGCGGCGGCGCGCGCGTCGGCAAGGCCGTCGTCGCCGGCGGCGACCTGCGCATCGCCGGCAGCCTGCACTGCGCGGGCAGCATCGAGGCGCACGGCGACATCCGCGCCGACTGGGGCGTCGAGGCCGACGGCGACATCGTCGGCCACGGCGACGTGCGCGCCGGCTGGGAACTGCGGAGCGGCGGCGCGCTGACGGTCGCCGGCAACGCCGTCGCCGGCCGCGACGTCGTCGTCGCCGGCGCCATCCGCTGCGGCAAGCGCCTGCGCGCCGGCGGCGACATCGTCGGCGGCGAGGACATCCGGGCGGAACAGGGCATCGACGCCGGCGGCGCCATCGACTGCGCGCGGCATCTCGAAACCGGCTGGGGCATCCGCGCCGGCGCGGCGATCGTCGCCGCCGGCGCCATCCGGGCGGGCGAAAGCCTCTGCGCCGGCGACGAGATCCGCGCCGGCGCCGGCTACGGCATCTTCGCCGGACTCGGCGTGCGCGCCGACGACTGGGAAAGCAGCGCGCAGGTACGGGCGCGCCTGCGGCCGCAGGGACTGATGAGCGGCTGCTGGGCCGGCGCCGGCGCGCCCGCGCCCTGAACGGGGCCGGGCCGCGGCGACGGCCAGCCGTTCACCCCAGGGCGATCGCATGAAAAGGCGAACGTCCACCGCAAAGACGCAAAGGCGCAAAGGAAACGCAAAGAAATTCCTGCTTTCGTTTTTCCTTTGCGCCTTTGCGGTAGGTGTTTACGCCGTTCAGGCCGCCCGACCGCCGGGCGGACGACGCATCGGCACGTAGCGGTCGAGCACGGTCCGGTGCCAGGTCGCGCCCGCGGCCAGACCGGCCAGCGCCTCGCCGTAGCCGAGCAGGGTGCGCAGCGGCGCCTCGGCGCGCAGCAGGCAGGCGCCGGCGCGCGCGCGTTCGCCGAGCAGCAGCGCCTCGCGCTCGGCCAGGTCCGCGCACACGGCGTCCCGGTATTCGCCGGCGACGCGCACGCGCACGCGCATGATCGGCTCGTACGGCCGGTTGCCGAGCGAGATGTAGCGCACCTGCGGCGGCTGCGGCAGCAGGTCGTCGCCGTACATGCCGCAGAGCATTTCGGTCTGCGCACGCAGCGCGGCCTCGTTGCCGGCGAGGATCAGCAGCCCGTCGCGGGTCGGCTCGTAGGCGGCGACGGGCGACGGCGGCAGCATGCGCACCACCTGGCGGGCGAAGCCCACCTGGAACGGGCTCGACGCCAGTTGCACCAGCCGCTGCAGCGGGAATTCGCTATGCACCATGACGGCCGTCGCCGAGGCAAACGAAGCGGCGCCGGCCACCGGCCGGGCGCCGGTCGGTGGCGCCGCTGTCCATCGCGCGGCGCTCAGTCGGTCGGCGCCAGCGTGCGCACGACGCGCAGGCGCCGCGCGTTGCCGTCGGGAAAGAAGGACCAGTCGATCTCCTGCCCTTCCTCCAGCCCGAGCAGCGCGGCGCCGACCGGCGCCAGCACCGACACCTTGCCGGCGGCGAGATCGGCCTCGTCGGGAAAGACCAGCTCGACCTCGTGCGGCTCGCCGGCGCCGTCGATGGTGTAGGTGACGCGCGAATGCATGCGCACGACGTTCTCCGGCATCCGCGCCAGCGGCAGGACGGTGGCCCGGCTCAGCTCCTCGGCCAGCGCGCTGTCGCGGGCCAGCAGGGCGAGCCGCGCGTAGTCCCGGTCGGCGATCACCAGTTCATCGTTTCTCATCTTCGACATCCCCGTGCGCAAAAAGAAAAAACCCCGCCGCGTGCGGCAGGGACAGGACAATCATAGGGATGATCGGGCGCGCGCATAAGCCGCCGGAAACGCACATGACTGTTTCCCGTGAAGATACAATTCGCGCATGCAGGATCTCAATCTGATGGCCGTCTACGCCCACGTCGTCGAGGGCGGCAGCTTTTCCGCCGCCGCGCGCCGGCTCGGCATGTCGCGCTCGGCGGTGAGCAAGGCGGTGGCCAAGCTGGAGCATTCGCTCGGCGTGCGCCTGCTCCACCGCAGCACCCGCCACCTGAGCGTGACCGAGGTCGGCGCCGCCTTCGCCGAACACTGCAGCCGCATCCTCGACGAGGCGGCGCGCGCCGAGCAGGTGGCGAGCAGCCTGCACGCGCAGCCGCGCGGCGTGCTGCGCGTCGCCGCCTCGGTGGCCTTCGGCACGCTGCACGTGGCGCCGGCGCTGGCCGACTTCCTCGGCCACTACCCGGACCTGGACATCGACATGACCATCACCGACCGCGGCATCGACCTCGCCGAGGAAGGCTACGACGTGGTCGTGCGCGTCGCCCGCGAGCTGCCGCCGAACCTCGTCGCCAGGAAGCTGGCGCCGGTGCGCCGCCGGCTGTGCGCGACGCCGGAGTACTTCGCCCGGCACGACACGCCGCGCGTGCCGCAGGACCTGGCGCGGCACAACTGCCTCGACTACACGCACTCCGGCGAGCAGGGGCTGTGGCGCTTCACCGGGCCGGAAGGCGAGATCGCCGTGCCGGTCGCCGGCCGGCTGCGCATCAACGACGACGAGGCGCTGTCGCAGGCCGTGCTCGGCGGCCTCGGCCTCGCCCTGCTGCCGACCTTCATCATCGGCCGCGACCTGCAGGCCGGCCGGCTGCGCGCCGCGCTCTCCGAATACATCCCGGTCGAGCGCCACGTCTACGCGCTCTACCTGCCGACCCGCCACCTGCCGGCCAAGGTGCGCGCCTTCATCGACTTCCTGCTCGAACGCTTCGGCCCCGATCCGTACTGGGACCGCGACTAGGCAAGCGGCGGCGGGCTGCCGGCGCATATCATCGTCTGCTAATATTTTCGCTTTTCACCCACGGAACACCCGCCATGAAGATCGCCGATCCGCTACAGACCGCCGCCTGCAACGAGGTCGAGCTGCTGCTCGACGAACTGCCCTTCGCCGGCGCCCGCGTGCTCGAACTCGGCTGCGGCCGCGCCGAGAAGACGCGCACGCTGGCCGAGAACGGCCGGCCGCAGGAAATCGTCGCCCTCGAGGTCGACGCCGTCCAGCACGCGCGCAACCTGCAGATCGCCGACCTGCCCGGCGTCGACTTCCGCCAGGGCGGCGCCGAGGCGATTCCGGCCGAGGACGCGAGCTTCGACGTCGTCATCATGTTCAAGTCGCTGCACCACGTGCCGGTGGAGCTGATGGACCGGGCGCTCGGCGAGATCGCCCGCGTGCTGCGGCCGGGCGGCCGGGCGTGGATCTCGGAGCCGGTCTTCGCCGGCGAGCTGAACGAGGTCATGCGCCTCTTCCATGACGAGAAGATCGTCCGCGAGGCCGCCTTCGCCGCCGTGCGCCGGGCGGTGGACGACGGCCGGCTGGCGCTCGAACGGCAGCTTTTCTTCGGCACGCGCAGCCGCTTCGCGGACTTCGCCGAGTTCGACGCGCGCATGATCCGCGTCACGCACTCCGACCATCGGCTGTCGCCGGCGCTGTACCGGCAGGTGGAGGAGCGGTTCTCGGCCCACCTGACGCCGACGGGCGCCAGCTTCGTCAGCCCGCAGCGGGTCGACCTGCTGCGCAAACCGGGCTGAGCCCTCAGCGCGGCGGCGGCAGCGGTTCGCCGAGCAGCCGCCGGCCGAGCCAGGGCAGGCCGCGCTCGAACGGCACGCGCAGGCCGATGCGGCCGACCGGCGCCGGGTCGGCCGCGACCGCCGCCGGATCGGCGTCGGCGGCCGCCAGATCGAAGTCGAAGCTGTAGTACGGCTCCTGCCCCATGCGCAGGTCGGTCAGCCAGACGCGGCCGTGCTCCTCGCGCATCTTGTAGAAGCCGTGGCTGAAGGCGGCGATGCGCGGCACCGCCCAGTGCCCCTGCCAGCGCTCGATCAGGTCGGCGCCGCGGGCGAAGCGGTCGAAGCGGATCGCCGGCGCACCGGCCGCGGGCGGCGCGTCGAACAGGCTGTAGAAGCCTTCGTGGAATTCTTCCGGCGTCACCGCGACGACGCGCCAGAGCACGCTGTTGAACGCGGTCGGCGTCACCAGCAGGCGCTCGGCGGCGATGCCCTGCGCGCGCAGCGCGGCCTGCGCCGTCGCCGTCACGTGCTGCTGCACGGCGGCGCCCCAGCCGAGATAGGCGGTCGCCAGCAGCAGGCCGACGGCATTCGCCCGCGTGCGGCCGGTGGCCAGCGTGCCGACGAGGCTGGCGAGCAGCGGCAGCGTGTACAGCGGGTCGATGACGAAGACGCTGCCGATGGCGAACGGATGATCGGTGAACGGCCGCAGCAGTTGCGTGCCGTAGACCGTCATCAGGTCGAGCAGCGGATGCGTGAACAGCACCAGCCAGGCGGCCAGCGCCCAGCGCCGCCGGTGCGCCGCGTCGCCGAGGAGATGGGCGATGACGAACCCGAGCAGCGGCCCGAGCAGCGTCAGGTAGAAGAGCGAATGGCTGTCGGCGCGGTGTAGCACCATCTCGAGCACCGCGTCGCCGTAGTCGACGACCACGTCGAGGTCGGGCAGCGTGCCGAGCGCGCCGCCGACGACGGCGCTCTTCCACAGCGCCGTGCGCCGCCCCATGACGGCGACGGCGACGCTGGCGCCGAGGGCGATCTGCGAAACGGTGTCCATTTGAAGATCAACGTCCACCGCAGAGGCGCAGAGACGCAGAGATTCGCAGAGGAAAACCGAAGGCAAGGCATTTCTCTGCGTTACCTCTGCGTCTCTGCGCCTCTGCGGTGGACGTTATGTTTTTATCTTCAACCACGCACCAGCGCCATCACCTTGTCCGCAGTGAGGCCGCCTGCCGTCTGCTCGATCTGCGGCAGGTAGCGCGTTTGCAGATCCTTCGCCGGGCCGAGCAGGTTCTGGAAGCTCTCGCGCAGCAGTTCGCCGCTCATCCGCCGGCCGCCGGCGTAGTAGCGGCGGGCGACCTGGCCGAGGGCCCAGGTCGTGGCGAAGGAGAAGGCCGCGCCGGTCGCCGCCCGGCCGACCTTGCCGACGGTCTTGCCGGCCATCTTGCCGAGCAGGCCGCCGATCAGCTTGCGCCCGAACTGTTCGAGATACTGCGACGTGAGGCCGACGCCGGCGGCGGCGAGGAATTCGCGGATGTGTCCCTGGTCCAGCTCGACGCCGTGCATCCGGCCGACGCGGTGCACCAGCTTGAGCTGCAGCGGGATGATCGCCATCGACGCCCAGGACTGCGGCAGCAGTTCGAGCGCGCCGGCGAGGATGGCGTGGTTGAGGATGGTGCTGTCCAGCTCGGCCTCGGACGGCGCGGCCGCGGCGGCGGACGGCGGCGTCGCGGCGGTTGCGCCAGGCGCAGCGGCCGTCGCCGCCGCCTCGGCGAGCGCGTCCGGCGTCCGCGCCAGGTCCGCGGCCTCGCCGCCGGCCAGGCCGAGCAGGCCGCGCAGTTCGTCGAGGAAGCGGCGCTCGGCGTCCGTCTGGCGGCCGTCGGCGTCGCAGACGCAGACCGCCATCTCGTAGGCGAGGTGGCGCTCGCCGGCGTCTGCGAGGCGACCGGCGGCGCCGGCCAGCGTCACCCGCTTCATCAGCACGTCCTGGTAGCGGCGCGCCAGGTCCGGCGCGCCGGCCTCGCCGGCCAGCGATTCGGCGATGCGGCGGACTTCCTCGCGCTCGCGGTCGTCCTTGACGCCGTCGGCGAAGGCGGCGAAGAGGGCGATGCAGAGAATGGCGTCGAGCTGTTCGGTGTGCATGTCTGGGTTCCTGTCGTCGTTCAGCGCGGCAGCGCCAGCAGGCTCTCGTCCCAGCTCGCGTGCTTCTCCAGCCCGAGCAGGTTGGCGGCGGTCGCCGCCAGGTTGGAGAGGCCGGCGCGCTCGGTCTGCCGCAGGCCGAGGCCGGCGGCGGCCTTGCCGAAGAGGATCAGCGGCACCGGGTTCAGCGTGTGCGCGGTCTTCGCTTTGAAGCTGCCGTCGGCGTTCTGCGCCGGCCGGCCGGTCTTCTTGTCGAGCTCGAACATCTCGTCGGCGTTGCCGTGGTCGGCGGTCACCAGCGCGACGCCGCCGGCCGCGTCGATCGCCGCCAGCAGGCGGCCGAGCGCCAGATCGACGGCCTCGACGGCCATCGTCGCCGCGCGAAAGTTGCCGGTGTGGCCGACCATGTCGCCGTTGGCGTAGTTGCAGCGCAGGAAGCGGTACTTGCCGCTCTGCACGGCGGCGACCATCGCGTCGGTGATCTCGGCGGCCTTCATCCACGGCCGCTGCTCGAAGGGCACGACGTCGCTCGGCACTTCCTCCCAGGTCTCGCCGTCGAATCGGTTCGAGCGGTTGCCGTTCCAGAAGTAGGTGACGTGGCCGAACTTCTGCGTCTCCGAGCAGGCGTACTGGGCGACACCGCTGCGGGACAGCCATTCGCTCAGGGTGTTCCCGATCGCCGGCGGCGCCACGAGGAAGCGCGCCGGCAATTTGAGGTCGCCGTCGTACTGCAGCATGCCGGCGTAGGTGACCTTGGGCGCGCGCACGCGGTCGAACCTGTCGAAGCCGGCCTCCTCGAAGGCGCGCGTGATCTCGATCGCGCGGTCGCCGCGGAAGTTGTAGAAGACGACCGCATCGCCGTCCTCGACGGTGCCGACCGGCCGGCCGTTCTCGGCGATGACGAAGGGCGGCAGATCCTGGTCGATGGTGCCGGGATGCTGCTCGCGCAGCGCCCGCACCGCCTCGGCGGCGCCGGCGAACTGCGGCCCCTCGCCGAGCACGTGCGTGCGCCAGCCTTTCTCGACCATCGGCCAGTTGGCCTCGTAGCGGTCCATGGTGATGTTCTGCCGGCCGCCGCCGGAAGCGATGCGGGCGTCGAAGCCGTCGCCGTTGATTTCCGCGAGGAAGGCCTCGAACGGCAGCAGGTAGTCGAGCGCGCTGGTTTCCGGCACGTCGCGGCCGTCGAGCAGCGCGTGGATGCGCACCCGCTTCAGCCCCTCGGCCTTGGCCTGCTCGACCATCGCCTTCAGATGGTCGATGTGGCTGTGCACGTTGCCGTCCGAAAAGAGGCCGATGAAGTGCAGCGTGCCCCCATCGTTCGCTCGCGCGCCGGCGACGATCTCGCGCCAGGCTTCGCCGCGCCAGATGTCGCCGCCGGCGATGGCGCCGGCGACCAGCGCCGCGCCCTGCGCATAGACCTGGCCGGCGCCGATGGCGTTGTGGCCGACCTCGGAGTTGCCCATGTCCTCGTCCGACGGCATGCCGACGGCGGTGCCGTGCGCGGCGAGGCGGATGTTCGGACATTCGGCGAAGAGACGGTCGAGCGTCGGCTTCCTGGCGGCGGCGATGGCGCTGCCGGTATCCGATTTCGGCAGGCCGTAGCCGTCCATGACGACGATGACGACCGGGCCGGGCACGCCGGCGAAGGCGGGGAGTTTCTGCAGCATGGCGGTTTCCTGCGGGCTGGGCGCCGGCGCGCGGCCGGCGCAAAAGACGAATTATATCAGCGCGCTGCGAGCCGCCCGGAGAGCGGGTGGTAGCCGGGATCGAGGCCGGCGATCTCGCGCCACAGATCGCCGAGCGGCACGCGATTCTGCGCGGTGAAGTCCACCCACTCGGTCGGCACGCGCGCGCCGGGATCGAAGCGGACGCCCCAGATCGGCGCGAAGCCCTCGGTCGACAGCGAATAGCGCGCGTCGCCATAGACCTCCGGCGCGGCCGGCGCGCGCGCCACCCAGCCGTCGGAGAACCAGGCGAAGCGGCGGTAGTCGCGGAGCACCCGCGCGTTGGCGCGCTCGGCCGGCGTCAGCGACGACTCCGGCGCCAGCGCCACCGCGCCGCCGGGTTTCCAGCTCAGCTCGCCGCCGGTGCGGATGCGGTCCGTATGCAGCACGCCGCCGGATTCGTAGACCGAGCGCCAGAGGAAGACGTTGCCGACGGTCGGGAACATCTTGGCGCGCTCGACCGGGTGGCCGCGCGCCGCCGCGATCTCGGCCTGCGCAGCGAGGCCGCGCTCCTGCTGCCAGGCGGCGACGCCGACGTAGGCGAGCGCGCCGGCGATGCCCAGCGCCGCCGGCCAGCGCCGGCCGCCGCGCACGCCGAAGACGAGGCCGAGCAGCAGCATCAGCGTAAACAGCGGGCCGATCGTCGTCAGCCAGTGCCAGGCGACGCGCAGGTCGGAGAACGGCCAGAGCAGTTGCGTGCCGTAGTTGGTGCAGGCATCGAGCAGGCCGTGCGTGGCGTAGGCAAGCGTCGCCGCGCCGAGCACCGGCCGCCAGTCGGCGCGGCGCTCGCGCCTGAGCAGCCAGGGCGCTGCGGCGACGGCGCCGCCGATCGGGATGAAGGCGAAGGCGTGCGTGAACTGCCGGTGCACCTCGATGTTCAGCAGCGGGTCCTCGCTGCTGCGGATGAAGAACTCGACGTCCGGCAGCATGCCGGCGACGGCGCCGATCATCCAGGCGCGCCGGCCGAGCCGGCGGCCGAAGGCGAGGTGCGCGGCCGAGGCGCCGAGCAGGGCGTGGGTCAGCGGATCCACGGCGCGGCCCGCCTCAGCGCCGCCCCGGCAGCGGCAGCGCCGCCGACAGGCGTTCCCACAGGCTTTCCAGCGCGGCCCGCTGCAGCGGATCGCCGGCCTCGGGGTGCGCGGCGTGCAGGGCAACGACCAGGCGCCGGTCGAAGTCGACGTAGAGGCTGCTGCCGTGCGCGCCGAGGATGGCGATGCGGGCGCCGGCGCCGGCCAGGCGGACGAAGCCGTAGCGGTTCTCGGCGCCCGGCCGCAGCCCGCGCAGCTCCGGCGCGCCGCGGCCGGCGGCCGGCGCCGCCAGCGCCTCGACGAACCAGTCGGGAATGCGGCTGCGCCGGGGCGTGACGCGGGCCTCGACGAGCATCTGGCCGACGCGCGCGAAGTCGCGCAGCGACATGACCAGGCCGCCGGCCAGCTCGTCGCCGGCAGCGTCGGTCAGCCAGGCCACCGGCCGCTCCGGACGCAGCCGCCCCTGGAACTGCTCGCAGAAGACGCGCGCCAGCGGCATGCCGTGCGCCTCGGCGAGCAGCCAGGCGAGCAGGTCGTCCTCGGGGCCGCCCTCGGCGGTCGGCGGCGGCAGGTCGACGAGCGGCGCGTCCCAGCGTCCCGGCTGGCGCAGCCAGTCGCGGACGCCGGCCGGCGCCGCCTCGCCCGCCCAGCCGGCGGCGCGCCGCCAGCCGGCGACGTCGGCGGCCGGCCAGGCGAAGCGCGCCTCGCCTTCGAGCAGGCGCTGCACCGACAGGCGGCGCAGCCCGGTCTGCCCGGCGAGCGGCGGCAGGTAGCGGGCGACGGCGCGCTCGCCGGCGAGCCGGCCCTGGGCCACGCTCATCACGCCGAGCAGCGAGAGCAGCGGCCGGCCGGCGTGCTGCAGCAGGCGCGGCGCGTCGGTACGGGCGTCGTGCCAGTTGCGCTCGGCGAAGACGCGGCCGTTGTAGAGGACGAGCACGGATTCGGCGTAGAGGCGGCTGTCGAGCAGGAAGGCGACGCTGCGCCGGGCGCCGTCGGTCGGATCGGCGAGCGTCAGCCGGTCGAGGTCGAGCGGCTGCGCCGCCGTCGGCAGCGGCGTCGCAGCCGGGTCGGCCGGCAGGCTCGATCGCGGCATGAAGGTTCCCGGCGCGCGCAGGCCGGCGCGCAGGTTGCCGGGCGCGCGCCAGTTGCCGGCGTCGATCCATTCGCCGAGGGCGCGGCCGCCGGCGGGCAGGCGCTCCGGCACGCAGGTTTCGCCCACCGCGGCGGAGGCGGCCAGCCCGAGGGCGAGGCCGGCGAACAGGTTGTGGCAATGGCTCATCGCGCCTCCTCCCCGGCAGCGGCGGCCTGCATCAGCCGCTCGGCCGCCTCGCGCACGACGTCGTGCAGGTTGCCGTGCGCCGCCTGCCGCGCGCGCAGCCAGGCGGCGTCGCTCTCGCCGCCCTCAGCGACGGCGGCGAGCGTGGCCAGCCAGGCGGCGCAGCCGAGCGCGTCGGCGTCCTCGGCGAGCGCCTCGAAGAGGCGCAGCAGACGATCGCGCAGCGGCTCCTGGCAGAGCTTCACCGGGTCGGATATCTGCGCGTCGATGCCGTAGCGGCAGGCCTGGAACTTGTTGTAGCGGGCGACGTGCTGCCAGCGCTCGGCGAAGAGCGGTGGCCGCGTGCGCAGCAGGTGGCGGCACAGCGTCTGCGCCAGCGCGGCGAGCGCCGTCGCCCGGTCGACGTCGAGCGGCGTGTCGCAGACGCGGATCTCGACCGTGCCGAACTCCGGCTTCGGCCGCACGTCCCAATAGAGATCCTTGATGCTGTTCACGATGCCGCAGGCGTACAGGAACTCGAAGTGGGCGACGAAATCCGCCCAGTCGGCGAGCGGCGGGCACTGGCCGCTCAGCGGAAAGGCGGAGACCGAATTGAGCCGCGCCGACTGGAACAGCGTGTCCACGCCGTCGATGTAGGGCGACGAGGCGGAGAGCGCGATGAACGCCGGCATGTGCTCGGCCAGCGCCTGCGTCAGCCAGATGGCGTCGTCGGCCGAGGTGCAGCCGACGTGCACGTGCTGGCCGAAGACGGTGAACTGCTTGGCCAAGTAGCCGTAGCGCTGGTAGATCTGGTCGAAGCGCTCGCCCGGGCAGATGCGCCGCTCGGACCAGCGGTGGAAGGGGTGCGTGCCGCCGCCGCAGACGCCGATGTTGTTCTTCGCGCAGTGGCGGACCAGCGTCTCGCGCAGGCCGTGCAGGTCGGCGGCGATGTCGGCGATGCGCGCCTGCGGCATCGTGCTCACCTCGATCATGCTTTCGGTGATCTCCAGCTTGACCTCGCCGAAGCGGCCGTCGTAGTCCATGGCGCCGAGCAGGTCGGTGGCGCCGCGCGTCAGATCGAAGTCGCGGCGCGAGACGAGCTGCAGTTCGAGTTCGACGCCCAGCGTCAGCGGTTCGCTCTGCGTGAAACTGCCGATGATCGGTTCGTTCATCCGATGTCTCCTGCGTTCTGGTCGGTCCGCTCCGTCTCGCCGGCGTACGCCAGCGCGAAGCGGCACAGCGCCGGGCCGGCGATCTCCATGATCGCCGCCGCGAACAGCGGCAGCAGCAGCACCGAGCGCCCGACGTCCGGATACAGCCCGGAAATCTCGTAGGCCATGAACACCGCCGTCGCCGACAGCGGCTGCACGCCGACGCCGACCAGCAGCCGCTTCAGCGGCGCCGGCTCGCCGTCGGCGAAGTAGAGGGCGACGATCTTCGCCGCTGCGCGCACGCAGAGCAGGCCGAGCGCGTAGAGGCCGGTCAGCCAGGTGAACTCCCGCCACGGCAGCGAGGCGCCGACGACGACGAAGAGGATGATGGCGAGCAGCCAGTGCGCCTCCGGCAGCTCGGTGTAGCGCAGCGCCTGCCGCTCGTCGCGGAAGGCGAGCAGCGCGCCCATCAGGAACAGCGTCAGGAACACCGGCACGGCCAGCATGCGCGCCAGGCCGACGGCGAACAGCGCGCTGGCGACGAGGATGAAGACCTGCGCCAGCGAACGCTTCGGCAGGCGGGCGGCGACGGCGAGCGCGAAGCGCGACACGAACCAGGCGATGGCGCTGCCGCCGACGACCACCCAGACCGGATGCGCGACGGCGTTCAGCCAGTTGCCGGCGAGCTCGCTGTGCACGATGCCGAGGACGAAGGCGAAGAGGACGAAGGACACCGCCGAGGCGAGCGAGGAATAGAGGACGACGCGCTCGGTGACCTGGCCCTGCGCCTTCGATTCCTCGACCGTGAGCAGCACCACCGCCGGCGCCGAGGCCATGGTCACCGCCGCCGTCGCCGCCGCCCACACCGGCGACAGGCCGACGACCAGGCTGGCGAAGAGGTAGATGGCGATGAACGAAAGCGCGATGTCGCCGACGGCGCCGCGCAGCAGCGCCGGATTGCTGGCCAGCCAGCGCAGATCGAGGCGGCGGCCGGCTTCGAGCAGCAGCAGGCCGAGCGCCGCGTCGGCGATCGGCCGCGCCTGCGCCAGCGCCTCGACGCCGATCCAGCCGAGCAGCGACGGGCCGAAGAAGGTGCCGGCGAGCACGTAGCCGATCAGCCGCGGCCAGCGCAGCCGGGCGTGCAGGGTTTCGCCGATGAGCAGGCCGGCGACGAGGAGCAGGCTGAACAGCGCCAGCGAGTCGATCTGGTCGGGGAACGGCGGCAGGAAGAAAAGACGCTCCTGCGTCGCCTCCCAGAGACGGCGCGGCCACTGCAGCAGCTCGGTCATGACGCGCTCCCGGACCGGATCGTCGGGCGGGCGCTCACCATCGTCGGCCTCGCGCGGCGTTGAGGAACTCGTCGAGGATCGGCGTGCAGTCGAGCAGGCCGGAGGCGCCCGGCGGATGGAACTCCGGGTGCCACTGCAGGCCGAGCACGTAGGGCCGGCCTTCGAGGCGCACCGCCTCGATCAGGCCGTCGTCGGCGCCGCGCGCCTCGACGCGCAGGCCGCGGCCGAGCGTGCGGATCGCCTGGTGGTGGATGGACACGGTGCCGCCGCGGCGCAGCGCGGGGAAGAGCTTGGCGAAACCGGAGTCGTCGTCCCAGACGATCTCGTGCGAATGGCGGTCGTAGTCCTCGTGCACGTGCACGGCCGCGCCCTCGTACTGGCTGGCGATGTCCTGGTAGAGCGTGCCGCCCAGCGCGACGTTGATCAACTGCGCGCCGCGGCAGATGCCGAGCACCGGCTTGCCGGCCTCCATGAACTCGTGCAGCAGCTCCATCTCGTAGGCGTCGCGCAGGCGGTCGCCGGCCCAGTCCGGGTTGAGCGGTTCCTCGCCGTAGCACTGCGGCGCAACGTCGGCGCCGCCCTGCAGCACCAGCCCGTCGAGGTACTGCGGGTAGTCGGAGAGGCGGATGCTGCTGCGGTGGACGATGCCGTCGCCGCTCACCGAGGGGATCATGAAGACCATCACCTCGCGCGACATAACCCAGTGCGCCACCGACTGTTCGAGGTACTGCAGCGATTTCGACTGCAGGCCCTTGGCGCCGGCCTGCGGGTGGTAGATGCGCGCGGAAAGTCCGATGCGCAGGGGGCGTCTGCTCATTGTTATTGCTCCTGTGAAGGATCGCGGCGGGGCGCGAGCTCACGGACGGATGCGCCGGCGGAGATGCCGCCGACACGACGAACTTGCACTCGAGGGGGTGCTCAATATAATGGATCGCCCTTGATGCAGCAAATCAGCGATGCCCGTATCCCCACCCCCGAAAAACGCCTCCTCTTTTCTTCCGACTCCGGCCGAACGAACCGGGTTCCTGCCCGCCCGGCAAGGCCTGGCGGCGCTGGCGCTGCTCGCCGCGCTCGCCGCCTGCGGCGGCCAGCCGCCCCGGCCCGACGCGGCGGCGACCGCCGCACCGGAGGCCGCCGCGCGCCGCGCGCCCGAGCCCGCGGCAACGACCGCGGCGCCGGCGGACGCAGCGCCGCCGGCCGCTGCCGAAACGCAGGATGCGCCGCCGGCCGCAGCGGTCCCCGCGGCGCCGGACATCCCCGACACGGACCGGATCTTCTTCGCTTCCGGCGCCGCCGCGGTCGACGACGAAGGGCGGCGCAAGCTGCGCGCGCACGCCGGGCGCCTGAAGGAGAATCGCCGCCTCAGCGTCACGCTGGTCGGCCACACCGACCACCTCGGCAGCCGTTCCTACAACCTGGCCATCGCCGAGCGGCGCACGACGGCCGTGGCGGAAGTGCTCACCTCGTTCGGCGTCGGCCGCTCGCAGATCCGCAGCTACGGCGTCGGCAGCGAGAAGCGGGGCACGGCCTGCCGCACAGCCGAGTGCCGCAGCCGGATGCGGCGCGTCGATCTGATCTATCCCGACTGAACGCCGGCCCCCTCCCTGGGAGGCGCAGGGCCGCGCCGCTGTTTTCCGGGGACGCTCAGATCACCCTGAGCAGTTCGGCACGCAGTTCCTCGGCCCGCCGCCGTCCATCGCGCGTCTCGACGATGGCGCGGCTCCAGGGGCCGAAGACCTCGCGCAGCTCGGCGTGCGTCTCGGCCGTGAAGGCGGCCTCGACGATGCCGATGTGGGACATCGGCCCACAGAAGGTCCGCAGCGTGTTCACGATGAAGTGCCGCGCCATCTCCAGATCCTTCGGATCGGGAGACTCGGGCAGCTCGCGGAAGGCGGGGAGCGCGTCGTCGGCCGGCGCCGCCTCCACGGTCCTGGCCACGGCGATGTAGCCCTCTTCCTCGAGCATGCCGAGCGTGCGCGTCAGATCGTCGGCGAGCGCCATCGCCCGCAGCTCCTCGACCGAGCGCCTGCCGTCGACCATGATCAGGATGCGCCGCACACGCGGCGTCAGCCCGCCGCTGCGGGTCCCCATTTCGGAAACCCCTTTCGGCGTCTTCGCGAAAATCACGTCCACTACCGCCTCCTCCATTGCAGGGACCGGCGGCGCGCCGGCCCGGGTTACGCAGGCAGCCCTCTATGGGGCCTTGCCCGTCCGCGCCGCCATGTCCGTCCCATCGGTCGGCACCGGCCTGCAGGCGGTCCGGCGGCATTCATTTCGCCTGTTCGGCTTTCTTCATCTTTTTGTTCTCGCCCCAGATCGGCCGCGCATGGCGGCTGACGATGAAGTCGGCGATGAACTTCATCCAGATCGTCGAACCGGCGATCGCCGTCCACGTCTCGTAGGCCACGCCGCCGACGACGACCATGACGATCACCGCCGCCGCGATGCCGCCGGCGACGAGGTTGACCGCGGCGGTATAGGGGGCGAACTTCGCCGCGTCCGGCGGCGGCTCGCCGCGCCTGAGCGCGACCTCCGAATAGTCGCGCCGGAACACGATGCGCCAGGCCCGACGCAGCCAGAAGAAGGCCATCGGGAACAGCGCCAGGAACAACAGCCACGTCATGGCAACGCTGACATCGAATTGCATTCACCACTCCCGCGGCTCCGCGACGGAGCCGCAACGTTCGTTGAAACGGAGAGGCCAGGAAAAAAAGCCCCGCCTGACAACCGGCGGGGCTTTCCTGGCCGTGGCCGCCGCCGGAGGGGCGAACGGCCACCACTATACGCCGATCGACGCTCAGATGTGCGCCCCATCGACGGCCTTGGCGCCGCGCGGCACGCGGACGCTTTCGACCAGCGCCTGGATGTGCTCCGGCGGCTCCTTCGTCACCTTGTCGACGAGGAAGGCGACGGCGAAGTTGACGCACGCGCCGATCGCGCCGAAGGCTTCCGGCGTGATGCCGAAGAAGCTGTTGGCGCCGCCGATCAGGCCGAGGTACTCGGTGCCCTTGATGAAGAAGATGCCCTTGTGCGCGAACACGTAGAACAGGGTGATGAAGAGGCCCGCCAGCATGCCGGCCATGGCGCCTTCCTTGTTCATCTTCTTCGAGAAGATGCCCATCATGATCGCCGGGAACAGCGAGGAGGCCGCGATGCCGAAGGCCAAGGCCACGGTACCGGCGGCGAATCCTGGCGGATTCAGGCCGAGCCAGCCGGAGATGACGATGGCCACGGCCATCAAGATCTTGCCGGCGAGCAGCTCGTTCTTCTCGCTGATGTTCGGCATGAACACGCCCTTGATCAGATCGTGCGAGACGGCGGCGGAGATGGCCATCAGCAGGCCGGCGGCGGTCGACAGCGCGGCGGCGAGACCGCCGGCGGCGACGAGCGCGATAACCCAGTTCGGCAACAGCGCGATTTCCGGATTGGCGAGCACGATGATGTCGGCGTTGACCGTCAGCTCGTTGCCGTTCCAGCCGGCGGCGTCGGCCTTGGCCTTGGCGTCCGGGTTCTTGGTCGCGGAGTTGTAGTACTGGATGCGGCCGTCACCGTTCTTGTCCTCGAACTTCAAGAGGCCGGTCGTTTCCCAGCGCTTCATCCAGTCCGGACGCTCGTCGTACTTGATGCTGTTTTCCGGCGCGTACAGATCGCCCCCGCTGGCGACGGCGGTGTTCACCGTGGCGTGCAGGTTGTACTTGGCCATCGCGGCGACGGCCGGGGCGGTCGTGTACAGCAGCGCGATGAAGACCAGCGCCCAGCCGGCGGAGGCGCGCGCGTCGGCGACCTTCGGCACGGTGAAGAAGCGCATGATCACGTGCGGCAGGCCGGCCGTGCCGATCATCAGCGACATCGTGTAGACGAACATGTTCAGCGTGCTGCCGGCCGTCGTCGTCGTGTACTTGCCGAAGCCGAGGTCGGTGATCACCTGGTCGAGGCGGACGAGCAGCGCCGTGTCCGTGCCCGACATGTTGGAGCCGAGGCCGAGCTGCGGAATCGGATTACCGGTGAGGTGCAGCGAGATGAAGATCGCCGGAATGATGTAGGCACAGATCAGCACGACGTACTGGGCGACCTGGGTATAGGTGATGCCCTTCATGCCGCCGAACACCGCGTAGAGGAACACGATGCCCATGCCGACGTAGATGCCGGTTTCCGACGAGACGCCGAGGAAGCGCGAAAAGGCGACGCCGACGCCGGTCATCTGGCCGATGATGTAGGTGATCGACGCCGTCAGCAGGCAGATCACCGCCACCGTCGAGGCCGACTTCGAGTAGAAGCGGTCGCCGATGAACTGCGGCACGGTGAACTTGCCGAACTTCCGCAGGTACGGGGCGAGCAGCATGGCGAGAAGCACGTAGCCGCCGGTCCAGCCCATCAGGAAGAGACCGCCGCCGTAGCCCATGTTGGCGATCAGGCCGGCCATCGAGATGAACGAGGCCGCCGACATCCAGTCGGCCGCCGTCGCCATCCCGTTCATGACCGGGTGCACGCCGCCGCCGGCGACGTAGAACTCGCTGGTGGAGCCGGCGCGCGCCCAGATGGCGATGCCGATGTACAGCGCGAAGCTGGCGCCGACCACCAGGTAGATTGTGGTTTGCAGATCCATGTGTCGTTCCCCTTAGTCTTCGTGGACGTCGAACTTGCGGTCGATGTCGCCCATCTTTTTCGCGTAGAAGAAGATCAGCGCGATGAAGATGTAGATCGAACCCTGATGTGCAAACCAGAAGCCGAGCGGATAGCCGCCGAGCTTGATGCTGTTCAGTGCGTCCGCGAACAGGATGCCCGCGCCGAATGAACAGATGAACCAGATGACCAGAATCTTGCCGAGCAACCCGAGGGTTGCCGACCAGTAGGCCTTGCCTTGGTCGTTCATGTCGCCTCCTTTTTGTGTGTGGATTTAGCGCTCCTCCCGGCAACGCCGGGAGAACCACGAATGGCATTATTCTGACGAAGTCTTACCTGAAACTGACGCCAGTCTGACGAATGAAAAAATTCCGGCACCGCCGGCCGAGGCGCCGCCGGCAGGCCCTGCTACCGGGGGCGGAAGGATTTCCGGGGCGGTGCGGCGGGGTTTTTCGGGGTGGAACGCGGGGGCGAATCGCGGCCGGCGGCCGTCAGCGTCGGCCGGCGGCCGGGCCGGCATCGTCCGGCGAGCCGCCGGCGCCCGCGCGCCGGCCGGCGACGGCCGCGGCCGCCATGGTCAGGACGAAGAGCGCGATGCACAGCGCGTTGCCGGCCGCGCCCCAGGCGCGCAACTGCACGTCGCCGGCGAGATCGCCGCCGACGCGCAGCAGCAGCGAGGCGTGCAGGACCAGCAGCGGCAGGTAGAAGCGCGGCCGGTAGGGGAGATTCACGCGCACGATGGCCGGGAAGATGATCGGCGCGTGGCCGAAGACCATGGCCAGCACGAAGCCGACGAAGACGGCGTGCAGCGCCGCGTCCATGAGCAGCACCAGCGGCGGCTGGACGACGAGCAGCGCGCCGCCGACGAACAGCCAGAAGTAGCCGGAGAGCAGGCAGACGGCGATGAAGCGGGTCAGCCCCCGCTGGCGCACGGTGCGCCGGGCCACGTCCTGGCGCAGCAGCCACAGCGCCAGCGCGACGAGGCCGGCGCCGAACGGGCGCAGGCCGCCGTCCCCGGCCCAGGAAGCGGCGACGCCGAGCAGCAGCAGGCCGACGATGGCGACGAAGACCCGGCGCGCGGCCGGCGACGGCGGCAGGAAGCGCGACAGTTCGAGGCGCTCGCCGGCGATGGTGAGCACCAGGAAGCCGGCCCAGCCGGCGGTGGCCGCGGTCCGCGCGTCGGCCAGCCAGACCAGCGGCGCGACGGCGGCAAGCGCGGAAGCGAGCACCAGCACGCGCGTGTGCAGCGCCGGCTGCCGGCGCGCCGCGGCGAGCGTCGCCAGCGTCAGCAGCGCGCCGCCGCCGGCGAGCGAACTCAGCGCCGCCGGCGCCGGTGCGCCGCCGATCAGCAGCAGCCCGCCGGCGCCGGCCAGCAGCGGCGACAGGAAGGCCCACAGGCGGCCGTGGGCGACGGCGCGTTCGAGGCCGATCACCGTGCCGAAGAAGGCGGCGGCCATCAGCGGGCCGTGGTCGGCGGCGAGCGCCGGATCGGGCAGCGGCACGCCCCAGCCGGCGCGCAGCAGGCCGGCGGCGACGCCGGTGAGAAGCGACAGCATGCCGAGCACGAGCAGCGGCACGCGCCACGCCACCGGCAGTCCGCCCGTCGTCGGCATGCTCATGGCTCAGTCCTCCCAGCCGAAGTGGGCGCGCGCCTGCGCGCTCATCCGCTGCGGCCCCCACGGCGGCTCCCAGACCAGATCGACAGCGAGCGCGCTGCCGGCCGGCAGCACGGCGGCGACCGCCTGCCGCGCCTCGTCGACGATCAGGTCGCCCATCGGGCAGGTCGGCGAGGTCATGGTCAGGGCGACGCGCACGCCGGCGTCGTCGACCTCGATGGCGTAGACGAGACCGAGGTCGACGACGTTCATGCCGGCCTCGGGGTCGATGACGGTGCGCAGGGCCGCGCGGACCCGCTCGGTAACGGTGGCGATCTCGGCTTCGTTCATGGTCGGTGGGCAGGGTCGAAAGCGTCGGACGGCGGCCAGGCAGCCTCGACGCACGGCGAACGCCGCGCGATGCGCACGTCGAAGCGGTCGATGGCGAGGCGGCACAGGGCGAGGCCGGCGGCGTCGATCAGCGTCACGCCGGCGAGGTCGATCTCGACAACGCCGACGCGCTCGACGCCGTGCATGAAGTCGTTGCGGTGGCCGGCGGTCAATGCGCCGGTCACGCGCATCACCCGGCCGCCGGGCAGTTCGTGGAGCGAGACGATGCCGGCCTTGCCCTGGTCGATGGCGTCGTTGATCGCGTCGTCGATCAGGTGGCGGCTCATCGGCCCGGCCTGGAAGCGGGCGCCGTAGAGCCCGGCGCCGACGCGGCTGGCGACCACCGCGGCGAGGTCGATCAGCGGCGACGCGAAGACGCGGAACTCGCAGCCGATGGTTTCGCCGACCGACAGCGGCAGCCCGGTGCGGAACATCAGGCCGCCGAGCGAGAGGTTTTCGAGCGCGCCGGCGGCGCGGGCGCCGTGGTGGCCGATCCTCATCGGCAGCGGTTCGTCGAAGCGGATGCGCTGGTGGCGCCGTTTCTCAAGCATGTCCTCGCTCTGTCGTTCCCACGAACCGTGAAGTGCGGCAATATTAGCAAACCCGCCGCAACGCCTCCCGCTCATGCCGCTCCGCCCCTTCCCGCCGTCGTCCCGTCGCGGCCTCGCCGCCGTTCTCCTCGTCTTTACCGCCGGCCTCGCCGCCGCCGCGCCGCCGGCGCCGGTCGCCGCCGCGCTGCGCGCGGGCGGCGTGCCGCCGGCCAACGCCGCCTTCTTCGTGCAGCGCGTCGACGCCGAGCGGCCGCTGGTCGCGCACAACGCCGGCCGGCCGATGAACCCGGCCTCGACGATGAAGCTGGTGACCACCTACGCCGCGCTCGAACTGCTCGGCCCGGCGCACACCTGGCAGACCGAGGTGCTCGCCGACGGCCCGGCCGGGGACGGACGGCTCGCCGGCAACCTCTACCTGCGCGGCAGCGGCGACCCCGGGCTCGACCTCGAACGCTTCTCGCAGCTTCTGCGCCGGCTGAAGAACCGCGGCGTCGACGCGATCGACGGCGACCTCGTCCTCGACCGCAGCGCCTTCCACCTGCCGCCGCACGATCCCGGCGCCTTCGACGGACAGCCGCTGCGCGCCTACAACGCCGGCGCCGACGCGCTGCTCATCGACCACAAGAGCCTGCGCGTCGGCCTGCTGCCGGACGACGCGGCGCGGCGCGTGCGCGTCTTCGCCGAGAATCCGGCCGACGGCGTGCGCATCGACAACCGCCTGGCCCTCGACGACGGGCCGTGCGCCGGCTGGCGCGAACGCCTGCGCATCGCCGTCGACGGCGGCACGCTGGCGCTCGCCGGCGGCTATTCCGCGCGCTGCGGCGAAAAGACGCTGCACCTCGCGCCGTGGCCGGCCGACCGCCAGGTCGAACAGCTCTTCCGCGCGCTCTGGCGCGAGCTGGGCGGACACTTCGCCGGCCGGGTGCGCGCCGGCGACACGCCGGCCGGCGCGCACCTCCTGTTCGCGCACGAATCGCCGCCGCTCGCCGAGATCGTGCGCAACGTGAACAAGTGGAGCAACAACGTCGCCGCCCGCCAGGTCTTCCTCTCGCTCGCCGCGACGCGGCCGGCGACGCCGGAGGCGGCGCGCGCCGCGGTCGACCGCTGGCTGGCGGGAAAGGGCGTCGCCGGCAGCGTGCTCGACAACGGCTCCGGCCTCTCGCAGGACGAACGGCTCACCGCCGAGGGCCTCGGCCGCCTGCTGCTCGCCGCCTGGAAGAGCCCGGTCATGCCCGAGCTGATCGCCTCGCTGCCGATCGCCGGCGCCGACGGCACGCTGAAGAAGCGCCTGCAGGACGGCCCGGCGGCCGGCCGCGCGCACCTGAAGACCGGCTACCTCGACGGCGTGCGTGCCGTCGCCGGCTATGTGCTCGACGCCGGCGGCCGGCGCTGGGTGGTGGTCGGCTTCATCAACGATGCGCGCATGAAGAACGGCGCGGCGCCGCTCGACGCGCTGGTGCAGTGGGTGGCGGAACGCTGAGCGGCTAGGCGCCGCGGGCGCGGCGCACGGTCACACTCTCGCCGCCGATGCCCCAGTTGTCCGTCTCCACCTCGTCGATGACCACCACCGTGGTCGCCGGGTTCTTGTTCAGCACCTCCTGCAGGAGGGCGGTGACGCCGGCGATGAGGCGGGCCTTCTGCTCGGCGGTGGCGCCTTCGCGGGTGATCTTGATATTGACGTAGGGCATCGCGGAAACCTCCGATGAAAAGCGGCGTCAGCCGCGCAGCGGGCGCAGCACGTCGATCGCGAAATCGTCCTCGTAGGGCGGCACGTTGCACTCGACGACGTCGCCCGGCGCCACCTGCAGGCGGACGCCGACGATGTCGGCGGCGATCGGCAGACGGCCGCAGCAGCGGTCGACCAGCACCGCGGCGCGGATCGTCGGCGCCCGGCGCTGCGACAGGTAGCCGAGGACGCGGGCGAGCGAGTGCCCCTGGTAGAGCACGTCGTCGACGACGAGGATGGTGGCGCGCGAAACGTCGAGCGCGGCGAACTCGGCGCTCTCGGTGAGCCGGGTGTCGGGGTGCAGCAGGGTCAGGTCATCGCCGTAGCGCTTGAGCTTCAGCTCGTGGCGCGGCACGTCGAGGCCGAAGCGGTCGCGCAGCCGCGCTTGCAGCCTCTCGGCGAGCGGCGCGCCGCGGCGCAGGATGCCGAGCAGCAGCGGTTCCTCGGCGCCGGCGAGCAGCGCCGCCGCCTCGGCGGCCATGCGGTCGAGCACCGCCGCCAGGTCGGCGGCGCCGTAGGGGCGGAAGCGTTCGCCAGGCGGCTTCTCGTCCATGCCGCCCCCTCGCCGGTCAGGCGTCGATCGGCTGGCCGGCGTTGAGCGCCAGCCAGCCGCGGGCGACGCGGTAGATCAGCCAGACGGTGACGACGCCGGCGATGATCAGCGCCGGCACCAGGCCGACGATGGTGAAGGCGAGCACGATGGCGATCAGCACCCACAGCGCGGCGAACCAGAAGGTGCGGATCTGCCAGCGGAAATGGCTGTCCAGCCAGGTGCCGGCGACGTCGCCGCGCTTCAGGTAGTTGAGGATGACGGCGATGATCGACGGCCAGCCGACGAGGAAGGCGCCGATCACGCTGACCGCGCCGAAGATGCCGGTGAGCACCGAGAAGGCGTGCAGCGCGTAGATCACGTGGCACCAGGCGCGGGCGCCGTCGAGGTTCGGGTCGTCGTTCATCGGTTTCCTTTTCCGGTGCCGGCTACAGGCCGAGTTCCTGCCACATCGCGTCGACGCGGCGCTTCACCGCCGCGTCCATGACGATGGTGCGCCCCCATTCGCGCTCCGTCTCGCCCGGCCACTTGTTGGTCGCGTCGATGCCCATCTTGCTGCCCAGGCCGGCCACCGGCGACGCGAAGTCGAGGTAGTCGATCGGCGTGTTCTCGGCGATCAGCGTGTCGCGCGCCGCGTCGACGCGCGTGGTCATCGCCCAGATCACTTCCTTCCAGTCGCGCACGTCGACGTCGTCGTCCACGACGACGATGAACTTGGTGTACATGAACTGGCGCAGGAAGGACCAGATGCCGAACATCACGCGCTTGGCGTGGCCGGCGTACTGCTTCCGGATGCTGACCGCGGCCAGCCGGTACGAGCAGCCCTCGGGCGGCAGGTAGAAGTCGACGATCTCCGGGAACTGCTTCTGCAGGATCGGCACGAACACCTCGTTCAGCGCCACGCCGAGCATCGCCGGCTCGTCCGGCGGCTTGCCGGTGTAGGTGCTGTGGTAGATCGGATTCCTGCGCATGGTGATGCGCTCGACGGTGAACACCGGGAATTCGGCCCGCTCGTTGTAGTAGCCGGTGTGGTCGCCGTAGGGGCCCTCCAGCGCCGTGTCGCCGGGATGGATGACGCCTTCGAGCACGATCTCGGCGGAAGCCGGCACCTGCAGGTCGCTGCCGATGCACTTGACCAGCTCGGTGCGCGAACCGCGCAGCAGGCCGGCGAACTGGTATTCGGACAGCGTGTCCGGCACCGGCGTCACGGCGCCGAGGATGGTCGCCGGGTCGGCGCCGAGCGCCACCGCCACCGGATAGGGCTGGCCGGGAAACTTCGCGCAGTGGTCGCGGAAATCGAGCGCGCCGCCGCGGTGCGCCAGCCAGCGCATGATCAGCCGGTTCGGGCCGAGCACCTGCTGGCGGTAGATGCCGAGGTTCTGCCGCGGCTTCATCGGGCCGCGCGTGACGGTCAGCCCCCAGGTGATCAGCGGCGCCACGTCGCCCGGCCAGCAGTGCTGGATCGGCAGGCGGCCGAGGTCGACGTCCTGGCCTTCCCAGACGATTTCCTGGCACGGCGCCGAGGAGACGACCTTGGGCGCCATCGACAGCACCTGCTTCAGCATCGGCAGCTTGTCCCAGGCGTCCTTCAGCCCCCGCGGCGGCTCCGGCTCTTTCAGGTAGGCGAGAGTGCGGCCGACCTCGCGCAGCGCCTCCAGGCTGTCCTGGCCCATGCCGAGCGCGACGCGGCGCGGCGTGCCGAAGAGGTTGGCGAGCACCGGCATGGCGTGGCCTTTCGGCTTCTCGAAGAGGATCGCCGGGCCGCCGGCGCGCAGCACGCGGTCGCAGATCTCGGTCATTTCGAGCGCAGGATCGACCTCGACGGCGACGCGCTTCAGTTCGCCGAGCTGTTCCAGGCGGGCGACGAAGTCGCGCAGGTCGTCGTATTTCATCGAAGCAGGAAATCCAGCGCAATGCCGGCGAAGATGACGCCGCCGACCCAATTGTTGTGCATGAAGGCCCGGAAGCAGGACATCCGCTCACGGCCGCGAATCCAGGTGTAGTGCAGCAGCATCATGCCGGCGGCGACGAGCAGCCCGGCGTAGAACGGCCAGCCCATCGCGTAGCGGCCGCCGAGCCAGGCGATGACGGCGAGCGTCGCCCCGTAGCAGATCATGACGGCGGCGACATCGAAGCGGCCGAAGGTGATCGCCGAGGTCTTGATGCCGATCTTCAGATCGTCGTCGCGGTCGACCATCGCATACTCGGTATCGTAGGCGACCGCCCAGAAAACGTTGGCGAGCAGCAGCAGCCAGCCTTCGAGCGGCACGCCGCCGAGGTGCGCCGCATAGGCCATCGGGATGCCGAAGCCGAAGGCGACGCCGAGGTAAGCCTGCGGCACGGCGAGGAAACGCTTGGTGAAGGGATAGCTGGCCGCGAGGAAGAGCGCCGGGATCGACAGCCAGACGACCAGCGGCCGGCCGAGCGCCAGGACCAGCACAAAGGAGAGCAGGCAGAGCACGGTGAACAGCGCCAGCGCCTCCCGCGTCGTCACCCGGCCGGCGGTCAGCGGGCGCTCCCTGGTGCGCTCGACGTGCCGGTCGAAATCGCGGTCGGCGTAATCGTTGATGACGCAGCCGGCCGAACGCATCAGCACGGTGCCGAGGATGAAGACCCAGACGACCGTCCAGTCCGGCCGCCCGTCGGCCGAGAGCCACAAGGCCCACAGCGTCGGCCAGAGCAGCAGCAGGATGCCGATCGGCTTGTCCAGCCGCATCAGCTTTTCGTAGAGATCGAGCTTGACGCGGACCTGATCGAAGCGAAGTTCCATGAGGGCGGATTTTAGGCCATCCGGCCGCAGACCGGGGAATTCCCCCCGCCCTACTTCCAGTCGCCGCGCAGCGCCTGCACGATCTCCTGCAGCCGCGCCGGCGTCGCCTCGGCCGCCGGCACCGGCGGCGCGCCGACGACGGCGATCTTCGAGAACAGGCCGCGGCGGAACGGTTTGGTCATCGCCGGCCCGCCCTTCCGGGAGAAGAAGCTGCCCCACAGGCCCTGCAGCGCGAGCGGGACGACCGGCACCGGATTGTCGGCGAGGATGCGCGTGACGCCGGGGCGGAAGGGGTAGAGCTCGCCGCTGTCGGTGATCCGCCCCTCGGGGAAGATGCCGACCAGCTCACCGTCGGCCAGCGCCTGCGCCGCCTCGGCGAAGGCCCGTTCCATCATCGCCGGGTCCTCCTTCGCCGGCGCGATGGGGATGGCCCGGCTGTGGCGGAAGATGAAGGAGATGATCGGCGTGCGGAAGATGCGGTGATCCATGACGAAACGGATCGGCCGCGGCGACACCGCCATCAGGATCACCGGGTCGACGAAGCTGACGTGGTTGCAGACGACGAGCGCCGCCCCCTCGTGCGGGATGTGCTCGACGCCGCGCTTCTGCAGCCGGTAGACGGTGTGGATCAGCAGCCAGGCGAGGAAGCGCAGCAGGAACTCCGGCACCAGCCGGTAGATGTAGAGGGCGACGGCGGCGTTGCCGACGGCGGCGACGGCGAACAGCGCCGGGATCGACAGCCCGGCGCCGAGCAGGCCGGCGGCGGCGAGCGCGCCGGCGACCATGAACGCGGCGTTCACGATGTTGTTGGCGGCGATGATGCGGGCGCGGTGCTCGGGCGCGCTGCGCAGTTGCACCAGCGCGTAGAGCGGCACGATGAAGAAGCCGCCGAAGACGCCGAGCAGCATGAGGTCGGCGAGGATGCGCCAGACCTGCGGCTGCGCCAGCAGCGCGCCGACGGCAAGCGGCGCCGTCGGCGGCGGCAGCGCCATCGAAGCGAGCGCGAGATCAAGGCCGAACAGCGTCAGCCCGAGCGAGCCGAAGGGCACCAGCCCGAGCTCGACCTGCCGCGCCGACAGCCGCTCGCAGAGCAGCGAACCGGCGCCGATGCCGACGGTGAACACGGCGAGCAGCAGCGTCACCGTCGCCTCGCCGCCGCCGAGCACGTTCTTGCCGTAGGCCGGCATCTGCGCGAGGAAGAGCGCGCCGTAGAGCCAGAACCAGGAGATGCCGAGGATGGAGAGGAAGACGGTGCGGTTCTCGCGCGCGAAGCCGATGTTGCGCCAGGTCTCGGTCAGCGGATTCGGGTTGACGCGCAGTTCCGGCGCCGGCGGCGGCGCGGCCGGGATGCCGCGGCTGGCGAGATAGCCGGCCCCGGCCACCGCCAGCCCGGCCAGCGCGATCCACAACGGATCGAGCCCGGCGCCGGCGAGCAGCCCGCCGGCGAGCGTGCCGACGAGGATGGCGACGAAGGTGCCGGCCTCGACCAGCGCGTTGCCGCCGATCAGTTCCTCCTCCTTCAGGTGCTGCGGCAGGATCGCGTACTTCACCGGCCCGAACAGCGTCGAATGCAGGCCGAGCAGGAACAGCGCGGCGAGCAGCAACGCCAGGCTGTGCAGCGCGAAGCCGGCGGCGGCGACGAGCATGATGCCCATCTCCAGCACCTTGACCAGGCGCGCCAGCCGCGCCTTGTCGAGCTTGTCGGCGAGCTGCCCGGCGGTGGCGGAGAAGAGGAAGAAGGGCAGGATGAAGATGCCGGCCGCCAGGTTGGCGAGGATTTCCGGGCGCAGCGTCGTCCACTGCGCGGTCTGGAAGGTGAGCAGGACGATCAGCGCGTTCTTGTACAGGTTGTCGTTGAAGGCGCCGAGGAACTGCGTCCAGAACAGCGGCCGGAAGCGCGCCGCGCGCATCAGTTCGTACTGGTTGCTCATGACGCTCTCCTTCAAGCCTTCAGCAATTCCTCGCGCGACCCGAGCCAGCGCTCGAGATGGCGCGCGACGCCGGCCGGATCGTCGGCCAGCAGGCGCTCGGCCATGCCGCGGGCCAGCTCGACGAGGTCGGCGTCGGCTTCGAGGTCCGCGTAGCGCAAGAGCGGCACGCCGCTCTGCCGGCTGCCGATGAATTCGCCGGGACCGCGCAGGCGCAGATCCTCGCGCGCGATCGCGAAGCCGTCGGTGTTCTCGAAGACGATCTTCAGCCGGGCGCGCGCCATTTCCGACAGCGGCCCGGAATAGAGCAGCGCGCACACCGACTCGTGTGCGCCGCGGCCGACCCGGCCGCGCAACTGGTGCAACTGCGAGAGGCCGAAGCGCTCGGCGTGCTCGATCACCATCAGGCTGGCGTTGGGCACGTCGACGCCGACCTCGATGACCGTCGTCGCCACCAGCACGTCGATCTTGCCGGCGGCGAAGGCGGCCATCGTCGCCGCCTTCTCGTCGGCCTTCAGCCGGCCGTGCACGAGGCCGACGGAGAGGCCGGCCAGTTCCTCGGAAAGGACCGCGTGCGTCTCCAGCGCGGTCTGCAACTGCAGCTTCTCCGACTCCTCGATCAGCGGACACACCCAATACGCCTGCCGGCCCTCGGCCACAGCCGCGCGCACAGCGGCGATCACCTCGTCGCGGCGCGCGTCGGCGATCAGCTTGGTCTTCACCGGCGTGCGTCCCGGCGGCAGTTCGTCGAGCACCGAGACGTCGAGGTCGGCGTAGTAGCTCATGGCCAGCGTGCGCGGGATCGGCGTCGCCGACATCATCAACTGGTGCGGGACGGCGCCGCTCCCCTTCCTGCGCAGCGCGAGGCGCTGCTGCACGCCGAAGCGGTGCTGCTCGTCGACGATGGCCAGCCCGAGCCGGGCGAAGTCGACCGCGTCCTGGATCAGCGCGTGCGTGCCGACGACGAGCTGCGCGCCGGCCGCGGCCTCGGCCTGCATCGCCTTCTTCGCCGCCGACTTGAGGCTGCCGGACAGCCAGGCCACGCGCACGCCGAGCGGTTCCAGCCAGCTTTTCAGCTTGAGGTAGTGCTGCTCGGCGAGGATCTCGGTCGGCGCCATGAACGCCGCCTGCCAGCCGGCCTCGATGGCGCGGCAGGCGGCGAGCGCGGCGACGATGGTCTTGCCGCTGCCGACATCGCCCTGCAACAGGCGCTGCATCGGAAAAGGCTGCACCAGGTCGCGCTCGATCTCGGCAACGACGCGCCGCTGCGCGCCGGTGAGCGCGAAGGGCAGACGGCCGAGCAACTGCCGGCCGAGCTCGCCGGCGGCGGCCAGCACCGGCGCGCCGCGCTCGCGGCGGGCGAGGAAGGCGCGGCGCAGCGAGAGCTGCTGCGCCAGCGCCTCGTCGAACTTGATGCGCCGCCAGGCCGGATGATCGCGCGACTGCAGGGCGGCGAGCGGCGCGCCCGGCGGCGGGTGGTGCAGGTAGCGCACGGCGTCGGCGAAGCCGGCCAGGCCGTGGCGCTCGAGCCAGCCGGCGTCGGCCGCGAACGGCTCGCCGAGGTCGGCGTCGGCGAGCGCCGCGCCGATCAGTTTCCTGAGCGCCGTCTGCGAGACGCCGGCGGTAGTCGGATAGACCGGCGTCAGCGCCGTCGGCAGCGGCGCCGCCGCGTCGACCACGCGATAGCGCGGATGCACCATCTCCGGCCCGAGAAAGCCCTGGCGGATCTCGCCGAACAGGCGCAACGGGCGACCGTCGTCGCGCGCGCCTTCGAGCTGCTTGGTCTGGCTGCCGTAGAAATTGAGGAAGCGCAGCGCCAGCTCGTCGCCGGCCGCGTCGCGCACGCGCGCGACCAACTGGCGGCGCGGCCGGAACTGCACCGCGACATCGACGACGCGCGCCTCGACCTGCACCGGCTCGCCCGGCGGCGCCTCGGCGATGGCGAAGCAGCGCGTCTCGTCCTCGTAGCGCAGCGGCAGGTGCAGGACGAGATCGTCGCCGCGGACGAGGCCGAGCTTCCCGAGCTTCTCCGCCAGCGCCGGCGCCGCGCCGATGCCGCCGCCGGGCATTACTGCCCGAGCACCATCACCGCGTCGGCCTCGACCAGCGCGCCGCGCGGCAGCGAGGCGACGCCGATGGCGGCGCGCGCCGGGTAGGGCTGCTGGAAATACCTGGCCATGGTCTCGTTGACCTTGGCGAAATGGCCGAGGTCGGTGAGGAAGACGTTCAGCTTGACGACGTCGGCGAGCGAGCCGCCAACCGCCTCGGCGACCGCCTTCAGGTTGTCGAAGACGCGCACGATCTGCGCGTCGATGCCGTCGACCATCTGGCCGCTCTGCGGGTCGAGGCCGATCTGGCCGGAGAGGTAGACGGTGTCGCCGACCTTCACCGCCTGCGAGTAGGTGCCGATGGCGGCCGGCGCGCCGGCGGTGGAGATGATCGTTTTTGCCATAATAGTGTCCCAAAGTGAGGAGTAAGGAGAGCGGAGTGAGGAGCAGGGTTGCGCGAGGTTTTAGCTCCTCACTCCTTACTCTTCACTCCTCTCTCTGCGACGAAGGAGCATGTTAAATGAGCGCCGCGATCATCGCCAATCTGGAAAAACTGCTCGGTGGCCCGCGCGACAACGCGCTGCTGCGCTATTCGCTCGGCAACGAGCTGCTCAAGGCGGGCGACGCGGCGGCGGCCGCGCAGCGCCTGCGCGAGGCGGTCGAGCGCGACCCGAAATTCTCCGCCGCCTGGAAGCTGCTCGGCAAGGCGCTCGCCGGCGCCGGCGATGCAACGGGCGCGCTGGCCGCCTACGAGCAGGGGATCGCCGTCGCCGAAGCAAAGGGCGACGTGCAGGCGGCGAGGGAGATGACGGTCTTCGCGCGGCGGATCAGGAAGGCGCTCGACGCGGCCGGCGGCGCCTGAACGGCGGCGGCGCCGCGCGGGCGCCGGCGGTTCAGCGCCTGGCGCCCTTCGGCGGCAGCAGGATGCCGTCGATGCCCAGCGCCTTCAGCTTCTGGCGCGCGGCGTCGGCCTCGGCGCGGGTCTTGAACGGCCCGACCTGGACGCGCGCCTCCAGCGTCGCCGGGATGCCGTTGAGCGCCAGCATGGCGCGCAGTTCCTCGGCATGCTGCGCGTCGGCGAAGACGCCGGCCTGCACGGCGTAGCCGGAGATGAGGCGCGGCGGCGCCGGCGGCTCGGCCGGAGCGCGCGGCGCCGGCGGTACGGGCTGCGGCGCCGTCGCCGCCGCGGTTCCTTCCGGCAGGGCCGGCTCGGCGACGCGCGGCGGCGGCGACGCACGGCCGCCGGTGCGCGGCTGGACGGCGGGCAGCGCCGGCTGGGCGGTGATCTCGGGGCGCGCCGGCGCAGCGGCGGTCGCATCCGCCGCGGGCGGCGGCGCCGGATGCGGCGCCGGGGCGCTTTCCGGCTCCGGCTCGGCCTGCGTCAGCGGCTGCGACACTTCCTTCTTCGCCACCGGCACCGGCTCCGTGAAGGTCGGCCCCGAGGCGACCGGCTCCTCGGCCGGCTGCCCGACATAATCGACCAGCGCCAGCGCGCCGAGCAGCATGGCGATCAGCAGGCCGGCGAAGGCGACGCGGCGCACCAGTTGGCGCTTGAGGTCGGCTTCGTCCGGCGGCGGTTGCGTATTCTGGTTCATAGTTTCTGGCGCTCCCCCATCATCGACTGGCCGTCGGCCTCGCCGTCATCCCGGTTGCGGATCAGCGCGACGACGAGTTCGGCCTCGGCGCGGGCGATGCCGCAGCGCTCGGCGATCGCCGCCGCGTCGTGCCCGGCCAGCGCCATCTGCATCGCATCGCCGTAGATCGGCGCAATGTGCTGCGCCGCCTGCACGTGCTCGTTGACCCGTGCCAGTTCCTGCCGCAAATCCTCGCGCAGCGACGCGAGGCCGCCGTCGAGCGTCGCCAGCCCGCCGCGCAGCGTGGCGACCTCGCTGCGCAGGCGGTTCAACTCGCCTTCGAGCGCGGCGATGCGCACGTCCGGCGCCGGTGCGTCGGGCGGTTCGTTCCACGGGAAATCGGCCTTGGCGTAGGCCGCCGCCACGCGCTCCGCGGGCACGGCCGGCGCAGCGTCGGGCGGTTCGGCGGCCGGCGGCGGTTCGCCCGCGGCCTCCGCCTCCGTCTCTGCCGCCGGCGGCCGGCGCAGGCGGCGCAGCCGCCGGAAGACGACGAGGACGTAGAACGCGAGCAAGACGACGACGCCGAGCAGCGCTTCGCGCCAGCCGAGGGCCAGATCGTCGAAATTCATTGCCGGCAGGAGATGTTCATGGCGCGGGCTATTATGCCAGACGCCGGACGCGCCCGCGCGGCCTCAGTCGGCGGTGCGGCGGCTCTTGTAGAACTGCTTGCAGGCGACGTACACCGTCTTCTCGATCTCGGCATGGACGACGCCCTGGCGGTCGACGAAACGGGTGGTGAAGGTCCGGTCGCAGGCGCCCTCGCGCTCGATTTCGCGGCGGACCTCGGCGATCTCGGCGTCGGTGACGGCGAATTCGGCGTGCAGGGCCTCCCGGCCCGGACGGCGATAGCGGATCGACGCCGCCTTGTCCCAGACGATGTAGTCCGGCCCGAGGTGCACCGCCAGCATCAGCGCAAAGATCGGATCGGTCGCCGAATAGAGGCTGCCGCCGAACAGCGTGCCGGCGCCGTTGCGCGTGCTGCGGCGGAGCGGCAGGCGGACGACGACGCGCTTCATGTCGCGCGAGATTTCCGCGACGCGCGCGCCGGTCGCCCGGTAGGCCGGGAACCAGTTGAGGCCGAGGCGCAGCAGGAGCGGCTGCCAGGCCGGCGGAACGTTTCGCCAGAAGGAGGGGATCATCGGAAAAACGGATCGCGACGGCGATGCGGCAGCCGCCGCGATCCGCGGAGGGGACTTGCTTAGAGGATCGACTCGAACAGCCCGGCCGCGCCCATGCCGGTGCCGATGCACATGGTCACCATGCCGTAGCGCTGCTTGGTGCGCTGCAGGCCGTGCACCAGCGTCGCCGTGCGGATCGCGCCGGTGGCGCCGAGCGGGTGGCCGAGCGCGATGGCGCCGCCGAGCGGGTTCACCTTGGCCGGATCGAGGTCGAGCTGGCGCATGACGGCCAGCGCCTGCGCGGCGAAGGCTTCGTTCAGCTCGATCCAGTCGACGTCGTTCTGGCTGACGCCGGCCTGCTTCAGAACCTTCGGAATGGCCTCGATCGGGCCGATGCCCATGATCTCCGGCGGCACGCCGGCGACCGAGTAGCCGGCGAAGCGCGCCAGCGGCTTGAGGTTGAACTGCTTGAGAATCTTCTCGGACACCAGCAGCACGGCGCCGGAACCGTCGGACATCTGCGAGCTGTTGCCGGCCGTCACCGAACCGCGCGCGGCGAACACCGGCTTCAGCTTGGCGAGCCTCTCCAGCGACGAATCCGGTCGCGGACCCTCGTCGGTGTCGGCGAGGTATTCCTTGACCCTGACCTCGCCGGTCTTCAGATCCGGCACGCGCGCCTTGACCGCGTACGGCGAAATCTCGGCCTTGAAGTGGCCGGCCTGGATGGCGGCGCACGCCTTCTGGTGCGAGGCGACGGCGAAGGCGTCCTGGTCCTCGCGCGAGACCTGCCACTTGGCGGCGACCTTCTCGGCGGTCAGCCCCATGCCGAAGGCGATGGCGTAGTTCTCGTCCTTCTCGAAGATGGCCGGGTTGATGGCGATCTTGTTGCCCATCATCTGGTTCATCAGCGACATGGTCTCGGTGCCGGCGGCGATCATCACGTCGGCTTCGCCCAGGCGGATACGCGCCGCGGCGTCGGCCACGGCCTGCACGCCCGAGGAGCAGAAGCGGTTGATGGTGATGCCCGGCACCGTGTTCGGCAGGCCGGAGAGGAGCACGCCGATGCGCGCGACGTTCATGCCCTGCTCGGCTTCCGGCATGGCGCAGCCGACGATCACGTCCTCGATCAGCGCCGGATCGAGCCCCGGCGCCTGCGCCACGACCGATTTGATGGCGTGCGCCAGCATGTCGTCCGGCCGCACGTGGCCGAACATGCCCTTGCGCTTGGCCACCGGCAGGCGCGTGGCGGCAACGATGTAGGCGTCCTGAATCTGTTTGCTCAATTTGTTCTCCTTCGGAGAAAGGGAGGAGTCAGGAGGAAGGAGTGAGGAGCAAAACTCCCACCCCCGTTCCTGGCGCCTCTGATATTCATTGTTCACATGGAGCCTGAGAGAGGTCGGATCACTCCTTACTCCTCTCTCCTCACTCCTGACTAGTTCCTAAGCGGCTTGCCGGTTTCCAGCATGTGCTGGATGCGTTGTTGGGTCTTCTCGGTCTTCAAGAGCTCGACGAAGAGCTTGCGCTCGACGGTCAGCAGCCAGGCTTCGTCCACCAGCGAGCCGCCCTCGACGTCGCCGCCGCACAGCGCGGTGGCGGCGGCCTTGGCCACCTTGTAGTCGTGCTCGGAAATCATGCCGCCTTCCTTCATGTTGGCGAGCATCATTTCGCAGTTGGCGATGCCGGTGCGGCCGGCGACCTTGACGCCGCGCGGCGACAACTTCGGGTAGTAGCCGGCCTCGAACAGCGCGCGCGCCTCGCGGATCGCCACGTAGAGCAGTTCGTTCGCATTGAAGACGATCCTGTCGGTCTCCTGCGCGAAGCCCAGTTCCTTCGCCTGCGCGCCGCTCTTCGAGACGTTGGCCATGGCGATGGTCATGAACACCGGCTGGATGAATTCGAACACGTCGCCACCGCCGGTCTTCGTCGCGCTTTGCGCGGCGCGGATGGCGAATTCCTTGCAGCCGCCGCCGGCCGGGATCAGGCCGACGCCCGCCTCGACGAGGCCGATGTAGCTTTCCAGCGCGATGACGCGCTTGGCGCAGTGCATCAGGAACTCGCAGCCGCCGCCGAGCGCCATGCCCTGCACCGCGGCGACCACCGGCACCTTGGCGTACTTGAAGGTCATCGACGCCTTCTGGAACTCGCCGACGTACTCGTCGAGCAGGTCGAACTTGCCGGCGGCGAGACCCTCAGCCACTTCCTTCAGGTTGGCGCCGACGGCGAACGGCGCCTCGTGCCAGACGACGAGGCCCTTCAGCCCCTTCTCGGCGCGGGCCACGGCTTCCTGCGCGCCGAGGATGACGTCGCGGCCGAGCGCGTGCATCTTGGTGGTGAAGGAGAGGATGCCGATGTCGCCGTCGATCTGCGGCAGCTTCCACAGGCGGACGCCGGCGTTCTCCCAGATCGTCTCGCCCTGCGCCGCCTTCTCGCCGAGCACGCGCTCGGGGAAGATCTGGCGCTGGTAGACCGGCAGCGTCGAACGCGGCTGCAGCGTCTTCGCCGAGGCCGAATACGAACCCTCGGCCGCATGCACGCCCCCTTGTTCGACTCGCTCGAACACCCAGGCCGGCAGCGGCGCGTCGCTCATCGCGCGGCCGGCGGCGATGTCCTCGCGCACGGCCTCGGCGATGGCCTGCCAGCCGGCCGCCTGCCAGGTCTCGAACGGCCCCTGCGCCCAGCCGAAGCCCCAGCGCATCGCGAAGTCGACGTCGCGCGCGTTGTGCGCGATGCCTTCGAGGTGCACGGCGACGTAGTGGAAGATGTCGCGGAAGATGGCCCACAGGAACTGCGCCTGCGGATGGCTAGAAGCGCGCAGTTGGGCGAATTTCTCGGCCGGGTTCTTGTTCTTCAGGATGGCCAGCACCTCGGCGTTCACTTCGCCGGCGGAATCGCGGTAGTCCTGCGCCGCGAGGTCGAGCACCTTGATGACCTTGCCGTCCTTCCTGAAGATGCCGCAGCGGGTCTTCTGGCCGAGCGCGCCCTTGGCGATCAGCGCCTGCAGCCAGGCCGGCGCGGCGTAGTACTTGTGCCACGGATCGTTCGGCAGCGTGTCCTGCATCGTCTTGATGACGTGCGCCATGGTGTCCAGGCCGACGACGTCGGCGGTGCGGTAGGTGGCGCTCTTCGGGCGGCCGATCAGCGGGCCGGTGAGGCCGTCGACCTCGTCGAAGCCGAGGCCGAATTGCTGCGTGTGGTGCATCACGGCGAGGATCGAGAACACGCCGACGCGGTTGGCGACGAAGTTCGGCGTGTCGAGCGCGCGCACGATACCCTTGCCGAGGCGCGACACCAACCAGGATTCGAGGTTGTCGAGCAGTTCCGGCTTCGTTTCACGCGTGGCGATCAGCTCGACCAGGTGCATGTAGCGCGGCGGATTGAAGAAGTGGATGCCGCAGAAGTTCGGCCGCAGGTTCGCCGGCAGTCCTTCGGCCAGGCGGTTGATGGAAAGGCCCGAGGTGTTCGAGGCGATGATCGCGTCCGGCGCGATGAACGGGCTGATCTTGCGATAGAGGTCATCCTTCCACTCCATCTTCTCGGCGATCGCCTCGATGATCAGGTCGCAGCCCTTCAACTGCTCCAGGTGCTGCTCGTAGTTGGCGGCGTCGATGTAGGCGACGCGGTCCTTGGTCGCCAGCGGCGACGGCTCCAGTTTCTTGAGGCCGTCGATGGCCTTCTTCACGATGCCGTTCGGATCGCCTTCCTTGGCCGGAAGGTCGAAGAGCACGACCGGCACTTCGGCGTTGGCGAGGTGCGCGGCGATCTGCGCCCCCATCACACCGGCGCCGAGCACCGCGACTTTCTTGACGATGAAGTTGCTCAAGCTGTTCTCCTTTTGTGGATTGGCGTTACGTGCCGGCCAGCGAATTCCCCGCCGCCGAATTAAACGAACGTTTGAATTATATGCGACTCGACCCGGAGGTCAAGGGAGAAGTGAAGGTTATCCGGATCATGTGGCTACAAAAACGGAGCCCGGGATTGACGACAACGGCATATTGCAGTGATATTGAAGCGGATCACACGACTGATTGAGGCGCCGATGAACCCTACCACCGTAGCTTCCGAAACCATCGCCCAACGAATCCTGTTCATTCGCGGGCATAAGGTCATACTGGATGCCGAGCTTGCCGAACTCTATGGCGTAACCACCAGCGCACTGAATCAGGCGGTGAAACGCAACATCCAGCGTTTCCCCGAAGATTTCATGTTCCGACTGGACGCTGCCGAGGTGGCGGACCTCAACCGGTCACAGATTGTGACCGGTTCGCAGAAGCACCGCGATCCCCGTTTTCCGCCTTTTGCCTTCACCGAACACGGGGCGCTGATGCTTGGCAATGTCTTGCGTTCGGATCGGGCGGTGGAAGTCAGCTTGATGGTGGTTCGCGCCTTCGTCCAGCTTCGTGAAATGCTCTCCACGCACAAGGAACTTGCCGCCAGGCTGGAAGCCTTGGAACGCAAGATCGGCAGCCACGATCAGGCGATTGCCGGACTGATCGACGCCATTCGGCAACTCATGGCTCCACCCGAAACCAAAAAACGCGGCATCGGGTTCATCACCGAGAAGGAAAGCGCCAAATGACCTCGGAAGAAATGAAGACGGCGCCCGCAGGCGCCGTCTTCCGGTAGAGGGAAGCGCTTAGAACGTGTGGTTGTACTGCACCGACAGGATATCGGCGCGGTTGTGGTTCCACTCGCCGCGGACGACCTGCGGCGTACCGGTGACGGCACGCACCGTCTTCGCGTCCTTGAAGAAGATGTGGCTGTAGCCGACGTCGAGCGAGGACTGCTTCGACAGGCTGTACTTGGCGCCGAACGACAGCCAGACCCGGTCGGAATCGGGCAGCGTCATCGTGCGGTCGGCGTTCTTGCCGATCGGCGCCTCGTCGTAGGCCACGCCGAAGCGCAGTTTCCACGCGTCGTTGTACTGGTAGTTCGCGCCGAGGCCGATGCGCCACGTGTCCTCGAAGTTGTACGAGAGGCTGGTGATCTCGGTTCCAGCCGGGACGAGCCCGGCATTCTTCGTCTTCAGCGTCAGCTTCTCGAAGACGCTCCAGTCGGTCCAGGTCAGGTCACCGAGCAGCTCCCAGCGGTCGCTGAGCTTCTGGGAGACTGCGAACGACAGGGTGGCCGGCGTCTCGTAGCCATCGGCGGTGACGTCCTGGTTGCGGAACAGCGCGCCGCCCGGCAGCGCGACCGCCGCGGCCATCTTCTGCTTGCCCTCGACGTCGAAGTCGATGCCCGAGCGGTAGGCGATGCCCAGGCGGGTGCTCGGCGAAAGCTGGAACATCGCGCCGATGTTGCCGCCGACGCCCCAGACGCCATCGCTCTCGACGTCCATGTGATTGCCCGTGCCGTTCGGGAAACCCTGCTTGAAGCGGACGTGCGCACGCGTGAAGTTGACGCCGAAGCCCAGCGAGAAGCGTTCGTTCACCTTGAAAGCCAGCGACGGGTTGATGTTGATGTGTTCGATCTCGGCGTAATAGCCGGCGTTGCGACCGATGAAGTTGCTGTCGTAGTCGGTGATGTTGCCGAAGGTCGGGCCGATGCCGACGCCGACCCAGACGTCCGGGGCGATGGACCACGACCAGTAGCCGTGCGGCAGGAGCGCCGTACCGCCGGCGTCGCCGCCGTTGCGCGTGTTGCCCGGCCCGTTGAGCACCGTGAGGTTCGTTCCCGTGTCCTTGAACTTGATCGCCCGGTTGAGCACCGTGCCCGACAGCGAGACGGTGTGCCCCGTCGGCAGATAGGTCATGCCGGCCGGGTTGAAGAAGATGGTGCTGGCATCCTCGGCGGCGGCGGCGGCGCCGGCGAAGGCGTTGCCGTTACCCGAACCGCTCTGGTTCTGAAGCGCGAAGCCCGATGCGCCCGCCACGCCGGCAAAACCCAGCATCATCAGCGCCGGGATCAGGCGCATGGTCGTTCCTTTGGTCATACCTTGGTCTCCTTGAACTTGAATTATCGTTAGAAAAAAACCGCCTTTCGGCGACTTGGCCCTGCGATTAAACAAAAAAACAGCGTTTGAAAGCTACGCTTTGTCCAGCGGCGGCAGCGCTCGCTTCACCCCTTGTTGTGTGATTGCAACATAGGTCAGCGTCGCTTCCGTCACTTTCACCGTCACCGGATCGGTGGGGTTGCGCTCGGCATAAACCTCGACGTTTACCTTGATCGAGGTGCGGCCCGTGTCGACGATCTCGGCATAGAAACTGACGACGTCGCCGACCGACACTGGCTGCTTGAACAGGAACGAATTGACCGACACCGTCGCCACGCGGCCGCGGGCGCGCCGCATGGCGGGAATGGCGCCGGCCACGTCGACCTGCGCCATGATCCAGCCGCCGAAAACGTCGCCGTTCTGATTGAGGTCGGCCGGCATCGGCATGACCCGCAGCGCGGGCTGGCCTTGCGGCAGCTGGACGGGTTCTTCAGCCATTCCTTTTCGCCTGGTAGTTGAGGGGGCCGCCGGTGAATGGGGCGAAACCGGTACCGAATATTACTCCGGCGTCGGCCAGATCGGCATCGGCGACGACGCCCTCGTCGACCAGCTTCTGCGTCCGTTCGAGCAGCGGCCTGACCAGCCGTTCGGCGAGCCCGGCCGGCACCGCGCCCGGCGCGCCCTTCGCCGGCTTGCCGCTGGCGTGGTCGTAGAAGCCCTTGCCGGTCTTCTTGCCGAGATGGCCGGCGTTGAAGCGCTCGACCAGGCATTTCGGCGGCTCGGCGCCGGCGCCGGCGAGCGCCTTGCCGGCGGCCATGGCGACGTCCAGCCCGACCATGTCGACCAGCTCGATCGGCCCCATCGGCATGCCGAAGGCGAGCATGGCCTCGTCCACCGTTTCCGGCGAATTGCCCTCGTCGACCGCGCGCAGCGCTTCCAGCATGTACGGCCCGAGCACGGCGTTCACCAGGAAGCCCGGCGCGCTCTTCACCGGCAGCGGCAGGCGGTCGATCTGGCGGACGAAGGCCGCGGCCTTCTTCGCCATCTCCGGATCGCCGCCCTCGGCCGAGACGACCTCGACCAGCGGCATCTTCGCCACCGGGTTGAAGAAGTGGATGCCGGTGAGCCGCGCCGGGTTCTTCAGCACGGTGCGCAGGTCTTCGAGCCGCAGGCTGGACGTGTTGGTCGCCAGCACCGCGTCCGGACGCATGACCGCGTCGAGCTTCCTGAACAGTTCGTGCTTGGCCTCGACGTTCTCGAAGATGGCCTCGATCACCACGTCGGCGTGCGCCGCGCCCTGCCCTTCCGGGTCGGGGATCAGCCGGTCCATGACCGCGCGCAGTTGCAGCTTGTCCTTGATGCGCCTGGCGAAGGCGGCGCGGGCGCGCTTGATCGCCGGCGCGATGCGCTCCATGTTCTGGTCCTGCAAGGTCACGGTGAGGCCGCGCAGCGCGCACCAGGCGGCGATGTCGCCGCCCATGACGCCGGCGCCGACGACGTGCACGCGCCGCGCCTTGAAGTCGACGTCTTTGCCGAGGCCCTTCAGCCGCTCCTGCAGGAAGAAGACGCGGACGAGGTTCCTCGCGGTCGGCGAGCGGACGATGCCGTCGACCAGTTCCGGCGCCGCCAGCGCGTTGCCGTTGTGCTTCGCCCAGATGTCGATGATCGCGTACGGCGCCGGGTAGTGCTCGCGCCGCGCGCGCTTCGCCACCTGCTTCCGCGCGCCGTTGGCGACGACGAACTTGAGCGGGCCGTTCAAGAGCTTCTGCACGAAGGGCAACTGGCGGCGCGGCCGGTTGGAGAGCGCCAGCGTGCGCGCCGCGTTCTCCATCACGCGCGGCGGCACGCAGTCGTCGGCCAGCCCCAGGTTGCGCGCGCGCTTGGCGTCGAGCGTCTTGCCGCTGAGCATCATGTCCAGCGCCAGCGCCGGGCCGACACGCTCGGGCAGACGCAGCATGCCGCCCCAGCCGGGGAAGATGCCGAGCATGACTTCCGGCAGGCCCATCTTGGTGCCCGGCTCGTCCACCGCCAGCAGGTAGCGGCAGGCCAGCGCCAGTTCGAGGCCGCCGCCGAGGCAGTGGCCGCGCACCAGCGCCAGCGTCGGGTAGCGCACGGCGGCGAGGCGGTTGAACAGGTTCCAGCCGCGCTCGACCAGCTCGCGCCCCTTCTCGGCGGTGTCGAGCTGCGTGAATTCCTGGATGTCGGCGCCGGCGATGAAGCCGGCCTCCTTGCCGGAGCGGAAGATCAGCGCCTTCGGCGGCTGCCGGTCGAGCGCGTCGAGCAGTTGCCCGAGTTCGTCCATCACCGCCCTGGAGAGCGAGTTGGCCGATTCGCCGGCCTTGTCCAGCGTCGCCCAGGCGATGCCTTCGCCATCGACGGCGACGCGCCAGTTTTGCAGATTCAGATTCATGTCTCCCGTTCCTTCAATGCAGGGCCGCGCCGTGCGCGGCAAAGGCCAGCGACACGGCGCCGGGGCCGACGTTCACCGCCGCCGTCTTGCTCATCGGCGAGATCAGAACGTCGACGTCGTGCGCGCGCGCCGCCTGGTCGAGGGTGAAATAGCCCGGCAGCTTCGGCACATCTTCCGTCGCGCCGCCGTAGCTGATGCAGACGTAGGGCGCCTCCAGCCCCTGGCGGACGCGCTCGGCGGCGCCGACGAAGAGGCGTTCGACGCCGGCCTCGAAGCCGCGCACCCGGTCCACCGGCCCGGTCGCGTCTTGGTGGCAGTGCAGGATCGGCTTCACGTCGAGCATCGAGCCGAGCGCGTAGGCGCCCCAGCCGATGCTCGTCTCGCCCTTCTTCGACGCCCGCTTGTAGATGTGGAAGAGGTCGGCCGGCACCATGTAGGTGTGCGTCTGCTCGACGAGCGTACGCAGACGGGTGCCGATCTCGCTCGGCGAAGCGCCGGCGCGGACCAGCCGGACCGCCTCCGCCGCCTGCACCGCCTGCCCGGTGAACATGTTGCGCGAGGAGAGCACGGCCAGGCCGAAGCGCTCCGGCACGCCGGCCTGACGGCGGATCTGCTTGTACTTGGTGAGGATCGCGCGCGAGGCCAGCATCGCATGGTCGTAGATCGGGCTGCGGCGGCTGGTGATGGTCAGGCAGAAGACGTAGTCGTAGTCGAGCACCAGGCGATCGAGGAACAGGCGCTCGATCTGCAGCACCGAGTAGGGGATCGACTCGGCGAAATCCTCACTTTTGCGATCGAGGTGCCTGGCGTAGAAGGCGTGCGTCTCCGCCGGATCGCGCCGGTCCTCGACCAGCGTCTTGCCGATGCGCAGCGTGATCGGCATCACCACCACGCCGTGCGCATCGATGAAGTCCTTGGGCAGATCGCAACACGAATCGACAACGACGCCGATGCGCATCGCTCAAGCTCCCGCCGCCTCGACCAGCATCGCACCGCCGAGGCCGCCGCCGATGCAGATCGACGCCATGCCGCGCTTGGCCTTGTTCCGGCGCAGCACGTGCAGCAGGTGCAGCACGATGCGCGCGCCGGAAGCGCCGACCGGGTGGCCGATGGCCACGGCGCCGCCGTCGACGTTGAGCTTCGCCTCGTCGAGCGCGCCGAGCGCGGCGGGCAGGCCGAGCTGCTCGCGGCAGTAGTCGTCGGATTTCCACGCCTCGATGCAGGCCATCACCTGCGCCGCGAAGGCTTCGTTGATCTCCCACGCATCAAGGTCGTTCAGGCCGAGGCCGTGGCGCTGCAGGATCGGCGTCGCCGCGTGCACCGGGCCGAGGCCCATCTGCGCCGGGTCGAGGCCGGACCACTGGCTGTCGACGATGCGGCCGAGCGGCTTCAGGTTCCACTTCTTCACCGCTTCCTCGGAGGCGAGGATCAGCCAGGCGGCGCCGTCGGTGATCTGCGAGCTGTTGGCGGCGGTGATGTTGCCGTACTTCTTGTCGAAGAAGGGCTTCGGCTTGGCCATGCCGGCCGGGCTCGCATCCGGGCGCACGCCGTCGTCGTCGGCATGGACGTTGCCGCGCTCGTCGATCAGCGGCACGATCTCGGCGAAGTGGCCGGCGGCGCGGCCGGCCATTGCGCGCTGGTGGCTGCGCACCGAAAATTCGTCCATCTGCGGCCGGGTGAGGCCGAACTTCCAGGCGAGGTTTTCGGCGGTCTGCCCCATCAGGAGGCCGTTGACCGGATCGGTGAGCCCCTTCATCAGGCCGATCACCGGCGAGAGCAGCAGGCCGGGGCGCAGCCTGGCGAACTGCCTCAGCCGGGCACCCAGCGTGCGCGCCTGCGCCATCTGCGCGAACCACAGCACCATCGCGTCGGAATAGAGCAGCGGCGCGCGCGACAGCGCATCGACGCCGCCGGCCAGCACCAGTTGCGAACGGCCGGACTGGATGTTGGCCATCGCCGAATCGAGCGCCTGCATGCCGCTGGCGCAGTTGCGCATCACCGTCCAGCCCGGCACTTCGAGGCCGCAGCCCATGCGCAGCGCGACCATGCGGCCGATG
This sequence comes from Rhodocyclaceae bacterium, assembly GCA_019455325.1. Taxonomy (GTDB): domain Bacteria; phylum Pseudomonadota; class Gammaproteobacteria; order Burkholderiales; family Rhodocyclaceae; genus Proximibacter. Next base: position 10,770 of record JACFMQ010000006.1, on the reverse strand, counting down.
TTGGTCTCGTCCGGCGACGGCGCGGCGCAGCCGAGAATCACCTCGTCGAGATCGGACGGCTGGAAGGGTTGCCGCGTCAGCAGCGCGCGCCCGGCCTGCACCGCCAGGTCGCTCGCCGCGAACGGTCCGGGCGCGTTCTTCGCCTTGAGGAACGGGGTGCGCGCCCCGTCCACCACGTACACGGGTTGAAAGCCCATGGTGCGTTCTCCTTTGGTCAATCCAGTCGTTTGTTTAAAACACCCGGGGCGATGGCCGATCTCGGCCACCGCCCCGGGCGCCCCGCCGTCTTACGCGGCGGCCTTGTGCTGCACCGGCAGACGCTCCGACAGACCGAAGTCCATCGGGAAATCGTCGACGCGGATGACGATGTCGCGCAGTTCGTTGCGGCGCTTCAGCACCGCGTATTCGGCGGCGGTGACGACGCCGGCGGCAAAGGCGGCGTGCGCCAGGTCGCGGACGTTCGCCTCCGGGTTGTCGTCGAAGACGCCGTCCTTCTCGGCGGCGCGGATCCTTGCCTCGATCGGCTCGGCCTCGATCGTCGCCTTGAGCGCCAGTTCGACGGCGCCGACGGCCTCCTGCTCGATCTCCGGCACGTAGGCCTCGGCGGTCAGACGCTCGCGCGTCGCCGACGGCTCGATGATCGCCTTCGCCACCTTGTGGCCGAGATCGTCGGACGGCACCACGTACGGGTGGCCGAACGGGAAGATGATACGGTTGAGGAAGAAGGCGACGAACTTGCTCGGGTAATTGGCGGTGACGCCGTCGAAGGCAAGCTGGGCCTTGAACATCGAATCCCAGATCGACCAGTGCAGCAGCGGCGCGTCGGCCTGCTGGCGGCCTTCCGCCTCGTAGCGCTTCAAGGTCGCCGACATCAGGTACATCTGCGCGAGGATGTCGCCGAGGCGCGCGGAGAGCTTCTCGCGGCGCTTCAGGCCGCCGCCGAGGACAAGCATCGACACGTCGGAAAGGAAGGCGAAGGCGGCCGAGAAGCGGGTCAGTTGCTGGTAGTAGCGGCGCGCTTCCGGCGCCACGCCGGCCGGCACCGAGACGAAGCGCGAGCCGGTCAGGCCGTGCCACAGCGCGCGGGCGCCGTTGCCGATGGTGAAGCCGATGTGCGACCACAGCGCGCGGTCGAACTGGTCGAGGCCCTGCGCCGCGTTCGGGTTCTGCGCCGCCTGCATTTCCTTCAGAACGTACGGATGGCAGCGGATCGCGCCCTGACCGAAGAGGATCAGGCTGCGCGTCAGGATGTTGGCGCCCTCGACGGTGATGCCGATCGGCACCTGCTGGTAGGCGCGGCCGAGGAAGTTCGACGGGCCGAGGCAGATGCCCTTGCCGCCGATCACGTCCATGCCGTCGTTCACGACGACGCGGGCGCGCTCGGTGACGTGATACTTGGCGATCGCCGAGACGACGGAGGGCTTCTCGCCGAGGTCGACGGCGCCGGCGGTCATCTTGCGCACCGCATCCATCATGTAGGTGTAGGCGCCGATGCGCGTCAGCGCCTCCTCGACGCCCTCGAAGCGGCCGATCGCCATCTTGAACTGGCTGCGCACGCGGGCGTAGGCGCCGACGGTGCGCGCGGTGAGCTGCGCCATGCCGGTGTTCGACGACGGCAGCGAGATCGAGCGGCCGGCGGCCAGGCACTCCATCAGCATGCGCCAGCCCTGGCCGGCCATGGCCGGGCCGCCGATGATGAAGTCGAGCGGCATGAACACGTCCTTGCCGCGCGTCGGGCCGTTCATGAACATGGCGTTCAGCGGGAAGAGCCGCCGGCGCGTCTCGACGCCGGGATGATCCCACGGCACCAGCGCGCAGGTGATGCCGATGTGCTTCTTGCCACCGAGCAGGCCGTCCGGGTCATAGAGGTGGAAGGCCAGGCCGAGGATGGTGCACACCGGGCCGAGCGTGATGTAGCGCTTGTCCCAGGTAACGCGCATGCCGACCACTTCCTTGCCCTGCCACATGCCCTTGCAGACGACGCCGACGTCCGGGATCGACGCGGCGTCCGAACCGGCCCACGGGCTGGTCAGCGCGAAGGCCGGAATCTCCTGGCCCTTGGCCAGGCGCGGCAGATAGTGGTTCTTCTGCGCGTCGGTGCCGTAGTGCAGCAGCAGTTCGGCCGGGCCGAGCGAGTTCGGCACCATCACCGACACCGACAGCGCCGACGAGCGCGTCGACAGCTTGGTCACCACCTGCGAGTGCGCGTAGGCCGAGAATTCCAGGCCGCCGTACCTCTTCGGGATGATCATGCCGAGGAAGCCCTTGTCCTTGATGTAGGCCCAGGCTTCCGGGCTCAGATCCTGGTCCTCGTGCGAGACCTTCCAGTCGTCGACGAGGCGGCAGGCCTCCTCGACCTCGTTGTCCATGAAGGACTGCTCTTCCGGCGTCAGCTTCGGCACCGGGTAGGCGAGCAGCTTGTTCCAGTCGGGCTTGCCGCGGAACAGGTCGCCGTCCCACCAGACCGTGCCGGCCTCGAGCGCCTCGCGCTCGGTATCCGACATCTGCGGCAGGATCTTCTTGTACGTGGAAAAAATAGGCCGGCTGATCAGCGCCCGGCGCAGCGGCCGGACGCCGATCAGCACGGCAACTGCGACCGCCAGTGCGGCCAGCAGAGGGATGATCGTCTCGATCATGTGCGTTCTCCTTTATGGTCTTGTCAGGCCGCTTTGCTCGGCTCTGGTTTGCGCTGCTGTTCTTGGTTCGTCACAAACTGCGGCAGCGGTGCGCGCAGGCCGCCGAGCAGGAAAGGCATCACCCGTGCCGCCAGGTGTTCGGCGGCCTGCGGGCCGTCGTTGTTCAGGTCGAGCTCGCAGTCGGTGACCGCCTGCAGCGCGTCCGTTCCGGAAATGGCATAGGACATCGCACCGAGCATGAGGTGGAAGCGCCAGATGATCTCTTCGCGCGGCACGTCCGGCAGCGCGCGGAAAAGCGCGCGCTTGTAGCGGTCGACCACCTCGGCGTATTCGCCGGCGAAACAGGTGCGGATGAAGTCGGCCGGTTCGGTCAGCGTCCGGCCGAGCAGGCGCAGGAAGGTCATGCCGCCGAGCGACTCGTCGGTGCCCATGTGCAGCAGCGCGCCGAAGAAGGCCGAAAGGATCGCCGACGGCTTGAGCGGTTCGCCGCCGGCGTGCGCCTCCATCTCGTCGAGCCGGTGCAGGCGCTCCCTGTTCAGCCAGGCCAGGCGGCGGCGGAACACCTCGCGCAGCAGGGCCTCCTTGGAGCCGAAGTGATAGTTGACCGCCGCCAGGTTGACGCCCGCGTCGCCGGTGATCGTGCGCATCGACGTGCCTTCGTAGCCGCTTTCCATGAACAGGCGCTCGGCGGCGTCGAGGATGCGTTCGCGGGTATCGGGCAGGGTTCTGGCTTCGCTCATCGGGTCGGGCTTGTGTACTTGGTTCGGGGGCGTGGTTCAAACGTTCGTTTAAATCATATGTGTGACCTGAGACGAAGGCAAGCACTTTTTGAACACTTTTTGAAATTTCCGTCGTCGCTGTCGCCGCCTGCGCCGGCAAGGCATACTGTCGATCGAAAGAAAGAACAGCCTGCTCCCCGACATGTCCCGCAACCTGCCGCCGAAGCCTCCAGGCGCCGACCGCCCCCCTTCCGAAACACACGCTTGGCGCACCGTCCGCCTGCTCTTTCCCTATCTCTGGCGCTATCGCTGGCGCGTCCTGCTCGCGCTGTCCTGCCTGTTCGCGGCGAAGCTGGCCAACGTCGGCGTGCCGCTGGTCTTCAAGGAGATGATCGACGGCATGACGCCGGAGCAACAACTGCTGGCGCTGCCGGTCGGCCTGCTGCTGCTCTACGGCGCGCTGCGCTTCTCGTCCTCGCTGTTTACCGAGCTGCGCGAGATTCTCTTCGCCCGCGTCACGCAGCAGGCGGTGCGGCGCATCGCGCTCGAGGTCTTCCGCCACCTGCACGCGCTGTCGCTGCGCTTCCACCTCGACCGGCAGACCGGCGGCGTCTCGCGCGACATCGAGCGCGGCACCCGCTCGATCTCGGCGCTGATCAGCTACACCCTCTATTCGATCCTGCCGACGCTGGTCGAGGTCGGCCTGGTGCTCGGCGTGCTGTTCGTCCAGTACGACGTCGTCTTCGCGCTGATCACGCTCGCCTCGATCTCGGCCTACATCGTGTTCACGGTCGTCGTCAGCAACTGGCGCATGGCCATCCGGCGGACGATGAACGAGACCGACTCGGCGGCCAACACGCGCGCCATCGACAGCCTGCTCAACTACGAGACGGTGAAGTACTTCAGCAACGAGGCCTACGAGGCGCGCCGCTACGACGAGCAACTGCAGAAGTGGGAAGACGCGGCGACCACCAGCCAGATCTCGCTTTCGTGGCTGAACCTCGGCCAGCAGGCGATCATCGCCGTCGGCGTGACGGTGATGATGTGGCACGCGGCAAGCGGCGTCGTGGACGGCACAATGACCATCGGCGACCTGGTGCTGGTCAACGCCTTCCTGATCCAGCTCTATGCGCCGCTCAACTTCCTCGGCATCGTCTACCGCGAGATCCGCCAGGCGCTCGCCGACATCGAGCGCATGTTCGACCTGCTCGCCGAGAACCGCGAGGTCACCGACGCGCCGGATGCGCGCGACCTACCCGGCGGACCGCTGGCCGTCCGCTTCGAGCGGGTCGGCTTCGCCTACGAGAAGGCGCGGCGCATCCTCGACGACGTCGACTTCGCCATCGCCCCCGGCCAGACCGTTGCCGTCGTCGGCCACTCCGGCGCCGGCAAGTCGACGCTGGCGCGCCTGCTCTACCGCTTCTACGACGTCGGCGACGGCCGCATCCTGGTCGGCGGCGAGGACATCCGGCGGCTGAAGCAGGCGAGCCTGCGCGCGGCGATCGGCATCGTGCCGCAGGACACGGTGCTGTTCAACGACACGATCCGCCACAACATCCGCTACGGTCGCCCGGACGCGAGCGAAGCGGAAATCGAGGCGGCGGCGCGGGCGGCGCAGTTGCACGACTTCATCGCCGACCTGCCCGAGGGCTACGAATCGCGCGTCGGCGAACGCGGGCTGAAGCTCTCCGGCGGCGAGAAGCAGCGCGTGGCGATCGCCCGCGCGCTGCTCAAGAACCCGCCGATCCTGATCTTCGACGAAGCCACGTCGGCGCTCGACTCGAAGACCGAGCGGGCCATCCAGTCCAGCATGGAGGCGGCGGCGCGCGGACGGACGACGCTGATCGTCGCCCACCGCCTGTCGACGGTGAAGGACGCCGACGAGATCCTGGTCATGGAGGCCGGGCGCATCGTCGAGCGCGGCACGCACGCCGAACTGCTCGCCGCCGCCGGCGCCTACGCGCGGATGTGGCTGTTGCAGCAGCAGGAAGAGGCGCGCGACGACGGCGAAGCGGACGCGCTGGCCGCCGCATGCTGAACGCCGCGCCGCGCATCTCCCGCAGCATGTCGCCGGCCGCGGCCAAGGCCGCCGCCGGGACGCAGGCGGGCATCGCCGCCCGGGCCTTTCCGCTGCTCGTCTTCCTGCTCAGCCTGGGCATGACGCTCGCCGTCTTCCAGTACGACCGGCACAGGAGCCGCCTGGAGCAGCAAACGCAGATCGCCCGCGACGCCGCGCTGATCAGCGCCGAGCTGCGGGTGGCGCTGGAGCGGCCGGCGCAGCAGTTGCGCGCCATCCAGGCCTTGCACGCGACGCAGGATGCGGTGAGCGAAAGCGAGTGGCGGCTCTTCACGCGCCGGCTGCATCTGAACCGCCCCCTGCCCGGCGTCGTCGCCTACGGCTATGCGCCGCGCCGCGACCGCCACGCCGAGGGCAGCGCCGCGGCCTCCCTGCCGATACGCCACGTGGCGCCGGCCGGCGCGCTGCCGCTGGCGCTCGACCTGTCTGCCGACCCGTCCCGGGCGGCGGCCATCGACCGGGCGCGGGACTACGACGGCATCGTCCTCAGCCGCCGCCTGACGCTCGGCGAACTGCTCGGCACGGAGGAAAGCGCCGGCGGGCTGCTGCTGGCCCTGCCCATCTATGACCGCAGCCGTGCCATCGAGACCGTGGCCGATCGGCGCCGGGCCTTCGCCGGCGTCGCCTTCGCCGTCATCCGCATCGACGCGCTGCTGGCCGCGCTGCACCACGCCCGCGAAAACGCGCTGGCGCTGCGCGTGCTCGACGACGAATCGTTCAATTCACCGGACGCGGACGCGGTGCCGCGCCTGCTTCACGAACCCGGCGTCGACGGCCACGTCGTCGAGCGGCGCGAGATCGAGTTCGGCCAGCGCAACTGGCAGCTCCAGTTCGTCTCGGCCGGACACGCCCCGCCGCCCCGGGAAAGCATCGCCCTCCTCATCGTCGGCCTGACGATCAGCATCCTGCTCGGCGCCGCTGCCCGCGCGCAGACCTGGCACCGCGAGCGCGCCGAACGCCTGGCCGTCGACATGACGCGCGAGCTCCGCCTCTCCGAGGAGCGCTTCAAGCTCGCCGCCGAGGGCGCCAGCGAAGGCCTCTGGGATCACGATCTCGTTCGCGGCACGCTGTGGCACTCGGAACGGCTGAAGGCGATGCTCGGCCACCCGGGAGACGCCGACGTCGATTGGCCCGAGCGCTTCCTCGCCTGCGTCCACCCGGACGATCGAGCAAAGCTGGATGCGGCGCTGGCCGAGCATTTCTCGGAAGATCGGCCGTATCGCGTCGAATACCGCTTCCGCCGGGGCGACGGCGAGTGGATCTGGCTCAGCTCGCATGCGCAGGGCGTGCGCGACGATGCCGGACGGCCGCTGCGCCTGGTCGGCTCGACCAGCGACATCACCGAGCGCCGGCTGGCCGAGGCCGAGCTTCTCCGCCACCGCGACCGCCTGCAGGAGATGGTCGAGGAGCGCACCGCCGACCTGGTGCGCGCGAAGGAAACCGCGGAGCAGGCGAGCGAGGCGAAATCCGCGGCCCTGGCGAACATGTCGCACGAGCTGCGCACGCCGCTGCATTCCGTGCTCAGCTTCGCCGCGCTCGGCAGCCAGCGGGCGCATGCGGCGCAGCAGGAAAAGCTCGCCCACTACTTCGAGCGCATCCAGCAGAGCGGCAGCCGGCTGCTGGCGCTGGTGAACGACCTGCTCGACCTGGCCAAGCTGGAAGCGGGCAAGATGCGGATCGTGCCGAGCGTGCAGGACGCACTGCCGATCGTGCGCGAGACGCTCGCCGAATTCGAACCGATGGCGGGCGAACGCGGGGTCCGGCTGGAGATCGACGCGGCAGCGCAGAATACGCGCGCCGCGGTCGACGCCGGCCGGCTGGCGCAGGTGATCCGCAACATGGTGTCGAACGCGGTGAAATTCTCGCCGGCCGGCGGCCGCGTCCGCGTCGAGCTGACCGACGCCCGGCTGGCGCGGGGCCGGCGAGCGACCGACGTCGGCGACGTGGCGGCGCTGCAGATCGCCGTGCACGACGCCGGTCCCGGCATTCCGGAGGGCGAGCTGGAATCCATCTTCGAGAAATTCGTCCAGAGCAGTTGGACCAGCACCGGTGCGGGCGGCACCGGCCTCGGCCTGTCGATCTGCCGGGAGATCATGCGCGAGCACCGGGGCAGCATCGGTGCGTGCAATAATCCGGACGGCGGCGCTTCGTTCAGCATCGTGCTGCCGCGCGAGATGCCGCCACCGCACCGAGGAAACCGGCAATGAATCCTTTCCGCCTGCTCGTCGTCGACGACGAGCCTTTCAACCTGGAAATCATCGGCGAGTACTTCGACGGACTCGGCTACGCCCTCGACACCGCCGGCGACGGCGAAGAAGCCTGGCGGCTGATGGACGGCGGCGGCGCCTACGATGCGGTCATCCTCGACCGCATGATGCCGGTCCTCGACGGCATGGCGCTGCTGCGGCGGATCAAGGCCGACCCGCGCTTCGCCGGCATCCCGGTGATCATGCAGACGGCGGCCGGCGATCCCGAGCAGGTGCGCGAAGGGCTCGCGGCCGGCGCTCACTACTATCTCGTGAAGCCTTACGAGCGGGACTCGCTGCTCTCCATCGTGCGCGGCGCGCTGGCCGATGCGGAGAGTCAGCGCCGGCTGCAGAAGGCGCTGGCGCGCTACGACGATGCGCTGCTGTTGCTCACCAACGCCGAGTTCCGCCTGCGCACGATCGACGAGGCAAGCACGCTCGCGGCCTTTCTCGCGCACGCCTGCCAACGTCCGGATGCCGCCGTGCTCGGCATTTCCGAGCTGCTCGTCAATGCCATCGAGCACGGCAACCTCGGCATCGGCTACGATGAAAAGGCGCAGTTGAAACGCGAGGATCGCTGGCTGGAAGAGGTGCAGCGCCGCCTCGAACTGCCCGAGAACCAGGAGAAGCGCGTACGCGTGCTGCTTTACCGCGACGGCGACGGCCTCCGCCTGCGCATCACCGACGAGGGCGCGGGCTTCGACTGGACGCCCTACCTGGACTTCGACCCGGCGCGCGCCTTCGACCCGAACGGCCGCGGCATCGCCCTCGCCCGGCTGGCAGGGTTCGATTCGCTGAACTACGAAGGCTGCGGCAACACCGTCGTCGCCTGGCTGAAGGACGCCTAGGGATGGCGGAAATGGAAAAGCTGCCGAAGCTGAAGATCCTCACGGTGGACGATAGCCGGACCAACCTACAGCTTCTGCAGGCCTTCCTGCAGAAGCTCGGCCACACGACGGTCGCGGCGGAGAACGGCGAGGTCGCGGTGGCGCAGTACGAGGCGCACCGGCCGGACGCCATCCTGATGGACATCATGATGCCGGTGATGGGCGGACTGGAAGCGACGAAGCGCATCCGCGCGCTGCCGTCGGAACGCTGGGTGCCGGTCATCTTCCTGTCGGCGCTGGACCGCGACGAAAATCTCGTCGGCGGACTGGAGGCCGGCGGCGACGACTACCTGTCGAAGCCGATCAATTTCGTCGTTCTCGAAGCGAAGGTCCGCTCGATGCAGCGCATGCTGGCGCTGCAGCAGACGGCGCACGACACCCTGCGGCACCTGCAGACGATCTCGGACAACGTCCTCGAGGCGATCGTGACGATCGATGCCGACGCCAGCATCACCTCGTGCAACCGCTCCGTCGAAGATCTGTTCGGCTGGCGCGCGGAAGAGCTCGTCGGCCAGAACGTGAACGTGCTCTGTCCGGAGCCGTACCGCAGCCGGCACGACGGCTACGTGCGCGAATACGTTTCCGGCGGGCCGCCGCGGATCATCGGCACGACCCGCGAGATTCCGGCGCAGCGCCGGGACGGCTCGATCTTCCCGGCGGAGATCCGCATCAGCGAGGTGCGCCTCAAGGACCGGCGGATGTTCATCGGCGTCATCCGCGACATCAGCGAGCGGCACCGTTCCGAATCGCTGCTCCGCGACAACGCCGAACGCCTGCAGCGCTACTACGAACAGACGGAGGAGGAGAAGGCGCTGGCCATGTCGCTGATGGAGCGCCAGTTGATGCGCCGGGGCCTCGACGATCCGGCGCTCGGCTACTGGCTGTCGCCGGCGCAGAACTTCAGCGGCGACGCGCTGGCCGCGGCGCGCGCGCCGGACGGACGCCTCTATGCGCTGCTCGCCGACGCCACCGGCCACGGACTGGCGGCGGCGATCAGCACGGTGCCGCTGCTGACGCTGTTCTACCGCCTCGTGCCCAGCGGTGCGGCGCTGTCGGCAATGCTTGCCGAAATCAACCAGCAGTTGCGCGACGCGCTGCCAGTCGGCCATTTCGTCGGCGCCACGCTGGTCTGCCTGGACCCCGCGCAAAGGCGCGGAGAGATTTGGGTGGGCGGCATGCCGAACGCCTGCCTGGTCGATGTCGCCGGCGACGTTCTGCAGGAGTTCACGGCGCGCGAGCTGCCGCTCGGCATCGTCGACAGCCGGAAGATCGACTGCCGGCCCGACGTTTTCGAATGGCGGGCGCCGGCGCAACTGGTGCTGTACTCCGACGGGCTGCTCGAGGCGGAGGCGCCGGACGGCACCCGCTTCGGCCGCGAGCGGCTGCTCGCCGCCCTCGCCGGCATTGCCCCCGCCGCGCGGCGCGACGCCGTCCAGGCGGCGCTGCTCGGCCACCTCGCCGAGGCGCCGGCCCAGGACGACGTGTCGCTGCTGCTCCTCGACTGCCCGACCTGAAACGCCCGGTGACGGGCTCCGCCGAAAAAAAAGCCAGGCCGCAGCCTGGCTTTTTCCATGGAGCGTCCGCGAATCAGGCGGCTTCGGCGACCTCGGCGGGCGCCTCGGTCGGCTCGGGCCGGTCGAGCAGCTCGACGTAGGCCATCGGCGCGTTGTCGCCGACGCGGAAGCCGCACTTGAGGATGCGCAGGTAGCCGCCGTTGCGGCTGGCAAAGCGCGGGCCCAGCTCGTCGAACAGCTTGACGACGATGTCGCGGTCGCGCAGACGGTCGAAGGCCAGACGGCGGTTGGCCAGCGACGGCTTCTTGCCGAGCGTGATCAGCGGCTCGACGACGCGGCGCAGTTCCTTGGCCTTGGGCAGCGTCGTCTTGATCGCTTCGTGCCGGAGCAGCGAGACGCTCATGTTGCGCAGCATCGCCAGGCGATGGCTGCTGGTACGGTTGAGTTTGCGAAGTCCCAAACGGTGACGCATTTCGTGTTCCTCTCTGTTTCAGTCCCGCCGGGATTACTTCTCGAGACCGGCCGGCGGCCAGTTTTCGAGCTTCATGCCCAGGGTCAGGCCGCGCGCGGCCAGAACTTCCTTGATTTCGTTGAGCGACTTGCGGCCGAGGTTCGGCGTCTTCAGCAGCTCGTTCTCGGTGCGCTGGATCAGGTCGCCGATGTAGTAGATGTTCTCGGCCTTCAGGCAGTT
>JACFMQ010000018.1 GCA_019455325.1 Rhodocyclaceae bacterium | reverse complement strand
CGCCGCCGCGTGCGCCGGCCCAGGCGCCCGCCGCGCCGCGCCCGGCGGCGCCGATCGCCTCGCGGCCGATGCCGCGCATCGAGACGCCCGCCCCGGCGCCGGCCGCGCCTGCCGCGCGCAGCGAGGCGGAGGTGGTGCCGGCCTCGGTGATGGCCGAGATCCGCGCGCTGCGCCAGATCGTCGAACAGCACATGGCCGGCTTCGCCTGGGGCGAGACCGCCCGCAACGAGCCGGTGAAGACCGAACTGCTGCGCCAGATGCTGGACAGCGGCTTCTCGCCGCAACTCGCCCGCGAACTGCTCGACGACCTGCCGCACGAACTCGACGCCCGCCAGGCGCAGGCCTGGGCCAGGGGCGCCGCCGACCGCGCGCTGCGCACGCTCGGCAGCGACCACGACATCATCGAGCGCGGCGGCGTCTTCGCGCTGGTCGGCCCGACCGGCGTCGGCAAGACCACCACCACGGCCAAGCTCGCCGCCCGCTGCGTGCTGCGCCACGGCGCCAGCAAGCTGGCGCTGGTGACCACCGACGGCTACCGGATCGGCGCCCACGAGCAACTGCGCATCTACGGCCGCATCCTCGGCGTGCCGGTGCACCTGGTGAAGGACGGCGACGACCTGCGGCAGACGCTCGCCGAGCTTTCCCACAAGCACATGGTGCTGGTCGACACGATGGGCATGAGCCAGCGCGACCAGATGGTCACCGAGCAGATCGGCATGCTTTCCGCGTGCAACGTGCAGCGCCTGCTGCTCCTGAACGCCACCGGCCGCGGCGACACCATGGACGACGTCGTCCGCGCCTATCGCGGCGGCGGGCTGGCCGGCTGCATCCTGACCAAGGTCGACGAGGCGGCCAGCCTGGCGCCGGCGCTCGACGTCGCCATGCGCCACGGCCTCAAGCTGCACTACGTGTCGAACGGCCAGCGCGTGCCGGAGGACCTGCACCTGCCGAACCGCGCCTACCTGCTGCACCGCGCCTTCAAGGACGCGCCGGAATCCTCGCCGCACCGCTTCGCCGGCGTCGAGCCGGGGCTGGTCATGGCCAGCGCCGGCGTCGCCGCGGTGGGGGGCCGTCGTGGCTGACTGCCGCGGCGATCAGGCGGCCGGTCTGCGCCGCCTCTTCAGCCAGGAGAGCCTGCGCGTCATCACCTTCGCGGCGGGCGGCGAAGGCGTCGGCAAGACCGCCGCCGTCGCCAACATCGCCGCCGCCATGGCGCGCGAGGGCAAGGAGGTGCTCGTCCTCGACGAGAACGCCGCCGGCAACGTCGCCTCGGTGTTTGGCGCGGCGACGAAGCACGATCTCTATCACGTCATCAACCGCGACCGCCGCCTCGGCGAGGTGCTGGTCCACGTCACGCCCGGCGTCCGCGTGCTGCCCGCCGCGCGCGCCGTGAAGAAGCTCGGCAAGCTCGCCCGCTACGAGCAGGAGGTGCTGATCGAGGCCCTCGGCGCCATGGAGCAGCCGACCGACGTGATCCTGGTCAATGCCTCGACCGACCATCCGCTCGGCTTCTCGCCGTTCGGGCTGGCCACGCACGAGACGGTGGTCGTCGCCGCCGCCAGCGGCGCCGCCATCACCGATGCCTACGCGCTGATCAAGAAGGTCAGCCTGGGCTACGAGCGCCGCCACTTCCGCATTCTCGTGAACAAGGTGAAGAACGCCGCCGACGCCGCGGCGATCCACGCCAACCTCGCCCAACTCGCCCGCCAGCGCGGCGTCGCGCTGCTCGACTATGCCGGCCACGTGCCGCTCGACGACGCGCTGCGCCATGCCGCCCGGCTCGGCCAGCCGGTCGTCGCCGCCTACCCCGAATCGGCCGCGGCCGCGGCGCTGCGCACCCTCGCCGACGACATGCTGCACTGGCCGCCGGCGGAGAACGAGGCCGGCGGACTCGAACAATTCGTCCAGCAACTGCTACACTTCAGCCAACGCATAGACCCGGTCGCCATCCACGCCGGATAGAACTCGAACAATGTATACCGCTGCAGGGCAGCTCGAGAAAGAGCAACTGGTGCAGCGCTTCGCGCCCCTCGTCAAGCGCATCGCCTTTCACCTGATGAGTCGCCTGCCGTCCAGCGTGCAGGTGGACGATCTCGTGCAGAACGGCATGATCGGCCTGCTCGAGGCGATCGACCGCTTCGAGGCCGGCTTCGGAGCGCAGTTCGAAACCTACGCCACGCAGCGCGTGCGCGGGGCGATGCTCGACGGCCTGCGCGAGAACGACTGGCTGCCGCGCAGCCTGCGCCGGGAGATGCGCCGCATCGAGGCGGCGATCCACGAACTGGAGCAGGCGGCCGGCCGGCCGCCGACCGAGCAGGAGCTGGCCGATGCGCTCGGCATGCCGCTTGCCGAGTATCAGAAGATGCTGCAGGATGCCCGCGGGCACCAACTGGTGTATTTCGAGGATCTCACCGGCGACGGCGACGAGGATTTCCTCGAACGCCATTTCACCGACGACGACGCCGACCCGGCCCGCCTGTTCGAGGACGTCGATCTGCGCCGCCGCCTGGTGGCCGCGATCGAAGGGCTGCCGGAGCGCGAGAAGCTGATGATGGGCCTCTACTACGAACAGGATCTCAACCTGCGCGAAATCGGAGAAGTCATGGGCGTGACCGAATCCCGCGTCTGTCAGTTGCACAGCCAGGCCGTCGCCCGGCTGCGCGCCCGCCTGTTCGGCGACGGCGAGACCGCTGCCGGCAAGAAGAAAGGACGCCCGCGCCGTGGATAAGCTCAGCTTTGTCGGTCTCATCATCGGCATCATCGCCATCGTCGGCGGCCAGGTGCTCGAGGGCGGCCACGTCAGATCGCTGCTGCAGCCGACGGCGCTCCTCATCGTCGGCGGCGGCACCCTCGGCGCGATCATGCTGCAGAGCCCCTTCGCCACCTTCAGCCGCGGCCTGCGCATGGCCGGGTGGGTGTGGTTCCCGCCGACCATCAACTACGCCCGGCTCATCCAGCAGGTGACGAACTGGAGCCACGTCTCGCGGCGCGAGGGGCTGCTGGCGCTCGAAGGCTTCATCGCCACGATGAAGGACGACTTCGCCAGGACCGGGCTGCAACTGCTGGTCGACGGCGCCGAGCCGGAGCGCCTGCGCGAAGTCCTCGAAGTGCAGATCAACACCTACGAGGAAGAGCTGCGGCAGGGCGCGCGCATCTGGGAGTCGGCGGGCGGCTACTCGCCGACGATCGGCATCCTCGGCGCCGTGATGGGCCTGATCCACGTCATGGAGAACCTCTCCGACCCGTCCAAGCTCGGCGCCGGCATCGCCGTCGCCTTCGTCGCCACGATCTACGGCGTCGGCCTGGCCAACCTCGTCTTCCTGCCGATGGCGAACAAGCTGAAGGTGCAGGTGGCGCGCCACGTCACCTACCGGGAGATGATGATCGACGGCCTGATCGGCATCGCCAACGGCGACAATCCGCGCATCATCGAGAGCCGTCTGCGCGGCTACTTCCGCTGAGGCGACCATGGGCCGGCGCAAGCGCCCCGTCGAAGAGCACGAGAACCACGAGCGCTGGCTCGTCTCCTACGCCGACTTCATCACGCTGCTCTTCGCCTTCTTCGTCGTCATGTACGCGCTGTCGTCGATCAACGAAGGCAAGTACAAAATCCTTTCCAACTCGCTGATGAGCGCGTTCCGGAATACGCTGGACAACACCGACAGCCAGTTCATCATCCCGCAGCCGGCGCAGATGGCGGCGCCGAGCATCGTCTCGCCGCCGAAGCTGAGCCAGCCCGACGAGGCGCGGCAGCGGCAGCGCGAGCGCATGCGCAACATCGCCAAGGAAATCATGGAGGCGCTGGCGCCGCTGGTGCGCGACGGCAAGGTGCGGCTGCTCGAGACGAGCCGCGGCGTGACCATCGAGATCGCCGACTCGGCGCTCTTCGCCGTCGGCCAGGCCGTGCTCAACAGTGAATCGAAGCTCGCCCTGCACGCGGTCGCCGAGGTCATCGCCACGGCGGATTTCCCCGTGACCATCGAGGGACACACCGACAACGTGCCGATCAGCACGGCGCAGTTTCCGTCGAACTGGGAGCTTTCCGCGGTGCGCGCCACCACCGTGCTGCGCATCTTCGCCGACGCCGGCGTGCCGCCCGTGCGCCTGACCGCGATCGGCTACGGCGAGACGCGTCCGGTCGAGGACAACGACAGCATCGAGGGACGGGCCCGCAACCGGCGGGTCTCGATCCAGATCGATTCGACCCTGCCGGAGCTGCCGACCGAGGTCGGGGCGGCGACGGACATCACCCGCCCCTGAGCGATCTGCGTAGCGTGGAGAAATCCGGCCTGCTCAGGCCGAATCGATGATGCGCCGCGTCACCCCCGGCGCCGCCTGCCCGTCGGCGCCGTAGAGATCCTGCCGGTTGGCGGCGGAGAGAAGCGCCTCCAGCGCGTGGGCGTTGGCCTGCATGCGCATCTGGATCAACTGGCCGTTCACGCGATTGAGTTCCCGGGCCTCCTCGGCCAGCGCCTGCAGCCGCTGCCAGCCCTGGCGCAGGGCGTCGTCCTCCGGCCGGCCGGCCAGCCAGGCTTCGATGCCCGCGTTGCCGGCCGCTGCGCCGGCGCGGACGAAGCCGGCGCTGCGCGCGGCGGTGAGCGGCGACAGTTCCAGCGCCGCCGCCGTCTTGCGTTCGACGATGCCCGGCAGCGCGTCGGGGCTGCCGTTTCTGAGCACGTCCTGTTCTTCCCTGAGCAAAAGCACAAAGGCCGACACCACGTCGGCCTCTGCCGCGAGAATGTCGGCCAGCGTGGACATGCGGCTCGCTTCAGGCCCGGCGCTGAGACTGGACGAGGCTGCGCGCGGTGTCGATCAGGCCGTCGGCGATCGCGTCCGCGTTGATCTTGAAGCGCCCTTCGGCGATCGCCTGCTTGATTTCCGCGATGCGCGCCTTGTCCACCGGCGCCCCTTCGCCGGCCTTGGTCAGTTGCGTCGAGGCGGAGCTGATCTGAACCTCGGCCGCGGTCGGGGCGCCGCGCGTTCCAGCGGCGTCCGTCTTCGGGCGGCTGGTGGCGACGCTGCCGGGAGCGAGCGATTTCAGATGACTGTTGTCGATCTTCACGATGTATTCCTTGTCTGGTCCTCAGGGACGGTAACGGCGCCGCTGGCGGGAACTTTAGCAAATAAAGGCGATTTTTTCTGCAAAAACCGTTCCAAAGGTGCGCATCGTCCTCAGGGCGCCGTCACTTCGATGATGCCGCCGGGCCGCGCGATGCCGCTGACCGTCTGCCCGCTCGCCGTGCGGGCGCGGGCCACCTGGCCTTCGGCGGCGTTGTTGAGCGCCTTGCCGTCGTTGCTCGCCGAGAAGCCGCGGCCCTGCGTCACCAGGCGGACGTCCTGCCCCTGGAGGACGACGAAGGGGGCGACCAGCATGTCGCTGCGCACCGGCTGGCCGCCGGCGAGCGCGTTGCGCAGCGTCTTGCCGACGCCCTGTTCGCGCTCCGTCAGGATGCCGGTGGGCATGGCCGTCAGATCGCCGCGCAGCAGGGCGAAATCCTCGCTGGCGAGCGGCTGGCCGGGATTGAGCGCGCGCGCGGTGACCACGTAGCTGCCGATGACCTGGACCTGCACCGGCAGGTAGATCGTCCAGTTGGCCGGGCCGAGGCAGCGGACGCCGATCGTCACCCGGCCCCAGAGCTGCGTGCCCGGCGGCTGGAAGGGCTCGTAGGCGGAGCAGGGCGCCAGTTGCAGCCGCGGGTCGAGCTGGCCGACGCTGACGTTGACTTCGCCCGGCAGGCCGCGCGTCTGCGTGCGCAGGTACTGTTCGACGGTGGCGTACAACTGGTCCCGCGCCGCGGCCGGCGCCGCCGGCAGGAGCAGGGCAAGGAGGAGGGGCAGGCAGCGCAGCGCGGCTGCGCGGGCAGGAGTCGTCCGTAATCCGTTCATGGCCGTATTCTGCCCGATGCGCCGCCGCGGCGGAACCGGCCGCCTTCGGCAATTCTTGCCGGTCGATCGGCGCCGGCGGACCGGGGCTTTGCCGGATTCGCGCCTTTCCGGGGGTGGCACGCTTTTCGCTGATACGCAGCCAGCCCATTCCCGGAGTCCGTCGCATGGCCAGCAAACTCGACAACCACCTTGCCTTCCATCACCAGGCGCTCAGCCTGCGTGCCCATCGGCAACAGGTGCTGGCGGGCAACATCGCCAACGCCGACACGCCGAATTTCAAGGCCCGCGACATCGACTTCTCCGCCGCGCTCAAGAACGCCATGGCCGGACGCGACAGCGGCATCGAGCTGTCGCTCACCTCGGCGCGCCACATTCCCGGCAGCGGCGAGGGCGGTCCGGCGCCGCTGCTCTATCGGCAGAACATCCAGCCGTCGGCTGACGGCAACACGGTGGACATGGACGTCGAGCGTTCGCAGTTCGCCGAGAACGCGATCTTCTACGAGGCCAGCGTCAGTTTCGTCAACAGCCGCCTGAAGGGGCTGATGACCGCCATCCAGGGTCAGTGATCATGAGCGTGTTCAACGTCTTCCACATCGCCGGCAGCGCCATGACCGCGCAGTCGGCGCGGCTCAACGCCGTTGCCTCGAACATGGCCAACGCCGACAGCGTGGTCGGCGCCGACGGCCTGCCGTACAAGGCGAAGCAGGTCGTCTTCCAGGCGACGCCGATCGGCAGCGGCGGCGCCCAGGGCGTGCGCGTCCGCCAGGTCGTCGAGGACGCCTCGCCGGGGCGGATGGTCTACGACCCGCGCAACCCGGCCGCCAACGAGCAAGGCTACGTGACCATGCCGAACGTGAACGTGGTCGAGGAAATGACCAACATGATCTCGTCGTCGCGTTCCTACCAGACCAACGCCGACGTGATGAACACCGCCAAGACCCTGCTGCTGCGCACCCTGCAGATCGGTCAGTAACGAAGGAGCCTGAACAATGAGTACAGTAAGTTCCACCAGCAGCGCCGCCGACATCTACAGCACCATCGGCGGCAAGAGTACGACGAGCAGCAAGGAAGGCGCGGAGGAAATCCAGAACCGCTTCCTGACGCTCCTGGTCGCGCAGTTGCAGAACCAGGACCCGCTCAATCCGACCGACAACGCGCAGCTCACCTCGCAGATGTCGCAGATCAGCACGGTCACCGGCCTGGAGAAGCTCAATTCGACGCTCTCCGAGATATTCAGCATGTACGACTCGGCGCAGACCATGCAGGCCGCCGCCATGATCGGCAAGGGCGTGCTCGTGCCCGGCAACAACATGGCCGTGGTCGAGGGCGTCGGCGTCGGCGGCATCGACCTCGAGGCCTCGGCCGGCAGCATCACGGTGACGATCAAGGATTCGAGCGGCAAGACGGTCTATTCCAAGGATCTGGGCGAGCACAAGGGCGGCTCCTTCGCCTTCGTCTGGGACGGCACCATCGACGGCGACCCGGTGGTCGACGAGGAGGGCAACGAAACCGCGCCGAAGGCGCCGGACGGCCTCTACACCTTCAGCGTCGCTGCCACCAGCGCCGGCGGCGACCAGGTCAAGGCCTCGACCCTGCAGGCTGGCACGGTTAATGCTGTCGTTCGCGGGACGAGCGGCTTCACGCTCGACCTCGGCCTCTTCGGCCAGGTGCCCTTCTCCGACGTGAAGCAGATTCTCTAAGCATTCAGGAATTTCGACCAGGAGCGACGAAACATGTCATTTCAACAAGGTTTGAGCGGACTCAATTCCTCGTCCCGCGCGCTCGACGTGATCGGCAACAACATCGCCAACTCCAGCACCATCGGCTTCAAGGCGTCCGAATCGCACTTCGCCGACATGTACGCGGCCTCGATGACCGGCGGCTCGGCGCTCCAGATCGGCATCGGCACGATGCTGGCGACGGTCGCCCAGCAGTTCACGCAGGGCAACATCACGACGACCAACAATCCGCTCGACATCGCCATCACCGGCAACGGCTTCTTCCGCATGAGCGACCGCGGGGCGATCAGCTACACGCGCAACGGTCAATTCCACCTCGACAAGGACGGCTACTTCATCAACGACGGCGGCCTGCGCCTGACCGGCTACCCGGCTTCGCAGGACGGCACGATCCGGGTGCAGACGCCGACCGACCTGCAGATCACTCCCGACCTGCTCAAGCTCGCGCCGGTTGCCACCGGAGCGAGCATCGGCGGCGACTACGCCGGCGTGCGCATGAGCGTGAACGTCGATTCGCGCGTCGAGGCGAAGACCTGGACGGCGCCGACCGGCGCCATCCCGAACATCGACCCGAACATGTATAACCACTCGACGGCGCTGACGATCTACGACTCGCTCGGCAATCCGCACACGATGAGCTTCTATTTCGTGAAGACGGCGAACACCGGCGAGTGGGAAATCTACGGCAACGTCGACGGGACGCTGAGCGACGGCGCCGGCGACGTGCCGAGCCTGGACACGCCGATCACCGTTACCTTCGACAGTAACGGCGCACTGGCTTCGGTGAACGGAACCGCGGTCGCCCCCAACGGCACGGTGCCGGAAGTCGCCATGAGCGTCGATCTGGCCAACGTCGCCACCAACCTCGGCCGCGTCGACTGGGGCGCGACGACGCCGCTCGAATTCAACTTCAGCCTCGCCGGCACCACGCAGTACGGCGCCGCCTACTCCGAGGATCGCAAGACCCAGGACGGCTACAACTCGGGCGTGCTCGCCGGCCTCAGCGTCGGCGGCGACGGTATCATCCAGGGCCGCTACAGCAACGGCCAGTCGCGCAACATCGGCCAACTGGTGCTGTGCAACTTCCAGAACCCGAACGGGCTGCAGAACATCGGCGGCAACCAGTGGATCGAGACTTCGGCCTCGGGCCAGCCGGTGACCGGGGCGCCGGGCAGCGGCCTGCTCGGCTCGGTGCAGTCGAACGCGGTCGAGGAATCGAACGTCGACCTCACCTCCGAACTGGTGCGCATGATCACGCAGCAACGCAACTACCAGGCCAACGCGCAGACGATCAAGACGCAGGACCAGGTCATGCAGACCCTGGTCAACCTGCGCTGACGCGGCGCACCTGATCTAGCGGGCACGGGCGAGCGGCATGGATCGACTGATCTACACGGCGATGAGCGGCGCCAAGCAGGCCTTCCTGCAGCAGGCCGGCGTCGCCCACAATCTGGCGAACGCCGCCACCACCGGCTTCCGGGCGATGGAGCACAGCTTCCGCGCGGTGCAGGTGAACGGGAGCGACGGCCAGTTGCCGACGCGTGCCTTCACCATCGACGCCTCGGTCGCCAACGTCTTCGAGCCGGGGCCGCTGATGGCCACCGGCCGGCCGCTCGACGTGGCCGTGCAGGGCGCCGGCTGGATCGCCGTGCAGACGCCGGAGGGCGGCGAGGGCTACACGCGCAACGGCGCCCTGCAGGTGAGCGCCAACGGCATCCTGCAGACCTCGTCCGGCCAGAACGTGCTCGGCGACGGCGGCCCGATCGCCATTCCGCCCGACAACCGCATTTCGATCGCGCCGGACGGCACGGTCTCGGTCGTGCCGCTGTTCGGCACGCCGAACAATTCCAATCCGGTCGGCCGCATCAAGCTGGTCAATCCGCCGGAAGCCGATCTGGTGCGCGGCGACGACGGCCTCTTCCGCCAGGCGAACGGCCAGCCGGCCATCGCCGACGCCGACGTCAAGCTGGCGCCGGAAACGCTCGAAGGCAGCAATGTGAACAGCGTCGATGCGATGGTCAGCCTGATCTCGCTCGCCCGCCAGTTCGAGATGCAGGTGAAGATGCTGCAGACAGCAGACACCAACGCCCGCTCGGCGGCGCAGGTGCTGTCGATGAACCGATGAGGAACCCTGAATGATCCGCTCACTCTGGATCGCGCGCACCGGCCTGGATGCGCAGCAGACGCAGCTCGACGTCATCGCCAACAACCTGGCGAACGTCTCGACCAACGGCTTCAAGCGCGGCCGCGCGGTGTTCGAGGACCTGCTCTACCAGACGCTGCGGCAGCCCGGCGCGCAGTCCTCGCAGCAGACGCAGATTCCGGCCGGCCTGCAGCTCGGCACCGGCGCGCGGCCGGTGACCACGGCGCGCATCCATACGCAGGGCAACCTGCAGCAGACCGGCAACGCCTTCGACGTGGCGATCAGCGGCAACGGCTTCTTCCAGATCACCCTGCCCGACGGCACCATCGCCTATACCCGCGACGGTTCGTTCCAGCGCGACAACCAGGGGCAGATGGTGACCTCGAACGGCTATCCGCTGCAGCCGGCGATCACGATTCCCGCGGACACGCTGTCGGTGACGATTTCCGCCGACGGCATCGTCAGCGTCAAGCAGCCGGGCAACGTCGCGGAAACCCAGGTCGGTTCGATCCAGGTCGCCACCTTCATCAACCCGGGCGGCCTGCTGAGCATCGGCGAGAACCTGTTCCTCGAAACGGCTTCCAGCGGCGCGCCGACGCCGAACACGCCGGGCCTGAACGGCGCCGGCTCGGTCAGCCAGTTCTATGTGGAAACCTCGAACGTGAACGTCGCCGAGGAACTGGTGACGATGATCCAGACGCAGCGCGCCTACGAACTCAACTCGAAGGTGGTGTCGACCTCCGACGCCATGCTCGGCCGGCTGACGCAGTTGTAAGGAGAATGGCCATGAACGCCCGCATCCTCGCCGCCCTGGCGGCGCTCGTCGCCGCGCTGGCCGGCTGCCAGTCGGTGCCGCCGACCAACGTGCACCAGCCGATGTCGGCGCGGCCGGCCTTGCGCGCGGCCAATCCCTACGCCAACGGCGCCATCTTCAACGCCGGCGCGACCCGGCCGCTGTTCGAGGATCGCCGCGCCCGCTACGTCGGCGACACGCTGACCGTCAGCATCACCGAGAACACCTCGGCGTCGTCCAGTTCGAACAGCTCGGCCAACCGGACGAGCAGCATCTCGGCCTCGGTGCCGACGATCTCGGGTCTGCCCGGCAAGAATTTCCAGGGCATGGGGCTCGCTGCCGAAAGCGCCAACGACTTCTCCGGCCAGGGCGCCGCCGCCGCCAAGAACGTGTTCACCGGCACGATGACGGTGACGGTGGTCGAGGTGCTGGAGAACGGCAATCTGCTGGTTTCCGGCGAAAAGCAGGTGGCGATCGGCCACAACCAGGAATTCGTGCGTCTCTCCGGGGTCGTCAATCCGAGCTACATCGCCGCCGACAATACCATCGCCTCCTCGCGCGTCGCCGATGCCCGGATCGAGCACAAGGGCAGCGGCTACATCAGCGAGGCGCAGGTCATGGGCTGGCTGGCACGATTCTTCCTTACCGTCATGCCGTTCTGATCGAAAAGCATGATGGAGGTAGGAAATGGAAGGATTCGGCAACGCAGGTGGCAAGATCGTCCGCCGGGCGGCAATCCTTGCCTGCGCGGCGCTGGCCTTTGCCGCCGCGCCCGCTCAGGCTGAGCGCGTCAAGGACCTGGCCTCCATCCAGGGCGTCCGCCAGAACCAGTTGATCGGCTACGGCCTCGTCGTCGGCCTCGACGGCAGCGGCGACCAGACGACGCAGACGCCGTTCACCACGCAGGCCATGCTCAACATGCTGTCGCAGCTGGGCGCCAACCTGCCGCTCGACAAGGCGAGCACGATCCAGTTGAAGAACGTCGCGGCGGTGGTCATCACCGCCAGCCTGCCGTCCTTCGCCCGGCCGGGCCAGACCATCGACGTCACCGTTTCCTCGGTCGGCAACGCCAAGAGCCTGCGCGGCGGCACGCTGCTGATGACGCCCTTGAAGGGCGCCGACGGCCAGATCTACGCGATGGCCCAGGGCAACATCCTGGTCGGCGGCGCCGGCGCCTCGGCGGGCGGCAGCTCGGCGCAGATCAACCACCTCTCCGCCGGCCGCATCGCCGCCGGCGCCACCGTCGAACGGGCGGTGCCGACGCCGGTCGGGCAGGGGCCCTACGTCCATTACGAACTGAACCAGACCGACTTCGGCACGGCCAAGCGCATGGTCGAGGTCATCAACCGCGAGATGGGGCCGGTGGCCGAGGCCCTCGACGGCCGGCAGATCCGCGTCTTCGCGCCGGACGCGCCGGATGCGCGCGTCGCCTTCATCGGCCGCATCGAGAACCTCGAAGTGCGGCCGATGCAGTCGGTGGCCAAGGTCATCGTCAATCCGCGCACCGGCTCCGTGGTCATGAACCAGTCGGTGACGCTCGACAACTGCGCGGTCGCGCACGGCAACCTGTCGGTGGTGGTCAGCAGCGATCCCGCGGTCAGCCAGCCGGCGCCGCTGTCCGGCGGGCAGACCGTGGTCACCAACCAGACCGACATCGAGATCAAGAAGGACGGCGGCGCGCTGATGACCGCCAAGTCCGGCGTGAACCTCGCCGAGGTGGTCAAGGCGCTGAACGCGCTCGGCGCCAACCCGCAGGATCTGCTCGCCATCCTGCAGGCGATGAAGGCCGCCGGCGCGCTGCGCGCCGAGCTGGAAATCATCTGACGGGACCGCCGCCGTGAAGCCGGAAGACCTCGCCAACCAGCGTTTCGTGTTCGACCTGCAGTCGGCGCAGGATCTGCGCAACAAGCTGCGGAACGACCCGAAGGCCGGGCTGAAGGAAGCGGCGCAGCAGTTCGAGAGCCTCTTCCTGCAGATGGTGATGAAGAGCATGCGCGATGCGACGCCGCCCGACGGCCTGTTCGACAGCGACGCGACGCGCTTCTACACCGGCATGCTCGACCAGCAGATGGCGCAGCAACTGGGCGCCAGCGGCAAGCTCGGCTTCGCCGCGATGATCGAGGCGCAGCTCGGGCGGACGATGGGGCTGGAAGGCGCGGTGCCGTCGTCGTCGACGAACGTCGCGCCGTCGGGCTTCGCCGGCACGCCGGGCATGCCGCTCGGCGCCATCCGCGGGGCGGCAAGGAATGCCGCCGCGCCGGAGACGACGGCCGCGTCGCCGGCAAGCACTGCCGTTGCGCCGGACGCGCGCGACTTCGTGAACCGCGTCTGGCCGCATGCCGCCGAGGCCAGCCAGAGCACCGGCATCCCGGCGCATTTCCTCGTCGCGCACGCGGCGCTCGAATCCGGCTGGGGCAAGAGCGAGATTCCCCGCGCCGACGGCTCGACCAGCCACAACCTGTTCGGCGTCAAGGCCGGCCGCAACTGGCAGGGCGAGTCGGTCGAGGTGGCGACGACCGAGTACGTGAACGGCGTTGCCCAGCAGTCACGCGAGAAGTTCCGCGCCTACGGCTCCTATGCCGAGGCCTTCGCCGACTACGCCAATCTCCTGCGTGGCAACGGCCGCTTCGCCGGCGTGCTCGGCCAGCAGGATGGCACGCAGTTTGCTCGTGCTCTGCAACAGTCCGGTTACGCGACCGACCCGATGTACGCCGACAAGCTCGCCCGCATCATCAACGGCAGCACGCTCCGCCAGGCACTGGCGGGCTGAGGCGGTCGCCGCACCTAAACATTCCGGCCCCGCGGCCGTAATTGGATGGAAGACGAGGCCACTCCATGAGCTCAGGAATCTTCAGCGTTGCCATTACCGGTATGTCGGCGGCCCAGATGGGTCTGCTGACGACCGAGCACAACATCACCAACGCCAACACGCCGGGCTACAACCGCCAGCGCATCATCCAGACGACCAACATCGGGCTGGCGACCGGCTCCGGCTTCATCGGCCAGGGCACGAACGTCCAGACCGTGGCGCGGATCTACAACAACTTCCTGCAGACCCAGATCAACTCGGCGCAGACGAAGACCAGCGAACTCAACACCTACGCCACCCAGATCAAGCAGATCGACAACATCCTCGCCGACGTCAGCGCCGGCGTGTCGCCGGCGCTGCAGAACTTTTTTGCCGGCCTGCAGGCAATGACGTCCAGCCCCTCGTCGATCGCGGCGCGGGAGTCCTTCGTCTCGTCGGCGCAGGCGCTCGTCACCCGTTTCCAGACGCTGGAATCGCGCCTCTCCGAGATGTACGAGGGCGTCAACGAGCAGTTGAAGAACTCGGTATCGCTGATCAATTCCTACGCCGAGCAGGTGGCCACGCTCAACGCGCAGATCGTCATCGCCCAGGCCGGCGCCGGCCAGCCGGCGAACGATCTGCTCGACGCGCGCGACCAGCTCATCGCCGAACTGAACAAGGAAGTGCAGGTGCGCGTGAGCGAGGAAAGCGACGGCAGCCTGTCGCTCTTCATCGGCTCCGGCCAGCCGCTGGTCGTCGGCCAGTCCGCCTCCCGCTTCGACGTTCGCCCCTCGGCCTCCGACCCCGAGCGCATGGTGATCGGCAGGGTGATCGGCCCGTCGGCCTACCAGGAGCTGCCGGACAACGTCTTCAGCGGCGGCAATCTCACCGGCTACCTGCGTTTCCGCAGCGAAACGCTGGACAAGGCGGCCGACTCGCTCGGCCAGATCGCCGCCTCGATCGCCAGCGTGTTCAACGCGCAGCAGGGCCTGGGGCAGGATCTGCTCGGGCAGGTGACGGGCGAGGCCGGCTTTGCCGAAAAGCTGTTCTTCTTCGATGCGACGAACGTGCCGAAGATCTTCAGCAATTCGCGCAACACCGGCGCCGGCGCGGTCGTGGCGACGCCGGCGACCGACCCCGGACAGACCGACGGTTTCCTGTCGCCGACGCTGCTCAACGGCAACTTCGCCACCGAACTGCGGGCCTCCGACTACGAACTCAGCTTCGGCGCCGGCGGCACGTGGACGGTCAAGCGGCTCACCGACGGCGTCGAGGTGGCGAACGGCACCGGCGTCGCCACGGCGACCTTCGACGGCGTGTCCATCGACATCACCGCCGTCGGCGATCTGGGCGACAAGTTCACCATCCAGCCGGTGCGCGAACTGGCGAGCAGCCTGCGCGTCAATCCGCTGGTCGCCTCCGATCCCCGCCTGGTGGCCGCCGCCGCGCCGGTGCGGGCCGACATCGGCCTGAACGCCGTCACCGGGCTGCCGAACAGCGGCAACGGGGCGGTGACGTCGATCTCGGTCGCGCCGGGCTACGTCCAGCCAACGACGGGGGCGCCGATCACGCTCACCTACAACGCGGCGACGCAGGAATTCTCGGGTTTTCCGAGCGGCCCCGATCCCCGCGCCTACGATCCGAGCGGCACCGAATTCACCTTCGACGGCATCACCATCCGCCTCGCCGGCATACCGGCCGACGGCGATACCTTCACCGTTTCCAACAACGAGGGCGGCGTTTCCGATTCGAGCAACGCGGTGCTGATGGGCAAGCTGCAGACGCAGAACACCATGCTCGGCGACGCCACCGGCGGCAAGGCGTCGTTCCAGGGCGTCTATGCGCAGCTCGTCTCCTCGGTCGGCAACAAGGCGCGGGAACTGCTGGTCACGGCCGACGCGCAGGAGGCGCTGCTCCAGCAGGCGCAGGCCGCGCGCGAGTCGGTGTCCGGCGTGAACACCGACGAGGAAGCGGCGAACCTGCTGCGCTACCAGTACGCCTACCAGGCTGCCGCGAGAATGCTGCAGGTGGGCACGGTCCTGTTCGACACCGTGCTGTCGATCGGGCGCTGAGCGTAGCGCAGAACGAGAGGAGAACGACCATGCGCGTCAGTACCGCACAGGTTTACGATACCGGCATCAACGGCATCATGCGCATCAGTGCGCAGCAGATGAAGCTGCAGAACCAGATCAATACGGGCCGCCGCGTGCTGACGCCGTCCGACGATCCGGTGGCCTCGGCGCGGGCGCTGGTGGTCACGCAGTCGCAGGAGGTCAACCAGCGCTACATCGAAAACCAGGGCCGGGCCAAGGACAGCCTGGCCTTCCTCGACGGCACGCTCGGTTCTGTGGTCGACGTGATGGGGTCGCTGATCGAGCGCACCATCGCCGCCGGCAACAGCGGCACGCTCAGCGATTCCGAGCGCCAGGTGATCGCCCGCGAACTGCGCATGCGCTACGACGAACTCAACGCACTGGCGAACACGCAGGACGGCGAGGGGAACTACATCTTCGCCGGCTACCAGACGCAGACGCAGCCCTTCCACACCTCGGACGTCGGCAACGCGCCGACCGGGGCGCCGGTGCCGGGCGTGGTCATGGCCGGCGTGACGGTGCCGGCCGGCGCCGACGTCTACCTCGGCGACGACGGCCGCCGCCAGCTCCAGCTCGAAGCCAGCCGCACGATGGCGGTGAGCGAGCCGGGCAGCGACGTCTTCGTGCGCATCCGCGACAAGAACGGCAACGTCACCAACGAAAGCGTGTTCACCAGCCTCGGCAACTTCATCGAGGCGCTGGAACAGACGCCGTTCGACGCCACGGCGTTCAATACCGCGCACAGCGCCGCGCTGACGAATTTCTACGCGATGCTCGACAACACGCTGCGCATCCAGACGACGACCGGCTCCCGGCTGGCCGAGATCGACGCGCTGGAAACGACCGCCGCCGACCGCGACCTGCAATACGAATCGGTGCTTTCCGACCTGCAGGATCTCGACTATGCCGAGGCGCTGTCGATGCTGAGCAAGCAGCAGATCCAGTTGGAGGCTTCGCAGAAGTCGTTCATGGCGATCACTGCGCTCGGCCTGTTCAACTACATCTGAAATGACCGGACGCGAGATGGCACCGCCGCTGCGCAGGGGCTTTCGCCGGCCGCTCGCCGCGCTCTGCCTGGCCGCGCTCGCCGCCGGCTGCGGCTCGCTGCCGGACACGCAGGGCGGCCGCACGCTGATCCCCGACGAGGGCGAGGTGCGGGTCGCCTCCGATCTCTCCTACACCACGAAGGAACTGGTGATGGCGCCGGTGGCGATGGTCACGCTGGGCGGCATCTTCAAGAAATCCCTGGACGAACTGCTGGTGTTCAAGCAGCCCATCCTCCTCTACTTCGTCTATCAGCCCTTTGCTCCGAACTGGAGTCTCGAAGAGGCGAAACTGAACGACGATACCTACTATCTCCGCATGCAGGCCAAGCGCTTCCGCACCGGCGGCGACGGCGAGGCGATGCTCCTCCTGAAGCGGCGCGCGCAGCAGCTTCAGCTCGAGCGCGGCTACGCGGGCTATCGCATCGTCGATTACAGCGAAGGGATCGAATCCGACACGCTGTCGGCCCGGCGCTATTCGCACGGCGTCGTGCTGCTGGTGCGCGCCGACGACGCGGCGACGCAGCCTAGCGCGCGCTGACGAAGTGACCGAGCATGGCCTGCAGGCCGTGCTCGAAGAGCGCGATGAGCGGGGTGCCGAGGTAGCCCAGCATCAGGATCAGGATGACGAAGCCGCCGGTGAGCGTGATCGGGAAGCCGACGGCGAACAGGTTGAGCTGCGGCGCGGCGCGCGTCAGCACGCCGATGGCGGTGTTGGTGATGAGCAGCGCGGCGACCGCGGGCAGCGCCAGCAGCAGGCCGGAGGCGAAGATGACGACGCCGGCGTGGGCGAAGTTCAGCCAGGTGCCGCTGCCGATCGCGGCGCCGCCGATGGGCAGCACGGTGAAGCTGTGCGCCAGCGTCGCCAGGATCATCAGGTGGCCGTTGATCGCCAGCAGCACCAGCGTGCCGAACAGGGAGAGAAACTGGGCGACCACCGGCGACTGCGCCGAGCTGTCGGGGTCGTAGAAAGTGGCGAAGCCGAGGCCCATCTGCAGGCCGATCACTTCGCCGGCGAAGTCGATGGCGGAGATGGCGATGCGCATGGCGAAGCCCATGGCGAAGCCGATCAGCATCTGCTGGCCGAGGATCAGCAGTCCGGCGCCCGACGCCGGGGAGATCGGCGGCAGCGGCGGCAGCGCCGGCGCCAGCCCCAGCGAAACGGCCAGGCCGACGGCCAGCTTGACGCGCGTCGGCACCGCCGCGTTCGAGAAGGGCGGCGCGACGACGATCAGCGCGAGGATGCGGGCGAGCGGAAAGACGAAGGCCGCGATCCAGGCGTCGAGCTGCGCGCTGGTCAGCGAGATCATCCGAGCAGGCCGGGAATGCCCTCGATCATCCGGCGGATGAAGTCGATCAGGATCTGCAGCATCCACGGCCCGGCGAAGATCAGCGTGATGAACATCACCACCAGGCGGGGAATGAACGACAGCGTCGACTCGTTGATCTGCGTCGCCGCCTGGAAGATGCTGACGATCAGGCCGGTGATCAGCGCCGCCGCGAGCAGCGGCCCGGCCACCGTGAGCGCCACGATCAGCGCCTGCCGGGCCAGCTCCATGACCGTCTGCGGCGTCATATCGAGAAGCTCTGCACGAGGGAGCCGACGACCAGGTGCCAGCCGTCGACGAGGACGAAGAGCATCAGCTTCATCGGCAGGGAGACCATGATCGGCGACATCATCATCATGCCCATGGACATCAGCGTGCTGGCCACCACCATGTCGATGACGAGGAAGGGGATGAAGATGATGAAGCCGATCTGGAACGCGGTCTTCAGCTCGCTGATGACGAAGGCCGGAATGAGCACGCGCATCGGCGTGTCCTCGGGCTTCTCGATCCTGTCGATGCCGGCGAGCCGGACGAAGAGGCCGAGGTCGGCCTCGCGCGTCTGCTTGAGCATGAAGGCGCGCATCGGCACGGCGGCGCGTTCGACGGCGTCCGGGAAATTGAGCCGGTTCTCGGAAAGCGGCAGGTAGGCTTCGTCATAGACCCGCTGCAGCGTCGGCGACATGATGAAGAAGGTGAGGAACAGCGACAGGCCGAGCAGCACCTGGTTCGGCGGCGAGGTCTGCGTGCCGAGCGCGTGCCGGAGCAGCGAGAAGACGATGATGATGCGCGTGAAGCTGGTCATCATCAGCAACCCGGCCGGGATGAAGGTCAGCGCCGTCAGCGTCAGCAGCGTCTGGATCGACAGCGACCAGGTGGTGGCGCCGCCGGCGCCTGGCGTGCTGGTGATCGCCGGCAGCGCGGCCTGAGCGAGCGCGCTCGCCGGCAGCGCAGCGACGAAGAGCAGCAGCGCCGCCTTCAGGAAAGCCGCCATGCGTTCAGTTCTCGGCATTTTTCGGGATTTCCCGGAAGCGGCGGAGCCAGTGGGCGAACTGCCCGTCGCCGCCGTCCGGCACGGGCGGTTCGCCCTTCGGCATGGTGTGCAGCGTGCGCATCTGCCCCGGGGCGATGCCGACGACCAGCCAGGTATCCTCGATCTCGACGAGGACGATGCGCTCGCGCGGACCGAGCGACAGGCCGCCGACGACGCGCATCGGGCCGCCGCCGGCCGGCCCGCGGCCGCCGTTGAGGCGGCGCAGCAGCCAGGCGGTGCCGATGAAGAGGGCGAGGATGGCGGCGAGTGCGGCGAAGGTCTGCAGCGCCGTCGTCAGGCCGATGCCGGGCGCCGCGTCGGCCGTCTGCGCGTGGCCGGGCGTCAGCCAGAGCAGGGCGAGCGCGGCGACGAGCGCAGCGCGCCCGCGGCCGTACGGCGGAACGGGGGGTCGGTGAAAGGGGTGGCAGGGATTCACGGGGCCCTATCTTAAAGCAAGGCGCCCCGCGAAGAAACACGCGGGCGAAGCGGGATCAGCGGCCGAGTTTGCGCATGCGTTCCGCGGGCGTGATGATGTCGGTCAGGCGGATGCCGAATTTCTCGTTCACCACCACCACCTCGCCCTGGGCGATCAGCGTGCCGTTCACCAGGACGTCAAGCGGCTCGCCGGCCATGGCGTCGAGTTCGACCACGGAGCCGTGCGCGAGCTGCAGCAGGTTCTTGATCGTCAGCTTGGTGCGCCCGAGTTCGACGGTGATCTGGACTGGGATGTCGAGGATCATGTCGAGCTCGTTCATCACCGAGCCCTTGGTCGGGTCGCCGCCGAAACTCTGGAATATGTGAGGGGTGGCCGGCGCGGCGGCGTCGGCGCTGCCGCTCCCGGCGTCGGTGACGGCCTGCTCGGCCATCGCCGCGGCCCAGTCGTCCTCGCTGATGGCGTCGTCGGCGGCGCCGGCGTCGAGGTTTCCCGTTTCCTCAGACATGCTCTTCCCCTTGCTTCCACTCCCGTTCGCCGGAAGCGATGATGCGTTCGACCTTGATCGCGTATTGACCGTGCTGCTGCCCGAAAGTGCACTCGACGATCGGTACGCCGTCCACGGTGGCGACGATGGTCTCCGGGATGTTGACCGGGATCACGTCGCCGACCTTCATCTTCTGGATCTGCCCGAGCGTCAGCGCGGCATGGGTCAGCTCCGCCGCCAGCTCGACCTCGGCGCTGTGCAACTGCTTGCGCAGCGTCGATATCCAGCGCCTGTCGGTCGACAACTGGTCGCTCTGCATGCTGCTGTAGAGCAGATCGCGGATCGGCTCGAGCATGGAGTACGGGAAGCAGATGTGCATTTCCGCGGCGGCGCCGCCGAATTCGATCGAGAAGGTCGTGGACACGACGATCTCGGACGGCGTGGCGATGTTGGCGAACTGCGAGTTCATCTCCGAGCGGATGTACTCGAAGTTCATCTCGTGCACCGGCTTCCAGGAGCGCCCGTACTCGGCGAAGACGACGTCGAGCATGCCCTGGATGATGCGCTGCTCGGTCGGCGTGAAGTCGCGGCCCTCGACCCGGGTGTGGAAACGGCCGTCGCCGCCGAACATGTTGTCCACGACCAGGAAGACCAGGTTCGGATCGAAGATGAACAGGGCCGTGCCGCGCAGCGGCTTGGCCCCGACCAGGTTGAGGTTGGTCGGCACGACCAGGTTGCGGATGAATTCGCTGTACTTCTGGACCTTGATCGGTCCCACCGAAATCTCGGCGTTGCGGTGCATGTAGTTGAACAGGCCGATGCGCAGATAACGGGCGAAGCGCTCGTTGATCAGCTCCATCGTGGGCATGCGCCCGCGGACGATCCTCTCCTGCGTGCCGAGGTTGTAGCTGCGCGGGCCGGTGCCGCCTTCCTCCTCGTGCGACTCGGGCTCGTCGGACTCGCCGGTGACGCCCTTGAGGAGGGCGTCGACCTCGTCCTGTGAGAGAAAGTCCTGGGCCATGGCCTACTGGATGATGAAGGTGGTGAACAGCACCGCCTTCACCGCGCCTCCGGCGGTTCGCTTGCCCTTCCCCGAGGGCGCGCTGACGATTTCATTGATCGCCACGCGGATTTCCTCGGCGAGCGCCTTCTTGCCCTCGCGCGAGGAAACCTCGGAGGCCCGCTTCGACGACAGGATGTCGGTGATCTCGTGGCGCAGGCGCGGCGTGTAGAGCTTCAACTGCTCGGCCGTGGCCGCGTCCTCGGCCTCGACGCTGATCGCCACCTGCAAGTATTGCTCGCCGGCCTCCGGCACGAGGTTGACGGTGAAGGTGTCCATCGCGATATAGACCGGCGGCACTTCCTTCTTCTTCGGCTTCTCGGCGACCTCGGCGACCTCGTCGTCGTCCTCGTGGTCGTCGCCCGGCTTCAGCAGGAAATAGGCGGCGCCGCCGCCGGCGACGACGAGCAGGAGCACGGCGGCGACGATGATGACGACAAGCTTCGTGCTTTTCTTCGGCGCTGTTTCGTCGGCGTCGATTTTTTCTTCTTTGGCCATCGCATTGTTCCTCTAGTGATTCGAGCGCATTGTAGCGCGTCGGCGATTCGGGCGGCCGCGGCCCGCCTCCCCTACCTCGATCCTGCCCCGCCGGTCGCCGCGCCGTCAGGCGAAGGTGTCGACCAGCCCGTCGCCGGTGCGCAGCGCGCCGCCGGCGGCGCTCCGGGCGCCGGCCGCGGCGACGCCGTCGTCGGCGCTGTCGTTGCCACTGCCGTCGCCACCACCGTCCCGCCGGCCGTTGGCCTGCTCCTGCGCCTGGCGGAAGGATTCGGCGCTGACGTTGGTCTGGCCGAGCTCGATGCCGGCGCCGGCGAGCATTTCACGCAGCCGCGGCACGGCGGCCTCGATCGCCTCGCGCACTTCGGCGTTGCCCGAGACGAACACGGCCGTCGCCTGGTCGTTGCGGATGTTCAACGATATCTCTATCGGCCCCATTTGCGGCGGATTGAGGGTCAATTGGGCGCTCTGCTTGTCCTGCGTCGCCATCCAGACCACTTTCTGGCCGAATTCCGCGGACCAGGCCGGGTGTCTCACCGGCGTCGCCACGTGCTGCTGGGCCTCGGCGGCCGGGCGGGGCGTCGTCGCGTGCGTCGGACTGCCGGCAAGCGGCTGCGACGTGCCTTCGCTGCTGCCGTGCAGCGGTTCGGCAAGCTTTTGTTCGCGGCCGGCAAAGTTTGCCGCGCTTGCGGCCGTGCTGCCGGCGCCGCTCGCCGCCGCCGTCAGCGACGGCAATCGGTCGCCGGCGGCTTCGTCTCCGGCGGCCGCCGCCTTCGGGTCGCCGGCGAGCGCCCGCCCATCCGCTGCCTGCGCTGCCGACGGCAGCGTGCCGCGGACGGCGGCGGCGAGTCCGTCGTCGGCGTCCTTGGCCGGGCCGGCGGCGTCCGTGCGCGCCTCGGGGTTGAGCGTCAGCCCCATCGCCGCCAGCAGGAGGATCGGGTCCGTCGTCGCGTCGGCGGCATCCTCGTCGTCCGCCGACGCGTCGGCCAGCGACACTTCGATCGGCAACTGGCCGTCCGTCAACTGGCCGAGCAGCAGGGTGGCGAAATCGGTGATGCCGCCGGCGGTGCCGGCTGCGGCGTCGGCCGCTGCGGCGGTGGCGGGCATTCCCGGAAGGGCGAGCGAGGCTACGGCAATCTGCATTCCATGGACTCCGATCGGAGAAAGTCGCGCTTACCTCAGCAAGGGGCGTGCCAGCTCCGTCAGGTTTCGTCGTCCTTGTTGCGCCCGCGGGCCGCGTATTCGTCGACCAGCTTCTGCTCCCGCCGGTTCTCCCTGGCCTCCTCGGCGCGGTAGTGGCGCACGGAGAGGGTGTCGATCGCCTTCAGGCGGATGCGCTGCGCCTGCCAGTGCGCCTGCCCCTCCGCCGTCCTGTGCTGCGACTGGGCGAGGGCCTGCTGCTGCTGGCCGATGGCCTCGTCGAGGCGGGCGAGGAAATCCTGGAAGTTCTTCCACTGCAGCGGGCTCATGCCGGACTGCGCCGAGGACTGGAAACGCTGCGCGTATTCCTCGCGGTACTGGCAAAGCAGGTCGAGCTTCGCCTTCGCGTCCTGTTCGGCGGCGATCAGCCGCGCCAGTTGCTGCGTCGCGTCGTCGGCGCGGCGCTGCATCAGTTCGAGCACGGTCTGCAGGGCGAAGGGTTTGCTCATTTACGCATTCCAGGGGGCGATGCCTGCCCGCCTCAGCGCGCCGGTGCGCCGCACAGTTGACTCAGGCCGTGCACGCTGTCGACGAGGGTCGACTGCTCGCCGAGATTCTGCTGCAGGAAGCGCTCGAACTGCGGGTATTGCGCGATGGCCTGGTCGAGCTGTGGATCGCTGCCGGCGACGTAGGCGCCGACGTTGATCAGGTCGCGCGAGCGCTGGTAGCGCGAATAGAGCTGCTTGAAGCGGCGGATGGCGTCGAGGTGCGGCGCGTCGATCAGGCTGGTCATGGCGCGCGAGATCGACTGCTCGATGTCGATCGCCGGGTAGTGCCCGGCGTCGGCCAGCGTGCGCGAGAGGACGATGTGGCCGTCGAGGATGGCGCGCGCCGAATCGGCGATCGGGTCCTGCTGGTCGTCGCCCTCGGCGAGCACGGTGTAGAAGGCGGTGATCGAGCCGCCGCCGTCCGGGCCGTTGCCGGCGCGTTCGACGAGCTGCGGCAGGCGGGCGAAGACCGACGGCGGATAGCCGCGCGTCACCGGCGGCTCGCCGACGGCGAGCGCGATCTCGCGCTGCGCCATGGCATAGCGGGTGAGCGAATCCATGATCAGCAGCACCTGGTGGCCCTGGTCGCGGAAATACTCGGCGACGACGGTGGCGTAGGCGGCGCCCTGCAGGCGCATCAGCGGGCTGACGTCGGCCGGCGCGGCGATGACGACCGAGCGGCGCCGGCCCTCCTCGCCGAGAATCTGCTCGATGAATTCCTTGACCTCGCGGCCGCGCTCGCCGATCAGGCCGACGACGATGATCTCGGCCTCGGTGTAGCGGGCCATCATGCCGAGCAGCACCGACTTGCCGACGCCGGAGCCGGCAAAGAGGCCCATGCGCTGGCCGCGGCCGACGGTGAGCAGCGAGTTGATGGCGCGGATGCCGACGTCCAGCGTCTGCGTGATCGGCGCCCGCGACATCGGGTTGATCGGCCGGCTCTGCAGCGGGCGCAGCGTCTCGGTGTGGATCGGGCCGTGCTCGTCGAGCGGCCGGCCGGCGGCGTCGACGATGCGGCCGAGCAGGGATTCGCCGACCGGCATCTGCTTCGCCAGGTCGACGGTCCGCCGCCGGGGCTGGCGGGCCTTGCCGATCCGCGGCAGCGGCGGGCGCGTTTCGAAGGCGAGGACGCGCGCGCCGGGCGACAGGCCGTAGACGTCCTCGATCGGCATCAGGAACAGCTTCTCGCCGGCGAAGCCGACCACCTCCGCCTCCACCGCCGCGCCGTTGGCCGGGATGATCCGGCACGAGCTGCCGAGCGGCAGCTTGAGGCCGGCGGCTTCCATGACCAGCCCGTTGATGCGCGTCAGGTGGCCGCTGGAGAGCAGCGGCGTGGATTCGCCGGCGGCGTCGCGGCACTGGCCGAGAAAGTCGTTCCAGGCCGCGCGGTGGTCGTGCGCCTGGTCGCTCACGATTTCTCTTCCAGCCAGTCGCCGGTGGTGCCGATGGCTTCGAGGACGCGCCGCCAGCGCGTGGCCAGCGTGGCGTCGACCTCGCTGGCGCCCGAGACGATGCGGCAGCCGCCGGCGGCGGTCTCGCTGTCTTCGATGATGCGCCAGCCGTTGTGCGCCAGTTGCTCGCCGAGGTGCGTGCGCACCAGCGCCGCGTCGGACGGATTCAGGTAGAGCGCCGGGTGGCCGTGGTGCAGCGGCAGCGCGGCGATCGCCTCGCGCACCACCGGCAGGAGCAGCGCCGGCTGGACGCGCAGGCTCTGGCGCAGGATCTGCGAGGCGATCTCGACGGCGACCGTGAGCAGTTCCTCGGCGATCTCCTGGTCGAGATCCTGCAGGCGCTGCCGCAGGTTGGCGCCGAGCTCGGCGATGCGCCTGGCCTCGCCGCCGACCTCGATCCGGCCGGTGGCGTAGCCGACCGTGTAGCCGGCCTCGCGGCCTTCGGCGTGGCCGCCCTCGAAGCCGGCCTCGTAGCCGGCGGCGTGCCCGAGGTCCTGCCCGGCCGCGTAGCCGGCCGCGTGCGCTTCGTTGTGGATGCGTTCGATGTCCGCGGCCGTCGGCAGCGCCAGGACGTCGTCCGCCGGGTGGGCGTTCGCCGCCTCGGCCGCTTCCTCGTCGAAGGCGGCGAGCTCCCAGCGCTCGTAGGCGGAGAGTTTTTCCTTGGGGATGAAGCCGGAGGGCATGCCGGACGGCTTAGATCATCTGCTCGCCGCCGGCGCCGCCGAGGACGATCTGCCCCTCGTCGGCGAGGCGGCGGACGATCTTGAGGATTTCCTTCTGCTCCGCCTCGACCTCGGAGACGCGCACCGGGCCGCGCGCCTCCAGATCCTCGCGCAGCATCTCGGCGGCGCGCTGCGACATGTTCTTGAAGATCTTCTCGCGCAGCTCCGGCGAGGCGCCCTTCATCGCCAGGATCAGCGAGTCGGACTGGATCTCGCGCAGCAGCATCTGGATCGAACGGTCTTCCAGATCCATCAGGTTCTCGAAGACGAACATCTCGTCGAGAATCTTCTGCGCCAGGTCGGGGTCGTATTCGCGGATCGCGTCGAGCACCGAGGTCTCGTTGGCGGTGCCCATGTAGTTGAGAATCTCGGCGACCGGCCGCACGCCGCCCATCGCTGCCTTCTTCAGGTTCGACGAGCCGGAGAGCAGGCGCAGCATGACCTCGTTCAACTCCTTCAGCGCCGCCGGCTGGATGCCTTCCAGCGTGGCGATGCGCAGCACCACGTCGTTCCTGAGGCGTTCGGTGAACTGGCCGAGGATTTCGCTGGCGTGGTCGTGCTCCAGGTGCACCAGGATGGTGGCGATGATCTGCGGATGCTCGTTCTTGATCAGGTCGGCGACGGTCGGCGCGTCCATCCACTTCAGGCCCTCGATGCCGGCCGTGTCGCCGCCCTGCAGGATGCGCGAGATGAGGTTCGACGCCTTGTCGTCGCCGAGCGCCTTGGTCAGCACCGAGCGGATGTAGGCGTCGGTGTCGGTGTGCACCGCCGCCGATTCCTCGGCCGTCTGGTTGAACTCGTCGAGCACCTCTTCGACGCGCGTGCGCGGCACCTTGCTCAGCGTCGCCATGGCGTGGCCGAGCTTCTGCACCTCGCGCGGGCCGAGGTGCTTGAGCACTTCCGCCGCGTGCTCCTCGCCGAGCGAGACGAGCAGGATGGCGGATTTTTCGATTCCCTCTTCAGCCGGCATTGGCTCCTGCCCAGTCCCTGATGATGTTGGCGACCGCCTTCGGATCCTGTGCGGCGAAGTTCCGCGCGCGGTTCAGCTTCTCTTCGAACGGCGTCGGTCCGGCCGGTCCCTCGCCCTCTTCCGCATCCTCGCCGCCGACCACCGTGTCGATGGCCGGCTCCTCGGCCGGCGGCGGCGTCACCATCGTCGTCACCAGCGGTTTCACCACCCTGAGCAGCAGGTAGGCGATGATGGCGGCGATCAGTGCGTACTTGATCAGGTCCTTGGACAGCGACATGACCT
This sequence comes from Rhodocyclaceae bacterium, assembly GCA_019455325.1. GTDB lineage: Bacteria > Pseudomonadota > Gammaproteobacteria > Burkholderiales > Rhodocyclaceae > Proximibacter. The sequence goes on along the minus strand of JACFMQ010000018.1, from coordinate 26,245 downwards.
CGGGGTCCTTCCACAGCGGCACTTCGCGGACGACTTCCTCGACGGCGGTAAACGGCGCGTTGGCGACGGACAGCGTGTCGCCGCGATCCTGGCTGAAGCCCATGGCCTCGCGCACGACGTCGTTGATCTGCTTCAGCTCCGCCTCGCTCAGCGGCTTGGTCATCGGCTTGCCGTCCTTGCCGACCTCCTTGCGGTGATTCACCACCACCGCCGCCGACAGGCGGCGGATCGCGCCGACCGCCTGCCGCGTATGGCGGATCGTGCGGTCGACCTCGTAGTTGATGGTCGCGTTCTTCGTCGTCGATACCGGCTGGCCGATGCTGGCGATCGGCGCCTGGACGCCGGCGGCGCTGATCTGGCCGGGCGTGTTGGCGAGGTTGAGCGGTGCGGCGGGCGTTGCGCCCGGCACCGGCGGCTGCGTCAGCGGCGCCGTCGGCGGCGCCGGCGGCTGGTTGGTCAGCGCGCCGGGCACGCCGATGGCGGGCGTTGCCGTGGCGCTCGCCGTCTCGGCGGTCTGCTGGCTGCGGACGGCGATGTCGGGCGGCGTCGTGTTCGGCCTGTAGGTTTCCGCCGTCTGCTCGTTTTGCGAGAAGTCGATGTCGGCGGCGACCTGGATGCGCGCGTTGCCCGGGCCGACGATCGGCAGCAGGATGTCGTCGATGCGCTTGATCACCGCGCTCTCGATCTCGGCGATGTACTTCATCTGCGTCGGATCGAGCCCGGCCTCCAGCAGCTTGCTCTTCAACTGCGACAGCATGGCGCCGCTCTGGTCGAGGACGGTGACGTTGCCGACCGGCATCTGCGGCACGCTGGAGGCGACCAGGTTCTGGATGCCGGCGATCTGCGCCGGTTCGAGCCCGCGCCCGGGGTAGAGGTTGATGAGGACGGAGGCCGAGGGCTTCTGCTCCTCGCGCACGAAGACCGACGGCTTGGGAATGGCCAGATGCACGCGCGCGTCCTGCACCGCGGCGACCGACTGGATGGTGCGCGCCAGTTCGCCTTCGAGCGCGCGCTGGTAGTTGACCTGCTCGGCGAACTGGCTGATGCCGAACTTCTGGTTTTCCATCACCTCGAAACCGACCGAGCCGCCTTTCGGCAGGCCCTGCGACGCCAGGCGCAGACGGATTTCGTGCACACGCCCGCTGGGGATCAGGATGGCGCTGCCGCCCTCGGAAAAGCGATAGGGAACGTTGAGCTGCTCGAGGGCGCTGATGATGGCGCCGCCGTCGCGTTCGGAAATGTTCGAGAAGAGCACCCGGTAGTCCGGCTGCTTGAACCAGAGCACGCTGCCGACGAGCAGGGTGACGATGGCGGCGAGCGAAACCATCAACAGCAGCTTCTGCTGGTTGTTCAGGCGGGCCAGCGCCTCCTGCAGACGGCCGGCGATGCCTGTCGGCGCAGTGCCTGCCGACGCTGCGTCCACGGTGGAGTCCGGAATTGCCGCCATGCTTCGGTTATGCTCGATTAATCAAGTAAAAAGCGCAAAGTTTTGAGAAATATCCTACTATTGTAGCCGCAATATGCATGGGATTTTCCCCGAATGACCGATTCCTCGCAATTATCCAAGGCACAGGATTTGCAGCGCGCCTTCGACGTCTTCAACCAGGTGTCGCAGGAGCTGACGCAGGCCTACGCCGGCCTGCAGGCGCGCGTTCAGTCGCTGACCGACGAACTGGCGGTGGCCAACGGCGAGCTGCGTCGCCAGTACGAGGAAAAGGAAGCCTTGTCCGAGCGCCTGACGCTGCTGCTCGACGCGCTGCCGGCCGGCGTCGTCGTCGTCGACGCCGGCGGCCGCATCGGCGAAGCCAACCCCGCCGCGCGCAGCATGCTCGGCGAGGACCTGTGCGGCCGCGACTGGCAGGAGCTGGCGGCGAGCATGCAGGCGGTGGCGCCGCCCGACGAGTTCGCCATCGGCGAGCGGCGGGTGTCGCTCGCCGAGAGCGCGCTCGCCTCCGGCGGCGGCCGCATCGTCCTCGTCCACGACATCACCGCCGCCCACGAGATGAAGGCGAGTCTGGAACGCAACCAGCGCCTGGCGGCGATGGGCGAGATGGCCGCATCGCTCGCCCACCAGTTGCGCACGCCGCTGGCGACGGCGCTGCTCTACAGCGCCAACCTGGCCAAGCCGGAGCTCGCCGAGGATGCGCGCGCGCGCTTCGCGGAAAAGGCGACCGAGCAGTTGCGCCGGCTGGAACGGCTGATCCAGGACGTGCTGCTGTTCGCCCGCGGCGAGCAGATCGGGCGCGAGGTGATCCCGGTCGGCGAACTGCTCGCCGAGGCGGCGCAGACGCTGGAGCCGCAGTGTATGCTGCGCGGCGTGGCGCTTCGCCGGGAAGGCGAGGCCGGCGAGGCTATAATCGTCGGCGGGCGCAAGCCGCTCGCCGGCGCGCTGCTCAATCTGCTGGAGAACGCGCTGCAGGTCTGCGAGGCGGGCGACACGGTCGGCCTCGGCGTCGAGGTCGGCGAAGAACGGGTGCGCATCCGCGTCCGCGATACGGGTCCGGGCATTCCGCCGGAGCAGCAGGAGCGGATCTTCGAACCCTTCTTCACGACCCGGGCGCACGGCACCGGCCTCGGCCTGGCGATCGCGCTCGGCGTCGCGCGCGCGCACGGCGGCGGCATCGCGGTGTCGTCGCGCGTCGGCGAAGGCGCCGAATTCGTCATCGACCTGCCGACGGGCACGGTCGCGGATATTCAGGAACGAGGATGAACCAGGAACTGCCGATACTCGTCGTCGAGGACGACCCCAACCTGCGCGAGGCGGTCTGCGACACGCTCGCGCTCGCCGGCAAGTCGGTGCTGTCGGCGCCGGGCGGGAACGAGGCGCTGGCGATCCTGTCCGAGCGCGCGGTGTCGCTGGTGGTCAGCGACGTGCGCATGATGCCGATGGACGGCATCGCGCTGTTGAAGGAAATCCGTGCGCACTGGCCGCACCTGCCGGTGGTGCTGATGACCGCCTACGCCGACGTGGACCGCGCCGTCGAGGCGATGCGCGCCGGTGCCTGCGACTTCCTGCTGAAGCCCTTCGAACCGCCGGCGCTGCTCGCGCACGTCGAGAAATACAAGCTGCCGGAGGCCGAGGACGACGCCGGCGTGGTCGCCCTCGACGCTGCCAGCCGCAACCTCTTCTCCATGGCCGCGCGCGTCGCGCAGACCGACGCGACGGTGCTGCTCACCGGTGAATCGGGCGTCGGCAAGGAAGTGGTCGCTCGCTACATCCACCAGCACTCGGCGCGCCGCAACGGCCCGTTCGTCGCCATCAACTGCGCGGCTATTCCCGACACCCTGCTCGAAGCGACGCTGTTCGGCTACGAGAAGGGCGCCTTCACCGGCGCCCAGCAGGCGCAGGCCGGCAAGTTCGAACAGGCGCAGGACGGCACGCTGCTGCTCGACGAAGTCACCGAGATGCCGCTGTCGCTGCAGGCCAAGCTGCTGCGCGTGCTGCAGGAGCGCGAGGTGGAGCGGGTCGGCGGCAAGAAGCCGGTGGCGCTCAACATCCGCATCGTCGCCACGTCCAACCGCGACATGGCCGAGGCCGTGCAGAAGGGCGTCTTCCGCGAGGATCTCTATTACCGCCTGAACGTTTTTCCGCTGCCGATCCCGTCGCTGCGCCAGCGTCCCGACGACGTCGTTGCGCTCGCCCGGCATTTCCTGGCGACGCTGGCCGGGCCGCTCGGCCGCGCCGGGCTGGTGCTGTCGCCGGCGGCGGAGGCCGCGCTGCGCGCACACGCCTGGCCCGGCAACGTCCGCGAGCTGGAGAACGTGATGCAGCGGGCGATGATCCTCGCCCCCGGCGACGTGATCGAGGCCGGACATCTGCATCTGACGGCGGCGCCGTCCGCCGCCGCCGCTGTCGTGCCGTTGCCGCAGGTCGCCATGCCGATCGAGGCGCCGCGCCCGGAGGGGGCGAAGGCCGACAGCATCCGCGACCTGGAGCGCGAATACATCCTGGAAACGCTTGCCGCGGTCGGCGGTTCGCGTAAACTGGCAATAGAGCGCCTCGGTATTTCTGAACGGACGCTGCGCTACAAGCTCAAACAGTACAAGGATGAAGGATTCCTCCATGAATGATGCGTTGGCATGGAGCTTGCTGATGACGTCGTTGAATTGAACGGAGCCGGACCATGGACAACAAGGGTATCGACCAGATGTTGAGCGTACTGCGGGCGACGGCCACGCAGGCGGGCGGCAAACCGGCGGAAACGCAGGCGCCGACGGGCGGTGCCGACTTTGCGACGGTGCTCCGCAACTCGATCGAGCAGGTCAATCAGACGCAGCAGCAGGCGGCAACGCTGGCGGAAAATTTTGCCGCCGGCGACGGCGACGCCAACCTGCACGACGTGATGATCGCCCTGCAGAAGGCCAGCGTTTCCTTCCAGGAGATGGTTCAGGTGCGGAACAAGCTGGTTTCCGCCTACCAGGACGTGATGAACATGCCGGTATGACGATCCGCCGCATCGGCGGCGGGGCATGATGATCGGGGGCCGGCATGACCGGCCCCCGATCCGTTTACGCGGTTATTCCAGGCCGGAGGCGCGGGCCTTGCGCTCGCGCTCGACGCGGGTGATGTAGCGCTGCACCATGGTCAGGCGGGTGCCGGGCAGGTTGTCGAATTCGCAGCCGACGCGCAGATGCTGGTTGCCGCTCTTCGTCGTCACCTCGAACACGTTGCGCACGACCAGGGTGCAGACCAGGAGGCCTTCGTCCGGTAACTCGATGCGGCAGTCGCGGAACGTGGCGTCGATCTTGAAACCCTCCTTGAGCTCGGGCTTGACGAGCAGCCCGACGCCGCCGCCGCTGATGTCGAGCAGAGGAACGTCGAGCGGAACCGGCGCACCGTCCGGCCCGGGGATGGACATCTGGCAGCGCACGGGCGTGGCGACCGGCGTGGTCAGGCGGTAGTACTCGCGGCGCTGCAGGCGCAGCAGGCTGGTCGGCAGCGCGCCGCGCAGCGCGGTGCGGCCGCTGTGCGGCGCCGTGTCCAGGCGGCGCAGGCTGAACTGGACCTTGACCTTGTCGAGCGAGGTGGTGAATACCAGCCGGTCCGCCTTCAGCGCCCGCTCGTTCATTTCCTTGTCGCTGCCCATGTCGAAGGTCAGCGTCCCCTGATCGGCATCCACGTCGAGCAGCGCGGTGAGCAGGAAGGAGCGCCCGCCGTCGAAGTAGACGGTGATCAGGCTGCCTTTCTGCATGACTGCGCGCAGCACGAAGATGATCTCGGTCCGGGAATGCAGCAGGTACTTGCCGTAGATGCTGTCCTGTTCGAGTTCCAGCCGGCTGGCCGATTCCTGCGGCGCGCGCTGGGTTGGGTTTTCCGACATGTGTTCTGGTGCGTAGTGAGTATCGCAAGCGGACGGTCCGCAAGTGTAAAGCAAAAGTGAAGCAAAACGCGAGGTCGCAGGCATCTCTCCGGTGGCGGCGGCGGTGCGGCATCAACCGTCCGGAGGAAGGTTCGACATCGGCGGCGGCGGTAGGTTTTCGCCGCGCTCGATGCGATACAGCCAGGCGAGCAGTTCGGCGACGGCGACGTAGAGCTGTGGCGGGATGCGCTGGTCGAGATCGACCTGCAGGAGGAGCGAGACCAGTTCCGGCGATTCGTGGACGTACACGCCGTGCTCCCTGGCGCGGGCGATGATCTCCTCGGCGATCAGGCCGCGCCCCTTGGCGACGACGCGCGGCGCGGCGTCGGTCTCGCGGTAGGCGAGGGCGACGGCGCTTTTCAGTTGTTCAGGTTTCGGCGGCGACATGCGCTTCCGGATCGTCCGCCGCCGCTTCCGTCAGGATGTGGATGCCGACGTTGCCGAGGGTGAGTCCGGCGTCGTCGAACTGTTTGCGCAGATCGCCGATGGCTGCGTGCAGGCGCTCCCGCGTGGCCGCATCGGCGGCGTCCAGATCGAGGTGGATCTGGCTGCCGGCGAGCCGGATTCGCGCTTCGAGTTCGCCAAGCTGGGGCAGGGCGAGATAGAGACGGGTCTGCCAGCCCGGAGGCGCGTCGTCGTCTTCCTGGCGGGAGCGGCCGTCTTCCTCGATTTCCCAGCGCATCTGCTGTCCGGGCCAGACCTGCCCCTGCCAGTTGAACTGCTGGTTGGCGAGCGATTCGAGCTGCTGCTGGACGATCGGCATAGCTTCCCGCGCCACCAGTTGCGAGCCGGCGCCGGCCTGCGCCGCAGGCTGCATCGACCGGCCTTCCGCCTCGCTCGCCGCAGCCGCCTGCGCCGGCATCGCCGGCGCGTTTGCGCGTGCCGCCTGCCCGGCTCCCGTGCCCGCCGCCTGCTTGCCGGCTTCGGCGAGCAGCGCCGGCGAGAGCTTGCCCTGCGGCTCCTGCATCAGCGCCGCTTTCTCGAAGCGGCCGGCGACCCACCCGGCCTGGTGCGATTCGTAGAACATGCCGCTCTGCGTGATCGCCTGCCGGAGCAGCGGCAGGATGTCCTGCGCGCTCTGCGGCGGCGAGCCGGCGATCGGCTGGTTGCCGTTGAGCGGCAGGGCCGCGGCATTGCCCCGGCCTTCCCCGCGGGCGCGGCCGAACAGGCTGGCGATCAACTGGCCGGTGCGGCTGAGCGTGGTCGAGGCCGCTTCCGTGCCGCTGCCCTTCTCGCCGCCGCCCTGCTGGCGGGCGAGCAGGGCGAGGGTCAGCTTGCCGTCGCTTTCCACCACCTCCAGCTCCAGCGTGTCGCCGGACTTGGCCGAGAAGGGCAGGGCGAGGGTGATGTCGCGCTGGGCGATCGTGGCGCGATAGGTGCCGTTCGGCAGGAAGGCCTGGATCTGTGCGGTCAGACGCTGTCCGGGGGAGAAGTCGGACAGCTTGTCGGCAACCTGCTTGTCGAGGGCGAGCGGCTGGAGTTGCGTACTCCCCGCCGTCTGGATGCGGGCGGCGAGATCCGGAGAGAGCATGCGCGCCTCCTCGTCAGGTCAGGATGCGGTTACGGTTGCGTCGCCGAGAATGCGTCAAGCAGGGGCTTTACCTGTTCCAGCCAGGGAGCGACGATTTCCCGCGCTGCCGCGAAATCGTCGAGGGCCGCGCGGATGAGCGCGGCGGCTTCCGCGGAAGAGGGCGAATCCGGGGCGACGCCGCCGCGCATGCGGAGCTCATCGACGAGCTTGTCCGCGCGCGACTGAAGCTCGGGCAAGGCGTCCCATTCGCCCTCGCGTGCCTTGGCCGCGAGCTGGCCGGAGACTTCCCGCAGCGATCGGAGGAGTGGCAGTGTGTCCATGCGGCGGATGGGTCAGGCGTGTTCCGCCGCGGTCGTCTGTCCGATCTGCGTCCAGGCGACGTGGATTTCGCCGAGGAGCGTGATCACTTCCTTGATCGCGGCCGTATCGTTCTTCAGGTTGGCGTGCAGCAGGCGCCTGCTCATGTAGTCGTAGAGCGCGATCAGGCGGCCGGCCAGCTCGCCGCCGGCCTCGCGGTCGATGCTGACCTTCAGCCCGTTGGCGATGATGTCGATCGCCTTGGAGATGCAGGCGCCCTTCTTGCCGATCTGATTCGTCTCGATGTGCACCAGCGCCTCGGAAAGCGCGATGGTCGCGGCATCGAGCAACAGAACGATGAGCCGATGCGGATCGGCCGTCTGTACCTCGGTCTCGACGCTGATGCGCTTGTACGCGTCGGCGGAAAACGATCTCTGTGCAAACATCCCTTGACCCTCAGAGCAGGCTCAACTGCTGCGTAAGATAGGAGCTGGTGCTCGACATGCTGGACATCATCGTATCGAGCGCCTGGAACTGCTTGTTGTAGCGCGCTTCGATGCTGGTCATCCGGGTTTCCAGCGCTTCCTTGCGCGTGCCGAAGTTCTTGATGATGCCGCTGATGCTGTTGGTGCGGATCGTCAGCGTGCCCTTCGTCGAATCGAGCTGGGCGTCGATGGTCTTCTCGATCTGCTTGCCGTAGGCGTTGAGCACGGCGGAGACGTCCGCCTGCGACTTGTCCAGCGCTTCGGTGAGCTTGGTCTTGTCGAGCACCATCTGGCCGTTGCGGTCGAGGGAGATGCCAAGCTCGGAGAGCCGGGGCATGCCCGCCGCCAGCCCGTCCGGCACGGTGGTCAGCGCGTTGTACAACTGGCTCTTGATGGAGCGGACGGCCGAATCGCCGGTGAGCGCGGCGGCCGTCTTGGTTTCCGCGTCGTAGCTGGTGTTGAGCTTGATGGTGCTGTTGACGGCGTTGTAGTTCTTGACGAACTCCTCGACCTGGGAGGTGATGGCGTCCGTATCCCGGCTCACGGCCAGCGTCGAGGAACCGGTTTTCAGCGCGTTGATGGTGACGCCGGAAATGGCGCCGGTGATCGCATTGGTGTTCGAGCGCACCGCGACGCCGTCGATCAGCGCCTCGGTCGACCACGAGATCGACGCCTCGCGCATGGTCGCGGTCGACCCCTGCGTGATGTCGTAATCGAAAGCCGCCAGATCGCCGTCGCCCTCGATCTTGAAGGTGTTGCTGCGGCCCTTGTCGACCGAGGTGATCGACAGGTGATCGCCGTCCGCGCCGCTGACGATCTGCGCCTTGACGAGACCGCCCGCCTGCGCGTTGATCGCGTCGCGCAGTTCGGCAAGCGTGCCGCCGGCGGAGAAGTCGATCGTCACCTTCTTGTCGTTGCCGTCGCCGTCCTGGCCCGTGGCGAACGACCAGCCGGAGCGATCCTCGGTGTCTTCCGCGGCGTCGGTCTGGAACTCGCCGAGGCTGATCGTGAGCGAGCCTGAGAGCGATGCGTCCTTAGTGTAGCCCTGGACCGAAACCGCCTTGTTGTAGTCGGCGAGGTGCTTGATGTCGACGCTGTAGTTGCCGGCGGTGGCGACCGAGGTGGCGGTGGCCGTGAACTTCTCGACGTCGCCCGAGGCAGCCTTCATCGACAGCCCCTTGCTGAAGTTCTTGGCCGAGGTCTGCAGGTTCGAGAGCGCGCTCTTGATCTTACCGAGAGCGGTGAGCTGCGTGTTGTACTTGGTGGTCTGCGCGTCGATCCGGTCGATGGGCAGCCGGGCGATGGTCATCAGGTTGCTGACGATGCTCGCGACGTCAAGGCCGGAGCCGATACCTGCGGAACTCATGGTTGCCATGACGTAAACTCCTCTTAGCTGTTCCTTCTGCGCGACCGTCGATACAGGCTGGGGCCGGTCAGGCCGAATTCCTTACCAGCAGGCCGTCCAGCCGGTCGAGCGCCTTGGAGATCTCGATGGCTTCCTGCGACGGAATCTGCCGGATCACTTCCTTCGTTGCCCGATCGATGACCTTCACGACCGGAATCTCCGAGTCTTCATCGACCGTGAATTGCAGGTCGCTGGCGGTATGCCCGACGAAGCGGGCAATTTTTTCCACCGCCTCGGTGGTTTCCTCGACCGAGTTCCGCTGAGCGGCGTCGGTCTTCGCCGTTTCCTGGGGCGCCTTCACGGCCGCCGCGATCTGCGACTCCGCCGGCGCGGCGGCAGGGTGCGGCGAGGCGCTGCCGGTTTCCGGCAGCCGCTCGGCGACCGTCATTTTGCCGATTTCGATGCTGGTTGGCGAAATATTCATGATGACCCCCAAAAAACAATGGGTTGACCAATGCGATTATGGCACTGGCCAACCCGGTCGAACAACAGGCTTTTGCTCCGGTGGTGTCGCCGTCGGCGATCAGCGTAGCAGCGAGAGCACGTTTTGCGGCAGGGCGTTGGCCTGCGCCAGCATGGCGGTACCGGCCTGCTGCAGGATCTGGGCGCGGGCGAGCTGCGCGGTTTCCTGGGCGTAGTCGGTGTCCATGATGCGCGAGCGCGATGCTTCCTGGTTTTCGCGCGAGATCTGCAGTTGCGAGACGACGCCGTCGAAGCGGCTCTGCACGGCGCCGAGACGGGCGCGCGAGGCGTTGATGGCGTTCATCGCCGCGGTCAGTTGCGACATCGCGCTCAGCGCCTGGCTGGCATCGCTGATCGAGAGGCCGTTGGCGGTCGTGATCTTGTCCATGCCGGACATGCCGGACAGGTTGGTCACCTGGACGGTGATCTGGTTCACCGAGGAGGTGCCGGCGCCGACCTGGAAGACGATGCCCGAGGCGGAACCGTTCAGGATCTTCTTGCCGTTGAATTCGGTGTTCTGCATGACGCGGATGATTTCGCTGCCGAGCTGGTTGAATTCCTCGGCGAGCAGCTCGCGGTCGGTGGTGGTGTAGGTGCCGTTGGCCGATTGCACGGCGAGTTCGCGCATCCGCTGCAGGTGGGTGTTGATGAGGTCGATGCCGCCCTCGGCGGTCTGCGCCAGCGAAAGGCCGTCGGAGGCGTTGCGGATGGCGACGCTCATGCCGCGGGTCTGCACGGACATGCGCTCGGAAACGGCGAGGCCGGCGGCGTCGTCCTTGGAGCTGTTGATGCGCAGGCCGGAGGACAGGCGCTGGAGCGAGGTGTTCAGGGAATTCTGCGAGACATTCAGGTTGCGCTGGGCGTTGAGCGACTGGATGTTGCTGTTGATGACTTGCGGCATGATCGGCTCCTTCGTTCGGTTGTTGTCTGGCGGAATCGCCCGCCCTTGTATCCATTCACGGCCGCGTTTCGGGAAACTTTAGCGGGATGGTGCATTTCGAGGATCGGGATCGCGGCCAAACGGTGGCCGTGAACGAAAAAACGCCCGGCATCCTGCCGGGCGTCTGGCGTGGGGCTCTGCCGGCGATCAGCGCAGCAGCGAGAGCACGTTCTGCGGCAGGGCGTTGGCCTGCGCCAGCATGGCGGTGCCGGCCTGCTGCAGGATCTGGGCGCGGGCGAGCTGCGCGGTTTCCTGGGCGTAGTCGGTGTCCATGATGCGCGAGCGCGATGCTTCCTGGTTTTCGCGCGAGATCTGCAGTTGCGAGACGACGCCGTCGAAGCGGCTCTGCACGGCACCGAGGCGGGCGCGGGCGGCGTTGATGGCGTTCATCGCGGCGCTGAGCGACGACATGGCGCTCAACGCGGCGGTCGCGGTGCTGATGTTGATGGTGCCGATATCCGCAATGCCGGACATGCCGGAGAGGTTGCTGACCTGGACGGTGATCTGGTTCACCGAAGAGGTGCCGGCGCCGACCTGGAAGACGATGCCCGAGGCAGAGCCGTTCAGGATCTTCTTGCCGTTGAACTCGGTGTTCTGCATGACGCGCAGGATTTCGCTGCCGAGCTGGTTGAATTCCTCGGCGAGCAGCTCGCGGTCGGTGGTGGTGTAGGTGCCGTTGGCCGATTGCACGGCGAGTTCGCGCATCCGCTGCAGGTGGGTGTTGATGAGGTCGATGCCGCCCTCGGCGGTCTGCGCCAGCGAAAGGCCGTCGGAGGCGTTGCGGATGGCGACGCTCATGCCGCGGGTCTGCACGGACATGCGCTCGGAAACGGCGAGGCCGGCGGCGTCGTCCTTGGAGCTGTTGATGCGCAGGCCGGAGGACAGACGCTGGAGCGAGGTGTTCAGGGAGTTCTGCGAGACATTCAGGTTGCGCTGAGCGTTGAGCGACTGAATGTTGCTGTTGATGACTTGCGGCATGATCGGCTCCTTCGTTCGGTTGTCCGGCGGAATCGTCCGCCCTTGTACCCATTGACGGCCGGCCGATGGAGAACTTTAGGGATTTCCTCGAAGATTTTTATCCAGCATCGTGGCCCGGAACTCATCCGGCATGGCGCTGGGGTTGTCGTCGCGTGTGCCTGCCGGGCGAGCGGCGGCGAAAGAGGGCGGGTGAAGCGGAGGGTGAAGCGGGGAGGGGCGATGCGGGCCGCTCCCCCGCCGCCGGGCGGGGGAGGGTGAAGGAAACCGGCCGGAGGACCTTAGCCGCGCAGCAGCGAGAGTACGTTCTGCGGAATGGCGTTGGCCTGTGCCAGCATGGCGGTGCCGGCCTGCTGCAGGATCTGGGCGCGGGCGAGCGCGGCGGTCTCGGCCGCGTAGTCGGCGTCCATGATGCGCGAGCGCGAGGCTTCCTGGTTTTCGCGCGAGATCTGCAGTTGCGTGACGACGCCGTCGAAGCGGCTCTGGATGGCGCCGAGGCGGGCGCGCGAGGCGTTGATCGCGTTCATCGCCGCGCCCAGTTGCGACATGGCGCTCAACGCGGCGGTCGCGCTGGTGATGGTCAGGAGCCCCTGGGCGATCTGGCTGATGCCGGAGAGGCCGGAGAGGCTGGTGATCTGCACGGTGATCTGGTTGTTGGCCGAAGTGCCGGCGCCGATGTGGAAGATCACGTTGGATGCCGAGCCGGCAAGGATCTTCTTGCCGTTGAATTCGGTGTTCTGCATGACGCGGAGCACTTCGCTGCCGAGCTGGTTGAATTCGGCGGCGAGCAGCGCGCGGTCGGCGGTGGTGTAGGTGCCGTTGGCGGACTGGACCGAGAGTTCGCGCATCCGCTGCAGGTGGGTGTTGATGAGGTCGATGCCGCCCTCGGCGGTCTGCGCCAGCGAAAGGCCGTCGGAGGCGTTGCGGATGGCCACGGTCATGCCGCGCACTTGCACCGACATGCGCTCGGCGACGGCCAGGCCGGCGGCGTCGTCCTTGGAGCTGTTCACGCGCAGGCCCGAGGAAAGGCGCTGGATCGTGGTGTTCAGGGCGTTCTGCGACGTGTTCAGGTTGCGTTGCGAGTTGAGCGACGCAAGGTTGGTGTTGATGATCTGCGGCATGTCTGGCTCCTTTGTCCTTGGCCCGAAGTCGGCGGGGTTTCCTTCAGGCAGGAAATAAGCATGAGCCGTGCCAGATTCATTTTTTTCACTGCCTGCCGGTCTGGCAGCGCCTCATGGCCGGGGTTTCGGCGGTGCAGAAACGAAGCGGGCGGCAATAATTGCCGCCCGCATGCCGCGTCGGAGGATGGCTGGGTTCAGCCTTTGCCGTAGCCCGGCAATTGTCTGAGGTCGGCCGCGACCTGGGCGAGATAGTCGGCCCAGGGGCGGTTCCAGGCGCGGGCGTAGACTTTTTCGATGGCCGGCATGAAGGGGTGGCGCTTCGTGCCGAAGAGCGGCCAGGCGTAGTCGGCCAGCACGTTCCAGGTCGGCACGCCGAGGCCGGCGGACATCATGGCCACGGCCGTCGGCGCGGAGACGACCAGATCGAGCTGGCTGATCATCGCGCTGGTTTCGTCCAAGTCGTCGTGCATGTTCAGTTCGGGGAAGTCGATGATGTCGACGCCGTACTCGTCGCGCGCCTTGGTGAGTTCGGCGCGGCATTCGTCGTATTGCAGGTTGATGAAGGTGACGCCCTTGAGGGCGAACACTTCCTGCCAGTCCTCCAGGCGGGCGTACTGCTGCGAGCGGCGCGTCGTCTGCAGCTTGCTGCGCCAGCAGATGCCGATCTTGGGCAGGGGCGAGAGCGCGCCCAGCCGCTCGCGCCAGAAGTCGGCGCGCATCTTGTCGACCTTGAGGAAGCCGCGCTTGCGCTTCGGGAAGGCGCCGACCGTCGGGCGCAGCCAGCGCGGCAGGTCGCCGGCGGCGGCGCGGTAGTCGAAGGCCGTCTGCATCAGCGCGTGGGGCGGGTTGATGCGGGGGAAGACGCACGCCTGCGGGAAGGAGCGGCGCAGCAGCGGCAGCACCTTGGTGTGGCAGTCGATGTAGACGGCGGCGGCGGCGTCGATGATTTCCTGATACATGGTGCCGAACATGATCTGGTCGCCGATGCCCTGGTCCTGCCAGATGAGGATGGTCTTGCCGGCCAGCGGCTCGCCCTGCCAGCGCGGGCAGCTCATGTGATCCTGATAGCTGGCGCTGTCGCGTCGGGCGTAGAGCTCCCAGCCGTGCCGCAGCCGGCCGCGCTGGAGTTCCAGCGTGCCGTAGTTGAAGAGCAGCGCGCCGGTGCGCGGGTTGTTCTCGCCGACGATGGCGAGCGCCCGCTCGAAATTGCCCGCCGCTTCGTCGAGCTGGCCGGTGGCCGACTGGACGAGGGCGATGTTGCCGAGCGCCACCGGATTGTCCGGGTTCTTGTCGAGGTTGAGCTGGAACAGCGCCATGGCTTCGTCGAAGCGGCCGCAGTCGAACATGACGGCGCCGCGGTTGCTGGCGATGGCCATCGAATCCGGGCAGCGCGCCTCGCCTTCGTCGAAGGCGGCGAAGGCGTCTTCCATGCGGTCGAGCCGGTAGAGCGTCCAGCCGAGCGCGTTCCAGTAGTCGGCCGCTTCCGGGTTGAGTTCGGTGGCCTTGCGCAGGTGGGTTTCGCCTTCTCCCAGCCGGTCGGCGTTGGTCAGCGCGATGCCGAGGGAATAGAGCGTCAGGTGGTCGTCCGGCACCATGGCGACGGCCTGCTTGAGCAGGGCGATGGCCGCGAGGTTCTCGTCCATCTGCTTGTAGACCTCGGCCAGTTGCCGCATGATCGAGACGTCGCGCGGGTGGAAGGCGAGCGTGCGCAGGCACAGTTCGCCGGCCTGGGTGAATTCGCCCCGCTTTTCATGGATGGCGGAGAGCAGGCGGTAGGGCGGGTCGTAGGTCGGCGCGGCGGCGATGGCCGCCTGCAGGCAGGCGATGGCCTCGCTTTCCATGCGCGTGGCGTAGAGCGTCTGCCCGCGCACCATCAGGGCCTCGTGGTTGTTCGGATCGGCGGCGAGGATTTCGTCGATGATCGCCGTCGCCTCTTCGTGGTGGCTGGAGAGGCTCAGCGCCATGCTCAGGCCGATGCGCGCGGAAACGTTGTCCGGCGCCACGGCCAGCGCCTGCCGGTAGGCGTCTACCGCCTCCTCGTGCCGTTTTTCGTTGGCCAGCGTCTCGCCGAGGTTGCACCAACTGCCGACGTCCGCCGGTTGCAGGGCGACGGCGATGCGGTAGCTGGCCTCGGCCTCGTCGATCTTGCCCTGGCGCTGCTTGGCGACGCCCAGGTTGCGGTAGATGTCGGGGCGGATCGGGTCGATGGCGCAGGCGTTCTTCAGCGCCTGTTCGGCGCCGGCGAAGTCGCCCTGATCGCCCAGGGCGGCGCCCAGGTTGCGCCAGGCGTCGATGTGCTGCGGGTCGAGATCGCAGGCCACGCGCAGGACGGCGATGGCGGCCTCGACGTTGAACGAACGCCGGTAGGCTTCGCCGAGGTTGATGAAGTAGACGGCGACGGTGGGATCGCACTCGATGGCCTTGTTGAGCAGGTCGATGGCCGCCAGCGGTTCACCGACCTGAAGCGCCAGCGTGCCGAGGCCGCACCAGGCGTCGCCGCATGCCGGGTCGTCGGTGACGATGTCTTCGTAGGCGACGCCGGCTTCCTCGAAGCGGCCGTCGGCGTGAAGTTCCTGCGCGGCGATGAGGCGCTCCCTGATGTGTGAATCCACGGTCGGTTTCTCCATTGGTGGTGTGTGCGGGCGGCGATGCGAATCAGGCGAGCAGATCCCAGTCGATCGGCGTGCCCTTGCGGATGTCGACGCGGGCGCGCCGCTGCAGGCAGCGTTCGAATTCACGCGGTGGCAGGCCGAAGCCGGGGCGGATGATGCGCAGGTTGTCGCGGGTGAGCGGCGCGCCGGCGGGAATGTCCTCGGCGGCGTAGATCGAGCGGCGGAACGCCTTGCTCTTTTCCTCGGCGGCGGTGGCGCCGTAGCTGACCGCACCGAGCGCCTGCCAGGCGCGTTCTGTTTCCTCGACGAGCTGCCGCATTTCCGCGGGTTCGAGCGAGAACGCGCTGTCCACGCCGCCGTCGGCGCGGGCCAGCGTGAAGTGCTTCTCGACGACCGTGGCGCCCAGCGCCACGCTGGCCACGGCGACGCCCACGCCCATGGTGTGGTCGGAGAGGCCGGCCTCGCAGCCGAACAACTGGCGCAGGTGCGGGATGGTGCGGATATTGGTGTTCTCCGGCGTCGCCGGGTAGGTGCTGGTGCATTTCAGCAGCACGAGATCGCGGCAGCCGGCCGCGCGGGCGGTGCGCACGGCCTCGTCGAGTTCGGCGACCGAGGCCATGCCGGTCGAGATGATCATCGGCTTGCCGGTGGCTGCGACCTTGCGGATCAGCGGCAGATCCGTGTTTTCGAAGGAGGCGATCTTGTAGCAGGGCACGTCCAGTTGTTCGAGGAAATCGACGGCGCTGTCGTCGAACGGCGTGCTGAAGGCGATCATCCCCAGTTCGCGCGCCCGGTCGAAGATCGGCTTGTGCCATTCCCACGGCGTATGGGCTTCCTCGTAGAGCTTGTAGAGCGACTTTCCGCGCCACAGCGAGGATGGATCGTCGATGACGAAGCCGGCCTCCTGCGAATCCAGCGTCATCGTGTCGGCCGTATAGGTCTGGATCTTCAGCGCATGGGCGCCGCTTGCCGCCGCCGCCTCGACGATGGCCAGCGCGCGTTCCAGCGACTGGTTGTGGTTGCCGGACATCTCGGCGATGACGAAGGGCGGCGCGTCCGGCCCGATCGGCCGGCCGGCGATGGAGAAGCCGCTGTCGGCGGGAGACTTTTTCATGATGGCTCCAGTTCGAGGCTGAGCGTGCAGTGCGCGGGGCGATAGCCGGCGCTCCGAAAGGCGGCGAGCGACGGCGCGTTGTCCGCCAGCACTTCCGCGGTGATCCTGCGGATGTCCGGCCGGTGCTCGCGCAGCCAGGCGCCGGCCTGCTGGATCAGGCCGCAGCGGGCCGGCGCCTCCGGCGTGCGGTAGACGGATATGCTCGCCGCCGGCGGTTCCAGGTCGAAGCGGACGACGCCGGCGGGGATGCCGGCGATTTCGGCGATGAGGAGAATCCGCCGGGGATCGTTCAGCACCGCGGTGAACCATGCGCGGTGCGCGGACGGCGCGATCTCGTCCTGCTGCAGGGACACGCTGCGGATGTCCTGCGCGTTTCTCCAGGCGAGAACCCGGTCGCAGTCCTGTTGCGTGGCGAGTCTGAAGGTCAGGGGGCTGGGCAGCATGGCTTCGACGACGCGGTCGCAGCCGCTGCCGTCCGTCAATGTCATGCTGCGCCGGGCCAGGCCGCGGAGCAGCGCCGGGTTGCCAAGCGCGCAGGCGATCCATTCGCCGATCTCTTCCGGACGACGCAGTTCAGGCGTGCCGGCGGCGTAGCCGTGCTCGATCAGTTCGTTCAAGCCGTTCGTCTGATTGGCGGCGATGCCGAAGGCCAGGGTCGGTACACCGAGGCAGGCGCGCTCCCAGCTCATCGTGCCGCCGGCGCCGATGGCTAGGTCGGCGGCGGCCAGGAGGGCGGCGATGTCGTTCGTCTGGACGTGCAACACGGCCATGGGCAGGCTCGCCGCAATGAGCGCCTCGATGGCCGCGCGGTGCGGGTTCGCGCTGCCGATGACGACGTCGATGCGTTCGATCCCGGCGCTCGCCGGGGCAAGCGCGGACAGGGCCGTTGCCGTGCAGTTGGCGGGATCGCTGCCGCCGAAGCAGACGAGTATGCGTTTCACGCGCCCGTCAGGAACGCGCGCTGCGGACCGCTGTTCGCGCGCGGCGGCGAATTCGGGACGGAGCAGCGCGTATTTCGGTCCGAGAAGGAGCCGGGTGCGCTTATCCACCCGCGTGCCGTAATCCGACTGCCCGTGCGGGCGCAGGTTCTGGTCGAGCAGGATGTCGCAGTCGTGCGGCCGGTCGGCGAGGTCGTCGATGGCCAGGAGGCTTCCCGCGCGGCTGCGCAGCCGCCGTTCCCATTGCGCATCGAGTTCATAGTGGTCGACGATCAGCCAGTCGATGTCGCCCTGCGCGGCGAGGGCGTCGCGGGTCTGCGCTGCGTCCCGCTCCTGATCGAGCGGGTCGGCGGCGGCCGGCAGCCGGAAAACCGTGAAACCCTGGGCGGCGAGCCAGGCCGACGCATCGCCCGGCAGCGCGCGGCAGACGAAGGCGGTGTCGACCCCCCGCCGCCGCAGGGCATGCGCGAGCGTGGCGCAGCGGACCACATGGCCGCTGCCGATCCGGGTCGATGCATCGAGCCTGAATGCCGCCGATGTCATGCTTGGCGTTCCTTGTCGTCAGGCAGGGAGCCGGCCTTTCTTCTCCATGAGGAACCAGGTGATGTCGTCCTGGGGGAAGTTCGGGTCGCGCCGGTAGGCGAAGCCGTAGTCGATCAGTTCGAGGTCGGCGTGGCGATCGAGGATTTCGCCGCAGAAATCGCGCTTGAACAGGCGGTCGCTGTGGCCGCGGTAGTTGATGGCGACCGGGCTCGGGTTGTAGTACTCGCAGACCAGCAGGTAGCGGCCGGCGGCGCGGTGCAGGGCGTCGTAGACCTGCGGCAGCCAGTCCGGGTTGATGTGGATGAGCACGCCCTTGATCAGCGCCAGATCCCACGAGCGCGGCGGCGAGAAATCGAGGATCGACGCCCGGTGGATGTTCGCCGGCGGGATCGCCTTGCCGAGTTCGGCGGCGGCCTGCGGGTTGATCTCGATGGCGTGCTGTTCCTGCTGCGGATAGAGCAGCTTGAGCGCGCGCAGGTTCATGCCGATGTTGGCGCCGAATTCGATGCAACTGCCAAGCCCGCGCGCGCCGGCGAGCGCCTTCGAGAAGAAGGCGAGGTTGGCGGCGAGCAGTTCGTCGCCGGCGTTGCGGCCGATGTATTCGTTGCCGAATTCTCCTGCCCAGAAGGCTTCCTGTTCTGTCTTGTAGGACATCAGCTTTCCTTGTCTGCGGTCGGTGCGACGGATTTCTGGACGACGTCGCGGTTGATCTCTGCCCAGTCTGGATGCCGCGCGAGCAGCGCCAGAACGTCGGACATGCCGAAGGTCGGGTTTTCCGGATGGATCGCTTCGATGATGCGGCGGACCAGCTCGAAGTCCTGCGGCGTGTCGACCGTCCAGCGCTGGCCGCTGAGGTTGGGCGACATGGTCAGGGATTTCAGTCGATAACGGTCGGGGCGCCAATAAATGAAGGGGGTGACGTGTTCGCGCTCGGCCGCGTCGGTCGCCTCGGCCTGCGCCTCGGCCAGCGCCCGCGCGGAAAACACCTCGACCGCCATGCCGTACGGCCAGGTCGGCTCGATCATGTTCGAGACGTAGTCGCAGGCGCCGCCGGCATCGGCATAGGCGGCGACGGCCGCGTCGATCAGCGGCGGGTCGATCAGCGGGCAGTCCGAGGTGACGCGCACCACGACGTCGGCGGCGAAGCGCGTCGCCGCCTCGAAGTAGCGCGCGAGCACGTCGTGCTCCGGGCCGCGCGTGCAGTCGACGCCCTCGGCCGCGCAGAAGGCGACGATCGGATCGTCGGTGGCGTTCGTCGTCGTCGCCACGACGATGCGGTCCGGGCGGCGCGCGCGGCGCAGGCGCTCGATCTGGTAGGACAGCATCGGGCGCCCGGCGATCGGCAGCAGAACCTTGCCCGGCAGGCGCGTCGAGGTCATGCGCGCCTGGACGATGACGACCGTGTTCATGCGCCGGCGAGCTCCCGCAGCGCGTCGACGACGCGGTCCTGCTGCGCCTCGGAAAGCCCGGCGTAGAGCGGCAGGCTGATGGCGCCGGCGTAATGGGCCTCGGCCGCGGGAAACTGGCCGGGGGCGAAGCCGAGGCCACGGTAGTAGGGCTGCAGATGGACCGGGATGTAGTGCACGTTCACGCCGATGCCGGCGGCGCGCAGGCGGGCGAAGGCGTCGGCGCGCGTCAGCCCGGAGCGCGCCGCGTTCCAGCCGACGACGTAGAGGTGCCAGGCCGAACGTGCGTCGGCCGCCCGCTGCGGCAGCGTCAGCCCGCAGCCGGCGAGGCGTTCGTCGTAGCGCTCGGCGAGCGCGGTCCGGCGTTCGACGAAGGCATCGAGCCGCCGCATCTGCGACGCGCCGAGCGCGGCCTGGATGTCGGTCATGCGGTAGTTCCAGCCGAGTTCCAGCATCTCGTAGACCCACGGGCCTTCCGGCGCGGATGCCATCTCCGCCGCATCGCGCGTGATGCCGTGCGCGCGCAGCCGCCGCATGCGTTCGGCCAGCCGGCCGTCGCGCGTCATGGCCATGCCGCCTTCGCCGGTGGTGATGATCTTCACCGGATGGAAGCTGAAGACGGTGACGTCCGCCCATTCGCCGCAGCCGACCGGACGGTCGCGGTAGCGGGCGCCGATCGCGTGCGAGGCGTCCTCGACCACGGCGAAGCCGTAGCGGTCGGCGAGGTCGCGGATTTCGGCCATCGGGCAGGGCAGCCCGGCGAAGTCGACGGGCACCACGATCTTCGGCAGGCGGCCGTTCTTCTGCGCGGTTTCAAGTTTTTCCGCGAGCGCCGCGACGCCGATGTTGCGCGTCAGCGGGTCGATGTCGACGAAGTCCACGTCGGCGCCGCAGAAGCGGGCGCAGTTGGCGGAGGCGACGAAGGTGTTCGGCACGGTCCACAGCAGGTCGCCCGGCCCGAGGTCGAGCGCGGCGCAGGCGAGGTGCAGCGCCGAGGTGGCGCTGTTCGCCGCGACCGCGTGCGCGGCGCCGCAGTATTCGGCGACCGTGCGCTCGAAGCCGGCGACGGCCGGCCCCTGCGTCAGGAAATCGGAGCGCAGCACGGCGACGACGGCTTCGATGTCGTCCGCCGAGATGTCCTGCCGGCCGTAGGGGATCACGTCCTCATGCATGCAGTTCGCCGGCGGTGAGTGCGCGCAGTTCGTCGACGCTCAGGAAATGCGGGTTGTCGCCGCTGTTGTAGCGGAAGCCGAAGGGAACGCGCTGCCCCGGCTGCCGGCCGCTGGTCGCGCAGAATTCGTCGACGTCCCAGAGCGGCGTGGACGGCAGGATGACGTAATAGTCGTCGAACTCGACGGTGTTCAGCGAATCGGTGTCGGTGATCATCTCCTCGTGCAGCTTTTCGCCGGGGCGGATGCCGACCGTTTCGGTCCGGCATTCGGGGGCGATCGCCCGGGCCACGTCGAGAATCCGGTACGACGGAATCTTCGGCACGAAGAGTTCGCCGCCGCGCATGCGCGAGAAGCAGTCGAGCACGAAGTCGACGCCCTGCTGCAGCGTGATCGAGAAGCGCGTCATGCGCTCGTCGGTCACCGGCAGCACGCCCGATTCGCGCCGCTGCAGGAAGAAGGGGACGACCGAGCCGCGGCTGCCGAGCACGTTGCCGTAGCGCACGACGGAAAAGCGGATGTCGCGCGCGCCGCGATAGTTGTTGGCGGCGACGAAGAGCTTGTCGGAGCAGAGCTTGGTCGCCCCGTAGAGGTTGATCGGCGCCGCCGCCTTGTCGGTGCTCAGCGCGATGACCCGTTTGACCTTGCCGGCGAGGCAGGCGTCGATGACGTTCTGGCCGCCGATGATGTTCGTCTTGACCGCCTCGAAGGGGTTGTACTCGGCGGCCGGCACCTGCTTCAGCGCGGCGGCGTGCACGACGACGTCGATGCCTTCCATGGCGCGCGTCAGCCGCGGCAGGTCGCGGACGTCGCCGAGGAAGTAGCGCAGCGTGCCGCCGGCGGCGGCGAAGGGCGCCTGGTTCGACATCTCGAACTGCTTCAGTTCGTCGCGGCTATAGACGACGATCCTGTTCGGCCTGTGGCGTTCGAGCAGGGTCTTGATGAAGCGCTTGCCGAAAGAGCCGGTGCCGCCCGTCACGAGAATGTTGCTTCCGTCGAACATGTCTTTTCCTTTTGCGGTTCGCAGTTCCATTTATCCGATGGCGTGAAGCATTATTCGTGCCCGTTTTTCCGGTCAGGCTGATGTCGGCGGCGCGCCGCTCATGCCGGAACCACCCGGTTCTTCCCCGTCCGCTTGGCCTCGTACATCGCCTCGTCCGCCCGCTTCACCACCGTCGCCTGATCCTCGCCGGCGCGCAGTTCGGTGACGCCGGCGCTGAAGGTGATGAGGAGCTTTTCGTTGTTGTGCAGGAAGAAGCGCTTGGTCAGCTCCCGCTGCAGCCTGACCAGCGCCTGCCGCGCCTCGTCGGCGGCCGTGTCGGGCAGCAGGATGACGAATTCCTCGCCGCCGAAGCGGGCGACCGTGTCCTGCGGCCGCATCGACTCGCGGATGACCGCGGCCAGGTGGATCAGTGCCGCGTCGCCGGCGTCGTGGCCGAGCGAGTCGTTGAGCTTCTTGAAATTGTCGATGTCGAGCAGGGCGACGCACAGCGGCATCCGGCGCCGCGCGGCGCGCCCCGCCTCCTTCTCGAATGCCTCTTCCAGCCCCCGGCGGTTGAGCGCGCCGGTGAGCTGGTCGTGCCTGACCAGGGTGCTCGCCTTGTCCAGCTCCTGCTGCAGCTCGCCGATCCGCCGCTCCGTCTCCTGGACGCGGTGGCGGGCCGCCTGCAGCTCGTCGCGGGAGCGCTGGGCGTTGATCTGGACGATGCGGGTTTCGCGCATCACTTCCTGGATCACGTCGGCTAGGTCGTCGATGTCGTTGGCAGCGCTGATCTTCTGCGCGCAGACCTCGATCTTGTCGTGGTAGTCGGACGTGCTGTCGGCGAACTCCGCAAGATGGTCGACGAAGCCGACGAGCATCGTCTTCAGCGCTTCCTTGGCCTCGACCAGGCTGTGCTTGAGCTGGCTCTGCTTGAAGACGACCTCGCGGATGCGGCGCTCGGCGTCGTCGATCGTGCGCAGGCTGAGCGGGCGGGCGACGATGTCGCGCAGGATGGCGATCTGCCCGTGCAGCCACTGGTCGTCGATGACCAGCTCGCCGATGTTCTCGATCACCAGTTGGAGAAGATGGAGCAGCCCCTTGCGCAGTTCGCTGCGATCGTCGGCCAGCAGTTCGAGGCGGAAGGCGAAGCGCTTGAGGTCGGTGAGCAGATCGTCGATCGCCTGCACGCTGTGCGCCTTGCGCGCCTGGGCGGCGAGCGCCGTCGCCTGCGCGGCCAGTTCCGGCGCTTCCACGATCTGTGCGGCGACGGCGTTTTCCAGCGCGAAGGCGAGCAGGTCGCGCATCTGCGGCACGAGATCGGCGGCGCGCGACGACGCCGGCGCGGAAGCGCGTGCCGCCGGCTCCGTCGCCGCGGGCGGAACACCGTCGACGAGCTGGACGTCGTCGCCGTGGCCGGCCTGCGCCCAGGAGCGGACCAGGTTCTGCAGGCGGCCGTAGAGCGCCTCGGCATTGTTGCCGGCGCTGGCGAAGAGGTGCTCCAGCCCCTCGCGCTTCTTGCCGGGCGTGATGCCGGCATGGCTCGCATCCCATTCGCGCAGCAGGCTGTTGATCAGTTCGCCCCACGGCAGCGCCTCGACGGCGCTCTGTTCCTGGATGAAGCGGACGAGCGCGGTGCGGTAGTTCGCCCAGCTTTCCCCCTTCGCCGCCTGTTCCAGTTCGCGGGACAGCCGGAGCTGCGCCGGGCTTTCCCTGGGCAGCTCCTGCTGCAGCGATTTCAGCAGATCCGACGGGAAGGCCGACGCCTCCGCGGGATGCGTGCCGGCGACTTCGTGGTAGATGGTCTGGTAGTTTTCCGGCGTCGGCGCGATTCGCCGCGTGGCCAGGAGGCGGAAGGCTTCGCGGGCGATTTCCGAGGGATTGCTGAATGACGGCATGGGGCGTCCGATGGGCGGGGTTGTGCGAAGGATTCTAATGCCGGACGCCGCTCGCCGGAAGCGCGACATGTGGCGTTCCGCTATAATCCGCCCCGGTTTGCCCCCGTAGCATGAAGGTCGTGCAGTTGCCTTGTAAGCATCAGGCCCTGGTTCGATTCCGGGCGGGGGCACCAGCCGCCGGGAGTCCGGCCCCGCCTTCCTTCCCATCGCCGGCGATGCCGCCGAATCGCTGATGGAGACCAGGGTCGGCCGCCGGCAGATCACCTTCCGGCGTCTGCAGCGTGCACAGAAGGTATTCCTCGGACGGCGGCAGGGTGCGCCGGTAGATTTCGCGGCAGAGCGCGCGCGCGGTGCGGCCCGGCCAGTCGCGGGCGAGCAGCGGAGCCGGCAACTGCGGGTCGCGCAGCAGGATGCGGCGGAACTCGTGGATGAGCAGGGTGCGCAGGACGAAGCACTGCTGCGGATCGTGGGTCTCGCTGGCGTCGAGCCATTTCAGCGTCGGCCGGAAGCGCTCGCCGAATCGCCGGTAATCGGCGGCCACGCGGTCGAGGCGCCAGCAGTGATGCGCCAGCGACTGGAGCGGTCGGGGAACGGCGCCGTCGAGCGTGCTCGCCCGGAACGCCACCACCTTGTCCTCGCTGCCCGTCTGTTGCAGAAGCTCGCGCAGCCCCTCGGCGCTCGCCGACGGATGGGCGAAAACGCCGGGCGCGACGGCGCCGTAGCCTTCCCAGAGAAGATCGCGGCGCAGTTCGTCCCGCTGCTTCTGCGGCAGGGCGCCCTCCGGCACGAAAACGATCTGCCATTCCCCGTTCCACGCCTCCTGCGGCGCGTCGTAGATTCGGCGATAGGCGTGGTGAATCCTGCGCTGCCCTGCTGCGGTCAGGCCATAGACGCTGCGCCGGCCGATCGGGCTGGCGTTCAGCCATTCCTCCTTCGCCAGCCGGAAGAGGCTGGTCCGTGCGGCGCGGGCATTGATGCCGAGCGGTGCCAGCAGTTCGATCAGGCTGCCGAGCCAGACGACGCCGCCGTGCGGCGCGATGGCGTCGCCGAAGACGGTGACGATGAGCGATTTCGTTCGCAGCGGGATCGTGGCCAGAGCATCGTCGATCCACCGTGCGAGCGGGTGGTGCGTCATCGTGCGATCGAGGCGAGGATGCTGGGCGGCGGCACCTGTTCCGCTTCCGAATAGCCCAGCCGCAAGGAGAGGGCGCGGGCGGATTCCTTGATGGCCAGCGCAAGCGGGCTGTTCCACTCGGTGTTGAAATTGCCGACGGAGCCGAGCGAGGTGATCGCGGCGACCATGTGCCCCGTATGGTCGAAGACAGGGGCGCTGAAACCGTTGATGCCCGGCGTCAGGCTGTTGCTTGCGCGCGAGATGCCGTGCAGGCGGATCTCGCCGATGATCGGTTCGAGCTCATGGACCAGCGCCGTGACGGTCGTCCCGGCGGTTTCAGCGGTCGTGCGCAATTCCCTTTCGAGCAGCTTCTTCAGGAAGGGCGACCGGCAATAGGCGATGAAGGCGCGGCCGGTCGCCGAATTGGTCAGGGGCAGGACGGTGCCGGTGCGCAGGGTGACGGTGATCGGCCCGCCCGCCTCCACCCAGCGCACGATCGTCGCGCCGTGGTTGCCGAGCATCGCCAGCGCCACGGTTTCGCCGATCTTCTCGCACAGGTCGTCGAGCACCGGCGCGCCGAGTCGAACCGGGTCCAGGCGCGACAGGCTGGCGAGGCCGAGTTCCAGCGAGAAGCTGCCCAGGTCGTAGCGGCCGGTGTTGCCGTCCTGCTCGACCAGCCCCATGCGCATGAAGCTGACGAGATAGCGGTGGGCCTTCGCCGCCGGCATGCCGGCGTTCTTGGCAAGATCGCGCAGCATCATCGGCCGGCCGTGGGCCGCGAGCGCGCGCAGGAGGCGCGTGCCGACCTCGATCGACTGGATGCCCTGCCGCTGTTTTTCCGTTGTCTCCGTCATCTTCGTAGAAGCGCTGTTTTTTCGATGCGCCATTGTAGCGATGCGGTGCGGAAGGGGCGATAGCGCCGCGTATAATTCATCCCGCCAACATCAATGATGGATTTGAGGAGGAAGCATGCGCGCAGTCATGGTCGCCAATCCGAAGGGCGGCGCCGGCAAGACGACGCTGGCGACGAATCTCGCCGGGCATTTCGCCAACCAGGGAAAGCAGGTGACGCTGTGCGATCTCGACCGCCAGCAGTCGGCGCTGCGCTGGATGGCCTTTCGCGATCCGGAGCTGCCGCCGGTGACCGGCTACTTCGCCGGCAACCAGATGCTCTTCTCGCTGCCCAAGGAGCCGGACTGGGTCGTCCTCGACGCGCCGGCCGGTCTGCAGGGCTACAAGCTCTCCGACTATCTGCGGCTGGTCGACAAGGTGATCGTACCGGTCGTCCCTTCCGTCTTCGACATGGCCGCGACCGAGGATTTCCTCAACTCGATCCGCAGCGAGATGCGCGGACGCAAGGCGGCGATCGGCATCGTCGCCATGCGCGTCGATCCGCGCACGCGGGCGGCGAGCATGCTCGAAGAGTTCCTGCGCCACTTCGACATTCCCATCCTGGCCTATCTGCGCAACACGCAGAACTACGTCAATGCCGCGGCCGGCGGGCTGACCGTGTTCGATCCGCCGCGGGCGAAGCATCGCCGTGATGAAGAACAGTGGCAGCCCCTCTTGCAATGGCTTTCCGCCTAGGCTATAGTTCGCCCCCTCGCAACGGCGCCGGATTCGCAGCGAAAGCAGCGAAAAGAAATTTTCCGGCGCAAGGTTGACGGGAGTAGGGAAGCCTGATAAAGTTTCGCTTCTCTGACGGACGCGGGGTGGAGCAGTCTGGCAGCTCGTCGGGCTCATAACCCGAAGGTCACAGGTTCAAATCCTGTCCCCGCAACCAACGCTCTTTAAAAACTGGACAACCGATAGGTGTGGGTGCTTGGTCTGGTTGTGAGCCATCCGAATGGATGGCGATGCAATTAAATTGAGTGCTCGCACGAAGTAGCAAGGTTT
>JACFMQ010000017.1 GCA_019455325.1 Rhodocyclaceae bacterium | reverse complement strand
CCTTCTTCGCCGCCGGCTTCGCGGCCGCAGCCTTCTTCGGCGCAGCGGCCTTCTTCGCCACCGGCTTCGCGGCCGCAGCCTTCTTCGGCGCAGCGGCCTTCTTCGCCGCCGGCTTCGCGGCCGCAGCCTTCTTCGGCGCAGCGGCCTTCTTCGCCACCGGCTTCGCGGCCGCAGCCTTCTTCGGCGCAACGGCCTTCTTCGCCGCCGGCTTCGCAGCCGCAGCCTTCTTCGGCGCAGCGGCCTTCTTCGCCACCGGCTTCACAGCCGCCACCTTCTTCGGCGCAGCGACCTTCTTCGCCGCCGGCTTCGCGGCCGCAGCCTTCTTCGGCGCAGCGGCCTTCTTCACCGCCGGCTTCGCAGCCGCCACCTTCTTCACCGCAGCGACCTTCTTCGCCGCCGGTTTCGCTGCCGCCTTGGGGGCAGCCTTCTTCGCCGCCGGTTTCGCAGCAGGCTTCTTCGCGCTTGTTGCCATGGTTACCTCCTTCTATCGATTCGAGGGAAAGTTCATTACCTTCGTTGGAAACGCAAAAAGCGATCCGTCTGCGATAGCCCGGACCATTCGACCGCCACGCCATGCGCGAGCCGGTCGAATCCAGCAGCGGCGTTCGCCGCAATTCGGGGAAGGCCGTCGACGATGCCGCGAAGCGGCGCAGGGAGATGCGCAGCAACCCTGGCGGAACGGACGGACGGGGGAACGGAGGAGGCGGCGGGAGGGGCGAAAAGAAGGGAATGGAAGGCTGACATCCAGCCTTGCGGCGGCAGTCCTTGCGGTCGTTTGCGTGCCTGATGTCGCTTCAGTCTCATCGCCTTCGTTTGTCCATGAAGACGTCGACCCTGCCGATCGACACCCTCGAAACCCGCTCCTGGCGGCCTTTTCGGCGGGACATACTAGATATTGTGCCGCCCTTGCAAATTTGAACTAATTCTAGTAGTTGCTCATTTTGCGCGCAAGAGATTTTTTTCTCCGAATGTCAACCCCGAAGAATTCGTTGCGCCCGCGCATCACCGGCCCGACGGCCCGCGCCGCGGTGCATGCCGGTCAGCGCGGCATGCGCAGTGGAAGCGACGCGAGGCGCGTCCAGTCGAAGCAGGGACCGGGATCGGTCTTGCGGCCGGGAGCGATGTCGCTGTGTCCGACGATCTCGGCGAGCGGGTAATGCCGGCGCAGAACGTCCGCCAGCTCGCGCAGACGCACGTACTGGACGTCCTCGAACGGGCGCGCGTCGCAGCCTTCGAGCTCGACGCCGATGGAGAAATCGTTGCAGCGTTCACGACCCCGCCAGCATGAGACGCCGGCATGCCAGGCACGCTCGTCGCAGGAGACGAACTGGATCAGTTCGCCGTCGCGGCGGATCAGGAAATGCGCGGAGACGCGCAGGTCGCGGAGGCCCGCGAAGTAGGGATGGCGTTCGACGCGCAGCCGGTTGGCGAACAGGTCGAGGATGTCGTCGCTGCCGAACGCGTCGGGCGGCAGGCTGATGGCGTGCACCACGAGCAGGGTCGGCGCTTCGCCCGCCGGGCGCGCGTCACGGTTCGGCGACGGCTCGCGCCGGACGGCGGCGAGCCAGCCGCCGGCGTCCACTGCGTCGCCGGCGATCACTCGTCGATGCCCAGCCGCTCGATGCGGTAGCGCAGCGAGCGGAACGTGACGCCGAGCAGGCGGGCGGCGGCCGTGCGGTTGCCGCCGGTCTTCGCCAGAGCGTCGAGGATGGCCGCGCGCTCGACGCGGTTGAGCGTGTCGTCGAGCGTCTCGCCCGCGCGCGGCGCCGCCATGCCGCCGTCGTCGGCCGCGTCGCCGTCGGGCGCCAGTTGCAGGTCGGCGACCTCGATGCGCTCGTCCGAGCACAGCGCCATCGCACGTTCGAGGATGTTCTCCAGTTCGCGCACGTTGCCGGGAAAGGCGTAGTTCGCCAGCGCGCGCATGGCCGATTCGCCGACCTCGACAGCGCGGCCGGCGCTGCGCGCGAGCAGCGCCTCGACGAGAGGCGGAACGTCCTCGCGCCGCTCGCGCAGCGGCGGCATGCGCAGCTCGATGACGTTGAGGCGGTAATAGAGATCCTGGCGGAAGCCGCCGGATTCGACGCACTCGCGCAGGCAGCGGTGGGTCGCCGAGATCAGGCGGACGTCGACCGGCTCCTCGCTCGTGCTGCCCACCTTGCGCACGCGCTTCTCCTGGATCGCGCGCAGCAGCTTCACCTGCATGGCGAGCGGCAGGTCGGCCACCTCGTCGAGGAACAGGGTGCCGCCGTCGGCCGCCTGGAAGAAGCCGTCGCGGTCGGCGTCGGCGCCGGTGAACGCGCCCTTGCGGTAGCCGAAGAATTCGCTCTCGACCAGCGTCTCCGGAATGGCGCCGCAGTTCACCGGCACGAAGGCGCCGGCCGCCCGCGCGCTGCGCGCGTGGATCAGGCGCGCCGCCAGCTCCTTGCCGCTGCCCGACTCGCCGGAGATGTAGACTGGCGCCTGGCTGCGCGCGAGCTTGTCGATCGTCTCGCGCACCTGGGCGATCGCCGCCGACTCGCCGATCAACTGCTGCTCGGCGCGGACGCCGCCGGCAGCCGGCAGGTCGAGGGCCGACTTCACCAGCGTCCGCAACTGGTCGAGCGCCACCGGCTTGGCCAGGTAATCGAAGGCGCCGGCCTTGAGGGCGGCGACGGCGTTCTCGGTGCAGCCGAAGGCAGTGATCACCGCCACCGGCGTCTCCGGGCTGCGCTCGGCCACCATGCGGACCACCTCCAGCCCCTCGCCGTCGGGCAGGCGCATGTCGGTCAGGCACAACTGGTAGCGGCTGCGTTCGAGGCAGGCGCGCGCCTCGCCGACGGAGCCCGCGCAATCCGCGGCCAGCCCCATGCGCGAGAGCGTCAGGTCGAGCAGCTCCCGGATATCCGCCTCGTCATCCACCACCAGCACGCGAAGAAGCTCCCCGCGCGCCCTGCGCTCGCCCTTACTGGATGCCACAATCCGATCCTCCCGTGATGCGGAAATGCCCGCCCGGCGCATTGTCGAGCAGTTCGAGGCGGGCGCCGTTGGCCTCGCACAGTTCGCGCGCAATATACAGACCGAGCCCGGTGCCGCGCGAATGCGTGGTGAAGAAGGGTTCGAAGATCTGCTCGCGCAGATCCGCCGGCACGCCCTCCCCGTCGTCGACGACGTGCAGCTCGACGAGCCTGCCGCTCCTGCCGTTGCGGACGCGGACGACGATGCTTCCGGGCTGGCGCCGGGAATGGCGCAAGGCGTTGCCGAGCAGGTTCGACAGCACCTGGTGCAGGTGCGAGCGATCGAAGCAGATGTGCGCCGCGCCGTCGCATTCGAGGCTGACGACCTCGGCCGGCAGCGCCTCCCTGAGCGCAAGCTCTTCCCGGCACTGCAGCAGGAGCGCAGCGAGATCGACCGCCTCGCGCTGCGCCCGGTCGCGCCGCCCGAGTTCGAGAACGTTGCGGACGATGCGGTCCAGGCGCCGCGTGTTGTCGCGCACGATGGTCAGCAGGCGATCCTCGGCGCCGCCCCGGCGCTCTTCCATCAGCAGTTCGCTGGCGTGGCTGATCGCCGACAGCGGATTGCGGATCTCGTGCGCGATGTTCGCCGTCAGCCGGCCGAGCGCCGCCAGCTTCAGTTGCTGCGCGCGCTGCTGCACGCGCCCCATGTCTTCGAGGAAGACCAGCGCATCGTCGCCGCCGCTCGCCGTCGGCACGAAGCGCGCGCGCAGGGTCAACCCGCTCGCCGCCACCGGGAAAGGGTCCGACTCGGCGGCGCCGCCCGACTGCCACGCGGCGAAGTCGGCGGCGAGGCGCGGCGAGTAGTCGGCGAGCGCGCCGGCGGCCGGGCCGAGCAGCCCGAGCAGGAACTCCGCCCGCGGATTGTGCTGATGGACGACGGCGTCGCGGCCGACGACGAGGACGCCGTCCTGCATCTCCTCGATCACCCGCTGGCTGACCAGCACCTGGTTGTGCAGCGCGACGCCGCGCTGGCGCGCGAGCTCCTCGTTGGCGCGAATCCGGCGCGCCAGCAGCCAGCCGGAGATGGCGGTGGCGAAGAAGCCCAGCGAGAGCAGGCCGGCCTGCAGGAAGTGCGCGTCCTCGAAACCGTTGCCGAGGGCGAAGTACGACTCGGAGAGCAGCACCGCGAGCGTCGCCGTGGCCGCGTAGAAGAGCACCAGGCGTCCCTGTCCGACGAGGCCGGCGCCTGTCAGCGAGACCAGCAGGAGCCAGCCGAAGTCGCTGCGCAGGCTGCCGTCGGCGTACAT
This sequence comes from Rhodocyclaceae bacterium, assembly GCA_019455325.1. Taxonomy (GTDB): domain Bacteria; phylum Pseudomonadota; class Gammaproteobacteria; order Burkholderiales; family Rhodocyclaceae; genus Proximibacter. The sequence goes on along the minus strand of JACFMQ010000017.1, from coordinate 53,203 downwards.
CAGCGTCGTCAGCAGGGCGATGTCGAACAGGATGTGGATCGACAGTTGCAGGTCGAAATACCGGCGGAAGCGGTCCATCGACACCACGGACACCGCGGTCAGCAGCAGGTAGCCGCCGATCAGCAGGACATGCCAGCGCGACGGCGAAATGTTGAACACCGTCGGCTGCAGCGACGTTCCGGCGGAGGCGGCGAAGAGCAACGCCGCCAGGATGAAGCGGTAGAGGTTGAAGTAGCGCAGCGACTTCCAGTAGGTTTCCGAAAGCCGGGGGTCGTCCCTGAACAGGGGCGCCGACATCGGCTCAGCGCTCCTCGCGGCCGCCGTCCTCGGCCAGGCGCCGGTGCGCGTCGCAGCAATAGAAGCGCCCGTCGCGCTCGACGCACTCGCTCTTCGGCTGATTGACGCCGCACAGCGCGCAGCCGACCATCGACTCCGGCGCCCGTTCGGGCGTCGACCGGACAGGCTCGTCGGCGGAACGCAGCTTGCGCCACATCCACCAGACCGCGAAACCGAGGATGATCAGAAGAATCAGCTTGCCCATGCATGCCCCCGAAGGATGGGCGACAAGGATAGCAGAAGCGGCCGGGCCGAAATACGAGGGAAAGGGGAGAGGAAGAAGGAAAGATGGTCGGGGTGAGAGGATTCGAACCTCCGACTCCTGCGTCCCGAACGCAGTACTCTACCAGGCTGAGCTACACCCCGACCGAGGGCTTCGCGGCGTCAGAAATTTCGGGATACCGCGAAAGCCGATAATTGTAGCAGCGACTCCTTGTACTGTGAAGGGGGCAGCGCAGAAATCGCCGCCGTCGCCAGTGCCGCCTCCGCCTCCGCGGCGCGGCGGGCATGTTCCAGCGCGCCGCTGTCGCGCACCGCGGCGAGCACCGCGGCGAATTCGTCGCGGCCGCCCCGCTCGATGGCGTTGCGCACCAGCGCCGCCTGCGCCGGCGTGCCGTGCTGCATGACGTGGATCAGCGGCAGCGTCGGCTTGCCTTCGGCGAGGTCGTCGCCGAGATGCTTGCCGGTATCCGCCTCGGCGCCGGAATAGTCGAGGACGTCGTCGACAATCTGGAAGGCGGTGCCCAGATGCATGCCATAGACGGCGAGCCCGGCCTCGGCCTCCGGCGACGCGCCGCCGAGGATGGCGCCGAGCTGCGCCGCCGCCTCGAAGAGCTTCGCCGTCTTGTAGCGGATGACCTGCAGGTAGCGCGTCTCGTCCACGTCGGCGTCGTGGCAGTTCATCAACTGCAGCACCTCGCCCTCGGCGATGATGTTGGTGGCGTCCGACAGCACGCGCATGACGCGCATGTCGTCGACCGCGACCATCATCTGGAAGGCGCGGGAATAGAGGAAGTCGCCGACGAGCACGCTGGCCGCGTTGCCGAAGAGGGCGTTGGCGGTGTCGCGGCCGCGCCGCAGGTCGGACTCGTCGACCACGTCGTCGTGCAGCAGCGTCGCCGTGTGGATGAACTCGACGACCGCCGCCAGCTCGTGGTGATGCGTGCCGCGGTAGCCCAGGGCGCCGGCTGCCAGCAGCACCAGCGCCGGCCGCAGACGCTTGCCGCCGCTCTGGATGATGTATTCGGCGACCTGGCGGACGAGCACCACGTCGGAGTGCAGCCGCTGCCGGATGACGGCATCGACCGCCTTCATGTCGGGGCCGATCAGAGCGTACAGTTGTTCGAGATTCACCGCAGCGGGAGGAATGGAGGAAAAACCGGCGAATCTTAGGCGCCGCCCCCTGCCCCGTCAAGCAAACGCCGAACGCCGGCGCGCGCCTTGACCAAAAATAACTCCGATGTCATAGTCCGCAAATGCCATTGAACTGACCGTCGGCGCCGGCCGGCGCCCGGGGATACGCGGGGAGGCGCGCATGGAACGGAGACACCGGGGGTTCACGCTGATCGAGATCGCCATCGTGCTGATCATCGTCGGGCTGCTGCTCGGCGGCGTGATGAAAGGGCAGGAGCTGATCAACGGCGCCAAGGCCAAGGCCATGGCCGGCGACTTCCGCAACGTGCCGATCTTCATCTACAGCTACCAGGACAAGTTCCGGGCGCTGCCCGGCGACGATCCGGCGGCGCAGATGCACCTCGGCGCCGCCGCGACGCAGGTGGCGACGGTCGCCGCCGGCGGCGGCGCCGGCAACGGCCGGCTCGACGGCTTCTGGGATTCCGTCTCCGCCGCCGACGAGAGCTTCGTCGTCTGGCAGCACGTGCGCCTCGCCGGCCTGGCGCCGGGCACGACACGCACCGATGCCGCCGGCTACCGGCCGACCAACGCCGACGGCGGCGCCATCGGCATCGAGAGCATCCACCAGCCGAGCGGCGGCGCCTACGTGCGCGACCTCGGCGGCACCTACCTGCTGTGCTCGGCCAGCGTCCTCGGCAGGCTCGCCCGCCAGATCGATCTCACGCTCGACGACGGCAACGGCGCCACCGGCCAGGTGCGCATCGTTCCCGGCAGCGGCTACGCGCGCAACGCCAGCGCGGGCATCGACAACGCGGCGGATCCGGCGGGCATCGGCGACGCCGGCCAATACACGGTCTGCATGGGCTTCTGAACGATCGCGCGGGGCCCCTTGAAACCGGGCGGTCCGGGCCTGTCTGCTATACTTTTCCGGATCGTCACCGCCCCCGTTCCATGAACCCGATCCAGCCCTCGTCGAAAGCGCTCGACCTCGCCCGCCGCGTCCTGCGCATCGAGGCCGACGCCGTCGCCGCGCTCGGCGAGCGCATCGACGGCGGCTTCCTCGCCGCGCTGTCGCTGATCCTCAACTGCCGCGGCCGCGTCATCGTCAGCGGCATGGGCAAGTCCGGCCACATCGCGCGCAAGATCGCGGCGACCTTCGCCAGCACCGGCACGCCGGCCTACTTCGTGCACCCGGCCGAGGCCAGCCACGGCGACCTCGGCATGATCACCCGCGACGACGTGCTGATCGCCCTCTCCAACTCCGGCGAGAGCGAGGAGCTGATGGCCATCGTGCCGATCTTCAAGCGCCTCGGCGGCAAGCTCATCGCCATGACCGGCAACGCCCAGTCCTCGCTCGCGCGCGAGGCCGACGCCCACCTCGACGCCGCCGTCGCCGAGGAAGCCTGCCCGCTCAACCTGGCGCCGACGGCCAGCACCACCGCCGCGCTGGCGCTCGGCGACGCGCTCGCCGTCGCCCTGCTCGACGCGCGCGGCTTCGGCGCCGAGGACTTCGCCCGCTCACACCCGGGCGGCGCGCTCGGCCGCCGCCTGCTCACGCACGTCCGCGACGTGATGCGCGAGGCGCCGCCGGCGGTGGCGCCGGAAGCCGGCGTCGCCGAGGCGATCCTCGAAATCTCGAAGGGCGGCATCGGCATGACCGCGGTCGTCGATGGAGAGCGGCGCGTCGTCGGCATCTTCACCGACGGCGACCTGCGCCGCGCCTTCGAGAAGGGCCTTGACCTGCGCGCCCTGCGCGTCACCGAGGTGATGACGAAGAACCCGCGCAGCATCGGCCCGGACAAGCTGGCGGTCGAGGCCGTCGAGATGATGGAGCAGTTCCGCATCAACCAGTTGCCGGTGACCGACGCCGCCGGCCGGCTGATCGGCGCGCTGAACATGCACGACCTGTTCCAGGCCAAGGTCATCTGATGGACGCCGTGGCCCGCGCCCGCAAGCTGCGCCTGATGGCCTTCGACGTCGACGGCGTGATGACCGACGGCAGCATCTACTACACCGACAGCGGCAGCGAGCTGAAGGCCTTCAACGCCCTCGACGGCGCCGGCCTGAAGATGCTCGAAAAGGCCGGCATCGCGGTGGCCATCGTCACCGGCCGCGCGGCGCCGTGCGTCGAGGCGCGCGCGCGCAACCTCGGCCTCGCCCGGCTGCACCAGGGCGTGCACGACAAGGTCGCCTGCCTGCGCGGCCTGCTCGCCGAACTCGGCCTCGACGCCGACGCGGCCGGCTTCATGGGCGACGACGTCATGGACCTCGGCGCCATGGCCCTGTGCGGCTTCTCGGCGGCGCCGGCCAACGCCCACGACGCGGTGCTGCGCCGCGCCACGCTGGTGACCAGGAAGGAAGGCGGACGCGGCGCCGTGCGCGAAGCCTGCGACTTCATCCTCGCCGCCCAGGGCCGCCTGGACGACGTCGTCGCGCCGTGGCTGCCGCAATGAAGACCTGGTCCACCGCCGTCTTCCCGATCTCCGTGCTGGCGGTGCTGGCCGGCCTCAGCTTCTGGCTGATGCGCGCGACGGCGCTGCCCGAGGCGGGGAGCGACGGCAAGGACCGGCACGACCCCGACTACATCATCACGCAGATGGAAGTCCGCAAGCTGACCAAGGACGGAGAGCTCCAGTACGTCCTCACCGGCGACGAGGCGCGGCACTACCCCGACGACGACTCGACCGACGTCACCAGGCCGCACCTGACCTACCTGCAGCCGGGCAAGCCGAAGCTGTACCTCAGCGCGCGACAGGCACAGATCAGCGCCGACGGCGAGACCGTGCAACTGGACGGCGACGTGCGTCTCCGGCGCGATCCGACGGCGACCCGCGCCGCCCTCTTCGGCCACATGCCCGACCTGACCATCAGGACGGAAGAGGAAACCGCGTTCACCGCGAGCCCGGTGCGCTTCACCCAGGGCGCCTCGCGGCTCGAAGGCGTCGGCATGCATCTCGACAACAAGACCCAGACCTACGTCCTGCAGTCGCGGGCCACCGGTCAGTTTGAAAGCAGAAAGGCGAAAAAGAAGCCATGAAGCGGAACCTGATTGCCCTCGCCCTGATCTCGCTGACGACCGCCGGTACGGCGTTCGCCGAACGCGCCGACCGCGACAAGCCGATCAACCTGGAAGCCAACCGCATCAGCGTGGACGAGGTGAAGAAGGTGCAGATCTTCGAGGGCAGCGTCGTGCTGACGCAGGGCACGCTGACCATCCGCGCCGACCGCATCGTCGTCACCCAGGACGCCGACGGCTTCCAGCGCGGCGTCGCCAGCGGCGGCACCGGCGGCCTCGCCCGCTTCCGCCAAAAGCGCGAGGGACGCGACGAATACATCGAGGGCGAAGGCGAACGCATCGAGCACGACGCCCGCAACGAGAAGACCGAGTTCTTCGTCCGCGCCTGGATCCGCAGCGGCCTCGACGAGGTGAAGGGCAACTACATCTCCTACAACGCGCTCACCGAGCAGTACCTCGTCACCTCCGGCGTCGCCGCCGACGGCAGGACGCCGGCGAAGGCCGAAGGCGGCCGCGTGCGCGCGATCATCCAGCCGAAGGGCAGCAAGAGCGAGGGCGAGGCGAACAAGGCGGAGCCGCTGACGCTGCGTCCGTCGGACAGCCTTCCGGCCAAGGAATAGCGCCGGCGGCCAGGGTGCGGAGCCCCCCTGCTGCCCCGCACCCCGGGCGTTCCCACCAGCGCCCTGCAATACGCACAACGCCATGATTATCCTGCGGAAAATATTTTTTGTGCGGCGCACAAAAAGTGCTTGACATTGACGCGATCACCCCTATAATTCGACACATGCTGCAGCGCAACATCAACCAGCGCCGCCGTGAAACCTCAACCGACATCGATAGGAGATCGACCATGTTTGCCACCCCGGAACAATTCGCCGCCGCCAACAAAGCCGCCGTCGAGTCCCTGCTGACCCTCGCCAACACCGCCCTGGCCTCGGCCGAGCGCGTTGCCGCCCTGAACCTGAACACCGCCCGCTCGGTGCTCGAGGACGGCGTCGCCAACACCAAGGCCCTGCTCGGCGCCAAGGACGTGCAGGAAGCCATCTCGGTGCAGGCCACGCTGGCCCAGCCGAACGTCGAGAAGGCCGTCGCCTACTCGCGCAGCGTCTATGAAATCTCGGCGCAGACCCAGGAAGAGTTCGCCAAGGTCCTGGAAGCCCAGTTCACCGAGTTCCAGAAGTCCGTCGCCGGTCTGCTGGACAAGGCCGCCAAGTCGGCGCCGGCCGGTTCGGACGTGGCCGTCGCCGCCGTCAAGTCGGCGATCGCCGCCGCCAACTCGGCCTTCGACAGCATGAACAAGGCCGCCAAGCAGGTCGCCGAGATCGCCGAAGCGAACGTCGCCGCCGCGACCAACGCCACGGTCAAGGCCGTCGGCGCCACCGCCGCCGCGGGCAAGAAAAAGGCTGCCTGATCGGTCACGGACCGCAAGGAAGACCCCCGACGCGTTCGGGGGTTTTTTTCGTCTGCCGTTTTTGAGTTTTGCGCTTGGTTCATGCTCGGCAGATAACCTATAGTGACTTGGTGTCCCATAGCCAACGACCCGGAGGAAGCACAATGAGCAATACGAATCTCGACCAACTCGCAGCCGCCCAGAAAGCCAACGCCGAAGTGACGATGGCGCTCATGCGCACCGCCTTCGAAGGCATGGAAAAGCTGGCTGCGCTCAACATGGCCGCCAGCCGCGAGTTCTTCAACGCCAGCGTCGCCAACGTGCAGCAGATCCTGTCGGCCAAGGACGCGCAGGAACTGGCCAAGATCAACGCCTCGCTGTCGCAGCCGAACGTGCAGAAGCTGATGGACTACTCGCGCAACGTCTACGACCTCGTCACCCAGTTGCAGCAGGAAGTCACCAAGGTGATGGACGCGCAGTACAGCAACTTCTCGAAGAAGGCTTCGGCGACGATCGAGAAGACCTCGGCGCAGGCGCCGGTCGGCGGCGACGTCTTCGCGGCGGCGATGAAGTCGATGCTCGACGCCACCAACCAGGCCTTCGGCAACATGCAGAACATGGCCCGGCAGATGTCCGAGATCACCGACGCCAACCTGCAGGCCGCGAGCAGCGCCACGGCCAAGGCCGTCAGCGCCGGCACGGCGGCGGGCAGCAAGAAGAAGTAAGGCGGCAGCGCCGCCTCACCCGAAGGAAGCCCGGCGAGACCGGGCTTCTTCGTTTTCCGGGGGCCGTGCCGGTCAGCCCGGCGCGTCGCGCCAGACCCAGTGGATGCCGCGCTGCTCGATCTCGACGCGGATTTCCTCCATCGCCCGCTCGACCAGCGCCGGATCGCCCTCGACGCCCAGCTCCAGATGCCGCCGCTCCTTGCCGACGAGGGACGGCAGCGAAAAGAGGCGCAGCGTCGGATAGTCGGCGACGATGCGCTCCATCAGGTCGAGCAGCGCGCTCTCGTAGGCGCGCTCGCCGGTGAGCAGAAGGGCCTTCTCCACCGGCGCCGCGCGGAACTCGTCGCGGTAGAAGGTTTCCAGCACCCATTCGACCATCGGGTGCGCCATCTGCGGAAAGCCGGGCACGAAGTAGTGCTCGCGCGCCATGAAGCCGGGAATGCGGTTGAACGGATTCGGGATGATCTTCGCGCCAGCCGGGAAGGCGACGAGCTGCAGGCGCTCTCGCGTCATGTCGTCGCCGAAGCGCACCCGCGCCTCCGCGACGCCCTCGGGATGAATCTCCAGGCCGACGCCGAGCGCCGCCGCGGCCGCCTGCCGCGTGTGGTCGTCCGGCGTGTTGCCGATGCCGCCGAAGGAGAAGACGACCTCATTGGCGGCGAGCGTGCGCTTGAAGACCTCGGTCAGCCGCGCCCGGTCGTCGCCGAGGTACTGCACCCACGAAAGGCGCAGCCCGCGCGCGCCGAGCAGTTCGGCGATTTTCGCGAAATGCTTGTCCTGCCGCTTGCCGGAAAGAATCTCGTCGCCGACGACGACGGCACCGAAGGTCTTCATGCGCGCGCCTTCTCGATGGTCAGGACGGCGCCGTCACGCTCGCGGCGCAGCGCCTCCAGTCCGTAGTGGATGTAGGCCAGCGCGCCGAAGGCCGGCGCCAGCAGGCCGACGAAGGGCACGTGCGCCAAGAGGCCGAGCAGCACGCCCAGGAGCAGCAGCTTGCCGCGGTGCTTCTCGAACAGCGCCTGCCATTCGCTCTTCGTCGCGTGCGCGGCGAGCGCGTCGTAGGCGAAGGTGCGGCGGTTCAGCCAGGCCAGCCAGTAGATCGGCAGCACCAGCCCCATGCCGGGGATCAGCCACAGCGGCAGCGTGCCGATCCAGCCGGCGATGAAACCGAGCGCGGCGACCAGGCTGTTGCCGGTGGCGGCGACGAAGCTGTCCTCGCCCATGCGCGCCACGTCCGGGTATTCGCGGGGCGCGATCTCGTTGACCAGCAGCGGCACGACGAAGACCGCGGCGAGCAGCATCGCCGTCATGTAGGCGAGCGCGAACACCGCCAGCCAGCCGCCGATCCAGGCCAGCACCTTGGCCAGCCAGAGCGCGCCCCAGGTGCTCACCCACGACAGCGGCGGGAACTGCAGCAGCTCGGCGACGAACCATTCGAGCGCGAAGAAGGCGAGCAGCAGCCAGACGATCAGCGAAACCACCGTCGGCCCGGCCAGCCGCAGCCAGATGCCGCGGTCCTGCAGGTTGTTCAGGCTGCGCGTCAGCGCGTTGAAGATTTCAACCACGGCTCAGGCCCTCCCAGGTTTTCAGCAGGCGCTTCGCCGACACCGGCGTCGGCGTCTTCAGCTCCTGCGCGAACAGCGCCACGCGCAGCTCTTCCAGCAGCCAGCGGAACTGCTCCAGATTCTCGTCGACCACGCCCTGCCGGGCGAGTTGCCCGGCGCGGCGCTCGTAGTTGGTCCACAGCGGCGCGTATTCGGCCAGCAGCCGCGCGTCGCGCGCCGGATCGGCCTTGAGCTTGTCGAGCCGCAGCGCCGCCGCCTTCAGGTAGCGGGGAAAATGCTGCAGGCGCTCGAACGGCGTCGCGGCGACGAAGCGCCTGCCCATCAGGCGGCCCACCTGCGCCTCGATATCCTTGACCGCCGCCGCGTGCGCCTTGAAGGCCGGCAGCTTCTTCATCAGCGCCTGCCATTCCGTCAGCACCGCCCCGACCAGGCGGCAGATCTCCTGCGCCAGCAGCCCCAGCCGCGACTTGGCCTCGGCGCAGCGCGCGCGGAACCGCGCCTCGTCCTGCGGCAGCGGCACGGTCAGGCAGGCGCGCGCGAAGACGACGTCGATCAACTGCTGCTTCAGTTCCTCGACGGTCATCAGCCCCATCGCCTGGATGCCCATCTGCGGCAGGCCGGGCAGATGCTTCTCGAAGTACTTGAGCTGCTCCCTGAACTGGATCTTGAACAGCCGCAGCAGCCCCTTCTCGTGCACGGCGCGCGCTTCCTCGGACGAATCGAAGACCTTCAGCGACGCGCTGTCGCCGTCGTCGACGAGGCCCGGGTAGCCGAGCAGCATCTGCCCGCCGACCTCGACCTCCATCAGCTCCGGCAGTTCGCCGAAGGTCCAGTCGGTCAGCCCGGCGCATCCGGACGGCGTCTCGTGCCGCTCGGCGAACTCGCTCTTTGCCTGGCCGCCCCACTCGGCGCGCAGCTCGGCGAGGTTGCGGCTCATGGCGAGCTGGCGACCATGCTCGTCGACCAGCTTGAAGTTCATGGAAAGGTGCGCCGGCAGCTCGCCCGGCCGGAAGGCGTCCGGCGTCACCGCCCAGCCGCGCGCGTTCAGGCCGCGCGTCTCCACGATGAAGGCGATCAGCGCCGGCACCAGGCCCTTGTCCGAAGGCTGCACCCGCTCGGCGAACTCGGCGGCGAACTCGGGCACCGGCACCAGCTTCGCCCGGATCTTCTGCGGCAGCGTCTTCACCAGTTGCTGCACCTTCTCCTTGAGGAGGCCCGGCACCAGCCACTCGCAGCGCAGCGCCGGCACCTGGTTCAGGTGCGGCAGCGGCACGGTCAGCGTCACGCCGTCCTTCGGCGAGCCCGGTTCGAAGTGGTAGGCGAGCGCGTAGTCGACGCCGCCGAGCTTGATCTGCGACGGGAAGGCGTCGGTGGTCACGCCCGCCGCCTCGTGCCGCATCAGGTCCTCGCGCTTGAGGAAGAGGCGCTTCGGGTCGTCGCGCTCGGCCTCCCTGCGCCACTTGTCGAAGTCGGCGCCGTTGTGGATGCCCTCGGGGATCAGGTGGTCGTAGAAGGCGAAGATCAGCTCGTCGTCGACCAGCACGTCCGGCCGCCGCGACTTGTGTTCGAGCGACTCGATGTCGGCGATCAGCTTCCGGTTGTGCTGCCAGAACGGCCAGCGCCGCGCGAAATCGTCGGCGATCTCGCCGCCGACCAGGCCCTGGCGGATGAAGATCGCGCGCGCCTCGGCCGGGTTCATCGGCCCGAAGTTCACGCGCTTCTTCGGGTTGACGACGAGGCCGTGCAGCGTCGAGCGCTCCCAGGCGACGACCTGCATCGCCTTCTGTTCCCAGTGCGGGTCGAAGTAGCTGCGCCGGATCAGGTGAGCGCCCACTTCCTCCAGCCACAGCGGGTCGATTCGGGCGATGCAGCGCGCGTAGAGCTTGGTCGTCTCGGTGATCTCGCTCGCCACCAGCCAGCGGCCGACCTTCTTCTGCAAGGGCGACGACGGGTGGATCAGGAACCGGATGCCGCGCGCGCCGAGGAAATACACCGAATCCTCGGAGCGGCAGCCGACGTTGCCGAGCAGGCCGGTGAGCAGCGCCTTGTGGATCGCGTCGAAGGTCGCCGGAATCTCGTTTTCCTTCCAGCCCTGCTCGCCGATCAGCGCGTGCAACTGCGCGTGGATGTCGCGCCACTCGCGCATGCGGTTGGCAGAGAGGAAGCTGGCGTGGCAGACCTGCACCAGCTTCCTTTGCGACTTCTTGTGCTCGATCTCGTTCGCGTACCAGTGCCAGAGCTTCAGCCACGACAGGAACTCGGACTTCTCGTCGGCCCACTTCGCATGTGCGGCGTCGGCCGTGGCCTGCTTCTCCTGCGGCCGTTCGCGCGGGTCCTGCACGGAGAGGGCGGCGGCGATGACCAGCACCTCCTTCAGGCAGCCGCCGTCGCGCGCGGCGACGATCATGCGGGCGATGCGCGGATCGAGCGGCAGCTTGGCCAGCCCGTGGCCGATGCCGGTCAGCGCGTTGTTCCCGTCGAGCGCGTTCAGCTCCTGCAGGAGCTGGTAGCCGTCGGCGACGGCGCGCGACGACGGCGCTTCGAGAAACGGAAACTCTTCGATGTCGCCGAGCCCGAGCGACTTCATGCGCAGGATGACGCCGGCGAGCGACGAACGCAGGATTTCCGGATCGGTGAACGCCGGCCGCGCCTTGAAGCCGGCCTCGTCGTAGAGGCGGATGCAGATGCCGGCGGCGACGCGGCCGCAGCGGCCGGCGCGCTGGTTGGCGGCGGCCTGCGAAATCTTCTCGACCTGCAGTTGCTCGACCTTGTTGCGGTACGAGTAGCGCTTGACGCGCGCCAGCCCGGTGTCGACGACGTAGCGGATGCCCGGCACGGTCAGCGAGGTCTCGGCGACGTTGGTCGCCAGCACGATGCGCCGGCCGGTGTGCGGCTTGAAGATGCGCGCCTGCTCCTCGGCCGAGAGGCGGGCGAACAGCGGCAGGATCTCCGTGTGCGGCGGGTGATGCTTGCGCAGGGCTTCCGCCGCGTCGCGGATCTCGCGCTCGCCCGGCAGGAAGACGAGCACGTCGCCCGGCCCCTCGCGGTGCAGTTCGTCGCAGGCGTCGACCAGCGCGTCGTAGAGGTCGCGCTGGTCCTCCCGTTCGGCCTCCTCGGCCTCCACCGGCCGGTAGCGCACCTCGACCGGGAACAGGCGGCCGGAGACCTCGATCACTGGTGCGTCGTCGAAGTGCTTCGAGAAGCGTTCGGCGTCGATCGTCGCCGAGGTGACGATCACCTTCAGGTCCGGCCGCTTCGGCAGCAACTGCTTGAGGTAGCCGAGCAGGAAGTCGATGTTCAGGCTGCGCTCGTGCGCCTCGTCGATGATCAGCGTGTCGTAGGCGGCGAGCAGCGGATCGCCCTGCGTCTCGGCGAGCAGGATGCCGTCGGTCATCAGCTTGACGAAGCTCGCCGGCGACGTGCGCTCGGTGAAGCGGATCTTGTAGCCGACCGCCTGGCCGAGCTCGCTCTTCAGCTCCTGCGCGATGCGCGCGGCGGTCGAGCGCGCGGCGATGCGGCGCGGCTGCGTGTGGCCGATCAGGCCGGTGGCGCCGCGGCCGAGTTCGAGGCAGATCTTCGGCAACTGCGTGGTCTTGCCGGAGCCGGTCTCGCCGCAGACGATGACCACCGGGTGCCTGTCGATCAGCGCGGCGATCTCGGCGCGCCGCGCGTTGACCGGCAGCGCCTCGTCGTACTCCGGCCGCGGCAGCCGCGCGCGGCGCTGCGCGACGACCCCGCTCGATCGGGCGGCGAGCGCCGCGAAGTCGGCGTGCGCCTTGTCCCTTTTCGCGCCCTGCGCCGACTTCAGGTCGCGCAGCAGGGATTTCAGCCGCCGCCGGTCGGCGGCGAGGCAGTCGTCCAACTCGATGCGCATCAGGAAAAGATCTTGCCGGCGCCGACCGAGAGCAGCCCGAGCCAGGTCATCAGCAGCGAACCGGCGAGGTGCGTGCCGGCGAGCGCCAGCGCCCAGCCCGGCTGGTGCGCCAGCAGGCGCTCGACGACCTCGGCCGAGAACGTGGAAAAGGTGGTCAGCCCGCCGAGGAAGCCGGTGATGGCGAAGAGCTTGAGCGCCGGCGGCAGGCCGGCGCTGAGATGGAAGACGCCGACGGCGACGCCGACCAGGTAGCCGCCGATCAGGTTGGCGGCGAGCGTGCCGAGCGGCAGCATGACGAACAGCGGATTGAGCGCGAGCCCGAGCAGCCAGCGCGCCCACGCGCCGAGCATCGCGCCGAATCCGACGGCAAGGAATCCACCCAGGCTCATTTCAAGGTTCTTGCGGGCAAAGGCGTCATTCTACCGGTCACACCGCCGGACGGGCGATGGCGCCGCCGGCCTGCAGCATGGCCTCGACGCCGGGATGGCGGATACGCCGCTCGCCGGAGATGGCGAACACCTCCTGGTGCACGCCGCCCAGCTCGCCGACCGGGCGCGCGCCGAACTGCGCCTCGATCTCCGGGCCGAGCATGGTCAGCGCCGGGAACAGGCCAAGCCCGTGACGGCCGAAGGTGTCCATCAGCGCCGCGTCCTCGAACTCGCCGACGATCACCGGCCGCAGCTCGTGCGCGTCGAACCACTGTTCGAGGCGGTCGCGCAGGGCGTTGGTGCGCGTCGGCAGCATCAGCGGCGCGCCGGCGAGGCTCGCCGGAAAGCCCGGCGCAAAGCGCTCGGCCAGCGCCGGCACGCCGTAGAGGCTGACCGCGTACTCGCCGAGGGCGTGGCTGAACACGCGCAGGCGGCCGCTGCTCGCCACCGGCCGGTCGGAGAGGACGACGTCGAGGCGGTGCAGCGCCAGGTCCGACATCAGTTCATCCAGCTCGCCCTCGTAGCAGACCAGGCGCACCGCCCGGCCGAGCGCCGTCGCCGGCTGCAGCAGGCGGTGCGCGGCGAGCTTGGGCAGCGCGTCGAGGATGCCGACGGTCAGGCGCAGCCGGCTCTCGCCGGCGCTCGACTCGATCGCCTCGACCATCTGCTCGCCGAGGCTGAAGATGCGGTCGGCGTAGGACATGACCGTCCGCCCGGCCTCGGTCAGCGTCAGGCCGCGGCCGGCCGGCGCCAGCAGCGAGACGCCGAGCGCCCGTTCGAGCAGCGCGACCTGGCCGCTGATCGTCTGCGCGGCGACGCCGAGCTTGTCGGCGGCGCGAGTGACCCCGCCCTCCTTGGCGACGACCCAGAAGTAGTGGAGATGCCGGTAGTTCAGCGCGGCCATCGAGCATCCTATTTTTACGAAATAAAGTTAAATTTTTATCTGCTTTTATGGAAAGCACAAGGCCACTATCATGGCCGTCGCTGCATCCTTCCGAAGGAGCCACCCCATGAAACGCACCATCCTTTTCCTCGCCACCAACCTGGCCGTGATGGTCGTGCTCGGCATCACGGCAAGCCTGCTCGGCGTGAACCGGTTCCTCACCGCCAACGGCCTCGACCTCGGCGCGCTGCTCGGCTTCGCCGCCGTCATCGGTTTCGGCGGCGCCTTCATCTCGCTGTGGATGTCGAAGCCGATGGCCAAGTGGAGCACCGGCGCCCGCGTCATCTCGACGCCGTCCAATTCGACCGAGTTCTGGCTGGTGCAGACGGTCGAGCGCCTGTCGCGGAAGGCCGGCATCGCCATGCCCGAGGTCGCCATCTACGACGGCGAGCCGAACGCCTTCGCCACCGGCGCGACGAAGAACAATTCGCTGGTCGCCGTGTCCACCGGCCTCCTGCAGAGCATGAACCGCGAAGAGGCGGAGGCGGTGCTGGCGCACGAGGTGGCGCACGTCGCCAACGGCGACATGGTCACGCTGACGCTGATCCAGGGCGTGGTGAACACCTTCGTCGTCTTCCTCTCGCGCGTCGTCGGCTACCTGGTCGATTCCTTCCTGCGCCGCGGCGACCAGGAATCGTCCGGACCGGGGATCGGCTATTACGTGACGACGATCGTCTGCGACATCGTCTTCGGCATCCTGGCCAGCATCATCGTCGCCTACTTCTCGCGCCAGCGCGAATTCCGCGCCGACCGCGGCGCCGCCCAACTGATGGGCAACCCGCAGCCGATGGTCTCGGCGCTGCGCCGCCTCGGCGGCCTGCACACCGAGCCGCTGCCGCAGAACATGGCCAGTTCCGGCATCGCCGGCGGCCCGGCGTGGATGGCGCTGTTCGCCACCCATCCGCCGATCGAATCCCGGATTCAAGCTTTGCAGTCCTGAGTGTGACCCCCTCCGCGGCCCCCGCCGCGTTCCAGACCCGGCCCCGGCCGGGTTTTTTTTCGCCGGCAGCGGGCGGGAGTGGTCGGGCCGCTAGACGGCGGTGACCAGCGCCCAAAGCTCCTTGTAGCGGAAGCGCCGGGCCATCTGCGCGATGCCCCGCGCCAGATCCGGCTGATCCGCCTCGATCTGGGCCAGCGCGGCATCGAGCTTGGCGCGGTTCAGCTCCTCGATGGCGATGCGCAGGGCGCGGCGGCAGGCCTCGGGCAAGGCGCGCAGCAGGTCGGTGGTGACGGGTGGCGGCGGCGGTTCGGACGGCGTCGCCATCCCCCGCGCGCTGCGTTCGAAGCGGATGTTCAGATGCCTTTCCAGGGCCTCGAACAGCTCATCCTCCTGCAAGGGCTTGCGCAGGAAGCCGTCGATGCCGGCGGCCAGCACGCTCCGCCGCTCCTCCTCGAGGGCGCTGGCGGAGAGCATGAGGATCTTCGGCTGGCGGGCGAGGGGCAGCGCCCGGATGCGCCGGGTCGCTTCCAGGCCGTCCAGCACCGGCATGCGCCAGTCCATCAGGATCAGGTCGCAGGGATCGCGCCGGGCCCGTTCGACCGCCTCCGCGCCGTTCTCCGCCTCGGAGACCGCGAAGCCCAGCGGCGCCAGCAGCGCCCTCAGCAGCAGCCGGGCATCGGGCTTGTCCTCGACGATGAGCAGGCGCTTTCCTTGCGCGGACGCTTCCAGTTCCTTCACCTCGCCGTGCGCCGCCGTTGCCGCGGACGCCGCCAGCGCCTCGGCCGTCGGCAGCCGCAGGACGAAGCGGAAGGTGGAGCCGGCACCAAGCGCCGATTCGAGTTTCAGGTCGCTGCCGAGCAGGCGCAGGTTGAGCCGCGTGATGGCCAGCCCCAGGCCGGTGCCGGCCGAGGTGGCGTGGCACGCCACCTGGACGAAGGGCTGGAAGATCCGCTACCGGTCCTCCGGCGCGATGCCGATGCCGGTGTCGCGCACTGCGAAGGCGATGCGCGCGTCGCACAGGGTGCGGGAGACGACCCGCACTTCCAGCGTGACGCTGCCCTCGCGCGTGAACTTGATGGCGTTGGCGAGCAGGTTGAGGAGCACCTGCCTGAGCTTCACCGCGTCGACGCGCAGGGCCGGCGGCAGGTCGGCGATGTTCACTTCGAGGGCCAGCCCGGCCTGCTCCGCCTGCGGCAGCAGCATGTCGGCCACCTCCCGCGCCAGCGCCGCGACGTCGGTCGAGGCTTCTTCCAGCTCGATCCGTCCGGCCTCGATCTTCGACAGTTCGAGGATGTTGTTGATCAGGGTCAGCAGGTGCCGGCCCGAGCGGTTGATGATCTCCAGGTTGCAGCGCGTGCTCTCGTCGAGGTTCCCGGCGCGGGCGATCAGCGCCGAGAAGCCGATCACCGAATTGAGCGGCGTGCGCAGTTCGTGGCTCATGCTCGACAGGAACACGCTCTTCGCCCGGTTCGCCGCCTCCGCCCTTTCCAGCGCCGCCGCCAGCGCCTGCGTCCGCTCGGCGACCAGGCCTTCCAGGTGGTCGCGGCGGTCGGCGTGGTCGCGCACCGTCCGGCGGTAGCGCCCGTTGGTGACGACCAGCGCGACGAGCAGGCCGGCCAGCCCCGCCATCACGGCCAGCCAGACGATGACGGTGTGCCGGTGCCCGGCCCACAGGCTGGCCGGACGTCCGATGAAGACGCTGTGCGCCGGCAGGCGGGAGACGTCGCCCCGCCAGCGCTCGACCTGCGCCCAGTCGAAGATCGGCATGCTCCCGACGGCCGGCAGTTCGCGCAATTGCGCCAGCGTCTTGCGGCCGGCGAGGTAGTCGATCGCGGCCTCGGCGGCCTGGCGCCCCATGGCCGAGACGTCGAGCACCGAGCCGCCGACCATGGCCCCGTCCTGCAGCAGGCTGGCCCATTGGGTGAAGGCGGGAACGCTGGCGGCGCGGGCGAGCTGCATCAGCACGCCGCGGTGGGGAACGCTCAGGCCGGTCCGGGTCTGGTAGTGGGTCAGGATGATGGCGACGCTGCCGGCCGGCAGCCTGCCGATGCGTTCGAGGCTGCGTTCCAGGTCGCCGTCGTCCAGGTATTCGAATTCGAACTCCCCCTGCCGGGACGCGAAGGCGCGCTTCGCCTGGGCGATGAACACCCTGTCCGCCGGGCCGATGCCGCCCGCCACCACCACCCGCCGGGTATCGGGAAAGAGCCGGCGGGCATGGTCGAGGGTGCCGGAAAAATCGATCTCGTAGGGCAGCCGCACGACGTGGGGATGCGCCGCGCCGGCGAAGGATTCCTCCGGCACCATGGCGGCGATGGTCGGCACCCCCGCGAACAGGGCGCGCCCTTCGTCGAGCGCGAAATCGAGGGCGGGCTGCTGGACCGTGACGAGCAGGTCGATCTGCCTGGACGCATAGCGGGTGCGCAGCAGTTCGACCAGCGCCTGCCGGTGCGTCGCCGTCCCGAAGCGGAGCAGGTCGAGCTTCTCGGTATAGACGCTGTCGTTCCGGCCGCCGGCCGCCGCGACCCCGGCGAAGAAGCCGCTGATGATCTCTTCGTGGGCACCGACGCCTTCGGTGTAGGAGTTGAGCACCAGCACGCGCCGGCCGGCGAACGGATCGGCCGGCGCCGCGCGGGCGGCGCCGACGGCCATCGCCCACGCCGCTGCCAGGAACACGATGCGCGACAGCAGGGAAAGGCACCAGCGATCATGGAAACGGCCGGATTTCATGGAACCGCACTATATCGCAATAGACACCTCCGTCATGAAGGCGCCGGCCGCCGCTCCGCCCTCCGGACCACGGGGATTCATCTATGCGTCCTGTGTAATTCTACTCTCCGCCGCCGCATCGCCCCTCCCTAAGCTCACTTCGCAAGCGCAGCCCGGTCTCCGCAGGCCGGGCTGCCATTACGACAAGACAAGGCGAGGTGCGAACGATGCTGGCGAAGATGACAATCAAGGCGAAGCTGATCCTCATGCTGGTCGTGGCAATCGCGGCGCTGGCCGTCGCCGGCGGCGCCGGCTGGCGGGGGATCGGGGCGGTGAGTGAAGCCATGCAGGAAATCGGCGAGGTGCGCGTGCCTTCCATCGGCGGCCTGCTGACCGTCAGCGAGGGCCAGACGGCGGTGCAGGCGGCGAATCTCCGGGCGCTGATCTGGGAGAACAACTACAAGGCGCAGGCCCATTTCCTCGACGTGCTGAAGATCAAGAAACGCTCCTGGGACGACATCGAACGCGGCTGGAAACTCTACGAGCCCCTGCCGCAGACGCCCGATGAAGCGGCGCTCTGGAAGCAGTTCGTCAAGGAATGGGAGGTATGGAAGAGCAACGACACGGAGTTGACGGCGACCATCGAGGCGCTGAGCCGGAACGACTCCGAGGCGGGACAGAAGGAGCTGTTCGTCCGCCTGTTCGGCCAACTGGACAAGGGGACGCCGCTGCTGGAAGCCTCCGAGGCCACCCTGAACCGGATCGTCGAGATGAACAACCGGATCACCGCCGACGCCATCGCCCAGGGCCGGGAGGCCGACCGCGCGGCCAGCCGGCTGATGCTGTGGTCCGGCCTGGTCTCGGCCGCGCTGCTGGTGCTCATCGGGCTGTACGTCATCCACAGCACGCTGGCGCAGCTCGGCGGCGAGCCGGCCGAGGTGTCGGCGATCGTCAAGACCGTGGCCGCGGGCGACCTCAACGTGAAGATCGACACCCGCCCCGGCGACACGACGAGCATGATGGTTTCCGTCAAGGACATGGTCGGCAAGCTCTCCGAGGTCATCGGCGAGACCCAGCAGGTGGTGGGCGCGGCGGCCAAGGGCGACCTGTCGCGGCGGCTCGACCTCAAGGGCAAGCAGGGCTTCGCCCTCGATCTGAGCACGAGCATCAACCAGTTGGCCGAGACCAGCGCCACGGTCATGGGCGACGTCGGCGCGGTGCTCCGGGTGATGGCCGACGGCGACCTCTCCAAGCGGGTCGACGGCAATTACGAGGGCGAATTCAGAACGCTGGCGACGGCGCTGAACTCGACGCTGGACAAGCTCGGCGACACCCTGCGCGAAGTGAAGGGCGGCGCCGATTCGATCGCGGCGGCGGCCGGCCAGGTGGCGACGACGGCGCAATCGCTGTCGCAGGCGACGACGGAGCAGGCGGCGAGCCTGGAAGAGACGACCTCGGCGATGGAAGAGATGTCGGCCTCGATCACCCAGAACACGGAAAACGCGAAAATCACCGACGACATCGCCAAGCAGTCGGCGGACGACGCCAAGAAGGGCGGCGAAGCGGTGGCGGCGACGGTGACGGCGATGAAGTCGATCGCCGAGAAGATCGGCATCATCGACGACATCGCCTACCGCACCGACCTGCTGGCCTTGAACGCCGCCATCGAGGCGGCGCGCGCCGGCGAGCACGGCATGGGCTTCGCCGTGGTGGCGGCCGAGGTAAGGAAGCTCGCCGAGCGCAGCCAGGTGGCGGCGCAGGAGATCGGCGAGCTGGCGGCGGGCAGCGTCAAGACGGCCGAGGACGCCGGCGCGCTGCTGATCAGCATGCTGCCCTCGATCCAGAAGACCGCCGATCTGGTGCGCGAGATCGCCTACGCCTCGAACGAGCAGACGACGGGCGCGGGGCAGATTTCCGGGGCCATGAACCAGCTCAACAAGGTGACGCAGCAAAACGCCGCGGGCTCGGAAGAGCTGTCGGCGACGGCCGAGGAAATGAGCAGCCAGGCGGTTTCCCTGCAGGAGCTGGTGGATCAGTTCGTGCTATCCGGCGGCCTGCCCGCCCGCCGTCCGGCGACCGCGCCGCGGCCGCCGGCGAAGACGGCCGTCTCGCTGCGCCCGTTGGCCAGGCAGCCGGAAGAGATGGGCGAATTCGAGACTTTCTCCTGACCACCGGCCGACGAAGGGAAAGCGACATGGAAGCTTCCACCGATTCCCGCGTGCCGGCGCTCGCCGCCGCCGGGCAGCCGGCGAAGCCGGCGCCGGAGCACGGCCGGACGGCCCTGCAGCACCGGCATCTCTACCTGACCTTCACGCTGGGCAACGAGATCTTCGCCATCGAGATCCTGCGCATCCGCGAAATCATCGAGTACCTGCCGCCGACCGCGGTGCCGATGATGCCGCCCTCGCTGCGCGGCGTGATCAACGTGCGCGGCGGCGTGGTGCCGGTCATCGACCTGGCCGTGCGCTTCGGCTGGACGCCGGCCAGCGTCGGGCGGCGGACCTCGATCGTCATCGTCGAGATCCAGCACAACGGCGAGAAGCACGTGGTCGGCCTGGTCGTCGACCGGGTCAACGCCGTGACCGAGATCAAGGACAGCGACATCGACACCGCCCCGGTCTTCGGCGCGCGCATCGACACCGACTTCATCACCGGCATGGCGCGCCAGGAAGGGCACTTCGTCATCATCCTGAACATCGAGCGGACGCTGTCGGTGGCGGAGCTGGCCGCCGTCGCCGCGGCCGCCGCCTGAGGCGCCGGCCATGGCCTGGGACATCAGGACGGACGCGGCGCAGAAGACCCTGTGGATCGCCGGCGAGCTGACCATCTTCTCGGTCCTGGACATCCGCGGCCGCCTGCTCGAAGCCCTGTCCGCCGCCGACGACATCGAGGTCGATCTCGGCGAGGTCACGGAGATCGACACCGCCGGCCTGCAACTGATGCTGCTGGCCAAGCGCAAGGCGGGCAAGACGGTGCGCTTCCGCCATCATTCCGACGAGGTGATGCGGCTCGTGGATCTGGCGAACGTCGGCCATCTGCTCGGCGATCCGCTGCTCATCAAGGCGAACTGACATGGACACATCGGGCAATTTTTCCCAGGCGCTGGCAACCTTCGCCGAGGAGGCGAGGGAGCTGATCGCCCAGATGGAGGAGATCCTGCTGCGCGCCGAGGAAGGCGGCTGCCGCGACGACGATCTGCACGCCCTGTTCCGCTGCGCCCACACGCTCAAGGGCTCGGGCGGGCTGTTCGGCCTGGACGAGGTGGTGCGCTTCACCCACGTCGTCGAGAACGTCCTCGACCGGCTGCGCAAGGGCGAGATCGGCTTCACCTCCGATCTCATCACCGTGCTGCTGGAAAGCCAGGACCAGATCGATGCCATCGTCCATGCCTCGCTCGACGGCGGCGTCGGCGCGGAGGCCGTGCAGCGCAGCGACGCGCTGATCGACCGGCTCGGGGCCTGGGTCCCGCACGCCCACGAGGACGACGACGAGGCGGCGGCGCAGGTGCCCGCCGAGCAGACGGAAGCGGTGTCGGCGAGCGGCGGCGGCGAGATCGGCAGCGAGCACTGGCACATCTCGCTGCGCTTTTCCTCCGACATCCTCGCCGACGGCATGGACCCGCTGTCCTTCATCCACTATCTCTCGAACTATGGCGAGATCGTCCACGTCGAGACCGTCGCCGATCACCTGCCGGACCTGGACGCCGCCGACCCGGAAGCCTGCTACCTCGGCTTCGAGGTCGCGCTCAGGAGCGACGCGGACAAGCACGAGATCGAGGGCGTCTTCGACTTCATCGCCGAGCGCGCGACGATCCGGATCTTCCCGCCGCACGGCAAGATGGAGGAATTCATCCGCCACATCGAATCCGCGCCGCTGGGCGGGCAGCGGCTGGGCGAGATTCTCATCGCCTGCGGCACGCTGACGGCGAAGGAGCTGGAAACGGCGCTGAACGCGCAGCAGGCAGCGGAGGAATCCCGCCGGATCGGCCACATCCTGGTCGAGAACCAGTCCGTGCATCCGGCCGTGGTCGAGGCGGCGGCGACCCGGCAGCGCCTGCACGAGGAAAAGCGGGCCGGCGAGGCGAAGAGCATCAAGGTGCCGTCCGACCGCCTCGACGCCCTCATCAACCGCGTCGGCGAGCTGGTCATCGCCGGCTCCGGCACCTACGCCCAGGCCAGCCGCGCCGGCCTGCCGGAGCTGCACGAGTCGGCCTCGCTGCTGCTGTCGCTGGTGGAGGACATCCGCGACATGACCCTGAGCCTGCGCATGGTGCCCATCGGCGAGGTGTTCTCGCGCTTTCCCCGCGTGGTGCGCGACGTCTCCCGGGAACTGGGCAAGGACATCGAGCTGGTCATCACCGGGGCCGACGCCGAGCTGGACAAGTCGATGGTGGAAAAGCTCGGCGATCCGCTGATGCATCTGATCCGCAACTCCATGGACCACGGCATCGGCTCGGCCGAAGAACGCGTCGCGGTCGGCAAGCCGGCCCACGGCACGGTCGGGCTCAACGCCTACCACGAATCGGGCACCATCGTCGTCGAGGTCACCGACGACGGCAAGGGGCTCGATCCCGCCAAGATACTGGCCCGAGCCATCGACAAGGGGCTGGTGGACGCCGGCGCCGGCCTGAGCGAGCAGGAAATCTTCCGGCTGATCCTGGAACCGGGCTTCTCGACGGCGGAGCGGATCACCAACCTCTCCGGCCGCGGCGTCGGCATGGACGTGGTGCGGGCCAACGTCGAGGCCATGCGCGGCACCCTGGACATCCAATCGACGCTCGGCCGCGGCACCACCATGCGCCTGTGCCTGCCGCTGACGCTGGCCATCATCGACGGCTTCCACGTCGGCGTCGGCGCCGCCCACTTCATCGTGCCGCTGGACATGGTGGTCGAATGCGTCGAGCTGCCGGAGGGCATCGACAGCGTCGACTACATGGAACTGCGCGACGAAGCCATGCCCTTCGTCCGCCTGCGCGAGGTGTTCGGCGAGACCGGCGCCCCGCAGGTACGGCCGCGCGTCGTCGTCACGCGCTTCGGCGGGCGGCGGGTCGGCCTCGTGGTGGACCGCATCCACGGCAAGTGCCAGACGGTCATCAAGCCGCTCGGGCCGCTGTTCGGCAACGTGCCCTGCGTCTCCGGCTCGACCATCCTGGGCAGCGGCGAGGTGGCCCTGATCATCGACGTGGCCCGGCTGGTGCACGACGTCGCCGGCCGGGAGCAGCAGCATTCCCGGAAAGGCGGCCCCGTCGCGGCGGCGCTCGCCCCGGCCGCCGCCTGAGCGGAGATGCCATACCGCGCACGCTCACATGCAGGGGAGATTGAATGACAGCTTCGGAAAAACGGGCGGCCGCGCTGTGCGTCCTCGCAGGGCTGGCCGCCATCGTCCTCATCGGCGCGGGTGAGCCGGGTGGCGCGGCGATCGCCGCCGCCGGCCTCGTCGGCCTCGCGGTCGCCGCCGGACTCTGGCTGGCGCGGCGGCAGGCAGCGCAGGCCGCCGCCCTGCGCGCGAGCCTGGCAGCGGCGCAGGCCGAGCGCCAGCGGGCCGATGCGCACGCCGGCTATCTGGACAGCCTGCGGCAGGCCGTGGGCGCGATCATGCCGCGCTGGTCGGCGCACATCGACCTGGCCAGCGGCCAGACGGAGCGGGGCATCACCGACCTCGCGCAGGAATTCGGCGACATCCTGAAAGGCATCGAGAACGCGGTCTCCGCCTCCGCGGGCAAAAGCGAGCACATGGATTTCCCGTCGGTCATCGCCCTCGGGCAGCGCGACCTGGAAGGGATGGTGGCGAGCATGGAGCAAGGCTTCGCCGAGAAGGAGGCGATGCTCCAGCAGATCGTTTCCCTCGACGGCATCATCGGCGAGCTGCGGGAAATGGCGACGGTCGTCGCCGACATCGCCGCCCAGACCAACCTGCTGGCGCTCAACGCGGCCATCGAGGCCGCCCGCGCCGGCGAAGCCGGCCGGGGCTTCGCCGTGGTCGCCGACGAGGTGCGCAAGCTGTCTACGGCCTCCGGCGAAACCGGCCTGCGCATCAGCGGCAAGGTCGACGTCGTCACCGGCATGATCCGTTCGACGCTGGAAGCCACCGAGCGCCTGGCGCAGAACGAGCGGAAGCTGATGCAGGCGTGGCGGGAGACCGCCGACACCGTGGTTTCGCGCTTCGACGGCGCCGGCACGGCGATGAAGGAGACGGCCTCGCGCCTCGAAGCCAACGCCGGAGAAGTCCGCGACCGCATCGCCAGCGTCCTGGTCGGCCTGCAGTTCCAGGACCGGGTGAAGCAGATCCTGATGCACTCGAAGGACGACATCGAACGCTTTGCCGGCTATTTTGCCGCCCTGCCGCCCGCGCCGCCGCCGGCGCCCTTCGACGTGGAGCGCTGGCTGGCGGAGATGGAAGGGAAATACGCCACCCTCGAACAGCACGACGCCCGCCAGGCCGACAAGGCCGGCGAGGCGACCGAAATCACCTTTTTCTGAGGAATCCGCCCATGAGCAAG
Source organism: Rhodocyclaceae bacterium (assembly GCA_019455325.1). GTDB lineage: Bacteria > Pseudomonadota > Gammaproteobacteria > Burkholderiales > Rhodocyclaceae > Proximibacter. The sequence continues at coordinate 29,428 of JACFMQ010000017.1, read as the reverse complement.
ACCATCCTGATCGTCGACGACTCCGCCTCCCTCCGGCAGGTGGTCAACCTGACGCTGACCGGCGCCGGCTACACGGTCATCGAAGCCTGCGACGGCCGGGAGGCGCTGGCCAAGGCCGACGGCCAGAAGATCCATCTCATCATCTCCGACGTGAACATGCCGAACATGGACGGCCTGAGCTTCCTGCGCGAGGTGAAAAAGAAGCCGGCCTACAAGTTCACCCCGGTGATCATGCTGACCACCGAGGCGGCCGAGGACAAGAAGAAGGCCGGCCAGGAAGGCGGCGCGAAAGCGTGGATCGTCAAGCCCTTCCAGCCGGCGCAGATGCTGGCCGCCGTGGCCAAGCTGGTGATGTGACCCGGCGGGCATGGAAACACGGCCCGCCCCGGCGCTCGTCCACATCGTGGACGACCAGCCCGCCATGAGGAAGATGGTGGCGGAGCTGGTCGAGAGCGTATCGCTGCACCCCCGGACCTATGCCTCGGCGCGCGAGTTCCTCGACGGCTATCGCCCGCGGGAGCGCGAATGCGTCGTCTCCGACGTGCGCATGCCCGAGGTCGGCGGGCTCGAGTTCCTGCGCCTGATGCGGGCGCGCGGCTTCGTCGCGCCGGTCATCTTCATCACCGGCTACGCGGAAGTGGGCACGGCCGTCGAGGCGATGAAGGCCGGCGCCTCCGACTACATCGAGAAGCCCTTCGTGCACCAGTCCTTCCTCGACAAGGTGCAGCGCGCGCTGGCCGAGAGCGAACTGCTCTACATCAGGGAAATCCAGCGCCGGGCCACCGAGGCGCGTCTGGCGCTGCTGACGCCCACCGAAACGAAGATCCTGCGGCTGGTCGCCGAAGGCAAGTCCAGCCGGGAAATCGGCGGACTCCTGAAGATCTCCTCGCGCACCGTGGACAACCATCGCGGCCGCATGATGGAGAAGCTGCACGTCAACTCCGTCGTCGAACTCGTGCTGATCTGGGCGGGCGCCAGGCCGCCGTAGCCGAACCCGTCAGACCGTTCCGGCGGCGGGCAGCCAGATGCGGAAGCGGCTGCCCACGCCCGGCAGGGATTCCACCGTGACGTGGCCGCCGGCGGAATGGACGATGCCGTGCACCATCGGCAGGCCCAGGCCGACGCCCTTGCCGATGTCCTTGGTGGTGAAGAAGGGATCGAAGAGCCGGTCCAGGATCTCCGGGGCGATGCCGTGGCCGTCGTCTTCCACCGACAGCACCAGATGGTCGCCGGCGAAGGGCTTGCGGCAGGAAACGCAGGCCTGCGCCGGATGCGACCGCGCCATGGACAGCCGGACCGCGATGTTGCCCCCGGTCGTGATGGCGTCGCGGGCGTTGAGGATCAGGTTGGTGGCGACCTGCCGGACCTGCACGGGCTTGATGAAGAGCGGCGGCAGCGGGCCGGCGGCGGCGAAATCCAGGCGGATGCCCGCCCCCATGGCCGGGAGCAGAAAATCGACGGACTCGGCAATGGCGCCGCCGATGTCGATGGCCTCGCCGGCGGCCTCGTCGGCGCGGCTGAAGGCCAGCAACTGGGCGACCACCGCCTGCCCCTCGTCGCCGGCCTTGAGGATTTCCGCCAGATAGCCGGCGAGCTTTTCCGTCCGGCCGCCGGCCAGCGCGCTCTGGGCAAACTGCGCATAGCCGAGGATCAGCGACAGCAGGTGGTTGAAGTCGTGGGCGATGCCGCCGGCCAAGAGGCCGATGGCCTCCATCTTGCGGGCCTGCCACAGGGCGCGCTCCAGGCTGCGGTTCTCCTCCTCGGCCGCCAGGCGCTTGGCGATGTCCTGGCGCAGTTCCTCGGTGCGTTCGCGCACCCGGTCCTCGAGCGCGGCGCGTTCGGCTTCCAGCACCTTCTTCACCCGCCCCAGCTCGATGTGGGTGTCGATGCGCGCCAGCATTTCCTCCTCCGCGAAGTTCTTGCCGATGAAATCGACGGCGCCGGCCCGGAATCCCCGCACCTTGTCGGGCGTTTCATCCTGGGCCGAGAGGAAGATCACGGGAATGTCCCGGGTGCCGGCCTCGGCCTTGATGCGCCGGCAGATCTCGAAGCCGTCCATCGCCGGCATGCGCACGTCGAGCAGCACCAGTTCGGGCAGGCGCACCTTGAGCGTCATCAGCGCCAGTTCGCCGCTCGGCGCCTCGCGCACGACGTAGCCGGCCTGGGTGAGGGCGGTCGAGAGGGCGGCGAGCGAGGTGGCCGAGTCGTCGACCAGCAACACTTCGCCACGATCGATGAAGGCGGGGGAGGAGGACAGATTTTCGTCCATGTTCGGCAAGGGCTGGATGGCGGGCATTGTCGGCCCGACGCGCCGGGCGGTACAGAAAATTCATCACGGCCGGCCAGTGTATTTCTACTCTAACGGCCGTAAAACCGGATCGACAGAATCCCCGGCAAACGGCCATGCGGCCGGAGGAGCAGGCATTGAGTCCGAGGCAAGCGCACGAAGGCCCCCCAGGGGAGGTGCTGGTCGTCGACGATACCGCCGAGTCGCTGGCCTACCTGTGCGAACTGCTGGGCCGGCAGGGCTACGCGGTGCGTTCCGCGCCGGACGGCGAACTGGCGCTGTGGACGGTCAGGAATTCGCCGCCCGACCTCGTGCTGCTCGACGTGCGCATGCCGGCGATGGACGGCTTCGAGGTCTGCCGCCGGCTGAAGGCGGACGAGCGGACCGCCGGCATCCCGGTCATTTTCCTTTCGGCCCACGTCGAGCGCCACGACAAGGCGCGCGCCTTCCGCAGCGGCGCCGTCGATTTCATCGGCAAGCCGCTGGCCGGCGAAGAGGTGCTGCAGCGGGTGGCCACCCACATCGCCCTGGCGCGGGCCACGAAAGCCCTGGCCAGGGAGAAGCGCACGCTGGAAGAGCGCGTGCGGACGCGGACGGAGGCGCTGGAACGGACGGTCGCCGCGCTGCGCGGCGAGATCGCCTCCCGCGTCGCCGCCGAGAAAAGGCTGCGCCTCATCGCCAGCGCCTTCGAGGTCAGCCTGAGCCCCATGTTCATCACCGACGCCGAGGGCGGCATCCTCGCCGTCAATCCCGCGTTTTCGGCGGCGATGGGCTATCCGCCGGCAGCATGCGTCGGCCAGGACATCCGCCTGATCATCGACGCCGCCAGGCACGACGAAGGATTCTTCCGGCTGCTGCGGGAAACCGTGCAGGCCGAAGGGCGCTGGACGGGCGAGCTGTGGTGCCGGCGCCAGGACGGCAACCAGTTCCCCTGCCTCGCCGCCCTGGTCGCGGTCCGCGACGAGGACGAGAGCCTCGTCAACCACGTCGGCGTGTTCCACGACCTGTCCGAGAGCCGGGACGCACAGACGCTGATCGAGTTCCTGACCCATCACGATCCCCTCACCGGCCTGCCGAACCGGATACTGGTGCGCGACCGCTTCCGGTGCATCGAGGACGACGCCCAGCCCGGCGAGACCGTGGCCGTCATCTGCGTGAACCTGAACCGCTTCCGCGACATCAACGATTTCTTCGGCTACGGCGCCGGCAACCAGGTGCTGCAATGGGTCGCCGGCCAGATCGGCGACTGCGTCCCCCCCCGGGACACGGTCTTTCGCGAGGCCGGCGACGAATTCGTGCTGATCCACCGCGACGACGGCGGGCTGGCCGGCGTGCAGTCGGTCATCGACGCCATCCAGTCGCGCCTGAACACGGACATGAGCTGCGACGAACTCACCACCCCGCTCTCGGTCAGCGTCGGCGTCGCACTCTACCCGGACGACGGCGCCACCCTCGACGCGCTCATCGCCAGCGCCGCCCTGGCCATGGCCCGCGCCAAGGCGCAGGGCGGCCGGGACCCCGTCTTCTTTTCCGCCGGACTCGACCACGCTGCCCGCCAGCGCTTCGATCTCGCCCGGCGCCTGCGCCACGGGGTGGCGCGCGGGGAATTCGCGCTCTGGTACCAGCCCCAGGTCGATGCGGCCTCGGGGCGCATCGTCGCCGCCGAGGCCCTGCTGCGCTGGCATCCGGCCGACCTCGGCTTCGTCTCGCCGGCGCGCTTCATCCCCATCGCCGAGGAGACCGGCTGCATCATCGACATCGGCGCCTGGGTGCTGCACACGGCCTGCGCGCAGATCGCCGCCTGGCGGGCCGCGGGATGCGGCCCGCGGCGGGTGGCGGTGAACCTCTCCGCCCGGCAGCTCGTGCGGCCCGACCTCTGCGCCACCGTGGCGCGCGCCATGCAGGAAAGCGGCATTCCGCCGGACAGCCTGGAACTGGAGATCACCGAAAGCTCCCTGATGGACGACGTGCCGCGCACCATCGCCACGCTGCGGGAACTGCACGGCATGGGCGTGTCCCTGTCCCTCGACGATTTCGGCACCGGCTATTCCAGCCTCAGCTACCTGAAGCGCTTTCCCATCGACCATCTGAAGATCGACCAGTCCTTCGTCAGCGCCCTGTTCGAGGAGCCGGACGCGGAAGCCATCGTGCGCGCCATCATCGGGCTGGCGCACAACATGCGCATGGACGTGATCGCCGAGGGCGTGGAAACCGACGCGCAGCGCCGCTTTCTCGCCGCGCAGGGCTGCGACCTGCTGCAGGGCTACCTGCTCGGCAAGCCCCTGCCGGCGGACGCCTTCCCCCACGCGCACGGCCATGCCCCACGGTAGGCTCCGCGCCAGGCACCATCTGCCGGACGCCATCGACGTGCCCCAGGGCGCGTGGGCCGTCGAGCGCCGCCGCGTACTGCGCACGATCCTCGGCTCCTGCGTCGCCGTCTGCCTGTTCGACCCGGTCGCCCGCGTCGGCGGCATGAACCATTACGTCTATCCGCCGCGCGGCCGGGAACGCACCATCCGCTGCGGCAGCACGAGCATGGCCGGCGACGTCTGCATGGCCGGCCTGTTCGAGGCCATGCTGCGGGCGGGCGCGCGGCCGGAGCGTCTCCGCGCCAAGGCCTTCGGCGGCGGACGGATGTTCGAGCACGAGGACGTGATGACCGTGGGCAAGCACAACACCCGCTATGCCGTGTTCTGGCTGGAACAGGCGGGCATCCCGCTCGACCTGAGCGACTTCCACGGCCGCTGCGCGCGCCGCCTGATCTTCCACCCGGATACCGGGGAGCACCTGTGCGAACGGATGCCGGCGGCGCGCTGAGCGGGCGGCCCGGACGCCGCTTGACGCGCCGCCGCCGCGTGCCCCATGCTCGCCTCATGCGCACATCGCCACCGCCCCCGTGAGCGCCGAGGAAGCCGGTCTGATCCTCGGCGGCATCGGGCTTTTCCTGCTCGGCATGATGCTCATGACCGACGGCCTCAAGGCCGCCGCCGGGCCGCTGCTCGGCAACGTCCTCGCCAGCTCCACGCAGACCCGGCTGCGCGGCCTCGCCTCCGGCCTCTTCGTGACCATGCTGGTGCAATCCTCCAGCGCCGTCACCATCGCCGCCATCGGCTTCGTCAACGCCGGCCTGCTCACCTTCGGCCAGTCGCTGTGGGTCATCTTCGGCTCGAACCTGGGGTCGACGATGACCGGCTGGCTGGTCGCGCTGATCGGCTTCAAGCTCAAGGTCGAGGCCGCCGCGCTGCCGCTGATCGGCATCGGCATGTGCCTGCACATCTCCGGCCCGAACGCGCGGCGCGGCGCGCTCGGCCAGGCGCTCGCCGGCTTCGGCCTGCTCTTCCTCGGCATCGCCTTCCTGCAGCAGGCCTTCAGCGACGCCGGGCAGTTCTTCGACCTCGGCGCCTGGAGCGGGCACGGCCTGCGCTCGATCGTCGGCTTCGTCCTCGCCGGCCTGCTGCTGACCGTGCTGATGCAGTCGTCGGCGGCCTCGATGGCCGTCGCCCTGACCCTCGCCGAAGCCGGCGCACTGCCGCTGCCGGAGGCCGCGGCGGCGGTCATCGGCTCCAACGTCGGCACCACCGCCACGGCGCTGATCGCCGCCATCGGCGCCACGCCCGACGCCAAGCGCGCGGCGTCCGCGCACATCCTGTTCAACGTCCTCACCGGCATCGTCGCCTTCGTCCTGCTGCCGGTGCTCATCCAGGCCGTCGCGCTGCTCGGCGACGCCTTCGATCTCGGCCCGTCGCCGGCGGTCAGCCTGGCGCTCTTCCACACCATCTTCAACCTGCTCGGCGTGGCGCTGATGTGGCCGCTCGGCGACCGGCTGGCGGTCTTTCTGAAGCGCCGCTTCCGCACGCGCGAGGAGGAAATCTCGCGGCCGCGCTTCCTCGACCGCAACGTCGCCTCGGTGCCCTCGCTCGCCGCCGACGCGCTGCGCCGCGAGCTGGTCCGCGTCGGCGGCATGGCCGTCGGCGGCGTCCGCGCGCGCCTCGGCGCGCTCACCGGCGCGCCCGGCCGGCCGGACGAGTCGGCGGCGCTGCCGGCGCTGGCGCGCGCCGCCGCCGACTTCGTCACGCGCGTCCATCGCGGCTCGATGTCCGCGGACACGGCGCAGTTCCTCGCCGAGCTGCTGCGCGTGCAGCGTTACTACGAAACCTGCCACGAGATCGCGCCGGACATCGCCACCGGCCACGCCACCGTCGCCGCGCTCGGCGACTCGCCGCTGCGGCACGACATCCTCGGCCTCACGGCCTTCGCCGAGACCCTGCTCGTCCGGCTCGATCCCGAGAACGAAGCGTTCGCGCCGCCGGACGAAGCGCAGGCCGAGGAATTCGAGGCGCGCTACCAGCATCTGAAGACCGCCCTGCTGACCGCCGGCGCCTGCGGCGAGATCGACATTCCGGCGATGGAATCGCTGACGCGCAGCTTCAGCACGCTGCGCCGGGTGATCGACCAGGCGGCGAAGGCGGCGCGCCTGCTCGCCGCGCCGCGCGGCGGCGCGACGCCAGCCACCGCCGGTTGAGCACCCCGGATCAGCCATCGGCGCCCGCGCGCCCGCTGCTAGAATGCGGCTTTTGCGCCAGCCAACGCATTCCCATGTCCAAAGAGAACGCTCCGGCCGCTCCGGCCGCCAATTTCATCAGGAACATCGTCGAGGCCGACCTCGCCGCCGGCAAGCACGCGCAGCGCCGCTGGGCCGGCCGCCCCGGCCCGGCCGCCGACCATGCGCAGGCGCCGCTCGATGCGGCGAAGATCCGCACGCGCTTCCCGCCGGAGCCGAACGGCTACCTGCACTTCGGCCACGCCAAGTCGATCCTCCTGAATTTCGGGCTGGCCGAGCAGTACGGCGGCCGCTGCCACCTGCGCTTCGACGACACCAACCCGGAGAAGGAGGAGCAGGAGTACGTCGATTCCATCGTCGACGCCGTGAAGTGGCTCGGCTGCTCGTGGGAGAAGGACGGCGAAAGCAACCTCTACTACGCGTCGAACTACTTCGACTGGATGGCGGCCTTCGCCGAATACCTGATCCAGGCCGGCCACGCCTACGTCGACAGCCAGAGCGCCGACGAGATGCGGCAGAACCGCGGCACGCTGACGCAGCCGGGCAAGGATTCGCCGTACCGCGGGCGCAGCGCCGAGGAGAACCTGGACCTCTTCCGGCGCATGCGCCAGGGCGAGTTCGCCGACGGCGCGCACGTGCTGCGCGCGAAGATCGACATGGCGTCAAGGAACATCAACCTGCGCGACCCGGCCATCTACCGCATCCGCCACGCCACGCACCACAACACCGGCGACAAGTGGTGCGTCTATCCGATGTACACCTACGCGCACCCGATCGAGGACGCGCTGGAGAACATCACGCACTCGATCTGCACGCTCGAATTCGAGGATCAGCGGCCGTTCTACGACTGGCTGCTCGAACGCCTGGCCGAAGGCGGCCTGCTGCAGCGGCCGCTGCCGCAGCAGATCGAGTTCTCGCGGCTGAACCTGACTTACGTCGTGCTCTCCAAGCGCAAGCTGATCCAGCTCGTCGAGGAAAGGCACGTCGCCGGCTGGGACGACCCGCGCATGCCGACGCTGGTCGGCGCGCGCCGGCGCGGCTACACGCCCGAGGGCTTCCGCCTGTTCGCCGAGCGCATCGGCGTCTCCAAGGCCGACTCGCTGATCGACTACGTGGTCTTCGAGGACTGCATGCGCGAGGTGCTGAACGAATCGGCCGAACGCCGCGTCGCCGTGCTCGATCCGCTGAAGCTCGTCGTCACCAACTACCCGGCAGGCGAGAGCGAGGAATGCTTTGCGCCGAACCATCCGCTGAAGCCGGAGCTTGGCAAGCGCGCCATGCCCTTCTCGCGCGAGCTGTGGATCGAGGCCGAGGATTTCATGGAAGAACCGGCCAAGGGCTACCACCGCCTGTATCCGGGCAACACGGCGCGCCTCAAGTACGGCTACATCGTGAAGTGCACCGGCTGCGAGAAGGACGCTTCGGGCAAGGTGACGACGGTCTTCTGCGAATACCTGCCCGACACCAAGTCCGGCACGCCGGGCGCCGACAGCGTCAAGGTCAAGGGCAACCTGCACTGGGTCTCGGCGGCGCACGCCTGCGCCGCCGAGGTGCGGCTCTACGACCGCCTGTTCGCCGTGCCGGCGCCGGGCGCGCGGCGCGAGGGCGATGCGCCGGAGCTGGAACGCGACTACCTCGACGACATCAACCCGGAGTCCAGGCGGACCATCACCGCCCAGCTCGAACCTTCGCTGAAGGACGCGAAAGCCGAGGACCGTTTCCAGTTCGAGCGCCACGGCTACTTCGTCGCCGACCGCGTCGACTCGAAGCCGGGCGCGCCGGTGTTCAACCGCACGGTGACGCTGAAGGATTCGTGGGCCGCCAAGCCGGCGAAGTGATCGGCGCGGGCCGCCCGGCCCGCCGGCTCAGCAGAACTTCTCGATCATCGCCAGCGAGCGCGAATAGCTGTACGCGATCTGCGCGTCGTCGTAGCGATGCTCCGGCCGCACCGGACAACTCGTGCGGGCGACGCAGGTGACGCGGCAGCGCGAATCCGGCCGCCGGCGGTAGGCGATGCATTTCTGCAGCGAAAACTCGCGCGCCGACAGCGCGCCGGCCGGGCAGGCGGCGATGCAGGGCCGGTCATCACATGACAGGCACGGCGACGCGCCGGCCTGCAGCGGCGTCGCCGGCAAGTCCGCATCGACCAACGCCACGGCGCGGTAGGCGAACCACGAACCCCAGTCCGCATTCACGCCGACGCGGAACGGCGATTCGTGGTGCCAGCCCGCCAGCCGCCCGAGCGCCTGCAGGCCGACCGGCGCGTCGCCCGGATAGACCAGCGTCCAGGCGCAACCCGGCAACTGCGCGGCGAACCAGGCCGCGACCGCGGCGCGCGTGAAGTCGTCGATCGGGTGTTCCGAGGCAAGGCCGGCCGCCTGCACCCGCTCCCACAGCCGGCGGCCGCCGTGGCCGACGAGGAGCAGCCGGCGGTAGCGCCGGTCGGGGTCGAGCGGCGCGCGCAGTTCCGCCGGCAGCGCGGCGAGGTCGAACACCGCGTGCAGGTTGAGGCCCGCGTCGTCGAGACGCTGGAAGGAAACCGCTTCGGCGTCGGACGCCATGGTCGGCCGGGCGAGGCTCAGGCAGCGCCGAGCATGCGCACCTCGCGCTGCGGCAGCGGGATGCCGATGCCCTGCTCGCGGAAGACGGCGAGCACGGCCTCGTTGATCTCCTTGCGCGCCGGCACGTAGTCGGGCACCGCCACCCACGGCCGGATGCCGATGACGGCGCCGGAATCGGCGAAGCCCTCGACGCCGACCACCGGCGCCGGCTCCGGCAGCACGCGCGGATTGGCGCGCAGCACCGCGTCGAGGGCGCGCAGCGCGGCCTGCACGTCGGCGCCGTAGGCGATCCGCACGGTCAGGTCGAGCTGCCGGATGCGGCCGTAGTTGTGCAGTATCTCGCCGACGATCTTGCGGTTCGGAATGACCACCTTCGAGCGGTCGGCGTGGCCGAGCGCGGTGCTGAACAGGCTGATGTCGAGCACCTCGCCCTCCTCGTCGGCGATCGAAATGTAGTCGCCGACGTGGAAGGGCTGCGTGAAGATGATCGTCAGCCCGGCGGCGAGATTGCCGAGGATGCCCTGCATGGCCAGCGCGACGCCGGCGCCGGCGACGCCGAGGCCGGCGATCAGCGGCAGCAGCTCGACGCCGAGGTTCTGCAGCGCCATCACCGCGAACAGGCCGAGCACCACGAGATACGCCACGCGCGTCAGCAGCGCCAGCACCGGCGGTTCGAGCCGGAAGCGGCGCAGCAGGCGGCCGAGCATGGCGCCGACCCAGCGCCCGGCGAAATGGCCGGCGACGAGGATGGCCGCCGCCACCAGCGCCTTCGGCCCGAACTTGACGGCCATGTCGATGGCCGTGGCCTTGACCTGGTCGAGCGACTGGAATTGTTCGTTCATCGCGCCTCCTGCGCAGGAAGTGAGGGGCCATTGTCGCGCATTCCGGGCGCCGCCCGGTCGCGGCGGGCGAAACCGCCGGCGCGACACCGGCCCCGGCGGATTCGCCCTACGTCTGCCGTATCGTCAGCCTGACGCGCCCCCGGTTGTTGCCGTAGCAGTTGAAGGCATCGTTGGAAAAGGCGTAGAAGTAGCCCGACGCCTTGGGTCGATAGTCGCACGCATCGCCGATCCTGAAAGCCTCGTGCGCCTGCAGGCGCTGCTTGGCATCGACGCCGCCGCCGTTGGCCACCGCCCCCACCAGACAGAACCAGGGGTATTCCTCGTAGCGCTTGGTGAAGCGGAAATCCACCGCCTCGTTGCGCCCGACCGCCTTCCACAGCTTCTCGATCCGGCCCCAGAGGCTGCCGACAAGGTGCGCCACCTCCGCCGGCTGGAAATTGCCGTCGCGGGTGCCTGCCGGCCCGCACTTGATCGAGCTGTCCAGCCATTCGCCGACGGCCTCGAAGCGATAGCCGACGCCGGCTTCGAGCCAGACCCCGGTATCGTTCCACGGCTGGTTGGCGAAGATGTCGACCGTGACCGACTGCCCTGCCGCCAGCGGACGCTGAATGCGGTACGGCCCCTGCTGGATCGACGGCTGGCGATGGCGCGACCACGCGGAAGCATGCAGCGCCGGATTGTTCGCTTCGAACCTGGGCGCGCTGCGCGGCTGCGTCGGCAGCAGCGCGAACACGCCCTTGCAGGAGTCGTGCCGCACGCACCGCGCCGCCGGCGCCACCTGGCCGTACATCTCCGGGTCGAAGACCAGGCCGGCCCCGGCGGCCTCGTCCATCATCCACTTGAGCGCGCCGTCGGCCAGGCCGCATTCGGCGTAGCCGCCGCCGACGTCGGAATGCACGCCGGGAAACCAGACCTGCTTGGCGTCCCGGCCTTCGGTGTCGGTCCACAGGGTCGGCTGGAAGCTCGCACGCATTTCGTCGAGCGCCACCGCATGTCGTGCCGTCCGGATCGCCTTGCCGAGAGAGGCATCGTGGAAGGTATAGTCGCGCAGGCTGTCCAGCAGGTTGAGAAAAGCCATGTCGTCGGGCACGCCGAGCGCGCCGACCGTATCCCAGACGCCGACGAAACGGATCGCATCGGCGATGCACGGCTGGAGATGGAACGCCCAGCCCTCCGCCATCCAGCCTGCGCACGATTCGACCTTGCGGCGATAGCCGGCCTGGAAAATACGCTCGATCCGCTGCCAGACTTCGTCCTCCGCCATGCCGGCGGTATTCAGCAGACCGCAGACGCCGACCAGCCCCGCCAGGCTGCGTACCGTGTAGGCCCCGCGACTGAAGCCGAACAGGAAGATCCGGTCGCCGGCCTCGTAGTTGTCGCACAGCGCACGGTAGGCGCTCATGATGTTGCGGTCGAGCCCGCGGCCGGTGCCGCCGCCCACCGCCTTGTCCCACCAGGACCCCTCCGTCCCTACGCCGGGGTGGTAGTACTTGTACTGCTGAACGCCGTCCCCGTCCTGTTCGGCGAGCGCGTGATAAAGCCGGACCACGTTGGTCGGCGTCGGCATGCCGCCGTCGTGGTCATCGGGGGTATTCCAGGTTCCGTCGCAACAAATGACAACATTTTTCATGTGTGCCTCCGCTTCGGTGATGGATCGATGGGTCGCGCGGCCCGGGCGGCATCGCCGTCCGGATTGCGCCGGCCGGCGCAAAAGGGGGCGCCGGGAACGCCCATATTGTCCATTCCGATGGAATTGCGCAATCAGTCCATTCGCATAGCCTGCAGCCGGCGTCGAGGCGCGCCGCCATCAGAGCGGCCGCCAGTCGACCCCGATCATCCGCCGCTGCGGCTTGCCGATGTAGTAGCCCTGCGCCAGGTGCACGCCCATCACGTGCAGTTCGTCGAGCACCTCCTGCGACTCGACGAATTCGGCGACGATGGTGATGCCCATCTCCTGCGCCAGCGACTTGATGCTGGTGACCACGGCGCGGTCCTTGGTGCTGGTCAGCATGTTGGCGATGAAGTCGCCCTCGATCTTCAGATAGTCGATCGGGAAGCGGCGCAGATAGTGGAAGGACGAGAAGCCGGAGCCGAAGTCGTCGATGGCCAGCTTGAAGCCCTCGACCTTCAGCTCGTTGAGCAGGCGTTCGAGCATCGAGATGTTCTTCACCGTGTCGCGCTCGGTGATCTCGAAGACGATCTGGTCGTTGGTGAAGCCGCTGGCGGCGACGATCTGGCGGATGTTGCGGCCGAACTCGTTGAGCACCAGCGCGCGCGGCGAGAGGTTGATGAAGACGAGGCCCGCGTGCCCCATCTCGCGCAGGCGGGCGAGCGCGCCCTCGATGACGAGCGCGTCGAGGCGGTGGATGACGCCCATCTTCTCGGCGATCTCGACGAATTCGTCGGCGCGCATGATTTCGCCGTCGACCTCGATGCGCGACAGCACCTCGTAGGCGACGATGCGCTTCGTCGCCACGTCGAGGATCGGCTGGAAGAAGGGAACGACGCGCCGCGACTCGATGGCGTCGAGCACCAGCGCGCTCTTCTCGGTGATGTCGCGGAAGACGTCGACGATGTCGTCGGCGCTCGGCACGGCGACGCGATCCTTGCCGCCGGCCTTGGCCTTGTACATCATGTTGTCGGCGAAGAGGAACAGGTCCTTGGCGTTGTCCGCGTGCTCCGGGTAGACGGCCAGGCCGATGGAGGCGGTGCCGCGCAGGCGGACGCCGTCGTCGAGCTCGATCTGCATCGCCTCGATGGCGGCGCGCACGCGCTCGGCGACCATGGCCACCTCGTTCAGCCCGGTCTCGGGCAGGATGGCGACGAACTCGTCGCCGCCGTAGCGGGCGAGCACGTCGCCGGCGCGCAGCGCCTCCTGCACGGTGCGCGCGAAATGCTGCAGGTACCTGTCGCCGACCGGATGGCCGTGGCTGTCGTTGATCACCTTGAAGTTGTCGAGGTCGATCAGCAGCATGCCGAAGGAGTAGCCGTGGCGCCCGGCGCGGCCGACCTCGTAGCCGGCCAGCTCCCAGAACACGCGCTGGTTGAAGAGGTCGGTCAGCGGGTCGCGCGTGGCGTAGTACTCCAGATCGCGGGTGTACTTGTAGATCGCCTTCACCGAGCCGACGACGTTGAGCAGCGTGGACAGCACGCTCTCCATCACCAGGTGCCGCGTCTCGTCCTCGAGCACCTCGGAATGCACGCCGATGCCGACGATGCCGCCGATCTTCGGCGAGTCGACGAAGAAGGACTTGACGCGCACCGCCACCACGTCCTCGCTCAGCACGACCTCGGCGAGGCCGCCGTCGACGATGTGGTGGTTGAGCGTGCACGCGGTCATGTCGGAGAAGTTCGGGCTTTCCGCCAGCGCCGCGCGGATGTGCGCCTCCATCATGGCGCGGGTTTCCGGCGAGGGCTTGCCGCGCCAGAAGATTTCCAGGTCGAACAGCTCGTCGTCGATCTTGAACACCGAGAACAGCACGTGCGCCGGCATCACGTGGTTGATGTCGGAAAGAAGCTGGCTGACGTACTCGCGCCAGTCGCGGACGACGTCGGAGGTGATGACGAACTTCTCCAGCAGGCCGATCTCGAAGCTCAGGATCTCCTTGTCGACGGCCACCGTGCGCAGCGTGTTCACCAGCACGTCGAGCGAGCCGACGAGCTGGTTGAACTCGCGGAAGCGCAGGTCGTGCCTGTCGAGCCGCACGTGGCGCAGGTCGCTCACCGAGTTCACCCGCTCCAGGCTGGTGCGCACCTCGGAGACCGAATCCTCGATGCGCCGGCAGACCCACCAGACGACGACGCTGGCCAGCGCGACGATCAGCGGCAGCAGCGTCGCCAGCGCGACGACGAGGTCGCGGCGCGCGTCGGCGACGACCGGGCCGAACTCCTGGCGGATCTCGATGGCGCCGAGCACCGCGCCGGCCTCGGCGTTGCGGTGGCAGCGCAGGCAGCGCTCCTCGGCGACCAGCGGGTAGATGTGGCGCACCGAATGTTCCGCCGCCAGGTGGCGCGGCCGGCCCTCGGCGAAGGCGGCGAGCACCTCGGCGTCCATCGGCGGCTGCTCGATGGCGTCGTAGATGTCCTCGACCAGCTTGCCGCGGTAGATCTCGATCTCCAGCCCGGACTCGGCGCCGGCGCCGTGCGTCGCCTTGAGGAAGGCTTCGGCCTGGGCGCGCTTCCAGCCGGCGCTCATCAACTGGTACATGGAGGTGAAGGTGACGCGGGCGACGGCGTCCGAGGTGCGCACGGCGTTGGCCTTGACGACCTCGTCGAGGATGCCGCCCATCGTCAGATAGGTGCCCCCGAAGAATAGAATTCCGACCACCGCCGAAGCGGCCAGAATGAATGTCCTGATGCGCATACCCCTCCCCGAGCCGCGGCATTGCCGCCCGTCGGCGACCATGGGATTGTAAATCCAAAAAACCCGACGACATTGATCTGAGTCATTCCGCCGCATGGTTTCCGGCAGAGCGGCACGGCAAGGATGCATGCGCCGCCAGTCGGTGCGAGAATAGCCCCTTCCCGAGGAGGTGACGAGAATGGCCGGAGGCTGGGGCTGCCCCCACGAAGTGAACGACCGCTGCAGCAAGATCAACGATCTGCCGTGCGATCCGGGCATGAAGGGCTGCGAGCTGGCCGGCCGCTTCCGCTTCGCCGACGAGGACAAGAACGCCAGGTTCCGCGAGAAGCTGGCGCGCCGGCAGGCCGCCGAAGCCACCGCATCGGAAAAAGGGGAGACAAAACCATGACCTTCATCGAATCGCTCAACGCTGCCTGGGCCCGCAACGACTCGCTGCTCTGCGTCGGCCTCGACCCGGACCCGACGAAATTCCCGGTGCACCTGCAGGGGCGCGACGACGCCGTCTTCGAGTTCTGCAAGGGCATCGTCGACGCCACCGCCGACCTGGTCTGCTGCTTCAAGCCGCAGATCGCCTATTTCGCCTCGCGCCGCGCCGAGGACCAGTTGGAGGCGCTGATCGCGCACATCCGCGTCACCTACCCGGGCATCCCGGTGATCCTCGACGCCAAGCGCGGCGACATCGGCAGCACCGCCGAGCAGTACGCCATCGAGGCCTTCGAGCGCTACGGCGCCGACGCCGTCACCGCCAACCCGTACATGGGCCGCGACTCGGTCGAGCCCTACCTGGCCTACAAAAACAAGGGCCTGATCCTGCTCTGCCGCACCTCCAACCCCGGCGGCAGCGACCTGCAGTTCCTCGACGTCGGCGGCATGAAGCTCTACGAGCGCGTCGCCCGCATGGTCGCCAGCGAATGGAACGGCGGCGGCCAGTGCGCGCTGGTCGTCGGCGCCACCTTCCCCAACGAGATCGCGCGCGTGCGCGAGCTGACCGGCGACATGCCGCTGCTCGTGCCGGGCATCGGCGCCCAGGGCGGCGACGTCGAGGCGACGGTGAAGGCCGGCCGCACGGCCAACGGCACCGGCCTGATGATCAACTCCTCGCGCGCCATCCTCTACGCCGGCCGCAACGAGGACTACGCCGCCGCCGCCCGCCAGGCGGCGCTGGCCACGCGCGACGCGATCAACCGCTGCCGCTGAGCCGGCGGCAGGCGTCCGCAGCAGCAGCCCCGCCCGCCGCGCGGCGGCGGCGGCCGTGCGATAATATCGCCGTTTCCTAATTTTCCACCCCATACGGAGTCTTCGCCCTCATGAACGCCGGCACCTGGAGCCGCCGCCTGCCGCTCGCCCTCGCCGTCCTCGGTCTCGTCGCCGCCGCCGTCTGGTGGGCGGGACGGCCCAAACCGGTGGCCGTGGTCCTCGCCGAGATCGACCGCGGCAAGGTCGAATCGAGCATCGCCAACACCCGCGCCGGCACGGTCGAGGCCTGCCAGCGCACCAAGCTGTCGACGATCATCGGCGGCCGCATCGAGGTGCTGGCGGTCAGGGAAGGCGACCGCGTGACCAAGGGGCAACTGCTGATGAAGCTGTGGAACGACGACCAGCGGGCGCAGGCGACGCTGGCCGGCGCGCAGATGGAAACGGCGCGGCGGCGGGTGAACGAGGTGTGCACGCTGGCCGCCAACGCGGCGGCGGAAGCCGAGCGCCAAGCCTCGCTGCGCGCGCGCGGCTTCGTCTCCGGCTCGCGCGAGGAGGCGGCGCGCGCCGATGCCGACGCCCGGCGCGCCGGCTGCGAGGCGGCGAAGGCCGACGTCGCCGCCGCCGAGGCGAAGCTCGCGGCGACCCGCGTCGAGCAGGGGCGCACCGTGCTCTACGCGCCCTTCGACGGCACCGTCGCCAAGATCGTCGGCGAGGTCGGCGAGTATTCCACGCCGTCGCCCCCCGGCGTGCCGACGCCGCCGGCGATCGACCTGATCGACGATTCCTGCCTTTACGTGAAGGCGCCGATGGACGAGGTGGACGCGCCGAAGATCGTCGCCGGCCAGCCGGTGCGCATCAGCCTCGACGCGCTGCCGAAGCAGAGCTTCCCGGGCCGGGTGAAGCGCGTCGCGCCCTACGTCTCGGCGGTCGAGAAGCAGGCGCGCACGGTCGACGTCGAGGCGCTGTTCGACGATCCGGCGGCGCCGGGCAAGCTGCTCGTCGGCTACAGCGCCGACATCGAGGTGGTCCTCGAAGTGCGCGAGGACGTCGTGCGCATCCCCACCTCGGCGCTGCTCGAAGGCGGCCGCGCGCTGGTCGCCGGCGCCGACGGCCGGCTCGCCGAGCGGCAGTTGAAGACCGGCCTGGCCAACTGGGAATACACCGAGGTGCTGGACGGACTCGCCGCCGGCGAGCGCGTCGTCGCCTCGCTCGAACGCGAGGGCGTCAAGGCCGGCGCGGCGTGGATCGCGGACGGCGGGAAATGAGGGCGGCAACACCTACCGCAGAGGCGCAGAGGCGCAGAGACGGCGCAGAGAAACCCCTTTTTCTTCTGCCTTTCTCTGCGTTTCCTCTGCGCCTCTGCGCCTCTGCGGTGGATTTTTTTCTTCCTGCCACACCCCCCCCATGTCCCTGATCGCACTCTCCGGCATCGAGCGCGTCTTCCGCCTCGGCGACAGCGAGGTGCACGCGCTGCGCCGGCTCGACCTGGCCATCGGCGCCGGCGAGTACGTGGCGGTGATGGGGCCGTCGGGCTCCGGCAAGTCGACGCTGCTCAACCTGCTCGGTCTGCTCGACCGCCCGAACGCCGGCAGCTACCGGCTGGAAGGGCGCGACGTGACGACGCTCTCGGCCGAGGAGCAGGCGCGCGTCCGCAGCGAGCGCATTGGCTTCGTCTTCCAGAGCTTCCACCTGGTGCCGCGGCTCACCGCCGCCGAAAACGTGGCGCTGCCGATGACGCTGGCCGGCGTGCCGCCGGCCGAGCGCGCCGCGCGCGTGGCGCAGGCGCTCAAGGACTACGGCCTGGAGAACCGCGCCGGCCACCGCCCGGACGAGCTGTCCGGCGGCCAGCGCCAGCGCGTGGCCATCGCCCGCGCGACGATCATGCGGCCGGCACTGATCCTCGCCGACGAACCGACCGGCAACCTCGACCGCGCCACCGGCGAAGAGGTCGTGCGCCTGCTCGAAGGGCTCAACGAAGAAGGCGTGACGCTGATCGTCGTCACCCACGACGCCGCGCTCGGCGGCCGCGCCAGGCGGCGGCTGATGATGGAGGACGGGGCGCTGCAACAGGACACGGGAAGCCGATGAACCTTCGACTTCCACCGCAGAGGCGCAGAGGCGCAGAGACGGCGCAGAGAAAATCCTTTCTCTTTTGCCTTTCTCTGCGTTCCCTCTGCGCCTCTGCGCCTCTGCGGTAGGTGTTCCGCCGCATGCGCACCCCCGACCTGATCCGCTTCGCGCGCGACGCCGCCGCCGGCAGCCCGCTGCGCACCGGGCTGCTGATCCTGGCGATGGCCATCGGCGTCGCCGCCGTCGTCGTGCTGACCGCGCTCGGCGACGGCGCGCGCCGCTACGTGGTCCACGAGTTCTCGTCGATCGGCACCAACCTGGTCATCGTGCTCCCCGGCCGCTCGCAGACCGGCGGCTTCAACCCCGGCAACGCCGTCACCAGCACGCCGCGCGACCTCACCATCGAGGACGCGGCCGCGCTGCAGCGGGCGCACGCGGTGCGCCGCGTCGCGCCGCTCGCCGTCGGCTCCTCCGAGATCAGCGTCGGCGGCCGCCTGCGCGAGGTGACGGTCGCCGGCACCACCTCTCAGTTCATCGAGGTGCGCTACCTGGTGCTGGCGCAGGGCCGCTTCCTGGCGCCCGGCGACTGGCGGCGCGGCGCCAACGAGGTGGTCATCGGCGCCAAGATCCGCAACGAGATGTTCGGCGGCGAACCGGCGCTCGGCCGGCTGGTGCGCATCGGCGACCGCCGCTTCCGCGTCGTCGGCGTGCTCGCGGCGAGCGGCCAGGGGCTGGGCATGAACACCGACGAACTGGCGATCGTGCCGGTATCGCTGGCGCAGGCGATGTTCAACAGCAACACGCTCTTCCGCATCCTCGTCGAGGCGCGCGGGCGCGAGGCGATCGAGCCGGCGAAGGCGCAGGTCGAGGAGATCATCAAACTGCGCCACGACGGCGAGGAGGACGTGACGGTGATCACGCAGGACGCGGTGCTGGCCACCTTCGACCGCCTGCTCGGCGCGCTGACGCTCGGCGTCGCCGGCATTGCGGCGATCAGCCTGGCGGTGGCCGGCATCCTGGTGATGAACGTGATGCTTGTCTCGGTGACGCAGCGCACCGCCGAGATCGGCCTCTTGAAGGCGCTCGGCGCCACCGGCGGCACCATCCGCACCGCCTTCCTCGCCGAGGCCGGCATGCTCTCGCTGGCCGGCGCGCTTCTCGGCTACGCGCTCGGCCACGCCGGCGCGGCGCTGATCCGCCATCTCTATCCGCTCTTCCCGGCCTGGCCGCCGGTCTGGGCGGTGATCGCCGGGCTCGGCACGGCGCTCCTCACCGGCCTCGTCTTCGGCGTGCTGCCGGCGCGGCACGCGGCGCGGCTCGATCCGGTGCAGGCGCTGGCGAAGCGATGAGCGCCCGATGATCCGCCCGACCGACTCCGTCCAGCTCGCGCTGCGCGCGATCGCCGCGCACCGGCTGCGCTCGTTCCTGACGCTCCTGGGCATCGCCGTCGGCATTGCCGCGGTGATCCTGCTCACGTCGATCGGCGAGGGCATCCACCGCTTCGTGCTCGCCGAGTTCACGCAGTTCGGCACCAACGTCATCGCCGTCGCCCCCGGCCGGACGAAGACCTCCGGCGCGCACGCCTCGGGGCTGCCGACCTCGGTGCGGCCGCTGACGCTGGCCGACGCGGAGAGCCTGCGGCAGTTGCCGCACGTCACCGCGGTGACGCCGACGGTGTGGGGCAACACCGAGGTGAACGCCAACGGCCGGCTGCGGCGGACCACGGTCTACGGCGTCGGCGCGGCAATGGCGCAGGCGTTCAACGTCAGGGTGAAGAGCGGCCAGTTCCTGCCGGTCGAGGATCTGGAAAACGCGCGCGCCTTCGTCGTCCTCGGCGCCCGGCTGAAGCAGGAACTGTTCGGCAACGCCAACCCGCTCGGCGCCAAGCTGCGCATCGGCGGCAACCAGTTCCGCATCGTCGGCGTGCTGGAGAGCAAGGGGCAGTTCCTCGGCATCGACCTCGACGACACCGCCTACATCCCGGCGGCGCGCGCGCTCGAACTGTTCAACCGCGACGGGCTGATGGAAATCCACGTCGCCTACGCCGAGGGCGCATCGGCGGCGCAGGTGAGCCGGGCGATCAAGGCGACGCTCGCCGCGCGCCACGGCCGCGAGGACTTCACGATCACGACGCAGGAGGACATGCTGAAGACGCTCTCGAAGATCCTCGACATCCTGACCATGGCCGTCGGCGCGCTCGGCAGCATCTCGCTCCTGGTCGGCGGCGTCGGCATCGTCACCATCATGACCATCGCGGTGAGCGAGCGCACCGGCGAGATCGGATTGCTGGTCGCGCTCGGCGCGCCGCGGCGGACGATCCTCGGCCTCTTTCTCGGCGAGGCGGTGACGCTCTCGGCGCTCGGCGGCCTCTTCGGGCTGGCGCTCGGCGTCGGGCTGGCGCAGGCGCTGCACCTGGCGGTGCCGGCGCTGCCGGTGCACACGCCGCTCAGCTTCGTGCTGCTGGCCGAGGGCGTGGCCATCGTCATCGGGCTCGTCGCCGGCGTGCTGCCGGCGCGGCGGGCGGCGCGGCTCGACCCGGTCGAGGCGCTGCGGGCGGAATGAGCCGGACGCGCGTCGTCTTCCTGCGCGCCGGGGCACCGCCGAAGCCGCCGGCTGGCGAAGCGTGCAACGGCTGCGGCGTCTGCTGCGCGGCCGAGCCCTGCCCGGCGGGAATCATCCTCTTCCGCCGCCGGCGCGGCGCCTGCCCGGCGCTGACCTGGCAGGACGGCCGCTATGCCTGCGGCCTGCTGCTCGCGCCGGAGCACCATCTGCGCTGGCTGCCGCGCGGCGGCCGCCATGTCGCCGCGCGCCTCTTCGCGCGCTGGATCGCCGCCGGCCGGGGCTGCGACTCCGACGCCCCGCCCGGCTGACCCGGAGCTCAGCCGCCGTCCACCTCGTCGATCGAGAACATCCCGAGGCTGCCCTTGCCGAGGCCGACGGCGCCGGCGCCGTGCTCGCCGACGACGCGATAGCGATAGCCGCCCATCGTCACCTCGACGCCTTCGTGCATCACCTCGCTGGCGATCACGCGCGACTGCTGCGCCAGTTCGATCTTCTTCGTCAGCGCCTGTTCCTCGGTGCGCAGCTCGGCGATCCCGGCCGACAGCACGGCGGCGGTGGCGCGCGCCTTGTCGAGCATTTCCGGGCGGATGCGCTGCGGATTGTGGGCGGCGAAGTCGAGCAGCTTGCTGATTTCGAGCAGTTGCGTTTCCTTGGCGTCGCGCGCCTTGGCCATTTCGTGCACCTGCTTGAGCAGGTTCGGATCGACGCCGATCTCGAAGCGCGTGGCGACGCGGTTCGGCGAGCCGAGCACCTTGCCCTTGATCGACAGCGTCGCCTGCGCGCGGCCGCCGATGATGTGGCCGCGCCGCTTGTTGCCGACGAGCACGTGGTTCACCGCGATCAGTTCGCACTGCATGGCCGTGTCGTCGATGAAGATGCTGTCGCCGGCCTCGATCCGCGCCTGCTGCGCATAGGCGGCGTTGAACGAGCCGCCGCAGCGGAGGAGGTGCTCGCCGCCGTCCTTGCGGCCGAGGCCGCCGACGACGCCGCCCTTGATCACGATGCTGCCGCCGGCCTCCAGCGTCGCCGCCTCGACCATGCCGCCGACCTCGATGTCGCCGCTGGCGTACACGCACATGCCGGCGACGACGTCGCCCCGGATGATGACGCTGCCGTCGAAACGGATGTTGCCGCTGGCGGTGCCGACCTCGGCGACGGAGAACACCGGTTCGACGATCATGCCGCCGACCACCTGCACCGGCAGGCCGACGGCGGTGGCGACGAGCAGGTTCGGGTCGGCGGCGTCGACGGCGGCGCCCGACAGGTCGGCGGCGAACATTTCGTCCTTGCCGGCGCGCGCCGGGATCGGCCGGCCGAGCAGGTCGAGGCCGGGCACGCCGTCGGTCGGAGGATGGCGCAGCATCAGCCGGTCGCCGGGATGGACGACGACGATGTCGCCGAGCTCGCGGTAATCGACGCGACCCGATTCATCGACGCGCGGCGTGCGGTCGCGGGCGTCCGGCAGCAGCTTTTCCAGCCGGCCGTCCTCGCCGTGCACCGGCGGCCGGCCGCGGGCGACGACGATGCCGCGGCCGTCGCCGGCGGCGGCGGCCTGGCGGATCGCGTTGACATCGACGCCGTCGATGATGCCGCGCGCCACCAGCGCCTCGACGACCGCCGCTTCGGACACAGGGTCTCCGCCCTGCGCCGGCGTGACGTCGAGCAGCGCGGACAGGCTGTCCGCCGCCAGCGTCAGCGAGAAGGCCGCGTCGACGCATTCGGCCAGACGCAGCGCGGCGACCGGCGCACCGCTGTTGTACTGGCTGAGGAGGACGGTGGCGGCGGCCGGCAGATAGCGCAGCGCGCCGTAGCCCAGTTCGTCGAGGCACGCGCGCAGCCAGGCTTCGTCGATCGGCGCCGAGGCGGCCGCCGGCTCGACGGTCGCGATCACCGCCCGCGCCTCCGGATCGAAGCGCAGTTGCAGGCCGGCGCCGCGCCGTACTTCCCCTTGTTGTTCTTCCTCTTCCATGCAGCGTCTCCTCCCCACGCCGCGGCGCGGCCCGGAAAGCCGCCCGGCGACGTGCCGGAACGGCCGCCCCGACATCCCCCGACGCCCGGCGACGACCGCTCGATCCGAGCAAGGTAGCAGAAAACAGCGATCTTCCGCCAGACCGGCGACGGGATGCGCCGGCGCGCGTTGGCAGGCACAATGGCGCCTGCGGCCCGCCGCGGCCCCCCGTTACCGTTTTTCTGGAGATCCGCCGATGATGCAACGCATGCCGACTCTCGTCCGAAGCCTCGCGCTGACCCTCGCCGCGCTGCCGACCCTGGCGGCGGCCGGCGAAGTCGTCTGTCCGGACCTCGCCGACGTCGTCCAGGTCGCCAACTGCCCGACCGAGGAGGAGCTGGCGTTCACCTACACCGGCTACTGCAGCGACAACAGCCGCATCTACGGCAAGGGCCCGGACGTCTGCAAGGACTACCAGCTCTACCGCAAGCTGAAGAACGTGGTGCTCTGGGAGACAAAGGACGGCGCCTTCCACGCCTACCTGTCCTGCGATCTGCCGGCGGCGACGCTGAAGCAGTTGAAGCCGACGCGGATCACCGTCGGCAAGGACGGCAAGATGACGCGCGTGGCCTGCGGCTACGGCCCGGACGTCGTCTTCGCCTACCGCAGCCGCGAGGCCTGCCGCGCCGATTCGGCTGCCGCCTGCGCGACCGACCCGGCGGCATGCCGGGCGACCTGCGAGTGAGCCCGGGCGCCGCCGCTCAGAACGATTCGTCGGCGCGCAGGTAGCGCCACTGCCCGGTCGGCAGCTCGCCGAGGCGGACGCCGCCGATGCGCACGCGCTTCAGGCCGACGACCTTGAGGCCGACCAGTTCGCACATGCGGCGGATCTGCCGCTTGCGCCCCTCGCGCAGCACGAAGCGCAACTGGTCGTCGTTCAGCCACGCGACCTTCGCCGGCCGCAGCGGCCGGTCGTCGAGCGACAGGCCGTGGTTCAGCAGGCGCAGTCCGTCGGCGGCGAGCCGGCCCTCGACGCGCACCAGGTATTCCTTCTCCACCGGCGAATCGTCGCCGATCAGCCGGCGCGCGATGCGTCCGTCCTGCGTCAGCACGAGCAGGCCGGTGGAGTCGATGTCGAGGCGGCCGGCCGGCGCCAGCCCCTTCAGGTGCGCCGGGCGGAACGTCGGCCCCTGGTCGGCGCGCCACTGCGTGTCACGGCCGACCAGCGAGACCGCCGGCTGGAAGCCGGGCTCGGGCTGGCCGGAGACGTAGCCGACCGGCTTGTTGAGCAGGATGGTGACGCGCTCTTCCTGCGCGCTGCGCGCCTCCGGCGCCAGGGTGATGCGCGCGTCCGGCGCGGCGCGGGTGCCGAGTTCGGTGACGCGTTGGCCATCGACGAAGACCCAGCCGCGCTCGATGTAGGCGTCGGCCTCGCGCCGCGAGCAGAGGCCGCGCTCGGCCATCAGCTTGGAGATGCGCACGCCCTCGGGCGCGGCGGCCGGGGCCGACGGCGGCTGCGCGCGACCCGGCCCGGGCACGCGCCGCGCCGGGCCGGCGGCGGCGCCCGGCTTGCGCGGCCGGTCGCCGGCGTTCATTCCTTGACGTCGATCAGCGCGACTTCGAAGACCAGCGTCGCATCCGGCGGAATCACGCCGCCGGCGCCGCGCGCGCCGTAGCCGAGCTCGGGCGGGATGGTCAGCTTGCGCTTGCCGCCGACGCGCATGCCCTGCACGCCCTGGTCCCAGCCCGGAATGACGTAGCCCTGGGCGAGCGGGAAGACGAAGGGGTCGTTGCGGTCGTGGCTGGAATCGAACTTGCTGCCGTCGGTCAGCCAGCCGGTGTAGTGCACGACGACCAGCTTGCCGGGCTTGGCTTCGGCGCCGGTGCCGAGGACCAGTTCTTCGATGACGAGGCCGCTGGCGGCGGGGGTGGCGGACATGTTGGGTCTCCTTGCGGAAAGAAACGGAGGAACGGGCCGGTAAACGGCCCGGGGGGGTGCAGTTTAGCCGAGAGCGCTCGCGTCGGCGCTTTTTTGCCGCATCGGATAAACTGGACCCTTCGGAATCGAAGGGAGCTCCATGGACATCGACACGATCATCCCGCCGACGGTCGAGGACGAGGAGGCGCTGCAGACCTTCTTCGACGCGCTGGTTGACCACGTGCTGACCATCGAGCGCGACGTCTCCCGCCTGAAGGACGTTCCCGGCGACCGCGAGGCGATCGCCAGCCTGTTCCGGGCGATGCACAACATCAAGGGCGACGCGGCGATGTGTAAGGTGGACTTCGCCGTCGCCATCGCGCATCCGATCGAGGGCCTGCTCTCCCGCCTGCGCGCCGGCGAGGTGGTCTTCTCCGACCTCACCGCCGAGGCCGTCCTGCTCGCCACCGACCGTCTGGAACTGGCCACCGACTCGCTGCTCTCGCACCATCCGCTCGACAACCTGCGCCTGCCGCAACTGGTGCAGGGGCTGGAAAGGATGTCGCGCTCGATGCCCGAGGGCATCGACACCGCCGCCTCGGCGCTGATCGAATCGGTGACCGGCTTCAAGGCGGCGGCGAGCACCATCCTGCCCGCCGGCAAGAGCCTGGCGACCTCGCGCAAGAATCTGCAGGTGGCCGACGACCTGCGCTTCTTCCGCGCCATCGCGCTGCAGTCGGAGGCCCGCTCGCCGATGTTCAAGGGCCGCACCAACCGCATCCTGCGCCTGGCACTGGAAACCAACCAGATCGGCGGCAAGAAGCTCGACCCGGTCCAGCTCGAGGCCGCCGTCTACCTGCACGACCTCGGCATGATGCTGCTGCCGGAGCCGCTGTGGCTGCACGTCGGGCGCATGAACAACGAGGAGAAGATGGTCCTGCACAGCCATCCCGGCTACGCCGCCGGGCTGGTCCAGCGCATGGAGGGCTGGGAAGACGCCGCCCGCATGATCGCGCAGCACCACGAGATGCCGGACGGCAGCGGCTACCCGGCGGGCCTGAAGGGCGACGATATCTGCGACGGCGCCAAGCTGCTGGCCATCGTCGACGCCTTCGAGGCGATCATCCTCAAGCACATCCACCGCGGCCGCAACCGCTCGGTGCTGCGCGCCATCGCCGAGATCAACGCCTGCGACAAGCAGTTCGCGCCGGAGTGGATCGAGCCCTTCAACCGCGTCATCCGGCGCACCATCGAGAGCTGATGGCGACGCCCCTGCCGCCGGACGGAGCGCATCCGGAGGCCGACTTCGACCGCCGCTTCGGCGGCGTCGGCCGGCTGCACGGCGCCGACGCGCTGGCGCGCTACCGCAGCGCCCACGTCTGCGTCGTCGGCATCGGCGGCGTCGGCTCGTGGACGGCCGAGGCGCTGGCGCGCAGCGGCGTCGGCCGGCTGACGCTGATCGACCTCGACCACGTCGCCGAGTCGAACATCAACCGGCAGGCACACGCCATCGAGGAAAACCTCGGCAAGGCGAAGGTGACGGCGATGGCCGAGCGCATCCGCGCGATCAATCCGGCGTGCGTGGTCATCGAGGTCGAGGAGTTCGTCGCGCCGGAGAACGCCGCGCAGTTGCTCGACGGTGGCTTCGATCTCGTCGTCGACGCGATCGACCAGGTGCGCGCCAAGGTGGCGATGATCGCCTTTTGCCGCGCGCACGGCCTTCCCGTGGTCGTCGCCGGCGGCGCCGGCGGCAAGAGCGATCCGTGCCGCATCCGCGTCGACGACCTGGCGCGCAGCGAGCAGGATCCGCTACTCGCCAAGGTGCGCGCGCAGTTGCGCCGGGAGCATCGCTTCCCGCGCGACGCCAAGAAGCGCTTCGGCGTCGCCGCCGTCTACTCCACCGAGCCGCTGCAGCGCTCGCTCGCCGCTGCCTGCGACGTACCGGCGAACGGCGGCAGCGGCGGCCTCAACTGCGCCGGCTTCGGTTCGTCGGTGTGCATCACCGCGAGCTTCGGACTGTTCGCCGCGTCGGCCGCGCTGCAGGCATTGCGGGAGGCGCACCGATGACCCGCGCCAAGAAACGCCGCTCGCAGAAGAGCGGGCTGCCGCCGGGCGCGCTGGTGCATATCGGCGAGGTGAGGACGCAGTCGCCGACGATGACGCTGACCGGCTTCGGCCCGGACGGGCTCGTCGAGCGCGAACTGGCCGGCATCGACGAACTCGACGCCGCCGGCGACTTCCCGGTGCGCTGGCTGAACGTCTACGGCGTGCACGACGGCGCGCTGATGGCCGCCATCGGGCAACGCTTCTCGCTGCACCCGCTGGTGCTGGAAGACATCCTGAACACCGACCAGCGCCCGAAGGTGGAGGCCTACGACGACTACCTGTTCATCGTCGGCCGCATCTACGACGTCGGGCGGCAGCGCAGCGACCTGGCCACGGACCAGATCAGCCTGATCGTCGGCCGCGACTTCGTGCTCACCTTCCAGGAGCGCCCCTCGGGCACCTTCGAACCGATCCGGCAGCGCCTGCGCGCAGAGAAGAGCCCGCAGCGGCGGCTGGGCGCCGAGCATCTCGCCTACGCGCTGCTCGATGCGATGGTCGATGCCTACTTCAGCGTCATCGAGCGCATCGGCGACCGCTGCGAGGCGCTGGAGGAGGAAATCCTCGGCAGGCCGAAGCGCGGCGCGCTGCGCAAGACGCACGAGCTGAAGCGCGAACTGTCGCAACTGCGGCGGACGATCTGGCCGATGCGCGAGGTGATCGGCAGCCTGCAGCGCAACCCGTCGCCCTTCTTCTCCGACGAGACGCGCCTCTACCTGCGCGACGTCTACGACCACGCGGTGCACCTGCTGGAACAACTGGAAGATCTGCGCGAACTGCTGGCCGGGCTGCTCGACGTCTACCTGAACAGCGTCAGCAACCGGGTGAACCTGGAAGTGCGCACGCTGACACTGCTGACCACGGTGTTCATGCCGGCGGCGCTGGTCGCCGGCGTCTTCGGCATGAACTTCCGGAGCATGCCCTGGCTGGAATCGCCGGACGGCTTCTGGTCGGCGCTGGCACTGATGGCCGGCGTCGCTTTGGCGCTCTTCGCCGTCTTCTGGGCGCGAAGGCTATTTCGCTGAAGCGTCGAGCCAGACGTCCAGGCCCTGGGCGTTGAGTTCGATGTCCGACCCCCAGAGTTCCAGCACCTCGGCCGGGCCGAGCCGGCAGCCGAAGCGCTCGACCTCGTTCACCAGGAGATGGGCGAGATTGGCGCGGATGCGCCCGTGCCGGTCCGACCCCGGACGCGCCTCGCGGCGGGCGATGGTGACGTGGGCGTCGATCAGGCGATGGAGTTCGGCGGCGTGCCGCTCGACGTCGCGCAGTTCGCTGAAATGCGTGAGATACATCGCGCGCGGCTGATACGACATCAGCAGATCGATCGTGGCGTGCATCGCCTCGGGGTCGAACTGCACCGGCGTCGTCGTCGGAAAGACGAACTGGCGGCCGTCCGTGTCGAGCTCGCGATAGGAGAGTCCGAAGGCATCGCCGGTGAAGATGGCGCCGGCGGTCCGGTCGACGATGCAGATGTGGTGGCGGGCGTGCCCCGGCGCATCGAGGCAGAGCAGCTCGCGGCCGCCGAGCCGGAGAACGGTTTCGTGCGGCGCCTCGACGATGCGCTCGGCGGCGACGGGCAGAATCTCGCCGTACATGCGGCGCACTTCGGTGCTGCCGTACACGGCGGCGGCGCCGGCGACGAGACGGCTCGGGTCGGCCATGTGGCGTGCGCCGCGCGGGTGCACGACGAGGCTGGCGCCGGGGAACGCGCGCATCAGCGCGCCCGCGCCGCCGGCGTGGTCGAGGTGGACGTGCGTCAGGATCACGTAATCGACGCTCGCCGCATCCAGCCCCATCGCCGCCAGGGCCTCGCGGACGCGCGGCAGCGATTCGTTGGTGCCGGAGTCGACGATGGCGACGCGGCCGGCGTCGACGACGAAGTGGATGGCCGCGTGGCACGGGCGTAGATAGCCGGCATCGATGGCGCTGATGCCGTGCTCGTACTGGAGAATCTGTAGCTTCATGCGACACCCCGACAAGGAAGCGGCGATTATAGTTGCTCCCGCCGACCGCTTGTGACAGGCTTCGCGCTTTCCGCATGCCGGGAGCGCCATGGACCATTTCACAGCAGACGACGGCGAACGGATCTGTCTGAAAATCTCGGGAGACGGCCCGCCGCTGCTTCTCCTGCACGGGTGGACCGCCAGCCACGCCGAGTGGTTTCCCTATCTGGCCGAACTCAACCGGCACCACACCGTCTATCGCTGGGACGCCCGCGGCCACGGCGGGCACTCACTGCGGACGCAGACGCCGCCCACCGTCGCCCGCATGGCGCGCGACCTTCGCCAGTTGCTGACGCACCACGACCTCGACGGGGTGTGCGCGGTCGGCCATTCAATGGGCGCGCTGACGCTCTGGCAGTATCTGCGCGACTACGGCAGCGAGCGCATCGGCAGGCTCTGCCTGATCGACCAGTCGCCGAAGCTGCTCACCGACGACGACTGGCGGCACGGCATCTACGGCGACTTCGACGCGGCGCGCGCGCAGCGCTTCGTCTCGCAGCTCGAGGAGGATTTCGCCGAAACCGTGCTTCGCCTGGGCGCGCTCGGCCTCAACCGGCGGGCACGGGAAAAGTACGAGGAAAACGCCAAGGGCTGGGAGAAGGCGCGCGCCTGGCTGCGCCAGCTCGACGCGAAGCCGCTGATCGCCTGCTGGCAGAGTCTGACCGAGGCGGACTACCGGCTCGTGCTGGGCGAGATCGACGTACCGACCTTGCTGATCTACGGCGGAGAAAGCAACTTCTATCACGCCGCGACGGCGCACTACGTGCGCGACAGCATCCCGAACGCCCTGCTGCACATCTACGAAGGCACCGACCATTCGCCCCACCAGTGGCAGCGCGAGCGTTTCACGCGCGATCTGCTCACCTTCGCCGCCGCCTAGGGCAGCGGGCGCTCCATTCTGTTTTGCTGCTTCGGAAAGCAAAACACCCAGCAGAGGTGTTCTGCTGGGTGTTTTTGTGGGAAGCCTGGCGGTGACCTACTTTCGCACACGGGAAGTGCACTATCATCGGCGC
>JACFMQ010000031.1 GCA_019455325.1 Rhodocyclaceae bacterium | reverse complement strand
GGGCAAGTGTGTTGTTCATCCGGCTGTTCGATAGGCTTCTCCCTCGCGGAGCATCGCATTGAGGGCGATGACGAGCTTGCGCACCACGGCGATGATGGCCTGTTTGGGTGCCTTGCCGCGCTCACGCAGGCGGGTGTTGAAGGCGCCGAGGGCGGGGTCTCGCCGTGCCGCCGCCAGTGCGGCCATGAAGAGCGCATCGCGCAGCGGCTTGCGCCCGCCGCCGATGGTGCGCCTGCCGCGCCAGGTGCCCGAATCGCGCGCCAGCGGTGCGACGCCCACCAGCGAGGCCGCCGCCCCCGGGCTCAGAGCGCCCAGTTCGGGCATCTGCGCCAGCAGCACCGAGGCCACCACCGGGCCCACGCCCGGTGCCGAGCGCAGCAGGGTGTTGCGGGCGGCAAGCGCGGGATGGGCCTCGATGAGCGCCTCGATCGCGCCCTCGATGCTCTTGATCTCGGCTGCGAGCATGGCGATCACGCGCTCGATCGAGGCGGCGGCGAAGGCGTCGCGCGTCTGGCGCAGCGCGGTGGCCTCGGCCTTGCGGGCCTCGACCAACTGGCGGCGGCGGGTGACCAGTGCCTTGAGTTTGCGCAACTCTTCCGGATCCGGCGGACAGTCGCGCAGATCGAGCCGCAGCCCCATCTGCCGCAGCATCCCGGCATCGACCCGGTCGGTCTTGGCCTGCTGGCCCATGCCGCGCGCAAAGGCCCGCGCCTGCCGCGGGTTCACCCGCACCGCCCGAGCGCCAGCCGCCGCCAGCGCCAGCCGCAGCGGCTCCTCGCAGCCGCCCGTCGCCTCGAACACGGCTTTGCCTGCCACTGCTGCCACCTCGGCCGCAAATGCGGGCAGCTCCGGGTTCGCCACCCGACGGTGGCTGCCGTCGGGGCCGACCACGTCGATCCAGGCTTTCGCCACATCGACACCAAAGACGTTTTCTGTCATGAGTTCCCCTGTTCCAGTCACGCGGGGTCGTGTGGCACACGCCCCGACCAAGTGTTCAGGATCAACCGTTGCGGGCGGGGGCCAGGCCCGAAGACGACGTCCGGTCACCCGGCGTCAGGGATGCGAAGACCTCCCGCCCGCAACCCGCTTATCACATAAAGCGAACGGACTGGGTTGC
>JACFMQ010000030.1 GCA_019455325.1 Rhodocyclaceae bacterium | reverse complement strand
CTATTCGATGATCTTGGTGATGACGCCTGCGCCGACGGTGAGGCCGCCTTCGCGGATGGCGAATTTGGAGCCCTGTTCGAGCGCCACCGGCACGATCAGTTCCACCGTCAGGTTGATGTTGTCGCCTGGCATGACCATTTCCACGCCCTCGGGCAGGGTGATGTTGCCGGTCACGTCCATGGTGCGGATGTAGAACTGCGGACGGTAGCCGCTGAAGAACGCCTTGTGACGCCCGCCCTCTTCCTTCTTCAGCACGTACACTTCCGCCAGGAATTTCTTGTGCGGGGTGATCGAACCCGGCTTGGCCAGCACCTGGCCGCGCTCCACGTCGGTGCGTTCGATGCCGCGCAGCAGCAGGCCCAGGTTGTCGCCCGCCATGCCTTCGTCCAGCGATTTGTGGAACATTTCCACGCCCGTGCAGACCGTCGAACGCGTCTCGCGCAGCCCGACGATTTCGATCGGGTCGCCCACGTGGACGGTGCCGCGGTCTACGCGCCCGGTCACGACCGTCCCGCGACCCTTGATCGAGAATACGTCTTCCACCGCCATCATGAACGGTTTTTCGGTCTCGCGCTTCGGCTCGGGAATGTATTCGTCCACCACGCGCAGTAATTCGCGGATGGGCGCGTATTCCGCCGCGTTCGGGTCGGTCGATGCGCTGTCCAGCGCATCCTTGGCGCTGCCGCGCACGATCGGGGTCGCGTCGCCGGGGAAGCCGTAGGAGGTGAGCAGTTCGCGCAATTCCAACTCCACCAGCTCCAGCAGCTCCGGGTCGTCCATCATGTCGGTCTTGTTCAGAAAGACTACGATGCTCGGCACTTCCACCTGACGCGCCAGCAGCACGTGCTCGCGCGTCTGCGGCATCGGGCCGTCCGGCGCGGCCACCACCAGAATGGCCCCGTCCACCTGCGCCGCGCCGGTGATCATGTTCTTGATGTAGTCGCGGTGACCCGGCATGTCCACGTGGGCGTAGTGCCGCTTTTCGGTCTCGTATTCCACGTGCGAGATGTTGATCGTGATGCCGCGCGCTTTTTCTTCCGGCGCATTGTCGATCTGGTCGTAGGCTTTGAATTCGCCTTTGCCCATCAGCCCGGCCACTTTGGTGATCGCCGCCGTCAGCGTCGTCTTCCCGTGGTCGATGTGTCCCATCGTCCCTACGTTCAGGTGCGGTTTCGTCCGCTCGTATTTCTGCTTCGCCAT
>JACFMQ010000016.1 GCA_019455325.1 Rhodocyclaceae bacterium | reverse complement strand
CGGTGCGCTGGATCAGGTCGCCGATGTAGTAGATGTTCTCGGCCTTCAGGCAGTTCGCCGAACGCACCGTCAGCTCGAGGTCGTCGACCGGACGGAGCAGGATCGGGTCGACCTGGATCGACTTCTGCTGCTCGACCGGCACCGAAGTGCCTTCGAGGTCGGCGAACACCGACAACTGGTCGATCAGCATGCGGGCGGCGGTGCGGATCGCATCCTCCGGCTCGACGACGCCGTTCGTCTCGATGTCGATGATCAGCTTGTCGAGGTCAGTGCGCTGCTCGACGCGGGCGCTCTCGACGTTGTAGGCGACGCGCCGGACCGGGCTGAACGAGGCGTCGAGCACCAGCTTGCCGATGCTCTTGCTGTCGCCGAGGTTGCGCACGTTGCCGGGCACGTAGCCGCAGCCCTTCTCGACGCGGATCTCCATGGCCAGCTTGCCGCCGGCGGAGAGATGCGCGATGACGTGATCGGGATTGATGATCTCGACATCGTGCGCGGTCTCGATGTCGGCGGCGCGAACCACGCCCTCGCCTTCCTTCTTCAACTGCAGCGTGACGTTGTCGCGGCCGTGCAGCTTGAAGACGACGCCCTTCAGGTTGAGCAGGATGTCGACGATGTCTTCCTGCACGCCGTCCAGCGTGGAGTACTCGTGCAGGACGCCGTCGATCGACACTTCGGTCGCGGCGTAACCCTGCATCGACGAGAGCAGGATGCGGCGCAGCGCATTGCCCAGGGTGTGACCGTAGCCGCGTTCGAACGGCTCCATCACGACCTTGGCCTGCACCGGCGAGACGCTCTGCACGTCGATGATGCGGGGTTTCAGAAGTCCGGTTTGCATGTGCTGTCCTTTGCCTTTCTTGGGGCGGCGATTCTGCTGTTACTTCGAGTACAGTTCGACGACCAGGCTTTCGTTGATCGTCGACGGCAGTTCGCTGCGCTGCGGGCGGGCCTTGAACGTGCCCTTGGCATTCTTGACGTCGACTTCCAGCCACTCGGGGAAGCCGCGCGATTCGGCCGCTTCCATCGCCGCCTTGACGCGCAGTTGACCCTTGGTCCTGTCGGCGAGCTCGATGACATCGCCCGGACGGCAGACGTACGAAGGAATGTTCACGCGCTTGCCATTGACCAGCACGCCGTTGTGACGGACGACCTGGCGCGACTCGGAGCGCGAGGCGCCGAAGCCCATGCGGTAGGCGACGGCGTCGAGGCGCGATTCGAGCAACTGCAGCAGGTTCTCGCCGGTCTGGCCCTTGCGGCGCTCGGCTTCGGCATAGGTCCTGCGGAACTGGCCTTCGAGCACGCCGTAGATGCGGCGGATCTTCTGCTTCTCGCGCAGGTGCACGCCGTAGTCGGACAGGCGCTGGCCGGACTTCTGGCCGTGCTGACCGGGGGCGTAGGAACGGCGCTCGATGGCGCACTTGTCAGTGAAGCACTTCTCGCCCTTGAGGAACAGCTTCTCCCCTTCGCGGCGGCACTGACGGCATTTCGGATCGAGATTGCGAGCCACTTTTCCTTCTCCTTAGATGCGGCGCTTTTTCGGCGGGCGGCAGCCGTTGTGCGGCACCGGGGTCACGTCGGTGATCGACGTGATCTTCATGCCCAGCGCGTTCAATGCACGAACGGACGACTCGCGGCCGGGGCCGGGGCCCTTGATCCGCACTTCGAGGTTCTTCACGCCGCATTCCTGGGCAGCCTTGCCGGCGGCCTCGGCGGCCACCTGCGCGGCGAACGGCGTCGACTTGCGCGAGCCCTTGAAGCCGGCGCCGCCCGACGTCGCCCACGACAGGGCATTGCCCTGGCGGTCGGTGATGGTGATGATCGTATTGTTGAACGAGGCGTGGATGTGGGCGATGCCCTCGGCGACGTTCTTCTTTACCTTCTTGCGAACTTTGGTAGCAGTCTTGGCCATGTTCAGTCCCTATTACTTCTTGCCGGCGATCGCCTTGCGCGGGCCCTTGCGGGTGCGGGCGTTCGTGCGGGTGCGCTGGCCGCGGACCGGCAGGCCCTTGCGGTGGCGCAGGCCACGATAGCAACCAAGGTCCATCAGTCGCTTGATGTTCATCGTCGTTTCGCGACGCAGGTCGCCCTCGACGGTGAACTTGCCGACTTCCTCACGCAGCTTGTCCATCTCGCTGTCGTTGAGGTCCTTCATCTTGGTCGAACGGTTGATGCCGGCCGCGTCGCAGATCTTCTGCGCGCGCGAACGGCCAACGCCGTAGATCGCGGTCAGCGCGATCTCGGCATGCTGGTGGTTGGGAATGTTTACCCCGGCGATACGGGCCATCGATTCACCCCGAAAATGCGAAACCTACAATTATACTTCCGATCGTCCTGCGACTCAAACCGAGTCGCTGCGATCAGCCCTGACGCTGCTTGTGGCGCGGATCGGTACAGATCACGCGCACGATGCCGTTGCGCCGAATGATTTTGCAGTTGCGGCAGATGCGTTTGACAGATGCCAGCACTTTCATTTTTCAACTCCTCGTTTTCGGCTCATGGCGCAGCCAGCCAATCGCCCGTTACTTCCTGCGTAGAGATCTTTACTTGGCCCGGAAGGTGATGCGCGCCTTCGACAGGTCGTAGGGCGTCAGTTGCACGGTCACCTTGTCGCCGGGCAGGATGCGGATGTAATGCATGCGCATCTTGCCGGAGATGAAGGCGTGCACGACGTGCCCGTTTTCCAGCTTCACCTTGAACGTAGCATTGGGCAGGTTCTCCAGAACCTCCCCCTGCATTTCAATCAGGTCTTCCTTCGCCATCCTTCGTCCACTTACCTACCCGGAAGGCCTGCGCCCTTGAAATTCGCCTTCTTGAGCAGGCTTTCATACTGGTGGGACATCACGTAGGCCTGCACCTGCGACATGAAATCCATGGTCACGACGACGATGATCAGCAGCGAGGTTCCGCCGAAGTAGAACGGCACGTTCCACTTGAGGATCAGGAACTCGGGCAGCAGGCAGACCGTCGTGATGTAGGCCGCACCGACCAGGGTCAGGCGCATCAGAATCTTGTCGATGTAGCGCGCCGTCTGCTCGCCCGGCCGGATGCCGGGGACGAAGGCGCCGCTCTTCTTCAGGTTCTCGGCGGTCTCCTTGGAGTTGAAGACCAGCGCCGTGTAGAAGAAGCAGAAGAAGATGATCGCCGCGGCGTAGAGCATCACGTAGATCGGCTGGCCGGGCGACAGCGTCGACGCGACGTCCTTGAGCGCCCGCGCGAACCAGCCCTCGCCGGAGCCGAACCAGCCGGCGACGGTCGCCGGGAAGAGGATGATCGACGAGGCGAAGATCGGCGGAATGACGCCCGACATGTTCAGCTTGAGCGGCAGATGCGAGCTCTGACCGCCGTAGATCTTGTTGCCGACCTGGCGCTTGGCGTAGTTCACCAGGATCTTGCGCTGGCCGCGCTCGACGAAGACGACGAAGGCCGTCACCAGCACCACCAGCAGGCAGATGAAGATCGCCGTCAGCGGATGCATGGCGCCGGTGCGCGTCAGTTCGAGCAGGCCGCCGATCGCGCTCGGCAGGCCGGCGGCGATGCCGGCGAAGATGATGATCGAGATGCCGTTGCCGAGGCCGCGCTCGGTGATCTGCTCGCCGAGCCACATCAGGAACATCGTGCCGGTGAGCAGCGTCGTCACCGTCGTCAGCCGGAACATGAAGCCCGGATCGAGGACGAGGCCCGGCTGCGACTCCAGCGCGATGGCGATGCCGACGCTCTGGAACAGCGCCAGCACGACCGTGCCGTAGCGGGTGTACTGCGTGATCTTGCGGCGACCCGCCTCACCTTCCTTCTTCAGCGCCTCGAGCTGCGGGCTGGCCACGCTCATCAACTGCATGATGATCGACGCCGAGATGTACGGCATGATCCCCAGCGCGAAGATCGTGAAGCGCGACAGGGCGCCGCCCGAGAACATGTTGAACATGCCCAGGATGCCGCCCTGCTGCGTGTTGAAGAGGTCGGCCAGAACGGCGGAGTCGATCCCCGGCACCGGAATGTGCGCGCCGATGCGATAGACGACCAGGGCGCCCAGCAGGAACCAGAGGCGCCGCTTGAGATCGCCGAACTTGCCGCTCTTGCCGATGGTGTTGGGGTTCGCCGCCAATCCGTTTACCTATTGCAACATTACTCGCCGACGGAACCGCCGGCGGCTTCGATCGCGGCCTTGGCGCCCTTGGTGGCGCCGACGCCCTTGAGCACGACCTTGCGGCCGAGCTCGCCGGAGAGGACGACCTTCGCCGACAGCGCGAGCTGCGGCACCAGGCCGGCCTGCTTCAGCGTCTGCAGGTCGATCTCATCGACCGGCAGCAGGTTCAGCTCCGAGAGGCGCACCTCGACGTTGCGCGAATTCGTCAGCGAGACGAAGCCGCGCTTCGGCAGACGGCGCTGCAGCGGCATCTGGCCGCCTTCGAAACCGACCTTGTGGAAGCCGCCGGAGCGGGACTTCTGGCCCTTGTGACCGCGACCGGCGGTCTTGCCCAGGCCGGAGCCGATGCCGCGGCCGACGCGGCGCTTGGCGTGCTTGGCGCCTTCGCCCGCTTGAATGGTGTTCAGCTTCATCTCAGCCCTCGCACTTCAGGAGGTACGAAACCTTGTTGATCATGCCGCGAACCGCCGGCGTGTCCTGCAGCTCGGCCGAGCTGTTCAGGCGACGCAGGCCGAGGCCGCGCACGGTGGCGCGGTGCGACTGCTTGGTGCCGATCAGGCTCTTGACCAGCGTGACCTTGATCTTCTTCTCAGCCATGGCGATTACCCCAGGATCTCTTCGACGGACTTGCCGCGCTTGGCGGCGATCTCCGCCGGCGTGCTCTGGGCCAGGAGGCCGTTGAGCGTGGCGCGCACGATGTTGTACGGGTTGGTCGAGCCGTGCGCCTTGGCGACGATGTTGGTCATGCCCATCACCTCGAAGACGGCGCGCATGGCGCCGCCGGCGATGATGCCGGTACCTTCCGGCGCCGGCTGGATGAGCACCGTCGACGCGCCGTGGCGGCCGATCACGGTGTGGTGCAGCGTGCCGTTCTTCAGGCTGACCTTGGCCATCTTGCGACGCGCCTCGTCCATCGCCTTCTGCACGGCGACCGGCACTTCGCGGGACTTGCCCTTGCCCATGCCGACGCCGCCGTCGCCGTCGCCGACCACGGTCAGTGCGGCGAAGCCGAGAATCCGGCCGCCCTTCACCACCTTGGTGACGCGGTTGATGGAGACCATCTTCTCGCGCAGACCGTCGTCGCGCTCTTCGGCCTGCTGCGGTTTCTTGCTTTGCGGTTTAGCCATTTCTTACTCCGATCCTTTTCCGGCCGCTCAGAACTTGAGACCGCTCTCGCGAGCGGCTTCGGCCAGCGCCTTGATCCGGCCGTGATACTTGAAGCCGGAACGGTCGAAGGCGACGGTTTCGATACCGGCAGCCTTGGCACGCTCGGCGATGAGCTTGCCGATGGCGGCCGCGGCGGCGACGTTGCCGCCATTGGTGATGTCCTTGCGGAGCCCGGTTTCGAGCGTGGAGGCAGCGGCCAACACCTTCGAGCCGCAGGCCGAAATCAGCTGGGCGTAGATGTGCTGGTTGGTGCGGTTCACGCACAAGCGCACGGCTTTGAGCTCGGCAATCTTGGCCCGGGTTTTGCGGGCACGGCGCAGACGCGCTTGTTTCTTGTCGATCATTTGGCCACCTTACTTCTTCTTCGTTTCCTTGAGGATCACCACTTCGTCGGCATAGCGCACGCCCTTGCCCTTGTAGGGCTCCGGCGAACGGTAGGCGCGGACTTCAGCCGCGACCTGGCCGACGAGCTGCTTGTCGACGCCCTTGATCAGGACCTCGGTCTGCGACGGCGTCTCGACCTTGATACCGGCGGGCATCTTGTGCGCAACCGGGTGCGAAAAACCGAGCGACAGGTTCAGCGTGTCGCCCTGCGCCTGAGCGCGGTAGCCGACGCCGACGAGCGTCAGCTTCTTCTCGAAACCCTTGGAAACGCCATTGACCATGTTGTTGAGGTTGGCGCGGACGGTGCCCCACAGCGCAGCGGCGTTCTCGACGCCAGCCACCGGGGAGCACTGCACGCCCTCTGCACCCACCTCGACCTTGACGGCCGGGTTCGCCTTGAAGCTCAGCGAACCGAGCGGCCCCTTGACGACGATCTGCTCGCCGACGGTGACTTCGACACCCTTCGGCAGTGCGATCGGATTCTTGCCTACACGCGACATGATCCCCCCTTACGCCACGATGCAGAGGACTTCGCCGCCAACGTTGCTGGCGCGGGCCTTGCGGTCGGTCATGACACCCTTGGGCGTGGACACGATGGCCACGCCGAGGCCGTTCATCACACGGGGAATTGCCGTGCTGCCCTTGTACACGCGCAGACCGGGCTTCGAGACGCGCTCGATGCGCTCGATGACCGGGCGGCCGGCGTAGTACTTCAGGCCGATTTCCAGGGTCGGCTTGCCGGCGGCCTCGCGCACCGCGAAGTCCTCGACGTAGCCTTCATCCTTCAGCACCTTGGCAATCGCCACCTTCAGCTTCGAGGACGGCATCGCGACGGACGCTTTCTCGGCCTGCTGGGCATTGCGGATGCGGGTCAGCATATCGCTGATCGGATCGCTCATACTCATTCTGTTCTCTCCTGCTTACCAGCTGGCCTTGATCATGCCGGGCACTTCGCCCTTCATGACCAGATCGCGCAACTTCAGGCGGCCGAGGCCGAACTTGCGGAACACGCCGCGCGGACGGCCGGTGATCTGGCAGCGGTTGCGCAGGCGGACCGGGCTCGCGTCGCGCGGCAGCTTCTGCAACTTGAGACGGGCCTCGTAACGCTCGACGTCCGAGAGGCTGACGTTGTTGATGATCGCGACCAGCTCGGCACGCTTCTTCGCGTACTTTTCCACCATCTGGCGGCGCTTTTCGTCACGGTTGATCAGTGCAAGTTTCGCCATGTTCGCCTCAATTCTTGAACGGAAACTTGAAGCCGGCGAGCAGCGCCTTGGCTTCCTCGTCGGTCTTCGCGGTCGTCGTGATGCTGATGTTCATCCCGCGCAGGGCATCGATCTTGTCGTACTCGATTTCCGGGAAGATGATCTGTTCCTTGACGCCCATGTTGTAGTTGCCGCGGCCGTCGAAGCCCTTGCCGGAGATGCCGCGGAAGTCGCGGACGCGCGGCAGGGCGACCGTCACCAGACGATCGAGGAATTCGAACATCTGCGGACCGCGCAGCGTGACCATGCAGCCGATCGGGTAGCCATCGCGGATCTTGAAGCCGGCGATCGACTTGCGCGACTTGGTGACGACCGGCTTCTGGCCGGCGATCTTCTGCATGTCGGCGACGGCGTTCTCGAGCACCTTCTTGTCGGCAACCGCTTCGCCCACGCCCATGTTCAGGGTGATCTTGGTGATGCGCGGCACTTCCATGTTCGACTTGTAGCCGAACTTCTTGGACAGCTCCGGCGCCACGGTGGATTTGTAGTATTCAAACAAACGCGCCATGATCGTTCCTTATGCGCTCACGAGTTCGCCGTTCGACTTGAACACGCGAACCTTCTTGCCGTCTTCGAGCGTCTTGAAGCCGACGCGATCGCCCTTGCCCGTGGCCGGGTTGAAGAGCGCGACGTTGGAGATGTTGATCGGCATGTCCTTCTCGACGATGCCGCCGACCACGCCCTTGACCGGGTTCGGCTTGACGTGCTTCTTGGCGCGATTCACGCCTTCGACCACGACGTGTTCCGCGTCGACGCGGCGCAGCACGGTGCCGCGCTTGCCCTTGTCCTTGCCGGTGATGACGACGATTTCGTCGCCCTTGCGAATCTTTTCCATGGCCGCTCCTTACAGCACTTCCGGCGCGAGCGAGACGATCTTCATGAAGCGCTCGGTACGCAGTTCGCGCGTCACCGGGCCGAAGATACGCGTGCCGATCGGCTCCAGCTTGTTGTTCAGGAGCACCGCCGCATTGTTGTCGAACCGGATCAGGGAGCCGTCGGGGCGACGCACGCCCTTGGCGGTGCGAACCACCACGGCGTTGTAGACGTCACCCTTCTTGACGCGACCGCGCGGCGCGGCATCCTTGATACTTACCTTGATGATGTCACCGACGCCCGCATAGCGACGCTTGGAGCCGCCGAGCACCTTGATACACATCACCGAACGCGCGCCGGTATTGTCGGCGACGTCCAGAACCGTCTGCATCTGAATCATTTGTCACTCACTCCAACTTTTCCCGCGAAGACCGCGGTCAGTCTTGGAACCCGTAGGGGCAGAAACGCCCGGCCGGGAATGG
Source organism: Rhodocyclaceae bacterium (assembly GCA_019455325.1). GTDB lineage: Bacteria > Pseudomonadota > Gammaproteobacteria > Burkholderiales > Rhodocyclaceae > Proximibacter. Next base: position 67,025 of record JACFMQ010000016.1, on the reverse strand, counting down.
CCGGGCGCGAAAAACGCAGGATTATACCGGTTTTTACGAATTGGGCAAGCGTCAGACGACGATCGCCTTCTCCAGCAGCTTCGAGACGCGCCACGCCTTGGTCTTGGAGATCGGACGGGTTTCCTCGATCTCGACCAGGTCGCCGGCCTTCGCCTCGTTGTTGTCGTTGTGCGCATGAAACTTCTTCGACTGCACGATGATCTTGCCGTACAGCGGATGCTTCACCCGACGCTCGATCAGGACGGTGACGGTCTTCTCCATCTTGTCGCTGACCACGCGGCCGACCAGGGTGCGCTTGTTAACGGTCGTTTCGCTCATTGTTGCACCGCCTTTTCAGTAAGGAGGGTACGCACGCGCGCGATATCGCGGCGCACCTTGCCGAGCTGGCTGGTATTCGACAGTTGCTGCGTCGCCGCCTGCATGCGCAGGCTGAACTGGGCCTTCAAGAGGTCCAGCAGTTCCTTGTTCAGCTCGTCGGCGCTTTTGCTTCTGAGTTCGCTAGCTTTCATGATCAACCCACCATGCGCGTGACGAAGGTCGTCGAGATCGGCAGCTTGGCCGCCGCCAGGGCGAAGGCCTCGCGCGCCAGCTCTTCGCTCACGCCGTCCATTTCATAGAGCACCTTGCCCGGCTGGATCTCGGCGACGTAGTACTCCGGATTGCCCTTGCCGTTACCCATGCGGACTTCGGCCGGCTTCTTCGAGATCGGCTTGTCCGGGAAGATGCGGATCCAGATGCGGCCGCCACGCTTGATGTGACGGGTCATCGCGCGACGCGCGGCCTCGATCTGGCGCGCCGTCAGGCGGCCGCGGCCGGTGGCCTTGAGACCCCACTCGCCGAAGGAGACCTTGGCGCCGCGGGTGGCCAGGCCGGTGTTCCGGCCCTTCTGCTCCTTGCGGTACTTTCTGCGATTAGGCTGCAGCATCTTTGGTTCCTGCCTTTCTCACTCGTTTTGCCGGCGCCTTCGGCTTGTCGGCACCCTCGCCCGGCTTGGCGGTGCGACGGGGCTGACGCCTCGGCTCCTCGGCGGTCGTTTCCGGAGCGGCCGCCGGCTGCTCGTTGCGGCCGAGAATCTCGCCCTTGAACACCCAGACCTTGATGCCGATGACGCCGTAGGTCGTGCGCGCCTCGGAGGTCGCGTAGTCGATGTCGGCGCGCAGCGTGTGCAGCGGCACGCGGCCTTCGCGGTACCACTCGGTGCGGGCGATCTCGGCGCCGTTCAGGCGGCCGGAGCTCATGATCTTGATGCCCTGGGCGCCGAGGCGCATGGCGTTCTGCATCGCGCGCTTCATGGCGCGGCGGAACATGATGCGCTTTTCGAGCTGCTGGGCGATCGAGTCGGCGATCAGTTGCGCGTCGAGTTCCGGCTTGCGGATTTCCTCGATCGAGACGTGCACCGGCACGCCCATGATCCGCTGCAGGTCGCCGCGGAGCTGGTCGATGTCTTCGCCCTTCTTGCCGATGACGACGCCGGGACGCGCCGAGAAGACGGTGACGCGGGCGTTCTTCGCCGGACGCTCGATCAGCACGCGGCCGACCGAGGCGTGCGCCAGGCGCTTCTTCAGGTAGTCGCGGACGCGGACGTCCTCGTTGAGCATGCTCGCAAAGTTCTGGCTGTTGGCGAACCAGCGCGACGACCAGTCACGGGTAACGGCAAGGCGGAACCCAGTCGGATGAATTTTCTGTCCCATGTCCTACCCTCAGTTGCCGACCGTGACGAAGATGTGGCAGGTCGGCTTGGTGATGCGATTGCCGCGACCCTTGGCGCGCGCCGTGAAGCGCTTGAGCACCATGCCTTTTTCGACGTAGATGGTCTTGACCTTCAGCTCGTCGATGTCGGCGCCGTCGTTGTGCTCGGCGTTGGCGATCGCCGACTCGAGCACCTTCTTGATGATGCCGGCGCCCTTCTTCGGGCTGAAGGCGAGGACGTTGAGCGCCTTGTCCACCGGAAGACCGCGAATCTGGTCGGCGACCAGCCGGCCCTTCTGGGCCGACAGGCGAACGCCGCGCAGGGAAGCTTGAGTTTCCATGTTCATTCTTCCTTTACTTCTTGGCCTTCTTGCCGGCGGTGTGACCCTTGAACGTGCGGGTCAGCGAAAACTCGCCGAGCTTGTGGCCGACCATGTTCTCGGTGATGAACACCGGGACGTGCTGCTTGCCGTTGTGCACGGCGATGGTCAGGCCGATGAAATCCGGCAGCACCGTGGAACGGCGCGACCAGGTCTTGATCGGACGCTTGTCGTTGCCCGCGCGCGCCGTATCCACCTTCTTTTGCAGGTGGGCATCGACGAAGGGGCCCTTTTTCAGAGAACGTGCCATTTCGTATTACCCCTTAGCGTTTGTGACGGCGCTGAACGATCATCGAATCCGTACGCTTGTTGCTGCGGGTACGGTAACCCTTGGTCTTGAGGCCCCACGGGCTGACCGGGTTCATACCGGCAGCGGTACGGCCCTCGCCACCGCCGTGCGGGTGGTCGACCGGGTTCATGGCGACGCCGCGAACCGTCGGGCGGATGCCGCGCCAGCGCTGAGCGCCGGCCTTGCCGATCGAGCGCAGGCTGTGCTCTTCGTTGCCGACTTCGCCGATGGTGGCGCGGCACTCGACGTGCACGCGACGCACTTCGCCGGAGCGCAGGCGAACCTGGGCATAGACGCCCTCACGCGCCATCAGCTGCACCGAAGCGCCGGCCGAACGCGCCATCTGCGCGCCCTTGCCGGGGACCATCTCGATGCAGTGGATGGTCGTGCCGACCGGAATGTTGCGGATCGGCAGCGCATTGCCCACCTTGATCGGCGCCTCGGAACCGGACATCACTTCCTGGCCGACGGTCAGACCCTTCGGCGCGACGATGTAGCGGCGCTCGCCGTCGGCGTAGCACAGCAGCGCGATGTTGGCGGTGCGGTTCGGGTCGTATTCCAGACGCTCGACCTTGGCCGGAATGCCGTCCTTGTTGCGCTTAAAGTCGACGACGCGATAGTGCTGCTTGTGACCGCCGCCCTGGTGGCGAACGGTGATGCGGCCGTTGTTGTTACGGCCCGCGTTCTTGCTCTGCTTCTCGACCAGACCGGCAAAGGGCTTGCCCTTGTGCAGGTTCGGGCTGACGACCTTGACGACGGCGCGGCGGCCGGGGGACGTCGGTTTGACTTTGACGAGTGCCATTTACACAGCCCCCCCTTCGGCAAAATTGATCTCCTGACCCGGCTTCAGGCTGACGAAAGCCTTCTTCCAGTTCTTGCGGCGACCCATCGACCGGCCGAAACGCTTCTGCTTGCCCTTGACGGTCGAGACCTGGACGGACTCGACCTGGACCTTGAACAGCAGCTCGACGGCAGCCTTGATCTCCGGCTTGGTGGCGTCGGAGACGACGCGGAAGATGACCTGCTCGTTCTTCTCGGCAACCCAGGTCGCCTTCTCGGAGATCTGGGGCGCAAGCAGGACTTGCATCAGACGCTCTTGGTTCATCCCAGGATCTCCTCGAATTTGGCGACCGCGCTCTTGGTCATCAGCACCTTCGGGAAGCGGATGAGCGAGACCGGATCGGTTTCGTTGACTTCGAGCACCAGCACGTTCGGCAGGTTGCGCGAGGCCAAGTAGGTGTTCTCGTCGAGCGCGTCGGTGACGACGAGCACGGAATCGAAGCCCATACCCTTGATCTTCTGCGCGAAGAGCTTGGTCTTCGGCGCGTCGACGGCGAGGTTCTCGACCACCGACAGACGATCCTGGCGAGCCAATTCGGAGAGAATCGAGGCCATGCCGGCGCGGTACATCTTGCGGTTCAGCTTCTGGCTGAAGTTCTCGTCCGGCGAGCTCGGGAAGATCTTGCCGCCCCCGCGCCACAGCGGCGACGAAGCGCGACCGGCGCGGGCGCGGCCCGTGCCCTTCTGGTTCCACGGCTTCTTGGTGGACTTGGCGATCTCGGCGCGACCCTTCTGCTTGCGGTCGCCGGCACGCGCGTTGGCCTGATAGGCGACAACGACCTGGTGCACCAGGGATTCGTTGTAGTCGCGGCCGAACAGCGCGTCGGAAGCCTGCAGCTTGGCGGCTTCCTGACCTTGTTCGTTGATGACTTTCAGTTCCATGTCGCCCCCTTAGCCCTTGACCGCCGCGCGGACGACCACGTCCGAACCCTTGGCGCCCGGCACCGCACCCTTGACGAGCAGCAGTTGACGCTCGGCGTCGACGCGGACGATTTCCAGATTCTGGGTCGTCGCCTTGACGTCGCCGAGGTGGCCGGTCATGCGCTTGCCCGGAAAGACGCGACCCGGGTCCTGCGCCATGCCGATGGAGCCCGGCGCATTGTGCGAGATCGAGTTGCCGTGCGAAGCGCGGTTCGAGCTGAAGTTGTGGCGCTTGATGCCGCCGGCGAAGCCCTTGCCGATCGACGTACCCGACACGTCGACCTTCTGGCCGACGGCGAAGATGGTGACGCTGATCTGGTCGCCCGGCTTCAGGTTGGAGAGCTCCTCGGCGGACACCGGGAACTCCTTGAGGACGTGACCCGCCTCGACGCCGGCTTTCGCCAGGTGGCCGGCCAGCGGCTTGCCGACGCGCGAGGCGCGGCGCTGGCCGAAAGTCACTTGCACCGCGGCGTAGCCGTCGGTTTCAGGCGTTTTGATCTGGGTCACGCGGTTGTTCGACACGTCGAGCACGGTCACCGGGACGGTCGCGCCGTCGTCGGTAAAGATGCGCGTCATGCCGACCTTGCGCCCTACAAGGCCTAGACTCATGGTTATTCTCCTCTTGCCGGCTACGATTGGCCGGCGAGACTGTTGCTACAAGTCAAAATGGGCGGCCCCATAGGGGCCACCCGGCGAAAACGGCGGATTATATCCGCAAATACTGCCTTACTGCAACTTGATCTCGACGTCGACGCCCGCCGGCAGATCGAGCTTCATCAGCGCGTCGACCGTCTTGTCGGTCGGGTCGATGATGTCCATCAGACGCAGATGGGTACGGATCTCGAACTGGTCGCGCGAGGTCTTGTTCACGTGCGGCGAGCGCAGCACGTCGAAGCGCTGGATCTTGGTCGGCAGCGGCACCGGACCGCGGACGACGGCGCCGGTGCGCTTGGCGGTCTCGACGATTTCCAGGGCAGACTGGTCGATCAGGCGATAGTCGAAAGCCTTGAGGCGGATGCGAATCTTCTGGTTTTGCATTTTGCTTTCCAAAGAGCGGGCGACGGAGCGAAGCATTCACTCCGCCGCGGATTCATCAAAAGAGCGTGATTACTCGATGATTTTGGCGACGACGCCGGCGCCGACGGTGCGGCCGCCTTCGCGGATGGCGAAGCGCAGACCCTCTTCCATGGCGATCGGCGCGATCAGCTTCACCGTCATCGACACGTTGTCACCCGGCATCACCATCTCCGTGCCTTCCGGCAGTTGGATCGCGCCCGTCACGTCCGTCGTCCGGAAGTAGAACTGCGGACGGTAGTTGTTGAAGAACGGCGTGTGACGACCACCTTCGTCCTTCGACAGCACATACACCTCGCCCGTGAAGTGCGTGTGCGGCGTGATCGAGCCCGGCTTCGCCAGCACCTGACCGCGCTCGACTTCCTCGCGCTTCGTGCCGCGCAGCAGCACGCCGACGTTGTCGCCCGCCTGGCCCTGGTCGAGCAGCTTGCGGAACATTTCAACGCCCGTGCAGGTCGTCTTGGCCGTCGGCTTGATGCCGACGATCTCGATTTCTTCGCCGACCTTGACGATGCCGCGCTCGACGCGGCCCGTCACCACCGTGCCGCGGCCCGAGATCGAGAACACGTCTTCGATCGGCAGCAGGAACGGTTGGTCGATGGCGCGCTCCGGCGTCGGGATGTAGCTGTCCAGCGCAGCGGCCAGCGCGAAGATCGACGGTTCGCCGATGTCCGACTGGTCGCCTTCCAGCGCCTTCAGCGCCGAGCCCTTGATGATCGGCACGTCGTCGCCGGGGAATTCGTACTTCGACAGCAGTTCGCGCACTTCCATCTCGACCAGCTCGAGCAGTTCGGCGTCGTCGACCATGTCGCACTTGTTCAGGTAGACGATGATGTACGGCACGCCCACCTGGCGCGCCAGCAGGATGTGTTCGCGCGTCTGCGGCATCGGGCCGTCGGCCGCCGAGCACACCAGGATCGCGCCGTCCATCTGCGCCGCACCCGTGATCATGTTCTTCACGTAGTCCGCGTGGCCCGGGCAGTCGACGTGCGCGTAGTGACGCGTCTCCGTCTCGTATTCCACGTGCGCCGTGTTGATCGTGATGCCCCGCGCCTTCTCTTCCGGCGCCGCGTCGATCTGGTCGTACGCCTTCGCCTCGCCGCCGAACTTCCGCGACAGCACCGTCGTGATCGCCGCCGTCAGCGTCGTCTTGCCGTGGTCAACGTGCCCGATCGTCCCTACGTTCACGTGCGGCTTCGTACGTTCGAATTTTCCCTTGGCCATTTCTCTATCCTCAGCTAATTCAAAAAATTCAGATTACTTCTTGTTGATGACGGCCTCGGCGACGTTCTTCGGCGCTTCGGCGTATTGCTTGAATTCCATCGAGTACGTGGCGCGGCCCTGGGTCAGCGAGCGCAACTGCGTGGCGTAGCCGAACATCTCGGCCAGCGGCACCTCGGCCTTGATCTCCTTCATGCCGCCGGGCAGATCGTCCATGCCCTGCACCATGCCGCGACGGCCGGAGAGATCGCCCATGACGTTGCCCATGTAGTCCTCGGGCGTCTCGACCACGACCGCCATCATCGGCTCGAGCAGCGTCGGGCTGGCCTTCTTCATACCTTCCTTGAAGGCCATCGAGGCGGCCATGCGGAACGCGTTCTCGTTCGAGTCGACGTCGTGGTACGAACCGTCGAACAGCGTGAACTTGACGTCGACCACCGGGAAGCCGGCGAGCACGCCGCTGCCGACCGCATCCTGCAGGCCCTTGTCGACCGCCGGGATGAATTCGCGCGGCACGGTGCCGCCCTTGATCGCGTCGACGAACTCGTAGCCCTTGCCGGCCTCGTTCGGTTCGATCTTCAGCCAGACGTGGCCGTACTGGCCGCGGCCGCCGGACTGCTTGACGAACTTGCCTTCCTGCTCGACGGCCTTCTTGATGCACTCGCGGTAGGCCACCTGCGGCGCGCCGACGTTGGCCTCGACGCTGAATTCGCGCTTCATGCGGTCGACGATGATTTCGAGGTGCAGCTCGCCCATGCCGGAGATGATGGTCTGGCCCGACTCCTCGTCGGTGCGCACGCGGAACGACGGATCCTCGGCGGCCAGGCGGTTCAGCGCGATGCCCATCTTCTCCTGGTCGGCCTTGGTCTTCGGCTCGACGGCGACGTGGATCACCGGATCCGGGAACTCCATGCGCTCGAGGATGATCGGCGCGTCCGGGTCGCACAGCGTCTCGCCGGTGGTCACTTCCTTGAGGCCGACGCAGGCGGCGATGTCGCCGGCGAGAACTTCCTTGATCTCTTCGCGGTTGTTGGCGTGCATCTGCAGGATGCGGCCGATGCGCTCTTTCTTGCCCTTGACCGAGTTGCAGACGGTGTCGCCCGACTTCAGCACACCCGAATAGACGCGGATGAAGGTCAGTTGGCCGACGTACGGGTCGGTCATCAGCTTGAAGGCGAGCGCGGCGAACTTGGCGGCGTCGTCGGCGGCACGGCTTTCCTTGTCGCCGTTCTCCTTCTCGCCCTCGACCGGCGGGATGTCGACCGGCGACGGCAGCAGTTCGATGACGGCGTCGAGCATGCGCTGCACGCCCTTGTTCTTGAACGCGGTGCCGCACAGCATCGGCTGGATCTCGCAGCCGATGGTGCGCTGGCGCAGGCCCTTGATGATGTCCGCTTCCGACAGTTCGCCGTTCTCGAGGTACTGGTTCATCAGTTCCTCGGAAGCCTCGGCAGCCGCCTCGACCATCTGCTCGCGCCAGGTCTGCGCGGTCTCGGCGAGGTCGGCGGGGATGTCCTGGTACTCGAACTTCATGCCCTGGGACGCCTCGTCCCAGATGATCGCCTTCATCTTGATCAGGTCGACGACGCCGGTGAAGGTGTCTTCGGCCCCGATGGGGATGACGATCGGCACGGGGTTGGCCTTCAGGCGCGTCTTCATCTGGTCGACGACCTTGAAGAAGTTCGCGCCCGAACGGTCCATCTTGTTCACGAAGGCAAGGCGCGGCACCTTGTACTTGGTCGCCTGGCGCCAGACCGTCTCGGACTGCGGCTGCACGCCGCCGACGGCGCAGTACACCATGCAGGCGCCGTCAAGCACGCGCATCGAACGCTCGACTTCGATGGTGAAGTCGACGTGTCCCGGGGTGTCGATGATGTTGAAGCGATGCTCCGGGAACTGCATCTCCATGCCCTTCCAGAAGCACGTGGTGGCCGCGGAGGTGATGGTGATGCCGCGCTCCTGCTCCTGCTCCATCCAGTCCATGGTGGCGGCGCCGTCATGGACTTCACCGATCTTGTGGTTGACGCCGGTGTAGAAGAGGATGCGCTCGGTCGTGGTGGTTTTGCCGGCGTCGATGTGCGCGCTGATACCGATGTTGCGGTAGCGCTCGATAGGGGTTTTGCGTGCCACAGTATTTGCCTTCGTGTTTTAAAGAACGAAAAGTCGCTGAGCGAGCCAGCGAAATTAGAAGCGGAAGTGAGCGAACGCCTTGTTGGCTTCGGCCATGCGATGCACTTCGTCGCGCTTCTTCACGGCACCGCCGCGGTTCTCGGCAGCTTCCAGCAATTCGGCCGCCAGACGCAGGCCCATGGTCTTCTCGGAGCGGCGGCGCGCGGTCTCGCGCAGCCAGCGCATGGCCAGCGCGGCGCGACGGGCCGGACGGACCTCGACGGGAACCTGGTAGTTGGCGCCGCCGACGCGACGGGACTTGACTTCGACCATCGGCTTGACGTTGTTCATGGCGGCGGAGAACACTTCCAGCGGATCCTTGCCGCTCTTCGCGGAGATCTGCTCGAAGGCGCCGTAGACGATGCGCTCGGCGACGGACTTCTTGCCGCTCTGCATGATGGCGTTCACAAACTTGGAGACATCGACCGAACCGAATTTCGGATCGGGCAGGATGTCGCGCTTCGGTACTTCACGACGACGGGGCATAACAACCTCTCTGGTTCACGATTCAGTTGAAAGGCAAAAGCCTTTCCCGGCCGCCCATCGTGAGCGGCCACTTACTCAGGCAGAAATTACGCTGCCTTCGGACGCTTGGCGCCGTACTTCGAGCGCGCCTGCTTGCGATCCTTGACGCCCTGGGTGTCGAGCGAGCCGCGCACGGTATGGTAGCGGACGCCCGGCAGATCCTTGACACGACCACCGCGGATGAGGACGACGGAGTGCTCCTGCAGGTTGTGACCTTCACCGCCGATGTACGAGATGACCTCGAAACCGTTCGTCAGGCGCACCTTGCAAACCTTGCGCAGCGCGGAGTTCGGCTTCTTCGGGGTGGTGGTGTAGACGCGGGTACAGACGCCGCGCTTCTGCGGGCAACGTTCCATCGCGGGAACCTTGCTCTTGGTGATCTCGGCCTTGCGGCCTTGACGCACGAGTTGGTTGATGGTCGGCATTTTTCCAGTCCCAAGTATCTTGCGAAGCGGCCGGCGAAACGCCGGCACACCGCAAAAAAGCCAAGGCGGACAAGTCCGCCCCGGCAATTTTGTTATTTAAAACAAAGGCTTTGGTTAGCCTTTGCTGACAAAGACCCGAAATTTTAGGGTTGATCAAGTCCAAAGTCAACCTGCCGTTTCCGGGCAAAGCCCGGAAACGGCGATGTTTCAGACGTTCGGCTGCGTGTTTTCCTCGGCGGCCGGCGCCTCGTCCTCGACGATCGGACGATCGAAGGCGATGTCGTCGCCGGCGGACTGCTGCCGGCGCGTGTTGTGGTACGCGAGACCGGTGCCCGCCGGGATGAGGCGGCCGACGATGACGTTCTCCTTGAGGCCGCGCAGCTCGTCGCGCTTGCCCATGATCGCCGCCTCGGTCAGCACGCGCGTCGTTTCCTGGAACGACGCCGCCGAGATGAACGAGTCGGTGGACAGCGAGGCCTTGGTGATGCCGAGCAGCACGTACTCGTAGGTCGCCGGCAGCCTGCCGTCGGCGGTGACGCGGTCGTTCTCGTCGAGCACCTCGGCGCGTTCGACCTGCTCGCTCTTGATGAAGCGGCTGTCGCCCGGATCGACGATGTTCACGCGGCGCAGCATCTGGCGGACGATCACTTCGATGTGCTTGTCGTTGATCTTCACGCCCTGCAGACGATAGACGTCCTGCACTTCGTCGGTGATGTAGCGGGCCAGCGCCTCGACGCCCTGCAGGCGCAGGATGTCGTGCGGATCGGGTTCGCCGTCGACGATCGATTCGCCCTTGTTCACCACCTGGCCGTCGTGCACCAGCACGTGCTTGTCCTTCGGGATCAGGTACTCGTGCGTGACGCCGTCGAGGTCGGTGATGACCAGGCGCTGCTTGCCCTTGGTGTCCTTGCCGAAGCTGACGGTACCGGTGAACTCGGCGAGCAGGCCGGCGTCCTTCGGCGTGCGCGCCTCGAACAGCTCGGCGACGCGCGGCAGACCGCCGGTGATGTCGCGGGTCTTCGCCGATTCCTGCGGCAGACGGGCGAGCACGTCGCCGACCGAGATCTGCTGGCCGTCGACCACGGTGATGATGGCGCCGACCTGGAAGGTCATGGCCACCGCGTGCTCGGTGCCATGCACCTTGACCTCGTCGCCGTTGGCATCGAGCAGCTTGACCTGCGGGCGCAGGCCCTTGGTCTGCGACTTACCGCCGCGCTTCGGGTCGATGACGACGAGCGTCGACAGGCCGGTGACGTCGTCGATCTGCTTGGCGACGGTGGTGCCTTCCTCGACGTTCTCGAACTTGATGGTGCCGCCGTACTCGCTGATGATCGGGCGGGTGTGCGGATCCCAGGTCGCCAGCTTGGCGCCGGCCTTGATGACCTCGCCGTCGTTGACCTGCAGCGTGGCGCCGTACGGCACCTTGTGACGCTCGCGCTCGCGGCCGTTGTCGTCGGTGATCAGCACTTCGCCGGAGCGGGTGATGACGATCTTCTCGCCCTTGGCGTTGGTCACGTAGCGCATCGTCGCCGTGAAGCGGACGACGCCGGCGCTCTTCGTCTCGACCTGCGAGGCCACGGCCGCGCGCGAAGCCGCGCCGCCGACGTGGAAGGTACGCATGGTGAGCTGCGTGCCCGGTTCGCCGATCGACTGCGCGGCGATGACGCCGACCGCTTCGCCGACGTTGACCGGCGAGCCGCGGCCGAGGTCGCGGCCGTAGCACTTGGCGCACAGGCCGTAGCGCGTGTCGCAGGTGAGCGGCGTGCGCACGCGCACCTCGTCGATGCCGAGCGAGTCGATCAGGTCGACGGCGTCCTCGTCGATCAGGGTGCCGGCCTCGATGGCGGTCTCGTCGGTTTCCGGGTTGATCACGTCGGCCACGGCGACGCGGCCGAGGATGCGTTCGCGCAGCGCCTCGATGACCTCGCCGCCCTCGATCAGCGCCTTCATCGTGGCGCCGTTCTCGGTGCCGCAATCGTCCTCGGTGACCACCAGATCCTGCGTCACGTCGACCAGACGGCGCGTCAGGTAGCCGGAGTTCGCGGTCTTCAGCGCGGTGTCGGCGAGACCCTTGCGGGCGCCGTGCGTCGAGATGAAGTACTGGAGAACGTTCAGGCCCTCGCGGAAGTTCGTGGTGATCGGCGTCTCGATGATCGAGCCGTCCGGCTTGGCCATCAGGCCGCGCATGCCGGCGAGCTGGCGGATCTGCGCCGCCGAACCGCGGGCGCCGGAGTCGGCCATCATGAAGATCGAGTTGAAGGAATCCTGCTTGACCTTCTTGCCGTGGCGGTCGACCACTTCCTCGTGGCCGAGCTGCTCCATCATCACCTTGGCGACCTGGTCGCCGGTACGGCCCCAGATGTCCACGACCTTGTTGTAGCGCTCGCCCTGGGTGACGAGACCGTTGGTGTACTGGGTCTCGATCTCCTTCACTTCCTTCTCGGCCTCGGCGATGATCTGGTACTTCTTCGCCGGCACCTGCATGTCGTCCGAGCAGAACGAGATGCCGGCGCGGGTCGCCAGCGCGTAGCCGTTCTGCATCAGCTTGTCGGCGAAGACGACCGTCTCCTTCAGGCCGCAGCGGCGGAACGACGCGTTGATCAACTTCGAGATTTCCTTCTTCTTCAGCGGCCGGTCGAGCACGCTGAAGGGCAGGCCCTTGGGCAGGATCTCGGAGAGCAGCGCGCGGCCGGCGGTGGTCTCGTGGCGCGTCAGCTTTTCGTTCCAGCCGCCGTTGCCGTCGTCCTCGTATTCCTTGATGCGGACGGTGATGCGCGCATGCAGATCGACCTCGCCGGCGGCCAGCGCGCGCGTCACTTCGGCGACGTCGGCGAAGTACAGGCCCTCGCCCTTGCCGTTGATGCGGTCGCGCGTGGCGTAGTAGAGGCCGAGCACGATGTCCTGCGAGGGCACGATGATCGGCTCGCCGTTGGCCGGCGACAGCACGTTGTTCGAGGCCAGCATCAGCGTCCGCGCTTCCATCTGCGCTTCCAGCGACAGCGGCACGTGCACGGCCATCTGGTCACCGTCGAAGTCGGCGTTGAAGGCCGCGCAGACGAGCGGGTGCAACTGGATCGCCTTGCCTTCGATCAGCGTCGGCTCGAAGGCCTGGATGCCGAGGCGGTGCAGCGTCGGCGCACGGTTGAGCATGACCGGATGCTCGCGGATGACCTCTTCGAGGATGTCCCAGACCACCGGCTCCTGCGACTCGACCATCTTCTTCGCCTGCTTGATCGTGGTCGCCAGGCCCATCAGTTCGAGCTTGTTGAAAATGAACGGCTTGAACAGTTCGAGCGCCATCAGCTTCGGCAGGCCGCACTGGTGCAGCTTGAGCTGCGGGCCGACGACGATGACCGAACGGCCGGAGTAGTCGACGCGCTTGCCGAGCAGGTTCTGACGGAAGCGGCCGCCCTTGCCCTTGATCATGTCGGCCAGCGACTTCAGCGGCCGCTTGTTGGCGCCGGTCATGGCCTTGCCGCGGCGGCCGTTGTCGAGCAGCGAGTCGACCGACTCCTGCAGCATGCGCTTTTCGTTGCGCACGATGATGTCCGGCGCCTTCAGTTCGAGCAGGCGCTTCAGACGGTTGTTGCGGTTGATGACGCGGCGGTAGAGATCGTTCAGATCCGAGGTGGCGAAGCGGCCGCCGTCCAGCGGCACCAGCGGACGCAGATCCGGCGGCAGCACCGGCAGCACTTCGAGGATCATCCAGTCGGGCTTGATGCCGGACTTCTGGAAGCCTTCGAGCACCTTCAGGCGCTTGGCGATCTTCTTGTTCTTGGCTTCCGAACCGGTGGTTTCCAGTTCGCCGCGCAGCTTCTCGACTTCGCTGTCGAGGTCGAGGTTGCGCAGCAGTTCGCGGATGCCCTCGGCGCCCATCAGCGCCTGGAAGTCGTCGCCGTATTCCTCGACCTTGGTCAGGTAGTCGTCCTCGGTCAGCAACTGGCCGCGGTTGAGCGGCGTCATGCCCGGATCGCAGACGACGAAGGCCTCGAAGTAGAGCACGCGCTCGATGTCGCGCAGGGTCATGTCGAGCACCATGCCGAGGCGGCTCGGCAGGCTCTTCAGGAACCAGATGTGCGCGGTCGGGCTGGCCAGCTCGATGTGGCCCATGCGCTCGCGGCGCACCTTGGCGAGCGTCACCTCGACGCCGCACTTCTCGCAGATCACGCCGCGGTGCTTCAGGCGTTTGTACTTGCCGCACAGGCACTCGTAGTCCTTGACCGGGCCGAAGATCTTGGCGCAGAACAGACCGTCGCGCTCCGGCTTGAAGGTGCGGTAGTTGATGGTTTCCGGCTTCTTGACCTCGCCGTAGGACCAGGAACGGATCTTCTCGGGCGACGCGAGGCCGATGGTGATCGCGTCGAATTCCTCTTCCTGCGTTACCTGTTTGAACAAATCAAGCAGTGCTTTCATCGCTTAACTCCCAGTCCTCGAATCAGTAGCGTTCCAGGTCAATGTCGATCGCCAGCGACCGAATTTCCTTGACCAGAACGTTGAACGACTCCGGCATGCCGGCGTCGATCTTGTGCTCGCCCTTGACGATGTTTTCGTACACCTTGGTACGGCCGTTCACGTCGTCGGACTTCACGGTAAGCATTTCCTGCAGCACGTAAGACGCGCCGTAGGCTTCCAGCGCCCACACTTCCATTTCGCCGAAGCGCTGGCCGCCGAACTGCGCCTTGCCGCCGAGCGGCTGCTGCGTGACCAACGAGTACGGGCCGGTCGAACGCGCGTGCATCTTGTCGTCGACCAGGTGGTGCAGCTTCAGGAAGTGCATGTAGCCGACGGTCACCGGGCGCTCGTACTGCTCGCCGGTGCGGCCGTCGAACAGCACCATCTGGCCCGACTCCGGCATGCCCGCGAGGCGCAGCATGGCCTTGATCTCCTCTTCCTTGGCGCCGTCGAAGACCGGCGTCGCGAACGGCACGCCTTCCTTCAGGTTCTCGGCCATGGCGACGATCTCGGCGTCGTTCAGCGCATCGAGGTTCTCCGGCTTGCCCTGGTCGTTGTAGATCTGCTCGAGGAAGCCGCGGATCTCCTTGGCATTGGCCTGGCGGCGCAGCATCTCGCCGATCCTGAAGCCGAGGCCCTTGGCGGCGAGGCCGAGGTGGACCTCGAGAATCTGGCCGACGTTCATCCGCGACGGCACGCCGAGCGGGTTGAGCACGATGTCGACCGGGTTGCCATCCCTGTCGTAGGGCATGTCCTCGACCGGCACGATGCGCGAGACGACGCCCTTGTTGCCGTGGCGGCCGGCCATCTTGTCGCCGGGCTGCAGGCGGCGCTTCACGGCGACGTACACCTTGACCATCTTCTGCACGCCCGGCGGCAGTTCGTCGCCCTGCGTGAGCTTCTTGCGCTTTTCCTCGAAGGCGATGTCGAAGTCCTTGCGCGTCTGCTCGAGGCCTTCCTTCAACTGTTCGAGCTGCTGCGCGACCTCTTCGTCGGCCATGCGCACGTCGAACCAGTGGTGCGGATCGAGACCGGCGAGGTAGTCCTTGCTCACCGCCGTGCCCTTGGCCAGCTTCTTCGGGCCGCCGTTGGCGACCTTGCCGGTGATCAGGCGCTCGACGCGGCTGAAGGTGTCGCGCTCGACGATGCGCATCTGGTCGGCGAGGTCGGTCTTGTAGCCGCGCAGGTGCTCGTCGATGATCGACTGGGCGCGCTTGTCGCGCTCGATGCCCTCGCGCGTGAACACCTGCACGTCGATGACCGTGCCGGCGATGCCGGACGGCACGCGCAGCGAGGTGTCCTTCACGTCGGAAGCCTTCTCGCCGAAGATCGCGCGCAGCAGCTTCTCTTCCGGCGTGAGCTGGGTTTCGCCCTTCGGCGTCACCTTGCCGACCAGCACGTCGCCGGCCTCGACCTCGGCACCGATGTACACGATGCCGGAGTCGTCCAGACGCGAGAGCTGCACCTCGCCGAGCGAGGCGATGTCGCGGGTGATTTCCTCGGGGCCGAGTTTGGTGTCGCGGGCGACGACCGTCAGTTCCTCGATGTGGATCGAGGTATAGCGGTCGTCGGCGACGACGCGCTCGGAGATCAGGATCGAATCCTCGAAGTTGTAGCCGTTCCACGGCATAAACGCGATGCGCATGTTCTGGCCCAGCGCCAGCTCGCCCTTGTCGGTCGAGGCGCCGTCGGCGACCACGTCGCCCTGGGCGATGACGTCGCCGACCTTGACGGTCGGACGCTGGTTGATGTTCGTGTTCTGGTTGGAACGGGTGTACTTCACCAAGTTGTAGATGTCGACGCCGACCTCGCCCGGCACGGTCTCGTCGTCGTTCACGCGGACGACGATGCGCGAGGCGTCGACGTAGTCGACGACGCCGCCGCGCAGCGCCTGCACGGCGGTGCCCGAGTCGACGGCGACGGTGCGCTCGATGCCGGTGCCGACCACCGGCTTCTCCGGACGCAGGCAGGGCACGGCCTGGCGCTGCATGTTGGCGCCCATCAGCGCGCGGTTCGCGTCGTCGTGTTCGAGGAACGGGATCAGCGAGGCGGCGACCGAAACGATCTGGCCCGGCGCCACGTCCATGTACTGCACGCGCGACGGCTCGGCGAGGATGGTCTCGCCCTTCTCGCGGCAGGTGACGAGTTCGTCGGTCAGCGCGCCCTTGTCGTCGAGCATCGCGTTCGCCTGGGCAATGACGTAGCGGCCTTCCTCGATCGCCGACAGGTATTCGATCTGGTCGGTGACCTTGCCGTCGACGACCTTGCGGTACGGCGTCTCCAGGAAGCCGTATTCGTTGGTGCGGGCGAACAGCGCCAGCGAGTTGATCAGGCCGATGTTCGGACCTT
This sequence comes from Rhodocyclaceae bacterium, assembly GCA_019455325.1. Classification (GTDB taxonomy): domain Bacteria; phylum Pseudomonadota; class Gammaproteobacteria; order Burkholderiales; family Rhodocyclaceae; genus Proximibacter. The sequence goes on along the minus strand of JACFMQ010000016.1, from coordinate 50,691 downwards.
CCGGCGTCTCGATCGGGCAGACGCGGCCGTAGTGCGTCGGGTGCACGTCGCGCACCTCGAAGCCGGCGCGCTCGCGCGTCAGACCGCCCGGGCCGAGGGCCGAGACGCGGCGCTTGTGCGTGATCTCGGAGAGCGGGTTGGTCTGGTCCATGAACTGCGAGAGCTGGCTGGAGCCGAAGAATTCCTTGATGGCGGCGCTGATCGGCTTGGCGTTGATCAGGTCGTGCGGCATCAGGTTGTCGGACTCGGCCTGGCTCAGGCGCTCCTTGACCGCGCGCTCGACGCGCACGAGGCCGGCGCGGAACTGGTTCTCGGCGAGTTCGCCGACCGAGCGCACGCGGCGGTTGCCGAGGTGGTCGATGTCGTCGATCTCGCCGCGGCCGTTCCTGAGCTCGACGAGGATCTGGATGACCTCGACGATGTCGCGCGGCGACAGCGTCAACTGCTCGCGCACTTCGCTCTGGGCGCCGAGCGACTTCAGCTTGGCGGCCAGCGCCTCGGCCTCGGCCTGCGTCAGGTTCTCGGCAACGGCGCGCGGGCCGTAGTGCAGCTCGCCGAGCAGGTCCTGGACCGCCGAGGCGACGCCGCCGGCGATCTCGATGATGGCGTTGACCACCGCCTCGTTCTTCGACGGCACCTGCGAGACCATGACCTTGTGTTCGATCACGTCCGGGCGCTGCAGGCGGCGGTTGAACTTCATGCGGCCGACGGCCGACAGGTCGTAGCGCTCGTCGGAGTAGAAGAGCCCCTGGAAGAGCATCTCGACCGCCTCTTCCGTCGGCGGCTCGCCCGGACGCATCATGCGGTAGATGGCGACGCGCGCGGCCTGGCGCGAGACGGTCTCGTCGGTGCGCAGCGTGTTCGAGATGAAGGCGCCGCGGTCGAGGTCGTTGGTGTAGAGCGTCTGCAGCTCCTCGACGCCGGCTTCCTGCAGCTTCTTCAGCAGCGACTCGGTGATTTCGTCGTTGGCACCGGCGAGGATCTCGCCGGTCTCGCGGTCGATGATGTTCTGCGCGACGACGCGGCCGACGACGAAGTCCTCGGGCACGGCGATGCGCTTGATGCCGGCGGCATCGAGGTCGCGGATGTGCTTGGCGGTGATGCGCTTGTCCTTGGCGACGATGACCTTGCCCGACCTGTCGCAGAAGTCGAAGCGGGCGACCTCGCCGCGCAGGCGCTCGGGCACCAGCTCGAAGTCGACCGTCTTCTTGCCGACGAAGAAGGTGTCGAAGTCGAAGAAGGTGCGCAGGATCTGCTCCGGCGTCAGGCCGATGGCCTTCAGCAGCGTCGTCACCGGCATCTTGCGGCGGCGGTCGACGCGGAAGAAGAGGATGTCCTTCGGATCGAACTCGAAGTCCAGCCACGAACCACGGTAGGGAATCACGCGCGCCGAGAAGAGCAGCTTGCCCGAGGAGTGGGTCTTGCCGCGGTCGTGCTCGAAGAAGACGCCCGGCGAACGGTGGAGCTGCGAAACGATGACGCGCTCGGTGCCGTTGATGACGAAGGAACCGGTGGTGGTCATGAGCGGAATCTCGCCCATGTAGACCTCCTGCTCCTTCACTTCCTTGACCGTGTCCGGCGCCTCGCGGTCCATGATCACCAGTCGCACCTTGGCGCGCAGCGCCGAGGCGAAGGTCAGGCCGCGCTGCTGGCATTCCTTGACGTCGAAGGTCGGCTCGGCCAACTGGAAGCTGACGAACTCCAGACGGGCGTTGCCGCTGTGGCTGACGATCGGGAAGATCGACGTGAACGCCGCCTGCAGGCCCTGGTTCCGGCGCTGCACCGGCGGCACCGCCGCCTGCAGGAACTGGGTGTAGGAATCGAGCTGCGTCGCCAGCAGGAAGGGCACGTCAAGCACGCTGGCGCGCTTGGCGAAGCTTTTCCGGATACGCTTTTTCTCGGTATAGGAGTAGGTCATGTTTGCTCCGAGCTCCGTGGGCAATAAGTCCTGGGGTTCCCGGTCAGGCGGCGCGCCCGCTCCGGGTACTGCAACGATCAAACGGAAGCGCGCGCGTCGCGCTTTCGTTTGAGTGCTGCCAGCGACGAAATTCCGGGCTTCGTCCGACCCGTTTCCAGAAAAGCGCAAAAGGGCCGGCGGCAATTCTGCCGCCAGCCCAGCGTCACCGGAGCGAGATTACTTGATCTCGACCTTGGCGCCGGCATCCTCGAGCTGCTTCTTGAGCGCGTCGGCATCGGCCTTCGGAATCGCTTCCTTGACGGGCTTCGGCGCGCCGTCGACGAGGTCCTTGGCTTCCTTGAGGCCCAGGCCGGTGGCGGCGCGGACGACCTTGATGACCTCGACCTTCTTGTCGCCGGCGGCGGTCAGGACGACGGTGAACTCGGTCTTCTCTTCGGCGGCCGGCGCAGCGGCACCGGCGCCCGGCGCGGCGACGGCCAGCGAGGCGGCGGAAACGCCGAACTTCTCTTCGAACGCCTTGACCAGGTCGTTCAGTTCCATGACCGTCATACCGGCGACGGCTTCGAGGATGTCTTCTTTGTTGATAGCCATTTGATTAGCTCCTAAAACAGATTCTTTGCGTGTATTTGCGTAGTAAGCGTAGCGACGGGATCAGGCCGCGGCGCCCTCTTCCTCGCGCTTCTTGGCGAGCGCGGCAAGCGCACCGGCGAAGCCCGACACCGGCGCCTGCATGACGCCGAGCAGCCTGGCGAGGAGTTCCTCGCGGCTGGGGATGGAGGCGAGTGCCTGGACGCCGGCCTTGTCGAGGAGGTCGCCGCCGTAGCAGCCCGCCTTCAGTACCAGCTTGTCGTTGCCCTTGGCGAAGTCGTTGAGCACCTTGGCGGCAGCCACGGCGTCTTCGGAAATCGCGTAGATCAGGGGGCCGACCATCTGCTCGGCGAGGCCGGCGAACGGGGTGTCCGCGACGGCGCGACGCACGAGGGTGTTCTTCAGCACGCGCAGGTAGACGCCAGACTCGCGCGCCTTCTTCCGCAGCACGGTGAGATGGCTCACCTCGATGCCACGGTATTCGGCGACGACCATCGTCTGGGCGTTCTGCACCTGTGCCGACACCTCGGCCACTACGGCCTTCTTGTCGTCAAGATTGAGACCCATGGGTCCTTTCTCCTTTCAAGTCCACACGCGGCGGGAACATCCCGCCGCACCCACGGCGACCTGGATCAGGAGCAGGCCGCCCGGCCGTTGCGGCCGGAGCGGCATAAATCCTGTTCTGAGTACACCGTCTGCGCAGGCCTTTCGCTTAAGCAAGGACTCACATCCTTCGCACCTGCGGTCTTTGACGATCCGCCGCCCATAACCCGGACGACGGCTCAAAGCTCGAACCCCGGGGCGAGCCCGGGGCAAATTCCTTACTGCGCGACCAGAGACGTCTGGTCGATGCGCACACCCGGGCCCATCGTGCTCGAGACGGCGATCTTCTTCAGGTACTGGCCCTTGGCGGCAGCCGGCTTGGCCTTCTGCAACGCTTCGATCAGCGCCTTCAGGTTCAGTTCCAGCTTGTCGACCGGGAACGAGGCGCGGCCGATCGTGGCGTGCACGATGCCGCCCTTGTCGGTACGGTACTGGACCTGACCGGCCTTGGCGTTCTTCACGGCGGTGGCGACGTCCATGGTCACGGTGCCGACCTTCGGGTTCGGCATCAGGCCGCGCGGACCGAGGATCTGGCCGAGCTGGCCGACGATCTTCATCGCGTCCGGCGTGGCGACGACCACGTCGAAGTTCAGGTTGCCGGCCTTGACCTCGGCGGCCAGATCGTCGAAGCCGACGATGTCGGCGCCGGCGGCCTTGGCAGCCTCGGCCTTGTCGCCCTGGGCGAAGACGGCGACGCGCACGCTCTTGCCGGTACCGGCCGGCAGCACGACGGAGCCGCGAACCAGTTGGTCCGACTTGCGCGCGTCGATGCCGAGGTTGACGGCGACGTCGATCGACTCGTCGAACTTGGCGACGGCCGCTTCCTTGGCCAGCGTCAGCGCATCGGTGGCGGCGTACAGCTTGTTGCGGTCGATCTTGCCGGCGAGGGCCTTCTGGCGCTTGCTGAGCTTAGCCATTTCAGAGTCCCTCCACGGTGATGCCCATCGAGCGGGCGGAACCGGCGATGGTGCGGACGGCCGCGTCCATGTCGGCGGCGGTCAGGTCCGGCATCTTGGTCTTGGCGATTTCCTCGCACTGGGCGCGCGTCAGCGAGCCGACCTTGTCGGTGTGCGGCTTCGCCGAGCCGGACTTGATGCCGGCCGCCTTCTTGATGAGGATGGTCGCCGGCGGCGTCTTCATGATGAACGTGAAGGACTTGTCCGCGTAGGCGGTGATCACCACGGGGATCGGCAGGCCCGGCTCGACGCCCTGCGTCTGAGCGTTGAAGGCCTTGCAGAATTCCATGATGTTGAGGCCGCGCTGACCCAGCGCGGGACCGATCGGGGGCGAAGGATTGGCCTTGCCCGCCGGTACTTGCAGCTTGATGTAGCCGACGATCTTCTTTGCCATGATGGCTCCTGTCAACGAGTGGTAACGCGCGTTCACCCCTCCCTTCCGGGACGGGCTACCAGCGCTCCTCTTCCGGCGAATTCACCCTTGCGGGCGGGGACCGCCGGAGATCCCGAAACCTCGGCCGGCTCAGGCCTTCTCGACCTGGCCGAATTCCAGCTCGACCGGCGTGGCGCGACCGAAGATGGTCACCGACACGCGCAGCTTGTTCTTTTCGTAGTTCACGTCTTCGACCGAACCGTGGAAGTCGGTGAACGGACCTTCCTTGACGCGCACCACCTCGCCGATCTCGAACAGCACCTTCGGACGGGGCTTCTCCACCCCTTCCTGCATCTGCTGCATGATCTTGTCGACTTCCTTCTCGGAAATCGGCGTCGGCTTGGTCGCCGTGCCGCCGACGAAACCGGTCACCTTCGGCGTGCTCTTCACCAGATGCCAGGTCTCGTCGTTCATCTCCATTTCCACCAGCACGTAGCCGGGGAAGAACTTGCGCTCGGAGATGCTCTTCTGGCCGCCCTTCAATTCGACGACCTCTTCGACCGGCACCAGGATGCGACCGAACAGGTCGTCCATGCCGGAACGCGCGACGCGCTCGATCAGCGCACGCTGAACGCTTTTCTCGAAGCCCGAATAGGCGTGAACGACATACCAGCGCTTGCTCATGATTTCTTCCAGCCCAGAATCAGGTCGTAGAAGACCCATTCCAGGCTCTTGTCAGTCAGCCAGAGAAAAACCGCCATGACGACGACGAAGGCGAACACCATGCCGGTCGTCTGCATCGTTTCCTTGCGCGACGGCCAGACGACTTTCTTCGCCTCCGTCACGGACTCCTGGGAGAACACCAAGAAACGCCTGCCCGGCTCGGTGAACCAGGCGACCGCGATGGAGGCGGCGACGCCCGCGAGAACGGCAAGAACCCGCAGGATCATGGCGTGCTCGGCGAGCAGGTAAAAGCCGGCCACGCCGGCCGCAAGCAGAACCAGCGCCAGCGCAAACTTGATCTTGTCGGCCATCACTATCGCGATCTTAATTGTTGGTGGCAGGGGCAGAGGGTCTCGAACCCCCAACCTTCGGTTTTGGAGACCGACGCTCTGCCAATTGAGCTATGCCCCTGCGGCAGAGACTGCGGGGCGCGCCCGAGGCCCACCCCGCCAATCCTTCTTACTCGATGATCTTGGCGACGACGCCGGCGCCGACGGTGCGGCCGCCTTCGCGGATGGCGAAGCGCAGACCCTCTTCCATGGCGATCGGCGCGATCAGCTTCACCGTCATCGACACGTTGTCACCCGGCATCACCATCTCCGTGCCTTCCGGCAGTTGGATCGCGCCCGTCACGTCCGTCGTCCGGAAGTAGAACTGCGGACGGTAGTTGTTGAAGAACGGCGTGTGACGACCACCTTCGTCCTTCGACAGCACATACACCTCGCCCGTGAAGTGCGTGTGCGGCGTGATCGAGCCCGGCTTCGCCAGCACCTGACCGCGCTCGACTTCCTCGCGCTTCGTGCCGCGCAGCAGCACGCCGACGTTGTCGCCCGCCTGGCCCTGGTCGAGCAGCTTGCGGAACATTTCAACGCCCGTGCAGGTCGTCTTGGCCGTCGGCTTGATGCCGACGATCTCGATTTCTTCGCCGACCTTGACGATGCCGCGCTCGACGCGGCCCGTCACCACCGTGCCGCGGCCCGAGATCGAGAACACGTCTTCGATCGGCAGCAGGAACGGTTGGTCGATGGCGCGCTCCGGCGTCGGGATGTAGCTGTCCAGCGCAGCGGCCAGCGCGAAGATCGACGGTTCGCCGATGTCCGACTGGTCGCCTTCCAGCGCCTTCAGCGCCGAGCCCTTGATGATCGGCACGTCGTCGCCGGGGAATTCGTACTTCGACAGCAGTTCGCGCACTTCCATCTCGACCAGCTCGAGCAGTTCGGCGTCGTCGACCATGTCGCACTTGTTCAGGTAGACGATGATGTACGGCACGCCCACCTGGCGCGCCAGCAGGATGTGTTCGCGCGTCTGCGGCATCGGGCCGTCGGCCGCCGAGCACACCAGGATCGCGCCGTCCATCTGCGCCGCACCCGTGATCATGTTCTTCACGTAGTCCGCGTGGCCCGGGCAGTCGACGTGCGCGTAGTGACGCGTCTCCGTCTCGTATTCCACGTGCGCCGTGTTGATCGTGATGCCCCGCGCCTTCTCTTCCGGCGCCGCGTCGATCTGGTCGTACGCCTTCGCCTCGCCGCCGAACTTCCGCGACAGCACCGTCGTGATCGCCGCCGTCAGCGTCGTCTTGCCGTGGTCAACGTGCCCGATCGTCCCTACGTTCACGTGCGGCTTCGTACGTTCGAATTTTCCCTTGGCCATTTCCCGGCTCCTCAAATAGTCGAAAGATCAACGATACCTGTCGCGCCGATCGATGGTGCCCATGGGCAGGATTGAACTGCCGACCTCTCCCTTACCAAGGGAGTGCTCTGCCACTGAGCTACATGGGCCCGTCCGGTTGCCTCCCGGAGGATGCGGCTACACTGCTACCAAAACCAAAAAACAGCCGCGGCGTGGAGCGGGTGAAGGGAATCGAACCCTCGTCTTAAGCTTGGAAGGCTTCAGCTCTACCATTGAGCTACACCCGCGCAAACCAAACCATAACCTCGACTGCGACGTTCGCGACACAACAAAAACTGGTGGAGGGGGAAGGATTCGAACCTTCGAAGGCAGAGCCGTCAGATTTACAGTCTGATCCCTTTGACCGCTCGGGAACCCCTCCGATGAAACGGAGAATTATGGTCATTCGACGGAAGCCTGTCAAATGCTTTCGCGAAACCGGAGGCGCATGGTATCAAAATTCCGCGCCGCGTGCGAGGGGCCGCACGATTTTTCCACACCCCGCCGGTGCCGCTGCCCGACGACCGGGGCCGAGAGGCGCCGGGGGCGAGCCGGCGGACAGCGCGCAGGCTTGTCAGTAGAATGACGCGATGCCGAATTCCCTACGCATCACCACCTACAACATCCACAAGGGCTTCTCGCAGTTCAACCGGCGCATGATGGTGCACGAACTGCGGGAGCGGCTGCGCCACCTCGACTCGGACATCGTCTTCCTGCAGGAGGTGCAGGGGCTGCACCTGAAGCACGCGGACCGCCACGACAACTGGCCGGAGGGTCCGCAGCACGAGTTCCTCGCCGAGGACGTCTGGGCGGCGACCGCCTACGGCCGGAACGTGATCTACGACCACGGCCATCACGGCAACGCGATCCTCTCCCGCTTTCCGATCCTCGACGCCCACAATCAGGACGTCACGCACCTGCAGTTCGAGCGCCGCGGCCTGCTGCACAGCCAGATCGCGCTGCCGAACGGCGGCACGGCGCACTGCGTCTGCGTGCACCTGTCGCTGTTCGGGCGCTCGCGCGTCCGGCAGATGACGGCGCTCGCCGACTACCTGGAGCGCATCGCGCAGCAGGACACGCCGCTGATCATCGCCGGCGACTTCAACGACTGGCGCAACCGCGCCGACGACGTGCTCAGCGAGCGGCTGGGCCTGACCGAGGTCTTCTGCGGCGCCGCCGGCCGGCCGGCGAAGAGCTTTCCGGCCGGCCGGCCGCTGTTCCGGCTGGACCGCATCTACGTGCGCGGTTTCTCGGTCGAGCGCGCCGAGGTGCATTTCGGCACGCCCTGGTCGCAGATCTCCGACCACGCCGCGCTGTCGGCGCATCTGCTGCGAGATGGCGCCTGAGTTCCTGCCCGGCAACCGGCTGACGCTGCTCAACAGCGGCCGCGAATTCTTTCCGGCGCTGATCGCCGCCATCGACGGGGCGCTGCGCGAGGTCCGCCTCGAAACCTACATCTTCGAGGACGACGCCAGCGGCCGACCGGTGATCGACGCGCTGAAGCGCGCCGCCGGCCGCGGCGTCAAGGTTTGCCTGCTGGTCGACGGCTTCGGCGCCGCGGGCAGCATCGACACCGTGCTGCCCGAACTCGCCGCCGCCGGCGTGCACGCGCTGGTGTACCGGCGCGAGATCGCCCGCTTCCGGCTGCGCCGCCACCGCCTGCGCCGCCTGCATCGCAAGCTGGCGATGATCGACGCGCGCGTTGCCTTCGTCGGCGGCATCAACATCGTCGACGACCTCAATCCGCCGGACGCGGCGGCGCCCCGCTACGACTACGCGGTGCGCGTCGAGGGGCCGCTGATCCGGCCGATCCGGCGCGTCATGCTGCGCCTCTGGGAAATCGTCGTCTGGGCCAGCCTGCGCCGGCGCCACGGCGGACGCCGGCAGATCGCGCCGGTGCTGTCCCGGGCCGGCGGAGAGACGGCGGCCTTCGTCATCCGCGACAACATCCGTCACCGGCACGCCATCGAGGACGCCTACATCGAGGCCATCGACCGCGCGCGGAACGACGTCCTGATCGCCAACGCCTATTTCCTGCCCGGCTTCCGCTTCCGCCGCGCGCTGCTCGCCGCCGCCGCCCGCGGCGTGCGCGTCGCCGTGCTGCTCCAGGGGAGAGTCGAGTACCGCCTGCAGCACTATGCGACGCAGGCGCTCTACGGCCGCCTGCTCGCCGCCGGCGTGCGCATCTTCGAGTACCAGCCGAGCTTCCTGCACGCCAAGGTGGCGGTGATCGACGACGAGTGGGCGACCGTCGGTTCGTCGAACATCGACCCCTTCAGCCTGCTGCTGGCGAAGGAGGCGAACGTCGTCGTGCGCGACGCCGGCTTCGCGCGCACGCTGCGGGCAAGCCTCGACGAGGCCATCGTCGGCGGCGCCGTCGAACTGCGCACGCAGGACTGGCAGCGCCTGTCGTGGCCGTCGCGGCTGCTGCGCTGGAGCTGCTACCAGATCGTCCGCCTGGCGATCGGCCTCGCCGGCTACGGCGGCAAGCACTGATCCGGACAGACGATGCCGCGGCGGCGGGGCACCGCGTCGAGGCGCCAGTGCGCGATGGCCCACGGCCAGAATTCGGACGGCGGCATCCTGTCGATCTCCGCCGGCACCGCCTGGCCGAGGAAGCGCAGCGCGCGCGCCAGCAGCGGCACGCCGCCGGCGGCGTCGACGGCCGGCGCCAGGGTCTGCTTGGAGAGCTTTTCGCCGGCGGCGTTGGTCGCCACCGGCAGGTGCGCGTAGCGCGGCGTGGCCGCGCCGAGGCGCTGCTGCAGCCAGATCTGGCGCGGCGTCGAATCGATCAGGTCGGCGCCGCGGACGACGTCGGTGACGCCGCTCTCCGCATCGTCCACGACCACCGCCAGTTGGTAGGCGAACTGACCGTCGGCGCGCAGCAGCACGAAGTCGCCGACCTCGCGTTCGAGGTTCTGCACGACCTCACCCTGCACGCGGTCGACGAAGCCGACGGCGGCGTCGGGCACGCGCAGCCGCCAGGCGCGCGCCGTGCGACCAGGCGGCAGGCCGGCGCGGCAGGTGCCAGGATAGACGCGGCCGCCGTCCACCGACGGCCCTTGCCGGGAGTCGGCGACCTCCCGCCGCGAGCAGGCGCAAGGGTAGGCGTCGTCCTGCTGGCACAGCGCGTCGAGCGCCGCCCGGTAGCGGTCGAGGCGCGTCGACTGGTAGAGCGGCACGCCGTCCCAGGCAAAGCCGAGCGCCTCCAGCGTGCGCAGGATCGACGCCTCGGCGCCGGGCACGTTGCGCGGCGCGTCGATGTCCTCGATGCGCAGCAGCCATTCGCCGCCGCCGGCGCGGGCGTCGAGGTAGCTGCCGACGGCGGCAACGAGCGATCCGAAGTGCAGCGGACCGGTCGGCGACGGCGCGAAGCGGCCGCGGCGGACGGCCGCGTTCACCGCGCCTCCCGGGGACGGGGCATTCGTCGGCAGAAACGGTTGTCGGCTGGCACGGGGAGAAGCGGGGTCGGACGATCTGCCGCCCTATATAGCACGAAAGAACGCGCGCCCCGCGGCCTGGGCATCTGTTCTCGCGGCGGGCGGATTGCTAAATTACGCTTCTGCTCACCCAACCGGAGAAACGCATGACGATCAAAGCCAAAGCCTACGCCGCGCAGACGGCGACCAGCCCGCTCGCACCCTTCGACATCGAACGCCGCACGCCGGGGCCGGAGGACGTGCAGATCCGGATTCTCTATTGCGGCGTCTGCCACTCCGACCTCCACACCGTGCGCAACGAGTGGAGGAACACCCTGTATCCGTCCGTGCCGGGCCACGAGATCGTCGGCCGCGTCGTCGCGGTCGGCGACCGGGTCCGCGGCTTCAAGGTCGGCGACCTCGCCGGCGTCGGCTGCATGGTCGATAGCTGCGGGCACTGCCCGGCCTGTGCCGAAGGCGAGGAGCAGTATTGCGACAACGGCTTCACCGGCACCTACAACGGGCCGCTCTTCGGCGGCGAAAACACCCACGGCGGCTACTCGCAGAACATCGTCGTCAAGGAGTCCTTCGTGCTGCGCATCCGCCACGACGAAAAGGATCTGGCCGCCGTCGCCCCGCTGCTCTGCGCCGGCATCACCACCTACTCGCCCCTGCGCCATTGGCGGGTCGGCCCCGGCATGAAGGTCGGCGTCGTCGGCCTGGGCGGCCTCGGTCACATGGCGATCAAGATCGCGCATGCGCTGGGCGCGCACGTAACGCTGTTCACCACCTCGGCCGGCAAGGTCGCCGACGGCCTGCGCCTGGGCGCCGACGCGGTCTGCATTTCGACCGACCGCGAACGGATGGCCGCCCACGCCAACGGCCTCGACTTCATCCTGAACACCGTCGCCGCGCCGCACAACCTCGACGCCTACCTGGGCCTGCTGAAGCGCAACGGCACGATGACGCTGGTCGGCGCTCCGGAGAGCCCGCATCCGTCGCCGCAGGTGTTCAGCCTGATCCTCAAGCGCCGCCAGCTCGCCGGCTCGCTGATCGGCGGCATCCGGGAAACGCAGGAAATGCTCGATTTCTGCGCCGAGCACGGCATCGTCTCCGACGTCGAGACGATTCCGATGGACTACATCAACACCGCCTACGAGCGGATGCTGAAGAGCGACGTGAAGTACCGCTTCGTCATCGACATGGCGACTCTGGTTTAAGCGAACGCCGTCAGACGTTGAACAGGAAGTTGAGCACGTCGCCGTCCTGCACGACGTAATCCTTGCCCTCGGCGCGCATCTTGCCCGCTTCCTTGGCGCCCTGCTCGCCGCCGTACTTGATGAAGTCGTCGAAGGCGATCGTCTGCGCGCGGATGAAGCCGCGCTCGAAGTCGGTATGGATGACGCCGGCGGCCTGCGGCGCGGTGTCGCCGCGGTGGATGGTCCACGCGCGCACTTCCTTGACGCCGGCGGTGAAGTAGGTCTGCAAGCCGAGCAGGTGGTAGCCGGCGTGGATCAGGCGGTCGAGGCCCGGCTCCTCCAGCCCGAGGTCGGCGAGGAAGATCTGCTTCTCCTCGTCGTCGAGGTCGGCGATCTCCGCCTCGATCGCCGCGCAGACGGGGACCACCTCGGCCTTCTCTTCCCGTGCGCGGGCGCGCACGGCGTCGAGATGCGGGTTGTTCTCGAAGCCGTCCTCGGCGACGTTGGCCGCGTAGAGCACCGGCTTGGCGGTGATCAGGCAGAACTGTCTGAGGTTGCCCCACTCTTCCTTGGAGAGGTCGAGCGCGCGCACCGGCTTCCCTTGGTCGAGCTGCGCGTAGCACTTGTCGAGCACGGCGACGAGGAGCTTGGCTTCCTTGTCGCCGGCGTTGGCCGGCTTGCGGTAGCGGTTCAGCGCCTTCTCGACGGTGGCGAGGTCGGCCAGCGCCAGCTCGGTGTCGATGACCTCGATGTCGCGGATCGGATCGACGTTGCCGGAGACGTGGATCACGTTGTCGTTGGCGAAGCAGCGCACGACGTGCACGATCGCGTCGGTCTCGCGGATGTTGGCCAGGAACTGGTTGCCGAGGCCCTCGCCCTTCGACGCGCCGGCGACCAGGCCGGCGATGTCCACGAACTCGGTCACCGCCGGCAGCACGCGCTGCGGCTTGACGATCTCGGCGAGACTGGCGAGCCGCCGGTCCGGCACCTCGACGACGCCGACGCTCGGGTCGATGGTGCAGAACGGGTAGTTCTCCGCCGCCACGCCGGCCTTGGTCAGCGCGTTGAAGAGGGTGGACTTGCCGACGTTGGGCAGGCCGACGATGCCGCATTTCATGCTCATGGAAGATTCCTCAGACGGTTTTGCCGTGCAGTTGCTGCTGCGCGGCGGCGTAGTCGCCGGCGGCCAGCTTCGGCCAGGCCAGCAGGCAGCGGTCGATGGCGCGGTCGATGGCTTCGCGCTCGTCGGCACGCGGCCGGTGCAGTACGAAGTCGACGACTTCCTGCGCCAGGTTCAGGTTGCGCGGATGGCCGACGCCGAGGCGCAAGCGCCAGAAATCCGGCGTCGACAGATGCGACTGGATGTCCTTGATGCCGTTGTGGCCGCCGGCGCCGCCGCCCTGCTTGACGCGGATGCCGCCGGGCGGCAGGTCCAGCTCGTCATGCACGACGAGCACCTCGGCCGGCGGGATCTTGTAGAAACGCGCCAGCGCCGCCACCGACTGCCCGGAACGGTTCATGTAGGTCGTCGGCCGCAGCAGCCAGACGTCGCCGGCGCGGCCGGCGAGTCCGAAGAACTTGGCCTGCGGCGCGAGCGAAACCTTCAGGTCGCGGGCGAGGCGATCGACGAACCAGGCGCCGGCATTGTGCCGGGTGTCCTCGTATTCGGCGCCGGGGTTGCCGAGACCGACGATCAGGCGGGGAGCGTTCATGGCGTGCTGAAACGAAAAGCCGCCGCGGGCCTCGCGGCCGGACGGCGGCTGATCTTCAGGCGCGGACGACTCAGGCGGCCGGCGCGGCTTCGTCGCTGCCGCCCTTCTTGGCGACGATCGAGACGACGACCGGGTTGCTGTCCTGGCCGTGGGTGACGACGGAGACGCCCTTGGGCAGGGTGAGATCCTTGACGTGGATCGACTGGCCGACCTTCAGTTCCTTCAGGTCGACTTCGATGAACTCCGGCAGGTTGACCGGCAGGCAGGTCACGTCGAGTTCGTTCAGCGCGTGCGAGACGAGGCCGCCGGAGAGCTTCACGCCCGGCGCCACGTCGGCGTTGACGAAGTGCAGCGGCACCTTCTGGTGCAGCTTCTGGTTCGGGTCCACGCGCTGGAAGTCGATGTGCAGGACGATCGCCTTGTACGGGTGCATCTGGCTGTCGCGCAGCAGGACCGGCTCCTTCTTGCCGTCGATGTCGAGCGTCAGGACCGAGGCGTGGAAGGCTTCCTTGCGCAGGTTCAGCAGGATGGTGTTGTGGTCGAGTTCGATCGCCTGGGCGGCTTCGGCGCCGCCGTAGACGATGGCCGGAACGCGGCCGGCGCGACGCAGGCGGCGGCTCGCTCCGGAACCCTGGTCAGTGCGCTTTTTTGCGGTCAGTTCGAATTGCATGGTTGTTGCTCCTGGGTGCTGCGTTGAAAACCCCCGGCCCGCGACCAGGCCGGGGGGCGAAAATCATTCGATGAACAGCGACGAGACCGATTCCTCGTTGCTGATGCGGCGGATCGTCTCGGCCAGCAGGTCGGCCACCGAGAGCTGGCGGATGCGCTTGCAGCCGAGCGCCTCCTCGGCGAGCGGAATGGTGTCGGTGACGACCAACTCGTCGAGCTGCGAGTCGTGCAGGCGTTCGATGGCGGCGCCGGAGAGCACCGGGTGCGTGCAGTAGGCGAGCACCTTGCCGGCGCCGCTCTCCTTCAGCGCGGCAGCGGCCTTGCACAGCGTGCCGGCGGTGTCGACGATGTCGTCCATGATCACGCAGGTGCGGCCCTGGACCTCGCCGATGATGTTCATCACTTCCGAGACGTTGGCCTTCGGCCGGCGCTTGTCGATGATCGCCAGGTCGCATTCGAGGCGCTTGGCGAGCGAACGGGCGCGGACGACGCCGCCGTGGTCCGGCGAGACGACCATCAGGTTCTCGTAGTTCTGCTTCTGGATATCGTCGAGCAGGATCGGCAGGGCGTAGATGTTGTCGACCGGAATGTCGAAGAAGCCCTGGATCTGCTCGGCGTGCAGGTCCATGGTCAGCACGCGGTCGACGCCCGAGGCCATCAGCATGTTGGCAACGAGCTTGGCGGCGATGGGCACGCGCGACGAACGCGAGCGGCGGTCCTGGCGGGCGTAGCCGAAGTACGGGATGGCAGCGGTGATGCGGCCGCCGGAGGCGCGCTTGAGCGCGTCGACCATCACCAGCAGCTCCATCAGGTTGTCGTTGGACGGCGCGCAGGTCGGCTGCAGTACGAAGATGTCCTTGCCGCGCACGTGCTCGTCGATCTCGACGCTGACCTCGCCGTCCGAGAAGCGGCCGACGTTGGCGCGGCCGAGCGAGATGTGCAGGCGCTTCGAGACCTCGGCCGCCAGTTTCGGGTTGGCGTTGCCGGTGAAAATCATCAAGCTGTCGTAAGCCATCTCGTCGCTCCGAGCCGTCGCTCATCCGCCGCAGAAAACAATACGGGCAGGTCTGCAGAACCCGCCCGGATCGATTTGGAATTCGGTGGCTGGGGAAGAAGGATTCGAACCTTCGAATGCCGGAATCAAAATCCGGTGCCTTGACCAACTTGGCGACTCCCCAGCGGCCGTCCGCAAGCCGGAGCTTTCGAACGAGGCGCGGATGTTACAGGAAATTTCGGGAGGCGCCAAGCCCTGCGAGCGTCCGGCGCGGACGCCGCCAGCCGCGCCTTGAGCACGCGGATGACGAAGACGTTGACCAGCGCGATCAGGACCTCGGCCCATATCGGGATATCCGCCGCCCAGAAGGAACGGATCAGGCGCCCAAGAGATTGCTTCAACATTCGACGCGAATTGCATTAAAACGATGAACCAGGCATTCGCCGCACAGACATCAATGCATAAAACGTCACTTTACCGCCGGAAAACTGATTTACCAGCGATTGCACATCAAACAAATCACGACCGAAACCATGGGGAAAAACACGCAATATCCATTGATGTAAAAGGAAAATATTTATTCAACGGCCGCAATTAGATTCCTTTGAGAATAAGATATTTGCATATTAAATGACGGCACCAGTGAAATCAATACAAAACGATGATAGAATACACCCCCTGCGCAGGCGCCCCGCCCCCGGATCGGCGATCCGCCGACCGGCATCCCCGGCGCCCGCCCCGCCCAACCGAACCCGCGCCCCTGGCCGGGCCATCGCGTCGGCCTCCGTGTCGGCCTTTCAGACAGAGGAGCAGCCCATGTTGCTGGCAACCGATCTCGACGGCACCTTTCTCGCCGGTTCCCCCGAAGACAGGCAGCGCCTGTACCAGTTGATCAACGCCCACCCGGAAATCAAGCTCGCCTTCGTCACCGGCCGCGGGCTGGAGGTGGTCCTGCCCATCCTCGCCGATCCGACCATCCCGATTCCCGACTACATCGTCTGCGACGTCGGCGCGACGGTCGTCGACGGCCGCACGCGGCAGCCGGTGCAGCCGCTGCAGTCGGAGATCGACGCCCGCTGGCCGGGCGAGCGCGTCGTCGCCGAAGCCATGGCCGCCTTCGCCGGCATCGAGCGGCAGGAGGTGCCGCAGCAGCGCCGCTGCTCGTACTTCTGCGACGCGGCCGACGTCACGCCGGAGATCCGCCGGCTCGCCGCGGCGCTCGGCTGCGACGTCCTCTTCTCGGCCGACCGCTACCTCGACCTCCTGCCGCGCGGCACGAGCAAGGGCAGCACGCTGACCGCGCTGGTGCGCCTCTCCGGCATCGACACCGACGCGGTGCTCGTCGCCGGCGACACGCTGAACGACCTGTCGATGTACCAGCACGGCTTCAACGGCGTCTGCGTCGGCGACTCGGAGCCGGCGCTGCTCGCCGCCACGCGCGGCCTGTCGCACGTGCTGCACGCCGAGCGCGCCGGCTGCGGCGGCATCCTCGACGCGCTGGCCCATTTCGGCTTTCTCGGCCCGCGCGGCGCCGCCGCCGCGCTGCTCGACAGCGGCGACCGCGGCAAGGCCGACCTGGCCATGGTCTATCACCGCCTGCCCTTCGAGGAGACGGTCGAGGAAGGCCGCACCGTCCGCCGCCGGCCGACCTCGCCGAACGGCATCATCCCGTCGCTGCTCTCGTTCTTCTCCGCCGGCCGGCCCGGCTCGTGGGTGGCCTGGGCGATCCACGACGCGCGCCGGGCGCAGCCGTTCGAGACCCACGTCGAGGTCGACCCCGAGCGCTATCCGGGGCTGGTCGCCGCCCGCGTGCCGCTGAGCAAGCAGGAGGTCGACGTGTTCTACAAGCGCTTCTCCAAGGAAGCCTTCTGGCCGACGCTGCACACCTTCTGGGAACGCGCCGTGTTCCGCGAGGAGGACTGGCAGGTCTTCCTCGACGTAAACCGCCTCTTCGCCCGTCGCACCGCGGCCGAGACCGCCGAGGGCGCAACGGTCTGGATCCACGACTACAACCTGTGGATGGTGCCGGCCTTCCTGCGCGAGCTGCGGCCGGACCTGAAGATCGCCTTCTTCCACCACACCTATTTCCCGTCGGCCGACGTGTTCAACGTGCTGCCCTGGCGCCGCGAGATCGTCGGCAGCCTGCTGCAGTGCGACTACGTCGGCTTCCACATTCCGCGCCAGGCGGAGAATTTCGTCGACGTGGCGCGCGGCGTGGCGCCGCTCGACGTCGTCGAACGGCGCGCCTGCGCCCCGCGCTACCTCAGCTACGGCTGCGCCGTCGGCCTCGACGAGGTGACCACGGCGATCGCGGTGCACGGCCGCCGCATCGGCCTCGGCGCGCATCCGATCGGCGTCGACCTAGCGCGCATCGGCGGCATCCTCGACGACGCGCGCACCGGCGAGCTGACGGCGGCGCTGCGCGCGCAGGTCGGCGACACGCGGGTGATCCTGTCGATCGAGCGCCTCGACTACACCAAGGGCACGCTGGAAAAGCTGCTCGCCTTCGAGCGCCTGCTGGAAACGCGGCCGGAACTGGCCGGCAGCGTCTCGCTGATCGCCGTCTGCGTGCCGGCGGCGCGCGAGATGACCGTCTACGACAGCCTGCAGACCAGCATCGAGGGCGCCGTCGGACGTATCAACGGCCGCTTCTCGACGCTTTCGTGGACGCCGGTGCAGTTCTTCTTCCGGCCGCTGCCGTTCGAGGAAGTGATCGCCTACTACGCGCTCGCCGACATCATGTGGACGACGCCGCTGCGCGACGGCCTCAACCTCGTCTGCAAGGAATTCGTCGCCACCCACGGGCTGGCCGGCAGCGCCGGCGTGCTCGTCCTCTCCGAGTTCGCCGGCGCTGCCGCCGAGCTGCACGGCGCCCTGCTCACCAACCCGCACGACGTCAAGGACCTGACCGACACGCTGGCGCAGGCGATCACGATGAGCCGGCCGGAGGTCGAGGCGCGCATGCGGCAGTTGTTCGAGGTCGTCCGCCACAACGACATCCACCGCTGGGGGCAGGAGTTCCTCGACGCCGTCGAGGCGGCCAGCGTCGCCGGCCGGCCGGCGGCACCGCCGGCGCTCGCCGCCTGAGCGCGGCGCCGGCTCAGAGCGCGGCGAGCGGGTGCTGCGGCAGCCCGGCCGCCAGCCAGCCGCGCATGCCGGCCGGCAGTTGCGCGAGCACGGCCTCGGCCGCCGGCCGTTCCGCGAATTCGGCGAAGACGCAGGCGCCCGAGCCGGTCATGCGCGCGCGGCCGAAGGCCGACAGCCAGCCGATGTGCTCGGCCACCGCCGGGTAGAGGCCGGCGGCGACCGGTTCCAGGTCGTTGCCGCCGACGCCCGGCCGCCAGTCGCGCGCGGCGACGGCCGGCGTGTCGCGGACGAGCGCCGGCGAGCGGAAGATCTCGGCCGTCGGCACCTGCACCGGCGGTTCCAGCACCACGTACCAGGCCGGCGGCAGCGCAACCGGCGTGAAGGCTTCGCCGACGCCTTCGGCGAAGGCGTTGCGGCCGTAGACGAAGATCGGCACGTCGGCGCCGAGCGCGAGGCCGATGGCCTGCAGGCGTTCGCGCGGCAGGCCGAGGCGCCACAGATGGTTGAGCGCGAGCAGCACGGTCGCCGCGTCCGAGCTGCCGCCGCCGAGGCCGCCGCCCATGGGCAGGCGCTTTTCCAGCGAAATCGTGACGCCGTCGCGGCAGCCGGTCTCGGCCTGCAGCAGGCGTGCGGCGCGCACCGTCAGGTCGGACTCCGGCGACACGCCGGGCAGCGGCGTCGCCAGCGCCACCTCGCCGTCGGCGCGCGGCGAGAAGCGCAGCACGTCGCCGCGGTCGACGAAGCGGAAGACGGTCTGCAGCAGGTGGTAGCCGTCGTCGCGGCGGCCGACGACGTGCAGGAAGAGGTTGAGCTTGGCCGGCGCCGGCCAGGCGCTGTGCCAGTCCCAATCGCTCACGGGACGACCCTCCTGTCGCTGTGCGACGGAGGGCCGGCTTTGCACAGCCGGCCCGCTCCGCAGGCGCGGAGCCGTGCTCCGCGAAACCCCTGCTCCGCCCTCCCCAAGGGAGGATGAGCGACCCCTTCGGGCGGCCGGGCGGGGGCGCTCATGGCGCGCGCCACTCCTCGATGCGCAGGCGCAGTTCCGGGCCGCCGTCGCGCGTGACGATCAGCCGCGACGGCAGCGCGTCCGCCGTCTCGCCCTCGTAGTCGTAGGAAATCCGCCAGCCGGCGTCGGCGATCTCGCGCGGCCGGCCCAGCGCGTCCGCCTCGATCCGCGCGCCCGGCCGCGGCCGGGCGAGCACCCAGGCGGCGAGGTCGGTGATCGGCAGCGGGTAGCCGAGCACCTCGCGCAGCAGGCTTTCGGCGTCCGGCGCCGTGCGCTCCTGGCCGTCGGCGGCGAGGAGGCGCGCCTGCCGCGCGTCGATGAAGATCTCGGCGACGGTCTGGCCGAACGGGGAATGGATGCGCAGTTCGTCGTCGGCGCCGCGCCGCTGCCAGGCGAGGCGGCCGGCGTGGCGCTCGGCCTCGTGCGTCAGCGAGAAGCGGGCCTCCAGCGCGAAGTCGCCGACCGCGGCGCGCGGCGGCAGGCCGTCGGCGACGGGCGGCGCCACGGCGCAGGCGGCGAGCAGGAGCGCTGGCAAAAGCGGCAGCAGACGCGGCACGGCGGCGCTCAGGGCGCGAACTTCTGGCGGACGGACTTGAGCACGTCGCTGTCGGGGAAGCGCTTGTCGGCGTCGCGCCACAGCTTCAGCGCCTCGTCGCGGCGGCCGAGGGTCCACAGCACCTCGCCGAGGTGCGCGGCGATCTCGGCGTCGGCGCGCAGCGCGTAAGCCTTCTGCAGTTGGGCGAGCGCGCCCGGCAGGTCGCCGAGGCGGTAGAGCACCCAGCCCATGCTGTCCATGATGAACGGGTCTTCCGGCGCCAGCTCGACGGCCTTGACGATCAGTTGCCGGGCCTCGTCGAGGCGGATGCCGCGGTCGGCGAAGCTGTAGCCGAGGGCGTTGTAGGCGTGCGCGTTGGCCGGCTGCAGCGCGATGACGCGGCGCAGGTTGGTTTCGACCGTCTCCATGCGGCCGAGCTTCTCGGCGAGCAGCGCCGCGTCGTAGAGCGCGTCGGCCTGCTCCGGCTGCTGCGCGATGACCCGGTCGAGCAAGGCCAGCGCCTCGTCGTCGTGGCCGGCGTCGCGCAGCAGGTGGGCCTCGGCGACGAGGAACTGGATCTGTCCGGGCGGGTAGCGCCGGCCCGACTCCTGCAGGTGCGTGCGCGCCATCGGCAGGCCGCCGCCGGCCTTCTGCAGCAGGCTGGCGACGCGCACCTGGGCGGGGACGAACTGCTCGCCGATCGCCACCTGCTTGTAGAGGGCGATCGCCTCGGCCGGGTCGCCGCGGTCCTCGGCGATCTGGCCGAGGTAATAGGCGGCGATGCCGCGCTCGCTCGCCGCGCCGCGTTCGAGCAGGCGGCGCAGCAGCGGCTCGGCGGTGGCCGGATCGTTCTGCTGCAGCGCGAGGACGGCGGCCGGGTAGATCAGCTCGACGCTGTCCGGATCGTCGGCGAGCATCTGCTCGAAGTGCCGCTTGGCCTCGGGATAGCGCTTTTCGGAGATCAGCCCGCGGGCGAGATGCAGGCGCACCTCGCGCGCCTTCGGGTGGGCGGCGACGAAGCGTTCGAGGACGCCGATCGCCGCCTCGGTCGAGTCGCGCGCGACCAGTTGCGATTCGAACAGCGCCGCCGTCTCCCAGTCCGGGCGCAGGGCGCCGGCCTTGCGGACTTCCATCAGCGCGCTCGTCCGGTCGCCGGCGTGGAAGGCCGCGGTGGCCAGCGCGTAGTGCGCCTCGGCGATGCCCGCGTAGGGGGCGAGGACGTGCTCCAGCATGCCGTAGACGGCGGCCTTGTCCTGTATCCGGGCGAGCATGCGGTTCAGGCGCATCAGGTTGTCGGCGAGATTCTCCCGGTCCTGTTCGAGCAGCGCCGAGAGCTGCGGACCGAGTTCGCCGGTCCGGTTCTGCATGATCAGCACCGCCGCCAGCGTCTGCCGGGCGGCGGCCGAGGCCGGCTCGACCCCGACCCACAGGCGAGACAGCTCGTAGGCGATGTCGAAGCGGCGGGCGATGCTGGCCACCTCGACGGCGCGTTCGAGCACCTTGGGATCGCGCGTGCGGAAGGCGAGGTCGGCGTAGGCGCTCGCCGCCAGGTCGGGGTTGCCCCGCTGCAGCGCGATCTCGCCGAGCAGCACCTGGTAGACGACCTGCCCCGAGTGGCTGCGGGCGGACACTTCCCCGGCAGGAGGCATCGGCGTCGCGCGCGGGGGTTTCGCCCCGGCGCCGGCGGCCGCCGCCGACGCCGAAAAGGTCAGAACAAGCGCCGCGGCGAACGCGGCGCGCTGGATCGGTTTCATGGTGTCCCTGCTTGCCCGTGTGGAAGATTGGAAACGTTCGGGCAATAATGGTTCGGGATGTTATGGCCTTTTCTCCACGCTCTCAAGTCGCTCCCCCTTCCGTCATGCCCGAACTGCCCGAAGTCGAAGTCAGCCGCCGCGGCCTCCTCCCCTTCCTGCCGGGAAAGACCGTGCGCGCCGCCGCGCTGCGCACGCCCCGGCTGCGCCACGAAATCCCGCCGGAGCTGCCGCGCCTGCTCGCCGGGCGCACGCTCCACGGCATCGGGCGGCGCGGCAAGTACCTGCTCTTCGATTTCGGCGACGGCTGGCTGATCCTGCATCTCGGCATGTCCGGCAGCCTGCGCCTGGTGGCGCCGGGCACACCGCCGCAGAAGCACGATCATTTCGACCTCGAATTCGCCGATACCGTCATGCGCCTGCGCGATCCGCGCCGCTTCGGCGCGCTGGTCTGGACCGCCGAGGCACCGGAGCGCCACCCGCTGCTCGCCGGCCTCGGCGTCGAGCCGCTGTCGTCCGGCTTCGACGGCCGCTGGCTGCACGCCGCGCTCGCCGCACGTTCGGCGCCGGTGAAGCCGGTGCTGATGGACGGCCGGCTGCTCGTCGGCGTCGGCAACATCTACGCGTCGGAAAGCCTGTTCCGCGCCGGCGTCTCGCCGCTGCGCGCCGCCAACCGCATCGGCGGCGAACGCTGCGACCGGCTGGCGACGGCGATCCGGCAGACGCTCGCCGACTCGATCGAGGCCGGCGGCAGCAGCGTGCGCGACTACGTGCACAGCGACGGCGGCGCCGGCTGCTTCCAACTGCACTGCGCCGTCTACGACCGCGCCGGCGAAGCGTGCCCGACCTGCGGCACGCCGGTGAAGAGCGTCCGCCAGGCCGGCCGCAGCACCTTCTGGTGTCCGCGCTGCCAGCGCTGAAAGCCGGCGGGGATATCCCGTTGATTCCATTCGACTCGTGATAGAGTTCCGGCATCCGCACGGACAGGACGCAATCATGTTGCTCGCCCAGCAGCTCGCCGCCTACGCCGAATGGCGCAGCCGCCTCGGGGACCGGATCGAAGGCTTCCGCGACTGGCTCGCCGACAACGAACTGAACGACGCGCAGACCGACCTGCGCCTCGGCCAGTTGCTCGACCGCCTGCGCGAGGACCGGCTGCACGTCGCCTTCGTCGCCGAGTTCTCGCGCGGCAAGTCGGAGCTGATCAACGCCATCTTCTTCGCCGACTACGGCAGCCGCATGCTGCCCTCGTCCGCCGGCCGCACGACGATGTGCCCGACCGAGCTGATGTACGACCCGGCGAAGCCGCCCTGCGTCGAGCTGCTGCCGATCGAGACGCGCGAGGGCAGCGCCGGCGTCGCCGAATACCGCCGCTTTCCCGACGAGTGGCGCAGCGTGCCGCTCGACGTGGCCTCGGCCGAGGCCATGCAGGAGGCGATGCGCCACGTCAGCGAGACCGTCCGCGTCGACCGCGCGACCGCCGGGCGGCTCGGCTTCGACCTGGACGGCGAGGAGGCCGGCGCCCTGCGCGCCGACGCCGACGGCCGGGTCGAGATTCCGCGCTGGCGGCACGCCATCATCAACTTTCCGCATCCGCTGCTCAAGCAGGGGCTGGTCATCCTCGATACGCCGGGGCTGAACGCCATCGGCACCGAGCCGGAGCTGACGCTGTCGCTGCTGCCGAACGCGCACGCGGTGCTCTTCATCCTCGCCGCCGACACCGGCGTCACGCAGTCCGACCTGGCCGTCTGGAAGGCGCACGTCGACGCCCCGTCCGGCCGCAAGAAGGGCCGCCTGGTGGTGCTCAACAAGATCGACGGACAGTGGGACGAACTGAAGCGCGAGGCCGAGATCGACGCCGAGATCGCCCGCCAGGTCGACGACTGCGCGCGCATCCTCGACCTGCCGGCGCACCGGATTTTCCCCGTGTCCGCGCAGAAGGGCCTGGTCGCCAAGATCAACGACGACCCGGCGCTGCTCGCCAGGAGCCGGCTGCCGGCGCTGGAGCAGGCGCTCTCCGGGGAGCTGATTCCGGCCCGGCAGGAGATCGTCCGCGACGACAGCGGCAGCGAGTTCGACGAACTCGCCGCGCGCGCCGCCGGCCTGCTCGAATCGCGGCTCGCCGGCCTGCGCGAGCAGCTCGCCGAACTCACCGAGCTGCGCGGCAAGAACCGCGGCGTCGTCGAATACATGATGGGCAAGGTGCGCGCCGAGAAGGAGGAGTTCGAGGTCGGCCTGCAGCGCTACTACGCGGTGCGCAGCGTGTTCTCGGCGCTGACCAACAAGCTCTTCGCCCATCTCGGCCTGGACTCGCTGCGCGCGCTGACGCAGTCGACGCGCGAGACGATGCAGGAGGCGGCCTTTTCCAGGCAGCTCTCCGAAGCCATGGCCAACTTCTTCGCGGTCAGCCGCGAGGCGCTGGAAAAATCGCGCGGCGAGGTCGACGAGATCCACCGGATGATGGAAGCCATCTACCGCAAGTTCGCGGTCGAGCACGGCCTCAAGCTGGGCAGCCCGGCCCGCTTCTCGCTGCTGCGCTACGAGAAGGAGCTGGACCGCCTGGAAACCTGGTGCGACACGCACCTGAACACCATGTTCCAGCTCCTGCGCCACGAGAAGAGCCACCTCACGCAGAAGTTCTTCGAGGAGGTGGCGATGCAGGTGCGGCGCGCCTTCGAGCACGCCAACCGGCACGCCGAGGGCTGGCTGAAGGCGATCATGGCGCCGATGGAGACGCAGGTGCGCGAGCACCAGATCCGGCTCAAGCGCCGGCTGGAAAGCATCCGGCGCATCCACCAGGCGACCGACACGCTGGAGGAGCGGATCGAGGAGCTGACGCACGTCGAATCCACCCTCACCGGGCAACTGGCCGCGCTCGCCGCCCTCGTCGCCGGCACCCGGCAGGCGCTGCACGCCGAGGTCGACGCGGACGACCAGATGGTGGTCAACCTCTGAAAGCGAAAAGGCGCCGCACCCCGCCAGGGGGGACGACGCCTCGCATTCCGCCGCTGCCGGCGAAGCGCGTTCAGGCGCGCTTGTTGCCGGTCAGCTTCTCGTACTTGATCCAGAGCTGGTCGGTCGTCTCGGCGTTCCCCGGATCCTTCGGAATGCAATCGACCGGGCAGACCTCGACGCACTGCGGCGTGTCGTAGTGGCCCACGCACTCCGTGCACTTGTTGGGGTCGATCTCGTAGATCTCGGCGCCCTGCGAAATGGCCTCGTTCGGGCATTCCGGCTCGCACACGTCGCAGTTGATGCATTCGTCGGTAATCATCAAAGCCATAGCTGCTTTTCCTTCAATTGTTGAACGACTCGGAAACTTTCTGCGCCAGCCGGGCGTGCACCAGCGGATGGACGAACTTGCCGACATCGCCGCCGAGCACGGCGATCTCGCGCACCATCGTCGCCGAGATGAACATGTACTGTTCGCCCGGCGTCAGGAATACCGTTTCGACCTCGGGATAGAGGTTGCGGTTCATGCCCGCCATCTGGAATTCGTACTCGAAGTCCGAGACCGCGCGCAGGCCGCGCAGGATCACCTTGGCGCCCCGCTCGTGCAGGAAATCCATGAGCAGGTTGGAGAAGCCGACGATCTCGACGTTCGCATACGGCGCCAGCACCTCGCGCGCCATCTCGACCCGCTCCTCGAGCGTGAAGAACGGCCGCTTCGAGCGGCTCTGCGCGATGCCGACGACGACGTGATCGAACAGCCGCGAGGCGCGGCGCACGAGATCCTCGTGGCCGCGGGTCATCGGGTCGAAGGTGCCCGGATAGATCGCTACTCGATGGTCAAGCATCCTGTGGCCCGTCCCGCCGCATGAGGTGATAGAAAACCTGTCCCGCCCGCCCGTGGCGCACCGTACGCCAGTCGCCGATGCCGTCCAGCGCGGCTTCGGCCTCGACGTAGACGAGGGTGTCCGGATGGGCGAGGCGCGGCAGCAGCGGGCGGAGTTTCTCGATCCAGCCCTGCCGATACGGCGGATCGAGAAAGATCACGTCGAAGGGCTGCGGGGCCGACAGGGCGAATTCTAGCGCATCCCGGCGCACAAGCTCCACCCTGCCGCCGGCGCCGAGCAGGCGCAGATTGGCGGCGAGCGCGTCGGCCGCCGCCGGCGAGCGCTCGACGAGGACGACCCGCTCGGCGCCGCGCGAGGCCGCTTCCAGCCCGAGCGCGCCGCTGCCGGCGAAGAGATCGAGGCAGGAAAGGCCGGACAGATCCTGGCCGAGCCAGTTGAACAGCGTCTCGCGCACCCGGTCCGGCGTCGGCCGCAGCCCTTCCGACTCGGGGAAGCGCAGCACGCGGCGGCGCCACTCGCCGCCGACGATGCGCAGACGGCCGGTGCCGCCCGCGGACCTGCCCGAGGCCGCAATCAATCGCCGGCCACCACGACCGTGACCAGATGTTCCGGCCTGACGTGGCGGGCGAAGGCGGCGCGCACGTCGGCGGCCGTCACCCGGCGGACCTTGTCGGCGTAGGTGTCGAGGTAGTCGAGCGGCAGCCCGTAGAAGGCGATCGCCGCCACGTTGTCGAGGATCTTGCGGTTGGAGTCGAGGCGCAGTGGGAAGCTGCCGACGATGTTCGCCTTGGCCGCCGCCAGTTCCTCCTCGCTCGGTCCCTCGGCGAGGAAGCGCAAGAGTTCGTCGCGGGCCACCTTGAGTGCGTCGCCGGCCTGCTCGCGCTTGGTCTGCAGGCCGATCTGGAACGGCCCGGCGGCCTGCATCGGCGCGAAGAAGCTGTAGACGCTGTAGGCGAAGCCGCGCTTGTCGCGCACCTCCTTCATCAGCCGCGAGACGAAGCCGCCGCCGCCGAGGCTGTAGTTGCCGACGAGCAGCGCGTAGAAATCGGGATCGCCGCGCTTCAGCGCCGGCAGGCCGAGTTGGATGTGCGCCTGCGCCGCCGGGTGCGGCAGGCGCACCTCGCCGGCCGGCGGCAGCGTTGCCGCCGGCACCGGCGCCGGCGGCTCGCCGGCGGGCAATGCCTCGGTCAGCCGCTGCGCCAGCGCCTCGGCCTCGGCGCGGCCGATGTCGCCGACGATGGAGATCACCGCCGAGCGCGCGGTGTAGCGTGCGGCATGAAAAGCGCGCAGGTCGCCGGCGGCGATCCGGCCGAGGCTCTCGACCGTCGGCTGCCGGCCGTAGGGGTGCTCGCCGTAGAGCGCCGACCAGAAGGCGCGCGCGGCGATCGTCTCCGGCCGCGTCAGCGACTCGCGCAGCGCGGCGACGGTGCGCGAGCGCTCGCGCTCGAAGATGCCCGCGTCGAAGCGCGGCTCGGCGAGCACGGCGCGCAGGATGGCGAAGGCGGCTTCGCGCTTTTCCGGCATGGCCAGCGTGCGCAGGCCGACGCTGGCGCGGTCGGTGTCGGCGCCGCCGCCCAAGCGCGCGCCGATGTCGGCGAGCTTCGTCGCCACCTCGTTCTCGTCCATGCCGCCGGCGCCGAGGTCCATCAGGCCGCGCGTGAGCTGCGCCAGCCCGGCCTTGTCGGCCGGATCGGCGGCGGCGCCGGCGGGGAAATCGACCTGCACGTCGACGATCGGCAGCGCGCGCGCCTCGACGTAGTAGACGCGGGCGCCGGACGGCGCCTGCCAGTGCTCGATGCGGACGCCGGCCTGGGCGGCGAGGGCGGCGGCGAAGAGGCCGAGCGCGAGAAGGAGTTTCCGTGTCATCGTGTTCATTCCCGAAATTCCCCTCAGTGCCGGACCGGCGCCGCGAAGCGGCGAGGCGCCGCCGCCGCGTCGAGCGGCTGCGGGTCGAGTACGCCGACCGTCAGGCCGTCGTCCGCGAAGTAGCGGCGGGCGACCGCCTGCACCTGTTCGGCGCTCACCGCCTGCAGCTTCTCGATGATCCGCCGGCTCTGGCCGTAGGGCAGGCCGACGGCCTCCATCTGGCCGATCTCCATGGCCTGCGCGAACATCGAGTCGAGCTTGTAGACCTCGCCGGCGACCAGTTGCGATTTCGCCCGTTCCAGTTCCTCGGCGCTGACGCCGTCCTGCTGGATGCGCGCGATCTCGGCGCGCAGGCCGGCCTCCATCTCGGCCACGGTCTTGCCCGGCGCCGGCGTGCCGACCAGGTAGAACATGCCCGGGCCGCGCGCCGTGGCGTCGTAGTCGGCGCCGGCCGAGACGGCGAGGCGCTGCTCGCGCACCAGGTGCTTCGAGAAGCGCGCCGCGCCGTGGCCGGAGAGCACCGCGCCGAGCATTTCCAGGGCGTAGGGGTCGACGTCCTGCTCGACGTCCCGCAGCACCGGCGCGCGGTAGCCCATGATCAGCACCGGCAGTTCGGCCGGCGCCTTCACCGTCAGCCGGCGGACGCCGGCCTGCGCCGGCTCGTCCTGCGGCTTGCGCGTCGGCAGCGGCCGCGCCTTGAGTCCGCCGTAGTGCTTCTCGGCGGCGCGGAACACCTCCCGGTGGTCGACGTCGCCAACGACCACGACGTAGGCGTTGTTCGGCACGTACCAGCGCTCGTACCAGTCGCGCGCGTCCTGCGCGGTCATGTGTTCGAGGTCGCTCATCCAGCCGATGATCGGCCGGCGGTAGGGATGCGACTGGAAGGCGACGGCGTTCATCGCCTCGAACAGCCGCGACTGCGGCTGGTCGTCGGTGCGCAGCCGGCGTTCCTCCATGACCACCTTGATCTCCTGCGCGAACTCGTCGGCGGAGAGCGTCAGGTGGCGCATGCGGTCGGCTTCCAGCGCCATCATCTCGTCCAGTTTTTCCTTCGGCACCTGCTGGAAGTAGGCGGTGTAGTCGCGGCTGGTGAAGGCGTTGTCGCGGCCGCCGGCGTCGGCGACGCGGCGGTTGAACTCGCCCGGCCCGACCGTCGGCGTGCCCTTGAACATCATGTGTTCGAGGACGTGGGCGACGCCGGTGGTGCCGTTCGTCTCGTCGATCGAGCCGGCGCGGTACCAGACCATGTGCACGGCGGTCGGCGCGCGCCGGTCTTCCTTGACGATGACGCGTAGGCCGTTGGCGAGCCGGTGTTCGTAGGGGTTGGCGAGGGCGGGCGGCGCGGCGAGGGTACAGGCCAGCCCGAGCAGTGAGGCGAGGAGGTGTCGTCGCATGGTCATCAGGGGGCTTCTGTTAAAATTTGCGGCGGCGAGCGGATCGGCTCGTCGGGGCGCCCATCTTAACATCGCCCCGGCGGGCCGCAGTTCGCGGCACAGCCCTCCCACGACCCGGACCCCGCATGTTTGGCTTCCTGAAAAAATCCACCGACAACGACGCCGCGGCGCCGGCCGCTGCCGCGCCGTCCTGGCGCGAACGCCTGAAGGCCGGACTCGCCCGCACGCGCGCGCAGTTCGGCGGCAGGATGAAGTCGATCTTCGCCCGCGGCAAGGTCGACGACGAACTCCTCGAAGAACTCGAAACCCTGCTGCTCACCAGCGACATCGGCATCGAGGCCACCGAGCACCTGCTCGCCGACCTGAAGGCGCGCGCGAAGAAGGACAAGCTGGAAACGCCGGAAGCCATCCAGCAGGCGCTCGCCGACGCGCTGTGCGCGCTGCTGCAGCCGCTCGAGGCGCCGCTCGACGTCGCCGGCCACCGGCCGTTCATCGTCATGCTCGCCGGCATCAACGGCGCCGGCAAGACGACCTCGATCGGCAAGCTGGCCCGGTATTTCCAGGCGCAGGGCAAGTCGGTGCTGCTCGCCGCCGGCGACACCTTCCGCGCCGCGGCGCGCGAGCAGTTGATGACCTGGGGCGAGCGCAACGGCGTGACGGTGATCGCGCAGGAATCGGGCGACCCGGCGGCGGTGATCTTCGACGCCATCGGCGCGGCCAAGGCGCGCGGCATCGACGTCGTGCTCGCCGACACCGCCGGCCGGCTGCCGACGCAACTGCACCTGATGGAGGAGATCGCCAAGGTCCGCCGCGTCATCCAGAAGGCCGAGCCGAGCGGCCCGCACGAGACCCTGCTGGTGCTCGACGCCAACATCGGCCAGAACGCGCTGGCGCAGGTGAAGGCCTTCGACAAGGCGATCGCGGTCAGCGGCCTCGTCGTCACCAAGCTCGACGGCACGGCCAAGGGCGGCGCGCTGGCGGCGATCGCCCGCCAGTGCCCGAAGCCGGTGCGCTTCATCGGCGTCGGCGAGGGCATCGACGACCTGCGCCCCTTCGTCGCCCGCGACTTCGTGGACGCGATGTTCGAATGATCCTGAAAAGCGCAGTCGACCCCCACCGCAGAGGCGCAGAGGCGCAGAGGTTCGCAGAGGAAACCAAGGCAAGGATGACTCTTTCCGATCTTCTCTGCGTCCCCTCTGCGCCTCTGCGCCTCTGCGGTAGGTGTTCCCGCCCTCAATCGGAGCTTCCGGAATGATCGTCTGCTCCGGCGTCGGCAAGCGCTACCCCGGCGGGCTGACCGCGCTCGCCGACGTGAGCTGCGAGATCGCCACCGGCGAGATGGTCTTCGTCGCCGGCCACTCGGGCGCCGGCAAGTCGACGCTGGTCAAGCTCTTCGCCGCCATCGAGCGGCCGACCGCCGGCGGCATCGTGGTGAACGGCCAGAACCTCGCCGCGCTGCGTCCGGGCGCCATCCCCTACCTGCGC
The DNA here is from genome assembly GCA_019455325.1 of Rhodocyclaceae bacterium. GTDB lineage: Bacteria > Pseudomonadota > Gammaproteobacteria > Burkholderiales > Rhodocyclaceae > Proximibacter. Next base: position 20,948 of record JACFMQ010000016.1, on the reverse strand, counting down.
CGCAACTTCGGCCTGGTCTTCCAGGATCAGAAGCTGCTCTTCGACCGCAACGCGCTGGAAAACGTGCTGCTGCCGCTGGCCATCGTCGGCACGCCGCGCCACGAGGCGCTGCGCCGCGCGCAGGCGGCGCTCGACAAGGTCGGCCTGCTCGAACGGGCGAAGGCCAATCCGGTCGCCCTTTCCGGCGGCGAACAGCAGCGGCTGGCGATCGCCCGCGCCGTGGTGAACCGGCCGGCGATCCTGCTCGCCGACGAGCCGACGGCCAACCTCGACGCCGAGTCGGCGGCCGGCATCCTCGACATCTTCCGCGCCTTCCACGGCGTCGGCGTGACGGTCATCGTCGCCACGCACGACCCGCAGCCGCAGCCCGGCGCGCGCGTGCTGCGCCTGGCGCACGGCAGGATCGCCGCATGAAGCGCTGGCTCGTGCAGCACGCCGACGCGCTGCGCGACGCGCTGCGCCGGATCGCCGCGTCGCCGCTGAGCACGGCGCTGTCGCTGTTCGTCATCGGCATCGCGCTGACGCTGCCGGCGGCCGGCTGGCTGCTCATCGACAACGTCCGGCTGGCGGCGCGGAGCGCCTCCGGCGTGCAGCAGATCAGCCTGTTCATGGCCGCCGACGCCGACCGCAAGGCGGCCGCCGAAATCGAATCCCGGCTGCAGTCGACGGCGCCCGGCGCCTGGCGCTTCGTGCCGCGCGAGGAGGCGCTCAAGCGCCTGCAGGGCGGCGAGGGCATGGCCGAGATCGTCGCCAGCCTGCCGCGGAATCCCCTGCCCGACGCCTTCGTCGTCGAGCCGGCCGACACCTCGCCGGCGGCCATGGACGCGCTCGCCAAGACCTTCGCCGGCTGGCCGCGGGTGGCGCACGTGCAGCTCGATTCGGCCTGGGCGCACCGCTTCGACGCGCTGCTGCGCATCGGCCGGCTGGCCGTCGCCATGCTCGGCGCCGTCTTCGCGGCGGCGCTCGTCGCCGTCACCTTCAACACCATCCGCCTGCAGATCCTGGCGCAGGCGGCGGAAATCGAGGTGGCGCGCCTGATCGGCGCCACCGACGGCTGGATCCGCCGCCCCTTCCTCTACTTCGGCGCGCTGCAGGGCGCCGCCGGCGGCCTCCTGGCGGCGGCGCTGGCGGCGCTCGGCACGCACCTGCTGAACGATCCGGTGGCCGCGCTGGCGGCGCTCTACGGCAGCGGCTTCGCGCTGCGCGGCCCGACCGCCGCCGACGCCGCCGCGCTCGCCGGCATCGGCGCGCTGCTCGGGCTGGCTGGCGCGCAGATCTCGGTCGCCATCCACCTGCGCCGCTTCGGCTGAAGGCCGCGTTCAGCCCGCCTTCGGTTCGACCGCGGCGTCCCCGTCGGGATCGGAAAAACGCTCGGCGATGGCGCGGAACTCGTCGGCGGCGTCGAGGAAGGCGTCGACGACGTCCGGGTCGAAATGCCGCCCGCGTCCCTCGGCGATGATCGCCACGGCCTGTTCGTGCGGCATCGGCGCCTTGTAGACGCGGCGCGAGATGAGCGCGTCGTAGACGTCGGCGACGGCCATCAGCCGGGCGGCGATCGGAATGGCGTCGCCGGCCAGCCCTTCCGGGTAGCCCGAGCCGTCCCACTTCTCCTGGTGGTCGCAGGCGATCTCCTTGGCGCAAGCGAGGTAGTCCACCTGCATCCCCAGTTGCCGCTCGGCCTGCTCGATCGCCTTGCGGCCGAGCGTGGTGTGCGTCTTCATGATCTCGAACTCGTCCGGCTCGAAGCGGCCCGGCTTGAGCAGGATGCGGTCGGGGATGCCGACCTTGCCGATGTCGTGCAGCGGCGCCGATTTGAAGAGGATGTCGATCTGCGCGGCGGTGAGGTAGGCGGCAAAGCGCGGATGGTCGCGCAGCCGCTCGGCGAGCGCGCGCACGTAGAACTGCGTGCGGCGGATGTGGTTGCCGGTTTCGTTGTCGCGCGTCTCGGCGAGCGAGGCCATGGCCAGGATGGTCACGTCCTGGATCGCCTGCACCTCGCGCGTGCGCCGCGCCACCTCCCGTTCGAGGTAAGCGTTCCGGTCGCGCAGGAAGTCGGCGCCGGCCTTCAACTGCAGGTGCGTGCGCACGCGCGCGAGCATGATCGACGGATTGATCGGCTTGGTGATGTAGTCGACGGCGCCGAGCGCCAGCCCCGCCGCCTCGTCCTCGGCCGCCGAGCGCGCGGTGAGGAAGATCACCGGGATCTCGCACGTCGCCGGATCGGCCTTGAGGCGGCGGCAGACCTCGTGGCCGTCCATGCCGGGCATCATGACGTCGAGCAGGATGAGGTCCGGCGCGCTGTCGCCGGCGGCGATGCGCAGCGCCTTCTCGCCGCCGTTGGCGACCTTGATCCGGTAGGCGTCACCGAGCAGCGACGACATCAGCGCCAGGTTGTCGGGCGTGTCGTCGACGATCAGTACGGTCGGCCGGTCGAAGGCATCGGGCATGTCGTCCATGGTCGGGCTCCCGTTCAGATGCGGCCGTCGCCAAGCGATCGCAGGCGCGCGGCCGCCGTGTCGAAATCGAAGGCGCCGACGGCACGCGCGACTTCGTCGTAGGCATCGCCGAGCGCCGCGCGCAGCAGCCCGGCGTTCCCCTGCAGCAGCTCAGCCGCCGCCGGGTCGTCGTCGGCGAGCAGCGCCCGCAGGCGGTCGACGACAGCCGCGGCGCGGTCGGCCTCCACCGCCGCCGGCGCGGCGGGTTCGGCCGCCGCCAGCGCGCCGGCCAGCGCGCCCGTGAGATCGCCGAGCGCCGTCGTCAGCGCGGCGAGCGCCGCCGCCACCCGCTCGTCCGGCTGTTGCTCACGGATCGCCGCTTCCAGCGCGCCGGCCAGCGCCGCCACCGCGTCGGCGCCGACGTTGCCGGCGACGCCGCGCAGCGTGTGCGCCGCCCGCTCGGCGGCCGCGGCATCGCCCGCGGCCAGCGCATTGCGGATGACCGCCGCGCTATCGGCGTGGCCGGCGACGAAGCGGCGCAGGATGGAAAGATAGGCATCCGTCTTGCCGCGCAGCCGGCGCAGACCAGCGGCGGCGTCGAGGCCGGCGATGGCGAACAGCGCGGCCGGCGGCGGCGCCCTGCCGCCCGCCCCCGCGCTCCCGGCCGCGGCCGGCGGCCGCGGACGAATCCAGCGGCGCAGCGCCGCCCACAGGTCGCGCGGCTCGATCGGCTTGGCCACGTGGTCGTTCATCCCCGCCGCCAGGCACGCCTCGCGGGCGCCGGCCAGCGCGTTCGCCGTCATCGCCACCACCGGCAGCGCGGCGAAGCGCGCCTGCGCGCGGATCGCGCGCGTCGCCGCCAGGCCGTCCATCACCGGCATCTGCATGTCCATCAGCACCAGGTCGTAGTCGGCCGCGGCCAGCTTCTCCAGCGCGACGCCGCCGTGCTCGGCGATGTCGACGACGAAGCCCTCGCCGCGCAGCAGCTCGGAGGCGACCTCCTGATTCAGTTCGCTGTCCTCGACGAGCAGGATGCGGGCGCCGGCCAGCGCGGCCAGCTCCGGCGCGTCGCCGCGCCCGGCGGCGACGGGCGGCGCGTCGTCGGCGCCGCCGAGCAGTTGCCCGACCGCGTCGAACAGCACCGACGCGTTCACCGGCTTGATCAGCACGTTGCCGATGCCGGCCGCCCCGGCCTGGCGCAGCACCTCCTCGCGGCCGTAGGCGGTGACCATGATGCAGTGCGGCCGCGGCAGGCCGCCGGCAATGGCTTCGTCGAGCCGGCGCATGACCTCGATGCCGTCCATGCCCGGCATCCGCCAGTCGAGGAAGACGATCTCGAACGGCCGGCCGGCCCGGCCCGCGCGCGCCATCTCCTCCAGCGCCGACGGCCCGTCGGCGACCTCGGCGACGGAAAAGCCCATGACCATCAGCAGCTCGCTGAGCACGGCGCGGGCGTGCGCGTTGTCGTCGACGACCAGCACCGGCTTGCCGCGGACGTCGGCAGCGAGCGGCCTGCGGCGCGGCGCGCCGCGGCCGATGCCGAGGCGGGCGGTGAACCAGAAGGTGCTGCCCTCGCCGGGCGCGCTGACGACGCCGACCTCGCCGCCCATCAGTTCGGCCAGCCGCTTGCAGATGACCAGGCCGAGGCCGGTGCCGCCGTACTTGCGGGTGGTCGAGGTGTCGGCCTGCTGGAAGGAGCGGAAGAGCTGCGCCGCCTGCTCCGGCGAGAGGCCGATGCCGGTGTCGCGCACGGCGAAGCGCAGCGTCGCCTCGTCGGACGAGCGCGACAGCGCGCGCACCTCGACCGAGATTTCGCCGCGCTCGGTGAACTTGACCGCGTTGTTGGCGTAGTTGATCAGGATCTGGCCGAGGCGCAGCGGATCGCCGACGAGACGGTCGGGCACGTCCGGCGCCACGTCGAAGACCAGCTCCAGCCCCTTGGCCGCGGCCTTGTCGGCGATCAGGTCGGCGACGTTCTCGAGCACCTTGTCGAGATCCAGGTCGGTATGCTCGACGCTCAGCCGGCCGGCCTCGATCTTCGAGAAATCGAGGATGTCGTTGATGATGTCGAGCAGGTGCTGGCCGGAGCGCTGGATCTTCTGCAGGTAGTCGCTCTGCCGCGCCGTCAGCCCGGTCCGCAGCAGCAGGTGGGAAAGCCCGATGATGGCGTTCATCGGCGTGCGGATCTCGTGGCTCATGTTGGCCAGGAAGTCGGATTTCATCCGCGTCGCTACCTCGGCCGCCTCCTTGGCGGCGGAGAGCGCCTCCTGCTGCTGCCGGCGCAGCGAGACGTCGACCACCGTCACCGCCATCTGCAGCGGCCGGCCCTCGCGGCGCGGCAGCGGCGACAGCCCGATCTCGGCCGGGAAGATGCTGCCGTCCTTGCGCAGCGAATCGGCGCCGCGCCCCTTGTCCATCGACGCCTCGCGCGGCGACGCGAAGAAATCGGCGACGCGCTGCGGATGGTCGATGCCGCAGTTCGCCGGCACCAGCGTCTCGACCGAGCGGCCGAGCAGTTCCTCGGGCGCATAGCCGAACAGCTTCTGGACCTGGCGGTTGGCGAGCGAGATGCTGCCGTCGGCATCGACCACGAGCAGGCCGACCGGCGCCGATTCGAGAATGGCGCGGAACCAGCCTTCGGCCTCCTTGAGCGCCAGCTCGGCCTGGCACCGCTCGGTGACGTCCTGCCAGTAGCCGTTCCAGACCCGGGTGCCGTCGGCGCACCGCTGGAAGACCGTGCGCGTCTCGACCCAGCGTATCTCGCCGTCGGCGACGAGGCGGCAGAGAAAATCGCCGCCCCGGTCGTGCGCCAGCGCGACGGCGATCTCGGCGCGCGCCGGGCCGACGTCGTCCGGATGCACGCGCTGCCAGCGCAGCGTCGGATCGGCGAGCAGCGCCTGATGGTCGCACCGCCAGATCTCGCCGGCCTTGGCGCTGATGAAGCGGAAGCCCTGGCCGCCGTCCGGCGCGCATTCGTAGCGGAAGACCGCGCAGGGCAGCGAATCGCTCATCTCGCGCATCAGCCGGCGCGACCACTCGGCGGCCTCGGTGGCCTTCGCCAGCGCCCCGGTGCGCTCGGCGACGCGCGCCTCGAGCGTGCCGTTGGCCTCCTCCAGCGCCCAGGTCTTGCGCAGCAACTCCCCGCGCATCGACTCCTGCGCCTGCGCGAGCAGCCGGATCTCCCGCCAGGGCGCATCGACGCTGACCGGGTCGGCGAGCTGCATGCGGCCGATGCGCGCGCTTTCGCGGGTGAGCCGTTCGAGCGGCCGGCTGAAGCGCGCGGCGATGCGCATCGCCGCGACGACGCCGACGAACAGCGAGAACACGGCCAGCGTGGCGAGCAGCGCGAGGTCGGCGGCGTCGCCGGGGATGAAATCGCCGCGCGGCGCCATCACCGCCAGCCAGAAGTGGACGTCGCCGAAATGGACCGGCCGGAACAGGCTGAACCAGCGGCTGCCGCTGACCGGAAAGGCGTCGAGGCGGCCGTCGGGGCGGCCGGTCTCCTGCCAGCGGCCGACGGCGTCGGCGAACGCCGGCACGCCGGCCTGCGCCGCCGGCCGCAGCACCGCCTGCTTGATCGCCGCGTCGTCGGCGAAGCGCGCGTCGCCCGGCACCGCCAGCACCTCGCCGCCGTCGTCGACGATCGCCGCCATGCCGTTCAGGCCGACCTTCTGCTGCGCGGTGAAGTGCGACAGGTCGAGCAGCCTGACGTCGTGCGCGAGGATGTGGCGGCCGCCGGCGGCGTCCTGCCAGAACGCGGCGGCGGTGATCCCCGGCTCGCCGGTCGTGAAGAAGATGTAGGGCGCGGTCCAGGCGATGGCGCCCGGCTTTTCCAGCGCCATCGCCGCCTTGAACCATGGGCGCGTGCGCGCGTCGTAGCCGGCTTCGCGCATCTCCACCTTCTCGATCGTGCGCGCCGGCGTCCACGTGATCCACCAGCTCTGGCCGCCCCAGTGCTGCGGGTCGCTCAGGCGGTTCACCCATTTCCCCTCGTCGGTCAAGAGCAGCAGGATCTCGCGGCCGCTCTCGTGGGCGAAGATCACCGAGGAGATTTCCGGGTGATTGGCGATCATCGGGAAGAAGAATTCGTTGAAGCGCAGCACCTGGTCGTGCGCCAGGCTGCCCTGCTCGCCCCAGCTCCGGCTGGTGCCAAGCGTCACCTCGACGCTCTGCCGCAGGCGATGCACGCGCGCAGCCAGTTGCTCCGCCGCCTGCCCCATCTGCGCCTCGGCCAGCCCGCGCACGGCGGGCGCGATGAGCAGCAGGTACACGCTGCCGGCGAAGAGCAGCAGGACCAGCAGCACGAGCAGGAAGTTGTGGACGACGAGGCTGCGGCGGATCGACGGTACGCTCATGGCTCCCTGCCTCCCGTGAGGGCGGACCGGAACGCGCACCGGCCGCCGGAATGTCCGATATTCTTTACGCATGGACCGGCAAATGGCAAGACGGTTTCCCCCGAGAACTTTTCCGGCGGTTAGCACTCGATCCCGTCGAGTGCTAAAATTCTTTCGGACCTTTCAAGGAGGACAACGCCCATGACGAATGCACTGGCTCTTCCGATGCCCGGCGCGGTCGGCAACCTGGATGCCTACATCCAGGCGGCGAACCGTTTTCCGCTGCTCGGCGAGGCGGAGGAGGCGTCGCTCGCCCGCCGCTTCCGCGACCAGGAGGATCTCGACGCCGCCCGCCGGCTGGTGCTCTCGCACCTGCGGCTGGTGATCTCGATCGCCCGCGGCTATCTCGGCTACGGCCTGCCGCACGCCGACCTGATCCAGGAAGGCAACATCGGCCTGATGAAGGCGGTGAAGCGCTACGACCCGGATCGCGGCGTGCGCCTGGTGTCCTTCGCCATCCACTGGATCAAGGCCGAAATCCACGAATACGTGCTGAAGAACTGGCGGCTGGTGAAGGTAGCGACGACCAAGGCGCAGCGCAAGCTGTTCTTCAACCTGCGCAGCCTGAAGCCGGGCAGCGAGGCGCTGACCCCCGGCCAGACGCTGGACGTGGCGAAGCGCCTGGGCGTCAAGCCCGAGGAAGTGACCGAGATGGAGACCCGTCTCGGCGGCCGCGACCTGGCCTTGGAGGCGAACGACGACGAGGACGAGAAGTTCGCGCCGATCGCCTGGCTGGCCGACAGCGACAGCGAACCGACGCGCGTGCTCGAAGCGCGCGAACGCGACCGCCTGCAGAGCGACGGCCTCGCCGCCGCGCTGGGCGGGCTGGACGCACGCAGCCGCCGCATCGTCGAGGCGCGCTGGCTGGCCGAAGAAGCGGCGACGCTGCACGAGCTAGCCGCCGAATTTGGCGTCTCGGCCGAGCGCATCCGCCAGATCGAGGCCAAGGCGCTGCAGAAGATGAAGGGCATGCTCGCCGCCTGACCTCCCGGCCGGCCGCCGGCGGCCGGCCTCATCCCCCTCCCCCGACGACCGTCCCTGCAGGCGGTCCACGCTGCGAATCCGATTGCATCCGGGCACCAGTTGGCGTATCACTAGCGAACCGCGACGGAAAACAATCCGAAACAACGCCAGGAGGGGGGCCATCCATGTCTGCCACGAGTTCTTGGCGCGTATCGACGCGCATGCAGTTGCTGGTCGGCCTGACGCTGATCGGCCTGCTCGCCCTCTGCCTGACCGCGCTGCTGCAGATCAAGGAGGGCATGCTCGACGACCGCAAGGAGAAGACCCGCAACCTCGTCGAGACCGGCGTCGGCATCCTCGCCCACCATCACCGGCTGGCGCAGGAAGGGAAACTCTCCGAAGACGAGGCGAAGCTGGCGGCGCGCGAGAGCCTGCGCAACCTGCGCTACGGCGACAACGACTACTACTTCGTGCTCGACGTCGACCACAACTACATCCTGCTGCCGCCGCGACCGGACATCGAAGGCCAGAACCGCCGCGACATGAAGGACGCCAACGGCAAGTTCCTGATCCAGGAGCTGGTCGCCGCGGGACGCCGGGGCGGCGGCTTCGTCGACTACTGGTTCCCGCGCGCCGGCCAGCAGCAGGCCGAGCCCAAGCTCTCCTACGCCGCGCTCTTCGCCCCCTGGAACTGGGTCATCGGCACCGGCATCTACATCGACGACATCGACACCGCCTACCGCCGGCACGCGCTGCTGCTCGGCGGCATCTCGCTGGCGCTGCTGGTGCTGCTCAGCCTCTTCGGCTGGCGCATCGCCGGCAGCGTGCTGCGCCAGCTCGGCGGTGAGCCGGAAGAGGCGGCGGCGGTGATGCGCCGCGTCGCCGACGGCGACCTCACCGCCGCCGTCGGCCGCCCGGCCGAGGGCAGCATGCTGCACGCGCTCGGCGCGATGGTCGCCTCGCTGCGCCAACTGGTACAGGAGATCAACGCCGACGCGCAGGCGCTGGTGCACAACGCCGAGAGCATCAGCCACGCGTCGAGCGAGGTGAGCGTCGCCGCCGAGCGGCAGTCCGACGCCACTTCGGCGATGGCCGCGGCGATCGAGGAACTGACGGTCAGCTCGGCGCACATCTCGGACAGCGCGCGCGAGACCGAAGCCAACTCGCGCGAGGCGATGAGCCTCGCCGGCGAGGGCTGCCAGCGCGTCGAGCAGGCGGGCGCGGCGATCAGCAAGATCGCGACGACGGTGAGCGACGCCTCCGGCCGCATCCGCGCGCTCGAGGAGCGCGCCGTGCAGATCTCGTCGATCGCCAACGTGATCAAGGACATCGCCGGCCAGACCAACCTGCTCGCCCTGAACGCGGCCATCGAGGCGGCGCGCGCCGGCGAGCAGGGCCGCGGCTTCGCCGTGGTCGCCGACGAGGTGCGGAAGCTCGCCGAGCGGACGACGGCGGCGACGACCGAGATCGAGCAGATGATCGCCGGCATCCAGACCGACACCGTCGGCGCCGTCCGCGCCATGGACCAGGCGCTGCCGGAGGTGGAGCAGGGCGTGCAACTGGCCGCCTCGGCCAGCGAATCGCTGCGCGCCATCGAAAGCGGCGCCGGCCAGACGCTGGAGCGCGTGCGCGAGGTCGCCGACGCGACGCACGAGCAGGGCGGCGCCAGCACCTCGATCGCGCAGCGCGTCGAGCAGGTGGCACAGATGGTCGAGGAGACGACGGCGACCATCCGCGGCACCGCCGATACGGCGAGTCAGCTCGAAGGCATCGCGCAGCGCCTGCGCAAGCAGATCGGCCGCTTCCGCGTGTAAACGCGCCGGCCGGCGCTCAGCCGCCGCCCGGCGCCTTGCCGTCCTGCCCGCCGCCTTCGCCGCCGGCGGGCGCATCCCCCTCGGCGGCCGGCGCCGGCGTTTCCGGCGCGCTCCGGCTCTTGGCCTTCGCCGGCTTGCGACGCTTGCGCTCGACGCCGCCGAATTCCTGGCGCACCGCCGCCATCTCGTGCAACTGCTCGGCCACGCGGTAATTGACCGAGCCCGCCGGCACCTCGCCGCGCGCGTCCGGCGCGCCGGCCGGCAGACCGCTGAGCAACGCCATCGCCTGGTCGACGTGCGTCACCGCGTACACCGCGAAGCGGCCGGCGGCCACCGCCTCGACCACGTCCGCGCGCAGCATCAGGTGCTGCACGTTGGCGGCCGGGACGATCACCCCCTGGCGGCCGCTCAGGCCGCGTGCCCGGCAGACGTCGAAGAAGCCCTCGATCTTCTCGTTCACTGCGCCGATCGGCTGCACCGCGCCGTGCTGGTTGACCGAGCCGGTGACGGCCAGCGACTGCGCCAGCGGCAGCAGGCCGATCGCCGAAAGCAGCGCGCACAGCTCGGCGAGCGAGGCGCTGTCGCCCTCGATCTCGCCGTAGGACTGCTCGAAGACCAGCGTCGCCGCGAGCGACAGCGGCGTCAGCCGGCCGAAGCGGGTGGCGAGGAAGGACGACAGGATGAGCACGCCCTTGGCATGCACCGGCCCGCCGAGCTCGACCTCGCGCTCGATGTCGATCACCTCGCCCTCGCCGAGGCGGACGCCGGCGGTGATGCGCATCGGCTGGGCGAAGCCGTAGTCGCCGAGCTGCGCGGCGGCGAGCCCGTTCACCTGGCCGACGGCGCTGCCGTCGGTGTCGATCAGCAGCAGCCCGCGCAGGATGGCGCTGTGCTGCTGCTCGCGCAGGCGGTCGGCGCGGCGGATGGCGGCGGCCAGCGCCTGCTCGACGTGGCGGCGCTCGATGCGGCCGTCGCCGCTCTGGCGCGCGCAGTGGTCGGCCTCGCGCAGCAGGTCGGCGAGCCGGCGCGTCTGCGTCGACAGGCGCATGGCGTCGTCGGCCAGCCGCGCCGCGTGCTCGACGGCGCGCGCGACGGCGTCGCGGGAAAGCGGCAGCAGCGCCTCGCGGCGCGCCAGCGTCGCCAGCAGGCGGGCGTAGAGCAGCGTGTTTTCGGCGCTCCGGTCGACGTCGCTCTCGAAGTCGGCGGCGACCTTGAACAACTGCGCGAACTCCGGGTCGAGCTCGGCCAGCAGGTAATAGGTCAGGCGCTCGCCGATCAGCACCACCTTGAGGTCGAGCGGCATGGGCTCGGGTTCGAGCTGCACCGTGCTCGCCAGCCCGTAGATCTCGCCGAGCGACTCGATGCGCGCCTGGCCGCCGCCGAGCGCGCGCTTCAGGCCCTCCCAGGCGTAGGGCTGGACCAGCAGCTTGGCCGCGTCGAGGATCAGCGTGCCGCCGTTGGCGCGCTGCAGCGCGCCGGCGCGGATCAGCGTGAAGTTGGAGACGAGCACGCCCTGGTGCGCCACGTGCTCGACGCGGCCGATCAGGTTCTGAAAGGTCGGATGGTCCTCGCAGACCACCGGCGGGCCGTCGGCGCCGGCGTTGTCGACGAACAGGTTCACCAGGTAGCGCTGCACCGAGATCGAGCCGGAGAAGAGCAGCGTCTCCATCTCCTCCTCGGCCTTGCGCGTCTCGCGCAGCGCCTCGCCGGTGCCGACCACGTCCTCCAGGCAGGCGTCGAGGAAGGCCGTCACCGCCGGCAGGTCGGCCCAGGCCGGCCGGATCTCGTCGATCAGGCGGCCGACGGCGAGGCGCAGCGCGTCGCCGCTCAGCGCCTTGATGCGCGCCGCCTGCTCGCGCCGCCACTGCGGAAACTCGCGCACCAGCGGCGTCAGCCGGTCGTCGAATTCCTCCATGGTCCGCTCCAGCTCGGCGCGCCGCTCCGCCGGCAGCAGCGCGAACTCGTCCTCGGACAGCGTCTCGTCCTCGCCCTTGAGCGGCGCGAAGCCGATGCTGTCCTCCGAGCGGACGAGGGCGATGCCGCGCGTCAGCGCCGCGCGGCCCAGCTCGCGCAGCGCCTCGTCCTCGCGCTTCTTGTACTCGCGTTCGAGGGCGTCGATGCGGCCGCGGTAGTCGTTGCTCTCGAAGGCCGCCGAGATCGCCGTCGCCAGCTCGGCGACGAAGTCCTGCATCGCCTCCTTGAGCGCGCGGCCGCGCCCGGCCGGCAGTTCGAGCAGCGTCGGCCGCGTCGCCTGCGCGAAGTTGTTCACGTAGCACCAGTCCGCCGGCGGGCCGTCCTGCCGCCGGCCGGCGGCTATCAGCGCGTGCGTCACCGCGTGGCGGCCGCTGCCGGTGTCGCCGAGGACGAACAGGTTGTAGCCGGGCCGGCGGATGTCGAGGCCGAAGCGCAACGCCTCGACGGCGCGCGCGTGCGCGAACTCGGCGCCGACATCGGCCAGTTCCTCGCTGCCGGCGAAGGGCAGGTGCCCGGGGTCGCAGGGGGTGTAGAGCCGGGCCGGCGAAAGCAGCTCGGCGCCGTTCGTTTCGACGATCTTCGGCATGGGCGCGGGCGGAAAGGAGGGCGGGTCCGGCTATGCTAACCTCAAACCCGGCGGCCGGGACGCCGCGCCTACTTCGGCTTCTTGCGCCGCCCCTGGCGGTCGTAGTGGGCGAACACCCAGCGCGCGTCGACGCCGGCGCGCGCCAGCGTGCAGATCGACGGATCGTCGTCGTGGCCGCTGAAGTATTCGTCCGCCTGCGCCGCCATCACCATGCGGATCGCCTCCTCGTCCTCGACGGTGTAGATCTCGGTGATCTGCGTCGTCACCTCGTCGAGGTGCTCTTCGTAGCTCATGGTGCGCGGCGATTTCGCTTTCGCCATGTTCATTCCCCGCTGCGCCAGTCGCGCAGCGTCTCCCGCTGCGCCGCTTCCGGCCGCGGCGGCAGCGGCGGCGGCGCCTGCCGGCGCCGGTCGTGGCGGCGGTCGCGGTCGCGCAGCAGCGGCAGCGCGCCGCTGACGACGACGACGATGCAGACGATGAGGGCGATCCAGCCTTCGCTCATGGCGGTGGATCAGCGCAGCGTCGCGCGCACCAGGTTCACCCAGTAGCGCACGCCGAGGCCGATGATCTCGTCGTTGAAGTCGTAGTGCGGGTTGTGCAGCGTGCAGCCGCCGGTGCCCGGGCCGTTGCCGAGCCAGACGTAGCAGCCGGGCTTCTCGCGCAGCATGTAGGCGAAGTCCTCGGCGCCCATCGACGGCAGTTCGTCCTTCCTCACCCTGTCCTCGCCGAACGTCGCCGCGGCGACCCGGCGGCAGATCTCGGTCTCGGCCGCGCTGTTCACCGTCGGCGGGTAGCGGTGGTCGAAGACGACGCCGATCTGCGCGCCGTTGGCGGCGGCCACGCCCGAGCACAGGCGCTCGACGGCGCGCTCGACGATCTCCTGCACCTCCGGCTTGAAAGTGCGGATGGTGCCGCGCAGCACCGCCGCCTCGGGGATGATGTTCCAGGCGCTGCCGGCGTGGAACTGGGTGACGCTGACCACCGCCGCGTCGCACGGGTGCAGGTTGCGCGCGACCACGGTCTGCAGCGCCTGCACGAGCTGGCTGGCGGCGACGATGGTATCCACGCCCTGATGCGGCATCGCCGCGTGGCAGCCGTGGCCGCGCACCGTGATCTCGAAGGCGCAGGTGCCGGCCATCACCGGGCCGGGCATCACCGCCATCTCGCCGACCGGGATGCCCGGCCAGTTGTGCAGGCCGTAGACCGCGTCGACCGGGAACCGCTCGAACAGCCCGTCCTCGATCATCACCGCGGCGCCGCCCTCGGATTCCTCGGCCGGCTGGAAGATGAAGACGACCGTGCCGTCGAAGTCCGGGTGCGCCGCCAGGTAGCGCGCGGCGCCGAGCAGCATGGTCGTGTGCCCGTCGTGGCCGCAGGCGTGCATGCAGCCCTCGTGCTTCGAGCGGTGCGGGAATTCGTTCATCTCGGCGAGCGGCAGCGCGTCCATGTCCGCGCGCAGGCCGATCGTGCGCGCTGACTTACCTGCGCGCAGCACGCCGACGACGCCGGTCTTCGCCAGCCCGCGGTGCACCTCGACGCCGCATTTTTCCAGCTCGGCGGCGACGAGGTCGGCGGTGCGCGTCTCCGCGAAGGCAAGCTCCGGATGGGCGTGGATGTCGCGGCGGATGGCGGCGAGGTCGGGGAGAAGCGCGGCGAGGAAGGCGGGGTCGAAGGCCGGGGGCTGCTGCATGGGGAACGTCCTGGCGAAACGGGACTCCGTAGTGTAGATCAGCCATCCTTGTCCGCCAAAGCCGGCTTCGCTATCCTCCGCCCCATGCGTCTCGTCCTCATCAGCGGCCTCTCCGGCTCCGGCAAGTCGATCGCCCTCAAGATGCTTGAGGACAGCGGTTACTACTGCGTGGACAACCTGCCCTCGCAGCTCCTGCAGCAGCTCGTCGGCCAGCTCGACCAGCAGGGCTACGACAAGGTCGCGGTGGCCGTCGACATCCGCGGCGGCAATTCGCTGGAGATGCTGCCGTCGCAACTGGAAGCCCTGCGCAGCCAGGGGCTGGCGCCGAAATTCCTGTTCCTCGACGCGAAGAACGAGATTCTGCTCAAGCGCTTCTCCGAGACGCGCCGCGCGCACCCGCTGGCCAAGGACGGCCGCTCGCTGGCCGAGGCCATCGTCGAGGAGCGCGAGCGTCTGGAAAGCCTCGCCGGCCTCGGCCACCACATCGACACCAGCGACCTCGCGGCGGCGACGCTGCGCGAGTGGGTGCGCCAGTTCATCGAGGCCGACCCGGCCGAGGGGCTGACGCTGATGTTCCAGTCCTTCGGCTTCAAGCACGGGCTGCCGCTCGACGCCGACTTCGTCTTCGACGTGCGCTGCCTGCCGAACCCCTACTACGACCTGCTGCTGCGGCCACAGACCGGGCGCGACGCCGACGTGATCGAATTCCTCGACGGCCAGCCGGACGTGCACCGCATGCGCGACGACATCCGCGGCTTCGTCTCCGCCTGGCTGCCCGCCTTCATCCGCGACAGCCGCAGCTACCTCACGGTCGCCATCGGCTGCACCGGCGGCCAGCACCGCTCGGTGTACCTCGCCGAGTGGCTGGCGCGCGAATTCGCCGGCCGCGCGCGCGTCCTCGTCCGCCACCGGGAACTGTCGTGAGCCCCTGGCTGCCCCTCGTCCGCCCCGGCGACTGGGCGGTCGCCGGCCTTGCCGCCGCCGCCGTCGCCGCCTCGTTCCCGCTCGTCTGGCAGGGCGGCGCCGCCGAGAAGGCGGTGGTGCGGCGCGACGGCGAGGTGGTCGCCGAGCTCGATCTTTCGCGCAAGCGCACCTTCGAGGTCGCCGGCGCCCTCGGCGCCACGGTGATCGCCGTCGAGCCCGGCCGCGCGCGCGTCGCCGCCGACCCCGGACCGCGCCAGTACTGCGTGCGCCAGGGCTGGCTCAGGCGCCCCGGCGAGATCGCCATCTGCGCCCCGAACCGCGTCAGCCTGCAGATCGCCGGCCGGAAGAACGGTTTTGACTCGCTCGCCTACTGACGCCGCCGCGCACGCGCTGGCGACCACCGCCGACGACCACCGCATCGCGCGCCTGGCCGCCGCCGCCATCGCGCTGTCGCTGGTGGACGCGGCCATCCCGCTGCCGCTGCCCGGCGTCAAGCCGGGGCTGGCGAACATCGTCACGCTGCTCGTCCTCTACCGCTACGGCCTGTCCACCGCGGCCTGGGTCAGCGGCCTGCGCGTGGTCGCCGGCGGCCTGCTGCTCGGCCACTTCCTCGCGCCCGGCTTCTTCCTCAGCCTGACCGGCGCCGCCGTCAGCCTCGCCGCGCTGGCCGCCGCGCAGCACCTGCCGCGGCGCTGGTTCGGGCCGGTGACGCTGTCGCTCATCGCCGCCTTCGCGCACATCGGCGGCCAACTGCTGCTCGCCCGCGCCTGGCTGATTCCGCACGACGGCGTCTTCCTGCTGGCGCCGGTGTTCTTTGCCGCGGCGCTGTTCTTCGGCATCATCAACGGACTGATCGTCGCCCGCCTGCTCGGCGCGGGCGCAGAACCCGGAACGGAGCGGCAACATGCCTGAAACCGTCTGTCTGGCGCTGACCGGCGCCTCGGGAATGCCCTACGGCATCCGCCTGCTCGAATGCCTGCTCGCCGCCGGCCGCCGCGTGCAACTGCTCTACTCGCAGGCGGCGCAGGTGGTGGCGAAGCAGGAGATGGGCCTCGACCTGCCGGCGCGGGCGAAGGACGCGGCCGCGCATTTCCGTGCGGAATACGCGACGCTGCCCGGCACGCTGGAAGTCTACGGCCGCGAGGAGTGGTTCGCGCCGGTGGCGAGCGGTTCCAACCCGCCGGACGCGATGGTCGTCTGCCCGTGCAGCATGGGCACGCTGGCGGCGATCGCGCAGGGGCTGGCCGACAACCTGATCGAGCGCGCCGCCGACGTCGCGCTGAAGGAGGGGCGGCCGCTGATCCTGGTGCCGCGCGAGACGCCGCTTTCGGCGATCCACCTGGAGAACATGCTGCGCCTGTCGCGTGCCGGCGCCGTCATCCTGCCGCCCAACCCCGGCTTCTACAACCATCCGCAGTCGGTGCAGGACATCGTCGATTTCGTCGTCGCCCGCATCCTCGACCGGCTCGGCGTGCCGCACGCGCTGACCAAGCGCTGGGGCGAGGCGTGAGCGCGGCAGCCGTTCCCGTCGGGAAGGCGCACCGGTGAGCTGGTTCGGCCGCAGGGCGGCGCCGGCCGCGCCGGAGCGCATGGAGATTCCGCTCTTTCCGCTCAATTCGGTGCTCTTCCCCGGCGGCGCGCTGGCGCTCAAGGTCTTCGAGCAGCGCTACCTGGACATGGTCGCCGACTGCATGCGCCGCGAGGCGCCGTTCGGCATCTGCCTGATCGCCAGCGGCCAGGAGGTCGGCGCACCGGCCGAGCCGCACCCGGTCGGCACGCTGGCGCACGTCGCCCACTGGGAGATGGCTTCGCTCGGCATCCTCGAACTGGCGGTGCGCGGCGGCCGGCGCTTCCGCATCGTGGACGCGCACGCGGAGGTCTACGGCCTGCTGCGCGCCGAGGTCGAACTGCTGCCGGAAGCCGCTGCCGTCGCCGTGCCGGCGGCGCAGCGCGGGCTGGTCGCGCTGCTCGAAAAGGTGGCCGCCGACGCCGGCCCGGAGCGGATGCCGCCGCCGCACGAATGGGACGACGCGGTCTGGGTCGGCTACCGGCTGGCCGAAGTGCTGCCGGTGCAGCCGCTGGCCAAGCAGAAGCTGCTCGAACTCGACGACGCCGTCTCCCGCCTGGAAATCCTCTTCCGCTACCTCGCCCAGCGCGGGCTGGTCAAATAGCGGCAGTCCGCCTCACTCGGCGATCAGGCCGTGCCGGGTGGCGTAGCGGATCAGCTCGGCGTTGTTGTCGATGGCGAGCTTCTCCATCAGCCGCATCTTGTAGGTGCTCACCGTCTTCGGGCTGAGGTGCAGGCGGTCGGCGATGCGGCCGAGCGGCGTGCCGGCGGCGATCATCTTGAGGATCTGCAGCTCGCGCTCGGAAAGCGCGTCGTGCGGCGCCCGCGCCTCGCCGCCGCCGTCGAAGACCATGGCCTCGACGAGCGAGGGGTCGATGAACTTGCCGCCGCCGGCGATGCGGCGGATCGCCGCCAGCAGCACCTCCGGCTCGCTGCCCTTGGTCACGTAGCCGGCGGCGCCGGCCTTGAGCGCGCGCGTCACGATCTGCCCCTCGTTGTGCATCGACAGGATCAGCAGCGGCAGCGCCGGGTGCGCCTCGCGCAGGCGCTGGATCAGCTCGATGCCGGCCAGGCCGGGCATGTTCATGTCGAGGAGCAGCATGTCGCACGGCGTGCGCGCCACCTCAGCGAGCGTCGACGCGCCGTCCACCGCCTCGCCGACGACGCGCAGGTCGTCGCTGGTGGCGATGATCTGTTTCAGTCCGCCGCGCACCATGGCGTGGTCGTCGGCGATGAGGATGCGGATCATGGGCCGTTCTCTCTTTGCAGGGGCAAGGTGATGGTGACGGTGGTGCCCTGGCCGGGCGCGCTGGCGAGGTTCAGCTTGCCGCCGACGGCGAGCACGCGCTCGCGCATGCCGAGCAGGCCGAAGCCCTTGCGCGACGCGGTGGCGGCGACGTCGAAGCCGTGTCCGTCGTCCTCGACGACGACGCGCAGCATCTGCGGGTCGCGGCGCAGGCGGATGCGGACGCGGCTGGCGCCGGCGTGGCGGGCGATGTTGGTCAGCGATTCCTGGATGACGCGGAAGACGGCGGTGGACTGGATGTCGTCGAGGACGATCTCGCCGCCCTCGGTATCGACCGTGCACGGCATCTCCCAGCGCGCCGCGAAGTCGTCGGCGAGCCATTCGATCGCCGGCAGCAGGCCGAGGTCGAGCGCCGACGGGCGCAGGTTGCTGGCGACGTGGCGGACGACGTCGATCATGCGGTCCACCAGTTGCCGCATGCGCTCGATCTTCTCGCGCAGCTCGGGCGCGTCGCCGCCGCCCATGCGCAGCAGCGAGATATCCATCTTCAGCGCCGTCAGCAGCTGGCCGAGCTCGTCGTGGATCTCGCGCGCCACGTGCTTGCGGTCTTCTTCGAGCAGGCACGTCTGATGCGCGGCCAGCGCGCGCAGCTTCTGCTGCGAGCTGCTCAGCGCCAGCTCCGCCTCCTTGCGCTCGGTGACGTCGTAGACGACGGCGACGAAGCTGACGATGCGCTCGTTCGGATCGCAGATCGCCGACACCGAGCTGTCCACCCACAGCACGCTGCCGTCGGCGTGCGTGTAGCGTTTCTCCAGGCGGTAGTGTTCGCGCAGGTTGGCGCGGATCTCGTCGAGCAGGCGGCGCTCGCGCGCCAGGTCTTCGGGGTGCGTCAGGTCGGCCAGGTTGAGGCGGCGCAGCGCCTCGCCGTCGCGGCCGAGCATGGCGCGGAAGGCCTCGTTGAAGTAGCCGATGTCGCCGTTCTCGTCGGCGGCGACGATGCCGGTGCTGGCATTGTCGAAGATCGCGCGGAAGCGCACGGCGCTCGCCCGCAGCGCCTGCTCGGCGTGCTTCTGCCGGCTGATGTCGAGCATCTGGCCGATGGTGTAGACCGGCTCGCCGGCCTTGTCGCGCACCAGCGAGACGACCAGCAGCGCCCACACCGTGCTGCCGTCCTTGCGCACGTAGCGCTTCTCGACGAGATGCGAGATGCCGCCGCCGGCGAGCAGGTTCTCGCGCAGGCTGCGCATCGACGCGGCGTCGTCGGGATGCGTGACGTCGAGGTAGGTGCGCGTCTGCAGCTCCTCGGCGGAATAGCCGAGGAACTCGCATATCGCCCGGTTCACCTTGACGTAGCGGCCGTCGACGTTGGCGATGGCCATGCCGACCGGCGCCGCGTTGAAGGTCTGCTCGAAGAAGTCGCGGGCGATGCGCATCTCCTCCTGCGTCCGCCGGATGCCGGTGACGTCCTCGTTGACCGCGATGGCGCCGAGCAGCCGCCCCTTGCGGTCGCGCAGCGGCACCGCCGAGTTGAGGACGATCTTGCGCGTGCCGTCAAAACACTCGATCTCGATCATCTCGCCGACCGTGGTCTCGCCGTGCCGCACCGCGCGCGTCAGCGCCCAGTCGTCGGCCGGCACCGGCTCGCCGGTGTCGGCCCGCCAGCCCTTGTACTCGCCGTAGCGCTCCGGCCCGACCAGGCTCCGGCCCGACCAGATCTTCTCGCCGGCCTGGTTGCTGCGCACGATGCGCCCTTCCTGGTCGGTGATCCAGACGCCCACCGGCAGCACGTCGAGCACCGTCGCCAGCAGCGCCTCGTTGCGCCGCAGCGCCGCCTCGGCGTGCTTCTGCGCCGACACCTCGACGACGAAGCAGCCCATCGTCGAGATGCGGCCGCCGACGTCGCGGATCGGAAAGAAGGTCGCCAGCCAGTGGCCGACGGTCCCCGGCTGGCCGGCCATGTCGCCGCTGAACTCGATGTCGTGGAACTCGCGGCCGGTGGACAGCACCTGATGGTGGATCATCGCCAGCCGCTCGTTCAGCTCCGGATGCTGCTCGCGCACCGTGCGCCCGGCGTAGGACGCCAGCGGCTTGCCGTTGATGCGCGCCATGGTCGGGTTGACCAGGCGGTAGCGCATCTCGCGGTCGAGCGTGCACATGCCGGCCGGCACCGCTTCGAAGAAGGCGCGGAAGAGCGCGTCCTTCTCGGCGAGGTCATGGCGCAGCGCCGTCTCGCGCCGGTGCGCGCGCAGGATGAGGACGGTGCCGCCGGCGATGGCCAGCGTCAGCGCCGCCATCAGCGCCAGGTAGCCGACCAGATCCTGGTACAGCTTCTCGGTGATGTCGCTGCGCGCGATGCCGACGGTGACGGCGAGCGGCAGCCCGTCCAGCTTGCGGTAGGCGAAGAAGCGCTGCACGTTGTCGGCCGAGATGCTGCCCTCGAAGACGCCGCTCGGCGCCAGCGCCAGCGCCTCCTGCAGCCCGCGGTGCTGCAGGCCGAGGCCGAAGGACTGCTCGTGGTCCGGCTGGCGCGCGATGACGCGGTAGGTGGGCAGGTGGTGGAAGCCGACCGAACCGTTCTTGCCGATGCGGATGGCGGCGAACTCCTCGGCGAGGATGTCGGTGCGCAGCGTCGCGCCGACGATGCCGAGCAGTTCGCCGCGCTCGCCGCGCAGCGGCCGGCTGAGCGAGAACACGCGCTGGCCGGAAGCCGGCCCGACCAGCGGATGGTCGACGTGGAGCGCGTCGCCGGAGCCGGCAGCGTGGAAGCGGAAGGCGTCGCTGCCGCCGTAGTGGCGGCCGACGGCGATCGCCGGATTCGACTGGGCGAGGCTGACGCCGTCGGCGTTGACGAAGGTGATGGTGAGAATCTCGTCGATGTGCGGCGCGCCCTCGGCGAGCAGCCGGCCGATCGCCGCCGCGTCCTTCCACGCCCGGCGCTCGCGGATCTCGCTGCGCAGCAGGAGCAGCACCTGGTCGGTCATGCGCAGCGTGCGCGTCGCCCGCTGCTCGACGGCGCGCGCCAGGCTGGCGGCGCGTTCGCCGGTGTGCGCGATGCGCTCGCGGTGCAGGCGCCAGAGGTCGAGGCCGAGCAGGCTCCAGGCGACGGCGATGGCAGCGGCGGCGGCGACCAGCAGGCGCGTCGAGAACGGGTCGCGGCGACGCTTCGCCGGGGGCGAAGGCGTCGTTCCGTTCGTCGCTACGGCGTCTGCGGATGTCGCCATCGGGGGTATCGAAAAGGGTGTCCGGAAGAAGGAAGCGCCGCAGCCAGGCGCATCGGCCGTGGCATTCTGCATGAATCGGCTGCGGATTCAACCGGTCGATGCAACACACTAAAGCCTGCGCAAGCAGAAGGAGT
>JACFMQ010000015.1 GCA_019455325.1 Rhodocyclaceae bacterium | reverse complement strand
ATGATGAACTAGAAAACCGTCTTGGCGCTTGCGTTTTGGGGAAGCCCTTGTAGTGGAAGTGAACGGCCTGCGGGGTTTTTTTCGCGGCTCCGCGCGACTGTCGGGCCCGGCCTCTGGTTCATGAGCGTTTACGCAGCCTGCAAAAGGAACTCGACCTTCACGGCCTCGAACGGGAAGATGATCCGGCCGTCCCCGGTGCGGTCAAGCACGCCAGCGTTCAACAGCGCCGTTACATCGCCGTGGACGGCCTTCACGTCTCGGCCAACGCGGCGGGCAGCCTCGCGAATCGACACCGGACCGGCTCCGCACAATGCCTTCAGCAGTTCCCACCGCTTTGCGGTAAGTACCTTCCAGAGCAGTTCAGGCGTGGCAAAGCTGATGTGGGCGGAGCGCTGCGGTTTGCCCGTTCTCCAGGTCTGGGCGAAGTCCGCTATCGCATCGGAGGGCGAGCGGACGTCAAGAGTCACGGTTTTCATCGTTCCACCTCTCAATGTCACGTTGGAAGTCGGCAATCAGTTGCTCCGGAGTCGTGAAGGTGTAGGCGCTCTCACTCCCGCCAACGTGTCGGTGATCGCCTTTTCCAGCTTCGTTGTCGTAACGGAGAATGCATTCGCCACGCACTACGTAAGCGAGCCGGTACTTGAAGCCATGGGCTGACCCCTCGACGGGTTTGGGCAATCGCCACAGCACGAGTTCAGCGAAAGCCGACTCCGAGTACGGTATGCGCGTCGACATGAGCAGAGCGGCCTTCATGTTGGAGATTCTGACAACAGCCCGGAGCGCTGTCAATTCCGTTGACGCGGCGCTCCGGGCGCACCGCTGTCAGGCGGCGATCCACGGCAGCGGCGGCGCCGGCAGCGGTTCGCCGCCGCCGGCGACGCGGCCGAAGCGGGCGTCGCCGTTCTCCCAGTCGTGCCGCGCCCGTACGATCTCCGCGCGGCTGTCGCCGACGAAGTTCCACCAGATGATCGGCGCCTCGCGGCGCGGCGCGCCGCCGAGCAGCAGCAGGCGGGTGCCGGGCGCGAGGTCGAGGCCGATGGCCTCGCGGCCGCCGCCGAGGTAGGCCAGTTCGTCGGCGGCGAAGCGGCCGCCGGCGACGTGCACCTCGCCGGCGAGCGGCAGGATGCCGTATTCGAAGCCCGGGTCGAGCGGCAGGCCGATGGCCTCGCCCTGCGGGCTGAAGAGTTCGAGGCCGAGCAGCGGCGAATGCAGCCGCGTCGGCGCCACCTGGTCGCCGAAGCCGCCGGCGAGCAGCGTCAGGCGGCAGCCGCCGAGCCGCCACTGCGGCAGCGCCGGATGGTGCTCGAAGGCCGGCTCGCAGCCGGCGACCGCGGGCGGCAGCGCGATCCACAACTGCGCCGCGTGCAGGCGACGCTCGCCCGGCAGCGACGCCTCGGTGTGGGCGATGCCGCGGCCGGCGGTCATCAGGTTCACCTGGCCGGGGCGGACGATCTGCTCGTTGCCCAGGCTGTCGCGGTGCAGCACCTCGCCCTCGATCATCCACGTGAAGGTCTGCAGGCCGATGTGCGGGTGCGCGCCGACGCGCATGCCGCCGCCGGGCGCGAAGGTCGCCGGCCCGGCGTGGTCGAGGAAGCACCAGGCGCCGATGCAGCGCCGCTCGCGCACCGGCAGCAGGCGCTTGACCGGGATGCCGCCGCCGATGTGGGCGGTGCGCGCGGCGATGCGCTGGAGGGTCGGCGGCGGTACGTACATCGGGTCGGCTCCGGGGGGCGATGTCGGTTCGACAATGCAGCGCGCCGGCGATTCCGTGCCGGCGCACGCGATCCTGTCGCCGCCTAGTCTTTCTGCGCGCGCCGGCCGTGCAGCGGCACCGGCCGGCCGTGGCGGTCCATCAGCACCAGCGGCACGCAGCGCCTGCGGTCGTCGTGGATGGCGACGCAGTCGAGGCACTGGAAGCAGTCGTGGTAGCGGATTTCGCCGCTTTCCTCGATGGCGTCGTAGGCGCAGGCGTGGCGGCAGCGCTGGCAGGGCTGGCCGCATTCGGCGCGGCGCGGCAGCCAGTCCCAGCGGCGCACGCGCGCCAGCGTGGCGAGCGCCGCGCCGAGCGGGCAGATCCAGCGGCAGTAGCCCTTGTAGACGAAGGCGCCGAGCGCCAGCGTCGCCAGCGCGTACCAGAAGGCCGGGCCAGCACGGTCGAAGCCGAGCGTGATCGCCGTCTTGAACGGCTCGGCCTCGACCAGCCGGTCGGCGAGCGCCGGCGCGGCGACGGCGGCGACGAGGATGGCGGCGGCGAGCGCGTACTTGACGCGGCCGAGCGCGCGGTCGAGGCGCTTCGGCACCTTCCACTGCGGCACGCGCAGCCGCTGCGCGGCCTTGCCGATGAACTCCTGCAGCGCGCCGAACGGGCACAGCCAGCCGCAGAACACGCCGCGCCCCCAGACGGCGAGCGTCAGCAGCGTGAAGGCGGCGACGGCGAAGGTCGCCGGGTCGTAGAGCAGGAAGCCGAGGTCGCGGCCGTGCGTCAGCGCGGCGAGCGGTCCGGAGAGATTGACGATGGAGAGCTGCGCCTGCGCGATCCAGCCGACGAAGACCAGCGTCGCCGCCAGCACCGCCCAGCGGAAGGCGGCCAGCCGCGCCGGCTTCGCCACCAGCCGGCGCTGCGCAAAAAGGGCGGCGGCGAGCACGGCGAACAGCGCGGCGAGCGCCGCCAGATCCGGCGCGCGGTTCTTCCAGGCGGCCTTCCAGGCGATCGTTTCCTCGCTCTCCGGGATGTCGAAGAAGCGTTCCGGCAGCCGGTGGTCGACGGTCAGTTCGCGGACCACGCGCTCCGGCCAGACGATGCCTTTCTGCCGTTCGATGCGCTGCACCAGTTGCCACGGCTGCGCCGGGTCGAAGCCGGCGGTGGCGGCGATGCCGAAGGCGGCCAGCTCGGCGAAGGCCGGCGCACCGTCCACCGCGAGGTCGACGTCGAGGTCGCGGATTTCGATGGTCAGGTCGTTCTGGCGCACGGCGAGGCGGCGCGGCACGGTGCCGGGGATGAACTCCTCGCCGAGGAAGCCGAGGCGGCCGGTGCCGGCGACGAGGAGCGCGTGCTGCCCCGGCGCCAGCCGCGCCATCAGCGCGCGCCAGCGCGCCTCGCCGAGCAGGTTGCGGCCGACCGTCGGCACGTTGAGGCAGGCCGTCCACAGTTCGCTGGCCGTGTCGTCCGGCCGTTCCAGCGCGGCGTCGTCGACGCCCTCGCCGACGGTGCCGGCGAAGAGTGCTTCGACTTCGGCATTGCGCGCGCGCCGGTGCGCGACGTAGCCGCGCTCGACGAGCCCGCGCCAGTCCAGCGGCTCGAACACGCCGTCCTTCACCGTCGCCGCCGGCCGCGCGCCGCCCGGCGCGAAGCCGAGCTTTTCGCGCGCCACCTGCAGCGCGGCGGCGAGGATCGTCTCGTTGAGGATGCGCACCGAGACGGTGGCCCGGCTGATGCCGTCCAGCTCGTCGCCGCCGGCGCCCCGCCCGCCGTAGGCGACGCGGATGCCATCGCGCAGGCCGCGCCCCTTGTACTGGTCGACGAAGCGGAACAGCGGCTCGGCGCCGAGGCCGTCGACGAACACCGGCTCGCGCTGCGAGAGCACGCGCACGTCGAGGAAGCGGCCGTCGCGGTCGAGCGCGATCAGCAGGTTGAACGGGCTGCCGGCGAAGCCGAGGATCGGCGCCAGGTCGATGGACTCGAAGGCGTAGGCGACGACCGCCTCGGTCGGCCCGTCGCGCTTGACGATCGGCCACACCGGCAGCTTCTCGTCCCTGGCCTCGACGCGCAGCGGCTCGGGGAAGTGGCGCTGCAGGTCGGCGTGCGTGAGTACGCCGGCGGCGGCCGGGGCGGCGAGGAAACCGGCGCAGGCGAGCAGGGCGGCGAAGCGTCCGAAGCGGATGGCGGACATGGTCCCGGGCCTACTCGCCGACGCTCAGGTAGACGAGCGTCTGATTGAGCAACTGGTAGCCGATCTCGCCGAAGCCGACCGGGCCGGTGACGCCGCCGCTGTGTTTTCCCTCGAGTTCCAGGTGGAGGAAGTTGAGGATGCAGTTGCAGGCGAACGAAATGTCCGCGTCCGGCGGCGGCAGCGCCGCGCGCAAGGCGGCGAGCCGGTCGCCCGCCGGCGCCGCCTGACGGTACGTCAGCCCCGGAAAGACCGGCGCGTAGAACTCGACCAGGCCGGTCGCCAGGTCGACGTTCCTGATGCTGACGTTCACCGGCGCGCCGCAGTAGTCGGCGACCAGCGGCAGCCGCGTGTCCGCATCGGTCGCCAGCAGGTGCTCGGCGAGGTTGCCGCGATGCCCGTCGATGCTGCAGTCGCCGGCGGTGAACCCGGTGTCGGCGAAGGTGATGCGCGCGCCGTCGCCGGGCAGGAAAGGGTTGACGATATCGACGCGGGCGAACTTCTCCGGCGGCAGCGGCACGTCCATGACCACGGCCTGCGTCGCCGAGAATTCGCCGCTGCTGCCGAGCGCGACCAGCGGCCGCGCGCGCTCGGGGCCTTCCAGGTGCACGCCGGCGACCCAGCCGACCAGGGGCTTCAGGTACATCTCTTCGTAGTTCGGGGCATTGCGGGCGAAGCCCAGATGACAGTCGCTGAACGCCGGCAGGATGAGGATGCTGTAGCCGTGGTCGGGCGCGTTGCGGCAGAGCTGCGGCAGCGACGCGGCGTCGTAGAAGCGGGTCCGGGGGCGGCCGCCGTGCTCGGCGACGACGGTCGCATGCACCGCGTCGCGGCTGATCAGGCCGCCGCGCTCGCCCATGAAGTAGGGCGTCGTGCCGCCGATCCAGTTGCCGGCCGGCAGGCGGCGCAGCGCCGATTCGTCGCCGGCGATGCACAGGCTGCACCCGCTTCTGATCAGCGTCGCGGCATCGGCCACCGACATCATTCCGTGTTGCGTACTCATCGTTCGTCCTGGGTCAGAATCTTTTCAACTGCGCCAGCTCGTGGCCGAGCTGACGTTCGTAGCGCACGAAATAGCGCCGCAGCTCGTGCGTCTTCAGGAGGCGCACCTCGTCGTCGGTGATCAGGCGCATCTGCTCGCGCAGCTTGGTCAGCAGCAGCTTCAGGCCGAGCATGCGGATGTCGATGTCGATGGCGCCGTCGAGCAGCATCCGCCACACCGGGTTCCCGGCGGCCGGCACGTCGGAGGCGTCCTCGTCGGCGACGGCGGCCGGCAGCGGCGCGCCCGACAGCCCGGCCAGCCCGTGATCGAGGCCGTGCTTGAAGCGCCACAGATCGGCGACGGCGATGTCGAGCATGGTGCACACGGTCTGGAACCTGACGCCTTCGCGGAAGAGGTCGGCGATCTGGCGCGACAGCGCGCGCGTGAACGGCTGTTCGGCGCTGCCCGACCAGGGCAGATCGTCGTCCGCCGCCTCGGGCGGCGCATGCACCAGGCAGCGCGCCTGGCCGACGTTGATGTGCCGCCAGGCCAGTGGGTGCGTCTCCGGCGCCGCGCGGCTGCCGAAGAACCAGCCGCCGCGGCCGCTGCTGCGGCCGATCCAGACGTCGATCTGGTTCCGCCCAAGGTTGTCCCGCACTTCCACGACCCGCCAGGGCGGGTCGATCGAAAGCGCCTGCTGCAACAGATCCTCCGGGGTCATGTCGTGCGTCTCCTGCGTCGTCGTTCTTCTTCGTCCGAATGCGCGTGCACCGGGGGGCCTGCCGGCAGCGCAAGAAGCGTTCCAAAGCAATGGCGGCGGCGGAACCGATCGCCGGCGCTGCGGCTGTCGCGGAAATGAACGGCGGCGTTCAAAAGTGGAGCACTTGCCGGCGCTGCGGGCCGGCGCAGGGCAACCGGCGATCCTGCGGGCCGCCGCCGTTTCATGATTTTCTGTAGGCGCTTCTGGACGAAGGGCGCAGGCGCCGGCGGCGGCGGGCGCCGAATAATCGGCACAGGAACGGCGCGGTGCCGCTCCGCCAATCTGGGAGACACGTCATGAACTGGGAAACCCCCGCCTACTGCGAAATCCGCCTCGGCTTCGAGGTCACGGCCTACGTCTACGTGCGCTGAGGCGACGCGGCGGCGCGGGCGGAACACGCACCGCGCCGCCGGCCCGCGACGACGATGGACAGCGCCAATTTCCGCCCGCGGCTCGACCCGCGCTTCGTGTTCCGCTGGGAGCCGAGCCAGGAGGCATTTATCCTGCTCTACCCGGAGGGGCTGATCAAACTGAACCCGTCCGCCGGCGAGATACTCAGCCGCTGCGACGGCCGGCGCAGCGTCGACGAGATCGCCGCCGAGCTGGCCGCCGTCTTCGCCGGCGACGCCGCCGAGGTGGCCGCCGGCACGCGCGGCTTCGTCGCGCTGGCGCACGACAAGGGCTGGCTGCGGCCGGCCGCATGAACCCTTGCCAGGAACGATACCGATGAATGTTTCTCTCCGCTTCGCCCGCCGCCCGCTGGCGCTCCTCGTCGCCGCGGCGCTGCCCGGCCTCGCCGCCGCCGACGCATTGACCCTCGATACGGTGGTCGTCACCGGCAGCCGCATCGAGCACAGCAGCTTCGACCTGCCGGCGGCGGTCGACGTCGTCGACGCCGAGCGCATCGGCGCCGGCCGGGCGCGCGTGAACGCCTCCGAGGCGCTCGCCGCGGTGCCCGGCATCACCGTGCTCAACCGCCAGAACTACGCGCAGGACCTGCAGATTTCGTCGCGCGGCTTCGGCGCCCGCTCGGCCTTCGGCGTGCGCGGCATCCGGCTCGTCGCCGACGGCATCCCGGCGTCGATGCCGGAC
The DNA here is from genome assembly GCA_019455325.1 of Rhodocyclaceae bacterium. Classification (GTDB taxonomy): domain Bacteria; phylum Pseudomonadota; class Gammaproteobacteria; order Burkholderiales; family Rhodocyclaceae; genus Proximibacter. The sequence goes on along the minus strand of JACFMQ010000015.1, from coordinate 73,587 downwards.
GGGCAGGGGCAGGCGGCGACCTTCAACCTCGACCGCGCCGAGCGCATCGAGGTCATGCGCGGGCCGCTGTCGGCGGTCTACGGCAACCACGCCGGCGGCGTCATCCAGTTGTTCACGCCGGACGGCAAGGGGCCGCCGAGCGTCGAGACGAACTTCTCGGCCGGCAGCTACGGCACCTGGAAGATCGACGTCGCGGCGCAGGGCGAGGCCGGCGGCGTCGGCTACGTGCTCGACGCCTCGCGCTTTGCCACCGACGGCTACCGCGACCACAGTTCGGCGACGCGCGACCAGCAGATGGCCAAGCTTTCCTTCGCGCCCGACGCCGACAGCCGGCTGACGCTGGTGGCCAACGGCTTCCGCCAGATGGACGCGGACGATCCGCTCGGCCTGAACTGGAACCAGTACCGCGCGGCGCCGAAGTCGGTCGATGCGGCGGCGCTGACCTTCGACACGCGCAAGAGCATCGAGCATACGCAGGGCGGCCTCAGCTACGAGCGCCGCTTCGGCGACGACGCGCTGCAGGTCTCGGCGTACATGGGGCGGCGCTCGGTGATCCAGTACCAGTCGATCCCGATCGCCGTGCAGCGCATCGCCGCCGGCGCGCCGGCGGGCGCGGCGCAGCGCCGGCACTCCGGCGGCATCATCGACTTCGACCGCGACTTCGCCGGCGTCGGCCTGCGCTGGATCATGCGCCGCGACCTGGCCGGCGGCCGGCTGACGACGACCTTCGGCATCGACCGCGAGACCTCGACCGACGAGCGCCGCGGCTGGGAGAACTTCGTCACCACCAGCGCCGCGCCCGTCTGCGGCGTCGGCGACACGGTCTGCGGCGTCAAGGGCAATCTGCGCCGCCGGGAGACCGACGAGGTGACGAGCACCGACCCCTACGTGCAGGCCGAGTGGCAGGGCGAGCGCTGGACCTTCCTGGCCGGGCTGCGCCGCAGCGTCGTGCGCTTCGAGGTGGACGACCGCTACGTCGCCGTCGGCAACGGCGACGACAGCGGCGCGGTGACCTACCGGCGGACGACGCCGGTGCTGGCCGCGACCTACAAGCTGACGCCGACGCTCAACCTCTACGCCAGCGCCGCGCGCGGCTTCGAGGCGCCGACCATGAACGAGCTGTTCTACTCCGGCGCCAACGGCGGCTTCAGCTTCGACCTGAAGCCGGCGAGCAGCCGCCACCTGGAGGCGGGCGTCAAGGCCTTCGTCGGCGACAACACGCGCGTCGACCTGGCGCTGTTCGAGGTGCGCACCGACGACGAACTGGTCGTCGCCGCCTCGTCCGGCGGCCGCACCAGCTACCGCAACGCCGGCCAGACGCTGCGCCGCGGCGTCGAGCTGGCGGCGGACAGCGAGTGGGGCAACGGCTTCACCAGCCGCGTCGCCTACACCGGGCTGCGCGCGATCTACGACCAGAGCTTCGTGACGAGCGGCGGCGGCACCGTCGCCGCCGGCCGGCGGCTGCCCGGCATCGCCGCGCACACGCTGTTCGGCGAACTGGCCTGGCGGCACGCGGCGAGCGGCTTCCAGGCGGCGCTGGAGGCGACCGCGCGCAGCAAGATCTACGTCGAGGACAGCAACGCGCAGCCGGCGGCGCCGGGCTTCGCCATCGCCAATCTGCGCGTGGGCGTGGAAAGGAAGTACGGTCCATGGCTGCTGCGGACCTTCGCGCGCGTGGACAACCTGTTCGACCGGCAGTACGTCGGCTCGGTCATCGTCGGCGACGGCAACGGCCGCTATTACGAATCGGCGCCGGGGCGCAACTGGCTGGTCGGCGCCGGCGCGCGCTATACCTTCTGAATTCCGGGCGGCCCGCGCCGCGGCCGGCAAGCCCCGCTGCGGCGGGGCTTTTCATCGAGAAAGCGAGGCAGACGCCTGAACGCTACAATCCGCCCCATGCCGCATGGCCTGCCGGCTGGCTTCGCCGATGTTCATGGCCGCGCAATCCGGAAGGCTGCGTTTGCTCCCCACGTTGCCACGGTCAGACTGCCATCGGGTGCAAGCGCCAGGCCGACAGGGCTGCTCAGGCCGTCGGCAATCACCGTGCGCCGGCCATCGCGATCGATCCGGCTGACCGTCGTGCCGCCATAGTCCACGACATACGCCGAATCGGTTCCGGCACGTACGATGCCCGGGCCCGGGCTTGCCAGTTCGGAATTGACGGTACGAGCCCGAAGGCTGCCCGAAACCAGGGAAATGCCGCCGGCGATGTTGCTCACCAGAAGCGCTCCATCGGCAAGCTCGACGGCGCCGACCGGCGTTTGCAATCCCTCGGCGGCCACTTCGATTCTTCCATCCGGATGCGCGGCGAGAATCTGGTTGGTTCTTCTGTTGGCGATCAGCAAGCGACCGCGCGCGTCGAATGACAAGCCTGCGGGAGTCGCCAGTCCGCGAACGAAAACGGTCCGTTCGCCGCCGGGCGTGAAGCGCCAGACCAAGTCCTCGCTGTAAGAGGCGACATAAATGTCGCCTGCCGGCGAGATGGCCAGACCCGATGGACCACGCAACCCCTCGGCAAGGATGCTGCGCCTGCCATCCGGCGCAAGCCGCAGCACCGTGCCGGCCGACCAGTTGGCGACATACAGGTTGCCGCTGGCGTCATAGGCTATGCCGACGGGCGAACCCAGTCCATCATGGATGGGGGCAGGCTTCAGTTGCCATGCGGCCTGGTTCGCTTGCATTGCCTCCGTCTGCGCGAAAACCGCGTGCGGAACGATGCCTGCGACACCCAGTGCGAGGCTCATGCAGATCGTCATCCGCTTCATCGGCCGCCTCCTTGCGCAAACGCTTCCTTGGCTACCGTCAGTCCATTCAGGGCCGCCGGGAATCCTGCGTAGACCGCCATTTGCATGATGGTCTCGATGACCTCCGTGCGAGTCGCACCCACGTTGAGCGCACCCTGGATGTGTACTCTGAGCTGGGGCGCCGCATTGCCCAGTGCCGTCAGCGCGGCGACGACCGCGATTTCCCGGCTTTTCAGATCCAGGCCCGGCCTGGCGTAGATGTCCCCGAAAGGGAATTCGATCAGGTAGCGCGCGAAGTCCGGGGCGATATCGCCCAGGCTTTCCAGCACGCGTTCCCCGGCCTCACCGTCTATTTCCCGCAGCTTTGCGAGCCCGCGCTCGTAACGATTCCTGGTGTCCATCGGCATGTCCTTCAGCAGAGAGTGAACCCGACGCCAGGGACTGCTCGAACGAGCGGTAATACTCGATCTTTGCCTGCAAGGCTGCCGCGGATTGGCGCATCGCCTCGATTTCGGCAAGGACGTCCGTCAAGTGCCCTTCCAGCATCCGGCGACGGTCCGGCACCGTCGAGTCCCCAGCGCCGCGTAATTTTGCAAACGCTTGCATCTTGCCTATGGGCATGCGCGTCGTCCGCAACCGCAGCAGGAATTCGATCCAGGCCATGTCCGAAGCCGCATAGCGCCGCTGACCGCCTGCGGCACGACCGACCGGGGCGATCAGGCCGATGCGTTCGTAATAGCGCAGGGTGTGAACCGTCAGGCCCGTGCGTCTTGCGGCTTCGTCAATGCTCAGATGGGATTCCATGAGGTGATCCTAGAAGTTGGAGCGCACTCGAGGTCAACCGATTTCTGACCCTCGAGGCAACTCGCAAAATCTTTCGATCGATGCCTGCCGCGCCGGGTTGCTCCGCAGCTTGCCGCTGCGCTGCGCGCCGGCGCTCAGGCGAGGATGGCGGCGGCGACCCGGCGGCCTTCGGCGACGAGGATGTTGTAGGTGCGGCAGGCGGCCTGCGTGTCCATCACCTCCAGCCCGATGCGGGCGGCCATCAGCGGCTGCAGCAGCGCCGGCGGCGGGAAGCGCAGGACGGCGCCGGTGCCGAGCAGCAGGATTTCCGGCTGCAGCTCGGCGAGCCTGACGAAATCGGCCTCGGCGAGCGTCTCGAAGCGGGCGGCGGTCCATTCGGGCAGCAACTGCCCGGGCAGCACCGCGATGTTGCCGCGGTACTGGATGCCGTTCACGGCGACGTAGCCTTCCCCGTAGCCGGTGAAGGTATTCAGGCCGTCAGCGTCGGAGCGATGGAGTTTCACGGCAAATTGCGGTGCATAAAACGTTGAAGTAGGATTATAGCCTTTCCCGCAAGGCGCCCGCCGGCGCCGTTTCGAGCCGCCCGCCGCCCCATGAAGGACTTTCCCCGCATCCAGCGCCTGCCGCCCTACGTGTTCAACATCACGGGCGAGCTGAAGATGGCCGCCCGCCGCCGCGGCGAGGACATCATCGACATGAGCATGGGCAATCCGGACCAGCCCACGCCGAAGCACATCACCGACAAGCTGGTCGAGGCGGCGCAGCGCGAGAACACGCACGGCTACTCGATCTCGAAGGGCATCCCGCGGCTCAGGAAGGCGATCTGCGACTGGTACCGGCGCCGCTACGACGTGGCCTTCGACCCGGAAACCGAGGCCATCGTCACCATCGGCTCGAAGGAGGGCCTCGCCCACCTGATGCTGGCGACGCTCGACCGCGGCGACACGGTGCTGGTGCCGAACCCGAGCTACCCGATCCACATCTACGGCGCGATCATCGCCGGCGCCGACATCCGCTCGGTGCGCATGACGCCGGACGTCGATTTCTTCGAGGAGCTGCAGCGGGCGATCCGCGAATGCACGCCGAAGCCGAAGATGATGATCCTCGGCTTTCCGTCGAACCCGACCGCGCGCTGCGTCGAGCTGGAATTCTTCGAGCGCGTCGTCGCGCTCGCCAAGCAGCACGACATCCTGGTCGTGCACGATCTCGCCTACGCCGACATCGTCTTCGACGGCTGGCAGGCGCCGTCGATCATGCAGGTGCCCGGCGCGCGCGACGTGGCGGTGGAGTTCTTCACCCTGTCGAAGAGCTACAACATGGCCGGCTGGCGGATCGGCTTCATGGTCGGCAACCAGGAACTGGTCGGCGCGCTGGCGCGCATCAAGAGCTACCACGACTACGGCACCTTCACGCCGATCCAGGTGGCGTCGATCATCGCCCTCGACGGCCCGCAGGACTGCGTCGAGGAGACCCGCGCCATGTACCAGAGCCGCCGCGACGTGCTCGCCAGGGGCCTGCACGAGGCCGGCTGGCCGGTCGAGGTGCCGAAGGCGTCGATGTACATCTGGGCGAAGATTCCCGCGCCGTATGCGGCGCTGGGCTCGCTTGAATTCGCCAAGAAGCTGCTCGTCGAGGCGCGCGTCGCCGTGTCGCCGGGCGTCGGCTTCGGCGAGTACGGCGACGATCACGTGCGCTTCGCGCTGATCGAGAACGAAGAGCGCATCCGCCAGGCGGTCCGCGGCATCAAGGACATGTTCCGCAAGGACGGCCTGCTGTAAGCGGCCGGGCGCTCAGGCGGCGGGCATCCCCATCGCCGGCTGCGCCCATGCGCGCCGGTGCCATTCCGAGGGCAGCAGACCGAAGCGCGCCCGGAAGAGCTTGCTGAAGCCCGACTGATCGGCAAAGCCGCAGCGCCACGAGAGGGCGCCGACGTTCAGGCGGGGGCTCGACTCGATCACCCTTCTGGCGCGCAGCAGGCGGATTTCGCGCAGCGCCCCCATCACCGTCTCCCCTTGCGCGGCGAAGGCCGCGTACAGCCGGGTGCGCGAACAGCCCGCGCCGTGTGCGATGGCGGCGGCATCCAGGTCGTGGCGATGGGCCTCGCGTTCCATGAAGCGCAGCGCCGCCGCGCGGCGGCCCGCGTTCAGGCTTTCTTCCAGGTCCGGCAGGTCGGCGTTCTCCCCCTGGCGTCCCAGGTTGCGCAGCATCAGCAGTGCCAGCGCCCGGGCGCCTTCGAACAGGCTCGCGTACTCCAGCGCGTCGAGTTGTCCGGGCTGCCGAAGCTGTTGTCCCAGGTGGCTCAGATGGCTGGAGAGCAGCGGGGCCAGCGCGCAGCGCTGGGGCGCCAGCAGCAGATTGCCCGGCTCGCGCCCCAGGGCGTTCAGCACCATGCTGCGCGGCAGCGCCACATAGGTCTGGCGCGCGCCCTGGCTCCAGAGGTAATGGCCTTCCTGCCGGGGCGCATACATGCCCAGCATGCCCGGCGTGACGCGCTGGTTTTCGCCCGGCGCCGCGTTCAGCCGCATCTCGCCCGCTTCGAGCAGCGAAATCACCACCATGTCCTCCCCCGGCGGCACGTGCCGCGGGCTGGTGCGCATCGCGTAGGCGGACGAACGCTTGCTGCCGAAAAAGCAATTCTCGCCGCGCAGCAGCGACCACGAGGCATCGAGCTCGGCGCCCGGCGACAGGGGTTGCACGTCGACCCAGTTGTGCGCCACGTCGCGCCAGTAGTCCAGGCGGATGGCGGGATCGACCTGGCTGGAAGACCATTGCTCCAGCACACAGGGCGGTGGCGAAGGGGAATACATGACACCGAATGGTACACGCGGGACGCATTTCCTGCATTCGGGACGTATGCGCCCAAGACGACGCACCGCGCTGCGCCGGCTCTTCTTTAACATGCATGCGTCTTTTTCCGTGTGTTTCCGAAGAGCGCATCATGAACCGCATCTACCGCCTGATCTGGAACGAACTCCTGCAAGCCTGGACGGCCGTCGCCGAAATCGTCCGTAGCCGGGGTGGGCGCCGCGGCGGCGCCCTGCTGCTCGCCGCGTCGATGCTCGCCGCGCCGGCGCAGGCGCTCGACGGCAACGCCTTGCCCGGCGGCGGCCAGATCGTTGCCGGCGCCGGCAGCATCGCGCAGAACGGCAGCACGCTCACCGTCACGCAAGGCAGCGGCAGGCTGATCGCCAACTGGCAGAACTTCGACATCGGGGCGGATGCAGCGGTCAACTTCGTCCAGCCGGGAAAAACCGCCGTGGCGCTGAACCGGGTGCTCGGCAGCGATGCCTCGCGGATTTTCGGCAGACTCACGGCGAATGGCCGGGTGTTCCTGGTGAACCCGAACGGCGTGCTGTTCGGGCCGGGCGCGCAGGTGGATGTCGGCGGCCTGGTGGCCTCGACGCTGGATCTCGGCGACGGCGATTTCCTGAACGGCAACTACGTGTTCAAGGGGAGCGGCGGCACGGTCAGCAACGCGGGCACGCTGCGCGCGGCGGAAGGCGGGGCCATCGCCCTGCTCGGCGGCAAGGTGGGCAACACGGGCGTGGTCGAAGCGAAGCTCGGTTCGGTGGCGCTGGCGGCGGGCGGGCAGGTGACGCTGGATTTTGCCGGGGACGGGCTGTTGACCGTAAAAGTCGATAAAGCCGCGCTCGATGCGCTGGTCGAGAACCACGGCGCCATCCGCGCCGGCGGCGGCAGCGTGCTGCTGACGGCGGACGCCGGCGAGGCGTTGCTGCAAACCGTGGTGAACAACACCGGCCTGATCGAGGCGCATACGCTGGAGAACCGCGCGGGCAGGATCGTGCTGCTCGGCGGCTTCGACGGCGGTTCGACGCAAGTCGACGGCACGCTCGACGCTTCCGCCCCGGATGGCGGCAACGGCGGCTTCATCGAAACCAGCGGCGCGAATGTCCACATTGCCGGCAGCGCCGTCGTCACCACGAAATCGGAACGCGGCCAAAGCGGCACCTGGCTGATCGACCCCAACGATTTCACCATCGCCCAAAGCGGCGGCAACATGAGCGGCACGGCGGTCGGCAACGCGCTCGACAACAACGGCGATTTCGTCATCCAGACCGCCGGCCAGGGCACGGCGGGCGGCAGCGGCGACATCAACGTCAACGATGCGGTGAACTGGAGCAGCAACGCCACCCTCACCCTGCAAGCCGAGCGCAGCGTGAACGTGAATTCAGCCATCACCGCCACCGGCAGCGGCGCGGGGCTGACGGTGGATTACAACCAGGGCGCGGGCATCACCGACGGCAATTTTTACGTCAACGCCAGCGTCAAGCTGCCCGTCACCGGCAGCCTGGCCATCAACGGGCAGGGCTATACGCTGATCGACAGCCTCGCCGGCCTGAACACCCCCAACGGCCATTACGCGCTGGTGCAGGACAGCGGCGACGCCATCGCCGCCATGCTCGGCAGCCTCACCGGCACGCTGGAAGGCTTGGGGCATACCGTCAGCGGCATCAACATCAACGATACGTCGGGCAACGACAACGTCGGCCTGTTCCACACGCTGGAACAAGGCAGCATGGTGCGCAACCTCAACATCGACGGCAGCGTCAGCGGCCGCGGCGTGGTGGGCCTGCTGGCAGCGATTAATCTGGGCAGCGTGGTCAACGTCCATGCCGGCGGCAGCGTCACCGCCAGCCACGGCATTGTGGGCGGGTTGATCGCCCTCAACGGCTCTTCGCTGGGGTCGGGAGGTCTTGCCGGCGTGATCGAGGGCAGTTCGTCCAGCGCCACGGTGACGACAAGCTCGGGCAATACGATTGGCGGACTGGTCGGCGGCAACTACGACAACGGCACGATCCGCAACAGCTACGCCACGGGCAACGTCACCAGCGCTGGCTACGTTGGTGGGCTGGTGGGGCAGAACAACGGCACCATTACCCACAGCCATGCCACGGGCAAGGTCACGGCGACCAGTATCTATGGAGGTGGCTTGGCGGGTTACAACAACGGCACGATTGACCATAGCTATGCCACCGGCTCGGTCACGGGAGGCAGTTGGGTAGGCGGCCTGGTCGGACGCTACCAAACCGGCACGGTAGACCGCAGCTACGCCACCGGCGCGGTCAGCGGCAGCAGCCAAGTCGGCGGCCTCGTGGGCGGCGTCGCGGCTGGCGCTGCCGTCACCAACAGCCATTGGGATACCTGGACCACCGGCCAGAACAACGCGGTAGGCGTTGGCAATTCCTCCGGCATCGCTGCCGTCACCAGCGAACCCAGCCAATCCGGCGCCGCCGACTACGCCTTCAAGCAAAGCGCCTACACCAATTTCGATTTCGGCAGCGACTGGTTCATGGTCGAAGGCAGTTCCCGACCGATGCTGCGCGCCTTGCTCAACCAGGCCGACAGCAACGGCCTGACCGCCGTCACCAACCTCTACCAGTTGCAGGGTATGGCCGCGAACCTGGCCGGCCACTATCTGCTGACGCAGGACATCGACGCCAGCGCCACCGCCAGCACCGACCTGGCGGACGTGTGGGGCGGCAGGGGCTTCGCCCCGGTGGGCAGAGACCCCGATTACAACAATTACGATCCCGCCCTGCGCTTTCGCGGCGTATTCGACGGCCAGTACCACGTCATCCGCGATCTGCGCATCGACGTGAATACCGGGGTCAACAACGGCATGGCAGGCTTGTTCGGCTCCATCGGCAGCAGCGGGGTGGTGCGCCGGGTGGGGCTGGTGAACCCGGTGGTCAAGCTCACCGGCACGACAGACTGGGGTTACTACCAGGCCGGCGCCCTGGCGGGCGAGAACCGTGGCCGGATCGAGGAGAGTTTTGCCCTGGGGGCCGATGTCCAGGCATCCTCTGCCGCCGCCGACACACATGCCTTCGGCGGCGGCCTGGTCGGTTGGAACGAGACAGGCAGCACCGTCACCCGGAGCTATGCAACGGGCACGGTACAGGCAACGGCCCAGCAGAAAGCCGAGGCGGGGGGCCTGCTCGGGCGTAATAATGCTGTTGCCACGCTGAGCCAGTCCTGGGCGGCAGTGACTGCGGCCGCCACCGCCGGAAGTACGGCGGCCGGTGGCCTGGTCGGGGAAAACTGGAGCGGCGGCACGATCAGCAACAGTGTCTGGGACAACGGCCTGATGGCTGCCGGCATCGGCGCTGCGGGCGTTGGCGGGGTCACCGGCCTGGATGCCGCGCAAATGACCGACATCACCAACTTTACGGCCTGGGGTGCCGACATTTCCGCCAACGGCGGCGAGAGCACCGTCTGGCGCATCTACGACGGCCACACCGCGCCGCTGCTGCGCGGCTTTCTCAAGCCGCTGACGGTCAGCGTAACGCCGGATTACGACGGCTCGGGTACGGCGCTGGCCGACATCGGCAGCGCCACGCTGACCGGCCTGCCCGGCGGCGATCCCCACGTCCTGGGCGCGGCCAGCGTCATCAACGGCGATACGCTGACCCTGCGCAGCACGCAGGCCGACAGTTACACCGCCACCAGCAACGCCACGGTCAGCGGCCTGTATTCCGACCAGCAGGGCTACGACATCGCCTACGCGTCCAGCCGCACGATCGCCACACCCGGTAGCGCGGCGGGCGACATTCAACTGCCGGGCAGCATCACCTGGACCAGCGGCACGCTGGTCATCGACACGGCAGGCAGTGTCACCACTGACTCGACCGGGGTGAACACCACGGCGATCAGCGGTGATGCCTTCCGGCTGGTGAACGGCAACTGGCTGCAAAACAGCGCGAGCCTCGCCGGTTTCAGCGTGAGCGACTTCCAGTTGGCGGGCGGCACTTTCCTGCGCGCTATCGGCGGCGATGGTTCCGACGAGGACAACGCTTATCAACTGACCGATATTTACGGCCTGCAGGGCATGGCGTCGACCTCGCTGCTCGGCCGGCATTTCGCCCTGGCCAATGACATCGATGCCAGCGGCACGGCGCAATGGAACGGCGGCGCCGGTTTCGTGCCGGTGGGCGGCAATGCCGCGGCCTTCGCCGGCAGCTTCGACGGGCGCGACTACGGCATCGGCAGCCTGAGCATCGTCTGCAGCGGCAGCGCCTGGCTCGGCCTGTTCGGCAAGGCGGCAGGCGCCGCGCTGGCGAACGTGACACTGACCGGCGCCACGGTGACGGGCGGGCTGGCGAGCGGCAACAACAGCTACGTCGGCACCTTGCTCGGCGAGGGCGATGCGGCGACCACGGTGAGCAATGCCGGCGCCGTGGGCGGCACGGTGACCGCCACCGGCAATTTCATGGGCGGCCTGATCGGCAGCAGCGCCGGCAGCGTCACCAACAGTAGCGCCTCGGCGACGGTGTCCGGCGGTAACAATGCCGGCGGGCTGATCGGCGAAAACACCGGCAGCGTCACCGGCAGCAGCGCCAGCGGCACGGTGACCGGCGGAGCGACGGTGGGCGGCCTGATCGGCTGGGCGCGCAATGGTTCGACGGTCGGCAGCAGTTCGGCCAGCGGGCTGGTAACCGGCACGGGCGACGGTGTCGGCGGCCTGGTCGGCGTCAATACGGCGGGCGCGTCTACCATTGCCGGCAGCAGCGCCAGCGGTAATGTCGCTGGCGCCAGCGGCGTCGGCGGTCTGCTCGGCATCGCCAACGGCGGCACGGTGAGCGGCAGCCATGCGACGGGCAATGTCACGGCGACGGGCGTTAATGCCGGCGGGCTGGTCGGCCAGCTTGGCAACAGCACCACGGCGGCCAGCATCGGCAACAGTTACGCCACGGGCAGCGTCGACGGCGATAGCGGTATCGGCGGTCTGGTGGGTGTCGTCGGCCACGGCACGGTGAGCGGTAGCCATGCGACGGGCAATGTCACAGCGACGGACGTCAATGCCGGCGGGCTGGTCGGACAGCTTGGCACCAGTACCACGACGGCCAGCATCGGCAACAGTTACGCCACGGGCTTGGTCCAGGCGAATGCGGGGCAGGCGGGCGGGCTGGTCGGTGTCATCGCCGCCGGGAGCGGCGTCAGTGGCAGCCATGCCAGCGGGGATGTCGGCGGTGTCGATTACGTGGGCGGGCTGGTCGGCGTTGCGCAGGCGGGGGGCGTCATTACCGGTAGCCATGCGAGCGGTGACGTGACCGGCCAGAATCACATCGGCGGACTGGTCGGCGAGGCGCACATGGACATCGCCGACAGTCATGCCACGGGCTCGGTGACGGGCACCGGCGATCTGGTCGGCGGACTGGTCGGGGCGACGGATCACGCCATCACCGGCAGCTATGCGACCGGTACGGCGCAGGGCGTCGACCAGGTCGGCGGGCTGGCGGGTTGGACTTCCGCCGCCATCGCGGGTAGCTATGCCACCGGCAACGCGACTGGCAGCGGCAATGCGGTCGGCGGGCTGGTCGGTGAGCAAACCGGCGGCAGCATCGACAACAGCTACGCCACCGGCGCCGTGAGTGGCACGAGCAATCTGGGCGGCTTGGTCGGCTGGCAGACGGGCGGCACGAGCAACGGTTTCTACGCCACCACCGACGCCAACGGCAACGCCATCAACGGGGGCGCGGCCTTCAATGCGCTGGGCACGGGCAGGACGCTGGCGGAATTGCGGCAGCTTGCCACCTTCACCGATGCCGGCTGGACGAACATCGACGATGCCGGCGGCACCGGCAAGGTCTGGCGCATCTACGAGGGCAGTACCACGCCGCTACTGCGCAGCTTCCTCACGCCGCTGACGGTGACGGCCAACAGTGCGAGCAAGACCTGGGATGGCGTGCCGTGGAGCGGTGGCGATGGCGTGACGTATTCGGAAGCCCCCGATGCCCGCCTGCTCGGCACGCCGACCTATGGCGGCAACAGCCAGGGGGCGGTGAACGCGGGCAGCTACGCCATCGCGCCCGGCGGTCTGTATTCGACACAGCGGGGCTACGATATTGCTTACGCCGATGGCGTATTGCAGATCAACGGCGGGCCGCCCCCCGATCCGCCGCCCCCTCCCAATCCGCCGCCGCCCCCCGACCCGGAGCCGAACCCGGAGCCGAACCCGGAGCCGAACCCGGAGCCGAACCCGGAGCCGAATCCGGAACCGAGCCCGGAACCGAGCCCGGAACCGAGCCCGGAACCGAGCCCGGAACCGACTCCCGCGCCGGTGCCGGAAATGCCCTCGGATCTCTCCTCGCCCTATGACAGCGCACTGGCAAGCACGCGCCCATTGAACGCACGGCAGGGCAACGCGGAGGAGGACGGGGTGACGATGCAACTGACCGACCGCCGGCTGCCTTACGCCATTGTCGACAGCGGCATCCGTCTGCCGGAGGGACTGTAGGCATGAACTGCAGACATTTCCCTCGCCGGGCGCTGGCCGCCACCGTGCTTTCCCTGTTCGCCGCTTCCGGCGTTCATGCCCAGGCGATTCCCGATGCCGGCCGCTCGCTGCGCGACATCGAACGTGCGCCGCCGGCCCCGCCGCCGCGCCAGCCGCTGGGCATCGACCTGCCGGATGCGGGCGAGGCGCCGCCTGCCGCCGACGGCCGGCGCATTGCCGTGCGCGCGTTCCGCTTCGGCGGCAACACGGTGTTCGGCGGCGATGAACTGGCTGCGCTGACCGCCGATCTGGTCGGGCGCGAATCGTCGCTGGCCGAGTTGCAGGAAGGCATGCGGCGCATCGCGCGGCTGTACCGCGAACACGGCTATCCGCTGGCTCGCGTCTGGCTGCCGCCGCAGGAAGTCGTCGAAGGCGTGGTGCGCGTCGAGGTGCTGGAAGGGCGCTACGGAGAGGTGAGGATCGGCAACCGGGCGGGCCTGCGCGAATCGGCACTCGCGCCGCTGGCCGCGCTCAGGCCGGGCGACCTGGTGGCGGCCGGGGCGCTGGAGCGCAGCCTGTTGCTGACCCGCGACCTGAACGGGGTGGAGGTTGAGGCGGCGCTGCAACCCGGAGCCAGCGTCGGCGCCACCGATCTGTCGGTCGAGGTGTCGCCCGGCCGGCGCGCCAGCGGCGGTATCGAGGCGGATAACTTCGGCAACCGCTACACCGGCGAATACCGGCTGGGCGTCCGGGCAGAGCTGAACAACCCGCTCGGCCTGGGCGACCAGTTGAGCGTGCGGGCGCTGGGCACGGACGAGCGGCAGATTTACGGCCGCATCGGCTGGCAGGGCCGCGTCGGCCCGTGGGCGACCCAGGTGGGCGCGGCCTATGCGCAGATGCACTATGAACTGGGCAAGGATTTCGCCGATCTGGATGCTTCGGGCCGGGCGCGTATCGTCAGCGTCTGGGCGATGCAGCCGCTGGTGCGCTCCCGCGATTTTTCGCTCTTCGCCACCGTGCAGTTCGACGGCAAGCGCCTGCGGGACGACATCGACCTGTTCGGCAGCCGCAACCCGAAACGTTCGCGGGCATGGAGCGCGACGCTGTCCGGCAATGGCAGCGATGCCCTGCTGGGCGGCGGCCTGAGCAGCTTTTCCCTGGCCTGGAGCCGCGGCGAACTGGATCTGGACGATGCGGACAGGCGCGCCGTCGATGCGGCCACGGCCCGCACCCAGGGCCGTTTCCACAAGCTCGACGCCAGCCTGGCGCGCTGGCAGCGACTGGCCGGCCCGTTCAGCCTGTACGGCCAGTTGGAGGGCCAATGGGCGGACGGCAACCTGGATGGTTCGGAAAAAATGACGCTGGGCGGCGCACATGGGGTACGCGCCTATCCCCAGGGCGAAGCGGCGGGCGACCAGGGTTGGCTGGCCCGGCTGGAGGTGCGTTACGCCTTCGCTCCCGGCTGGCAACTGGCCGCCTTCGCCGACCATGGCGAAGTGCGTTCGAACAAGGATTCCTGGGCGGCGGGGCGCAGGCACCGGCAGCTTTCCGGGACCGGCCTCGGAGTGAGCTGGGCCGACGGCCGCTGGAGCGTACAGCTCAGCGCCGCATGGAAGATCGGCAGTGAAGCGGCCGAGAGCGGCCCCGAGCGCAGTCCGCGCGGATGGATACAGATGGCGCGCCAGTTTTAGAGCATGTTCTGAACGATGTTCATGGCATCGGCCGAGTGGGGCAACATGAGGCAGGCAAAGGCGAGGTAGTGCAATCCGGCCAAGGTTTCGGGGAGGCGCTCGTAAGTCCGACGGCCATGCGTCTGTTTGCCGAACCGCCTGCGCCGACAGGCTGGCAGGCGTCATTCCTCCAGGTCCATGCCCTCGATGCGGGCGCGTCCGACCAGCACCTTGACGTACTGGCGCCACGCCGTGTCGCGGCTCATCGCCGTCAGGACGTCGGCGATGTCGCCAGCCACCCGTTCGTACGGCAGCAGGCGGCCTTCCACCCTGCGCGTGACGCGCACGATGTGCAGTCCGTAGCGCGTCTGCAGCAGCCTGGGCAGCATGGCGCCGGCCGGCAGCGCGAACACGGCGCGCTCGAATTCCGGCACGGTGTCGCCGCGCGTGAGCTGCCCGAGGCTGCCGCCGATCGCCGCGGACGGGCAGTTGGACAGTTCCCGGGCGCGCTCGGCGAAGCGGGACGGATCGTCCAGCAGCCCGGACAGGACTTGCGAGGCCCGCGCCCGCAGCGCCTCCAGGTCCACGTCCGGCGTCACCTGGAACAGGATGTGTTCGGCTTCCAGGCATTCGCCGGCCATGAAGCGTTCCGGGTGCGACAGGTAGAAGCGGCGGCAGGCGGCCTCGTCCGGCGCCGGGCTGGCCGCCTGGCGCGCCAGCAGCCCGCCCACGGCCTCTTCCTCGTCGGCGGTGTCCAGCCCCAGGCGCGCCGCCTCGTCCAGCAGCACGCGGCGCAGGATGCGCGCGATCACGGCCAGCCGCAGCGGGTCGCCGGCGCCCTGGTGCCGGGGCAGTTCGCGCTCGATTTCCGCGTCGCTCAGTTCCACGCCGTTGACGGTGATGGGCATGATGGGTTCCGCCGCCTGGCCGGTCAGCGCGGCCGCACGAGCTGCCAGGCGCGGCCCAGGTAGGCCACCGAGGCGAAGCCGCTCCACACGTGCACCAGCCGGGTGAAGGGGAAGATGACGAACAGCGTCATCCCCATGAACAGATGCGCCTTGAAGAGCGCGGGCGCGTCGGCGATGTGGCTGGCGGCGTCGCCGCGGAAAGTGACGATGTGCTGGGCCCAGGTCATGAGCTGCACCATCACGACGCCGTCGCGGTGGCCCGCCGACAGCCAGATGGTGGACAGCCCGAGCAGCAGCGTCGCCAGGATCCAGACGAGTACGATCCTGTCGCCCGGCCGGGTCGTCGCGGCGATGCGCGGATCGGTCAGGCGACGGTGGATCAGGATCAGCAGGCCGGCCAGGCACAGGCTGCCCATCACGCCGCCCGCCGCCATCGCCACCGTCTGCTTCAGGCCGTGCGACACCCCCAGGGTGTCCCAGACGATCACGGGCGTGAGCAGGCCCGCCAGGTGGCCGAAGAAGAGCCCGAGGATGCCCACGTGAAAGAGGTTGTTGCCCAGCCGCAGCCACCCCTGGTACAGGAGCTGCGAGCTGTCGCTCTTCCAGGTGTACTGCTCGCGCTCGAAGCGCACCAGGCTGCCCAGCAGGAAGATGGTCAGCGCGATGTAGGGGTAGATGCCGAAGAGGAATTGATCCAGGGTGTTCATGATGTGCGCTCCTCGAAGTCTGGCGGTCGGTGCGCGGGGGCATGGAAGCGCAGCGCGTGCACGCCGTCCGCGCGCGGCCGCAGCAGGGGTTCCATCCCGTCCGGGCCGGCGCCGAAGGTTGCCATCGCCTCGTCCATGTCGCGTACCGGCGCCTCGGTCCGCTCGCGCGGGGTGACGGTGGCGAGATCGCGCAGCACGGCGAAGGCGGCGGCATAGGGGCTGCCCTTGCGCGCCAGCCGCGCGCCGATCGCGGCCAGCACGTGGATGGCGTCGTCGAGCAGGCGCTGCGCCTCGCCTTCGTCCACCACGCCGAGGAATTCCAGGAACAGCGGCACGTGGTCCGGCAGCTCCGGCACAGCCGGCGCGAAGCCGTGCTCCCGGTAGGTGGCCAGGAGATCGACCATGGCCTGCCCGCGATCGCGGCTCTCGCCGTGCACGTGCTCGAACAGGTGCAGCGAATGCGCGGGGTTGCGGTCGAAGGTCGCCACGTAGTTCTCCTGCGCGGCGATCAGCGTTTCGCCGGCGAGGAACGCCGTCAGCGGGGCGAGTGTGCCCTGCGCCGCCGGATGAGCGTCCAGCGCCCGGTCGATTTCCGGCAGCGCGTCCAGCAGCTCCGCTTCCGGGTAGCTGAGCAGGGCCGAGAGTATGCGATACAGGCTCATGATCCGCTCCCGCGTTCAGACGGCCGCCTTGCGGCGCGATTTGGGCATGTCGACGAAGATCTCGCTGCCCTGCGGCTTGCCGCCGAAGAGCGAGCCTTCGGACAGCCCGCCCGAGCAGCCGTTGCCGAAGGTGAAGCCGCAACTGCCGCGCTCGTTGAAGCTGTCCTCGACGATTTCCTTGTGGCTGGTGGGCACGACGAAGCGGTCTTCGTAATTGGCGATGGCCATGATGCGATACATGTCCTGCACCGTCGCGTCGTCCAGGCCCACCGCGTCCAGCAGCGCCTGGTCGCGTTCGCCGTGGACGGTCTCGCGGCGCTTGTAGGCGCGCATCGCCAGCATGCGCTCCAAGGCGCGCAGCACCGGCGCTTCCTCGCCCGCCGTCAGCAGGTTGGCCAGGTAGCGCACCGGGATGCGCAGGCTGGCAACGTCCGGGATCACCCCGTCCTTGCCCAGCGCGCGCTGCGGCATGCGGCCGCTCTCGGCGGCGGACTGGATCGGCGAAAGCGGCGGGATGTACCACACCATGGGCAGCGTGCGGTATTCCGGATGCAGGGGAAACGCCACGCGCCACTGGCAGGCCATCTTGTAAACCGGCGACCGGCGCGCGGCGGCCAGCCAGGATTCCGGGATGCCCTGTTCGCGCGCGGCCGCGATCACCGCCGGGTCGGCAGGGTCCAGGAACAGGTCGAGCTGCGACCGGTAGAGATCCTGCTCGTCGGCCACGGCCGCGGCCGATTCGATGCGGTCGGCGTCGTAGAGCATGACGCCCAGGTAGCGGATGCGGCCGACGCAGGTTTCCGAGCACACCGTGGGCTGGCCCGCCTCGATCCGCGGATAGCAGAAGATGCACTTCTCCGCCTTGCCGCTCTGCCAGTTGTAATAGATCTTCTTGTACGGGCAGCCCGAGATGCACATGCGCCAGCCGCGGCACTTGTCCTGATCCACCAGGACGATGCCGTCGTCCTCGCGCTTGTAGATCGACCCCGACGGGCAGCTCGCCACGCAGGCCGGGTTCAGGCAGTGCTCGCACAGGCGCGGCAGGTACATCATGAAGGTGTTCTCGAAGGTGGCGTACATCTCCTTCTGCACGCCCTCGAACAGCGCGTCGCGGCTGCGCGCGCTGAACTCCCCGCCGAGGTCGTCCTCCCAGTTCGGACCCCACTCGATCTTGTCCATCTTCTTGCCGGTCAGCACCGACACCGGACGCGCCGTCGGCGGGGTCTGCGACAGCGGCGCCTGGCGCAGGTGCTCGTAGTCGTAGGTGAACGGCTCGTAGTAGTCGTCGATCCGCGGCAGGTTCGGGTTGGCGAAGAGATTGGCCAGGATGCGCAGCCTGCTGCCCTGGCGCGGTTCGAGCCTGCCCGCGGCGGTGCGCACCCAGCCGCCCTGCCACTTGCGCTGGTTTTCCCATTCCTTGGGATAGCCGATGCCGGGCTTGGTCTCGACGTTGTTGAACCAGGCGTACTCGACGCCGTCGCGGCTGGTCCAGACGTTCTTGCAGCTTACCGAGCAAGTGTGGCAGCCGATGCACTTGTCCAGGTTCAGCACCATGCCGATCTGCGCGCGAATCCTCATTTTCGGTTCTCTTCCGGTTGCGGTTCTTCCACGAGCGGCCCTTCCAGCCAGTCGACCTTTCTCATCTTGCGCACCACGACGAACTCGTCGCGGTTGCTGCCCACCGTGCCGTAGTAGTTGAAGCCGTAGGCCTGCTGGGCGTAGCCGCCGATCATGTGCGTCGGCTTGAGCACCGTGCGCGTCACCGAGTTGTGGATGCCGCCGCGCATGCCGCTGGTCTCGGCGCCGGGCACGTTCACGATCTTTTCCTGGGCGTGGTACATCAGGCACATGCCCACGGGCACGCGCTGGCTGACGACGACGCGGGCGGTGAGCGTGCCGTTCACGTTGAATACCTCGACCCAGTCGTTGTCCACCAGCCCGGCCTCTCTGGCCTCGACCTCGGACACCCAGACGTGGGGGCCGCCGCGGCTGAGCGTGAGCATGCGCAGGTTGTCCGAGTAGGTGCTGTGTATGCCCCACTTCTGATGCGGCGTGATCCAGTTCAGCACCAGTTCGTGCTCGCCGTTGGCGTACCTGCCGAGCATGGGCTTGACCGTCTTGGTGTCGATCACGGGCTTGTACGCGCAGGAGCCCTCGCCGAAGTCCAGCATCCAGCGATGGTCCTGGTAGAACTGCTGGCGGCCGGTCAGCGTGCGCCACGGGATCAGCTCGTGGACGTTGGTGTAGCCGGCGTTGTAGCTGACTTCCTCGCTTTCCAGCCCCGACCAGGTCGGCGCCGAGATGATCTTGCGCGGCTGGGCCTGGATGTCGCGAAAGCGGATCTTGTCGTGCTCGCGGCCCAGCGCGAGATGGGTATGGTCGCGCCCGGTGATCTTGCCGAGCGCCTCCCAGGCCTTGACGGAAACGTGGCCGTTGGTCTCCGGCGCGAAGGTCAGGATCATCTCGGCCGCGTCGATGGCCGTTTCCAGGCGCGGGCGCCCCTGGCTGACGCCGGGTTCGGCCACGACGCTGTTCACGCCGCCCAGTTCGTGCACTTCGTGCTCGGTGTTCCAGTTGATGCCCTTGCCGCCGTTGCCGAGCTTGTCCAGCAGCGGGCCGACCGAGGTGAACTTGCGGTAGATGTCGTTGTAGTTGCGCTCGACCACGGTCATGGCGGGCGCGGTCTTGCCCGGCACCAGGTCGCATTCGCCGTGCTTCCAGTCGTGCGGCTCGAAGGCCTGGCCCAGTTCGCCGGGGGTGTCGTGCAGCAGCGGCGTGAGCACGATGTCCCGGCGCGTGCCCAGGTACGGTCCGCCGATCTCGCTGAACTTGCGGGCGAGCAGCTTGTAGATCTCCCAGTCCGTCCTGCTTTCCCACAGCGGCTGCACCGCCTCGGACAGCGGGTGGATGAAGGGGTGCATGTCCGACGTGTTCAGGTCGTCCTTCTCGTACCAGGTGGCGGTGGGCAGCACGATGTCGCCGTACAGGCAGGTCGTGCTCATGCGGAAGTCGAGGACCGTCAGCAGATCCAGCTTGCCCTCGGCGGCCTGTTCCCGGTAGCGCACTTCGGCCGGCCGGATGGCGTCCGCCTCGTCGCTGAAGACGGCGTTCTGCGTGCCGAGCAGGTATTTCAGGAAGTATTCGTGCCCCTTGCCGCTGGAGCCCAGGATGTTGGAGCGCCAGACGAACATGTTGCGCGGGAAGTTGGCCGGGTCGTCCGGGTCCTCGCAGCTCATCTCCAGCGCGCCCGACTTCAACTGCTCGGCCACGTAGGCCGCGGGCTCCTTGCCGGCCGCCTCGGCCTGCGCCACCACGTCCAGGGGGTTGGTGCGCAGTTGCGGCGCGGACGGCAGCCAGCCCATGCGCTCGGCCTTGGCGTTCAGGTCGATCATGCTCAGGCCGCCATAGCGCGCGCGGTCCGCCGTCGGTCCCAGGATTTCGTCGACGTGCAGCTTCTCGTGGCGCCACTGGCTGGTGTGGGCGTAGAAGAACGAGGTGCCGTTCATCTGGCGCGGCGGGCGCGACCAGTCCGCGGCGAACGCCAGCGGAGCCCAGCCGAACTGCGGCCGCAGCTTCTCCTGGCCGACGTAGTGCGCCCAGCCGCCGCCGCTCTTGCCGACGCAGCCGCACATCATCAGCATGTTGATGATGCCGCGGTAGGTCATGTCCATGTGGTACCAGTGGTTCAGCGCCGCGCCCAGGATCACCATGGACCTGCCCTGGGTGTCGTGCGCGTTCCGGGCGAACTCGCGGGCGACCTGGACGACCAGGTGGCGCGGCACGGTGGTGTGCTTCTCCTGCCAGGCGGGCGTGTAGGGCACGTCGTCGTCGTACGAGGCCGCCACGTTGCCGCCGCCTAGGCCCCGATCCAGCCCGTAGTTGGCCATCTGCAGGTCGTACACGGTGGCCACCAGCGCCTCGCTGCCGTCGGCGAGCTGCAGGCGGCGCGCCGGAACCTTGCGCACCAGCACTTCGCCGTGCTCCCCGCCGAAGTACGGAAAGCCCACGTCCACCGCCTCGCCGCCCTGGCCCGCCAGGGTCAGCACCGGGTCGATGTCGCGGCCGCTGCCGCCGTCCCTGGCTTCCAGGTTCCAGCGGCCGACCTTGGCGCCGCCGTCCACCTTCGCTTCTCCCCAGCGGAAGCCGATGCTGCCGTTGGGCGCGACGAGTTCGCCGCTGCGCTCGTCGATGAGCAGCGTCTTCCACTCGGGGTTGTTGCGCTCGCCCAGCGCGCCGTCCAGGTGCGAGGCCCGCAGGAAGTGGCCGGGCGCGTGAAAGCCGTCGTGCGGTTCCAGCAGCACCAGCATGGGCATGTCGGTGTAGCGCTTGACGTAGTCGCGGAAATAGCCGGAGCTGCCCGACAGGTGGAATTCCTTGAGGATCACGTGGCCCATGGCCATGGCCAGCGCCGCGTCGGTGCCCTGCCTGGGCGCCAGCCAGATGTCGCCGAACTTGACCATTTCGCCGAAGTCGCTGGATACGGCCACCGTCTTGGTGCCCTTGTAGCGGACCTCGGTGTAGAAGTGCGCGTCCGGCGTGCGCGTCTGCGGCACATTCGAACCCCACACCATCAGGTAGGTGGCGTTGTACCAGTCGGCGGACTCCGGCACGTCGGTCTGCTCGCCCCAGATCTGCGGGCTGGCGGGCGGCAGGTCGCAATACCAGTCGTAGAAGCTCAGGCAGGCGCCGCCGAGCAGGCTGAGGTAGCGCGCGCCGGCGGCATAGCTGACCATGGACATGGCCGGGATGGGCGAAAAGCCGACGAGGCGGTCCGGGCCGTAGCGCTTGATGGTGTAGGCATTGGCTGCGGCGACGATCTCGGCGGCCGTGTCCCAGTCGGCCCGCACGAAGCCGCCCAGGCCGCGCACCGACTTGTAGCGGCGCGCCTTCTCCGGGTCCTGGCTGATGGATTCCCAGGCCGCGATCGGGTCCAGGGTCTTGCGGGCCTCGCGCCACATCTCCATGAGCCGGCCTCGGATCATCGGGTATTTGACGCGCTGGGCCGAATACACGTACCAGCTATAGGACGCGCCCCGGGGGCAGCCGCGGGGCTCGTGGTTGGGCAGGTCCGGGCGCGTGCGCGGGTAGTCCGTCTGCTGCGTCTCCCAGGTGATCAGCCCGTTCTTCACGTAGACCTTCCACGAGCAGGAGCCGGTGCAGTTGACCCCGTGCGTCGAGCGCACCACCTTGTCGTGCTGCCAGCGGGCGCGGTAGGCGTTTTCCCACCTGCGGTCCTCGTTGACCGTTGCACCGTGCCCGTTCGCGAAGGTGGACTCCACCCGCGACATGAACTTCAACCGGTCGAGAAAATGACTCATTTTTCCTCCAGGAGCGCCGGCCTGGCCGGCGCGCGTTTCTGGTTCTTGTGCCCGAAGACACGGCAACAGCAAATCCCGGGCCTGCGACCGCCTGCCGGCCGATGCCGCGCCGGGCCTGGCTCCGGCCGATGTGCGCGGCGCGGCGCACGCTGCCAAGGGCAGGGATTGGCGGCGCGGTGGCAGTGGAAATGGCAGGTGCGGAGGTGTCGATGCCGGCGCGCGCCCCGGTAGAGGATGGGCGGCGGCGCGTGGTCGCGGCTGGCGGAAACGCTCTTCATCGTCGGGCCTCGTCTGCGGCGCGGCGTCCGCATCGCCGCCATTGTCGCGCTACCCCGGCGCAGGCTCAGATGCAGAAGCGCCGTCATCCGATGGCAACAGAGGCCGGCGCCGGATCGCGGGCGGCGCACGGAAAATTGCGGTGCACAATCCGATAAAGTAGGATCACGGGTTTCTCCGTGCCGCCACCCGTGGCGCCGGATGCCGCCATTTCGAGCCCAGAGAAACACCGCCATGCGCCCCGTCAAGAAATCCGCCAAACTCGCCAACGTCTGCTACGACATCCGCGGCCCCGTGCTGCAGATGGCCAAGCAGATGGAGGAGGAGGGCCACAAGATCATCAAGCTGAACATCGGCAACCTCGCCGCGTTCGGCTTCGACTCGCCGGAAGAGATCCAGCAGGACATCATCCGCAACCTGCCGCACGCCGCCGGCTACACCGACTCGAAGGGCATCTTCGCCGCCAGGAAGGCGATCATGCATTACTGCCAGCAGAAGCACATCAAGGGCGTGACGCTGGAGGACATCTACGTCGGCAACGGCGTTTCCGAGCTGATCGTGATGGCCATGAACGCGCTGCTCGACGCCGGCGACGAGGTGCTCGTGCCGGCGCCGGACTACCCGCTGTGGACGGCGGCGATCAGCCTCTCCGGCGGCACGCCGAAGCACTACCTGTGCGACGAGGCGAACGGCTGGCTGCCCGACCTCGCCGACATCCGCGCCAGGATCACGCCGAACACCAAGGCGATCGTCGTCATCAACCCGAACAACCCGACCGGCGCGCTGTACCCGGACGAGCTGCTGAAGGAAATCCTCGCCATCGCCCGCGAGCACCACCTGATCGTCTATTCCGACGAGGTCTACGACAAGGTGCTCTACGACGGCGAGAAGCACACGGCGATCGCCTCGCTCTCCGAAGACGTGCTGACCATCACCTTCAACGGCCTCTCGAAGAACTACCGCTCCTGCGGCTACCGCGCCGGCTGGCTGGTCGTCTCCGGCGACAAGCGTCGGGCCAAGGACTACATCGAGGGCCTCGACATGCTCGCCTCGATGCGTCTGTGCGCCAACGCGCCGGGGCAGCACGGCATCCAGACGGCGCTGGGCGGCTACCAGAGCATCGACGACCTGATCGCCGAGGGCGGCCGCCTGCGCCGCCAGCGCGACGTGGCCCACGAGCTGATCACGGCCATTCCCGGCGTCACCTGCGTCAAGCCGAAGGCGGCGCTGTACATGTTCCCGCGGCTCGACCCGGCGGTGTACCCGATCGTGAACGATCAGGAATTCATCGCCGAACTGCTGCAGGAGGAGAAGGTGCTGCTGGTCCAGGGCACCGGCTTCAACTGGCCACATCCGGACCACTTCCGGCTGGTCTTCCTGCCGCACGAGGACGACCTGAAGGAAGCGATCGGCCGCATCGCCCGCTTCCTCGAAGGCTATCGCAAGCGGCATGGCACTGCCTGAGGTGATCGAGATCACCGCGGCGGACGGCGCGCTCGCCGAGCCCGGCTGGCTGGCGCGCGCCGAGGGCGTGCACCGGCAACTGCGGCCGGGCCTGCCGGCGGACTACGCCGGGCGGCTGGCCGAGGTGTTCGCCAACGGCGGGCGCATGGCCGTCGTCGCCGAGGACGGCGCGGTGCGCGCGCTGGCCGTCTGGCGGCTGATCGAGAACACCTACGAGGGGCGCCGCCTCTACGTCGACGACCTCGTCGCCGACGAGGCGCGGCGCTCGCAGGGCTTCGGCAGGCGGCTGTTCGACTGGCTGCAGGACACGGCGCGGCGGCTCGGCTGCGACGTCGTCGCGCTCGACTCCGGCGTGCAGCGCGCCGGGGCGCACAGGTTTTATTTTCGTGAGGGCATGCACATTCCCTCGTTTTGCTTCAGGAAGGTAATCAAATGAAACCCATCAACGTAGGCCTCATCGGCATCGGCACCGTCGGCGGCGGCACCTGGACCGTCCTCAAACGCAACGCGGAGGAGATCACCCGCCGCGCCGGCCGCCCGATCCGGATCACCGTCGTCGCCGACAAGAACGTCGCGCTGGCGCAGCAGATCACCGGCGGCGCCTGCAAGGTCACCGACGACGCCTTCGCCGTGGCGAACGATCCGGACGTCGAGATCGTCGTCGAACTGATCGGCGGCTACGGCGTCGCCAAGGACGTGGTGATGCAGTCGATCGCCAACGGCAAGCACGTGGTCACCGCCAACAAGGCGCTGCTCGCGGTGCACGGCACCGAGATCTTCACCGCGGCGCAGCAGAAGGGCGTGATGGTCGCCTTCGAGGCGGCGGTGGCCGGCGGCATCCCGATCATCAAGGCGCTGCGCGAGGGGCTGACTGCCAACCGCATCGAGTGGGCGGCCGGCATCATCAACGGCACGACCAACTTCATCCTCTCCGAAATGCGCGACAAGGGCCTCTCCTTCGAGACCGTGCTGAAGGAAGCGCAGCGCCTCGGCTACGCCGAGGCCGACCCGACCTTCGACATCGAAGGGGTGGATGCCGCGCACAAGGCGACGATCATCTCGGCCATCGCCTTCGGCATTCCGGTGCAGTTCGACAAGGCCTACGTCGAGGGCATCACCAAGCTCGAAGCCTCCGACATCCGGTACGCCGAGCAGCTCGGCTACCGCATCAAGCTGCTCGGCATCGCCAAGCGGCGCAGCGAGGGCGTCGAACTGCGCGTGCACCCGACGCTGATCCCGGCCAAGCGCCTCTTGGCCAACGTCGAAGGCGCGATGAACGCCGTCGTGGTGAAGGGCGACGCCGTCGGCACCACGCTCTACTACGGCAAGGGCGCCGGCGCCGAGCCGACCGCTTCCGCCGTGATCGCCGACCTGGTCGACGTGACCCGTCTGGCCACCGCCGATCCCGAGCACCGCGTGCCGCACCTCGCGTTCCAGCCGGACGCCATGTCGAACCTGCCGGTGCTGCCGATGAGCGAGGTCGAGACCGGCTATTACCTGCGCCTGCGGGTCGAGGACAAGCCGGGCGTGCTCGCCGAGGTCACGCGCATCCTCGCCGACCAGGGCATCTCGATCGACGCGCTGCTGCAGCGCGAGCCGGAAGAGGGCGAGGGCGAGACCGACATCATCATCCTCACCCACGTCTGCCGGGAAAGCGCCGCCGACGCGGCGATCGCGAAGATCGAGTCGCTGCCGGTGCAGAAGGGCAAGGTCAAGCGCATCCGCCTGGAAACGCTGCAGTAAGAGGCGCCGCCGCCCCGCCGCGCGGCGGGGCCTTGCCGCCGGCCGCCTGGCGGTCGCCAAATCCCTGAAATTTACGGGGTTTTTGCGATTTGCATCAAGGAATGAGCGACCGGCGCCCGGCACAATGTCGCCGTTTCCCCAACCGGTTACCGAAGGAGTTTCGACATGCAACCCATCCACGTCTGCAACCACACCACGCCCGAAGCCATCTACCCGTTCGACGCGCGCGGCATCGCCAAGCGCTTCCGCCACGCCGCCATCTTCGGCGCGCTCGACGCGCTGCACCCGGGCGAGACCATGCGCTTCTGCAACGACCACGACCCGCTGCCGCTGCTCGCCCAGATCCAGCAGCGCTACGCCGACGCCGTCAGCATCGAGTATCTGCAGCGCGAGCCGGGCGCCATCGTCATCGACTTCGCCAAGGTCGGGTGATCCTCCTCGCCGCCTCGGCCGCCGTAACCCTGCCACTGGCGCTCCTTGCGGGCGCCAGTGGCGTTTTTACGCCGGCCGCGGCGGCGCACGTCGCCTTCGCCGTCGGCATCGTGCCGCTGATCTTCGGCGCCATGCTGCACTTCGTGCCGGTGCTGACGCGCAGCGGCAGCCCGCAGCGCCGGATCGCGCAGCTTCCCTTCCTCGCCCAGGCCGCCGGCGTCGCCGCCGTCCTCGCCATGCAGGGCGTGTTGCCGGCCGCCGCGCTGCACGCGGCGGCGACGGTCGATGCCGCCATCGCCGTCGTTCTCCTCGTCTGGATGCGGCGCCGCTCGCGCCGCGCGCTCGGTTCGCCGCACCCGGGCTGGCGCTGGTACGCGGCGGCGCTGCTCGTGCTCGTCGCCGCGCTCGCCGTCGTGCCGCCGCTGACCGCCGGCGCGGCGCCGGCGCTGCTGCGCCTCTTCCACCTGCACGCCAATACGCTCGGCTTCGTCGGCCTCGCCGCGCTCGGCACGCTGCCGGTGCTGCTGCCGACCGCGCTCGGCCGGCCCGACGCGCAGGCCGCGCCCTGGCTGCGCCGGCGACTGCCGGTGGCGGTGGCCGGCGTTGTTGCGCTCGCCGTCGGCGCCGCCGTCGTCTGGCCGCTGGCGCTGGTCGGCGCCGCCTTCCTCGCCGTCGTCGCCGGCGGCCTGCTCGCGCACTGGCTGCGTACCTTCGGCTGGCGGGCGATCGTCGCCGACGGCGCGGCCGCGCCGCTTGCCGCCGCGCTCGCCTTCTTCGCGCTGCTGCAACTGCTCGGCGCCAGCCACGGCCTGCCCGGCGGCGGCGACGGCAACCGGATGATCGCCGCCTTCGCCGCCGGCTTCCTGCTGCCGCTGGTCACCGGTGCGCTCTCCCAGTTGCTGCCGGTCTGGCGCTGGCCCGGCCCGAAGACGCCGGCGCGCGACGAGATGCGCCGCCGCCTGGTGCGCTGCGGCCGCCTGCGCGCCGCGCTGCTGCCGGCCGCCGGGCTGGCCTTCGCCGCCGGTCTGGCGCCGGCAGGCGCCGCGCTCGCCGGTATTGGCCTGCTGCTCTTCTTCGCCGATCTCGCCGCGGCGCTGCGCGTCGTCCGCGAGGCGCGGTAGAATCGCCGCTTTTCCGCTTTTCCGAATCCGTTCCCATGCGCTACCTTTCGACCCGCGGCAACGCGCCGGCCCAATCCTTCTGCGACATCCTGCTCGGCGGCCTGGCGCCGGACGGCGGCCTCTATCTGCCGGAAACCTACCCGCAGGTGACGCGCGCCGAACTCGACGCCTGGCGCAAACTCTCCTACGCCGAGCTGGCCTTCGCCATCCTGTCCAAGTTCGTCGACGACATCCCGCCGGCCGATCTCAAGGCGATCTGCGACAAGACCTACACCGCCGAGGTCTACCGCAACTGCCGCCCCGGCGAGAACGCCGCCGAGATCACGCCGGTGCACTGGCTGGAGGAAGGAAAGCTCGGCCTGCTCGAACTCTCCAACGGTCCGACGCTGGCCTTCAAGGACATGGCCATGCAGCTCCTCGGCAACCTGTTCGAGTACGTGCTGGAAAAGCGCGGCGAGGAGATCAACATCCTCGGCGCCACCTCCGGCGACACGGGTTCGGCCGCCGAGTACGCGATGCGCGGCAAGCACGGCGTGCGCGTCTTCATGCTCAGCCCGCACGGCCGCATGTCGGCGTTCCAGCGCGCGCAGATGTATTCGCTGCAGGATGCGAACATCTTCAACGTCGCCGTGCGCGGCATGTTCGACGACGCGCAGGATATCGTGAAGGCGGTCTCCAACGATCACGCCTTCAAGGCGAAGTACAAGATCGGCGCGGTCAATTCGATCAACTGGGGCCGCGTCGCCGCGCAGATCGTCTATTACTTCAAGGGCTACTTCGCGGCGACGCAGTCCAACGACGAGCAGGTCGCCTTCTGCGTGCCCTCGGGCAACTTCGGCAACATCTGCGCCGGCCACATCGCGCGCATGATGGGCCTGCCGGTGGCGCAACTGATCCTCGCCACCAACGAAAACGACGTGCTCGACGAGTTCTTCCGTACCGGCGTCTACCGCCCGCGCGGCACGGCCGAGACGCACGCCACCTCGTCGCCGTCGATGGACATTTCCAAGGCTTCGAACTTCGAGCGCTTCGTCTTCGACCTGCTCGGCCGCGACGGCGCCAAGGTGCGCGAACTGTGGGCCAAGGTCGACGCCGGCACGGGCTTCGACCTCTCGGCCACGCCGTACTTCCAGAAGCTGCCGGAGTTCGGCTTCGTCTCCGGCAGCAACGACCACGCCGGCCGCCTGGCGACGATCCGGCTGGCCTGGGAAAAGTACCGCACGATGATCGACACGCACACCGCCGACGGCCTCAAGGTGGCGCTCGAACGGCGCCCGGCCGGCGTGCCGGTGCTGGTGCTGGAAACGGCGCTGCCGGCCAAGTTCGAGGAGACCATCCGCGAGGCGCTGAATCGCGCGCCCGAGCGTCCGGCCGGGCTGGAAGGGATCGAGAACCTGCCGCAGCGCGTCGAGGTGATGGACCCGGACGTCGACGCCGTGAAGCGCTTCATCGCCGACCGCGTCGGCGGCTGAGGCACGCCCTCAGACGCGGAAGCGCATCGACAGGTCGAGCGCGCGCACGTCCTTGGTCAGGCCGCCGATCGAGATGCGGTCGACGCCGGTCTCGGCGATGGCGCGCAGCGCGTCGAGGCCGACGCCGCCGGAGGCTTCGAGCACCGCCCGGCCGGCCGCCGTCTGCACCGCCGCGCGCATGTCGGTGAGGCTCATGTTGTCGAGCAGGATCATCTCGGCACCGGCGGCGAGCGCCTGACGCAGCTCGTCGAGATTCTCGACCTCGATCTGCACGAACTTGCAGGCGCCGCCGCTCGCCGCCGCCGCGGCCTGGGCCGCGGCCAGCGCCGGCGCGATGCCGCCGGCGGCGAGGATGTGGTTCTCCTTGATCAGGATGGCGTCGAACAGGCCGATGCGGTGGTTGTCGCCGCCGCCGCACTTCACCGCGTACTTCTGCGCCAGCCGCAGGCCGGGGAGGGTCTTGCGCGTGTCGACCACCTTCGCCCGCGTGCCGGCGACGACGTCGGCGTACTGCCGCGCCTTGGTGGCGACGCCGGAGAGCAGTTGCAGGAAGTTGAGCGCGCTGCGCTCGGCCGAGAGCAGCGCGCGCGCCTCGCCCTCGATCTCGCAGAGCAACTGGTCGGCGGCGACGCGCTCGCCGTCCCTGGCGTGCCAGCGGATGGAAACGCTCGGGTCGAGGCGGGCGAAGACGCGGTCGAACCAGGCGGTGCCGCAGAGCACGGCATCCTCGCGCGCGACGACCGCGGCGCTGCCGCGCCGGCCGGCGGGGACGAGGCCGGCGGTCAGGTCGCCGGCGCCGATGTCCTCGGTCAGCGCGGCGTCGACGTTGCGTTCGATCTCTTCGGCGGGCGGCAGGGGGATGTTCATCGGGTGTCTCCTGTGGAGGCCGGGATTCTAGCATCGGCCGGGAGGGCGGCGCAGGTCGCTGCGGAGTCGATGCGAACGGATTTTTCTCGTAGAATCCTGCAACGCGGCGCGCCGACGCCGGCATTTTTCGATGCGACCCACGGCTGCCGGATTCCCGGCGGGAGGATGATCCAGACATGCGCAGACTCATCGCACTGCTTTCGCTGTTCGCCTTCCTGCAACCGCTGCGGGCGGCGGACGGCCCGTCGCCCGACCGCTGGCGCGAACCGCTCACCGGCATGCAGTTCGTCCGGGTGCCGGCGGGCTGCTACCCGATGGGCGACACCTTCGGCGGCGGCGAGACGAACGAACTGCCGGTGCACGAGGTCTGCCTGGAGAGCTTCTGGATCGGGCAGTACGAGGTGACGCAGGCGGAGTGGCTGAAGGCGATGCCGGTCAATCTGTCGGTTTTCGACAAGGGCGGGAACTACCCGATGGACAGCGTCAACCAGACGGACATCGCGACCTTCGTCGGCAAGCTGGGGGCCGCCAATCCGGGGCGCCGCTTCCGGCTGCCGACCGAGGCCGAATGGGAATACGCCTGCCGCGGCGGCGGCCGTCAGGAGCGGTTCGCGGGCGAGCCGCCGCCGGCCGGCGCCAATACGGCCGAACATGCCGCGGTGCACGGCGAAACATCGCAGCCGGTCGGCAGCTTCCCGCCGAACGCGCTGGGTCTGTACGACATGAGCGGCAATCTCTGGGAATGGGTGGCCGACGTCTATGCCAGCGACGCCTACCTGCACCACGACCGCCAGGCGCCTCGCTATACCGGCAGCGGACCTTCGCGCCTGCTGCGCGGCGGCGCCTGGTCGCACGATGCGGCGTTCGCCCGCTGCAGCAAGCGCCACATGCATTGCCGGCCGAGCGCGCGCTTCGATTTCGTCGGTTTTCGGCTGGTGCTCGAAGCGGAATAGCCGTCGGCCAGGGCGTGGGCGTCGAGTGCAGTAAGGCGCTGCTGTAAAAGTAACTCCGGCCCGAACCGACCCAGGGTGGGGTTTCTTGTCCGTTTAGGGGCGCCCGCCCCTTCGCGGGGATGGCGGGGTCAGAGGTGTTATCAGAGCATACCGAAGTTGCCAGCTTCGAGATTCGCCGGTGTCACTCCCCATGAAAAGTACCGGACAGCCCCTCGCGAAGATCGGCAATGGTTGCCATCAACGTCATGGGATCAAGGGGGGACGGATCGAATCCGACTCGCTCGTAAAAGGCTTGCGCGGTCGCCGACAAGGCGTGGACGATCATGCCGCGGATACCGATGGAATCGGCAGCCGCAATCACCCGCAAACAGGCATCGCGCACCAGGGCTCGTCCTGTTCCGCTGCCTTGCAGCGTCCGGTCGACGGCAAGCCGGCCCAGAACGACGACCGGGATGGGATCGGGCATGTTGCGCCGCAAGCGGCCGGTAGCGATTTCTGCCGCCACGGCACTGGAAGCCAGGGCGTAATAGGCGACTACTTGGTTCCCGGCGCAGACGACAAAGGTGCGGGAAGCCCCGTTTGCCTGATTCTTCAAGGCACGCTGTTTGAGCCAGTAGTCGAGCGTCTCGATGCCGCAGGCGAACGCCGTCGTATCGTGATGTGCAGCGAGCGGCTCGGGCGCGGCCAAGCTTACTGTCGATCCCACGGCGCCGGCGTTTGCAGGGTTTTCTGCAGGCGTGGATTGGCGGCCGGTGCACGATCGAGACGCGCCACGAACTCGGCATAGGCTTCCGCGCTGACCACCAGCAAGGCCTGATCCAGCAGCGCTTCTTCGGCCGCGATACGAGCCGCATCAAGGATGAAATCGGTGCGGTTCTTCCCCCGGGCCTTGGCCGCCCGGTCGATCAGACTGCGCACTTCCGGCTTGATGCGCAGATTCAGGGTATCGCGCTTGGCAACGGGGGCGGCTGAGGACATGTTTGATCCTTTCCTTCGGTGCCTGCAATATAGCATGTGTAGTGTCATTGTCAGTACGATGATGGGCCGGTCGGCCTGCCATGCGCAGCCAAGCCTGCCCTTGCGCCAAGCATCAGACGCCAGGATATCTGTTCGGTCAATATCGTATTCGCATTTCGAAGTGGCGATAATGACGGGGCGAGGGACTTGGGCGGCGCATTGGACGGAATGCGCCAGAGAAAACGCCTCCACCCCGGCGCGGCGCCGGAGCGGAGGCGGAATCCGGCCCGATGCGGACCGGGTGCCTGATTTACAGCGTGTTGCGGCTGCGTTTGGCGAGGATGCCCTTGCCTCGCACAGCCCTCGCTTCCTGTCAGGCAATGCCAAAGTTCGTGGCATGCAGCGCATTGCCTGCATCTACCGTCACCGTGCCGACCAGGGCGATGGTCTCGCCGTCGCTGCCGGAGCCGGTGATGTAGTAGATGCTGAAGGTTTGCGCGCCAGTGCTCAGATTATCTTCACTGCTGACCAGGGCGATGGCTTTGTCACCGCTGCCAAGGCCGAGCTTGCCGTCGGAGGCGCTGGATGCGATCAAGCTGCCAAGCTCGGCCACGGCATCGGACGACTTGAACAGGAACACCTTGCCGGCGATGTCGGTGCCACCGCTCGATGCGCCTGCGGTGAGGTATTCGAAGGCGTTGGCGCCGGCATTCTCGCCTGCGCCTTTCAGACCACCGGTGATGCTGGTGAATGGCGTGAAGCTGAGCATGTCGTCGGCCACGGTGAAGCCGTTGATCGTATCGTTGCCGTTGCTTGCGGCATCGCTCTCGAACACGAACACATCCGCACCACTGCTGCCGGTAATGATGTCGTCGCCCGCTCCACCGGTCACGAAAATCTTCCCGCCGAAGTTGCCCGGGACGGGGCTGGGGAGCGTAATGGTATCTGCACCCGCAGTCCCCTGGATGCTGATGTTGCCCCAGCCTTCGACCTCGCGGCCGGAAGCCTGGGCGGCGGTGAGTCTCAGGGTTGCGCCCGACTCGATCTCGTAGACATCCACCTGCCCGTACCCGGTTTTTCCGGAGATATCGACTGTTCCGTTTCCTTCCACATCGACGACGACCTTGAGGCTCGACGCGAAGTTCGAGGTATCGAAGTCGGTATCGCCACCCACTTCCAGCTCGATATCCACCTTGCCGTCGCCCGTGATCATCCTGCCGCTGAGATTGCTGCCCGAGATTTCCCCAAACCCGGTTACATGGAATGTCGCCGTGCCCAAGTCTGCATCCCCTACGTCGAAACCGCCGTTTTCTGCGGAGGCCGTGACGGTCACGACGGCCTTTCCGAGCTTCGATCCGCTGGCGAGTTTGAATTCTTTGTCCTCGCCGCCGAGATCGGCGATGGCCGTGAGGGTATTCGTGGTAATGCCGGAAAGATCGACGAGATGCTCGTCGTCGGCCGGGCCTTCCAGTCCGGTGATCTTCACCGTGCCGGCGCCGTCTACCGCCAACGTGTGCAGCGTGAGATTGCTCGGGTTCTCCGGGAAGTCATACTCGCTGTCATACAGCCAACTCACGAATTCGGCCGGAACGCTCAACACTTGTCCGGCGGCCAGCGAAATCTTGTTGCCGTTGCTGATATCCTCGTAATACACGGTATCGGAGGCGGTGGCAGCCGTGCCGCCGCGCGTGAAGGTGACGAGGCCGTATCCGGTGTTCGGACCAGCCTGAGTGGTGTTGACCGACATCACGATGTCGCCGGTCGCCGTGCCGCCGAAGGTGATGACCTCGTGTCCTCCGACTTCCGTTTCAGTCACCGTGAAGGTGGGCGTCGGCGCAGGCGTGCCGCCGCCGCTGCCGCCGGAGCCACCGGTCGATGGCGGTGTGGTCGGCTCAGTCGGTTGGGCGGTGGTTTCCTTGATGACGTCAGCCACGTTGTCGGCGGTGAGGTCTTCGCGGATGACATCGGGCGTGGTGACGATGCCGTCCTGGATGATGTCTGCAAACGCCTCGGGGTTCGTGGAAGCAACGCTGGCGGTATTGACGGCGGCCTGGAGCTTGTCCTGGGCCGCGCTGAGGCTTTCTTCGCTACTGCCGACCTGGTTGAGCAGGGTACGCGCCACAGCGGTGGCGGCGTCGCCGTCGTAGGTGAGGCCGCTGCTGGTGACCAGGTCGGTAAAGGCGTTGGCAACGGCGAGCTTGTTGCTCACCACGGTGGCGTCCTCGTTCTGTGCGCCTTGCAGGATAGCGATGGTGAGGTTGTTGAGGGAGATCAGGCCGTCGGCGACCTGCTTCTGCCAGTAGGTCAGGCCGTCCGGCTCGGGGTCGCGGCCGAGGATGTTCTGGTAGAGCACGACGATGCGTTCGGCCGGCGTGACGGATGTGCTGTAGAGGGCGGTGGCCTCCGGGGTGTTGGAGAAGGCGGAGATGATCGAGGCAACGTTGCCGGCGTTCTGCTCGACGATGGCTGCCCAGTACTGCAGGCCGCCGGGGTCGGCGGGGCGGCCATAGTAGGCGACGTAGAGTTGCTGGACCTTGTTCAGGGTTTCGGAAGTAGCCATGGGATGGATTCCTGTGCGTTGATTGACGAAAAGAGAACCGCTCCGGACGCAGGCGGTCGATTTAGGAACGAGTGGTAGTGGTAGGCGCAGGGGAGGTGTTTTGTCTGCCGAACCCTCCCCCGAGGCCGTTCAATGCCGGGGAAATATGACGTGAACTCGACTATCGGTCAACTTTATTGAGTCGCCTTTTTGGCGAGTGAGCTGCTGCTAGCGTTCCGCCGATGCAGCCCTATCTTGAACGCGATGCCTTCAGCAGCCGCTTGCGCGAGGCGCTCCTGCGTGTCGCTCCCAACGCCGCGCGGCCGGCCGCTCTGGCCCGTGAATTTAATCGCCGCTATGCCGGGGAGCCGGTGACGCTGCACGCCACTCGCAAATGGCTGGGGGGCGAGTCGATTCCTTCGCAGGACAAGCTGCGGGTGTTGTCCGACTGGCTCGGGGTTACGTCGGAGTGGTTGCGTTTCGGTCAAGGAACGGTGCTCGCCGGCACGCGGGATGCGGCGGCAGAATACGACTACCAGTTGATGCGGGAAATCGCCTCGCTGACTGAGGCGCACCGGCAGGTGATCCGGGATTTGGTGAAATCCCTGCGCCAGGTGGAGGAATGCCGGAAGGCGGGGGAGAGTGGATGATAGGATGGGGCCGCGCGGCAAGCCTTGCCGCGGCATCGGCACGAGGAAAGCCAATGGGCGCGAAATCGCAGCATTCACCCCGGCCCCGGGTCGGTCCGGACGGCGCATGAAACCCAGCGACATCGTCAGACGGCTCGACGAACACGTCATCGGCCAGGACGAGGCCAAGAAGATCCTGGCGGTGGCCGTCTATTCGCACCTCCGGCGAGCGGCGGGGCAGGCGGGAGCGATCGAACTCACGAAGAGCAACATCCTGCTGATCGGCCCCACCGGCACCGGCAAGACGCTGCTCTGCGAGACGCTGTCGCGCATCCTCGACGTGCCCTTCGTCACCGCCGACGCGACGACGCTGGCGCAGACCGAGTACGTCGGCGCCGAGATCGAGGCCATCCTGCAGCGCCTGCTCGACCGTGCCGGCGGCGATCTGGAGAAGGCGCAGCGCGGCATCGTCTTCATCGACGAGGTGGACAAGCTGAAGGCGCCGGCCGGGCAGGGGCGCACCGTGTCCGGCGAGCGCGTGCAGCACGCGCTGCTGAAGATCATGGAAGGCGCGCCGGTCAAGCTGCGCGGCGGGCAGTACGTCGATACCGCGCAGGTGCTGTTCATCTGCGGCGGCGCCTTCGTCGGCCTCGACGACATCCTCGCGCGCACGCACGGCTTCGGCTTCATCTCGACCTCGGCCGGCGACAGCCAGAAAATCCTCGACCGCCTGAACGCGCGCGTGAAGCCGACCGACCTCTACGAATTCGGGCTGATCCCCGAGTTCGCCGGCCGCCTGCCGATCGTCGCGCGGCTGCGGGAGCTGGATCGCGACATGCTGGTGCGCATCATGGTCGAGCCGCGGCACTCGATCTACGGCCAGTTCCGCGAAATCCTGAGGCGCGAGGGGGTCGAGCTGGTGATCGAGCGGCCGGTGTTCGAGCAGGTCGCCGACCTCGCCGTCGAATACCGGGCCGGCGCGCGCAGCCTGCGCGGCATCTTCGAGGAGATGATCACGCCGGTGCTTTATGCGGTGCCGGACAACCCGGCGGTGAAGCGCGTGGTGATCTCGTCGCTGTTCGAAGAGGCGCGCTACTTCGGCGCGGCCGGGGGATGAATCGGCGCCATCAGGCGGCCCGTTTGATCGGCGTATGCTCGGCCCGCTTGCTGACCGAAAGCACCTCGATGCCGACGACGTGCCCTTGCGCGTCGTAGTCGACGATGATGCCGGGTTCGATTTCCCGCGTGGTCTCGATTTCGGCGTCCGAGATTTCCAGGTAGGCCGCGTCGGCCTTTGGATCGAATTCAAGCTTCATAGGTCGGTTGCCTCGTCGTCAAAATAAACCGTAATCACGGTAACAGGGGCGACGGTCTCATTGTAGATCACGCGCAGCACCCGGAAGCCCCTTTCCGGGATTGCCCGCAGTGCATGCACCAGCGTCGGGTCGTCGTCGTCGTTTTCGGTTCGCGCGGGGTGCTCAAGCGTTGCCGCGATCCATTCGGGCAGGATTTTTCGTCTGTGACAACGCTTGATTGCGTGGTCGGTCAGAAGGTGGTCCATCGGCGGCAGTCTATCGCAAGGCGTTTCGCATGCGAAACATCGCCAGCTCCTTCATTCGTGCCGGCAAGCTGCGTAGAGATGGCTCCCAAGGGCCGGCAACTCTTGCCGCCGGTCTTTGGATGGCGGCGGAAGATATTCATCAACTATTTGTTTTATAAGAAAATAGTTCGCGACTCGGAGTGTGGCCCCAGTTTTGCTTGATGGCGTCCGTAAATCAAGCCTCGGGAGCCACCATGTCCCCCCTCTCAAGCCTCGGAATCGCCAGTACCGCCTTCAACTTCTTTTCCGCCCTCGGCACCGGCGCGTCGTCGAAAGCCGACGCCGGGCGGAGCGACTTCGCCGCCTCGCTCGCGCTGCGTCTGGCCGAGCAGCGCACGCAGTCCTTCGATGCGCTGTTCGGCGCAATGGCCGGCAAGAGCGCGGTCGACGGCCTCGGGTCGAGCCTGGAATCGCTCTACGACGGCCTGTTCGGTGCCAACGGCGCGTTCGCCGCGGGCAGCGCAAACGGGCTGTCGGCCAGCGGCCGCAACCTGTCGCTGTTCGACCCGGAGTCGGCCTATCGCATGATGACCGACATCAACGGCCGCGAAGTGACCTACAAGGCGCAGTTCGCCGAGCTGAGCGAGATGAAGGCGGCGGTCGGCGACATGCAGCGCGCCGGCGCGGCGCTGGCGGCGAAGATGGCCGACGGCACGGCGGCCGACGACGAT
The DNA here is from genome assembly GCA_019455325.1 of Rhodocyclaceae bacterium. Classification (GTDB taxonomy): domain Bacteria; phylum Pseudomonadota; class Gammaproteobacteria; order Burkholderiales; family Rhodocyclaceae; genus Proximibacter. Next base: position 36,812 of record JACFMQ010000015.1, on the reverse strand, counting down.
CCGGCGCTGGCCGCCGAACTGCAGTCCTTCGTCGCTGCCTACAACGAATGGGTCGGGCGCTTCGAGGATACGGTGCGCGGCGGCGGCCTGCTCGCCGGCACGCAGGCGGCGGAAATTTCGCTCTACGAGCTGCGGCAGAGCGTCGAGAACATCTTCAACGGGGCCATGGGCGGCGTGCGCGGCATGTCCGACCTCGGCCTTTCCATCGACCCGGCGACGCACCGGGCAACGCTCGACGTCGACCGCCTGAACACGGTGCTGGCGAACAACCGCGACGGCGCGGTCGCCGCCGTCGCCGAGTTCGGCCAGAACTTCGCGCGCTCGGCCGAACTGCTCGTCTCCGAGAACAACTTCATCCCGAACCGGCTGGACAACCTCGACCGGGTGATCGACTACATCGCCGACAACAGATCCTCGCTGCAGGCCGAGTTCGGCCTCGGCGACCCGGCGCGCCCGTCGGCGCTGGTGGCGAAGGCGCTGGCCGCCTACGAGCGGATGCAGATGATCTGAAGCCGGGGCCGCCGGGCCTCAGTGCGCGGTCGCGCGCTGCGCCTGCTGCCAGGCGAGCACCGCCTGCGCGGCGCCGCCGAGGATGCGCTTGCGCTCCTCCGGCGGGAGCGCCTGCGCCAGCGCGGCGAAGAGTTCCTGCGTCATCTCCTGCGCCAGCCCTTGCTGCGCCAGCCCGTGCGCCAGGCAGCGGATCTGGATGTCGGCGAGCGCCGAGGCGGCGACGATCCAGCCATTCTTCGGCATTGCCCGCAGCGTGCCGAGCAGCAGGCTGCCGAGCTGGCCGGCGAGCGCGGCGGCGGCGTCGCGGTCCTCTTCCGCGATCAGCGCGTGCCAGAGCGCGACGCAGATGCTCTTTTGCAGCTCCGCCTTGAAGGCGAAGGCGCCGGCCTCGTCCGCGTCGAGCCGGGCGAGGGCCGCCTGCGCGGCGGCTTCCGCCGCCGGGTCGAGGGCGTCGCGCAGCGCGCCGAGCAGCTCGGAGAGGCCGGCCATGGCGCCGGCGCCGTAGGCGCGGCTCCACGCCTGCCCCCACTGGTCGAGGCCGGAGAAGAGCAGCGCCTGGCGCAGCGCGCGCGCCTCGTCGCCGGCGGCCATGCGGCACCAGTCGAGCAGCGGCGGGGCGAGCCGGGCGATGCCCGCGCGCCGCGCGTCGCCGGCGGCGTCCAGCGTCAGGCGGAAGGCTTGCGAGAAGGCATCCTGCACGGAACGCGCCGCGGTCAACTGGGCTTCGCGCGGCGCGAGTTCGAGGAGGGGGTCGTGATGCGGGTCGTGCTGTGCTTCGATGATGCGGTCCTCAGATCATGATTTCGGTGAGCCGGTCGCGGCGTTCCAGCTCGTATTCGAGTTCGGTCAGTTCGCGGCCGAGCGCGTCGCGCGCCGAGACGACGCCGAGCGGCCGGCCGTTCTCGACCACCGGCACGTGCCGGTAGCAGCCCTCGTACATCATCACCAGCGCCTGCGACAGCGGCATCTCCGGGTCGGCGGTGTACGGATCGGGCGTCATCACCTCGGCGAGCCGCGTCGCGTCCGGGTCGAGGTGGCGGGCGACGACGCGGATGAGCAGGTCGCGCTCGGTGAAGATGCCGGCGAGTTTCTCGCCGTCGACGACCAGCATGGCGCCGACCTTGGCTTCGGCCATGCGCAGCGCCGCGTCGCGGACGCTCGCCGTCGGCGGCATGCTGAAGACCTGTTGATGGGCGACGACGTCGCGGAGTGTACGGTTCGGCATCTTTGTCTCCTCGGGCTGTGCGGGATGCTGCATTCTGGGCGAAGATCGGGCGATGCGGCAAGCCCTCCGGTATGACACGGCGCAGCGGGCCGCGAATGTCCGATGCCATCGCCGAGACCAGCATAAAGACCAGAAAAGTGGCGCTTGCGCGCACCGCGGCTGGCACAAGGGCTGAAGACCTTGTACTCTTACCAAACGATCATCGATGTGGGCGAAGTACGAAGATGACTGCAACCGCCACCCTTTCAAGCAAGTTCCAGATCTCCATCCCCAAGGCCGTGCGTGAAGAACAGCATTGGCAGGCCGGACAGGAGTTCGTGTTCATTCCGAAGGGCAAGGGCGTTCTGGTGATGCCTGTCCCCGAGCTGGATGAACTGGCCGGTATCGCCAAGGGCGCGCGCAAGGACGGCTACCGCGACCGCAAGGACCGCTACTGATGGCAGGCCCGCTGCGCGTGGTCGATACCTCGGCCTGGATCGAGTGGCTCACCGGCAGCGCGCTCGGGCAGAAGCTGGGGCGGCAGTTCCCGGACAAGGCGCAGTGCATCGTGCCCACCATCGTGCAGCTCGAACTTGCGAAGTGGCTGGTCCGCGAGGTCGGCGAGGAACAGGCCGACCAGGTGATCGCCTACACGCAGAAATGTACCGTCGCGCCGCTGGACACCACCATCGCCCTGCTTGCCGCGGACCTGCACCGTGAGCACAGGCTCGCCACGGCCGATGCCATCGTCTATGCCACGGCGCGGCACTGGCGGGCCGAGCTGCTGACCTGCGATGCTCACTTCGAGAAGCTGCCGGACGTGGTGTTCATTCCCAAGACGGCGTGAAACCCGAAGACATGGCGCCTCAGCGCCGCCGCTCGCCGAGCGCCAGCCACAGCCCGGAGGCGCCGATCACCGCCATGCCGAGCACGGCCCACGCATCCGGCAGGTGCGAAAAGACCAGCCAGCCGAGCAGCGTCGCCCAGATCAACTGCACGTAGAGCAGCGGCGCCAGCGTCGACGCCGGCGCCTCGCGGAAGGCGCGGATCATCAGGAAGTGGCCGACGCCGCCGAAGAGGCCGAGCGAGGCGAGCAGGGCCGCTTCCAGCGGCGTCGGCCAGTGGCCGTCCCAGTGCGTGAACGGCGCGAAGGCCATGCAGATCGTGCCGACCAGCGCGGTGTAGAAGAGCAGGCGCAGTTGCGTCTCGCTGCCGACCAGCTTGCGCGTGAGGATCTGGTAGAGCGCGTAGCACAGCGCCGCGGCGCCGGCATAGACGACGCCGACGCCGGCCAGCGCGCCGCCGGGGCGAGCGATCAGCAGCGCGCCGGCGAAGCCGACGGCGGTGGCGATCCAGGCGCGGCCCGAGACCTTCTCGCCGAGCAGCGGGCCGGCCAGCAGCGCGACCAGCAGCGGCGTCGTGAACACCAGCGCCGAGGTCTCGGCGAGCGGCAGCGTCTTCAGCGCGAGCTGCATGAACAGCGTGACGCCGACCAGCATCAGCGCGCGCAGGGTCATCAGCCAGGGGTGCCCGGTCCGCACCAGCGCCCACTTCTCGCCCGGCACGACGGTGGCGAGCATGAACAGGAAGTGCACCACGTAGCGCACCCAGACCATGAAGGGCACGGCGAAGAAGGCGGTCAGGTGCTTCGCCGTGGCGTCGAGCAGCGCGAAGAGGAGGAGGGCGGTGAGGAAGAGGCCGACCCCGCGCAGCCGGTGCGCGGGATCACTCACGGGCGGCGAGCCAGCGGTTGAACAGCCGGCGCGCGACCGGGATCGTCTCGCTCGCGGTGAGGCCGATTTCGCCGATGTCGGCGGCCAGTGCGTCGGCCGCCGCGCCGTGCAGGTGCACGCCGGCGGCCAGCGCCGCTGCCGCCGGCCAGCCCTGCGCGAGCAGCGCGACGACCAGCCCGGAGAGCACGTCGCCCATGCCGGCCGTGCCCATGCCCGGATTGCCGGTGGCATTCACGCGCCATCTGCCGTCGGGCGAGGCGAGCACGGTGCCGCAGCCCTTCAGCGCGACCTCGGCGTCGAACTGCGCGGCCAGCTCGCGGGCGGCGGCGATGCGGTCGGCCTGCACCGTGGCCACGTCGCTGTCGAGCAGGCGCGCGGCCTCCGCCGGATGCGGCGTCAGCAGCGTCGGCGAGCGTCGCGAGGCGACGGCGACCTCCAGGTTGCCCTCGTGCGCGAGCAGGTTGAGCGCGTCGGCGTCGAGCAGCAGCGGCAGCTCGCGCGCGCAGGCGGCTTCGAGCAGCGCCACCTGCGCCGGGCCGGCGCCGAGGCCGGGGCCGCAGGCCAGCGCGGTGAGTCCGGTGGCGAGCAGCGCCTCGGCGCCGCGCAGCATCAGCTCCGGCTGGTTCGCATCGAAACCGGGCGCCGCCGGATCGACCAGGCCGAGGTAGACGCGGCCGGCGCCCAACTGCAGCGCCGCGCGGCCGGCGAGGAAGGCGGCGCCGAGCATCGACGGCGCGCCGCCGAGGATGCCGGCGCTGCCGTTGCTGCCCTTGTGGCTGTTGCGGCGGCGCGGCCCGAGATGCGCGGCGAAGCCGGCGACGGCGACGGTCTCGCCGTCGGGCGCGGCCAGCGCCGGCGCGTCGAGCGCGAGCGGCGCCAGGCGCAGGACGCCGCAGTGGTCCGGGCCGTCGGCGGTGAGCAGCCCGGGCTTCAAGGCGATGAAGGTGATCGTGTGGCTGGCGCGCACCGCCCGTTCGCCGCGCACGGCGCCGGTGTCGGCGTCGAGCCCGCTCGGGCAGTCGAGCGCCAGCAGCGGGCAGCGGCAGCGGCCGGCGAGCGCGTTGGCGGCCTCGGCCAGTTCGGCGAAGCGGCCGGCGAGCGGGCGCACCAGGCCGATGCCGAAGAGCGCGTCGACGATCAGGCGCCAGCGCACGCCGGCGGGAATCGCCGCCAGCTCGACGCCGCCGGCGGCGAGGAAGCGGCGGCGCGCGGCGGCGGCGTCGGCCGGCAGCTTCGCCGCGTCGCCGGCGAAGACCAGGCGCAGGTCGTGGCCCTCGTCGAGCAGGTGCGTGGCCATCTCGAAGCCATCGCCGCCGTTGTTGCCGGGGCCGGCGAGCACGAGGATCGGCGCCTGCCGGTCGGCGACCAACTGGCCGGCGAAATCGGCGGCGGCGCGGCCGGCGCGCTGCATCAGCGGCGCTTCGGCGGCCGCGGCTTCGACGGCGCGCAGGCCGGCGGACTGGTAGAGGGCTTGGCTCGGAGTCATCGGGCGATTCTAGCCAAAGATGCGCCGCGTGGTGGAGACCGTCGCCGGAATGCCGCGCGCGGTGTGGCGGATCGGCCGGCCGCCTTGCCGGCGGACCCCGTTTGCGGTTAGGTTTATATGAAAGGGGCAACAAGACAGGGAATTCCATGCGGGTAGGTTTGGCGCCGGCGCTGGCCGGCATGTTGGCGTTCGTCCTCGCTTCCGGCGCCGCCGGCGGCGAGCGGCCGGGCGATCTCTCGGAGGCGGATTTCCTCGACGATCTGCCGGTGGTGCTGTCGGCGACGCGCCTGCGCCAGCCGCTGAGCGAGACGCCGGCGGCGATCACCGTCATCGACCGGCAGATGATCCGCGACTCCGGCGCCTGGGACGTCGCCGACCTGTTCCGGCTGGTGCCGGGCATGTACGTCGCCTACAACGTCGACCGGGAAATCGTTCCCGGCCACGTCGTCAGCTACCACGGCATCGCCGATCCCTACGCCAAGCGCATGCAGATCCTGATCGACGGGCGCACCGTCTACACGCCGCTGTTCGGCGGCCCGGTGTGGAGCAACATCCCGCTGGCGCTGGACGACATCGAGCGCATCGAGGTCGTGCGCGGGCCGAACGCGGCGAGCTATGGCGCCAATTCCTTCCTCGGCGTCATCAACGTTATCACCCGCGACCCGGCGGAGACGCGCGGCGATCATCTGTCGCTGGCCGCGGGCAAGCCCGGCGCCGACGTCACCTGGCGCCACGGCGGCGGCACCGAGAATTCCGACTACCGTCTGACGCTGCAGTGGCGCGACGACCGCGGCTACACGCAGACGCCGACCAAGCTGTCGAACGGGCGTTCGGTGCATCCGCGCCACGACGACAAGGAGATCCACAACCTGGCGCTGCGCAGCAGCCACCGCCTGGGCGCCCGCGACGAGCTGCAGTTCCACCTCGGCTACTCCGGCGGCACGCGCGAGGCCGGCGAGGCCGGCAATCCCTACCTGCCGTTCCACGAGAAGGACGTGCGCAGCCAGTTCGAGATGCTGCAGTGGCAGCGCAGCTTCGCGCCGGACCACCAGCTCTCGCTGCGCTTCTTCCACAGCCGCGACACCTTCCGCCAGGACCTGCGCGGCATGATCGGGACGACCGCCTTCGCGGCCTTCACGCTCGGCGCGCCGGCGCCGCTCGACCGGCCGCTGTCGCACGTCGCCGAACGCTACGACCTCGAACTGCAGCACGTCTTCTCGCCGAGCGCCGACACGCGGCTGGTCTGGGGTGCCGGCGCGCGCCTCGACCAGGCGAAGAGCGCGCTCTACTTCGCTTCGTCGGACTTCCGCCGCTTCCGCCAGGCGAACACCTTCGCCAACCTGGAGTGGCGGCCGCACGCGGCCTGGCTGCTGAATCTCGGCACGATGGTCGAGAACAACGACTTCGCCGGCACCCGGGCCTCGCCGCGCCTGGGCGTGAACTTCCACGTCGCCGACGGCCACACGCTGCGCGCGATCGCCTCCCGGGCCTGGCGCAACCCGGTGATCTACGAGCAGCAGGGCGATGCGCGCTGGCGCTTTCCGGTCGTCGCGCCGCTTCCCTTCGCCGGCCAGGTGCTGCCCTTCCAGTACCTCTACGGTCGCGACAACCTGCGTCCGGAACGCATCGACAGCCGCGAGATCGGCTACGTCGTCGAGCTGGGGCAGGGCGGTTCGCTCGACTTCAAGGTCTCGCGCGACCGCCTGCGCGACCTGATCGAGATGTACGAATTCCGCTGCGGCGCCGCCCAGATGGCGCTGCCGCAGTGCGCCGGCACGACGCCGGGCACCGACGTCCGCCTGTTCGAGAACCGCAGCGCGCTCCAGGTCGACGCCTACGAGGTGCAGTGGCAGCAGCGCCTGTGGCAGCGCACGCAGGTGCACGTCGCCTGGGCGTCCACGCGGGTGCGCCTGGCCGGCGCCGCCGTCGAGGAAGAGTACGAGCACGCCAGCCCGCGCCATTCGTGGAGCCTGCTGCTGGCGCATCAGTTTCCCGGCAACTGGCGGGCCAGCCTCGCCGGCTACTACATGAAGGCGCTGGAGGCGATCGGCGGGCACGCGGTGCCAGCCTACCGCCGCTGGGATCTGCGGCTGGCGCACAGCTTCCGCCTCGGCAGCGTCGCCGCCGAGGCGGCGCTGGTCGCGCAGAACGTGCACGATTCCGGCGACCGCGAGTTCTACCGCGACAACGTCTTCGGCCGCCGCCTCTGGGCCGGCCTGAAACTCGACTTCTAGCGCCGCCGCCGGCATGCGTCTTCCCGTAACCGCCTTCCTGCGCCGCGCGCTGGCCGCGCTGTGCCTCTGCTGCGTCGCGCTGCCGGCGGCGCACGCGGTGCAGCAGGTGGTGCTCGTGCTGAGCGAGCGCGGCGGCGTCTACGAGGAGTTCGCCGACGCCTTCGAGGCGACGCTCGCCGGCCCCGGCGAAGCGCCGCGGACGCGTCGCGTCGCCGCCTCGGCAACGGCGCCCGAGGCGACGCTGGCCGGCAGCGACCTGATCGTCGCCGTCGGCGTGCAGGCGCTGCGCGACGCCGTCGGCTGGCCGACGCCGCTGCCGGTGCTCGGCGCGCTGGTGCCGCAGCTCGCCTTCGAGCGGCTGGCGGCCGAGGTCGGCCGCCGGCGCCCGCCGGCATCGCTGTCGGCGATCTGGCTGGACCAGCCGCCGCTGCGCCTCCTCCGCCTGTTCCGGCAGATACTGCCGGAGTCGCGGCGGGCCGGCGTCGTCCTCGGCCCCGATTCGGCGGCGCAGCTCGCCGCGCTGAAGGCCGCCGCCGCGCAGGCGCGCATCGAGCTCGCCGTCGAGACGGTGGCCGCCGAGAGCGAGGTGATGCCGGCGCTGGCCCGCCTGCTGCCGACCGTGGACGGGCTGCTGGCGGTGCCCGACGGCGTCGTCTACCGGCGCGACACGGTGCGTGGCATCCTGCTCACCACCTACCGCCATCGGAAACCGGTGATCGCCTTCTCGCAAAGCTACGTGAACGCCGGCGCCGCCGCCGCCGTCTTCAGCACGCCGGCGCTCTCTGCGCTGCAGGCCGCCGAGCTGGTGCGCGCGCTGCCGCCCGGCCGGGCGGTGCAACTGCCGCCGCCGCAGCATTCCGCCTATCCCGCCGTTGCGATCAATCGCCAGGTGGCGCGTTCGCTCGGTCTCGACCCGCCCGCCGACGCCCTGGCGCTGAAGGCCGTCGAGCGCGCCACGGAGAACGAACGATGAACAGTTGGCGCATCAGTCACCGCTTGCTCTTCCTCGCGCTGCTGCCGGCGGCGGCGCTGTCGCTGGTGCTGCTGCTCCATTTCGTCGTCGGCGGGCTGAACGCCCTCGACGCGGAGATGCGCGCGCGCGGCCTGACCACCGTGCGCAGCCTGGCGCCGGCCAGCGAATACGGCGTCATTTCCGGCCACCAGGGCAGCCTGCGCGCCCTCGTCGAGGCCACGCTGCGCCAGCCGGACGTGCGCGGCATCGGCATTGCCGATGCCGAGGGGCGCGGCCTCGCCGTGCTCGGCACGCCGCTCAATCCGGCCTGGCAGCAGCCCGGCGCCGTCGGGCCGTCCGAGGGCGACGGCTGGCTGGGCTTCGCCGCCGACATCCGGCGGACGATGGTCGAGTTCGAGGATTTCCCGGAAGAGTCCTACGCCAATCTCGGCGACGGCGGCGACCGCCGCATCGGCTTCGTCTACGTCGAATTCAGCACCGAGAGCCTTGCCGCGCGCAAGCGGGCGCTGATCCGCGACGGCCTGCTGATCCTCTGCGCCGGGCTGGCCGTTGCCGCGGCGATCGCGCTGCGCATGGCGCGCGGCTTCAGCGGGCCGCTGCGGCGGCTGATCGCCGGCGTCGGCGCGATGGGCGAGGGGCGGCTCGACGCTCGCGTGCCGGAGGCGTCCACCGGCGAACTGGCGATCCTCGAACGCGGCTTCAACGACATGGCCGGGCGCCTGCAGGAGCTGCACGAGACCATGCAGCGCCGCATCGACGCGGCCACCGCGCAGCTCGCCTTCCAGGCGCGGCACGATCCGCTGACCGGGCTGGTCAACCGGCGCGAGTTCGAGCGGCGCGTCGAGGAGGCGCTGCGCGCGGTGCGCGGGGGCGATGCCCGGTACGTGCTCTGCTTCCTCGACCTCGACCGCTTCAAGATCATCAACGATACCTGCGGCCACATTGCCGGCGACGAGCTGCTGCGCCAGCTCGCCCACCTGCTGCAGCGGCGGGTGCGCGACGGCGACGTGCTCGGCCGTCTCGGCGGCGACGAGTTCGGCGTGCTGCTCGCCGACTGCGGGGAGGAGGACGCGCTCTCCGTCGTCGAGTCGCTGCGCCGGCTGGTCGAGGATTACCGCTTCGGCTGGCGCGAGCACGTCTTCGCCGTCGGCGCGAGCATCGGCATGATCGCCGTCGACGGCGCGGCGAAGGACGTCGCCGAGCTGCTCTCGCTCGCCGACCAGGGCTGCTACCTGGCCAAGGAGAAGGGGCGCAACCGCGTCCAGGTCTGCCGCCGCGACGACCGCGAGCTGCTCGCCCGGCGCGGCGAGGTGAACTGGGCGGAGCGCCTCGAACGCGCCCTCGCCGAGGATCGCCTGTTCTTCGCCGCGCAGCGCATCCGTCCGCTGGCCGAAGAGGACGACGACGGCGAGGTGCACGTCCAGTTGATGCCGCGCCTTTGCGACGACGACGGCAACACGGTGCTGCCCTCGGTCTTCCTGCCGGCGGCGGAGCGCTTCGAGCTGGTGCCGGCGATCGACCGCTGGGCGGTCGGCGCCGCCTGCCGCGCGGTCGCCCGCTTCGCCGCGCGCGGCGACGGCCGCCGCCTGCTCGCCTCGATCAGCCTCGCCGGCATCGACGCCGGCGCCGACGCGCTGCTCTCCCGCATCGACGCCGAGACGCGCCGGCACGGCGTGGCGCCGGCCAGCCTGTGCTTCGGCATCGACGAGGCGCAGGCGAGCGTGCGGCTGGCCGACGCCATGCGGCTGGTGCAGGGGCTGCGCGCGCTCGGCTGCCGCTTCTGCCTGGAGAACTTCGGCAGCGGCTTCGCCTCCTTCTCGTACCTGCGCCACATTCCGCCGGATTTCGTGAAGATCGGCCCGGCCATCGTCCGCGAGATCGCCACCGACCACGTCAGCCGCACGGTGGCGGCGGCAATCTGCGACATGGGCCGCGAACTGGGCTTCCGGGTGATCGCCGAGGCGGTCGACGACGATGTCGTCTGCTCGGCGCTGCGCGCGCTCGGCGTCGATCTCGGCCAGGGCGGCCGCTTCGAGGCGCCGGCGCCGTTCGACGCCTGGCTCGAAGGCGCCGGCCGCGGCTAGTTCAGCGCCGTCGACAGCGCGCGCCGGTATTCGCGCACGAGGTCGTCGTACTGCTCGCTGCCGGCGAGCAGGGCGAACAGTTCGAGCATCGCCTTGCGGCCGGCGCCCTCGTCGTGGAAGCGGTCGCGGCGGACCACCTCCATGGCGTCCTCCAGCGCCTCGCGGTAGCGGCCGGCGCCGGCCAGCGCGCGCGCGCGTTCGAGGCGCGCCGCGTGGTCATTGGCGTCGGCGGCCAGCCGCGCGTCGAGGGCCGCGGTGTCCACCTTCGTCTCGGCCAGTTCGAGGCGCTTTTTCAGCGCCTCGGCGCGTTCGGCCTCCTGGACGAAGTCGGCGCCGAGCAGGGCGTGAGCCTCGTCGCCGCGGCCGAGTTCGAGCAGCAGCTCGGCGGCGTCGAGGCGTACCGCCTCGTTCGCCGGGTCGAGCCGGCCGGCCTCGGCCAGGCAGGCCAGCGCCTCCTCGCTGCGGCCCTCGGCGGCGAGCGCCGCCGCCTCTTCGCGCAGCGGGTCGGCCGGCGACGGCGTCAGGCGGTCGATGAAGGCGCGCAGCTCGGCCTCCGGCAGCGCGCCGGTGAACTCGTCGACGAGGCGGCCGTCGAACACCACCTTCACCGCCGGGATGCTGCGTACGCCGAACTGCTGCGCGATCTCCGGGTATTCGTCGGCGTTCACCTTGGCCAGCAGGAAGCGGCCGCCGTATTCCTCGGCCAGCTTTTCGAGCAGCGGCTTGAGCGTCTGACAGGGCTGGCACCATGGTGCCCAGAAATCGACCACCACCGGCGCCGTGCGCGAGGCTTCGAGTACGCCGCTCTGAAAATTGTCGAGACCGACATCGTAGGAAAACTGGCTCATCGGTTCTTCGTCCCGTTCGCTGAAAGACCCGATTATCGCGCATTCGCCGGCCATCGCCCGCGGCTTCGGCAAGGCCATGCCGTCGCCATGGTTTCGGGCTAGAATCCTTTCCATGCCCGCCCCGCCGCCCATCGCCGGACCCTCCGCAGGAAACGCCGCGCCCGCCGCCGCGCGCGCGGCGCGCCCGGTTTTCGCGGCGGCGGCGCTGTTCCTCGTCCTCCTCTGGTCCTTCGTCGCCTACTGGACGGTCGGCGCCCGCCAGGAGGCCATCACCGGCGCCGAGCGGATCCTCCGCGGCCTGAACCACGCGGCCGAGGAGCAGACGCGCCGCCTGTTCCGCACGGTCGACCTCTTCCTCGGCGTCGCCGACCAGTGGATCGCCGACAACCCGCAGCGCGACCCGCGCAGCGACGCCGGCTTCCAGCGCCTGATCGACGACTTCCGCCGGCGCTCCGGCAACGCCGTCGACATCCGGCTGGCGACCGGCGACGGCACGCTCCTGCCGCGCTCGGCCGGCGAGCGGCCGCTCGGCGACGACGACTTCTTCCGCGCCGCCGTCGGCGGCGACCTGCGGCACTTCCACGTCGGCGCGCCGCAGGCGAGCGGGCCGAACGGCGTCTGGCGGATCCCGGTCGCGCACCGGCTGACGCAGGGGCGGCCGGAGGCCGCCGCGCTGGTCGCCACCGTCGAGCTGTCGGCGCTCCTCTCGCTCTACGAGGAGGTGCGCATGCGGCCGAACGGCGCCGTCGCGCTGATGCGCCGCGACGGCGTGCTCCTCGCCCGTACCCCGCACGACGAGCGCCTGATCGGCCGCTCGATGGCCGGCGGCGAGCTCTATCGCGAGCTGCTGCCGCGCGCCGAGCGCGGCTTCGGCCACATCGCGCGGGCGACGACCGACGCGCAGGAGAAGTACGTCGGCTATGCCGCGCTCGGCGACCTGCCGCTGGTGCTTGCGGTGTCGGTCCCCGCCGACGACGTCCTCGGCCAGTGGCGGCGGCAGGCGCTGATCGTCGCGCTGTTCGCCGGCGGCGTCAGCGCCGCCGCGCTGCTCCTCGCCTCGCGCCTGGCGCGCGCGCGCGTCGAGCTGGCGACGCGCGACGCCGAGCTGCAGCGCCTGGCGACCACCGACCCGACGACCGGCGCCTACAACCGCCATCACTTCCTGTCGCTGCTCTACCGCGAATTCGCCCGCGACCGCCGGCACGATACGCTGCTGTCGCTGATGGTCGTCGATCTCGACTTCTTCAAGCAGATCAACGACGGCTACGGCCACGCCGTCGGCGACGAGGCGCTGCGCGCCCTGGTCCGGACGGCGGCGCGCTGCCTGCGCGAGATGGACGCCATCGGCCGCCTCGGCGGCGAGGAGTTCGCCGTCCTGCTGCCGGGCACGCGCGCCGAGCAGGCGGAGATCGTCGCCGAGCGCATCCGCGGCGCCATCGCCGGCATCGCCATCGAGACCGAGCACGGCACGGTCCGCTTCACGGTCAGCGTCGGCGTCACCCAGGGCGCGGCCGACGACGCCTCGGTCGACGCCCTGCTCGCGCGCGCCGACGCCGCGCTGCACACGGCCAAGGCTTCCGGCCGCAACCGCGTCGTCGTCCGCGCCGCCGGCGAGCGCCATGCCCGTTCCTGAGGCGGCGGGGCGGGGCCGCTCTCGGCTATAATTGCCGCCTCTCCGAATCCCTTTTTCCGGCATCTCCGCCGTTTCCGCCATGGCCCAGATTTCCTTCCTTCGCGGCGCCCCCGCCTTTTCTGCTTTCCGCCTGCAGCGGCTCCGGCAGACGCTGGCCGCCGCGGTTCCCGGCATCATTGGCGTGACCGCGGACTACTGGCACTTCGTCGCGCTGCGCTCGCCGCTCTCGGACGAGGCGCGGCAGGGGCTGGCGGCGCTGCTTGAAGCGCGGCCCGAAGAAGATGGTGCCGGCGCGCTGTTCCTCGTCGTGCCGCGCGTCGGCACCATCTCGCCGTGGTCGTCGAAGGCCACCGACATCGCGTGGAACTGCGGCTTCGACGCCGTCGAGCGGATCGAGCGCGGCATCGCCTTCCGCGTCGCCGGCAAGGATTTCCCGGACGACGCGCGGCGCCGCATCGCCGGCCTGCTGCACGACCGCATGACCGAATCGGTGATGGCCGACTTCGCCGAAACCGCCGAACTCTTCCGCCACTTCGCGCCGAAGCCGCTGGCCACCGTCGACGCGCTCGCCGGCGGCCGCGCGGCGCTGGTCGAGGCCAACGGCCGGCTCGGGCTGGCGCTCTCCGAGGACGAGATCGACTACCTGCTCGACATCTTCACGAAGGCCGGCCGCAACCCGACCGACGTCGAGCTGATGATGTTCGCGCAGGCCAACTCCGAGCACTGCCGGCACAAGATCTTCAACGCCTCGTGGGTGATCGACGGCGAGAAGAAGGCAGAGACGCTGTTCGGCATGATCCGCGAGACGCACCAGGCGCATCCGGCGGGCACCGTCGTCGCCTACTCGGACAACGCCTCGGTGATCGAGGGCGCGACGATCCCGCGCTTCTACCCGGACGCGCGCGGCCGCTACGGCTACCGCGAGGAGCCGACGCACATCCTGATGAAGGTCGAGACGCACAACCACCCGACGGCGATCTCGCCCTTTCCCGGCGCCTCGACCGGCTCCGGCGGCGAGATCCGCGACGAGGGCGCCACCGGCCGCGGCTCGAAGCCGAAGGCCGGCCTGTGCGGCTTCACCGTCTCCAACCTGAACATCCCGGACGCGCCGCAGCCGTGGGAGAAGAGCATCGGCCGGCCGTCGCGCATCGCGTCCGCGCTGTCGATCATGATCGAGGGGCCGATCGGCGCTGCCGCCTTCAACAACGAGTTCGGCCGGCCGAACCTCACCGGCTACTTCCGCACCTACGAGCAGCAGGTCGGCGACGAAGTGAAGGGCTACCACAAGCCGATCATGATCGCCGGCGGCCTCGGCAGCATCCAGGCCGGGCAGGCGTTCAAGGCGCCGACTTTCCCGGCCGGCACGCTGCTCATCCAGCTCGGCGGGCCGGGCATGCTGATCGGCCTGGGCGGCGGCGCCGCCTCGTCGATGAGCACCGGCAGCAACACCGAGGACCTCGATTTCGCCTCGGTGCAGCGCGGCAACCCGGAAATCCAGCGGCGCGCGCAGGAAGTCATCGACCGCTGCTGGCAGATGGGCGTGCCGCAGAACGATCCGGCGGCGCCGGGCGACGGCAACCCGATCCTGTCGATCCACGACGTCGGCGCCGGCGGCATCTCCAACGCGCTGCCGGAACTGGCGCATGGGGCGGGCGTCGGCGCGCATTTCGAGCTGCGCGAGGTGAAGATCGAGGAGCCGGGCATGTCGCCGGCCGAGATCTGGTGCAACGAGGCGCAGGAACGCTACGTGCTGGCGATTCCGCCGTCGCGGCTCGAAGAGTTCGCGCTGATGTGCGAGCGCGAGCGCTGCCCGTTCGCCGTCGTCGGCCAGGCCACGGCGGAGACGCGCCTGATCGTCGCCGACCGCCACTTCGGCAACCGGCCGGTGGACATGGACATGGACGCGCTCCTGGGCAAGCCGCCGCGCATGACGCGCACGGTCGCGCACCTGCCGCCGGCGAGCGTGCCGCTCGACGTCGCCGCGCTCGAACTGAAGGACGCCGCCTACCGCGTGCTGCGCCTGCCGGCGGTGGCCGACAAGACCTTCCTTATTTCCATCGGCGACCGCAGCGTCGGCGGCCTCACTGCGCGCGACCAGATGGTCGGCCCGTGGCAGGTGCCGGTGGCCGACGTGGCGGTGACGCTGATGGGCTTTCAGGGCTACGTCGGCGAAGCCTTCGCCATGGGCGAGCGCACGCCGCTCGCCGTGCTCGACGCGCCGGCCTCCGGCCGCATGGCGGTCGGCGAGGCGATCACCAACGTCGCCGCGGCGAACGTCGACCGGCTCGGCGACGTCAAGCTCTCGGCCAACTGGATGGCCGCGGCCGGCGCGCCGGGCGAGGACGCGCGCCTGTTCGACACGGTGCGCGCGGTCTCCGACCTGTGCCGGAAGATCGGCGTATCGATCCCGGTCGGCAAGGATTCGCTGTCCATGCGCACGGCCTGGGACGACGGCGGCGAGAAGAAGCAGGTGGTGTCGCCGCTCTCCTTGATCGTCACGGCCTTCGCCCGCGTCTCGGACGCGCGCCGCACGCTGACGCCGCAACTGGTGCTCGACGCCGGCGAGACCGACCTGCTGCTGATCGACCTCGGCGCAGGCAAGAACCGCATCGGCGGCTCGGCGCTGGCGCAGGTGTACAACGCCACCGGCTCGGACGCGCCCGACGTCGACGAACCGCAGCGGCTCGCCGCCTTCTTCGGTGCCGTGCGCCAGCTCGCCGCCGACGACCTGCTGCTCGCCTACCACGACCGCTCCGACGGCGGCCTCTTCGCCGCCGTCGCCGAGATGGCCTTCGCCGCGCGCTGCGGCGTCTCGCTCGACCTCGACGGGCTGTGCTACGACCCGCTGATGGCCGACGTCGACGGCAACGAGAAGAAGCCCGAGCTGCTCGGCGGCCGCTCCTTCGAGATGCTGATGCGCGCGCTGTTCAACGAGGAACTCGGCGCCGTCGTGCAGATCCGCCGCAAGGACCGCGAGGCGGCGATGGGCGTGCTGCGCGCCGCCGGGCTGGGCGCCTGCGCGACCTTCGTCGGCTACCCGAATCCGTGGGACGAACTGCGCGTCATCCGCAACGCCAGGGCCGTGCTGCGCGAGAAGCGCGTCGATCTGCAGCGCGCCTGGTCGGAGACCAGCTACCGCATGCAGTCGCTGCGCGACGATCCGGAATGCGCGCAGCAGGAATACGACCGCATTCTGGATGCCGGCGACAAGGGCCTGTCGGTGAACCTGAGCTTCGATGCGGCCGAGGACGTCGCTGCGCCGTTCATTGCCACCGGCGTGCGCCCGCAGGTGGCGATCCTGCGCGAGCAGGGCGTGAACGGCCACGTCGAGATGGCCGCCGCCTTCGACCGCGCCGGCTTCACGGCGGTGGACGTGCACATGAGCGACATCCTCGCCGGCCGCGTCTTCCTCAAGGACTTCAAGGGCGCGGTGGCCTGCGGCGGCTTCTCCTACGGCGACGTGCTCGGCGCCGGCCAGGGCTGGGCGCGCACCATCCTCTTCAACGGCCGCGCGCGCGACGAGTTTTCCGCCTTCTTCGCCCGCCCGGACACCTTCGCGCTCGGCGTCTGCAACGGCTGCCAGATGATGAGCGCGCTCAAGACGCTGGTGCCGGGCGCCGAACACTGGCCGCGCTTCGTCAGGAACCGCGTCGAGCAGTTCGAGGCGCGCTTCACCATGGTCGAGGTGCCGGAATCGCCGTCGATCTTCTTCGCCGGCATGGCGGGGAGCCGCCTGCCGGTGGTCGTCTCGCACGGCGAGGGCCGCGCCGACTTCTCGGAGACCGGCGATGTCGGCCGCGCGCTCGTGGCGATGCGCTACCTCGACAACGCCGGCAACGCCACCGAGGTCTATCCGTACAACCCGAACGGCTCGCCGCAGGGTCTCACCGGCGTGACCACCGCGGATGGCCGCTTCACGATCATGATGCCGCACCCGGAGCGGGTGTTCCGCACGGTGCAGATGTCCTGGCACCCGGCGGACCTCGGCGAGGATTCGCCGTGGCTGCGCATGTTCCGCAATGCGCGGAAGTGGGTGGGGTAGAGGGCGGAATCGTCTTGCGGGCGATGAATGAAAAGAAGGCTGCCGGTGGCAGCCCTTTTCATTCATCGACCCAAGCCAGGCGTACAGGCCGTCTGCAGACCTAACGGTAAAACGCCGATGGCGATACGCCGAAGTGGCGCCGGAACATCGCAGAGAAGGCGCTTTGGCTGGCGTATCCACAATTGAAGGCAACCTCGATCCCCTTCTTTCCTTCTGCAATTTCCCTGAGGGCTGACAAAAGCCTGGCCTGCTCGCGCCATTGTGAGAATGTCATCCCTGTCTCTTGGGAGAACAGCCGGTGAAGCGTTCTTTCCCCCATGCCTATCGCTTCGGCCCACGTCTTCGCGCTCGAGCGGTCAGCCGGCTGCTCGATCAGCGATTGGCACAGGGTCGCAAGCCGCGGGTCACTCGGCATCGGCAAATGCAGGGGAATGGCGCTTGAAGCTTTCATCTCGTCGATCAGCAGGCCAACGAGTCGCTCGTCTCTCGGGCTGATCTCGCTGTTCAAGGGGATTCGGACGGCTTCCACCAATAGTTCCCGCAGGAGCGGGGATACATTGATGACGCACGTCTGCCCGGGAAGGTTCTGAATCAGGTTCGAATCGATGTAGGCCGTGCGCATCTCCACGTCACCGGACATCGTGACGTTGTGACGCAGGCCGGGCACCATCCAGAGTGCGCGATTCGGGGGAACCACCCAAGTCCCTGCATCCGATTGAACGATCATCACGCCCTTGATGGCGTAGAGGAGCTGTCCTCTCGGGTGCGCGTGCCATCCGGTCGATGCGCCGGTGGGCCACATGTTTTCCATGGCAACCAACAAGCGTGGCAGGTCGTGGAAGTTCTGGTACTTGTTGGACGCTTGTACTGGCATGGCAGAAATTCTACATCTTTCGGCAGGTTGGCGCGAGACGGCCTGTCGTACTCCTCCTACACTGGATGCCTGTTGGTGCCTGGCGCGCACCTTCAGTCAGCAAGCTGCATTCGGTGAACGACCTATGACGACCAAGACAGCAGTCCTCGACAACACGCCTGTCTCGCCTGCGACATCGACGGTAGCGCCCGAGAAAGCGACCTTTTTCGTGCGTATCGTCGGTGCGGCCGCGTTCGCGCACCTGCTGAATGACCTGATCCAGGCGATGTTGCCTGCCATCTACCCGATGCTGAAGGCGCAGTTTTCGCTCAATTTCAGCGAGATCGGCATGATTGCGCTCACCTATCAGGTGACCGCTTCCCTGTTGCAACCCTGGGTCGGTCTCTACACCGATAGACACCCCAAGCCTTACCTGCTCCCCTCCGGGATGATCGTGACCTTGCTGGGCATTGCGCTCCTGGCCACGGCAGGCAGCTATCCCATGCTGCTCGTCGCTGCCGCGGTTGTCGGCATCGGGTCGGCAACCTTCCACCCGGAAGCATCGCGGGTGGCCCGGCTGGCGTCCGGCGGTCGCTTCGGAACGGCGCAATCGACCTTCCAGGTGGGGGGCAATGCCGGCTCGGCGATCGGCCCGCTGCTCACCGCAGCCATCGTCATCCCGCATGGACAGTCGGCGGTGGCCTGGTTCATGGTGGCGGCCTTGATTGCTGTCGCCGTGCTGTTTCGCCTCACCAGATGGACACTCACGCACGGACATGTTCAATCGAAAAGATTGACGCGCCACCCGATGGAAGGGCTCGGCCGTTCCGGCGTCATTCGAGCCGTTGCCGTCATCTGTGTCCTGATGTTTGCGAAATTCGTCTATATCGCGTCTTTTACCAACTACTTCACTTTTTACCTGATTGAACGATTCGGGCTGGATGTCCGGGAGAGCCAGATCTTCCTGTTCGTTTTCCTGGCTTCCGTGGCCATCGGCACCTTTGCCGGCGGCCCGGTCGGCGACCGCATCGGCAGAAAGGCCGTGATCTGGGTTTCATTCCTCGGCGTCGCCCCGTTTGCGTTGGCCTTACCGTACGCAAATCTGTTCTGGACGGCCGTTCTCGCGAGCGTGATCGGTCTGATGATGTCCTCGGCGTTCGCAGCGCTGGTCGTCTATGCCCAAGAGGCTGTGCCGGGTCGTGTCGGTCTGGTCTCCGGTTTGATGTTCGGTCTGATGTTCGGCATCGGCGGTGTGGGTGCGGCAGGACTCGGACAGTTGGCGGATGGATACGGGATCGTCCGGGTCTACGGCCTGACTTCCTTCCTGCCGCTGCTCGGCCTGGCAACCGCTTTCCTTCCGAACATCCGCAAGAAGATGCAGAATCGCTGAAACGGGTACCGCAGCAACAGATTCGATATTCAGGGCCGAAACAATATGCGCGTGCATTTCGTAGTTCATGAAGCGTTTGAAGCTCCCGGAGCATTCGAGACCTGGGCCAGCAGCCGTGGCTGTGCCATCGGCTTTTCTCGGGTCTACCTGGGAGATTCACTGCCGGAGACGGCTGACGGCATAGACCTTCTGATCGTCCTTGGCGGACCTCAGTCTCCGGCGACCACCATCGCTGAATGCCCGCATTTTGATGCTCGGGCAGAGATGGCGCTGATTGCCGAATGTGTAAGGGCGCAGAAAGCAGTGCTTGGCGTTTGCCTGGGCTCCCAACTCATCGGGGAGGCGCTCGGAGCGAAGTTCGGCCACAGCCCGGAGAAGGAGATCGGCAAGTTCCCCATCATGCTTACCGAGGAAGGGCTGGTTAACCGGAAATTCAGCCATTTCGGACACAGTCTGGAAGTGGGGCACTGGCACAACGACATGCCCGGTCTGACGCCGGACGCGAAGATTCTGGCGTATAGCGAAGGCTGCCCCCGGCAAATAGTCGAGTACTCGAACCTGGTATATGGCTTTCAATGCCACATGGAGTTCACGCCGGAAGTCGTCGAACTCCTGATTCAGGCAGCTGAACAGGAATTGCCCTTACTGGCCGGCCACAGGTTCGTTCAGCAACCCGAAATCCTCCGGGAGCACGACTTCCGCGATATGAACCACAAGCTGTGCCTGTTCCTGGATGGATTGATGCTGGACTACAAGAACCAGAAGTGAAACGAGCCTGACCGCCGGGCCAGCGGCAGCAATTGGCCGGTTACTCCCCCTCCGCCTCCGGGTAATCATCGTCATCCGCCGCCCGCAACCACCAGAGCAGGTCGTTCCCCTGCAGCGGCATCGGTATGACGTGGTTCCTGGTCCAGCGGAACACCGGACCGGTCGGGATGTAGCGGGCGAGGATTTCGCCGCGCGAGGTCACGCCGAAGAACGGCCAGCCGGCGCGGATGGCGGTGCGTATCTGATGGTCGGTCACGATTGCATCCTTCACGAAAGAAAGCCTGTATCTGTTCCTTGAGCGCAAACGAACGCCGGCGTTCCCAAGCCGTGGCCGGCACCGGCGCGCTCGACGCGGGCGTGAACGAAAAAGGCCGCCTCGCGGCAGCCTTTCCCTTCGCCTCGCGGCAGGCGTTCAGTTCACCTTCGCCTTCGCCCGCAGCTCCTCGACCATCCGCTGCACGAGCTGCTGGTTGGCGCGCTGTTCGAGCTGCGGCTTGAGCGCATCGAACGGCGGCGCTTCCAGCGGGCGGCTGTCTTCCAGCAGGATGACGTGCCAGCCGAACTGCGTCTTCACCGGCGTCTCGGTGAATTTGCCCTTCTCCAGCTTGCTCACCGCCTCGGCGAACGGCGGCACGTAGTTGCTCGCGGCACTCCAGCCGAGGTCGCCGCCGTTGTCCTTGGAACCGGGGTCCTTCGACTGCTTGGCCAGTTCCTCGAACTTGCCGCCCTTCTTCAGGTTGCCGACGATGGTCTTCGCTTCTTCTTCCTTGTCGACGAGGATGTGGCGGGCCTTGTATTCGGTGCCGCTGATCTGGCTCTTGAGCACGTCGTATTCGGCCTTGAGCTGGGCCTCGCTGATCGGGTTGCGGCGCACGTAGTCCTGGATGAAGGCGCGGATCAGCACGGCCTGGCGCGCCAGCTCGACCTGCGCGACGACCGTCGGGTCTTTGGCGACGGCGCTCTTCTTCGCTTCCTGCAGCAGCAGCTCGCGGCGGATCAGTTCCTCGCGCACGGCATTCTTCAGGTCGTCCGAATCCGCCATGCCCTGGCTCTTCTGCTCGGCGTAGAAGGTGTCGAAGACGTTCTGCGGGATGGCGACGCCGTTGACCGTGGCGACGGCGGCGGCCTTCGCCGGCGCCTTGTCGGCGGCGACGGCGGGCAGCGAAAGGAGGGTGGCGGCGAGCAGCGCTGCAGCCAGTTTCTTTGGGGTATGCATGATCTGTCGGTTTCCTTGTCAGTGGGCTGATGTCCGTCGGGCCCGTGGGCGGGACGCGACGATTATACTTCGTCCGGCGCGTATGCCTTGATGCCGAGCGCATGGATGCGGGCGGCCTTGAGATCGCCGACGAGGTCGAAGACCAGCCGGTGGCGGGCGACCGTGTTCCTGCCGGCGAAGGCGGCGGAGACGATGACGAGCCGATAGTGCCCGCCCTCGCGCGCACCGGCGTGGCCGGCGTGCAGGTGCGAGTCGTCGGCGAGCTCGAAGCGCGTCGGCGCAAGCGGCGCCAGCCGCTCGCGCAGCAGGGCCTCGACGTCGCTGCCGGCGGCCATCAGGCGGGCAGGACCTTCTTGAACGGCTTGACGACGACCTTCTCGTAGACGCCGGCGGCGACGTAGGGGTCGGCGTCGGCCCAGGCCTTCGCCGCTTCTAGCGAAGTGAACTCGGCGACGATCAGGCTGCCGGAGAAGCCGGCCGGACCGGGGTCCGGCGAGTCGATGGCCGGGCAGGGGCCGGCCAGCAGCAGGCGGCCCTCGGCCTGCAGCGCCTGCAGGCGGGCGAGGTGCTCGGGGCGGGCGGCGAGGCGCTTTTCCAGGGTGCCGGCGCGGTCCTCGCCGACGATCGCGTAGAACATCACTTTTTCTCCTCGATGTACTTCGACAGCATGAGGCCCTGCAGGAGGACGAAGCCGAGCATCAGGCCGATGCCGCCGAAGAGCTTGAAATTGACCCAGGCGTCTTCGGAAAAGTTGTAGGCCACCGCCAGGTTGGCGATGCCCATGAAGACGAAGAAGCCGATCCACGACCGGTTCATCTTGTCCCAGGCGATGTCGGGCAGCTCCATCTGCGCGCCGAGGAGGTTCTTGATCAGGTTCTTCTTCAGGAACAGCGTGCCGCCGGCGAGGGTGGCGGCGAACAGCCAGTAGAGCACGGTCGGCTTCCACTGGATGAAGGTCTTGTCCTGCAGGAGCAGCGTGGCGCCGCCGAAGACGGTGATGATCGCCAGGCTGACCCAGAGCATGGTGTCGACCTTGCGGTGGCGGAACCAGACCCAGCCGATCTGCGCGAAGGTGGCGGCGATGGCGACGCCGGTGGCGACGAAGATGCCGGCGACCTTGTAGGCGACGAAGAAGAGGATGACGGGGAAGAGGTCGAAGAGGAACTTCATGCGCGGGCTGCCGGAAAAGACGGGCGATTATGGCTGATCCGCCGCCGCCCTGTCCATGCTCCGGCGGTATACTGGCCGTCTCGCGCGGGAAGGAAGGAAGACATGAAGCGGATCGCCAGCATCGACCACGTCGGCCGGGGCGCGTCCGTCCCCGCTGCCGGCGACGGGGCGCCGTGATGCTGCCGCGCCGCCTGAGCGTCCAGATCGCTCTATTGGTCGCCGCGCTCTGCCTGCTCACCGTCTTCGCCCACGCCTGGATCAACGACCGCGAACAGGCGCGCATCAGCGAACAGGGCCTGCGCCGCCAGCTCGGCGCCTATGCGCAGGGCCTCGCCGCCGCCGTCGCCGTGCCGGCGGCGCGAGGCGACCTCGCCGCCGTCGAAACGATCCTGCGCGCCGCCGCCGACTATCCGACGCTGCTCGGCCTGGCGCTGCTCGACGGCAATGGCCGGGTGCTCGCCCGCGTCGTCCGCGGCGACGCCGCCGCCGCGCCGGCGGCCGAGCGCGAGCCGGTGCCGGATCCGCCGCAGCCGCTGCAGCGGCAGACCGATGGCGAACTGACCGCGCTGCAGCCGCTCGCCGGCCAGGCCGCCGGCTGGCTGCGCGTCACCGCCAGCCTCTCCGCGCTCGGCGAGGCGCGGCGCGAGAGCTGGCTGGGCAGCGCCGTCACCGCGGTGGCGGCGGTCGTCGTCAGCACCGCGCTGCTCATGCTCTTCCTCGGCCGGACGATGCGCACGCTGCACCAGGTCTCCGCCTTCGCCGGCCGGCTCGACGCCGTGCGCGGCGAGACGCTGCCGGAGTTTCGCGGCAACGAGGAGATCCGGCAACTGGTGGCGGCGCTGAACAACGCCTCGCTGCGCCTGCGGCGGCAGGAGGCGCAGATCCAGGAGAACAACCGCTTCCTCAACAGCCTGACCGACGCCCTCGGCGAAGGCGTCGTCGCCACCGACGCCGACGGCCGCTGCACCTTCGCCAACGCCGAGGCCGAGCGCCTGCTCGGCTGGCGCCGCGACGAGATGGCCGGCCAGGTGGTGCACGACCTGGTCCATTTCCAGACCGCCAACGGCATCCCGATGGATCGGGAGGAATGCCCGCTGCACGCGCGGGTGGTCGCCGGCCACGTCTTCCGCTCCGACCTCGACGCGTTCACGCGCAAGGACGGGACGATCTTTCCGGCGGCGATCGTCTCCATGCCGATCTACGAGGGCGACCGCTTCGTCGGCACGGTCGCCGCGTTCCAGGACATCACCGAGCGCAAGCGCAGCGAGGAATATCTGCTCGCCACCTCGTCGCGGCTGACCGCGCTGATCGAGAGCATGCAGGCCGGCGTCCTCGTCGAGGACGAGCAGGGCCGCGTCGTCACCTCGAACCAGACCTTCTGCGCCTCGTTCGGGCTGGATGCGCCGAGCGCCGAGCTGATCGGCGGCGAGGCCGCCGCGCTGCTCGCCGACTGCGGCCGGGCAACGGCGGCGCCGGGCGCGTTCACCGAGCTGACGGCGACGCTGCTCGCCGAGCGCGCGCCGACGCTCGGGCACGAGCTGGCGATGGCCGACGGCCGCGTCCTCGAACTCGACTACGTGCCGATCTACCTGTTCCCGGCGATGCCGCAGGCCGAGGACTGCCGCGGCCACCTCTGGCTGTTCCGCGACGTCACCGGGCGCAAGCGGGCCGAGGCCGAGCTGCGCCAGGCGCGCGAGGCGGCGGAGCAGGCGAACGCGGCCAAGGGCGATTTCCTCGCCAACATGAGCCACGAGATCCGCACGCCGATGAACGGCATCATCGGCATGACCGACCTGGCGCTGGAAACCCGGCTCGACGCGCAGCAGCGCGAGTACCTGGAGATGGTCAAGACCTCGGCCGACGCGCTCCTGGTGATCATCAACGACATCCTCGACTTCTCCAAGATCGAGGCCGGCAAGCTGGAGATCGAGCGCATCGGCTTTTCCTTCCGCGACGAGCTGGCGCAGACGCTGCGCCCGTTCTCCTTCCGTGCCGAGCAGCGGGGGCTGCGGCTCGCCGCCTTCGTCGACGAGACCGTGCCCGAGGTGGTCGTCGGCGATCCGGTGCGCCTGCGCCAGATCCTCATCAACCTCGTCGGCAACGCGCTCAAGTTCACCGAGGAAGGCGGCGTCTCGGTCAGCGTCGAACTCGTCGACGCGACGCCGGACGGCGTCGAGCTGCACGCCGCGGTCTGCGACAGCGGCATCGGCATCGCGCCGGAGAAGCTCGCCGACATCTTCGACGCCTTCTCGCAGGCCGACGGCTCGATCACCCGCCGCTTCGGCGGCACCGGCCTCGGCCTGGCCATCTGCGAGAAGCTGGTGACGATGATGGGCGGCCGCATCTGGGCCGAGAGCCGGCCGGACGAGGGCAGCGCCTTCCATTTCACGCTGCGCTTCGGCGTTGGCGAGCTGAGCGCGCGCCGGCCGGCGGCGCCGGCGATGCCGGCGCTGCGGCCGCTTTCCGTGCTGCTCGCCGAGGACAACGCGATCAACCAGCGGCTGGCGGTGACGCTGCTCGAACGGCGCGGCCACCGCGTGCGCATCTGCGGCAACGGCGAGGAGGCGCTGCGGGCGCTGGCCGACGAGCGTTTCGACGTCGTCCTGATGGACATCCAGATGCCGGTCATGGGCGGCTTCGAGGCGACCCGGCGGATCCGCCAGCAGGAGGCCGGCGGCGGCCGCCACCAGACGATCGTCGCGATGACCGCCAGCGCCATGCGCGGCGACCGCGAGCGCTGCCTCGACCTCGGCCTGGACGGCTACGTGTCGAAGCCGATCCGCCAGGAGGAAATGTTTGCCGAGATCGCCCGCTGCCTGCCCGAATGCGTCGTCGACGCGGCGGGTGCGGGCGAGGTCGCGCCGGCGGCGGCCGAGGTCTCGCCGCCGGCGTTCGACCGCGACGGGGTGATCGCCCGCCTCGGCGGCGACGAGGAGCTCTACCGCGCCGTCGCCGCCATGTTCGTGCAGGACGCGCCCGGCTATGTCGCGGCGCTGCACGAGGCCGTCGCCGCCGGCGAGGCGCCGCGGCTGCAGCGCGAGGCGCACACCTGCAAGAGCCTGCTCAACACCTTCGCCCGCGACGCCGACGGCGCGCTGGCGAAGGAGATCGAGAAGCTGGCCGGCGCCGGCGAGTTCGACGCGGCGGCCGCGCGCACGCCGCAGTTGATCGTCGCCATCGAGGCGCTGGCGGTGCTCCTCGCCGACGATACGCCGAGCGCCTGATGGACGCGCCGCAGGCCGACCGCGACTACCTCGTCGAGCTGTGCAGCGGCGAGCGCCGCTGCTGGCGCTGCCTCGGCGCCGACGCGCGCGGCCAGACCTGGTGGCGCGATCTGGAGAGCGGGCTGGAGTTCAACGAGGGCAGCCTGATGTACGCCTGGCGGGTGGTCGGGCCGCTGTCCTGGGGCGACGAGCCGGACGCGGATTAGTCCGGCAGCGTCAGGCCGGCCGCCGCCTCGGCGGCGTCGGCGCCGTGCGCGATGACGCCGAGCAGTGGCGCATGCAGGCGGGTTTTCAGGGTTTCCAGATTTTCGTCGAAGCGGCTCATGCGCGGATCGACGCGGTTGGCGATCCAGCCGGCGAGCGAAAGGCCGCGCGCGCGGATCGCCTCCTGCGTCAGCAGTGCGTGGCTGAGGCAGCCCAGGCGCATGCCGACGACCAGGATCACCGGCAGCGCCAGCGCGACGGCGAGGTCGGCGGCGTCGAAGTCGTCGGCGAGCGGCACGAGGAAGCCGCCGACGCCTTCGACGATCACCGCGTCGGCCTGCCGGCCGAGTTCGCCGAGGGCGGCGAGCACCGGCGCCGCGCGCATCGTGACGCCGGCCTCGCGGGCGGCGACGTGCGGCGCGATCGGGTCGGCGAAGCAGTACGGATTGACCAGCGCCGGCGGCGCGGCGAACGACGAGGCGGCGACCAGCGCGGCGACGTCTTCGTTCACGCCGGCCGCATCCGTGCCGGCGGCGACCGGCTTCATACCGACGGCGCACAGGCCGCGCGCGCGGCAGGCGTGCAGCAGCGCGCAGGCGGCGCGCGTCTTGCCGATCTCGGTGTCGGTGCCGGCGATGAAGTAGGCGCGCTTCATTTCATTTTCTCGCGGTGAGCAGGATCACGTCGTAGCTGGCCGGCAGCCCGGCGGCCGTGCGCCGCCGCTCGTAGGCGGCGGTCAGCGCCTGCCAGGCGGCCTTGCCCATCATGCCGCGCCGCCGGCCCTCGCCGAGCGCGTTGGCGCCGATCGCCTTGACCGCGCCGAGCAGTTGCCTGAGGTCGGGATAGTGCAGCGTGATCGTCGCGCGCGCCAGCGCCACGTCGCGCAGGCCGGCTGCCTGCGCGACGTCGGCGAGGCGGTCGGCGGCGGCGAAGTCGAGCGTGTGGCGGTGGCGGTCGACCTCGGCGAAGGCTGCGCGCAGCTCGGCGAAGGTGCCGGCGCCGAGCGTGGACAGCGCCAGCCGGCCGTCGGCGCGCAGCACGCGCGCGGCTTCACGCAGCGCGGCGGCGGCGTCGCACCACTGCACGGTCAGGCTCGACCAGCAGAGGTCGAAGGCAGCGTCGGCGAACGGCAGCGCCTCGACGTCGGCGACCGCGCAGGCGGTGCCGGCCGGCGCGCTGCGGCGCGCCGTCGCGGCCATGGCCTCGGCGAAATCGGCGGCGACGATCTCTGCC
Organism: Rhodocyclaceae bacterium; assembly: GCA_019455325.1. Lineage (GTDB taxonomy): Bacteria > Pseudomonadota > Gammaproteobacteria > Burkholderiales > Rhodocyclaceae > Proximibacter. The sequence continues at coordinate 10,007 of JACFMQ010000015.1, read as the reverse complement.
CGCAGCCAGCGCTCGCGCAGCAGGCGGGCACCGTAGCCGGTGCCGCAGCCGGCGTCGAGGATGCGCGCCGGCGGCGCGTCGTCGAGCTGGGCCAGCAGCCGCGCGCAGACTTCGCGCTGCAGCGCGGCGGCCGCGTCGTAGCCGGCGGCGGCGCGGGCGAAGGCGGCGCGGATGCGCCGCTTGTCAGGCAGGGTCATGGCAGAAATCGTTCAGCGCACGTACGAAGCGCTCCGGGTCGGCGAGGAAGGGGGCGTGCGCGTTGCCGGGGAAGCGTTCGAGGCGCACGTCGGACAGGTTCGCGGCCAGCCATTCGCCGGCGGCGAAGGGCATCAGCGGGTCGCGGTCGCCGTGCATGACGAGCGTCGGCGTGGCGATGCCGGGTAGCGCCGGCCGCAGGTCGACGTCGCGCAGCCAGGCCAGCCCCTTGGCCAGCACTGGCGCCGGCGGCAGGCCGGCGGCGAAGAGCGGCGTCAGCGCGCGGACGACAGCGCGCGCCTTGTCGTCGCCTTGGTTGAAGAGCATGACGAAGCGCGTCAGCGTTGCCTCGGCGGTTTCGGCCACGGCGCGGGTGAAGGCGGCGTGGTTCTCCGGCGGCTGCGCGCAGGGCCAGTCCCCGGCCTGCACGAACTTCGGCGTGCTGCCGACCAGCGCCAGCCGCGCGAAGCGGCCGGGCCGCGCCGCGGCGGCGGCGAGCGCCAGCATGCCGCCGAGCGACCAGCCGACCAGCGTCGCGCCGGCCGGCAGCGCGTCGGCGACGGCGGCGGCGGTCTGCGCGAAGTCACCGCCGTCGTCGGCGGTGCCGTCGTAGCCGGGCAGGCTGATGCGGTGCACGCGGAACGCGCCGGCGAGACGTTCGGCGACGCCGTTCCAGACGCCGGCGCCGAGGCCCCAGCCGTGCAGCAGCGCAAGATCGGGGCCGGCGCCGGCGGTCGAGACGACGATCGTCATTGGCGCGTCCTCATGTTTCCGTGTCCGCGGGCGGTGCTCATGCCAGCGCGCGCAAGGCGTCGACGAGCTGCGCGGCGTGCGCCTCGGTGTGCTCGGAGGAGAGCGTGACGCGCAGGCGGGCGCTGCCCTTCGCCACCGTCGGCGGGCGGATCGCCGGCACCCACAGGCCGCGTGCGAAGAGCGCGTCGGCGACGCGCAGCGCCTCGTGGTTGTCGCCGACGATCACCGGCTGGATCGCGGTCTCCGACGGCGGCATGCGCCAGCGCGTGTCGGCGAGCCCGCCGCGCAGTTGCGCGATCAGCCGCCGCAGGCGTTGGCGGCGATCGTCGGCGGCGGCGATCAGCGCCACGCTTTTCGTCACCGTCGCGGCCAGGATCGGGCTGGCGGCGGTGGTGAAGATGTAGCTGCGCGCCTTGTTCACCAGCCAGTCGATCACCGTCCGGTCGGCGGCGACGAAGGCGCCGGCGACGCCGGCGGCCTTGCCCAGCGTGCCCATCAGGATCGTGCGCGGATGGGCCGGCAGGGCGAAGTGCGCGAGCGTGCCGCGGCCGCTCTCGCCGAGCACGCCGAAGCCGTGCGCGTCGTCGATCACCAGCCAGGCGTCGTGGCGCTCGGCCAGTTCGCAGAGCTGCGGCAGCGGTGCGATGTCGCCGTCCATGCTGAACACGGCGTCGGTGAGGATCAGCTTCCGCTTCGCCGTGCTCGCGGCGAGCATCGCCGACAGGCCGGCAACGTCGCCGTGCGGATAGCGGTGGCTGTCGGCGCGCGAAAGCTGCACGGCGTCGATCAGCGAGGCGTGGTTCAGCCGGTCGGCGAAGACCGCGTCGCCGCGGCCGACCAGCGTCGGCACGATGGCCAGGTTGGCCATGTAGCCGGTGGCCAGCGTGATCGCCGCCGGAAAGCCGACGAATTCGGCGAGCGCCGCTTCCGCCTCCTCGTGCGGCCGCAGATGGCCGGAGACGAGGTGCGAGGCGCCGCTGCCGACGCCCCATTGCGCGGCGGCTGCCTGCGCCGCGGCGATCAGTTCGGGGTGGTTGGCGAAGCCGAGGTAGTCGTTGCTGCAGAAGCTGACGACCGGCCGGCCGTCGACCACGCATTCCGGGCCGCAGGGTGAGTCGAGCACGCGCCGGCGGCGCAGCAGGCCGTCGGCGGCGAGTTCCCGGAGTTCGTCTTCGATCCGGGCGACGATGGGGGCGGTGTCTGGCATGGCCGGAAGTGCGGGCGGGTCAGACCAGGCGGAAGCGCTTGCGGCCGGGCAGGCGGTAGGTTTCGAAGTCGTTGCGGTCGAGCGTCCATACCGTGGAGCAGCCGGTCTTCAGCGCGGCGACGACGAGCGAGGCGTCGGCCAGATCCATCGGGCGGTCGGCGTAGCGCTCGATCCAGTCGATGGCGGCGACCAGTTCGTCGCGGCCGAGCGACAGGATTTCCAGGCCGCCGCGCTCGATCCAGCGGTACAGCGGCAGCGTCGCGGCAACGCCGGGGGCGAGGTGGGAAAACTCGGTGAGCACCGCCCAGGTCGTCAGCAGGCGGCCGCGATAGCTCTGCAGGAACTCGCTGCAGCGCGCGTGGGCATGGTCGCGGCGGCTGGCCAGCGCGACCAGCGGGCCGGTGTCGACGAGCAGCAGGTTCATGCGCGGCCGTGCTTCTTGGCGACAGCCGCGCGCACCTTGGCCTTGATGTCGGACTTGGCGCCGTCTTCCGGCCGGCCGTCGAAGGCGCCGATGAAGCCGGTTTCGCAGGCCAGTTCGTAGGGCGTCCTTTCCGGTTCGGCGGCGGCGAAGCGCTGTTCCAGCAGTTCGATGATGACCTCCGACTTGCTGCGCCGCGTTTCGACGCAATACTGCGCCAGCGTCTGTTCCAGGCGGTGGGGAATGCGGACGGTGGTGGTCATGGGGCGGCTCCGAAGAATTTTGTATTAACGGTAATACATCGCCGGCGGCAAGGCAAGCCCGGCGGCGTCAGCGGGTCAGCGCGGCCGCCAGCGCCGCGGCGGCGGCGCGGCCGAGCAGCGCGATCTCCTCGTCGTCGACGACGTAGGGCGGCATCAGATAGACGGTGTTGCCGATCGGGCGCAGCAGCGCGCCGGCGTCGAGCGCCGCGCGGTAGAACCTGTGCGGGAACGCGGGATCGTCGGTGGCCACGTCGAAGGCGGCGATCATGCCGCGCTGGCGCGGGTGGCGGACTTCCGGCAGCGCGGCGAGCGGGGCCAGCGCGGCGGCGATCTTCTGCGCCTTGTCGCGGTTGGCCGCGAGCACGTCGTCGCTCGCGAAGATGTCCAGCGTCGCCAGCGCCGCGCGGCAGGCGAGCGCGTTGCCGGTGTAGGAGTGCGAGTGCAGGAAGCCGCGCGCCGTCGCGTCGTCGTAGAAGGCCGCGTAGACCGCGTCGGTGGTGAGCACGACCGAGAGCGGCAGGTAGCCGCCGGAGATGCCTTTCGAGAGGCACAGGAAATCGGGCCGGATGCCGGCCTGCGCGTGCGCGAAGAAAGTGCCGGTGCGGCCGCAGCCGACGGCGATCTCGTCGCAGATCAGATGCACCGCGTAGCGGTCGCACAGCGCGCGGGCCAGCCGCAGGTATTCCGGGTCGTGCATGGCCATGCCGGCGGCGCCCTGTACCAGCGGCTCGACGATCAGCGCGGCGATGCGTTCGTGGTTTTCGGCGAGGAAGGTTTCCAGTGCGGCGGCGGCGCGACGGGCGACGTCCGTCGCCGTCTCGCCGGCTTCGGCCTGGCGCGCGTCCGGCGAGGGCACGACGTGCGCGGCGCGGATCAGCGGCGCGTAGGCGTCGCGGAAGAGGGCGACGTCGGTCACCGCCAGCGCGCCGACCGTCTCGCCGTGGTAGCCGCCGGCGAGCGCGGCGAACTCGGACTTCTGCGGCCGGCCCGTGTTCCGCCAGTAGTGGAAGGACATCTTCAGCGCGATCTCGGTCGCCGAGGCGCCGTCCGAGGCGTAGAAGCAGTGGCCGAGTGCGTTGCCGGTCAGGGCGGCGAGGCGTTCCGAAAGCCGCACCACCGGCTCGTGCGTGAAGCCGGCAAGGATCACGTGTTCGAGCCGGCCGAGCTGGTCGGCGATGGCGGCATTGATGCGCGGGTTGCAGTGACCGAAGAGGTTCACCCACCACGAGCTGATGCCGTCGAGGTAGCGGCGGCCGTCGGCGTCATACAGCCATGCGCCTTCGCCGCGCACGACCGGCACCATCGGCAGCGGCGACGGGGACGCGGCTTCGTGCTGCTTCATCTGCGTGCACGGGTGCCAGACGGCGGCGAGGCTGCGGCGGAGAAGTTCGTCGTTGGTCATATGAGTGGGAACGTCCACCGCAGAGACGCAGAGGCGCAGAGGAAACGCAGAGAAAAGCGCCGCTCGTCGAAAAAAGTCTTTCTCTGCGAATCTCTGTGTCTCTGCGCCTCTGCGGTAGGTGTTTCTATCCGTTCAATGCAGTGTCTGTGGCGGCGCGTCGTGGCCCTGTTCGGGCATTTCCGGGTGCACCACCTCGCCCTCGACGTTGGGGTAGAGCGGCATGCCGCAGTCGTCGCAAAACTCGAAGGGGAAGGGATGGTCGTGGAAGACGATCTCCTTCAGCCCGCATTCGCGCAGCACGGCCTCGACCTCGCCGACCACGTCGGTATTCTCGTCCTCGCTGCCGAGGAGCGGCCAGACCACGCCGTGGTGCGTGGCGTCGCGGTCGCGCGGGCCGAAGCCGATGCGGTATTCCTCCAACTGGCGGTCGTGGAAGGGGCCGATCACCGCCCGCAGCTTGTCGGCCGAGACGCCCAGCGTGGTTTGCAGGAAGGCCACTGAGGCACGCAGCGAATACGGGCGCGAAGCCTTGTCGGCGGCGCGGCAGGCGGCGTGGTAGGCGTCGGGCAAGAGCGGCTGGTAGGCGCAGCCGGTGAGCAGCGGCTCCAGGTTCGGGCCGCCCTGCTTGATCCATTCCTTGAGCGCGGTCTCGCGCGAGCCGTCCTTCTCGTTCCAGCGGAAGATCGCCTGGCCGCGGCGCACGACGACGGCGCCGAGCAGGTAGCGCACGTCGGAAAGGAAGCGGTTGGTCTCGTCGAAGCCCTGCGTGTCGAGCGCCAGCATGCGGCCTTCGAGCGCGGCGGCGCCGAGCTCGCGCGTGAATTGCCAGGTGTCGCAGAAGCTGCGCGGCAACTGGTCCGGGCTGAACAGGTAGTCGGCGAGCGCCACCTGCGCGCCGGCGGCGAAGGCGTGCGCGCCGAGCTGCGTGCCCAGCGCCTGCACGGTGGCCTTCGGCAGCGTGCCCGAAGGAATCGAATAGCGCGACCAGGCGAGCACCGGCGCGGCGAAGAGCAGGACGTCGAAATCCTGCCCGGCGTGCGTCAGCGCGCTCGTCTCGGCGCGCGATTCGATGGTGTCGGCGAGCTCGTCGTGGGCGCCCGGGGCCGTGTCGAACAGGCGGTCGAGCGCGGCGTTGAGGTCGTCCTCGGCGCCGGCCTGCAGCAGGCTGTCGACGAGTTCGGCGAGATGGCCTTCCCAGTAGGCGTCCTCGATCTTGCTGCCGGATTCGGCGAGGCCGGCGGCGAGGCGGGAGAGTTCGGTGGCGTCGGCGGAGACGCGGCTGCGGGAGGCGAAACGGCTGCGTTTCATGAGAAGCAGATTCCTCTCTGAAGAATCCACAATTATAACAAGGCCGGGCAGGCCGCTCGTCGGCTAGAATCGGCGCCGGCACCCCGCCACGACCGATTTCCGACGGAGCCCCGATTGATCCTCGTCCTTTCCCCCGCCAAGCGGCTCGACTACGAGACGCCGCCGGCCACCGCCGAATTCACCGAACCGCGCCTGCTCGACCAGTCGGCGCTGCTGATCGAACGCCTGCGCAAACTCTCGCCGGCGGAGATCGCCTCGCTGATGTCGCTCTCCGATCCGCTCGCCGCGCTCAACCACGCGCGCTACGCCGACTGGCAGCCGCCGTTCACGCCGGCCAATGCGAAGCAGGCGGCGTTCGCCTTCGCCGGCGACGTCTACGAAGGGCTGGACGCGGCGGCGCTGCCGGCGAAGGGGCTGGACTGGCTGCAGGCGCACGTGCGCATCCTCTCCGGCCTGCATGGCCTGCTGCGCCCGCTCGACCTGATGCAGCCGTACCGTCTGGAGATGGGCACGCGGCTGGCGAATGCGCGCGGCAAGGATCTTTATGTCTTCTGGGGCGGGCGGATTTCCGAGCTGCTGACCGCCGATCTCGCCGCGGCGAAGGCGCAGGTGCTGGTGAACCTCGCCTCCGAGGAATACTTCAAGGCGGTGAAGCCGGAATTGCTCGGCGTGCCGGTGATCCAGCCGGTGTTCGAGGACTGGAAGGGCGGCCGCTACAAGATCGTCAGCTTCTTCGCCAAGCGGGCGCGCGGGCTGATGGCGCGCTATGCGGCCGAGTGCGGTGCGGCCGACGTCGAGGCGCTGAAGGATTTCGACGCCGAGGATTACGCTTTTGCGCCGGAAGCGTCGGACGATGCGCGCTGGGTGTTCCGAAGGCGGGTTGGCTGAGCAGGTGGATGATTTACTCGGTTGGGAGGCTTGGTAGAAACACAGTTCGAACGACGAGCCCGGCTGACGGACTTGTCATGCATGGCGCGACTGAGCCAATGCAATCGCAGCCTGGATGGCGGCACGAGCTTGCGGACTGTTCTTCCAACAAGAAGAGCCGATGATGGCCGAGGCTTGAGAGACGATGTCCAGGGCATTGGCTTTGCTCAAATGGGCCAGTGACTCAAACCCCATTTGTTCAAGGCGAGCCACCACCGTAGGGCCGACGCCCTTCACACCTAGCAATGCCTTGCGTTCTTCCGGTGGAAATGGCATGGGTGCCCTCCATTGATGCATAACGTTTGACATGAGAGGCGCGACCCGGCTTGCCGGGACAAGTCCTCTCGATGGAAGGGTTCGGCACCTGCCGCTACTTCGCCAGAATCCAGGCAGAGATTTGTTGGACGACATCACGTTCGAGGCCATTGAACCCGTGGTAGGCGGAGGCCTTGCACGGATCGCCTCTGTTCTCTCCGCCTTTGAAGGATAGCAACTGGCTCCTCGGTGCGGCCCCAAGCTTGGCCATCAACGCAGGCGCTTCGGCGAAAGAACAGTGCTCACAGCCATCTTGCTCATGGTGCACCACCAGCACTGGCACGCGGACCTTGTCCAGCGACATGGCCGGCACGGAGCGCGACTTGCCGTCCGTCAGGATCGTGGCAGTGAGGACGATGCCATCCGGCCCTTCCGGGCCAGTCAGTTCGGTGGCCAGGTAGGCTGCGGACTGCGTGCCGCGGCTGGTGCCTATGAGCCAGACGGGCACCTTTGCCATGTCGCGTAGCCACGCAATGACGGCTCTGGCATCGGCGGCGTGCTCAGGCGACTGGCGGAAGCCCTGGAGAAAGGGTGGGGCCTGTCGGTCCGATGGGGCGTCGATGACGGCGACCAAGAAGCCTTGCTCGGCAAATAGCTGCCGCGTTCGAACGAGGAAGTTATCTTCACCCCACTTTATGGAACCGTTCGCGAACAGTTGCAACCCACCATGGCCACCGGGGAACAGTATGACTGCCGCCTTCGGATCGGGCGGCGAGAGCACGAGCATCCGCTGCGTGATCCCCGGCCTTGTGGGGATGTCGACCACTTTCTGGGCGGTCTGGGCTTGAGCGTAGGGTTGCGTTCCAAGCAGCAGTGCTATGGAAAGAAGGATGAGTCTGCGCATGTTGGGTTTCCAGGTGCTAACGGTTGAGTTCGCCGGCCGGTCCGGTTCGGCATCTGCGTTGGTTCAGCGTTTGGTCAGCTTCCTGCACGCTACTGGCCAAACCGTCTTGCTGCCTTCCGGGTGAATGTGCCCGTCGTCGCCAACCACGGCGGGGCGAACCGTCCGCCGTTCGTCGGGAAGACTCTGTACGGCAGATACGTCGTGGAGGTCGCCAAGATAAAGAATGAGCGGGTCGTCCAGTCGCGCCTCCCTGGCAGTTATCATCGAACCGTACATGCCCTTGATCTCGTACTCGTCGCTGGGGCCGTAGAACGTTGACAGATGTAGATGGGCATAGCCGCTTGAGCCATAGTGCTTTCCGGCAGTGCCGGTAGCACCGGAGAGTCCAACGACTTTGCCCGCCTTGACGCGATCACCGATTTTGAGTTGCGGCAGCGCGGAAAGATGTTGGTACTTGCTGAATACGAAATAGGGCGAACCGGTATCTTCCGGCGCGTGCCGCAGCCAGATGTAGATGCCTTCCAAGGCCCCGCCCTCGCCAAGCGCGATGACCTCGCCGTCCGCAATGGACAGCAGTGGCGTACCGGTTTCCAGGCTGATATCCATGCCTCCGTGCATTCCTCCGTTTCGGTCGCCCCGGCGCATACTGCCGTCGTAGCGTGTGGCGGATGCGAATGGCGATGAAATCGGCTCGCAAGCGTAGCCACTTGGAAAGGCCACACTCAGGCCACTGGCGGCGATCGCGTGATCGCGGCGTTCGACCGATGCGGCCTGGGCCGAAAAGGCCAGGACCATGGCGAGGAGGATCGTAAATCTCATGTTCATTCCTGTGGCAAGGTCATGCGTCGCTCATGTTGCCCAATGTCTGCATTCACCGGTCTGCGCGGCTTTTTGCGCAGGTCCGGCGGAATGATGGGTTGGGCGTTGCGGACTCATGACGCTAGTTGCCGGTAAGGGTAAAATTTATCGGTACCAAAACCCAGGCATCCACGTTCTTTCCTGAAGTAGTCGCTGGTGTAAAACACCATGTCTTTACTGCCTCGATGGCTGAATCGTCCAGATTTTTGTATCCGCTTGATTGGCGCAATTTGACATCTTGTACATAACCAAGGCGATTGACAAAAGCCCTCAATGTTGCCCTGCCCTGCTCTCCTAGTTTTTTCGAGTCCGGTGGATATATCGGTGATTTATTCAAATCGACCGCTCCCCGAGTTTCTAGGCATGTAGGCGGTGCGGTCGCACAGCCAGAAAAAAGAACCGCAATCAAGGCAAGTGCAATGTATTTTGTCATAAAGAAAGGCAATCGAAAGGCCCAACGTCTGAATTCACCGGACTGCGCGGCTTTTCGCGCAGGTCCGGTGGAATGATGGGTTGGGCAGAAAGCGTTCATCACCACTCTCATGATGGTAGTTCATCTCCTTCTGCTAGCGCGCAGCCGTAGACGGTTGCGCCCTGAACCTTAACGCCCTCCAGCACGGCACCATTTGTCTTGATTGATTCGATCGCAGCAAGCTCTAAATTGGCACCTGCTAGATCCGCATTCGAGAAATCGGCGCACTTGACGTTGCATTTTCGAAAGCTGGTGCCTCGCAAGCGTGCGCCCGAGAAGTTGGTATCGAAGAACCAAGAGTGTTTCTCAAAGTCTGCGCCCTCCAGCACTATGCCGGACAGGTCGGCACTGCTCAGCTCGGTGCCCGGAAAGCACCGCTCGCCAGCGGCATAGCGTTTCTCAAGCTCGGCACGGCTTTCTGGTGGTCGATAGTTGTCCGGATGGTCACGCACGATAATTATTCCTTGCTGCCCAACGTAAAAGCTCAGCCGACAGCAAAAAGCATAGCTTTTTGGTGGTCGGCTGGAGCATTCTGTTATGAGTTGAGGGGGATTTCATAAAAACCATCAGCACACTCAAGGGCGTAACCGTTAGATAGGTAAAATTTGGCGGCGGGCGATTCATTTTTTGTTATTAGATAGGACCTTGAGACGAACATCTCTCTTAAGTGAACATGCAATTGCTTCAGCAATTTTGACCCAAGACCTTTCCCCTGTTTATCGGGTCTTACCAACATCTCCCTTAAATAAAACGCCCTTTCTCCCAAGAAAGGCTCAATATTTCCAAGCACCATGCCTTGAATAGATTCTTGTTCGTTTGCCAGAAAACCTAAAAAGCCTTTGGATTCATAAATCCATTCGAGTCTTTCATGGGCGGCTTTTTGAGCCCAAGGCTCATTCCATGGTGGCGAGCTGAAGACTGATACATACAAAGCAGCGAGTTCTTTAATATCTGATTTTGTAATTTCCCGGATAGTCATAGAGACTCCTAACGAATGAAAGGGACTTCCCCGTCCCGAGGTTGCGGCGGAAGCCGCAGTCGG
>JACFMQ010000014.1 GCA_019455325.1 Rhodocyclaceae bacterium | reverse complement strand
CGGCGTGCTGCCGCGCACCCACGGCTCGGCGCTGTTCACGCGCGGCGAGACGCAGGCGCTGGTCGTCGCCACGCTCGGCACCGGCCGCGACGAGCAGATCATCGACGCGCTCGCCGGCGAGTACCGCGAGCGCTTCATGCTGCACTACAACATGCCGCCGTACGCCACCGGCGAATGCGGCCGCGTCGGTTCGCCGAAGCGCCGCGAGATCGGCCACGGCCGCCTCGCCAAGCGCGCGCTGATCGCCGTGCTGCCGCCGGCCGACGAGTTCTCCTACTCGATGCGCATCGTCTCGGAGATCACCGAGTCGAACGGCTCGTCGTCGATGGCCTCGGTCTGCGGCGGCTCGCTGGCGCTGATGGACGCGGGCGTGCCGCTCAAGGCGCACGTCGCCGGCATCGCCATGGGCCTGATCAAGGACGGCAACCGCTTCGCCGTGCTCACCGACATCCTCGGCGACGAGGACCACCTCGGCGACATGGACTTCAAGGTGGCCGGCACCCGCGGCGGCGTCACCGCGCTGCAGATGGACATCAAGATCCAGGGCATCACCAAGGAGATCATGCAGGTCGCGCTGGCGCAGGCGCAGGAGGCGCGCATGCACATCCTCGGCCAGATGGAGACCTCGATGGCCGGCGTCGGCGAACTGTCGGCCTACGCGCCGCGCCTCTACGTGATGAAGATCAATCCGGAGAAGATCCGCGACGTGATCGGCAAGGGCGGCGCCGTCATCCGCGCCATCACCGAAGAAACCGGCACGACGATCGACATCCAGGACGACGGTACGATCACCATCGCCTCGACCTCGGGCGAGGCCGCCGACGCCGCCAAGAAGCGCATCGGCGACATCACTGCCGAGGTCGAGGTCGGCAAGATCTACGAAGGCACCGTGCTGAAGCTGCTCGACTTCGGCGCCATCGTCAGCATCATGCCGGGCCGCGACGGTCTGCTGCACATCTCGCAGATCGCCAACGAGCGCGTCGAGAAGGTCTCCGACAAGCTGCAGGAAGGCCAGCAGGTGCGCGTCAAGGTGCTGGAAGCGGACGAGAAGGGCCGCGTGCGCCTGTCGATGAAGGCCGTGGCCGCCGAGGCCGCTGCCGCGCCGGCGGACGCCCCGCAGGTCTGAGCCTGAATCAGGGCAAAGAAAAAGGACGCCTCGGCGTCCTTTTTCTTTTGGCGGCTCTGGTGCCTTACTTGGCGACCTGGCGCTCGCGCAGTTCTTCGAGCGTCTTGCAGTCGATGCACAGCGTCGCCGTCGGGCGCGCTTCCAGGCGCTTGATGCCGATCTCGACGCCGCACTTGTCGCAGTAGCCGTAGTCGCCCTCGTCGATGCGGCCGAGCGTCTCGTCGATCTTCTTGATCAGCTTGCGCTCGCGGTCGCGGTTCCTCAGTTCGATGGCCATGTCGGTTTCCTGGCTGGCGCGGTCGTTCGGGTCGGCGAAGACGGTGGCTTCATCCTGCATCGTGTGAACGGTGCGCTCGATGTCCTCGGACAATTCCTGCTTCAGCGTTTCCAGGATCTTCCGGAAGTGCGTGAGCTGCTTGGCGTTCATGTATTCCTCGCCCTTCTTCGGGACGTAGGGCGTGAAATGTTTATGGAGCAGTTCTTCGGCCATTTGTGGAGATCTTTCGGAGTGCGTCCGGTTTTGGAAAAACCGCTTTAATAGCAGAAATGGAGGGGGGGTGCAAGCAAGCGCCCCGGAACGGAAAAAAACAGCGCGCCGGCAATTGACCGTACCCCTTGCCCTCTCTATAATGCGCGCTTCCTCGGGGTGTAGCGCAGCCTGGTAGCGCATCTGATTTGGGATCAGAGGGTCGCACGTTCGAATCGTGTCACCCCGACCAGTATGCGAGATTCCCCGAAGCGTTCCGGCGGGAACACTCACGGCGCCCGTAGCTCAACCGGATAGAGCACCGGCCTTCTAAGCCGGGGGTTGTGAGTTCGAGTCTCGCCGGGCGCGCCAGAACAGTGGCGGCATTAGCTCAGTCGGTAGAGCACTGGATTGTGATTCCAGGTGTCACCGGTTCGATCCCGGTATGTCGCCCCACCTTGAAAACCCCGAAAGCCTGCTGAGGCTTTCGGGGTTTTCTCCTTCTGGCGTCCGCGGTGCTACGACCCCAGCCAGGCAGCCAGCGCGACGCCGGCGACGGCAACGTTGAAGACCGCCAGCGCCAGCAGGCGGCGGCGTCCGGCTTCGACGCGGGCGATCAGTTGCGTATTCTGTTCGGCGAGCGAGCGGATCACTTCGCTGGAAGCCAGCATCTGCGCCTGCAGCTCGTCGACTTCCGCCTGCAGCGCGGCGAGGCGGCCTTCCGGCGTATCGTCGGCCGGCGACGGCGCGCCTTCGTTCGGCGTGTCGCCGCGGACCTTCTTCCAGAGCTTCTTCGCGCCGTCGGTGACCGCCGGCGCATTCTTGATCACCTCCGACCAGGGAACGTTCGACAGTATCGTCATCCAGCCGATGGCCATGTGTACTTCTCCGGAGGAATCGATCCGGCCCCGGGGGCGTTCCGGCTCAGGGCATCAGATCCTTCAGCAGCCCGTCGATCTCGGCCTGCGACAGGCGCTTCTCTTCGGTCGGGCCGCCGCCCTCGACGACGATGATGGCGCCGACCAGCGCCTTCATCGCCTTGCGCAGCGACTGGCCGGCGAGGTCCTGGAACTCCTGGGCGACGATGATGTTCGTCAGGTGGCCGCTGACCGCCTTCAGGCTGGCCTCGATCTCCTGGCGGCTCCAGTTTTTCGACAGCGAATCGAGCGTGCCGCCGACCAGGTGCTTGGCGATTTCCGCCTCGGTCAGCGACTTGTTGGCGGCGTCGGCGGTCATCCGCTCGACGCTGCCGAGGATCGCCGAGACCGCCTTCGGGTTGTGCGCGGCCTTCTTGTTCAGACCCTTCGCCGCTTCCTTGAGTTCGCGCGCCAGGCCCTTCAGTTCGTCGAGCACATGGCTGCTGTCCGCCTTCTTCGCCGCCGCCGCGGAGATCGGCTTGCGCGCGGCGGCCTTCTTCGCCGGCGCCTTGGCGGCCGGCGTCGCCTTCTTCACGGCCGGCTTCGTCGTCGTCTTGGTCGTTTTCGTTCTGCCGGTGCTTTTCGTTGCCATTCAAACCCCCATCTTTTCGAAGATCTTGTTCAGTTTTTCGGACAGCGTTGCGCTCGTGAAGGGTTTCACGATGTAGCCGGAGGCGCCGGCCTGGGCGGCGGCGATGATGTTCTCCTTCTTCGCCTCGGCGGTGATCATCAGCACCGGCAGATGCTTCAGCGCCGGATCGGCGCGCACCGACTGGAGCAGCGTCAGGCCGTCCATGTTCGGCATGTTCCAGTCGGTGACGACGAAGTCGATGCCGCCGGACTTCAGGCGGGAAAGCGCGATGGCGCCGTCCTCGGCCTCCTCGACGTTGTTGAAGCCGAGCTCCTTGAGCAGGTTGCGGACGATGCGGCGCATGGTGGAGAAGTCGTCCACCACGAGGAATTTCAGCGTTGTTCTGTCACCCATGTGTGTGTCGATCCGTGGCGAGATGTGCGAAGGCTATCACTATTGTTATGTGAAAGGCGACTGGCAGTGCCGCTCAGGGCAGCTCCTCGCGCCGCAGCAGGAAGACGAATTCGTCGCCGGCGTTCGTTTCCAGCCAGGTGAACGGCGTGCGCGGGAAGGCGGTTTCCAGCGCGTCGCGGTTGTGGCCGATCTCGACGATCATCAGGCCGCCGGGGTTGAGACGTTCCTTCGCCTCGCGCAGCATGACGCGCACCAGGTCGAGGCCGTCGTCGCCGCCGGCCAGCGCCATCCTCGGCTCGCGCCGGTATTCCTCGGGCAGCGCCGCCATCGACGCGGCGTCGACGTAGGGCGGGTTGGAGACGATCAGGTCGTAGCGCTGGCGGGCGACGCCGGCGAAGAGGTTGGAGTGCACCAGGCGCACGCGCTCTTCCAGCCCGTAGTCGGCGACGTTGCGGCGGGCGACGTCGAGCGCGTCGGTGGACAGGTCGACGGCGTCGACCTGCGCTTCCGGAAAGGCGAGGGCGGCGAGGATGGCCAAGCAGCCGGAGCCGGTGCACAGGTCGAGCGCGCTGGTGATCGACCATGGGTCTTCGACCCACGGCTGCAATTGCTCGGCCAGCAGTTCGGCGATGAACGAGCGCGGCACGATGACGCGTTCGTCCACGTAGAAGCGGTGCTCGCCGAGCCAGGCTTCGTGCGTGATGTAGGCGGCCGGCACGCGCTCGCGCACGCGCTGTTCGACGACGTCGAGGGCGCGCGCGCGCTCGGCTTCCGTCAGGCACGCGTCGAGGAAGGGTTCGAGCCGGTCGAGCGGCAGGTGCAGCGTGGCGAGCAGCAGATAGACCGCCTCGTCCCAGGCGTTGTCGCTGCCGTGGCCGAAGAACAGGCCGGCTTCGTTGAAGCGGCTGACGGCGAAGCGCAGCAGGTCGCGCAGCGTCGTCAGCTCCGGGTGGAGGCGTTCAGTCATGGCGGGCGAGCAGCCTTTCGAGGAGGCGGCGGTAGATGCCGGAGAGCTTCGGCAGCGCGGCCGCTTTGACGCATTCGTCGATCTTGTGGATGGTGGCGTTGACCGGCCCGATCTCGATCACCTGCGGGCAGATCTGCGCGATGAAGCGGCCGTCCGAGGTGCCGCCGCTGGTCGACAGCTCGGTGTCGATGCCGAGTTCGTCGCGGATCGCGTCGCGGGCGGCGTCGAGCAGCGCGCCCTCGGCGGTGAGGAAGGGGCGGGCGCCGAGCGTCCACGCGATCTCGTGGTCGAGGCCGTGGCGCGCGAGCACGTCTTCGAGGCGCTGGCGCAGCCCTTCCGGCGTGCTCGCCGTCGAGAAGCGGAAGTTGAAGAGGATTTCGACGGTGCCGGGAATGACGTTGGTGGCGCCGGTGCCGCCCTTGATGTTGGAGATCTGCCAGGTGGTCGGCGGGAAGTGCGCGTTGCCTTCGTCCCAGACCGTGGCGGCGAGCTCGGCGATGGCCGGCGCTGCCAGGTGGATCGGGTTCTTCGCCAGGTGCGGATAGGCGATGTGGCCCTGCACGCCCTTCACCGTGAGCCGGCCGGAGAGCGAGCCGCGGCGGCCGTTCTTGACCATGTCGCCGAGCGCGTTCACCGCCGTCGGCTCGCCGACGACGCAGAAGTCGATGCCTTCGCCGCGCGCCTTCAGCATCTCGGTGACGGCGACCGTGCCGTCGGTGGCGTCGCCTTCCTCGTCCGAGGTGAGCAGGAAGGCGAGCGAGCCGGCGTGGTCCGGGTGCGCGGCGACGAAGGCCTCGGCGGCGGTGACGAAGGCGGCGAGCGAGCCCTTCATGTCGGCGGCGCCGCGGCCGTAGAGCATGCCGTCGCGCAGGGTCGGCACGAAGGGGTCGGACGACCACTGCTCGACCGGGCCGGTCGGCACGACGTCGGTGTGGCCGGCGAAGCAGACCAGCGGCGCGGCCGTACCGCGGCGCGCCCAGAGGTTGCGCACGCCGTTGCGGTCGACGGCTTCGCAAACGAAGCCGAGCGCCTGCAGGCGCTCGGCGATCAGGGGAATGCAGCCGCCGTCCTCGGGCGTCACCGAGCGGCGGGAAATCAGTTGCTCGGCGAGGGCGAGCGTCGGGTCATGGGGCATGCGGGCGTTCTTCGTCGGGGTCGGAAAGGGTGAGGGTGAATTCCTTGAACGAGGGGCCGTTCTGGCCGTCGGCGCCGGCCTCCGCGGGCGCTTTCCGCCCGCCGTTCTCTTCCTGCCGGCCGGCGTGCTCGGAATTGTTGATCAGCCACGACAGGTTGGTCGGCGAATCGGCGTTGGCCAGCGCCTCGTCGAGGGTGATGGCGCCGCTCTTGTAGAGGCGGAAGAGATCCTGCTCGAAGGTCTGCGATCCGGGCGCCAGGCTCTGCTCCATCGCCTCCTTGACCGCCTGCACCTCGCCGCGCTCGATCAGTTCGGCGACGTGCCGCGTGTTGAGCAGCACCTCGCAGGCGGGGGCGCGCCGGCCGTCGGGCTGCCTGACCAGGCGCTGCGAGACGACGGCGCGCAGCGCCACCGCGAGGTCGAGATAGAGCGAGGTCCGGCTGTCCGGCGGGAAGAAGTTGATGATGCGGTTGAGCGCGTGGTAGCTGTTGTTGGCGTGCAGCGTGCCGAGACAGAGGTGGCCGGTCTGCGCGTAGGCGATGGCCGCCTGCATCGTTTCCTTGTCGCGGATCTCGCCGATCAGGATGCAGTCCGGCGCCTGGCGCATGGCGTTCTTCAGCGCGCTGTTCCAGTCGCGCGTGTCGAGGCCCAGCTCGCGCTGGTTCACGATCGACTTCTTGTGCCGGAACAGGAACTCGATCGGGTCCTCGATCGTCAGGATGTGGCCGCTGCGGTTGGCGTTGCGGTGGTCGAGCATCGAGGCGATGGTCGTCGACTTGCCGGAGCCGGTCGAGCCGACGATCAGGATCAGCCCGCGCTTCTCCATGATCAGCTCGGCGAGCACCGGCGGCAGGCCGAGCGAGTCGAGCGGCGGGATGTTGCCGAGGATGTAGCGGACGACGATGGAGATCGAGCCGCGCTGGCGGAACAGGTTGATGCGGAAGTTGCCGATGCCGGGCACGCCGAAGGAGAGGTTCATCTCCATCGTCGCCTCGAAGGTCTGCGCCTGGTCCGGCGTCATCAGCTCCATGGCGATCTTTTCGACCATCCCGGCGTCCATCACCTGCTGATTGACCGGGACCGTGCTGCCCTGGATCTTGATGTGGATCGGCGCGCCGGCGGAGATGAAGATGTCCGAGGCCATTTTCTCGGCCATCAACTGGAACAGCTTGTCGAGGATCATGCTTCCTCTCCGCCCGGAGCGCGGACCGGCGCGCTCAGTCGCCGCGCAGCAGGTCGTTGATGCTGGTCTTGGCGCGCGTCTTGGCGTCGACCTTCTTGACGATCACCGCGCAGTACAGGCTGTAGGTGCCGTCCTTCGACGGCAGGTTGCCGGAGACGACGACCGAGCCCGGCGGGATGCGGCCGTAGCTGACTTCGCCGGTCTCGCGGTCGAAGATCTTGGTCGACTGGCCGATGTAGACGCCCATCGAGATCACCGAGCCTTCGCCGACGATGACGCCCTCGACGACTTCCGAGCGGGCGCCGATGAAGCAGTTGTCCTCGATGATCGTCGGGTTGGCCTGCAGCGGTTCGAGCACGCCGCCGATGCCGACGCCGCCGGAGAGGTGCACGTTCTTGCCGATCTGCGCGCAGGAGCCGACCGTGGCCCAGGTGTCGACCATCGTGCCTTCGTCGACGTAGGCGCCGATGTTCACGTAGGAGGGCATCAGCACCACGTTCTTCGCCAGGTAGGAGCCGCGGCGCGCGGTGGCCGGCGGCACGACGCGGTAGCCGCCGCGCGCGAAGTCTTCCTGCGAGAACTTGGCGAACTTGGTCGGCACCTTGTCGAAGTAGCGCAGCGGGCCGCCGTCCATCAGCTTGTTGTCTTCCAGGCGGAAGGAGAGGAGCACGGCCTTCTTGATCCACTGGTGCGTGACCCAGTCGCCGTCGATCTTCTCGGCGACGCGCAGGCGGCCGGCGTCGAGTTCGGCGAGCACGGCGGCGACGGCCTCGCCGACCTTGGCCGGGGCGGTGCCGGGTTGCAGGCTGGCCCGGTCTTCCCAGGCGTCTTCGATGATCTGCTGGAATTGTTGCATGTTCTCTTTCCTAGAGTTTTGAGACGAAGTGCTTGATGCGGTCCGCCGCTTCGAGGCATTCCGCGAGCGGCGCGACGAGCGCGATGCGCACGAAGCCGGCGCCGGGATTCACGCCGTTGGCCTCGCGCGCGAGGAAGCTGCCCGGCAGGACCACGACATTATATTCAGCGAGCAGGCGGCGGGCGAAGTCGGTGTCGGTAATGGACGCGTTGGCGTCGACCCGCGCCCACAGGTAGAAGCTGGCGTCCGGCATGCCGGTGTCGAGTACCGAGGCGATGACGGGCGTCACCTGCGCAAACTTCTCGACGTAGAGGCGGCGGTTCTCGACCACGTGCGCCTCGTCGTTCCACGCGGCGATCGATGCCGCCTGCACCGCCGGGCTCATCGCCGCGCCGTGGTAGGTGCGGTAGAGCAGGAACTGCTTGAGGATCGCCGCGTCGCCGGCGACGAAGCCGGAGCGCATGCCGGGCACGTTGGAACGCTTGGAGAGGCTGGAGAACATCACCAGCCGGTCGAAGCCGCGGCCGAGCAGCTTCGCCGCCTGCAGGCCGCCGAGCGGCGGCTGCGCCTCGTCGAAGAACAGCTCCGAGTAGCATTCGTCGGAGGCGATGACGAAGCCGTATTTGTCGGAAAGCGCGAAGAGCTTCTTCCAGTCGTCGAGGTCGAGCACCTTGCCGGTCGGGTTGCCCGGCGAGCAGACGTACATCAGTTGCACGCGCGACCACTCGGCCTCGGAGAGTGCGTCGAGGTCGAGCGCGAAGTCGTTCTCCGGCAGCGTGTTGATGAAGCGCGGCTCGGCGCCGGCGAGGTAGGCGGCGCCTTCGTAGATCTGGTAGAACGGGTTCGGGCTGACGACCAGCGGCACGTGGCCGCGCGACGGATCGATCACCGTCTGCGCGAAGGCGAAGAGCGCCTCGCGCGAGCCGTTCACCGGCAGGATCTCGCTCTCAGCATCGACGTTCTCCAGGCCGTAGCGGCGGCCCAGCCAGGCGGCGATGGCCTGGCGCAGGGCCGGCGCGCCCTGCGTGGTAGGATAGTTCGCCAGGCCGCCGAGGCCGGCGGCGAGCGCCTCCTTGATGAATTCGGGCGTGGCGTGCTGCGGTTCGCCGATGGACAGCTTGATCTCGCGGCGTTGCGGGTTCGGCGCGACGCCGGCGAAGAGTCGGCGCAGCTTCTCGAAGGGGTAGGGCTGCAGCCTGGCAAGATGGGGATTCACGTGTCGGGGGATGCGTGCGGTTCGTCGAACGGCGGATTATAAGGGGCATCGGCGGGTGACGGAAGGAACGGGCGGCGGCGGAAATCCCGGCGCGTCGGGCGCCGCAGGGGCGGGTGGCGCGTCGCGCGGCCTGGCGGCGACGGCGCTGCTCACCGGCGCCTTCGTCTGGGGGGTGATCTGGTATCCCTACCGCGCGTTGCGCGACGCCGGCATCGACGGCATCTCGTCGACAACGCTCACCTACGCCGTCGCCCTCGCGCTGGCGCTGCTCGTCTGGCGGCCGCGGCCGACGCGGCCGGCGCATCCCTGGCTGCTCCTCGGGCTGGCCTTCGCCGCCGGCGGCTGCAATCTCGGCTACGTGATGGCGACGCTCGATGGCGAAGTGGTGCGCGTGCTGCTCCTCTTCTACCTGGCGCCGCTGTGGACCGTGCTGCTCGCCTGGGTGCTGCTCGGCGAGCGGCTGAACCGCTTCGGCGCCTTCGTCGTCCTGCTCTCGCTCGCCGGCGCCGCGACCATGCTCTGGCGGCCGGAGGCCGGTCTGCCGCTGCCGCGCGACCTCGCCGATTGGAGCGGCCTGGGCGCCGGCTTCTGCTTCGCGCTGTTCAACGTGCTCTCGCGCCGCGCGCGCAATCTGCCGGCGTCGCAGCGCATCCTCGTCTCCTTCCTCGGCGTCGTCGCGCTCGGCGCGCTGCTCGGCGGCGTCGACCTGCCGGCCGCGGCCGCCGCGCCGCCGCAGGCGCTCTTCCTGCTGCTGCTCGTCGGCGGCCTGCTGCTGGCGATCAACCTCGTCGTCCAGTTCGGGCTGGTGCACACGCCGGCCAACCAGGCGATCGTCATCATGCTCTCCGAGGTCGGCTTCGCCGCGGTGTCGTCGTGGCTGCTTGCCGGCGAGGCGATCGGTCCGCGCGAATGGATCGGCGGCGCGATGATCATCGCCGCCAGCCTGTTCTCGACGAGGATGGGCCGCTAGGGCCGCCGTCAGTCGTCGAGTTCGATCTGGCCGCTGACGGTCGCCGTCACCTGCGACTCGCCGGCTTCCAGCGGCATCGGCGCGGCTTCCATCGCCGCCATCGGCGCTGCGCGCAGGAACGGCATCGGCGGCCGCTGGCCCTGGCTGCCGAGGCTCAGATGCTTGATGCGATACGGCTTGCCGAGGGCGTCGGCGGCGAGCTGGGCGCGCGCGCGGAAGGCGGCGATGGCGTCGAGCGTCGCTTCGTTTTCCGCCTTCCGGCGCGTTTCCGGCGACGGCATGAGGGTGACGCCGGAGACGCCGAGCGTTCCCTGCAGCTTGCCGAGAAGCTCGGAGAGGGCGGCGACGTCGCCGGATTCGAGCGCGATCTCCGAACGCATCCGCCAGCTTTCGATCCGGCCGCCGCTCTTGGCGTAGATCGGGTAGGCGTGCGTGCCGGCAGTCTGCGTCTTGACGCGCGGGTAGGCCTTGGCCGCGGCCAGCGCGTCGGCGATCAGCGCGTTGGCGCGCTTCGCCGCCTCGCCCGGCGCGGTGCCGACGACTTCGGCGAAGACGGTGGCGCGGGCAAGGTCGTTCGCCGCCGAGCGGCTGGCCTCGGCGCTGAGGTCCACGGTGACGTCGGCGACGGCGCCGCCGACGAGGGCGAGACAGAAAACGGGAAGGCGGACCAGTCGCGGAATCATCGTGGCGCTCCTTTCGGGCTCGGGGATAAAAACGCTAGACGCGGAAGCGGGCGACGAGCGACTGCATGCCGTGCGCCGTCGCGCTCAGCGAGTCGGCGGCGGTCGCCGTCTGGTGGGCGATGGCGCTGGCTTCCTCCGACTGCGCGGCGATGTCCTCGATCTTCTTGGCCACTTCGGTCGATGCGGCGGACTGTTCGCGCAGCGCCGCATCGACGTCGCCGACGATCTCGGACACCCGCTGCGCCATCTCGCGCAGCCGGGCCATCGCCTGGCCGGCCTGCTCGGCGTAGGCGACGCTGCTGTCGACCTGGCGCACGCCGTGGTCGACCTCGTCCACCACCTGGCCGGTCGATTGCTGGATGGCGCCGACCATCTGGGCGATCTCGCCGGTCGACAGCGCGGTGCGCTCGGAGAGCTTCCTGACCTCGTCGGCGACCACCGCGAAGCCGCGGCCCTGCTCGCCGGCGCGCGCCGCCTCGATGGCCGCGTTCAGCGCCAGCAGGTTGGTCTGGTCGGCGATGTCCTTGATGACAGCGACGATGTCGGAAATCTTCTCGGATTCGTCCTTCAGCCGGGCGATCCGCTCGGCGGCGCCGCGGACGACGCCGGCCACCTCGCCGATCTGGCCGATCAGTTGTTCGATGCTGCGATGGCCTTCGCCGGCCTGTTCGTCGGAGGCGCCGGCGAGCTTGGCCGCCTCGCCGGTGTTGTCGGCGACGATGTTGATCGACACCGTCAGCTCCTCGACGTTGGCGGCGATGGCCGAGGCCGCCGTGTTCTGGATCGTCGCCGAGCGGTCCATCTGCTGCACGGCGCCGTTGAGGTGGCGCGAGGCGTCGAGGATGGCGTTGGCGCTGCCCGCGGTCTCGCGCATCGCGCCGCGCAGCGCGGTCTGCATCTCGCCCATCGCCGCGATCAGCTTGCCGACCTCGTCGTCGCTCGTCGGCGGCAGCGCGCCGGTGAGGTCGCCGGCGGCGACGCGGCGCGCCGCGTCGACCGTCCGCCCGAGGCGGGACGACATCCGCTCGGAGACGAGGAAGGTGGCGATGAAGGCGAGCGCGACGCCGGCGACGAGCGCGATGATGCCGCCGCGGATGGCCGCTGCGACGTCGTCCGCGGCGCGCGCGGAGGCTGCCTCGGCGCCGGTGCGATTGAGTTTCTGCAGGGCGTCGGTCTGGTCGCGGACGCGGTTCGCCTCCTTCACCCAGGCGGTCTTGCGCAGCACCTGCGCTTCTTCCGCCTGCCCCGCCTTGGCCAGCGCCACGGCGTCGTTCACCGTCGCCCGGTAGGCAGCGGCGGCGCGCACCGCCTCGTCGAAGATTTTCCGCTCTTCGCCGTCGGTGACGAGCGGCTCGTAGCGCTTGAAGGCGTCGGCGAGCAGCCCGTCCAGCTCGCCCAGCGACTTCTCGATCTTGGCCTTTTCGTCGTCGCTGCCGGGCTGCATGTATTCGAGGCTGCGCACGCGGTAGCGCAGGCGCAACTGGCTGATCTCGGCGGCCACCTGGACGGCCGGCAGACGGTCGCGCGCGATCTCCTCGGTGGCCTTGCCGACCGAGCGTATCTGCAGCACGCAGAAGACGATGGCGGCGACGAGGACGCCGCCGCTGACGAAGAAATTGATGATCAGCTTGCCGCGCAGGCTGAGGTTGTCAAACCACTTCATGTCGGGTCCCCTCCGCCACCTTCCGGATGGCGACGTTGTTGGTTTTCCTGGGTCGAATCCGCGTGCCGGAACGCAACGTCATCATAAGCCGGCGCCAGCCGCGCGGCAAACCCGCCGGAGGGCCGTCGACGCTTGTAGTCAGCGCCGAAAAAGTGTGTGTAGAATCCGCCCAGCCCCTGTCGTGAGGGCGCGTCTTTTAGGAGGCCAGATGCTGAAGACGGGACAAGCCGCACCCACGTTCGTTCTGCCCGACGCCGACATGGAGCTGGTCGATCTGTCGCGTTACGTCGGCAGGCACAATCTGATCCTCTTCTTCTACCCGAAGGACGGCACGCCGCAATGTACGCTGGAGGCGACGGATTTTTCGGATCACGAGGCTGAGTTCGAGCGTCACGGCTGCGTCGTCATGGGCATCAGCCGCGACGACTGCATCCGCCACGCGGAGTTTCGCGACAAGCACGGGATTTCGGTCCGCCTGCTCTCCGACACCGAGGGCGAGGTCTGCAAGCAGTACGGTGTCTGGCAGGTGAAGGAGGTGGACGGCGTCAAGCGCCACGGCATCGTCCGCTCGACCTTCATCATCGACAAACACGGCGTGCTCCGCCATGTGCTGTACGGAGTGAGCGCCAAAGGCCACGCGATGGACATCCTGCGCGCGGTAAAGGATCTGCACTGACATGAACGCTGAGGTAGTGAAGAACACGGTCGTCACGCTCGACTACAACGTCACCGATTCCGACGGCGAACTGGTCGACGCCGGCAAGGAGCCGCTCGTCTACCTGCACGGCGGCTACGACGACATCTTCCCGAAGATCGAGGAGGCCGTGCAGGGCAGGAAGGTCGGCGAGACGGTCAAGGTCAAGCTGCAGCCCGAGGAAGCCTTCGGCGACTACGACGAGGCGCTGATCCAGATCGAGCCGCGCGCCGCCTTCCCCGAGGAGCTGCAGGTCGGCATGCAGTTCGAGGGCGCGCCGGAAGGCTCGGACGACGAGGATTTCGTCATCTACCGCGTCACCGACATCGCCGACGACAAGGTGGTGCTCGACGGCAACCATCCGCTCGCCGGCATGGCGCTGGTGTTCACCTGCACGGTGACGGCGGTGCGCCCGGCGAGCGCCGAGGAGCTGGCGCACGGCCACGTGCACGGCGACGACGACGGCGCGGGGCACTGCCACTAGGGGCGGCCCCGGCGGCGCTCAGCGCAGCAGCCGCCCCTCCTTGTTGAGGATGGTGATGTCCACGTAGTGCGCGCCGCTGCGGCTGTCGGCCTCGTAGCTGATGTACTGGCCGCCGACGTCGTAGTCGCGGATCTGGGCGAGCGCGTCGCGCAGCTTCTTGCGCGTCGGGTTCGGCCCGGCGCGGCGCAGTCCCTCGCCGAGAATCTTGGCGCCGAGATAGCCCTCGATCAGCGTGTGGTTGAGCGCCACGCCCTGCGGCTTGAACTTCGCGAAGTTGTCCTGGATCTCGCGGATCAGCGGCACCGCGCGTCCGTTCGGATCGGGCACCACCTGCGTGATCGCCAGCCCCTTCGCCGCGTCCTTGCCGATGCGCTCGACCACCTGCGGCCCGTCCGTGGTCGACAGCGCGACGAACTGCGCGAGGTTGCCGGCGACGCGCGACTGCTTGACGAATTCGGCGCTGGCAGCGGTGTTCGAGACCATGATCACCGCCTGCGGCGCGGCGGTGACGATCGCCTTGACGGCGGCGGCGACCTCGGTCGTGTTCTTCTCGTAGCCGGCCTTCGCCACCAGCTCGCCGCCGGCCTTCTTCACCGATGCCTCGGCGCTGGCCAGGCCGTCGCGGCCGAAGGGATCGTCCTGATAGAAGACGGCGAAGCGCCGGTAGCCGATCGTCTCGTACTGCTGCACGATCTTGTCGATCTCCTCGGCGTAGGAAGCGCGCGTGGCGAACAGCCAGGGGTTGCCGCTCTTCACCACCGTCGACGCGCCGGTGCGCACGGTGACGAGGGGAACGCCGGCCTCGTCGAGCACCTTCTCCTTGAGCAGCGCCTCGACGTTGCCGGTGCCGACGATGCCGAAGAGCGCCAGCGGCTGCGCCTCGCGCAGCAGTTCGCGCGCCAGGCGCACCGTCTCCGGCACCTTGTAGCCGTCGTCGCGGCTTTCCAGCCGCAGCTTGCTGCCGTGGATGCCGCCGGCGGCGTTGACCGCGTCGAAGTAGAGCTGGGCGCCGGCGCGCAGGTGCGTGCCGGTCGGCGTCAGCGGCCCGGAAAACGGGGCGATCTGGCCGACGACGACGTCGGCGGCGGCGGCCGGCACGGCGCAGACGAGCGCGGCGATGGCCAGCGTGCGGGTGAGTCGGTGCCGCATGGGGAGATCCTCGTCGTGGGGCGGAGAAAAGCGAATCTAGGAGTCAGGCGGCGCCGGTGTCAACAGGGAATCGCGGATTTCCGCGACGCGGCGGCCGGCGGCGAGGCATCGGGAAAGCGTCACGCCAGTTGCGCCTTCAGCGCGTAGAGCGCGTCGAGCGCCTGGCGCGGCGTCAGCGAATCGGGGTCGATCTCGTGCAGCGCGTCGAGCGCTGGGTGGGTTTCGGGCGCCGGTGGCTCCGGCTCGGGCGCCGGGCTGCCGGCGAAGAGGTCCGGCTGCAGCGGGTTGATCGCCGCGCGCTGCTCGAACTCGCGCAACTGCTTCTTCGCCGCGCGCACCACCGACGACGGGATGCCGGCGAGCGCCGCCACCTGGATGCCGTAGCTCTGGTTCGCCGGCCCTTCCTCGACCGCGTGCAGGAAGACGATCTTCTCGCCGTGCTCGACGGCGTCGAGATGCACGTTGGCGAGTTCGCGGTATTCGTTGGCGAGCAAGGTCAGCTCGAAGTAGTGCGTGGCGAAGAGCGTCAGCGCCCGGTTCTTCTCGACCAGATGGCGGCAGATGGCGAAGGCCAGCGCCATGCCGTCAAAGGTCGAGGTGCCGCGGCCGACCTCGTCCATCAGCACCAGGCTGTTCTCGGTGGCGTGGTGCAGGATCGCCGCCGACTCGGTCATCTCGACCATGAAGGTCGAGCGGCCGGAGGCGAGATCGTCGGAGGCGCCGATGCGCGTGAAGATCTGGTCGATGGGCCCGAGCACGCAGCGCGTCGCCGGCACGAAGGCGCCGATGTGCGCCATCAGCGCGATCAGCGCGGTCTGCCGCATGTAGGTCGACTTGCCGCCCATGTTCGGGCCGGTGATCAGCAGCAGCCGTCTGCCGTCGCCGAGCTTCGCGTCGTTGGCGATGAAGGATTCGCCGTCGGCCTGGATCTGGTTTTCCACGACCGGGTGGCGGCCGCCCTCGATCAGCAGGCCCGGTTCGTCGGAGAACTGCGGCTTGCGGTAGTCCCGCTTGGCCGCGACGTCGGCGAAGGCGGCAAGCATGTCGAGCAGCGCGATGGCGCGGGCGATCTCCAGGAGGCGCGGAATCTCCGGCTGCAGCGCGTCCTGCACCTCGTCCCAGAGCAGCTTCTCGCGCGCCAGCGCGCGGTCCTGCGCGGACAGCGCCTTGTCCTCGAAAGTCTTCAGCTCGGGCGTGATGTAGCGCTCGGCGTTCTTCAGCGTCTGCCGGCGGCGATAGTCCTCCGGCACCTTGTCGGCGTTGGCGTGCGTGACCTCGATGTAGAAGCCGTGCACGCGGTTGTACTCGACCTTGAGGCTGTTGATGCCGGTGCGCTCCTTCTCGCGCGCTTCCAGCGCCAGCAGGAATTCGCCGCAGTTCTCCTGGATGCCGCGCAGCTCGTCCAGCTCGGCGTCGTAGCCGGGCGCGATGACGCCGCCGTCGCGCAGGTTGGCCGAGGGTTCGGCGGCGATGGCGCGCGTCAGGAGATCGAGCACGGTGCCCGGCGTCGCCAGCCGTTCGTGCAGCTCGGCGAGCAGCGGCGCCGGCAGCGCGGCGAGCGGCGCGCGCACGGCGTCGAGCCGGGCGAGGCCGTCGCGCAGACCGGAGAGGTCGCGCGGCCGGGCCGAGAAGAGGGCGATGCGGCCGGCGATGCGCTCGACGTCGGCGATGCCTTTCAGCGCCTCGCGCACGGCCTGCGCGCCGCGGTTGGCGTCTTCCGTCAGCGCCTCGACCGCGGCGTGGCGCGCGGCCGGAACCGCGCGGTCGCGCAGTGGGTGGTGCAGCGCGTGGCGCAGGCAGCGCGAGCCCATGGCCGTGACGCAGGCGTCGAGCAGCGAACAGAGCGTCGGCTCCGGCTGGCCGCGCAGCGTCTCGGTCAGTTCGAGGTTGCGCCGCGTCGCCGCGTCGAGCCCGATCCAGGCCGACTCGCGTTCGACGATCAGTGCGCGCACGTGCTGCAGCGCGCGCGCCTGCGTCGCCTGCGCGTAGCGCAAGAGCGCGCCGGCGGCGGCCACTTCCGGGCCGGCGTCGTCGATGCCGAAGCCGGCGAGCGAGGCCACCGCGAACTGCTGGCACAGATCGCGCTCGGCGGCCTCCGTGTCGAAATGCCAGTCCGGCCGCCGCGTCAGCGCCGCGGCCGGCGCGAACGAGAGCGTCAGCGAATCGGGCAGGATGATCTCGGCCGGCCGGATGCGTTCCAGCGTCGCGGCGAGCTTCGTCGTCGCCACCTCGGTCGCGCGCAGCTCGCCGCTGGCCAGGTTGAGCCAGGCGAGACCGATCGTGTGCCGGGTCGGCGACAGGGCCATCAGCAGCGTGTCGCGCTTCTCGTCGAGCAGCGCCGCGTCGGTCAGCGTGCCCGGCGTGACGATGCGCGACACCGCGCGCTCGACCGGCCCCTTGCTCGTCGCCGGATCGCCGACCTGCTCGCAGATGACCACCGATTCGCCGAGCTTCACCAGCTTGGCGAGGTACTGCTCCAACGCATGGAAGGGCACGCCGGCCATCCGGATCGGCACGCCGGCCGACTGCCCGCGCGTGGTCAGCGTGATGTCCAGGAGCCGCGCCGCCTTCTCGGCGTCGTCGTAGAACAGCTCGTAGAAATCCCCCATGCGGTAGAGGAGCAGGGTGTCGGGGTGCTGCGCCTTCAGGCGCAGGTACTGCTGCATCATCGGGGTATGGCCGGCGAAATCGCCGTTTTTGACGTCCTGATTTTTTGACATGGCGTGCTTGTGTATCTTGATTGTCTGGTGCGGTTGCACCCGTTTATATATTGTGACCCGGCCGACTTCTTTGGGCTACCCTTTTTATTTCTATGTCATGAATTTTGGTTGGGCATTCGCGCCGGTATCAGCGGATGGTCGCCGCAGCGGCCGGAAATTGCGAATCGGTGCGGGAGCCGGATGACAGAGCCGACCGGAAGGTGCTACTGCGGGATGCCCGAAGCCTTGCGCTCGCCTGCGTACCGGATCCGGTAGATCGCCCCCGCCTGATCGTCCGACACCAGCAGCGAGCCGTCCGGCAGCACCAGCACGTCGGCCGGGCGGCCCCAGGCGCTTTCGTCCTGCAGCCAGCCGCTGGCGAACGGGGCGTAGGAGACGGCGCGGTCGCCCGCCAGCGTGACGACGCTGACGCGGTAGCCGATCTTCCTGCCGCGATTCCACGAGCCGTGTTCGGCGATGAACACCTGGTTGCGGTACTGCGCCGGGAACTGGCTGCCGGTGTAGAAGCGCATGCCGAGCGCGGCGACGTGCGGGCCGAGATTCTGCGCCGGCGGCGTGAATTCGTCGCAGGCGCGCTTGCGGCCAAATTCCGGGTCGGCGATGGCGTCGCCGTGGCAGTAAGGGTAGCCGAAGTGCAGGCCGGGCTTCGGTGCGTGATTCAGCTCGTCGGGCGGGCGGTCGTCGCCGAGCCAGTCGCGGCCGTTGTCGGTGAACCACAGCGCGCCGCTGGCCGGATGCCAGTCGAAGCCGACCGTGTTGCGCACGCCGCGGGCGAAGGTTTGCAGTTGCGATCCGTCCGGACGCATGCGCAGGATCGTGGCGTAGCGCTCGGGGTCCGGTTCGCAGATGTTGCACGGCGCGCCGACCGGCACGTAGAGCCAGCCGTCCGGGCCGAAGGCGATGAATTTCCAGCCGTGGTGCGTTTCCTTCGGCAGGTCGTCGCGGACCACGGCGGGCGCCGGCGGGTCGTCGAGGCGGGCGTCGATGCCGTCGAGGCGGAGGATGCGGTCGACCGCCGAGACGTACAGGCTGCCGTCGCGCCAGGCGACGCCCACCGGCAGCTTGAGGTCGTCGGCGACGACGCGCAGCTTGCCGGGCCGGTAATCGCGATCGAGCGGCAGCGCGTGTACCTTGCCGGCGCGCATCGAGCCGACGTAGAGGACGCCCTGCGGCGACAGCGCCATCTGCCGCGCGTTCGGCACGCGGGCGAGGAGTTCGATGGTGAAGCCGGGCGGCAGTGCGATCTTTTCCAGCGGCAGCGCGTCGGCCGCCGCCGGCAGCGTCAGCGCGCCGGCCAGCAGCGCACTCGCCAGGCGGCACGTCCCGGCGAGGCGGCGAAAAAACGGGAGGATGGAAAGCGTATTCATGCCTTCCATGATAGCCAATCGTTCGCGAGGCGCGAGGATCTGGGCGCCGGATGGGCGACGGCCGGTCCCCGGGGCCGCCCGTTGCTCAGGCGAGGAGGGCGGGCGTCCGGTGCGCCTGGACGACCTGCAGCAGTTGCGCGAAGACTTTCGGCGTGCCGGCCAATACGTTGCCGCTGTCGAGATAGCCGTGCTCGCCGGCGAGATCGGAGACCAGGCCGCCGGCCTCGCTGATCAGCAGCGTGCCGGCCGCCATGTCCCACGGCGACAGGCCGAACTCCCAGAAGCCGTCGAGCCGGCCGCAGGCGACCCAGGCCAGGTCGAGCGCGGCGGCGCCGGGGCGGCGCATGCCGGCCGTCTTCTGCGTCAGCTCCTTGAAGATGGCGAGGTAGGTGTCGACGTGGTCGAAGACGCGGTACGGGAAGCCGGTGCCGAGCAGCGCCTCGTCCAGCCGGGCGCGCTTCGAGACGCGGATGCGGCGGTCGTTGAGGAAGGCGCCGCGGCCCTTGCTGGCGGTGAACAGCTCGTTGCGCTCGGGGTCGAAGACCACCGCCTGCGTCACCTGGCCGTTGTGTGCCAGCGCGATCGAGATGGCGTACTGCGGAAAGCCGTGGATGAAGTTGGTGGTGCCGTCGAGCGGGTCGATGATCCACTGGTATTCGGCCTGCTTGCCGACGGTGGCGCCCGACTCTTCTGCTAGAATTCCGTGATTCGGATAAGCCTCGCGCAGCACTTCGATGATGGCGGCCTCGGCAGCCTTGTCGACCTCGGTGACGAAATCGCTCTGGCGTTTGGCGGTGACCTTGAGCAGGTCCAAGTCGTGGGAGGCGCGGGTGATGATCTGGCCGGCGCGGCGCGCCGCCTTGATGGCGATGTTGAGTGCTGGATGCATGGCTGTGTGTAAAGAACCCGTCGGGCGGAGTGGCCGCGCATGCCGCGCGTCGCGCCGCCCGAATCGTTTCGGCGAATCGCGCATTCTATCATGAACCCGCTTCCCTCCGACGATCCGGCCGCGGCGCTCGACCGCGTCCGCGTCGTGCTCTGCCGCACCAGCCATCCGGGCAACGTCGGCGCCGCGGCGCGGGCGATGAAGACCATGGGGCTCTCCCGTCTCTATCTGGTGCAGCCGCTGTGCGCGGTGGACGCGGTGGCGACGGCGCGCGCCGCGGGCGCCGACGACGTGCTCGCCGCCGCTGTCGTCTGCGACTCGCTGGTCGAGGCGCTCACCGGCTGCGTGCACGCGGCGGCGCTCTCCGCCCGGCCGCGCGACCTCGGCCCGGCGGCGGCCGGCGTGCGCGAGGCGGTGCCGTCGCTGCTGCGCATGGCGGCGGCGGGCGACGTCGCGCTGGTCTTCGGCAACGAGACCAGCGGCCTGGCCAACGAGGAGCTGCAGCGCTGCCAGCAGGCGGTGGCGATCCCGAGCGATCCGCGCTTCGCCTCGCTCAACCTCGGCGCCGCGGTGCAGGTGCTGGCCTACGAGCTGCGCATGGCGGCCTACGGCGGCCTGCCGCCGACGACGCCGGCCACGCCGTTCGCGTCGGCGCCGGCGACGCTCGACGAGATCGAGCGCTTCCACGAACACCTGGAGCGCGTGCTCGTCGCCACCGGCTTCCACGACCCGGCCCGGCCGCGCCGGCTGCTGCCCAAGCTGCGCCGGCTGTTCGGGCGGGCGGCGCTGGAGAAGGACGAGATCAACATCCTGCGCGGCATCCTCGATTCGGTGGAGACGCCGACCGGGCCGCGCCGGCGGAGCGCGGAACCGCCGGAAAAATAGTAGATCAAAAAACTCGGGTATTTTAATATCCGCACGATAACGAGGGGGTTGCCCAGAAATCATGTTTGCCCGACTGCGAGAAGACATCCGCTCGGTTTTCGACCGCGACCCGGCCGCCCGCTCGGCCTGGGAGGTGCTGACCTGCTATCCCGGCGTGCACGCCGCCGTCTGCCACCGCCTCGCCCACTGGCTGTGGGGGCATCGTCTGCGCTGGCTGGCGCGCTTCCTTTCGCACCTCGCGCGCATCCTGACCGGCATCGAGATCCATCCGGGCGCGACCATCGGCCGCCGTTTCTTCATCGACCACGGCATGGGCGTGGTCATCGGCGAGACGGCGGTGATCGGCGACGACGTCACGCTCTACCACGGCGTCACGCTCGGCGGCACCTCGTGGAACAAGGGCAAGCGCCATCCGACGCTGGGCAACGGCGTGGTCGTCGGCGCCGGCGCCAAGGTGCTCGGGCCGATCACCGTCGGCGCCGGCGCCAAGGTCGGCTCGAACGCGGTCGTCGTCAAGGACGTGCCGGCCGGCGCCACCGCCGTCGGCAACCCGGCGCGCGTCATCGACGGCGAGCAGGCGCAGCGGCGCGAGGAAAAGGCCGGGCAGATGGGCTTTTCCGCCTACGCCATCGCCGGCAGCCAGGACGATCCGCTGGCCAAGGCGATCCACGGCCTGCTCGACCACGCGGTCGAGACCGACCGGCGCATCGACGCCCTCTT
Source organism: Rhodocyclaceae bacterium (assembly GCA_019455325.1). Classification (GTDB taxonomy): domain Bacteria; phylum Pseudomonadota; class Gammaproteobacteria; order Burkholderiales; family Rhodocyclaceae; genus Proximibacter. The sequence continues at coordinate 61,485 of JACFMQ010000014.1, read as the reverse complement.
GAAGAAGCTGGAGCAGACCGGCGTCAGCATCGAGGACGAACTGGCGACCGCGGACAAGTTCGATCCGAAATATCTGAGCAAAATAGTCGACTAAATAGTTGACTGATTTTGTCCGGCTTTCGTATAGTCGACGAAACCAATCGGGTATTAACCGGGAGACGGACAACATGCGACTGACGACCAAGGGACGATTCGCCGTGACCGCCATGATCGATCTTGCGCTGCGCGGCAGCGAAGGGCCGGTGACGCTGGCCGGGATCAGCGACCGGCAGAAGATTTCGCTTTCCTACCTGGAACAACTGTTCGGCAAGCTGCGCCGCCACCATCTGGTGGACAGCGTGCGCGGCCCCGGCGGCGGCTATTGTCTGGCGCGGCAGCTCGACGAAATCAGCGTCGCCGACATCATCCGCGCCGTCGACGAGCCGCTCGACGCGACGCAGTGCGGCGGCAAGGAGAACTGCCACGACGAGCACCGCTGCATGACGCACGACCTGTGGGCGACGCTCAACTTCAAGATGTACGAATACCTGGCCTCGGTGACGCTGCACGACCTGGTGACGAAGAACGCGCACAAGGCCGTGCAGTTCATGAGCCCGGTCGGCGACCAGCGCCTCGGCCCGAGCCCGCGGCCGCGCGCCAAGATCATGGCGGTGTCCGCCTGAGAGCGATGTTCGCGCCGGTCTACCTCGACCACAACGCAACGACGCCGCTCGTTCCGGCGGCGCTGGCGGCCATGCTGCCGTGGCTGGAGACGCACTACGGCAATCCGTCGAGCCGCCACGAATACGGGCGGGCGGCGCGGCGGGCGGTGGACGAGGCGCGGCAGCAGGTGGCGGCGGCGCTCGACGCGCACCCGACCGAGGTGGTGTTCACCAGCGGCGGCTCGGAGGCCAACAACCTCTTCGTCAAGGGCGCGGCGGCCTGCCTGCGGCCCGGCCTGCTGGCGGTGTCGGCGGTCGAGCATCCGTGCGTGATCAAGCCGGCCGAGCAACTGGCGCGGCAGGGCTGGCGGCTGAAGAAGGTGGCGGTCGACGGCGAAGGCCGCATCGATCCGGACGACTGGCGCGACGCGCTGGCGGAAAGGCCGGCGCTGCTCTCGGTGATGCGCGCCAACAACGAGACCGGCGTGCTGCAGGACGTGGCGGCGCTGGCAAGCGAGGCCAAGGGCGGCGGCGCCTGGTTCCACAGCGACGCGGCGCAGGCTTTCGGCAAGCTGCCGCTGTCGTTCCGCGAGCTGAACGCCGCCGGCGTGCACGCGCTGACCGTGTCGGCGCACAAGATCGGCGGCCCCAAGGGCGCGGCGGCGCTGGTCCTCGACAAGCGCGTCGAGATCGCGCCGCTGATCGCCGGCGGCGGCCACGAGCGCGGGCTGCGCTCGGGCACCGAGAACGTGCCGGCGATCGTCGGCTTCGGCGTCGCCGCCGAACTGGCGGCGGCGCGGGTGAAGGACACGGCGGCGCGGCTCGCCGGGCTGCGCGCGGCGCTGGAAGCCGGCCTGGCGGCCTTGGGCGCGCGCCTCTTCGGCGCCGGCGCCGGGCGCCTGCCGAACACCTGCTATTTCGCCGTCCTCGACATCGACGGCGAGACGCTGGTCGGCAAGCTCGACCGCGCCGGCTTCGCGGTCGCCAGCGGCGCCGCCTGTTCGAGCGCCAACCCCGAGCCGTCGCACGTGCTGGCGGCGATGGGCGTGGCGCCGGAGATCGCGCGCGGCGCGGTGCGCGTCAGCCTCGGCGAGGCGACCACGCACGCAGAAGTGCAGGATTTTTTGAACGCGCTGCGCTCGACCGTGGTCGGACTGCAGCGGATGACCTCGGTCAGCGCCGACGCGGCGTAGGCCATTCAAGAGAGCAACGAAGCGGAGCCAGAAACATGCTGAAACTGCCGATCTACCTCGACTACTCGGCGACCACGCCGGTAGACCCGCGCGTCGCGGAAAAGATGATTCCCTACCTCGTCGAGAAGTTCGGCAATCCGGCCTCGCGCTCGCACAGCTTCGGCTGGGAAGCCGACGCCGCGGTCGAGGCCGCGCGCGAGCAGGTGGCGCAACTGGTCAATGCCGACGCCAAGGAGATCGTCTGGACCTCCGGCGCCACCGAGTCGAACAACCTGGCGCTGAAGGGCGCGGCGAACTTCTACTCGGGCAAGGGCAAGCACCTGATCACCGTCAAGACCGAGCACAAGGCCGTGCTCGACACCTGCCGCGAACTGGAACGCCAGGGCTTCGAGGTGAGCTACCTCGACGTGCAGGACAACGGCCTCCTCGACCTCGACGCGTTCAGGGCGGCGATCCGCCCGGACACCATCGTCGCCTCGGTGATGTTCGTGAACAACGAGATCGGCGTCGTCCAGCCGATCGCCGAGCTCGGCGAGATCTGCCGCGAGAAGGGCGTCATCTTCCACGTCGATGCGGCGCAGGCGACCGGCAAGGTGGACATCGATCTGGCGAAGCTGAAGGTCGACCTGATGAGCTTCTCGGCGCACAAGACCTACGGCCCGAAGGGCATCGGCGCGCTGTACGTGCGCCGCAAGCCGCGCGTGCGCCTGGAGGCGCAGATGCACGGCGGCGGCCACGAACGCGGCTTCCGCTCCGGCACGCTGCCGGTGCACCAGATCGTCGGCATGGGCGAGGCCTTCCGCATCGCCCGCGAAGAGATGGTTGAGGAGAACGCGCGCATCAAGAAGCTGCGCGACCGACTTCTGAAGGGACTTTCCGACATCGAAGCGGTCTACGTCAACGGCGACCTCGAACACCGCGTGCCGCACAACCTGAACATGAGCTTCGCCTACGTCGAGGGCGAGTCGATGATCATGGCGATCAAGGATCTGGCGGTGTCGTCGGGTTCGGCGTGCACCTCGGCGTCGCTGGAGCCCTCGTACGTGCTGCGCGCGCTCGGCCGCGACGATGAGTTGGCGCACAGCTCGATCCGCTTCACGATCGGCCGCTTCAACACGGAAGAGGAGATCGACTACGCGGTCAGGCTGCTGCACCAGAAGATCGGCAAGCTGCGCGAGCTGTCGCCCCTGTGGGAAATGGTTCAGGACGGCGTCGACCTGAACTCCGTCCAGTGGGCTGCCCACTGAGCTGCAAAGGATTGAAGGAGAAACATCATGGCCTATAGCGTCAAGGTTCTGGACCACTACGAAAACCCCCGCAACGTCGGTTCCTTCGCCAAGGAGGAAGATGGCATCGGCACCGGCATGGTCGGCGCGCCGGCCTGCGGCGACGTCATGAAGCTGCAGATCAAGGTGAACAAGGAGGGCGTCATCGAGGACGCCAAGTTCAAGACCTACGGCTGCGGTTCGGCGATCGCCTCCAGCTCGCTCGTCACCGAGTGGGTCAAGGGCAAGACCGTCGATCAGGCGCTCGACATCAAGAACACGCAGATCGCCGAAGAGCTGGCGCTGCCGCCGGTGAAGATCCACTGTTCGATCCTCGCCGAGGATGCGATCAAGGCGGCGGTCGCCGACTACAAGAAGAAGCACGCCGAGTAAGCCTTGCGGGAGCACGAGATGGCGATCACCCTGACCGAAAAGGCGGCGAAGCACGTCGCCAACTACATTGCCAGGCGCGGCAAGGGCATCGGCCTGCGCCTCGGCGTGCGCACCAGCGGCTGCTCGGGCATGGCCTACAAGCTGGAGTTCGCCGACGCGGCGGCGCCGGACGACGTCAGCTTCGAGTCGCACGGCGTCACCGTGCTGATCGACCCGAAGAGCCTGCCGTATCTGGAAGGCACCGAGCTCGACTATGCGCGCGAGGGTCTGAACGAGGGGTTCAAGTTCAACAACCCCAACGTCAAGGACCAGTGCGGCTGCGGCGAGTCGTTCAACGTCTGATGGCGCGCGCCCGGCGCTCCGCCGCCCGCGTGCGCCGTGCCGTTCGCGTCGTCCGCCCGTCCGCGCCCCGCGCCACCGGCGCCTTGAGGGGGGCGGGGCCGTTGCCGGACTGATAGAATCGCGCCCCATGGACTTCAACGCCGACCATTTCGCCCTGTTCGGCCTGCCGCGGGCCTTCCGGCTCGATGCGACGGCGCTCGACGTGCGCTATCGCGAGCTGCAGGCGGAGGTGCATCCGGACCGCTTCGCGCACGCCGCGGACGCCGAGCGGCGGCTGTCGCTGCAGTGGGCGACGAAGGCGAACGAGGCGTACCAGACGCTGAAGAAGCCGCTGCCGCGCGCCCGCTATCTGCTGCACCTGCTCGGCCACGATGTCGGCGCCGAGAACAACACGGCGATGCCCGCCGATTTCCTGATGGAGCAGATGGAGTGGCGCGAGGGTGTCGCCGAGGCGCGCGCGGCGCGTGACCATCATGAGCTGGAGCACCTGCACCACCGGCTGCGCGAGCGGATGAACGCGAGCTACGACGAACTGGCGGCGCTGCTCGACGACACCGGCGACCACGCGACGGCGAGCGACCGCGTGCGCCGGCTGATGTTCCTCGAAAAACTGCTGTCCGAAATCGACGAGGCCATCGCCGCGCTCGAAGAATAACGATCCTGGTACAGGAAATTCATGGCACTTCTGCAGATCGCGGAGCCCGGGGAATCGACGGCGCCGCACCAACACCGGCTGGCGGTCGGCATCGACCTCGGCACCACCAACTCGCTGGTCGCCACGGTGCGCAGCGGGCTGACCGTCGTCCTCAGCGATGAACTCGGCCGTTCGCTGCTGCCCTCGGTCGTGCATTACGCCGCCGACGGCGGCGTCGAGGTCGGCTACGGGCCGCAGAGCCGGCAGTCGGCCGATCCGAAGAACACCATCGTCTCGGTCAAGCGCTTCATGGGCCGCGGCCGCAACGACATCGCGCACGTCGAGTCGCTGCCCTACGATTTCGTCGACGCGCCGGGCATGGTCAGGCTGCGTACCGTCGCCGGCGTCAAGAGCCCGGTCGAGGTCTCGGCGGATATCCTGAAGGCTCTGCGCGCGCGCGCCGAAGGCGCGCTTGGCGGCGAACTGGTTGGCGCCGTGATCACCGTGCCGGCCTACTTCGACGACGCGCAGCGGCAGGCGACCAAGGATGCGGCCAGGCTCGCCGGCATCAACGTGCTGCGCCTCCTCAACGAGCCGACCGCGGCGGCCATCGCCTACGGCCTGGACAACGCGGCCGAGGGCGTCTACGCGGTCTACGACCTCGGCGGCGGCACCTTCGACATCTCCATCCTGCGGCTTTCCAAGGGCGTCTTCGAGGTGCTCGCCGCCGGCGGCGACTCGGCGCTCGGCGGCGACGACTTCGACCACCGCATCTTCTGCTGGGTCATCGAGCAGGCCAAGCTGCGGCCGCTCTCGTCCGGCGACGCGCGCCTGCTGCTGACGCGCGCGCGCGAGGCCAAGGAGTACCTGACCTGCCATTCCGAGGCGCCGATCACCGCGCGCCTGTCTACCGGCGAGATGGTCGATCTGACGCTGACCACGGCGATCTTCAACGAGATCACGCAGACGCTGGTGGCCAAGACCATCCAGCCGATCAAGAAGGCGCTGCGCGACGCCGGCCTGTCGCCGACCGAAGTGAAGGGCGTGGTCATGGTCGGCGGCGCCACGCGCATGCCGCAGATCCAGCGCGCGGTCGGCGAGTATTTCCGGCAGGAGCCGCTGACCAACCTCGACCCGGACAAGGTCGTGGCGCTCGGCGCGGCCACGCAGGCCAATCTGCTCGCCGGCAACCGCGCTGCCGGCGACGACTGGCTGCTGCTCGACGTCATTCCGCTGTCGCTCGGCCTCGAAACCATGGGCGGCCTGGTCGAGAAGGTGATCCCGCGCAACTCGACGATTCCGGCGGCGCGCGCGCAGGAGTTCACCACCTTCCGCGACGGCCAGACGGCGATGGCCATCCACGTCGTCCAGGGCGAGCGCGAGCTGGTCGGCGACTGCCGTTCGCTGGCGCGCTTCGAACTGCGCGGCATTCCGCCGATGGTCGCCGGCGCCGCGCGCATCCGCGTCACCTTCCAGGTGGACGCCGACGGCCTGCTGTCGGTGGCGGCGCGCGAGCAGACCTCGGGCGTGGAGGCCAGCGTCACGGTGAAGCCTTCGTACGGCCTTTCCGACGACGAGATCGCCGGCATGCTCAAGGATTCGCTGGCGCACGCCAAGGACGACGCCTTCCGGCGCGCGCTGAAGGAGGCGCAGGTCGAGGCACAGCGCCTGATCGAGGCGGTGCAGGCGGCGATCCACGGCGACGGCGAACTGCTCTCCGACGAGGAGCGCCGCCGCGTCGACAGCGCGATCGTCAACCTGCAGGCCGCCGCGCTCGGCGAGAACCGTCGCCAGATCACGCTGGCGATGGACGACCTGGAGGCGGAGACCAAGGATTTCGCCGCGCGCCGGATGGACAAGTCGATCCGCAGGGCCTTTGCCGGGCGAACCGTCGACGAAGTGGAAAAAGCCACCGGAGGAGGGGGCAAGGCATGACCCAGTTGATCGTGCTGCCGCACGCCGAGCTGTGCCCGGACGGCGCGGTGATCGAGGCGGAGCCGGGCAAGTCGATCTGCCAGACGCTGCTCGAGAACGGCATCGCCATCGAGCACGCCTGCGAGATGTCCTGCGCGTGCACCACCTGCCACGTGATCGTGCGCGAGGGCTTCGGTTCGCTGGAGCCGGCCGAGGAGATGGAAGAGGACATGCTCGACAAGGCCTGGGGTCTGGAGCCGAACTCGCGCCTTTCCTGCCAGGCCGAGGTCGCCGACGCGCCGCTGGTCGTCGAGATTCCGCGCTACTCGATCAACATGGCCCGCGAAGGAAAGCACTGAGATGAAGTGGACCGACATCAACGACCTGGCCATCGAGCTGTCCGAGGCGCATCCGGACGTGGACCCGACGCGCATCAACTTCGTCGACCTGATGAACTGGGTGATCGCGCTGCCCGGCTTCGACGACGATCCGAAGCACTGCGGCGAGAAGATCCTGGAAGCCATCCAGCAGGCCTGGATCGACGAGCTCGCCTGAGTCCCGCCGCGCGCCGCGGCGGAAGGAGCGACGCATGAAAACGCCCGATTTTCCCGGCGACGGCCGCCAGCGCAACGTCTTCGGCGGGCCGCTCGGCACCTGCGGCGAGCGGCCGCTGACCGGCTTTTTCCGCGACGGCTGCTGCAATACCGCGGACGAAGACCTCGGCCGGCACACCGTGTGCGCGGTGATGACCGCGGACTTCCTCGAATTCTCGAAGGCGCGCGGCAACGACCTGTCGACGCCGCGCCCCGAATTCGGCTTCCCCGGCCTGCGGCCGGGCGACCGCTGGTGCCTGTGTGCCGCCCGCTGGCGCGAGGCCTGGCAGGCCGGCGCCGCGCCGCGCGTGGTGCTCGACGCGACGAACGAGGCGACGCTGGAAATCGTCGGCCTCGACGTCCTCAAGGCGCACGCCATCGACCTGATCTAGTCGCGCCGCCAGTACGCGCGCAGGCGCATCTCCGCGTCGCTGTAGTGGAGTTCCAGCGCGCCCTGGTAGGCGTGCTGCAGCGCCTCGCCGAGATCGCGCGCCAGGTGCAGGTCGGTGGTCGTCACCAGCAGGCCGTCGCCGTTTTCCTCGACGGCCATGATGCGGGCGAGCGGATGCGTCGCCTTCTCGCGCGCCGCGCGCTGGCGCAGCAAGGTCTCGATCTCGTCGCGGCGCGCGGCGGCGAAGGCGCCGCCGACGTGCAGGAAACCGGCGGGAAAGCGGTCGCGCACGCGCCGGCAGGCCGGGCAGGCGACGCCGGCGGCGTCCGCCGGGCGCTCGCCCCACTGCCAGCGCCCGCCGTGGAAGAGTGCCCCGCACGCGTCGCAGGCGGCCGGCTCCGGCGGTTTCTGCAGGTTCCGGTAGCTGTCGTGCCCGCGCTCCTCGCGCAACTGGTCGCGGCGGACGGGCCTGAATCCCGGGGGCAGGGTGCGCTTGTTCATGAGCTCTCCTCGTCTTCGGGCGCGGGCGGCCGTCGCGCCGGTCCGGCGGCGCGCAGCAGCGCCGTCACCTCGTCGTCCTCCACCTGCTCGAAATCCGCGTAGAACTGGCCGACGGCATCGAAGCTGGCAGGGATTTCCAGACAGACCACCTCGTCCGCGTGCGGGCGGACGCGTTCCACGGTTTCCGCCGGCGCCACCGGCACCGCGCAGATGAGCCGCGCCGGCTGCCGCTCGCGCAGCGCATGCAGCGCGGCGATCATCGTCGCGCCGGTGGCCAGCCCGTCGTCGACGACGATGACCACCCGTCCGCGCGCGTCGGCCGGGCCGCGGCCCGGCGTGTAGCGGGCGCGCCGCCGGCGGATCAGCGCCAGTTGCGCGGCGGCCTCGGCGGTGACGTAGTCGTCGAGTCCGGGGTCGTCGCCGAGGCCCGGCGTGCGGTAGATCCAACCGCTTTCGTCCACCGCCGCCACCGCCAGCTCCGGCTGGAACGGCGCGCCGATCTTGCGCACGAGCACGACGTCGAAATCGCCGCCGAGCGCCGTCGCCACCAGCCGCCCCATCGGCACGGCGCCGCGCGGAATGGCCAGCACCAGCGGCCGGCTGCCGGCGTGCGCGGACAGGGCGTCAGCCAGACGCCGTCCTGCTTCCATGCGATCGCGGAACACAATGAGCCTCCCCGCTGGTCCGCTCACGTCGGGTCGTCTTGCCGGGCAGGTGGAGAGCGAACCGGTGTTTCCGGCCCGGTGTCTGTTTTCAACCTAGACGCTGGCCGCCCCGGTCGTCAAGGCGGCGGCGCCCCGTTTCAGACCGGATAGAGGTTGAGCAGGCCGTCGAGGCCGACGAAGTTGAGCGCGACGCTGGCCTTCGCCCGCGTCGCCGGCTTGGCGCGGAAGGCGACGGAAACACCGGCCTCGGCCATCATCAGCAGGTCGTTGGCGCCGTCGCCGACGGCGATCACCTGTTCCTTTTTCAGTCCGAGTTCGTTGCGCAGCCGGAGCAGATGATGCGCCTTGGCCGGCGCGTCGACGATGTCGCCGGCGACGCGGCCGGTGAGCCTGCCGCCGGCGATCTCCAGCTCGTTCGAGGTGGCGAAGTCGACGCCCAGCTCGATGCGCAGGCGCTCGGTGAAGTAGGTGAAGCCGCCGGAGAGGATCGCCGTGCGCAGGCCGGCGGCCTGCGCCGCGGCGAGCAGTTCACGGGCGCCGGGCGAGAGCCGCAGGCGCTCGCCGAAGACGCGGGCGAGCACGCGCGCATCCAGCCCGGCGAGCAGCGCCAGGCGCCGGCAGAGGCTTTCGCGGTAGTCGATCTCGCCGCGCATCGCCGCTTCGGTGACGGCCGCGACCTCGGCCTTCCGGCCGGCGAAGTCGGCCAGTTCGTCGATGCACTCGATGGTGATCAGCGTCGAGTCCATGTCGAAGGCGATCAGGCCGAAATCGGCGAGCTTCCTGCCGCTGTCGACGAAGGCCCAGTCGAGCCGCTCGTTGGCGAGCAGCGGCGCCAGCTCGGTTTCGAAATCGGCAGGACGGGCGACGCCGAGCAGGCGCGTGACCTGCGGCGGCTGCGGCTGCACGCCGCGCGCGCCGGTGGCGGCGACGCAGCGGTCGAGCAGGAAGGTCGGCAGCGCGCCGCCCTGGATGACCAGGTCCATCAGCCGAGGCGGTCCGGCAGCACGTCGCGCAGCAGCACGGCGGCGTCGCGCAGCGACTTCTCGGTGCTCTCCCAGTCGATGCAGGCGTCGGTGACCGAGCAGCCGTACTTCAACTGCGACAGATCCTCGGGGATCGGCTGGTTGCCGGCATGGATGTGCGACTCGATCATGGTGCCGACGATGGATTTGTTGCCCAGCCGGATCTGGTTGACCACGTCGGCCATGACCAGCGGCTGCAGCTCCGGCTTCTTGTAGCTGTTGGCGTGCGAGCAGTCGACGACGATGTTCGCCGGCAGCTTGGCCTTCTGCAGCGACTGCTCGGCCATCGATACGGAAACCGTGTCGTAGTTCGGGCGGCCGTCGCCGCCGCGCAGCACGACGTGGCCGTAGCGGTTGCCCTTGGTGCGCACGATCGCCGTGCGGCCCTGGCTGTTGATGCCGAGGAAGGAATGCGGGCGCGACGCGGAGAGAATGGCGTTCACGGCGACGCCGATGTCGCCGTTGGTGCCGTTCTTGAAGCCGACCGGCGTCGACAGCCCGGACGACATCTCGCGGTGCGTCTGCGATTCGGTGGTGCGGGCGCCGATCGCGCTCCAGGCGATGAGGTCGCCGAGATACTGCGGCGAGATCGGGTCGAGCGCCTCGGTGCCGGCCGGCAGGCCAAGCTCGTTCACTTCGAGCAGGAACCGGCGCGCCTTTTCCATGCCTTCGTCGACGCGGAAGGAGTCGTCCATGTGCGGGTCGTTGATGTAGCCCTTCCAGCCGGTGGTCGTGCGCGGCTTTTCGAAATAGACGCGCATGACGATCAGCAGCGTGTCGGAAACCTCGTCAGCCAGCGCCTTCAGGCGCTTTGCGTAGTCGAGGCCGGCGACCGGGTCGTGGATCGAGCACGGGCCGACGACGACGAACAGCCGCTGGTCCTTGCGGTCGAGGATGTTGCGCAGCGCCTCGCGGCCCTGCATGACGGTGCGCTTGGCGGCGGCGGAGAGCGGCAGCCGGGCGTGCACGTCGTCGGGCGAGGGCATCGGATCGAAGGCGGCGACGTTGATGTTGTCGATGTCGAGTGTGGTCATTTGTGCAAGCGGAGCAACGATGGGGTTGGCGCACGGCGCGGGCGGGCCCGCTGCCGCGCCGGAAAGGGACGAAGTTTAGCGCCTCGGGCCCGGTCTTGGCGAGCGGCGCCGCGTCAGCGCAGCCATTCGGCGAGCAGGGCGTACAACTGTTCCTCGCTGAAGGGCTTGCCGAGCGCGTCGTCCATGCCCGCCTCGCGGCAGCGCGGGAGCACCTCGCTGCGTTCCTCGGCGGTGAGGGCGACGATGGCCACCGGCGCCAGCCGGCGCCGCAGCTCCTCGGCGCGCCAGCGGCGTGCCGTCTCCCAGCCGTCGAGCAGCGGCATCTGGCAGTCGAGGAGGACCAGGTCGAATTCGCGCGCGGGATCGCCCGCGGCCTCGCCGAGACAGGCCAGCGCGGCGTTGCCGCCGGTCGCCGTGACGACGGTGCAGCCGGCGCGTTCGAGCAGGACGCGGGTGGCTTCGATGATCGGTTCGTTGTCGTCGACGAGCAGCAGGCGGGCGTCGAAGTGCGGCGCCGCCGCGCCGGCGGCCGGCGCCGCGGCCGGGGCGCCGGCCGGCCGTGCGCCCACCGGCGGGCGAACGGCCAGCAGCGTGACGATTTCGGCGAGCAGGACGTCGGCGGCGACCGGCTTGGCGAGGAAGCGGTCCATGCCGGCATTCAGGCAGTCGCTGCGGTAGTTGCTGGTGGCGAAGGCGGTCAGCGCGATGATCGGCACGCGGCGGCCGGCCGCTTCGGCGGCGCGGATGCGGCGGGCGGCCTCGAGGCCGTCGACCTCGGGCATCTGGCAGTCCATCAGGATCAGGTCAGGCGCCTGCTCGGCGGCCAGGCGCACCGCCTCGGCGCCGTTGTCGGCGGTGCGGACGACGGCGCCGAGGCGTTCGAGCGTTTCGGCGAGCATGCCGCGGTTGATCGGGTTGTCCTCGGCGAGCAGGATGGTGACGCCGTCGAGGCGCCCGGGTTCGCGGGCGGCGCCGGGGTCGGCGCAGGCGTCGAGGTCGGCGACGGGAACGCGGATCGCCAGCGTGAAGCGGCTGCCGACGCCCTCGCGGCTGGACAGCGCGATGTGGCCGCCCATCAGCGTCGCCAGCTCCTTGCTGATCGTCAGGCCGAGGCCGGTGCCGCCGTAGAGGCGGGTGGTCGAGGAGTCGGCCTGCGTGAACTTCTCGAAGATGCGGCTCTGCATCTCCTGCGCGATGCCGATGCCCGAGTCCTCGACGGTGACGCGCAACTGCGCGTGGCCGTCGACCGGCTGCGCCTGGACGATCAGGCGGACCTCGCCGCGCTCGGTGAACTTGATGGCGTTGCTCAGCAGGTTGTCGACGATCTGGCGCAGGCGGACCGGGTCGCCGACGACGCAGGCGGCGATCGGCTCGACGACGCTGAGCGTGAAGCGCAGGTTCTTGCGCTCGGCCGCGGCGGCGTGCATCTCGGCGGCGCCGGCGATGGTCCGGCGCAGGTCGAAGGGCATGTTCTCGATGATCAGCTTGCCGGCCTCGATCTTCGAGAAGTCGAGGATGTCGTTTACGATCGTCTGCATCTGCGCCGCGCTGTCGTGCGCGAGCTGCAGGTGGCGGCGCTGCGTCTCGTCGAGCCGGCTGCTGCGGAGCAGGTCGAGCAGGCCGAAGAGCCCGGCGAACGGCGTGCGCAGCTCGTGGCTCATGTTCGCCAGGAACTCGCTCTTGGCGCGGCTGGCCGCCTCGGCGCGGCTGCGCTCCTGCTGCAGCTCGGCTTCCGCCGCCTTGCGCTCGCTGATGTCCTCGCAGGTCCAGACGACGCCGCGCGCCAGGTTGTCCGGGTCGATCGCCTTGACCGACAGGGCGCACCAGAACGGCATGCCGCCGCGCCGCTGCATGACCATCTCCTCGCGCAGCACCTTGCCGCTGGCGAGCTGCGGCGTCGCCGCCTGCGAGAAGCGCTGGTAGGTGTCCTGGCCGGCGTACAGGCGGCGCACGGCGAGGCCGGGCATGGTCTCGGCTTCGTAGCCGAAGATCGCCGCCATCTGGCGGTTGACGGCGCGGATGCGCCGGTTGTCCGGGTCCGTGGTGTCGATGAAGGCGATGCCGATCGGCGAGGCGTCGAGCGTCGTCTGCTGGATGGCCTCGGCCTCGCTCTTCGCCAGCTTCAGCTCGGCCTCGGCGCGACGGGCGCGGCGGACGGCCCAGGCGAGCGAGACCATGATGCCGGCGAAGAGCAACAGGGCGATGGCGATCAGGTAGTTCATCGTGCGCATGCGCGCCGACAGCTCGGCGTTCAGCGCCGAGAGGTTGCCCCAGCGGTCGAGCTCGGCCGCGTCGAGATCCTGCGCCAGCCGCCGCAGGCCGGCCGTCGCCTGCTGCAGCGCGGCGGCGTCGGCGCCGCCGGGCCCGGCCAGGTCGACGCGGGCGGCGCGGATGCGTCCGATCAGCGTCTCGCGCGCCGCCGGCTCGGCGTCGCGGCCTTCGGTCGCGTAGTTCTCGGCGTTGAGCAGCCGCTTGTCGGCGCTGGCCAGCAGTTGCTCCCGGCGCTGCGCGTCCTGCGCCGCGGCCTCGACGTCGCGGGCGGCGATGTCGACGAAGAAGCGCGCCTTGAGCAGCGTGCGGGCGCCGTGCACGGCGTCGAAGTTGGCGCCGATGAATTCCTGGTGCAGGGCGTTGAAGCGCGCGAAGCCGACCACCAGCGCGATCCCGCCGAGCGCGGCGACGATGTAGGTGAAGAGCATCGGCCAACTGATGCGGGCCGCGGGCGGTGTCGGCATATGGGCTCGGCGTGCTTGTTGTTCTCCGGTCGTTGTTCGCACCGGGGCGGGGCGATAAACTCCGGTTATGAGGCTGCCGCCATTCTCCGCCGAAGACCGGATGAACAACAAGTGTTTCGATGGGCGCATCGGCCGCGCGCAGCGGAGCGGCGGTCCGCGCCGCTGGATCGCGGGCATGCTGCTGGCGCTGCAGGCGAGCCTCGCCGCCGCCGGCGTTTCCGACGGCGAGATCCGCGTCGGCCTTCTCGTCGACATGAATTCGACCTATGCGCACATCGCCGGCGCCGGTTCGGTGACGGCGGCACAGATGGCCATCGAGGACGCCGGCGGCCGCGTCGCCGGCAGGCCGCTCCGCCTCTTCGTCGCCGACCACGGCAACGACGCCGAGACGGCCGCCCGCATCGCCCGCGACTGGCTGGAGCGGGGCGGCGTCGACGTCATCGCCGACGTCGTCGGCTCGCCGCAGGCGCACGCCGTGCAGGAGGTGAACCGGGCGCGCGGCGAGCGCGGCGCGGTGGTCTTCTACAACGGCGTGATGAGCAGCGAGATCACCGGCAGCCGCTGCGCGCCGCTCGGCATCCACTGGATGTACGACGGCCACGCCTTCAACACCGTCATCGGCCGCGAGCTGACCGCCGCCGGCGCCCGCCGCTGGTACTTCGTCGTCGTGGACGACGCCTTCGGCCGCAACGTCGAGGCTTTGCTGGCGGCCACCGTGCGCGAGAGCGGCGGCTCGGTGATCGGCACCGTCCGCCATGCTCGCGGCGAGGACGAGATGTTTCCCAAGCTGCGCCAGGCGGCGCAGTCCGGCGCCGAGGCGATCGCCCTGGTCAACGCCGGCCGCGACATGATCCAGGCGGTGCGCCGCAGCTTCGACCTGCTGCGCGTGAGCAAGGGCGAGACCATGCTGGCGGCGGTGGCGACGGCGCTGAACGACGTGCACGAGATGAAGCCGCAGGTGGCGCAGGGCCTGCGCCTGTCGCACGCCTTCTACTGGAACATGGACGCCGAGGCGCGCGCCTGGTCGCAGCGCTTCTTCGCGCGCGCCGGCGCCATGCCGAGCGACCTGCAGGCCGGCGTCTATTCGGCGCTGACGCACTATTTCCGGGCGGTGCAGGCGACCGGCACGGACCACGCCCCGACCGTCGTGCAGAAGATGCGCGAGCTGCCGATCCGCGATCCGGTGGTGCGCAACGCCCGCCTGCGCGAGGACGGGCGCATGGTGCACGACGTCTTCCTGCTGCGCGTGAAGTCGCCGACCGAGGTCAGGGAGCCCTGGGACTACCTGGAAATCCTGCGCCGCGTGCCCGGCGAGCGCGCCTTCCGGCCGCTGGCCGACGGCGGCTGCCCGCTCGTCGGCGGCGGCTCAGGGAAGTAGGCTCTTCCCCTCGCCGGCGAGGTAATCCTGCGCCGAGCGGTAGCCGACGTCGAACAGCGTCTCCAGGTTCGAGCGCGACCAGTCGAGCGCCTCGACCTCGTGCGCCGGCGGGATGTCGAACGGCACCTTGAACAACTGCCGCCGGCCGTCGGCGTTGTGCACCGCCTCGAAGATCTTGGTGTCGTCGCGGGCGATCTCGACCAGCGGCACGATGATCGACAGCAGCCAGGCGTCGTAGAGGTCGCGCGGCGTGCGCATCAACTGCTCGGCGCCGAGCACGTCGAAGACGACGATGCGCTCCACTTCCGGCTCGTGCTCGACCAGCGCCTTGTAGTTCAGGCAGTCGTGCGCGGCGCCCTCGTAGTAGAACTTCTCGGCGCCGGTCTGCGGGTCGGCGATCGGGTAGGGCGGGTAGAGGAAGGGAAAGGCGAGCGCGGCGCGGCAGTGGCCGGCGTTGATCTGGTGCTTGGCGAAGTTCTCCATGCGCCGGTCGCTGATGTTGTAGGCGTTGATGTAGAAGGCCGGGGCGATGGTCTTCAACGCCGCGAAGTCCACGCTCTCTTCGAGGAAGGGCACGCTGGCGCAGAGGCCGAGGCTCTTCGGGCCGAGGTCGGTCGGGCAGGCGCTGGCGAGGAGCAGGCGCACCCAGTCGGCGAAGAGCTTCTGCATTGCCGTGTCGCCGTGCTGCGCGGCCAGCGTGCGCGTCAGCGGGTTCGCCGAGAGCATCTGCCGGTAGAGGTCGGCGACCGCGCCGGGCTTCTGGAAGACCTTGTAGTTGACCGGGAAGTGGTCGTAGATCGCGTCCGCCACGCCCATGTCGACGGTGCGCTTCAGCGCCTCGACCGGCGTGCCCTGCGCCGGCGCCACGAAGAGCAGGCCGATCAGCGCGCCGGCGCCGGCGGTGGAGATGACGTCGAATCTGACGCCGGCCTCGGCGAAGGCGACCAGCGCGCCGGACATCAGCGTCGCGTTCGGCGCGCCGCCGCCGAGGACCAGGGCCGTCTTGCCGGGTTTCCTTCTTGCCGCCGCCTGCTTCGCCATGTCGCTTTCCTTTCCGGTGAGCGGCGCGGCGGGGCGGTCAGCCGGTCAGTCGCCTGAACAGCTCCCGGATCGCCGCGACCTTGTCGTTGAGGGTCGGTGAATGCCGGGAGAATAACAGCTTGTCCTGGCCGGCGAGGCGGTAATTGCGATCCTTCTGGATCAGATCGATGATGCGGATCGGCTCGATCGGCGCCGTCTTGGCGAATTCCGGGCCGAACTGGACGACGATCTGTTCGCTCGTCGCGTCCAGCTTGGCGACGCAGCAGGGCCTGACCAGCAGGCGCACGCGGTGCGTCGCGAGCAGCGACTGCGCCTGCGGCGGCAGTTCGCCGAAGCGGTCGATCAGTTCCTCCTGCAGGTCGTCGATCTCCTCCGCCTTCTCGCAGTTGGCCAGCCGCTTGTAGAGCGACAGGCGTTCGTGCACGTCCGGCGCGTAGTCGTTTGGCAAGAGCGCCGGCGTGTGCAGGTTGATCTCGGTGGCGACGCCGAGCGGCTGCGTCAGATCCGGCTCCTTGCCCTGCTTGAGCGCGGCGACGGCGCGGTTGAGCATCTCGGTGTAGAGGTTGAAGCCGATTTCCTGCATCTCGCCCGACTGGTTGTCGCCGAGCACCTCGCCGGCGCCGCGGATTTCCAGGTCGTGCATGGCGAGATAGAAGCCGGAGCCCAGTTCCTCCATGTGCTGGATCGCTTCGAGGCGCTGCTTCGCCTGCTTGGTCAGCGCTCCTTCGTCGTGCGTCAGCAGGTAGGCGTAGGCCTGGTGGTGCGAGCGGCCGACGCGGCCGCGCAACTGGTGCAACTGGGCGAGGCCGAACTTCTCGGCGCGGTTGATCAGGATGGTGTTGGCGTGCGGGTTGTCGATGCCGGTCTCGATGATCGTCGTGCACAGCAGCAGGTTGGCGCGCTGCTGCGTGAAGTCGCGCATCACGCGTTCCAGCTCGCGCTCGTTCATCTGCCCGTGGCCGACGACGATGCGCGCCTCGGGCACCAGCTTGGCCAGCTTCTCGCGCATGTTCTCGATGGTGTCGACCTCGTTGTGCAGGAAGTACACCTGGCCGCCGCGCTTCAGTTCGCGCAGCACCGCCTCGCGGATGATGCCGTCCGAAAGCCGCGCGACGAAGGTCTTGATCGCCAGCCGCTTCTGCGGCGCCGTGGCGATCACCGAGAAGTCGCGCAGCCCTTCGAGCGACATCGCCAGCGTGCGCGGGATCGGCGTCGCGGTCAGCGTCAGCACGTCGACCTCGGCGCGGAGGCTTTTCAGCGCCTCCTTCTGGCGCACGCCGAAGCGGTGCTCCTCGTCGATGACGACCAGCCCGAGGCGGTCGAAGCGCATCTCCCTGGAAAGCAGCTTGTGCGTGCCGATGACGATGTCGAGCTTGCCTTCGGCCAGCTCCTTCATCGCCTGCGCCGATTCCTTCGCCGTCCTGAAGCGCGACAGCTCGGCGATCCGCACCGGCCAGTCGGCGAAGCGGTCGCAGAAGGTCTGGTAGTGCTGCTCGCAGAGGAGCGTGGTCGGGCAGAGCACGGCCACCTGCCGGCCGCCGGCGACGGCGCAGAAGGCGGCGCGCAGCGCCACCTCGGTCTTGCCGAAGCCGACGTCGCCGCAGACCAGCCGGTCCATCGGCCTGCCCGACTTCATGTCCTCGACCACGGCGGCGATGGCCGCGGCCTGGTCGGCGGTCTCCTCGAAACCGAAGCCGTCGGCGAAGGCGTCGTAGTCGTGCGCCTTGAAGGCGAAGGCATGGCCCTGGCGGGCGGCGCGGCTGGCGTAGAGCGCCAGCAGTTCGGCGGCGGTGTCGCGCGCCTGCTGCGCGGCGCGACGCTTGGCCTTCTCCCACTGCTGCGAGCCGAGCGCGTGCAGCGGCGCCGCGTCCGGCTCGCTGCCCGAGTAGCGCGAGATCACGTGCAGTTGGGAAACCGGCACGTAGAGCTTGGCGTCGTTGGCGTAGTGCAGTTCGAGGAATTCGGTGTCGCCCTCGCCGAGGTTCATGTGGATCAGGCCCTGATACCGCCCGATGCCGTGCTGTTCGTGCACCACCGGGTCGCCGATCTTCAGCTCGGTGAGGTCCCTGAGCCAGTTGTCGAACGAGGCCCGGCGCTGCGCCTCGCGCTGCGAGCGGCGGGCGCGCGCCGACGGGCTGCCGGCGAACAGCTCGGCCTCGGTTATGAAAGCCGTGAGGAGTGAGGAGGGAGGAGTGAGGAGGAAACCCGCGTGCAATGGGGCGACGCCGAGCGTGAGCTTGGCGTCGCCGCTCATGAACGCGGCGAGGTCCGGGGCCGGTTCGGGTTTCAGGCCGTAGTCGGCGAGCAGTGCCGACAGCGTCTCGCGTCGCCCGGCCGATTCGGCGAGCAGGAAGACGCGGCCGGGGTGGGCGTCGAGGAAGGTCTTCAGCGCCTTCAGCGGGTCGTCGGCGCGGCGGTCTACGGCGAGCGGCGGCAGCGGCGCCGCCGGGCCGTCGGCGGCACCGGCGCCGGCCGGCAGGTCGATGCGTGCGTGCGGTTTGGCGGCGACGAAGAACTGCTCTTCGGAGAGGAACAGCTCGCCGGGTGGCAGCAGCGGCCGGCTGCGCTCGCCGCCGAGCAGGCGATGACGGGAATCGGTGTCCTGCCAGAAGGCGCGGATCGCCGCGTGCACGTCGCCGTGCAGGCAGAGCGCGGCGTCTGCGGGCAGGTAGTCGAAGAGCGTCGCCGTTTCCTCGAAGAACAGCGGCAGCCAGTATTCGATGCCGGCCGGCGGCGTGCCGTTGGAGACGTCGCGGTAGACGCCGGACTTCGCCGGATCGCCCTCGAAGGTCTCGCGGAAGCGCTGGCGGAAGCGGGTGCGGCCGGCGTCGTCCATCGGAAACTCGCGCGCCGGCAGCAGGCGGATCTCCGGCACCGGGTAGAGGGTGCGCTGGCTGTCGACGTCGAAGGTCTTGATGCTCTCGATCTCGTCGTCGAAGAGGTCGAGCCGGTAGGGGAGCGGCGCGCCCATCGGGAAGAGGTCGATCAGGCCGCCGCGGATCGAGTATTCGCCCGGCGAGACGACCTGCGTCACGTGCGCGTAGCCGGCCAGCGTCATCTGTGTGCGCAGCTTGTCCGCGTCGAGCGCGTCGCCCTTCTTCAGGAAGAAGGTGTAGGCGGCGAGGTAGGACGGCGGCGCCAGGCGGTAGAGCGCGGTGGCGGCCGGCAGCAGCAGCACGTCGCAGTCGCCGCGCGTCACCGCGTAGAGCGTCGCCAGGCGCTCGGAGACGAGGTCGTGGTGCGGCGAGAAGGCGTCGTAGGGCAGCGTCTCCCAGTCCGGCAGCAGGCGCACGCGCAGGCCGGGCGCGAACCAGGGCATTTCTTCGAGCAGGCGCTGCGCGTCGGCCGGGCCGGCGGCGAGCACGACGAGCAGGCGGCCGGGGCTGCCTGCGGCCAGCGTCGCCAGCGCCAGCGCGTCCGCCGAGCCGGCCAGCGCCGGCAGCGTCGATTGCCGGCCGGCCGCGGGCAGCGGCGGCAGACGCGGGGAGAGCGGCAGGGAGCGGGGCGGGGCGGACGGCGACGGCATGGGGAAACGGGGGATTCGGCGAGGGGACGCATTATAGCGGCTGCCGGCGGCCGGCCGACGTGCGGCGGCGCCGGCGTCGACATCCGGCCATTGTCTTGGCATGATTTCATGCCATCAGAAAACCACGACGGCCTCGCGGCCGCCGACGGGAGCCCCGCCGCCATGCCGATCCGCCGCCGTCGACCGATTCCGCCCGCCGCGCCGGCCGGCGCCGCTTCTCCCGCGGCGAGGATGCCGCGTAGCGACCGGCGGGGCGCCCGGTGAGCGCGCCGGCGCCGCCGCGTTTCGCCGGCAGCCTCCGGCTGCGCATCCTGGTGGCGCTGGTCGTCGGCGTCTGGCTGGTCTTCGGGCTCTATGCGGCGATGACCATCGCCTACCGTCAGGGCCAGTCCGAGCTGGCGCTGCGCGACCGGGCGGAGCGGCTGGCGACGCTGATGGCCGAGGCGCTGGCGCAGCCGATGCGCGACGCCAACGCGCAGGCGGTGGCCGGCACGGTCAAGGCCGTCGGCGCCGATCACGATATCGTCTACGTCAGCGTCGGCGACGTCGACGGCATCGAGGTGGCCGCCGCCGGCTCGCCGCGCTACAGCCTGGCCGACGTCATCGTCGCCAGCCGGCGCATCGTCTTCCGCGACGGCGCGTCGACGAGCGACGTCGGCCGCATCCAGATCGTCCATTCGCGCGCTTCGCTCGCCGCCGAGCGGCGCCTGCTGATCATCAACACGGTGGTGGTCAACGGCCTTCTGGCGCTGGTGCTCGGCCTCGTCATCTTCGTCGTCTTCCTGCGCATCGGGCGGCATTTCAACGAAATCCTGCAGGCGCTCGACCAGCTCGAACGCGGCGACACCAACATCCGCCTCTCGGGCGTGGCGCGCAGCGACGAGATCGGCCGCCTGTCGATGACCCTCTACCGCTTCCGCGACGCGATCCTCAACCGCCGCCTGGCCGAGGACGAGACGCGCGCGCTGCTCGCCGAGAAGAACGCGGTCCTGAACAACGCGCTGGTCGGCATCCTGGTCACGCACCAGCGCCTGATCGTTTCCTGCAACAGTCGCCTGGAGGGCCTGTTCGGCTACGAGGCCGGCCGCCTCAACGGCCAGCCGGTGCGCCTGCTCTTCTCCGCCGACGACCTCTACCACCGGGTTTCGGCCGAGGTGCGCGAAGCCTTCGCGCGCGGCGACAGCTACGCGCGCGAGATGATGATGCGCCGCCGGGACGGCTCGGTCTTCGCCGCGGTGATGACCGGCCGCGCCAACGACGCGGCGGCGCCGGACGGCACCCACACCTGGATCATCGCCGACGTCACCGAGCGCCGGCGGGCCGAGGAGGAGGTCGCCCGCTATCGCTCGCACCTCGAATCGCTGGTCGCCGAGCGCACCGCCGAGCTGGTCCGCGCGCGCGAGGACGCGGTGCGCGCCAACCAGGCCAAGGGCAGCTTCCTGGCGGCGATGAGCCACGAGATCCGGACGCCGATGAACGCCATCATCGGCATGTCGGCGCTGACGCTCAAGGGCGAGCTGCCGCCGCGGCAGCGCGAGTACGTGCGCAAGATCAACCTGTCGGCGCGCCTGCTGCTCGGCATCATCAACGACATCCTCGACATCTCGAAGATCGAGTCCGGCCGCCTGCACCTGGAGGAAACCGGCTTCGACCTCGAACAGGTGCTCGACAGCGTCACCACCTTCGCCAGCCAGCTCGCCGACGAAAAGGGGCTGCGCCTGACGCTCTCCACCGACCCCGGCGTGCCGCGCTACCTGATCGGCGATCCGCTGCGGCTGACGCAGATCCTGACCAACCTCGTCGGCAACGCGGTGAAGTTCACCGGCGACGGCAGCGTCGAGGTGCGCTGCGCCGGCGAGGGCATCGTCGACGGCGTCGCCACGCTCCGCTTCTCGGTCGTCGACACCGGCATCGGCATGACGCTGGCGCAGCAGGCGAAGCTCTTCCAGCCCTTCACCCAGGGTGACAGCTCGACCGCCCGCCGCTTCGGCGGCACCGGCCTCGGGCTGGCCATCTCGCGCCAACTGGTGTCGATGATGGGCGGCCGCATCTGGGCCGAGAGCGAGCCCGGTCAGGGCTCGACCTTCAGCTTCGTGGTGCCGCTCGTCGTCGCCGACGAGGCGCTGCGCGAGCGGCTGGCCGCCTTCTCGCCCGGCGGCGACGCCGCCGCCTGGGCGCTGCCGCCGGGGCTGCGCGTGCTGCTCGCCGAGGACAACCGCTTCAATCAGGAGATCGTCCTCGAATTCCTGCGCGAGGCGGGCGTCCTCGCCGAGGTCGTCGAGAACGGCGCCGAGGCGCTGCGCCGGCTCGCCGAGAAGGATTTCGACCTGCTCCTGATGGACATCATGATGCCGGAGATGGACGGCCTCGAAGCGACGCGGCGGATTCGCAGCGAGCCGCGCTGGCGCGCGCTGCCGATCATCGCCCTGACCGCCAACGCCGGCCACGACGACCGCGAGCGCTGCCTGGCCGCCGGCATGAACGAGGTGCTGACCAAGCCCTTCGACGCCGCCGACCTCTACCGGGTGGTGTACCGCTTTGCGCCCGCCGCGGCCGTTCCCGCCGCCACCGCCGTCGCCGCGCCCGCGGCGCCGGCGGAAGCGGGCGACGGCGAGCGCCTGCCGGCGCTGGCGGGCATCGACACCGAGGAGCTACTGCAGCGGATGATGGGGCGCGTCGCCAGTTGCCGGCGCCTGCTGGCGATCTTCCGCCAGCAGTACGACGACGGCGCGGCGCGCCTGGCGGCGATGGTCGCCGCCGGCGACCTGGAGACGACCCACCGCTTCGCCCACACCCTCAAGGGCGCCGCCGCCAGCCTCGGCGCGGTGGCGCTGGCGCAGGCGGCGCGGACGCTCGAGCTGGCCAGCCGGGAAGGCGACGCGGCCGCCATCGGCAGCGCCGCCGCCGCCGTCGGCGAGGAACTGAAGCGGGTGCTGCCCGGGCTGGCGACGATCTGAGCGCGGCGCCGCTCAGGGCGCGAGATGGTCGCGGAACCAGGCGACGGTGTGCGCGATGCGCTGCGCCTGCCGTTCGTCGGCATCGGCGTCGGCCAGCGTCTCCAGCCGGCTGGCGCCGCCGAGATGCGGCAGCGCGCGCTGCGCGTTGGCGGCGGATGCCTCGTCCTCGGCGTCGGCGAGGAACAGCAGCGGCGCTTGCAGCAGCCGCAGGTACTGCAGGCCGGCGAGGTCGATCAGCCCGCCGTGGCAGACCAGCGCCCGCACGTCGTCGTCGCGCTGCGCGGCGACGCGGACGGCGACCGGCGTCATGCCGCGCTCGGCGACGAGGCCGGTCGGCAGGGCCAGCACGGTTTCCACCGCGATCTGCTGGCGCAGCCGGCCGACCACCGCCAGCAGGCGCTCGGTGAGCAGCGGCAGGTGCTCGCCGGCGTCGGCGAAGCGGCATTCCTCGTCGTGCAGCAGGCCGATGCGCAGCGTGGCGAAGCGTTCTTCGTGCAGCGCGGCGCAGAGCGCCGCCGCCGCCGGATCGTCGGCCGCCGCGCAGATGTCGGCGAGCACGATCAGGCCGCGCGACCCGTAGGGCAGCGCCAGTTCGCCCCGCAGCGCCTGCCGCGGCACGGGCACGATGAAGGCGTGGCGGGTGAACCGCTCCTGGCTTGCCGGAACACCCTCCTCCCGTTCCGCGATCACTTCCCAGTGGGGGCGCGTGTCCTCTTCCGGCGGCGTCACCATGGCGTCTTCGTGGGCGGGAAGGCCGTCTTCGGGCGGCCGGTTGCCGGCGTTCATGCGGCGAGCCGGACCGGGATGCGGCGGGCGCCGAAGGGCGTGCCGAAGGCGCCGAAGCGGCCGGCGATGCGTTCGCCGCACTGCGGGCAGGCGCCGTCGGCGGTGATCCGGTAGTCGGCGATCTCGTACCAGTCGCGGGCAACGAGCAGCGCCGCGCACTTCGGGCAACGCGTGCTGCCGCCCTCGCGGTCGTGCACGTTGCCGGTATAGACGTAGGCGAGGCCGGCGTCGCGGGCGATGGCGCGGGCGCGGGTGAGCGTCGCCGGCGGCGTCGCCGGCAAGTCGTCCATCTTCCAGTCCGGGTGGAAGGCGGTGAAGTGCAGCGGCACGTCGGCGCCGAGTTCCTGCATCACCCAGTCGGCGAGCCGCTTCAACTCCTCGTCCGAATCGTTGCGGCCGGGGATCAGCAGCGTCGTGATTTCCAGCCAGCAGTCGGTCTCGTGGCGGACGTAGGCGAGCGTGTCGAGCACCGGCTGCAGGTGGCCGCCGCAAAGCCGGAAGTAGAAGTCGTCGGTGAAGCCCTTGAGGTCGACGTTGGCCGCGTCCATGGCGGCGAAGAACTCGCGGCGCGGCTCGGCGTGGATGTAGCCGGCGGTGACGGCGACGTTGAGGACGCCGCGCGCGCGGCAGGCGGCGGCGGTGTCGAGCGCGTACTCGGCGAAGATCACCGGATCGTTGTAGGTGTAGGCCACCGAGCGGGCGCCGTGGCGCACCGCCGCCTCGGCGATGGCCTCGGGCGTCGCCGCGTCCATCAGCCGGTCCATGTCGCGCGACTTCGAGATGTCCCAGTTCTGGCAGAACTTGCAGGCCAGGTTGCAGCCGGCGGTGCCGAAGGAAAGCACCGAGCTGCCGGGATAAAAATGGTTCAGCGGCTTCTTCTCGATCGGGTCGATGCAGAAGCCGGACGAGCGCCCCCAGGTGGTCAGGATCATCCGCCCGCCCTGGTTCATGCGCACGAAGCAGGCGCCGCGCTGGCCGTCGTGCAGCCGGCAGTCGCGCGGGCAGAGGTCGCACTGGATGCGCGCGCCGTCCTCGATGGCGTGCCACCAGCGGCCGGGGTGGGTCGATTCGGGAACCTTCACGCGGCTTCCCTCCACTTGTCGACGCGGTAGCGCGCCAGCCGTAGCTCGTCGCTCCAGAAATCGGCGGGCAGGCCGGCTTTCTCCTTCAACTGGCCGAGGAAATGCGCGGGCGTCGGCAACTGCTCCCAGACCTGCGGCAGGAAGGTGGCGCGGCGGCCGCCGCAGGCGAGGACGATGCCGTCCACGCCCGGCCGCAACTGGCGCAGCGCGTCCGCCTCGTCGGCGACGCTCATCGGCTCGGCCGGCGTCAGCAGCGACACCTCGACGCGCGTGCGCGGCAGCTCGTCGGTGGCGAGCGGGGCGAAGCGCGGATCGCAGAAGGCGGCGGCGCGGGCGTTCTCGCGCACGTCCTCGGCGAGCGGCCGCCAGGCTTCCACGCTGCCGATGCAGCCGCGCAGCGCGTCGCCCTGCGTCAGCGTGACGAAGACCGCGCCCGGCGCGGCCAGCGCCGGATCGTCGGCCGCTGCCTCGGGCGCGCCGCAGAGGCGGCTCTCGATGGCGTTGCGGGCGAGCGCCAGCAGTTGCCGGCCGAAGTCCTCAGCAGGCATGCGCGGCCTCTCTTTCGTCGACGAAGGCGAAGGCGCCGTAGCCGACGACGCGCCGCCGGTCGCCGGCGGTGTCGCCGGAGTTGCGCAGATCGACCAGCCGCGCCCTCAGGCCGTGCCGGCGCGCGGCGAGCAGCAGGCCGTTCAGCGGCGTCGCGCCGCAGGCCTCGTCGTGGCCGATGTCGGGCGAGCAGGCGAGGATGCGCTCGGCGGTCTGGCCGTCGATCTCGCAGGCTTCGGCGTAGGGCAGGTAGTGCGACAGATCGGAGCTGACCACGATCAGCGTCTCGGCGCCGCCCCACAGGCGGTCGAGCACCTGGGCGACGGCTTCGGCCGGGGCCTGGCCGACGGCCAGCGGCACCAGCCGGAAATCGTCGAGCACGCGCTGCAGGAAGGGCAGTTGCACTTCCAGCGAATGCTCCTGCGCGTGCGGCGCGTCGGCGACGACGACCTGCGGCAGGTCGGCGAGCGCGGCGATCGCCTCGCCGTCGAGCTCGACCCGCCCGAGCGGCGTGGCAAAGCTCTCCACGCTCGGCAGCGCCAGCCCGCGCACGCCGACGCGATGCGTCGGGCCGAGCAGGACGACGCGCCGGATCGTCGCCGCGGCCGGCCGCAGCAGCGCATAGACGCTCGCCGCCACCAGCCCGGAATACATGTAGCCGGCGTGCGGCGCGATCAGCGCCTTCGGCACCGGCCCGTCCGCCGCCGGTGCGGCGGCGAGCATGCCCGTCACCTCGCCGGCGAGCGTTTTCGCCTCGCCCGCATAGAACATCCCTGCCACCGCCGGCAGGCGGACGTTCGCACCCCTGCTCATCTCGGTTTTCATCGTGCGTTCTCCCGTTCTTCCTGCTTCCAATATGACCCGGATGGCGGCGAATTCAAGCCGCCAGCCAGCCGGCCAGGCAGCCGGCGGCGATGGCCAGGAAGCCGGCGACGATGCGCAGCGCCAGCCCGCGGCCGGCGACGCCGGCGACGATGCCGAACTTGAACAGCAGATTGGCGAGGATGGCGATGAGGATCGCCGTGTTCGCCTCGCCGGCGGCGAGCTTCCCTTGGCCGAACAGGCGCAGGCTGGAGAGGACGATGGCGTCCACGTCGGTCAGGCCGGAGACGAAGGCCACGGCATAGAGGCCGAGGTTGCCGGCGCGCTCCGAGAGGGCGGCGGAAAGGACGAGGACGACGGCGTAGATGGCGGCGAAGGTCAGCGCGGTGCCCAGTTCGGTCGGGTTGCGCAGTTCGAGTTCGGGCAGGGCCTCGCCCTTGTCGAGCTGGAACCAGGCCCAGGCGACGAAGAGCGCGCCGGCGACGAGGCCGCCGCCGAGGATGGGCAGCAGCCCCGGCAGCAATGCCGGCTGCACGATGGCGGCGACGCCGGCCAGGCGGACGAGGATGACGACGTTGGCGGTGAGGATGACGACCAGGCAGAGACGGACGAGCGTCGCCGTGTCGCGCGCGTGGCGGGCGAAGACCAGCGTCGTCGCGGTGCTCGACGCGAGGCCGCCGAAGATGCCGAGCAGCGGCGCGCCGTAGCGCTGGCCGACCAGGCGCAGCGCGGCGTAGCCGGTCAGCCCGAGGCCGGAGATGAGCACCACCATCCACCACACCTGGTAGGGGTTGAGCGTGTCGTAGGGGCCGAAGTTGCGGTCCGGCAGGATCGGCAGGATGACCAGCGAGAGCACGCCGAACTGCAGCACCGAGGTGATGTCGCGGCGCGTCAGCCGCTGCGACACGGAGCGCAGCTCGGCCTTGAAGTAGAGCAGCACGGTGGTCAGGATGGCGAGCATCACCACCAGCGTCTGGTAGCCGTACCAGATCATGGCGCCGTAGCAGAAGGCAAGCAGCAGCGCGACGACCGAGGTGGTGCCGGGATCGCTGGCGTCGGGCTGGCGCAGATAGGCGGCGATCATCATGACGCCGACGACGACCAGGCCGGCGGCGAGCAGCCAGGGCGAGCCGGTGCGCTCGGCGAGCAGCGCGCCGACCGTGCCGAGCAGGGAGACCAGCGTGAAGGTGCGCAGGCCGGCGCGCGCGGTCGGATTGCGCTCGCGTTCGAGGCCGAGCAGCATGCCAATGCCGAGCGAGAGCAGGAAGGCCTGGATGAATTCGAGGCCGATGTCGGAAAGAATGGCGCCGTTCGTCATGTCCGCACGGGGTAGAATCCGGGTGTCCGGGGCCTTCCCCGATCCGGTCGTCGCCGAGAACTTACGCCATGCCCCGCCACTTCGCAATCGTCCCCGCCGCCGGCAGCGGCGCGCGCTTCGGCGCCGGGCTGCCCAAGCAGTACCTGCCGCTCGCCGGCCGTCCGCTGATCCACCACACGCTCGCCACGCTCTGCCGCTCGCCGAAGATCGAGCGCGTGCTCGTCATGCTGGCGCCGGACGACGCGCACTGGGCCGGCCACGACTGGCGCGACCTGGGGCCGAAGCTGGAGACGGTCTACGCCGGCGGCGCCACGCGCGCCGACAGCGTGCTCGCCGGCCTTCGTGCGCTGACCACGGCGGCGGCCGACGACGACTGGGTGCTGGTGCACGACGCGGCGCGTCCGTGCCTGTCGCCGGCGCTGCTCGACGCGCTTTTCGCCGAACTCGCCGACGACCCGGTCGGCGGCCTGCTGGCGGTGCCCGTCGCCGACACGCTGAAGCGTCAGGACGAGGCGCGTCGCGTCGCCGCCACCGAGCCGCGCGACGGCCTGTGGCAGGCGCAGACGCCGCAGATGTTCCGCCACGCCACGCTCTTCGCCGCGCTGTCGGCGGCCGGCGGCGTCACCGACGAGGCCGGCGCCGTCGAGACCCTCGGCCTGCGGCCGAAGCTGGTGGCGGGCGAGGCCGGCAACCTGAAGGTGACGTACCCCGCCGACCTCGCGCTGGCGGAGCTGATTCTTTTCGCCAGGAGGGCGCGATGACCATCCGCATCGGCCAGGGCTTCGACGTGCACGCGCTGGTACAGGGGCGCCGGCTCATCGTCGGCGGCGTGGACATTCCGCACGACAAGGGGCTCCTCGGCCATTCCGACGCCGACGTGCTGCTGCACGCGATCACCGACGCGCTGCTCGGCGCCGCCGCGCTCGGCGACATCGGCCGCCACTTCCCGGACACCGACGAACGCTGGCGCGGCGCCGACAGCCGCGCGCTGCTGCGCAGCACCGTCGGTCTGCTGCGCCAGGCCGGCTGGCGCGTGGTGAACGTCGATTCGACGGTGATCGCGCAGGCGCCGAAGCTCGCCGCCTTCATCCCGGCGATGGTCGACAACATTGCCGCCGACCTGCTCGTCGCGCCCGGCGACGTGAACGTCAAGGCCAAGACCTGCGAACGCCTCGGCTTCGCCGGCCGCGGAGAGGGCATCGTGGCGGAAGCCGCGGTGTTGATCAGCAATGAATCCTGAAACCGGAGCTTCCCCCGCCCGCCTGTTCTTCGCCCTCTGGCTGCCGCCGGAGATCGCGCAGCGGCTGCATCGCCAGGCCGGCGGCATCGTCGGCAAGAGCGGCGGCCGGCTGATGCGCGAGGAATCGCTGCACGTCACGCTGGCCTTCCTCGGCGAGGTGCCGGAAGCGCGCCTGCCCGAGCTGCAGGCGATCGCTGCCGGCCTCGATTTGCCGCGCGTGCCGGTGCGCCTCGACCGCCTCGGCTTCTGGAAGCACAACCACATCGTCTGGGCCGGCTGCAGCGAAACCGCGCCCGAACTCTCGGCGCTCGCCGGCGGTCTGCAGCGGGCGCTGCTGCCGGCCGGCTTCCTCGACGCCGAACGGGCGGTGACGCCGCACGTGACGCTGCTGCGCAAGGCCGCGCACCCCGGCGAGCTGCCGGCGCTGCCGGCGCAGGAATGGACCGCCGGCGAATTCGTGCTGGCGCGCTCCTGGCGCACCGAGCGCGGCTCGACCTACGAACCGGCGGCGCGCTGGCCGCTGCGCTGAGGCAGCGCCGTCAGCGCGTCAGCGCGCTGCGGCGTCCGGCGCCAGCGGGATCGACAGCGTCGCCGCCAGCCCGCCGCCGGCGCGCGCGGCGAGCGTGAAGCGGCCGTCGTGCAGGCGGGCGACGCGCTCGACGATGGCCAGCCCGAGGCCGGTGCCGCCGGCGTCGGTGCGCGCGTTCTCCAGCCGCGTGAACGGACGCTTCATGCGCTCGATCTCCGCTTCCGGGATGCCCGGCCCGCGGTCGAGCACTTCCAGTTGCAGCATGCCGTCCGCCGCCGTCGCGCGCAGTTCGATCTCGCCGCCGGCGTACTTGCGTGCGTTGTCGACGAGGTTGGCGAGCGCGCGCCGGATCGCCTGCGGCCGCAGCGGCACCGGCGCCGCCGTCGCGTCGGGCACGACCACCGGCTGGCCGCGGCGGGCGTAGCGCGCGGCGATCTCGTCGAGCAGCGCCGCCGGCGAGGTCGGCGCCGGCGCTTCCTCGGCGTCGGCGCGCGCGTAGTCGAGGAACTGGGCGATGATCGCGTCGATCTGCTCGACGTCGGCGGCCATGGCCGCGCGCGCGTCCTCGTCGGCGACCGACAGCTCGGCTTCCAGCCGCAGGCGGGCGAGCGGCGTGCGCAGGTCGTGCGAGATGCCGGCCAGCACCTCGGCGCGCTCGGCCTCGATGCGCGCCAGATCCTCGGTCATCTGGTTGAAGGCGCCGGCGAGCTGGCGCAGTTCCTCGGCGCCCTCGACCGCCAGCGCCGCCGGCCGGCGGCCGCGGCCGAGCTCGCGCGCGGCGCCGGCGAGCGCGCGCAGCGGCCGCGTCACGCGCGAGACGATCAGCCAGGCGACGAAGAGCGCCAGCGCCAGCGAGGCCAGCCCCCAGCCCAGCCAGTGCCATGGGAAGACGCGCTCGGCGTGCTCCGGCGGCAGCATCACCCAGTAGCGGTCCTCGGCGTCGCCGTCGAGCAGGAAGCTCGCCCACAGCCCCGGCTCGCCGTTCACCGCGGCGGCGAGCCGCGTGCCGTCGCCGAGCCGGCGATGCGTCTCGGCGCGGTAGCGTTCGTGGAAGGCGCTGGCCGGCAGCGGCTCGATCACATCCTCGGGCTCCGCCGGCAGCAGGCGGATGCCCTCGCGCTCGGACAGCTCGAAGAGCAGCGCGCGCCGCCGCTCCGGCGCGGCGGCGACGAGCGCGGCGTGCGTCAGGTTGACGACGCTGGTGGTCAACTGCGCCAGGTGGCGGGCCTTCGGCTCGCGCGTCGCCAGCCCGAACAGCGCCGCCCAGATGCCGACGGCGACGACCATGAGCAGGCTGATCAGGAGAAAGGTGCGGGCGAGCAGCGTGTGCGGCAAGGCGGGCCTCAGCGGCGGGCGGCGGGCGGGGTGGGCGGCGCGCTCACTTGTCCTTGCCGTCGGGAATGAAGACGTAGCCGAAGCCCCACACCGTCTGCAGGTAGCGCGGGCTGGCCGGGTCCGGCTCGACCAGCTTCCGGAGGCGCGACACCTGCACGTCGATGGCGCGGTCGAACGGCCCCTGCTCGCGGCCGCGCGCCAGCGTCATCAGCCGGTCGCGCGACAGCGGCTGGCGCGGATGCTGCAGCAGCGCCTTGAGCACGGCGAATTCGCCGGTGGTCAGCGGCAGTTGCGCGCCGCCCTTCTTCAGCGTGCGCGCGGCGAGGTCGACCTCGACGTTGGCGAAGGCCACCACCTGCTCCTCGGTCGCCGGCGCGCCCGGCGCCGCCGGGCCGCGGCGGCGCAGCACGGCATGGATGCGGGCGAGCAGCTCGCGCGGGTTGAACGGCTTCGGCAGGTAGTCGTCGGCGCCCATCTCCAGGCCGACGATGCGGTCGATCTCGTCGCCCTTGGCGGTGAGCATGATGATCGCCTGCTGCGGATCGGCGGCGCGCAGCCGGCGGCAGATGGCGAGGCCGTCCTCGCCCGGCAGCATGAGGTCGAGGACGATCAGGTCGAAGGTTTCGCGCGGCAGCCAGCGGTCCATGGCCGCGCCGCTGTCGACGGCGCGCACGAGGAAGTCCTGTTCGCCGAGGTAGCGGGAGAGCAGGTCGCGCAGGCGGGCGTCGTCGTCGACGACGAGAATCTTTTTCTGGCTCATCGGTTGTCTTTTCTTCCTGGCGCCGTCCGCAGGGCGCCCACGGCGGAAATGCTAGCCTGAAACGCGGCCTTCCGGGGTTCGCGGGCGCGGCGCGCCGGCATGCCGGAAAACGCCGCCCCGCCGGGGAAAAACCCCGAAAAAACGGATGCCCGGCCCACGGTCGAAGCGGATGCCGTGCGGCGAAACGCTTGCAAAGTTTTACAATTCTCCCGGCGGTAGACAAACTACGCTTACAAACCGCTCGCAGGATGCGAACCGTGGCGATCCGCCACGGGCCGCGAAAGGCGGCTCTCTTCTGGATGCGTGATCAGGATGATCGTGATGCTGATGATGAACGGCGGTCTGCGCGGCGATCCGCGCCGGCCGGCAAGGGCGGGGCGGCGATGAGCGGCCGTGGTTTCCTGGCGCTCGCCGCGGCGCTGCCGCTCTTCGCGCTGGCGGCGCCGGCGACGGCGCGCGACGGCGGGCCTTTCGCGCCGGAGCGCGAACGCGCCTTCCTCTCTCCGGAGAGCGAGCGCGGCGAGCGTCTGCGCGTTTCGCAATGCCGGGACGACTGGCGCGACGAGCGCGGCGGTGCCCGCAAGCCGTCGCCGTGCCTGCAGCGGCTGTCTCCCGACGAACGCCGCCAACTGCGCCAGGACCTGCGCGACGCCGACCGCGACATGCGTCCGCGCCGCGGCGACTTCCGCCGCTGAACGCGCGCCGTGCGGTGCCGGAGTGACTGCCTGAAAAGGCTGACGTCCACCGCAGAGGCGCAGAGACGCAGAGATTCGCAGAGGAAAACCGAGAAAAAGCATTTCTCTGCGTTACCTCTGCGTCTCTGCGCCTCTGCGGTAGGTGTTTACGCCGTTCATACCGCCCCGCCGGTGCACGCGACGCCGGACCGGCGTCGCGATACCCGGTAAAATGCCGGGGATGCAATTCCTCGCCCTCGAATCCTCGACCGACGCCGCTTCCGTCGCCCTCTGGCGCGACGGTGCCGTTACCGAACGCCGCTGCCCGCCCGGCCAGCCGTCGTCGGCGACGCTGCTGCCGCTCGCCGCGGCGCTGCTCGCCGAGGCCGGTGCCAGCTTTGCCGCGCTCGACGCGATCGCCTTCGGCGCCGGCCCGGGCTCGTTCACCGGCCTGCGCGTCGCCTGCGGCGTAGCGCAGGGGCTGGCCGTCGCGCACGACCTGCCGGTGCTGCCGGTCGGCACGCTGGCGGCGATGGCCCATGCCGCCGGCGAGGCGCCGCGCGTCGCCGTCTGCCTCGACGCGCGCATGCAAGAGGTCTATTTCGGCTGCTTCGTCGACGGCATCGCCGTCGGTGCGCCGGGCGTCTTTGCGCCGGACGCGGTGCCGCTGCCCGAGGGCGGCGGCTGGATCGCCGTCGGCAACGCGCTCGCCGCCTATCCGGCGCTGCACGAACGCATGGCGCCGCGCGTCCATGCGCTGCGGCCGGAGATCCTGCCGACGGCCGCCGCCGTCGCCGCGCTCGCCGCGCCGCGTCTGGCGCGCGGCGAGGGCATCGACGCCGCCGAGGCGGCGCCGGTGTACATCCGCGACAAGGTGGCGCTGACCGTCGCCGAGCGCCTGGCGCAGGGGGGCAGGGCATGAGCGTTCCCGCCCGGCAGTCGGCAGAGGGCGCGCCGGCGGGCGCCGCGTTCGCGCCGCCGGTCGAGATGCTGCCGATGAACGGCGGCGACCTCGACGAGATCATCGCCATCGAGAGCGCGGTCTATCCCTTCCCGTGGACGCGCGGCAACTTCGCCGACGCGCTCGCTGCCGGCTACGGCGCCTGGGTCTGCCGCGTCGGCGGCGAGCTGATCGGCTACGTCGTGCTGATGGTGGCGGTGGACGAGGCGCACCTGCTCAACATCAGCGTCGCCGAAAGGCGGCAGGGCATGGGCTTCGGCGCCCGCCTGCTGCGCCACGCCATGCAGGCGGCGCGCCGCCTCGGCGGCCGCACGCTGCTGCTCGAGGTGCGGCCGTCGAACGCGGCCGCGCTCGACCTCTACCGGCACTTCGGCTTCGTCCGCATCGGCCTGCGCAAGGGCTACTATCCGGCGTCCGGCGGCCGCGAGGACGCGCTGGTGCTGCTCCGCCGGCTCGACGAGGTGACGGCGTGAGCGCCCGGTTCCGGCCGTGGGCAGGGAACGTCGGGCGCTCGCGCGGCAAGCGGAGGAACGTACGGTGAGCCTGTCGCGCACCCGCCTGCTGCAGGAAATGGGCATTGCGCCGGTCTGGCGCCTGCGCGACGCGCCGGGCGGCGAGGCCGACGGGCCCGCCGGCGACGAAGCCGCAGTGCCCGCGCCGCCGGACGCGGACCGGCCGCCCGCTGCCGCCGGTGTCGTGGCGGCGATGGACTGGCCGACGCTGCGGCAGACGATCGCCGAGTGCACGGCCTGCGGCCTCTGCCGCGGCCGCCGGCAGGCGGTGCCCGGCGTCGGCGACGAGAACGCCGACTGGCTGTTCATCGGCGAGGGACCGGGCGCCGAGGAGGACGCGCGCGGCGAGCCTTTCGTCGGCCAGGCCGGCCGGCTGCTCGACGCGATGCTGGCGGCGATCGACCTGCAGCGCGGCGACAACGTCTACATCGCCAACGCGGTGAAATGCCGGCCGCCCGGCAACCGCACGCCGGAGCCGGAGGAGATGGCCGCCTGCTGGCCGTACCTGCAGCGGCAGATCGCGCTGCTCCGGCCGAAGCTGATCGTGCTGCTCGGCCGCGCCGCGATGCAGGCCGTGCTGAACGAGGCACGGCCGCTCGGCGCCAGCCGCGGCAAGCTGTTCGAATACCGCGACGGCGAACTGGTGGTGCCGGTGATCGTCACCTATCACCCGGCCTACCTGCTGCGCAACCTGCCGGACAAGGCCAAGGCCTGGGAGGATCTGTGCTTCGCGCGGCGGACGATGCGCCAACGACAGGCGGCGGGCACGGACCTGCCGCGCTCGGGAGACTGAATGCGGACTTTTCGCTCGCGGGCCGGCGCGCTGCTGGCCCTGGTTCTGGTCGCCGCGCCGGCGGCGGCCGGAGAGGCGCGCTGCCACGTGAGCTACGGCGGCGAGACGAAGACGCTGGCGGCAGCGCCGTCGGCGATGCCATACATGGCGCCGGCGCAGGCGATCGGCACCTATTTTCTCGTGCGCGTCGTCGTCGAGGCCGAGCCGGTCGAACTGGCGGCGCTGAAGACCTACGTCTACGCCGACCGCGACGAAGGCCCCGCGCTCGTCCATCAGGGCGAGTGGCCGTGGCCCGCAGCCGCGGACGGACGGCGCCACGGTTTCACCGGCCTGCAGCGCGTCTACGAGCCGCTGCGCGACAGCGAGCTGGAATACTGGTGCGAGGCGGGCGAGGGCGCCGGCGCGCGGGGGGCGGGACGATGAGCGCCCGCCGCTGCCGTTTCGTCGGCCTGCTCGCGCTGCTTTTCGCCTGTGCGCTGCCGGCCGCCGCCGAGAGCGTCATTCCCGCGGCCAGCGGCGCCGGCGTCGCGCGCACGCAGGCGGTGGACGTCGCCGAGCGCGTGTCGACGGTGGTGCGCGTGCTCTTCGTCGGCGACGTCATGCTCGCCGACGGGCCGGGCCGCGCCGTCGCCGACGGCCGCGATCCGTTCGCCGACTTCGCCGACGAGTTCGCGCAGGCCGACCTGCGCATCGGCAACCTGGAATCGCCGATCGCCGTCGGCGGCAGCCCGGCGGCGAACAAGATCACCGTCTTCCGCGCCGCGCCGCAGGTCATCGACCGGCTGGCCGGCCGCTTCGACGCGCTGTCGGTGGCCAACAACCACTCCGGCGACTACGGCCACGAGGCTTTCCTGGAAACGCTGACGCTGCTCGACCTGGCCGGCATCGGCGCCATCGGCGGCGGCCGCAGCCTGAACGAGGCGCACGCGCCGTTCTGGTTCGAGCGCGGCGGCCTGTCGATCGCCATCCTCGCCTACAACGAGTTCAAGCCGCGCGCCTTCGAGGCCGGGCCGGACTGGCCGGGCGTCGCCTGGAGCGAGGACAGCCACGTGGTGCGCGACATCCGCGCCGCGCGCGCCGCCGGCGCCGACGTCGTCATCCCGTTCATGCACTGGGGCTGGGAGCGCGAACGCCAGCCGAGCGAGCGGCAGCGCCGGCTCGCCCGGCTGATGATCGACGCCGGCGCCGACGCCGTCGTCGGCAGCCACCCGCACGTCACGCAGGGCAGCGAGACCTACAAGGGCAAGCCGATCGTCTACAGCCTGGGCAACTTCGTCTTCGACGGCTTCGAGCAGCCGGCCGAGAAGACGGGCTGGCTGCTGCACCTGACCGTCGGCCGCGACGGCGTGCGCGACTGGCGGACGATTCCCGCCTACCTGGACGACGAGGGCCTGCCGTGGCGCGCGCCGCCGCCGGCGAAGCCCGCGGCGCCGGCAGAGCCGGCGACGCCCGCGGACGCGCCGGCGGACGAAGCGCCGCCCGCGCGCTGATCGCTTGAATCTTTCCGTGCGAACGGCATCTGAAGTTCCGGCAACCGCTTTCAACGATGGAGGAAACACCATGCGTCTGCGCCTCTTCGCCGTACTTTCGCTCTTCGCCGCGCTGCTCTCCGGCTGCGGCTACAACACCTTCCAGACCACCGACGAGCAGGTCAAGGCGGCCTGGTCCGAGGTGCTCAACCAGTACCAGCGCCGCGCCGACCTGGTGCCCAACCTGGTGAACACCGTCAAGGGCTACGCCGAGCACGAACAGGCGGTGCTGACGCAGGTGACCGAGGCGCGCGCCCGGGTCGGCGGCATCCAGGCGACGCCCGAGCTGATCAACGACCCGCAGGCCTTCGCGCAGTTCCAGCAGGCGCAGGCTGGCCTCACCAGCGCGCTCTCAAGGCTGCTGGTGGTCGCCGAGAACTATCCGCAACTGAAGGCCGACGCCGCCTTCCGCGACCTGCAGGCGCAGCTCGAAGGCACCGAGAACCGCATCGCGGTGGCGCGCAACCGCTACATCAAGGCGGTCGAGGCCTACAACGTCGCCGTCCGCACCTTCCCCAACAACCTGACGGCGATGGTCTTCGGCTACGCAGTCAAGCCGAACTTCGCGGTGGAGAACGAGGCGGCGATCTCGACGCCGCCGAAGGTCGATTTCGGCAGGTAGCCCCGTCGTCCCCGCCGCCATGTTCCGCGCCCTCGTCGCGCTGCTCTTCGCCGGCTGGCTCGCCGCCGCCGGCGCGCAGGATCTGCAGCCGGTGCCGGCGCTGTCGGCGCGCGTCACCGACCTCACCGCCACGCTCTCGGCCGACGAGCGCGAGCGGCTGGAAGCCCGGCTCGCCGCCTTCGAGCAGGAGAAGGGCGCGCAGCTCGCCGTGCTGCTGGTGCCGACGACGCAGCCGGAAAGCATCGAGCAGTACGCCATCCGCGTCGCCGAGGCGTGGAAGCTCGGCCGGCAGGGCGTCGACGACGGCGTGCTGCTGCTCGTCGCCAAGGACGACCGCAAGCTGCGCATCGAGGTCGGCTACGGGCTGGAGGGCGCGCTCAACGACGCCACGGCCAAGCGCATCGTCGCCGAGACGATCACGCCGCATTTCCGCGACGGGCGCTTCTACGCCGGCATCGATGCCGGCGTCGGGCAGATCCTGGCGGTGGTCGACGGCGAACCGCTGCCGCCGCCGGCGGCGCACGGCGGCAGCGACGATCTCGACGTCGAGGATGTCCTCGTCCTTGGCCTGCTGCTCGTCACCGTCGTCGCCGGCCTGCTGCGCGCGATCCTCGGCCGCTTCCTCGGCGCCGTCGCGGTCGGCGGCATCGCCGGCCTGATCGTCATGGTCGTCGTCTCCTCCTTCGCGCTCGCCGCCCTCGCCGGCGTCGTCGCCTTCGTCCTCGCGCTCGTCACCGGCGGGCGCGGCGGCTGGGGGGGCGGCGCCTCCGGCGGTTCGTGGGGCGGCGGCGGTTTCGGCGGCGGCGGTTTTTCCGGCGGGGGCGGCGGCTTCGGCGGCGGCGGCGCCTCGGGGAGCTGGTGATGAGTCCCGTACGTTTTCTCCGGCACGCGCTGCAGCCGCAATGGTGGGCGATGCGCGCCTTTCCGCAGGCGACGCTGACGCGGCTGGAAGCGGCGATCGCCGATTCCGAGCGGCAGCACGCCGGCGAGCTGCGCTTCGTCGTCGAGGCGGCGCTGCCGCCGCGCCATCTCCTCTGCGGCAGGAGCGCGCGCGAGCGGGCGGTCGAACTCTTTTCGCAACTGCGGGTCTGGGATACCGAGGCGAACAGTGGCGTGCTGATCTACATCCAGTTGATCGATCACCAGGTCGAGATCGTCGCCGACCGCGGCATCGACGCGCGCGTCGGCCACGCCTTCTGGGAGTCGGTCTGCGGGCGCATGCAGGCGGCTTTCCGCGCCGGCCGCTTCGAGGCCGGCGCGCTCGCCGCGCTGGCCGAGATCACGACGGCGCTGGCCACGCACTTTCCGCCCGGCGCGGACAATCCGAACGAACTGCCGGACCGGCCGCTGCTGCTCTAGCCGCCGCTCCCCCCAGCGCCCCGGAGAATGTGTAAGATTCACAGGGTCCGGAATCCTATTTCTTTTGCATAGGAAGGCGCCGTGAACGAAAACGTCGCAAGGCCCGAACGGGCGACGATCCTGATCGTCGACGACACGCCGGAGAACCTGACCGTACTCAGCGAGCTGCTGGAGCCGCACTACGACGTGCGCGCGGCCAACGGCGGCGCGCGGGCGCTGCGCGTCGCCGCCAGCGCGCCGCGGCCGGACCTGATCCTGCTCGACGTGATGATGCCGGACATGGACGGCTATGCGGTGCTCGGCCGCCTGAAGGCGGACCCGGCCACGGCCGACATCCCGGTGATCTTCGTCACCGCCCTCAGCGCCAGCGAGGACGAGCAGATCGGCCTCGAACTGGGGGCCGTGGACTACATCACCAAGCCGGTGCGGCCGGCGATCGTGCTGGCGCGCGTGCATGCGCATCTGGAGCTGAAGCGCGCGCGCGACCTGCTGCGCGACGAGAACGCCTGGCTGGAGGCCGAGGTGGCGCGCCGCAACCGGCAGCGCGAGCTGATCCTGATGTCGGCGGGCGAGGGCATCTACGGTACCGACGTGGCCGGCGACATCGTCTTCATCAACCCGGCCGCCGCCGCCATGCTCGGCTACCGGCGCGAGGAGCTGATCGGGCGCAGCTCGCACGACACCTTCCACCGCCACCTGCCGGACGGCAGCCCCTATCCGCGCGCCGACTGCCCGATGCTCGCCTGCCTGAGCGGCGGGCGGGGCGCCTGCAACGTCGAGGAGGTGTTCTGGCGCAAGGACGGCACGCCGCTGCATGTCGAGATCTCCGGCCAGCCGCTGACCGAGGGCGGCGAGACGGTCGGCGCCGTCGTCACCTTCCGCGACATCGGCGAACGCCGGCGCTACCTGGCCGAGATCGAGCGCAAGTCGAACTTCGACGAACTCACCGGCCTGCCCAACCGCAACCTGCTCGCCGACCGGCTGGCGCAGGGCGTCGCGCGCTGCCGCGAGTCCGGGCGCATGCTGGCGGTCCTCCTGGTCAACATCGACCGCTTCAAGAGCGCCAACGACGCGCTCGGCCACGCTGCCGGCGACGCCGTGCTGCGGCAGGCGGCGGCGCGCATCGCCGCCTGCCTGCCGGCCGGCGCCACGCTCGCCCGCCTCGACGGCGACGAATTCGTGCTCGCCTGCGAGGTCGACGGCCCGGAGGACGCGGCCCGTCTGGCGCAGCCGCTGGTCGCGGCGTTGGCCGAACCCTGCCGCGTCGACCAGCGGCAGTTCTTCCTCAGCGCCAGCGTCGGCGCCGCGCTCCACCCGCGCGACGGCGACGCCGGCGAAGCGCTGCTGCGCAACGCCACCGCCGCCATGCGGCGCGTCAAGTCGGCCGGCGGCGACGGCTTCGGCTTCTACGCCGAGGAGATGAATGCCCGCGCGCTCGACCGGCTCGACCTGGAGAACGAGCTGCGCCGCGCCATCGACGCCGGCGAGCTGGTCCTCCACTACCAGCCGCAACTGAACCTGGCCAGCGGCGCCATCGTCGGCGCCGAGGCGCTGGTGCGCTGGCAGCACCCGCAGCGCGGGCTGATCCCGCCGGCGCGCTTCATTCCGCTGGCCGAGGAGAGCGGCCTCATCGTCCGCCTCGGCGAGTGGGTGCTGCGCGCCGCCTGCGCGCAGAACCGCGCCTGGCAGGACGCCGGCCTGCCGCCGATCGGCGTCGCCGTCAATCTTTCGGCCCGCCAGGTGGTGGCCCAGGACCTCGTCCAGCTCACCCGCGACGTGCTGGCGGAGACCGGGCTCGACCCGCGCTACCTGGAGATCGAGCTGACCGAGAGCATGCTGATGGCCGACACGGAGACCTTCGCCGGCACCATGCAGGGCCTGCGGCAGCTCGCCGTGACGCTCTCCATCGACGACTTCGGCACCGGCTTCTCGTCGCTCAGCTACCTGCGGCGCTTCTCCATCGGCCGCCTGAAGATCGACCAGTCCTTCGTCCGCGACCTGACGCAGGACCCGGACGCCGCCGCCATCGCCGTGGCCATCGTCTCGCTGGCGCACGGCCTCGGCCTGACGGTGATCGCCGAGGGCGTGGAGACCGAGGCGCAGCTCAACTTCCTGCGCGCCCGCCGCTGCGACGAGATGCAGGGCTACCTGTTCAGCCGGCCGCTGCCGGCCGCCGACTTCGAATCCCTGCTGCGCGCCGGCCGCGGCCTGGCGCCGTGGGCCGACGCCGGCGCGGCGGAGCGCAGCCTGCTCCTCGTCGACGAGGAAGCGCAGTCCGCGGCCGCGCTCGAACGCCTGCTGCAGCGCCAGGGCCATGCCGTGCTCATTGCCGGCGGCGGCGGCGAAGGGCTCGAACTGCTGGCGGCGCGCGAGGTCGGCGTCGTCATCGCCGACGCGCGCATGCCGGACATGGACGGCGCCGAATTCTTCCGCCGCGTCCGCGACATGCATCCGGACACCGTGCGCATCATGCTCTCCGGCTTCGCCGACCCGCAGGCGGTGACCCGCGCGGTCAATGCCGGCGAGCTCTTCCGCTTCGTCGCCAGGCCCTGGGACGAGCAGACGCTCGTCGACGCCGTGCGCGACGCCTTCCGGCACCACGAGATGCGCCGCGCCCACTGCGGCGGCCGGCGGCAATGAAGCGGCCGGCCGATCCGGCCGCCGCGACGCTGCCGTCGGCGCTGCGCATCGTGCTGCCCTATGCGGTCTTTGCCGGCCTGTGGATCCTCCTCTCGGACCGGGCCATCGCCCTGTTCTTCGACGATGCGCAGACCTTCCAGGCCGCGGGGACGCTGAAGGGCCTGCTGTTCGTCGCCGTCACCTCGGCGCTGCTCTTCTTCCTCGTGCTGCGCTTCGCCGTGCGCCGCGAGCGGAGCGCGCCGCCGGCCGCGCCGCCGCTGCGCCGCCTGCGCCTGGCCGGCAGCGTCGCGCTCTTCTCGGCCGTGTTCGTCGCCCTCGCCGGCGGCGCCGTGCTGCAGAACCGGGAGCACCACCGGGCGCACCAGGAGAAGCTGCTGCGCTCGGTCGCCGAGCTGCAGGCGGCGCAGATCGAGGGCTGGCTGGACGAGCGCCGGCGGGACGCCGGCACGGTGCGCGGGGCGCTGCTGCACGGCCGCGCCTGGCAGGCGTGGCGCCAGGACGGCGATGCGCGCGCGGCGGCGCGGCTGCGCGCGCAGCTCGAGGAGTTCCGCGTCGCCATGGGCTACGACGGCATCCTCGTCGTCGACGCCGGCGGCGCCGTGCTGCTCGGCGCCGGCGCCGCCGGGCGCGAGGCGGGCGAGGCCGCGCGCGCGGCGGTGCAGCGCGCCGTCGCCGGGGCGGGCGCGGCGGTCGGCGATGTCTTCCGCATGCAGGCGCCGGCGGGCGTGCATCTCGACTTCGTGGCGCCGCTGCCGGCGGCCGGCGAAGGCGCGGCGGACGCTGCCGTCGCCCTGCGCGTCGACGCCGAGGCCGCGTTCCGGCGCCTGCTGCAGTCCTGGCCGGTGCCGAGCGCCAGCGCCGAAACGCTGCTCTTCAGGCGCGACGGGAACGCCGCCGTCGCCCTCAACGAACTGCGCCACCGCGCGCAGACGGCCCTGCATCAGCGCTGGCCGTTCGCCGCCGGGCAGGCGCTCGTGGTGCAGGCGCTCGGCGACGACTACCGGCCGGGCGCGCTGCTCGCCGGCGTCGATTACCGCGACGTGCCGGCGATCGGCATCGGCCGCCCGATCGCCGGCACCGACTGGTGGCTGCTGGCCAAGGTGGACCGCGAGGAAGCCTTCGCCGCCGCCGGCAAGGACGCGCTGTGGATCGGTCTGTCCAGCCTGCTCGCCTGGTTCGCGGCGATCGCGCTCGCCGCCTTCTTCTTCCTGCGCCTCGAACTGCGCCACGCCGGCGCGCAGCGGCGCGAGCAGACGGAGAAGCTGCAGGCGCTGCAACTGCTGGAAGCGATCGCCGACAGCTCCACCGACGCCATCTTCGCCAAGGACACGGCCGGCCGCTACCTGCTGTTCAACCGGGAGGTGGCGCGCCTCACCGGCAAGACCGCCGACGAGGTGCTCGGCCACGACGACGGCGCGCTCTTCCCGCCGGAGCAGGCGGCGATGATCGCCCGCGACGACCGCGCGGCGATGGCCGCGGCGGGCAGCCGCAGCTTCCACGAAACGCTGGACACGGTCGACGGCCGGCTCGTCTTCCTCGCCACCAAGGGGCCGCTGCGCGATGCCGACGGCAAGGTCTTCGGCACCTTCGGCATTTCCCGCGACATCACCCGCATGGCGCAGACGGAGGCGGCGCTGCACCGCGAGCACGCCCTCAGCCAGCGCTACCTGGACACCGTGCAGACGCTGATGGTGGCGCTCGACCGCGACGGCCGGGTGACGATGATCAACCGCTTCGGCTGCGCGCTGCTCGGCTACGCCGAGGAGGAACTGATCGGGCGCAACTGGTTCGAGGTCGCGCTGCCGCAGCCGGGCGGGCTGGAACGCTTCTTCCCGGCGTTCCGGCGGGTGATGGACGGCGACGTGCTCGCCGCCGAGCATTTCGAGAGCCCGGTGCGCTGCCGCGACGGCAGCGAGCGGCTGATGGCCTGGCACAACGCGGTGCTCGGCGACGACGCCGGGCGGATCGTCGGCACCCTCAGCTCCGGCGAGGACGTCAGCGAGCGCCGGCGGGCCGAGGACGCGCTGCGCCGGCAGGCGGAGGAACTGGCCGCGCGCAACGCCGAGCTCGAGCGCTTCAACCGGACGGTGGTCGGGCGCGAGCTGGACATGATCGCGCTCAAGCGGCGGGTGAACGCGCTGTCGGTCGAGCTCGGGCGCGCGCCGCCGTTCGCGCTCGCCGGCATCGACGCGCCGCCCGCGGAAGGAGAATCCTCATGAGCCGATCGCCGTCCGCCCGGCGCCTGGGCATCCTGGCGCTCGCCATCCTGCTGCCGGCGCTCGTGCTGCTCGCCAGGGAGGCGCTGCCGGCGTCGTTCGGCGAACGTCCGCTGCTCATCTTCTTCATTCCGCCGATCATCGCCGTCGCCCTCGTCGGCGGCCCCGCGCCCGGCCTGCTGGCGACGGCGGTCAGCGCGCTGCTGGCCCTGCACCTCGTCGTCTCGCCGGCCGGCGGCTTCGCCCTCGTCGCCGGCCACGACTTCACCCAGTGGGCGCTGCTCGTCGCCAGCGGCGTCCTCGTCAGCCTGCTCAGCGGCATGCTGCACCGCGCCCGGCTGCGCGACCGGGCGCGGCGGCGGCAACTGGAGGCGGCGCTCGAGGAGCAGCGGCGGAGCCGGGCGCAGGCCGTCGTCAGCGGCGAGCGGCTGCGCCACCTGGCCTCGGTCGTCGAGGCGGTGGCCGGCGTGCGCGACGTCGCCGAGCTGATGGCGATCATCCGCGGCGCGCTGCGCAAGCTCACCGGCGCCGACGGGGCGACGCTGGTGATGCGCGACGGCGAGTGCTGCCACTACGTGGACGAGGACGCCATCGGCCCGCTCTGGAAGGGGCAGCGCTTCCCGCTCGAATCCTGCATCTCGGGCTGGGCCATGCTGAACGCGCAGTCGGTGGTCATCGAGGACATCTACGCCGATGCGCGCATCCCGCACGCGGCCTACCGGCCGACCTTCGTCAAGAGCCTGGCGATGGTGCCGATCGGGCGCGAGCGTCCGGTCGGCGCCATCGGCTGCTACTGGGCCAGCCAGCACCGGGCGACGGACGAGGAGCTGGAGCTGCAGCAGGCGGTGGCCAAGGCCATGGCCGTGGGGCTCGACAACCTGAAGCTGTACGCCGAGATGCAGGCGGCGCGCGAGACGGCGGAGGCCGCCGCCGCCGAGGTGCGGCGCCAGGCGGCGGCCGCCGCCGAGGCGCAGGCGGCGACGCTCGCCGCCCAGCACGAGGCGCGGCTGGCGGCGTTGAACCTGATGGAGGACGCCGTCGCCGCGCGCGGCGAGGCCGAAAGCTCGCTGGCCGCGCTGCGCCAGCGCGAGGCCTTCATCCAGTCGGTGCTCGACAACCTGCCGGTGGGCGTCGCCGTGAACTCGGTCGAGCCGGCCGTCGCCTTCCGCTACATGAACGACAACTTCCCGCGCTTCTACCGCAGCACCCGCGAACGGCTGTCCGCGCCGGACGCCTTCTGGGAGGCGGTCTACGAGGACGCCGACTGCCGCCGGCGGATGCGCGAACGGGTGCTCGCCGACTGCGCCGGCGGCGACGTCGCCCGCATGCGCTGGGACGACGTGCCGATCGTCCGCGCCGGCGAGGCGACGACCTACGTCTCGACGAGCAGCGTGCCGCTGCCGGAGAAGGGGCTGATGATCTCGCTGGTCTGGGACGTGACCGAGCGCAAGGCGGCCGAGGAGCAGTTGCGCAAGCTGTCGCTGGCCATCGAGCAGGGGCCGAACAGCATCGTCATCACCAACGTCGTGCCCGAGATCGAGTACGTGAACGAGGCCTTCACCCGCGTCACCGGCTACGCCCGCGACGAGGTGATCGGGCGCAACCCGCGCCTGCTCAAGTCCGGCAGGACGCCGCGGGAAACCTACGACGCGCTGTGGGACGCGCTGACGCATGGCCGCACCTGGAAGGGCGAGATGATCAACCGGCGGCGCGACGGCGGCGAGTACGTCGAGTTCGCCATCGTCACGCCCCTGCGCCAGCCCGACGGCACGATCACCCACTACGTGTCGATCAAGGAGGACGTCACCGAGAAGAAGCGCATCGGCGCCGAACTCGACGAATACCGCCACCATCTCGAAGACCTCGTGGCGCAGCGCACGACCGAGCTGGTCGAGGCGCGCCGGCAGGCGGAGGCGGCGAACGCGGCGAAGAGCGCCTTTCTCGCCAACATGAGCCACGAGATCCGAACGCCGATGAACGCCATCGTCGGCCTCACCCACCTGATGCAGCGGCACATCGAGGAGCCGGCGCAGCGCGAGCGCCTCGAACGCATCGTCGAGGCGACGCACCACCTGCTGGCGCTGATCAACGACATCCTCGACCTCTCCAAGATCGAGGCCGGCCACCTGACGCTGGAAGCCGCCGAGTTCGACCTGATGCAGGTGATCGAGAACGTCGCCTCGCTGGTCGCCGAGCGGGCGCAGGCGCGCGGGCTGGAACTGCTGATCGACGTCGAGCCGGCGCTGGCCGCCTCGCCGCACCTGATCGGCGACGCCACGCGCCTGCGCCAGGTGCTGCTCAACTACGCCGGCAACGCGGTGAAATTCACCGAGAGCGGTTCGGTGACGCTGCGTGTGCGCGCCGTCGAGGAAGGGGCCGACGACCTGCTGCTGCGCTTCGAGGTCGCCGACACCGGCATCGGCATTTCGCGCGAGGGGCGCGAGCGCCTGTTCCGCGCCTTCGAGCAGGTCGACCCCTCGATCACCCGCCGCTACGGCGGCACCGGCCTCGGCCTGTCGATCAACCGCCGGCTCGCCGAGCTGATGGGCGGCGAGGTCGGCGTCGACAGCGAACCGGGCGTCGGCAGCCTGTTCTGGTT
The DNA here is from genome assembly GCA_019455325.1 of Rhodocyclaceae bacterium. GTDB lineage: Bacteria > Pseudomonadota > Gammaproteobacteria > Burkholderiales > Rhodocyclaceae > Proximibacter. The sequence continues at coordinate 16,937 of JACFMQ010000014.1, read as the reverse complement.
CACCGCCCGCCTGCTGCGCAGCCGCGAGCCGGCGCGCCGCTGGGTCTCCGCCGGTCTGCGCGGCCGCCGCGCGCTGCAGGTGGACGGCAGCCCGGCGGCGCACGCGGTGCTGCACCGGATGCTGCAGACGCTCGGCATGCAGGTCGAGGACGCGGCCGACCTCGACGCCGCGCTGTCCGCGGTCGCCCAGGCCGACGGCGCGCGCACGCCGATCGACGTCGTGCTCGTCGACTGGCGCACCGCCGGCCTGATGCAGCGCCGCCCGGCGGAGGAGGTGCGCGCGCTGCCGCTGCGCTGGAAGGTGCCGCACCTGCTGGCGGTGGCGCCCGACCTGCCGGGCGTGCGCGAGACGGCGGCGGCGCTCGGCTTCGCGCACGTGCTGACGAAGCCGGTGACGCTGTCCTCGCTCAACGACCTGCTCGCCCGCCTGCTCTGCGATCTGCCCGCCGACACCGCGGCGCAGGCGGCGGCGCACAGCGAGGCGGCGCTGCAGCAGCGGGCGCAGGCGCGGGGCGGCGCGCGCATCCTCGTCGTCGAGGACAACCCGATCAACCAGGAAGTGGCGCGCGACCTGCTGCGCGAGGCCGGCCTCGCCGTCGACCTCGCCGGCGACGGCGCGCAGGCCGTGGCGATGGCGACGGCCACCGCCTACGACGCGATCCTGATGGACATGCAGATGCCGGTGATGGACGGCATCGAGGCGACGCGGCGCATCCGCGCGCTGCCGGAGCGGGCGCGCACGCCGATCCTGGCGATGACCGCCAACGCCTTCGCCGAGGACCGCCGGCGCTGCCTGGAGGCCGGCATGGACGACTTCATCACCAAACCGTTCGATCCGGAAGGGCTCTTCGCCACCGTCCTGCGCTGGCTGCCGGGCGGCGCCGGGCCGGCGGCGGAGGCGGCCGCCGGCACCGGCGACGAGCGGCTGCTGTCCGGGCTGGCCGGCGTTCCCGGGCTGGACGTCGACGCCGGCATGCGCAGCGTGCTCGGCCGCGCCGGGCGCTACGTCGCGCTGCTGCGGCGCTTCCTGCAACTCCACGGCGAGGACGGCGCGCGTCTGCGGCAACTGCTGGCGGCGCCCGACGTCGCGGAGGCGCGGCTCAGGGCGCACACGCTCAAGGGCGTCGCCGCCACCGTCGGCGCCGTCGGCGTCCAGGCTGCCGCCGAGGCGCTGGAGGCGGCGCTGCGCACCGGCGCGCCGGCGGCGGCGGCGCTGGCCGCGCTGGAACGCGACCTGTCGGCGCTGAGCGGTGCGCTGCGGGCGATCCTGCCGGCGGCGGCGCCGGCGCCGGGCGATGCCGCGGACGCCGATGCCGACGCCGCGCTGACGCACCTGGAATCCCTGCTGGCGCGCGACGACACGACCGCCAACCGGCGCTTCGCCGCCGCCGCGCCGCTGCTGCGCGATGCGCTCGGCGACGATTTCGCGGCGATCGAGCAGGCGATCGAAGCCTACGACTACGCGACGGCGCTGGCGCGGCTGCGCCAGCGTCGCCCGGCGCTGAAATAATCCCGGGCGGGTGATGTGGGTATCATCGCGCTTCCACCCGCCTTCCCGTCTTCCCGCATGGCCGTCGAAACCGAACTCAAGCTGAGCCTGCCTGCCGCCGCCGCTGCCGCGCTGCGCCGGCACCCGCTGCTCGCCGCGGCGAAGCCGGCGACGCAGCGCCTGGCCAACGTCTACTACGACACGCCCGGGCTCGACCTGCTGCGCGCCGGCGTCGCGCTGCGCCACCGGCGCAATGCGCGCGGCTGGCTGCTCACCGTCAAGAGCGCCGAGCCGGCGAGCGGCGGGCTGGCGCGGCGCAGCGAGTGGGAGGCGCCGAGCCAGCCGGGCGTCTTCGATTTTTCGCACGTGGACGACAAGCGCCTGCGCCGCCGCCTGGAGCGCCTGCGGCCGGCGCTGCAGCCGGCCTTCGTCACCGATTTCCGGCGCAGCGCCTGGCTGCTCGAACCGGCGGCCGGCGTGCGCGTCGAGCTGGCCTTCGACCGCGGCAGCATCCGCCACGGCGAGCGCACGGCGCCGATCTGCGAGGTCGAACTGGAACTGCTCGCCGGGCCGCCGTCGGCGCTCTTCGACCTGGCGCTGGCCCTGCAGGCGGATCTGCCGCTGCGCCCCGAGGCGGCGAGCAAGGCCGAGCGCGGCTACCGCCTGTTCCGCGGCGAGTCGCCGCAGCCGGCGCGCGCCGGCGCTTCGCCGCTGGCCGCGGACATGGCGCCGCTGGCCGCCTTCCGCGCCGTCGCCTTCGACTGCCTCGACCAACTACTGCGCAACGAGGCCGGCGCGCACGCCGGCGACGATCCGGAGTTCGTGCACCAGGCGCGCGTCGCCGTGCGCCGGCTGCGTTCGGCGCTGCGCTTCTGGGCGCCGCTGCTGCCGGCGGACTTCGCCGCCGCCTGGCGGCCGGCCTGGCGCGACTTCGCGCAGCGCCTGGGCGCGGCGCGCAACCTCGACGTCTTCGTCGGCGAGGTGCTGCCGCCGCTGCTCGCCGCCTTTCCCGCGCATCGCGGCCTGCGCGCGCTGCCGGCGCAGATCGAACGGCAGCGTGCGCGCGCCCGGCGCGAAGTCCGCGCCGCCTTCACCGCGCCGGTCTCCGGCCGCCTGGCGCTGGCTTTCGCGGCGGCGCTGCACGCCCTGCCGGACGGCGACGACGAGATCGCACTGGCCGACTTCGCCGCCCGCCGCCTGCGCCGGCAGGCGCGCGCCGCCGCCCGTCTCGCCGCCGGCCTGGCGGCGGCGCCGGAGGCGCACCATCGGCTGCGCATCGCCGCCAAGCATCTGCGCTACGCGCTGGAATTCCTGGCGCCGCTCTATCCGAAGAAGGCGCTGCGCCGCTATCTCGGGCAGGCGGCGGCCCTGCAGGAGACGCTCGGCCGGCTGAACGACGTCGATTTCGCGCAGTCCTTCGTCGCCGGGCGGCGCGGGCTGGCCGACGCCGACCTGCTGCGCGGCTGGCTGGCCGGGCAGGCGGTGCTGCTGCGGGAAGGATTGCCGGCGGCGCTGCGCGCCTTCCTCGGCGCCGACGCACCCTGGCGGGCGCGGAACCGGCGGCGCTGAGCCTCAGGCGGCGCAGGCGCGCAGCCGCGGCATGGCGACGACGGCGGCCGGCGGCTGGTGGCAGACGCGGAAGCGGCCGTCCTCGCCCTGGCACATCGCCGGCGCCTTGCCGGCCGCGTGCAGGCCGCTGTAGATGGTCAGCGCAGCGAAACTCTCGGCGAAGACGCGGCACTGCGGGCGAGCGCCCTCGGGGAAGCAGGCGGTGCAGACGGTATCGCGGTCGCGCATGGGGCACTCTCCTTTCCGGCCGGTAACGGCAGAATGCTGGCAGGCGTTCGTGACCGCCGCGTGAAGCGGCCGTGACCCGATGCGCCCGCGCCGGAGGGGCGGCGGCGCTGCCTTGCCGGACCGTGGAGAAAAGCTTAGTCGGCCGCGCACGGCGCCGGAACGACTTGTTCCTGATATGGATATGGCCCGCCGGCCGGCGGGCGCGACGGGATCAGTGGCGGGCGCCGCTGTCGTCGAGGTGGATGACGTCGTCGTGCTCGCGCTGGTTCTGCTCGTGCCGGCGCTTGACGAGGTACATGGTGCCGCTGACGAACAGGCCGAACAGCGTGATCACCCAGTAGATCGACAGGTCGGCGCGGATCATCGCGAAATAGAGGCCGGTCATCACCAGGATGGAGAGGTTTTCGTTGAAGTTCTGCACGGCGATCGAGTGGCCGGCGCCCATCAGGATGTGGCCGCGGTGCTGCAGGAGCGCGTTCATCGGCACGACGAAGAAGCCGGAGAGGGCGCCGATGAGGATCAGCAGCGGCACGGCCAGCCACATGTCGCGCGCGAAGTTCATGATCAGCACGATGAGGCCCATGGCGATGCCGAGCGGAATGACCCTGACCGATTTCCTGAGCGTGATCAGCCGGGCGGCGAAGACCGAGCCGGCGGCCACGCCGATGGCGACGACGCCCTGCAGCATCGAGGATTTGGAGAGGTCGAGGTGGAGCGCCACCTCGGCCCACTTGATGACGATGAACTGCAGCGTGGCGCCGGCGCCCCAGAACAGCGTGGTGACGGCGAGCGAGATCTGGCCGAGCTTGTCGCGCCAGAGCAGCTTCACGCAGTGGCTGAACTCGTGCACCAGATACCACGGGTTCTTCTTCAGCGGCTTGTGGTCGACGCCGGTGTCGGGCACGTAGAGGTTGAAGAGGGCGGCGATCAGGTAGAGGCCGCCGACGATGGCGACGACCATCCTGCCGGTGGTGTCGACGCCGGTGTCGATCAGCGGGAAGTCGAAGGCGAGCAGGACCTGCGCCACCTCCGGCTTGATCAGCGCGCCGCCGAGGACGACGCCGAGGATGATGGCGCCGACGGTGAGCCCCTCGATCCAGCCGTTGGCGACGACGAGCAGGCGATGCGGCAGGTATTCGGTGAGGATGCCGTACTTGGCCGGCGAGTAGGCGGCGGCGCCCAGCCCGACGACGGCGTAGGCGATCAGCGGATGGACCATGAAGAACATCATCGCGCAGCCGACGATCTTGATCGTGTTGCTGACGAACATCACCTTCCACTTCGGCATCGAGTCGGCGAAGGCGCCGACGAAGGCGGCGAGCGCGACGTAGGAGACGGTGAAGAAGGTCTTCAGCAGCGGCTCGTATTCGGCCGGTGCCTGCAGTTCGCGCAGGGCGTAGATGGCGGCGATGAGCAGGGCGTTGTCGGCGAGCGCGGAAAAGAACTGCGCCGCCATGATGATGTAGAAGCCGAAGGGCATCGTGTCGGTTCTTCTGGTTGCCTGTTTGCGGGTCGCGGGTTTATACCACGAAAGCTCCGGCGGCCGCGTTGACGCAGCGGGGCTGGCGGGCGAAGGATGCCCAAGGCGCGGCGGATGTGCTTGAATAGAGCCCATGTATATGCGGAGACCGTTTTTTTATGGCTGACCGTCGCCTGCAGGTGTTCCATGCGGTCGCCCGGCACCTCAGCTTCACCAAGGCCGCCGAGGCGCTGTTCATGACGCAGCCGGCCGTGACCTTCCAGATCAAGCAACTGGAGGAGCAGTTCAACACCCGGCTGTTCGAGCGCGGTCACGGCCGCATCGCGCTGACGCCGGCCGGCGAGCTGGTCTGCGAATACGCCGAGAAGATCCTCGGTCTCTCTACCGAGATGGAGACGCGGCTCGCCGAGATGACCGGCCAGATGCGCGGGCCGCTGATGGTCGGCGCCAGCACGACGATCGCCGAGTTCATGCTGCCGCGCATCCTCGGCGAGTTCAATTCGCTCTACCCGCAGGTGCGGGCGCGGCTGACCGTCGCCAACTCGGAGAGCATCGAGACGCGCGTCGCCGAGCACTCGCTCGACGTCGGCCTGATCGAGTCGCAGCCCCGGCTGCCCAATCTGCTCGGCGAACCCTGCTGCGACGACGAGCTGCAGGTCATCTGCGCGCCCGACTATCCGCTGAACGGCATGGCCTCGGTGACGCCGCGCGCGCTGCTCGAATACGAATTCATCTCGCGCGAACCGGGCTCCGGCACGCGCGAAGTCACCGACGCCTACTTCCGCAGCGCCGGCGTGCCGCCGGACAAGCTGAAGACGCTGATGGAGCTGGGCAGCCTGGAGGCGCTGAAGGGCGTCGCCTGCACCGGCCTCGGCTTCGCCGTCGTCTCGCGCGCCAGCGTCGGCCGCGAGCTGCAGCTCGGCAGCCTGGTCGCCATCCCGCTGTCGCCGCCGCTGATCCGCCGCCTGTCGCTGATCTGCCCGAAGGAACGCTTCCGCTCGCGCGTCGTCGCCACCTTCATGGAATTCGCCAAACGCCGCCTGCGGGAGCTTGCCGCCTGATGCCACGTCCGATCCGCGCCCGCATCGACCGCGATGCGCTGCTGCACAACTACCTGCTCGCCAAGGCCCGCGTTCCCGGCGCCCGCGCCTGGGCGGTGGTCAAGGCCAATGCCTACGGCCACGGCCTCTTGAACGCCGCCGACGCGCTGGCCGAGGCCGCCGACGGCTTCGCGCTGCTCGACCTCGCCGAGGCGGTGGCGCTGCGCCAGGCCGGCGTCCGCCAGCCGATCCTGCTGCTCGAAGGCTTCTTCACGGCCGAGGACCTCGAACTCGTCGCCGAGCACCGGCTGTCGCTGGTCGTTCACCGCCTCGACCAGTTGCAGTTGCTGCGCCAGGCCGGCCTGCCGCTGCGCGTGCCGGTCTACGTGAAGCTCAACACCGGCATGAACCGGCTCGGCTTTCGCCCCGAGCAGCTCGGCGCGCTGCGCGACGAACTGGCGAAGAACAAGGCGGTGAGCGAGGTGACGCTGATGAGCCATTTCGCCGAAGCCGACGGCGAGCGCGGCATCGACTGGCAGTTGCAGCGCTTCCGGGCGATGGCCGGCGAATGGCGCGGGCCGGTGTCGCTGGCCAATTCGGCGGCCATCCTGCGCCATCCGCAGACCGGCCGCGACTGGGTGCGGCCGGGAATCATGCTCTACGGCGGCAGCCCGTTCGCCGATGAGAGCGCCGAGTCGCTCGGCCTCCGGCCGGCGATGACGCTGGCGAGCGAGATCATCGCCGTGCAGACGCTCTCCGCCGGCGAGCGCGTCGGCTACGGCGGGCTGTTCACCGCCGGGCGCGAGACGCGCGTCGGCGTCGTCGCCTGCGGCTACGCCGACGGCTATCCGCGGCACGCGCCGACCGGCACGCCGGTGCTGGTCGGCGGCCGGCGCACGCGCATCGTCGGCCGCGTGTCGATGGACATGCTGGCCGTCGACCTGACCGACCTGCGCGAAGCCGGCGTCGGCACGCCGGTGACGCTGTGGGGCGAGGGCCTGCCCGCCGACGAGGTGGCGGCCGCCGCCGGCACCATCAGCTACGAGCTGTTCTGCGCGCTGGCGAAGCGGGTGCCGGTGACGGTGGTCTGACGTCTCAGAAGCCGAAGGCCTCGCCAACGCCGGCCAGCGTGGCCAGCCCGAGGGCGAGGAAGATCGCGGCGGCGACGCCGTGCACCAGGCGCACCGGCATGCGGTGCGCGATGCGGTCGCCGAGCAGCACCGCCGGCACGTTGGCGATCATCATGCCGAGTGTGGTGCCGACGACGACCGGAACGAAATCCCGATACTGCGCGGCCAGCGCGACCGTGGCGATCTGCGTCTTGTCGCCCATCTCGGCGAGGAAGAAGGCGATCAGCGTGGTGCCGAAGACGCCGAGCCGGGCGAACTTCGCCTCGCTCTCGTCGAACTTGTCGGGAATCAGCGTCCAGACGGCCATGCCGACGAAGGAGGCGCCGAGAATCCAGCGCATCGTCTGCGGGCTGGCCAGCGAGGTCAGCCAGGCGCCGAGCGCGCCGGCGAAGCCGTGATTGAGCAGCGTGGCGACGAGGATGCCGAGGACGATCGGCGTCTTCTTGCGGAAGCGGGCAGCGAGGATGAAGGCGAGCAACTGCGTCTTGTCGCCGATTTCGGCGAGGGCGACGATGCCGGTGGAAACGAGGAAGGCGTCCAAAGGAATGCTCCGGGGGCCGAATCCATGACCGATGACCGTGCTGTCCCCCGGCCCCGGCGGCGACAGCGCGGTCAAAGGTCTTGCCGGATGCGCGGAACCCGTGCGGCTCCACGACCGCCTGCGCCATGCCCTGACGGACAAGTGTGTTGACGCAGGCCCCGCTCGCGGTACGACTTCGGCGGGTGGCTACTCCCCAGTGACGGGGCGCATTCTAGCGCAAATGCGGCAGGCGCACGGCCGCCGGCCGAGGCGGAGCGCCGATTGTTATTGGGAATCATTCTCCATCGTTGCTATACTCCGCGCTTTCCATTCGTTCGCTTTCGCTGCCATGTTTCCACAGGGCAAGCCTCTGTCGCTCACCGATCTCCTGGTCCGTCACTACGATGAACTGGTCCGCCATGCGAGCGGCGTGCTCCGGCGCCGGGACGGGGCGGCGGCATCGGGGAGCGCCCATCAGACCCGCGATCTGGCACGCGAGGCGGTGCACGAAGTCTGCCTGCAACTGCTGCGCGGGCACGAATCGGCGGCCGACCTGCGGGTGCCGCTCGCCTTCCTGCGCACCCTCAGCAAGCGCCGCGCCATCGACAACCTGCGCAGCGAGGCGCTGTGGCGGCGGCTGGCGAGCGCCGGCGACGATTGCCCGGAATATCTCGAATACGCCGCCGCCGGCGAGGCCGAGCCGGATCGCCGCTGTTACGCCCGCCAGCAATTCACCCTGCTGATCCAGGCCGTCGAATCGCTGCCGCCGCGCTGCCGCGACGTGTTTGTGCTGCACAAGATTCACGAATGGACGCAGCCCAGGGTTGCCGAATACCTCGGCATCTCGCCGAAGACGGTGGAAAAGCACATCCGCATCGGCATCGCCTGCTGCCGCTACGCGCTGTCGGAAACCCTCGCCGGCGCATCGCCGTCCGACGACACGGCGGGCTGAGAGGCATGCAGCGACGCGCCCCGGCAAGAGCGGCCGTGCCGACCGGAGACGAATGGCCGGCGGCCGGCGTCGGCGGAACGCCGCCGGTCGAACGCGCGCTAGACGATCACCGCGCCGCGCTGCAGGCGCACTTCCCCATTCCGCCGGCGCGGGCCGGACGCAAGCGCACCGCCGGGCAGGCCGGCGGCGCGCTTGCCGTCGCGCTGCTGGCCGGGCTGTGGTGGGCCGACCCCGCCTGGCGCAGCGAAACCCACGCCACCCGGGTGGGCCAGCGCGAGGTCGTCCGCCTGGCGGACGGCAGCGAATTGACGCTGGACACCGCAACCCGGCTCACCGTCGCCTGGCATTTGCGCACGCGCCGCGTCGGCCTCGAACAGGGCAGGGCGCAGTTCAGCGTCAGCCCCTCCGCCTGGCGGCCGTTCGAGGTTGCCGCCGGCAGCGCCAGGGTGCGCGTCGTCGGCACCCGCTTCGACGTCTGGCGCAAGCCCGGGATCACCGAGGTCTCGGTGTATGAAGGCCGGGTTGCCGTCTGGCGCGACGGTGGCGCCGACGATGCGCGGATTCTGCTGCAGGCCGGTCAGCGGGCCGGCGTTCCGGCCGATGCGGGCGGCGGCGCGGGGCAGGGGGGGCCGTCCGTCGGTGGATTCGACACGGAGCGCGGCGCCGCGTGGCAAAAGGGCGAATTGGTCTTCCAGAACACGCCGCTGCGCGAAGCCGCTGCCGAGATTCAGCGCTATCGCGGCCAGGCAATCCGCATCCACGGGCAGCATGTCGCCGCCCTGCAGGTTTCCGGCGTGTTCGCCAGCGACAACACCGAGCAACTGCTCGATCTGCTTCCCGGCATCCTGCCGGTTGCGGTCGAGCGCAAAGCCGACGGCAGCGTGGATATTCTGGCGCGTTGAGCGTAGGGGCGCGAGGTGCTGCCGGCGCCGTATTCCATCTGGTGTTTACGTTCCGGATGCGTGCCGATACGGTAGCCGGCAGGAAGCGCACCGGGCTGGCCGGCGCCCGGCAGGCACTTCGACGTGCCGCCGCCCTTGCCGGCCGTGATCGAGTCGGTGGCGACGTTCATGCAGCGCGTGGGGCAATTCGGGCGGCACCGCTACCCATGCTGCGGCACGGGGGTGTTTCGGGTGGTAGCAGCCATTCCGCCAGTGCGGGGGCCGCCGTGAGCGGATGCAGGTGCAGAGACGGAGCGACTTCGGGCCAAGGGAGGCTGGGCTCGCGGAGGCGTTCGCTCTGGGCTCGGGCCAGGCATGCTCCGGGGCAGGATGGGTGGTGATTCTCTGCAACAAGCCGGCCGCATCGCCCCGACAACTTGCCGAACGCGCGCAGCAGCCATGCCAAACGATTGACTTTGGAAGCGCTCGCCTTACAATCCCCACAGCATCCGCCAACCGGCGCTTCAGTCCAACAAGGTTTATCCGCCGACATCATGCTGCCACCTCTCCATACGCCTTCGCTTCGGCGGATAAACGCTATTCGTTAGCCCTCAGAAACGATGAACCGTCTCTTCGTGACCGCGAACCACTACTACTCTGTATTGGAGCGGTTTGGACTTCAGTACATATTGAAGTCGCCTTGGCCTTGGCTCTGGATAGTCTTGCTACTTGTATTTATCGCGCAAGGCTTCGCATTCGTGACAAGTGGCACAAAACTAAACGGAACGGCGCTGTTTCTCGATTGGCAATTCTTATCGCTAATCGTGCTTGAGTTTGCCATCCTCGCAGTTTCTAACAAGCTCCAGTCGGATAAAGCAAAAGTTGTTCTGGAAAGGGTCAATTCCAAATATCGACAGTCATTCTCATCAATCGAGCAAGCACGGCGGTTCTTGCTTCAGCGATTCTTTGGTCGCCACGAAGCTGAGTATCTTGCCTTTGCAGACGACATTCAGAAGGCAATTACGTATCAAGATCAATTGAGAAATCCCTTGGCATTTGGTTTTTCGCGAATCCTTCTCTTCCTGTACGACCCGGATTCGAAGCAGCGCATCTATGCACTGTTGGTTGTTGTTGTGTCTGTGTTGACTGCGCTTTCTATCCGTGAGGGTGGGAGCATCTCCGGCGTCTTTGAGTTTTTCGCCGGTGAAAAACTAGCCTTGGTTGTTTTTGTTTGGCTATTGTTGGTTGTCTTTCTCGCAGGTTTGCTGACGCTCCTTCTCGTCATAAGGCTTGGTGTCGAAGTGCTCTGGGCGTACCTAAGCGTAAGGCTTGATGGCAAGGCTGCCCGCAATCCATATACGTTGAAATACCTACAGCGTGACCTACTGGCATTTCATCGTTTTGTCCATTTGCGGGGCGCACAAGAGGGCTAACCCTGCGGTGCAAGGGGATACTGCGCGATAAAGCGTCGCGTAGCGTCCCTGACCTTGAACGTTAGAGCGCATCGACAAATATAGTCGCTAGTCCACTAATAAAATCAACCGGGGAAATGAAAATGGCTCAATGCACCGCTCCAGTTCGCGGACACCATTCAGCGGCAGCCGCAGCGGCTTGTCCAGCCTGTCGTCACCGCAGCTATGGCGGTTACAGTAGCTACAGCGGCTATACACCGTCGTCGTATCCGTCACCTGGTAGCGGCGGGAGCAGCTATGGCAGTAATGGCAGCAGCAGCCGATCTGGTGGTGGCTCACGACCACGCTGGTCGAGAGCGGGATCGTCTGTTTCATACACACCGGCCCAAATAGTTTCACTGACGCCAGTCCGCCAAGTCGTTGAAACACGGGCAGCGCAGCAACCAGATCTTCGCGATGTATTTCTATGCCACGCATGGGACGACCGGCAAGAGTCAGCTAAAGAGCTGCATGACTTGCTCGTGGCGGCTGGCGTCAAGGTTTGGTTCAGCGAGAAGGACCTTGGCCTAGGTGTCCCAATGATGCGCGCCATCGACAAGGGCTTGGCCAACTCAAAAATCGGGCTTGTTCTCGTAACGCCTGCGCTCCTTACAAGACTGCCCAAAGAAGGCGTCGCCGACAAAGAGCTTTCTGCTTTGCTGGCACGCAATCAGCTTGTGCCAATCGTGCACAAAACGACCTATGACGCCCTTCGCAATGTCAGCCCAATGCTCGCCTCAAGGAGCGGCCTAGATACCGCAGAGGACTCGATGACTGTGGTAGCTAAGAAGATTGCTGAGCTGGTTGCCATTTATGCATAGCTCGGATGCGCTCTAACAATTCATTCAAGCCGAGGCCGTTTTTAATTTAGTTAGGCTTCTCAACCAACAGGGAACGAACATGCCAGATCCATCCGCTGTAAATCCGCACAATTTCAAAGTGATCGAGATTGTCTATAACCTCAACGGGTTTTCCGTTGCTTGGGGTGTTTGGGAGGATGATACATATCGGCTAGCAATGCGCTGGAACGGTGAAGGGGAAGATCAAGGCTATCCCAAGACATTTGGCAATCCAGTGTGGTTCATGCTTCCGCAAGAATTGAGCCTGCCTCTTTTGCAATCACTTGGTGTTTATCAAGGGTCCCATCGTGCGCCCAGCACCACCGAAGCCTAAGGAAGGTCTGCACAACCCCCGCCGTAGCGTGATTTGATGGATCCAATTTCAGATGACAACGATTGCAGGCTCGCAAGGTTGGTTTGAAGGGGGATTTTTCCCGGATTCACAGCCTTCTGGCCGTATGCAGACGCACTCATCCTCGCCCCTCCTGCAACAGCGTGCGACGCACCATCCAGAGGTTGGACAGCGCAAACAGCGTGTGCAACTGCGCCGTGTTCTTGAGCAGCCCTCGATAGCGCACCTTCACGTGCCCGAACTGGCGCTTGATCACTCGAAACGGGTGTTCGACCTTGGTGCGGATGCGCGCCTTGACCTGCTCCAGCCTGTCCATGAGCTCGCCCATCGGCGTGGCCTTGTCCAGCGCCCTGCGCTTGCCCGGTCGCATCGCCACGTGCCAATTGGCCTTGATTTCTTGCGTCTCTTCGCGCTTGGCCACACCTTGATAACCCGAGTCAGCAAAGACGTCCGCCTCTTCTCCGTGCACCAAGGCATGCGCCTGCGTCACGTCATTGACGTTGGCCGCCGTGCCCACCACCGTGTGCGCCAGTCCCGAGTCCGCATCGACACCAATGTGGGCCTTCATCCCGAAGTGCCACTGGTTGCCCTTCCTGGTCTGGTGCATCTCGGGATCGCGTTCGCCACGGCTGTTCCTGGTCGAGCTCGGTGCGGCATCAAGGTGGCATCGACCACTGTGCCGCTCTTCAACAGAAGACCCTTGGCCGCCAGTATGGCGTTGACTGTGGCCAGGATCTGCAGGCTCAGGTTGTGCGCTTCGAGCAGATGACGAAAGCGCAGGATGGTGCTCTCGTCGGGCAGCTTGTCTTCGCCTGCATCCAGGCCCACGAACTCACGAAACAGCGCCATGTCGTACAGCGCTTCTTCCATTGCCGGGTCCGACAGGTTGAACCACTGCTGGATGAAATGAATGCGCAGCATGGTTTCGACGGCAAACGCCGGACGTCCGCCTTTGGCGCCCCGCGCTGGCGCGTGCGGGGAAATCAGCGACACCAAATCACCTCAGGGCACCACCAGGTTCATCTCTTCCAGAAACTCACGCTTGCGCGTGCGCTTGGTCTTGCGCTCGAATCCGCTCTCACACAGGCTTATTTGCTTCATCACGATACTCTCTCACATCAGGCACCGGATGCTGAGGTTTTGCAGACCTTCCCTAGGAAACCAAATGGATATCTTCAAAAATACCTTGAAAATTGCTCTCGAAAAACTTCATTCAGAGTTGAAAATCAGTAACGATTTTATCGTTGGGATTCATGATGAGAAAAACTCTTGGAGCTTTATATCAAAGTTTGCGCAATTCACTGAGGGATTTTTTACAAAGATTCTTGTGCAGCACCTCAACGAAAAAGACACATATGGCACGATCAGTAATCTTCCTCAAATAGCACGACTCAACCTTGCATTTGATTTGAAGCTCATCACAAAAGAACAGAAGTTCTTGTTTCTGACTGTCGCAGAAATTAGAAATGACTATATTCATAACATTTCTAATATTGAAGTGAATCTGCCTGACTATCTCAAAACACTCAAAGCAGATAGAGTTAAAGAAATCCACAAGAGGTTTTCACATTTTGCTCTTGGCGAAAATATTAATACAAAAGAAGATTTTATCGAAAATTGTGTGAATGCCATTTTTACTGCTTGCGCCTTAGAAATCGCAAGAATACATGGCAAATCCGAAGGCGATCGTGCAAAAATCAAACATGCGCAGCAGCGTGCAGATCAAGCTCTAAAGCTTCTTCCACAAAAAGCAAGTGATGCAATGTTTATGGAAGACGGGGGGATGGTTCGAGATTACATAAAGGCAGCAAAGGAAGTTTTGAAAAAAGCTGGGGTTTTTAAAGCACAGTTCGTAAAGGACACGCTGACGTAATGGTTTTTCAACCGGGGAATGTAACGAAACGGCAGAGGAGGAACAGTTGTGCGCCATCAGACCGTCTCGACTTGTCGTGGTCAAGTTTTAGTGGACACTGGGATAGGGGATTTCAGGTAGAGGCTTTCTCGTAGTCGGCTGGTGATTGGTATCCGAGCGTGGAGTGCAGCCGGTGGGTGTTGTAAAAGCCGACGATGTAATGGGTGAGGTCGGCGCTGGCCTCGGTGGAGTTGGCGTAGTTTCGCTGCCAGCCCCGTTCAGTTGCACACGCTGTTTGCGCTGTCCAACCTCTGGATGGTGCGTCGCACGCTGTTGCAGGAGGGGCGAGGATGAGTGCGTCTGCATGCGGCCAGAAGGCCGTGAATCCGGGCAAAATCCCCCTTCAAACCAACCTTGCGAGCCTGCAATCGTTTTCATCTGAAATTGGATCCATCAACTCACGCCACAGCGGGGGTTGTGCAGACCTTCCCTAGCGCTATACAAAGCAAATGCAGAGCCTGCGGAATTGCAGGGGAAGACCAAAAATTGACACCCAACCCATCCTTCAAGCGGACCTGCCTTCGGCAGGCCGCTTAAGGAAGGTCTGCAGCCTCCAAGAGAACGCAGTGAGCACAGCGAGAGCGTCATCGTTCATAAAATAGTTTTCACCCCGGGGTAGGGGGCCGACGCTGCCCAAACGACAGGTTCATTGATGCAACCAACCAATCAATGGGGGACTCTTCAATGAACCAGCCGATCCATACTCGCAGTTCTCAACCCGGACGTGCCGCGGCGCGTCCGAATTTCTCGCGGCACACGCTGGCGATCAGCCTTGCGCTGGCCTCTGCCGGCGCGGGGTTGCCGAATTTCGTGCAAGCCGAGGAGGCGGCCGCCGCCAGTGCGGTTGCCGCCATCGCCCTCGACCTGCCCGCCGCGCCGCTGGGTGAATCGCTCAACGCGCTGGCGCGGCAGGCCGGCGTGCAGATCATCTATGCGGGGGCGCTTGCCGAAGGTCGGGTTGCCCCGGCTCTCAAGGGGAACTACCGGGTTGCCGAGGCCCTGCAACGCCTGCTTGCCGGTAGCGGTCTGGAGGCGAGGGCGAGGGACGCCCGCACCTTCACCGTGGCGCGCCCGAGTCAGGAGCGCGGCGATGCGCGGATGCTGGGCGATGTGGTAGTGACGGCGCAGGCCACGCGCAGCGGCCTTACCGAAGGTACAGGCTCTTACACCACCGGCAGCACCAGCGCTGCCACCGGCCTGAACCTGTCGCTGCGCGAGACGCCGCAGTCGGTGACGGTGGTAACGCGCCAGCGGTTGGATGACCAGAACCTGAACTCGCTGGGGCAGGCGCTGGCACAGGTGCCCGGCTTGTCGGTGGGGGGAAGCAGTTCCCCGTCATCTCTTGCCCTCGCCCCCGTTTATTCGCGCGGCTATCTGCTGAGCCGGTTCCAGATCGATGACGCTGCGGTTTCGCCCTACACATTCAGCATGGATGGGGCAGGATGGTTTGGCCTCGGCGGGCTTGACACGGCGCTCTACGATTCGGTGACCGTGGTGCGTGGTTCCACCGGCCTGCTCAGCGGTAATGGCGACCCCAGTGGCAGCGTCAACCTGGTGCGCAAGCGGCCCACCGACATCTTCCAGGCCTCGCTGACCGGCACCGTTGGCCGCTGGGACCAATACCGTACCGTGGCCGACTTTGGCGGCCCGCTCAACGCGGCAGGCACCCTGCGCGGGCGCGTGGTGGCTTTCCATGACGAAGGCAGGTCCTGGGTGAGCCGCCAGGGGTACGACAGGAATGTGGGGTACGCGGTATTGGACGCCGATCTGGGCAAAGACACGCTGCTGAGCCTGGCGCTGGAGCATCATCGCGAGAAATACCAGGGCATTGGCACTAACGCTTTCTTTCCCGTGACATTCGCCGACACCGGTACGGCGACGCCATTCTCGCGCTCCGACAACGCCGCCACCGACTGGTCTGACGGGGATCAGGAGAAAACCGTGGCGTCGCTGGCGCTGGAACACCGCTTCAACGATGATTGGCAGGCCAAGGCGCGCTATAGCCATACCACCTTTGAAGTGAGTGGCAAATCCGGCGGCGTCCTGAGTTTGAACTCGGATGGCACCATCACCACGTTTCGTCCGTCTTTGACCCTATCGCCTACCACGACCCGTTCGCATGAATGGGATTTACGCCTGAATGGCCGCTATGGCCTGTGGGGCAGGCAACACGATCTGGTTGCAGGCTTCAATGGCTACCGCACGCGACTGACGGAGCACAAGAGATTTGGTCGGTTCGGCACCTCGACGGCCAATGCCCTGAACTGGAACGGCAGCCATCCTGAACCCGACTGGGCTGAGGTTGACCTGGAAAACTATGCGCTCAAAACCGAACAGTACGGTTTGTTCCTGGGCACGCGGCTGCGTCCCACGGACGATCTGTCGGTGATCCTCGGTGGGAGGTTGAGCAACTGGAAAACCAACACTTTCGATCGGTTGACCGGGGCCACGACGGACGACAGAAAGGAAAGCTCCGTCTTCACGCCTTACACGGGCATCGTGTACGACTTCAACAAATCGCTGTCTGCCTACGCCAGCTATACCGAAATCTTCAATCCGCAGAGCAGCAAGGATGTGAATGGCCGCTTCCTTGATCCAGAGGAAGGCAAGAACGTCGAATTGGGCCTGAAGGGCGAATGGTTTGGCGGCCGCCTGAATGCCAGTGTGGCCGTGTTCGAGACACGCAAGGACAACCTGGCCGTAGCGCTCGACAATGTCTATACCCCTGATGGCGACTTTGCCTACAGCGCCGAAGATGGCACCAAGGGCCGGGGCTGGGAACTGGAAGTGTCGGGCGAACTGGCGCCGGGCTGGCAGTTGCAGGGTGGCTACGCGCGCATCGTTACCAGAGACGCTGACGGTGGCCGGTTGAATTCGATCTATGCGCCCAAGCACAGCCTCAAGCTGTTCACCACCTGGAAGCCTGCCGCCGTTAAAGGGCTGACCGTGGGCGGGGGCGTGCAGTGGCAGAGCGAAACCAACTACTCGTCATATGCGATATACGCCACATCCGCCGCGCAACTCGAATTGATGCGCCAAAAAAGGTTCATCGCGCTTTACCGGGGAAGGCAGCCTTGATCTTCAGGAAGAAATA